>CAXBNI010000005.1:0-167987 GCA_963977105.1 uncultured Micavibrio sp. | reverse complement strand
TCAAATGATCTGTTGTCATCACGTTTTTGGAAGCTTGGCTTCGCGCCATATGGACGATCAGTGCGGTCTGAGCGATCAGAGCGTTCACCATCACGTTTGAACGGCTTGCGGCCTTCAAATGATCTGTTGTCATCACGTTTTTGGAAGCTTGGCTTGCCGCCATATGAGCGATCTGAGCGGTCTGAACGATCTGAATGGTCAGAGCGTTCGCCATCACGTTTGAACGGCTTGCGGCCTTCAAATGATCTGTTGTCGTCACGCTTTTGGAAGCTTGGTTTGCCGCCATATGAGCGATCCGAACGGTCCGAGCGGTCGTCTCTTTTATCGAAAGAGCGCCCTTCGTCACGGCGGAATGGCTTTTTCTTACCACCGTAATTATCGTTATTGCCGAATTTTTTACCGCCGCCTTTATATGACTTAGACTTAGCGCTATAACCGCTGCCGCCGCTTTTGCCGCCGCGCCCTGGACGTTCGCCGTAATTGCCTTTATCTTCCTTGCTTTTCGGATCAATAAGACGCTGAATAGCAGCCCAACGGCGGCCATCATGCGGTGCGATCAAGCATAATGCATGACCTTTCGCGCCGGCACGTGCTGTACGGCCAATACGGTGAATGTAATCTTCAGGCATCATTGGTAAGTCATAGTTGATGACGTGCGCAATATGCGGAATATCAAGGCCACGTGCAACAACATCCGTTGCAACAAGAACGCGGAACTGCTCTGCGCGTAGTTTCTTGATAACTTTCTCACGCTTGTGCTGACGTAAATCACCATGAATTGCATCGGCGCTAATACCATCAGCTTTTAGCTTTTTGGCAAGCGCTTCTGTTTCACGTTTGGTGTTTGAGAAAACAAGGATCGTGCCTTCACGTACAGATAATTCGTGTAATAGCGTTTTGTATTTTTTGTCGCGCTGTACGAACAATACATCTTGTTGGATGTTTTTCGCGGCAGTATTAGCTTCACCAACTTCAATACGCTCTGGGTTGTTCAAATATCTGTCAGCCATGCGCATAATATTGTTTGGCATAGTCGCAGAGAACATTAATGTCTGACGGTCGCCAGTCATGTGGCTTTCAATTTCATCAATTTGAATACTGAAGCCCATGTCAAGCATACGGTCTGTTTCATCCAAAACAAGGAAGCGTGTGCCGTCTAGTTTTAGGCTGCCACGTTTTAGGTGGTCATTAATACGCCCTGGCGTACCAACAATAATACGTGGGTTGCGTTTAAGCTGTTCGAATTGTGGGCGCATTGGCTCACCGCCAATGATAAAGGCTGTCTGGATGCCGCTTTTCGGGCCGAGCATCTCACGGATAGCTTCCATGACTTGCTTACCAAGCTCACGCGTTGGCGTTAGGACAAGGCCAAGGCCATCTTCAGTGTGAAGTAAAGCATTAATCATCGGGATTGAGAATGCGGCTGTTTTCCCAGTACCAGTTTGCGCAGAGCCGAGAATGTCACGACCGTCTAGGGCAAGAGGTATCGTTCTTGCCTGAACTGGTGTTGGCTCTGTGTAATTCATCATGGATAGGGATTTAAGTAAACGCGGCTCTAGGCCGAAGTCTTCAAACTTGGTCATATTAAGATCTTTCAAAAAAGTTCGATTAAGGCACGCTTCATGCGCTACCTTGCGTTCGTAGAATACTCGCTGTGTCGAACTTTTCAGGAAAGTGGCCGTGTTTGTTTTGGCCTGCTTTGTAACACCTTAACACCAGTTGTAAGGGCGTGATTACCTTAGTAACATTGCTGGTAAAAGCTCGCTGTAATCAGATTTTCATCCTGCAAACTGCGAGCGGAACATGACATGTATCTTATGGTAAAGTCAAGGTAAATAATTGAAATTCTCAAATTCTTTCTCTTTCGTAGTTCTTTTTCGCATTGATATGCGCTATAATGCAGACTGTTTTATGCAAAAGTATCTTCATAATTTAGTGGTTAATTCTCTTGTCTCATGCGTTACAAAAATCAACAAAATCTAAGCCGCTTATTTCCGCGCAGCGCCATTGGCTTAATGGTCTGGTCTGTAATCATCAAAAGTTTTGGAAAAAATTAGGTGATTTTGAAAGTAAGGTTTTAGAATTTGATATTGAACCGATTAAAATTGACCGCCCCGTCTATGTGTGCGGCCTTGCGCGCTCTGGTTCAACGGTTTTATTAGAGTTTTTGGCTTCGCATCGTGATTTTGTTTCGCATAAATATAGCGATTTTCCGTTTATTTTTACGCCGTATTTGTGGCGCAAGCTACAGAAAATACTGATGATGAAGCCGTCAAAGCCGGTTGAGCGCTTTCATGGTGACGGCATTAAGGTGACGTCTGAAAGCCCAGAGGCCATGGAAGAAGTGCTTTGGATGCATTTCTTTAAGGGGCTACATAACCTTGATACGCCGGAACGCCTAAAAGATACTGCCGCGCTACAGAGATTCTTTGATTTTTATCTGCCGCATATCAAAAAACTGCTGTTTCAAAGCAAGGCACCGCGTTATTTGGCGAAGGGCAATTATAATATCGCGCGGATTGATAAAATCATTGCGGCTGTGCCTGATGCAAAGTTTATTGTTCCAGTACGCAGTCCCGTCAGTCATGTCGAATCACTGCTGCGCCAACATGAGAATTTTCTTACCAAGACTAAAGGGCAAAAACGCGCCGTTAAACACTTGCAGCGCGTCGGCCACTTTGAATTTGGCGCAGATATTCGTCCTATTTATTTAGGGCAAGATGATGTGTACCACTCAATCCTCGATTTGTTTAAATCGGGGGAGATGGTGCGCGGTTATGCGCGTTACTGGGCATATGTTTATGATTATATTTACACGCAATACGTAGAAAGCCCGTCTGTACTTTGTTATCGTTATGAAGACTTTTGTGATAAAAGCCATGAGATGCTGACAGATATTGCCGATTTTAGCGGTGTCAGCTATAAACCTGCCGCGCTTGATATGTGGGCGGAGTATATTCAGCGCCCGTCTTATTACAAGACAAACCTTAAGGCGCGCGATTTAAAAATCATAGCCGATGAAACCAAACAAACAGCGGCGCTCTGGGGGTATAGCTCATGATTAAAAAAGAAAGTTTGTTTACCTCTATCGTTATTAGCGCCTTAATCTATATGTTTTTCATGTGGGGTGCGCTTTCGGTGCAGCTCAAAGTTTTTCCTTACGGGCTTATGGAGCGATCTTTAATTGGCATGTCCGCGCTTTTTTATAACGTTCTCGACCCTGATCCTGCTTTAACAGTGAGTGGATATAACCGCCCTATTTTTAAAGAATACTATGGGAGAAGTGGCGTGACGCACGCGACAGACTCCGCAGAAGAATTTTACGTATTATACTCAAATTCTGCAGATCATATTGTTCGTTTGATTGACCGCACGGGCCAAGAGCTCCATCGCTGGGATACTGACCCCATAGGCAAATTAAAAAAACCGAATTATATTTTGCAAGATATACAGTCCCAATCTATAGAAACACGCGACGTCGTTTTGCAAGAGAATGGAGATTTATTAGTCGTATTTGAAGTCATTAACCAGTTCCATAATAATTATGGCGTCGTTAAGTATAATAAAGATTCCGATGTTGTTTGGTACCATCAGGGGCGCAATCATCACTATTTAGATGTCGCGCCAAATGGAGATATTTATACCTTGTCCTTAGACGTTCTTACTGGAAGGTTCCCCTATGATTCTTTAAAGCAGATTCACCCGCCATCATTTGAGGATTATATTGAGGTTCTGGGCGATGATGGTGCTTTGAAAAAACGTGTATCAATAATCGGCGCTATTAATAACTCACAATATGGGCCTGTGTTTTTAGAAACGCTGTATAACTCAAATGGGAAGGGAGACTACTTACATCCCAATACGGCTTATTATATAACAAAAAACGACGCGCTCTCTTCACCGCTATTTAAAGAAGGACAGGTTTTGGTGTCTTTGCGCAACGTTGATACGATTGTTGCCATTGATTTAGAAAAAGAACAAGCTGTTTGGTTGAGTAAGGGCCCTTGGGTTGGCCAACATGATAGCAAATTAATGAATGACGGGCGCATTGCGTTATTTGATAATATGGGCGCGCAAGCGCTTAAGAAGAGCCGTATCCTATCCTTTGATATGCTAAAAAATGATTATCGTGTTCTATACGAGGGCAATGAAAAACACCCTTTTTACTCGCCTTTTTGCAGCGCGTTTGAGATACTTGAGAGCGGCAATATTTTTATTGTGTCTCACCATAACGGCCGCATGTTTGAAGTGCGCGAAAACGGGGAGATCATCTGGGAATATTTTATACCCATTGACGACCCAAAAGACAAAAATAAATCTGCGGGCGTTTATAGCGGTAAACGTTACCTCCACGCTGACTTGCCGTTTTTATTTGAAAAGGAATAACTATGATACGCTTTACTTTATTGTTTATGGCTATAATGACCATCACTCTGTGCTCTACGGCGAGTATGGCATACGCTTACATTGGCCCGGGTGCTGCTGTTGCCTTTCTTGGTTATGCATTTGGCCCTGTCATCGCAATCGTTGTGTCAGTTGGTCTTGTGGGGGCATGGCTAGGGCGTGTGGTTTGGAACAAAATGAAGGTTGCGCGATCTGATGAAAGTGTCAAAGATGACAACGCAGCAGATGAGTAATACAGTTTTTGTGAGTAGGCAACTTCTTGGCGCGATAACAAAACGCGCTGCCTGACTATGTCGTGCGGCTATTCGCTCGCCCTTAGCGATAAGCCTGTAACTGTTGCTCTATTGCCGGACAGCTGCGGTCTTTGTTCAGGCACATAATGGAATTAATTAGCAGCTGATAATGCGATAAATCGGGCTTAATATTGGTTTGTTCTGCAACGTCAGCAATTATATTTGCGCATTCTGTGAAGGCGCTTTTCATGGCATAGGCAGGGTAATTGCCTTTGGTGCCTGCAGTCGCGGCTGAGCAGTTTTGTTTGATTTGCTCAACAGCGCCAATCATGCCTTTGCTTTCTAAGTCGCCGGCATAATTTGCAGCAAGTATCAGCGCGGCCTGTGAAATATTCGTCAGGCATTTGGCTTGATCCCATTGTTGTAAGCAGCTGACGGATAATGTTTGCGCGAAAAAAACGGCCTCTTCTGATGCTTCGCTAGCATAGGCCTTAGATGGTGCAACTATATTGATCGCGATGATTTGCGCGATACAAAGTAAGGTTAAAACTCTAGCTACTCTAAAATATGTTTTAAGCACGACGTTCTCCTTTACGTTAACTGATTGATATTCACTTATTTTTTAAGGTTGGTCAAATGGCAGAGGTAACGGGTTGATTTTATGTTTTAAAGTGATTTTTCTAATATAATTCGGGGGTGTTTTTACCGCCGCGCTTAGAGAATCATCAGTATTCTTCTGTGGCTCTTTCCTTGTTTTCCTCAGCCTTGGGGTAAAAAAATAATAAACCGTGGAAAGGCACGGATAAACAGGCTAAGATATGCCGCAATTAAACAAAAATAATTTATATACTGGGAGCCATCATGACAGAGATTGTGATTAGTGGAACGGGCCTTTTTACCCCGCCTCATTCCATCAGCAATGAAGAGCTTGTGACATCATTTAATAGCTATGTTGATTTGTATAATCAGCAGCATAAAGCCGCGATTGATAGCGGAGAAATGCAGGCGCTTGAATATTCTAGCGCTGAGTTTATTGCCAAGGTTTCGGGGATTAACGCGCGCTATGTGATGGAAAAAGACTCTATCCTTAACCCTGAAATTATGACCCCACGTATTGCTGAGCGCACAAATGATGAACTGTCCATTTTGGCTGAGATGGCTGTGCATGCGGCCAAAGACGCCATGAAGGCTGCGGGCAAAACTGCGGCTGATATAGATGGCGTTTTGCTGGCCTGTTCAAACGCACAGCGCCCCTACCCTGCGGTCGCGATAGAAGTTCAAGACGCGTTAGGCATTGACGGCTTCGCCTTTGATATGAACGTCGCCTGTTCATCAGCGACATTCGGTTTACAGGCCGCGGCTGATATGATTAAGGCTGGCAGTGCGCGCGCGATATTGGTGGTGAACCCTGAAATATGTTCAGGTCATCTTGATTTCCGCGACCGTGATTGTCACTTTATTTTCGGCGATGTTGCAACCGCGTCAGTCTTAGAGCGTGCGGATACATCGCAGGCTGCGAAAAACTATGAAATTGTCAGCACAAAATTAAAGACTCAGTTTTCAAATAATATTCGCAATAACTTTGGTTTCTTGAACCGCGCAGCACCTGATGGCGTCGGGGCGCGTGACAAATTATTTGTCCAAGAAGGCCGCAAAGTATTTAAAGAGGTCGTTCCGATGGTTGCCGCATTGATTAGCGGGCATTTGGAAGAACAAAACATTGACCCTGCCACGGTGAAACGCCTTTGGTTGCACCAAGCGAATTTGCACATGAATGAATTGATTAGCCGCAAAGTCTTGGGCCGTGACCCTTCACCGCAAGAAGCGCCTGTAATTTTAGATGAATTTGCGAATACAAGTTCTGCGGGTTCAATTATTGCCTTTCATAAATATAGCGATGATTTGCAAACAGGTGATCTGGGTGTGATTTGTTCATTTGGCGCGGGTTATTCCATCGGCTCCGTGATTATTAAAAAGGCTTAAGGTGATATACCATGCGTGATAATGCAGGACAGCAGATACGTCAGCGTTTTGAAGACAATTTAGCGACGCTTAAACAGTGGCGCCGTGACATTCATAAACACCCTGAACTGGCTTTTGAAGAACGCCGCACGGCAGATATTGTCGCGCAGAAATTAGAAAGCTGGGGCATTGAAACGCATCGCGGACTAGCTAAAACCGGCGTTGTCGGCGTGTTAAAAGGTAAAATCGATTCATCAGGTCGCAGCGTTGGCTTGCGCGCTGATATGGATGCACTGAGCATTGATGAGGTCAATGACTTCGCGCATAAGTCCGTGCATGACGGGGCGATGCATGCTTGCGGTCATGATGGGCATACCACTATGTTGTTAGCCGCCGCAGAATATTTGGCGGAAAGCCGCGATTTTGACGGCACAATTTATTTTATTTTCCAGCCTGCGGAAGAAGGCGATAAGAACGGCACGGGCGGCGGGCGTGTTATGGTCGAAGAAGGGCTGTTTAAGCAATTTAAAATCGACCGCGTTTTTGGCCTGCATAACTGGCCTGAATTAGAAATTGGTAAAATGGCAATCTGTGCGGGGCCAATGACGGCAAGCACGGACGGCTTTGAAATTATAGTGCGCGGCAAAGGCGGCCACGCCGCGATGCCGCATTTGCATATTGATTCTGTTCTTATTGCTTCAACAATTGTGGTCTCGCTTCACGGTATGATTAGCTCTAATACACGCCCACAAGACGGTAACTTGCTCAGCGTTTGCCAAATTAATGGCGGCAGCAGCGATTCTGCAATGCCTGAAAGCGTGACCTTAAAAGGTACTGTGCGCTGCTTTGGTCATGAAAGCCGTGCGCATTTAGAAAAAAATATTCATCAAATATCAGAAGCCATCGCTGCGGCACATGGCGCCAAGGCTGAAGTGACTTATCATCGCGGCTACCCATCGGTTGTGAATACTGAGGCTGAAACCGAAATGGCATGGCAAGCGGCGCTGAATGTGGTCGGCGCAGATAATGTTGAAAAGTTTAGCCCGACAATGGGCGGCGAAGATTTCGCCTATATGCTGCAAGAGTGCCCAGGGGCATATATCGCCCTCGGCCAGGCGCCAGTAGATGGCAGCCCTTCGCCTGCGTTACATAACGGTCATTATGATTTCAATGATGCCGCCGCGCCTATCGGCGCCGCATATTGGGCCGCGCTTGCGGAGTCTATTTTAAGTATCTAGGTGCATTAGTGAGCACAATAAAAAAGGCCTCAATCTGTTTTGAGGCCTTTTTGTGTTTGTAGTGCTGATTTGCCTTTAAGGCGCGGGGCTTGCCGCTGGCGCTGTGCCTCTTCCGCCGATTTTGAGCAGTTTATCTTTAGATGTTTCGCCTTTGGCGATGGCTTCTAGGCGGGGGCGGGTGAGCCCGACATCATCTAGGCCGCTGAAATCAACGGGGATGAAATCACCATGTTTGTTTTTAAGCCCGCCTTGGTTGATGAAGTCGAGTATGACCTGCGCCTCTGCGACCAGTGTGCTGTCGATTTGCTGGTAAAAACCAATATCGCTTTTTTCAGACATTGGCGGCCCTGTAATTGCATTGCCTTGGTCGTCTGCGACATTTTCGTAGCAGAGGTAAAATAAATCATCGACTTCTTGTGTGTCGGTGACAGGCACCCAGCCAAGTGCTTTATAAATGGCGATTGGCGCAAGGTTGCTGTGTTTGATTTCGGTGACCAATTTCTTTTGCGGCGGATGTGCCCACCATTCTTTCAGGCCGATAGCGGCGGCGAGAAGAAAGGCGCTTTTATAACCTTGTATCACCGCCATGACGGAGCCAAGCTCGGTATAATCATGTGGGGCGGTTTTTGGGGCTGTTCTATCTTCGTGCATTTGGTAGTTCATCACCAATGTGCGGACATGGCCGTTTTCATCACCCAGAACTACCGTGCTGCCGCCATTTACGGCGCGGCGGAAATCTGCATCAAGGCGCTTGGCAACGTAACCAAGTGGGTCGATTTGTTTTAAAAGGCCTTTATCAAACATGAAATTAACGCGGTCATAATCGGCGGCTTTGGTAAATTCCAATTTTAGTGATTTCGGCGGCGTCATTAAATGCGCATATTTATTTGCGTTCTTATTGTTGCTCATAAGGTTTCTCCAGCTGTTCTATTTTTTATTTTTATATGTAGAGGTGTTATTAGATGCCTGCTTCTTCGCGCAGCAATTTACGTGATAATTTACCGACGGCTGTTTTTGGCAGCGGCGTATCACGCATAATAAATTTACGCGGCATTTCGATTGGCGAAATTTTATCCTTTAAAAAGGCTTTCATTTCATCCGCGCTGAGTGTTTTACCGTCTTTGGGGAATATCCATGCCCAAACGGTTTCACCGCGTTCCTCGTCTGCTACGCCGGCAACCATGCATTCGCCAACCGCGTCATGCAGCGATATTGCGCCTTCAATCTGCGTTGGGTAGACATTATAGCCGCGTACTAAAATCACATCTTTTATGCGGTCGACGAGGTGGACGTAGCCTTCGCTATCCATATAACCCACGTCGCCTGTATGCAGGCGGCCATTTTTAATGACTTCTGCGGTGGCTTCTGGCTTGTTGAAATAGCCCTTCATTACTTGCGGCCCAGAAAGGCAAACTTCGCCTTTTTCGCCAATGCCAAGCGGCGTGATACCGTCTTCCATATTGATGATTTCAAGGTTGGTCGCAGGGATAGGCAGGCCGATTGAACCAAGCTTGCTTTTGCCTTTGACAGGATTACATGTCACAACGGGCGATGCTTCGGTTAGGCCGTAACCTTCACCAAGGCGTGCGCCTGTGCGGTTTTCAAATGCGTTTTTGATACCTTCTGGTAGCGGGGCGCCGCCTGAAATGCAGAATTTGACGAATGAAAGGTCAAGCCCTTCGCCTGCAGGGTGGGTAGCAATCGCGTTATAGATTGTCGGCACAGCAGGGAAGAATGTTGGTTTTTTGTCTTTTAGTAATTGGATGAATTCTACAGGGTCAAATTTAGAGACGAGGATAATCTCCATGCCGAGCTTTAAAGCCATGTTCATAACAACGGTCATTGAAAAAACGTGGAATAATGGGATAGCGCCTATAATGCTTTCTTGGCCTTCTATCGCCACAGGGCTGTGCCAGTACGCCATTTGCATTGCATTGGCGTAAAGGTTTTCATGGGTCAGCATTGCGCCTTTAGGGACGCCCGTTGTGCCGCCTGTATATTGAAGGACAGCAATATCTTGTTTTGGATCAATGCTCACAGGGGCGACTTCACCTGTGTTATCAATAATGTCTTTATAATGTAAGTAAGGTGGGGCTGAGGGTATTTCAGCTGCGCCTGCACCGCTTGGGCAGATGATCAGGCCTTTCATGCGCGTTGTTGAAAGCACCTTATTTGCTTTTTCAAATAAGGACGCGGCATCAAGGGTGACGAGATAATCTGTTTCACTATCTTCGATTTGAAATTCAAGTTCGCGTTCAACGTAAAGCGGGTTGTAATTTACAACTGTGCCGCCTGCTTTTAACACACCATAATAAAATGCAACACTGTAATGGGTGTTTGGCATGAACAGGCCGACTTTAATGCCTTTGCCAATGCCAATTTTTTGTAGGCCAGCGGCGATTTTGTCAACCAAAGCGCCAAGCGCGGCGTAGTCAAGTTCAATGCCTGCAAAGGTAATAGCAGGGCGGTCTGCAAATTTTTGTACAGACGTATCAAGGATTGTATGAATGGGGGCGCAGTCAATAGGGCTGTTCCAGTTGAGACCGGAAGGGTAGTTCTTTTGCCATATATTTTGATGCGCTGAGTAAGAGTCTTGCGTGCCTATTGGCAATGCTAAAGCATTGTTTTGCATAATTATAGTTTCCCCATGTGCTTGTTTTTATTTTTATTTGAATAGCAATAGCACAAGGGAAAGCAAAATCAAGATAGAAACTATTTTGCTCTGCACAAATATGGCATTTATAATGCTCAGAGGAGAGGGGGACGGTCGCTTTAATGGTGGTTATCGGCGCTCTTCTACACGGATTTTATTACCAATCATGCTATCGGCAGCATAGCTGAGTAAATAATCGGGATAATATGGGCAAAACTCCTCAATGGCTTCTAAGACATTGTTGGTGGTTAGGCGTCTTAAGTTATATTGTCGGTGCCCTTTTTTCGCGCGAACTTTATTTAACGCAGAAAAATAACCATACACCCATTGCACCACAGTGCCGCGTATAAAATCATCTTTTTCTGTGGTGTTCCATTGGTGGCACGTAATCGCGCCGATGCCGACCATGGCAAATTTTGTTTGGGCTGTTTGGGCGTGTGCTGTTTGAGAAAATAATATAAAGCAGAGGGCCGTAAGAAGTAATTTCATTAATAATGCCTTTAAAAATTTGTTTAAAATCTTAATCTCAGTGTACGCGACTATATTATACTGTAAACCCTTCATATAAGATTAACGTTATGTATTTAATTCTATATTTGTTTCAAGGGGATCAGCCCTTAAACAGAAATGTGCTGACCTCATTTTCATCGCACGTGTGATGATGCTTGACCTTTGATGCGGGTAGGTTATGGTCACACAGAGTTACAGAATAATTATAATGAAGAGTATAGTTTTAGGAAATATAATGACGTTAGCAATCTCTGTACAAGGGCTCAGCAAATCATATAAAAATGGCTTTAAAGCCTTGGATGACATTAATTTAGATGTGCAGCGCGGTGAAATTTTCGCTTTGCTTGGGCCGAATGGCGCAGGTAAGACGACGTTAATTAGTATCATCTGCGGCATCGTAAACAGCAGCACAGGTCGCGTTGATGTCTTTGGCCATGATAATCAAAAAGAGTATCGCGCGGCACGTTCAGCGATAGGCCTAGTCCCGCAAGAGATAAGCACAGATTCGTTTGAAACAGTCTGGAATGCGGTGAGCTTCACCCGCGGCCTGTTTGGTAAAGCGGCTGATCGTGAATATATTGAACAGTTATTAAAAAATCTGTCGTTATGGGATAAGAAAGACTCACAGATACGTATGTTATCGGGTGGTATGAAACGCCGCGTCATGATTGCGAAGGCGCTGTCGCATGAACCGAAAATATTGTTTCTAGATGAACCAACAGCAGGCGTTGATGTTGAACTGCGTAAATCAATGTGGAAACAGGTGCGTGCCCTGCGTGAGACTGGGGTCACAATCATTTTGACGACCCACTATATTGAGGAAGCCGAAGAAATGGCGGACCGTATTGGCATCATTAATAAGGGAAAACTGACCCTTACCGAAGATAAAAAGGTCTTGATGAAGAAGCTTGGTAAAAAAGAACTGGTTCTGGATTTATATGAACCTCTTAAGGGCATACCAGAGCCATTAGCTGCGTTTAACTTACAGTTATCTGATGATGGAATGCGTGTGAAATACACATATGACCCCGCCCGCGAAAATAACGGCGTTGCCGATTTATTAGATAGCCTAAAAGATGTGTCGATACGCTGTAAAGATCTTGAAGCACGTCAAAGCTCTTTAGAAGAAATTTTTGTACAATTGGTAGGTGAAGAATGAATTATCGTGGAATAGGCGCAATTTATAAATATGAAATGTCACGTACTTTGCGCACAATTGGTCAAAGCATTGCGTCACCTGTTATATCGACTATATTATATTTTATTGTTTTTGGCTCCGCAATAGGCTCACGTATTGCAGACGTTGACGGCATTAGCTATGGCGCGTTTATTGTCCCTGGTTTGGTGATGCTGACTGTATTGGCGCAAAGCGTATCAAATGCGTCTTTTGGCATATACTTTCCGCGTTTTTCGGGCACAATCTATGAAATATTATCTGCGCCACTATCATTTGCAGAAGTGGCTATTGGTTATGTTGGCGCGGCGGCGAGCAAAGCTATCATCATTGCGCTGATTGTCCTAACCACAGCAGGGTTCTTTGTTCCGCTTGAAGTCGCGCATCCGTTTTGGATGGTGTTTTTCTTGGTCATGACCTGCCTGACATTTAGCTTGCTTGGCTTTATTATTGGGATTTGGGCAGATGGCTTTGAAAAGTTACAACTGATTCCGCTTTTGGTGATTACGCCGCTGACCTTTCTTGGCGGTAGCTTTTATTCGATCACGATGCTGCCAGAGCTTTGGCAGAAAATATCTATGCTGAACCCTGTTGTGTATCTGGTGAGCGGCTTCCGCTGGAGCTTTTATGAGCATTCAGATGTAAGCCTTGGCGTAAGCGTCACGATGATTTGTACGTTTTTAGCGTTGTGCATTGCTTTGATTGCATGGATATTTAAAACGGGTTACCGCCTTAAAAACTAAATGAAGTAAGGACGAATTATGTTTGAAGTCGGTGAATGGATTGATGTGCATGATAAAATGCAGCGTGATTATCGTTATAAGATTTGTGTTCCTGCGGGGCAGGATTTTGACCCTGCATTTAAGCCCTATTTAACGCCGCAAGAAATGTTAGAGCATGGCGTTTTTGAAGGGAAATACATGAATGATTGCCGTGCAGAGTTCCCTGCATCATGGTTTGAAAACGCGAAATTAAGTGATGTGCCTGACGCATCACTTAACTATTTTGGCATTAAGAGCCGTCAGCCATTAAGCGTGTGGCGACAAAAAGAATGGATTGTCGGCGAAGATCCGCGAGGCTGGTTCCAATGGTATTGCCGCTATTACCAAGGGCGGCGCTGCGGTGAGATTGACGCTCACCAAATTAAACGTTGGAAAGCATTTGCCCGCCATGCGGGGCAGGTTAGAGCAAATTGTGACGTTGGCAACATTCTTTGCCGTCCACGACAAAGACAGGCTTTATTACAATGGGCTTATGATCCGTTTATATAAAGCTATTGCTACGCGCCCTATACTCTGGGGTGTTTTTCTTTTATAATCGTCTTGGGAGCCCTCCCGTAAACATTCACACGTACAGATTCTGGACAAGCTTATTCTTTGGGTTTGCTGTGTGTTCTGAAGCCAATATCACCAAATAAAAACAATATGTTAAGTCAGGAAAAATATTTTGCTATCCTTAGTATAGTCTTAAGGTTTTGTTAATTAATAACGCGGAAAATCAATTGCAGGATAAGAGAAAGCTAAAAAGAGCATATGTTTATTTTAGGCACCGTAGAAGGTGAAACCATTACAGGCAATTTGCTTGACGAGTTGGGATATAGTTCATCGCTTTATAATACTGGCGCTGGCCTGTTCACAACAATGCAAGGTGGGACTTTAGACATTCAGTCTAATGGTGACTTTACCTATACGCCGCCGAGCAGCTTTAGTGGTGCGGATAATTTTTCTTATGAGGTGTATCAAACATCTTCAGCAATGATCCAAGAAATACAAAACGCACAGGTGAATGTGCTGCCTGACGTGTCTAGCCAAAATACGGCTGCTGCGGGCAGCGTCGGCAATGATATTTTCCTCAGCAGCCTTGCCTTTAACGCTTATGATGGCGGCGCAGGCATTGATACTATTTCTTTTGCCTCTGCAACGCAGGCGGTAACTGTCGAAAACGCACGCGTATTGAATGATGGGTTTGGCGGGCGCGACAGCCTTGTCAATATAGAAAACATCACAGGGTCAATGTTTGGCGACGTGATTATTGCCAGTGATGTGAATAATGTCATTGATGGCGGCGCGGGCAACAATAAGCTTTACGGCATGGTTGGTGACGATGTGATCTATGGCGGCGCTGATAACGACATCATCTATGGCGATGCCAAAAGAGAAGGCGCTAATGACGGCGCAGACACTATATATGCAGGTGCGGGCAAAGACATTGTTTATGCTGGCGGCGGCGATGATTTAATATATATGGATGCAGGCGCGGATAAAATATATGGCGGCAGCGGCATAGATACAATTAGTTACGCGAATCAAACATCTAAAATTATTGCGAATATTAACACGCAAGACGGCACCGATGCGACAGGCGCCCGTGATACGTTAAGCAGCATTGAAAATGTTATAGGCTCAGATTTTGCCGATACGATTACTGGCAGCCGAGATGATAATGTGATTGAAGGCGGCGCAGGTGACGACAAAATATTTGGTCATTTAGGTAATGATATTATCAATAGCGGCGATGGCGATGATTTTGTTTATGGTGACTTGAAAGTGCAATCTAACGAAGATGGCGCAGATACAATCAATGCTGGTGCTGGCGATGACACTGTCCTTGGTCAAGGCGGCGCAGACATTATAGATGGCGGCGCAGATAATGATCGTCTGATCGGCGGCGGTGGTGATGACGTCGTTTATGGCGGCGCAGGTAATGATCTTATTTATGGCGATAGCGAAGCCAACCAATCGACAGACGGCGATGATACTGTTTATGGCGGTGATGGTGATGATTCTTTATTCGGCTCTGCTGGTGATGATACGCTAAATGGTGAGGCTGGCCGTGACCGTCTGTTTGGCGGCGATGGCGATGATACGCTGGTTTATAGCGCTGGACGTGATGTGCTTTATGGCGGCAGCGGTCTCGATACTCTTTCTTTAGGTGCGGCCCTTACAGGCGTTACCGTTGAAATGGAACGTTATTATGCGCGCGGCGATGATGGCGAGCGCAGCGAAATTTACGAAATTGAAAATATTATAGGGTCTGATTTTGATGACCGTATATTTGGTGATGCCAATGTCAATATTATCACTGGCGGCGCTGGGCATGATGCTCTCTATGGCGGCTTAGGCGGCGATACGTTGTTTGGTGAAGACGGCGACGACATCATTTATGGCGATACTGCTTCTGGCATAGGTGGGGCAAGTGACACTCTTTATGGCGGCAATGGCGATGATGCGCTGTATGGCGGTGATGGTGATGATGTGTTTTATGGCGGCGATGGCGCGGATAAATTATTCGGCGGCGCAGGCATAGACACGATAGATTATTCAACAGAAAATGCCGGCGTTGTTGTTGACCTTGCAGGCAAAAATATTACTTATACCGACACGGGTAATGACCTTCTTTATGATATTGAAAATGTTATTGGCACCTATTTTGATGACCGTATCCTCGGTAATGGAGTCGCCAATACACTTATAGGCGAGCTTGGCAATGACCGTTTATTTGGCTGGGGCGGTGACGACGTTATTTATGGCGGTGATGGTAATGATATTATCTACGGTGACTGGAAAGCCATCGCGGTTGATGATGGCGCGGATACAATATATGCAGGCGATGGTGATGATTTTATTATTGGCGGCGGCGGCATAGATATTTTACATGGCGGCGCAGGTAATGATATTTATTTTTGGGATGCAGAAGACGTGTACCATGGCGGCGCTGGGCATGATGTCATTTATTTGGGCGGTCATATCGCAGGTGCATTTGATTTGTCTGAGTTGTCAGGGTCAGGCATTGAGCAAATCGCGCTTGATAATTACAAAGGCTACGCAGCGGCAAACACGCTGACGCTTAATGTTTCAGACCTTGCAGGCCTTGCGAACAACAACACAATTAGCATTACAGGTGATGCTCTTTTAGATAGTGTTATCGTAGTAGACATTGACCCGATAGCAAACTTGATCGGCTATACAGAGCTTAACGGCATATTGATGGAGCAGTTCAGCGTTAACGGCTATACGGTTAATATTCAACAAGGGCTCTTACAAGATGCAATAATCAGCGATGTGATTATTGGTACAGAAGATGCTGATATCCTTCTAGGTACGATCAATGACAACATTATCCTTGGTAAAGCTGGCGATGATATAATATCAGGCGGCCTTGGCAATGACCGCATTGATGGCGGCGCAGGCGGCGACACCATTGTCGGCGATGAAGGCGACGATGTTATTATTGGCGCTGGCGGTGATGACTTCCTTTATGGCGGCGCTGGCAACGACATTATTAACGCGACAAGTGGCGCGTGGTACGACGCAAGCTGGACGCATAAACAGATCATCAGCATTAATGCCGATTCATTATCATCTGACTTAACAGATTTCACGTTGCGGGTTTCCGGGGATGATTTTGGCGATGATTTTTGGAATACCGTGCAGGCGGATGGCCGTGATATTTTGATTACGGATAGCGCAGGGACAACCCTTTACGCAACGGAGCTTGTGAATTTCGATGTGGCAAGTCGCAGCATGGATTTATATGTCGGCGTTGGGCATGTTTCATCTGAAAATAATACGAGCTATAATGTTTATTACGGCAATAGTACGGCAACGCTGACAACATCTTCCGCTTGGGGTGATGATTACGCGGGTGTTTGGCATTTGGATGATGATTACGCGGCCTCTAATGTGGTGAGTGACAGCTCCTCAACGGGCGCAGACGGCGAAGCGCTGCAAAATTTCTCAGGCATTGATGAGGCGATTGACGGCGTTGTTGGTCAAGGTTTAGAATTTAATAATACTGAGTATGTGGCTTTGAACCATGCTTATCAGGCGAATACTTATATTCCACAAGTCTCGGTCACAGCATGGGTAAACACTTCATATCAAGGTACATCCTATAACCAAAATTGGGGCATCTTAGATTATGATAGAAGCGAGTTTTTCAATGTTTATGTTGACGGTAAGACAGGTCAGCTTGCCTTTAGTACAAACTCTGATGGCAATAACGGCATAGATGATATGTCTGCCGGCCCGGCGATTAATGACGGGCAGTGGCACCACATCGCTGCTGTCTATGACGGCGCGGATAAAATCCTTTATGTTGATGGCGTCGAGGTTGGCCGCGTGAGTGATGCGCATAACGGCGCAGGACTCGGCAGCGATAAGACGCGTTATGGCGTTATTGGTGATGGCTCGGAGTCTGACAGTTATAATGGCGGTCGTAATAACCTTCATTTTGATGGTCAACTCGATGAGCTACGTTTAGCCGAAACGGCGTTAACCGCAGACGAAATTCTGGCTGAGTTTAATAATGTGAATGCGCCGAGCGATTTGTACTCAGTATCAACTAGCGCTGATGTTTACGCCGATGGTGATGACGTTGACAACCTATATGGCGGCGATGGCGATGATACTTTGTATGCTTCATCGGGCGCAGATACTTTAAATGGTGATGGCGGCAATGATTTGCTTTATGGCGGCGCTGATGCGAATGTTTTAAAAGGCGGTGCTGGCGATGATACTGTTTATGCTGACGCTCTGCCGTCTGGCGTAACGGATTCCAGCGCAGCAGGCTTCGCACAAGCTGTGGCCGCGCATAGCCCAGATGTTTACTTACGGTTAAACGAGACATCTGGTAGCACGGTTGCCAACACAGGCAATGGCGGCGCAGCAATTGACGGTATAGTGAATGGCGGCGCTCTTCTGGGGGCTGCTGCGCTGTATGATGGCGGCGCGACATCTATCCAGTTTGATGGCGTTAATGATTATATTTCTGTGCCGAATAGTGACTTGATAAACACAACGAGCGTTGCTGCACGGACGATTGAGCTCGTCTTTAATGCAGATGTTACATCTGGGCGTCACGTTTTGTATGAAGAAGGTGGCGGCGTCAACGCGATATCTATTTATATTGACCAAGGGCAGCTCTATTTCCAAGCCGTGGACAAAAATGACTTTGGCCCGTTTGACTTAAGTGCCGCCGTAAATGTCGGTGAGACGTATCATGCCGCACTTGTGCTTGATGCGGCTTCTGGTACGCTGCAAGGGTTTTTAAATGGCGCTTTGGTTGGTACGGAGATCATTACGCAGGCCTTGTCGTCACATAGTGGCGCTATTGGTATCGGCGCGCAGAATGGTAACACGGTTTACCATGATGGCGCTGGGCGATCTGGCTTAAGCAACTTTTTTGAAGGCCGTATTTCTGACCTTGCGATACATAATAATGTGGTGTCAGCAGAAGATATTGCTGCGCGTTACAACACAATGCAAGGTGACCTCGCGGGTGAGGCGGGCGCAATTGATGACGTGCTTTATGGCGGTGATGGCCTAGACCATCTTTATGGCGGTGAAGGTCGTGATGTGTTTGTCTTTGAATCCGATAGCGCCTTTAATGACGTTGATGAAATACATAATTTCTCAATCAGCGAATTTGACAGTCTTGATATTAGCGACTTACTGACGAACTGGATAAATGGCGACCCCGTACAGGGCGTAATTAATAACTTCGTCGCGCTGCGCGAAGTCGGCGCAGACACCATTATTGCTGTTGATAGTGATGGCGCAGCGAATGGCAGTAACTATACGGATGTTGCCCAATTGAATGACGTCACGGGCGTTACGACTGATCTTCTTTATAATAACGACATGCTTATCGTTGAATAGCGTAAAGAAAAAGGCTTAGCATGTTGTGCTAAGCCTTCGTTTTTATTGGCTGTGCGATTGTAACCGCAGATAACAAATAAAATTATTTGCAGCCCTTCGTTGGGCGCCTAAAGTTTTTAGGGGTTTGATAGTTTTTAGGCATGTTGCTATTTCTTTTATGGCTCGTCACGTTACGGTCTTTTGGTGCGGGGCCCTTGTTTGCTATTCTTTTCAGTTCAGGCGTTTCCACAGTTTCTATCTCAAATTTGATAAGTCTTTCTATGGCTTTTAACACTTTACCTTCTGTTTCATCACAGAATGACAGCGCTGTGCCTTGGGTGCCGGCACGTGCGGTACGGCCAATGCGGTGCACATAGCTTTCTGCTTCGGCAGGGAGGTCATAATTGATGACGTGAGTAATGTTATCGACATCAATGCCGCGGGCGGCAATGTCAGTCGCGACGAGCACTCTAATCTCACCATCTTTAAACGCGGCTAAAGCCTTCTGACGCGCAGATTGTGATTTATTACCGTGGATCGCAGCAGAAGTAATGCCTGCGCTGTCCAGTTCTTTGACAATGCGGTTGGCGCCATGCTTTGTTCTGCTAAAGATAATGCCTTTCGAAATGGCTTCGTTATCAAGCAACGTCACAAGCAATGCGCGTTTATCTTGTTTCGCCACTCTATACAGGCTTTGTTTTATCTTCTCGACAGTGACAACTTCTGGCGTGACTTCAACGGTTTTAGGGTTGTTGAGCAGGCTATTTGCCAATTTGCTAATAGAGCCCGGCATCGTCGCGGAAAAGAGTAGCGTCTGTCTTTGTTTTGGAATTTTAGCGATAATCTTTTTAATGTCGTGAATGAAACCCATATCCAACATGCGGTCGGCTTCATCTAGAATTAAATGCGATACGGAACCAAGGTCAACGTGGCCTTGCTGCATTAAATCAAGCAGGCGGCCAGGGGTTGCGATCAGTAAATCAACGCCTTTAGACATCATCTTTACTTGTCGTTTCTGGTTCACGCCGCCATAAATAGTAGTTTGGCTTAATGAAAGATACTTGCTGTATATTAAGCAGTTATCAGCAATCTGAATTGCAAGTTCTCGGGTCGGTGCAAGCACTAATGCACGCGCCGTACGCGGCTTAAAGGTATGTTGCGTTGTGAACAAATGTTGTAAAACGGGCAAAGAAAACGCCGCCGTTTTACCTGTTCCAGTTTGCGCTACGCCCAATAGGTCTCGCTTTTCCAATAATGTAGGGATAGCGCTCTGCTGGATTGGTGTTGGCGTTATGTAATGGTTTTCGTCAAGGACACGCGTTAGCGGCTCGATAAGACCAAGGTCGTGAAAATTAGTTGTGTTCATAGTATTTCCTTATGCCGACCACTGTATAATAGGGTCGGGCGTTTCGCTGCATACCGCGCGAAGGGGGCAGAGTAATTTTGTTGAACTTCTGGGGATTCGATGGGGGGTTAAGTGATCACCATCTCGCGCCATCACAAGAGTTTATGTCGGCGTTATATGTTAAACATTGTCAATTGTCAATGCTTGATAACGCCGCACATCATATAATTTTTAAAGAGCGCATAACTTAGCGACGCGCTCCTTTCTAAAATTTAAGACGTTTTAGGCTTGCGGGTTGGCGCGCGCGCTTGATCCATGTGTGCTTGACAATAGGACTCAGTAGGCACGCTCGGCTCGCCACAAAAATGAAAATCATCATCTTTTGGGTTGCCAATAGGCCAGCGGCACATGCCGCTTTCTAGTTTTATCATGGTAATGTCGCTCATGCTCAAATCCTCATTGGTAATATCGGTTAAATTATAATTTTTATATAGAATCGATGTTGTGTTCTGTCGCAACATAGAAATTAGATGACATCTTGATCACCAGATAAGACTCCATATGTAACGTTATATCGCATAAGGCCAAATAAAGCATTAGATAATAATTTATCACACGCGCAGCACAGCACTGACGCTGCGCACGATGCCGTAATGTGTATATCAGACTAGCCGCAGGCCTTGTCTAAAAAAAGAGGGCGTGCGTTGACCTCTGGAGACAAAACAAAAGGCTTAGCACATAATGCTAAGCCTTTGTATTTATTGGTTGCGGGGGCCAGATTTGAACTGACGACCTTCAGGTTATGAGGAACTGATTGCTACGTTTAACCAGTTTTACGCATGTGTAATAAACTATTGTATTGACTGAGTCTTTAGCTGTTGCTAGTGTAATCAGCATTAACAATAATTCATCATTTTTACGCTAAAAGGTAGCCCCATGGTAGCCCCAAACAAGAAACGATCAGCAGTTCAAACAATGAGACCGTTATCAGATAACTTCACACGGTCATTTGAGCTGTTCACTCACTTTATAGCTAATTGCAACGATGATAGGGATATTCGTATCTACAATATAGCAGTAATCACAAACTGTGTTGCCTACACTGAAGGGGCGCTTAACGAGAAACTTCAAGGCCTCCAGACAGAAAAAGCATTCAGAGAAGCAGAATATGAAGAAATTGATGCTGCGTGCGATATATCGTCTATAAAAAAATTCAAAAAAATTCGTCAGAAATGGAATCGTATTAAGAACATGGAGGGTTCCACTAATAAGTGGGACGAGGAAAACTCAATCTTTTCCAACTTCTCATCGCTATACACTCTAAGAAATGAAGTGCTTCACTATAAATGTGACTATCTAGAAGCTGGTGAAGTTCCGAAGGAATCCATCGAGAACATAATGCATCAAGTTTGTGACGAGCAACCATACGGTAATATGCCCTATCGCAAGCAAATGAATGAATCATGGTGTTCATATTTGCTTATGCAGAAGAGCTTGTGCGAATGGAGCATAACAACAACCAAAAACCTTACAGAAAAAATATGAACAATTTGAAACCGAACGAAAAAGTCAATTTTACAAAGAAGACTTTAGAAGCCTTGCCTTTGCCTCCAAAGGGTAAGCGCTTTTCATTTAAAGATGAAAAAGAAAGAGGACTGATTATCCGCGTGACTCCGAATGGTCAGAAGACCTTTCAGCTTTATCAAAAACACCAAGGGAGGCCTGTACGCGTCTCTTTAGGTACATTCCCTGATATGAGTATAGAGAATGCACGTAAGGAGGCTTTAAAAGCCAAGGGAGCGCTAGCAGGCGGTACAAACCCCAATGTTGAAAAAAATAAGATACGGCAAGAGATTACTTTAAAAGATTTGTTCGCTCTATACATGGAGCGCTATAGCAAGGTTGAAAAAAAATCATGGAAATATGATGAGAGAGAGATCAACAAATTCTTATCTCAGTGGTTTAACCGTAAAATATCAGATATCAGCAAATATGAAATTTCGAGCTTGCATATTAGCCTGCATGAAAAAAATGGCCTTTACCAAGCTAACCGTATTCTGGAACGTATACGCTCTATGTACAACAAAGCTATAGAGTGGGGCTGGGATGGAACAAACCCGACACAGGGTATTAAGAAATATAAGGAAAAGAGTCGAGACCGCTATGTACGTCACGATGAAATGCCTGCATTTTTTAGAGCTCTTGAAGCTGAAAGTAATAAAACTGCGCGAGACTTTTTCTATATCGCCTTGTTTACTGGTGCGCGTAAAATGAATGTCTTGCAAATGCGGTGGGAGCAAATTGATTGGCACAACAAAACATGGCGGATACCTGAAACCAAGAGCGGCGAGCCTGTCATCATCCCTCTGACTAAAAAAGCAGAAGAAATTTTAGAGCAACTGTTAAAAGCATCTCACAGTAACCCTTGGGTCTTTCCAAGTGCGACGAGTAAAGCAGGCCACTATAACGATCCTAAAAAGGCATGGGATCGTATCAGACAACGCGCGACAATAGAAATTTGGCAAAAGAACCCTACGCTTGCCGCTCTCATTGAAACGGTTGATAAAGCGCTAGCAGCAGCCGATAATTACGGTTACGAAACCTTGAAATTATATAAGACAATTAGATCTGAAGCTGAGCGTCTCAATATAGAGTTACCTATAGGGCTGTCAGATATTCGTATTCATGATATTAGGCGCACTTTTGGCAGTTATCAGGCTATAGAGGGCGCAAGCTTGCAGATTATAGGGAAATCATTGGGGCATAAATCCATGGATTCAACTCAAATTTATGCGCGCCTTAGTAACGATCCAGTTAAGGCTTCAATGGAGAAGGCAACGGATGTGATGATACGGCTTATGGAGGAGGGGAAATGAATAGCAATGGGATTAAATGGGACCAAATGCAGCCAGACGGTTCATTCATCTCTTACAAAGAATCTTTAAAAGCGTTTGAGCCAAGTGAGGGTGAGTTTCAAAAACTTAAGAATGAAATAGAGTCTATTTTAGGTCGACCAACGACAGCAACATTTGATGATACTTTGCTTTATATGCTCACATTGGCGCGTCACCGCGTCTACGAGTATGAAAATACATTTACAAGTAGTGATAAGGCTGAAGACATCAAGAAACTGGAAGGCGCATTGAAGCGGTTGGGCAAACTGATAAATCAAGACGGTGGTATCCATGAAATGACGAGGTTTGATCTTTGGCGTAATGTTCGAGAAGAGCATCCAGATATAGAGCGAGACTTATTGTGGGATACTGGCGTTTGTGTGGAGGCAATGTTAGAGGCATGCGCCATTACTAAAGAAAAAATAAAAGGTCAAAGAAGACCGTTTACAGATAATGATATGAGAGCGGCTTTAGCTGAAGAGCTTGCGCGGCTATTAGATCAATTAGGCGAGGTCGCCACTAAAACACGTGGAGGTAAATATGAGAAAATGCTGCATGCTTGCATCGCCGCCACGGATTTTAAATATAAAAATAAGAGATATAGCCTTCCAAAACCAGAGAACTTAGGACCTGTTATGGACGCTGCGATAGATTGCTACTCTATGAAGGAACCCTTTGTTTTCTTAGGCTCTACCTAGTTACGTTTTTCTTCTCAAAAACAAAAACTTTTTTGTAACTATCTGAAGCAATGAAACTGATTCAAGATTGATGGAGAGCAACGAGCATTGTGCTTGTTGTCTTAAATTTAATTTTGGGAGGTTCATTATGAACTCAATACTATTAACAAAAGAAGACGTTTCAAAGATACTTGGTGTATCTGTTGGGACTTTAGCCGTTTGGCGTGCAACAAAGCGCTATAACTTACCATACGTGAAATCGGGGCGCTTAGTTCGCTATCGCGAAGAAGATGTCAAAAGCTTTATAGACTCTCGTTTACAGGGAGGTATAGCGTAATGGTTCATATTAAATATTTTACAGCAACCGTAGTTAAGAAGGCCGTACCGCCTGAATTATTCTATAGCACGTATTTAGAAGGTGATTTTGGCAAGCACACAGGCGGCGGTTGGCATGCATGGAGCGGCCTATGTCCGTTCCATGATGATAAGCGTGCAGGGTCTTTGGTGGTTAATAAGGTCACTGGTGCTTATAAGTGCTTTTCGTGCGGCGCAGGTGGCGGCGATATTCTTGATTTTATGATGCAAAAAAGCGGTTTACCGTTCTCAGAAGTTCTTAAAACTTTGGGAGGGTCAGTCAATGCGTGAAGTAAAAAAATGGGCGTATAAAACAAAAGACGGACACGTGGTAGGACACGTTATCCGTCTTGAAAACGAAACTGAACTTAGCGGCTCAAAATCTCGTAAACAGACTATACCTCACTTTAATGAAAATGGTCAATCTGGAATGCCTGATAACATGCCCGCTTGCTACCGTATATATGGCTTAGATAGCGTGACGGATTTAACAAAACCTATCTATATTGTGGAGGGAGAAAAATGTGCTTATGCGCTGCATGGCCTTGGTTATCAAGCCATAACTAGCCTCGGCGGTTGTGGTCAAGGTAGCAAAGCGGATTGGTCTGTTATTGAAGGGGCTGTTCATGTCTATATTTTGCCTGACAATGATTCAGCAGGGCTTAATTACGCACAAGGGCTATACGGCAAGCTTAAAACATTTAAGAGTCCACCACGAGTCAACCTCGTCCATTTATCGGATATTGAGAAGGGCGATGTTTGCGATTTTCTAAAAACAATTCCTATTTTGTCTGATTGGAACGAATTAGACAGTTTAGAAAATTGTGCAGCAAAACCTTCTATACAAGAATCCTTTGAGTCCTATGTTTGTGATAATAAAAAAGAGATTCCTGCAACATGGAAATTCATTGTTACACCGCACAAACATAAACTTATCGCTTTAAATGACTTCAAAAACCTGAAGCTTGCGAAAAGGCATATGATTTTAGCGCCATGGATGCCAGAGGGGTCAATCAATATGATCTTTGCTGATCGTGGTATAGGGAAGACATTCTTTTCTTTGTCTTGTGCTTTAGCTATAGCAAACGGTAGCGAGTTTCTCAGCTATAGCGCCGAAGCCCCCGCAGCCGTTCTTTATTTGGACGGTGAAATGCAGGCTACAGCTATACAAGAAAGACTATACTCGTTGTCGGGTGGTAAGGAGACAAAAGCACCGTTAACTCTCTATACGCCAGATTGTCAGGAAAATGACTATACTCCAGACCTTGGCACCGAGCAGGGGCGAGATCAAATTAACGAGCTTGTCGAAGCGGTTAATCCGAAGGTTATCTTTATAGATAATATTTCGACTTTTGACCGTAGCGGAAATGAAAATGAAGCAGAGTCTTGGGCTCCTATTCAAGCATGGGCTATTCAGCACCGTAAAAAAGGCCGCTCAATCGTCTTTGTCCATCACGCCAATAAGGAAGGTAAGCAGCGCGGCTCTCATAAAAAAGAGGATGTCATGGATGCGGTCATTAGACTCAAGCGGCCTGAAGACTTTGTTCAAGGTGAAGGCGGCACTAAAATTGTCGTGCAATACACCAAGGCTCGACATTTAAGCGGTGAGGCCGCGCAAGACCTTGAGGCAAGCCTTTGCGATGATGGCGACCTTTTAAAATGGGAATGGCAGCAAGGTGATGTGGTTTATAGGCAAGCCGTTGAAATGATGAAAGACGGTATTTCCTTGCGCGATATTGCTGAAGAGCTAGGCATCGGTAAATCAACAGTAGGTCGTTGGAAGAACCGTGCGCAAAGCGAAGAACTCCTTAAATAGGCAACTGTCCCACTGTCCCCCGCCTTAAGGGGCGGGACAGTGGGACACCCACACATTCAATTAAATTATAAATAGAAAGATACAATTATGTTTTACAATGAAATCAAAGAAGTAACTAAACAGCCTGCATTATTAACCTCACTCGTCGGTTTCTTAAACCCAGCCACAATAGTCCCCTTTGCAGCGGTTGGCTTGGTGGTTATAACCGCTTTTACCGTTACAGCTAAACTTAAGAGAAACAATAAGAAGCTTATAACAGTGAATGAAGATTTAAGCCGCAACCTTGAGGCATTATCAATAGAAGCGGAATATGAGGAAGAACAAGGCTTTGAACCGTACGACCAACCGTTTGATTTAACCGTTCAAGCAACGGTTCCCCAACCGTTAAATGAGCCGTTGGAAGCAGTTGAAAACATGGATGATGAAGCGCTTAAAAAGGAGCTGATTAGACAAGCTATGTCTGAATTGGGGAAGCGTAGTGCGGCACAAAGGGTGAGAAAGAAAAAGTAGCCAAATAAAGCTATTTCAAGAAAAGGTTGAAATTAGATTTCTAATCCAATGTTCGCAAGGCTCATCAATAGGAGCTATATCTTTACGTTTTTGGCACAAGGACTCAGCTATCGCTAATAGCCAAGAGTTGAAAAAGGTCTCTTGATCTCCTTTAACTATTGGTAAAATTAATTTTTCGTACCATTCTGAGAATTGGTACGTATATATAAAGCAATCATGGAAAGCTGTTATGTCTTCTATTCTAGAGATGGTTTCACTAGATAAAACAGGAGTAACATTAGTAATAAAACCAGCCACGCGGCAATCAGGATGAGCTAAGAGTTTTTCTGACAATTCTTCAAGCTCTTCTCTTAGATCAGGCTTCCCATACTTTGTATCCCAAGCCTCAATAATGGTCATTCCGATAGAGGACTCTAATATTTCAATATCTCCTATGTTTCCATGCTTTTTATTTGCCGAACGCATTTGTGAAAGGGGCTTCAAAACCCCCTCGATCTCTCCCATAGTATCTAAAGCCTGATATGCACCATGGATGACCACTTCAAATGCTCTTGCTGAATATTCTGACGACTCAATGAATCTCTCAATCAGGCCTAAGGTCTTTTTAGGGGGATTTGTGCAAGATTCGTAGGCCCGGATCCTATTCATACAAACATCTGACAGCTCTATAAATTTATTAGACCGGTTGATCAAAAGTGATATTAGATATTTCAACCCTCCTAAAGGCGGAAGGCTCTTTTCTTCAAGGGCCTCGACAATTAATAGCCATTCTTTTTTACCCCCTCTAACCGCTGCTTTGTACAAGATGGTATAAGGGTAGTTTTCTGCAAGGCTGCGCGTCATCATAAAGCCATCAGCGTTTAATCGGAGTAAATCATATTGCCTTAGAACAGGAGTTATATAACTCTTATCTAAGGTCCTCATCGATACGCCCTCTCGCCAAGAGAAAGCACTTCCCGAGGCTTTTCCACCTTTATGCAGCCTTATATTCTGGTCGGGGCATATGGATTTTACACACAGCTGCATAATGGTTATACCAATCAGCGCTCTGCCAACTTCGCTTGTAACAGAATTGACTAATTTCTTAATAAGCTCAATATGAGTGTCTTCTAGTCCAAAGTCCTTGGTAGGACTTTTTAATTCACCTTCAATTAGATTTTTTAGATACTCTGCTTTTAAGGCTTTTTTTATAGACTTAACTCTGCATTCAGCTTCGGGGCTATTGCTACCCTCTTCAAAGATTTCTTTTGTTCCATCAGGTCTCTCGAAAATGCTCTTATTATCATAGATAATAAGCTTAATTTTATCTTCCATCAGAGTTCCTTTTTTAATTGTACGCTTTGTGGGCCTAATGTAGGAAACGGATAAGGTATTAAATAAATGCCATCATCGATAGATGCATTAGTTTTAGAGTTTCTTATTTCATACCCAATACTTTTTAAGTTTGTTAGCATTTCTTTCATTCTGAAGGGCTCTACCTCACATAAACTAGAAAGATAAGAAAGATCGAGGTTTCTTCTTGTTATAGTACCAGAGCAAACCTTCTCTAATAATCTTACAAAATCAGCTGGATAAAAAGAACTAGAACCAAATACTTTAAGTTCACACCTAAAGGCAGGCTTATATTGATAATAACCACACAGCTGCACTAAATCTGCTTTAATATTTTTTTTTCTTAATAGATATTCAAGGGCTTTCCAAACTGCTGTATAGGCTTCTCTTCCTAGAAATGGAGCTATTAATTTTATTTTAGTTGAATCTACAATCCATTTTTCTAGAGGGGTAATTTCTATTTCAAGTTTATTTTTTAATGTTTTGTCAGAACCTTCTTTATTACTGGAAAGTTCTAGAATCCATGCCCCTTTATCCATTTTGCTCGAAACTTTATAAGCCCCACCATCTTTGACTTTAAGGGAGAATCCTTGTTCTAAATCAAAGAAGATATCTTTATCCTTTCCCTTCACACTACCAGACGGAGGATTTTCTTTTTTTATATACTCGGCAGCTTTATTTTTATACTCATTACTTAATGCCCTTTTCCTTTTTCTAAAACCAAGATCTTCATTTTGGTTTAAGTAATCTAACTGAACTGGTGTCTTTACGTCAAAAACTTGTTCTAAAATAGACAAAGCCATTATACGAGCGAATTGGGGGGGGACTGAGTTGCCAATTTGATGTACGGCAGTGCCTTTGCCTCCAAGTATTTCATAACTATCAGGAAACGTTTGCAATCTTTTGAGTTCATTAACCGCAAAAGCTCTGCTCTCCCAATGAAATGGTCCTGTATATTGCCCGCCTTGCGCCTTAATCGTTCTAACTGGCTTATCGGGGTCTGCCTTATACAGGAAGTCTGAAAACTTAGATCGCCATGCAAATATTGGAGTAGGATGCCCCATTTTTTCAGTAAAATATGAATAGTTTAACCCTGGAGGAACTCTGTCAAGCAAGTGCCCGTACCTTCCTCCCAAGCCTTCTTTCAGAGGTGGCAATGTAACTCCACATAAAGCAGACTGACTTGTATAGTGAGGTCGTTCACCTCTAGAATCAGGACCATGCGTAGGGCGAGGGAAAGAAAAATTGCGGCCTTTGGTTGCGAGATCCTCTCTAAGGCCAACAATTATAAGCCTTTCTCTATGCTGAGGAACGCCGTAATCTGCGGTGTCTAATATTCTATGAAATAACCTATATCCAGCGGCTTCAAATGCATTAACTATATTCTCCCAATCCACCCCCTTATTGGCTCCTAATATTCTATATACATTTTCAAATAGAAAGCCTTTTGGCTTTAACTTCTTTAATAGCCTCACATATTCTAAAAACAGGTTTCCTCTTTCATCCTTTGTTCCTGCGACCCCCATAGCTCTAGCCCCAGCAGCCGAGAATGTTTGACAAGGCGGACCTCCAATTATGAAGTCTACTGAATCAAAATCAGGATTATACTCTCTAATATCTATACAGTTAATCGTGGCCGATTCCCCGAAGTACTTACCTTTTCCTGAATTTGCCTTTAGGGTATCAACAAATGCATCCTCTATCTCAACGGATGACACAATATCAAACCCAGCATCATGGAAACCTATATCAAGGCCACCAGCGCCGCTAAAAAGGCTTAATGTTCTGATGCTAGGAATATTTGAGATAACGTAATTTTTCAGACTCTTACCAAAATCATCTTGCCAGTTAGCATTCTGATCCATGCCAAAAAAATCTTTTGCTGGATCTGCTGTAGGATCAAAGAATACTTGCTGTCTCACCATTTAACCACACTCCAAATACTGTACCATCTACTAAATTCTATAAAACTTATACTCTAGATCGCACACTATAAGATAGACCCAAGGCTAATCGAAGCATATCGCTCTACAAGTATTTTAATTGGGTGCTGTACACAAAAGGTTAAATCACCCCCATTCCCTTGCAACACATTGGTAGCCCCAAGGTAGCCCCACCCAAAACAAAAGGCTTAGCACGATGTGCTAAGCCTTTGTATTTATTGGTTGCGGGGGCCAGATTTGAACTGACGACCTTCAGGTTATGAGCCTGACGAGCTACCGGACTGCTCCACCCCGCGTCAGGTGAATTTGTTATCTCAATTTATTGATTTGCGATAAGCTTATGGTTTGTACTCAATTGGCCTTGTGGTGTCAAGGCTTGTCTTTGATTTAATTTATATTTTGTTTTTTGTTGGGTCTGTGCGAAGCTCTGTGGTAGAGAATAGCGATAGAATACATATTAATGATAGATAAGTGATGAGTGACGCCGATGGGTGAAGAAGTTGTTGAAGTTAAAACGTTAGGCCCACAAGGTGACGGCATTGCCGTGATTGAGGGTGGGCATAATGTGTACGTTCCGCGTAGCGCTGCGGGCGATAAAATGTTGGTCAAATCACATAAAAACAAACAAGGCATTTATCGCGGTGAAGTGGTTGAGCTTATCGCTGGCGGGGAAAGCCGCGTCGATGCGCCCTGTGCCTTTTATGAAGAATGCGGCGGTTGTCAATTGCAACACATTCGCGAAGATGTATACCAAAACTGGAAGACGGAACAAGTTTATAGCGCGCTTATTTATCGCGATGTTGTGGCGAAGGAAATTTTGCCAGCAGTATTTGTGCCTGCGCGTTCACGCCGGCGCGCGAGTTGGTCTGTGGTTGTGCAGGGCGGCGAAGTAAAGCTTGGCTATAATCAGCAGCGCAGTCATAAAATTGCAGAAATTGATGAATGTTTAATCCTGTGCCCTGAGTTAGATCAGAAAAGAGAAGCAAGCAAGCCGTATCTTAAGCGCTTATTGCGTGAGGGTAAACGCGGCAATGTGTTCATGCAAATGGCAGATGACAAAACAGAAATGCTGATTACGGGCGAGCTTTCAAGCCGTAAAGGCGTGATGGACTTGGCGATCATGGAAGCAGTCGCAGAATTAGCACAGAACGTTGATCTTGCACGGGTTTCATGGCGGGTGAAAGATTCACATACGCCCAATGTCATGATTGAACGCGATCCGTTTATCAAAAAATTTGGCCGCCTGCAAGTGGCGCTGCCGCCTGGCGCGTTCATGCAGCCAACCGTGCAGGGCGAGAAAACCTTGGTGGATGCGGTGATGCACGGCATACATAGCAATGTGAGTAAAAAAAGACCGCGCTTCGCGGATTTATTCTCAGGCAGTGGCTGCTTTGCTGGATCAATGGTTGAACGTGGCTCAGTTGATGCATTTGAATTTGCAGAAGAGCCGATTGCACTGTTGGCGAAAGCCGCTGGCGGCATAGGTATTTCTGCGCAGGAACGTAATTTGTTTGAACGCCCGTTAATGGTCAAAGAACTGGCTGTTTATGACGCTGTTATTTTTGACCCGCCGCGCGCAGGCGCGAAAGAGCAAGCCGAACAATTGGCGGGCTCAAAAGTGCCGTTAGTCATTGGGGTGTCATGTAACCCAAAAAGCTTTGCGCGTGATGCACAGACTTTGGTGCAGGGCGGCTATACATTACAGAGCTTGCAATGCGTTGATCAGTTTGTCTACAGCAACCATGTTGAAATGGTTGGCGTGTTTACGCGTTAGACCTTCACTTCTTTTTATGCTGCAAGCCACCGCGCCAAAAGAAAAGCTGCGCTCAGGAGGGTGTACTCCTGTAGACACAGCTTATAAGTTAGGCGGTAATAGTATTTCGTAGAGCGTTGCTTATTTTATCGCAAGTTGATCAAGTGCTTCTTGGTAATGCTGCATGACCGGATTATTGTTTGCAATATCGTTCGCAGCCTTTGCGGTGACGCTTTGGGTTTTTTCTGATGTTCCACCGGCCGCCGCTTGATTAAACGAAGCTTGCAATGCAGATAACGCATCTTTTTTCTCGGCCGCTTGCTTAGTTTTTGCTTTTGGTGTGTTATTAGCAGCGCGCTGTGTCAGGTTTTCAGGAATATCAGCATGCGCTGTATAAGCGTTTAGCAGTAATGCGCCCAAGGTTTGCATTTTTGTGCTTTCGCCATCGTTATCCATTTCAGCGCTGTGCATTGTGTCTAACCAGTTTGCAGAGGCTGCAATGGCTGCTTGGACGCGATCAATGCTTGTTTTTGCAACGAGCTCTTCAATAATGGTTGCTGCATTAAACTGCGTTGTCAGCGATGGTTTCGGTACAATAAGCGGCTTAATAGCGCTCACGGCTTTAACCGCGTAATCTGTGCTGCTTACTTTGCTAATGTTTGGGTTGCTTTCCAGTGCTTTAGTGAAAAATTTGAGATTTTCATCAAGAACATTGTCAACGGTTAGCTTCGCATCTGTGACCAAGGAAAGTGTATAGCTTTTCAACACAGGGTCAATTTCGACTGATTTTACGCGGTTAATATTACTGGCTGAAATGCTATCTCTCCAGATGAAGTTTCCGCCTTTAACATATTCTGTAATTATATCTTGCGCCTGGCTTGAGCCATAACAGGATTTGGTGAATTTTTCATCTCTTGAAATAGCCAGAAGCAATTCATCTTTATTTTCATCAAAACCAATCATTGCGAGCGCGTTCTTTGCAATGACGGTTTGTTTATCGTCTTCAATGAAGTCGCTGTTTTGTGCTGCGCTAATGGCGATATCTGAGCCTGTTTCAAGGTTAACATTTTTTAAGGTAAAGGTTTTGTGCTGCCCTTTGACAAATAATGTGTCTTTCTTTTCGTTGTGGCTAATGATATGCGCCGTATTTTTACGGATAAAGGTTGTATTTTCATCATCTTGGAAGAATGCGCCGCTTTGCACTAATGCTCTGAGTAATGGACGCACGGCTTCGCGCTCAACCTTTTTCAAAGCAAGGCTGCCCGTGATGGTTTCTAAGTTTAGAATATTTTTATCGGTATTGTACTGTACGCCTTGAATGCGGTTGATGTTCAGTGCGCTGATTTTTCCAGCAATTGGTAAGGCCACAAAGTTCGAAGTTCTGCATAGGTCGTCCATAACGTTCAGTGCATCTGTGCTGTGCATTTCGCGGGTTGAGAAAACAGGGTTTTCTTCTGTATGTGTGACGTGGAAGACTTCTAGTTCATGTTTTTTAGTGTTGTAGCTGATATAACCAATTTCGTCTTTGGCGTAATATTGGCCATTGCCAACCGCGAGCATTGCGTCTGACAAGCGTAATTTTTTAAGTGCTTTGTCATCCTCGTCAATGCGGCACCATGTTTCAGCGTTTTTACCGGTAATTTGGTAATACCAACGATCTTGCGGCGTAATCATAGAGATTTGCGCAGGGTCAATGGTCTCGCCATCAATTTCCAGTGTTTTTGCATAAAGGCTGCTGCGGTAATCTTCTAGACGTGTGCGCTGCGCATCGCTGTCGCTATGGTTAATCAATGTCGTGATTTGTTTATATGCTGCGCCTTCGTCGCCTTGCGTGGCGGCGATCATATCTGCAAGAAGTTCTGTTTCTTGTACTGCGTCATTTTCAGCCATGTTGAGCAATGTTGACAGAATGTTATCTTGACCTTCTTCATCAACGAAACGTGCTTGGTAATCACCAGGCAGTGCTTGATAGGCCGAAGAGGACAAAATGTTGCGCAGGGCAATTTGGCTGCCTTTGGCGTTTGCTTTATCAATTTCTGTAAAGACTGTGCCGAGTTTTGTGAGCATCTCTGGATTAATATCCTCATTATAAGCCATGCGTACTAAAATGTTTAAACGCTCAATATCGCGTGCTGAAGTGGCGCTGTCATCGATGCTATGCGCGTAATGTGAAATGAGGTCCTTTGTATAATCTCTATCGGTGAAAAGCTCCGCAAGGCTATGGATAGCAGCGGCGTGATCATTTGGTGTTTTTGCATTGCTTAGCGCTGCTGTAAACAAGCTCTGTTCGTCGATTGCTGGCTTTTTGAACATTGCATGTGCTTCGCTTTCGCTGATGCTTGTGAAAGCTTCATCGCGTGCTAGTGATTCAATGCTTAACTTGTTAGGCTTTTCTAAAGCGGCGTTGATCGCTTTGGTTGCGCCGAGTTTCGCATAGATTTCTTCTTCGTCATTATTGTTAATCATTTCTGCATAGGCGCTAAAGCGTGTACGCATGGCCGCGTTTTCTGCATTTTCGATTGTGACGCTTGCAAGGCTGTTGAAAAGCTCTGGGTCATCAATTGATTTTGCTGTGTTGATGAAAACTTTAATTTCTTCATCCATATCGCCATTTGCGTTTTCAGCAAGTAAGCTGAGCAATGTTTTATCACCGATAAGTGGCTGCGATAGGATTTTCTCGCGGCGCTCTGCGCCAAGATCTTTCAAGCTTTGGTCTTCGATTAGGCTCTGTAATGTTGATACGTCGCTGTCTTTCACGGCTTTGGCGATTGTTGTTTGTACTTTTGCAAGGCTGTTGAGGGTCTCAACTTCGTTATTTGCAAGCAGGCTAACATATTCAATATATTGCGCTTTACTTGTCGTATTTTCGATATGGTCCGCGCCATTATATAGAATGTCGGCTAAAGTTGTGGTGTTTTCAAACTGTGCGCCGATATACTGGATGTTTTCCGCCATTTTTTCAGGTGATTTTGCGCCAAGACGAATAATCTGCTGTGCGATAGATAGGCCGTCTTCTTGGCCTTGTGGCGCGGCGCTGATGATTGATGCGCGGTTTTCCTCATCCAATGCTTGAAATTCTGCGCTGTCAATAATGGCTTTGAATTTCTTCATGCTTGGCTTTTGTGCCGCATCGTTGATCTTCACGTTTAAAGCTTCGATGTTAACGATGGTGCTTAAGTTGCCGTCAACAGCCGCGCTAACATAGCCTTGAATGCGTGCGCATTTGGCTTCGTCTTCGGCGTGTTTGGCGATGATGTCTTCGTAAAACTCCATCGTGATATGGTCACCAGCGAAGATCGTTTCGATTTCAGCAAAGAAAGCGAGCTCTTTTTGGCGGTCGTTATCCGTTGCAGCAAACATGATGTTGATGGCGTTGTTTTCAGGTGTTGGGTACTGCTTTAAAAGATTTGCAGGGCTAAATACTGAATACTCATCGACATTGTTTTGATATGTGTCAGATTTTAAGAACTCTGTTAGTTTTGAGGCGTCCTGTGTTTCAGATACGGTTTGGATCGCGCCCAACAGCCCCTGAATTTTCGCAATTTGTTTTGCTTTCACGTCAGCTTCTAGTTCATCATCGCTGAATGTCGTTGCGACAATATTGACCATGGTGAGGAATTGTTTAATCTCGTTTGTATCTTCTTCAACGCCTTGTGCGGCGTTTTGTTCACGCAAGTTATTGACGTAGCCTTGCAGAATAGTATTGCGTCCGCCATGGTCTTTATCCATCAATGTGCTGAAGGTAATCACGGTATCAGCCTGTGCGTAGATGTCTTTGCCGTGCATCAAGGTTGTGAAGACGTCAAAGCCAGTGCTGCTATCTTGTTTTTGCAGCAATTCAAGGCGGTCGTCGTTCGAGATATGGCCTGATACTGCGGCCAAGTTTTGTGCAAGCTGCTCTGCGTCATCTGCTTTGTAAGTCAGGACCATTTCTGGGATATTTTTGCCGTTGCTTAATGGCTGTGCGATAAGGCTCTGTACAGCGCTCTCAGACAGGCCTGACTTAACGAAGGCATCAGAAGCTAAAAGCTCACGTAGGCCGCTTGTGTCGCCGTTTTTAAGCAAGGCAGCGATGTTTTCGTCTAAGGTTGCATATGTTGCTGGCGCGCTGGTGTCTTCGCCTTGGATTAAGCTGATTAACGTTGAAAGGCGGTTTTTCTCATTATCTGATGCTGCGCTTGCCAATACATGTTCGAACACAGATTGCGCATGGGGCGTCGCGGCGATTAGTGCAAGATATTGGGTTTTTTGTGTTGTTGAATCTTGCGCAGCACTGAGCATCACATCAATAGATGATTGCAAGTTGCCATCTGTCAGGACAAGCATTTTTAACTGAGCGTCGAGTGTCTCGTTATCACTGGATGCGCCCGTTGTTGATGTCAGAATAAGCGTCGCTAATTTTTCGGCATCTTTGCCGTTAAGCGCGGCGTAGAAATCTTCACGGCTTTGGGCGAAATCGCTGAGGATTTCACGGCCATTTTCGGCGCTAAGCACGGCAACATAATCGCTAAAGCGCTGGGCTGTTTCAGGTTTGCTTTCTGCTTTTTCGATGACGATTTCAAAGGCACGCTGCGTTGTTGCTTCGTTTTTGATTAACGTCGTGATTTTATCAAAGCTCTGCGCTTGTTTAACCGCGCTGTCGCCGCTTTCACGCAGCATGCCGATTAACATTTGACTGGTGACATCTTCGTTCACGGCCATTGTTTGGACGTCTACAGGAAGGTTTTCGAGTTCAGGTGAAGCAAGGAAGCTGTTGAGTGATGCCGTGTCTTCTGGGTTAAATTTAGATGCGACAGTAAGCTGCGTTTTTGCAAGGTTGATTAAAGTGTCGCCATCATGTTCAGCGAGCACGCCCGCATAAACTTTAATTTGTGTTTGTAGTGTTTGATTTGTGCCCTCAGCAAGGCTGTTTAGCGCCTTGACGTAGCTTTGTAGCTCATCAGATGAAGTGCTCATATTTGCAAGGCCTGTAAGGACTTCAGCCAAAGCCACGCTGTCTTTTTGTGCGTAATTGTAAAGCGCGTTGATTGGGGTTGAGCTGTCATTTTGGTATTCTGTGTTACGCAGCATTAATTTAATGCGGTCTTCGCTGTAAATGCCTTGGACGTAATCTTGGCCTGTCAGTTTAAGAATAACGTCAGGGCGGCTGCGTGACACGGCTTCTTTGAGTGCGTGTGTGCTTTTTGCGTAATTTGCTGCTGCGCCTTCGCTGTAATTATCCAAGATTGGCGCAATATCTTTCATGCGTGCTTTTAACGCAGGGTCATTTGACTTTTTGCTGATTTCTAGCACAAGTTTCTGTGCAAATGCAGGGCTTGTCGCTGCGCTTAACTGGTCAATTGCGGCTGCTTCATTGATGGCGGCAGGCATTTTTTTATGCGTAGTCGATTTTTTGATATGCTCCATAAAGAAGGCAAGGAAGTTCATGTCATTGCCATAGCGGTTGGCAAAAATTTCTTCTTTGATCGGCGTAATTAATGCGCCCATCTTATCGCTGTTGATGAACTCTGTGATGCCTTCAACCGTATATGAAGATAAGTCGTCAAACGTGCTCAGCACTGTATTGTAATTAATCAGCGCTTTTGTTGGTTCATTTCGTTCATCATGATCTGCGAAACGTGGGTCCGTTTTAATAATTTGGATGTAATCTTGGTAGCGTTTCACGCTAGCTTGAAATTCTGGTAAATTGATTTTTTTGCTAGCAGCTTCGTTATATGCAATCGCAGTGTTTAGAAGTTCAACCGCGTAATCATTGCCAAGCGTGTCCGCAAGCAGGCCGCCTACAATATAAGATTCTTTGCTCAGGTCAATTTGCTTGGCGTCAGTTAGTGCAAGGTTTAATGCATTGACAATAAACGGACGGCTATTTGCCATTTTGTCAGTGAAAAGCACTTTGGTTGATTTAATATCACCGCTTTTGACAAAATCTTGTACGGCAGGTGAGATCAGCGCTTCGTAATAAGCGCGGTGGTTTAGCTTAAATGAATCTTTTTGCTCTGCTGCAAGCGTATTTTTGAATGTTGTTTCAAGCAAAGTTGAAACCGCGCCAATGCCTTGGTATTTTGTTACAAAGCTTTGCGTGATATCCGCAGATTTTTGCATGTAGGTTTTCGCATATTGGCTGGCTATTGGAATGCAGCGCGTAGCAAGTTCGTCAATGTGAGCAATAAATTCTTGGCGCGTGCCGCTACGTGAGAACGTGCCAGGCTTATCCGCGATTTTAGCTTGGTAGAGATAATAGCGGTAAAAGGCGCCATCTTTGTTTATGAGCTTCGCTTCTTCCCTCTTTTTTGTATTTTCAGTTGTGTAGCATTTTTCTTCTGCTTCTGCGCGGCGTGCAGTGAAGCTTTTAGGGGATCCGCCTGTGCTGTCATTATATCGGGTCAAATCGCCAATGAACAACATCTGAGCCGCGGTGGCGTTCTGCATGTCTTTTTGGTTTGGTTTTTCTTCATCTAGGGCGGCTAAGACTGTGGCTTGATCTGTATAGGCTTCCAGATCATCTACTGTAATATCGCCTTTGGCTTTGATTGTCATATCAACCAATGCGTCATGGTTCTCTTTTATGACATCTTGCAGTTTTTCTGCGTAGTTGTAATTATTAATGGCGACGGTATATGCATTTGTTAGCACGCTTTCAAACAGCTTGATGGCCTGATCAACATCTGATGTGCTCGGGCTAGATTTTTCTGCAAGTGCGGTGATCTTGTTGTGTGTGTCTGCATTAATGAAGGTTAACATTGCTTTGTTATCTTGATTAGCCATTTTATTACCGTCCTTATTATCCGTTATGGTGGATAGTTTGCCTATATAAATTTTTTGATTGAACGTTTTTATCATAATATGGAAATAGAAAGCAAGTTATTTTTTACATATTGCGCTGTTATTTTGAATCTAATTTCAACGGCTTAGGCCAAAAGAAAACCCGCTACAACTTAATGTGGCGGGTTTTTGTATTTGATTCAGTGCGTTGCGTCGCTTAGTAGCGATACGCATCACCTTTGAATGGGCCTTTTACATCGACATCAATGTAATCCGCTTGGTCTTTGCTTAGTACAGTAAGCTTTGCACCAAGTTTCTCAAGGTGAAGGGCTGCAACTTTTTCATCAAGGTGCTTAGGCAGGACGTAAACTTTGTTTTCATAGCTATCGCTATTCTTCCAAAGCTCGATCTGTGCCAAAGTCTGGTTTGTGAAAGATGCTGACATCACGAAGCTTGGGTGACCAGTGGCGCAGCCAAGATTTACAAGGCGGCCTTCAGCAAGCAAGATAATGCGCTTGCCGCTTGGGAATGTGATCTCGTCAACTTGTGGCTTAATATTTGTCCATTTCATGTTGCGTGTTGGTTCAACCTGAATTTCATTGTCAAAGTGACCAATGTTACAAACGATCGCACGGTCTTTCATGTCACGCATGTGATCAACTGTGATAATGTCTTTATTACCTGTTGTTGTGACAAAAATGTCAGCGCGCGGCGCGGCGTCTTCCATTGTGACAACTTCAAAGCCGTCCATACATGCTTGCAATGCGCAGATAGGGTCAATCTCAGTAACCATAACGCGCACGCCTTGTGATGCTAGTGATTGGGCAGAGCCCTTACCAACATCGCCATAGCCACATACTGCGGCAATTTTACCGGCAAGCATAATGTCAGTTGCGCGGCGGATTGCATCAACCAAAGATTCACGGCAGCCATATTTATTGTCAAATTTTGACTTGGTAACGGAATCGTTGACGTTAATTGCAGGGACTTTGAGCGTGCCAGCTTCTTCCATCTTCTTCAGGAATAAAACGCCCGTTGTTGTTTCTTCTGAAATGCCTTTTATCGCGGCCATAAGCTCAGGGTAATCTTTATGCATAATTGCAGTAAGGTCACCGCCATCATCCAAGATCATGTTTGGAACCCAGCCATTTGGCCCTTTGATTGTCTGGTGGATACACCATTCGCCTTCTTCTTCGGTTTGGCCTTTCCATGCGAAGACAGGAACGCCAGTTGCTGCGATTGCAGCTGCGGCTTCGTCTTGTGTAGAGAAGATATTACATGATGACCAACGGACTTCAGCGCCCAGTGATGTTAATGTTTCGATTAATACGGCTGTTTGTACAGTCATGTGTAGGCAGCCAACAATGCGTGCGCCCTGTAATGGTTGTTCTTTTGCGTATTCAGCGCGAATAGACATCAGGCCGGGCATTTCGTCCTGTGCAAGGTCAATTTGCATTCTGCCAGCTTCAGCAAGGCTTATATCTTTAATTTTATAGTCTTGATCTACTGATTTTGGGGCCACAGACATGTATATCTCCTAGATTATATGGTTAGTTTTCATAAATTTACAGCTTCTTAACTTTTTACTGGCATGATCTAATCACAATCAGCTGTAAAAGCAAGTTAAAAGGAGCACATCGGGATGGATTTTAATCGACCAGCAGAACAGAGAGCGTTTCGCTATGAGCGTAACCCGATCAGTGAGCGTGGCTTCCTTATTCTAAAGCGCAGCACCCATGAACGTTATGACCCTGTAGGGGATTACATGGTTGTCGATGCGGAAGAAGATATACAGCTTAGCGAGAAAAAGGTGATGAACCTTGTTGCGCTACTGAATGCAGATAATGATTATATTATGGATCTTGGGGAGCTGACGGGGGCACAAAGTCATTTCCACATTAAGCCAGAGAAAACAGAGCGTGGACAAACGCAAATGGTATTTTTTGAATTAGGAGAGCAGGGCGTTTCAAAGCAAAATGCCGTATTATCGATAGATGAAGGGATGTTAGAATGAGTGCACAAAACAAATTAACAAATTTAGGACGCAATTTATGCGAGTCTTTTACGAACCCAGCGATGGTGCGCGCACCAAAATTATACGCGCAGGGGCAGACTAGCGTTGCGCATAAAGCAGGCGCTGCATCGAGGCCTGCGCCATAAGCCTACCAGTATTACAGATGATAAATTTATAGCACCTGCTGTGCCACATGAAAGTGGCTTGCGGGTGTTTTTATATCTGTGCCGCGCTATTGAAATTCTTAGGAATATACTATCTTATGTCGCTGTGTTGATGAAAACGAAGATGTAGAGGATAATTTTCAATGGAATATGCGAAGCTTGGCCGCACGAATATAAACGTAAGCCGTATCTGTCTTGGGACAATGACATGGGGTAATCAAAATAGTGAGGCTGAAGGCCATGAGCAGATGGATTATGCAGCGGCGCAAGGCGTAAATTTCTTTGATACGGCTGAATTATATGCTGTACCGACGAGCGCTGAAACGCAGGGCAAAACCGAAGAAATTATCGGGACGTGGTTTAAGACAAGCGGTAAGCGCAAAGACATTGTCCTTGCAACAAAAATCGCTGGCGCTGGCCTACCATGGATACGCGAAGGGCGCGCCATTGACCGCGCAGGCATATTCGCAGCGGTTGAGAGCAGCTTACAGCGCCTGCAAACAGATTATATTGATTTATACCAACTACACTGGCCGAATCGTGACCATTACCATTTCGGTCGTAACTGGGGCTTTACGCCAACGTCAAAAGATGCAGATAAAAACCGTGATAATTTACTAGAGATTTTGGAAACCCTAGACGAGGTCGCTAAGCAAGGTAAAATCCGCGAAGTTGGCCTGTCTAATGACACGGCGTGGGGCATTATGGAGTATTTAAAACTCTCAGAGCAAAAAGCTTTGCCGCGCATGGTCTCGTTGCAGCATGAATATAGTTTGCTGTGCCGTTTATTTGAGCCCGACTTATCAGAAATCGCGATGAAAGAAGATATTGGCTTGCTGGCATGGTCGCCATTAGCAACAGGGATGTTAAGCGGCAAATATCAGGATAAAGATAACTGGCCAGAAGGCGCACGTTGGTCGATGTCAAATCGTAATCCAAACCACCGCCATAACCCGATTGCGCATCAGGCAACGGCGGCCTATATCGCGGTTGCAGAAAAGCATGGGCTTGACCCTTGCCAAATGGCATTAGCCTTTACGCTCGCGAAGCCTTTTGTGACGGCAACAATTATAGGCGCGACATCTATGGATCAGCTGCGCAGTAACATTGCTGCAAAAGATGTGAAGTTATCTAAGGATGTGCTGGGGGATATCGAGGCTGTACGCCGTCAGTTCCCTATGCCGTTTTAGCAAGGACGGTGCAAAAGCGTTATTCTGCCGGCGTATGCATAGGCCTTTTAAAACCAATGTCATATTTGCGAATGATTTGTTTGTACCTCCCGTTTTTAACGAGCGCCCTTAAGGCGACGTTAAACTTATCGCGCAATAAAGGATCATTAAAGGCGGCGCTATAAAGTGTTTTGGGCACAATGTGATGGATTTTATAGGCAAGCTCTAAGGGCATGATTTCGCCTTTGGCAACGGCGCGCTTCAAATTAAACTCGAATATTTTTCGCTCACTGAAAAGGTAATCGACGCGGTCTTTATACAGAAGCTGTATCTGCCTGCTCTGTTGGGATGTCTCTATGTATAGGCTTAAGCTGTCTTTTATATCATTTATCTCTTTGACGAGGAAATGGGCCCCCTGAAATGCAGCAAGACGCTTGCCGCGAATATCTGAAAATTGGCTGATGTTATCTGGATTGTTAGCTTTCGAGATGAGAACGTTCTCAAATAACATATAGGTGTCACTGAGATGAAATTCACTGGCGAGGTTCTGCGTCGCTATGGTGTAGAGGTCTAAGTTGTGGTTTTTCAGGGAGTTGTAACCGCGTGCGTTAGGCAGAAATGATGGAATGACATCATAGCCCATCTCTTTGGCTATGGCGTTGATAAGTTCAATTTCTATGCCTTGCTCATGGTCGTCAAAAATGAAAGGCGGTCTGCTTTGTCCAAAACCAACTCGCATTTGCTGCGTTTCTTGTGCATGGCTAGCCTGCGCCATGATAAGGCCGTAGCATAGGGAGGTAAGCAGCGCAGCGATTATACGCCATTTATGTATGAAGTGAACCATCTAGCTTTTTCTGTAAAATGTGAACGAGGTCGTTGCGCCTAAAAGGCTTACGCAGTTCTACAGTATAATCGGTGTTTTTAAGCGTGTTTTCTGGGTCGGTATAGCCTGACATATGCACAATGATTTGCCCCGGTGTTTGCGCCAATACTATATCAGCGAATTGAAACCCCGTCATATCATTTTGTAGCAAGACATCGCTTAATATAATATCGGGCCGATATTGTTCGCAGGCCGCTAATGCATGGGTAGAACTGTTGGTTTTTATGACGGTGAAGTTCATATCCTGTAGAAGTTTTTCGATAATATCAGCCACCGTCTCGTTATCTTCAAGGATAAGGGCTGTCTTGCCGCGGCCATCATAATCTTCTTTACTTCCTTCTTCTATAACATGGTCATTAGCGTAGTCAGCTAGCAAGGTATCTTGCTTAGGGAAATACATTTGTATTGTCGTGCCGCGGTTCATTTCACTGATTATATTGAAATGCCCTTTTGATTGATGGACAAAGCCATAAACCATAGAAAGGCCAAGTCCCGTACCTTTACCAATATCCTTTGTTGTGAAAAAGGGGTCGACAACTTTTTTGAGGTTTTCAGGGCTGATACCTTCACCGTTATCGGCGACTTCAACGAGAATATAGTCTTGTTCTATTGCATCAATATTTGGAATTTTATCGACAAGTGATGTTTTTATTGTGATAACGCCCCTTTTGCTCGTCGGAATAGCGTCCCGGGCATTGATACATAGGTTAAGTAGGGCGTTTTCAAACTGGCTGCGGTCAATTTTGACATTGCCCGTATCGCAGTCCAGTTCGGCTTTGATGCTAATGTGGTTGCCAATGGTGCGTTCCAAAAGCGGGATAATGTTTTGAATGCGGGTACTGGGTTTGAATGTGTCTGGGTTCAGGGGTTGATTTCGTGCAAAGGCGAGCAAGCGTCCCGTAAGGTCTGCGCCAGCGAAGCCGGCATCAAGCGCCGTCTCCAAAAGATTATGCATCGGCGCACCATCTTTAATGTCGGCTTTTTTTATTTTGGATTGTACAAATTCAATATTGTTAATAATGATTGTTAGAATATTGTTAAAGTCATGGGCAATCCCGCCGGTTAGCTTACCGATAGATTCTAGCTTTTGTGACTGCCTTAATTCCATTTCCGTTTTATATGACTTTGTAATGTCACGCGCGATAAATAACAGGCTGTTGATTTTATCAATATCAAGCGCGTTGTTAATACTACAAGACAGAATACGCTCTTCGCCATCTTTTGTTTTAAAGTGTAACGCGCGTGTTGGCTCTTCAGCTCTGCCGTGAATGACATCGTCTATGAAGGTTTGTAATTCTTCGGCGTTTGAATCTAATATATATTCGGCAAGGTTTGTATTAATGACTTCGTTCAATGAGTATTTCAAAACGCTTTTAATTGCAGGGTTCACAAATTCAATTTCACCATTTTTTGTTAGGCGCATGAAGATCTCGAATGTATTCGCAACCATCGCGGTGTATTGCGCTTCGGTTGTTTCTAAAGTGTCTTCTATGGTTGATGCATATGACTTCGTTTCTTTGAGGCTACGAAAAAGGCTGTTGAAGCTCTCGATCAGATAACCAATTTCATCCGTTTTGTGCTTTTCGGGTATATCGAGCTTTTGTGCCGCGCTGCTTTTTTGCGTGTCTTCAAAGGCCGAAATACGCTGCGCGAGTGAGATAACTGGCGAGGAAAGTTCTTTGTTAATCAAATGTCTGAGCGCAAAATACAAAATCATAGAGATCAGAAAGATCAGGAGGAAGCCGTTTCTTAGGTTATGCAAGATCGTGTTTTTGGCTTCGGCATAATTGGGCACAATCACCAATTTGCCGACATTAAAGCTATTGTCGCGAATTTTGAAAATAAGCCCCGCTTCAAATTTTTTAAGGTCTGGGAATAAAAGTAAAGTTAAAGAATCTTGGTTTGTTGCGAGCGAACCTGAGCGCGCGAGCATGGAATCGTCTTCCAATAAAACGTGAGCATAGCTAATCTCAGCGCGGCGGACGAGGCCATCAAGCATATGCTGCCCAACCATTTTATCAATTGTGTAGGCGGCTAGGCTTGCGCTTTGTACGGTACTGGAAATCTCCGTGTAGATGGCGGTATAAAGCGCAGTTTTTTGTTGGTTATATGAATAGATAAAATAGGCGCTGCTTGCAATAAAGCTGATGCTCACAAGGTAAATAAGAAATAATTTTGAAAATTTCTTGCCAAGCGGGTTTGTAATGGCGGAGATTTCATCATGCGATATTGGCGCTGCATTTTTATACATTATTGAGCCTTCAGACAGTCCATTCTAAACGGGTGAGTGTATTCTATCTTTTATTGTAATGTTGTGAAAGCATTATGCTTAAAATTTATTATACAGGGCGCATGGTTAAAGATTGTTTGAGAGCGACTAACGGTACTTTGCGTATAAATGCGTCTTGGCAATCTCGCTTATACGCTATATAGTGACGCGGTTTTCTCATTTGTTATGTGGTAAGGATAAAAAGACAATGCTAAGAATTTGTCTGTTTTGTTGTGTTATGGTGCTGTGTGCTTGTTTGGCGCAGACATCTGTTGCGCAAGAGCCGCCGTCTCAGGCTGGGCAGTCTAAGCAAAGCTTCCAAGACCGGATCCCTCATGATTTGCTGACGCAGGATAATCATTTCCTGACTCTGACATTTGAGAATGATATGTTTGCATCGCGAAGTGACCAAAATTATACGCATGGCACGCGACTGACCTATTTTGATGTTGGCATGGCTTCCCCCGACATATTAGCCACGCTTGATTATATGTTGCCATTTTTTACTTTTAACGAAACAACCTCTGTTGCTTATTCCGTCGGGCAGAACCTGTATACGCCGGAAGATATAACACTGCGCATACCTGATGCTATGGATCGGCCTTATGCTGGGTTCCTCTATGGTAGCGCGGGTTTTTCAAGCATCAATGCGAATACTATTGACTCGCTGGAGCTAACTTTGGGCGTTATTGGGCCGTGGTCTTTGGGCGAAGAAGTTCAAGAAACTGTCCATGACTTTGTCGGCGCTGATGACCCCTCAGGGTGGGATTACCAATTGAAAAACGAAATTGGTGCGATCTTGTCATGGCAGCGCAGCTGGCCAGAGGCCTATGCGATTGATGTTGATGATTTTCATTTGCGCGTTAGCCCGCATACGGGTTTTTCCTTGGGGAATATTTACACTTACGGCGCTGGGGGCGTGACGTTGCAATTAACGCCGAAACGCTATCAATGGCAATCGCCGCCAATGCGTGTGCGCCCATCGGTGCCGGGTAATGGTTTTTTTGCTGTGCCTGATGGCGAATTTGCGTGGTCTGCTTTTGTTGGCCTTGATGGGCGTGCTTTTGCGCGCAATATTTTCTTAGATGGCAATAGTTTCCGCGATGGCCCTTCGGTTGACAAGAAAACCTTTGTTGCAGATGCCAGCGCCGGTATTAGTCTTGCTTATGGGGCGACGCAAATTTCTTATAGCTTAAACTGGCGTTCCAAAGAGTTTGAGGCGCAAGATGACCCATCTTTATTTGGCGCAATTTCCATCGGTTATCGCTTTTGATGGCCAAGACTAGCTATCCATAAAAATATATGCTAACTATATTAGTGTAAGTTGATAAGAACAGGCATACAGGGATGGTTAATTTGAATAATTCTCAACTTGTCAATAATATGACTATTCAAGAAAAAGCACAGTTTTGCTGCGATAATAAAAATGAACGCGTTGTGTTGTTGCACGGCGCGACAGGCAGTTACGCCGATATGGTGGAGCTTGAACGCGCCTTGGTCAATGCTGGTTATGAAGTGCATAACTGGGATTATCCCTCCACTGCATTAACGGTCAAAGAATGCGCAGAACACATTACGCAACGCCATCTTAGCTCCACATTCAACGCTTCGGCGCAGAAAACCCATTTTGTCGGGTTTTCTATGGGCGGCCTTGTCGTCGAAAACATTATAAAAGATCATGCGCCACAATGTTTGGGGCGCGTTGTTACATTGGGCACGCCATATCACGGCAGTGATGTTGCCGATTTCATGCAAAGTCGCCCTTTAAACAGAAAATATTACGGCTTTACTTTTGGCCCTGCGGGCAATGAACTCACCACCGCGTTTCGCGGCGCCGTGATGCTAAACATGCAGCCATTATCTTATGATTTGGGCTGTATTAGCGGTGACCAGAATAATGCGTATTTCGTCGCACGCCATTTGTTTAATGGTAAGCCAAATGACGGCCGCGTTGCGGTTGAAAGCACGAAGCACCCTTATATGATAGACCACGCGCTGATACATGCGGATCATGCGCAGCTTGTCCTTGACCCACAGGCACATCAATCGACGATTAATTTCCTCCAATCAGGCTCCTTCACCCAGCCTAAACCTTGATTATAGGCCCTGTGTTAGTGGCTTTATTTGTGTTTGACGGCTAAAAGCAAATTGACATAAGAGCCGGTATTATGTATACTGCGCTTGCATGTAAAAAGCAGCAAGGGATCAAATTATGACGAAGAGCTCATCTATTGGCGCAGAGTTTTTGTTAAAAGCCCAGCCAACCTCAGATAATCCTGCCCATATCTCAAAAGCGGCGTTTCCTTATTGGGCTTACGAGATAATAGATCAGTATTTCCTGACAATTAATAAAGATGCTAAATTTGTAGACCGTGTTTTAAGAGAAGACACAGTCTACGAGCTTCAATACCTTAAGAAAGATATTCAAGCTTCACAAACGGACAAACAGCTTTTATTGGTGTATGGAACACAAGGAAAAATTGTAGGCGCAGAGCGCCCTTACCAACATGCAATAGCAATATCATATGACCCTCAAACAAATACATTAATTTACCAAAACTCTAATGGCGTGAGTATGCCAGATCATTTAAAAGACTTTTTCAATGGCCCTGAATTAAAAGACATCAAGGTCATAGATACCCAATTGCATCAACAAAGAGACAGTAATAGTTGTGGCTATTTTGCTTTTTATAATTTGGTATGCCTAGCGCAACATGTTCCAATGCAAGAAGATATTGATATTGATACATTAAGGTATAATGTTGATATAATTTTAAGTGATCTTCTGAAGGTACAGCCAGTAACACGCTATAACAGGCACTTGTTCAACAGCTAGCCTTCCCTGATAAAGTAAATCACCATCGGCCGCGCCTCTTACTGTTAGGCGTTGATCTTTCTTGAATTCGTAGTATAAGAGCTATACTCTGTTTGGGTTGCACGTTTCCGTGCGTGGCTACGCTTAAAAAACATAGACATAAACACATATATATATATAAAGAATTGGGTAAAAAATGGTAAACTTTCCTGAGCTTGATAAAGGTTTTGAAAACTCTGAATTAGAAGCTAAATGCCGTACTCTTTGGGATGATGCGGCGATTTATGACTATGATCAAAACTCTGAGAAGCCCCTTTTCTCGGTCGATACACCGCCGCCTTATGTCTCTGCGGCGCATTTGCATGTCGGTCATGCAATGTCTTATACGCAGGCGGAAATCATTATCCGTTACAAGCGTATGCTTGGCTTTAACATTTTCTACCCAATGGGTTTTGATGATAATGGCCTGCCGACGGAGCGTTATGTTGAACAAAAACACAAAGTAAATAAGAAGAAAATTAGCCGTTCTGATTTCCGTGCATTATGCATTGATGAAACGCAAAAAGGCGCAAAAACATATGAAGAATTATGGCGCTCACTTGGTCTGTCTGTTGACTGGAGTCTGCGTTATTCAACCATTGATGATCGCTCGCGTCATACCGCCCAAAAATCATTTTTAGACCTGTATGAAAAAGGCCTGATTTATCGCTCTGATGAGCCTGTGCAGTGGGATACGCATTTTGAAACGGCGCTGGCGCAAGCTGACTGTGAAACCATTGAGCGCAAGGGCAAGATGTATGACATCGCCTTTGAAGGCCCTGAAGGTGAAGAGCTTGTTATTTCCACCACCCGCCCTGAACTTCTGCCTGCCTGCGTTGCGATGTATTGCAACCCAGATGATGCACGTTATAAGCATTTGGTTGGCAAAATGGCAAAAGTCCCGTTATCAGATGGCCGCGAAGTGCCGATTAAAACATCCGAAGAAGTCGATGTCGAATTTGGCACAGGCTTAATGCAAGTCTGTACATTTGGCGACGGCGAAGACGTTAAAAAATGGAAAGAAGACAAGCTCGATACCCGCATCATCATGGGGCCAGATGGCAAAATGACCGAAGCGGCGGGCAAATATGCTGGGCTTGATGCGATTAATGCGCGCAACCAAATTGCCAATGACTTGAAAGAAGCTGGCCTTATTCGTGGCGAGAAAAAAGTTGTTCAAAATGTAACGGTTGGCGAACGCTCTGAACAGCCTGTTGAATTTGTGATGGCGCCGCAGTGGTTCATTAACGTGCTTGACCATAAAGAACGCTTTCGCGCACGTATGAACCAATTGGAATGGTTCCCTGAGTGGATGAAAGTGCGCCTTGAACATTGGATTGACGGGCTGAAATATAACTGGAATATCTCACGTCAGCGTTTTTACGGCGTGCCGTTCCCGATTTGGTATGTGCAAGAAACTGGCGATGTGATTTTGGCTGATGAAGCTGATTTGCCGCTAGATCCATTAGAAAACACGCCACCAAAATGGGCGCAGGAAAAATATGCGGGCATGACGATTGTTCCTGAAACTGATGTGATGGAAACATGGATGACTTCATCTGTCTCGCCATTAATCAATGCCAATTGGGCGGGGCGTGATGATGTTAAAGGGTCTATGGATATTTACCCGATGGATCTACGCGTACAGGCGTTTGAGATTATCCGTACATGGCTGTTCTATACTTTGATTAAAGCTGAATATCACACAGATAGCTTGCCGTGGAAAAACGTCATGATCTCTGGCTGGGGGCTTAATGAGCAAGGTAAGAAGGTTTCTAAGCGTGACCTTGATAAATTTACTGATGCCAACGGCTATAACCGTTATGACCCAGGCAGCGTTGTGTCTAAATACGGCGCAGATGCGCTACGTTACTGGGCTGCAAACTCGCAGCTTGGGCAAGATTTACGCTACCATGAAAAAGAAGTGAAGGATGGCCGTAAGGTTGTCGTCAAGCTTTGGAACGTGGCGCGAATGGCGTTCATGTATATGGGCGATAATGTTGAACCGGCAAACTTCCCAAAATTTGAAGACCGTACATTAGAAGACCGCTGGCTTTTGAAAAAGCTACACCAATTAGCGGATGAAATGACCACATCTTTTGAAGGCTTTGATTATGCGAGCGCGAAAGAAAAGCTGCATAAATTCTTCTGGGGTACGTTCTGTGATAATTATCTGGAGCTTACCAAAGCTCGTTTCTGGGAAAATTATGACTGGGATGATGCGGCGCGCCTTTCTGCGCAGGCAACATTATATGATTCACTGCGTATGCTGCTAGGCCTTTTTGCGCCGTTCACGCCATTTATTACCGAAGAAATTTATCAGCAAGCTGGTAAGTTCGGCGAAGATTATTCATCGCTACATGTTTCAGCGTGGCCAAAAGCGGATGCTAAGATTTTAGGCAGCGATGGGGAAGCGGATATGGGTTATGTCCTGAAAACTCTTGCCGGCGTACGCCGTCTGCGCTCTGAGCAGCAAATTGGTGCAGGCTCATTGCTTGAATCAGTGACGATTACCCTAGGTAGCGTTGATGGTGATGTCAGCGAACGTTTGCGTGGGATTGAAATGTCACTGCTTTCCGCCGCGCGGGCTAAAGCATTGAACATTGAAACTGCAAATGACGGCGAAGACACAGCCTTCGCGATTACGCCAATGGCGGCAGAGGGCTAAGCGCCTTTTTGATTATGATTTTTGATGGAGGGCCATTATATAACGTTTGTTATATGGTGGCCTTTTTGTATCAGTGCGTCATGGAGCTGTGCGATATATCCTGGCCCTATGGCGCAGCATCCGCCAATGATGCGCGCGCCTGCATCCACCCAATTAAGGCAATAAGCGGCATATTCTTCAGGGCTGATGTCGCGGCGCTCTATTAAGCACTCAACGCTTCCGCCTGCGGCAAGCGCTTCGACGCTTTCAAATGCGTTTGCATAGGCACCGGCATTTTTGGTGCTTGTGATCACGTTTTTTAGGTTTTTCCCTATGGTTTTGGGTGAAGCGCAGTTTAACAAAATAGCATCAACATTTAGGGCGTTCATTGCCGCTATTGCATCTTGCAGGGTTTCGCCGGAGCGCAGATTATTGGTGCGCTCATCAAGGGCAAAGCCAACCCATATTTCTGCATTGATGGCCTTTGCGGCTATAACGGCCGCGCGTGCTTCATGGATGGTCGACATCGTTTCGCAGATGAACAAATCGCTGGCGTGTGATTGTAGGCTGACAAGCGTATTATACTGCTCAAGGCATTCATCCTCTGATGGCACAATGTCGGCAACATAGCTCGCCATTAATGGCGGTAGGCAAGCGGCGATACGAATATCGCTGCGCTGCGTTTGGGCGACGGCTTTTTCTGCGGCGCTGATCGCTGCTTCATGCAGGGGCTTGAGAAGGCTTAGCGATGCATCTCGCTTTAGGCGGGCTGGTGTTGCTGTGTAGTTATTAAGCGTAATGATTTTGGCGCCCGCATTTATAAAATCTGCGTGTACATCTTGCACTAATTCTGGCGCATCAAGCATGACTTGAGACGACCATAAAGGCGTTGCTTTTGCCGCGCTGCGCTTAATAAGTTCCTGTCCTGTGCCGCCATCAAGCAAGATGATATCGCCCATTTATTTTTCCGGTTGTTGTTGCTCCTCTGGCTTTTTTAGCGCGGATGTCATGCATTTGCAACACCCCGCATAATGCGTAGACCGCAAAGCCGCTTAATATGCCAGGGACAATTTCATATGTGATGTTGTTGAGTTCGAAATAACACCACAAGGCCAGCGCGGCGCTGCCTAAGAACGTCGTATCAGGGAACAGCGCCATATAATCAGGAGAAACGTTATAAAGCTGGTCAATGAAGTTGGGTACGCCGCCTAATGTGATAAGGCTGATCACGACCATTAAATTCATGGCGGTAAACATGACAAAGGACTGCGCGTCAGTCATTATTGTTGTCATGAAGGTGAGGGATATAGACCGCTAGGGCGCTTAATGAAGAAGATTTCATGATACAAGCCTAGTAAAATCGGCGTGCAGTTTCAAAGGAAGTCTGTTTTTTCCTTATATCACAGTGGACAAGATGGATTATTGCCCGCGCGGGATAAATGTGATTAATAGTTTAATGGCTCATAATCATATGGGTTTAAAGTAGGTATCTGTTATGGATTTTTTATTTGAACGCGCGGTTTTATTTGCAGCGTTAGCCGTAGTTGTCTCTGTTATTCGCTACGGGCTTTATTTTCACAGTATTTTTAAGCGCGAAACGCGCCCGCATTTTTTTAGTTGGTTTAATTGGGGGCTGATTATTAGCATTGGCGCTTATGCGCAGTTTCAGCTTGGCGGTGATTTGTCGGCTTATATGCTGTTGTTTGTTGGCGTGACGTGCTGGATTATTGCAGCTTTGGCGCTGTTTTATGGTGAAAAACAGATAACGCGTTCTGATTGGGGCGCCTTTTTATCGGCATTGGCGCTTATACCGGTATGGCTGGCGACTAAAGACCCCGTGATTACGCTGTTATTGATTATTGTGATCGACATGCTGACATTCTATCCGACGATACGCAAAACCTATGTTGACCCCAGTAGTGAGCCACCTGTGTCTTATTTTTGGGCGGGGCTGCGTTATTTCTTTATTCTACTTTGTGTGCCGAATTTTACGCTTTCCGTGCTGTTTTACCCGTTCTTTTTAATGGTGACGGAATGGGGATTTATGGCGTTTATTTTCTGGCGACGTAAAAAGTTGCGTTTAGAAATGCTTGCTGATGAGGCCACGCCGATAGCGGAAAAGATGCCTTAATTGTAAGACGCTGAACAGGGTATATAAAAACGGCGCTCTATGGAGCGCCGTTTTTGTTTGTTTTGGTATTTTGTCTTGATATAGGGCCGCCTGCGGTTTAACCCATGCGCATTTGAGGGCCTTGCGCGCCGCCTTGGTTGCTGTTTGGTGTGTTTGGTTTTTTGCTGTTATCGTTAATCGCCTGCGTCGGACGGCGTGTGATTTCGCCGCCATCACATAAGGTATCAATTTCAGCGCCTGAAACCGTTTCATATTCAAACAAAGCGTTTGAAACAAGCTCTAGCTCATCTTTGCGCAGGGTAATTAAATTACGTGCACGTTCATAAGATTCTTTAAGCAGGGCGTTAATTTGTTCATCAAGCTTCTGTTTCTGCTCGTTTGACATGTCGCTCAGCGATGATGAGCCTTGGCTCAAAAATGTCGCGCGCTGCTCTTCGGTAAAGCTTTGCATGCCGAAATCTGAAAAACCCCAATCGAGGATCATCTGACGCGCGATTGCTGTCGCTTGTTTGATGTCTTGCGATGCACCCGTCGTAACATAATCTTCGCCGTGCCATATTTCTTCGGCAATGCGTCCGCCCATAGCGGCGTCCATATATGCAAGGAGTTGCTTTTTATTATATGAAACGCGATCACCTTCTGAGAATGTTTCGACCATGCCCAATGACTTAGCGCGCGGCGTTGCGGTCGCTTTCAAAATTTGATCGCTGCCTTCAGTATATTTCATGACAATGGCGTGGCCTGCTTCATGGTCACAGGTCAGGCGCTGTTCTTTTTCAGTGATGGATAGTTTTTTTGCAGCGCCAAAGACGATATTATCGCGGGCAGTGATGAAATCCATGGTGTCGGCTTCAGCGCGATCATCTTCTTGAGCAAGTAATAAGGCTTCATTGACGAGGTTGACAAGTTCAGCGCCAGGGAAACCGGGGGTGGTTCTAGCAATCGTTTCAATATCGATGCCTTCTGCGCATTTCTTATTGCTCATATATTTTGTAAGAATCTGAATGCGACCTACAAGATCAGGGACGTTGACTTCGATTTTACGGTCAAGGCGACCGGCGCGGACAAGCGCAGGGTCAAGGCTTTCCGGGCGGTTGGTTGCCGCCATCACAATAACGCCGCTTTGCGCTTCAAAGCCGTCCATTGCCGTCAAAATTTGCGTTAATGTTTGCTGTTGTTCGCTGTGACCATTGCTCATATTCCCGCCGCGATTGCCGCCAACGGCGTCGATTTCGTCAATAAAGATGATACAAGGCGCGTTTTTCTTGGCGTCTTCAAATAATGCGCGTGCGCGTCGTGCACCAACGCCAACATACATTTCAACAAAGTCTGAACCGTTAATCGAAAAGAAGGGGACGTCCGCTTCTTTTGCAACGGCTTTGGCAAGCATGGTTTTGCCTGTACCAGGTGGGCCAGAAAGCAATGCGCCTTTAGGTGGTTTTGCGCCCATTTTTGCAATTTCTTCAGGATTCTTCAGGTAACGCACCATTTGCTTAAGCTGTCTTTTTTGGTCGTCAATGCCTTGAACATCATCAAAGCCTTCTACGATGTCTTTGGGATCGATGCGCTGATGTGCAGGATTTGCTTTACTGCCACCGCGGCTCTGCCACAGCATAAAGCCAATAAAGACAGCAGGGAAAATAAGCCAAGGCAAGGTGGATGATAGCCAGCCTGGGCCTTCTTGCGTTACATATGTACGCTTAATGTCACTGTCTTGAATTTTTTTAATAACATTTTCTGTGTTATAACCATGTTCTGCTGTGCGGAAAGCGACATCATAATCATTATCGCCGCGCACTGGTTTATAGACGCCTTCAAAAATAGTGCCATTGCCAGCCTCTGCATCTGTGTAACTGATGCTACCAACTTTACCTTGATCAATAAGCATCTCAAGGTCGTCAATCGTAATGATTTCTATGTTTGGGCGTTTATAAGGGTCGTAATCTACCGTTGTTACAGGCACGCCGCGATTTTCTAAAAGGGCTGTCGGGTCACTTGCGCCCATAACCGTTTTGTATTTAGGGCCAGAGCCGAGCTCTTTTTTGGATAAGGGCTCGTCTTGTGCATCAGGGTCAGGTTTCTCGTATTCATTGACCTTTAACGTACCGGTGACAACGTATTTACCATCAATTTTTTCAATCTGTGCGGCTTTAACATCGCCTTGGTGGATTGTCTGAATAAATTCCGGAGATGTCATTAAGTCATAAGCGATTGGGCCGTTATCAGCGGCATCATTAAAGCTGGCATAAGCGTAACCAGCGGCTGCAATCATGGCGAAATTCCACATGTTACGTCTAATAAAGCCAGGCTTCTTTTGCTCTGTCTTCTTTTTGTCAGGTTGATTTTGGTCAGAACTCTGCTGCTCTGGCGTTTGCTTATCCGTCATGATGTTTCCCTGTTGTAATCTTTTTTTATTATTTTAAGGATATAATTAAGTACAGATCTGGATATATGTCAAGCAGAACTCACGCGAAGATGTTTTAAACTTCAGATTGTGTTGATTTCACTGGTGGCTCTTATGAAAATACCAAGTTAAAATAGATGTCCAAAATTATAGTGTTTGCTTGTTGGGCATATTGACCACGCTCTGTATACATGGCAAAGTCTTGTCATATAAAGATAAAAATATACATAAATATATGCTGCGTTCTGCGCGTTAAGCGTAAAATCGCGAAGCTGGGAACGTTTAATATCATAAAATCATAAGTGGGAGTCACAATATGTCCATTCGAAGCTTGTATCTTAACAAACTTAAAAGTTTAATGCCGCCTGTTTCTAAAACAGAGCAAGAGGCCCTTGATGCGGGCACGACAAGTGATATTGAAGGATCGCTTTATAATGGCGCGCCAAATTGGGGTGCGATTATCAATGGCTACAAACCCGAAGACCTAACGCCAGCAGAGCGTTCTTTCATTGAAAATGAAACCGAAGAGCTTTGCGAAATGCTTAATGATTTTGAAATAGAGCAAGCAGGTGACCTTCCTGCTGACGTTTGGCAGTATATTAAAGATAAAGGCTTTTTGGGCATGCTTATTGCGCCTGAATATGGTGGACGTGGCTTTTCAGCGCGTGCGCGCTCTGCGGTTGTATCCAAAATTGCAACGCGCAGCTGGACAGCTGCCGTTACGGTTATGGTGCCAAACTCATTAGGCCCCGGTGAACTGCTCTCACATTATGGTACGCAAGAACAAAAAGATCGTTATTTGGCATCACTCGCCGTTGGTAAAGATGTACCATGTTTCGCGCTGACTGAACCAAATGCAGGTTCAGATGCGGGTAATATTCAGGCTAAGGGCATTGTAATGAAAGACCCTGAAACGGGCGATATTGGCGTTAGCCTCACATGGGATAAGCGTTATATTACACTTGCCCCAGTGGCCAGCGTACTGGGCCTTGCCTATCATTTGGAAGACCCTGAGAATTTATTGGGTCAAGGCGAGAAGCCGGGGATTACAGTCTCTCTTATTCCGACCTCAACTGAAGGCGTTGAAATCGGCAACCGTCACCGTCCGATGAACATGGCGTTTATGAACGGTACAACGCGCGGTAAAGACGTATTTGTCCCGCTTGATTCAATTGTTGGCGGTCCTGAAAATGCAGGTAAAGGCTGGCGGATGTTGGTGGAGTGCCTTTCTGAAGGTCGCGCCAATTCGCTGCCGTCACTTGGATCAGCTGCCGGTCAGTACCAAACATACACGACAACGGCTTATTCCACGGTGCGTCAACAGTTTGGCACGCCAATTAAGAACTTCCAAGGCGTATCGGAGAAGATTGCGCAGCAAGCAGGTATGACTTATGCAACGCGCGCATTGAAAGACACAACGCTTGAATTGGTTGATAGCGGTGAAAAGCCTGCTATTCCATCAGCGATCGCGAAATACCATGCGACTGAAATGGGCCGTCAAACGGTCACTAATGGTATGGATATTCAGGCGGGTAAAGCGATTATCTCTGGCCCAGCTAATTACACACAATCTGCTTATATTGGTATTCCTGTTGCAATTACAGTAGAAGGCGCAAATGTGCTGACACGTAATATGTTGATATTCGGTCAAGGCAGTTACCGCCTGCACCCTTATTTTCAGCCAATGCAGCAAGCTGTACAGGAAGAAAAAACACTCAAGGCAACGTGGATCGGCTTGAAACTTGTTGCTTCTCAGTTCGTTAGTCTTGGGCGCAGCGTGTTTGTTAATTTGGGCTTGAAGCGCTTAACATCGCCAAAGTCAAATTTGAGCAAAGAAATGCGTGAATATGCGCATCGTATTGATCAGGTCAGTGCATCATTTAATGCGGTTGCAAACCCAACGTCGTCTATTTTAGGGGCGAAGCTTAAGTTTGCGGAGCGCGTTTCAGCGAAATTTGGTGACACATTATCTCATCTTTATATTGCGTCTGCGGTTATTCGCCAGTATGAGAAACGCGGCGCGAATCCTGCGGAATTGCCGATGGTGCGTTACGCGATTGAAGATAGCCTCAACAAAGCAAATGAAGCCTTGCATGATGTGCTGCAAAAAGACACATACCCATTATCTTCATTTTTACGCATCCCGCTTAAAATAATGTCTGGTACTTTTGGCCACCGCCATAAAAAACCATCAGGGCGCCTAGAAGACGAGATCACAAAGGTACTGAGCCAAAACGGCGAATCGCTTGCCCTTCTAACTGAGGAAATGTATTTCGCTAAAGAGGCTGGTGGCCCAGTTGCGGATCTTAAATTTGCATTTGAAGGGTCAATTGCGGCGCAAGGCTTAGAAGCGAAGCTGCATAAAGCAGACAAGCAATCCGGCCTTAAGCCAAGCGAACAATTTGCTGACCGCGTTGCCAATGCGGTGACGCTCGGCGAGCTCAGTGATGACGAAGCAAAGTCATTGTTAGAGGTTTATGAAGCACGTATGCGCGTCGTTAACGTCGATGAGTTTAGCAATGATGATTATAACGGCGCACCAATTATGCGTTAAGCGTAGCCACCGTGGATATTGAATAATTCTTAAAGCCCGTATTTTTATGCGGGCTTTATTGTTTTAGGCTTTTGTTTTTCATTTTTCTTATCTGTGTTATATTTTGCGCAGTGATTTTTTATCGCTCTGCAGCCATATATGACCCTTATTTAACTTAGGATGACTTTTGATGAATATTGATGATGTTTTAGGACTAGTACGCCCTGATATACGCGCTTTAAAGGCTTATAGCTCTGCGCGTTCATTGGCGAGTGATAGCAATGCACAAGGCGGCGTGGAAACGCTGTACCTAGATGCAAATGAATCGCCTGTGGAGCCGTTTCAAGGTAGCGTGCATTTGAACCGTTATGACTCGCAGCAGCCCCCTGTTGTACTGGAGCGTTTAGCAAAAATTTATGGCGTTGAGCCAGATAATATTATGATGTCACGTGGCTCTGATGAAGCGATTGACGTGATTATCCGTACGTTCTGTCAGCCAGCTGGGGGTGACTCGATATTGCACACACCGCCGACTTTCGGCATGTATGCACAATATGCAGCCGTCAATGCAACGCGGGTCATTTCTGTGCCGCTTGACCCTTATGACTTTTCATTAAATACAGATGAAGTTTTGCGCCATGTTCAGGCGGGAACGCATGTCAAAGTTGTGTTTTTATGCTCACCCAACAACCCGACAGGGGCACGAATTGATCCAAAGGCTTTGGTTGATGTGATTCAAAAAAGCAATGCGATTATTGTTGTTGATGAAGCGTATATTGAATATTGCGACGAGCAAAAATTAATGCAGCTTTTGCCGTTTAACCCGCAGCTTATACTGCTGCGGACTTTATCAAAAGCGCGCGCAATGGCAGGGGCGCGTTTAGGCTGCGCTATTGGCGCGAAGCCGGTGATTGAAATGCTCCGTAAAGTGCTGCCGCCTTACCCAATGACCCGACCTGCAATGGATGCGGTGCAGCGCGCATTGATGCCTGAAAACCAAGAGCAGCTTAAAAACATTCGTAACCTTATTATAGAAGAACGCGAGCGTATGAGTATGGCACTGAATGCAAGTATGGATGTTGAGCGCGTCTGGCCTTCGGCAACAAACTTTTTGTTGGTGCAAGTGAAGGACCCCGCTAAAATGATGGCACTTGCTACGCAGAACGGCATTATATTACGCGATATGTCTGCACAAATCCCGCGCGCTATTCGCGTGACTTTAGGATTGCCGGAACAAAATAACCGTGTACTTGCCGCGTGGGGTATATCCGTAGAATGTGCTTAGTCTGACCTGCGCAGAAGCGTTTTGTATGCCATGCGTTGCACAAAATAATTTATTTGCATATTCCTGACTGTGTATTTATGTTGCTCACATATATTTTTTAAAGAAAGAAATTATTTGGGGTCATATCTTACATCATCTATAGATAACCGTATTGCTGTCGCTTCTGATGTTGAGAGCGCGGCGCGTGCATATGATAATGCGAGCGTGAATACAGTTTTGTTATTGTCGCCATTGGCGCATGCGTTTGATTATGCATGTGCGTATCTTGATGCAGGCGAGGTCGATGCGTGTAAATCATATTTGAATTTATTGCGGCCAGAGGAGCGTCATGACTTCAAATTGCTCCGACCCGCGCAGCAAGATTTAATCCTTGATATCAAAAGTAAAGAAGACTGTTTAGCTGATATTTTTACTGAGGTTGTTGGCGTGGGGGCGTTTATTGATGTCCAACGTTATGTTCCAACGCGGCGCAGCGTGATGCGGACGGCTATTCCGCATATTGATGAATGTGACAGCCATATGGTTGCGACGTTATTGGGGCAGAGCGGCACGCTGCTATATTTAAAAGATTATACCGGCATAAAAGAAAGTGCATTTAAGTCGGGTGAGGTTATTGTGCGCTCTCAAGATGTTGTTGAAGCAAACCCCACGCATTTATGTTTCATCAAAGGCACAGACCATCCGGATGTTGTTGATAGCCCCACACTTGAGGCGCGCTGGCATAGCAGCCCTGTATCCAAGCTGCCAGCAACACCTAGACTTGCGAGTTTTTACGCAATGCGCAATGGTCGCAATATGTAACTTGTTTTAGGGCCTGCGCGCGACTTGATTTCTGTCTGATTGCGGTTCTATATTGGACATACAAACCATTACAATTATCTATAATCAATAAAGGATAGTTTTATGAATGCTGCTTCACGTTTAAGTAAGGAATATATTATGAGCGCGCCACAAAGGCATGAGCCGCTTGTTTGCTTAACCGCTTATACGGCGCCTGTAGCCAAAGCACTTGACCGGCATTGCGATCTACTTTTGGTCGGCGATTCACTTGGTATGGTGGTCTATGGTATGGAGAATACTTTAGGAGTCACGCTTGAGATGATGATTAACCACGGTAAAGCTGTAATGCGGGGGTCGCGCCATGCTTTTGTTGTGGTGGATATGCCCTATGGCAGTTATGAAACTGATGCGACCTTGGCCGTAGAAAACGCGCGGCGCGTGATCGATGAGACAGGCTGTGGCGCGATTAAAATTGAAGGCGGCGCTGAGCTTATTGCTATATATCAGGCGCTTGCTGCGGCATCTATTCCAACAGTCGCGCATATTGGCCTAAAACCGCAAAGCGTTGTAAAGGAAGGCGGTTATAAAGTTAAGGGTAAATCTGATCATGAAGCATTATCTTTAGTGGCTGATGCTCTCTCCATTGAAAAAACTGGTGTGATTGCGATTGTGATTGAAGGCACAATTGAGGGCGCTGCAAATAAAATTGTTGATGCTGTGTCTGTACCAACAATTGGTATTGGCGCGTCTGCGGCCTGCGATGGCCAAATTTTAGTTAGTGACGACATGCTTGGCCTGTTCACCGACCATGTGCCAAAATTCGTCAAACAATATGCACAATTAGCGCAAAACATTGACGCGGCGGCGGCATTATACGCAGGGGACGTGCGTGCAAGGCGCTTTCCCGGTGATGTAAATGTATACAAAAATATGTCTTAGCGAGCGCTGTGGGCAATTGGCGCGGTGCGTTATTGCTTGTGTGCGTCGGTTTAACATGCTAAAACATCTTCCATAATACATAAGGGGAGAGAAGACATGAGTAATGTAAAAAGAGCATTAGAGCAGCGCGAGCAAGACACGCAGGCACAAAACAAAAAATTTGAAAAATATAAAACAGCATGTTTGCAAAAAGCATTTGATCAGGCGGCCACAGATACTGACGGGCTGGTGGACGCAATGTATAATGACACGCCTTACCGTGTGTATTTCGAGCCGCGCGCGATGTGCAAATATGGCCCGTCAAACTTGCTGCGCGCCTGTAATGCCGCTTTTAGAAATAAGCCGCCGCGTAAGTTCTTTCCTTGTGAAGGCGAAGAAAATGCGATACTAGCCCACCCTGAATATCAAAGCTTGGTTGCGGCCTTGGATGATAAAGGGATTATGGTTGAAGATGCGCGCATTGGTTATGATGAAAGCATCCGTTTTTATGCCGTTGTCGCGGAAATTCCTGCGATGTATGAATATGTTGACCTCAAAATCGCCCTGAAGCCTTAATATTGTTATCGTTTTAACGATATATTTGATCGGCTTAGTGTAGACTTTTTAGCATTCCCGCCTATAATAGGTGCTAGTGTGAATTCTTCACGGATCTTATAAAGTATATGTTAATGACAATTGAATCGACGAAGCAAGAACAGCTGCATCCTTGTAATGCCTATACGGATTTAAAGCGGCGTTTTCGTGATGTTGGGCGTCTAGAAGCGATTGGTGAAATCCTCGGCCGTGATTTTTTGACGGCAATGCCTGACGGCGCGTATCGCTCGCGCCTCAACCAAATCGCTTATCTATATAAGCGTGTTCACCAAGATATCATCAATAAAGATGTGCGGCGCTTGCTTGATAAAGCGCTGATCCATGAAGATAACCATAGTACGGATTGGGATGATTGGGATCGCGCTAACTTACGGGCGATGTCATCTGTCTATGAAGAACACAGCTTAATTGACGATGATTTGATGGAGCATAACGCCAAAGTTGCAAATGAAGGGCGGCGCTGTCACCGTAATGCGCTTGAAAATCATGATTGGGATAGCGCGCGGGCTCATTTACGCAACGTTGTCGACGTAGAGCGCCGTATTGCAGAAAAGAAATTAAAGGCACGCGGCGGTGAAGACTTGTATGACGCGCTGCTGCAAGATTATTGCCCAGGCTATAGCCATTCAACGATTGATAAATGGTTCAATCAATTGGAGGGTAGCATTAAAGGGTTGATACCCGAAGTCATGGCGTTTCAGGCGCAAAAACCTGAACCGATACAGCTCGCGGATGTTTATCCCGTTGACTCGCAAATGTGGCTCAATGAAGAAATGCTCGGGCTGTTTGGTTTTGACTTTGAACGCGGCGGGCTTTATCAAACGGGTCATAATCCTGTTGAGGGCGGCACGCCCGATGATACGCGCCTTGTGATTAAAAACGTAGATACATCAAACTTCCTTGATTCATTAAAAAGCGTGATGCATGAAGCGGGGCACGGCCTGTATATTCAGGGCTTGCCACGTAAGTCATGGCGCTACCAACCTGTCGCGGCTGACCTTGGCTCGGCAATGCAGGAATCGCAAGCGCTGCTTGTTGAAATGCTTATCGGGCGCACCGAAGAATTTTTTGAATTCCTCTCGCCGCGTCTGGAAGGCTTGTTTCAGGCGATGCATGACCCGACTTTGCACCCTGAGAATTTATGCGCGATTAAAACGCATGTGCGCCCAACGGTGGACCGTAAACGTGCGGATGAGGTGACGTATTTCTTGCATATTCTGCTACGCTATCGTTTAGAGCGTGATTTGATTGAGGGGCGGATCGAGGTTGATCAATTGCCAGAGCTTTGGACGGAAAGCTCCTATGAGCTGCTTGGCGTGTCGCCACAGGACCATGGCGAAGGTATTTTGCAAGATGTGCATTGGTTTGTTGCGAAATTTGGTTATTTCCCGTCTTACACAATTGGCCATATGCTCGCGACGCAGTTTTATCAAACGATGCGCCAAGACTTGCCTGATTTTTATAACTTAATTCGCCGTGGTGATTTTAGTTCGATTACGGCGTGGCTTAATAAATATGTACATTCACGTGGTCGCCTGATGGGCCAGCATGAATTAATGCGTGATATTACGGGTAAAGAAGCATCACCAGAATTCCTAATGGCGCATCTGCGCGAGCGTTATTTGCGCGAAGAGATCAAAATTTAGAAGGTTATATGACGATGATGACATATAGTTCAACGCGCGGCGGAGAAAGCGGAAAAAGTTTTTCAGAAATTCTGCTTTCTGGCCTCGCTAGTGATGGCGGTCTGTTTATGCCCGATAGCTGGCCGCAATTGTCAAAAGATCAGTTGGCCGACATGGCAGGCAAAAGCTATGCCGAAATTGCCTATGATGTAATTAGCCCGTTTGTTGATGAGCATTTTGCTGGCGAGCGCCTTAAATCTATTCTAGAAAAAACATATGGCGCGGCGGAGACTCGCTTTCATCATAAAGCGATAACGCCGCTGCGTCAGCTTGTACCCAATTTGTGGTCGCTTGAACTGTTCCACGGGCCGACCATGGCCTTTAAAGATGTGGCGTTACAATTGCTCGGCCATTTATTTGATGCCGCGCTCGAAGATAGTGGGGAGCGCGTGACCATAGTCGGCGCGACGTCAGGTGATACGGGATCCGCCGCGATAGAAGGCTGTCTTGCGTGTAAAAACGTTGATATGTTTATTCTGTTTCCTGATGGGCGCGTTTCCGATGTACAGCGCCGACAGATGACGACTGTGAATGCGCCGAATGTTCACCCGATTGCGATTAAAGGCACATTTGACGATTGTCAAAATTTGGTCAAAGCGTCATTTAACGACCATGAGTTTCGTAAAACGCATAATTTATCCGCCGTGAACTCGATTAACTGGGCACGAATTATTGCGCAGACAGTATATTATTTTGTGGCCTCTGCCGCACTTGGTGGCTGCCAGCGCCCATTAAGCTTTGTTGTGCCAACGGGTAATTTTGGCAATATCCTTGCGGCCTATGTTGCAAAGAAAATGGGGCTGCCGATTGAGAAACTGATTGTCGCAACCAACAGCAATGACATTCTGACGCGTTTCTTTGAAAGCGGAAAGATGGAAATGGACGGCGTAAACCCGACATTAGCGCCGTCCATGGATATTCAAATCTCGAGTAATTTTGAGCGCTATTTGTTTGAATTATTTGGCCGTGATAGTGCGAAGCTTAAGAGTGTGATGGAAGCTTTTAGCCTTGAGGGTCATTTTGAGGTCAATAAGGGTCACTTGGCTTCAGCGCATCATTTGTTTGACGCGGCAAGGGTAAGTGACGCGCAGACCTTGAGTACTATCACACAAATTCATAAAGATGCTGATTTGTTAATGGATCCCCATAGCGCCATTGGCCTTAACGCGGCGTATCAGACACGCGCGAAAATGGGCAAGGACACACCTGTTGTTGCGCTTGCCTGTGCTCATCCCGCCAAATTCCCTGACGCGGTTGCGAAAGCAACAGGGGTGCATCCGGCGCTGCCTGAATTTGTCAGTGATTTGATGAACAGAGAAGAACATATGCACCGGCTTGATAATGATTTATCAGCGCTGCAAAGCTATATTAAAGCAAAAAGCCCCCGTTAAAAACATTGGGTGCTTAATCATGAAAGTAGAGTAGAAGAAGATGAAAACAAGACATTTAACAACGCTAAAAAATGGCCTGCGCGTCATTACAGATGAAATTCCGCATGTCCATACAGTGGCGGTCGGAGTCTATTGCGGCGTCGGTACGCGCCACGAAGACATGGCAGAGAATGGCGTGGCGCATATGGTTGAACATATGCTGTTTAAAGGCACAAAGTCTTTTAATGCTCTGCAGCTTGCTGAATCGGTAGAAAACTTAGGCGGCAGCACCAATGCATTTACGGGTCGTGAAACGACAGGATATTACATCCATTTGATGAAAGAAGACTTAGGTGCTGCGCTAAATATTCTCTCAGAGCAAATTCAGCTTTCTACCATGCTTCCTGACGAAATTGAACGCGAACGCGGGGTGATTATTCAAGAGATTGGTATGTATGCAGATAGCCCTGATGAGCATATTTTTGATATTCACCAAGAGGCCGCCTATGCAAATCAAACACTCGGCGCGCCGATTTTGGGTACGCCAGAGATCATTCAGAAAATGAGCCGTGAATCTCTGATGGGTTATGTGGAGCGCTTATACACACCCAATAACATGGTGATCTCTGTTGCGGGCAATGCAAAGCATAAAGATGTGGTTGAGATGGTTGAAAAACTCTTTATCCACTTGCCTGAGTCTAAAGAAGCGCCCTATGCGAAGGCCAATTATACAGGCGGTGAATGCCGCTCGCATAAAGACGGCGAGCAGGCGCATATCATTGTTGGCTTTCAAAGCATGTCACAGTATAGCGAAGAGAACTTCCCTGTAAAAGTACTCTCGCAAATTCTTGGCGGCGGAATGTCTTCGCGTTTGTTCCAAGAAATCCGTGAAAAACGCGGCCTTGTTTATTCGATTTACAGCTACAATATGATGTTTCATGATGATGGACATTTTGGCATTTATGCGGGCACTGATCCGAAATCATTGCCAGAGCTTTTGCCTGTTCTATGCGACGAGCTAGGCAAAATTCAGCTTTCGATTAGTGATGTAGAGCTTAAACGGGCTAAAGCGCGCCTTCGTGCGTCGATGCTTAAGGGCGAAGAATCCGTCTTGCGTCGTAATAATGCGCAGGCAAGCTTCTTACTGACCTATAATGAAGTGCTGGAAATTGAAGACCGCATGAAGTTATTGGATGCTGTTACTGCAGATGATGTACTACGCGCAGCGCGCAAGATATTCTCCTCTAAGGTGACATTATCAGGGCATGGCCCACTGGATCATTTGGAGCGTTATGATGATTTTACAGCCCGTATGGCCGCCTGAACATCCAAGGCTTGAAACGCCGCGCATATATTTACGTCCGCCGATTGATAAAGACAATACGGCGTGGCGTAATGTGCGCCGGAGCAATATGGCGCATTTGCAGCCATATGAACCACAATGGCCCGAAAATGGATTGTTAGATTCTTTCTTCCGCCGTCGCCTGCGTTATCAGCAAAAAGAATGGTTTAATGACCGTAACTACTCGCTTTTGGTGATGAAGCAGGGCGATGACGTGATTATTGGTGGCATGAATATTAATAATGTGTCACGCGGCGCGGCGCAATTTGCATCTCTGGGCTACTGGGTTGATAAAGACCATGTTAATCAGGGCTATATGGGGGAAGTCATGGCGCTGTCTTTGAAATTTTGCTTTTCGTTCCTCAAGCTTGAGAGGGTCAATGCTGCGACTTTGGTTGATAATGTGCCCTCGCAGCGCGTTTTGACCCGTGCTGGCTTTACCGAAGAGGGGCTCGCCAAGGCGTATATCCAAATTAATGGCGTGCGCGCAGATCATAAATTATATGGGCTGAATAAAGCCGAGTGGCAAGCGCAGAATAGCTAATGGTTCTTGTCTAGAACGCCAGCTTGTGGCCTTGTACTGCATGGACGCCGCCGTCAAATAATTTATGAGCTTCTTGCGGCGTTTGCACCCATTCGGCGATGACTTTTTTGTCGGATCCGACTAAATCTTGAATATCGGCGATATGATTAAACAGCGCTGTAATATTTGCGCCACCATTATCTAAAAATGGTCGCACGGAATCTTTGCCGTCAAGTTTTACGTAGGACACAATATGCTCTAAGCTTTTCAGGCGCTCCCAATCGCTATCGATACTGACACGGAAGTCATCAAGGGCAAAGGCAATGCCGCTTTGCTTCATTTTCTGGAGCATTTGAAGTTCATTACTTGTGAATAGGCGTTCATCTTCTAATATTTCAATAATGAGCTGTGGCCCGTCGCGGCGGTTATTCGCTTCAATAATTTTCTCACAAATTTCAGGTGTTATCAGGCTGTCATGGGTCAAGTTGATGGAGAATGGCTGCGCATTTTCATCACATGGGAGCCACGAGAGAATATTGAAAAAATTAACGAGGTCAAAGCCTTTGGCAAGGTCTGCTGATATAAGGTCATTGGCGATGTGGTCGTAACGCAGAATTTGATTAGATTCATGACGAAAGCGGAACAGGACTTCATGTGCGATGCTGCGCTCATCCTGGTTCATCCATGGTTCAGCTAGATAGATCGTGCTTTTGCCTTGTACCGCGTGAATAAGATCAGTAAGCGTGTTGTGTTGCTTGCTCTCTGCGTGGCAAGCCTTCATGAATGATTTTAATTCCAGATCTAGGGCGCGCTGTGCGTGGCTATCGTGCTTGCTGTACATGGTCTATCCAGTCTCAATGTTTATGTTGGCACGTTATCATGGTTACGCTCGACAGTCAAACGTTATGGAAATGTGAGAGCGGTGGATATTGAGTTTGGGCGTTAAGCATTACCTGTAACGTTGGAGATCATATCGGGGTTAACCCCAATTTTTGACATGGCTTTGCGCCAGACTTTGTCGGGGGTGGTGTTGAAAATAATGTCTTTATCGGCATCAACAATAATCCAGCTATTATCGCGCAGCTCTTCTTCTAACTGGCCCGCATCCCAGCTTGAATAGCCAAGCATGAAAATCGCTTCATTGGGGCCGCTGCCGTCTGCGATGGCTTTGAGCGCATCCATTGTACCGGTGACGCTAAAACGTTCATCAACGTTAATCGTATCTTTGCGGTTGAAATCTTTGCTATGTAGAACAAAGCCGCGTGATGAATCTAATGGGCCGCCGCGTAAGACGGGGATTTTAATCGATTTGTGATCACCATGTTCGATTTTGAGTTTTAAAAGGAGCTGCTCGAAATCAATATTGGGCATCTTGTCATTGACAATGAGGCCCATCGCGCCTTTTTCGTCATGCGCACACATGAATATGGTCGCGTTTTTAAAGCTATCATCATCAATATTCGGCATTGCGACCAATAATTTGCCTGCAAGGTACGACGACCCGCCCTTAACGACTTTGCTTGTGTCGGGGGCTGTGGTTGACGCTTTTTCTGTAATGTTGATCGTGTCGTTATCTGGCATTTTTATGTCCTAATATGCGATATAGTCCTTTATTTCTTAGCGTAATGGCCTATTATTAATAAGTTAGGTCGTAAAGGTAAAAACGCAATGAAATACAATAAAATTTTAGCACATTTTCTGCTGTTAACGCTACTCGTTTTTGCAGCGCAGCCTTCAAATGCGGACGATATTTGGCATGAAAGCGGGCAAAGTAAATTACGTTTGTTGACGGCCGGGCAAGAGACGCGCGATGAGGGGCTTGTTTACACAAGCCTGTTAGAAATGGAATTTGCAGAAAATTGGTATAGTTATTGGCGTTTTCCGGGTGATGCGGGGATCGCGCTGAGCGTTACGCCCGCTGAAAATAGTGGCATAGAGGCTGCAGATATTCACTGGCCAATGCCCTTACGCCATGAAGCTTATGATATGGTTAGCTATATATATGAACATAAAACCGCGTTCCCCATTGATTTTATACTGAAAGATGATTTTGCGGATAACGAAAATTATACAGGGCAGGTCAAAGTGTTCTATATGGTCTGCAAACAGGTTTGCGTCCCCGAAGAATTTACTCTGCGGCTGGACGTTTTTGACAAAGATGATAAAGCGCTTTCACGTAACCAAGCCATGCTGCGCCTTGCAGAGCGCCATATTCCTCATGATGGCGATATTTCTGGTTTAGCTGTGAAGTTCGCTGTTGTGTCAAAAGATTCTCTTGTTTTGGCTGTGCGTGCGAGCGCAGGCTTTGAGAATACGGATGTCTTTGTCGATGCGGATAATGCGGTGATTATGACGGCAGTTCCTGAAATTGAAATGCAGGAGGGTAGCGATACAGATGCGATGATTAAGATTAAAGCGCCAGAAGGCGTGGATGATTTGAACGCCGCGCTGGCTGATAAATCCATTCACATCGTGCTGCAAAACAGGAATGACGTGATTCAGCGTGATTTCTCCTTTTAATATTTAGCACTGTAAAGACACACCGAACGGGGTCTAGGCCCAAGCAATAAAGAGATACTTATTTACAATGTTCCAGCGTAAAAACCCGCTTACATTTTTACAATCAACCCGTGAGGCTTTATGGCCATCAATGGGGTGGCTGCGTACACTGCGCTACATGATGTGCCGTATTCTGCGCCTGTCGGATAGCCCTTACCGGATTGCAGGTGGCATGGCGATGGGCGCGTCTATTTCTTTTACGCCAATAGTAGGCACGCATATTTTACAGGCATTTTTGTTTAGCTTTTTTATCAGAACTAATTATTTCGCCGCAATGATTGGTACGGTGGTTGGCAACCCGTGGACGTTTCCTTTTATGTGGTATGTAAGTTATCAGCTTGGCGTGGCTATTTTTGCGTTGTTCGGAATGCCTGTGGCGCTAGATCTACCCGAAGGCTTAACGCTATGGCAATCGGTTGATATGGCGCTGCATCAGCCACTTGATTTGTTTTTGCCGTGGATGGTTGGGGGCTATATGCTTGCTGCCCTGACATGGCCTGTATTTTTTGTGGTGTTTTTTATACTGGTTCAGCGTATAAAACATATGCAGCGCCGCCGCCGTTTAAAATCACTGCATAATGCGGCGGTAGAGGTTACAGGGCAAAATGCGCGCCCTTAAAGAAAAGTATAATCATTTATGATTTTAGGTATTGGTACAGACATTGTTGATATAACGCGGATCACCGCGATTTATGAACGCCACGGTAAGCGGTTTTTAGAACGCTGCTTTACGCCTGCGGAACAGGCGTTGATCGGCACGGATATGGCGGCTTTGGCGCGGCGTTACGCGGCGAAGGAAGCGGCGTCAAAGGCTTTGGGAACAGGGATCGGCGAAGATATTGGTTTTCACGATTTAGAAATACTGCGCAATGATAGGGGGCAGCCGGTATTGCGTTTTAGCGCTAAGGCTGAGCGTTATATCAAAGATAATTTATGTTCAGCAGGCAGCGCGTGCGACATTGCGCCACATGTTTCGCTGTCAGATGAGCCGCCTTATGCGGTGGCCTATGTTGTGGTCGAGGCTTGATTTATCACCTTATATGTGGTGATTAGAAGAAGAATGAATGATGTTGAAAAAAACGAAGCATAAAAATAAGGCAAAAGCGATGAGTGATACGGCGCCAGTTGTTGAAAATGTAAAGAAACCAACAGCGAAAGAAGAGTGGAGCGATATGTTCAAAACGGCAATTGTCGCGGTGATTATTGCGCTGATTATCCGTACTTTTGTTTTTGAGCCGTTTAATATTCCTTCAAGCTCTATGCGCCCGACATTATTGGTCGGTGATTATTTGTTTGTCTCTAAATATGAATATGGCTATAGCCGCCATTCTTTCCCGTTTGGGGTTGGCGGCTTTGAAGGCCGTATCATGAGTAAGATGCCAGAGCGCGGCGATGTCATCGTCTTTAAGCTGCCGAGCAACACATCGGTTGATTACATTAAACGCGTTGTGGCGCTGCCCGGTGATACAGTGCAGGTCATTGGTGGCCGGCTTTATATTAATGACGAGCGCGTTGAGCGCGACGTCGTAGGCATAAAGGATTATAAAGGGGATAATGGCGGTACAGTTAAGGTGCAGCATTATATCGAAACCTTACCAGGTGGCGTTATGCACGACATCTATGAAGTTGGCGATTCTGAGCGTTTGGATAATACTGAGAAATATCGCGTGCCTGATGGCCATGTCTTTGCGATGGGTGATAACCGCGATAATTCAATGGATAGCCGCGTGCTCGAACATGTTGGTTATATCCCTGTTGAAAATATCGTTGGCCGTGCAGAGCGTTTATTCTTCTCGACGAATGGTAAGGCACGTATTTTTGAAATTTGGAAATGGCCAGTTTCAATTCGTTATAACCGCCTATTTGACTCTGTTGGCCCCGTAAAGCCAGCATCAGCAGATAAAGGCGCATAGTTTAAGCATTGATTGATGGAATATAAAAACTTTATAGACTCTTTAGGGCTTGTCGGCATCAGCGAAGATCTGGTGAAGCAGGCTTTAACGCATTCGAGTACAGGTAATGCGGATTACGAGCGCCTTGAATTTCTTGGTGACCGCGTACTTGGTCTTGCGATGGCGGAAATGCTGTATCGGCGCTTCCCTAATGAACAAGAAGGCGACTTAGCCAAGCGCCATGCGGCGCTGGTCTCAGGAAAAATGCTGTCAAAAGTCGCGCAAGATTTAGACTTGGGGCGGATTTTATTATTGTCTGATAATGAACGTCAAAGTGGCGGGCTGGAAAATGACAATATTTTATCTGACGCGGTTGAAGGTATTATTGGCGCGGTATTTTTATCGAGTGATTACCAGACCTGTGCCGATCTGATCATAAAATTATGGGATGGTTACATCGATAAAATGTCTGAACCGCCACAAGACCCTAAAACGCAGCTGCAAGAATGGTCGCAAGGTCAGGCTTTGGGTATCCCCCAATATGACTTGGTTGAGCGCAGCGGCCCAGACCACCAACCACAGTTTAAAGTGTCGGTCTCTGTTGATGGCTATAAAAGCGCGATGGCAGAAGCGGGCTCAAAACGTTCTGCGGAAAAATCTGCAGCGCAAGCCTTCCTTGTTCAGCATAACCTTATAAAAACGAAATAACCTTATTGAAGAAAGCATAATATATAATGAGTGAAGAAAAGCAGCCTCAAACAACGCAGTTTGGTTTTGTTTCTGTTATCGGCGCGCCAAATGCGGGTAAGTCAACATTGATGAACCAAATGGTTGGCGCAAAGGTCAGTATTGTTTCGCCAAAGGCACAAACGACGCGGACGCGCGTGCTGGGGATCACGATTAATGATTTTGATGGTCACCACACACAAATTGCTTTTGTTGATACGCCGGGGATTTTCAAAGCGAAAAAACGTCGCCTGGATAAGGCGATTGTTGCGGCGGCTTGGGAAGGTGTAGTTGATAGTGATTTAATTTTGTTCATTGTTGATACATCACTGAAAAGCCCACTGCATTGGAATGAAGATATTCTCGAAGGTTTACGTAGTCAGAATTTAGGCAAGAAAAAAGTCACGCTCGTTTTGAACAAAGTTGACATGATTAACCCCGAAAAACTATTTAAAATTAGTGCCGGTTTTAATGACGCATTTGATTTTGATGCGACCTTTATGGTCTCAGCTGAAAAAGACCGCGGCGTTGATGATGTTTTAAATCATTTTACAAAACTGCTCCCTGAGGGGCCGTTTATGTATCCGGAAGATGAAATGACGGATATGCCTTCACGTTTAATGGCGGCTGAAATTACCCGTGAGCAAGTGTTCCGCAAGCTTCATGACGAATTGCCGTATAATATGGCTGTTGATACGGAATCGTGGGATGAGCGCAGTGATGGCTCTGTTGAAGTTGGACAGGTTATTTATGTCACGCGTGATGCGCATAAACCAATTGTGCTTGGCAAAGGCGGGCAGAAAATTAAAGCCATGGGCAAGGCTGCGCGCCTTGAAATGGAACAGATTTTTGATCGCCCCTTCCATGTGAAGCTGTTCGTCAAAGTCCGTGAGCAATGGGACGAAGACCCAGAGCATTTCCGCATTTGGGGCTTAGACCCGCATGCGGAATAACGGCCAAAATAAAGCATAGAGACAAGAAAAGCAGCCATGTTTACATACAGGCTGCTTTTTTATTATGAGGATTATATATAAACGCGTCTCTAATTTGGCTTGAGGTAGCTACAGCTAACGCTGCCATCTTTGTTTAAGCCTGAGAGAGCAGTGAAGCCTTCGGGGGTTTTTTTGTGACATGTGACAATTTCCTCAGCTTGAGAGAGGCTGATATTGTTGAGGTCACTCGCCTGTTCATCAAAATACCATGCGCTGCCGCCGCCAAGGCCGCCCCCGATTAATGTGCCCATCAAAAGGGTTGCGCTCCAGCTTGGTAGTTTGTTTGATGCGCTGCCCCAAACGCTAAAACTATCCAAAAACTTAGCTGCGCCTGCTATTGTGAATCCTGCCGCGGCGGCAAAACCTGCTGTAAGGCCGATTGCTATACTCATTTTTCTTCTCCCTGTAATATGCATAATCAGTTTTATTGATGTTTTGTCATAAAGTCAATGGAGGGGCTGCAAAAAAAACAATACACAGCGCACTGACAAACGCTTTTGTTATAAGACGCTCTAAAAAACGATAAAAACAAGTTATCAACAAACGTTTGTTGGTAAAAGAAAGTTTTTGTGTGCATAAGGCGGCTTTTTTACTGTCAAGAATCTATCCGACCGATTCGCGAGTGTGATATGGTCTTCTTCATTAGCGAAAATTATGAGTACCTAAGACTTATTCGGGAAGGTGTCTGCAGCCAAGGTGTTGTGACTCCTTCGTTTTTAAAGCTTAACCAAAGTGTGGGAGATATTTTGATGGCTTGGACTGACGAACGTGTAGCTGTATTAAAGAAAATGTGGGGCGATGGCAAAACCGCTGCGGAAATTGCCAAAGAACTAGCAGAAGGCGTAACGCGTAATGCTGTAATTGGCAAGGCGCACCGTTTGAAGCTTTCCGGCCGCGCTTCTCCGATACAGGCAAGCAAGAAAACTGTAAAAGTGGCAAAGGAACAGACCATTGCTAAGCCACGTGCGAAGGCTAAGGCTGTTGATACTTTGGCGAAGCCTAAGGCTGCGCCAAAGCGTGCGCTTACATCTTCAGGTTCTCCTACAAAGCAAGATGTAGAAATCATTAAGAATAAAGGTCAACGTTTACCGTTGTCCGAATTGAATGAGCGTATGTGTCGCTGGCCAATTGGTGACCCGAAAAGTGCAGAGTTTGGTTTTTGTGGCGAACATTCAGAAACGGGTCTGTCGTATTGCCCAGAGCATGGACAAATCGCATATCAAACAACAACACGTTCACGTAAGTTCAAGATTGATGACTTCGTGAATGCTGATAAAAATGTGAAAAAAGTAGCTTCTGCGTAAAGTTGGCTTTTTATTATTGAGTATATGCAAAGGGCCCTGTTTATCAGGGTTTTTTGTTTTCGTTTTTATGGCAGGTTTTCCTATGGTTTGTTGTATAATGTTTTCTACTGCGCAAGGCCGCACCAGCTTATAAAAAGGTTTAAGAATGAAAAGAATATTTTACGGTTTGAATGATCGCCTCGAAACGCAAGAGAGCGAGATGTCGCTTGATCACGCATTTGAGAAGATGGACAGCTATCTGCATTACCTCAAAGACAATTATGATAGCGTAGAACAGGCTGTTGCGGCGTCAATGTTTGGTTTTACACATGACAATCAAAATAACTTCATTGAAATTAACTTGGATAGTAAAGAAGAGTATCGTATTAAGCTCGAATTCCAGATTCCTAAAAAATGGTTAGTTTTTAAGTGGCATGGCCTGTATCAGGTTGAGCGCAGCATTCATGATTTTGACGGGTTAAAAAACCTCGTGCGTTCCTTTTATGAAAACGATATATACACCTTTCAAAAAGATTTTGAAGCCGCTTAATATTACGCAGCGTTCGCCCTGTCTTTAAAGGCTAGGTTTTCCCTGTATTTTTCTGTGTCAAAGCTAGAAAATACAAGACTCTGTATGGCGCAGATGCTATATCTATGAGGTTAAAAAATACACAACTTAGCAAATGAGAAAAAAATGAGCGACGAGACACAAAACCATGAATATGGCGCGGATTCAATTAAGGTTCTAAAGGGCCTTGATGCTGTACGTAAACGTCCGGGCATGTATATTGGTGATACAGATGATGGCACTGGCTTACACCACATGGTGTATGAAGTTACAGATAACGCCATTGATGAAAGTCTTGCTGGTCACTGTGATGAAATTCTCGTTTCTATTAACCGCGATGGTTCTATGTCTGTCACAGATAACGGTCGTGGCGTTCCTGTTGATATTCACAAAGAAGAAGGCGTCAGCGCCGCAGAAGTGATTATGACGCAGCTTCACGCTGGCGGCAAGTTTGACCAAAACTCATACAAAGTTTCAGGCGGCTTGCACGGGGTTGGTGTTTCTGTTGTTAACGCGCTCTCTGAGTGGTTAACGTTGCGTATCTGGCGTGATGGTAAAGAATATTTCATTCGCTTCCGTCACGGCGAAGCAGAAGCGCCTCTTGTTGAGGTTGGCCCTGCGCCGGAAGGTAAAAAAGGTACTGAGGTGTCCTTCCTGCCATCAACCGAAACATTTACTCAGACTGAATTTAAATTTAATATTTTGAAAGAGCGCCTGCGCGAATTGGCGTTTTTGAACTCTGGCGTCAATATCTTGCTCAAAGATTTACGTGATGAGTCCCCTCAAGAAGTTCGTCTGCATTATGATGGCGGCATCACAAGCTTTGTTGAATGGTTAAACCGTTCAAAGACAAGCTTGTTTGAGCCTCCAATCTGCATCACGAAAGAAGATGAAGAAAAAGGCATTTCAATTGAAGTTGCGATTGAGTGGACAGAGGCGTATCACGAAAACACGCTATGTTTCACTAATAATATCCCACAGCGTGATGGCGGTACACATATGGCGGGCTTGCGCGGTGCGCTGACCCGTACGATCAGCAAATATGCCGAAGAACATAATTTGGTTAAAAAGAAAGATATGGCGCTGAGCGGCGAAGATATGCGCGAAGGCATGACATGCGTACTTTCTGTCAAAGTCCCAGACCCTAAATTCTCTTCCCAGACAAAAGACAAACTTGTATCTTCAGAAGTACGCCCTGTCGTTGAATCTGCGGTATCTGAAGGTCTATCTGAGTTTTTCGAAGAAAATCCGGCACAGGCACGCATTATTGTTAACAAAATCATCGAAGCTGCGACCGCACGTGATGCGGCGCGCCGCGCGCGTGACCTTTCGCGCCGTAAGGGTGTGATGGATATTAACTCTTTGCCTGGGAAGCTAGCGGATTGTCAAAGCCGTGACCCTGCGCAGTCAGAAATATTCATCGTGGAGGGTGATTCCGCTGGTGGTTCTGCCAAGCAGGGCCGTGACCGTAAAACGCAAGCTATTTTGCCATTGCGCGGTAAAATTTTGAACGTTGAACGTGCTCGCCTTGATAAAATCCTCGGCTCACAGGAAATTGGTACGCTGATTACGGCGCTAGGCGCGGGTATTCACGACGAATTTAATATTGAAAAATGTCGTTATCACAAAATCGTCATTATGACGGATGCGGATGTCGATGGTTCGCATATTCGTACGCTGCTCTTGACCTTCTTCTATCGTTACATGCCAGAAATTATTGAAAAAGGCTATTTGTACATTGCGCAGCCACCACTTTACAAAGTGCGCCGCGGTAAAGGTGCTGAAGTTTATTTGAAAGATGATTTGGCGATGGATGCGTATTTGATCGACCAAGTGATTAGCGACACTGTGTTTGTTGACCCGACTGGCGCACAGCGTGCGGGTGAAGACTTACGTGATGTGCTGGTAAAATCACGCCAGTTTGTGAATTCAATTGAAGCATTAATGCGCCAAGGTAAAATCAGCCAGAACTTACTACAGACTGTGGCTGTTTTAGGTGGTTTCGACCAAGAGTTACTCGGTACAGATGCGGGCGCGACGGTAAGAGCTGCAGAAATTGCAGAACGCGTGAATGACCAGCTGCCGCTTAAAGAAAAAGGCTGGAAGGGTGAATATAACGAAAAAGGTTATGTGTTCACACGTACATTAAGCGGCGTGACTGAAGTACAGCGCATTGATACAGATCAAGCGCATTCAACAGACGCATTACGTTTGAACAGCATGCTGCCATGGCTCAATGAGAACTTTAATGGCATCGGCTCTATCATGGTTAATGATAAAGAACTTGGCAAAGTAAACGGGCCGCATGATTTGTTCAAAATCACATTAGAAGCGGCGCGTAAAGGTCTCGCGATCCAACGCTATAAAGGTCTTGGTGAAATGAACCCTGACCAGCTTTGGGAAACAACGCTTGATAAAGAATGCCGTACATTACTTAAAGTTAAAGTTGGCGATGTGGCTGAGGCCGATAACATCTTTACAACATTAATGGGTGATGTGGTGCTACCGCGCCGTGAATTCATCCAAGATAACGCGTTGAAGGTTTCTAACCTTGATGCATAATGTGTGTTGATTAACAGCTTGAAATATAAAATAAAACCCCGCTGGAAAGCGGGGTTTTTTTGTGCCTTTATTTATGATTCACGCTTTCATGCCTTTGCTTTAGTAGCGCTTGATTGACGAATATTCACCGTTCGTTTTAAGCGTAATCGTAAGCGGCTGTTGCGTACGGTTACGCCAGAACCAACCATGAGAACCATCAAAAGCCGCGACCAATGTGCCTTCTTGCTTCACATCAGCGCCTTTAGAGTAATTGTGGTAATTAATCTTTAGCGCCTTTGAATCCGCATGGACGTCAAAGTTGGCTTTGCCGCCATTGGTTTCCCAGACATAGTCCACTTTAGCGCCCTTGGTCATTGCAACCTTAATCTCCGTGCCTTCATCTGGGGCAAGAGTAACGCTCATTTGATGGTTTTGGATAGCTGAGATAGCCTGTGCCGCAATTTGCTGCTTACGCGTTGTGTCCTCGACCTGAATAGCGGCTGTTGCCGCCTGCACATCGTTTACTGTATCCGCCGCAGCTTCTGCTGCTAATGAGGCTTTGATTTCACCCATGCGCTTTAGGCCAAGAACTTTACCTGCGCCTGTTGGATCAATGCCGTATTCGGATGGCATAACCACCGTGACCAGTAAGACGCCAGCAGCGACCGCCGCCAGAATGGTTGATTTGATAAGTTTCGCGGTTGACGGTACTTCTCTGTCAGATGGTATGTTTGTATTATACATTGTGTTTTCCTTTTTAAATTTTGTCCGTTTGGACTTATTGTACGAAATAGCCTGTGATCTGGTATCCCATAAGCAGAAAGCCAAGCATCATCATGAAGGCGTTCGCTTTGTAAGCGTGGTGCAAAAAGCTGCCAGATTTTCTCCAATAAGTGATCGCGAGCAAGATTATGGCAAGCGCCAATATCTGCCCTAATTCCACGCCAATATTAAATGAAATTAAGTTGGCGAGCAGCCCATCTGATGAAAGTTCATAGTCTAGAATTTTCGTGGAAAGGCCAAAACCGTGCAGCAGGCCAAATATAAAGGTGGCGGCCTTGGTATTAGGCTGAAACCCGAACCAACGTTGATACGCGCCCATGTTATCCAGCGCTTTGTAGACGACGGAAAAACCAATAATGGCATCAATGATGTAGGAATTGACGCTGATTTCCATCAGAACGCCAGAAAGCAGCGTTATAATGTGGCCAACGGCAAACAGGGTCACATAAATACTGACATCTTTCATGCGATAGAGGAAGAAGATCACGCCGAGCAAGAATAACAAATGGTCATAGCCTGTCATCATGTGCTTTGCGCCTAAGTAAAGAAAGGGAATAAAATTAATCCCCGTGGTTTCCTGAATATAGCCCTTATCGCCCATGGTAACCCCATGCGCCAAGGCATCTGGCATAATCCCAAACATTCCGACCAGCATCAAAGCTAAGCCAATAAGGGCGTATAGGCGGTCTTTCGTCGTGTATGGTTGTAAAAATTGAAACATTTAAGTTTTCCCCATTTAAAAATGAATTGTGTTTGCAAGGTTAGAAAAGGCGTGCGAAGTCACAGCATCCGCCGCAGGGCAGATGCAAAAAAGCGCCTTAGCATTCATTTTTAAATGCGTAAGCGCTGCGTGGAGAGATAAACAGGGGTGTTTTTTGGCTTAAGCCGTTGCCAGTTTGGTGGGGCACGGCTTTGTACAGAATTCCTCTGATAACGCTGCGCGGAAACAAAAGCTGCAAATGTTGTGAATTTAACATTCTGTGACCCTGGCGCAGGGGCTTTTAAAATAATTTTCTCAGAGTTTTGTAAGTCGACATGCAAATAATCGTTGAAATAGCTGACGGCATCGAAGCGGATCGGGTGGTGATCGCTGACTTGCGTTTTTTTATCGTCGCTGCCTTGGGCGGCGTGGTCGTGTACATGGGCATGCGTTTGTACGCTGTGATGATCATGCAAGGCGTGAATACCATCATGCGGCATTAAAGGCGTAAACGCCGGCAACACAAAAAGGGCAATCAATACTGAGAATAATATTTTTTTCATCGTTCAAAACAATTACATTTTTGTTTTCTCTTCACAAGATAAAGATAAAAATAAAGATATTTTATGCATCTGTACCCATGTCGGTATAAGAGTTATTTATCGAGCTGCTTTTTAAGGTCGGCAATTTCGTTGCGCAGCTCTTTTATGTCGAAATGAATGGTCTTAAGGTCAACGTCTTCAAGCTCTTCCATGTGGTGGCCATTTTGCACGACGTTCATGGCATCGACGATAATACCAATAAATAGGTTCAAGACAGCAAAGCTGGTCGTGATGATAAACGGCACAAAGAACATCCACGCCCAAGGGAAAATCTCCATCGTTGGGCTGACAACTTCACTCGTCCAGCCTTCTAACGTCATGACTTGGAACAAGGTAAATGTCGATGCGCCAATCGTACCGAATAAATCATACATTTGTGGGTCAGGGTGCGTACCGAATATTTTTGTGGTCAATACGGCGCAAATATAAAAAATCAAGCATAGCACGCCGAAAACTGACGACATACCGGGGATGGAATGCCCCAAGGCATTAATCACACGGCGAAGCTGCGGCACGACAGATAACAGGCGTAAAACCCGTAAAATACGCAGCGCCCGTAGCACAGCGAGTGGGCCGCTTGCAGGTATCCATGCAATCGCGACGATTAAAAAATCAAACACATTCCAGCCACTCTTGAAAAACGAAAAACGGTATGCATAAAGCTTCGCTAGAAGCTCGGCGGTAAAGACACCAAGGATGACGACATCAAGAAGGTGGAAAAAATGTCCAAAATCTGCTGAGAGTGACGGCGATGTTTCTAAGCCAAGAGTAATCGCGTTAACAACAATCAATATTGTGATGAAAGCAATCACATAGGGGTGCTCTACAATATTCGCAAGCTTTTGCTGTAATGCATTTTTAAACTGAATTTTTGCTGGACGTACCATTGGAAAGCCTTTTTGAAATCTAAAAATAGTCATCGCTATGATAACCTAGAGAATTTTAATCTCAATAAGTTTATTCACAAAAAAACAGCGCCGCGGGGCACTGTTTCATAAAGGGCTGAGATTTTATCATTTTAACTTGGCCTAATAAGTAAATGTCATGCGTAGCATTGCGCGGACGGACTCGGCTGAGCCATCGCTGAACTTACCGCTATAATCATGGCTAATCTGCATTTTTTCGTTTTTAAAATAAAGCACGCGGGCTTCAAGCTCACGCTCACCAGATTTTTCAAATAAATGGTGTGAGCGCTTATCATAGTGGAAATCACGTTTTTCATAGAGTTGTATTTTTTGATTTTGAGAAAATTGGTCCTGCTGTAATAACGGCGCATAATCATTGATCTCGAAATCCACCGCGGCGGCGGCTTTGGTTGTTATGGGGGCGTTGAGCATGATTGCAGCAATGCTTGCAGTGAAGATAATCCATTTTTTACGTTCCATTTTAGGGCTCCCGTTCTGGCTATATTGTTTTTATTATTTTAAATTTGGGGAAAAATGCGCAGCCTAAAACGGTGCCAGAATGCGAAGCATTGGGGCGGCGGAAAAGAAAAATTATTCTTTCACGGTAAATCTTAGACGATCACCATTCCAACCCAAACTCTCACCTTTTTAATATAGCAGATAAGGCGTGAAAAATGCGTTTATTATTGATTGCATTTTATCTATCAGCCCTTGTAATTACTGGACTTATCAAGGTTTTTCTGGTGGTTCTTCGATGATTTCATATTCAACATCAATGGCTTCGCTCTCGGCGTTGACTGGCGCGGCAGAAAGTTTGTGACGCATCCATAAATAGGCGCTGCCGAAGATACCAATGCCTAAAATCAAGAAAACGATAGGCCATAGGAAGACAAGTAGCGATAAATACCATGGCCAACCCCATGCGCTGATCGCGGCAAAAAAAGCGAATATGGCGGCGATAGGTGGCAGAACAAGGGTCAGCAAGCAGGCTGTAATCACGGCCATAAAGCCGCCGCCCCAATGCGCAGAAATGGCGAGGATGGATAAGACATTAATGCCCCAGCCTAAATAACGGAGTATATTTTGCTTTTGCGGTGTGTCTGTCGCGCTGAGATGTATTGTTGATATTTTCATGATATTAACAATAGAGCGTTTTGCCCCTAGGGCAAAAGTTTAATGCGTATCATTGTCTAAATAAGAGAGGATAATCACGCTGCGTTAAAAACGCTTAGTACGCGATGCCAAATAACTTTGTACGCAAATGATGCTCAAAAACATGCCAAACACGCCAAGCGCAATGCTGACCATTTGGTCTTCTTTTAATTTTTTACCATGGAAATCGAGCAAGCTTTGCGGGTCTGTTATGATATTTTGATAAAAATCTACATCCATATTATATGCGAGAGCGAGAACGCCACCCGCCACGATCAGTAATATAAACGCGCTAAGTTTTGCGCGCGCTGCATAAAGGCGTAGGCGGTCTTGAACGTCATATTTGTCCAGTAAAGGCCCTGCGTTTCTCTTGGCTTTGCGCGTTATTTTATTTTTTGCGAAAGCATCTTTCTTCTCTTCCTGCTCTTCGGGCGATAGCGCCTTATACTTCGCCCATATCTTGTATATTTTAGGGCCTTTCTTTAGGGCAAAAAAGGCCAGTATAACAAAGAAAAATGGGCTAATGCCTTTGGCAAAAGCGAGGGTCAGCAGGCCTACCCCAGGCACGATGCCGATAATCAGGCCGATCCATAGCCACAGCGTGGTGCGGCGGCGCACAGATTCAGGGTCTTTCTTACTGGCAATAATTTGAATGCGGCTGCCGGGGATTTTATTTCTTAATGATGAACTGCCGCTATTGGTGCTTGCGCGCACGCGCTGCCCGTCGCGAGTGACATATTCGATCACCTCATAATACATTTCGCCGTCATAGTTTTCTTGGTGGCGTTTTTTCTGTGGCGCGCTGGTGTAATGCTTTGTGCCTTTGAACTTATCCGCGATAAGGTTGAAACCGCCGAAAATCAAGAAAAAGAACAGTAACGAGATCCCGATAAAAACATAAGCGATCGTCATATTATGCCAGTAATCATCAATATAAAAATGTGCGGGGTCTGTCTTGTCATAGACCACGCTGACTTGCTGACCGAGGGTGAATTTTTTCTTTCCGCCGCCGATGCCGTCTTGCTCTTGGTAATTATGCCCTGCATGGTCGGTATAGCTTATTATTGCGTTATATGTCGTGCCGCTATCGCTATCATAATCGCTTTCATAGCCGATTACCGTGGCTGGGGCGTGTCCCCCGTCTTTTTGTAATTTATGATAGTCAAATGCTGTATAGGCGCCAAAGCCGAAAAAGGCGGTGGGAACGCCGAGAAACATTAAGACGAATAACAGCGCAAAAAAACCGCCAAATGCTTTTGTGAAAAATCCTTCTGGCTTTGCGGGTTTGACGTGTTGACGCGCCTGCTCTTCAAGTTTTGCGGCGATTTCCTCTTCATCTTCTTCTTGCGCGGATATAGAACGCCCAGAAACGCGCAGGCCAATAATATCCCCCTGTGTTAAATATTTATCCGCGCCAGACCGCCAACTAAAAAAATCATAAATAATCACTGCGCCAATAAGCAGCATAGCCGCCCCGCCAAGGGCAAAGCCAAATTGCCAAATGCCGAAAAAAACGATGAAGAAGACATCAAACGCGTCATTAATCTCGGTCAGTGATTCATACATCATGTTTATGCCCCCATAAGGTGCGCTTGATTAAAACTTCACAGGGCCAATTTTTTCAGCTGTGAAGCGTTGAATGGTGACGTTTTCTGACCAATGGCCTTCTGGCAGGCCGGCTTTACGTTTGAGGCCGTTTAAGAACGCCTGTGGCGTCGTTAGGCTCTCCCATACTTGCGGCAGGAAAAGGCCTTGGTTGCGGCCATCTTTTAATATCAGGCCGTCAATATTAGGTTGAATTTTGCTTAATAGGTCAGCCTCATCTGTGAACTCTAATGGCCCAGGGATGGATAGTACCGACAGGCCAATGTCACAATCTTTGAGCTCTGCTGTTTTGAGCGGTGGAAAACGAGGGTCATTAAAGCCAGCATTATAAGATTGCTCTGCTATATCGAGGATTAGCGGTTTATTGGGTATAAACGAGCCATAGCAGCCACGGAGCTGGCCTTTTTTGTTAATTGTGACGAAGACACCGCGCTGGTTCATTAAAGGTCGTGACACGCCTTTGAGCTCGATTTGTGCTTTCTTGCCGTTTTGCTTGGCGGTTTCAATCACCATAGCTTTGGCAACGGTCAGCATATTATCAGCAAGGCGTGGGTCGGTTTTGATGCTGGCATTATATTCAAAAATAAATGCGCCATAGCCAACGCAGCGGTTTTTATCGCCTTTCGTGTCGCCGCTATTACGCAGATCAATTGTTGTCGCGCGCATCTGACGGCGTTGCGCTTCTAATAACAGGCCGCGTATCGCGTGACGCCCGCAGGCTTGCTGGTCATTCAGCGCGGCAGGGTTAAGGGTTTCTATCGCAATCGCCGCGGCGTTATCCAGCTTATATGTTTGCTTATATTCCTCAAAATGGCTGAGGTCGGATGATATAATAATCAGGGTTTCCTCGTCGCCCCATAATAGGCGCAGTGCATCGGCAACTTGCTGCGGCGTTGCCTGCCCGATTAAGGCGGGGATGATTTGAGCATGTTCAAAGACGCGCTGAATGAAGGGCAGCTGCACTTCAAGGTCATGTTCGCCCGTGAAGGGGGCATTATCTGCATAAACATAGTCGAGTGTTTTAAGAGTTTCAATGCCTTCTTTATTGATGGTGACGGGGCCAAGCGGGGTCAGAAATGCGTCATATTTGGGCACGCAAATACCGCGCACAGGAGCCCGATGCGGCGGCCCGAAGAGGACGATTTTTTTGATTTTATCGGCATTATGCGCCACGGTTTTATAGGCGTTGCCCGCAATCGCGCCCGAATAGACATAGCCTGCATGTGGCGCGATAATCGCCTTTGGCTGCATGCCAGGGGCGCGTGCGTTATTCATGATATTGTCAACCATGGCGGAAAGTACCGAAGGGTCATTGGGGTAAAATGCACCTGCAACTTGTGGGTCAAGCATTGATAAGTTGGAATCCTTGGGCATTTCGTATCTCCTTCTGACCATTTCTGGCGGCATGTTATGTTGGCGCTTCGGTGGAGCTTTACGCTTGCTTACGGGCGGAGCGATAGTGACATCATCTGCGCCGATACGCACAGGTACGCGCTTACGCCCCCAGTCGCCGTGCTTGCCATCAAACCGGCCTGCAACTTTATAGCCGCAATGGGTGCATGACCCGTCATCGGTTAAAGCCCAGCCATTAATTTGATACCAATCCCGATTAATTAATTCTGCGTGGCATTTTGGGCAGTACGTTGTGTCGCCTATAGGGTCATGGATGTTGCCAGTATAAACGTATTCTATGCCGTGATCGAGCGCGATTTGCCGCGCGCGTTTTAGGGTCGCAGGCGGGGTGTGGTTTTTATCCTTCATCCGGTAGTCAGGGTGAAAGGCGCTAAAATGGATCGGTACATCTGTGCCTAAATGCTTCACAATCCATTCGCATTGTTCGATGATCTCTTGGCTTGAATCGTTTTCATCTGGAATTAAGAGGGTTGTGATTTCAAACCAGACATTGGTTTCATGCTTTAAATATTCAAGCGTATCCAGCACAGGGCGGAGTTCGCTTTTGGTTTGTTTCCAGTAAAAATCTTGTGAGAATGCTTTTAAATCAACATTGGCAGCATCCATATGAGCGTAAAATTCTTTGCGCGGTGCGTCGCAGACATAACCGGCAGTGACGGCGACGGTCTTAATGTCGCGTTCATGGCAGGCCTGCGCAATATCAATTGCGTATTCATGGAAAATCACAGGGTCATTATAGGTGAAAGCAACGGATTTGCACCCTGTGCGTACGGCCGCCTCGGCAATCGCCTCGGGGCTGGCAAGGTCTTGGATGTTATCCATAGCACGTGCTTTGGAAATATCCCAGTTTTGACAGAAATTACATGATAAATTACAGCCTGCCGTGCCGAGCGATAATACGGGCGTGCCAGGGAGGAAGTGGTTGAGTGGTTTTTTCTCAATCGGGTCAATACAAAAACCAGATGAGCGCCCATAGCTGGTCATGACGACTTCACCGCCAATGTTCTGGCGAATAAAGCATAGGCCGCGCTGGCCTTGTTTCATTTTACACGCACGTGGACAAAGGTCGCATTGCACGCGATCATTATCAATCGTATGCCAGTATTTCGTGCGTACTATATCAGGAGGAAGGTTGTCGAGGTCTATGCCATCTATGTCTGTATCAGAATTTTTCATTGCACGTTTATTTTATCACGTTATGCGCGATGTATGAAAAGATATTATGCGCTGCCCTGAAGTCGCATACGTTATGGCTTGGGCAGGGCGAGAACAGTAGGGAGCGGGCAAAGTGGGAAGTTGCCAGCGTCATCTGAAAACTTATTTAGCTCCGATGGGCGGTAATTCGGGTTGTTTTTCCAGCGCTTGCCTACAGAATCTGAGAATTGTTCGCCAAGGCCAATCATACGCTTTGTATTTAAACCTAAAATTTTCCAGAAGAAACCCATTTGTTTAAAGTCTCTTTCAGGGTTAGCGAGCGGATCTGACGCAAAGTACTTGTCAATTTTTGTTTGGTCAAAACCAATGCCGCAATCGCGCTTTAATAACTCAATCATTTTTAAACCTGCAATGTCGGATAACGGTTTGTCTTTGTTGTGATCGCTGCCGCCACCAACTGCGCTATGGTCGCCAACACACCAAAACTGCATGACCTGTGTATCGGCATTTTCGGAAGCTTGCATTGGCGTTAATTTAAAGTTTTTACGGTGTTCGTCAATCGCGGCAATATGGAACGCGTGGGTCGTATTCCTGTTAACACGCGTATCGTGGAAAGCGTGATCCTTATTAAATATATTGGCAAGTGTGGTGAGCTGGGGCGGTATGCCGAGTGCGCCCACAGTCTCAAAGCAAGCAAGAACAGTCTTTGGCCGCGTGCCCATGGCATATTTCTCTCTGAATGCAATGCCTTCTGGACTGTTCGGGCGGTCGTCTTCTTGATAAAAGTCGTAAGCCTCTTCAATCGCTTGGTCGAGGTTATCGACTTTGTTCGGATCAATGATCCCTGATTTATACATCATGCCGTTTATTGTTCGGGCGGTAAATGCGCCGCGGCTGAAGCCAGAAAGCACGATTTCGTCGCCGTCTTCATAATTTTCAACAATAAATTTATAAGTTTCTTTGATGCGGTCCTCAAGGTCGCTGCCAGTCAGGCCAGAAAATATGCGCTTAAGTTTGCCGCCATGTGTACCGACACCATTAAAGTGTTGAAGAATCTGCGGCGTACCGTTTTGGTCAAAAGGCGCAAAACAATCATGAATCATCTTAACATTCGTCGGATTATCTTGCTCCGCCGTTTGCCATGTTCCATCAAGACTTATAATTATGCGCTTCATCTTTTGTCCTAAGTTGTTGGAGGTGTTTGCGCAGGTCATATATTTCACATTAAAATTTAATTTGCCTGCGCTAATGCTAAGGATAATAAAATAATGTGAAGGATTTGTTAACGGCTGCGCGTTATAGTTTTAGTGGAACAATTTACTTGAGGAGAAAATAAAGATGAAAACGGCAAAATTTTTGACATTATTAGCAGTGTCAGTCAGCTGCTTTGCGCTAGGCGCACAAAACAAAGCCGCTGCAGCCGGCGGAGAATCGCAGCGTTCAAAAATGCAAGAACGCATACAAACGCAGAAAGGCAAAGCGGCTGAGCGTAAGGAAGCGGTACAAGAGAAGCGGGCAAACCATAAAGAGCGCATGGAAGATCATCGCGAAAAAATGCAAGACCGTCAGGATAATGTGCAAGCAAAACGCGAAGAACATAAAGAGAAAATGCAAGCGCGACATGAGCAAGCGCAAGAAAAACGTGAAGATCATAAAGAAAAGGTACAAGAGCGCCAAGAGAACCATCAGGAGCGCGTAGAAAACTTTAAGGAAAAGCGTGAAGCTCATCAACAAAAGCGGATGAGTAATAAACGCTCAAAAGTAACAGAGTAAACACGAGCGCAAGCCTACAGGCGGTCCCGCGCTGCAAATAATATCTGTTGTATGCAGCGCGGGACCACACAAAATATATAAAAGCCAACGAAGGATGAGAACAAATAATGCTGCGCCGCAAAATAAAAATATTCACGTTTATTATTGTGATGATGCACATGGTCAGCATTCAAACAGGGTATGGCGGGCAGAGCCATGCAGCTTTTGATAAAAAACGCCTTCACGAAGAATTAATGGCGCTACCGGCGGAGCAGCGTCCAGCGCGTATTCAGCAGCTTAAAGAAGAGCATCTAAAAAGACGGCAAGAGCACGCGGTGAAATTAGAACAAAAATGGCAAAACGCAACCAGTGAAGAGCGTCAATATTTTTGTCAAAAATTGCAGCATAAATGCAACGCAGAAAATAAGAAGTTTGTGTGTGAGCTTACACGCAACAAATGTAGTAAATAAAAAGGTTCGTCTTCGCTTATGGCTTTAGAAGAAATAGTTTTAAAAAATGAAAAATCGCAGCATAAATACGCGGCGATGAGTGATGGTGACTTGCTGATCTGCATGGCGGCTGGGCAACATGATGCCTATGATGTTTTTGCAGAGCGTTATGCCGCCGCGTTAAATCGCTTGGTATACCGTTTGGGTTTTTATGGCGCGGAATGCGAGGACATGCTGCAAGATATTTTGGTGCATTTGTGGCAAAAGGCGGAACTGTGGCAGCGCCAGCAAAATATATCAGCGCGGTCATGGATATATCGCGTGGCAACAAATTTATGTATTGATGTGCACCGCAAAAACAAACGCCAACCTGTGCAGACTGCTATGGATATTGATATTGTGCCTTTGGAAGGTACAGAACGCAGTGACTACCAGAGCGAACAGCGAGAGCGCAGCACATATATTAAAGCGGCATTACAAACGCTATCAGTACGAGCGCGACAGGCGATTACCCTTGTTTATTATCAGGAAATGACGAACAAGGAAGCCGCGGATTCAATGGGGATATCGGTAAAAGCAATAGAAAGTCTTTTGGTGCGCGGGCGCAAGAAACTGAAAAAACAACTGCAACATGATCAGGAGGTTATATGATGCGTATTACCTTGAAAGAATTTAAAAAAAATGTCTCGCTTTATGGTGCTGATTTTAATTTATGGCACGGCTTTGATGCCGCGGCATTGCGGACCTTTATGCAGAAAAACGAAAAGGCTCTGGCGCTTTATTTGGACGCGCAAAGCTTAGAAACGCAGCTTGATGACTTTTCTGTGCCTGCGCTGAATTTGGATGTTGTTCGCGCGGCGAAGGCACAAATCATCAGAGAAGATGTGCAAGAGCGCGCGCCAGCGGCGCGCAAACTACGTACGCTGCGTTTGACTGGTGATACTGGGTTTTGGGGCGGTGCATTAAAGCCTGCTTACGCAATGGCAAGCCTAATTTTTGTTGTGTTCGTCGTGACGATGCTGTCTTTTGGCAGTTTCGGCGACGAAAAGGGCAAGGCCGCAAGTTTTGATGTTGCCAGCGCTTTAAACGAAATCGAAACGCTTGCGACGCAAAGCGCAACGCAGCAAGAACTGATCGTCGCTTTTGCTGAAATTGAAAAAGAACAAGCCATTAATAATTTTATGGATTATATTATATTGGAATTTGATGACACGCTGATGGAAGATGCCATCGTGTATTTATATCAAGAAGGTTAAGTTTATGAAAGTTTTGTATATTGTATTGTTGCTCGGGTTTTTAAACCCCGTATTACCGGCTGCGGCGCAAGTCGGGGCTTCTGCTGAGGCTTATGAACGCGCGAAGGCACAGCAAAGCACAGGTGCAGCGCAGCAAGATGCCACGCGTGATTACTTAGAAGCTATGCGTAACAATCCTGCATCAAACGCGCCGACAGCGCAGCACGCACAGCCCAATGGTGAAACTATGCGCAGTGAAGAATTCTCACGTTCGGTGCAGGCGAAAAAAGAAATCTCAGCGTATTGGCAAAACTTATCATCGAATGGCCGTGCGCAATATTGTGATGAAATACGTCCGGGCTGCTTGCAGGATCATATTGGTCAGGTCTGTCAGTTTTATTACGCTCATTGCTTTAAGAAGTAATCTGGGGCAATGTTTTTTTCTTTTAAGCGTGATATACTCCGGCTATGTTTGATACTGTAAATTATTCCATATCGTTATTCCTCGTCTTTTTTGTCATCGCAAGCTATGTCTGGTGTCGTCATCTGGGGAAAATAAAAGACCGTGCCTATGGTGATATGGCGCGCATTGATGTCGCAATGCAGCGCCGCCATAAATTTGGGCCCGAGATCATCCAGATCTGCGATAAATTTATGGATGACCAACGTGAATTAATTTCAGACGCAGTTGCAATGCTTTTGGAACCTGTGCCCGCGCCATATATATATGATATTACAGGCCTGCGCCGTTATATTATGCACGGCGAAAAACTGGGTGAGGTTATGCATTTCATGCTGGCGCTTGCGCCGCAATACCCTGCTTATCACGATTATCCTGAGCTTAAAAAATTAATGGATGACTATTACGCGAATGAGCGTGAGATTGGACAGGCACGGATTGCTTATAATCAGGCAGTATCAAATGTGCGCGTGAATATTTCTTTATTCCCTGCGAATTTATATGCTGGCATTGTACGCGTTAAGGCCTTGCCGGAACTTAAGGATACAGAGGCTCATGATATGCGCGGGGCGACGATCTACCATGAAGACATATCAGATATTGACACAGACGGTGAGGTCTGGGAGCAATTGCCTTGACCTCCATAGTTAGGTTTAAAGCTCCTATTGACACAGACGGTGAGGTCTGGGAGCAATTGCCTTGACCTCCATAGTTAGGTTTAAAGCTCCCATTTTATAGATTGAACGAGGCTTTCGCCATAAGCCAATCGCATTCTAAGTGGAACACCCTTGACTTTCCATAATAAATATGTTAAATATATAACCCTAAAGATAAAGGGTTACGATATATGTCTAAGCTAACGACACTGAAAAAAACAATCGAAACAAATTCGAGAGAGGCGTTAATTGACCTCTCAAGGGTATTGGCGTCTGCCTTTGAAAAACCCCTGTTCAATGACCCGCAAAATATTCCTTTGATTTTGATTTCCGGCACAATGAATGGCGGCAAGAGCATGATTATTGAAGCAATGATGAAAGAGTTGCTTGATGAATATGATGCGGCAGACATGAAAAAACCGACAGCACCAAAACAAATGTTTATTGAGAGAAAGGCTTGCGACGCGCTTTGGAATTACTGTCAGGCCGTTGGTCATACAATGAACAAGAAAGTCATGTATGGTTTTGACCGTGTGACGTCAACCTTGTATGAAAATGCGCAACAAAGCCTCATACAATCTTTTAAAAAAGCTGCATCAGATAATAAAATAGAACCCGTCGGCGCGATATTTAGATCTTCTTCCCATGTTGAGCAAGCACAACCTTGGCTTGTCATTAAATTAGACGGAGAGAAGGGGTGGGGGCGTACTCTTGAAATAGAAGTACGTAACAGCAAACTTTTGCACTCTCCACGTTTCCAAATGGTTTGGGAAAAGTTAACTGCGGATGTGACAAGAAACTATGAAGAAATTCTGCATGAAGTGTCGTGGGAAACACCTTGGCCAGAATTATTTGTGAGCCAATCTCACTTCCGTTTAAATGATGATAATAAGCAAGGCTATGAACAACAGCTTTTAAAGTTTTTATATTGGAACCATCAAGATTTTGGTCTTGAAAAGTCACAAATGGCATCAATCATTGCAAAAGCATCGGATATGGGGGCTGATAAAGCTGTCACACACTTGTTAGAATGGGCTGAAACACAAGACGATCAAGCGTTTATAAATATGGTGGGCAGCGAAAAATCTAGTCTTTCACGCATATTCCATAAATTTGTGGCAACGGATAAAGCGCAGCTTAACTATATGGGGCTGGCCAAACATCTTAAAAATGCTCTACATATGAAATACAAATTGGATCCAGAGGCACATAAATTAGATGTACAGAAGCTGATCGATAAGTTGTCAGATACCAACTTAGAGCGCCGAGACAATTTTGTGCATATTTTATCAAGCTTCTCTACAGATAAAGAGCTTAGCTTTGCTTTAAACGCCAGATCAGGGACAAAAGACAAGACATCTGTTTTAAACACTTTATTACGTGATGCCCCACGTGGACTAAAACATTTACAGGCAACATTGGAAGAGGGCGCGTTCCCACAGACGCTCCAACGCTTAAATAAAACCTTGAGCGGCAAATCATCAGAGCATTATGTGGCGCATTGCGCGCCGCAAGTAGCCTTTGCCGCTTAGCTTACATCGTTTTTGTGCTTCGGTATGCAGTCTCATATTTAAACGAAATCTGTTGACATAACACGTGATACTCTTTAATGATTATTTAAATAAAAAAATAAATACATCAGGGAGCATTTTACCATGGCTGAGAAGAGCACAGCAATTCGCCGCGCGGATTACCAACCACCAAAATATTTTACCCCAGAAATTCATATGACTTTCTTCCTTGATGATGAAGGCATTGATGGGCAGGCGCGGATTGTGACGAAAACGAAAATTCAGCGTAACGGCCAGCATAACGAACCAGTCGTGCTTAATGGTGAATATTTTGCTCTGGATAGTGTCAAAGTGAACGGTCAAGCTTTATCAGCAAGCACGGATCCTAAAGCAGGCTATGTGAAGGGTGAAAATACGCTGACGCTAGATGTTGGCTTAGAGAGTTTTGAGCTTGAAGTTGAAACGAGCTTTAATGCCAAGGAAAATGGTGCGGCTGAAGGCCTTTATAAGCAAGGCGGCAGTTACACAACCCAGTGCGAAGCCGAAGGTTTTCGCCGCATCACATATGCGGTTGACCGCCCTGATAATTTGGCAAAATTCACCACGGATATTATTTTTGACCCTGACAAAATTCAAAATGCCCTTTCCAATGGCAATATGACCGAAGAAGAAGTGCTCAACGGCACTGTAAAGCGCCAATGGGCGAATGGCGAAACAACGCAAAGCGAATCTGAACATGGCAAGCTTGTGCGCCGCCGCTGGGAAGACCCCTTCTTAAAGCCAACTTACTTATTCGCCCTTTGCGGCAATAACTTCGCGATGATTGAAGATACATACACAACCAATGCGGGGCGTGATGTAAAGTTAGAAGTTTATGCTGAACCTAAATATAAAGAGGGTCTGCAACACGCTATGGATTCGCTGAAAAACGCTATGCGCTGGGATGAAGATGTTTGGGGGCTTGCTTATGACCTTGATAAATACATGGTCGTGGCTGATGATTATTTCAATATGGGCGCGATGGAAAATAAGGGGCTAAATGTCTTTAACCCTAAATATCTATTGGCGCATCCTTCATATGCGAATGATGCGGATTATTACAATGTCGAAGGGGTTATAGGCCATGAATATTTCCACAACTGGACAGGAAACCGCGTTACAGTCAAAAACTGGCTTGAGCTTTGTTTGAAAGAAGGTCTCACCGTTTATCGTGACCAGTCATTTTCGGCTGATATGGGTAATGCTTTGGCAACGCGCATTCAAGATGTGATGGCGTTAAAAGCATCACAGTTTAGTGAAGATAACGGCCCAATGGTGCATGCGCCGCGTATGGAACAAGCGGAAGAGATGAATAACATTTATACTTCAACCGTTTACAATAAAGGCGCTGAAGTAAACCGCGTACTGAAAAGCATTGTCGGAGATCAAGGCTTTAAAGATGGCGCTGATCTTTATTTTAAACGTCATGATGGACAGGCCGTTGCGGTTGAAGACTGGGTAAACGCCCATGCCGATGCCAATAATGTAAACCTGGATCAATTTATGCTCTGGTATACACAAGGCGGCCGCCCAACATTAACGGCGGATTGGTCTTATGATGAGAAGCGCGGGCGTTTCTTGCTAGATCTTAAACAAGATGTCCCTGTCATTGAAGGCGTATCAGATGGCGCGCCGCGCGTTATTCCGGTTGCTTTTGGTTTGATTGATGCAGATGGCAACGAAGTCGTATCAGAGACTATTCATCTTAATTCAGTGGGCGAGCAATATGCGTATTCTGTACCGAAAGGCTGTACGCCTTCATTGCTACGTAACTTTTCTGCGCCGGTGAGTTTAAAGGCAGATTATAATGATGATGAGCTGTTATTCTTGGCGAAAAATGATACTGATATGTTTAACCGCTGGTCTGCGATCCAAATGATTTTGGAACGTGAACTTGTTGGCGGCGTTAAGGCCGAACAAAACGGCAAGGCTTACAGCGTTAACCCACGCATTACGGATTTGTTTGAAACAATTCTGGATGATGCAACCCTTGACGATGAAGTGAAGGCGTTAATGCTGAATATTCCATCTATAGCAATGATCTCGCAAAACTTTGATAAACGCGACCCTGTGCAAATTAGCGCGACGCGTAAGGTTTTGGAACAAGAGGTTTCAACGACGCTTTATTCAAAGTGGATTGACACCTACCAAAACACGGCAGATTACAACAAGCCTTACGCTTATAATATGGCTGAAAAAGGCCGCCGCGCTTTGATGAACAAAGCCTTACATTATATTGCGGCAAGCGAAGAAGTCGCGGCTTACCCGCTGCTCAAAGCGCATTATAGCATGTCGAACAACTTTAATGATAAACAAGCGGCATTTGTGGCGATTATGGGCAGCGATATGGCGAAAGCTGACCATGCGCATTACCGTGACGATTTTTATGCGCAGCATAAGGATTACGTTACTGCGACGGATAGCTGGGCACAAATTGTTGCGTCTTCAGCGCTAGATACACAAGGCTTTGGGGATTTATGCGACCATGCGGATAATAAAACCAATATTACCGCAAATCGTATCCGCTCATTGTTTAATGGGTTAGCAGGTAATGGCGGCTTGTTCCATGCACCAGATGGCAGCGGCTATAAGCTGCTGGCTGATAAAATTATCCAATTAGAATCTGGCGCAGAAGACCAACGTAACCCGCAGCTTGCCTCACGCCTTGTTGATAATTTGTCGATTTTCTCACAATATAAAGATGATATTCGCGATAAAATGCATGGTGAGCTAGAGCGTATTGCACAGGCACCTGAGTTGAGCGCAAATACAAGCGAGAAACTGAAGAAATTCTTGGGTGCGGATGAATATGCCGCGCTGCGCACTGCCGCAACTACGCAGGCATCATCATGTAAAACCAGTGACCCAGGGCCGTCTTAATCAGAAATATAAGACCAGTTTAAAAACGCCGCTTTACGCGGCGTTTTTTTCTTTGTATGTATATGGCTATGAGTGAACAATTAATATTATCATTGCAAGATGCGGGCGTAACTTTATCTGGCAAAGTCATTTTCGAAGATCTGCGGTTGAATATACACGAACGCAGCCGCATCGCTTTGGTTGGGCGCAATGGCGCGGGTAAAACCACGCTGATGCGGATGATTACCGGCGAAAAAGAGCTAGATGAAGGTGAGCGCTGGACGGTACAAGGCTTAAGCGTCGGCTATATGCAGCAAGACATTGTGCCACAAGAGGGCCAAAGCGTTTTTGATTATACCTTTGGCGGCCTTACTGAAGAAAGCAAAGCAGAATCCCAAGATTATAAAGTTGATATGATCCTGATGCCACTTGGCTTAGAGCCGGCGGCGATGATGACAGAATTATCAGGTGGTCAGGTGCGCCGCGCGTGTTTGGCACGTGCTTTGGTTGAAGAGCCTGACTTATTATTGCTTGATGAACCCACCAACCACTTGGACTTAGAAGGCATTGAGTGGCTCGAAGGCTTTTTAAATGGCTATAGCGGCACATTGCTGTGCGTGAGCCATGATAAAGCCTTCCTTTCAAATATTACTAACCGCATTTTTTGGATCGACCGTGGTGGCATGCGTGTCTGTACGCGCGGCTTTAGTTATTTTGATGAATGGTCTTCGGGCTTAATTGAGCAGGAAGAGCGCGAGATTAAGAACCGTGAGAAAATGGTACAGCAAGAGGTCGAATGGGCCTCACGCGGCGTTAAAGCGCGTAGAAAGCGTAATGTACGACGCCTTGAGCTGATGAAAGAAGCGCGCGATAAGCTTTTCGCCGATAAATCATCTTTCCGCAATATGATGGCGCGCATGGATGTGCCGATGATTGAGACGGAAACAACATCAAAAATTTGCGCTGAGTTTTTCAATGTTCATAAAAGCTTTGAAGATAAAACAATTCTAGAAGGCTTTAATTTGCGGATCACCCGCGGTGACCGTATCGGTATCTTGGGTAAAAATGGATCAGGTAAATCAACTTTCTTAAAATTACTGATCGCGGAGCTCACTCCGGATAAAGGTAAAGTGAAGCGCCAAAAGAACGTTAAAGTGTCTTATTTTGACCAAAAACGCTCTGAGTTAAATTTAGAAAACACACTAAAACAGACATTGTGTACTAATGGCGGCGATTATTTATACGTGATGGGCAAGCACCGTCATGTTTGTGGTTATTTGAAAGATTTTCTGTTTGACCCTGCGCGGGTCGATGACAAAGTCATGCATTTATCAGGCGGACAGAAAAACCGTTTGATGCTGGCGAAAGTCTTGGCAGACCCTGGCGAATTTCTGATCCTTGATGAACCTACCAATGATTTGGATATGGATACGCTTGATATGCTCGAGGAGATTTTGGTCAACTATACGGGCACGTTATTTGTTGTCTCGCATGACCGTGACTTTTTGGACCAAGTGGTGACCAAGACTTTGGCGTTTGAAGGTGACGGTAAGGTTGAGGGCTATATTGGCGGCTATTCTGATTATGCCGCGGCGCGTAAGCTTGCCGAACAAAAAGCTGCAAAGAAACTGAAAAAAGAACGCGATGACAGCCAAAAGCCAAAGAAAAACAACAACAATGCACAGGCTGTAAATACGCATGCTGAGGCTAGCGCCGCGCCACAAGCCGTGAAGCCGGCCAAAAAATTATCTTATAAGGTGCAATATGAGCTTGATAACCTTCCGGATGAGATTGCGGCCTTTGAAGCTGAAATCGCTGCTTTTAATAGCAAACTAGCGAATGTCTCATTTTATAATGAAGACCCTGAAGGCTTTATGGCGGCAACGCAGGAGCTTGATACAGCGAAGCGCCGTTTAGAGCGTGCAGAAATCAGATGGCTAGAGTTGGACGCGTTACAAGACGAGTAGACAACCCTTGTGAATGTGATACTACCTTGGCGTATGCATGATTTCTATTGACTCGCAGCCCTTCATTTCGCTACTGTGTAATTATATGTAAATTAACGCAGAGCATTTTGGGGGCATTATGGGCGCGTATTCACAAGGATTATCACGGCACTTTAATAAAAATGATGCGGTTCTCAACAGTTACCGAGCCTTTTGCGATAGCTTCTCTTTGGTTAAGGCGTATAGCGCCCTGTCAGGTCATGCGATTGTCAAAGCAGCAGAGCTCGAGCATGAGGCATATAAGCTGCGTTATCACGCCTATTGCCAAGAACACTCTTATGAGCAGACCAATAAATACGGCATAGAGCGCGATGTTTATGATAGCTTCTCTGCCATGTTATTGGTGCAACATAAGGCCACTCAGACTTATTTAGGCACCGTGCGTTTGATACCTTTTACTACGCCGCTCTTGCCGCTTCCTGTGACGCAAGTGTGTGATGATCTGGTTCCTCAGTATAATATTTCCACTGATCGATACGCTGAAATATCGCGTCTATCTGTTTCCTATACCCGCATGGAGGAGGCGCAATTAACGCGCCAAGAAATGTCTCTCGTTTTACCAGGCTTGCTCGCAGGAGTACTCAATATCAGCCGCGATATTGGCACGACGCATTTGGTGGGCGCAATGAGCCCAACCTTGCTGCGGAAAATAAACCGTTCTTATGGGGTTGAGCTTGGCTGGGTTGGTTGCGACGTCGATTACCACGGGCGCCGAGTCCCTTTTATAGGGGCGGTAGATATGGTGGAGGAAAGCATCAAGAAAAGGCGGGGACTTTTGCGTAAAATAGTCAATATGGATGATGGCGCTGAGGTTAACCACGTGAATAAGCAAGCCTTGCCACGCGGCTATGGTTTATAAACATGCGTGCGGTGGTTCACCGTTATATTAATTGGCGCTAATCTCGATTTGTTTTTGTTCATTACGCAGCTTAAGTTCAAGGAGCATCGCAAGAAGCATTTCGCGTCTGTGTAGGGCTTTGACAATGTCCCAGCCTTGCATAAGCTGTACCGCTTTAATCGCAGATTTTTGGCGCATCACATTTTCAGGATTATCATATAAATTCACATAGAAGGCTGGGTCTTGATATTTCTTTTTTGTCAGGTCTTCCATCATGTCTTCGTAAGATGCGCCAGTATCCGTTGTGCCGCCCATTGTGTACATATTTGCATGACCGCCGACCAAATTAGCAAAGCTGTTTTTGGCAACGTTACGAATAGCTTGCAGAGAACGGATCTCTGTCACGGGGCGTGACCCATCAGCGCTTTGGAAGATATTTTCTTTTAAAGGCCTTAAGTTCGAATCGTAAAGGTTTTTCGTCAGCTGGAATAAATCCATCTCCCCGAATGATAATGCGGTGGTTGAACCCGTGAAGTTAACGGGGTTATCGCTTCCTTCAGAAAAGAAAGATGGGAAGTTTACGTCATAATTCACACGGTTTGTGGTCGGCGTCGTGCCACAAAAATCACTTAAGCCGTCCTTGCCGTTTTGCTGATCGTTACAATAATATGTACGGAATTTGTTAATGTAATCCCTCTCTCTATTATTGCTAATCATCGCGCCGGCTGAATCAACGTGCTGTAAGTCGTAATCCTGCATGTACTTTGCAAAGATCTGTGCTGTAGCGCGTGCATTAAACGAGCCACGCGCGACGGATTTCGTAAGCGATGGGAATGTACACATACTTACGGAGGGCATATGGCGCTGCGTTGTTTCTGCTTGTAAGACTTGTATCCGCCCTATAGTTCTGTTTAATGCGTAGGCGTCAAAGAATGCGCCGATGGGGGCGACCAGCGCCATTGTATTGGTTGTGAGCTCCATCGCCATCGTCTGCAAGCCAACGCCCCATGCGCTATGGATCTTACTATCAGGCATTGTGAACTCACCCTTGCTTACGCTAGAGAAAATCCTTTTCATGCTTTCTTTTGTCGTGGCCTTAGATGCTGGCTTTGCAATAGAAAAACTAGCTTCAATGTAGACAGGGGCAAGAGGGGCACCGGTTTCTGGTTCGGTGTTGGTAATAATAACAAAGGCTGTGCCGGCGCTATTTTTCTTGAAATTAAGATTTTGAATAAAAATATTTTTGAAGATGCCTGACGCCGACGCGGTGGTGTTCTTCATGTTTGATGTGCCAGAGGCATATTCAATCAGGGCTGTGTCGCTCGCTTGTCCTAAAATAATGACGTCGTTGGTCAAGCTTGAGAATGAAAAAGTTATAACGTTTTTCAATGCGCGGCGGCGTTCGTCTTGATCGCGATATGGCAGCTCATAAGTGAGTGTGTAATTGACCCCGCTGGAAATCCCCGTTTTTACATTTTCAGGGAACTGTGCGGCGAGGTTCACATCACCTTTTTTGCCGACTATGGCTTGCTGTGTCTGTCCGCTGTTTTCGACTTCAATAAATGCGGTGCTTTTCGGATCTAAACCTGTGACATGAACTTGTGCTGTGCTAAATAATTGTGCATAGGCCGCGCCAGATGCTGACAATACAGTCAACAGACAAATAAGCACATACAGACCAAGCCTATAATGACTTGAGTGTTTTCCTGTACGTGCGCAGTCTGGCGCTTTATGTGCGTGTGTGTTCATCATATTGTACACTTACTGCAGTTCCTTTTGTTTCTCAGCAACGTCCATTTCAACAAGGAGGGAAGCTAGTAACTCACTTCTGACCATGCTTTCATAAGCATCACGGCGCTGCATTAAACCCAATGCCTGCATGGCGGCATACTGGCGCTCAACGTTGGCTGGGTTGTCATAAAGATCAGCATAAAAACGAATGTCTTGGAATATTTTCTGTGTCAGCAATTCCATTTGTGCGTAATAGCTTGGGTTCGGGTCTGGATCGGCTGCATTTATTTTCGGAAAAAGCAGCGTTTGCTTGTCTTGCTGACTTTGTGCCCCCGTATTGGCCATTAATTCATCGATCAGGCCTGTTATTTGTGTGTTGGATGCGCCGGTACCAGATGTTTTCATGCCTATAATCGAATTAAAGCTATATTCTGCAACATTTCTTTTCGCGAGTAATGCTCTATATTGCATAAATTGGTTCTCGCGGTTTTCATCAGTGAACTGCCCGTAATCGCGGTTGATTAACTCGTGCGAAAACAGGTTTGATGACATTGCGAGAATGTCGATTTCATCCTCTGTACTGATCGCATCTGTGTAGTCGATGTTGAGCGTTAATGCGCTATCAACAAGCTGGTTGTAATTAATGTCTCTGTTTTTGCGCGTGCCCAGACAGCCATCTAAAGCGCCGAGGCCGTTTTGAAAGTCTTGTGGGTCGCAATAATTGTTGAGAAATTGGTCAAAGCGGCTGTAATGATCTGAGATATTATCTAGATACTCTTGATCTTCAGATGTTAGCTTGCTGCCAAGCTGTCTTTCCAATGACCTTTTCGCGAGGTAGCCTGAATTCAAGCGGGCCTTTGATTGGCTGCTTGCGAGGCTCTTGGTAAGCGAGGCATAGCGGCACATCGAAACAGCAGGTATTTGGTCTCTAGCAATACGAGCTTGTGCAGTCTGAATTTCTAACACTGTTTTATTTAATTGTAAGCCATCTAGCATCGCGCCGATCATCGGCTGTATAGGAAATGCTGTCGTCGTCATTTCCATGGTCATAATTTTCAGTGCAGGAAGAATGTTTTCATTCCAAAATTTGGGGAACCACTCCAATGTTTCTTTAAATTCATCTTTTAGATTTTGTTCAATAGCGTCTTCTGTTTGGGTGTGCATATCCGAGACGGTCAGACAGTCAACACAAGGGCAGCAATAGGCGTAAGCTTTGCTGATCAAGCCCGTTGCTCCCATTAACACGCATATTATGGCGAGGCTTAAGCATGTTTTGCCGCATGTGTCTAGTAGGGCTTTTATACTGAGGCGCAGTTTATTCATTTACTTTACGCCTCCTATTACGTCTTCATAGCCATCAGAGAGCTTTGTTTCCAAAAGTACAGATAAAAGCATCTCTGAGCGGATCTGGCTTTCAAAAATATCGCGTTGCTGCATAAGGCCGATGCCTTGCATTGCCGCGTTTTGGCGCAACACATTTGCAGGGTTGTCATATAGTGTGACAAAAAAAGCGGGGTCTTGATAGTTGCCTTTTGTTAAGCGCTGCATATCTTCAAAATAAGATGTATTGCTAAATTGGTTTTCTGTCTTTAGGGCGACAAGAGCATGAAAGCTGTTTTCGGCAACGGATTTTTTTGCAAGCAATGCACGTATTGCCAAATAATTGTCGCGGTTATCTGGGTTTCTCAGCACATTATCCTTCGGGCGTAAAATAAGGTCACTCGAATATAAATTCGCTTCCATAGCGAAAATGTCCGTTTCATCTTCTGTTGGAATGGGAACCGTAAAATCAAGGTTAAGGGTCAGGTCACCTTGTAACAGGCTTGTGTAATCAATATCTCGATTTATCCGGTTATCTGGGCCTGCGCAATTCGCGCCAAGCGCTTCGCTCAAGGCGCCGTTTTCATCATTAGGGTCACAATACGTCGTTAAATACTGTGCAAACCGTGTTTTGAAATTGCTGGTCTGTGAGTTCACACCTTCTGCGCCAGCAAGGCCTTGTATGCCTAAATGGCGATTTATCGAGCGCTTACTTAGAATATCCTGTGTTAGGTTCCGCTGGTGGTCGGCAGACCCTATGGATTTTGATAAAGAAGCAAACTGGCACATGGAGACGGCGGGCATTTGATCGCGCGCTGTATAGGCTTGCAGTGTTTGCATTTCTCTGGTTACTGTGTTGAGCAACTGGCCATCAAGCATAGCGCCTATGGGGGGCAATAAGGACTGCCCCGAGGCAACAAGCTCCATCGTCATACTTTGTAATGCCGCCCTAAAAAGGCCATTAGTTAGCGTGCCAAGGACGTTCGAGAGAAAAAAAGTGCTGACTTTTGTTGTGATATCTGCGACAAGGCCTGTACCAACGGCGCCCAGCATGGCCCCAATTGAAATGCATTCTGTACATATACAGCAAATGGCTTTGGCGTCACGCGATAGTGGCGCTTGTAATGCTGCGATCGTCAACACGATAATGATGAGGCGTTTTAAGTTTCTGAATATCACGGCTTAATTCCCCCACTGATTTAATGTGTTATTTAAAGCGTCCATATTATTGCCGACTTCCGTGTCTAGTAAAACAGAGAGCGCCATTTCTGAACGTATGAGTGAATTATAATAATCGCGCATTTGCATCAGTGATATAGCATCCATTGAAGCGCTTTGTCTAAGCACGTTGTTTGGATTATCGTAAAGGTTTACGAAGAAGTTCGTGTTTTGATAAACTGTTTTGGTCAAGTGTTCCATTTGCGCCCAGTAGCTTGGTGCAATTTTTGTCGTGGCATCAATATCTGCGGCGGGCATACCAAGGCTGTCGAGCTGCGCTTTAAATTGATTTTGCACTGCGAGGCCGCTTGCGGCCTTCATGCCGATGAGGGCGTCAAAACTGTTTTCGGCGACGGTCCGCTTGGCTACAGTACTGCGCCATTTTAGATAACGACTTTGATTGCCGTCATAGTTGTTTTGTAAATCTGTTTTGCCTATTCTGGGTGCGGCTTCATGGTTGTATAGCATTGTTTTCATCGCCATTACATTGGCAATTTCATTGTCAGTGTTAATGTTGGCAATCGCAGGGTCTAAACCGATATTGATGGTGTCTGGGACGTCAACGGCATTAGTGAAGTTAATATCTTTGGTTGTGTCGCCTGCGTTATTAATGCCGGCAGGGCAAACAAAAGACATCTCGCCGCCGAACTCTTTGTTGTCACAGTGCCTTTCTAGGGCGGCCTTGACGCGGCTCGCGGTATCTTTTGTCTCGCTTGCACCAATGCTTTCTGCTTGGCCAAGTACGCGCCTTAATGAAAACTCACCCAAGACGGCGCTGACCATTTTTGAGCGCTGATCAGCCTGCCTCATGGATTTGTTGAGCGAGGCAAATTTACACATAGGCACCGATGGCATGTGTCTCTTTGCTGATTTTGCGGATAATATTTGCATATCAATGATGGTTTCACTCAGCAGCTTAGCGTCAAGCATGGCGCCAAATGAGCCAACGAGCGACCAACCGTTTGCGACAAGCTCCATTGTTGCGCTTTTTGCAAGGGGAGCAACGCCAGAATGCCACCAAGTCTTAGAAAGCAATTCATCGCGCAGTGTTTTAAACTCAGCCTTTTGTGCGGCGATAACAATCCCAACTAAAGCGACGTGCATGACTTGCTGTAGTGGTTCAATGCAGCAATAACAGCAACGTGCCTGTGCCTGTTTTGTCGGCGTAATAATGAGAAATGACGACGTGAGTAGAAATAACGCTGCGCACAATACGGAGCGAAGCTTGCTTCTTATACTAGGTTGTTTGCTGTGCGTTGGTGCCATGTTGCGTTTTGGGGCATTTTTATGAAACACACTCATTCTTTTGCAGCTTTCATATTGGCCCAATCTTGAACAATGTTCTGTCCATGGGTGTCAAGCTCGGAGTCTAGCCATAGTGAGAGCAAGGTCTCTGTGCGTAAAGTGGTTTCGTGTATATCGCGCTCCTGCATAAGCTCTATGGCTCTCATTGCGGCTTGCTGTCTTTTCACATTCGCAGGGTTGTCGTAGAGATTCGCGTAAAAACGCGGGTCTTGGTAAAGTGTTTTTGTCAGGACTTCCATTTGCGTCCAATAACTGGGGCTAGAATCTGTCAGACCGTTCCCTGCCTTGGCAAAATAATCTGTGTACTGGTTGTTGGCGCTGTTATCTACGCCCAGAGCGCTGAGCAAGTTTTCGACATGCGGTTTAATGCTAAGTTCGCTACCATCGGCACGATCAGTTGCGGCTTTTAAGCCGACATAATTAGCAAAGCTGTGCTGTGCAACATTACGTTTCGCTTGAAGGGCGCGCCTTTTTAAGACGTTAAAATGCGCGGTCTCGCTGCTTTTTGGTGTCAGGTTGTCTTTTGTTGCAGGGGACATGCTTGCGCTGCCATAAAGATTTTTACTCAGCGCCATAATGTCTTCAAGCTGTGAGAGGCTTTCTGTTGGGCCGTAAGGGCCTGGGTAAAGTGCTGTCGAGATTGTTTTAGGCAGGCCTAATGTTTGTGTAAAATTAATGTCTTTGTTTCTTTTTCGCGTACCGAGTGCGGGGGCGGCGCTCGCATTCGCTGGTGCAGGGGCTGCGCAAATCGTGCCTAATAACCCACCAAACTCACTCGCACCAGTAATGCCAATACAATATTTTGCTTTAAACTGGGCTAAGCGCGCCTTGGCATCATCGTTGGTGCTTTTCGAGCTTTGTAGTTCTTTATTTAACGTTGTGCGCTTTAGGTTTTGTATAGAAACTGCGCGGGTTGTCTCTTTTTGTACGACTTGTGTGCTTGCCAGAGATTTGGACAGTGATGCAAACTGGCACATGGAGACCGCGGGAATTTGGTTTCGTGCGGTTTCTGCAGAAAGAGTTTGCATGCGTGTCACAGTGTTATTTAGGCTTTGCGCGTCAAACATGGGGCCTAATGGGGCGCTGAAAGCCATTGTTGCGGCGGTTAGCTCCATGGTCATGATCTGTAATTGCGGCTTGACCATAGCTTCCCAAAATGTGCTGCTGCCGTCTGCATAAAGAAAATCCACTAAATCTTCGAAACCATCAGCAGCTACATCAACAATTGTTGTGTAAGTATCGAGGCTTTCTGTGATGTGGGTGTTCCATAAGCAGCAAAGGCAACAGGCGTTGGCGTTTTTTGTAAAGGCAAAGTTTACACACAACAAAGTGATCACCAAAACTAAAGCATGCTTTAGTTTTGTGGAGGCTGCCCTCACGTTCAGATGTTCTTTGTTGTTGCCCATGCCCCTAATTACCCAAAAACCAGCTAGTATTCATTTACTTTATGATATGCGGCACGCAGTTTTAATAACGGCACAAGCATATCCATACGACTATAAATTTTATCATAACGGAAAATGTTTTGCACGAAAGTTTTTGATATTTTTTACGGGCATTGATAGCGTGGTTTTTATTTATGGGCTTGCGTAGAAATTAAGCCTATCGTATCATATCAGGCGTATGGTTGTAATCGGTGCATGCTTTGTATCGTTCGTATCTGTCTAAAACTATACGGAATCTTATGTTTATCGCGTCGAAATCTTTAGGTAGTAACTATGTCAGACCCACATCAACAAGCTATTGACCCTTCTAAGAAGGCAGTTAAGCGCACAGGCAAGAAAAAATCCAAACCCGCTCCGGCCCCTGCTGCGGGTGACGCTGGGGCAGATCAGGATATTAGGCCTTACGAAAAAGGGGTTGGTGCGGTTGTTATTCGTAACGAGTATTACCGTGACGGTTACCGTACTTTACAAAAAGTTGTTTTGTTTTTGGTTGTTAGCATCATTATGCTGATTGGTGCAATGTACTATGTTATTAGTGTGCACCAACCGCAGGATAGGTATTTTGCGACAACGGTTGACGGTCGTTTAGTGCCGATGGTGTCGCTATCGCAACCAAACTTATCTAACCCTGCGCTGATGTCTTGGGTTGCACAGGCGGCAACAGAGGTTCTGACCTTTGGTTTCCATGATTACCGTCGCCGCTTGCAGGAATCTTCTCGTAACTTTACGCGTACGGGCTGGGAAAGCTTCACTACAGCGCTTGAGCGTTCCAGTATTTTGGAAATGGTGCAGAACAACAGGCAGGTTGTTACGGCCGCGCCGCGCGCCGCGCCAGTACTTCTCTGGGAGGGGCTTGAAAATGGCCGTTATTCGTGGCGTATCGAGATCCCGCTTATTGTGACGTATCAGTCAGGCTCTCAGCGTAAAACAGATTCTTTGCGTGTGACGCTTACTGTTGTGCGTGTTCCTAAACTTGAAAGCCCGAATGGTGTGGGTATTGAGCAGTGGATTTCTTTCTATGGTTAAGTCTTATCGTTGCTTAATATTGATTTGCGAGACAAACAATGTGGGCAATGTGGGATAAAATGTTTTTTATTAATGACAGGGGGGCAGCTAGGAATTAGGCTTTATGGGCAAATGCATTGTCTACGATGTGTAATTTTTATGTTTCCTTGTTCTCAGGTGTTATTTAAGGTAAATTTTCAATGGTTTTTCTCAATAGTTTTAGAAATGTGAAATATGTATCTGTTCTCACAGCTACCTCAGCTTTGCTCGCATTTTCTTCTGGTCCCGTGGCCGCACAAGATTTACCACCGCCGCCAAGTGTATCGGCGCCGAGTGCAAGTGAATCTTCGGCTCCTAATATGGGTAGCTTTGAAAGCTTGCTAAATAGTTTGCCGCAGCCAAAGGCTGAAAATCAAAACCAACAGGCCGTGCCGAATACAATGGCGCAGCCTAACATGGCGAATGCACCGACGCTTCCAGGCTTGTCATTGCCACAGGGTAATATGCGCGGCGGTGTCAACCAACCTCCACCATTACCGGGTTTGTCTGCAGACGAAGTTGGCGGTCTTTCTCGTGAAGAGCAACTGAAGTTACGTGGGGAAAAAGAAAAGAAGCAGTTCTACGACGAAGCTTATGGCATTGCGACAGATAGCATGTTCCCGTTAAAACCTGAAGAAATCAGACGCTTTATGCAGCTCTATGATGAAAACCGTCAAGCCATAGATACCATTATGTACAATACACCGACACCAGAGGTCGGTTTGAAAACATTATCTCTAGACCCAGGTCACACGCCTGATGTGATTGACGTTGCTATGGGCACAGTTACAACTGTTTCTATTGTGGATGTCACGGGGCAACCTTGGCCTGTAAAAGATATGACTTGGGCTGGTGAGTTTGATATTATTAAGCCAGGTCAAGGCGAAAGTATTTTCAGAATTACGCCAACAACGCACCATGCAAAAGGTAACATGTCAATTCGCTTGATTGGCTTGAAAACACCTGTGGTCATTGGTTTAAATACGCGCCGCGACCGTGTTTACTACCGCCTCGATTTACGTATCCCTGAATATGGCCCAGAAGCCAATGCGCCTTTGATTAACTCATCCTTGAGTATTGCCGCAGGCGGCAACGCGTCACTTGCAAGTATTTTGGATGGCCTGCCACCTGAATCTGCGGAACGTTTAGTTGTCACTGGGGCGGATAGACGGACAAAGGCTTATAAGGTCGATGGGTTGGTTTATGTCCGTACACCATTAACATTGCTTTCACCGGGCTGGAATAGTTCAGTTAAGTCGGGTGACGGTATGAATGTTTATGAATTAAATTCTGCACCGATCTTGCTTCTTTCTGATGGTGGTAAAATGGTGCGTGCAAGTCTTACAGAAGATGATACGCAATAATTTGTTTAAGTTTTAATATATAATGTTACAGGATTAAGTTCATGAGTAATGAAGACCAATTTGATGATGAGTTTGAAGGTGTTGATGAATTCGATTCAGATGCTGATTTTCAAAGTGGCCAAAGTATAAAAGAGCTTTGGCGCAAAAACCCGATGTTTAAGTTCGGGGTGATAATTGTGGGCTTGGTTGTGATTATTATTAGCGTAAATATCTTCGGTAGCGACGATGTAAAGATTGAAAACTCTGCTATTTCAACAGGGCAATCTTCGAATGTTCGTGGGGCTGTTGGTGAAGAGGTTACGGATACATACAGAGAAGCGCTTGAAACGCGGAACCAGCAGGACTTTGAAGAGGCTGTTGAAGACCAAGATAGTTTCGTACCTGTGCCTGTTGACCCGATCAAGACTGTGATTGCGCCGACGGCACGCGAAGTCGATGAAAAAGAAGATCCAATGGCGCAATGGAAAGAATTACAGGAAAAACGTATGCGTCGTCAGGAAGATGACAATAAGCGCCGCCGTTTAATGGAAATTCAAAATCAGCGCGCGATGGCTGCAATGCCACGCCAAGAAGACCCTAATAAAGATGCCCGCAAACAGGCGCTTGGAAAACTTTCCAATGCAATGATGGAACAAATGGCTATGGTTGCGCAGCGCCATGAGTATCGCCCTATGGACCGCATGAGCGTAACGAGCGAAGAGGCTTATTATAACGGCCTGGCGTATCGTCAGCAAAGCGGCATGATCACTAACGGCAATACTTTTGGTACGGGCGCTGGCGTTAATAACGCCAATGGTATGAACGGTATGCAAACCACGATGATGGAAGAAGAAGAGCCATTAATTGTTCCTGGTGATATTCTTTATAGTCAGCTTCTTATTGAGGCAAACTCAGATGTCCCCGCCGTTGTAATGGCGCGCGTGCTTACTGGGCATTTTGAAGGCTCTAAAATTCTTGGTAGTTTTAGCCGAGAAGATGAGCATATTGTTTTGTCTTTTGACAAGATTATCAAGGACGGCAAAACATATCCAGTTAACGGCGTTGCGGTTGATCCGGAAACATCTCTACCGGGTTTAGCAACGGAAGTTGATCACCGTTATTTTAAACGCATTTTCCTACCTGCTGCGTCTAAATTTATCGAGGGCGTTGCAGAGGCCGTGACTGAAGGCGGTACGACAAGCGTTATTAGTAGTACAACTGGTGAAACGGTCGCGCAGGAAACTGAAGATCTTGATTTAAACCAAGAGCTTCTGAAAGGCGTAAGTGAAGCGTCAACTATCGTTACGGATTTGTTACTTGAAGAAGGTGAAGATACTGAAATTCTTGTCCGCGTAGCTGCAGGCACGCCTATGGGGATTTTGTTTGTTGATGCTGTTTATGAGAGTTCACGTATTGGCGCACCAGGTGCAAATCTAGGCGGGGTTTCTCCTTTTGGGGCAAGCAGTGCCGCGCCAATGAATACAGCGGGCGCAGTGCCGGCTGGATTTGACCCAAGCAGCTTGAATTTACTGCCGCGTTAATTGCGCGGAGAAATCGATACAGAAATAAAACAGGCCTTGCTTATAGGCCTGTTTTTTTATAGTTTCTTATATTCAATATAAAAAGATATGAAAGTGCAGTCATGATGAGTGATGAAAACAATTTTGAAGATGAATTTGATGATCTAGACATGGATTTAGATGAAGATTTAATGGATGACCTTGATTCGGATGCCGGTGATGATTGGGATGAAGACTTTGAAGATTGGGACGAAAACGCGGACTCGCTTGAAACAACAGGTCAATCTAAGCCAGAAAAAGCTAAGAAAAAAGGCGGGCTTGGTAAGCTTCTCTTTATTCTTATTCTTTTGGGCGGTGCAGGCGGCGCGCTATATTTCACTGTTCTTGGTGGTAAAACGCCAGGCAGCAATGGGCAAGGGCAGCAAAATATGGCTGCGAACCAAGCTGGTAATGGCCAAATGAATAATCAACCTTCTGATATGGCGGCGCTATCAACGTCTGCAATGCCAGATGTAAACTCTACGTCAATGGACATGGGCGCGATGCCACCAATGCCAACGGCAATGGTTATGGATGATGATGCTGTGCCGGCGAATGATGGCGATGTTGATTCGATCGAATTTCCAAAAATGGATATGGGCGGTACATCTACAGGCGGCTTAACGCCAATGCCTGATTTCTCTGCGCCTGAGCCATCAGTGATTGCGGCACCTGCTATGCCAGCAATAATGGCACCAACGCCATCTATTGCTATGCCGACGCGCTCTGCGCCTAAAATGCCTGCTATCGAAGCGCCTGAGCCGGTTATGGCGATGCCTGATTTTGATGGCGCTGCGCCGATTAGCGCGCCGGAAATGCCTGTGAAGAGTGTTAAGGCACCTGTTGCTGCAGCTATTGCACCAGTTGTTGAGACGCCTGTAACCACAAGCGGCGTTTCTTCGCAAAGAGTACTTCGTAAGCTTGATAACGTTACCAATCAGATGGATGATATTGTTGCGCGGATTGACCGTTTAGAACGTGAGCTGTCTAAGGTACGCGCAAGTGGCAGTGACGTATCTCAGCTTTCATCTGAGCTGCGTTCGATTAAGAAAGAGCTGAAGATCTCGGCTAATGATACTGCGCGAAGACCTTCGCGTGTTACGCCTGTTAAGCCTGCTTACAAAGCGCCGAAACGCGCCGCTATCTGGGTTCTTAAAGGTATTGCGCAGAATGAGGCGTGGATCGCACAAGAAGGTAGTACAGACATTAAAAAGGTCTCTGTCGGTGATACTGTTAAAGGCTTAGGGCGTATTAGTTCAATTGGTCTTGAAAATGGTGTGTGGATGGTGCGAGGTACGCAAGGTAGCGTGAAGCAATAATTTGCGGTTTTATAAATTTTTTCTAAGCCCCGCTTTTGGCGGGGCTTTTTTTATCGTGACTGTGAATAAAACACATTGTTTACAGGACGTTGTTATGGCTGCTTTGCGGAGTACAAAAGGCTGGGCACTGGGCGTTTTTGGCATTGAAAGTGTTGCTTCATCCGCGCTGCGTGAAAAAAAGATCTTGATTTTGCAGTGCAAAATATGTTTTTCTTAATAATGTGAGGTAGAAATTACCTTTTAGATAACAGCTAATTTGAATTTGAAAAATGAACATTTGCACACTTACAGCAACACTTCTTTCTTGGCCGCGCTTTACAGCGCGCTCAAATAAGATGCGTGCATCTATGGCGCTCAATCATTGCCAAATTCAAATGCCACGCGGAAAAAAGCTGTAATTTATTCTTAATAAAATGTCAGCTCACGAAAACCGGAAGAGCTGACAATCACATCACCCCCCCCCTTCTAATATTGTTTTGATTATCATCTCTTCCATTTAATAAAATGGAGGAAACTATGTCTGAGTATCTTAAATTATTTTCAAGGCGGTTGGCGCTAAGAAGTAAAAAGTCCTGCGGCCAGCCCAAGGCTACGTTTGATATTGTTGATCGTGAAAACGGCAGGCCGGTTGGCTGCATCTCGCTTGATATGAAGGCGCGCGCGGAGGGTCTTATCGGCGAGATTGAAGTTAGCGTCGAGACAAGATATGCTGGGCACGGCTTTAGCATTGAAGCTATTAAGCGGCTTGCAGAGTATGCTTATGAAGACTTAGGTTTGATAAAGCTTTTCGCAAAGGCGCCAAATGCAAATTTGGCGGCGGAATATACGCTAAGACGGGGTGGTTTCTCCGCAATGAATAAATTTACACGTGACGGCGCCTATAAATATTTTGAAGCAACAAGTCCATATTTTAGATGTGAGGGCTAAGTAAATATAAGAGTAGTAAATATGAGTATTATAAGCGTTGAAGGCCTATCTAAAAATTTTGATCGAGTTGAAAAAACAGGGTTTTTAAAAAAGAAAAAATCTGTTTTTGAAGCTGTGAAAGACATTTCTTTTGAAATAAACGCAGGCGAAAGCGTCGCGTTTATTGGGCCTAATGGCGCGGGTAAGTCAACGACATTAAAAATGCTGACGGGCATATTATACCCCGATAGTGGTAGCGCTAAGGTCGCGGGTTATACGCCATGGGATGAACGTCCAAAGCTAGCGAGAGAAATTGGCGTTGTTTTTGGTCAGCGCTCTCAGCTTTGGGCAAATTTACCCGTGATGGATAGCTTCCGTTTGCTGGGCGCGATGTATGGTGTTGAAGGCAAGGCGCTTGAAAGCCGTGTTGCGGCCTTAGATGAAATGCTAGATTTACATGCGTTTATGACACAAAATGCGCGCTCATTGTCATTGGGTCAGCGTATGCGCTGTGAAATTGCGGCCTCACTGCTGCATAGTCCTAAGATCATCTTTTTGGACGAGCCAACCATTGGCCTTGATATTGAATCTAAAATCGCGCTGCGTAATAATCTTAAACGTCTTGCAGGCGAAGAAAAAGCCAGCATTATGCTGACCAGCCATGATAGCGGCGATATTGAAGAAATATGCCAGCGCGTGATTATGATTGACCATGGGGTTATCAAACAAGACGCGCCGTTAAAAACGCTGCGTGAAGATTTTGACCGTTATAAAATATTGACCCTTTACAGCGACGCGCCAATAGATTTAGCTATGCTGCCCGATGGCTGCAGCGTTGAGCTTGATAGCGCGCGTAAGATACAAATTAAAATTGACCGTAACAAAGCCTCGTTGCGCGGCGTAACTGCAGAATTATTGACGCAATATAACGTGCAGGATTTCTCCGTTGAGAATATGCCGCTTGATGCTTTGATACAGCTTCTCTATGTGCAATCTGCCCAAGTGGGCATGCAAACGGGGTCAGATGATGCGCAGTGAACAGGAGCACCGAGATAAAAATCATATTGGTCGCGCGCAAATATTACGCTGCTATTTTGCTTCTGGCGGGCTTTTTTTCATCAACGGTTATATGGAGCGCTTGAAAGATAGCTTCCATGTTATTGGCAAATATTTATCGTTTTTGATGATTTTATGGGTCTGGCATATTATTTGGGGCATGGTGCCTGATGCCGTGCTTGGCGGCGGGCTATATAATCATGCGAACCTTGTCTGGTATATCGCAATAACCGAATGCATTATTTTCTGCGGTGGCCATTTATTCTATGACGCCTATATGGATATTAAATCAGGCGCGATTGAACAAATGTTGATGCGCCCTGTCTCATATCAATTTCGCGCTTTTGCGCAGTGGTATGGCAAAGCGCTTGGGCAAGCGACGGTATTTTTCCCTATGGCACTACTTTCGGCTTATTTCATTACGGGTGAATGGGTGATGGACACAGGGCGCGTTGCATTGGCGGCTGTCATGACAATGGGGGCTTTGTTCTGCGTCGTCAGCATGAATTACATGGTGGCATTGACGGCTTTATGGATTAGGGAAGCGGCGCCTGCTTATTGGATTGTTCAAAAACTGTGCTTTTTGCTTGGCGGGCTGTTATTCCCGATCACGCTTTATCCTGAAATGTTTTATGATATCGCAAAATTTTTACCATTTGCGGCTGTATTTTTCTTTCCTGGAACGATGGCGCTGAATGTACTGCCTTTTGGCGCGGGTGCTTTGATTGCGATTGAAGTTTTCTGGATGTTCGCTTTATATGGTTTGAGTGTATTGATACATGGCTGTGCGCTGCGGCATATCGGCAAGTATGGGGCATAAGATGAACAAAAACTTTAATCAAATGACTTATATTAAGGCCGTGTTACGCGCCAATACGCTCGAAGCTTTACGGGCGGGGATGGTGAGTTACATTCCTGCGCTGCTGATGTTCGTGCAAAACATTATGTTCTTGATGATTTGGGTGATGTTTTTTGCCTATGCGGATAATTTAAATGGCTGGACGCTGCGTGAAATGATGGTGCTTACGGGGGTAGTGTGTACGGCCTTTGGCCTGACATCATTTTTATGTGGCGGCGGATATATTTTAAACCAGATTATTGACCGCGGTGAACTTGATAAATATCTTTGCCGTCCGGGTAGCGTCTTAATATCTGCGGTGTTTTCAAATTGCCGTGTGCAGGGCACGGGAGATATGCTAACTGGGGTGATGATTATGTGTTATGTCGCGCAGTTTAATATGGTCGAGTGGTTGTTTTTTCTGGCTTGCGTCATTGCAGCTTCGGTGCTGTTTATATCGATGATTATTATTGTCCAAAGCATCGGATTTTGGAAGACAAACTCAGCGTCGCTTTCGGATGCCTTATTTGAGTTTATTATTATTTTATCTTCTATGCCGCAGCATGGCTTCCCTGCTGTGGCAAAGGTGATTATCTTTACAGTGTTGCCCGTTGGTTTTATGGGCCTGCTGCCTGTTATGATTTATACGCAGCAGAGTTTGGCACTACTTGTGCCATTATATGGCGCGGCATTTCTATTTGCATTTATAGCGCGGAGTGTGTTTTATAAAGGCCTTGAGCGCTATAAAAGCGGCAACCTATGTGTTTGATATGGCTTGCTGGTGGCGTTAACGGTCTCTTGCCCGAAGGCCAGCTGAAACGCTTACGGGTTCGTTATGAAATGGTGGAATATGAACGAAGAAAACTGGAACAAGGATAAGAAAAAAGGCGCGCCGCCTTCGGGTCTTTTCTGGACGATCAACGAATCTGCTTTTGGTGCAGGGGATGAAAAAACCGCGCTTGATATGGTGCGCCGTTTGCGTATGGCGATTCTTGCTATTAACGCTTCACCTTATGAGAAAAACGCCCATATTATTGAGTTTGTCGCAGAAGGCAACGCGGCAGAATCGCTGAAGATCTTAGAAGGACTTCAGGCGATTACATCGCATAGTGGTTTAGTGCTTTTGGTGCGCGATTCATTGTCACTCGCTGCGCAATCCAAGGCAGATGGCATTGTATTCACGGATGTAGAAAAAGCGGTGGAGGCGCGTAGCCTGATTGGCGATGACCCCATTATTGCGGCGCATTTAGAAAGCGTTGATGAGATTCCCAATAACATCGATTTAGCAATATTTTCTGATAAATGTAGTATGCAAGACATTACCAAAGTTAAAATTAGTTCGCCGTGTACGGTGATGAGCAATGTCGCGCTGAATAACGAAAACTGCGGCGCTTACGTGCAGGCGGGCTGTGACTTTCTAAATGCAAGCGAGTATTTAAATGCGCATCCGGAAAGCCCGGCAAAGGCCGCGGTCAATATGCTCTATGCCATTGATTTAACGGTGCGCCCTGCGAACGCGCATTAAATAATATCTAATGCTTTTTCTGGTGGGCGGGCGATGATGGCTTTGCTGCCGTGCACGATGATGGGGCGTTCAATTAACTTTGGGTATTCAGCCATAGCTTTGAATAATGCCGCGTCATTGGCCTCGGCGAGATTGTTGTTTTTATAATCATCTTCTTTGACACGCATCATTGCGCGCGGGCTGTTTTCTATGGCGAGTAATGTCGCGAGGCCTTTAATGTCAGCGGCGCTCAAGGGCGTTTTTAAATACTCAATGACATCAAGTTGAACGCCTTTATCCTCGAGTATCGCTAAGGCTTGGCGTGATTTTGAACAGCGCGGGTTGTGGTAAATTGTAACGCTCATAATGCTTATCCTGTATCGGTTGTGACAAATCTCTTAATATCCAAGGCGAATCTTAACAGCTTGTCGTTATGGAGCAATATCGGCCGCTGTGTAGGGGCTTGCGAATCCACAGTTTATATTCGTGTTAACATAATGTTTACCCGTGTCACTTATAGTTTAGCTATAATTCACGCAAGGTTTTTTTGTAAAGTAAGCCCTGCTTAATAAGGTATAAACGTTATGGCGGATGAAAATAATGATGCGAAACAAGGCCAACTAGAAACAAATTTTGGTTTGGTTGGCGGTGAACTGTCACTTGATGGGCAGAGCCAGTCATTAGATAATTTGAGAGCGCCTGTCTATGGGGCGGGTTTCGATAAAGAAAGTGAAGATGGCAAAATTAAAGCAGAGGCTTATGTCGGGCTTGATTTTGATGGTGACGCAAAAATTGGTGTCCGCGGTGAATATAACCTGATGGAAGAAGCGCCGAAGCAAGAAAATGGCTTTGGTTATAAAATTGATGCTGTGGGTGATTTAATGTATGCAACCCGCGCAGGTGGGTTTGTCACATCACTCGCACTTCAAGCCGAAGCATCACTGTTGGAGGGGCACCTTAAGGGCAAGGTTCTTGCCGGATATGTCGATGCGCCGAGCCGTGAAGAGAGCGGCTTCTATAGTCAAGTTCGCGCTGATATTGATTTTTCAAAAGATGAATGCACAGGTTTCATGAAAAAAGGTTGCCTGACAAATATTGCGCAAGCAACATTCCCGCCAGAAGGCGGTTATGAATTCAGAAACGAGTTTTTACATGATGTTGTGTATCAGGGGCATAAACTTAATTTGCGGGTCGGGCCTTCATTGGAAGTAAATTCTCAAGATAGCAACGTCACCCCAGGCATTGCTGTGCGGGTTGATTTTGACCTTTAAATTACTCAGCGGTCACTTGCTGTAAATCAGCTTCTGCTTTAATCCAGCTTTTTAAATATGGATCTAAAGTGGGTTTTTCACGTTTTGCATCGCCAGCTTCTTGTAAAAATCGTTCTGCGGGCAGCAGCTTCTTTGTGTCTCCACCATCAAAAAAGCTACCTTTAACAAGCGCGATGGCCGCAACGGCTCCATTTTTTTTGCCGCCATTAATAATGAAGCGCTGTTCCATATAAAACCATCCTTCATCCCAATATTTCACTTCGGTAGTAAGTGTGAATTTCTGAAAAGGTAGCAACGGAATACGATAACGTATTGTGCTGGCGCCAAGAACCGGCAGCCATTTCTTTTTAGTGATCGCTTTAAACATACCGCTTTGTAAAATCAAATCCATTCGCCCTAAATCCATTAAGGCCAAATAACGTGCGTTATTCATATGGCGATTAACATCAAGGTCAAACGGCCAAACGGTGAATGTAAGGGCGCCCTTATCAGTCAGAGATTTTGTCGGTGCTTTCTTTATGAAATGTGAAAGTAGTAAAGCGATGAGCCTGAAGTATAAATTCATAGGGCATGTGTTCCGTTTTGGTATTGCTTCTCACTTTAGTATAAGCGCGTTTTGCCGTTGCAGAAACCTTTTATTATGCGTTCGCTGTTTGTCTCAATGATGATCGTGCTGCATGGTTGTGGCTGGCAACCGTTCTTTAGTCTATGTCAATATGACTTATGTTTTGGCGGCAGCAATGAAAGCTTTGATCTCTGCATTATCTTTTACGCCGCGCGTGCTTTCGACCCCTGATGAAACATCAACAGCGTTTGGGCGCAGTAATGCGGCAGCCTGCGCTACGTTGTCGGGGGTAAGCCCGCCGGCGAGCATCCATGGCGCGCTGATGTCTTGGCCTTGCAGCAGCGTCCAATCAAAGTTGACACCGTTGCCGCCTGTAAGTTCCTTGCTGCTATCGCTGGGTTTAGCATCGAAAAGCAGCCAGTCGCATAGTGGTTCATAGCGCTTGATTTGCGTCAGGTCAACCGCTGTGCTCATGGCGATGGCCTTGATAATCGGGCGCTCGTAGCGCTGTTTAATTTCAAGGCAACGCTCAGTGCTTTCATCACCGTGGAGCTGTATCATATCAAGGTAAGAACTTACTGCATCAAGCTCTTGATCTGACGGGTCCACAAATAAGCCAACGCAGCGCGTTGTTGTGGAAAGGGCGCGTATATAGCGTATTAATGCAATCGCTTTTATCGGGTCAATATTGCGCGGCGAGGCAGGGTGAAAAACAAGGCCAATAAAATCAGCGCCCGCGCGGATGGCTGTTTCTGCGGCGGCGGGGGTGGTGATGCCGCAAATTTTAACTTGGCAAGTTGGCATGGTTTATACACTTTCTAAAATATCAATCGCGGCTTGTCTTGGGTCTGCGGCCTGCGTAATTGGGCGGCCAATCACCAAATGCGTGGCGCCCGCGCGTAGCGCGTCATGAGGTGTCATGACCCGTTTCTGGTCATCATTTGCGCTGCCTTGTGGGCGTATGCCGGGGGTCATGAGGGCAAATTCATTCCCGCAAGCGGCGCGAATGGCCTGTATTTCATGCGCGGAACAGACAACACCAGCAAGCCCTGCTTGCTGGGTAAGCTTGGCAAGCCGGAGAACTTGATCTTGCACTGGTGTTTGCTGCCCTACAGCTGCGAGGCTTTGTTCGTTTAACGCGGTCAGAACGGTAACGGCGAGGAGTTTCGCAGGGTTCGCGGCTTTGTTAACGGCCTCTAGGGCACGCTCCATCATCTCTATCCCGCCAGAGGCGTGCAAGTTAGTGTAATCAACGCCAATGTCACTGAGCGTGTTTAAAGCGGCGGCAACAGTGTTCGGGATGTCATGAAATTTAAGGTCGAGGAAGATGCTCGCCTCGGCATGCTGATCGCGAATCGCGCCGACGCCTTTTGCACCTTCTGCCATAAAAAATTCTAGGCCAAGCTTGATGCCGATAGGCAGGCCATCAAGCGTTGCGGTTAGTGCCAATGCATCGTCAAGGCGGGGTACATCACAGGCGCAGTATATTTGGGGCAGGTTGTTCATGGCTGTGTATCTGGCTTTCTCAGTAATTCGCGTGAAATGCTTTGTGGTTTTTAATTTAGCGCAAAAAAATAGCCCCGCCAATATATGGGGGGCTATTTAAATGATGTTTAATCACGGATGATTTATTTCTTGTCGCCTTCGTTAAGCGCAGCGCCAAGAATATCACCAAGAGATGCACCTGATTCTGTTGAACCAAATTCATCCATAGCTGCTTTATCTTCATCAAGTTCACGTGCCTTAATAGACAGGCCAAGCTTGTGAGATTTAGCATCAACAGTAAGAACTTTCGCATCGAGTTTTTCACCAATTGCGAAGCGGTCAGGGCGTTGTTCAGAACGTTCACGAGAAAGATCAATCTTCTTAATGAAGCCTTTAAGCTTGTCATTAACCAAGACTTCAACGCCTTTGTCGTTAACTTCTGTGATTGTACCAGTAACAACTGCGCCTTTTGCGATGCCGTCAAGGGCGCCTGCAAATGGGTCGTCAGAAAGTTGCTTGATACCAAGCGCAACACGCTCTTTTTCAGCATCGATGTCAAGGATCTTAACTTTAACGCTATCACCTTTGTTAAACGCTTTAAGCGCTTCTTCGCTTTGGTCATCCCAAGAAACGTCAGAAAGGTGAACCATGCCGTCAATATCGCCAGGCATACCAACAAATAAGCCGAACTCTGTGATGTTGCGAATTTCGCCATCAAGTTCTTGACCTGGTTTGTGGTTCTCAGCGAATGATGACCATGGGTTATCTTGACACTGTTTAATACCAAGAGAGATGCGGCGCTTTTCAGGGTCAACGTCCAAGATCATGACTTCAACTTCTTGAGAAGTCGAAACGATTTTACCTGGATGTGCGTTTTTCTTAGTCCAAGACATTTCTGAAACGTGGACAAGGCCTTCAATGCCATTGCCAAGTTCAACAAATGCGCCGTAATCAGTGATGTTTGTAACGCGACCAGTGAATTTGCTGCCAACAGCAAATTGTGCTGCAACGCCATCCCATGGGTCAGTTTCAAGTTGTTTCATACCAAGTGAAATACGCTGTGTTTCTTGGTTGTAACGAATAACCTGTACGTCGATAGTTTTACCAACTTCAAGTACTTCTGATGGGTGGTTAACGCGTTTCCAAGAAATATCAGTAACGTGCAATAGACCATCAACACCGCCAAGATCGATAAACGCACCATAATCAGTGATGTTTTTAACAACGCCCTGAAGAACCTGACCTTCAGTAAGGTTCGCCATAAGGTCGCTACGTGCTTCCTGACGGCTTTCTTCAAGAACAGCACGACGTGAAACAACAATGTTTCCACGTGTTTTGTCCATTTTAAGAACGTAGAATGGCTGAGGCGTACCCATAAGTGGGGATACGTCACGTACTGGACGGATGTCAACTTGTGAACCCGGTAGGAACGCAACTGCGCCGCCAAGATCAACAGTGAAACCACCTTTAACGCGGCTAAAGATAATACCTGTAACGCGTTCGTTTGCTTCATGTTGTTTTTCAAGTTCAACCCAAGCTTCTTCACGGCGAGCTTTCTCGCGGCTTAAGCTTGTCATGCCATCGCGGCCTTCCATACGTTCGATGAATACGTCTACTTCATCGCCGATTTTAAGGTCGAGATCTTCGCCAGGTTTTGTAAATTCACGTAAGTCAACGCGGCCTTCAGATTTCAAGCCAACATCAATTACAGCAAGGTCAGATTCAAAGCCAACGACTTTACCCTTAACAACTTTACCTTCAAAATTTTGAGTTCCGCCAAGAGATTCTGCTAAAAGAGTTGCGAACTCTCTTGAATCTTCGTGGTCTTTTAGATTAGCAGCAATATGTGCCATGTGTTAGTTTCCTTTCAAATTAATATCTACATATATGACGATTTTTGTGGGTCACCAGCCCGCTTATTATATGGGAACTAACCCCAAAATAAACGTAACTTGCCCATCGCTATATATGCGCTTGCGGCTGTTGTACGCGATTAGCCCATAAATATCAAGCCTTTGAATCAAAAATCGTGCTTTTTTTCAGCCGTGTTTCTACGGATAGCATAGGACAAGCTCCTAGCTTGTCGCTTATGTAAAATATATTGACTTTTTGTGTGGGGTGGGTTACAGCTATATTTATACATTATGAAAATAGACAGGGTTTGTTATTGTGGGAAATATAAATACAGCGCATTTGGCGGCAATGAACGCTGCAGATTCAACGCAGGCGCAAGACGCAAAGTTGTTAGCTACGAACCTTAAATACTTATTGCTCCAGAGTGATGACCCCTATATTAAAAAAGCTGTAAAAGCGGCAGGGACAAAAGCTTTAAAACAAGAGCCGGAAAGTTATATTGATGCATTGGGCGTTATATTTAACGCCGCGCAAATTACGCGGCTTTCTGGGTTGATGCACGGCCTGTCTGATGTGCCTTTTACTTATGAATTCGTAGAAAAATTTTATTATACCTCTATGTTTAATATAGGTTGTTATGCATTTCCAGCAAAAAACTACAAAAGAGGCGCTCATACAGGGTTGCTTTCTGACGTGCATCAAACGCAGTTCACGGCAGACGCCCTGAAGGCCTATGTGAAAAACGAAGGATTAAAAATTAATGTCGAAACACAAAGTTTTAATGATTGGCTAATGGCGTTGAGGCCCACATCGATGAACCGTTACGAAGGTTCTGGAGGCCGCGAAAAGCAGTTTGAAGACATGTTAAGACCAACATTTGAACGTAACGGCTTTTCCATACAAGAACAAACATTACGTGGCGAAGAATTCTATAAGCATTGTCAGATAGTCAAAAACCTTGCAGAGGGCCGCGATGTATATCAAGTCAAACCAGAAGCCATTGAGACATTAAAAGCATTTGCGCAAGGTTTGACCCTTGATGCCCCACGCCTATTAGCTTATTTCGAGGCGCATGGCGAAGCGCAAGGTGAAAAACAGGCGGATTTATTGTCTGAAACAAAGGGGCAGATTTCTGCCCATCAAGCAACATTAACAGCAGCAGGCTCAGGCCTATCATCATTGTTAATGGGCTACACGACACAGACAAAGCATATAGAAGCGCAAACGGAGCAGCTTATGAATTTCAAGGAGATGATCGAGAATGGTCGGTATATCAATGTTCTTGATGGTGGCGGCTATGATCATTTAGCCATAAGTTCAGGCATAGAACATACCGCGCTCGACTATATTTATTTATCTCAAAAATGTCTTGAAAATGAAGCGGATGGGGTAGACGAACCTGATGTTATAACGCAACGCGATCAGAAAAAAGCGCAGCTTGAGGCGCATTACCAAAAGGCAGATATGATAAACCAAGCAATTGCTTTTTTAAAAGCACCGCGCATTGCTGCCTTTGAGGACGCTGCGGCATCGAAATTTTTCTACGACACATGTGCATTAATGGACAATGCGCTGCATTTAGCGCAAAGTTGCGCGCGTCAAATTGAACAAAAATTTTACTGTGCGCTGAAAGCTAGCGGTAAATATGGCGAAGCCAATTTAATGGCGGCCTTTATCGCGGCAGCAGAAAGCAAAGAGTCGATAAATGTCACTATCGCACAGCAAGACCCTGAACAAGAAAATGGCACTGTGCCAGCCATAGAAGTTATAGAACGCCCAATGGATGAAAAAATCAATGCGCTGCTTAAGGCCGACTTAATGATGCATGGCTGGGATGGTGAAACGCCAGAAGTCTGGGCAGCAAAGAACATGCCCGATAGCGGCGTACTGACCCATTACGAAAACCACTCATATACATGGTTTAGCGGGTTATACCAAAGCCCTTCGCCGTTATGCGCGAGCGAAGGCTTTGTTGAAAAAGACCTTGCTCACCGTATGGACTGCATTAAAAATATCGGTCAGTACCTTACCAAGGCGAAGCCGTATGTTGATCGCGCTACGCAAGCGCATATTGAGGATACACTCGCCCTTATTGGCGGGCAGCTATGGCCTAAATTGGCGGAGCTGCAAGAACAATGCGGTTTTGCCGGTTATGCCGAAAATGATAATGCGCCCGCGCAGGCCGCTGCGAAAACAAATCGCGGCTATATGCCACATACTGGCGGCTAAAGGGCTGGCGGCTAAATATTCAGATATCTTGATTGCTAAATTCCACCTCTCGCGTTAATCTCTTGCGGTAGAGTAATCAATATTTCAGGAAGCCACACGCCATGACGCAGCCCCTTAAACATGACCATATCCTTATCCTCGATTTCGGATCGCAAGTGACGCAATTAATTGCGCGCCGCGTGCGTGAAAGCGGCGTGTATAGCGAAGTCTGGCCGTTTAATGATGCATCACTAGAGAAAATTAAGGCTTATAATCCCAAAGGCATTATCCTTTCTGGCGGCCCATCTTCCGTTGGTGATGAAAACGCCCCCGCCGTAGCGGATGGCCTGTTTGACCTTGGCGTGCCAGTGCTTGGCATTTGTTATGGGCAGCAAACCATGGCAAAGCAGCTTGGCGGCATCGTGGAAGGCTCAGAGCATAAAGAATTTGGCCGCGCGGTGATTGACATTATTGGCGATTGCGATTTGTTCCGTCATGTTTGGCCTGTTGGCGGGCGCCATACGGTGTGGATGAGCCATGGCGACCGCGTTAGCGCCCTGCCAGAGGGATTCCGCATTGTCGCCGCATCCGAAGGCGCGCCTCATGCGGTGATTGCTAATGATGATAAAAAATTCTACGGCGTGCAGTTCCACCCCGAAGTCGTCCACACGCCAGAAGGCGCGGCGCTCCTTAAAAACTTCACCCATCATGTCTGTGGCTGTGCAGGTGAGTGGACAATGGCCGCCTTCCGCGCCGAGAGCCAAAAACGCATCAAAGCGCAAGTCGGTGACGGTCACGTAATTTGCGGCCTTTCTGGCGGCGTTGATAGCTCGGTAACTGCCGTGTTAATCCACGAAGCGATTGGTAAGCAGCTTACCTGTATTTATGTTGATACCGGCTTTATGCGCGCTGGGGAGACGGATCAAGTCTTGGCGATGTTCAAGGAACATTACCAAATTAACCTCGTCCATGTTGATGCATCAGAGCGTTTTTTGAGCGCCCTTGATGGCGTTAGCGACCCTGAACAAAAACGTAAATTAATCGGTAAAATCTTTATTGATATATTCGATGAAAGCGCCGATAAAATCGCCAAGGAAATTGGGCGCAAGCCTGACTTCCTCGCCCAAGGCACGCTCTACCCCGATGTCATTGAATCGGTATCATTTAGCGGCGGACCATCGGTGACGATTAAAAGCCACCATAATGTCGGCGGATTGCCTGCACATATGAAACTTGATTTGATTGAACCTCTGCGTGAGCTTTTCAAAGACGAAGTGCGCCGCCTAGGTCACGAACTTGGCATGCCCGACAGCTTCATTAAGCGCCACCCCTTCCCAGGGCCAGGTCTTGCCATCCGCATCCCAGGGGAAGTGACGTTTGAAAAATTAGAAATATTGCGTAAGGCAGACACCATCTACCTCGAAGAAATTCGCAATGCGGGGCTATATGACAAAATTTGGCAAGCTTTCGCCGTCCTCCTCCCCGTCAAAACCGTCGGCGTCATGGGCGATGGCCGCAGCTATGACAGCGTCTGCGCGCTGCGCGCCGTCACCGCAGTAGACGGCATGACCGCCGATTTCTACCATTTCGATCACGAATTTTTAGGCCGCGCCGCCACGCGCATTATTAATGAAGTGCGCGGTATTAATCGGGTGGTTTACGATATTACCAGTAAGCCCCCTGGGACGATTGAGTGGGAATAAAAGGAGAAAAGATGAAGCATTTAAAAGCAATTATTATTTTTGGCTGGGCAGTTCCTTTGCTGGCTTCCATTCACTTACTCTCGACAAAACTTTCCTGTATTTCGGCAGATATGCTTTGTAGTTTTCCTCTTTTAGATGGCGCTAATCACTTGATTTTGGTGTCATTCGTATGGCTAATAATCTCAGTGATTGTGTATATAAGGACAAATTAAAATCTGTTTTTTGGCCTGAGATTAAACTGTAAACTTACTACAAGCAAAAATATTATATCATTAAATCAAATACTTAGCACCGTAGTTACCATTGAGTGGGAGTAGTTGGTATGGATGAGAGTTTAGCAGTAGTTATAAGTCCTTTTATCGCACTAATTAGTGGTTTGGTACTTGGGTTTATTAACGAGAAAAGTAAATCGAAATAAATTCTGGACTTAAACATTAGCCTAATGCACCGCGCCTCCATAAAAACACCAGCCGAGCACAATGGTAAATAACGCATTGCCAGATAAATCATGCTTAAACGTTACGAAATCAGGCATGGGGTATAAGCCACGTTTCATATAATCTTAACTGTGGGCTGTTACTCTATGTTTAACGAGCTAATGGGAGCCAGGGCGTATGACACAAAATAAAATGGATATTATTGCGGATGCATTACTGGCAGGGGACGCAGTAGATTTCATGAGCATTGACGCGCCGCAGGATTTACAAAAAATATTGCAAGTGCGCGGCGTGGATATAGAAAATCAAGTTTATGTTGATGAAAATGGCGCGCTCGCTGTTGTCGATAATTTAGATGATATTTGGTTCAGTGAACGTAATGGCGCAGGAAACCTCGCGCTATCGCAAGATTTTGACCAAGCTGTCAGTCATGTTGCGTCAAGCGCAGAGCTTGCCACTGTTTATGGTTTAAGTGAAGGGCAGTTAGAATACGTAAGAACTGAGGTTGATGCCTTGCGCGGTAATATCGATGATGATGTGGGCGCACGCCGCGAAGAGTTATATCATGATGACATATACAAGATGATTATCGATGAAGACCACCCCTCACATGAGACGGCTGTTAATGCAAGTCTTGATAACTTAAACGTTCAGAAGAATGGGATAGAAAACCAGTTTAACGCTCGTTTAGAGGCGTACCCAGAAGCATATCGCAGGGCCGTGATCAGGGAAGAAAGCGCATATTATGAATCTGCGATGAGTGAGCTTTATGATTTAGTTGAGCCCTTTGTCGCAAAGCTAGATGAAGCGAAGCAAGTTGCCGCGCAGGACGGCCTAGATCAAAATGTTGACCAACCCAAGAATAGCTGGGAATCTTTATACGACATGTAGCGCGTAAGGCCTGTGTTTTTTTAACCCCCTCAAAATTTTATATATATAAGTATAAACGCAGCGGACTGTTTTTGGCGTGTGGTATCGTGTATAGTATGACCAACAAGTTATCGGGGGGTGATTAAATAGAAATGAAAGCTATGAACCAAATACATATGATCGCGTATATTAGTGATTTTAAAGGCGAAGAGCGCGATATCGACTCTGTGATTGCAGAGATCGTGCAGGTAGCGAAAATTGAAAATCAGAAACGTAGGATCACAGGCGCACTTTTCTTTTTAGACGGGCAGTTTTTACAAGTTATTGAGGGCAAAGAAGCTGATCTACGACAGCTAATGTTTAATATTGAAAACGACAACCGTCACCATAATATAGAGTGTTTAATTGACACGGCCGTTCAACAAAGGGGCTTCCAACAATGGAACATGGATAGCTTTCATTTAAATAGCGGTCAAAAATTTTCAAGAGAGGTTATCAAAGATCTGACAGCAAGCTTTAAAAAGAACCTTTTGCCAAAATCGGACATGCTTGTTTTGTACTATAAAGCCTTACTCAAGCAGCGCGTTGTTTAGTACAATAAAAACAACATCAATTACCAAGGTACAGAAACGGTTTAATGCACCATGACATATTCTTCATGGGTGATTTTGCCGTTTTTCCATGTTTGAATATGCGTGCCTGTGAAGGCGTAGTTTTGATTGGTTTTGGTGGTGATGTCGTAATGGAATGTCACCTCGGCAATGTCGCCTTTGATCTCTTTTTCTATCAAGGTAATAACAAAGGCGGCGATGGATTCCACATAAGGTTTTTGCTTTTCATAGGCTTCAGCCCGCGATCTTGCGAAGTCCTCGCCATTGGAGCTCATGGTGATATGCTCATCATAATATTGCTCGCCCAGTTCTAATATGCGGCCTTCCATATTCATTTTGATAAAACCGTCAACGTGTTCTTCCATGATAAACCTCTCCTTGTATTGCGCTTTATGGGAGTATAACGGAAAATGCGCCGTGATGCATGTGGATTTTTCTGCGCCCTCGTAGTGGCGGCGGTCGGCATTTATTGTTATGATACGCACGGCATTTAAATATGGTAGAAATGGGAACATATATTCATGACAATGATTTCAGTGCGCGGCTTAAACTTTGAATACCCACCGCAAAAGATTTTAACAGATATAAATTTTGAACTCAGCGCGGGCAGCGTGACAGCTCTCGTTGGGCCAAACGGCGCAGGGAAAACAACCTTACTGCGCTGCCTGACGAATTTACAGGCGCCGCTTTCAGGGCATATAGAGGTCGATGGCATTGATATTCATCGCCACCCGCGTAAAGCCCACCGCAAAATGGGTTATTTGTCTGACTTTTTTGGCCTGTATAATGATTTAAGCGTCCGTCAGTGCCTAACCTATACGGCGTGGTGTCAAAAACTGCCCAAGGCCGATGTGCAAAAACGCGTTGAAGCGGTCGCCGAAGATGTTGAGATTACATCTTATCTAGATAAAAAAGCGGGCAGCTTGTCACGCGGTTACCGCCAGCGCCTCGGCGTTGGTATGGCGATGATCCATGACCCGAAAATCTTGATTTTGGATGAGCCAGCATCAGGCCTAGACCCTGAGGCGCGGGTGAATTTATCTGCCTTTATCGTCCGCCTGCAAAAGCGCGGCATGACGATTATTGTTTCATCCCATATTCTGGCGGAGCTTGAAGATTACTGTACCGATATGCTGGTTATTCGTGACGGAGAAATACGCTCCCATGTGACGCTGTCCCAGTATCAGGCAGAGCACCAAACGGCGCAAGTGACGCGGATTGAAATGACGTTATTGGCACAAAGCACCGCGCATGTTGAACTGATTGCAGCGCATCCTGAAGTCAGTCAGTGTTATCAAGAGGGGGACGGGCTGCACTGTGATTTCACAGGCGATGCCGCCGCGCAGACCGCGTTTTTGAAATATTTAATTCAACATGATGTTCCTGTATCGCGCTTTGTGCCGATGCAAAGAACTTTGAAATCTGCCTATATGGATTTAGCCCACACGCCAAAAGGGGAGCAAAGCGCATGATTATCATAAACCCTGAATTTCACCGTAATTTATGGCTCAAATTCTCTACTTTCCGCCTTGCGGCAATGCCGATTTTTTTGCTTTGTTATTTATATTTAGCCAGTACGTCATGGGGCGCAGATGATACTGTTTTATTTGGCACAACCTTGCCGATATGCTTTGTGGTACTTTGTTTGTTTGGTACTTACGAAGCTGCAAAAACCTTGTCGAGCGAGATAAAGGGTAACACGTGGGACTTTCAAAAAATGTCGGCGATTGGCCCATGGCAATTGGCAATTGGTAAATTATTTGGCGCAACATCCTATGCATGGTATTTCGGCATTCCTTTACTAGCTGTGATGGCGTTTAACTATCCCCATGACGCCTTTGGCGCGTCAACGCCGTCTGTGGGGGTGTTCTTAATGGCAAGCGTGCTTGGCGCGGTATCAGGCCATGCAAGCGCCTTACTGGTTTCACTGGCGAGTTTACACACGAAGCGGATGCGGGTTTTCTTATCGTTAATTCTTGGCGTTGTCGTGGCAAGCTGGGTGTTTAAGGCGATTATAGGTTATGACTTGCACCTTGATGGTATGGTCAGTGCAGATGGGCTTGTCAGCTGGCATGGTATTATGCTGAGTAAGACGCATTTTGACTTATATAGCGTCTTGTTTGTTTTGTTTTGGGTTGTGGTCGCGATACAGCGTTTGCTACGTCTGGAACTGCAATATAAAAACGCACCGCTTGTCTGGGCGGCTTTTGTTGTTAGCACGGCGGCCTATGTTGCGGGGCTATACCCTCAGGATACGAGCTTCCTGCGGGGCATGTTTGATAGTGCGATGCCATATTGGCTTGGTTTTTGTGTCGTGGCTGCATTGCTGTATATGAAGATGCTTGAAGAATCTAAGGACATCATGCCGTATAAACGGTTTATCGCAGCATGGCGCGCGCGCGATTGGCAACTTGCCTTTATGAACGTTCCGCGCTGGGCGGTAACGTTATGCCTTGCTTTGCCGCTTTTGGTGCTGCTGCATATGACCTTTCCCGCTGATAATAATCGCATTGAATTTTCAATGTTTAATTTGGGGCTTGGTATATTGCTGTTTACATTGCGTGACGGCCTGATTTTGCATGCTATTTTGCTTGGCCGTACGGGGCGCTTTGTTGGCTTTAAATTGGCGTTTTACTATTTTGTGATGTATTTCATGGCGGTAAATGTCACGATGGATGGCGCTTTTGATACGCGGGAGACCGTTGAGAAAGTATTTATGAGCGGCGGCGGCCTAAGCTTCTTTTTACCGACGGGTGCGGGCGGTCTTCTGGGCTCATGCGGGGCGGTGGTTTTGCAATGTGTGGGCGCAGCGTGGTTCTTGAATTACCGTTTAAAGCTGTTCACCAAAGAAGAATAAAATAAGGAAAATAATATGGGATTCGCACTGTTTAAAGCATTGCTGTCTGGCCTGATTGTCTCTGCTGTGTCTGAAGTGACCAAACGCAGCCCTGCCTTTGGCGCATTGATTGCTTCTCTGCCGATTATATCTGTGCTGGCGATGATTTGGATATGGGTGGAAACGAAGGATGCGGAACGCATTGCCGTACATGCAGAATCAACATTTTGGATGGTGCTGCCGTCACTGCCTATGTTTTTGGTGCTGCCGATCTTGCTGCGACAAAATGTACCGTTTTACGCCGCGCTCGTCCTTTGCTGCGCGCTAACGACTGCGCTCTATTTCGCTATGGTTTTTCTTATGAAGAAGCTCGGCTTTGGATTCTAGCGTGCTTAGGCCGCCTTTATGACTTTAGGCGCCGGACCGAAACGATAGCTTCGGTTGTAAACGGTCAACGAGACAATGATCAGCGAAGCCAGAAAATCAACGCCGAAAACAAACATGGTCACAGGGTCACGCAGGATGATAACAGCGTAAGTAAAAGACACACAGGCCTCTGCCGTCCATAACAGCCATGTTGATATTGGGGTGCTTATTGAATGTCCGGTGGACTTAATCAGGGTATAAATCTGCGGACCATATCCAAAAGCTGCAATGGCAGCCATAAAAGAATAGGCAATGATGAGATAGTCCTGAAATGAATGTAGTAGTAATATTTTCATATATCGGATAATAAAGAGAAAAGCTTAAAAAAGGTTTAAAGAAAGCTAATATACAGGCCATAAACCGCGATCAGGATGGCGCTGTTGATGGCAACGAGGGTAAAGGGCTTTGCGCCTTGCTGGCAGAGTGCCTTTAGAGAGGTTTTAAGGCCAACGGCGCTGAGCGCAATAATAAGCGCCCAATGGCTCGCCGCTTTTAGCCATAGGCGTAAATCTTCGGGAATAAAGCCGAGCGCATTGATCGTCAGCAGGGCAAGGAAACCGAGCAGAAAAAGCGGGAATGCGAATTTTGCTGCTTCGCCCTTTTTTTCGTTATTTTCATTCTCATTTTGCTGCGTTTTATGAATATAAAAGCCAAGCGTAATCAGCACGGGAATCAGCATAAAAACACGGATCAGTTTGACGAGTACAGCTTGGTCGCCAATTCCTGGTGAGAGGCTATAACCCGCACCGACAACCTGCGCGACATCGTGAATTGTGCCGCCAATGAACAATGAGGCTTGTTGATCGGTCAGATTAAAAAAGGGCAAGATTAGCGGATAGAGGATCATCGCGGCTGTGCCGATGGCGGTTACGGCAATAATCGCGGCGGCGGTATTGTGTTCATTATCTTTATGCTGCGGCAATATAGAGGCAATCGCCATTGCGGCTGACGCACCGCAAATTGCCGTTGCACCGCCGAGTAATATGCCAAGGCTAGCGTTAATTTTAAGCATTTTTGCCACGATAATACTGATGATAATCAGTGCGAAGGTCACGGCAATGATAAATATAATCGTGCCCGCGCCGAGCGCCGCAAGGTCAGAAAATACAAAGCGCGCCCCGATAAGGACAACGCCAAGGCGCAAAATTGTTTTCGCGCTAAAATTAATGCCGGCATTAAGGCGTTTATCAGAGCAAAATGGGTTAAGGGCAAAGCCGCAAGCAAGGCAGATCAACATCACAGGCCAGTTTAATGACAGTGAAATATACTTCGCGGCCATGGCAATCAAAACGCAAAGCGTGATACCGAGAAGGTGTTTTTTTGCGTGAATAAGGCTCTGTACGTTCATAGCTTAAACTCATGTTATCTCGTGTTTTTTCAACGTTCATATCTTTGATAGCAATTTATCCGCGCTGCGCCTAACAAAAAAATATAAATTACTTTTTTCTTGTTGTTTTATGTAAATTGTGATAAATTCTCTCAACAATAATAAACAGCCAGTATAAGGCTTAAAGTTTCAGTGCGTAGTTAAAAAAGGTCTGTATTATAGCAGGCCTTTTTTGTGTTTAATATTGCGCGGCTTTGCTGCGTTTATATAGGTAAAGTGGCACGATGAAACATATCAGCGCCAGCAATAGCCAAATATAGACAATGCCATGAAAGCCGAGTAGAGGCAGTTGGTAGCCGATTTTATCAAAATCACCAAAGCCATGTGCGCCCTTTTGCTGAAAATAACTCAGGCGGTGGGCGCTGCGGCTCAGCAGGCCGAGCCCATCAATAAAGACTGCGCCAAACATGGCAAGTCCGATAGCGGCGTTTAGAAACCGTTCCAATGCGCCCCTTGGGGCAAGGTCAAATAAAGCGCGAAATAATAAAAACCCTGCGACTAATGGCTGTGCGGCAGGGCCCATGAAGTTGATGAAAAATTCATGTCCATCATTAAAGGCAAAGGCTAAATTGAGGCCGAGCAGCGCGGCGCAGCCCCATTTGATGAAAAAATAATCTTTAAAATGCCAATAACCAGAGATGAGGGCCGCCCATACGGCGATCAGAATGAAAATCTGCTGCCCTGACGTACTAAGCGCAAGCCCGCCGCCATGGATGAAGTCAAACATCGGCAAAGTTGGGTAGCCGTAAAACCATGCTAGTGCGGTGTGGCCTAATTCATGAAAAAACGTTCCCATATACCCCATGCCAAGGCCGATCCAGCCAAAGGGAAGAATATTATATGCCCAGGGCCAATCCATTTCAAAAACATAGTTATAAAAAGTGAGGTTTGATATGATCGCTATGCATATCGCTGCGCCAATAAACAGCAATTTATGGCTATGGGTTGTCTGGGTGAAAATGGGGTCTGTCATCATGGGGGCTTTGTCGCTGTGGTTATTGTCCGCTGAGTATAAACGATGGCGGGGCAATAAAAAAGAGCGCCTTTAAAGGGCGCTCTTTTCTTTGATGTTATATGCGGGCTGTGTTTATGGCTGCATGTCGCTTGCGCTCTGTGCAAGGCGTACCATTTGGATGAACTCAGCGCGGTAACCGAACGGGTCATTACCTTTTGATGCGTTGGCAAGGGCGATCACTGCGTCATAATCCATCTTGCCAGTATATTTACCACCTTTAAGGATTTGTGCGAAGCTCGCAACCGCTGTGGCAAACTGCGTGTCAGCATTTATGCCATAGTCACAAAACGATTTTGTTGGGCAATGAGGGCCATGTTCTTCCTGCGTTATTGCTTGCGTAATCAGTTTTGAAACGTCTTCTTTTGGCAGTTTGTAGCGCATTTTTAGAAAGGCGATTTCTTGACCAAAGTCTGGTGGGGTATGAATGTTATCAAGATTATGTTTCTCCTCAATAAGCATGTATTCTTTTTGGCCGTAACGTAATGGGTCAACGCTTTGCGTCGCGCCAACGGGAGTGATTTCATAAATGGCGGTAACGCTATGGCCTGCGCCGATATCACCTGCATCTACGGCGTCATTGTTGAAATCTTCACGGTTTAAAGCGCGCGTCTCATAACCGACAAGGCGGTATTCTGAAACGCGATTAGGGTTAAATTCGACTTGGAATTTCACGTCTTTGGCAATGGGGAAGAGCGATGATGTGGCTTCTTCGACTAAGACTTTGCGTGCTTCGTTTAAGGTGTCGATATAAGCTGCAACACCGTTACCGTTTTGTGCAAGCGCCTGCATCATGTCATCATTGTAATTGCCTTGACCAAAACCAAGTACGGAAAGGAAAATGCCTTTTTCACGCTTGCGTTCGACAAAGTCTTTAAGTTCTTCGCGATTGTTAATGCCGACATTGAAATCACCATCAGTGGCAAGGATCACGCGGTTGACAGCGTTTTCATCAAAGTTTTGCTCAGCGAGTTGGTAAGCAAGGTTAATGCCCGCCGCGCCGGCTGTTGAGCCGCCCGCGCTTAAACGGTCAAAAGCGGCAATGATTTTAGCTTTTTCTGACACTTTGGTTGGTTCAAGCACTGTACCTGCCGCACCTGCATAAACAGCAATCGAAACTGTATCATCAGGTTTAAGGCTGCCAAGGAGCATCTTCATTGAGTTTTTAACCAGTGGCAATTTATCATGGCTGTTCATTGAACCTGATACATCAAGTAAGAACACAATGTTGCTATTTGGCTGCTCACCAGCAAACTCATAACCTTTAATGCCGATATGCATTAACTGTTTGCCTGCATTCCACGGGCTCTCCGTTATTGTGACGTTTGGTTTAAATGGTTCTGTTTTATCATCGGGCAGTGCGTAATCATAATCAAAGTAATTGATTAATTCTTCGATACGTACAGCGTCTTTCTGTGGGAGTACGCCATTATTTAACTGACGACGTACAAAGCTGTATGATGCCGTGTCTACGTCAGCTGAAAACGTTGAAATAGGCTCGGCTGTTACAAGTTTAAATGGGTTTTCGGTGAAGTCTGAAAATTTATCGCGGCCAACATCTTGATACTGATTTGTCATGATATCAGCAGGGGCAAGGGCGATTGTTTCTTCTGCTTCATGCATAATGGTTGTGATGCTGCGCGCAGGTGCCATGGGCGCGATAAGCGTACGGGCGACGGCGTCGTCTTTGCTAGGCATTGCCTTACTCGCAGTGCGGCCAAGCTCGCGCTCTGGCTTAGCTTGTTTTTTCTCAGGCATGTTTTTACTATCACCAAGCAGGTCAGCGTTGACTTTGGCTCTTTCTTTTCGATCTGGGCTAGAACTTGGCTGCGGAGCCAAACTATCTAGCTCTTCTAAGTTTTCACTATCAAAATCTTGTTGAGCGCTTGTTTCTAAGGTGTGCTTATGTATGCCTCCTGTAGTGTTACGTTGATCTGGTTTGATTTGCGCAGATGGCTGCGTAAGCACCGCGCGGCCTGCCGTATCAAAATTGGGGGCAAGCTGTAAGCCTATGCCGGCGACGATAATAACGGCTGCAGCAGTGGCCATGCCGCCATATATAAATTTCTTATGTGATTTCTGTTCCATTGCATTTCGCTTTCTCTTATTGGTTTCTGTGTTGCTGATACCCATAAGACGAGAGAGGATTTGAAATCCTTGGAATTTTTTTTCTTTTTCTGCGTTTTTTTCTTTCTGTACGCTGTCAAACTCAGCCATAGCGAGGTTTAACGCACGTTTTTTGGCGTTGGCATCAATGGCAGGCGTATCCATATTTTTTAATATTTTATCGAGCTTTTGATCATCCATAATATTGCTCCTCTTTAAATTGCGCGCTTAATTTTTTGCGGGCTTCGTGGACGCGCCACGATATTGTACTTTCTTTGCAGCCAAGAACTTTGGCGGCTTCTTTATGAGACAAGCCTTCACTGAGGACGAGGATAACGGCATCTTTCTCACCTTCAGGCAGCTTGGCAACAGCATTTAAGACTTGGTTAGTGTAGACACTGTCTTCGCTGCGGCTTTCTGTTTTTACGCTCTCTAACGCCTCAGGGTTGGGTGCGGGGTGGCGGCTTTGGCTTTTATACCAATCTTTTCCGCAATTTATGACCAAACGATAGAGCCAGCTTGTAAAGGCGGATTTGCCATCATATTTGCCAATAAACCGCGCGAGTTTGATGCAGGAATCTTGCGTAATGTCTTCAGCATCATTTGCGTTTCCGCACCATTTACATGCGAATTTAAAAATCACGTCGTAATAATGATTGATCAGGCGTTCAAAGGCATGGGCATCGCCTGCTTTGGCCGCTGTTATCAATGCATTTTGCTGCTGCTTATCCATATTTTATCCTAGGGCCTTTGTCCTTGGTGTCATGGCTTAACTGTAAGACGATGCATAGTATACATTCCTTTGAAATAAATTATTAGTGCTTTTAAAGGAATTCTTAAGAGTAATAATTTATGCTTTTTATATTGTGTAAAGGTAATATAAATGCTATATTGTCATATAATTTAAACAATAAGAATAACTGTTCACAGTTACAGGTTTTAAGCAGGCGAGGGTGTCATGGTAAGTTATATCAATCCTATATTGGCGTTAGTTGCAACGGGTCATGCCTTTGATAAGCATGTGCTTGGTAAAGGCGATGGCGGCGAGAAAGAATTTTCTGAACGCCGTTTTGGCCCACGGATAAGTATTTCTTCATATCAAGATGCGGCAAAAATGTTGCATGATATTGTCCATGATAAGAAAAATACAACGGTTGCTTATAATCCTGATGATGGATATCTTAGCCTCGTGAACACAGCGAAAAACGTCCTTGTCGCGCTAAGCGGCGGCGTTCGAGGTGGCGATTGCGGCACATTCATGCGTCCGCACAACCCGTCCAATAATCCTGAAGCTGCGCTGAATTGTTTGATGCGTAAGACAAAAACATATTCATCATCAGAGGATGCGTATAAAATTTCCAATGACCCAGAAGAGATCGCGGCTATTGTCGAAGAGTTTTCGAATAATATTCGCCCTTCAAAAGAAGCCATTGCGCGTTTGAAGACACCTGAAGTGCTGGCTGTGACAAAAACGCTTAAACTACGCGATAAGTTTTTGGCTGACCGTGAAGAAAAAGCGGCAACAGCAGCTGAAGAGACCACGGTTGCCAACAGGTTTTTAAAAGCGGCGAAGCATAGCGATGAATCCGATTACGATATTGTCGTTTCCGGTAGCGGCGGCAGCACAATTACTTATCTGGCGAAAGATGACGTGCAGGAAATTAAGCTTGGCGAAAAGCAGACAAACCGTGTCTTATCGACTTTGGGCATGACGGCTTAAGCGCGCGCTCCCTTTAAATCTACGGATAATTTTCAATTTTACCAAAAGCAATAAAATGCGGGTTCCGGTATGCGGGCTTGTTATAGCGTAAGTCCTGCATGGTATCCTGCGCGATGATACGCCCACCAGCAGCGCGCAGCACGGCATGCCCTGCGGCGCTATCCCATTCCATTGTTGTGCCGTTACGTGGGTATATATCCGCAGCGCCTTCGGCGACAAGGCAGAACTTAATTGAGCTCGACATCGTTTTAAAGGCGGCAATGCTGTGTGATTTTATAAAAGCATCATCGGCAGCACTACCATGTAGGCGGCTTGCCACTAAGGTTAAGCCTTTATTTGCGGTCTGGCGGACATTAATCTGCTGCGTACCGTGTTGTGGTGTGTCCTTATAAGCCTTGCCGTCATCACCTGTAAAATATGTGGTATCTGTCAGTGGAATATATACAACGCCGAAGACGGGCGTTTTATCTTTTATCAGCGCGATGTTTACTGTGAACTGCCCTGTTTGCTTGATAAAGCTTTTCGTACCATCCATCGGGTCGAGTATCCAAAACACATCACCAATATTTTCTTTATTGGCGGTTTCTTCTGAAATTACCGGAATACTAGGCGTTAGTGCATAAAGCGCGGCTGTGATGTAGCTGTTTGATGCAAGGTCGGCTTTGGTGACGGGGGAATGATCACTTTTATAATCCGTACCGACATCTTGGCCGTAATAACGCAGTAAAATTTCACCTGCCCCTTTGGTGATCGTGATAATGTCAGTTGCTGTGTACTCCGCTGCTTTTGCTGCGTTGAACGGCGTGCATAAAATAGTGATGATACTTAGTGTGTACGTGATCCATTTCATCGGGGCTTATCCTTTTATAAAGTCGCGATAATCTTGTGGAGCATTATCGCCGAGTGCCGCGAACATTTCAGCAGACAGGCTGTGTGCATATTTGTGCAGTTCGACGTCTAGCCTGTTTAAATCGTTAATTTTGTCACGGTCTTGATCGGTGACCGCCATTTTCTTCTTGGCGGCATTTTTGCGAATAGATGGGTTGAGGTCCCAGCCATAATTTTGTTTCAGCAGGTAGAGGAATTTATTATATTCTTCCGTCACGCCGATAATTTTAAAGCGTGTACGTAAATTGTCTTTGGCATTTTGCAGCATTGCGGGCGTTGTGCCGCGATAGGGGGCGTTCCAACCCTCTCCGCTCAGGCGGCGGGTCATGCCATCGTTGTATTCATATACAAACGCGCGATGTTTAAAGTTTTTATCTGCGGCATCTCGGTCAAAAATATCAATCACGTCAGACAGGCTATGAGGGGACTGCGCTAAAATTTCTTTGGCATAGCTGCCATCGACCGCCCAGTGCTCAATTTGATATTGATAGGATGAACGAAAGCGCGATACAGGGTTACGCAGCATCGTGATGCACTGCGTTTGGTCGGTATAATCATTTAAAAAACGCCGCCAGTCATTGGCAAAATGACCACGGACATAAATATAATCCTGCGCGTTTAAGTAATGGCTGTAATATTTTTTCAAATGCCAAATATTTTCAGGGCGCTCAGGCATTATAATTTGATGCGCTTTAACATTATCCATGATGTGTTCACGCAAAGACGTACCGCCAGTCTTTGGAATGTGTAAGAAAAGCTGCGCTTTATTATTCTCAGCGCGGATAACGGGAACATCACGGCTTTGCCATTTTCCCATAGCGAGCGCGCCCCCAATCGTCGCGCCAATACCAGCGCCAAATGAAATAAAGTCTCTACGGGTGAAGAAGTCGGTCATGGTGTACTGGCCCTACATGTTGTCATTGTTTTGCCTTAAATTTGAATGATCTTACCATGAAATGTTGCGCTTTATAATTATTGTTTTGCACCCTTGACATAACACGCTCACTCTTTATTATGTCTAAAAAACACATGGGACGGCTTGGAAATGAAAACATCACAAAAACCACCTGAAATCGAATGCGCTTTAAACGTGCTAAAAGCGGTTAAGAAGTGCCAGCCAGATGATTATGAAGCATTGCGTAAAGCGCTGCCGATATACGCTGTAAAAATGGCGCAAGCAGGTTTCGCGGTTAATGATGGAGTACTGGTTCATGCGGTGCATAACGGCGCGGCGTTTCTCGCCGAAGAAATAAAACGCCTGTCAGCGCAGGCAGAAAAGCCGCGCCAAAGCCGCAGCTACCAAGGTGTTGTCGCTGCGTTAGGTAAGGGCGAAACCCCTGGGGAACGCTCCCCTCAACGCATTGCGTTAGAAAAGTTCTGGCAGAGCTGCCGCGACGGTGATTTAAGAGCAGTGAAGGCCTATATTAAAAAAACAGAGTGGGATGGTGTACAGGCCTTTCATGATCGTGCGCATGGTATGCGTCTCGCGGGTTTTGGTGCAAAGCTTAATGTTTTTCGCTACATGTATAGACTGGGCTATGGCGATATTGAAACAAATGGCAGTGAAGCCCTGCGACAAGCTGCGTTTCACGGCAACTTAGCGATGGTTAAGTACGTATACGAAAGCTCCAGTGAAAAACAAGAAAACGAAAGCCTTGCGATGGATTGGGCGATAACGAATGACCATATCTCTGTGGTGCGCTATCTGCATAAAGAACGTGGCATCCCCTTAATAGGCGGACAGTTTGATCACGTGCGTACAGCTGTCAGTAATGGGTCGCTGAAATCGCTTAAATACCTGCATAAAAATGGCGCTGACCTTCGTGCGAATAATGACCAACCATTAATGCAGGCCGCAGAGGAATTATCACTTGAGATCTTTGCGTATTTGCACAAAGCAGGGGCCGATATTCACGCGCATGAAGATGCGGCATTATACTTTGCTGTGCTGGCGGGTAATGTTGATATTGTTGAATATCTTTACGATAATGGCGTTGATATTGCGCAGAGCAATAGCCGCGCTCTTTTGTACGCCATGCAGTATGGTGATAAAAATATGATCGCGTGTTTAGAAGATATAGGCTTGTCACGCAGTGATTTTGTCGGAGACCAAGACGCGTTATTGCGGCGCTCAGATAAATGGTTTGAGATTAGTGAGAGCAATGTCATAAGTGAGCAATTATGGCAGCATAACCCGCATTATTTTAAACCTCAATTATATTGGCAGATTAAAGATGAAATGTTGGAGCATGAGAACTTGCCAGAGCAAACCAAAGAGATGCTTTCCTTTACGGCATCTGTGTTATTTGGCAGCGCAGAAAACCTGCTGCGTTACTTAGAAAAATGGGGCAAAAACACACAAAGACCATTATTCGACTTGTTAAACGGCGCTGTTATACCGATAGAGGGTGCGCCAGATTTTAAAGCATGGGGTGATGCGGCGCTCCAACACGGGCAGAAAATGGCGGCTTTGGTGAAATACGCAGATAAATGCCCTGTGCCTAAACGCAGCGTCTGTGGACGGGTAACGTCTTATGAATCAACGCGTGATGCCATTGCTTTGGAATATTACCAGATGGCGAAAATTTACCCTGATATGGCGAAGTTTTGTTTCAAACGTGGCTGGGCGAGCGGCCATTTTAACAAAGCGACGGGGTTGTTAGAAAAATATGAGCGTTATTATGGCGCGGGTCAGTCCAAAACCGGAAAAATTAATGTTGAACTCCTCATAGGTGGTAAACCCGTAGAAAAACCTTCGGGGCTTTCGGCGCGTTCTGGTCGTGAGGCCATTCCTGATCTCACCATAGACGGTAAGCGCTTTGGCAAAGAAGATTATCATTTTTATAAATTGCCTGATGGTGATCCGCGTGGATTGTTACTGGGTGAATATACGGATAATTGTCAACATATCGCGAGTGCGGGGGCGGCTTGTGCAGAGTATGGTTTTATGTGCCCAAGCAGTGGGTTTTATGTCGTTGCGCACAAGCAAACCGATGAAATTATCGCGCAGAGTTGGGCGTGGCGCGGTGAAAAAGCCGAAATGGTTTTTGATAGCCTTGAAGGGCTTGGCGACCGTATGGGGAGTTACAATTGGAATAAACTTGTGAAAAGCTTGAAATATGAATTCAAGAAACACGCAGATATTTCGGCGTTTTATATTGGTGATGCCGGCCATACGCCGCATACGAGGATGCTGTGTTTAAAGGACTTGCCCCTAAGAGATCACGCCGTGCCGCCTGAATATGATGAAGGCGCATATCGCGACACAAAAGAAACGCAATTACGTGTGTTTAAACGCCGCAGCTTGAACAATGGCGAAGTGACAAAATTTAATATGTATGGGAGGTAATGGCTTCAACGTAAACTGAGGCATGCTGCGGTTCAATTGCCTGTGCTGAGTTTAATGCCCATTCATCGTCGTAGCCGACTTTATCCATTAAAGGTTGGAATACGGGGCGAAAAGCGGCGATGTCTTCGGCTGTGAACCAGTTTTTCCAATTATCATAGCGTTTGGAGCGTGCGATATTCTTGGTTGATTTTTTGACGCTGTGTTTTTCAACCAGCTTTGATACATCGGCATTGCCTTTTATGTCCGTGCCTATATAGGCACTTAACGCGCCGAGCTTACCATCAATATAGTCTTTATAATGCAGTATATGTAAATCTTTGTTTTTTTCGATCATGCGGATGGCGATGGCGTAATCATTATACTCATCATGCCATGAGCGTGGCGATTCCCAGCTTTGCATGACTTGGCTTTCTAAGGTGTCGCGTAGGCGGTAAAGGCTGATAACCGAATGACTTTCAGGGGCGCTCTCCTTCTCTCTCAAAGCATCCAAAAATATTTTGAGCCGTACGGGATCTTTGCTAAAGCGCATCCAGCGTACGTTATACAGCAGGTTACTAATCAAAATGTCGCGTGGGTCGCGAATGACCATGATTTGTTTGTCAAACTGGTGAATATCCTCATAAAGGCTTTTGTATTTTGTGCGGTCGATTAAGGTGACCTTGACCAGAACTTCCTTAGCGCGGGAGCGCAGCGCGGCCTTGAAATCTGAGGCGCTGGGTTCAAAATAAGAAACGAGGCGCTCCCCCATTGAATCTTTAATGGATTTGTAGACCGCCGTTGTTCCTGATTTAGCCGTGCCTATGATTAATATGTGCTTTTTCGGTGTCGAGTCAAAATGATGCAGATTTAGATTAATCACAATCAGAACAATGATACTGCAGATAATAATCAATGTTTTTTGGATCATTGTCGTGGCTCCTGATGCTCTGAGCGGCGCTTTTTAACGCCGTGGTGCGCTATGCGGATGATGAAGGGTAGCAAAATAACCGTGCTTAAGCCAAAGGCTTGTGCGGAGGATAAATAGGCTTGAGCCCCGATATATATAAGTAATGCCGTCGCACCTAAAGCGGCCATTTTCTTTAAATGCAACGGGTGAATATACTCACGCTTTAAACCGTGAAAACATAGGCCGCTAACGGTTATGCCCATGCCGATGCCAATGGCGAATATGACGCCGAGAATATCATATTTCAGTATCAACACAGGCAGTAAGCCGCTCATCCATAACGCGCCTAAAAGCGCCCAGAAGCTTAAACGCAGCGTGTCATGTCTTAAAATAAACATTTGTGAAATCGCTGAAATCCAGACATAGGGCAGCAGCAGCCATAAGGCTGGGCCCAGAATGGTGGCGGCAAGGGCGTAGTCGGGGCCAAATAATATAAGGATGATTTCATCGCTAAACGCCGTACCGCCCAAAGCAATAAAGCAGCACAGCGGAATGGCGAGGCTAAGGGTGATGTTAATAAAGGCGCTACTGCCGCGCTGCTGTTGATGCATCATGCGACTAAGTACGGGAAGGGCGGCGTTTAAAATCGCATCTACGATCAGCGATGCGAAGAATAAGAGGAGTAAGACAACAGATATCTGACCGAGGTTACTTTTGTAATCAAGCGCGTATCTGCCTATGATGGTCGGGCCAAACAGCATCCAGCGGTTCAAAGCGACTGCGATGCCAATCGGCAAGCCGAGCGTTATGATGCTTTTGATTTTGCTGAAGTTCATATCAAAATGCAGATGGATGATTTTGCGGTGAATAAATATAAAGCTGATCAGGAACTCGACAAACAAACTGCCAATATAAACACTGGCAAGCGCGAGCATGCCGCCGCCTTGCATCATCACGCCAACACCAAGGCCAATTTGCAGCAGGTTGGAGAGGGTGACTTGCGCGACATGGTACTTGGTCTTCTCATAGGCGATAAAGACTTCTTTGATCCAGTTGACTAAGGCGCGGGCAAGAATAAGCGCGGCAAAAACAATCATTAAATGCTGTATGTCAGGGTCAGGTTCCGTTAATAGGCCAAGGATAAGCGCAGCGGCACTAAAAAACAGGCCAGATAAAAACCGCGTAACAAAAGTGGCAGAGATAATATCTTTACCGCTCTGAGGGTTTTTGCCAATTTCTCGGCTTAAAATAGCGCCAATGCCAAATAAGGTTAGGGGGGTGAAGGTAACATACCAGTTTTGCACGTATTGGAATATGCCATAGAGCTCGGGCCCTAAATACCGAATAAGCAGCACAATATAAAAACCACGCAGTAGCCTTACGATCAGCTGCGCGCTGACCAAGAAGGAGGCGTTGGAGGCGATGGATTTGTAATGTTGCGGGCTCATAGCTGCAGGGGGCGTTGTTGAAAAAATACTGACTGTCTAATATAGAACGTGATGCTCATATCTACACTATACTGCATTTTAGGCGATAGAGGGTAAAAATTTACACTGGTAAAATGCGCCCATAAATTGTAGTATATCCACATTCGTATTCACGGATATACCCTATAATTTACCCAGTAAGAGAAACATGGAAGACGTTGTATCACATCATAATATCTGGCCGATTTTATCAGATATTTTGCTCATTTTAGGCTTGTCAGGGATTATGATCCCTGCTTTGCAACGCTTTAAAGTGTCGCCTGTCATTGGCTATTTGTTTTGCGGCTTATTAATTGGCCCTTATGGCCTTGGTACTTATGGCGCGCCTATTCCGTGGCTGCATAATATTGCGATTACTGATAATAACCTGATCCCCGTTTTGGCTGAATTGGGTGTGGTCTTCTTATTGTTCATGATTGGTTTGGAATTAACGTTCTCAAGGTTATGGGAGCTACGAAAATTCGTGCTCGGGGTCGGTAGCGCCCAAATTATAGTGACGGCGATTGTGCTTTTTGTCATTGCGCAGAAATTTGATAATAATGTGCAGGTTTCTATTCTTATTGGCGCGGCCTTTGCCCTATCCTCGACAGCGATTGTGATGCAGTTAATGAGTGAATGGCACATGATGTCGCGCCCGGTCGGGCGGCTGTGTTTTTCTGTATTGCTGATGCAAGATCTCGCCGTGGTGCCGATATTGGTTATGGTCGGCGCGTTTTCTGGTGATGTTGGTGATGGCGGTATACTTTTTGCCTTTGGTAAAGCGCTATTCACTGCCGTGATCGTGGTTAGCGCAATCTTTATCGCGGGGAAGCTTGTTTTCCGTCCTTTGCTGCGCATCCTTAGCCCGTCCAAGAATGTCGAATGGCTACTGGCGATTATATTGTTCTTGGTTATCGGCTCCGCGATGGTTACCCACTCTTTCGGTCTGTCCGCGGCGCTAGGGGCGTTTTTGGCTGGGCTGTTATTGGCAGAGACTGAATACCGCCATGAGGTCGAGGTCATTATTGAGCCTTTAAAAGGTATGCTGATGGGAATCTTCTTCCTGTCTGTCGGCATGGCAACAAATATCGCTGAGGTTTTGGCAAACCCGTTTTGGATTTTGGCGTCTGTGATTGGTATTTTTGTGATTAAGGCTGTTATTTTTTATCCAATAGCGCGCCTGTTTGGTATTCCGCGTTTAAAGGCGGCGAAAGCCTCGATCATGTTAGCGCAGGCGGGTGAGTTTGCTTTCATCGTCATCGGGCTCGCTCTCGCGGGCGGCCTGTTGCCTGAAGGTGATGCGCAGTTCTTTATGTTGATTGCGGCGGCGTCTATGCTGATGACTCCATTTACAACGCGATTGGCGTTTTATCTGGATCGTTATGCCAAAGGTCGGCGCGAGGAAGATGTTACGCCAGATGTGCTAAAGCGCAATCAAATTATCGTCGCTGGCTTTGGGCGCGTTGGCCTGACGCTTGCTAATATTTTGGAAGATCAAAAAATCCCATATAACGCGATTGAAAAAGATGGGATCAGCGTTAGCAAGTATAAGAAAGAAGGCTACCCCGTTATTCGTGGTGATGCGCGGAATATACAATTGTGGGATAAGCTACAGGTCGGTGAAGCTAAAGCCGCCGTTATTACGATTGATGACTTTGAATCGACTCATAATATTTTGAAAGCTTTGCGTGCGAAATGGCCACTCCTGCCGATTATTATTCGCTCACGTGATACGCATCACATTGAATATTATTATGAAGAAGGCGCCAGTGCGGTTGTGCCAGAAACCCTTGAATCAAGTTTGCGTCTTGTGAAAACTTTGCTTGAGGTCACAGGCGTCAAGGCAGATGAGGCGGAAAATATCGTTGATAAACATAGAATAGAGGCTTTATCTGGCGTCAAGCCCTGCTATGTTGAGATCACGAAAACGCCCAAAACAACATAAGTTATTTCAAGAGAGTTCAAATGCGCAATTTAAAATTACTAATCGCAAGCACATCGCTTTTCAGTGTGCTGAGCCTGTATTCTGCCTCAATAGCCTTAGCGGAAGATAAAGTTTTCTTAGAAAACGGTGACCAGTTTAGTGGTGAGATTATCAGTTATGATCAAGACCAGATTGTCATCAAGACCGTTTATGGTGCGTTTGATATTCCGCTGCGCTACATAAAGGGCGCGTATACTGATAATCAGGCGCAAGGGTTAGAAATTGCGCAAAGCCTTTCTGCTCAGGACCATGCTGCTGCGGCGGCGCCCGAACATGACGTGCAAGCTATAACGGCTATGCCGCCTGTAAGTGCAGAGCTTGCCGCATTAGAAGGTGAAAAGAAATCAACGCCTGTAGGCACAAGCGCTAAAGAAGATGAAGATGCATCATACAAAAATTTCTGGGGCGCTGATTACTCCGGCAATGTAAACCTTGGCTTTGACATGAAGCGCGGTAATAGTGAAACTGAAGCCATTAATATTGATACGACGTTAATGGCGACGGTCAAAAAGCATGACTTTAAATTACGCGGTGAATATCATCGCGAAAAAGATGGCGGTATCGTGAATACAGATGACCGTAGCCTGTCCCTTGCCCATGATTATAACTTCACCAAAAAGTGGTTTGTCGGCTCTAAAGTCAAGCTAGAGCAAGATGAACCAGCGCAGTTAGATATGAGGAGCACTGTTTCTACAGGTCTTGGTTATCACTGGATACAGCGCAAAGATTTAAGCGTAAAATTTGTGGCGGGCCCAGGTTATATCTATGAAGAATTTGAAGATGGCACGGATGATGCGGCGCTGACTTATAACTGGGCGTTTGATTATAACCAAAAATTTTATGATGATTTATTCCGCTTGTTCCACGAACATAGCCTGAATACCCCCGCGGACGAAACGGATGCTTATTTATTCGAGAGTCGCTCGGGTGTGCGCGTGCCCATCCGCAAAGGAATTGTTGTCAGCGGGCAGGTCGATTATGACTGGGATAATGCCCCTGCACAGGGCAGTAAAGAGGACGATACGACTTACTCTTTAAAGCTTGGCTATGAGTGGCCGTAAAGAATAGTTATAAAAAATCAACAAGATTTGTTTTCGTGTAACTCAATCAACACGCGCATTTATATGTAAAGAAAAAGGTCGCATTATTAGCTTTTGGTAAATTAGCTATACTTGCGCATATATAAGCCTTTCCCGCATATATCACCATTTTTTTATTGGCATATTCATGGAATATTGTTGCGCTCGCCATTTTTCATAAATTGTTTATATGTTAAGTTAGGGGGGCTCTTCTTATGAATATTTCAATAAACAGGATTGACATCTTGCCTGTGTGAGCTTAATTGTAATCAAAATAATAATTTAAATAGAGTACATATCAGGGAGATATAAAATGACAAAGGCGAATGCTAACGCTTCTATTTTTGATGCTTACAAAACAAGCTATGATGATCGTAAAGAAGAAGTATTTTCTCTAGCAGATTATTTAGAGTTGTGTAAAAAAGACGACATGACGTATGCAAACCCTGCAGAACGTCTTCTTAAAGCTTTTGGTGAGCCAGAGCTTGTTGACACGTCTAAGGAAAAGGGTCGTTTAAACACAATTTTCCAAAACAAAACAATCGCGCTATATCCTGCTTTCACAGATTTTTATGGCATGGAAGAAACAATTGAAAAAATCGTTTCTCATGTACGTGGCGCAGCTGAAGGTTCAGAATACCTTAAGCAAATCCTTTATTTACTCGGCCCAGTTGGTGGCGGTAAGTCATCACTTGGTGAGCGCATTAAAGAGCTTATGGAAGTGAACCCAATATACGTTCTGCGCAATAAAGAAACAGGTGAGCGTTCTCCGATTAATGAGAGCCCTCTTGGTTTGTTTAACACGCCAGAAGTTAAAGGCATGCTTACAGATCAGTATGAGATTCCTTCGCGTTACCTAAAACTTCCAGCTTCTCCGTGGGCGCTTAAGCGTTTACATGAAGGCGGCGGCAAAATTGACGAAGTCTTTGAAGTTATTAAAGTATTCCCTTCGATGGATGAGCAAATTGGTATTGCTAAGGTTGAACCAGGCGATGAAAACAACCAAGACATTTCAACGCTTGTTGGTAAGGTAGACATCAACAAACTTGGTGAAGGTACAGCGCAGGATGATGTTGATACATATCTATTCTCTGGCGGTTTTGCTAAAGGCCACCAAGGTGTAATGGAATTTGTTGAGATGTTTAAAGCGCCTCTAAAAGTTCTTAACCCTCTTCTTGAGGCGATGCAGGCACGTAAATACACAGGTACAGAGCAAATTGGCGCGATACCTTTGGATTCACTTATCCTTGCACACTCAAACGATAGTGAATGGGCAAAGTTTTCTGGCAACAAAGACAATGAGGCGATGCTTGACCGTGTAAACGTTATTAACGTTCCATATTCAATGCGCTACTCTGACGAAAAGAAAATTTACCAGAAAATGCTGGATGAAAGTGGCTATGGCAAGAAGCCAGTAGCACCTAAAACCCTTGATTTACTTGCTAAATTTGCTGTTGTTTCACGTATTTTGCCTGCTGGTGATGATTATATGGGTGGCGCAACACCTGATGTTATCGCTGATGTACTTGACGGCCGTATGGCTGAAGGTGCAAGTGCGCAAGTTCCTTCATATAAGGAATTAAAGCAAAGAGAACCTGTTGAACCAGGCTCTGAACTTGGCATGAACGGAGCGTCAACACGTTTTAACTTCAAAACATTGACAGAAACATTCAATGCGCGTGTTAATTACGGTATTCTCGAAGCTGATCCCATCACATTGATGGAAGTGCTTAAAGACCGCGTAATTAAAGATAACCGCGTTCCTAATCAAGCTGCGTTAATTGAATATATCGATGCTGTAATGGCACCAGAATATAAGAAGTTCCTTACCAGTGAAGTTGTAACAGCGTTTACAAATGCGGATGAAACATACCTTCAAAACCGTTTTGATCGTTACCTTGCGATGTCAAAAGCATGGTTGAAAGAAACTGAGTACAATGATCAGGAAGTTTCTGGTAAAAATCTTGCTCGTCCAGAGCTAGAGCAGAAATTGGCTGAAATTGAACGTGGTGCGGGCATTTCTAACCCAGCGAACTTCCGTCAAGAAGTTGTGTTCTATGTGATGGAACAAGAAGCTGCAGGTAAAAAAGTGCAGTGGGACAGCTACAACAAACTTGGCAATGTTATTCGCCAGAGTGTTGAACGCCGTCTTGAGGACATCTTGCCGTTGGTTATCCATGATTCAAACCGTAACGAAAAGCAGACTGAAGAATTCAATCGCTTTGTCGACAACATGTCTGCCAAAGGTTACACACCGAACATGATTAAGAACGCTTGTACTTACATTCAACCTTAATCCTATCAATTTAGAACAAGGCGCAGCGCCGCTCGGAGCTTGCTCTGCGCCTTGTCTCTTCTCAAGAAAAATACCTAAAGACTACCCGCATGAAATGATGAGGTAGCACATAAAAAATAATAATAAATTATTAATAATAATAAAACTTCAGGGAGTTGCCTTATGGCTAATGTAGTAGATAGACGCCGGGAATCTAAATCAGATCGCTATGTATCAAGTCGTGAACGTTTGTTAAAACGTCACAAGAAACAGGTACGCAAAGCAGTTGACGAATATTTGGGCAGCGGCAAGGGCGTTGAACAAATTGGTAAAGAAAGCGTCGATATTCCAATACCTTCAGATGATTTATTTGAACCAGGCATTATGCATGGCCAAGGCGGTGTTGACCGTCAAGTTCACCCAGGAAATGAAGAATTTAACGCAGGCGACAAGATGCCAAAACCACCAGGCGGTGGCGGTGGCGCTGGCGATGGCGAAGGGGAGCCAGGCGATGATGCTGGCGGCGAAGGTTATGTCTTCCAGCTTAGTGGCGATGAACTTAAAGAAATGATCTTTAAAGATCTTGAATTGCCTAATTTGGAGCGTAAAAGCCAAGATTCTGATGAAACAGAGCAGCACCGTGCGGGCTATGTCAAAGATGGCACGCCAAACAGAATGGATTTAGTCCGTTCCAAAACAGCACAGAAGATGCGCCAAAAAGCATCTCGTAAACCAATCGAAAAGAAAATCATTAAGCGCTTAGAAGAAGAATACGATATCTTCAAAAAATATGCTGCGGATAGTGATGCTTACCCTGATCTGGCCGAAGATAAAGCGTATCAAAGGTTGATGATCACAGAAAAGCTTAATGCGCTTACAGACATTGTTGGCAATATGAGCGAGCAATACGCAAAAGTGCTAACAGAGGAAGACGCAGGCGAAATTGCGCGTCTTGATGATGAAATCGAAATGCTTGATCAGTCAAAAAGCATTATTCCAAAATGGAATCGCGCCACTGATTTGCGCTTCAGAAACTTTGATGACCGCCCAGTACCAGCGGATAAAGCCGTTATGTTCTGCGTGCGTGATACGTCAGGCTCTATTAACGAAGAGATGATGAAGGATTCAACGATTTTTTATTGGTTGCTTTATAACTTCTTGGAAGAAAAGTATGGCGAAGGCAAAGTGATTGTTGAATACATTGCCCATACAACAGAGGCGAAAAGAGTTACAGCGGATGAGTTCTTTAATGACCGTGATAGCGGCGGTACGATTGTGTCGTCTGGTATGAAACTTACGAAGAAGATATTAGAGGAAGAATATAGCGCGGCTGATTATAACATCTATACAGCGCAGTGTTCTGATGGTGATAACTTTGGTAATGATAATGATCTGACCAAAAAGATTATTGATGAATTGCTGCCACAAATGCAGGCATTCTTCTATGCAGAGACCAAAAGTGGACAGTCATGGGGCGACCCGAATAGATCTGACCTATGGGACATGTATAAGAAAATTGAAGGTGAAAACCCAGGTAAATTCTTCATGGGACGTATTAAAGAAACACGCGACGTTTATAAAGTCTTCCGTGATTTCTTTACGCCTGTTGGCGGCGGCGCTTCACCGAGTAGCGATAATAAATCATCAATGCGTTTGGAACCTTAATAAAGGCCAAAAATAAGCATAAAAAAGTATAATGGGACGTTGAACGAACGGAGACAGCAAATGTCGAAGACAAAAAAAATACAAGACAACAAAGACTATATCAAGTCAATCAAAGCGCTTCTGAATAATTATCAGGACGGCTGGGATGTTTTTATTAATGCAAAAAATGCACGTACATGGGACTATCCAGTGTTACTCAAAGATGGCGTAGCACCAAATGCTGATTTGCCAAATACATGGGTCGGCCTAGTCGAAAAAGTTTGCGGCATTATTGCTAAAGAAAAATATGATCTTGATACGTATAAGAATACTATCGAGATTATTACAGCAGAACAGATGCTTGATGCGTATACAAGCGTTGGCTTACCAGTGAATTATGAGCACTGGTCATTCGCTAAAAAACGTATGCAGCATGAACAAGAATATAAGCGCACACGTAATCTTGCGTTTGAAATTGTCATCAATAGTGACCCTGCCATTGCATATTGCATGGAAAGTAACTCTCCGATGATGCAAATTTTGGTTATTGCACATGCAAGCTTTGGCCATAATAACTTTTTCCGCGATAACTATATGTTCAAGCAATATACAGACGCGGCGGATATTGTGCCGTTATCTCGTGATTTACGTGACCTTATTTATGAGTGTGAAAAACGTTTTGGCCGCAAAGAGGTTGAACAGCTACTTGATTCATGCCATGCGCTGCAAACGCATTCTATTTCAGAGCCTGAATTTGTTAAAAAAGAAACTCCTGCAGGTAAAATTGAAGACCGCGATATATTCTCTGGTGTAAATTTGCAGGATAACTTTAACCGTATTGCGAATAAACCTGGGCAGCCCATTGATTGTGGCCAAGAGCAAAATCTTCTTAAATATATTGCTGAGAACGCGCCACATTTGCCTGAATGGAAGCGCAAAATCATGGATATGATGGGTGAAGTTGCTACATATTTCCACCCACAAAGACAAACCCAAGTGATGAATGAAGGCTGGGCAAGTTTCTGGCACCATAGAATCGTTCATGATCTATCAGAACTTAATCTGATTGATGATGGTATGATGATGGAATTTTACGACTCGCATGGTGGCGTCGTGCGCCAGACGGGCATTAATGACACAGTAACGGTTATGGGCCCTGATGGTCAGCCGCAAGAACAATCTATCTATAGCGGCATTAACCCTTATGCGCTTGGCTTTGCGATGTTCCACGACATTAAACGTATTTGTGAAAATCCAACTGAAGAAGACAAGGAATGGTTCCCGCATATGGCCGGCCAAGATTGGTTAGAGACCATGAAGCATGCCCGTGATTATTTCAAAGATGAAAGCTTTATTCAGCAATATATGTCACCTAAAATTATGCGTGATTTCAAATTTTTTGCCATGGAAAATGACGAGAAAAATGAATATGTTGAAATTTTGGCTATTCATGACAAAGATGGTTATCACGGCGTACGTGAGAACTTATCTGCGCAATACCGTTTGGATGAATTAATGCCGGTACTTGGGGTTGCTGAATATTACGATAAGACTGACCGTCATTTGGTTATTCAACATCAGCAACATAACGAAAAGCCATTAGAAAAGAAAAACATCACGGAAGTGACCAAGCACATATACCGCCTTTGGGAACATCCTGTGGTTATTCAGAGTATGGACGAAGATGGCGCAGTTTCTGATGAAGTTCAGTGCCCACCGAAGCCTAAAAATGAATTACAGCGCCGCAGAGATGGCAGCAATATATATCCGCATTAGGCTTTATATATAAAATTTCAACTCCCAAAACTCGCGCCTGATGCTTTATGCATTGGGCGCACTTGTTTTGTATAGCCGCGTGAACTCAGCGCGTCTGTAGAGGATGAGTGCTGTGACGCTAGCGATAAGGATAAACGAAATTGTGCACGTTATAATAAACATGACGTCTTTAATATGAAACAAGCCATAGCCTATAGAAATTAGCGAACTCACTGTCCATAAATACCATGAAGATAGCGCAATATCAGCGCAGTTAGACTGCGTCTTGATCAGAGATTTAATTTGTGGGATGTAGCCAAGCACCGAAATAATCGTGACAAGTGGGTATAAATAAACAAACAATTCTCCCATAAGCCAATCCTATATTTGGGTTTTTTATCTATGCTGATCTTATCGGCTTTTCTTTAATATTATGTTAACGGCGAGGGGTTTTATACAGCGCTATAATGATCAAGCTATAAACTGTTTTTTAATGGTAAAATTTCATATAGAATAAAGCCGAATAGTTTTACTTTATGTTTTGGAGCTTCTTATATGAAACATGTTATCCACGGGGCGCCGTCTTTTGCTCATATTGAAATTACCTTAAGTGCTGGCGAAACATTAATCGCAGAATCTGGCGCTATGGCAAGCATGGATGCCAGCATGGATCAAAAAGCGAAAATGAATGGTGGTTTTTTTGGCGCTCTTATTCGCAAGTTTTTTGGGCGAGAGAGTTTCTTCGTCAGTCATTTTTCAAACCCGACAGGGCGCGCCGCCAAAATTATGATTACCCAAGCAGCGCCCGGTGACATCCGTGCAATAAAGCTAACGGGTGGCGGGCTTTATATGCAAACAGGGGCATTTGTCGCCTGTGAGCCAGGTGTAAAGCTTGACGTGAAATGGGCGGGTTTAAGCTCGTGGATTGCAGGTGAAGGCTTACTACGTAACTACGTCCACGGCAATGGCGCTGTCTTTATGGGGGGCTATGGCGCAATTTATGATAAAGAAATTGATGGTGAATATATTATTGATAGCTCTCATATTATTGGCTACTCACGTGATATAAAGCTTAACATTGGTATGTCGGGAGGCATCTTCTCAAGCTTTTTAAGCGGCGAAGGCCTCGTTGCACGCGTTGAGGGTAAAGGTAAAGTGTTCTTGCAAAGTCGCAGTGTACGTAACCTTGCTAATTTCATAAATCCTAGACTTTAAATAAGCTTGAAGGAAAAGAACACTCATGCAAATTGATATTCTGGCGCAGCCTGCCAATACAATTGCGAAAATTACTTTCGCACAAGATGAAGAGATCACGGCAGAGGGCGGCTCTATGGTCGCAATGTCTGGTGGCTTAGACGTACAGACAACAACCCACAAGCGTGGGAAGCGCGGAGTTGGTCGCGCTGTGAAGCGCGCCTTTGCGGGCGAAAATATATTCCTTAACCATTATAAAGCTGAACGCGAAGGGGCGCATTTATATGTCGCGCCGAATTTGAGCGGCGATATTATGGCGCACGAACTTAAAGGCGGCAGTTTAATTGTGCAGGCAACGTCGTTTTTGGCGCATGAGGCCAGCATTGATATGGACGTTAGCTGGCAGGGCTTTAAAAATATGTTGTCCTCGGAAGGTCTATTTTGGTTGAAAATGAGCGGCACGGGCAGAGTGCTGATTAATACATTTGGCGCGATCTACCCTGTGGCGGTTGACGGTGAGTATATTGTTGATACCGGTCACATTGTTGCCTTTGAGGAGGGGCTTGATTTTTCCTTGTCTAAGGCGGGAAAAAGTTGGGTGAGTTCTATGCTTGGCGGCGAGGGTATTGTCTGCCGTTTTAGAGGTAGAGGGACGGTATGGTGCCAGTCGCATAGCCCGTCTGGCTTTGGTAATGCATTAGGGCGTCTGCTTGACCCTATTGTTGAATATCAGCAGTAGTCGGAAAGGAATGTCAAAATGAGTAATACGAACCAAACGACGCAACCTTTAACGCATGTTATTGAAGGCCGACCAGATTTTGCGTATCTGACGGTAAAGCTGCCCGCGCAAGAAACTTTGCGCGTCGAGGCGTCAGCGATGCAAGCGATGGATAAGCACGTCACCATGCGTACGCGTCTAAAAGGCGGTTTTAAACGTATGATTTCCGGCGAAAATTTGTTTTTAAATGAGTTTACCGCCAATGGTAAAGAGGGCGAGCTTGTCCTCGGTAGTTCACTTCCTGGTGATATTAAGCGTCTCTATTTAACAAAGAATGGGCCTGCTTTGTTTTTACAAAGCGGTAGTTTCTTGGCCGCAAGCATGGGCATTGAAACCCAAACGAAGTTTCAAGGTCTGATTAAGGGCTTTTTCTCGGGCGCTGGTTTGTTTTTGATTAAATGTGTCGGCGAGGGCGATATCTTCTTTAACAGCTATGGTGGTATCATTGAAATCAAGGTCGAAAATGAATTTATCATTGATAATAACCACATCGTTGCATTTACCGAAGGGCTGGAATATAGCGTTGAAAAATTTGGCGGCTATAAATCCTTCTTCTTCTCTGGTGAAGGCCTTGTGGCTCGCTTTCATGGTAATGGTCGCATTTGGATACAAACCCGTGCCATGCCGCCATTTTTCGCGTGGCTCAACCCGTTCCGCCGTATTGTCACGAAAACGAAAAGGAATTAGCATGCTTTATGTACGTTACCTGTGCTTCATACTATCTGTATGCCTAGTAATGACTTCACCCGCCGTGGCGAGCGACCCTGCATGGTTCCCATGTACGTCTATTGATGAGAAAGGCGAGAGCGTCGATAAGTCTGCGTTTACCTTGGGGACGCTGGGCGATTTTGATGGTAAGTCATACTGGATATTACAGGGCGGTCTGGATGTCCCTACATCGGGTTATAGCTATAGATTCACATTAGGAAAACGTACAGGGCATACCCAGCATGGGACGATTACCCTGATGCCACCTGCAGGCGACGCGATGACTGTTATTGATAGGCTGGGGGTTACTGTACGTCACGAGATGCATCGCAAAATTGATAACGTAGTTATTAATATAGACAAGACGTTTCATTGGGGCGTAGATTCAGTGCGTTGTCGCTTAAACTAAATGCTTGGCATGGCGATATCTTGGCGCGTCTGCGCGATGGGTAAAGCTTTGTTTCTTTCGAAATGTTGACGTGTACGTGCGGCCTGCGGGAAGTGATCCTCGACAACAGCTTTGAGCTGCTCTAGATTATATTCAGTACGCTGGAGCTTCCATGTATCCTGCCCCTTGTGCAAATAATAGCGTGCATAATCTTCAATTATCGCCGCTTGCTGCTCCTTTTCATAATCTTTAAAACTTTTCTTCGCAATATCTAAGGTATAAGCGTATTTGTCATCCTTATTGATGACTCCTTTTATTGTGTCTGCGAATTGTCTGTGGCGTTGCCAAATATGCGTTATCTCATGGATGAATGTTCCAAAATCTTTTACGTCCTCGACTTGGCTGTAATCATCGGCATGATTATCAGCGCCCCAAAAATGCATGTCATTTGCTGAATTTACTGACCCGACTTTCTCGGCGCAATCACGCGGGCTTAAATGCGCGTTGACGGTCTCTGTGTTGATTTGTGAGTCAAAAATGCCTCTTATCAACTGTTTTTCACCTTGTGATAATGGCCTTCTGTATTGTTTTTCTAGCTGCGTGCGGCTGTGGCTTGCTGCGGTGAAGGCTTTTTCAACCGTGCGGGCGAGAATAAGGTCATTCTTACAATTGTCCCAGCCCGTTTTATTTTGTAAGTACAGCGTTTCGTGCTCAGGGTGTATAAAACGCCGCGCATAGTCTTCAATAATCTTTGCTTGGCTGGTGAGTGTATATTCCGCTAGAGTATATTTTGTGCTTAGTGTTTTTGGGTATTCGACGTCGCCAGATGGCGCTGCGGCGTTGTCACGCTCCCAGATTTGCATAGCCCCATAATAAAGAATGCCGAAGCTTTCTGGATCTGCATCTAAACTAAAATCATCAGAACGGTGCTCACGACCATAAACAGCGAGAATTGGATCAGGACTGTAGTGCAAAGAACTTATGGTGCCCTTTACGCCACGGTCATAGAAATATATCTGGACATCAGCGAGGTCTAAATCTGACCCTAATATATCGCTTACACCCTGTTTTTCACGCGCAGTTAAAAAACGATGATGATCTGGCGCAACCTGCTTTGGGTCGACGGGCTCGGTATGTTCTAATTGTAAAAGATCCGCGATGCTGTCTGATTGGGTTAAAAGCGCTGCTGTAATAAAAGCAGGAATGATTACAGCGGCGGTGATATTAAAAAATTTCTTCATGATATCCTCCTTTGCCTAACCCCTTAACCAAATTTATGATCAAGATGTGCGATGATCTCGGCGGTGATTTTTGCGTTGTCTTGGGTGAAGTTTGTGAATTTTTCTTTTTTTACTTCGTCATGCGCTAAATGCGGTGATTGTAGGAAGCATAGGGCATCATGGCCTTCGTATAGGCGATATTTGATGTGTTCAATATGCTCTTGTGCATAGCGCTCTGGGTGCGGTAAATGTGATGCTGCGGCTTCGATAAAGCAGCGCATTTCAAAGCCATCAACGGGAATGATATTGCGCAATGTCTTTGTCGTTTGCAGCATAAACCAATAGGCAGTTTTCATCGCTTTGTCGCTGTGGTTATTGTCTTCAATATACGCTTTGCCGAGGTTGATCATTTGCATTGCAGTGGTCAAAATCTCTGCTTTTAACATTTTACCTTCTGGCGATGCGTTCATTAACTGCGCATTTGTGTAAACTGCCCAGCCTTCATAAAGCGTTTCATTATAGCCAAAATCAAAGGTGGGGTAGCGTGCAGCGCTATCTTGGAAATGTTTCTCTGCCCATTTTTCGACTTTTCTGTCAGTCTTTTTGTAATCGCAAATGGCAGGATGCACCGCGCTGAGCGTCATCTGGTGCAACCAGTCATGATTGGTTAGGCTGTAAATAGACTGCAATGTCTTTACCAAAGGGTGGTCAGGCGTAATGTCGCTTATGCGGGTGATTTTACTCGGCAGCGCGACGAGCGGGAATGTTTTGCCATGACGTGCTTGCCCGCCATCTTTCTTGGCGGCGCTTTTAATAAAGCCAAAAGTTAGTTTTTTGGGATCAGCGACCCGTGGAATACTGGTGATGGCATTCGCCGCGTTGCCGATAATTTGTTCATGGGCGGCGGCGCTTGTGATGACACACTCGTTGCGCATTAATGCTTGGTGCTGCTTTGCCATGGCGGTGAAAATATTTTTCAGCCGCGTACCGTCCAATGTGTCTAACTTGCCATCAGCGATCCATTTTTGTGTTTCTTTTGGCAGTGATGTGTCTTGGGCTAAATCGGGGGTTGCACTGCGTAAATATAAAGCGAGCGCTTCGAAGTTCGGGCTTAATAATGCGGCGTCACGTAAGATAAGCTTTTCATCGCCAAATGTCTTTTGGCAATCTAGCTTGGCGCGCAATTTACTGCCCCATATATGGACAGACTTATCATGCGATGGCTGTGGGGCTTCTACTTGTTTTTTAGTCATGACGCGCACACCTTATTTTTATAGCGGTGCAAAACACTAACATGGGTTATGGAAATATGCAAGTATTATGTGTATTGCTCTTGATTTTTAAACGCGGATGTATATTATGAAAAGAAGGGTGGTTACATAAAAAAAGGATGGTTACATAATGGGAAACAAAAAACAGCCACCGCGACATATTGCCTTGGCTTTAGAAGCACTAAAAACATGCGCCGAGGACATAACGGCGAGCGATCAAGAGCAGTTCAAGAAAATTTTGCCTATATATGCGGTGAATATGCGGCGTGCAGGCCATGCGCTTTCTTTACAAACATTTGTTGAGGCCATAGATAAAGGCTGCATGTATATTGAAGAGTATAATAAAGCACTTGGCAAAAAACCGCAGCAATCGTCAGGCTTTAATTATCAGGCTATCGTGGCACAGCTGCCAATGCCGCAGAGCGTCTTAAATACCATGTTCCTTGATGCCCTAAAGGAAAAAGATTTTGATGCCGCGCGTGATGCATTAAAACAGGGTGCACAGATAAATGCAAAAGATAACAGGGCGTTACATTCAGCGTGTCGCATACAAGATATCGCGACGTTAAATTTTTTAATTGAGCAAAATATTGATCTGTGTGCGATAGACTGTATCCCTATTTTGCTAGCAAGCTCACATTGTGACATATCAGTGGTTAAGCTGCTGCACAAAAATGGCGCTGACATTCAGGCTCATGATAATCAGGCGCTGCTTACTGCAACGATGAGGCATGATTATGAGCTAGTAAAGTTTTTACTGCAAAACGGCGCTGATGCGAAGGCACAAGATAGTCGGGCATTGTACCGCGCAGATATTAAAACAGCGAAAATCTTACTTAAGTATGGCGCTGACCCTGCGGCGCGAGAGAGTAGTGTTTTACGTGATGCCATACAAAGAGATGACTATGCAATGGCTGAGCTGTTGCTAGACCATGGTGCGGACCCGAACGCGAGAGGGCGGAGTTCTATAGGCTTAGCCGGCGAATCGCTCGTGCTTATCAATACCATGCTTAATCTGGCTTTAAGTCTTGAACATGACGGAGAAGCCGAAAGCAAAGACGGGGGCTTGCTTATAAAGCTGCTACTGGATCATGGCGCGGACCCCTTAGCGGATAACGCTAAGGCAATTAAAATTGCGCTTTCTAAGGGTCAGTTTGATGCGTTTGAAATACTGCGTAGCCATTGTCCTGACTTATCTTTATTGGACGATGAAACCCGCGCATCTTGTCAAAGATTTGACATGTGGCAACAACAATATCCAGACATGCTTGAAAAATACGATCAGTTACTCAATTATAGGCCGTATCACTTTGATAAAGACACGTTCGAAGCTGTTTATCAGACCCTTAGTGAGCATGAAGGCTATAACGGTGCAATAAGGACATTAACCAAATACGCCTATAATGCCGCGTGTTTATTTAAATCGGCAGACCGACTGCAGCGTTACTTTAAACGCTGGGGAGAATATGGATCGCAGCCTTTGCATGACGTTATTCAGGATATAAAGATCCCACAAAAAGGAGCCCTTGACTTAAAGGCTTGGGGAGATGCCGTACTTGCGCACGGCCCCAAAATGGCACGGCTTGTCGAATATTCTGACCGGCTAGCGCAGCCGATGAAGGGCGCTTCCGATGGCTGGTCTTACAATAAAACCAAAGCAGAAATAGCGCAGCATGCATATGATAATGGGCGTAAACAGCCGCTTTTTGCGCAGCATTGTTATAACTTTACTTGGTCAGAAAGGTATTTTGAACAAGGTCTAAAGCTCATTGCGGAATATGAGCAACAATATGCGGCCAACGACAATAAAAAAGGCAGCGCTATTCCTGATATTACTCTTGATGGGGAGGCTTTTGATAAAGAAGGTTATCGTTTCCGCCGTTTAGAAGATGGCGATGTTAAAGGGTTGTTGCTTGGAGAATTTACCAATTGCTGTCAGCATCTCGCGAACCAAGGGGCGGACTGTGCACGTTATGGATTTATATCTGAACATAGCGGCTTTTACGTCGTTGAAGATAAGAAAACATCAGATATTGTCGCGCAAAGCTGGGCGTGGCGTGGCGATAAAGGAGAGCTGGTTTTCGACTCGCTTGAATCGCTTGCCGGGCATTTTAACGCTCAGCAATGGGCGGCGCTATGCGCTGAATTCTCAGATAAACTTAAGAAGCACGCGCAGCTGCTCGCCATACCATCTTTTCATGTCGGCACAAGCGGCGGAACGCCAAAGGCTATGGGATTCCGCGCCGAGCCCCCTGCTAATCCCATAGATTACGATGGTTATCGTGATTCTACGCTTCAGTATTTGGTTGCTAGATACAAATAAGCACTTCACTGGCAATGGCATTGCAAGATTAAGTCAAATTTTTGATTAGGCGGCGTTTTGCTCTTTTTCAAGGGCAACTGCGTCGTCACGTATTTCAAGTGCCTCGGCGCTAGAAAGTAAGCTACCTTGTTTACGTTCTGCAAGCAGCGCGCGTGCCTTTGCGTATTTCGGGTCATCCCAGAAGACGCGGCAACCATTACAGCCACGTGCGCAGCAGCCCTCAACGCCAAAGCGTGGTGACTTGATTTGGCGGCCTGTCTCATCGGCATCGACGGCGTCTTGCAACTTGCCAAGGCGGCCTTCATATAAATCATCTGGCGCTTGTTTTAATTCAATCTTCTGTGCGACGCGGTCAAGCTTGAGGCGTTCCCACTCTGCTTTTGTCAGCGAGGATTCCTTGCGGATTAGCGTATAAGGTACGATGTCTTTTTTCACTTGTTCCATATTCTCATGGTCAAAATGTGAAAACGGAATGCGGACAACAGGCTTGTAACCAGCGTGAATTTCTTCGGTGACTTTGCCTGTGTTCATATCTTCATATTCATAGCAGCGAATAGGGTAGATTGTGTCCGTGCCCGGCGGCACAAATTCAAGGACGTCGCCTGCTGATAATTTATTCTTAATTTCAAGCAAGAATGAATCTTCGGTAACTTCGCGGACAATACCAGCAAACTCCCACTCGGCAATTGTTGATGTGTGTTCGTAGTTATGCGACATGTTTTTCAGGCGGCCATCGTGGAAAGCCAGTGTATAGCCGCGATTGCCAACAGTGTCTAATTCTTGCATATAATTGCGCGGATCCCAATTTTCAGGGTCAGCGTAATAATCATCAATCGCCATACGGTATGCGCGCGCAACGACGCCTGCGTAATAGGCGCTTTTTCCGCGGCCTTCGACTTTAAGGCTATCAATGCCGATGGATAAATAATCATCAAGGCGCGGCATGATGCATAAATCTTTGGAATTCAAAATGTATGAACCGCGCATGTCTTCTTCAAATGGCATTAATTCGCCTGGGCGGAATTTTTCTTCTAAGAAGAAGTCGAACAAGTCTTTATTATCATCATTGATTTCAATTTCTTGGATCGTGCCGTCTTTTAACTTGATATGGAGTTTGTAATTCCAGCGGCATGAATTTGTACAGCTACCTTGGTTCGCACCGCGTTCAGACAGGAAGTTTGAAAGCATACAGCGCCCTGAATAAGTCATACACATTGAACCATGAACGAATTGTTCGATCATAATGTCAGGGCATTTCTCACGAACTTCTTGTAGCTCTTCAAAACTAACATCACGCGCCATGACGACAAGGTCAGCGCCTTGGTCTTGCCAGTACTTAACGGTCATCCAGTTGGTGACGTTGGCCTGCGTTGACACATGGAGAGATAATTCAGGTGCGTTCTCACGTACGAAGTTGAAAACGCCAGGGTCAGCAATGATTACGCCGTCAGGTTTTACCGCACGGATGGTTTCAATATATTCAGGTAATTTTTCAAGGTCACGATTATGCGCGATAAGGTTCAAAGTCAAATAAGCACGCGCGCCATGGGCATGACAAAACGCAACGCCCTCCATGACTTCTTCGAGTGTGAATTTTGACTTCACACGCATACACATATCAGGCGTACCCATATAAACGGCATCAGCGCCATAAAGCACAGCAAATTTCAGCTTTTCAAGCGAGCCGGCAGGCATCAGAAGCTCAGAGCGTCTTGCACCTTCCATAGGTAATTTTGCTTTATATTTATTCTTATATTGTTTTTTAAGCGCCATTGCGTACGTCCTTAGATTTACATTTAATCAGGCCTTATAACCTATATGTCCAGTAAAAGGCAAGGAAATGAGTCGGTTTTTTACCATAATTTATTGACATAAGGCGTTGGCGTTGTTATAAGCGGGCTCTGATATATACAAGGAGGCGGTCTATGAACCCTTTATCAAGAATATTTAAAATTGTGACGTTTCAAAAAGATAAAGATGCTTTTGTGAAAAGCAAAGGCGATATGGCTGAAAAGTTTTATGGCCTCGGTCAAGCGATTATGAAGGTACATAAAGAACACGCCAGTCGCGTACGTAACAGCACTTGTACATATTTAAATCTGCCGACAAACAAAAAATACCCTGAATGGCTGTGCGTACAAAGAAACGCTATACACATACGGGTTGAAGAACCTAACCTGTCCTTAAATACGGGGCTAGCGATGATGGTTTTTGTTCCAGAAGATGAAAAATTTGTAATACAAAACCTACAAGAATACGATAATGCTGATGAAGCGGTGGCGTCGTTTTTAGGCATAGTCGATCTTTATGCAGACCGTGCATTTATGCGCGCATTAACAGAGAAACTGTCAAAGATGAAAGTATTTGATGGAGGTTTTGTTGATTATAAAGCTATCGTCGCTGATGAAGTGAACCTAGACAAGCCGCAGAAGGCAGAGCCGCCACAAAACATTATTAAGTGAGGTCGCTATGTTGAGCATTAAGAAACTATTTGCCCGTAATACAGTGAAAGAACCCCCTGCAGGTGTCAGTGGGATTGACCGTAGCTTTCGTGCTTTGCAGGACGAAATCCTTCGCATAGGAAAAGCGCAAGGACGTAACCGTACGAAGGATTCAGTATCTTTAAATAATAAAAATGTTGACTATACAGCAGGCACGAAAGAGTGGGTGCTCGTACAGCGCGATGCGCTGTACATACGTTATTATGACCGCATTCAAGGGGGCGCTGAGAGCCTTTACGTGCTGAGTTTGGATCGTGCACAAGAAAAGTTTACGCTTCAGCGCCGTTATGACTTTGATAGCGCCGAAGAAGCCGTGGCTGTATTTTTAAACTTACTTGAAGATTACGCTGACCCTGCTTTTATGCGTGCACTCAAAGATAGCTTGGTTGAGAAAAGTATTATTCAATACCTTGCTGATGATGATGTTGCTGAAGCCGCAGGAACCGCGCTTGAGGGCCGCTGCCCCAAAAAACTCAGAGCTGAACCCCCAATTAAATAGGAACGCATTATGACGTGGTTAAAATCTATATTTGCAAAAAAAGCGCCGATTGACCCAGCGGAGCTGCCGCCGCCAAATATGAGCGATAAATATGATGAATTTAGGAAAATTCTTGGCGCTGTTGGCAAAGAAATGCCGACACGTTATTCAGGCGCATATCCGCATATTTGTAACTTTAATGAAGAATCGGGCCCTGGTAATAAAAAGACCATCAAAAGCTTTAAAAACTCAGTACACTTAATGTATTACGAGCGTGAAATCGGCACGAGTACGAGTTTGCTGACAATGCATATTGACCGCACAAATGAATGCTTCCGTTTTCAAAAACTGCACGAGATTGATAATGCAGAGGAAGCAATCAAAATGTTTACTGAGGCGGTGGAATCATATGCAGATCGGCTTTTTACGCGGATATTGAAAGAAAAGCTCTGCGCAAGTGATGTGATAAACTTAGCTCTAGATCAAGAAGGGGCGCTGTGTATCCCCCAGAGCGATAAAGACGTTGAGCTTGTGCAAGGCGCGAAGGGGGCTAAAGAAGTCTCTGAGGGCAAAAAGCAGACATCATTATCCCGTGGCCCTATTCAATAGCTTGTTATATTATTGCGCGCATGCGTTAAGCTTTTGTTGATTTATTACTTTACTTTTTATGGTAAATGTGTTTATATCTGATATCTAATTATGAATGCAAACCGCTACATTGCCCTACGACAGAGTAGAGATCAGCGGTTATAAAGATAAATAGATCCATAACAATCAGATCCATGGGAGTGTAGTATGAGCCAAAATAAACTCATTTTTAATAGTGTTGAAGATTTACAGAACATAATTGAACATAATTATGAGATGTGTGCGCATGCTGATATCACAACGGTGGATGTCCTAGTTATGCTGTCGACCTTGCATCCTGATGCTTTTAGTACAGCTCTTTGGGAACTCAAGATAGAAGATGAGAAGGCTATTACTGATTATTTGGCTGAACATGTAACGAATATAAAAAGCAATTACGCTGATGAGGTGGTGCCTGAAACGCCAGAATATTGCGCCGAGCTAGAAGAAGCATTAGATGCATTAGATGCACATGTTACGCAGGAAATAGAGTTGCATGACGGCGCTGACGAATACCAATTTGACCTTACAGCCATACTCAATAACCTATTGGTTTCGCGGCGCAGCTTCGCCGGATTTATATTGGGCCGTGCACTGCAAGGCACCTTATCAGAGATCTCTCATGCCGAACTAGACAAGGCGCTTAGTGATATATCGGCAGGTCGTACAACAGATGAGCATTACGTTGAGTCTGACGGCACACAAGGTAGAAGCGTTGCGAATATTGATAACGGACAGCAAGCAGAGACACAAAATAATGCCGCGCTTTCAGCGTTGACGGACCTGACCGCGCAAGCAAAAAGTGATCGTTTTGACCCTGTGATTGGCCGTGATGCGGAAATTGATTCCGCTGTGCAGGTGCTACTACGCAAAGAAAAACGTAACCCTATTTTTATTGGTGAAGCAGGCGTTGGTAAAACGGCGGCAGTCTATGGTCTGGTAAAGCGCATCGCTGATGGCGACGTGCCAGGTGAGCTTAAAGGTAAGCAAGTACTTAGCCTTGATATTGCATCGCTGATTGCAGGCACCAAACACCGCGGTGAGTTCGAAGAAAACCTTAAAACTGTTCTTGCGCATGTAAAAGAAACCGGCGCGATTTTATTTATTGATGAAATTCATTCAATGGTTGGTGCAGGCTCCGCGTCGGGCAGCCTTGATATGGCGAATATATTAAAGCCATACATGAGTGATGCGATTGACCCGATTTGCGTAATGGGCGCGACAACATTTAACGGGTTTAAGGCGCTGGAAAAAGATTCTGCGCTAGAGCGCCGTATGGGTAAAATTACAGTGGGAGAGCCATCCCCTGAGCTTGCCGTTGAAATGATTAAAGGTAAACGTGACGCTTACGTTGCGCATCATGGTGGCCTTGAACTTACGGATGCCGCGATCGAATTAGCGGTTGAACAAACCCATCTTCACATTCATGATTTACACCTTCCTGACAAGGCCTTTGCCGTGATTGATAGCGCTTTGGCAGCGCAGCGCGCAGGTAGTGTGCCGCCATCGGGTAAAAAAGGTGTTGTGGATACCGCCGATATATACGCACAAATCAGCAAAGATTTAGGCCGTGAAATTGGTGCTTTGGATAACCCCGAAATCAAAGAAAAATTACTGAGCCTTTCTGATCGATTCAACGCAGTTGTAATCAACCAAGAACCTGCGATTGAAAAGGTGAGCAAGCGCGTACGTAATTCAAGCACAAATCTGTTTGCCTCAGCACGTAAAAATAAAACACTGGGATCATTTATGTTCGTTGGCCCAACAGGGGTCGGTAAAACGGAGCTTACGAAACAGCTTGCTGCAGAGCTTGATGTCCCACTTATTCGTTACGATATGAGCGAGTTTAGTGAACAGGCATCAGTGAAACGCCTGATTGGCGCAGATCCAAGCTTTGTTGGCTATGAAGATGGCGGTCAGCTCGTCAATGATATTCGTAAAAACCCAAGCTGCGTTTTGTTGCTTGATGAAATTGAAAAAGCACACCCCAGCGTTTATAAAGTCTTGCTGCAAATTATGGATGATGCCAAATTAAAAGACGGTCAAGGCCGCGTGGCGGATTTCCAGAATTGTTATGTTGTGATGACGAGTAATGTTGGGGCAAGCATTGAAGAAGTGCGCGGCATTGGCTTTGCTGCAGAAACAAAAACAGTGGAAGCGCAGCGCCTCGACTTAATCAAGCAAGTCTTTAGCCCGGAATTTGTTGGCCGTCTCGACGAGGCTGTTGATTTCAATGATTTAACAGAAATGAAAGATTTCTTGAAGATTATTGATGTGCATTTAGCGCCGCAAATCGAAGATCTAAAAACGCATGATATTCATGTTAATTTTAACGATAATGCGAAAGAATACATCGTTAATAAGTGTCTGAAAGAAAAATTAGGTGCGCGTCCGATTAAAAAAGCCTTGGAAACATATTTCCAAACACCAGTAAGCGAGGCTTTTTGCTCTGAAGCATTCAATGCAGGCGACACGATTAACGTTTCTGCGCCTAAGAATGATAATGATGACGGCTTGCAGTTTGATTATACAATGCCTAAGCAGCGCCGCCTTGCCGCGCCGAAAAAGGAACAAACATTACAAGTGACCTAAGCGGTTTTACAAAGTAATTGAATAGCAGCGCGACCTTATACAGGTCGCGCTGTTTTTTTTATGCGTGCACTTTTGGGGTGTGGGCGCGTACCCACCAATAAACAGGCGGCATACGTTTTTTGATGAATGATGCAGAGCGCTGCGTTAGGGCAATGGCTTTGTTTTGTATCCAGCTATAGCCCAGTTCCTTTTTACGGATGATTTGCTGCTCAATACGTCCGCGTTTTTCCTGACGCTGAGATAAGCCGCCAGCTTCAAAAATGCAAATCGGCTGAGTGACATAATGTGCATCAGGATGCGCCTTTAAAAAGCGGAGGGTCAAATCATAGTCAGCCGCAAGCTTATACATGGTGTTGTAACAAAGCTCTTTCAAAAACTTTGTTTTGTAGAATATGGCCTGATGATGGGTGAATAGGCCTCGATGAATCTGCTTATGCGACCGTGCCGATTTGAAAATATTATCATCGGGGTTGGCGCTGCACTGTTCAAGGGCGTCGCCATAAATCATGTTCGGCAAACACTCTGGTGTGATACGAATTTTGCGTAATGTATCAGGGTGCGCGAAACGGTCACCTGCATTCATGAAAATGGTATAACGCCCGTTGACCATAGGAATGGCTTTGTTCATTGCGTCATAAATGCCGCGATCATCCTCGCTGATATAATGTGCGTTGATGCTTTCTAAGTAGTCTTTGGTGCTATCATTTGAATGACCATCAATAACAATCCACTCATAATCGGTGAGGGTTTGGGCTTTGATGCTGGCCTCTGTTTTTTTTAGGCCGTCTATGTTGTCTTTGGTGATAGTGACAATCGAATATAGGGTTTGTTCGCGATCTTTAGACATTATTTTCTGCTCCCGTTATTTTATGCATTTCCTGCATTTATTTTCAGGGCGGAGTATATCTTAAAAATTAAAACTATTCATCCTGAATTTCACTGACGAGGAAACCAGTCACCGCCAAATTGGTGAATATCTGCGTAATATCCTTGGCGCTATCAAGGAAATTAAAAGGTTTCGGGTCATGCGGCACGACAAGGGTTGAGCCTGGGGGGATAAACGGCGCGCTATGCGTCCAGTTACCCAGATGCAATGGTTGGGCGCTGCCATCAGGGTAGACGACAAAGGTGCGGTCCTTATCGGCGCTACGTGTGTATCCACCGGCTTCGCGAATGTAATCACGCGCTCTCTTTTCGCTGCGGAATTGTAGTGAAGCAGGTGACAGTGTCTCACCGGTAACGCGCACGGTCAGCGGACGTTTGGGAATATAAATGCGGTCACCGCGCTCTAACAGCATATTTAACTCAGGCGCAGTGGCGAGGATATCTGGATTGGCTTCAACCGTAATGCGGCCAACGGTGTCGGTGTTTTCCAGTTGCGTGATTAATTGACGCGTCATATCAACTTGCGAATCGTTTGGCGGTTTATCTGTTTGCATTTTACTGGCAAGCGACAGCTCTAAGCTGCGGGCCTGCGCTTTATATTGCTGGGCTTCGATATGACGTTCGCTCTTGCGGCTAAATATCGCGCCTTCTGGATAGGCGTATTTATTCAGCCCGCCCGCCCGCTCAATTAGGCTGAGCATTGTATCGCCCGCCATTAAGTCATAGCGCCCTGCGTTTTTAACCTCGCCAATGATCTGGACATGGTTATCTGTGATTTTTTGGAACTTCTGATTGACGCGGATGGTATCACCCGCGCGCACGGATATGTGCTCAGCCTTCGTGTTTGCTAGGCTTATTGTGCGGCGCTTGATTTTTAATACTTCATCATATTGCGAGTTTTTGACGCTATCTTCGCGGCGCGTAATCTCGATGTTTCTTTTGTCAGCTTCTAATGTCATGCCGCCTGCAACGGCTAAAACATTTTCAAGGTTTATGCCGCTTGATACTGGGTAATGCCCTTTGCGCCGTACTGCGCCGCGCATAAACAAGCTGCGCTCTTTCAGCACATTGATAATGTCGAGCGGCACAAGCTCTTCGCCGTTATCAATCATATTTGCGGCGCCATAAGCTACGGACGTAATCGCGCTGCGCATTTTGCGTTGTGTTTTGTTTTGGGTGAAATAATCTTCAGGTGCATCAGCATGGATCGCCGCGATTTGTTGATGGGAAAAGAAATGAATGACATCGCCATCTTGCAATTTTGCATCAAATTTATTTTGCAGCACCATTAATGGCGCAAAGCTAATATATTCAGGCGAGAGCGATTTTCTGTTCCAGCGTTCAATGACTGCAATAAGGGGGTAAATGTCTTTACCTAAGATACGGTCGCTATCTAACAGGCTATGTAGTGTTTTGTTGATTGATAAAGCGTGGATACCATCTGCGCGGGCATGGCCTTTGACTTCAATCGTGCCTTCACGGCGCTCTGCCCCGCGCACGACAGATAAAATGCTGCCATCGCCAAAGACGCGGGCGAACGGGTCGTCAATTTCGCTTACGCCCTCATCGCCATTGAGCTGCATATCTAGCTTTAAATAGCGTATTTTTCCGGGGGACAGCAATCCGCCGCTCATATCAAGTAAGTCATTCAAGGCCAGTTGCTGGCTGCGCTGCTTAGATTGATGCCACATACCTTGCATAACAGGTAGCGCTTCATATATGCCGCTACGCTTCACATCCCCCGCAATGGCGATCGTCGGCCCAATAGGCGGTACGATGATGCGGTCACCATCCTTAATATTAAGGTCAATTGTATCTGTGCCATGGAGCAGCAGCGTATAAAGGTCAATCATCGTCACCTGTCCGTCACGAACAAGGCGAATTTGGCGCAATGTGCCCGTTTTTCCGATGCCGCCGGCTTGCATTAAGGCATCAATCACATTGTGCTGATTGCTTAAGGTAATGCGCCCAGGCTGTTTAACGTGGCCGGCAATTAAAATCGCCGCTTGGCGCATTTCACTTAGCGCTACGTAAAAGGATTGATTGTAATCCTCCTGAAACTGTTTCGCGATTTGTGCTTTGAAGCTGCCAAGGCTTTGCCCTGCAGCATTTAGCGGGTGCAGGGTTGGAATTTGAATTTGTCCGTTGCTATCAACAGGCAAATTATAATGCGCATTACGCTGCCCAGTAAGGGCGATATTTAAACTGTCACCAACGCCTAGAATATATTGGTCGCCAACGAGGCCCAGCGGCGCAGGGCTGTGCGCTTCGGTTTTATTGTCTTGTAAAAAATCATAACCAAATTGTTCTAGCTTTTCTAAAATGCGGGTGGAGTACATCTCTTCAAGGTTGGAGCGCTGCGGCAGAGCTTCATATGTAGCAATGGGCGCGCCGTTATCCAGGGCGTTAGCTTGCCAGCGTTTGCGCTGCGTATCGCCGTGCATAGGCAAATCAAAGCCTTCTGTGTTTAACCCTAGCGGCGCGGGCAGCGGCGGCGGCGCGTTGTAGCCGGTTTGCTGTGCATATTTAAGGCGCTGCATTTGTGTCGGCTGCGCTTGGAACAAAGCTTGTTCCGATGGCTGCGTTTGGGCTTGGTTGGAAAAAGCGAGGGCATTCATGGCATCAGCTCTCGCAACATTATGTGGCAAGCTCAAGATGCTGAGTGCAAGACAAAGCGCAGCACGCACACAATATGTGCTGGTTTTAAAACGCGAAGTCTGCCGCGTAAAAATATGTGCCCGAAAAACGTGAAACATTATGCGCCGTTTTGGTTTATATAAAGGGGGAAATAATCAGGCTAAGAAACAAGCCCGTTACTTCGAGATAGTTTAGTATACGCAATAATTGCGTCTTTGGAAATGCCCCTTAAGCGCGATGACTTAATCTTCGATAAATGCACCACTCAAAATATCTTGATTATTCGCGCGAATAACAACGTCTTGTTTGTTTTCGATCGTGATATGCGGATCTAAGAATATATTGAGCTTATTATATTTTCGTTCATTCTTATGGCGGTAAATTTCTCCGCTTTTACCGTCAATGCGGGGATACAGTATGTTGTAATGTGTGCCCTCTGCATTAATACGCAGTTTTTGTATCGTCTGCTTGCTGACGATGATTTCTATATCTTGATTATAATAAGCTTGTAGGCCTTGGAGCGTAAGCTGGCCTTGCGGCGGTTTCTTTTTAAACTTTTTTATCTCAAGCTCAGCAGTGACGGCCCGACTATCAGCTTTGAAAAGCTTGGCTTCAAATTCCCATTCTTTCGCGCGGCCGAATATGACGGCAAAAATAATAAAGGTACAAACATACACATACCATGGCTGGCTCGTGAGCGTGTCTATAATGTTAAATAATGTATCCATGGTTATCCCCTAATATATGTGTATCGCCTATGGGCGCTTAAAATAGGATAACACTTCTGGGTGCGCCTTGAAATGTTTGAGTGACTCGCTGATTGAACGGCAATCATCTAATGCATAATGTTGATTGGCGTGGAAGGCGAGTTTGAAATGCTGTGAAAGGGCACCACTATTTACACTTTTGGTGCTCGGGTCGATTTTTGTAAACAGCGTACGGATATCATGCCCAGTAAAATCGTTTATCTCCGCAGGTAGATTATAAAGATCACGTAAATTATAATTGAGCACGCTGTGGTCACCGCCATAGCTATGACGTTCATCTGTTCCGCAATAGGCGTTAAATAATTTACAGCCATCCACAAAAGATAACCCTTCCTTATTCAGGTGCGCATTAGTAATTGATGTTAGATCCGTACAGTAATCTGACAGCACAGGGTTAATCGTCGGTTTGATAAACACATCAAAAGGTTTCCCAACTTCAGTGAAGTTTTGGGTCTCTATCTTTATCGCTGAAATTTGAATAATTTCCGGCTCCTGCCAGTCTTCACACCACCATGATGATGTACCGTCATTTTTGCTCCAACATGTCGACTCCGTATCATAGACAATTATTACATTAGACATTTTTGATATACTTCCTTGTGCTTACTCTGTGGGCACCCTATATAAGGCGCGGTTTGCGCGTCTGTAAATATATTAAGCTATTGTTTTATATATAAAAAGCAAAAAAAACGTAAAAAAAGATAAAAAAGTAAAAATTAGGTATTGACGGTTGGGTATGTTCTGGCCT
>CAXBNI010000004.1:0-207042 GCA_963977105.1 uncultured Micavibrio sp. | reverse complement strand
GGCCGCAAGCCGTTCAAACGTGATGGTGAACGCTCTGATCGCTCGGACCGCACTGATCGTCCATATGGTGGTAAGCCAAGCTTCCAAAAACGTGATGACCGCCCTTCTGATGGCCGCAGGTCTCGTTCACATGAAGACGGCTTCCAAAGCTTTGGCAACAAGCCAGTAAAAAGAAAAAAACCAGAAGAAAACGCTGGATTCTCAGGCAAGAAGAAAAAGAAAATGCACGGCACGATGTCTGAAAAGACATTGCGCATCAAAGACGCAGCATAATAGTAGCGTAACAAAATATCGAAAAAGCCCCTTAGCAATAAGGGGGGGGTATAGTGACAGGTCGCACAGTTCCATATTTTGACCACACTTACCACTAAAGATACAAACAACCGCTATCATTTATTTGGTGGCGGTTGTTTCTTTATTATTCTTTGAAATCAGGAGTTTATTTGTGGTAAATATTGGTTGGATTTGCTAACTTATGGGAGGCATTTCACACCATTAATAGGAGGAGACAAATAATTCAGTTAAAAAACTGAGTTTTGTTTAATCAAAAATACTATACGATAATCACAAAATTAAATATTATAACAACCCATATTTATTTTTTAATTAACTTCTTAAGCATTCCTTTAGAGCTTTGAGCCTTAAAATACACCTTAACAATTTTATCTGCTAATTTATAAGCTATTGGGTTGTCTTTTTTAAAAGTGTTATAGTGAAGCCGTTCAGCAGGAATTATTGCTCCGTCTGAGTGAACCCCGAGAACATCCTTTTGGCGATCATTTAACGATCTTAAATCTGTCGTATAAACAGCAACGGGGCATTTAGTTTTATTTCCGTGATCTTGTGCATGGTGAAATCCACCTAGAAATACTGTACGTGGTTTTGTAACAGGCTGCTGTGGGCCGTGAAAACCTCTATGGTCAAACAAAACAATATCACCTTTTTTACCTGAAACACGGATCATTCCATCAAATATTTCTTTCTGCATCTCTTTTGGGTATTTATATGGATCAGCGCCATGAGGAAAATTCCATTTATGCGTGCCAGGAGAGAAACAAAAAGCTCCTTCCTCAGTATCATGTGTATATAGCATTATACCGACTGAAAATGGCCCGTCATTTTTAGATGTTCTGTAAGAGCCTGTATGAGCGTGCATTGGGAAATAAAGCTCGTTATCACCCAAATCATTCTTAACAATCATCTCTTGTATAAGAGCCTTTGAACCTAAATAGCCCTCTATAATATCTAGAATCCGCTCATCTAATAAAACCTCATGGGCTTCTTCACCAAGGAGAAAAGCTTCATAAATCTTTTTATGCCTATCTTTTTGATAATACCCTTGAGAGCCATAAATAGATGGATTTTCAAGCATTTTATTGGTTTTATTTATTAGCTTTTCTAATGAAACAGAATTAGGGAAACCTCGAAGACAAGTAATGCCATTTTCTTTAAGGCTTCGAAGCCCACTCTCTGTATCAGTATCTATACGATCTAAAGACTTCATTATTGTCATGGTATAACCTTTCGGTAGCTTGAATAAAGTATATATCTTGCATGATTTCTTAGTTTTTTCAACATATATAAACGATGATAATGTAGTTAAAACTTATAAAAAAAAACAAAAGTTAAGTTATTATCAATGCGCGCTCCTCTCCGTGTAAGACACGTATCATCACCATAACCTAAAATTCAAAATAACCCTTTAGCGCTAAAATCATAAAGCGGTGAATTTATAAGCGATAACGGTTATATGTATTGATATATGCCAACATTAACATTAACATTAACATTAACATTAAATTAGGCTGAATAAGATGGATAAATCTTCTAAAAACTATATTGAACTTACACATGATGTGCGCCCAAAACGTGAAAAGCACTGGCTTTCCGTTTTTCATCAGCTAACCGTCCCTGCATGCCTAGAAGATGTTCACTCCGTTTTAGAGTTCGGCCCAGGTAGAGGATTTCTTGGAGCAGTACTTAAATATTATGGCGTTGAATATTTTGCGGCTGATGTAGTTGACCATGGCGCCAAACCAGACTTCTTATGCGACATAATGAGTTTCCCTGAAGACAAAACGTTTGATTTGGTTTGTGCTTTTCAAGCGCTTGAGCACAACCCTCCAGAAACATATGTTCTACATTTGAAGAAAATGGCGGCGGCATCAAATAAATATGTCTACATATCTTTACCTTACTATGGGCGCTGGCTTTCTCTAAGTTTAAGTGTCAACCTACCAAAAATAAACCGCAACTTTATCAAGACATTTACTCTTGATCGTTTACCTATAAAACGCCCTATTGAAAAATACAGAGAGTCAAAAACACCTTACGCACACCATTGGTTTGAAGTTGGAGACAAAGGGTTCAAGAAAAAAGATTTAATTGAGCATGCTGAAAAAGCAGGGCTGAAAATCACCGAAATGAAGCACTCTCACTCGTTTCCTTACCATATCTTTATTTTGATGGAGAAGGTTTAGAAATCTTCTTCTTGGGTGGTGTCAGGCTAACCCAAACTATTCTCTAAAAGTATTCTGTTACAAACCTTTGTATTAATTAAAAAGTATATGAAAAAACAATAAGTTACTTTAATGTGAGTAAATGGCTCTGAAAATTAAATCAAGTTTTTAAGGTTTAATCAGTTATTTCAAATTGTAGCAGTGCATGAGATATGACAATTACCTTTTTATACCATTTTGCGTCAATCCCACATCATCTCCAATCAATAAACACCGACAACCGCTACCAGTAATGATAGCGGTTGTCGGTATTCTTTAGTGGTAAGCGTGGTCAGAATATGGAACTGTGCGACCTGTCACTATACCCCCCTTAGCAATAAGGGGCTTATTTTATGGCGCAGACTTGCTTTTACAAATAAAAATCTGATAAAACATCCAGATGTTAGAAAAGCTTAAAAAATTAAAACTGTTTAAGAAACCGTCCAAGAACTTGTTCTGGGCGTGGATCGCTTATCAAGCGATTAAAGGCACACTCACGACATCTTTGATATGGGTACCGCTGATTTTGGCATGGCTCCACCACAAAGGCTAATTTACGCATATAATGCGTCACTTAAACCTGCCTCTCACCACAATATACGCCGCCTCAAAATTTAGGCAAAAAAAAGCCCCGAAACGGGGGAAAGAAATTCTACATTTTATCTTTAGGATATCACAGCCTTATCATGGCATTACTTATTACAAGCAAGATCAATATAGTCGGATGTGTTTGGTTTAGCTTGGCTGTCTTGAATAATCTTAGCGCGCTCTTCATCTGTCTTTGCATTAAGAATCGCGTCACCAAATTTGCGGGCAAGTTCTGCTTTTTCACGAACTTCGTCTGCGTAGTCTTCCATATCTAAGCTCATAAAAGCCTCCTTCGATAAGATTTACTAAGTTACCAATAGCCACAAGATAATATAGTTCTGGAAAATAGTCAAAGTTTTTAATAAAAAACAAAAAACCAAGTGATTTATCCTGTATATTTATCTATCATATGGGCTGCAATCATAAACAGTTCAACTTTCTGTACCCATTGTCCATACAAGGAACGCCGTATCATGTTAGATAAAATTATCAAATTCCTCGGAATTAAAGTTGAGGATAGAGAACACCCAAATATGGGTCCTGAAAGCCCCTTGCATATGGCCGCAGGTGCATTGCTTGTTCATGTATCGCTTAGTCATGATGGGTTCAGCGCCGAAGAGCGCGCCGTCGCCATTGATACATTAAAGGATCATTTTAAATTAAATGATGAGAAGGCAGAGCATGTCCTTAAGCGCGCGGTGACATTCGAAAAAAATGCGATTGATCTGCACAGCTTCACCCGCGTTATCAATGAACATTTAGAACAAGATGGCCGCCAAGACATCATTCGCTTCCTCTGGCGGATTGCTTATGCCGATAACCATCTACATAGCTTAGAAGAAAATGCCGTTAAGAAAATTGCCGACTTGCTCGGTGTTTCAACGCGTGATTGCGTACTCTTAAAGCAATCCGTTGGGGTTGATTACCTCAACCTTGCAAAACGTAGAAAACCAGGCAGCGAGCCCACTGATTAAGCAACGGATTAACCTATTGAGTAAAGAGCGCCCCATAGGCGGTATCAGAAAAGCCAAGCTCGACATGCCCATCTTTAATCAGTAAAGGGCGTTTCACAATCGACGGGTTATCCAAAGCCGTTGTTAAGGCCTGCGCATCATCCATGCCGGCCTTAACATCATCTGGCAATTTACGCCAAGTCAGGCCACGGCGATTAAGCACCTTATCCCAGCTATGAACCGCGAGCGCCTGCGCGAAAGCATCTTGCTGCAAGCCAAATGCTTTATAGTCATGAAAATCATAAGCGATGCCCTGCGCATCAAGCCATTTCAGCGCTTTTTGCATAGTGTCGCAATTTTTAATGCCGCAAATAAGAACTTTAGACATCGTCGGCTCCTTCTAAATACTGTTTATTATACAGCAACGTAATAAAATCGGCGTGGCTTTCCCAGCCGCCAAAACGGCCAAGCATACCCCATGAGAGATTCTCTCCGCCTTCTAACGCCGCGATCAATGCCGCCGCGCCATCAGCCAAGGTAACATCATCGCCATATATCGCTAGCACCTTTATTTGCCCTTTGTCATTTTTAACCATCGCGGTTTTTGCGAAAGACGTACAGCGTAAAACGCCGCCGCTCTGTAATATCTCGGCCAAGCCCCTTTCATCAAGCGGCTCCTCCGCTTCAATCACATCGTCACGATCCGTATGGCTTGGTAGTGAGAAATATTGGACGAGCCAGTTTGAAAAGCTCTCTGCGTTTAAGGCATCGCCCAGCGCATTTTTTATATCATCCGCAGCGCCGTGCGATATAGAACGTCCCGCGCTTTGCCCATCAAGCCCGCGCCCAACATAGCGCAGGTTAAAGCCTTCGTCTTGTTGCTCCAAATACTGTCCATATTCAACCATTAATTCTGATATTTTTGGACCGAGGAAACCGACGGAAAACGTCATGGCATCTTCTTCCGTCACGCCTTCATGGGCAAAATGCGGCGGAATATAAATAACGTCGCCCATACGTACATCATAACTATCCCCTTTAAAACCATCTTGTAAAACCAAGTGGTCTTCGCTCTCACTCACTCTTCCTTGGCGCAGAGGCGTACGCCCAACCCGCCAGCGCCGCTTACCCTGACCTTGTACCAAAAACACATGATAACTGTCTGTATGCGGCCCTACGCTGCCGCCAGATGCTGAACAGCTAATCATAATGTCATCCATCAACCAACGCGGCGCAAAATTAAACGCATTCAGCAAATCTGCCGTGTCGGTATGATATTGTTCAACATTTTGTACGATCAGGCTCCAATTCTTATCGCCCAGTGTCGCGAAACGCTCCGCGGCAAAAGGCCCGTGCTCACAATCCCACTTCACGCCGCCATCATCTTGCGCCGTTGATATAATCAAGCGTGAGCGCAGTTCGTCCTCCATTGATAAAGCAGCAAGCTCATCGCCATCAATCAGCGTTTCAAACAAAGCTTCGTCAATTGCCCCGCGCACCATAAAGGCGCGTTTGCCCCAATAATTTTGGTAAAAATCATCAATTGCTGGCAATCTGTCTAATATCATTTTACGTCCCCTAACAGGCCTCAAAGCAAAAGCCTCTAGGCAAAATATCAATTTGATTATATATCTATGTTCTATATAAGACAGATCACACAACCGACATAAGTTACTGTATAAACCAGCTATGACAAAAAACAACCCCGCCCCACCAACGCAACCGCATTATATGACGCCTAACGGCTATGCGACGCTAGAAAAAGAGCTTCACTGGCTGCTGCATGATGAGCGCCCGAAAATCACAGATATTGTATCGTGGGCGGCGGGTAATGGCGATCGCTCGGAAAATGGTGATTATATTTATAACAAGAAACGCCTGCGCGAAATTGACCGCCGCGTGCGTTACTTGACCAAAAAGCTTGAAAACACTGTGATTGTGAACCCGCGCGACCAACAAAAATTACAGCGCATATTTTTTGGCGCTAAGGTCACCTATGCCCGCGAAGACGATAGCGAAGTAACGGTTCACCTTGTGAATGTTGATGAAGCAAATTTTGACCTTGGCAAAATCAACTGGCAGTCGCCTGTCGGTAATGCGCTGATGAAAGCTGAAGTCGGCGACACTGTAAAAGTACGCACCGATACTGGACTTGAAAAAATTGAAGTCGTTGAAATCTCATATCCAATAGATTAACGCATTTAGCGCAGCGGCAAGGTCAGCTTAAATATCGCACCTTTTTGAGGCTGCTCAAAGACTAAATCGCCGCCAAGTATCCCAGCGCTTTTCTTCATCATATAAAGCCCGAGCCCAGAGCCATAAGAAACTTTAGGGTGGAAGCGTTTAAACATCCCGAACAAATCTGCCTGATGTTCCTTAGGTACGCCGAGGCCATTATCTTCGACAGAAATAACAAGCGCGCCGCGCTGCACTTTGACGCTAACTTTCACAAAGGCATCTTTTTGAGCTGGGTCTTGATACTTCACAGCATTCGACATCATGTTCTCAACAATTAACGCCAAGCGTCCGCGCTTCACATTAATTTTATCCGTATAGGCGATATCCTTTATCAGCGTGATCCGATCAAAACCGTCCATATAACGCAGCTTTTCTTCAGCATCATTAATCAGTGCAACGACGTCAACTTCAACCTCTGCTTCTTGTGCATTTTTTGTTTCGGTCAAGACGAGAATATCATCAATCAGCTTTTCCAACTTACGCAATGACTCAGCAGACATACTGACACATTTTTCCGCATGTTTGATATTGTCCCCTTGAAAGGCAGATTCTGCCATTGAAAGCAATTTGACCGATGAAATCAGCGGTGATCGTAAGTCATGTGATGTTCTATATGCGAACTCTTCAAGTTCGGCATTGGTATCAGAAAGCTCGCGAATTAGTTTTTCACGTTCTGTCACGTCACGCGAAATACCGAGGATATATTTTTGCCCATACGCATTTTCAAACCGGATTTTCTGCGTTTGCAAAGTGCGTTCAATGCCGTCTGGGAAGGTGATGTTCTCTATGATCTCAGAATACCCTTCACGAAAGGCCTTGCGGTCAAGCGCTGTAAACTCAGCATGGTCTTCTGCCGAAAACCCTTCATCGCTACTGCTGCCGATAACCGTCTCTCTTTGATCTTCTGGATATGTATTTATGTAGGCCGAGTTCGCCTCAACAATACGTAATTTTTCATCTTTAACAAAAATAAAGTCAGGGTTATTGCGCATGATAAGTTCCAGGAAAGCTTTTGAATTTTCAATTTCCTTTGTCTTATTATCAACCAAACGCTGCACGACCTCTGTGCGCGCGGTCACCATAAACATAAATAAATTCACAAAACCTGCACAGGCCAGCCCGCCAGAGAAAACCAACCAAATCAGCCAGCCGTCGACATCTATTGATTCTACTTTTTGTATGAAATCCAAGCGCCATGCGCGCCCGGCCACTTGATATTCGTGGCTTGTCGTCAGCTGCTGCTTTAAAAGAGACGGCGTTACTTTTGCTTCTTTATAATCATGGCTACGCGAATCATATAATGTTTGCGCTACATCTTTGCCATCTGTTATGTCAGACAGCACGATGTCCATCCCTTGTTCGCCTGCCGCTTCACGCGTAGCGCCCATTAATTGCGGGAATGTAAAAATACCATTACAGTAGCCAATCAAATGTAAGCGGCGCTCTGCAACACTGGCTGTACGCACATCTTGCGAGTACACGGGATAATACATGATGAAGCCGTTCTGCTGCTCCGCTTGCACTATAGAGAACATTGACGTCGCAACAACTTTTCCAGTATCACGCGCTTTATCTAATAACTTAATGCGCGTAGAGCCGGCAACAGGGTCCACCCCGTAAACATCAAACCCATGCGCGCGTTTGTTTTTTTCGTAAGGTACAATATATGATATCGGGAAATAAACCTCACGCGGTTCGGATACGGCCATTTTGCCCATCGCTGTACGGCGCATAATATCAAAATCGTCATAGCCTTGCACACGTAGAGAGCGAACAAACTCAGCGCGCTTAGGGCCATCAACCCGCGGCACCCATGACAAACCATAAAGACCGCGATCATCATACAAAAAACGTTCTGTAAATGTTTTAAATTCTTCTACGGATATATATTCAGAGGAAATAACAAACCGCTCATTAGCGAGCAATACATCCATCGAAGAACTAACTTCTCTATGCAATATGCTTGCAATGTTGAACGCATCCCGCTCAAACGCTTCCCCTCTTTTTTTATACTCGTATTGTTTCGTCACCATAAAAACATAAATTACCGCAGCTAAAACCATAATCAAACTAATCGATATCGTCAGGCACCGCGCACGGCTCACCACAATGTCGCTATCTCTTGGCGTAAATAATAATAAGAAAATCGGTGCAAAGATCAAAATGCCAAATACATCACCAACCCACCACATGAAAATATTTTCTGGCAGGCTTGATTCGCTGATAAACCCAGCAGCATAAAGTATAAAATTCGCCCAAAAAGCATTGATAAGGCAGGCAACAAACCCACCAAGAAAAATAATAGATAAAGCGTCTTTAATATCTTCAATCGCCGTTGGTAAGCGTACGAACTGCCGCACAAGTAGGCAACCAATAACAGCCTGCGCAGCCGCGCCGATACCAATCGATGATGATATTACCAAAGCTTGCGTGTCAATTACATCGTAATGGTAAAGCGATGTGCCGATCGCACCGAAGAAAATAAAAGGAGCGAACTTTATGCCTTTGAGCATTAAAATAGCCAGTGCCACGCCCGCGGCGGGCCAAATCACAGCAGATTGTGACGGCGGCACGACCAACAAAAGCCCCGCGCGACCAGACAAGTAATAAAGCAGCGTAATCATGACGCCACAAAAAATATACTGCTTACAAGCTTTTAAGAAAAAATATTTCATCCCCTGAAATATAATATAAAAACATTAATATTTACAGATAAAGTTTCAGGCTTTTAATCAGCCGCAGGAACAGCCCCTCGAAACTTCCGATGCGCAAGTAATAATAAACCGACGCCAGCAACAGAAGATAATACAGACCCCGTTAATACGCCAAGCCTTACGGCGGAGGTGTTGACGACACTATCAAATGCGAGGTTTCCTATAAACAAACTCATTGTAAAACCAATGCCCGTTAATAAAGATAAACCTGCAAACTGTAGCCATGTCACGCCTATGGGTAATGTACACAGTTTTAGTTTGGCGCCAATGAAGGTGAACCCTAAAACACCGAGAGGCTTCCCGATAAACAGCCCTGCAATAATGCCTAAGGTAATTGGTTCAGCGAAAGTATCCAGCTTTAGCCCGCGAAAAGACAAGCCCGCATTCACAAAAGCAAAAAGCGGGATAACGGCAAAAACGACCCACGGATGTAACGCGTGCTCCATGACCTTTAATGGCGATTTACCCTCATCATTTTTTATCCGTAATGGAATAATAAGCCCCAAAGCCACGCCTGCCAGCGTGGCGTGAATACCAGACTTTAAAACGCAAGCCCAAATAAACAGCCCAAGTACCGCATACGGCCCCAGCTTCGTCACACCCATTTTATTTAATGTAAAAGCAGCCAACAGCCCTACGCCAGCAAGCCCCAATGACACGAATGATGTATCTGCGGTATAAAATAACGCAATTATCACAATGGCGGCTAAATCATCGATAATCGCAATAGCAACGAGGCAGACCTTTAAAGCATTGGGCGCTTTTGTACCGAGTAAGGTTAAAACACCCAAAGCAAATGCAATATCTGTCGCCGCAGGAATCGCCCAGCCATCCATAGTCTCAGGGCTGTTCATATTAAAATAAACATAAATTAAAGCCGGCATCACGACGCCGCCCAATGCTGCGATGACAGGCAGAGAGACTTGCCCTGCCTGTGAAAGGTGACCTTTTAAAACTTCGCGTTTAACTTCTAAACCAACAAGCAAAAAGAAAATCGCCATAAGGCCATCATTAATCCAAAGCAACAAAGGTTTATCTATTCTAAAAAAACCAATTTGAAGAATAACGGGCGTATCTTTAATCGCATCATACAGCCCTGCGAACATAGAGTTTTCCATAGCCAACGCCAAGAAAGTCGCCGTAGCAAGCAGCACACCAGGTGCCAATTTTGAAGTAAAGAATTTAGTAATGATCCTGCGCACAGCCCTGTATTTCCTTTTTTCTATTTTGTTTTTTCTGAGTTTTTGTTGCGTTGACGCCCCTTTTTCAACCTACAAATTCACGCCTTTTACCAAAAGCATAGCCACCGTCGACGTCAAACAATATCACGTATAGTGAGCAATTCAAGAAGTTCACCCCCCATAAACGACTAAATTCATGGCATTATGATTGTACCGCTAGATAGAATGAGAGATAAACCAAGACAAACCCAGAATATGCACTATGAAAAAACCGGAAGCCTATGGAGCAAAAAAGTGCTTTCACACCCGATATCGCAGCAAACGAACTTGATGAAAGTCAAGTCGCACACAAATTGTTTTTGCCATTATTAATAACATGAATAAGGATGATCGTCATATAAACAACGCTAAGGATTTGATGGAACGCTACGTAGAGATATGTAACGAGTCTTTAGCGCAAAATAACAATCGCTTTCCATTTAAGCAGATATTAGCTGCCGCGCGCGATGCGCAGATTGTTATGGTCACGGCAGGCGTAAATCAACAAAATGGTGAAACACGCCTACACTAAAAAGAAACGCCGATGTGCCGCATGACGTCATACCATCAATTCTCATATAGGGGGCGTGGAGTAGATGGCGGAGATGACAGGATTCGAACCTGCGAGGGGTTGCCCCCAACACGCTTTCCAAGCGAGCGCCATAAACCACTCGGCCACATCTCCGCAACACAGAATTATGAATGGTTTGAGCGGGTAAGCTAGCCGTTCTGCGTACCAAAGGCAAGTCTAAAGTTAGCATCTTTGTATGCAGGTTTTATTTTCATTACTGCTGCGCGAGCGAAAATGTTTTAAGTATAATTTAATATATTAGTGTTAAGTTATATGAGTATGTTATATATCTTTCGAGGGGTCGAATTTGAAGAGTATGTACAATGAAATTTATGTTATATCTATTTTTTGCATTAACGCCCCTCTTGGCTGTTGTTGCACATGACGCCTTTGTTAATCACGGGCAAAGCTTCGCCTTCACATCTGTTGGTTATCACCTGTACAATTACGCGCCATCGATATTTTACTGGATAAAAGATAGCTTCGCCCAAAGCGCAGCGCGTGATTTGATTGCTTTTTTCATGAAATCGCATCTTGTAATATATTGCTTGTTACTTTCAAGCCCTGCCGCGCTTTTCGTGATCCAATGTAAACAGCAAAATAGAGGCCCTTTCCGAGATTATCTCAACGAGATTCCTACCGTACAGAAAAAGTGGCTCGATAAAAAAAATCTCGCGACGCGCTTTAGCGGCGGTAAAATGCACGATTCAAACTCGCAGGAATATCAAAGCGGCGAATAAATGCCGCCCGCAAGGTTTCAATTTAGCGACCAATAAGGCCGTTCAAATGTTCAACTGCGCTGTTTAAACGCTGTAAGTCCTCAGGGCGAGAAACGCTATGTCCGCCATCTTTGATCAACTCAACGGTAACATTGTCACTTACCACGCGCGCGCTAATATCTAACGCCGTTTGCCATGGCACTTCTTTATCGACCATGCCCTGCACCAAATAAATCGGGCATGAAATAGCGACAGAGTCATCGCCGTTAAATACAAAATTTTCTGTGCCATCATCAATCAATTTTTGCGTGAATATATAAGGCTCATCTGAATAATCATTTGGCAATGACACACAGCCATTATCGCGCATTTCTTGGCGTTGACTGTCACTAAACTGGTCAAGCAAGTTACGGGTAAAATCGGGCGCGGCGGCGATGCCCAGCACAGCCCTGATCCGTTCTGGGCGTTTAACCGCACATAATAAACTTATCCAGCCCCCCATAGATGATCCTGCAAGCAGGATGTCACCTTGTGCAACATGATCAATGATACATAGCGCGTCCGCGCACCAATCGCCAATACAGCCATCAACAAACGATCCATCAGAAAAACCATGCCCCGTGTAATCAAAACGCACATAACTCTGTCCTCTGACCTTAGCCTGCGCCTCTAAATATGTAGCCTTGCTGCCCATCATGTCCGATTTAAACCCGCCACAAAAAACAAGCGTCGGCAGGCCTTTATCACCTTGATGATGAAAATAGGCAATATTCTGGCCTTTTGCGTTGGTAATTTGTTGATGGCTCATGTTATATATGTCCTGCTTATGGTATAAATTATCTGCAATATGCGGAATACAAAATACTATAAACAAAAACTGAAGCTTTTAAAATACAAAGACGCTGATATAGATGAATAATGGATTACCAGTAAAAGACAGCGGTGTAGGCAGCACGCCCCACCAGCCGATCATAATGCAAATCATCCCTGAGCTTGGCCCCGGCGGCGCAGAACAGGGCTGTATTGACGTTGCGAGCGCCATTCAAAGCGCCGGCGGCAAAGCCATTGTTGTCTCCCATGGCGGCAACCGCATTCATGAAGTCACGCGCAGTGGCGCTGTGCATATTAACATGCCTGCGCATTCAAAAAACCCCGTGACAATGTGGCAAAATATTACGCGCATAAAAAAGCTTATCAAACAGCATAATGTCGATATTGTCCACGTTCGCTCACGCGCGCCAGCATGGAGTGCTTATAAGGCCTGCAAAGGTACAAAGGCACGCTTCATGACGACATGTCATGCGCCTTATAATTATAAATCAAAGCTCAAACAATTCTACAATTCGGCAATGGCTAAAGGTGAACGTGTTATTGCGATCTCTCAGCATGTTGAAAACTATTTGCGCACCGGTTATGGCCTAAACGAGCAAACGATGCGCTTAATCCATCGCGGCATCCCCATTGAGCGCTTTCACCCTACCGTCGTTTCACCAGAACGCATGATCGCGCTTAATAAAACATGGCGCATTCCAGAAAGCGCTTCTGTTATATTGCTCCCTGGCCGTTTAACGCGCTGGAAAGGCCAAGCCGTACTTATTGAGGCCATGGCTGAGATTGAGAATAAAGACGTCTATGCCGTGCTGATTGGCTCTGACCAAGGACGTTCAGATTACCGCAAAGAATTAGAACAGCTCATAGAAGCAAGGGGTCTATCGGCCCAAATCCGCATTGTCGATCATTGCAATGACATGCCTGCAGCATACATGCTGTCCACCGTTGTGGTCTCAGCTTCCACTGACCCTGAAGGCTTTGGCCGTATTCCAGTAGAAGCACAAGCAATGGGACGCCCGATTATTGGCACAGATCATGGCGGCGCGCAGGAAACTATATTACGCGGAGAAACCGGTTGGTTAATACCCCCTGCAAACCCACATGCACTGGCCAATGCGATCAAAGAAGCATTGTCACTCAACAATTCACAGCGCGCCGTTCTTGCCACCCGCGCTATGGCACATGTCATGCAGAACTTCACCAAAGAAATCATGACTGAGAAAACATTAGCCGTTTACGCAGAGTTATTGGCACTTGACCACGGCAGTAATAATGTGAAAGCAGATGATCAAAAAGCACAGCTAAACAACGCCGCGTAAATAAGCGAACGCGGGGAAGAAAGCCACCATTTCATGGATAGCACTGAACATATATTGGTTATAAAACTTTCTGCCTTAGGGGACTTCATACAGGCGCTTGGGCCCATGAAGGCAATCCGCGCGCACCACCCGGCAGCAAAGATCACCTTATTAACCACCAAATCTTTCGCCGACTTTGGCGCTGAATGTGGGTATTTTGACAACGTCTGGGTTGATGATAAACCAAAATGGTTTGACATCTCAGGTTGGAGTAATTTATCGCGTCGCCTGAACCAATCAAACATCACGCGCGTTTATGACCTACAAAATAATGACCGCAGCCGTATTTATTTTAAGCTTTTCCGCGCGGCCAACAGGCCACAATGGGTTGGCACCGTGAAAGCAGCTTCGCATTACAATGGGTCAGAAGGCCGCACCAAAGGCACGGCTTTTGATGGGCACTGTCAAACTCTTGCGCTCGCCGGCATTGAAAATGTCAGTATTGATACTTTAGAGTGGATGCAAGCAGATACTAGCGACCTTGGCCTACATCCGCCATACGCCTTAATCGTCGCTGGCTGTGCGCCTACCCGACCAGAAAAACGCTGGCACGCGCAAAACTTTTCCGCATTGGCTCGTAAATTAGTGCAAAAAAATATTCAACCTGTTCTTATCGGCACAAAAAGCGAACAGCATATTAATGCAGAAATCAAAGCGACCTGCCCTGAAGCATTAGACCTCACCAACAAAACGACCATTAGTCAAATTGCGGCTTTAGGTAACACCGCAAAGCTATGCATCACTAACGATACTGGACCAGCACATATTATTAGCGTCACTGGCTGTACGTGCTATATCTTGTTTAATACGCAGGGCTCTGACCCAAATAAACACGCGCCATTAGGTCATAATGTTCACAAATTTGTAAGTGATGATATTAACGCGATAAAAGCGGAAGATGTCTGGCAAGCGATAGATAAAAATTTAGGCACTTAAAACAAATAAGCGCCTAATAGAAAAATAAATTTTGACGCGCATTATGCGCCGGCATTAGACGCGGACAAATCGCCAGCCACTTCATAATACTCAAGCTCACCTTGCGGCGCATATATATCATAAAGACACTTCAGCACAGCTTTTACAGCTTTGTCGTCTAGACGGTAATAAATCGTTTGCGCATCTCTGCGTGTCACGACCAAACGGTCACGGCGCAAACGCGCTAAATGTTGTGATAAAGCAGATTGCGAAAGCCCAACTATTTCTTCAAGTTGGCCGACGCATTTTTCGCCCTTATACAAGGCACACATGATAATTAATCTACGCTCATTCGATAATGCCTTTAAAAGCCCAACTGCGACTTCAGCATTCTTTTCAATTTCTTGAATATCCATATAAATCCGGCTTGTTCAAAGCCACCCCCGTATTAAACCTCATGCAATTCACATCGCGAAAATCATATAAAATTATATCAATAAAGCACTAATATAACATTAAAACTCAGTTTACTTAATACCAACATACCAGCTTTACTATTAAGCAATAAACTCTACCCAAAGATTATCAGTGCAGCAAATACTAAACGTATACTATACTTCCATGCAACAAAAAACCATGCTCAAATGATAATTAATTATATAAAAAAATGCAAATTTGAGCAAAAAAATTTATCTCTCGGTAATAATTCCGTGATAATATGAGTCTAAATACATCAGTTTTTTTCTAAAACAACAAATAGGCAAGTCAATTATGAATCTCAACATTCAAGGCAAGCAAATCAACATCGGCGAATCTCTTCGCACGCACATCAACACTAAGATAGAGGAGCTCAACGCAAAGTTCTTTAACCGTACTATTACTGGCACAGTAACGTTAACGCCAGAAGGTAATTCATCTATTAAGACGCACATTAAGCTTGGTATCGGGCGTGATATTAACGTCGAGGCATATGCCACCGAGCAAGACGCATATAATGCATTTGACAGTGCGGCAGAAAAAATTGCAAAACAGATGCGCCGTTACAAGCGCCGTCTGCGCGATCATCGCCAGCGTATTGAAGACTCTCCTGAAGCAGAAGCTTTAAAGGCGCAAGACTATGTCATTACGGTCAGCGACAATGAAGAGCATGAACAGGACAATCAAGCGCCCGAAGAGCCTTTAATCATCGCACAGATGAGCACGAGCATTCAGAAGCTGTCTGTTTCTGAAGCTGTCATGCGCATGGATTTATCAGGCCAGCCTGCATGGCTGTTCCGCAATCTCAGTAACGATTCTATTAGCATGGTCTATCGCCGTGAAGATGGTAATATTGGCTGGATTGATACGGAACAAGCTGAAAAAAAGGGTAAAGGCGGCGAAACCCTTGCCGCCGAGTAAGCCCACGGTCTAAATAGGCCAATAACAAACACCAAGCGCCGCATTTTTAATGTGGCGCTTTTTTATGTTCATCCTGCTCTTCCCTTTGCGTTCAAGTTTATGTTAAATGCAATCCCCAAAAGAAAGGCGTATAATAGAATAGGGGGCTTAAAGATAAAGGGATCAAAACAATGAGAATCAAAGAACGCCCCGAATATGGCACAAAACACAAACCGCTCGCTTTCCCACCACAGACCACCATACGCACTGCGTTAAATAAAATGGCAAAGCTACATTATGGCTCCGTCATTATTATCAACGACAACCAGAACGTTATCGGCATTGTCACTGAACGCGACTTAATGCTGCGCGTCCTGCATAAAAATAAAGATATTGCGCAAACCAAGCTAAGTGAGGTCATGACAACCAATGTCTATACTGCGCGTGATGATGATAACGTCTATGAATGGCTGCGCATCATGTCCGATGAACATTTCAGACATTTGCCAATCGTCAATGAAAACGACCAGCTCATCAACGTCATGTCATTAGGGGACTTTGTATCCTATACATGGCCGGCCCTGTTTGACCGCGTCAGAGAAAAAACAAAAACCACGATCGGACGCTTTTATGAAGTCATGCTTATTGCTGCTGCACTGCTCGGTTATGCGCTTGCGGTCTACATATTTTTTGGCTAGCCCGCTATAATAAAGCCGCGCGCTAACCAATAATTTACAAGGCTGAACAAAGCCCGTTAAATGACCGCATCAAAAACAGCGTCCATGATATCAATAACAATATCAACTTCTTCTTTTGTGATCGTCAAAGGCGGGCAGAAGCGTAATGTAGAATTACCGCAAGCCAATGTTAAAAGGCCATGCTCAAATGACTTTTTAATCACCGCATCTCTTAAATCTGCGTCATGAACAACCCGCCCTTTATCGCGCTTAATAAATTCTACGCCGATCATCAACCCAAGGCCACGAACGTCGCCAATCGCTTCTCCATGTTTATCTTTTAAGAGCTTCAGCTTGTCGATAAAGTAGCTGCCGACCTCTTTGGCATTGTCGCAAAGTCCGCCTTGCAATAAATCTAGCGTCTTGTCAGCTGCAGCAACAGCAACAGGGTTACCACCATATGTGGAGCCATGCGCGCCTTCTGGCCACGCCATGACTTTATCAGACGCAACAAAGGCAGCAATCGGCATGCCGCTGGCAATACCCTTGGCTGTCGTCACAATATCTGCTTTGACATTGAAATGCTCCATCGCAAACAACTTGCCGGTACGACCCATACCACATTGCACTTCATCGGCAATCATTAATATGCCGTGCTTGTCGCAAATACGGCGCAGGCCATCAATAAATTCTTGTGAAGGCACAATATAACCGCCTTCGCCCTGAACAGGCTCAAACGCGATTGCTGCAACTTCGTCTGGAGAGACAATCTTTTTAAACAAGACTTCTTCAAGATATTCAAGGCAGCCTTCGGTTGATGTTGGATATGGCGGATTTGATGGACATTCAAATTCACGTGGAAAATACGAAAAATGCATCCCTGGTAACAACGGGCCAAAGCCACGACGCTGGATAACTTTAGAGCTATTCGCAGAAATGCCACCTAATGTCCGGCCATGAAAGCCGTTATAGAAACAAATCACATTCTGGCGACCTGTCGCATAACGCGCGAGCTTGACTGCGCCATCCCATGCTTCGGCGCCAGTGTTACAGAAGAACACACGGTTATGATCAGAATTATGGATCGGCGTTGCTTCAGCTAAACGCTGTGCATAACGCCCTTGAGAATCGTTATAAAATACATTGCCACAGTTATGCAGGTAACGCTTCGCTTGTGCTTCAATTGCCGCGTTGACCTCTGGGTGATTATGCCCCGTGGATGTTACCGCGATCCCTGCATGCATATCCATAAATACATTGCCATCAACATCTTCTACATAGCAGCCCTTGCCACCTGCGAGTACAAATGGATACATTTGATAACGTGACGTTGATAAAAACTGGTGGTCTTGTTCAATAATCGCCTTAGCTTTTGGCCCTGGCAATGCAGTTTTGATAGAAATTTGTGACATTTTAATCCCCTGAAATAGAATATTATTATAGAATATACAGCGTCTATAAAACTTTGTTTATTTGTACTGTAAAACCTTGTTTAGTAAGGAAGTTTAGCATGGCAAAGCTCGTTTGGTCACGGTGATAATAAATGATACTAACACCCTAGACAAACAGCTCAGTTACAGCGCTGTGCGGCAGGAAAACCACCCATAAAAAAACGCCCTAATCATCAGAGCGTCTTAATCTTTCATTTCAATATAAACAGACATCCAACCACGAACACTATCTGGTCTTTTTGGCGGACGGACAGGGTTTTCCAAACGCGGTAGGGCAACGCGCCCTTTAACTGCATGCTTTTTTTTCAGCTCTGTTAATCTGTCTCTTAATTTTTGAATAGCCTGAGAAGCGCTAGGTGCGCGCTCAATCATTTCAGGCAAAGCCGGTACGCTAGCCCGATACATATCTGGCGACGCATTTTCGTTTGCCTGCTCCCATAATGGCATACATTCTACCCAATAGCCTCTACGCGACATGGAACGTACTCCTCAAAATATACTCGTAATGTTTTTTTGTATATTAGAATTCTATCACAAAAACAAACGCAGCACTAGAGGAGGTCTAAAAAAACCATACCCTTAAGTATGCACACAATAAATATATATATTTCAATGTCTTAATGTATATTTACACGCAAAACAAAGATCGTTATTAATGTTTTTGCGCGGCTTTATGTTGCTTAGCGTAAAAAATAAGGTCTTGTGCGCGGTGCCATTCCTGTGAATTTTCCGCTAATCCGCGAATCGCTAGACCTGCCAGGCGGCCTGTTTCAGGGGCATTACGTTTCAGGTAAGATTCTTCGGCAAGATACAGCTTGGCAAACGGATCATTTTTAAGTTTACCATATGCTGTCGCCAAAAGGCGGTAAAGTCGCGTCGAGCGGCGCTCAGACGCGATTGCGCCCCTTAGCAGTTTAATCGCTTGCTTGAGGTCAGCATCATTACTCTGGTCGTTGACAATCAGTATATGCGCATAAGCAATGGCGATAAGCCCGTCGCTCGGTTTGAACTCATTTGCCTTAGCATATGACGCGCGTGATTCGCCTAAGCGACCAAAATCTGCATATATTTGTCCGGCTAATTCATGGTAATAAGGGTTATCCGCCTCTAGCTCCACAAGCTGGCGCACTTTGGCCACCGCTTGCTTTTCATCACTATTTTGATATGCCGCAACAGCATGTGCCATCACCGCAGAAACACTGTTTTCCTGCTCATCATAACTCCAGCTGACCTGCTGCGGCGATAAAAAGCCCAGCAACTTCGCCTTCATGCGGCTATGCTGTTCTTTCCACTGCATGTTCGCTTTCACGGCCTTAACGCCGCTTTGCTCCAGCCTTGTCGTCAGCGCGGATATACGGTTACGTGTAATCGGGTGGGTACGGTAATATTCAGACTGCTGTGATTCTGGCAGCAAATTATTTGCTTCCAACTTCCTTAGAAAACTCACTAAGCCATCCGGATTAATTTTTGCGCCTTCCAAATATCCCAAGGCGGCTTGATCTGCGCTGGATTCCTGTACGCGGCTATGGGCTAAGTATTTACTAATCGCATAATTCTGCGCCGCGCCAGATACAGCCGTGAGCGCTTCGCCCTGACCGCTTAAAATCGCTGCACCAACACCTAATATTGTCCCAAGCATCGTTTCATAGGAGGCGTTTTCCATTGCCGCACGTGAGCGCGTTAAGTGGCCACCAACAATATGGCCTAACTCATGGGCTATCACGCCAATCACTTCCTCGGGAGATTCAGAGCGCAGAAGTAGTCCTGTATATATAAAGATGTTCGGCCCGCCCGCAACAAAGGCGTTGATATCATCACTATTGACCAAAATAATATTTACGCCATTTGGGGCAAGCCCGGTAGCGGTAATAACGTCGTCGCTCCACTCTTTTAAAAATTCTTCAATTTCACTATCGCGAATAAGGCTAATACCCGGTGCAGCCAGCGCGCTTGTAAGGGCGGAGAAGCAAAGCAGCACGATGCTTAGTGTTGCGATTAAATATAAACGTAATTTATGTTGCAAGCTTTACCTATCTTTCGCCAAACAATGCCGTTCCAACACGCAAATAATGCGCGCCTAAAACGGCAGCTTGTTCATAATCTGAGCTCATGCCCATGCTTAACTGTTTTAAATTATACGTCTTTGCGTATTTTTTTAACAATGAAAAATATATACCGGCGCTTTCATCCGCTGGCGGGATGCACATGAGGCCTTCTATAGTTAAGCCTAAATCTTTCTGACAATACGCGACAAAATCACTTAAATCCGCAGGGAGAATACCTGATTTTTGCGGCTCTTCGCCTATATTGACCTGTATGTAACATGGCAGGGAGCGGCCCTGCTTATCCATTTCATGTTTTAAGCTTTTCGCAATCTTCTCACGGTCAACGCTATGGATAACGTCAAACAAGGCCACAGCATCTGCGGCTTTGTTACTTTGCAGCGCGCCAATCATATGCAGCGTCACATCACTGTGAATTTGCTTACGCTCACCCCAGTGTTGCTGCGCTTCTTGTAATTGGTTTTCACCAAAATGGCGCAGGCCGAGTGCCAAAGCTTCGTCAATGCGCTGTGCGGATTGCTTTTTCGATACAGCGATAATTTCAGGGCATTTAAATTCACCTTGGGGGCCAACAAAATCTGTGTATGACGGCAATGAGGCAAGGCTATCGGCGCAATAGAAATGCAAGACCGCGCGCTCAATATCATCTTTAATCTGCTGATAGTTTTCAGCGATAGTCATTTATTCTCTCCTCAAAGCAAACATAGTCATACGGAATTTTACCCATAAAAAAAGAATGGTGCAAGTTACCTTGCACCATTCCTAATAAGATCCGTTGGATCAATCAAGTACTAATTAGCTTAGAATTTGATTTGAGTACCAAGTAGAACGTTTGTAGATTCTACTTCTGTATTCGCTTGGTCTGATTCGATGTAAGAAACAGAACCACGGAAAGTCATGCCTGGGCCGAATGTGTAAACAACACCACCTGTGTAGCGGTCTGTTTCAGTATCAGCAACGCCAGCACCATTTTCTTGATCTTGGTTCATGTAAGAAGCACCAAGTTTGAATGGGCCAGTTACATAATCAGCACCAACTACAAGAGTTTCGATTTCGTTGTTTTTAAGACCTTGGTCGTCGTTAAGGTAAGCAACACCAAAACCGAATGGACCGAAGTCAAAATCAACGCCAGCATCCCATGCTTCACGATCTTCACGTGTAGCAGAAGCTGCTTCTAGTTCTGCTGATGCAAAACCCGCACCAAGTGTAACACCAAGTTCGTCAAAGTTACCTTCCCAACGGAATGCAACTTCGTAGCTATCGCCGTACTCGTTACCAGCTTCGTTGTCTTGAGAAACAACAGAGAGAGAGTTTGCAGCACGGTTAACTTCTGGAGTGTATGTCAAACCAGCTTGGAAACCAGAGAATACTGGAGTTAGGTATGTGATTTTTTCATCCGCTTCAGCGAAATCGTTATCATAATCTAATTCGCCAGGAGCGTTAGTAATAGTTGCAAGAGCGTAGTTAACGCCTTGTACTTGCTGACGAAGACCGTCTACAGCTGAGTCAGCTGAAGGAGCAGCAACCTGCAAAAGGTAAGCAGCGCCATCTTCAGAACCGATGTTTACGCGACCCCAGTGGCCAGCCATATAGATGTAGTTTTCGTCCATTGCGAAAGCTTCGTCTGAATCAACTTCAGCTTCGATATACGCGCCAACTGTAAGGCCGTTATCCAAAGTAAGTTCACCAGTGAAAGCGATTTCAGAATCACGTAGGATATCAATGCTACGCTCTTCAGTACCGATTGTTGTATCTTGGTCAACATATGCAACATATGCACGTGTGTAACCTTTAACGTCTAATTCAAGACCTTCAGCTTGTGCAGGAGCAGATGCTGCTACGAGACCAGCGATTGCCGCTGTAGAGAGAAGAAGTTTTTTCATGACTAAATAGTCCTCCAAAAAAGTTTTTTTACACCAATTAAGATTTCTTCACGCTTTACACTTAGCTATAAACTTTGAGAACAAAGCCTGAAGAAACAATAACCTAAAACAAAATATTCTGTGCCGTCAAAACGAATCACTAGAGTTTTACTCTGTTCTGATAATGATTAAGCGCCGATTTTACAAAACCGTCAACAGGGGGCGTGACAAAAAAATCACTTATTTTTTATTTTGTGACATTTTTGCAACGATGCCGCTTCAAGCATAAACCCCTGAGGTTGTGCCTATATATAGCGCAGCCCTATATAATACGGGCGTTGCAAATGCGCAACACGCTGGGCGCATATCCGCCGCGGCCCATATCAACACTCATATAATATGCACAGTGCCGCGCCGCGCAAACGCTGCGAGCATGGCGTTAAGCCGCGCCCGATCGCGACGCGGAAAGTCCCAAGCGACATATTTTATAAAGGCGAGGTCAACACGTTGCGGACAGCCCTCTGCCTGCTGACCCTCTCGGCAAAGCCAGCGCTTAATGATGCGATATGTACAAAGCCAATACGGCACATCAATAAAAAACACAGCGTCAGCTGCGCTTAACCGCTCTTCCATTGTTGACATGTAGTTACCATCTAATATCCATTCATCTTGACCTATGGCGTTAAAAAGTGACCCGCGAAAACTTGCTGTGCCTTTTTCAACCCAGCCTGGCGCCCAAAACATATCATCTAAATGGAAAAGCGGCAGCCCCGTTTCCGAGGCCAGCCGCTTTGCATAGGTTGTTTTGCCCGCGCCCGGAGAGCCAATCACTATAATTTTTTTAGACTTTATAGTGCTGGGCCCTTGGGTCATGGCTTATTTACTTTGCTTATCATCACTGGCTTTTTTATCGTCATCACTCTTTTTCGCATCATCTTGCGTCGGGAATTTCAAAGCCACAAAACGCACTCGACCTTGGCCTTGCGTATTAATAAGCATCAGCGCCGCTTTACTTTTGGCTTTTTGCAATCGTTTGACTGCGGCCTGCACTTGCTTCGCTGATGAGACTTCTTTCTGGTCGACCTCTATTATAACGTCACCAGTTGAAAGCCCTTGACGGTCAGCGATGCTGTTTGGTGCAACGGCAGCGATAAAAACACCTTTAAGTTCATCGCCATAGCCAAACTGATCACGCAGCGCAGGCGTTATTGGCGCTAGCGTTAAACCAAAGACCTCAACATCAAGGCCGTTATTCTCTATTTGTGGCTCCTGAGTATCTTCTAGTTTGCCTTCTTCTTCCGCTTTTTCAAGCTCGCCGATTTTAACTTTTACGGTTTTTTCTTTACCATCACGCCACAAAACGACTTTAACTTTACTATCGATTGGCGTCTCAGCAACCATTCTTGGCAAGTCTTTCATCTCATCTAAGGGGCGATCATTAAAATTCAGAATGATATCACCAGCCTCAAAGCCCGCATCTTGCGCAGGGCTACCTTCGCTTATTGATGCGACCAATGCGCCACGCGCAGTGCTTAAACCAAGCGATTCTGCGATCTCTTCACTAACACCTTGAATACGCACACCAAGCCAGCCGCGGCGTGTACGGCCGAATTCCAACAACTGGTTAATTACCGGTTTCGCCAAATTTGATGGTATCGCAAAGCCAATGCCGACCGACCCGCCAGTCGGTGAATAAATCGCCGTATTAATACCGATTACTTCGCCATGCGTATTAAACATGGGCCCGCCGCTATTACCGCGGTTAATTGACGCATCCGTTTGGATGAAGTCATCATAAGGACCGGCCTGAATATCACGGCTGCGCGCAGAGATAATGCCTGCAGTCACCGTGCCGCCAAGACCGAACGGGTTACCAATCGCAAGGACCCAGTCACCAATACGCATCACGGCGCTATCGCCGAAGCCCACAGCCTTTAAATCACGACCGGCTGGGTCTATCTGTAAAACAGCAATATCGGTTTTTTCATCAACCCCGATTAATTTTGCGTCAACAGATTCATCGTTATGCAAGATGACATGAATTTCTTCTGAATTAGCAATCACGTGGTTATTGGTAATCACATAGCCTTTTTCAGCATCAATAATAAAACCAGAACCTAGTGAGCTTGGCGCATTTTCAGGTGAGCCGCGATGGCGATCCATAAACTCTTCAAAGAAATCTTCAAAAGGTGAGCCTGGTGGAAAATCAGGCATTTGCGGCATGTTTTCTAATTCTTCGACCTTTTGCGTAGTCGCAATGTTGACAACGCTTGGCAGCAAGCGCGCTGATAAGTCCGCAAAGCTCTCCACTTGGCCTTCAGCATTCACGCGGGGGCTTTTCGCTGCAGCATTATGCGTCGGCACATGGGACACAAGTAAAACAGACGCCGCAGCCACGGCTAAATACAGCTTTGATTTTAACATCATAAACTCCTTTAGTAAGTCAGTGGTTAAACGTTTAACTTATTTTCTTTTACCATCATCAGATGCGATGTATTTGAAGAAGTCGCTATCTGGTGAAAGAACCATAGTGGTTCCGCCATTTTTAAGCGCTTTTTTATAGGCTTCCATAGTACGGTAGAACTCGTAGAATTCAGCGTCTTGGCCAAAAGCCTCTGCATAAATGCGGATCGCTTCTTTATCGCCATTACCACGCGCGATCTCGGAATCGCGGCGCGCTTCTGAAATCAAGACTGTGCGTTCTTTATCGGCAAGTGAGCGAATTTTCAATGCGAGTTCTTCACCCTGTGCGCGCGCTTCTTTTGCTTCGCGTTCACGTTCCGACTGCATTCTGTTATATGTTGACTGCGTTACCTGTATTGGTAAATCCGCGCGGACAATACGCACATCAACAATTTCGATACCGAAACGGTCAGTTTCTTCATTGACTTCTTCTTGAATCTTTTTCATCAAGTTATCACGCTCAACAGACAAAACATCGACCAAAGTTGTTGTACCCAATACGCCACGCAATGATGCATTAATAATCGTATTCATACGCTGCACAGCTGCTGTTTCTGTTGACAGTGTTTGGTAATATTTCAACATGTCCGCAATGCGGTAACGGGCAAAGGTGTCGACAACCAAACGCTTTTGGTCCGCCAGCAGCACTTCTTCTGCAGGTGGATCAACATTCAGAATTCGTTTTTCAAAAACGCGTAATTGCTGCAATATTGGCAACTTAAAGTGAATACCCGGCTTATCTATGCGACCTTTCACATCACCAAATTGTAAAACAAGAACTTGCTGCGTTTCTTGTACTGTAAATACGGCACCTGAGAACGTTAACAAAACGACCGCCAGAATACCTACAAGGCTAATACCTAATTTTCCCATGAACTTAAACTCCTATAACTCTATGTGTTCGCTTACTTCTTGCCCATTTTATCAAGGGGCAGGTAAGGCAAAATGTTAGAGCCCTTCTGACTCGGATCGATAACTATATTATTTGTGCTTTGCAGAATTTCTTCCATCGTTTCAAGGTAAATACGCTTCGCGGTCACCACTTTGGATTCTTTATACGCCGCGTAAACAGACTGGAAACGATCCGCATCACCTTTGGCGCGGTTAATGACTTCTTCTTTATACGCCGCAGCCGCTTGACGCAACTTTTCAGACTCACCGCGTGCACGCGGGATGATGTCATTGCGGTAAGCTTCAGCTTGGTTTCTGAATTGTTCTTTTTCTTGACGCGCACGCTGTACCTCGTTAAACGCATCAACGACTGGCGCAGGCGGGTCAACTTTTTGCAGCTGAACACCGTTAATTTCGACGCCAGCTTCATACTCATCCAGCATTTTCTGCATTAACACACGTGTATCACGCTGAATGCTACCACGCGCATCAGTTAAAACGGGCTGAATATCTGTACGGCCAATAATCTCACGCATCGCGCTTTGTGCAACAATACGGATTGTTGATTCAGGGTCACGAATTTTGAACAAGAAGTCTTTTGCGCTCGAAATTTTCCACAACACAACAAAGTCAATATCAACAATATTTTCGTCGCCTGTAAGCATCGCGCTTTCAGATTTCATTTCGGCTGCCGTTGAACCTTTTGAGCTATAACGTTTCGCTGCGTCTTGACGGCCAATTTGAATACGGCGCTCATTTTCAACATCAACAACAATTGCGGCCTGAATTGGCCAAGGCAAACGATATTGTAGACCAGCTTGTTCTTGCGTGCGGGTGAATTGACCAAACGTTGTTACAACGCCATGCTGCGCTGGCTGCAAAGTGTAAAAACCCGTCAGGCCCCATAGCGCCGCCGCAACTAAGATTAGCAGCGCGATAAATTTCCCGCCGCCAAGGTTACCCGGCAGAACATCATTTAAATTCTTTTGTGCTTTTTTCAAAAGCTCTTCTAGATCCGGAGGAACATCACCGCCGCCGCCGCCCCATGAGCCACCGCCGCCACGACGACCGCCGCCAGAACCGCCTTTATTGCCGCCGCTATTGCCGCCATTCCCCCAAGGGTTCTTGTGGTCACCCATCATGTGAATATCAGGATTTTCATTTCCATTATAGGGAGGCGTGTTGTTGTCCGACATATTTATTGGTCCTTAACTAGATTGCAATTTACAAAAAACTACCTTATTAAAAATTGTGCAGAGATAACAATATCGTTTTTATCAAGAAAGGCAATATCCATATGTGGAAATTCGCATCTAAATTAGCCGCAAAGCCAAGCGAAGAAAACATATACGCCATGCTTGCAACCATTGCCGACCCTAGCGGTCAAGGCGATATAGTTTCTAACAAGCGTGTGTCAAATATCACAATCGAAAATAAGAATATTATTTGTATTCTTGAAATTGATCCGGCAAAAGCCGCTGATTTTGAAAACATACGTATCAACACCGAATCAAAACTACGTGAAATTAAAGGCATACAGAGCGCGCAGGTCATCCTAACCGCGGAAACCCCATCACAAGAGAGTCAAGCTGCGCCGCAAGCACAATCAGGCCTAAAACCTGCGCCGCAAATGCAGGCAAAAAAAACGCCGCCAACGCCCCCGCTTGTGCGCCCAGACGTCAAACACATGATTGCGATTTCGTCAGGGAAAGGCGGCGTCGGCAAATCAACCGTGTCATTTAATCTCGCGATTGCGCTCAAAGACCTAGGTTATAAAGTTGGGTTGCTTGATGCCGATATATACGGCCCATCACAGCCGCGCCTTAGCGGTCTAACCGGTATTGATTTTTCAAACAGCAAGCCAGACACAAACGAAAACGGTAAAATTATCCCGCCACAGGCGCATGGCCTAAAAATCATGTCGATGGGGTTTTTAGTCGGCGAGGAAAGTCCACTAATTTGGCGCGGACCGATGGTACAAAGCGCTATCGTTCAATTATTCCGCGACGTTGACTGGGACGGGCTTGATTATCTGATTATCGACATGCCACCCGGCACAGGCGATGCGCAATTAACCTTAGCGCAGAAAATGCCTCCTGATAGCGCCATTATCGTTTCAACGCCGCAAGACCTTGCCCTGATTGACGCACGCAAAGGCCTCGAAATGTACAAAAAAACAGATGTCCCGATTAGTGGCATCATTGAGAACATGTCCGTTTTTACCTGCCCTAAATGCGGCGAAAACACGCCAATCTTTGGTCATGATGGTGCAAAAGAACAGGCTGCGGCCATTGGCATTGCGTTCTTGGGCGCGATCCCGCTCGATATAGCCATACGCCAATCGGCAGACAAGGGTCAGCCCAGTGCAAATCAAGCCTTTATTGATATTGCCAAACTGATCAGCCAGCCTTAAGCTATCTGCAGATACTGCGAAGGCAGCAAAAAGAATAAAGAGTAGTCAGGATTAAAAAATGCTTACGCCCCGCTTAAAACAATCTCTCCTCCTTTGGTGGGCCATTACATGGCGCGTCGTGCCGGGTTATTTGATCATTGGCGGGGTATTATCAATTTTATGGGGCGCAGCAGCCCAGCTTGCAGGCATCCCGCAACTAGCCGAAATCGGCGGCAAGGCCATCATGCTGATATCGAGCGTTCTGGTTTCGATATACGTCCTCGACCGCTTGCTTCATAACGGCTTTGGTAAAGACCGCCAATACAAGCTCATTTTGCGCGATATGCATGAAGAAAGAGCGCGCACCAAAACGGAGAAGTAAAATGAGCCCAGATCACCCAGCAAAAGAAGATATCGCCCAAAAGAACAAGCGGCTCGCCCGCGGCGTTTTCTTAGCGGTCTTTATTATGGTTGGCCTTGCCTATGCCTCTGTACCGCTTTATTCGATATTCTGTCAGGTCACAGGCTTTGGCGGGACGACGCAATTTTCTGAATCCGCGCCAGCAACAGACAAAATCCGTGAACGTACAATACGCGTGAATTTCAGCGCAGATATAAACCACAATCTATATTGGGATTTTCGCGCCGGTGAACACACCACCACCGTAAACGTCGGCGCACAAGGCCTGACTCATTTTGTTGCCAAAAGCAACGATGACAAGCCCAGCGCCGGTACCGCTTTGTATAACGTCACACCACTAAAGGCAGGAAAGTATTTTCACAAAATCGAATGTTTTTGTTTTGGCGAACAAATTTTACAGCCAAACCAAGAAGTACAGATGCCGGTCTTATTCTATATTGACCCGTCTTTTGATGATGACCCCCACATGAAGGACGTCAGCCTCATTACACTTTCTTATACATTCTATCGCGCAGAATCCGATGCCTTGGACGCAGCAATGGAAGAATTCTACGAGGCCGAGTAAGCAATGACGCGGGGTTTAGGCTCGCTTTTAAATGCCATATTGTTATTTTATTATCTTTATGGTTTTATGAGTCGAATTGTTTTATTATAAACGCGCATAACAATCTAAAATTTTTCTAAAATCAGGAATAGACGAGAATGGCTGAAGAAATCGAATACACTACAACGGGCAAACCGCATCCTTTTCACTTGGTTAACCCAAGCATCTGGCCTTTAATGGGGGCGCTTGCGGGTGGCATTTTTGCGACAGGCATGATTTTATTTATGCACCAAGCAAAAATCGGCAGCATAGAAGTCGGCTTATTTGGCCCAATCATCGGCGTGTTAGCTATTCTCTGCGTAATGTTTTTCTGGTGGAAAGATGTTATTTTTGAATCGGTTGTTGAAAAAGCACATACAGAAATCGCAGCCATCGGCTTTCGCTATGGTATGTTACTGTTTATCGCATCAGAAGTGATGTTCTTCGTTGCCTTCTTTTGGGCGTTCTTTGATGCGTCCTTATTTTCGGGCGAAGTACAGCAATACTTGCGCGTTGAATACACATCAGGCATCTGGCCACCACCACAAATTCACATTATCGAACCTTTTGACCTGCCCTTAATGATGACGATGATCTTGCTGCTTTCTGGTACAACAGTAACATGGGCGCACCACGCCATTATCGAAGGCAAACAGCAGGAAATGAGCCGCGCACTGGGCATTACTGTCGTGCTTGGCATTATTTTCTTACTCTTCCAAGTGTACGAATACCATCATGCTGAGTTTGCTTTTAAAGGCGGTATCTACCAATCATCATTTTATATGGCGACAGGTTTCCACGGCTTCCACGTTTTAGTTGGCACGTTATTCCTCGCTGTCTGCTGGCTACGCTCCATTCAAGGTCACTTCACCAAAGAGCGTCATTTCGGCTTTGAGGCCGCCGCATGGTATTGGCATTTTGTCGATGTTGTCTGGCTGTTCCTATTTATCGCCATTTACTGGTGGGGCAATAAAATCGGCATCGGCGACCCTAGCGCCATAGCCCAAATTACCGGACATTAAGAAAGATTATCTGTACAATGAACGAGCACAATAAAAAAGATACAGAAGACCAAAATGAAACGGGCGCCGTCTTAAAATTAATTAAGACGGCGCTGTTTTGTCGCTGCCCCAAATGTAATAAAAGCGGTATTTTTAAACAAGGTCTCTTTAATTTTGATCTTGAAGAAAATTGTACCTCATGCGGCCTTGATTTGACCCGCAGCGATAGTGCAGATGGCCCTGCAGTGTTTCTTATATTTATTCTAGGTTTCCTGCTTGTGCCGTTAGCCTTAATTGTGGAGGTCAAGGTTGGCTGGCCAACTTGGCTACACGTTGCCGTATGGGGCACACTCGGGCTTATCATTACTCTTTGGGCGCTAAAACCTATAAAAGCTTTAGTCATTGCGCTGCAGTACCGCTTCCGTACAAGCGACTGGGATAAAAACCCACCACCCAGAGCTTAGCTAAGCCACAAGCGAACAATCCAAAACATTAGACAGCACATAAAAAAGCGCCTCAAAGGGCGCTTTTTACTATTATATCTATTTTACTTTAAACAGCTTTGTCGATGGGCTTAATACGCCCAAGAGCTTTTACTGTTGTAATCGAAGCAATAATTTTCTTATTGCTATATATTGACGTACGAATTGTATTCTTTTTATTATGCATCGTTTCCATTGAACATCCCTGTGTTTTAAAAGGTTAATAACAAAACCCTAGCGCCTTTAATCTAAGACGCCATTTAAACACCCATATACCGCTATTTTTATAGTCTAATATTTTTGTAATTATCCCTATACTACCACAAAAACGGAGGACAAACAAGCACGACTCTACCATAGGACGAAACCCTGTGAAGCCCGTGTTTACAAGCCCTCAAAATATATCATCTATATCTTCTACAATAATAGTAAGAATCAGCTATACTGTTAAACGATTATTAGTAAGACAATGTTATTTTAGTATCTGATATTATTAAGAAAATTTTACAGTTCATATAAGGATTCCGCACATGCCCGTTTACAAAGCGCCGATTGATGATATTCGTTTTGTCCTCTATGAGCTGCTTCACGCAGAAGAAATGGCCACCCTCCCTACTTATGAAGACGCGACGCCAGACCTCGTCATGCAAATTTTAGAAGAAGGCGCGAAAATTTGTGAAGATATTCTCTTCCCCATTAACCAAAGCGGTGATGGGGAAGGCTGTCAATTTGATAACGGCGCAGTTACAACGCCCAAAGGTTTCAAAGAAGCTTACCAAGCTTTCACCGAAGGCGGCTGGTGCGGGCTCTCTTCTGCTGCTGAATATGGCGGCATGAATATGCCTGCCTTTGTAAATTGTGCAATGCAGGAGCTTATATGTTCCTCAAACATGTCATTTGGTATGTATCCAGGACTATCGCAAGGCTGTTATGATGCCATACACCTACACGGCGCGATTGAACAAAAAGACTTATATCTGCCCAAACTTATTGCAGGCACATGGTCCGGCACAATGTGCTTAACAGAGCCGCATTGTGGTACCGATTTAGGCCTTGTCCGCACCAAAGCTGAGGACCATGACGCCAATGATGGCTCTTACGCCATTACAGGCACGAAAATATTCATCTCAGCGGGTGAACATGACCTTGCCGAGAACATTGTCCACCTTGTTCTTGCACGCCTACCCGGTGCGCCTGAAGGTGTGCAGGGTATATCTTTATTTGTCGTGCCTAAATTCCTACCACAGGAAGAAAATGGCGACTTTATTGTCGGCGCAGATAACCACGTGACCTGCGGGTCAATCGAACATAAAATGGGCATTAAAGCCTCATCGACATGCGTGATGAATTTTGATTCTTCGCAAGGCTGGCTAGTCGGTGAAGCCAATAAAGGCCTAAAAGCGATGTTTACCATGATGAATACCGCGCGGCTCGGCGTTGGTATGCAGGGCCTAGGCATCGCCGAAGTCGCGCAACAAAATGCGGTTGCCTACGCGAAAGACCGCCTACAGATGCGCGCGCTGGATGGCGTCAAAGCGCCTGAAAAACCTGCGGACCCCATTATCGTTCACCCAGATGTGCGCCGCATGTTAATGACCGGCAAAGCATTTTGTGAAGGCGCACGCGCCTTATCGCTATGGGTCGGCACAATGCTAGACCGCGCAGAAAAACACCCCGATGCAAATGAGCGCCGCAAGGCCGATGACCTCGTCGCTTTACTAACCCCGATTATCAAAGCTTACCAAACCGATATGGGCAGCGAAATTGCCAATAATGCCGTACAGGTTCATGGCGGTCATGGTTACATTTGGGAATACGGCGTCGAACAATATGTCCGTGACGCACGGATTGCACAAATTTATGAAGGCACAAACGGTATTCAAGCCCTCGACCTTGTCGGGCGTAAAATGCCACAAAACATGGGGCGGTTACTGCGTAGCTTTTTCCACCCTGTTAGTCACTTCATAGAGCAAAATCAGGCCAATCCCGCATTAAGTGAATGCGTCTTTCCGCTTGCCAAATCATTTATGAAGTTGCAGCAGAGTACCACGATCATCGCACAAAAAGGTATGAAAAACCCATTAGAAGCAGGCGCGGCCGCAAGCGATTATTTGCGCCAGTTCGCCCTCGTCGCAATGGGCTATATGTGGGCACAAATGGCCAAAACAGCATTGGAAAAGCTTGATAATGATACGGTCAGCAACAAGGATTTTTACCAAAACAAAATCAAAACCGCGCATTTCTTTTTTGCAAAAATGCTGCCTGATGCCGATGCTCGCTTCAAAGTAATTTTAGCGGGCGCCGACACATTAATGGCAATGGACGCAGAGGCCTTTTAGGCCGCAACTGCAGCAACTGCCGCGGCACTATAAAGACAAAAAATAAAGCCCAGACAAATTGTTTGGGCTTTTTTCTTCGATATAGATTAATGGCAAATGTATATTGCGTCGATTAATTCAAATGCACAGGCTCTAGGTCATTATGGCGCGCACAGACTGCGGCGGCATTCATGTCATGCTCCACCATAATCGGGGTACCATCAGCGGCGCAAATTGCCACGGCAATGCGGCCCTCAACTTCGATTTCCTTTAAATACGCAACCGAATGCATCCCAAAATTTAAAAAGTCTTTTGATGATAAGTTACGGATAGATTTTTCTGTTTTTGAGCTTCGATCTAGCACGGCAGGACTCCTAAAGTGTTACGCGTAAATATAGATTTAGAACCTTCTTATATATGATAATGCTATAATTGTATTAAGCACTCGTTAATTAAATAAAATTTTATCTAATTACCCTGTAAAGCACAGCATATAACATCAATATAAAACGAAAGGCGAATCTGGGAAGGGCTGACCTATGATTTTTTAGGTCTATTTGATTCTACATCAATTGTGTTGTCGATTAAAGACTTTTTGCCCGTGCCGCCATTAGTAATTTTAATATTCTTTACTTTTGATTCAGGGACAATCTGCTCCATTTCAACGTGAAGCAAGCCGCTATCAAGGCTAGCGCCCAGAATTTCAATACCATCGGCCAAAACAAAACTTTTTTGGAATTGGCGCGCGGCAATGCCACGATGCAAGAAAACGCGCTCCTCATCATCCTCAGCCGTCCGGCCACGAATAACCAATTGATTTTGATCAATGCTAACATCAAGGTCGTCCATGGTAAAACCAGCGACAGCAAGCGTGATGCGCAGGCTGTTCGGCCCTGTTTGTTCAATGTTATATGGGGGGTAGCCTTCATTGGCAGATTTTTTCAATTGATCAAAAGTGCGTTCAAAGTGATCAAAACCTAAGAACAATGGGCTATCAAATATAGATAAGCGTGTCATAGTGCGTCTCCTCAAATGAGCGAGTTTAAAAGCATAGCAACCAGCCTTTTATAAAGCACTGGTCATTATTCATGCCTGTTATTTATATATATTATGTGACAGAAAAGTAAATACTTTGCAAATTGCAGCGCTTTAAAACGGCCGCGGCCCCTTATTTAGCCGCTGCCTTCACAAAGAGACGGTCACAATAACCGCATTCAACGCTGTTTTGTTTTTCAAAACTGTAATATACTAGCGGGTGACCTAAAGGGCCACCGCCACCATCGCAGCTCACGCTATCGCTTTGCGCTGCAACCTTAATAGTTTCTGGTTTTTTATAATTTGGTTTTACTGATTTTTGCGTCATGTTATGTCCAGAATCTGTGAATATTTACTATTTCTTCGTATTTTATTTATATAAAGGAAGAAGGTAAAGCGTTTTATTTGTGAGGTACAATGCCGAAACAAGACTTTAAATTCATGGATAACACAATTATCCAAGGTAAAGAAGACAAGTATTTGAATGTGCATGTTGACGCTGCTGCCGTGCTCAAAAGCTGGAAAGAATCTGTTTTTAGTTTTGAATGGCTAAAAGCCGACGGCGCAGTCAAGCCATTGGCGGCCTTAAATGAAAGTGAAAAAGCAAAACGCGAAGAGGTCGAGAAAGACCTGTCGGCCGGCAAAACCTTGCAAACCCCCATTTTAGGTATCGGCCTAATGGAAAATATAGAGATCGGCGCAGGACGCGCGGTTTTTTTAACGCTATGTGATAAAGGGGCGCAAACCATCCCTGTGCATATCCCAAAATCAAACGAAACTGATTTTGCAAAATTTATCACGACCCAAAAATAAGATACCTCAGCGCTAAGCACCAATAGCTAGAAATCACAAAAAATAAGCAAAAAAAAGCCCCCCAATAAAGGGAGGCTTTTAAAAACTATAAAAACTGACTTATTTGATAAGACGGCTTTCGAATACTGGTTCAGCAGTTTTAACTTCTGCCTTCATTACAGTATTTTCTTGCTTAGCACCAGCTGTACGCTCAGAAGCATATGGCGCAGCGCTATCGTTGCTGTACATACCTTTGTTGCCATCAGAAGAACAAGCAGCAGTAGTCATTAGTGCACCTGCAACAAAAACGAGTGAAAGAATTTTTTTCATTATGAATACCCTCATATTTATGAGCTTTAAGTAAAAGAACAATGCTCCGCACCAACGGAGCGAAACTTGAGTATGGTTATACACGTAAAAAATAATTTTGCACAGAGGTTTTTGAACAATTAACAAAAAAATGTAGAAAAAACCGTAATATAGACGAAACGCGCCTTGCGAAGATGCTTTATGAAAAGGCCGCATACTTGAATTTAGTCTGTGTAATGTGTCTGTTTCGAGAAATACGAATCAATACTTCTTTTTAATGCACGTGCTATTTTCTCTTGATGATCCCTCGTGTTCAAAAGCCTTGCCTCTGAACGGTTCGACATAAACCCAATCTCGACAAGAACAGAAGGGATGTCAGGTGCCTTTAAAACAGCGAAGCCTGCGGAATGCACCGGTGTGCGTAAAGTGCCAATATTATACGCCCGAAAAGATTCGATCAGCTGATTAGCCAAAAAAGTTGACTGATTTTTTGTATCACGCAGCGCCAGATCAATCAGAATTGCAGCAACGTCCTGGCCTTCTTCAGACAAATCAACGCCAGCAATAACGTCCGATTTATTTTCGCGCGCAGCTAGGCGTGCCGTCTGTGAATCTGAGGCTTTTTCGGACAAGGTGTAAACAGAGGCACCGCGAACACTGTGTTTTTCAACAGAGTCTGCATGTACAGACATAAAAAGGTCCGCATTATGTTTGCGCGCAATTTTAACGCGGTCATATAATCGTATGTATCGGTCATCACTGCGCGTTAGATACACATCATAATGGCCGCTGGCATCTAATAGTTTCTTAAGGACTTTAACTGTTGAGAGCACAACATTCTTCTCATAAAGCTTTCCAGCGCCCACTGCGCCTGGGTCTTTGCCGCCATGCCCCGCATCAAGAACAACGACGTGCTTGCGGGCGACTATCGGGCGTATTGGGGCGCTACGCGGCACAGAGGCATCAGTATTATTTCGCATCGGCGGCGCGATTGCAGATGCACGATGTGTCGCTTTATCCGTATACTGCATAGACGGCTTAGACTTACCACCCACAACATCAACAACTAAACGGTTCGGCTTACCTCCACTTGCAGGCAAAAAGAAGCTCGCCTTAATTTCAATCGGTTTCTTTGCGTCAAACACTAAGCGCAGAGTTTGCGCATCACCGCTATTACGCGCGAACCTTATCAAAGCGCCATCTATATTTTCCAAAGGCGCACAGCTTAAATTGCGACCTTTAAAATCAACAACCAAACGATCAGGCGACGGTAAAACAAAAGTGTTATAATCCAGTTTCTCTGAAAGCTCGATAACTAGCCGTGTTTTATCGGGGTGATCTCCTAAGCGAATCTTCTGTATATGCGCCCCATAAGAATCACTTGTCGTGAAAAACAAAAAAAACACTGCGAATACAACGCATTGAAATATCGTCATAAAAGCAGGTGAATGTGGCTGAGATCTGGTAAATAAACGCTTCATAGCTATAAATATACATCTAACCATCAATTTCGCGAAAAGAATTTTTTCAATTTACTAAAAATTTCGTTGTGCAAAACTGAATCTCTGTGTATTGTTCTCGTGTAGTGACACTCTGTGGTTTTAGCATTTACTCAAAGTAAAAAGCGTTTGATAAAGTTGAAAAACAGAATTTGTTCAAAGATTTAGGTAAATTTAATGAGCAAAATTCATAAACGCTAGTATTAATTAAGGTTTCGCTAGCCGCAGAAAGTGAAAAACGTTTTGAAAAACAGAGATATAAAGAATTCGTAAGTTATAATGAAAACTGTGGCCCCATTAATTCAATTGAATAAAACACCGCCCAGAACAATACCGCGATAACATTCGCCGTATTCGTTATATGCTACGTGCATTTTATATTCCCTGCAAAACGTCTGTTTAATAGTTTTTTATCGCGGCAAGCGGCAAACCTGCCAATCCGTCACTATCAGGTCGAGTCTGCTTGCACGCAGGAGTAATACACATGGCAAAAAGAATGCTAATCGATGCAACACACGCAGAAGAAACACGCGTTGCAGTTGTTGATGGAAACCGTCTAGAAGAATTTGACTATGAAAGCGCATACCGTAAACCTTTGAAAGGAAACATTTTTCTTGCAAAAGTCACCCGCGTAGAGCCTTCACTACAAGCTTGTTTTGTAAATTATGGCGGTAACCGTCATGGCTTCCTTCCCTTCTCAGAAATTCACCCAGATTATTTCAGAATTCCAGTATCTGACCGCGAAGCGCTAATCGAAGCACAACGCGAAGAAATGGAAGCACGTCGCGCAGCTGAAGAAGCTGAGGACGAAGCTGAGTTTGGTCAAAACAAGAGCGCCGAAAAAAACCAAGATAGCGAAGACGAGACGCCACCTGAAGAGGTGACAACAATCGAATCATCACGTGAGCTTCCTGACGAAGATAGCGAAATCGCTGAAGAAAAAGAAAAGCCAAAAAGAAGAGCCCGTCGCCCTGCACGTAAAACAAAAGACGCTGCTCCTGTAACGCAGGACGCGCCTAAGGAAGACGCCGCTGAAGCGACAAAAGAAGCTGATAGCGTTGAAACAGTAGCAAGCGCCGCTGAAGAAAAAGAAACCAGCGAAGACACGGGCACCGAAGAAGAAAAGCCAAAAAGAAGAGCTCGCCGCCCTGCACGTAAGACCGCAGCATCTAAAAAAGACGAGATCGTTGAAAAAACAGATGCAGACAAGAAAAAAAGAAAGCCCCGAAAAAAGGCTGAAGACAAAACTAAAGAAAAAACCGGAAATAAACCCGAAGCAAAAAAAGCTGCACCAAAGGTAAACGAAGACAATATCGGTAATGTCGTTGCACCAGAAGAAGCAGCGCCTATACCTGATGAAGTCCTCGACCAAAAGGTAAACGGCAACGTAGACTCAGGTGATAGCGATGCAGGCGAAGGCCAGCAAAGCCGACGTGGTGGTAGCCGTGGGCGCTACAACAACAACCGTAACAGAGGCCGTAACACACGTGGCCGCGGTGGACGTCAAAATAATAACAACAACAGCAACCGTAAGCGCTCTCCATCAAGCTCTCGTCAAGTTGAAACGCTTGGCGGCGACGGCATTGAAGGCGATCAAGTCAAACGCCCAACATTAAAGAAACACTATAAAATTCAGGAAGTCATTAAACGCGGCCAAATTATGCTTATTCAAGCCTCTAAAGAAGAGCGCGGAAATAAAGGCGCAGCGGTAACAACATATTTATCTCTCCCTGGTCGTTATTCTGTTCTTATGCCGAACAGCCCGCGCGCTGGCGGTGTTAGCCGTAAGATTGCCAATTACAACGAACGTAAACGTATGCGTGAAATTTTATCAGACTTAAGTGTGCCAGATGGCATGTCTGTGATTATGCGTACTGCGGGTACATCGCGTACAAAGACTGAAATAAAACGTGACCTTGATTACCTTATTCGCCTATGGAACAAAATTCGTGAAACAACTTTGGGCTCAACCGCACCAGAGCTTATTTACGAAGAAGGCAGCCTTACTAAACGTTCAATCCGTGATATTTACACACGCGACATTGAAGAAGTACTTGTTGCTGGCGCCGAAGGTTATAAAGAGACCAAGAACTTCATGAAAATGCTTATTCCTTCACATGCAAAGCGTGTTCAGGAATATAAAGAAGAGCAAATCCCCTTATTTACGCGCTACCAGATTGAAGGGCAAATTAACGAAATTGGCACACCAACGGTTAAGCTTAAATCTGGCGGATCCTTGGTTATTCATCCGACAGAGGCTCTCGTTTCGATTGATGTAAACTCAGGACGCTCGACCAAAGAACGTCATATTGAAGAGACAGCGTTAAAAACAAACCTTGAAGCCGCAGAAGAAGTTGCTCGTCAACTGCGCCTGCGTGATCTCGGTGGGCTCGTTGTCATCGATTTCATCGACATGGAAAACTACCGCAACAACAGTAAAGTTGAACGCAAAATGCGCGAAGCTTTATCTGGTGACCGCGCCCGTATCCAAGTTGGTCGCATTTCAAACTTTGGCCTGATGGAATTATCACGTCAACGCCTTAACCCAAGCCTTGCTGAAGCACAATATGAGCCATGTACGCATTGTAACGGTACAGGTACGGTCCACACCGTTGATGCTGCCGCCATTCAAGCGCTCCGTGCGTTAGAAGAAGAAGGCACATTAAAACGTTCAGGCCGTATATTGCTGTCACTTTCAAACAAAGTTGCAATCTATATCCTTAATAATAAGCGTACGCTGCTTGCAGAGATTGAAGCCCGTTACGGCTTTAAATGTATTATCAATGTTGATGCTAATATGCCCGCAAGAGAATACTTGATTGAACCAATGAAAGACGCACCACTTCTTGAAACTGGCGCATCATCTGATGGCGTCGTTGTTCCTGAGACGGCGGAGAAGGCAGAAACGGCTGATTCTACTACGCCCGCTCCTGCCACTGAAGAAGAAGCTGAAAACAAACGCCCTAGAGGACGCCGTAACAACAGCCGTGGCCGTGGTCGTAACAGACCCAATAATTACGATAAAGACAATCGTGATCCATCTACTGACGATGACGCCACAACGAAGCTACAGCAGCAGCAGCAGCAGCAGAGTGAATCCCCTCAAACCGACGCTGCTCCATCTGATGACAATGAAGGTGAAAACAAACGCCCTTCTCGTCGTAGACGCCGCCCGACCAAAAGAGCTGAAGGTGAAACGACTGATTCTACCGACACAAGCGCAGCTGACGTATCTTCACCCACTGAAGACACTAAAGAAGCCGCGCCAAAACCGCGTCGTACGAGAAGTCCAGTTAAGCCCAAGAATGCTGAAAGCACCGAGGCAAAAGCCCCAGTAGATGCAAAGGCAAAACAGGAAACACCGAAGGACGAGAAGGCACCTACGGCACAAGTTCCTGCTGAGAAAAAAGAAACGACTGATTCTACAGCAAAGAAAGAAGCAGCAGCCTCTACTGCGCCATCAAATGACGATGCCGCTTCTTCTATTGCGCATAAAGATCACGAAACAGTGAATCAAGCGCCGAAGAAAAAGAAAAGAGGCTGGTGGAGCAAAGGTGATTAACCTTACTTCGCATTATAAACAAAAAAAACAGCGCCTTATCGGGCGCTGTTTTTTTATTTAAAAGCAAATAACCGGTTTTGAACCCTACCTCATATGTCGGCGTAAGCGTAACAATCCTGCCTTATGCTTCAGACGCAACGCAAAAACGCTTTGATCCTCTTTATATTGCCAAATCACTTTACTGTTTGATGGCATACCATCAGCATTAAATTCACGTTTAATAACTTCAACTTTCGTAAAACCCTTAACCAGGGCACGACGCCGCGCCTTATATAAGGCAATACAGCGCGAAATAGATTTACCGTCTAACGACCAGCGCTGTACTTTGGCACCTAGCCCCACATCGAAATGCTCTTGAATAACATAAATATGATAATGCGCCGTTTTCATAAGATAACTTTTTTTAAAAATAAATTAACAATTTCTCTAATTGTGACAATTTAGACACAAAGCCTTAAAAAAACATTAACAAATTTGTATATGTCTACTATTTCTGCTATTATAATATCTTCGCAGCGCTTGCTCTATGGGCGCTCAAGCAAAACGCCCCCACGATAAACACTCCCACAAATGCAGATACAGATATGGCCATAAAAAGAAAAACAAAAAGTAAAAAGCAGATTCTACCTAACGCGCTTCACAGTTTTATAGCGCGGCGCATTATAGATAGTGCAGGCTTAGCTATACTAATTTTCGGTAGCTTCATAATCATTGCATTGCTGACATACAGCCACGCCGACCCCTCAGTCAACACCGCGCTCAGCGAAACGCAAAGTACACAAAATGCCGCTGGCGCCTTTGGGTCAAACGTATCGGATATATTGGCACAAAGTTTTGGTTTCGGTGCCCTAGTCCTTGGCTTACTTCCTATAATTTGGGGCCTGCGCCTATTTAAACGTAAGCCAATAAATAATATCGCCCTACGCATTACAGCGTATCTTTTTGCTACAATATCGCTCTCCATAGGCTTAACCCTCTTCCCGTCAGAAACCTATCTCGATCAACCTTACCTAGGCGGGAGTGCGGGCATGCTCATCACCAACGCCATTTCAGGGGCGCTCCCTTCTAATATAGCTGCATTTGCACATACGGCTATACCGCTTGTTTTTCTATGCTGCGCGGCGCTCATGGCCGCCATAGCAACAGGCCTACAAAAAAGTGAGTGGCTTCATATATATCATCGCGCCACAGGGGCGTTAATTTACGGCCTACAGATGATACTCTATGTTGTGAACGCTTTTAAGTATTGGCTGCAGAAACACGGCGCTTTCGAACAAAGTGAATCGCAATCACCGTTAAAAAAATTCTCTTTACCCAAAATAAAAGCATTCAAGCCACCTGCAAAGGTGACAACGGGCCCCCGACACAAAACATCGGCGCCGCAACCGAAGATGCAGAACGAAACACCACAAAACCAAGAAGTAACAACCCCACAGGCGGAGACTGTTTCACGTGAAACAGTCACCATACAAAATACTGAGGTCAAAAAGACATTCAAAGTCATGACCCCTAAAAAACAAGAAAAAGAGACAGCACCATCTCCGCAAATTTCCTTCGCATTAGATAACAATAGTGAATGGGAGCTGCCCTCAATAGAGTTATTGGCAGAAACACCAAAGGAATATGCGGACACAGCAGCCGATACCAAGCTGCTTGAATCAAACGCATCACTTTTACAAGATGTTTTAGCCGACTTTAATGTAAAAGGTGAAATCAGCGCCATCCATCCCGGCCCAGTCGTTACGCTATATGAGCTTGAGCCCGCACCTGGCACAAAATCATCACGCGTCATAAATCTTTCTGACGACATTGCACGCTCAATGTCTGCAGTATCTGTACGTGCGGCTGTAGTTCCGGGCCGTAATGTCATAGGTATAGAGCTACCAAATAAAGTACGCGAAACAGTTTATCTCCGTGACCTTCTCGAAAGCCGAGATTACAATAAAAGCTCGGCTCACCTCCCTTTAATACTCGGTAACGACATTGGCGGTCACGCTGTCATTGCAGATTTAAGCAAAATGCCGCACTTGCTTGTCGCTGGTACGACAGGTTCAGGTAAATCCGTCGCTGTAAACACGATGATCTTGTCGCTGCTTTTCCGCCTGCCACCAGAAAAGTGCCGTTTTATTATGATTGATCCCAAAATGCTTGAATTATCTGTCTATGATGATATTCCGCATTTATTAGCGCCAGTTGTAACCGAGCCGAGTAAAGCCATTGTCGCCTTAAAATGGGTCGTACAAGAAATGGAAAATCGTTACCGGTCAATGTCAAAACTTGGCGTGCGTAATATTGATGGTTATAATAAACGCGTCAACGAAGCCACGAAAAAAGGTGAAGTGCTATTGCGTAAAGTCCAGACAGGCTTTGACGCAGAAACAGGCCGCCCTACATATGAAGATCAACCATTAGAGCTTGAAGAATTGCCTTATATCGTCGTTGTTGTTGATGAGTTTGCAGATCTGATGCTTGTTGCCGGTAAAGACGTCGAAAACGCAATTCAGCGCCTTGCACAAATGGCACGTGCGGCCGGTATACACCTGATTATGGCGACACAGCGCCCTTCGGTCGACGTCATTACTGGCGTTATTAAGGCAAACTTCCCAACGCGCATAAGTTTTTCTGTCACTTCAAAAATTGATAGCCGCACCATCCTTGGAGAAGGCGGCGCCGAGCAGCTTTTGGGCATGGGTGATATGCTTTATATGGCTGCAGGCGGCCGCATAACCCGTGTTCACGGGCCGTTTGCAACCGACAGAGAAGTCGAGAAGGTCGTCAAGCATATTAAAGGACAAGGTGCGCCTGCATATTTAGATGAAATTACAGACGATGCGCTAGAGGGTAGCCTTGATTTAGACGGAGAAGGTAGCAGCGGCGCAGACGTTGATGAGTTATATGATAATGCAGTTGCGATTGTTGCGCGCGAGCGCCGTGCTTCAACGAGTTATATTCAGCGCCACCTGCAAATTGGCTATAACCGCGCCGCGCGAATCATCGAAGAAATGGAAAGACAGGGCGTCGTTGGCCCTGCCAATCATGTCGGTAAACGGGAGATTCTTGTCGGTGACCATGGCGGCGAGTATTAAAACGTAACAAATCATTTAAATTTTAAGACCAGAAAGCTATAATTTTCTGGTCTTTTCATATTAATTAACGTATATACACACTCATGATGAATAAAGAATTTGATGTAATAGTAATTGGCGGCGGCCACGCTGGCACAGAAGCAGCAGCAGCAGCAGCACGAAGCGGCGCAAAGACAGCGTTGGTCACCCATAAACTTGACACAATTGGTGTCATGTCCTGTAACCCTGCCATTGGCGGTCTGGGTAAAGGACATTTGGTACGCGAAATAGATGCCCTAGACGGCATTATGGGCCGCGCCATTGATAAAGGCGGCATACAGTTTCGTATGCTTAACGCATCTAAGGGCGCTGCTGTCAGAGGGCCGCGCGCACAGGCAGACCGCAAGCTATACCGCGAGGCCGTGCAGGAACTTATCAGAGCGCAAGAAAATTTAACCCTTGTCGAGGCCGGCGTTGATGACCTCATCATTGAAGACAGTAAAGTCGCCGGAATTATTACCGAGCAAGGCGATGCAATTCGTGCACAATCAGTAGTGCTAACGACAGGAACTTTTTTACGCGGCGTTATCCACCGCGGCCTAGAACAAAGCCCTGCAGGGCGCATCGGTGAAAAACCAGCCGTAAAGCTCGGCGAAACCCTTGAAAGACTTGGCTTTCCTTTAGGCAGGCTCAAAACCGGTACACCGGCGCGGCTTAATGGTAAAACAATCAACTGGGACGCATGCGAAGAACAAGCAGGTGACAGCCCCGCTATTCCGTTTTCGTTTATGAACACAGAAATTACAACGCCGCAAATTGTCTGCCATATTACTTATACAAATGAGGGCACGCACCAGGCTATACGTGACAATATTGATCGTGCCCCTATTTATTCAGGGCAGATCGAAAGCAAAGGCCCGCGCTACTGCCCTTCAATCGAAGATAAAGTCATGCGCTTTGCAGATAAAGATCGTCACCAAATATTTTTAGAACCAGAGGGTTTAGATGACGACACTGTTTACCCAAATGGGGTTTCAACATCACTGCCAACAGATGTCCAAGATAAATTTATTCGCAGCATCGTAGGCTTAGAAAACGTCGAAGTTTTTGAATATGGCTACGCCGTTGAATATGATTATTGTGACCCAAGGGACTTAAAGCCAACATTAGAATCGTCGCGCCTAAAAGGCCTATATCTCGCGGGGCAGATTAACGGCACAACAGGCTATGAAGAGGCTGGCGCGCAAGGGCTGATGGCAGGCATCAACGCCGCCAAAAGCGCCACAGGTAACAGCGAGACGTTTATATTGGATCGTGCAGAAGCCTATATTGGGGTTATGATTGACGACTTAATCACGCGCGGCGCACCTGAACCATACAGAATGTTCACAAGCCGTGCTGAGTACCGCTTGCGTCTGCGTGCTGATAACGCTGACCAACGCCTTACAACCCGCGGCATAGAGATTGGCTGCGTAGGCGCGCTACGACAGCAACACTGGGCGCTTAAAAAAGCCGCGCTCGCGCAGGGCCATGCCCTAATGAATGATACCTTAAAAATATCACCAACCGCTTTGGTCAAGCACGGCATTACAATTAAACATGACGGTAAGGTACGTAGCGCGGCAGAACTGCTCGCTTATCCAAACATTGACTGGCCTGACTTGATCACCATATGGCCAGAAATAGACGCCTTGCCTGCACATATTAAAGAACAAATTGAGATCGACGCCATTTATGCTGGGTATTTGTCACGCCAAGACGCAGATATACAGGCCTTCAAAAAAGATGAAGCCTTGTTGATACCAGAGGCGTTTACTTATGAGCATGTTGGTTCGCTTTCGAATGAGATTGTACAGATCTTAAATCAGGCGCGACCAGCAACTATTGGCGCCGCGTCACGATTGCCAGGTATAACCCCCGCGGCAATCATTTCCGTGCTGCGCTACTTAAAACGTAAAGAGGCCGCATAATGGTAAACCAGAACGACTCCCGCGCCAGCACATCAGGCTTAGGCCTGTCTGGTGTCGATGTTTCACGTGAAACAGATTCAAAATTGCAGGCGTATGATGCAATGCTTCACAAGTGGCAAAAAGCCGTTAACATTGTAAGCCCGTCAACCTTAAGCGATTCACTAAACCGCCATTTTGTTGATTCGCTACAGATCTTGCCGCTTTTACCTAAAAACACCAAAACGCTTTATGATTTAGGCAGCGGTGGCGGCTTCCCCGGTATGGTGCTCGCGATCGCCGCGCCAGATATAGAGGTGAGCCTGATTGAATCTGACCGTAAAAAATGTAGTTTTTTGTCGAGTGTTTCACGTGAAACACTCTCACCTACAACAGTGGTTAATACGCGCATAGAAAGCGCCGCGCTTCCTGCGCCTGACGTTGTTACAGCGCGTGCGCTTGCTGACCTGACGCAGATTTTTACATGGTGTTTACACTGGGCGGAAGAAAACCCAAACCTGACTTTCTTACTCCCCAAAGGGCGCAACGTCGCGCAAGAAATTGCTGACGCCGAAGAAAAGTTCAGCTTTGATTATGAGCAAGTTTCTTCAAAAACCAGTGATGAGAGTTCAATCATCATTGTGTATAAACTGCGCACAAGACTCCCCAAAGCTTGACCAACACCCCCTAAATTTGATTCAATAGCATTAATTCATCACGATAAAGCAGGCCAAGATTCAATAGAATTTGAATAAGGGCAATGCTCAAAACTCGAATAAACGATATGGTGTATCAATGGTCAAAAAAAGCACACTGCCAAAAGTTTTTCTGCGTCGCCCTAAAAACAAGGGTAAAAGCGCAACATTAAAAATTCCGCGTTTATTGGCTGTTGCCAACCAAAAAGGCGGCGTTGGCAAAACAACGACAGCGATAAACCTCGCCACAGCTTTGTGCGCAGTTGGTAAATCTGTACTGCTTATCGACCTCGACCCACAGGGCAACGCATCAACAGGTCTTGGTGTACGTCGTAGTGCCATCCGTAAGAGCTCGTATGACTTACTTTTTGAAAACGCGAACCCTGCGGAAGCTGGTGTTGCGACGAAAGTGCCTGGGCTTTATGTCCTGCCATCGTCCATCCATCTATCCGGCGCAGAAATTGAACTCGTTACAGCAGAGCGCCGCGAATTCCGCTTACGCGAAACGTTAAGGCAGCCGCTGCCTTATGATTACGTGATTATTGATTGCCCGCCATCATTAAACTTGCTGACATTAAACGCATTTGTCGCCGTCGATTCAGTTATCGTGCCCCTGCAATGTGAATTTTATGCACTTGAAGGTCTGTCGCATCTCACAAAGACAATTGAGCGCGTTAAACGCACTTACAACCCAAACCTCAGCATTCACGGCGTCTTGTTAACAATGTATGACCGCAGAAATAACTTATCTGCAATGGTTGCGGACGACGTTCGCAAATACTTTGGCGAGACAGTCTACAAAACAGTTATCCCGCGTAACGTACGCCTCTCAGAAGCGCCCTCATTTGGCTTGCCTGCTATTATTTATGACATGAAGAGCCCTGGCGCTCATGCTTATATCCAACTTGCCGGCGAAATACTGCGCCGAGAAAAAAAGTTTATGGCTGCGAACACACAGCAAGTTGCTTAACGGTAAACCATCACACATTCGACGATTACGGTAAAAAAAAGGAAGAACACCATGGATGAAGAAGAAACTTTATCCCCTAACAAACGCGGTTTAGGGCGCGGTTTATCTGCACTTTTTGAAGACGAAGAAGGTGTATATCCGCAAGCCGATGAACTTGGCCATACCCCAGGTCTGACGCGCATGGAGCTGCCCGTTGAACAATTACAAGCAGGTCAATTTCAACCACGTCGCGTTTTTGATAGTGACAACTTAAGACAGCTCGCAGAATCAATAACTACACACGGCATTCTACAGCCAATTCTTGTGCGCTCAATTGATGCGTCTGATGAGTTATATGAAATTATCGCTGGCGAACGTCGTTGGCGCGCCGCACAGATTGCGCAAATCCATGTTGTGCCTGTTATCGTCGCTCAGATGGAAGATGACCAAGCCTTAGAAATCGCCTTAATAGAAAACTTGCAGCGTGAAGACCTCAACCCCTTAGAGGAAGCTGAAGGCTATCAGCGCTTAATGGATCAGTTCAGCCATACACAAGGTAAACTTTCTGCTGTTATCGGCAAAAGTCGCTCGCACATCGCCAATACATTACGCTTGATGAACTTACCTGAAAGCGTGCAGGCCTTCGTCAATGATGGTAGCCTCAGTGCCGGTCATGCTCGTGCGCTAATTACCGCAGAAAACCCGCATGCGCTTGCCAAGACTGTAATCAATCAAGGTCTTTCCGTGCGCGAGACAGAACAACTCGCCAAAGAAACAAAGGCCGATTACGATAAAAAGAAAGACAAGCCAAGCACCACGAAAAAGCAAAAAAAATCAGCGGACACGCTGGCATTAGAAGAAGAGATCAGCAGCAAGCTCGGTATGGACGTCACAATAGATGTTAAATCAGGCCAATCTGGTCAGCTAAAAGTCAATTTTGCGAATTACGATCAGCTTGATGACGTGATACATCGCCTCTCTCACGCAAGTTAATGTGAGGCACCATGCACAAAAGCGCACAGCCAAATAATACATTAGCGGGTTGCTTACGCGCAGGACCAGCGCCGCACAAAACGATTAAGAGTACCTTTGCTAGTACCCTTAATCGTAATTTTTTTCACTTAGATTTGCGAAAAAAATATGCGGTTATGACGTTTGCGATTGGCATATTTGTAACATTATCAAGCTCAATGCATCTAGATGCCCTATCCATGCCAAGCTTACTTACACGCCTTGATATGGCTGGATTTATTTTCGCGGCGCTGCCTTTTCTCGCGATACTCTATATGGCAGAGCGTATAATACGTGGCTATAAAGCGACGCGTACACAGCTCAACCCATTTTACAATTTTATTTTCGTTGCGCCGTTTGGCATTATTGCTGTTTTAGATAGCGGCCTGATTAATGCGTCGTATAATGTGATAAATATTTTTGCTTTTGCGCTTAGCGCCGGCCTGCTTTGGCCAACAAAAAAACGTCGCTGTTATTACGCAAAAAAACATATTGACAAAAGAACATAATAGGAACATAATACTCTCATACACACCACTACTGTCTCTGCCGCAATGCTTGTTAAAAGCTTGCGGCTTTTTTTATGGCGGAAATAAATGCTGTAATCATACAATCACAAAAAGGTATCATCATGACTTCATTACTTCCGCAGGACACAAACGGCAATCCTATTCCAACGCTCAGGCTTAAAGGCAGCGGCGCACACAAAGTAAGCACAACAGGTATCAGCGCAAGAAACCTCGTTGCCTTCGGTACTGAGACGGATGTTATCGGCCTTTACGCCACAGAAGATAGTTTTATAAATATAGGTAATAGCGCTGTTAGCGCTGCGGATAGTGATCACTTCCTGCCTGCAGGTACATATTTGGACCTTGCCATAGGGCCAAATGACAGCGCTCAGAACGCCCATATTGCCGCGATAACGGCAGGCGGGAATGGAACGTTATATATATCAGAAAAAACTTAAACCTTTAAGTTTACACAGGAAAAAAAGTGGCAAAGGCGGCGATAAAGCTAAGGGCATTATCATTCGGATCACCGCTATATCGCCGCCCGTGACTTCAGGGCCGTCGATATAGTGCCTTCGTCAAGATAGTCGAGCTCACCGCCAATGGGAACGCCATGCGCAAGGCGCGTAATCGCAAGTGCACTATGCCCCGCGCTGATTTCATCGGCCAAATAATGCGCAGTGGTTTGACCGTCCACAGTTGCGCCCATTGCCAAAATAACCTCATCAACACCGCCAGATTCTAAACGTATCAATAAGCTTGGAATGTTTAGATCCTCAGGTGAGACACCTTCTAACGGCGATAACACACCGCCTAACACGTGATAGCGCCCATTAAAGCTCCGCGTGCGTTCAATCGCCCATATATCAGACACGCCCTCAACCACGCAAAGCAATGCGTCGTTCCGCTTATCGTCAACACAAATACTACAGGGCGAAATTTCATCAATATTCCCACAGAAATCACACTCAACAATAGAATCTCGTGCGTGCTGTAAGGTCTTTAACAATGGCTCCAACGCGGCCTCTTTATTTAGCAAAAGGTGCAAAGCCGTACGGCGCGCTGAACGCCGGCCCAGCCCAGGTAAGGCAGCAAGCTGCTTCATAAGGTTATCTAATGCGGTTAATTGTGCCATATAACTACTTCTTATTCTCTTTGTACTGCTTCACATACGCGGCAATATTTTCTTCGTCCAGATGCATAAAGTCTTTATGTGCATTATTATCTAGCGCAAAGCCTTGAATGTCTATGACCATCGCCGGCGGGCCCGATATATATATCCGTTTATCTTGCAAACCTTCCTTTACATGGCGCTGTGCAAGCGCCCGCAAATTACCATGATAAACGTTAGCCTTGAGGTCATTACGTTGATCGCTAACATCATCTGCACAGAAGTAAGCAGACAGCTGAGGCAATGCACGCGAAAGGTTAAGCAATTCTTCAAACATATAAAGCGCACCTAAATCACGGCCACCTATAAAAACATCAATGTTGTGGCTAAAGCCTTGCGCCACCAAGCTTTGTAATATCGCACGCATCGGTGCATAGCCCGTACCGCCAGCAAACATCACAATGTCGCGCGTTGCATCACCCACTAAATGCACATCACCTGCGGCCTGTGTTAAATAAACGGGTAAACCGATTTGTTTTACATCACAAAGCGTCGCGCTTAAGCCCTGGCCATTATCACGAATGTGAAACTCTAAATATCCTTGGTCGGGTGCACCTGCAATTGAGAAAGGGCGCATATGACCCACATCATTAACTAGGCCTAAGCCGCAATATTGACCCGCAACATAATAAAATTCGCCTTCGCCCAAAGTGACCTCTGGCGGCGTCAGTCGTATTTCATAAATGTCATTATCAAGGCGTGAGACGGATAAAATCTTTGCCTGAAAACGTGGCCCACTCAACTTAATCATTATACCGCGCACCAGCCTGCTTTGGTTTTCTATAAAAAAACAAGTCTTCTTCAAATACAGGGTCACGCTCCAAGTCAAATAAAGCAACTTCAGTGATGTTACCAAGTGAATCGATAACGCGCCACTTGCGAAGCTCAAATGAGCTTTCATCAAAACCGAGTATCAACTGCCCTGCGCCGGGGTCTTCTTTTTGCGCCAAGCTGATTTGAACAAGGCCAGCCGCACGTAAAACTCTGTTCACCGTAATGTCATCGCGCAGTGAAATATTATCGCGCAGTAAAAAGTCCGCTAATGTAGTACCGATCGGAGCATTGCTTTGCTCCCCTAATGCATCGTCGTAAAAATAAATAAAGCGCCCATCAGCGACGATAAAATCTTTTACTGGCAAGTCAAAATTAAAACGCAGCTTACCAGGCCTGTTTAGATAAAAACTACCCGATAACTGCGCGCCATCATGCGCCGTCATAACAAAGCGTGCTTTTAAATGTCTAAGCCCATTTAAGTATTGCTCTGCTTTAACCACCTCAGGGACGGCCTGATTTACATTGTCTGCTGCAGAGACTGTCGAGGCGTTTGCGACGATGCAAAAAGCGGCGAAGCCAAAAAGGAAAAAGGTTCTCAGGTAGGTTCTAAACATTACATACACTTTTTATTGTTAATACTGCTTCCTATTGATATATATTCTAATACCGCCGAATACAAGCTTCCCCGTATATAAACCGTACGCAAACCAGCGGAAATCACAATAAACAGCGAATTCTTTTCTTTCCCCCATGCTAAAAAGGTTGAGCAGAACGGCCTAGCATGCTATTGAGAATCTAGGAAACTGTAACTTTAAAGATAAAAAAGAAGTACATATCATGCGCAATTTAAAATCACTATCATTTTTGGCCACAACTGTATTATTTGCAGGCTTTGTTGGCGGCTGTAGCATTCTTGAAAAAGGCGAAGCCAAATACCCAACAGGGTATGACCGTTCTGTGACTGGTGATGATAATATATATAGCGAGCCTGATGGTATTTTTGGCGGCAAAGGTGTCGGTTTATTTGGTAAAGACGACAAAAAGAATAATCAAGGCTCGGCCATTGGCGTAAACAGCTATTTATGGCGCGCAGCGCTTGATACCGTATCATTCATGCCTCTCGCAAGCGTTGACCCGTTTGGCGGCGTGATTATTACGGATTGGTACACGGCGCAGAGCGCACAAAATGAGCGCCTAAAACTGAATGTTTTCATTCTTAGTGAGCAGTTAAAAGCTGATGGCATTCGTGTCCGCGTCTTCCGTCAAGTCAGAACGTCACAAGGCTGGAGCGATACAAAGGTCACTGATGACACCGCACGCAAAATGGAAGACGCCGTTCTTACAAGAGCGCGTCAATTGCGTATAGCGAGCGGCAGCGACAATTAAACACCGCCAAGACATCCAGTAACTAGAGAACATCAAAGAGTACAGAGACATTATGGACCGTTACAACATTCAGGAAACTGAGAAAAAATGGCAAAGCTTATGGGCAGATGAGGAGGCCTTCACTGTCGAAGACCATGTCGAGGGTAAAGAAAAATATTACGTCCTTGAAATGTTCCCTTACCCATCAGGCAAAATTCATGTTGGTCACGTCCGTAATTATACGCTCGGTGATGTTGTGGCACGTTTTCGTAAAGCTGAAGGTTATAATGTTGTGCACCCTATGGGCTGGGACGCCTTTGGCCTACCCGCTGAAAACGCGGCAATTGAAAATGGCCGCCACCCAGCTGAATGGACTTATGAGAACATCGCCGTCATGCGCGAACAGCTAAAAGCCATGGGCCTATCATTTGATTGGTCGCGTGAAGTCGCAACATGCTCCCCTGATTATTATCGCCATGAACAAAAAATGTTCCTCGATTTTTATAAAAATGACCTTGCTTACAGAAAAGAATCTGTCGTCAATTGGGACCCTGTTGAAAACACCGTACTGGCCAATGAACAAGTCGTTGATGGCTGTGGCTGGCGCTCCGGCGCGCCTGTGGAACGCCGTACATTGAACCAGTGGTTCCTGAAAATTTCTGAATATGCGGATGATTTGCTTACGGCGCTTGATGACCTTGGCGGCTGGCCTGAAAAGGTCCGCACAATGCAAGATAACTGGATTGGTAAGTCGCAAGGCCTACAGTTCAAATGGGACATCAACAATTATGATGACGGCTTAGAAGTTTTCACCACGCGCCCAGACACTATTTTTGGTGCGTCTTTCGTTGCCATCGCTCCAGACCACCCTTTGGCAGAAAAACTCGCTGGTGATAAAGACGGCTTTACAGCATTCATTCAGCAGTGCCAAGCCCTAGGCACATCAGAAGCAGCGATTGAAAAAGCAGATAAACTTGGTTTTGATACAGGCTATAGCGTCAACCATCCTTTTGTCGACGGCTTAACACTACCATTATATATCGCCAATTTTATTTTGATGGATTACGGCACAGGCGCAATTTTTGGCGTCCCTGCGCATGACCAACGTGACTTTGAATTTGCAACCAAATACGGCCTAGATATTAAACCGGTTGTTATTCCTGAAAATGAAGACGCGGCGAGCTTCCAGCTCGAAGGTAAAGCATATTCAGGCGAAGGCAAACTTGCCAATTCTGCATTTTTAGACGGGTTAGACATTGAAGCGGCGAAATCGCTTATCATCTCAAAAATCGAAGAAAAAAATATGGGGCAGGGCAAAACCCAGTACCGTATTCGTGATTGGGGTGTATCTCGTCAGCGTTATTGGGGCTGCCCAATACCAATGATCCACTGCGCAGCGTGCGGCATTGTCCCTGTGCCTGAGGATCAGCTCCCTGTTATCTTGCCTGAAGATGTAAGTTTTGAAGAAGCTGGCAGCCCACTGGCAAACCACCCAACGTGGAAGCATACAAGCTGCCCAGAGTGCGGCGCCGAAGCACAGCGCGAAACCGATACGTTTGATACTTTCTTCGAATCAAGTTGGTATTTTGCCCGCTATTGTGATGCGCAAAACGAAGACAAGGCCTTCGCCAAGGATAAAGCTGATTACTGGCTACCTGTTGACCAATATATTGGCGGCGTAGAACATGCTGTGATGCATTTATTATATGCACGCTTCTTTATGCGTGCGCTGTCTGCCTGCGGATACACAGATGTCAAAGAGCCCTTCAAAGCGCTCTACACTCAAGGCATGGTCAACCACGCCACGTATAAAGACGAAAGCGGCAAATGGGTTTTCCCAAATGACGTCATGAAACAGGACGATGGCAGCTTTACCCATGCAAACACTGGTGAAAAAATCACTGAGGGCGCGGTGATTAAAATGTCAAAATCAAAAAAGAACGTCATTGACCCGCAAGAGATAATGGATAGCTACGGCGCAGATTCTGCGCGCTTATTCATTCTCTCTGACTCGCCGCCTGACCGTGATTTGGAATGGTCTGAATCGGGTCTTGAAGGTGCATGGCGTTTCATTAATAAACTTCATCGTACCACGCATGATTTTATTGACCAAAAGCATAACTTAACCGCAGATGCACCTTCAGGGCTCTCGGATGAGTCGAAAGCGCTTCGTGGCCTGACCCATAAAACGGCGAGTCAAATAAAAGCAGATATAACAAACTTCCACATGAACAAAGCCGTGGCCCGTTGCCGTGAACTTTATAATGCGATTACCAGCTTCAAGACGGCAAGCAATGACGATAATTGGGCAGTTAAAGAGGCGCTTGAATATTTGATACGCATGATGAACCCAATGATCCCTCATGTGACAGAGCAGCTTTGGCAAGATTTCGGTCACCAAAATAAACTATATGATGCCCCATGGCCTGTGACGGATGAAAGTCTGATTGTCGAGGATACTGTCAATATAGCAGTTCAAGTGAACGGCAAATTACGCGCCACAATTAAACTGCCAAAAGATATTGAAAAAAGTGACGCCGAAGAACAGGCACTAAGCGAGCCTGCCGTGCGCCGCGCTCTTGAAGGCAAAACCATTCGCAAAGTCATCGTTGTTCCAGGCCGCGTTGTTAATGTTGTTGTCGGTTAAGCGCAAAATAAGGATAAAAATAACCATGAGAATTGCAAAAAAACCATCTCAAAAAAGCCTTCCGTTTTTAGGTATTTTCTCGGCCTTATTTTTGCTTTCTTCCTGCGGTTTTCAGCCCATTTACGGCAACGTATCAACGGGCGCCAGCCAGGCCAACACCGAAGAGCTTATGCGCCGCATTGATATTGGGCTGATTAATGACCGCGAAGGCCAGTTCTTACGTAATGCTTTGATTGACCGCCTGCATAATAGCGGCACCAACCGTGCGCCACTCTATACTTTACAGATAAAAAGTATTACAGAAACCAAGACTGATCTAGATATAACCAAAGAATCCGATGCAACAATCGCGAGTCTGAAGTTAAGTACAGAGCTAGTATTCAAACGTAAAAGTGATGATAAAGTCCTGTTACAAAAAAGGGTTTGGTCAACAACCAGTTACAATATTTTAGAAAGCCAGTTTACGACGCGAGTTTCCAGAAACTATGCACGTGAAAACGGCCTTAAAAACCTTGCTGCACAAATTGAACGTCAAATTGCGCTCGCCTTAAACGCGCAGGAATAAAGCCACATTTAAAGGCCCAAAACAGACAATGAAAATAGCCGCCAGAGACATTAACAATTTTGTAAAGTCACCCGCTGCAAAAGCGCGGGTTATCTTGCTCTATGGGCCAGAGCGTGGCCTGCTATCTGAGCGCCTTGAAACAATCGGCAAAACAGTTTGTTCTGATCTTAACGACCCCTTTAATGTAATAAAGCTCGATGCCAGCCAGATCATTGAAGACCCCGCGCGACTAATGGATGAAGCGCAGGCCATTTCTATGATGGGCGGTGATCGCCTGATTATTCTTCGTGATGCCGGTAATACATTAACAGCCGCGCTTAAATCTTATTTAAAAACGCCTTCTGCTGAAAGCCTTGTGCTGATTGAGGGTGGCGATTTAGACGCACGTTCATCGCTGCGTTTATGCTGCGAAAAAGATAAAAATGCTGCAGCGATTCCTTGTTACATGGAAAGCGACCGTGACATTGCTGGCGTAATCCGTGAAAAGCTTGCTGCAAACGGTATAAACCCTGACCGTGACGCCATCACTTATTTGTCACAGAACTTGACAGGCAACCGTAATTTTATGTATGCCGAGCTTGAAAAAATTGCGCTTTATTTAGGCGCTTTTAATGATGGTTTTGCTGCGCCACAAACACTGAGCTATGAACTTGCTGCAACGATTATTAGTGATGGTGGTAATGTAAATTACGATGATTTAATCTATGCATTATGTGATGGCCAAAAAGACAAAGCGCTCAAAGCTTTTGACCGTCTTGTCGCTGAAGGCACAGAGCCTATTGCCATTCACCGCGCCATTCAGCGCCACCTTAAACGGCTGCTGATCACGAAAGAGCGTGTCATCGCAGGCAGCACAATATTTGAAGCGAGCAAAAAGCTCAAACCACCATTGTTTTTTAAAGTACAAGACCAGTTCCTGCGCCAAGTGCAGAACTGGTCAAAGCCGCGCTTAGTGCAGGCCATCCAGCGCATCAATGACGTCGAAGCGAAATGTAAAACCACTGGCTATAACAATATGACGATCACAGCGCAAACAATCCTCGCCCTCGCGAAATAATTGCTTCATCACCCTTGCCCCTACATTAAACGCACATAAAAAAACGCACCTCAATACAGAGGCACGCTTTATATTTATACACTCAAACGAGAGGCTAAAACTTGTAACTCACACCGAATGAAACAATAGCAACGTCGCCTTCTGTCTCACCGTTAATGTCCACAGAAGCCGTTTGACCGCCGCCATAATTAAAGTTTTTGGTCAGGTCAATTTTTTCTTCGCTGATATCAATATATGTACCCGCAACGTCAAAAGACACATTTTCATTTAACTTATAAGTTGCACCGAGTGAATACCAACTACGGTCTCCATCTGGCGTACGTGTTGAACGGTAACCATCTTCGGTTGGTGTTTCATCATATTGGAAACCTGCTTTTAATTCCCACTGATCATCAAGCTTGTATTTAAAGCCTAAAGCCGCTGCAACAGTATCTTTGTAGTTCTGTGCTGTAGAAGATGTCGTACCGCTAATTAAACGGACAGGAATATCGTCAAATTCAGACCAGCCAAACCAAATCAAATGACCTTGTACTGTCAGTTTTTCGGTAATGTCGTAAGCCGCAGCAAGCGTTGCTATATTAGGCAAATCAAGCTCTGCTCCACCAGGAACATTAAGCACGGCTCCGCCATTTGGCGCGGCAATAATCACGCGACCTTCAAGGTCATGTGCAACGCCGTTCCGGTAATGTAAGCCGACGCGCCATTCATCCGTAGGCGTCCACAACAGGCCCGCATTATAACCAAGAGAAACATCATCACCTGACAAATCTTGATAGCCATCTGTTGATACAGAAGGCCCCGCTGCGCTTGGCGTTGGTAGTGCATTTTCTAAATGCGCGTCAGCATATTGGACATCAATACCGAGACCAAAAGACAGTTTATCATTCATTTTCCACGACACGGTCGGTGCAAAATCAATCACTTTCAAATTTGATTGTGTAGAATCATAACGGCCAAAATAATCATCGTTATATTCATTCGTTAAACCAAACGGCGCGGTTAAGGCAAAGCCAATCCACCATGCGTTATCATCAGACACTGGGTAAGCGGCGTAAATATTCGGCACTAAAGTAGGGTCATATGGGTTTGTACTATCCGTACCACTTAAGGCGCCATTAAAACCACCCGCCGTTGTCGCAGTTGACCCTGTGTCCTTAATTTTAGCATCAGGTAGCAAAAGGTTTGTACCAATTTGTATTTGTGCGCGATCAAGGTGCACGAGGCCTGCTGGGTTATAAAACGCTGTCGAGGCATCAACAGGATCAGCCGCAGCACCTGCAAAAGACATACCTTGGTGATATGATGATTGTTCTTGGATATAAAAGCCTGCTGCTTGTGCCTGCTCCATGCCAACAAATGTTGAGCCCATTAAAGCCAAGGCTGCACATGATAGTGATAAATTACGCATAATTATTCCTCCCTTTATAAGTATTTAAAAACGAATCGTCTTAAAATATAAATTCAGTAGGAATTCTATTATATTTATACGGCCCTGAACAGGGCTTAGCCTTGTTGCATCGCAATGTATGCGTGCATGTATTACCACGAAATTAATGCAATAAATGCAATAAATCTTTGGCGATGAATTCGGCCTCATCATCAATACGGTACATGGCGCGTAACATGTTTTCATTTGTGAACAAGTAAATATATGAGCTGTGATCCATCGTATATTCAGACATTTCTTCAGTTTGGACTTTACTCGCATAAACTTTATAGCTTTGTAAGACCGTATCCATTTGTGCTTTTGTGCCTGTCAGCCCAACTAAACGCGGGTGGAATAAGTCTGTATACTCCTTCATAACTTCTGGGGTATCACGCTCTGGGTCAATTGAAATAAAGACGAGATCGGTTTTTTCCTGCAGTTCAACCGGCAACATTTTAAATGCCCGAACAGTTTTGGCAAGCTCCGTCGGGCAAATAGCCGGACAATAGGTAAAACCAAAATAAATAATACGATAAGGCCGCGTTAAGTCTGTATTAGTAAAAACTTCCCCGTTTTCACCAACAAGCTCAAAAGCGCTACCGAGAGATGACCCTGTAATTTCTCGCGCTGATTTATACGGCTTTTCACTGTGTTTCTGCTCAGCAAAAAAAGCGCCATAAACACCGAAAGAAAACAGCATCGCACTGATTGTTAACAATAAAAATTTCTTGGTCATCTGTTCGTCCTTATGCCTTATACCAAATAGGGTCTTTAAGCGTTTCGCAAAAATCTTTATGCGCGCCAATCTCATCATCTGATAGCTTAAACTCTCTAGGCGCTCTATATTTGCGTGATTTTAACAGCTCAACGGAACCATCGTCATTATCTTTATTATTTTTTGCGGATTTATCACTTAACGACAGACCGTGTTGACGGCCCCCCATAAGCTCTAAATAAACCTCAGCGAGTAACTCAGAATCGAGCAGCGCCCCGTGCAGCGTTCGCCCTGTATTATCAATTTGAAAACGCCGACAAAGCGCATCCAAGCTTGCGGGAGAACCAGGGAACATACGCCGTGCACGTATTAATGTATCTTCGACCGTCAGCATATTAATTGGCTTAAAGCCAAAAAGCTCAATTTCGAAGTTGATAAATTTGATATCAAATGCGGCATTGTGGATCACAAGCTTAGCGCCTTTGATAAAGTCCATAAACTCGCCAACAATCGCGCCAAAAACGGGTTTGTCTTGCAAAAATTCATTTGTCAGGCCGTGGATCGCAACGGCGTCTTCTGGCACATCGCGCTCAGGGTTGATATATTGGTGATAGGTGCGCCCAGACGGGATTTGATTGACCAGTTCAATACAGCCAATCTCGATAATACGATCGCCATCTAACGGGTCAAAACCTGTTGTTTCTGTATCTAATACAATCTCGCGCATCTTTTTACTCTCTTTAACGCTATGGCTTGGGCGTGCTTCTGATTTTTTTTAAGGTGGTTTTAACTTGATCCATCGTGTCGGCAATATTTAGCCCCGTGTTAATCACAAAATCCGCGCGGCGACGTTTTTCTTTATCTGCCATTTGCGTCGTCAAAACTTTGTTAAATATTTCTTCGGTCATATTCGGGCGTGCCAACACGCGGCGTTTTTGTTCGTGAAATGGCGCAGATACAACCAGTGTGAAATCAACCCGCAAGTTTGCCCCTGTTTCAAAAAGCAGCGGGATATCAAGGACAACGCAATCAAGGCCGTTATTGCGCGCCGCTTTAATGAAGTCTTTTTGCGCTTTCCAAACAAACGGATGAACAATATCTTCTAAGCGCTTTCGCGCCGCGGCATCATCAAAAACAATTTGGCGTAATGCGCCGCGATCAATCTGGCTTTGGTCTTGTTTATCGGCGCAGCTTGGAAATTCTTGCAGAACGGCATTAACCGCTACGCCCCCCACGGCGAGAACATCGCGTGCTTCTTGGTCTGAATCATGTACCGGCACACCAAGCTTTGTAAACATATTTGCCGTCGTTGATTTTCCCATACCGATCGAGCCGGTTAATCCAATGACTTTCATTTTAAAACTCTTTTTGTGATTATTGCATCTACTTCTGGCAAAACACTATACCAATATTCGAAAGCGCGCTGCGCTTGATATAATAACATGCCAATACCCTGTACTGTTTTATTACCGCGATTAGCCGCATTTTGCAATAATTCAGTTTGCAACGGCGCATAGACAATATCATTCACAACGGCGTCGCGTGGCAAGGCTGCTAAATCAATATCCAGTGCAGGCTTGCCCTGCATACCAAGTGATGTTGCGTTGACCAGTAACTTGCACTTTGCAAGCATCCGCCCGCGTTCAGCCCAACTAACAGCCTTTACGCCAAATTCGTTGGCAAGTTTCTGTGCCGTTTCAAATGTCCGGTTAACAATAAGAATTTCCGCCGCGCCTTGCTGTTTGAGGGCATAAACTACAGCCCGCGCTGCGCCCCCAGCGCCTAAAACACAGACAGTCGCACCGTTAACAGAAAAGCCAGGGCTGCTGGCTTGGATATTTTGCCAAAAACCATAAGCATCTGTGTTCGCGCCGATAATTTTTCCGGTAGGAGATTTAATAACGGTGTTTACCGCCTTTATCTGCTGCGCGGAGACATCAATCTCATCACAAAACGCCATAATGTCTTGTTTGTAAGGGGCGGTCACATTAAAGCCCGCTAAGCCGTCATCACCAAGAAGTGCGCGCACTTCATCCGCGAAATGATCTGGCTGAATCTCAGCTACACCGTAAGAGGCGTCAATATGATGCTGGGTCATCCAATAATTATGAATTAACGGGGATTTACTGTGCAATATAGGGTAGCCGATAACAGCCGCATTTTTCGCCATGGGGTAATTACATTTTTAAGGGCAGGGCCCATAAATTCCAAATTTATATTATTTAAGAATTTTAGTGTAATCAGGAAAGATCTTATCGGCAAGCTGCGGATTACGAAATGGTACGTTACCAACATAACAAACTTCTAGGTCGCGAATGATATGATAAAGATGCGCTTCGTTAATCGGATCCTGCATCGAAGAAAAGTAAGGGCTCTTCATAATTTCAGGAATAACGGACGACAAATATAAACGCCCTTCTGGCAAAGCAAAAAATGCTGCTAGAGATTCTTTGCACAAAGACGTGTTCGCAAAAACGCGCTTATTTTTATCTGAAGTGAATAAAATATCGTCACAAATTTCTAATGCACTGCGGTCTGCTGCGTTGATACGTTCGTCATCTGCATACCACTGCTTAAATGCAACCAATAACGCGCTGCCATCAAATAATGATGCCGGGTCATGTTCCAAAAATCGCGTAAAGAGCATCGCCATATCGCCCTTATCAGAACCCAAAATGTGACGCCATAAAACGCTATAGCCAACACTTCTTAATTCCCAAGCCACTTGCAATGTCAGCGCTTCAATATCTGCCGCGCGCATACGTTCCATTTTTAAAATTGTCTCAGGGTGATAGTCTTGATAATCAATATCCGTTTTTTCTTCGAGCCATATATCGCGCAAAGAACGGATAAAGTCGCACACGATTGTGTTCATAAAGAACGGTGAACGTGACAAAGACTTCACACTAAGCTGCGCTTTATTAATGCTCGCCACATAATGCTCAGTATTGAGGCTCCAGCCTATGTTTTCTAGGCTTTCAAATGACATGTGCCAGTCAAAGTGAACCGCGTTTTTCAACAGCAGCGCACCTGTCGGGCTTAAATTAACCAGCGCCGTCACCCAGTAAGCAGCATCATCGTAATTTTGAATATTGTTTTGCAGGTCAAGCGCGTCATCTAATTCGAATGAACTGACATCACGCAAAATTTCTTCAAACGCGATAGACGGAATAACAGTGCAGTCGATAAGTTTCTTATCCGTACATAAATCATAAGCGGCATCATAACCAGATACATTATCTGTTAGATCATAACTTTGCGTAAACCGTGGCGAAGCTTTGTTGCCGCTTATGTCTTGCTCTGTATCGCTATTATCTGAATCGCTCATATATTCAAAACCTAAATCATGTTTTTGGTCTAAGTTGAACAACTTTATCTTGCTGCTGTTCTGACCCATCATTGATGAAGAAAACATTTTGTTGTGGCTTGTCATTATTTGTATCCTGTAAACCCGAATTATCTAACCCGTTCTCAGAATGCAATTCCTGTTCCGCTTCTTTAAATGAGCGCTCAAACTTGATAAACCATAGGAAGTTCGCGTTCGAACGGTCCCTTACTTCAGTGAAAACTGGGTCATTAAGGATCACGCCAGCATAAGGCTCAAGGTAATTTTTGCCGTAGCTTTGCTCTCCAAGCTTCGCAAGTAGCTCAAACGCTATGGTTTTCGATGCGGCAGAATCTTCGCCGAAGACATAACCCGTGTATTCTGAAAGCATTTGCTGAATTAAAACCTTGTCCGTTTTACGGCAGCGCTCTGATAAAAACCATGCTTCAAATGCAGCTTGCGCAGCTTCGCCATTATTCATTGTTCTGAAGTCACCGCAGGCTTCACGTGCATAAGCGCGGCCAATATCAGCGAGTGAAGAGTGCTCAATATATGTCCAAATTGATTTTTCATCAGCAAGCTGTAATTCCCAAGCAACGCGAACCATGAAAACATTCAAATCGGCAATTTGTGCACGATTAACGACAATCGCTTGGTCTGGGTGGAAGTTTAACGGATTAATTAAAGTACCGCTTTCTTTCTGCCAGAACATTCTGACCTCTTTTGCTAACAATAAGACAGCATCGTCCGCATTCAATTGTGAATTAAGGATGATTGTATTTGTCTCTCTGTTAAATTCTGAGTTGCTAACAACATCAGAAGAAATAATAGACACATTTTTTTCACATGCAAATTCGTAATGCGACGCAAAAATACGGCTCTTATTCATTGTCTCAACAATTGACGCTATATTTAGGTCATTATCGCTTGGCCCTGTGATGCTTTTAATATTTTCAAGCAAAGCCTCTTCGCGCCATAATGGATTTTTACTAAAGCGTTTTGACATTTGGTCATATTTGCTAATTTGTTTATCCACATTCATAAAGTCAGCGTTAAATTCGCTTAACTCTTCTGAAAAGGATTCCATAAAGTTTTCTTCCTCATCAAGACTTTCTTCAAAGTCCATATAGAAAAGCGGTTGATTGCCAATATGCGTAGAACGCACTGGCTGGCCATTATTTAAACTATATGACACAACGCAATCCTTTTTCGGAGCGATAACTATTTCAATACTCGTATTTTCATTTTCAATCGACATGGAACCCAACCATTTCTTTCTTTTCTTTATTTGGCTTGCGCCAATACACTACATTTTACTTACCCACAAGAACGCTTTGAACCGCTCTATGTCTTAATTATGCGCGGAGAGTGTTAATTCTTTCCTACCAAAATGAAGAAAAAAAGCAGAAAAATGGCTAAAAATGAGAAAATTTTCCCTTTTTTTGCAATATGTTATAACATTATGGAAAGTTAGAGCCGGTAAAGGGCGACGCGGGGAATATAAACCAGTGCCATCAAAATAAATGCGGTGATTTATTTAAAGTCATACAGGCAAAAACTAAACAAGGCTGGTTGATACCTAAATATTGTTGAGAAGATTAATGGCCAAAGCTGTCATCAATAATAGGCATGTCTTCGACAAGGATCTCTTCATCCGAGATTTCAACTTTACCATTTTGATGCACTTTAATTTTTGCTTTAGCCAAAGAGTCCTTAAAGACAAAGCAAGCAGAGCATTCAAAACTATTATTATCTTTAATCTGTAAGATTTCTATCGGGGTAATCATCGCCGATATAGCGCGGCGCGCGGCTAAAGGTGGTTCTTCTTGCCAATGCATATCATCAACGCTGTCTAAAACGACAAAGCGGCCATGGCGGCCACGCGCAAATTTAAAAAAGAACTTGATGTATTCTTTGACATTATCAATCGTCAAGTAAATGCCCAGCGCATCGTTTAACTTATAAATACATTCACTTGAATACTCTAACAGTTGGCAATCACTGTTATCTTGATCAATCACGTAATAACGTGCGATAGGCGGCATCGCTTTATTATCGCTTATTTCATATAAGAAATGTGAAGGGTAAAAATCTATCGGGCAGCGAATCACAGTGCTATTATCTGTATCTAGCGCATCTTCCCCCAAATTACCCTTACTTTGCGTTTTTCCGATAAAACCAAGAATATTGTTTTTATTTTTATTTTCTAATTTCTCATAGACTTCTTGAAACATCTGACCTACAGCACTTTATCATTAATATAAGATCTTAAAAATATAACGTCTGCGCATTTAGCGCAATCAAAGAATAGCCAGATAAACCGCTGTGGGTAAAATTGTGGGCAACTATTGGATAAACTTGGGCATAACCATGTGGACAATACTTACCCCCAATTGTGGTCTTAACCATTCATTAACTTTTCCTCATGGAACAACCTGTAAAAAGGTTTGCGCATAATGATTCTGAAAATAATACGGACTCGGCGTGAAATAAAAGGTCTCTCACCTTTAGCTGTTGTGGACAAAAAAGTGGGTAAGTTTTAATCCCCATGACTCACAGTACCAACAACAACTAATACCTATTAAATATATATATTCTTTTATATAGTAATATTATATCTTGATTGACATGACAAAAATGATGCTGAACACACTGAAAAAAATAAACGCCGATAAGCCACCAGTTTGGTTTATGCGGCAAGCTGGACGTTACCTACCGGAATACAGGGCTTTGCGGCAGAAGGCTGGTGGGTTTCTCAACATGTGCTATACGCCAGAATATGCTTGCGAAGTCACTTTGCAGCCTATCAGAAGGTTTGGCTTTGATGCAGCCATTTTGTTTTCGGATATCCTCGTTATCCCCGATGCATTAGGGCAAACCGTCGATTTTGTACCAAACAAGGGCCCTATGCTGGAGCCGATAGATTTTAAAACCCTGAGCTTAGAAAATTTACATAGCCATTTGGCCCCTGTTTACGCTGCAATAAAACTGATTCGCTCCCAGCTCGACAAGGAAGGTTTCAAAGATACGACGCTTATCGGTTTTGCTGGTGCGCCATTTACCGTGGCAACTTATATGATCGAAGGTAGCGGCACCAAAGACTTTATGAAATTTAAGAAGTTTCTTTATGGCGAGCCTGAGCAGTTTGAAGCACTGATCAATTTGTTGGTTGAAGCAACGGCGCAATATTTGATTGCGCAAATTGAGGCAGGCGCCGAAGTTGTACAGCTATTTGAAAGCTGGGCAGGTGCGGTTGGCGGTGAAGCTTTTGAAAAATATATCATTGGCGCCAACCAAAAAATTATTGAGACTGTTAAGGCCGCATACCCAGATATTCCTGTGATTGGATTTCCAAAAGCCGCGGGCTATTATTTGAAAGATTATATGCACAAAACAGGCATAGATGCGCTGGGCTGTGATTTTACGCTGCCGTTAGCGTTTATCCGCGATGAGTTACAAAGCGTTATGCCGGTACAAGGTAATCTGGACCCGGGTATTTTATATGCAGGCGGTGAAGTTCTCGACCGACAAGTCAAAGAGATTCTATTTACTCTTAAGGATAAGCCCTATATCTTCAATTTGGGTCACGGGATACACAAAGAAACACCGATCGCCCATGTTGAGCGCGTATTATCAATTATCCGTGAAAATTAAATAAACATAGTTACAGTAAAAAATGACGGAACGTATTGCAGTCGTATTATTAAGCACAGGTGGACCAGATAGCAAAAAAGCTATACTGCCATATTTGTATAATTACTATTCAGACCCGCAAAATTTACCGCTGCCGTTTGGTTTTCGTACCATGGGGGCTTTTTTTACAGCGCTAACCCAGCGTTTTACAACGATGAGAGAAACCTATCGTCGTTTAGGCTTTCAATCCCCTTTATTGCAAAACACAAAATCACAAGCCATTAGCTTAGAACGTGTTCTGAACGCATCAAAAACCGAAGATGTCCATTACCGTTGCTATGTGTCGATGGTTTACTGGCACCCATTTTCTGATGAAGTTATGGATGAGATTAAAACTTATGATGCTGATCGTGTGATTTTACTGCCAATGTTTCCGCAGAAATCATTAAAAACAACTTATGCAATGGTTAAAGATTGGCTGATTACAGCGCAGGAAGAAAAGCTCGATATTAAAACGCAAGTCTTTGATGAGTTTTATCATTTGAAAGGTTTTTCGGCTGCCGCAGGCTCACAAATATCGCCGTCTATGTACCGTGTTTCCGATAAAGCACGCCGTGCGAAATTAGAAAAGCCGCGGGTTATCTTTGTTGCACGTTATCACCCCCCGCGTTTAAAAAAGCTAGGTGACCCTTATGCAGAATCAGTTGAAAAAACAGCACAGTTAATTATTGAAGCGATTGGTGGCGATCATGATTATCGGGTGTGCTATCAGCCTGCGCCGACCTTGTCATCAACGATTGGCCCTGTCCTAGACGAAACATTACAAGAAGCGGCAGATGACAATATTCCCGTTTTAATTTTCCCGATAAGCTATGCGGTAGAAGACCCTGTGACGATGGTTATGTTTGACCAGCTTTATGCAGAGCATGCAAAGCGATTTGGTGTCCCCTTGTATGAGCGGGCAAAGGCTGTCGGTAATCATAATGATTTAATGGTCGCTTTGTCAGAAGTGATTATCGCCGAAGACACATTAATTGATTTAGAGGGCTATGATGAACGCCTTAAAGACAAACTGATTTGGGATAAAAAATAATGATCGAATTTATTAATACATATTATGCTTGGTTCAAGGCATTGCATGTAATAGCCATCATTTCATGGATGGCGGGTATGTTGTATCTGCCGCGTTTATTTGTATATCACTGTGCGGCTGAAAAAGGCTCTCAGAGCTCTGAAACATTTAAAACCATGGAACGACGCCTGCTAAAATTTATAATGACCCCAGCGATGATTGTCGCGTGGATTGCCGCATTACTGATGATTGCTTCAAACAGCGAGTATTTAATGCAATCTGGCTGGTTCCATGCCAAATTTTTACTCGTTTTCATCATGAGCGGCATTCATGGTGTGTTTTCTAAATGGGTCAAAGTTTTTGCAGCAGACGCAAACACGAAATCAGCCAAATTTTATAAAATCTGGAATGAAGTGCCAACTGCGCTGATGGTGATTATTGTTGTTCTTGTCATCGCTAAGCCGTTTTAAGGCTTCTCAGACAAGAGAGAAAAACTTGGAAAGATGTTACTCAAAGAGTGAAATTTCTTTTTAAAATAAGGCCAGCTTGCCTCATTTTGGGGCACCTTCTTATAGAAATTATCAAGCTCTGTGCGTTTCAGCGTCCCATTGCCATCTTGGTCAAAACGGGTTATTGCCATCTGAGCAAGGCTTTTTGCTTTTTGCGCTGATACGCCCATTGATTCACGAAGTAAATCTTCTGCGGCGCCATTATGATTAGCAAAAGCTAGATAGTTAACCATCTGTAGCGCTTTTTCAATTTCTTCTGCAGTCAGCTCAAAGTCGACATTATCATCAGCCATGACAAATAATAAATGATGACAATCTTCATTGTCTTTAAAGGCAAGGTCAGGGCTCTGTTCACAAAGCTCTAATGCGTGATCCAAATAACGAATAAGCTTTAAGCCTGGTGCGTGCGTTTTGTAATGTTCTGGATTTGGCGCTGGGCAGTAATGGAATTTAAAAGACACAGAATCCTCCGGCGTGTTTTCATCCCAGCTTTTATCGAGATCTGCCAAAGTATCTCTAGCGGTAAAGCCCGCAATGTAATGGTCTTTTTCATGCAATTGATTAACCGTATTATCGCTAGGCAAGGTGATCTGCGTAAAATCTAAACCCTTTTTCACATCACGAACTTTTTGCAAGCAGGCCTCGGCACCGTAAATTAAAGAATAAGAAAAATACTTCGTGTAAATAGAAGATGCTTGTGGTGTATCGCAATTTGGTAAGGACCAATAGCCTTGAAAGCCGCCAGGAATAGGCGTTGGCGTCGTTAGTGGTGTTTGGCTGCCGGTTTTTAACGCATTGGCGGCGGAATCCGCGCGTTCTTGGCTAAGGCGCTGTAAAGCGGCCTCGACTGTTGGGCAGGTTTTCCCGTAGTTAAAATCTGCAAAAGCCTTTTGTGTAAAGCCACCAAAAGAAAGGCTAAGCAGGAAGCAAAATAATATGGGATAACGCATCAGGTTTCATCTTTTTTAATTAAGTTCGGAAGCAGCCCAGATGTACCCATCGCCTGCTTCATAAAAAATTTCTTTACCGGGATAAAGCGCTCAACGCCCATCAGCCCTAGCTTTCGCGCCGCTTTAAATGGGGGGAAAGACACGCCGAATATTTTTACAAGCGCATCTGTGACGGCAGCCATCGCCATATTATCAAAACGGCGGCGGCGTTGATAAAGCTCAAGGTTTTCTACGGCTCCTAAGTCGACACCACTGTCTTTGGCGGCGGCTAAAATTTCGGCGAGGGCGGCAATATCGCGCATTCCAAGGTTCAAGCCTTGCCCTGCAATAGGGTGAATGCCATGGGCGGCATCTGCAATTAAACAAAGGCGCGGCGCAATATACTCTACGGCGTGTTCCAAGCCCAAGGGAAAAGCGCGGCGCTCTGATGCAAGGCTGACTTTACCGTAAAATTCAGGGAAGCGCTCATTAAGGGCGCTGTTAAACGCATCGTCACTAAGCGCCATAATGCTGTTGTTTTTATCATGGCGGCTGCCATTAAAATGTTCCGTCCAAACTAAGGATGAACGGTGGCTGCCATGCTCATCGTCACTCATAGGTAGTACCGCAAACGGCCCTTCGGCCTTGAAATGCTCAACGGCGACAAAGTTATGTGGATTTTCATGGGCAACGGTGCAAATTACCGCATGTTGATTATACGGCCATTTGCGGGTTGGTATTTCGGCGTGTTTACGGACAAATGAATTGCGGCCATCGGCGCCGATAAGTAATTTTGCATGAATGGTTTTACCGCTTTTAAGTTTTACTTCAATGTAATCATCATAAGCTGTGAAACCAACTGCGCCATCAGGGGCAAAGTGGCGCACGCTTTTCTGGCCTTGGATACGCTCATAAAGCGCTTTGCGCATATCGCGGTTATTAATGATCCAGCCAAACGCATCATGGTGCACATCATCAATCAAGAATTTTAATAAAACGGACGAGCCGCTATCTAGAATATCAATCTTTTTAATCGGGCAGGCGTTGCGTAATAAACCCTGCCACACGCCGGTCGCATCTAAAACCTGTGATGATCCATAGGAAATCGCGGTTGTGCGCAGATCATACTTTGCGCTTTGCTGAAAATCTGGTGCATCGCGATCAATACAGACTGTCTCAATATTCTGCGCCCCTAATAATGCGGCCATAGTTAGACCAGAAGGGCCGCCGCCAATGATAACAACTTCTGTTTCAATGGTTTCCTCGTTTGTGGGGCGTTGCTGTGCACTCATAAAATCTTACTTTCCTTTATGCCTTATATAAGGCTATATTGAGGTTAAATATAGATTGTCCATACGATGATACAAGAAGTTTCTTTTTAATTTATAGCAGTAAGTATCGCTGCATCACTAAGGGATTATAATAATGAAAATGGTTATGGCGGTGATTAAGCCGTTTAAATTAGACGATGTACGTGAAGCATTAACTGAACAGGGCATTGAAGGCCTGACGGTTACTGAAGTAAAAGGCTTTGGCCGTCAAAAAGGCCAAACAGAAGTCTATCGTGGCGCTGAATATACGGTGTCTTTTTTGCCCAAAGTAAAAATTGAAGTCGTTGTTGAGGATGATGCGGTTGATAGCGTCGTTGAAGCAATACAAAACGCTGCAAATACAGGACGAATTGGCGATGGCAAGATTTTTGTCTATGACGTTTCACATGCAGTACGTATTCGTACTGGCGAAACTGGCAATGAGGCTGTATAACGAATAAATCATAAAATAAAAATAATATAAAGAACAGGGAAAATCATGGCCAAGTTAATGGATAAAGTCGTGCGTAATTGGGATATGCAAGCGCAACCTTTTATGGATAAAGAAAAAAAGTTAAAAGATAAGATTGCTCAATCTGCGCCAGAAGAAGATGACGGGTTTTTCTCTATCTTTAATGGTTTCGGTAATCCAGATTCGCGCTCATCTTTAGAAGCGCGTCTTGCCAATGTGCAATCACGCCAGCTTGAATTAGCGCAGGTGTTTACGTTGCGCATTTTAAAACAAGCCGCAGGTTCTGACGGGGCGTTTAACAAACATTATGCTGACTACAAAAGAAAACGCGAAGCAGAATGCCCACAATGGCCAATGGTGTCTTCAAGCGCAGATCGCCGCCATGATTATGTGCTACGCTTTTTCTTATTACAGCGCGTAAACTTGCCGCAAGACCAAGCGCATGTTGTTGATCAAATGCTTGAATTTTATAAGCACGACAAATCATTGCCAGAGACATATCGCCCAGAAAAAGATATGGATTCGTGGCTTAAAAAATTTGACCTATAAACACGAAACATAAGGAAATTTAAATCAATGCGTATCTGTTCTTGGAACATCAATTCTGTACGTCTACGCGCACCAATTGTGCAAGACATGATGAATGAATATCAACCTGATATTGTTTGTCTCCAAGAAACAAAAACGCCAGATGATAAATTTCCTTTTGAGGCGTTTGAAAGCATTGGTTATAAGCATATCCATATAAGTGGCATTAAAGGCTATAATGGCGTTGCTATCATTTCAAAACTGCCGATTTCAGAGCCTGAAATTTACGTCCGTGTTGATCGCGCCGATGGCCGCCATATATCAGCGCGCTTTACGCCAGAAGGTTTTTCAAAAGCGATTGAAGTGCACTGCATTTATATTCCAGCTGGCGGCGATGAGCCTGACCGGACGGTTAATGAAAAATTTGCCCATAAGCTTGATTTCATAGCAGAGCTTGATGCCATGTTCAAAGCAAATCACAGCGATGACAAAGCAATGATTGCGCTGGGTGATTTTAATATTGCGCCGCTTGAACATGATGTGTGGTCACATAAACAGCTTTTGAAAACAGTCTCTCACACCCCGATAGAGGTTGAGGCGCTGGGCGCTATGCAAAGCTCCGCCGATTGGGTTGATGCGCTCCGCCATTTTGTTCCCGAAGATGAAAAATGCTATACGTGGTGGTCATACCGTAATCGTGATTGGCGTAAATCAAATCGCGGCCGTCGCCTCGACCATGTTTGGGTGACCCCTGATTTAAAAACGAACCTTAAATCACATTTGATTGTCACAGATGCACGCGACGTAGAAAAACCTTCAGACCATGTGCCGGTAATGGTCGATTTTGATTTCTCCTAAAGACAAAGCCGCGCCCCTATTGCAGGGCAAGAAGCTCGTTTTGTAGCATATTGTATAATGCGTTATCTTGCTTTTTCCTGCTGGTCTCATCAATAACTTGTGCGGCTATATCATCATCAATATACGTCTCACCGTTTTCGGTGTTTAAATCTTCTTGATATTGACCGCTTTCGAGTACTTTTTGCATGTGAACCACGCCACTTTTGCAAATTTCTGTATAGGAGGTGCGATTGACACTTTCATCAAGCATGGTGAAAATTGTTTTATATGTGTGTTCTTTGTCTTCTTGCCTTAACGCAGAAAAAGCGCGGAGATGGTTTTGGCGCAATTTGTCCATTTCTTGGCGTGTATTCGCGCCGGCGCTTTGATCTGCACAGCGTGCAAGGTCAGATTTTAGGAAATACTCAGCCACAAAATAATGAATCATGCTGTTCATTTTTAATTGCTGTGATTGTTCGGGATCAGATTGCTTCATACTACGTGACAGGCTTTCCAAAAACTGAACGTAACTTAAGCCAAATTTTGGGTCTCCATTATCATATAAATAATGATCCCGTAGCCAAAACATGACGATGTTTAAATCATTGCGTGATGAATAAGGCGCTTTGAGCCGCGTTTGGATGTTATGCATGACAAGCGGGTATTTTTTCTCTTGGCTAATTTGCACCAAAGACTTGTAAAGTTTGTTTTTCAAAACTTTGGCGGGCGTGTCTTTACCGGCCTGTACATTCGGCGCAAGACAAAACGATAAAAGCAGCGTAATAGAAAGAATTTTAAAAAGGCGCATTGTTATATTCCTTGGGCTCGAGGATAAAAACTATTTTAATTATAGATATTTACGCTTGACTCTACAAACTTAATTTGTTAATTCTGTAAATGTCTATTAAGAAAACCCCCAAAATTGAGTTTTTTAAAATAACACTTTTGCAGTGTTGGTCAGAGGGTTGGGGTAAAATACTATGTTTTTAAGAAATTATTAAACAGACCCCTCTAAAATTTTAATTGAGTAGAAAATTAGGCTTTCATTACATCTCAACAAAAACCAACCTCCCCCTTTTTATTTAAACAACGATCATAAATGAAGTTAGCGTCATGAACTTACAAGAAATTAAAACCCGCTCCCCGGCTGAACTGCTTGCGTTTGCAGAAGAGCTTGAAATTGAAAATTGCGGCTCAATGCGTAAGCAGGACATGATGTTCGCGATTTTGAAAAACCTCGCGGAAGAAAACGTCCCCATTTCCGGCACTGGCGTTTTAGAAGTTCTGCAAGACGGCTTCGGGTTTTTAAGATCCCCTGAAGAAAACTATCTGCCTGGCCCAGATGATATTTATGTATCACCATCACAAGTACGCCGTTTTGGCCTACGTACAGGTGATATTGTTGAAGGCGAAATCCGCGCCCCTAAAGATTCAGAGCGTTATTTTGCGCTGCTCCGCGTCGGTTCAATTAACGGCGAAATGCCTGAGAAATTACGCCACCGCATTAACTTTGATAATCTAACGCCGCTTTATCCTGACCGTAAAATAAAATTAGAAATTGCCGACCCAACGAAAAAAGCATTTACGCAGCGCGTGATTGAACTTGTTGCGCCGATTGGTTTTGGTCAGCGTGCGCTTTTGGTTGCGCCGCCACGTACAGGTAAAACAGTGATGCTGCAAAATATTGCAACGTCAATTGCTGAAAATCACCCAGATGCTTATTTGATCGTTCTTTTGATCGATGAACGTCCAGAAGAAGTCACCGATATGGCGCGTAGCGTCCGCGGCGAAGTTGTTTCATCTACATTTGATGAACCTGCATCGCGTCACGTACAGGTCGCCGAAATGGTCATGGAAAAAGCAAAGCGTCTTGTGGAACACAAACGCGACGTTGTGATCTTGCTTGACTCGATTACGCGTCTTGCCCGTGCATATAACACGGTTGTCCCGTCTTCTGGTAAAGTCCTTACTGGCGGCGTTGACGCCAATGCGCTTCAACGTCCAAAGCGTTTCTTTGGTGCGGCGCGTAACATTGAACAAGGCGGTTCATTAACAATTATTGCGACAGCGCTTGTTGATACAGGTTCTCGTATGGATGAAGTCATCTTTGAAGAGTTCAAAGGTACAGGTAACGCCGAAATCGTTATGGATCGTAAGATCGCCGATAAACGCGTCTTCCCTGCGATCGATATTCAGAAATCAGGCACGCGTAAAGAAGAGCTTTTGGTTAGCCAAGCAGACCTTCAGAAAATGTGGGTCTTGCGCCGTATTCTTAACCCAATGGGTACAATTGATGCGGTTGAGTTCTTGCTCGGCAAAATGCGCGATTCCAAAAGCAATGACGAGTTTTTCCAATCGATGAACCAATAGGTTCAGGATACAAAATCAAATCTGTGGCTGTGCGTAGGCTATGTTATCACAATGATTTTGAATATAACTTGGATTATCTAAAAATCGTTCAAGGACTTTTTCATATAAGCCAATATCACGCTTATGATCTTGATTGAAATTAAGCCACACAGGGCTTAAGCCAGCCTTAATACGAAAATAATCAGCTATCATGCTTGCTTGTTGTTCATGATTGTAATCGCTGAGATCCTTTTCTGCGTCTAACATGTACATATAACCGGTATTATCATTGTGCTTCTTACCTGAGACACTGTCTGCTAGCGCATTAAAGAAACTATGCTGGCGGACATTACAGTTTTGATTTTGCCATACATGCGCATGCTCATGTAAGAATATCCAGCTTCCTACTTCTAATGGGTCAGAATCAGGGTCTGCGTAACGGCTATGTAAATGCACCGTATTACCAATCGTGTAGGCATCGGCTTGATTGTACTTAATTAAAAAATCACTAGCTGCGGAGACTTTGTACTGTATGACATTTACATCCAAGCTATCGTTAAAGACATGCGCTAACGTTACTTTTTGTTCTGGCGTATAATCTTGTTCAGGGAGCATGTCGACAGCTGTAAATGCGCCATAAAAAAAAGCGCTAACTAAGGCTGCGGACCTTATACATTTCACGTAAAGTGGCGCGCTGTGTTTAAATATAGTTGATAAATCCATAGTGCCTCCCCCTTTTTTTAATATGTTTACATAATATACTTGAAGGCGTATTAAAAAGCAAGAATATTATACTCATAGCTACGTGTGCTATGAAGATTGTGCAAGATCACTCCTGCAAGGTTTTGCTATGGTTTATGAGAGAGAAATATTTAATGGACAGGCTTTGTTTATATAACGAGGGTCTTCAAGGAAGTTTTTCAAAACGGCCTTATAAAGAGCGTCCTCTTCGTGCTGCGTTAAGCCTTCATTTAATAAAAGGCCTTGGTGTTTACCCACTCGGCGATTAAAATAATCAGCGATAATGCTCGCCTGTTTCTCATGGTGATAATCAAGCAAATCTTTTGTCTCATCTAAGCGATACTGGTATTTTTCTAAAGCCGTCTCATTGAATGAAGAAACTTCATCCACGAAGTTGTTGACTAAGGAAAATGTACAGTTTTGATTTTGCCAGATATGAGCGGCTTCATGGTCAAGCGTATATTTATACCCAGGAGACTGCCGATCATAACGGGTGTTTATAATAATCGTATCACCCAATTGCGCGCCGTCTGCGCCAAGAAGAGATAATATATTATTTCCTTTAGCGGAGCGGTGAAATACAATATCGTCAATATTCACGCTATCCTTAAAAATCTGCTTTAGACCTTGCTTTTCAGTAGCCGTAAACTCTTGATCAGCTATATTTTGAACATACACAAAGCCGAGATAACTCAAACAGACACCCCACAAACTGCCACGCAAAATTTGTACAACATATGATGGTTTCTTTTTAAAAAAATCTTTAAATTTCATAAGAGCCTGTTACATATAATTATTATTATTAAGTGATTAATATAATAAAATAACAAAACAGGCAAGGTATTTTTCATAAAAAAACAAATAATGGATGGTAATTGTAAGAGAAATCTATGCAAATATGTGATAAAACTAAAGTTAAAGAATATAAAGGACAAAGCCATGAAAGTTAAATTTGATATTGAATGCACTCCTGAAGAAGCGCGCCAGTTTTTAGGTCTGCCTGATGTGCAGCCCATGCAAGAACAGCTGATGAAACAGCTGCAAGACCGCCTTGAAGAAAATATTCGCGCTGTAAGTGCTGAAGAACTGATCCGCACGTGGATGCCCGCAACAATGCAAGGTTTTGGTGACATGCAGAAAAATTTCTGGTCACAAATGGGTATGCAGGCAGGCGGCGCAAAAGACGATAGTAATGATAAAGACTAGATTGTGTAAAATGACAAATCTGTTAAAATAACACTCGCTATTAACGTGCCTTGAAACAGGATTTTTTTCGTGAAACAAACAATTTATGCGCTTTCTACGCCAGCGGGGACAAGCGGCGTTGCTGTGATCCGTGCTTCTGGGGCGCAGGCTTTTGATGGCCTCGCTCAGTTAACGGGGAAACCAGCGGATTATTTTAAACCGCGCCGCACCTATTTGCGCCGGCTTTATCATCTTGATGATCAAAGCCTGATTGACCAAGCAATGGTGATCGCGTTTAAAGGCCCAGAAAGCTTTACCGGCGAAGACGTAGTTGAATATCACATTCATGGCGGGCTTGCCGTGCGTAATTTGATGCTTGAAATGTTATCACGTATTGAAGGCCACCGTATGGCTGATCCGGGCGAATTTTCGCGCCGCGCTTTTCAGAATGATAAGATGGATCTTATCGAAGCCGAGGGCGTCTCTGACCTTATTCACGCCGAAACCGCCGCGCAGCATAAACAAGCACTGACCCAGTTAGAAGGCAAATTAAGCGCCGTTTATATTGACTGGGCAGAGCGCCTTAAAAACATGCTGGCCTATATGGAGGCTGATATTGATTTCGCCGAAGATGAAGAGCTAGAAGACACCGCCTTTTCAAAAATGCGCGATAAACTCGCCGCGCTTTCCGCTGAGATCAAACACCATCTTGATGATAACCGCCGTGGTGAGCGTCTGCGCGAAGGCTTACAAGTTGTGATTGTTGGCGCGCCTAATGCAGGAAAATCATCATTGCTTAATGCGCTCGCCCAGCGCGACATTGCTATTGTCTCGCAAATGGCGGGGACAACGCGCGACATCATTGAAACGCATTTAGATTTAGGCGGCTATCCGGTTATTTTGGCGGATACGGCAGGCTTGCGCCCCGAACAGTTGGATGCAAGCGATACAGATGGTCACGACATGGTGGAAAGCGAAGGTATTCGCCGCGCGATTGAACGTGCGCACAAAGCTGATATCAAACTGTTGATGTTTAATGGCACAGAAATGCCTGATCTCGACTTAAACACGCTGCAGCTTGCTAGCGCTGATGATTTGTTCATCGTCAATAAAATTGATTTATATGACGGCGTTGTGCCGTCAATTGCAGACCAGCAACCCATATGCATTTCCGTCAAGCGCGCGGAAGGTATTGACCGTCTGTTAAAACGCCTGACTGAGCGTATAGAAAAAATATTTGGCCGTACCGAGGCACCGACCATCACCCGCGCGCGCCACCGCGAAGCGCTAATCGAGGCAGAATCTTCGATTGACCGTGCGCTGAACATCGACTTGCCCGAACTCGCCGCTGAAGATATGCGCCTTGCCATGCGTGCGCTGGGGCGGATCACCGGCCGCGTTGATGTCGAAGACTTACTCGACGTTATTTTTCATGATTTTTGTATCGGTAAATAACAAAAAAGGCGCGATCAATCACCGCGCCTTTTTCAATCTATTTGTTTGCGCGTAAACTACGCGGCGTCTTCTGCTTTTTTAGCAAAGCGCTGCATGTACATCGCTTGGAAATCAACAGGGTTAAGTAATAATGGTGGGTAGCCGCCCTGCTGTGTGATTGTGCCCAGAATTTGACGGGCAAATGGGAACGCTTGACGCGGCACTTCGATTAACAAAAATGGGTGATGCTGGTCTTCAGGTAAATCCCCCAAAGATACGGTCACGCCGTAAGAAATTTCAGCAATAAAAGCAACTTCTTCGCCGTGCTTTGCAGTTGCTGATAAATTCAAAACAACTTCAAATAAGTTTTTAATCTCTTTGTCTTCAATGGGGTTTGATTCCATACTGATATCAATATCCATCTCAGGTGAAGTTTTACCTGCGCGCAAGCTGTTTGGCGCTAATGGATTTTCAAAGGACATATCCTTGATATATTGCGTGTGGATCATAACAGGCGTGTTACGTTCTGTAGTTTGTTGTGTTGAATCTGACATGTTTTCTATCGCTCATATTTGCTATTGGTAATAAGACATTGTATTTAGCACGAGAGCGCAACAAACTCAAGACCTGCCGTTTTCTTAGCTATGCAGGCCGCAAACATCATAGATAAAGCAATACCCACTATAGGCGCTATAAGATAAATATACAGCGGTGATAATGAGGGTAAGCAGCGCTACGCCAGAGATAAATGGCGCAAAAATCAATGCTATATTCGCCAAAGCGAGCAAGCTGCGTACGCCGCGGTCAAGTTCACCAATATTTTGTTTATGAGCAAGGGAAAATACACGCATGGTTTTCTCCTATTCTTAATAAATGAAGCTTATAGCTCTATTATAACATAAATCGGACCATTTTATGGCCTTTGTCGGTAATCAAATCTTGGGTTTTGTTGTAGAACGGACTATACTATATAAGTGAAATCACAAATTATTCATGATGAGGATCTAAAGCTGTGCAAACTGATATTTTAATTTATGCTATTATTGCTGCCGTATTGGTGATTTGGCTACGTAATATTTTGGGTACGCGCAATAGCGACGAACAGCAGCGCCCTAATCCTTATACGGATGCCACGCAAAAGCCGAAAAATATTGTTGGCCTAGATGGTCAGCCTTTTGTCGCGCAAGAAAACGAAGCTTTGAAAAAGCTCGACTTATCAAGCGATGTAATTACAGGCATAGAGGATTTATCAAAATCCATGCGTGATTTTGAGCCGTTGAAATTCATTGAAAACGCCAAAGACGCATTTATCATGGTTGTTGAATCCTTTGCTAAAGGCGAAAAAGAAACACTAGAAATGCTGCTTACGCCAAGCGTTTACAAATCGTTTGAACAAGCGATTAATGAGCGTGAAAAAAGCAAAGAAACGGTCGAAACCGAAATACACGCTGTGCGCAAGGCTGATATTGTCGAAGTCAAAAAGAAAGACGGCATAGCTTATGTCTCCATCCGCTTCACGGCAGATGAAACATGCGTGATCCGCGATAAGGATGATAAAATCCTTTCTGGCGACCCTGAGCGCATTACCGAAATGGTTGATGTCTGGGTCTTTGGCCGCAAAATTAAAGCGAAAGAGCCAACATGGCTGGTTTATGAAACCCGCGATGACGAGGTCGAAGACCATAAAACGCCAATTCCTGAAACATCAGAATAAGGCGCAGATCGCCACCAACATTAATTTTAAAATACCCGCTTCACTTTGGCGGGTATTTTTATAGCGCCGCCCTTTTGTTTTCCTTATACTGTCGGCTGATAATTCATGCCGCGTCTTTGCGGCCATACAGAGAGCTCAAAGAAGCACATGATCATGCGTAAATGCCTACTCACCTTATTGACACTCTCATCCACGCTTATCTTCGCCGCCTGTGATGATAAAACAGAGGAGAAAGCCACCATGCGCCCAGATTTATCAATGCAGCCCATTGCCTTTACTGATTTAGAAGGCTGGGAGGCTGACCACCATAAAAAAGCCTATCACGCCTTTGAAAACTCATGCGCGCGGATCGCCAAATCGAAAAAACAAGGCGATTTTGACCGTGAAGATCCGCGCTTTGGATCGTGGGATCAATGGCGCGCCATTTGCGCAGCAATGCAAAGCGCACAAATTACTGATGACCAAGACGCACGGCTGTTTTTTGAAACATATTTTACAGCACATAGCGTTAAAGCTGGTGACAATGAAGACGGCTTGTTTACAGGCTATTACGTGACATCGCTGAGCGGTTCAAATGTAAAAACCGAAAGCTATAAATACCCTATCTATGCTAAGCCAGATGATTTGGTGATGGTTGACCTCGGCGCATTCCGTAAAGATTTAAAAGGCCGCCGCATTGCTGGTACAGTGAAAAATGGCCGCCTTTACCCTTATGCCGACCGCGCGCAGATTGAAAATGAAGGCCTCGATGTTGAAGTGCTGTTATGGGCAAATGACCCTGTTGATGTGTTTTTCCTCCATATTCAAGGTTCAGGCCGCGTTAATATGGTTGATGGATCGCACCGCTTCATTGGTTATGCAGGGCAAAATGGCCATCCGTATAACGCCATTGGTAAGTTTTTAATCGAAGACGGGGAAGTACTGCGCGAAGACATGTCGATGCAGGCAATCCGCAAATGGTTAGAAGACAACCCAGAAAAGCGCGATAGCCTGCTGAATAAAAACCCATCCTATGTCTTTTTTACAAATTTAGACCGCGATGGCGCGATTGGCGGTGAGAGCGTTGTCCTGACGACGGAGCGCTCACTCGCCATTGACCACACTTATTACCCTTACGGCTTGCCGCTATGGTTAGATGCTGAGCACCCTGAACAAGGTCGCCCCGCTATGCGCCAATTAATGATCGGCCAAGACACAGGCGGCGCTATTCGCGGCCCCGTGCGCGGCGATGTGTTTTGGGGTTATGGCGAAAGGGCCGAAAAATACGCAGGGCCAATGAAGTCCAAAGGCAAATTATGGGCATTACTGCCACGCCAAGATTTGTAATGAAAATTTAAATTAAGCCACATATTTATTATCGATCGCGAAACGGCCTAGGGCTTCATCTTGATTGGCTTGTAGTTTTGTATCGCTAAAGCCATCAATCATCGTGTTGAAAATTTGGTACCAGTTGATCTCTGCTTTTAAGTGCAGGAATACTGAACCAAGCCCTAGAGCGGCGCGATCCATAAAGACAAATTCACGCGGTATGGTGATGCCGCCAAGTTCGCGCAATTTTTGATGCACTTTTTCTGCGGTCTCGCGCCCGTAAACGCCATTGGTGACTTCGCCAATTGGGCGGATTTTATCATCCATTAATGGACCATAAAGGAACCCTGCCCAGATGCTCAATGTTTCAATATGCTCTTTGCTTAAGTCATGAAAACCCCAGCTTTCAAAGGCATGGACAGCCAGTTCAGTGTCGTTATTCATCAGCGCGTGATATAAATCGACTGAACCTTTAACAAAGCGCGGCGGGAAAATACGTACGCAGCCGAAATCCATCAAATTAACGCTATGGTCTTCGCGGATGGTGTAATTACCCAAATGCGGGTCGCCATGAATAATGCCGTAATGATACAGCGGCACATACCATGCCTTAAACATATTAAGGGCAATCTGATTACGCACTTCAACATCGGCGTCAACATAGTTCATAATATTGCTGCCATCCTGCCATGTAGCGGTCAGCAGGCGGTCTGTTGAATGGGATTCAACGACTTCAGGGATGTGCACGTTGTCTTCACCGCGCAGCATGTAACCATAAAGTTTCATGTGCAGGGCTTCTAATTCATAATCAAGTTCTTCAAACAGGCGCTCGGCTAGTTCGCTATGCACATGCTTGGTTGAAATCGCTTTATCGTAGCGCTCATAAATTGAGAAAATCATTTTCAGCTGTTTTAAATCGGCATCAATCGCGCTGTGCATATCAGGGTATTGTAGTTTACAGGCAACTTTGCGCCCATCATGTAATGTCGCGCGGTGGACTTGCCCAAGTGATGCTGCTGCCGCGGCTTCATGTTCAAAATCGATGAATTTATCCTGCCATGATGTGCCAAGCTCCGTTTTCATCCGCCGTTTGACAAACGGCCAGCCCATAGACGGCGCTTCGGATTGCAAGCTTTGAAAAGCCTGCGCATATTCGGGTGGCAAAGCTTCGGGGATGGTTGAAAGAATTTGACCAACTTTCATTAAGGGGCCTTTTAAGTTCCCCAGCGCCATAGTGAGCTGCTGCGCGTGTTGTTCTTGGTTGATTTTTAAACCGAGAAACTTATCAGCAGCAAGGCGCGTGGCAAGGCCTGCCATCGTCGTTGAAACGCGGCCATAACGCAGGCTGCGCTTACCAAAGCTAGATTTATTTTCGTTATTTTCGCTCATGACAAAGCCTTACCTCTATATTTAGGGTTTAAAATATACGTAACTGGCAAAAGGTAAAGAGGAAAGCTTGAGAAAAGACAGAGTTCGCGCTTCCTGATTTTTGCTTCTTTGTGCTAAACTATATATCAGGAGTACGACATATGAACGCAACTTGCCAAATGAAAGACCAAATTTTAGAAGCCGCTTTGCCAGATATTGTGTTTGATGGCTGGCAGGATATTACGATATATCGCGCTTTGGATAAAATTGGTCATGAAAAAGAAGTCTATAAAGCCGCCTTTCCTAATGGGGTCGCGAGCGTTATTGAACATTTTTCAGACTGGGCAGACCGCCAAATGCTACGCGCCCTAGAAAGTACAAATATTGAAGATATGCGAGTGCGCGACCGTATTCGTCGCGGCGTGTTGACACGGCTTGAGGTCTTAGAGCCACATAAAGAAGCGGTCACGGGCGCAATGAAATATTGGAGCATGCCTCATCGCGGCCTCAAAGCAGGAAAAGGGCTTTGGCATAGCGCAGACCGTATTTGGCTTTGGGCGGGTGATACGTCTACCGATTATAACCGTTATACCAAGCGCGGCTTACTGTCAGCAATATTGGCCTCAACAACACTGACATGGCTGCAAGATGACAGCGCGGATCATGAAAAAACGAACAAGCACCTCGATGCACGTATCGAAAATATCATGCAAATTGGCAAGGTCATGGGTAAGTTTAAGGGCTTTAAAACCCCGAAATGCAAAAAGAAACAAAATGACGAGCAACAAGCCGTTTAAAGACATAAAGAAAATGGGAATGAAAATGCGTAAATCAATAAAAAAAATGGCTCTAATGTGTTGCTGCGTTTCAAGTTTTGCCTTGGCGCATATTGACGTGGCTCACGCACAGCAGCAAAACCCTTCATTTACCGATAAGGTCAAAGCCCTGTTTTTCAAAAACGATGATGGCCGCTTAAAGCCGCACGAAACATTAGAAGCTCCCTTTGCCACAGATGGGCAGACGACGAATAGCAAAAAAGATTCGTTGATGTTTTTATACGATAAAGAGTTAACGGGCACGACAGACGGCAATATCCTATCTAAGGCGCACCGCACGGATGCGCAAATGTCAGAATGGGCAATGGCCGTTGTCACCAACGTGCTGAGTTTTGATTACCGTGAAGCGCAAGCACATATTAATAAATACCAAAGCGTTTTTACGCGCCCAGCTTTGAAACAGTATATTCAGCAAATTAATCAATCTGAAATTGTCCGCGCGATGAAGCAAAGCGGCCTCGTTAGCGTCGCGATGTTCGAAGAAATGCCGCTCGTGCAAAACAAAGGTAAGTTTGAAGGGGTGTATCGTTGGGTCTTTGATTTTCCCGTGACAATTACTTTTCGCTATACAGGTAAGCGCGCGCGCAAAAACGCCAGTGAACACACGATTATTATGCGTGTGAAAATGCGCGTTACCCGCGTCCCAACGGAAAAGGGCCTTGATGGCGCTTTGGTTGAAAGCTGGCAGATGGAAGTCGAAGAAGTTAAAGACACTGAAGCTGTGAAGCGAAGATAGAGACGCGGATTTAATCTTTAGGCAAAAACCTGACCAAAAAAGAACCCTTAAGAAGAGATCTTCTCAAGGGCTTAAAGTTTCAGGGAGTATGCATATAGATACGAAGAGAACTCTTTCATACCTAAAATGAATCTGGTTGTTAATGGCGCGCTGGGAACGTAATGACGTTCGTTTCATTTATGTTTTGTGTGTTTGCTTTATAAGCCTCTTCAATCTCATCAAAGCTAGGCAAAGCGTCTTGCGCGGCATTTAGCGTATCAAATTCTTCTAGCAGCGCTTCGCCGATAAGCTTATGCGCATTAGATTGAATTTGGAAAACGCGTAAAATCTGTTTTGTTGTGTTGTCTACGGCTGATGATGATAAAACAATGACAATCATTTCATTCAGCGCTTCTAAATCTTCAGGCAAGGTCGATAGCAAGTCATAAACATTGTGCTGATCCATCACATGGGTCGTGCTTTGTGCATTTTCAAGCCAAAGTGGCCCATATTCGCTAACGTATTGGCGCGCTTGCAGCGTTAATGTACCCATCAAAGGCGTTTTACGAATGCCTGCGAAACAACCGAGCTCTGCAATGCTTGCCGCCATGGCAAGAAAAGCAGTGTCTGGTTCCATCTCACTTAAAATCTGGTGCAGGGCAAGCAGCTCGTCTTCTTCAAGCTTACGGCCTTCTATAAGGACTTCTGATACCGCAACGGGGACAGTTAATTTTGCCATAAGCAAAGCTGTCTGTTGGTCACTTAATCTTTCAACTGCTTTTATTTGTCTCATTGTTTTAAACCCTAATCTTTTTTTTAACCCCAGAGGTTTAATCCCCGATGCGGTTTTCTTCCTTGAGTTAAGTTTTAGAGCATAAAAGTTATCAACATCTTAAGAGCGCGATAAAAAAACAATTTAATTGAAAAAACTTTTTTATCATTTGGATGTGTGTGGCGCAGATAATAAAAAGCACGCCTTATATAATCAAGGCGTGCTATAAATCATACTTTATATATAGGAAGATTATGGCTGTGGTGGAAACAGGCCTTGTGTGGCCTCTTCGACCAGTATCATAAAGCCCTCTTCGTCACCGCCGCTGGCAAGCATAAATTCTTGTGCGAGAGTTTGGATGTCTTCTATCGTGTCGCTGATCTGTGTTAAGAAATCAGCGTCCTGTGCGAGTTGTGGGTCTTGTTCAATGCGCTTGCTTTGCTCTGCGACTGTATTAAAGGCATCAGTAAGGCGCGGTTTGAAATGATCAACGAGTGGCTTTGGTAGGTCATCGATTGTTCTGTTGCTTGGATTGGTGCTCATTTTGGTCTCCGTGTTCATAGGGTTGGGTCTTTTTATGTGCAAATTATGCCACGAATCATACGCTCTCACAACCACAGGGAAAAATACCACCCACAGGACACGTTTTTTAGTTGAGTGTTTGGCGTGGTTTCGTTATTGATAAAGCTCTTATACAAGGAACAGGGTTTAGGGGCATTATGGTAGCGGAAGTTAAAACCGTCGCATTTCAGGGCATGGATGTGCGTGATATTGATGTGCAGGTGCAAATCGCTTCTGGTCTGCCTGCTTTTACGATTGTTGGGTTGCCTGATAAAGCCGTTGCCGAAAGTAAAGAACGCGTTCGCGCGGCACTGCACGCACTAGGATTATCACTGCCAGCCAAACGCATGACTGTAAACTTAGCGCCCGCGGATGTCGCCAAAGAAGGTTCGCACTATGATTTGCCGATCGCGCTGGGCTTACTGGCCGCAATGGAGATTATCCCCAAAGAAGACTTGCATAGCTTTGCCGCGCTGGGCGAGCTGTCTCTTGATGGACGGCTGCGCGGCGTATCGGGCGTGCTGCCCGCGGCAATGCATGTCGGTGGCCAAGATTTAGGTTTAATTTGCCCGCAAATGTCTGCGCAAGAGGCGCGCTGGGCGGGGGAGATTGAAATTATTGCCGCCGAAACATTATTGCAATTTATTAACCATTTCAAAGGCACGCAGCTAATTGCTGACTTTCAAAGTGATGAACGCATTGTTGATGCGAACGAAGATGAAAATGCCCGTCACCGCAGTGGCCTGACAGATATGGCGCAGATTAAAGGGCAGGAAAACGCCAAACGTGCCTTAGAAATTGCCGCAGCAGGGGGGCATAACCTGTTAATGGTTGGGCCGCCAGGGTCCGGAAAATCAATGATGGCTGCAGCTCTGCCCGGCATACTCCCTGATTTGACACCAAGGGAATCCTTAGAAGTCTCAATGGTGCATTCTTTGGTTGGGACACTGCCAGCGGGCGGCATTATGCGCACGCGGCCTTACCGCGACCCGCATCATTCTGCATCGCAGCCAGCACTGGTTGGTGGCGGTCAAAAAGTCCGCCCTGGGGAAATTTCTCTCGCCCATCATGGTGTTTTATTTTTGGATGAGCTGCCCGAATTTCAGCGCCCTGTGTTAGAGGCTTTGCGTCAGCCTTTGGAAACGGGACAGACTTTGGTTGCCCGCGCAAATGCGCATGCGACGTTCCCTGCGGAGTTTCAATTAATAGCCGCCATGAACCCGTGTCGCTGTGGTTATATGGGTGATGCCGAGCGTGAATGCGCCCGCGTACCACGCTGTGGCCAGGACTATCAAAGCAAAATATCAGGGCCGTTTTTAGACCGTATAGATATACGGATTGATGTACCTGCAGTGTCATTAGCGGATATTACCTCGGCGCGTAAGGCAGAATCATCACATGATATACGCCAGCGCGTTATTGCGGCGCGCACAATGCAAAGTGGGCGCACACATCTGTGTCAGGGAGACGCACCGTTAAACAGTCGCCTTAAAACGGAGCATATCGAAACAATATGCCTGTTAGACGCGCCAACGCAGAAAATGATTAGCCAGTTCGCTGAGAAAACAAAAATGTCTGCACGTGGCTATTACCGTGTTTTGCGTGTCGCGCGCACAATTGACGACTTAGCAGGTAATGAGAGTTTTACGCTATCAAAACAAGCAGTTGCGGAGGCTGTGAACTTTCGTACAAGCTATGGTTCGTGATTTTTAATCGGGATTATCGGTAAAAGTTTGCATTTGCTCTATATATGGAATATAATTTTTATGTATATATGTGTTAGTTTTCATATATTGTTAATATTTATGGCATAGGATGTATTAACGATTACGGATCAAGAGCGATCCATAAGATGAGAATTTAGGAGATAGACGTGAGCCAGAATTACTTTGAATCAGCACCAGATCTAAAAGCCGCGACAGGGGCTGTTTTTTCTGCGCATAAAGATACTGGAAATGTAAATTTTCAGGCTGAACTTAGTGGTTCCATGAGCGTTGCTAAGTCGACAAGTAATGAAATGGCGCAAATGCGTGAATTCGCAGACCAAATGCAGCAACGTGCGATGCATAACGGCGCAGAAACACAAACATCAAAAGCGCGTGAACTTTCAGGCTTTGCAATGGGCGAAGGCTTGTCTTATGGCACGGTTGCTTTGGCGGCTGCGGTTAACCCATTATTGGGTGCAGGCGTTGCGACAGTTGCGGCAGCGAAAACATTAAATACTTTACGTTCAAAAATGCAGAGCAATTCAACATTTACTGCGCCAGAAGATTTTGGTAAAGGCAGTAAGGCTGATGCTAAATCTGATGAGCCTTCATATAAAAGCGATGGCGGCAGCATGACATCATTCACGGCTGTTTCAAAAAACAGTTCTGTTGATGGCGGTATGCAGGCGCCAGCCTTTATGCCAAGCGCCGATGGCGATGAAGCTGAGTATACAACGCCGCTTCACGCAAACCGCTCTGCTTACGATAAAATGTATCAAGACATGATTGTAAATGGTCAGTCGCCGGATGATATTCTTGAAATGAGCCAGAAAATGGACGAAGATAAGAATTATTTAGCGATGCAGCGCCAATATGATCAACACGCAATCCATCGACCACAAAACCTACAGATGGTTGCTTCTTCACCTGCCACACCAGCCGCACCTAGCTTCGGTTAATCAATAAACTTATATATTTATTGCAATAAGTTTCGTTTTTTCGTTTTTTATTAAAGCGATAAGGTGTATGATTTGTATGTATTTGGCTTCACAGTAACAGTTATGGGTAAATGACTCGTGGATTATAATGATAATTATGAAGTAGCGCATGGATATGCGATGAAGGTGCTTGCCCGCCTGAAAAAGCTCAATATCTCGATGTCACCACATAATTTTGAATTGTGGTATGTCTATTACGCGCGTCAAAATGACGATGTCGTCAGCGCGATTGATAGCTCTCTCAAAGAAGGCGCTGACATTACGTATGATTTATGTGTTGATTTGCATGAAAAATACTTGTCTGACGTCAAAAACAATGACCTTGTTCGCCAAGCTGGCGATAAAATCTCTGATAAGTTAAGTCTGGTTTCTGGCATGGTCAAAGATGCCAAAGAATCTACGCAGCAATATGGCGAGAGCTTAAGTGGCGCAAATTCATCTATTGCGGATACAAATGACGTCAATGAGCTGAAAAAGATCTTAAGCGAAGTGACCAGAGACACACAGCGCATGATTGAACAAAATAAACTGCTTGAAAATGAGCTTGATGAGTCTTCCAGTGAGATGGAAATACTACAGCGTGATCTTGAATCTATTCGTAAAGAGGCGATGACAGACGGTCTAACGGCTATTTCTAATCGTAAAGCATTTGACGATAAAATAGACTATATTCGACGCCGTAGCGAAGAAGAAGGACAGATTTTTACCTTGTTGATGATCGATATTGATCATTTCAAAAGCTTTAATGACACATATGGTCACCAAGTTGGCGATCAGGTCTTGCGCCTTGTCGCGAAGACACTGACCGACGGCATTAAAGGTAAAGATTTTGCCGCGCGTTATGGCGGCGAGGAATTTGCAATTATTCTGCCTGAATCAAATTCAGTCGCGGGCGAAATTGTTGGTAACGCTTTGCGTGAAGCTGTCGCAAAAAAAGAAGTCATCAATCGCAATTCTGGGGATAAGCTCGGCCGCATTACAATGTCGGTTGGTGTCGCACAATATGAAGCCGCAGAAAGCGTAGAATCTATTATTGGTCGCGCCGATAAGGCCTTGTATAAAGCGAAAGAAACAGGGCGTAATAAAGTCGTCATTGCTGAATAATTTTTGTTAGAATACAGAAAGGCGTGACAGGCTTATATCTGTCGGCTATACTTCTTTTTGATAGGTTCGTCTCTGGGCTGTTTTTGTAATAATACGTGATCATAGGTTTATATTATGCGCACTCTCGCCATCATCCTTATTGCTGCAGTACTCGTCGGTTCTGGCTATTTTTATTTTAATATAAAAAGTTACGAACCATCGACAGGTACAAAAATACAAGCACTCCCCGAACAGAATGTTGATGATCTTGTGCCGCAAGATAGCGCTGCTGTTGACGCTAGCGCTGCGGATGCTGTACCTGACATGGAAAAAGCACGCGCAATTGTAACTGAAGCTTTTGAAAAATACGGCGCTTACAAACGTGATCTGCCTCGTCAAGCACAAGAAACCGTGGCTTTGATGGTGCGCCTGATGGCGCAAGGCAGGCTCCCGACATTTTTTGTTGATGTAAAACAGGCTGGCTATGAACAAGATAACCACTTTTTTGAAGCGTTAAGCTTTAACCCATTAAATATATCACATTTAAATTTAACCCAAGGCCGCGTCATGTGTGATGAGGTCAAGGGTTCATCTGGTGATAAAGTGACAACGCGTTACAGCTTAACTAAAGATGAAAATGGCCACCCCAAATACGAGTGTGTCGACGAAAACTGCCCTGCGCAAGAATATTTTGACGTCATGATTGGTGATACTCTGGGCAATAAGTTTTTCTGTGATCCTAAATTAACTCCATTATCAGGTGACCGTATCTACCTTGGTGGCCCAGGTGATGATGTTGTCAAACACACCCAAGGCAATGTGATTGTCGATGGTGGTTCAGGTAATGACGCGATAGCGTTAGGTCGTGGCCGTAAGCTGATGATATTTTCACAAGGCTGGGGTCATGACACAATTAATATAGATTGTACTGGTGCGCAGATTGATAAAACGAAACTGCCGCAATTTGCATTGCCGTGGAGCTATGAGTACACAAACTTCCTAATCTTCGGCACAGGCATTCAACCAGAAGATTTGAAGTTCAATGGCTTGGAAATTGAACATATCGTGACAAAAGATAAAGTGACCTTTAGCGATTACTGTTTCAATATTGTCTTTACCGAAGAATTTCAGCAGCAAGGCATCCCTGATAAAATCGATTAGGATCGAGATTCATTAATTATATCTGTGCAGACTTGCTCTTGACGCATGCCAAGACTTGTCATGCGCAGCAAAACGCGATATTTCTGGATCTATGCAAGCACAAACACAAAACAGCTCTTTTATTGATGAATTAAATCCTGTACAGCGCGAAGCGGTAGAGGAAATAAACCGTTCCCTTTTGGTGCTCGCGGGCGCAGGCACGGGCAAGACCCGCGTGCTAACAACGCGCCTTGCGCATATTCTCCATAGCGGATCAGCCTTTCCGGGTGAGATACTGGCTGTGACCTTTACAAATAAAGCCGCCCAAGAAATGAGAGAACGCGTATCAAGCATGCTTGGCGGTATTCCTGTTGATGGTTGGTGGCTAGGCACATTCCATGCCTTAAATGCACGTATGCTGCGCCGCTATGCCGATTTAGTCGGGTTATCCAGTAATTTTTCGATTATTGATATGGATGATCAAATTCGTCTGTTAAAGCATTTAATGGTTGATAAGGGCATTGATGTAAAAAAATGGACACCAAAAGTGGCAAGTGCGATTATCGGGCGCTGGAAAGACCAAGCCCTTAGCCCTGAGCAAGTTCCGCCATCTGAGGGCGGTGAGTTTGCTGATGGGCGCTTGATTGGTATTTACCGCAGCTATCAGCAGCGCCTTAAAGAAATCAACGCCTGTGATTTTGGCGATTTGATCTTGCACATGATTGCAATTTTCAAAGACGCGGCGAATAACGATGTGCTGTCGGAATTCCACCGTCAGTTCCGCTATATCATGGTCGATGAATATCAAGATACTAATATTGCGCAATATTTATGGTTGCGCTTATTGGCGCAAGGCGGGGCGAATGTCTGCTGCGTTGGTGATGATGACCAGTCCATTTACGGCTGGCGCGGCGCCGAAGTTGGTAATATTTTAAAATTTGGCAAAGACTTTCCTGATTCAAAAACCGTCCGCTTAGAGCAAAATTACCGCTCGACAGGCCATATATTGGCCGCGGCATCTGCCGTAATTAATAATAATGAAAACCGCCTAGGCAAAACGCTTTGGAGCGATGGCGGTGATGGTGAAAAACTGATTACTCGCGGTCTGTGGGATGGTGACGCAGAAGCGCGCTGGATCGGTGAAAAAATAGAAGATTTACAGCGCCAAGGGCAAGATTTAAACCAGATCGCCGTTTTGGTGCGCGCGGGATTTCAGATGCGTAACTTTGAAGAACGCCTGATTGCGCTTGGTATTAATTACCGCGTCATTGGCGGACCACGTTTTTATGAACGTGCTGAAATTCGTGATGCGCTGGCATATTTGCGCGTAACGACGCAACCGAATGATGACTTGGCTTTGGAACGCATTATTAACGTACCCAAACGCGGCATTGGTAAAGCAACTGTTGAGCTCCTTTATGCCCATGCACGCGGCGCGGGGATCAGCTTATTTCAATCGATTACAGATTTATGCCAAAGTGACGAGCTGCGGCCGAAGGTAAGAACAACGCTGCAAGAGTTGATTAATAAGTTCATATCATGGCGCGAACAGATTCCTGTGATGCCTCATAATGAGCTTTGCGCATTGATCTTAGAAGAGTCCGGCTATAACGCCATGCTCAAAGCCGACAAAGCCCCTGAAGCAGAAGGCCGTCTTGAGAACCTCAAGGAAATGGTGGCAGGCATGGAAGAATATGAAGCGCTGCAGGAGTTCTTGGAGCATGTCGCGCTTGTCTTAGAAAACCGCGCCAAAGGCAGCGCCAATGATGCGGTGACCTTAATCACCCTACACGGCGCCAAAGGGCTTGAGTATGACAATGTTTTTTTACCTGGCTGGGAAGAGGGTTTGTTTCCCTCGCAGCGCTCCATGGATGAAACAGGGTTAAAAGGCTTAGAGGAAGAGCGCCGCCTTGCTTATGTTGGCATCACGCGCGCCCGTAAAAAAGCGTATATATCCTACGTCGCAAACCGTCAAATGTATGGCAGCTGGGTCAACGCGATCCCGTCACGCTTTGTCAGTGAATTGCCTGATGCAAGCGTCGTCAATGAATCTGACATGGGCATGGGCGGGGGGCGTCAGCGCTCCTCACACTGGGATAGCTCTGGGCATAGCGGCTCTTCCGCGGGCGCATCTTCAGGTGGCAGTTATGCTGGCAACATCTATGCGCGCCGCCGAAGCGCCGTTAATGCGCCAGTAACGCCCGCTGGAACCGCTGCCGCACGCCGTGCAAGCCTGCCGACATATCAGCGCGGCCAGCGTGTTGTCCACCGCAGCTTTGGCGAGGGCGAAATCATATATATTGATGGCCAAAAACTTGATATACTCTTTGACGATGGACAAACCAAACGCGTCATGGCGAGTTTTATTGAAGTCCTTGCATAATAATATAACGTAAAATAATAAGAAGATGACAAAATGACACAGCAAAAAATAGCGACAATTTTTGGGGCGACTGGATTTATCGGTCGTTATGTGGCGCAAGAACTTGCACAGCGCGGCTATATAATACGCGCAGCAAGTAGAACGCCAAATAAAGCTTTTTTTCTTAAGCCGTATGGCAATGTCGGTCAGGTCGTGCCTTTTCTATGCGATGGCAGCAAGAAAGACGTGGAAGCTGCTGTGAAAAATGCGGATATAGTCGTCAATTGCGTTGGTATTCTTTTTGAAAAGAAAAAAGGCCAATTCATGAGCATTCACGCCACATTGGCTGAGCAAATTGCCAAAGCTGCAAGCAAGCAGGGCGTGAGGCGCCTTGTTCATATCTCTGCTTTATCCTGCGATAAGGCCGCATCAAAATACGCTAAAAGTAAGCGTGCCGGTGAAATAAAAGTGCTGAAAGTCTTCCCTGAGGCTATCATACTCAGGCCGAGTGTCGTTTTTGGCGCAGAAGACCAGTTTTTTAATATGTTTGCCCGCCTAGGCCGTGTTTTGCCTGTATTGCCGTTAATTGGCGGCGGCAACACAAAGTTCCAACCTGTCAGCGTCAGCGATGTTGCTAGCGCGGTGATTGAAGCCGCGACCGCCACACCGGCCCAATATAAGAAATATGCTGGTGAGGTTTTTGAACTTGGCGGCCCTGATGTTGTTGATTTTAAAGGTATCTATGCAAAATTAAAACAATATGCCGCGATTGACTTTATCGCTGTGCCGCTGCCGTGGAAATTGGCAAAAATGCAGGCGTCCATCCTTGGTTTGCTGCCCAAGCCAATATTGACCATGGATCAAGTGGAAAGCTTAAAAACAGACAATGTGGTTTCTGCCAAAGCGAAGAGCTTTAAGCAGCTCGGTATTACGCCACGGTCAATGGATAGTATATTGCCCGAATATTTAGGGCAGTATAGTTATAAAAAAAAATGCAGCGAACAGCTGGCCGCTTAAGATAAACAGGGCTCGTATTGACCCTGCGCTCAAATTGCGCTAATCAAGTGTATCTGACCATAACGTAAAGAAGTACCTGAAATATGCTCACAATCTGTCAAAGAATTTGTTCTTTCTTCGTGCTTGCTGCTGCAATGCTTACGCTGCAAAGCTTCGCTGTGCAAGCCGCAACAGGCGGGCGCATCGCCGCGGTTGTTAATGACGAAGCAATTTCTTTTAATGAGCTTGATGCTCGTTTAAAACTTGTGATGGAATCTTCAGGTATTAAAGATACCCCAGAAACGCGCAAACGCCTTGCGGATCAAATGATCTCTGTCTTGGTTGATGAAACAATCCGTTTACAAGAAGCCAAGAATTTAGAACTTGAAGTCACAGATGAAGAAATCCAACAAGGTATCGGCGCGCTAGCCGCACAGAATAAGATGGATCCAGATCAGCTCGTTGGCATGTTTCAGGCACGTGGCATAAAAATATCGACGTTGAAAAGCCAAATTAAATCACAGATAGCTTGGACAAAAGTCATTGGCCGTAAAATTCGCCCGCAAATTGATATTACAGAGCGTGATATTAATGCCGAGCTCGAGCGTATGAAAGCTGCAATTGGTAAGACGCAGTTTCTAGTTTCTGAAATTTACTTACCTGTTGAAAAGCAGGAAGAAGATAAAAAAGTAAAGCAGACAGCGCTGCATATTAAACGTCAAGCAACCGAAAACCCGAATAGCTTCCCTCAGCTCGCCCGCCAGTTCTCACGTGCAGCAGGCGCAGAAAAAGGTGGAGATATTGGCTGGATTCAGCAAGGGCAGTTACAAGAGGCTATGAACGCGGCGCTGACGAATTTAACAGCTGGGCAGATTAGCCCGCCAGTGCGCTCTTTAACAGGGTTTCACATCTACTTCATGCGTGACAAAAAAGTCTTTGGTGAGGCCGATATTCCTAGCGAAGATCAAATCCTCGAAGGCCTTGGTATGCGCCGTTTGGAGCGCCTGCAAGACCAATATTTTATGGACCTAAAAGCGGCGTCTTATGTCGATGTCCGTCTATGATAGATGACCTTGCCGCGATTGTTGACCTTCAGCCGCCTTTGCGTGAAGTTATTCAAAGTTCTGAGCTGAATGCAAGTAAAGCCTTGGGGCAGAACTTCCTGCTTGATAAAAATATCACCGATAAAATTGTCCGTCACGCCCATGATATAAATGGAAAACCAACCGGCGATCTTTCAGGGCATTTGGTTATCGAGATTGGCCCCGGCCCTGGCGGCTTGACGCGCAGTATATTGAGAGCTAACCCGATAAAGCTTATTGCGATTGAATTTGATGCCCGTGCGGTTGAGGCTCTGCAGCCTTTACAAAACGCTGTCGGCGACCGTCTTGAAATCATCCATGGTGACGCGACAAAGACCGACCTTAAAGCGCTTAATCCTAACAATTTACCATGTAAAATCATCGCAAACTTACCTTATAACGTTGCGACCCCACTGTTAATATCGTGGTTGCATGATGTCTATGATAGCGGTGCATATGATGAAATGCTGCTGATGTTTCAAAAGGAAGTTGCGCAGCGTATTTGCGCAAAATGCGGCGATGGGCATTATGGCCGCCTTGCGATTGTCTCGCAGTGGTTGATGCGCTGTAAAATTATTTTTGATCTGCCGCCGCAGGCTTTCACGCCGCCGCCTAAAGTGAAATCCGCCATTGTGCGTTTTCGCCCGCGGGATTTTGAAAAAGTCGCGTTTAAAACAATCGAAAATTTGACCGCAGAAGCCTTTGGTAAGCGGCGCAAAATGATCCGCCAAAGTCTAAAAAACCACCTCGGAAAAATTGAAGAACTAGGTTTAGACCCAACGCTCCGAGCGGAGAATCTTCAAATTGAAGATTTTGTGAGGTTGGCGGCGCTTAGCGCTTAACCCCTCGCCCAAATATATTGACTTTTTTGGCAGCCAGCCCTATGCTGCGACGCATTATGTTGTTTTTTAAAAATACCGATACACAAGAAGCCACAGAGCCCCTCGATAAACCTTATTGGGAAGCGTTGATGCGCGGGCAAATTTTGACAGCAACTACCAATAAGCTTGTCAATTACGTGAACCTAGCGGATCAAAAAGCGCAGGCGATGATTATTATCAACTCCATCCTTATTCCCGTAATATTACCTTGGATGTCTAAGCCTTTATATGTTTGGCCAGCGGCGATTGCCATTGTTACATCCGTGCTCGGTATTCTCTGTGCAATTTTGTGTATTTACCCACGGCGCCGCAGTGGCAAGAAACCAGATGGCTCGTATAACTTACTGCATTTTGCTGATATTGGACGGATGAAAGAAGTGGAATATCTTTCACGTTTTAACCCCGTTTATAACGATATAAATAGCCTTGCGGAGGAAGCGATAAAAGACATTCACGATGTTTCGCGCCGCATTATCATTCCAAAATTCTTTTGGTTGAAAATCAGCTATGGGTGTTTTTTCTTTGGCAATGTGCTCGCCATAGCAACGGCGGCCTACAAAATATTAACGGCCCATCACGTTTAAGATGCGCCGTTAATATAAAATCTATATTTAGCCAGACGTTTAGTGTAAGCGAATGCCGCCTCTGTAAACTGGTGCTGGTGCTGGTTTATTTGCTTTTTCATTCGCTTGGTCAATACAATGATTGCGAACGGCTGACCATCTGCCACCGTTTTCAGTCTTTTGTTGTCCTGCAAATGTATCGGAAGTTTTTTGTGCTGCGCCTGTGAACATGCCTTCAAAATCTGATGGGCCTTCAAAGCTTTTGTGAACGTTAGTTGTCATGCCTTTTCTCCTTATATGGTGTTGGCGGTCGGTTAGTAACGTTGGGGGCACCATACAGGGGAGTTAACATAAGGTCAAGTCTTTTATTTAGAAAAGCGTAATGTAGCCTTTTCGGTGAAATCTTGTTGTTTTGATTTGAAATTACGCGAAAATTGATTGACTTTTGCCCCTGGCTCGCTTATTTCAGATAACTGGTTTGCAGGCGCGCACATGCTCGCCCGTGATTCTTTTTCAACTTGTTTATAATGATGAAGATAGGTAAGTAGCGACATGTCTAAGGAAAAGTTCGAAAGAAATAAGCCGCATGTAAACATCGGCACAATCGGTCACGTTGACCACGGTAAAACAACACTAACAGCAGCGATCACAAAATATTTTGGTGATTTCAAAGCTTACGCTGATATTGATGGTGCTCCTGAAGAGCGTGAACGCGGTATCACAATTTCAACAGCGCACGTTGAATATGAAACAGAAGCACGTCACTATGCTCACGTTGATTGCCCAGGGCACGCTGATTATGTGAAAAATATGATCACCGGCGCGGCGCAAATGGATGGCGGTATCTTGGTTGTTAACGCAGCTGATGGCCCAATGCCACAAACACGTGAACACATCCTTCTTGCACGCCAAGTTGGTGTTCCTGCTTTGGTTGTTTTCATGAACAAAGTTGACCAAGTTGATGACGAAGAGCTTCTTGAGCTTGTTGAAATGGAAATTCGTGAACTTCTTTCTTCTTACGATTTCCCTGGCGACGATATGCCGATCATTTCAGGTTCAGCTTTGGCTGCAATGGAAGGTCGCGACCCAGAGATTGGCGAAAACAAAATTCGCGAATTAATGGCTGCTGTTGACGAATATATCCCAACACCAGATCGTCCTGTCGACAAGCCTTTCTTGATGCCTATCGAAGACGTGTTCTCAATTTCTGGCCGTGGTACAGTTGTTACTGGTCGTATTGAACAAGGCGTTGTTAACGTTGGCGACGAGATTGAAATTGTTGGTATCAAAGATACACAAAAAACAATCTGTACTGGCGTTGAAATGTTCCGTAAGCTTCTTGATTCAGGTCAAGCTGGTGATAACGTTGGTGTTCTTCTTCGTGGTACGAAACGTGAAGAAGTTGAACGTGGTCAGGTTCTTTGTAAGCCTGGTTCAATTAAGCCACACGCTAAATTTGAAGCAGAAGCTTATATCTTGTCAAAAGATGAAGGTGGTCGTCACACACCATTCTTCGCGAATTACCGCCCACAATTCTACTTCCGTACAACGGACGTAACTGGCGAAATCATCCTTCCTGAAGGCGTTGAAATGATTATGCCTGGTGATAATGCCAAGATGATTGTTCAGCTTATTGCACCAATCGCAATGGATGAAGGCCTACGTTTCGCGATCCGCGAAGGTGGCCGTACAGTTGGCGCGGGTGTTGTTGCGAAGATTGTTGAATAATCTAACATAAGATTATCATGAAATTTTATGAAAAGAGCCCCTATAACAGGGGCTCTTTTTTATGTTTAGGCGCGATTAAGCCGTAATTTTGTTTACAAGATAAAAAAACTTAGCTATAAACATTTTGATTACGCGCATCGCGCGAATATAGAAGGCCTAAAGGGGTATAGCTCAGTTGGTAGAGCGACGGTCTCCAAAACCGTAGGTCTAGAGTTCGAGTCTCTATGCCCCTGCCATTTACAACAAGATCGTATATTTCTCATCTCAGACACAGCGTCAACCCACGTGGTTACTAGATTTTCACCCTCTAAATAACAGTTCGCAAACAGTGTTTTTAACAGCAGTCTCTTTTTGTACGTTTTCGAACTCTTGTACAAATCATAGTGAGAAGAGATTTCTTCACGGTGTCACTATCCGTGAACGGTCTTGTCAGATTAAAATCGAAATATAGAGTTTAATCTGATATTTGTCATGAAACAACCCTCTATTGGTGGAATGCGTTTGGAACTTTGTTTGTTAAGGAAGTAAAAAAGAAAGCGCTCCATGCACATTCAAATTGGCGTTGGCACATTGATGAGGTTTTTGTGAAGATCAACGGGGAAACGCATTATTTATGGCGTGCGATTGCCACGAAGGAACGGTTTTGGATTCCTATGTTTCAAAGAGGCGATGCAAGAAAACGGGCGCAAAGCCTTAAAGAGACTGATGAAGAAATATGGTCGTCCAAGGGAAGTTGTTACAGTGAACACTACCTTTCTTTCTTTTTCTTAACAATCGTTTTCGGTGGAGCTGTCGGCCCTGGGTCAATAACGGTGCGGCGTTTCAGGTCATATACCATCCCTGGTGTCAGGACTGAATAGGTCATATTGGTAAGGCCGAACGGCTGCCCGTTTTCGGCATAACCAATGTGGTTAATCTCAATCGTGCTGCCATCCGCGACAATCACAGTGCCTGTACCAATGACTTTTGCAGTGGTTTCGTCTGTAATCAACAACCCGGTGTTTTCCCCAATACCAAGCCCCAATATTGCTGGGTTGGTTGATACGGCGTTCACAAGGCGAGATATCCGTGAGCGCTGCGCGAAATGTGTATCAAAGATCATATCCTGTATAAGGCCCAACCCTTTGGTCATTTCTGTGCCGCCCTTTCGGAAACTACGGAACTTATTGTTCTGGAATATCATGATTTCAGGAATAACGGCAGCGCCCGCGGACGTCCCAGCAATAACGCATTGACCAGAACGGTAACGGCTTAACAAAGCCTCATGTAGCGGCGTGCCGCCAATTAAAGAAGAAAGACGAAGTTGATCACCGCCGCCAAACATAAAAAGCGTCGCTTCATCAATAATTTTGGCAAGCTTGGCTGACCCTGCATCAGGGCGCTCACCAATATGGACAACATGAATTGATTTAGGGTTAAACGCTGCGAAGAGTTTTTCGTAATCATGAGCGCGTTCATCTGGGTTTTCGCTTGCTGTGGGAACAACAACAATCCGCGCTTGTGCGCCGCCCGCCAATTCAACCATTTCCTGAAAAATTTCCGAGTGTAGCGATTTTTCTTCGTTACCCCCTATTGGGATTAAAAATCGAGACATGCAGTAATACTCCAGTTGTTGTTCATTCTGGTTTCGGGCCTTGCTGTTTATTGTGGATCTAGCGCTGTACTATCTGTTTATACTAGAGTACATTCAATACCATGCCAATAGATATTCGCTCACGCCACAAACCTATTCTCGTTTGCCATGCAGGCTCGTCCTCTGACCCTGCACATTCAAGCGCCACAAAGCATGCCTGCCTTGCTGGCCTTGATGCTATTGCGGAAAATAATAACGCACTTGACGCGGTGATTGCCGCAACGCAGGTTTTAGAAAATGACGAACGTTTTAATGCTGGAACCGGCTCTAACTTGCGCCTTGATGGCAGTATCCAGATGGACGCCTCATGCATGACAAGCAATGGTGATTTTGCCGCGATCGCCGCGATTGAAAAGGTAAAAAACCCCATCGCAGTGGCGCGTCATGTCCTTGATACACCTCATATCTTACTTGTCGCAGACGGCGCAACGGCTTTTGCCCGTGCGCATGGCTTTGAAGACTATGACCCAACGACCGCAAATGCACAGGAACGCCTGCGCAAGGTTATAGAAGCCTCTGGCGATCAGGTCGGCGAATGGTCACGTGCCGCGCTTGAAAAATCATGGAATTACGAAACCCCTTTGCGAGAGATCTTAGGCTCAGACACTGTGGGTAGCGTCGCATGGGATGGCCATATCTTTGCCGCTGCACTTAGCTCTGGCGGCGTCACTGCAATGCTACGCGGCCGGGTCGGCGACGTCCCTTTACCAGGCTGCGGGCTTTTCGCAGGGGAACATGGCGCAATCGCCGCAACGGGTGATGGCGAATACATTGCCAGATCCATGCTCGCGCACCGCGCCTATGCAGAGCTTGAAGCAGGAAGAAGCCCCGAGCAAATCGTTGCATGGGCATTAGATCAACTAGAACACGACGTAGATGTTGGCATTATAGTCATTAATCAAACAAGTTTTGCGGGAGGTGCGCGCCACGGCATGGCTTGGCATGGACAGAATGCAGGATAATAATGAAGATTCTAGAACACCGCGCCCTCAGAGGGCCTAATCGTTACAGTCGCTATCAAGCTGCTTTTATGCTTTTAGATATTGGTGATTTTGAAGAACGCCCCTCCGATACTATAGAAGGTTTCACAGACCGCTTAATTAAACTCGTTCCAACGCTACAAAGCCACGGCTGCTCAATCGGTGGCGATGGTGGATTTATAACACGCTTACGCCGCGGCACGTGGATGGGGCATATTGTTGAGCATATTGCGATTGAAATGCAGTGCCTTGCAGGAATGGAAGTTGGATATGGCAAAACCTTTGGCACATCAGCGCATGGAGTTTATAAAGTTGTCTACCGTTATCGCGCAGAATCTGCAGGCTTGCTCGCCGGCAAAGAGGCTGTTGCTCTGGTCGAGGCCGTCGCTGAAAACCGTGACTTTGATATAGATGCCGTTATTGCCCGCCTGCGCGTCCTGCGCGAAAATGATTTCCTAGGCCCTTCCACCAACAGCATTGTCGAAGAAGCCAAGAAAAAGGGCATTCCCACGCTCAGGCTCAACAATGTGAGCCTTGTTCAGCTCGGGCACGGGTCAAAACAGCGCCGTATTCAGGCAACAATGACAGATAGAACCACCGCCCTTTCCGTCGAAATCGCTGATGAAAAATTCAGAACCAAAGAGATGCTGCGCCGCGCCGGTATCCCAACGCCTGATGGCGCAATCACCGAGACTCTTGAAGACGCTTTAAGAACGGCTAAAAATATAGGGTATCCTGTTGCGGTTAAACCAGAAATTGGCAATCATGGCAGAGGCATCACCGCCCGCGTACTTAATGAAAAAGAACTTGAGATCGCCTTTAGCTCCGCCACCAGAATTCACAGCTCTGTTATCGTCGAAAAAACTTTGAGTGGGCATGATTTCCGCGTCTTAGTTATTGACGGCAAGCTGGTCGCAGCAGCGCTGCGTGAACCTGCCTATGTGATCGGCGATGGAAAATCATCTATTGCGACACTCATAGAAGAAACCAACAAAGACCCACGTAGAGGCCTTGGGCATGAAAAAATGCTGACAGCGATTACGGTTGACCACATGGTGGAGCGCTTGCTTTCGTTTAGTGGTTACACATTAAACGATGTCCTGCCTGCTGCGGAAAAACTGTATCTTAAATCCACCGCCAATATCAGCACGGGCGGCACTGCGCGTGATGTAACTGATGAGGTTCACCCCGATGTCGTATTAATGTGTGAACGTATTGCGCGTATTATAGGTATGGACTGCATGGGCATTGATATTGTCGCTGAGGGCCTTGATAAACCATTAAATAAAAACAACGCGGGCGTCGTAGAAGTCAACGCCGCCCCCGGTTTTAGAATGCACCTAGAACCGAGCGAGGGCAAACCACGCAATGTCGCCAAACCCTTTGTAGAAATGTTATTTCCACAAGGTGTCGATTTTGATTTACCGATTATCGCCGTAACTGGCACTAACGGAAAAACCACCACCGCAAAGCTGATAGCCCATGCGCTTAAATACAGCGGTAAGGTTGTCGGATTTTCAGGCACAACAGGCGTTGAAATCAATGGCGTTGAAATTGTTTCTGGAGATTATAGCGGACCAGAAGGATCGGGCATAGTTCTGCGCGAGCCAACAGTGGATCATGCTGTCTTAGAAGTTGCGCGCGGCGGTATCATTCGCCGCGGCCTCGGCTTTGATGAGTGCGCTGTCGGTATTTTGCTCAATGTCGATGAGGATCATATCGGCTTAGATGGCGTGGAAGACCTCGAAGAGCTTTCTCTTGTTAAGTCTGCTGTGGTTGAGGTCGTAAGCGACAGCGGCGCTTCGGTCCTCAACGCTGATGACCCGACTGTTGTGGGCCTGAGTGAAAGAGCTGGCGGACAGATCATATTCTTCTCCCTGAACCCAGAAAACAAAACGGTTAAGCAGCATCTCGCGGCGGGCGGCACAGCGGTGATTTTTAAAGAAGGCAACGTCATTATTCAATCAGCACTGTCTTCCGTTCATGTTCTCGCTGTACTTGACGCACCAATAACCCTTGGCGGCGTCGCGACATTCAACATTGCGAATATTCTTGCGGCCGTAGCGGCCCTACATAGCCTTACTATTCCTATTGATATGATCCGAACAGGGATTAGTACTTTTCATCCCAGCCCCACTCAAAACCCAGGCCGCATGAACCTTATCGACTTTATTACTTTTAAAGTAATTGTAGATTACGGTCACAATGTCGCCGCCATTAAAGCTTTGGGGAACACATTGCCCCATATTACCAATGGTCAGAAAATCGTTGTTGCGCACGGCACAGGCAATCGCCTTGATGAAGATATCAAATTGTTTGGCTCGGCGCTCGCCGATGTTTATGACCGTTTAATTATCGCTGATGCCGACCCACGCCAGCGCGAAACGGGGGAAACGTCGCGTATTGTTTGCGCCGGGGCGATCGAGAACGGTTTTGACAAAAACAACATAAACATTATTGATTGTTCGTATAAGGCTATTGATCACGCTTTTTCAGTTGTGCAGCCGGGTGGCCTGATTGTTATTCAGGTTGACCAAGTTGGCCCTATTCTCAAGCACGTCATGGAACATTTTGAACGCATCGTAGGTGTCCGTCGCCAAACGTAGCGTGACCTTTTTCAAAGCGGCGCTCTTTCATCATCTCTTCTATGTTCCGATAACTCAGCGCATAGGAAACGTACCAATGCACAGTTCACTGATGCTTCCCTGTTATTATTTTTTGTAATGACATGAGGCGCAGGTATCCATAGCCTTAGTGCTTTCTTTTTATAAAAACAGAAGAAAATCTATAAAAATCAAGGTATTTTGGCCATTAACAGTGAATATACGACTGAGAAAGGTTAGCGACAGACTGCAAGCACTGCCATTTCTAAAGGTCTCGCGTCTATTTCCAGAAACTTGTTTGTACTATTCGGAGCCAAGTGTACTATTCAAGGGTCACTTTAAAGGTCTAGCGCCCTCTGCTTTTCGTCTATAAACATCTTTAGTAATCTTTGAATCAGAATGCGTCAAAAGGGCTTGAGCGCTTTCTACACTCTCTAAGTCACTAGCTGTTAGGGTTAATGTAGCTCTCCCCCTTTTCTCGTGCAGAATAAGTGAGGTGAGAAATCTATAGGACGGGCTGCCATATGCGTATTGCTAACCGATCAAGCCGCACAGCATGAGTTTAACCGCGCTGAGAAGCCCTCTGGATATTTTAATGCGATGATCGAGCGAGGCAAATCTGGTTCACTGCATCTGCATAATTCTATCTTTGGGATTCTTAAAAATGGGGTCGAGAATTAAGGTAGAAGCCGCTCTAAAGTGAGAGGCTTTCTGTCCTCGCCTCTTGATAGGCAACAGTTAGATGCTTCGTATGTATTAATGCTGTAGCCGCTGCGGTCAAAGCTAACGCTCTTTTCTTTTGACGTGATCCATATAGCAGGTTCGCCATTCTTCGTTTCCTCTTCAGAAAAGTCTATGCTTACCCACTTTGAATCACCATTAGCCATTGGCCAATTCATGACACCGTTATTTACAGCGCCTTTTGATACTTTTGTGGCCTCAGTAAAAATAAAGGTCAGTGGTTGAGATCTTTTTTGATAGTTTTTATTGGTGTTTAAACTATGTAGCTTAACCTCATAGTAGCAATCTACAGAGAGACTGTCAGGGAGAGAAGCTTTCGCTTTTAATTCTTCGAAATCAGATGAGGTCTTCTTTTCAACGGTTGCTTCAAAACCATCAACACTACATGTCGTGATTGGGGTCTTGTTCAAGATAGATGTATCCAACTTGTGCTTAGCCCACTTAAAAAAGCCTTTTGTTAAATAATACATTTTCTTCTCCCTATTTTTGATTTTTTCATAATACAGACGATAGCCTTTATGTCAACACCAAACTTGTGTTCAACAAAACTTAACTAGTGCCGTGATATCTTAAAGACTGATTTAGGTTAATAGCCCACTCACGCAAACTAAAGTTTGCAGCGCTAATTAGGATCGGCGGTTTGAGCTCTTAAGCTAGATATATCGCCGGCTCTGACGAACAGGGGAGAGAATTAACATCCTTGGCGATATATCATTACTCACTCTAGACACTTTCCAGGAGTAATGGCCACTCGGCCGTGGCCGCCGCTGCTTACAGAGCTGGGGCCCTTCTCATAGATGAGCGTAGCGGCAAAACCCATCACTATAAAAACCGTAAAGGTATTATAGATGCGTTTATTACTCCTCCTAAAAGCGCCCCAAATGAATATTTGAACCGATCCGCCCTATGGAATGGAGCAGAGCAGGCCGATAACCGGAAGAGCTCCCGCACAGCGCGTCAATTCGTCCTTGCCTTACCGCATGAGCTTACCGATGCCGATAGGGCAGCATAAGTCTGGATGGCTGATGGAACGCTATGGCGTTGCCGTGGATGCAGCCATACATGCGCCCGTTTTGAGAACGGAGATGATGAACGTAATCATCATGCGCATATCTTATTTACAACGCGCCAGATCACAAGTGACGGCCTCGGAAAAAAGACCCGTATCCTTGATGGTAAAGGCTCAGGTGAAGCTGAGACCCATGTGATACGGTAGGTTTGGGAGGCCCTCTTAAATGAAGCGCTCGTAAATGCGGGCTATACAGATGCTCTGGTGGATAGACACATCTTCCACCCCATCATCAGAAGAAGAGCGCATAAAAGAGGTAAGGGAGAATACAGATAGCGGAACGCGCTCTGACTTTGTAGAAGAGATTAAGGATCTTAATCATAAACGCGCAGCTGTTCCCAGTCAGCACCTGTGAAACCAAAACCCTCCTTTATGCAATAGCTTTATATGGTCTCATAGGCGTTGACGGGGAACAATTTGTTCCATTTTATGAGTAGTTCTGTTATAAACTTTATTATAATCTAAATATTAACAAAATATTAATATGGCGTTTTAACGCCAATATTTAAATAGAAACTGCGTTGAGCAGGTCTAAATGGAGAGAACTTAATTATGTCGTATCATCATAAAGCAGCGAGCAAAACCTCACTTAAAAAACTTTTATCGACATCAGCTCTGATCGCTGTGGGTATTGTTTCTTTATCTTCGCTTCCCGCTCATGCGGATAATGCATGGGTACTCGATCAAGTCGGTGGCAGCTTTGATACAGACACCTCCATCGACGCCATCACACAGATCACGCAAAATTCAAGCCGCGCGATTGGTCAAGGTAATTTGGATATTGCCGCGCATCAAACTGTAAATATTCACCAAAACAGCAGCAGCGACCTTTTTGTCGCGCGCGATAATAAAAGTGATCCGACCAAAATTTTGGGCAATCTAAACGCCAATGGTCGCGTCATGGTTATTGATGGGAATGGCGTATTTTTTAGCCATGAATCTGTTGTAAATGTCGGCAGCATTATTGTGTCTACTAATGATATCAGCAATGCCGAAATTATGAGCGGTCGTGATGATTTTGTATTTGATGATTTGGGTGATGCTGATGCTTCCATCGCGCTTAATGGCACAATCAACATTGCGGATGCAGGCTTGGCCGCGTTCGTTTCACCGTTAATCACCAATAATGGTGTGATTAACGCAAAGCTCGGCACCGTGGCTTTTGCCGCTGGACAGAGTGTTACGCTTGACCTTTATGGTGATGGTTTAATGGAAATTGCTGTTAATGGTGAGCTTGCTGATGCGCTCCTAGAAAACACAGGACAAATCAACGCCGAGGGTGGCACAGTGCAAATCAGCGCTCTGGCCGCAAAAGATGCCGTTGATAGCATTATTAATGTTGAAGGTCTTATTACCGTTAGTTCAGTTGAAGAACAAGGGGGTCAAATTATCCTCTCTGGCGGCGACAAAGGCACAGTTTCTATATCGGGCACGCTTGATGCTTCTGGCACAACAGGCGGCGACATCAAAGTAACTGGCCAACATCTTGTCGCGGATAGTGGCGCGGCATTGCAGGCCTCTGGCACAAATGGCGGCGGTACAATTCTTTTCGGTGGCGAATTCCAAGGTGGCGGTGATACACCGACATCGCAGACCGCTTTAGTCGCACAAACAGCAACCCTAAGCGCTAATGCTGATGCAGACGGCAATGGCGGCGAAGTGGTTGTCTGGTCTGACGACTCAACAGAATTCTATGGTAGCATCGAAGCCAAAGGTGGCGCAAATAGCGGCAATGGCGGTTTGGTTGAGGTATCTGGTTCTTCATTACTGTATCAAGGCACAGCCGACACAACGGCACTTAATGGCAATACCGGTTGGTTGTTGCTCGATCCGCTCGGTATTCGCGTTTTCCATAGCGCTGCTGACAATATTTTTCTTTCCAGTAGTCCTGTTTTAGCTATTACTGATACAGCTTTAAACACATCGCTTGGTCTTTCAAATGTCTTACTTGCAACTTCGCCCTCACAAGCGACTTATGAAGATGTCGGTGGCGGAGGTCTTTTCGGAGAGCAAACCAATCCGATTGCAAATGACGACAACATTACAGTTGAAGATGGTGTGGACATTGATACGGGTGCCAATACATTATATTTCAGCACATCTACGTTAAACCTGTATTCCACGATTATCGGTAATGTATCTGGCGGCGTTGGCAGCCCGTTCACACCGGCCGGCATCACGCTGAAAGACCCAACAACGGTCAACGTCTTCACCGGCGCTACGACGCAAGCCACTATCCAGCAAGGCATTGATATCGCAGCCGCTGGCGCAGCTATCAATATTGGTAATGGTACTTATGCTGAAAACATAACCATAGATAAAAACCTAATCATTAGTGGCGCAAGCACGGCCGGCACAATTATAACGCCAGCTTCTAACACCGGCAGTTCAGGTGATAGCCGCGGTTGGTGGTTGATTGAATCCGGCGCAGATGTTGATATTTCTGATATGACATTTGATGGCGCTGGCTTTGATGTGTGGCAAGCTCTCCGCCATAAAGGGGCTGGCTCAGTCAACAATGCTGCTTTCAAAAACATTGCCTTTAACTCATCTGGCCCTCATTACGCCGGAACAGCGATTGCCGCATTTGGTGATGGCGCGGTTGATATTACAAATTCAACCTTCGACAATATTGGTCGCATCGGCGCTCAGTATTTTGGCACAGGCGTAAGCGGCTCAACGTTCTCTGACAATAGCTATACAGGTAAAGGCGCTGGCGATTGGCTTGATTACGGCGTGGAAGTTGGCGGCGGCGCTGCGAACATTCAAATCCTAGACAGTACAATTCAAAACAACATTGGCGTTGCCTCTGTTGATGGTTCTATTTCCGCAGGTATATTGCTGACAACATTCTTTGGCGCAGGGACATCTGCGACAATAGCTGGCACAGCCCTAACAGATAATACCGTCGGCGTGAATATTGGTTTTAATGCATCCGACAGCACAGCGGTCACTTTTGGCGCAGGCAACATAATTACAGGCGGCGATGATGGCCTAAGACTTATCGGTACAAACGTTGATATCGTCGGTAACACGCTTTCTGATATCGTATTTGGTGGTCAGTCCGACCAATTTGTCAGCTTTGAAAATGGTGCATTATTTGCGCCTGGCACGCCAAGCGTGATTGATGGTACGGGCGTTACATGGGGCGCTTATGGTCTTCTGCCAACGGGCCTTGATTCTCTTGCTGCGGAAAGCAAAATAACGCATTATCTTGACGATCCAACGCTTGGTTTAATCAATACAGGCGCTCTGGCCGTCAGCAATGGCAACAGCATTCAGCTCGCGGTTAATGCCGCTGGCATGCTCACAGGGCCACAAACGCTTACAGTCGATAGCGGTACATTCGGCGGCAGTGTCGAGCTTTGGGTTGACGATTTGACTATTAATGGCCAAGGCGCAGCGACAATTATTGATACAGATGCGATTGATGCTTTTGCCAATAATGGCGATGCGAATAACGGCTTTCAAATCGCCGCGATTTCCGCCACTTCAGGCGGCGGTGATGTGAACGGCGTAACGGTTGATGGTTTCAACTTCGATACACTTACTTCAACCGGCACAAATACAGGTATTGAACTAGGTGAGTCTGGGGGCGTAAACAGCGCGGCCATAAATACAACGGCACGCAACAACACGGTCAATGATACAAAGAACGGGATGTTCTCAAACCTAACCAACGGTACAACAACGATTGAGGGCAACACGATGACCTTAATCAGTAACCGCGCTATCAATTTTGATGACGCTGTTACTGCGGGTGAAAGGATTATCCTGAAAGATAACAACGCCTCATCCGCTCGCTTTAGCGTCGTATTCGATTCAACGGTTAGTGACGCGACAATTCAGATTAGCGGCAATAGCTTTGAGAGCACAGGCTCTAACGATGCTGTGATCTTCGATGGCACGATTTTAAACAGTGATGTTACAATCGGCGGTGCAAACCCTGCGGATGCCAATGATATTGTCGGTTTTGAGGACGGTATTGATGTTGCTACAATTGATGGCGGTACTTTCACGATCACAGGCAACACTCGCATTGCAGGTAATGCCAGTGATGGCCTAGAGTTTGAGGGTGATATCAAAAACGGTGCTGTTATTAATATTACTAATAACCAAGAAGTCACCGGCGCAAATGACGGCGTGAGTCTCCAGAGATCAATCACGGGCAGCACAATGAATATTTCCGGTAACGCCACGATCACAGGCACAAATAGAGCCGCCATTCGCACAACAAACATCAACGCCAGCACATTTGACGTTAAACAAAATGGAACGCTTACAGGCGCTACGAATGCTCTTGAATTCACTGGATCTGTCATCGACACCAGCATCACGGTTGCGGGTAATGATGAAATCCGCGGTACAAGCGGCGATGGTGTTTTGTTTAATACTGGAATCACTAACGCCACGATCACAATCGGCGGCGCAACAGCGGCTGATGGTAATGCATTGATTATCGGTGGTGAGGACGCCCTTGATATTGAAAGCATTAATGGCGGCACATTCACCGTTGCAAATAACGCCAAGCTTGAGGGCACAAACGGCGACGCTATTAAATTCGCAGGTTTAGTTTCAAACAGCGCAACACTCAGCGTTCACGATAATAGTGATATAACTGGTGGCACGAACGGTATTAGCTTCGCGAACGCAGCCAATGGCGGCAGCATGGTCAGCATTGAAAACAATGTGATTAATGGCGGCACAAATAACGGTATCACGTTTAGCGGTGAAGTCGAATTTGCTCAAATCACCTCTAACCAAATCAACAATGCGGGCGTGAATGGTTTGTTCATCGGTAACCCAGCCAGCGGCGATATCGCTTTGGATGGCAACGGCTTTACAGGCAACACTGTCGGCGCGCGTTTTGAAGGCGGCTTAGTTGATCTTAGCGGCAACGCTAACATTTTCTATGGCGGGACAACTGGCCTAGAATTTGACGGCGACACAACAGCAATCGTAGGCAATACGCTGGGAACAACAAGATTCACCGGACAAACCGGCAATTACATTGAGCTTAGCAATCGTGCACTATTTGCACCAGGCACTCCAACTGTAATTGATGCGCTTAGTGCTTCGTTTGACGGCCTTATTCCAACAAACGCACCTACAGGCTCAGGCATTCTAACGAAAGCCGAATACAACGCATTGGAAGGTAAAATCGTCCACTTTAACGATGACGCTACGCTGGGCTTTTTTGACTTTGGTACTCTGCCTGATCTAAATGAAGAAGACTTCTTTATCAGCTTAGCTGGCTTTACGCTTCCCCCATCAGGAGTTAGCGTGACTATTCTTGGTCTACCGCGTGCTTCACTTGAAGGTGGCGCGCTTAACGCCATCACACCGGCCGGTGGCGGGGTGGAAGAATCTGGCATCCAAAACCTCGCTAATCTTGAACCTGCAGCCGGCGGACAAGATACGTCTTGTTGGGGAGACGCTATTGCTGCTGCTGGTCGTGGTGTCGTCGTAAGCTATAGTTATGGCGGTACACAAGAAGAAAGCCTTGCAGAGGCTGGTGCTTGTCTCTCATCTGGCTTCTAAGTAAAGGACAAATAAAACAGGCTTAGTTCTTGGCAAAACCCACCCAGCGCATAAAGATCACTAATATTGGATCTCTTTCGCTAAAAACTATATGGGAATTGCAAAGCTTTATGTGGTTGTTAACGTAGGCCCAATGAAATGCCCTCAGGATCGACTTTTCTTAATCACTTCGGCCACCAGAGACACATCGAGAGTAAACAAACATATAAGAATTCACGAACTGCTTCGCTGACACAGTGGCAGGTAATATGTATGGGGTAAATTTAGGCGAAATACGTATCTATATAATTATTGGTTTTAGTCTGACAAGACCAAAACAGCCACATTTCCTTGGCTGGAATTTGCTGGAGTTTCTTTTTCATATATGCTATAGACCTAATTATGAAAGCTCTTATCAAAGATAGTAATGCATGCGGCATACAATCTGTGCCGTTGCCAGAACTAGATGCGCAGAATAATGTTCTGATCCGTGTGATGGTTTCTGGCCTTTGCCGTACGGATGTTTATGTCGCTGAGGGCATTGTGAAAGCCGCCAAGGAACGCTTGATCCTCGGCCATGAATTTTCAGGCGTGGTCACTGAAATTGGCGCAAATGCAGGTGAGTTAAACATTGGCGACCGCGTTGCGGTTATGCCCGTTTTCCCGATTGAGGCTTTAAACAGCCCTGAAAATGACGGCGCGATTAACACCATGCTCGGCATTGATCATGATGGGTCATTTTCTGAATTTATCGCTGTGCCGTCTTCTTTTGTTTATAAAATGCCCAAAACGATGAGCTTTAAACAAGGCGCATATCTTGAACCTGTCGCCGCGTCACTTGCGCCGCTAAAAGCCAATATCCGCCCCGAACAGACAGGGCTTATTTATGGCGAGAACCGTATTTCACGCCTGACTGAACGCGTGCTGAAAGCCAAGGGTTTTAATAACATTAGCGTCTTTGATGAAGCCGATTATGCGGCGCAGCCTTTGCGTGAAAATCATTATGATTTCATCATTGAAACTTTTGCGACAACAACCACCATTAGCCGCCTGATTAAAGCGGTTAAACCCAATGGAACAATCATCTTAAAAAGCCGCCAGCATAATCCTGTCGAGGTAAATATTAACAGCCTTGTGATGAAAGACATTACCTTGCAAGCGGTTAATTATGGTGATTTCCAAGAAGGCATTGATTTAATCGCAAGCGGCGCATTACAGATTGATGATTTATTGGGTGCGGTTTATGACTTAGATGAATACGAACAAGTTTTCGCCCTGTCCAAACAAGGCGAAGAAAAGAAAATCTTTTTATCAGCGGTAAACCAAAATGTGTGGGATAGCTAGCCTCTGGTCAAAACGGCCGCTTAACAAACCGAAATTCGAAGACGCGCTTGATACGTTAAGCCATCGCGGCCCCGATGGGCGCGGCACATGGTATAATGAGCGCGGCACACTCGCCCTTGGCCATCGCCGCCTCAGCATCATTGGCCTAGATACAGGGGCGCAGCCGATAAGCAATCAATCAGGCACGATCCATCTCATTGCCAATGGCGAATTTTACGGCCATGAAAATATCCGCCGTGACCTGCAAGCCAAAGGCCATCATTTTAAAACCAATTCTGATAGTGAAATTGCCCTGCATCTTTATGTCGAATATGGGCTTGATTTCATCCGCCATTTGCGCGGTGAATTTGCCTTTATTATCTATGATGAAACGCAAAACAGATTGATCGCCCTGCGTGATCGCTTTGGCATTAAACCCTTATGTTTCACCCATAATCAAGACGGGTTATATATCGCATCAGAGGCCAAAGCCATTTTTGCAATGGGCGTAAAGGCAGAGTGGGATGAATATGCCTTTATCCATAGCTGTAATTTGCAATATACGCCAACTGCCCGCAGCCTATTTAAAGGCGTATCGCAATTACAACCTGGTCATATGATGGTTTATGATGGCGAAGCCCTCAACATCACAAAATACTGGGATATAAATTTCCCGACCGAACCGATTACGCCGCAGCGTTCTGATGAAGAGTATATCACCGCTTTCCGCGATGAATTTGAACAAAGCATCCGTCTGCGCCTACGCGCCGATGTACCGCTCTGCGTGCATCTCAGCGGTGGGCTGGATTCCGCGTCAATCGCCGCCACCGCGATGAAAATTCATGGTGCGCCGCTTGATTGTTTTACCGTCAGCTTCGCCCATGAAGGCTATGATGAACTGCCCGTGGCGCAAGAAATGGCCGACCATCTCGGTGCGCCGCTTCATGTTGTGCGCGTTTCGCAAGATGATTTGATTAACACAATCGAAGATGCCGTCTACTACAGCGAAGGCCTTGCTATTAATGGGCATTTAGCGGGTAAATATTTACTCAACAAAGCCATACGCGCCAAGGGCTTCAAAGTCGCATTAAGCGGCGAAGGCGCGGATGAAGCGCTTGCTGGCTATCCACATTTTCGTGAAGATATGGCACGTTTTGGTGATCGTGATAATGGCGGGCAAGCCGCAGATTTACAAAGCCTCTATCAAAGCAATGATAAGCTAGCGGGCGTATTTCTGGCCCACGGAAAAACATTATCATTAGACGCGGTAAACGCCGCGCTTGACTACACACCAAGTTTCCTCAGCGCCAAGGCATCACTGGGTTACCGCGCAGCGGCGCTGCTTTCTGATGAGTATATTACAAGCACAGATTATTTCGCGGATATGATTGGCAGTTTCGATATAGCGGGGCAATTAACAGGCCGCCATGTCGTTAATCAATCTTCCTATCTATGGACGAAACTGACCCTTGCCAATTATATATTGCGTACATTGGGCGATGGCTGCGAAATGGCGCATAGTATTGAAGGGCGCGTGCCTTTCCTTGACCATCATTTATTTGAATTTGCTGCCAAACTGCCAATGCACCTTAAAATCAAAGATATGGTTGAAAAATATATTCTGCGTGAATCGTCCAAGCCGCTGATCACACCCACATTATATAAACGGCAAAAGCACCCCTTCATTGCCCCGCCTGTTAGCCGTTTTGCGGGCAGTATGCTGCATGATTATATTCAAGATATGCTGCGTTCAGACCATTTCGCCCATGTGCCGTTCTGGGACAAAAGTAAAGTTCGCAATTGGTTAGACAGCTTGCCCAAAATGGATGCGAAAGATCAAAGCGCGGCAGAGCCAATATTGATGATGCTTTTCACATCAAGCTTGATTGCCAAGCGTTATAAATTGGGGAGCGCCGCGAAATGATCCGCACAAGAATTTCCCCTATCGCCGCAGATTTTAGGCAAGCCATATATGACGGCGAAATTTTTATCATCCCTGCCAATGCGCAAACACGGGGCATTGCATCGACGTTGCGCAGATTAGTTCACAGCCATTATACAGATGCACCTAACCTTGAAACCGCGCACGCATATTATGATCCAGCAACGCTATGGCAAAATTTAAGCGCCGCGCGGCAGGACGTGGCAACGCAGGGTCTTGCCCGCCAGATGATTGCGCCGCTAATCACCCCTTTATTTAACGCGGGCAGCGCCTTTGACGTTTTACGCCTGCGCTGCTCTGCCCATAATGGTCATCTAAACTCCGCCGCCGCGCATAGTTATGCCGCCCATCGCGACACATGGTTTGCCAATCCGCAGGCGCAAATTAATTTTTGGTTGCCGCTTACCGATGTCACGCCGCAGCAAGGCTTTCGATTTTATCGCCGCTATTTTGACCGCGCGATAAATAATAACTCAGATGCATTTGACTATGATGATTTTGCGCAAAATGTCGGCTTTCAATCTAAAACGCAAAGCCCCGCCAATGCTTACCCCACGAACCAAGACGCCATCAGCAATGACCTAGGCCACAGCTTTTCTTGCAATGCTGGTGACTTGCTTATATTCTCTGCCGCGCATCTACATCAACCTGAAGCCAATGCCACAGGGCGCACACGTTTTAGCGTTGATTTCCGCGTCGTCGACAGGGATGACCACAGCGTAGGGCGCGGCGCGCCAAATCTTGATAACCGTTCTGTCGGCAGCGCCATGCAAGATTATATGCATTTATAGAAAACGCTTGACTGTTTGCCATAATCTCTATATTTTCCGTAATGAAAATTATTAATAAGGTACACAGCATGTCAAATTTACCATCACAGATTTCCACACATCAATACGCCGCGCGCTTTTCATTTAACGAAGCCGCCAAGAAAACGGCGTTGGTTCCAGTTAATTGCATTTTATTTATTTTAGAAGCTCTCAGTTCTTCTGACTTTAATGCCCTCTGGCCTGATAAAAAACGTGCATGGGCGCAGGCCAAAAAACAAGACGGTGATATATATCAAATTACAGAATACACACAAGCAGCAGAGCTGAACGGATTTTACCAAAGCGGCGCAAAGAAAGTTGTTTCAGGTTATTTCTCAGCGCAAGACGCCGTTGAATGGTTAAAAGATAAAGAGCAAAGCTATATTGCACATGAGCAAGAGCGTGTAAGAGAAGTTAGGTCTTCCCACTTTACAGCAACAGCAGCAAATTTAAATATGAGCTTGAAATAAGTTTATTATGACGCGTGCATCCCAAGAATGGTGGAAAGAATTTTACGATCAAACCTTTGGTGAGATTGTTTTGCAGCGTGATAATTATGCTGACCTTGATGTTACAGTGGCCTTCATTAAAAAATACCTCCATATCAAAGCTGGTGACACGGTTTTTGACCAATGCTGCGGCACGGGTAGTGTATCCCACGCCTTGGCACGCGGCGGCATAAATGCCATTGGTACAGATTTGATAGACGGATATATCGACACCGCGAATAAAATCGCGCAGAGCGAAAATCTGCCCGCAAAATTTACCGCCGCCGATGCGTTCAATTACGTCGCGCCGGGCGAATGTGATGGCGCCATTAACTGGTATACAAGCTTTGGCAATGCAGATGATGATGCGCTGAACATTGAAATGATTAAACGTATGTATGACAGCCTTAAATCAGGCGGCTATATGGCGATTGATTATTTCAATACCGCCTTGAAACTCAGAACCGCCATTGATGGTGACAGCCAAGAATTTACCCACGAAACGGATAAAGGCATTATTACCGTCAAACGCGAATTCTATTTAGACTTTGACCGTTCAATGTCAGGGTCAAGCTGGACATATCAGTATCCAGACGGATCAGAAAAAACAAGCAGCGGTGAATCGCGCCTTTATATGCCCAAAGAAATTTTCAATATGGTCAAGGATGCAGGGTTTGAAGAAATTGCATTTTACGGTGATTACCATGGCAATAAAATCGGCCTTGAAAGCCCGCGCTGTATTTGCGTTGCGCGTAAACCATAACGCTTCAACCTCTCGCTGATAATTGTCATAATTTTCTTGATTTATAGAGCGCATTACCCTATGGTAAGGGCGCTATAGTAATAAAAGATACAGGCGGCAGTTGTAAGATGAAAAATAAAACAGGCTTAATACTCGGTAAATTTTATCCGCCCCATAAAGGCCATCAATATTTAGTTGATTTTGCACGCAAATATCCTGGTATCACCAAGCTTTATGTTGTTGTTGACCGCACGCCAAATGAAACTGTGCCGCAAGCAATGCGCGTACGCTGGCTGCAAGAAATGTTCCCTGATGTCAGCGTGCTGCCTTTGGGTGACATGAACTGGCAATCCCCTGAAGACGCGCCAAGCGTTGAAGAGTTTTGGCAGCAATGGCGCACCAGCCTTAAAAACGCTGTCCCGGGTAAAATCGATTACTGTTTTAATTCTGAACAATATGGCTGGCGCCTTGCCGAAGAACTCGGCGCGAGGCATATTCCAGTTGATCGCGGGCGTGAAAACTTCCCGATTAGCGGTACGATGGTTCGCGATGACCCGTTTGCCCATTGGGAATACTTGCCCAATGAAGTCCGCCCTTATTTCACCAAGAAAGTCGCGATCCTCGGCGCGGAAGCCACGGGTAAATCAACCCTCGCCAATAGGCTCGCCGAATATTTCAACACGGTGGCAGTGCCTGAATATGCGCGAATTTATTTGGAATCTCTGGCAGAAAAAGACCAGCCACGCTCAACTAATTACGAAGATATTGAGCTGTTCGCCGATGGGCAGATGGCCAGTGAAACGTCATTAACATCAAAAGCAAACCGCGTTCTTATTTGCGATACCGAAGCGGTGACAACATCCGTGTGGTCAAATACTTTATACGGCAAAGTGCCTTCAGCGGTAAAAGAAATGGCGAATGAAGTCGATTATGACCTTTACCTTGTGGCAAATACAGATGTACCATGGGTCGCAGATACGCACCGCCAATGGGAAGATGAAAGCCGTGATGGTCGCCGCAAAGCATTTGAACACCGCCTAAAAGGTGAACTTCTCGCCCGTGATAAAGAGTTTATCGAAATTACAGGTGATGATTTTGAAGACCGCTTCATTCAAGCGCGTGACGCGATTATCAAACACGCTTTCAAAGGAAAAACCTACGCGGATTTCGGCCTTAAACAGCCATCATAATTTCTGAATGAAAGGCCGTTTGATGCTTTTTATCGACCGCTTCTTTGAAATTGCCGCTAAATATCCTGCGCATATTGCTATTGAAACCAATGGTGACGTGGCGCTAAGCTACGATGATTTGCGCCAAAACGTTATGAATTTCGCCGCCTATCTATCATCTCAAGGGCTAGACCACGGCGATTTAGCCGCCATCAGCGTCCCCAAATCAGCCGAGTATATTACCGCTTTACTTGCCTGCTGGATGATTGGCGCGCCGTTCATGCCCCTTGACCAGACCATGCCGCAGCAGCGCTATGATTATATTTTAAACGAAGCGCAGCCCAAATACATCATCACCGCAGATGATTTTCTCGCCGCCGCGCAGGACAAAAACTCATCTTTCACCGCCCCATCTTACGCGCCCGGAAGCCGCGCATATATTATCTTTACCTCCGGCTCGACCGGTGAGCCAAAAGGCGTGATCGTCAGCCATAAAGGCATTGTAAATTGTATCGATGCGCAGATTAATGCTTTTCGTTTCACTGCGCAAAGCCGTGCGTTGTTCTACCTTTCCACCAATTTTGACGCATCGCTCTCTGATATCGGAACGGCGTTGCTTTCAGGTGCGGCGCTAATAATTGAAACAGGCGCAGCGATTGATAATGCCGCACAGTTGCCGCAAATACTCAGTGCACGGCGAATAACACATATGGATATTCCGCCATCGCTGCTGCGGCTAATGCAGCCTGCGCAAATGCCTGCGACATTAGAAACCATTATTATTGGCGGCGAAGTCTGCCCGATTGAGACGGTTAAATTATGGGCAGCACACTTTCACCTTGTGAATGTTTACGGCCCAACAGAGGCGACTATTTGCACCAGTATGGTCGTCCCAGACCCACAGAGTTGGCAGCATCCTTTTATCGGTCAGGCCATGCCCAATGTGGACTATATAGTGGTTGATGCTACGCTGAATATTTTGTCGGGTACGGCAACAGGTGAATTGCTGATTGGCGGAATACAGCTCGCGGAAGGCTATTTAAACCGCGATGCATTAAATGCGCAAAAATTCATTGCCTTAGATGGGCTGCGTTTTTACCGTAGCGGCGATTTGGTCAAACGCCACGCAACAGGCGAGATAGAGTTTCTAGGCCGCACTGACCGCCAAGTTAAAATACATGGACAGTTGGTTGAGTTAGAAGAGGTGGAAACGACGCTATCGGCGCATCCTGCCATTGCCCGCGCCGCGGCGCTCAAACGTAATATGGCGGGGCGCAGCGTTTTGTGCGCCTTTATCACCTGTAAAAAGGGCGAAGAGTTAACCGCAGATGTCCTTAAATTTTGGACGCGCGCAAGGCTGCCTGAATGGATGATCCCGCAATATATAAGCTTCCTTGATGTGATGCCGCAAACACCCACGGGTAAAATTGATTACACCCCGTTAAATGACTATACGCTAGAGAGTATTGCTTCCTCGCATAGCGCCTCGGCCTTCACACCCCTGCAAGCGCAAATTAAAGAGCTATGGGAAAAGGTGTTAAAAACTAAGGTGCGCACTGCGCAGCAGAACTTTTTTACGCTTGGCGGCGACTCTCTCGCTTTGCTTGAGCTGTCCTTAGAATCCACATTAAAAAACCTTTCCTTAACGACAGCCGCCCTCGCCGCCTTCCCGACAATTGAGGCGCAGGCCAATTGGCTCTCACAAAACACCGCGCACCACAAAGATGATAATACCGATGCTGGCGCAATGCATGTCAGCGCCCTCAACCGCGACATTGCGCTAAACGCCGAATGGCAAAGCCTGATAGCGCAGGCACAAGCCCGACCGCCAGCCCCGCCGCGCATGGAAAATATTTTCTTTACCGGCGCGACAGGGTTTCTAGGCGCGCGTTTGTTATATGATTTACTGCGTGCCTGCCCCTCAGCGCAAGTGAGCGTGCTGATCCGTGCGCAAGATACTAAGCAAGGGCGGGAGCGTCTCATTAGCGCCCTTGCAAAACATGATTTAAGTTATAGCGAAAGCGATTTTCAGCGCCTGAATATATTATGCGGTGATTTCTCACTCCCCCATTGCGGCCTTGATGATGCCACGTGGTTAAACCTCACCTTACATATTGATTGCATCTTCCATATCGGCGCATTGGTTAATACGGTGGCGCCCTATACCGCCCTCCGCCCCGCCAATGTAAACGCAACGCAGGAAATCGCGCGGCTATTACTAACGGGGAAGCGTAAGACCTTGCATTATGCATCAACATTATCGGTTTTCGTCTCCACCGACCAGAACACAGGCAGAGTCTATGAAACAGACCGCCTTACCCAAACCCAATATGTCTATGGCGGTTACGGACAGAGCAAATGGGCGGCAGAGAAGTTCCTACTAAACATCCCCCAAGAAGCATCTGCGCAGCATATTTACCGCCTTGGCTTAATTACAGGCGATACCGAAAATGGCCGCCTTGCGGAACATGATTTCCTCAAAATGTTTATCCAAGGCCTTACCACTTTGGGCGCAGTCCCTGAAGGCGCGCATGAAGACATCGCGTTAGATATCACCCCTGTTAATTACGCCGCCCGCGCCATGATTGATATCGCCGTGAGCACACAGAATCCGCAGGGGGGCATTTATCACATCGCGAATAATAAAGGTGTATCCCTTGCCATGATTGCGCGCGCTCTCAACCTCAAAGGCAGCGCCATAACAGTCCTGCCTTTTGCGCAGTGGCAAAGCTTAATGCAAGATAAAAAGGACGGGTTCACATCAGCGCAGGCAGCAACCTACCTTGCCCTTTGCCGTTTATTTGCGGATGGACGTTATAATCAGCACCGTACGATGGATTTATTCCAATCGACCGACATCATCTTTGACACGGCGCAGGCACAAGCCGTTAGCCAAACAATATCTGCGTTGCATACATTAGATTTGAAAACTGTTCTAGGTTTATACGTACGACAAATCATTTGACGATGAACAATTCAAATAAGGCTGTCGCTTCGGTAATTGTGCTTGCTGGGTTTTGAAATTCACCTTCGGTATTGATCTCTCTAATTCATGCTGCGGAAGATCGAGAGGATCTCTGTATTGCCCCAGCTCAACCACAATGGCGCAACCGTTCACCATTGTGGTTATAACTATCAGAGCGTTATTCACATTTCTTGTTCATATGATCCGCGCCCCAATCACGCATGGTAATCATGATTGGTTCTAACGTTCGTCCATAATCAGTGAGTGAATATTCTACGCGTGGCGGTACTTCTGCATAGACTTTTCGTGCAACGACCTTGTCTTTTTCCAATTCCCGAAGCTGTTGTGTCAACATACGCTGTGTAACGCCATCAATTTCTTTTCTCAACTCACCGAAACGTAGAAAGTCATTGTGCAAGAGTTTGAAAATAATTATAGGTTTCCATCTGCCTCCAATTACAGAAAGAGTTGCCCCTACGGAGCACCCATAAGGGCCATCACAATTTTTATTTTCCGCTGTACTCATTTAGATCCCTCAATAGTTACTAATTTGTGCCTACAATACAAATATGTGCGTACTTGCAAAGATTGATGCAACACATATATCATCTTTTAGTAATTTACCAACCCATATAAAAATACGCGGGATGAACACTAACAAGCCTCGAAACTATAGAAACCATTTTTTAAATTCATAAGGAGAAAACATGGAACACGACATTGTACATTACGCTAAAAGCCGTCATACGGTGAAGGCTTACGATCCCGATAAGAAAATCTCAGATGAGAATATAGAAAAAATCAAAGAGCTTTTGCGTTTTAGTGCATCCAGTACAAATGCGCAGCCTTGGCATTTCATTTTAGCTTCCACCGATGAGGGTAAAGAACGCATTGCAAAAGCCAATGAAAGCATGTTTCCATTCAATAACCCTTCCATTCGCGCCGCGTCCCATGTTGTTATTTTTTGTAGCAGACTGACGATTGAAGAAGACCACCTCTCAAAAGTGTTAGAGCAAGAAGAGGCCGATGGACGTTTTGCGGCTGACCCCGCATTCAAAGAGCAAATGGATGGTGGTCGTAAGATGTTTATTAATCTGCACAAGCATGATTACAAAGACGTCCAGCATTGGATGGATAAGCAGGTATATCTAAATATTGGTGCGTTCTTGCTTGGCGTTTCAGCGCTTGGCATTGATGCAACGCCGATGGAGGGTATCGATATAAAATCAGTTGATGAAGAGTTTGGTTTACGCGAAAAAGGGTATACAAGCCTTGTTGCTGTTGCACTGGGCTATCGTGATTCTGAAAAGGATTATAATGCCGCTTTACCAAAATCTCGCCTACCTTATGATTATATTTTGACGGACGTCTAAAAGCGAAATTAGCGTTTTTTTGAAAACCCGTTGCACTCAAAGCCACACTCATGCATATGAAAGTCACATCAGCGCCACTGCCGAAATCTTGCTTTAAAGGGGCCGTGGCGCTAACTGACTTATCAGCATTTCGGTTCTCCCCCCAATCTGCTATGGCTTGATGGCTCTAGGAAGGTGGTTCAAAATCAAATCCACTAATAATTCTCTGTTATTATTTTTTGTGATAAATACAAAGTATCGGTATCTGTGGCCTTAGCGTTTCCTTTTCACCACAACAGGCACAAATCTATAAAAAATCGCTGTATTTTAGCCCGCAGGCCCCGCGTTGTACGGCGCTTCGTCATCACTTACATTCCGCCGAACTGTTGCGGATGGCATTTTATCCACGATATATCCCATCTTCTCATGAGCTGATTTTTGTGTTCGGGGGGGAGGGATGCAACGCTCGCTATGCTAATGGATTATGATGAGGGCGCTGATTTTTGTTGACGTGTAGCGTAAATCAGGGTTTAGTGCGCATAAGTTTGATTATTAGATATATAAATACCCGTTTCCCTTTCGAAGTCGTTCGGCCTAACTTAGGGTAAATGAGGCAACTCATTATCAGACAGGACAATCTAGCCGCACGAGGTGGCTGGAAATATACCGAGACTTACACAAGGAAAAATTACAATGGCAACAGGTACAGTAAAATGGTTCAACCCAACTAAGGGTTTTGGTTTCATCGAGCCTAAAGACGGCAGCGGCGATGTTTTTGTTCACATCAGCGCAGTTGAAGCATCAAGCCTTAATGGTTTGAACGAAGGCGATACAGTTGAGTACGATGTTCAGGAAGAAAAAGGCAAGCAATCAGCCACTAACCTGAGATAAGCGGCTTAATTTAGGCGCTTTTTATAAAGTTTATAAAACACGGGGTGCTTCGGCGGCCCGTGTTTTTTTATTTCTTTGAAAAATAACCGGTTCGCTAACGCATAAAGCGATCGTCATTCAGTGTTCCTGTATACCTCACCTTTATAGTCATTTTATTTATTTAAAAAGTTTCCAGAATCATTTCAATGCGACGCGACCTTATTGGCCGCGATGATCGGAAGTGAACTGACGGCCTACATTCAAAACGCCTCTTTTTAAACCATCAGCAATGCGCATTATCTCTTGTCTTCGGCGGTATTTATAGCGATAAAGAACAGTTAGAAAATCAACTCGGCAGGACACAGAATATGACGACACTGACATTAGAACAGGCGACAACCGCGATTTATCAATCTTTAGCGGCTGATAATGAAGATATTGATTTGCACATTGCAGGTTTAAAGGCCGCTATGGCGACTGAGGGCTTAACTGAATTTTCAGCAGATGCAACGAAACTGCCGTTTAATAACCGCCTCGGTCGCAAGATGATGCAGGGCTACTTTAAGAAGCACGGTATTAAAGTCGTTTTTTCTAGTTAAAGAATAAGGCTGTATATTTTCCATTTCAGATATGGCGTTAATCGACCAAAGGTAATGGAATGTTCGGCGTGCCTACGATGCGCTCAAAATGATCCATGACGTGCTTGAGAATAGGGCCGACTTGGGTAAGCCTGAACAACAATCAGGTCATCCGGCTGCGCAACTGAAAAAGCGTGGTCAATAGCCTTATACGAGCAATCAATGATGTGTATGTTGTTTTTATCAAAACCATTTTCGATTGCTCCGGCGCGAACAATACGCGACGTTTCCGCGGTTTCGCGCTGACGTGGGTTAGCACCCGCGGGGGCGGCTTTTATTTGACATAACAAATGTTTTGTGCTATTTTTTCTTATTATTTTGAATAAGTCTTTGTAATAAGGATGCATAAATGCGCTCTACATCAAGCAGTAAGGCCGGTTTCGTTAGCGGGTTAGTAGAAGATGTACAGGCCGTCGCGGCGGTCTTGAGCAATCCTTCGCGCCTAAGGGCAAAAATCTCTGAATTTTCAGAGCGTCGCAAAGACCGCAAAATAGAAGCGCGCCTTAATGGGCAGATCCGCAAGCAATTTATAACAGCTTATGAAGCGTCAGATAAAGACGAATTTAGTGTAAAAACTAGCCGAACAATTGAAGATTATAAGTCTCGTAACGGCCCTAAGTCTTGGCTTTTAAAGCCATATGAAGCCTTTTCGCATTGGAACATACCGAGTAAGATTGTCACAGGGCTTGGTCTGTTTAAAGGCGCATCATATCTTTTAGCGCCTATTATGGGCGCATGGTCGTTAGCTGTCCCAATGACTGGGATGATTGTCTCGCGTATGGCCCTTACGTATAAAGATGCGAAAAACCTGCGCCAAGAACAGCTGCTTGCTAAAAATGATGAAGTCGCACCAATACGTGTTTGTGTCACCGGCGGAGCGCTTATTTATAATGGCATCAATGTCAGTGATAATTTTAAAGTTGCTTTTCCTGTCCAGTTTACAAAAACGCCGACATGGCTGGCCTCGGATTACTTAAAAGATAAGCAGCAATTTTCAAAGCCACAGCGCCAGCATGGTTTCGTACATGAATTATCGCTGCGCCCTCAGGGGCAAAAAATCTTAGATCAAATAAAAACTGATTTCTCTGCTGATGAAGATATGCAAAACATGGCTGCATTGTTGGTCTTATTATTTCCTAAGCAAAACACGGCAGAGCGTACAGCCCTTATAAAAAATTATGCAAGCCAAGTTGTTAATACGGCCCAGAACGATAACAAGACGGGACTAAAAGGCTTTTTTGCAATATCAGCTCAGGCGGAGCGCGCTGATATTGCAATGCATGTTGCTATTGTCAAAGCTTTTGAGCCTTTTGCAAAAAGAAACCTACAAGGTCAAGGACTCTCGCGCTTAGCTAACGTCATGACAAAGAATGACGTTGAATATTTAGCGCATATGCTTGGACGGGATATGACGCTGCGCACTGAGCAAGCAGAGCTTATACAAGACAGCTACAGAAAAGCCGCGAAGTACAAAGCCCTAAACTTTACAGAGCGCGTTGAAATTGCTTTATACCCGAAGCACACGCAAACGATGCTGCTTGATTTATGGGATGATAGCAAAATCCGCCAGAAGTTTGGTTTTGGAGCACTGAAAGATATTGTTCAAAACTATGACGGCTGGGGCAATACGGCCTTAAAGTTAAATACGCACGATTATGCGCAGGGTTTATCTGCCGTACAAATAATGGAGCTAGCACAGACAGAAAATGCACATTGGGCGCAGGTCTATCACGAATTAAAGACTGCCCCTGAACTCGACACAGCACACCTTAGCCATATTGCGCTTAAGAACCTTACCCAGCAATTTGGTAAAAGTGCTAAAGAGAAGCTGCTGCGCGAAGCCCCTAATACGGAGACCGGCGTCATCGCCGCGGCATCTCAGCTCCTTACGCCAGCCTTATAAGCACACATCACGTTTTATTCGCCATAGTCTCTGTATCTTCTTGGGGGCTACGCTTAGGCATTACTAAAGGCCTCATAATAACGATCTATCTCAAAAATACTTAAAAATGTATTAATATTACCTTGACAGCTTTCCATAAGACATATATATTAACCCAAATTAATTTGACATAATAATTTACTGAGGGGTGTGCATTATGACAGAGAGTATAGAAGAAAGCTTAGCGGCGAGCGTTATTCATAACGAGAAAACAGATCTAGTTAAGCCAGAAAGCGCAGTCGACGATTTTCTAGAAGAACTAAGTGGTGACTCGCCAGCACAGACGGATGACCTCAGCGCAGTAACGGCCAGCCCCGATGAGCTACGAGCAGCGCCGCCACAAAAATCCGCTGCGAGTGAGCAAGACCACAATGAAGACAAAGACGTTCCATCGTTAGACGCACAGACAGCGCCCCTCCCTATCACAAAGACACAGACAGAAGACACTGATAATGAATTCGAAGAGGCTGACACGCAGCCAGCCGCAGAGATCCCAGCTTCTGTTGTTGCAAGTTCAGGCTCGCAAAAAACCCCTGGCGTATATAAATCATCGACGCTTGTGACAAATACCGGTCTAACCAATGCGGTGGCCTCCGGTATGGTCAGCAAAAAATCACTAATAGCGCTTGGTATGGATCATTTAAACCGCGGTGCGCAAAATACCTATGCTGCGCAAAAAGATGCGAGTGAGCTACGCAAAAACTATGAAAAAGCTGCCCGCCGCCACAGAAATGCGAAGTGGTCAATGCTCGCCGCTGAAGCGGGCATTATGGGTGTATTTAGTTATGATATGATTGAGGACTGGACAGGGCTTAGCGGCACGACAGAAGCCATAGCGACAAACACAGCACTGACTGGCGGCGTTGCTGGCCTACGTGCATATGTACAGTATGAAATGATGAAACGCGGTGAAGACTCGCTGAAAAAAGGAAAGAAAATACAGGGCTATATGTTCTCTGCTATTGGTCTTGCGATTGCAGCAGCCAATGCCATTTTCGTGGCGCATGGCTTTGGTAAACGCTCCATTGAACAAACGCAAGAGATCGCCTTGGTTGAGCTTGATCAAATATCAGGCCAGCAAGCCGAAATTTTTAGCGAAAAGACGATCGCGCAAGACGGTATTAACGCGTCGATTGATGCACTGGATCAAAAAATTCTTGAAATTCAATCTGGCGCACGTGATCCAAGCATCGCCGCATTGGATGAGGAGATGCAGCGTTTAAAACAAGAAATTCAAGACATGAATAATCATGAGAGTTTTAATGACGGTAAGGTGACGGAGCAAGACCGTATCATCCGTAAAGAAATTGCCAGAAATTCCGCTGAACTAAACAGTCTTTCAACACGCAAGGCCGAGCTTTTAAGTAATGTTGGCACCAATATGAAGCCAGAAGTGCAGCGCATGTTTGAAGCGACAACCAACCAGCGCCTAGACCTTGATCAACAAATTCAGAATTTGGATGAGCGCTATAAGCCACAAATGGATGCCCTGCAAGCGAGCCGTAATGTGTGGGAAGCCAAATTAACTAGCGCAACAAGTGGTGGCGATGATGTTTTTAAAGCCATGTATAACAACCCTGTAACATTATTAGAGGGCGTTGTGATGGGCGCGGGCATTAGTATCGCCAACTGGGCCGCGGCACATCAAGGCCAAAAACAAGAAGAGTTTGAACATATTCTATCTGGCGAGCCAGAAGACCCATGGGCAGCACAGAAAAAAGAGAGCGCTGTCGATGACCTGCTAAGCCCAAGCTTTAATGCTTCGTCTCAGCCTGTACAAGTGTTTATGGGGCATAGCTTTTCAAAAGACCGCTCAGAACATCTGCGCAATGAAGCGCATGTAAATGCCCTTGCGCAAGCACTGAAAAACCCGGAAGCAATGCGCATAGAGCTTTGTTCAGAAATTTCACGCCAGCATGGCAAGATGGTTGCGGTGCTCAATCAGCAATTCGCGCAGCTCCCCGAAGATTTATATGTTCAAAGGCTGAACACCATTAATGCAGCCTATCAAGATGCTTTGGAGGCCGTAGAAGGCCATGACGTCATCGCCCAACTTGAAGACTTAATCTCTAGTGCGGATATAGATATTCCAACTTTCACAGACCCTGATGACCCAGAGCTTATGGCTCTACCAACAGGGGCACAGTTTAAAACGCCAGATGGTGCTTTAAGATTGAAAGCGTAATTTAACGGTATTGAGTGAGAGTAAAAAGATATGAGTGATTGGGATAAAGTATCAAAACCGGCATCAGCAGATTGGAGCAAATGCTCTTTGCCCGCCAAAGCTGATGCGCAACAACGCCGCGCAGAACGTAGCGCGCAGCGCCGCGCAATGGTTGAAGCAAAAGACACGAAATTGGCAGTGCTTTCTGATGCAGCTTATGGTAAGGAAATGGCTTCTGTTCAAGAAGAAATAGACATAGCAAAACGCGAGCAAGATACGCTGCTGCGCACATCAAACCATACAGAGCGTTCATATGCGCTTGTTGCGCATAGTGAAGAATATGAGATCACGAAAAAAGAACAGGATCTTGCGGTAAAAAAGGCTGAGGATGCAAGGCTGCAACAAGAAGCGCAGCATCAAGCAAAAATAGAATCCGACAAAAGAGCCTCATTGGAGGCAGATTTGCAGCGCCGCCAAGAAAGACATGCGCTGCGCGATTCTAATTTGAGAACGGCAATGCGTGTTGATACAACAAAATCCTATTCAAAAAAAGCGCTTATTGTTGGGGGGACAGCATTCGCTCTATGGATGCTTTTTAAAGTAGCTGCGAATTTTGATGCTCTGTTTTTACCAGATGGCCATCAGCATAATGCCCCAAAGTCACCTGTTCCTGAACAGGGCGTGAGCTCGCCGCAACAAGGCGCGGATCAAGGGCAGCCGATAACGCCCCCTGCGGCAAAACCGCCTGAATTTATACCGGGGCAAGGCAAAGGCGCTGGGTATGAGCAGCAGCCAGAGGGCAAAGTCAAAGGTAAAGACGGTGAAATTTATGAACATTCAGCACCATCTATACCATTTGAGCATAGCGGTGAGGGCAAAAGCAAAAAAGCTGAAAACCCCGAGGATTGGGGCTGGGATAATTATTTTCCACCACAACAATTAAAAGCACCAGGCGCATAGGATAAAAAAATGAACACATCATCACAAAAAAAATCTCTCGCTCATGCTTTTACCAAAGCCGCGATCGCAGGCCTTTTCGTTGCGTCGACATCAACAGCCTATGCGCTAGATTTACCAAAAGTCCCGCCGCAAGAATCAAACCCGCGCCCCTTAACGCAAGGTGAGCTTTACTATGCGGGTGTTTTTGGCGCTGAAGTGGACGCTGAGATAATAGAATACCACGCAGGGCCGAATAAAAATTATTCTGCGGGTCAAATTGTCGCGCAAACATTTAACAGCTATCAAGTTGCCTATTATGGTCATCCGTTTTTATCACTTGATTATGCCGTTGATAACGAGCCGCTACGTTTTGGCTCTCATATGCATGAGCTTGTCCATATTTGGCAGTTCCAAACAGGAGAAGAATTCACCCCCAAAGGGCATTGCAACTTTGGTCACGGTTATGACCTTAAAGCGGGGGATACGTTTGCAGATTTTTGTGATGAAAAGCAAGCCAGTATTTTGGAAGATTATTCGCGCCGTTATTTAATGCCAGAGCGTCCACATCGTTCGCACTGGTATTTTGATAAGGCGGGCTGCGATTCATTTGAAAATGATGCCTTACTGCTTGAAACTGTTGAAACGCGCTTCCCAAAAGCGCGTGAAATGCGTGAGAAAATTGGCAGGACCAAGGTTTTGCCTGATGCTTGCCCGGCGCCTTTTAAAATGCCTGAGAAAGAAATTGTGCCAGAAAAGCAGCCTGAATCTACACCAGAGACAAAGAAACCAGAACCAGAAAAGAAGCCAGCACCTGAGAAAAAGCCCGAGAAAAAACCGGAGCCTAAAGCTGAGCCAAAGAAGCCAGCACCTGAGAAAAAGCCCGAGAAAAAACCGGAGCCTAAAGCTGAGCCAAAGAAGTCAGCACCTGAGAAAAAGCCCGAGAAAAAACCGGAACCGAAGCCTAAAAAGAAGAAGCCTGAATTTGATGATGAAATGCAAAAGGTTTTTGACGAAGCTTTCAAAAAAGACCCCAATGAAGGTAAGCCAGCATTTTACTGCGAGGCACTATCGGTTGCGTTTAACAATATTAGTGGTTTCGTTGAAAAACAAAACAAATCAAACAAGCTGAAGTTCAAAGCGGAGCTTGATAGCAAAAACCCACATTGTAATGTTTATAATTACAATAAGAAAATTATCGCGATTAAAGGCGAAGATTTTACGGATTATGGCTTGATTGAAGAAGCGCCATTGACCAAGCTTGCGAAGCTTTTCTCTGGCTATGTTGCCCGTGAAGACCTTGACCCATTACGCGGGTTCCTCTCTGAGCAATCAAACAAAGTGAAAAAGGACTTGGCCAGAAAAAAAGTTACGGACCCATCAAACCCCGACCGCGACCGCATGTTCTTATTTGAACAAATCAGATTGTATGGCGCTGTTGAAAAAGCCTTGAAAAACTCAACGCTACCAACACCGGCAATAAACCCATAAACAAGTTCTTGCCAAAGTTTTGTTGGCCCGTCTTTGTGCGTTCGTTGGTATGACGACATTACTGAGTGCGGCTTTTGAGGTGCTTTTTGATGAGGGCGACGTTTTTCTTGTTCGCTTTCCATGCAATGTCAAATATATCGCCGATTATAGGGATCAACCCGATCAGCCAGTCAAGCAGCGCATTGCAAAGCATTCTTAATGTCACCTGCCACGGCAGTTTATATGCACGGGCCTTACCCATAAGGTAGGCGGTTGAAATGAGTGTCACGGTATCACCAATGCCAGGAATAAGGCCAAGGAGGGAGTCCAAACCGAAACTGATAGAAGTGCCGGGGATTTTAAAGCGGCTATCCATCAACTCTGCCATCGATTCCAATTTTTCGATATCGCGATCAAGCTGCGTGTTCATGTAACCTTAACCTCCCTGCGTAAATCATTACCACATCCTTTCGTGCTAACCAACGTAGCATAATGCTTTGGGCGCTTAAAGAAAAGCCGCCCCTTTGGGGAAAAGGGACGGCTTTGTAAGAAGTGTTAAATATTAGGCTGCGAGGTTGTGGACGTCCTGGCGTTCAAATATCTCTTTAATCTTCTTTTTTTGTTCACCGTTTTCAGGCTTAACGGCCAACAGGACAGAGCCGTTTTTAATTTCATCTTCATAGATTTTTGCTTCGTGTTCAGGAATGCCGGCACCAATAAGGGCTCCAACAAACCCACCTGCAGCAGCGCCTGCGCCAAGTCCTGCGAGCGCGGAAACCGCGGCGCCAGCCACGACAATGTTCAAACCAGGGATAGCAATTGCGGTTGCCGTTGCCAGTGAACCAAGAACGACACCGATAATACCACCTGTTGTGGCTCCGGCGGCCGTGCCTTCATCCATTTTATTGCCTGTTTCAATGTTAAAGCTGTTGCCACGTGTTTCATCGGTGACGATTAAGCTGACTTGCTCAGAGCTTACGCCAAGGGCTTCAATGCTTTGTATCGCGGTTTCCGCAGCTCTGCGTGTTTTAAATGTAGCTGTAATGAGAGATGTCATGGTCTATATCCTTTCAGTTGGTTGTGTATGTCTTGCCAACAGCTCATCATTATTAAAGTTCCGTTGTGGGACATGGGGAACTTTATGGCCGTTATGTGCGTTGGAGGGAGAAGACTAAACAAATAAATTATAAGCAAAGGTAAACCAACAGATGACCCAGCAAGACGCTCCGCAGACAATCGACATTGACCCAGGTGCATTAATTGAACGGGTCGATACATGGGTTGACGGCGCTGTAAAGCTCGCGCCTAATATGGTTGTTGCATTGGTTTTATTGGTCGTTGCTTTTGCCTTCGCCTCTTTCATCGGGGCGCTTATTTATAAGCGCTTTAAGAAAAGAGGGCGTAATGATCTCGGTTTGATGCTTAAGGGGCTAGTGAAGTGGTCAATTCTCTTCATCGCACTGCTTTTTGCAGCAACAATTGTTATTCCGAGCCTTAAATTAGGAGAGATGATCGGCGGCCTCGGGGTTGGCTCTGTGGCTATTGGTTTCGCGTTTAAAGATATTTTGCAAAACTGGCTCGCAGGTTTTCTAATCTTGCTCCGCCAGCCGTTCAATATTGGAGATCAGATTGAAGTCAATGGCTATGAAGGCACGGTCGAAACCATTCAGGCGCGCTCCACGCTTATTAAGACTTACGACGGTCAACGCGCCGTTATTCCCAATAGTGATATTTACACCAATTCTGTGCTTGTAAAAACGGCGCATAAAAAACGCCGTAGCCAGTATGATATTGGTGTCGGCTACGGTGATAACTTGGAGCTAGCGCGTGACGTTATCAAGAATGCGATTTCAAGTGTACGCGGTGTCGAGCAAGACCCAGAACCTCAGGCGTTGCCGTGGGATCTCGCGTCGAGCTGGATTGCTGTGCGGGCACGTTGGTGGACGGATAGTAAGCGCGCCGATGTTGTGGAAATTCGAAGCGCGGTCATTGTTGCTATAAAAAATGCCCTAGATGACGCCGGCATTGATATGCCTTACGAAACGCAGGTTCACCTGTTCCACGACCAAACCGAAGATGGGGATGGTGATCGTAGTTCTCAACGTGAAGGTTGGCCTGATGAAGGCGAAGGCACAAAACCGCGCTGGATTGCGAAGGAAGAAATTAAACTAGATCAACAGAAGTAGAAAATAAACAGACTGTCAACAAAACAGGCGCTCGCAAAAACAATGCGCCTTAAAGGATAAGCCACTAGTAAGATGTGCGTTCTTACTTGCTCCTTGGTAGCCACAGCGCTCGCCCCCTGTTGTTTGGCGCGGCATGATGATAGCATACCTAAGGACAGCTATATGAAGTGTTGCCTGCGGCGTATAATTACGGCACAATAAAGAGCCCAAGATCACTTGATGACGGACACATACTCTAATGCCCCACAATAAACAGAATGACAGGCTTTATTTCATTCCAGTCTTCAGCGCAGTGCTTTTGTTCGCGCTTACTATAGGCGTGTATGTTCAGTTAGAGTCACAGCGCTATAATCAAATCATGAGCGTCCTAGAAGAAGATGGCCAACAAGCAAAACGTATCATCGAAAGCAATGTCAATAATTCTATTATCGCATTACGCCGAATGGGCGAGCGCTGGGAAGTACGCGGCGGAACACCAAAACAAGAATGGATGCAAGATGCGCAGCACTATGTGCGTGATAATAAAGCTTTGACGACAGTTGAGTGGGTTGATGAGGCATATCACGTCAGATGGGTGGAGCCTCTACTTGGCAATGAAAAAGCATTGGGCTTGAATATTGCTTTTGATGAAGAGCGAAAAAACGCCCTACAAGGGGCCGCGCAAAGCAAGATCATTACTGTGACGCCACCGCTTGATCTTGTTCAAGGCTACAGCGCGTTTATTAGCTACATACCGCTGCACATTAACAAGGAATTTAGCGGCTTTATTGTTGGTATTTATGATATTGAGACTTTCTTGGAATCTGCTCTGCCGACAAAGTTCAAAGATAATTTTAATATTCAAATCATGGATGGAGAAAAAACTGTTTACCTGCCCGCCCTAAATGAAGAAAATAAAGCGTCTCAATGGATTGCCAAAGAAGGCATAACCTTGTTTAACCGTGAATGGTTATTAACAATATGGCCTAAGAAAGCGTTCTTTCAGCAAGAGGATTCTTATTTATCTAAAATCATACTATTGGCAGGCGGACTGCTCTCATTATTGCTTGGCTTTACCATTTATTACGCTTTAATGTCCTATAGGCGCAGTTACCTCTTACTGGAAAAAGCAAAAGCGCTGTCTGTGAATCAAAGAGAGCTGACAAACTTAACAGAAAAAATGCAGCTTATTCTTGATAGTGCTGGCGAGGGTATATTTGGGCTGAATTTGCAAGGTCACAGTACTTTTGCGAATAAAGCCGCGATGGAAATGCTTGGTTACGAACTCGATGAGATGATTAATACGTCACAGCACGACCTTATTCACCACCATTATGCCGACGGGACATTATACCCCAAAGAGAAATGCAATATTTATGCATCTTTCAAAAGCGGCGAAACACGCAAAGTAGATTCTGAAGTGTTTTGGCATAAAGATGGCCATTCGGTACCTGTTGAATACACAAGCACACCAATTAAAGATACGGACGGAACCATTACAGGCGCAGTTGTCGTCTTTCGTGATATTACTGAGCGCCAAAACCACATAGAAACACAAATTTTATATACGAAAAAATTAGAGCAAGCGACAGAAGAAGCGCAGCGCGCCAATGTCATGAAGTCAGAATTTCTTGCAAATATGAGCCATGAAATTCGTACGCCTTTAAATGGCGTTATCGGCGCTTCAGACTTATTGAGGAAGACAAAAACATCGAAGGATCAAGAAAAATATCTGCAAATTATAGCGGGATCTGGTGATATTTTATTGTCTTTAATTAATGATGTTCTGGATATATCCAAAATTGAAGCGGGAGAGTTGAAGCTTTATTTTGAACCTGTAACGCTCCGCCAGCTTATCAAGGATGCACTGCATTCAATCAGACCTCGGGCTGCGATTAAAGACATCAAGATGGATGTTGTTTATGAGGGCGCGGTGCCGGTTTCTATTATGGGTGATCAGGTGAGGCTCAATCAAGTCCTGATTAACCTTCTTGGTAATGCCGTGAAATTCGTTGAAGAAGGCTTTATTACCGTTAAAGTCGAGGAAAAAAAGACAGCAGATCAAGATGTCACTCTGCGTTTTAGTGTCGAAGATAGCGGCATCGGGATTGCGCCAGACAAGCTCGATACTATTTTTCAGAAATTTGCTCAGGCTGATGCGACAACCACAAAAAAATATGGAGGCACAGGGCTGGGGCTTGCGATTACACAGCGCTTAGTTGACTTGATGGATGGCGAAATCATGGTGGAGAGCGAGCTTGGTGTTGGCTCAACATTCTGGTTTGAAATAACATGCCCAATTGTTGAACCGGCAAGCACAGAAAAAGACGCGCCTTTGCTGAGCGCTGACGTTTTGGTCGACAAAACGAAACAAGATGCTGCAACAGACAAGACGCTAAGCGCGTCAATTCTTTTGGTTGAAAATGAAATGGTAAACCAGATGGTCGCAACTGATATGCTCGAGGGCATAGGCTGCAGTGTTGATTTAGCAGAAAATGGCCAAGAGGCTCTCGATATGCTATCCGAAAATGGTGACAAATATGACGTCATCTTGATGGATTGCATGATGCCTGTTATGGATGGTTTCGAGGCGACAGCTGCTATTCGCAAAGCAGAAGAGAATAAGGAATACCGACGCCAAACTATTATTGCGATGACGGCCAATGCTATGGCCGATGAAAAAGATAAATGCCTGAAGGTTGGCATGGATGATTATTTGTCAAAGCCAGTAAAAGAGAAAACGCTTTATTCGATGCTTAAGAAATGGCAGGAAATCTAACAAGCCTTCTCGGCTGTTGTGATCGTCTTGCCCTAGAGTTCGGGTGCTGCATTGTTTAATTCAGCGCGTAAATCGCCCTCTATAGCGGAAAAGCTACTGCGCATTGCATTGCAATCAGGTCGAAGGCTTTCTAGGTTCGCTTGGTTGTTTTCTTTACACGATATGGCCGCATATTCCATTTTACCAGCTCTCTGACTTAAGTCGACAGCGCCAAGCAAGCCGCTGGCTGATTTTAAGCTATGCGCCGCGTTAATCACTTCGTCGACATCGCCATCAGGCACGTTAGTGTCTATGCAGGTTAAATATTTCTCAGTATCACGTAGATAGATTTCCAGTAACATTGGAAATTTTGCCTTCATCCGCTCTTTTAATTTTAAGAAAATATCTTTATCAATTGTCGACATTTAACGTATCTCTTCCTTTTGTGCTGTCAGTGAACTCTACTTATTTCATCTGTATTTTACTCTATTTGCGCCGAGACTACAACATAGCCGCATGGGCCATAAAAGTATGACCGATTAAGTGCTGGAATGGGTCTAATGGTGCTTAACAAAAATAAGTTCATTTGTGTTAAAGCCAAGTTGGTTCGCGCGCTTTATGAAATGTGCGGTGAGCTCTTTACTGACATCTGGCGTGCGCGCAAGAAACCATAGATATGAACGGTCATAGCTTGTAATAAAGGCATACTGATAATCATCTTCGTCAATCTCAAAAATTATATATGAGCCGTAAAACGGGCCAAAGAAAGAGACTTTTAAATGCCCCGTTTTCTCACTGCTGATAAAGTAAGCTTTGCCTTCCGCCACTTTACGTTCTTCCTGCTGTGGTTGTTTGCCGCTGTTTATAACTTTAATGCCTCCGTCTTCTCTTAATGAATACTCTGCTGTTACTGCAGATAAGCCTTTTTCAAAAGAATGGTCTAGCCGCGCAATTTCATACCATTTACCTAGGTATTTATTGACTTTAAAGTTATCGATCGGCGCGATGCCCTGCGGAATACCAAGGCAGCCATTAAGCAAAAAGATCATCAGTATCGGCGCAAGTAATTTAAGTGGAGTTTTTCTCATCAGGGGTTCTCTTTAGTTTTAAGCTCTATGCCTAGATTTTACATCAATGCCATTGATGGAGACTAGCCTTTTTTTAAGGGAAGTGAATATGTAAGCGTTGCCAGAGTCTTGATTGGTCGCGCTAGACTTTATTACCGCTCCACTGCTTTGGAGGCAAAGCCTATGCTTTTTCTTTGGTTTAACAGTAAATTTATATTGATATTGGTGTGTTTAATATTTGTAGAAATAAAGAAAAACTGTATGTTGAGGTATGATTTTAAAGAACTGTTATTTCCTGAAGATTTCGGCTCTGCTTGTTGGTGTTTTAGCGCTATCAGGCTGCTTTAAAAGCGTGCTGCCTTTTTCGCAAAACACGGACTATAAAATCGTTGGGCTTGAAGCTGACAAGGCGGTGCAGAGTTATGCGCAGAAAATCATCACTGAGCGTCTGGCGGAATCGATTGCTTATGAAGAAGGCACGCAGGATTTTGAGCGCGCGGAAACCGTGCGGGAAGAAACGATTGCGGCTGACCTTTTAAAAGCTTTGAAAGCCAGGGGGTATTATGGCGCAAAAGTCGTGTATCATGATGACGAGGCAGAATCCTTAAAAGGCGTCTATGATGTTAAAGCTGGAGACATGTATACGGTGTCATCATTAAGCATTACGCCAGAAAATGCGCGCCAGCATTTTGATTTTACAATTATTGACGAAGGCGAGCCGTTAAAAGCCTTGCCGGTTTTAAATGCCCAAAACAAACTTTATGAAGCTGCGCAGAAAGATCAATGCTATTTCTCCTTAAATGTTGAGCACAGCGTTATTTTGGACGAAGTAAATAAAACGGGCGCATTAAGCTATGCCGTTGAAATGGGGCCAAGCGCTACGTTTGGCGCAGTTACTTTTGAAGGCCAGCGTAGCGTTAAAGACAGTTATCTGCGCGAATTCATCTCGTGGAAAGAGGGCGAGTGTTTCCGTCAGGAGAAAATCAGCGCTTTGCGGACGAAATTGCTTGAAACGGGACTGTTTGTCCGCGCGGATGCCGCATTGCCTGCAGCGCCGAATGAAACCGGCGTCGTGCCAGTGACTATTCAGCTTAAGGAGCGCGTCCATAGAAGCGTTAAAGCGGGCGTGAGTTATTACACAGATGAAGGGGCTGGGGTCACATTGGGCTGGGAGCATCGCAATATTTTTGGCGGCGGTGAAAAGCTAGAGACAGCGCTGAATATCAACCAGATTAACCAAAGCGTGGATGCTAATTTCATCAAGCCGTTCTTCTTGCGCAAGGATCAAAGCCTTGAGATGAATAGTGCGCTGCGCCAGCAGGACACGGATGCATATGAAGAAACCGCTTTTGACCTCGGCGCGGGCTTAAAGCGCCAGCTTAATAAACGTTTATCGGCGAGCACAGGGATACAGCTTACCTTTTCAGAGATTACGGATGAGGACGATACCCAGACATATGGGCTTTTGTCTTTCCCCAATAGCATCTTGTTTGATAACCGCGACAACCCGCTTGATCCGCATCGGGGCTGGCAGCTTAAGGCAGGCATAGAACCGTTTTACGATGTGCTGGGCGAAAGTGATCCTTTTGCGAAGTTTGAGGCCGGCGCGCGTACTTATATTGATTTTGGTACAACGTCTGATTTGGTTTTAGCGCTGCGCGCGAACCTGGGCAGCATTGTTGGGGCGAGCAGCGATAATATTCCCGCGACAGAGCGTTTCTACGCTGGCGGCGGTGGCTCTGTACGTGGGTTCGGCTATCAGGAAGTTGGCCCTGTTGATGGCGGCGACCCGACTGGCGGGCGCTCCGCCGTGACAGGCGCAACCGAGCTGCGGCTTAAATTTACACAGACGCTTGGCGGCGTTGCATTCATTGATGGAGGGAGCGTATCGGAGAGCGCTGCGCCAGATTTTGATAATTTATCATTCGGTGCTGGCTTGGGCTTTAGATACTACACAGATTTTGGCCCGTTGCGGTTTGATGTCGCAGTGCCGTTAAATGAGAAAGAAAACCTCGATCAAAACTATCAATTTTATATTAGTATCGGGCAGGCGTTTTGATGATGGTGAACAGTATTTTAAAATTCTTAGCTAATGTGGTCTCACGCTTTTCAAAGCTGCTGGTTTGGGGAGTGTCTTTCATATTTTTGATTGTGATTCTCATTCAAGTTGGCATCGTAGCTGGTGTGTTCTGGCTGAACAGCGATAATGGTCAGGCTTATATTAAAGTTCAGGTCGCGCAAGCAACCCAAAGCACGGGTTATAATGTTGATTTTGAAAAAGTATCTTACGCTTTTCCGCAGGGGCTTGGCATTGAAGGGTTAAAACTATCCGATGCGGGCGGCCTTATTTCAGATATGGATCGGGTGATTTTTCGGCCTAATTTGATTGGCTTGAGCGTACGCCACTTTGGACTATCGATGAATGTTGATAGCTTGACGCTGTATCGCCTGCCAGATGCGAAGCCTGAACAAGCGCCTGCGACGGAACCACTGGCCTTACAGCCATTTTCACTGCCTGATTTGTACTTTAGGTCTTTAGCGCTAAATGGCCTCAATATTGATACACTCGATATTAAAGAGGCCGTTTTCGGCACGGCATTGCGCCTATCTCCGACATTGACAAGTAAGATAACGCTTGGCGATATCATTGGCATGGACCTGCACTTAAATGTGCAGAATGAAGGCGTGCAGCCGCCCTGGATGCCACGCGCGATTTCTCTACAAGGCGATTTAAACCCACAATCGCTGGAGATGCACCTGAATAAACTTGTCATGCGTAATGAGTCTATGAACATCAGCGCGCAAGGCGAAGCGAATTTGAGCGCGCAAGGGCGCATCAACATTACGGCGCAAGCTTCGGTCGCTGATTTTTCTCCTTTTGCTAAGGGCGTGGAAGGCGGAGCCGAGATGGAGGCTGTTTTAAATGGCTCGCTTAATGCGCTGGCCGCAAGCGCCACGGTTAAGGTGGCAATGCCGCTTTTGCAAGAACGTGGGCTCAGTGACGTTACACTCAATATTTCCGATGACAACCTTGCCGCCGCCCCTTTGGGGCATGCGGTTATAGAAGCGCGTTATCAGGATAAGCCGATCAATCTGAGCGCTGCGTTTAATAAGGTTGAAAATATAATCTCGATTCAATCTATAAATGCGCATGCGCCGGACTTGGCGCTGAACGGCGAAGTTCAGCTGAATACACAGACCGCCTTAGTAAGCGGCAATATTGAGATTAACGCACCGAAAATGTCAACATATAGCCAAATGGCGGGGGTGAACATTAACGGCGAAATGGTTGCCAATGTCACCTTGCTGAGCGATAAAGGCGTACAAGGCGCGGCTGTTAAAGCAAACATAGCGAATGCATCTTATGACGAGATAACGTTAAAAAACGCAGATCTATCTGCGCAGCTTTCCGACGTGCAAAACCCGTGGCCTGATGCACTGACGCTCCGCGCGAGTGAATTGCGCCCTGCCAATGATGTTGTCATTAAAACGCTGACGTCAACGCTGACACAAAAGGATGGTGACCTTTATGCATTGGCGTTGAACGCTAGTGGATCCGCGGCGCAAAATTTTAAAATTACAGGCGCGGCGCAGATCAAAGGCTTAAAGCAAGCGCAAATTAGCGCAGAGAATATTGACTTTACCCTGTCTTCAAAAGGGTCATCCATGGCGGTGCGCGGTAGGGCTGATATGGCCGCTTTAGATATGACGCTGCAGACGAGCAATTTTAACCTCGGGAGCCTTCCTGTAAGCTTACCCGAACAGATGCGCGACTTGGCGCTTGATGCGCAAGCGCAAATCTCGGGCCCAATGAGCCTGCCAGTGATTGCGGTTAAGGCAGAACTGACACCGATTACCGTTATAAAAGGCGCGCGTATCAAGATATCTGCTGAAGGGCTTTATGATAATAACCTCGCACGGCTGGACGTGTCAGGGCGAGGCGATACGGTTGAAACGCTGAACGGCTATGCGCAGCTCTCTTTAAAGTTTTCACTAAACCCCTTCGTTTTTGATATGCCGCAAAGCACGCCGTTAGAAGGCCGTTTAAATATTAGCGCTGAGGCGCGCGCTTTTGCGCCGTTGTTATTGCCCGTAGGACACAAGCTAACTGGCGGGGTCAATCTTACGGGGCATCTCGCAGGCACAGTGGGGCGCCCAGACCTAACAGGTCGCGCTGATTTTGTGAACGGCACCTATTCTTTTGCCTCTCTGGGGCTTGAACTGATTGATATGAATATGAAGGCTGACCTAACGCCTGAAGCTGTGCACGTCACAGCGCTTACAGCCGCAGATGGGCAGAGCGGAAAATTGAGCGCTGATGGCCGCGTCAGTTTTAGCGACCAGAGCAAGACAAAATTGAACTTAAAGCTTAAAGATTTTAAACTTCTCAATAGTCGTGATGTTGAGGGCACAATCTCTGCGGACCTCAACCTTCAAGGCCGCACACAAGGATATTTAGTCTCAGGCATGGTTGATTTAGGTGTTTTTGATATTATTATTCCAGAACGTTTCCAAAGTAAAATTCCTCAGCTTAACGTTGTAAAAAAGAGCGATTTAGCCAAGAGCAAAGATCAGCTGCGCGATATTCAACTCGACTTAAAAGTTACGGCGAATGAGCGTATCTTTGTACGCGGCTGGGGTTTAGATGCGGAATTTGGCGGGAAGATTACGGTTGATGGCACGCTTGATGACCCGCAGCTTAACGGTGAAATGGAATCAAAGCGTGGCCGCTATGAGGAGTTTGGTCGGCGGTTTGATGTCGAGCGTGCTTATTTAAGGTTTCAAGGCAGCGCACCGCCATCGCCTTATCTCGATATCATTGCTTCTATGGATGCGGGTGACATTAAAGCGTCTGTTAATCTCGGCGGCGCGGTTGGTAACCCTTCCATCAAGCTTTCTTCTGTACCAGCCTTGCCCGAAGACGAAGTAATGTCGCGTATCCTTTTTGGTGAGAATCTTACTAAAATCACTGCATTCCAAGCGATACAATTAAAGCAAACGCTGGATAGGTTTACGGGTAAGGGCGGCGGTGGATTTAACCCATTGGGCAGGCTGCGTGATATCACGGGCCTTGATGACATCCGTATTGATAGCGATGGTGAGGGGGAGACCTCTGTCGGTGTTGGGAAGTATTTGACGGAGGGTGTGTATCTCGAGTTAGAAAAAGGTGCGGGAGATGGATCCGGCACGGCCAAAATTCAAGTTGAGGTGACCCCCAGTATCAATGTGGAAAGTGAAGTCGGACAGGACGCGCAAGCTGGCGCGGGCGTGTTGTGGAAATGGGATTATTAATTGCCCCAATATTCACAGGCGTAAAATATGACGCGTTTAAAAAATCGTCGTGTTGTGAAATAGATAGTAAACGTACAAATTAAAGCGTATTGTTTGCGGATAGATAAATTTTTAAAAGGTATTATTCATGACTAAATTTTTATGGCTCGGCGTATTGTTTTTAAGCATGTTTCCTACCGCGGCATTCGCTGATGCCGCAGCTGACCGAGAAAAAATTCAGGTGATGAGAAAAGCAACGCTCACGCGTTTGTATAAAGAAGAACCTGGCGCAAAAACAGAAGTTGAAAAAGCAGAAGGCTATGCTGTTTTCTCAAGTGGCGGGGTAAACGTCGTTTTGTTCTCAGCGGCTTACGGCTCAGGCGTTGTACATGACAATAAATCAAGCCGTGATACCTATATGAAAATGGGTTCTGGCGGTGTTGGCTTTGGCCTTGGCGTTAAGGATTACAGGCTTGTTTTTGTATTTAGAACGCGCAAAGCGTTGAACCAATTTGTCGAACATGGCTGGGATCTATCCGGACAGGCTGATGTCGCTGTGAAGGCGGGTACTGAAGGCGCAGAGCTTTCAGAAGCTGCGGCGGTTATGCCGGGCGTGAAGGTCTATCAGCTTACAGAAAGTGGCTTGGCGCTGCAGGCGACCATCCAAGGCACAAAATACTGGACAAGTGACGCTTTAAATAAATAAACAAAACAGTTCTTCATGAAAGGATACTGCATATGTTTAAAATATATATTACATTAATTGCTGTTCTTGCGCTTTCTACGTTCGCGGCCCCTTCTGCGCATGCTGAAGATGCTTTGCAAAAACAAGCTGAAGACAAGTTACGTTCTGAGCCAGGGGCAGAAAAAGTCACTATTCGTGAGGAATTCGCTCCCAAGGCAATATCAAGCAAGAGAACTATCGACTTTATGAGCTTTGATGTGAATGGCGACGGCATCTTATCTCGCGATGAGGTCGGTGAGCAGCTGTTTAAAATTTTTGATCATGATGGCAATGAAGTCATCGACAACATTGAAATGAAAAAGCCAAGCCTTCTTGTCTTTACACCGATGACCAAAAAAACAATCGAAGTTATTGATTACGCTTCTGGCCAAGTACCACAAAAAACGACGGTTTCAGAAGAAGAGTTTTTACAAAAGTTTCAACTCGCAAGATTTGACCCAGACGAAGACGGGCTTTCTCCGCTTGATTTCTTGGGTGTGCCTTTTAATCAGGTGAACGTAAAACGTGATGACGTTATCGATCTTTATGAATTTAAAAGAGCTTATGCGGCGTATGTAAAGCCTATGCATAAGGAAAGCTTTAATTATAATGATTAGGCCTTTTTAACAAAGAATATAAGGGCCGATGAATTTATTTTATCGGCCCTTTTTCTGTCTCGCGTGTGCCAGTCAAGGCTGACCTCAGAAATCGCTGCGTATAATTTCACTGATAGATAGCTCATCATTGTAGATAACGCCCTGCGTTAACAAAGGCGGGGCATATAAGCCTAAATGTAGCTGCGCCAATCCGGCTTCGTATTTCAGGCCACATAGTTTCTCCGCTTCTGCTAAAAGCTGGCCAGCCCAGCCATCTAAGCATTTTGGTTTCCTTGCGGCAGAAAAGCTGTCTGGGGCAATGCGGTCATTAAATGTTGAAGCGCTCGCTATTACGCCATCTACCCATACGGCAATCATGGGTGACGCGAAACGATTATCGCGAGTGTAATCTATATAAGCCGTTATTTTTGACCATTTTTGCCGCGGCAAGGTGACCTGTTGATTGGGAGTAATATCAGGTCGGCTTTTGCCTTGGGCGGGAACGTGCATCAAGTGAACCTTATAATTACGGTCGACATTGATGAGATATGACCTCGCCCATTGAGTGTCATCATATGAAGTGAATGTCGCTAAACTGAACCAATCTTTACCTTCCTTCGGGAAAAGCTCTATGTCTGCCCAGACATAGAACTCAACCAGCACCGCGGTTTTGACTATGCCTAATTTGGTTTTTTTTAACTGTAGCGTCGGATATGCTCGATGATTGGTGTTGGTGTTAGCCTGTTGGGGGTTCTCGCTATATATCCACGCCTTATGTGATGAATGACCGCGAAACGATTTTTCTGATGTTAAGTTATGACTTGCGCTGTTTCTGTGGTTTTGCGGCACAATATAAAAATCAGAAAACGCGTCAATCGATTCATACGACCAAGAAAAATCATGGGCTTTCTTTAGCGCGGCGCCTTGAATAAAGCGCGTAACAAAACTGGGCACGCCATTTTCAGCTGCGTTAGCGGGCATGGGCGCGCAGAAGAAAAGAAAACAGTTGGCGATGATTGTCAGGGCAATATATCTCATGCATACATCTTACTGATAACGCGAATGGTTTTCCAGTGCTTCCTTATATTGTAGATTACGCTTAAAGGGTTGTGGTCTGCGGCGTTAAAAGTAGGGACTTTTAACGCACGTTAAAATAGTGTACCATCTTCAATAGCTTGCAGTTCTGCGCGCTTCTTACTTCCTTCGTCTACTCAACATATATTCAGGATTAAACAATGAAAAAAGCAGCTCTTTTAATTTGCAGCTCTCTAACTCTATCTTTATCGGGCTGTCAGTCAACGGGGAACTCTCAAGTTTCAAAGTTTTTTGGTTCTGATTCTTCCATATGGCAATCCAGTGATTTTGACAAGAACATGCTGAGAGATGGTTCACGTCTACCGTTTGAGCTCGCAAAGTTAATCCCCGAAGATAAAGTCAATACGTCAACCCGCGCCTTAGTGGCCGAAGGCGTTGTCGCGCTTGATAAAGGGGATATTGAAAAAGCATCACAGCTTTTTAATACCGCGCTACGCCTTGACCTTGGTAACTCACAATTGCATTTCATGAATGCGCTGACGTACCACTTGATGGCCAAAGCAGGCAACGCAAAGAATTTTGAATATGCTGAACAGGGCTATGAGCTTGCCTATAAGTTTGATAGCTCCAATGTACTGGCGAAATACTATCTCGGCCTTGCTTATCTTGATCAACGTAAGTTTAAACCTGCACAAGCGGCGTTAGCATCTGCGGCGGTCATGGATGATACTGACCCTGAAATTTTTTATGATCTCGCGCGCGCCTCCTATTTTGCGGGTGATCCGCGCACAGCCAAGGCGGCACTTGATAAAATATCACATCTCCAATTTAGCCCGATTGAAAAAGAAAAGTTTATGCGTGCGTCTATTTTGACAAGCGCCGCGCTTGATCAGCCCGCAGAGGCAGAAAAGCTACTGGAAAAACTAAAAGACAATCCAAAGGCCTATAATTTTCTCAGCAACCGCGTATCATCATGGAAGCGTTTTCATGACGAGGACAAGGCTGAGCTACTCAAGCAGGCGTCTTATAGCGCAGGTGGCTCTTATAAGGTTGCGCAGGCTTTACCGCGCGCAGGTGTTTCGGTCATTCCTGGCGCGACGATTGATGATGAACGGCGTGACATGATTAAGGATGCGCTTGATGAAGATACCGATTTCGTTAATGACGAAATGGTTGTTGTTGATGTTGTTATTGTGCGCACCCAAGAAGATATCAGCAGTAACCGCGGCATGAATCTGTTATCTGGATTGCAGTTACAATTTGGCAATCCACTGACCAATACGCCGGGCTTTTCATTTGGTAACACGAGCATTGATGATAATACATCAGCAAATAACGACACGAAATCAAGAGCGGTATCGAGCTTGATTTCAATTCCTGCGGTGAATTATTCTTTGAATATCTTTAATACGCTTGATAGCCGCAATGAAATTCTTGCAAGCCCTTCATTGGTTGCATTAGCCAATGAGAAATCTGAGTTCTTCTCGGGCGTCGATGTTGTCGCGGCAGCGGTTTCTGGCGGCGACGGGTCTTCAATTTCTGTCAATAAACAAATCGGCGTTAAGCTGGCGGTAACGCCTGAATTCCTCAGCAAAGATCGCATCAAATTGGAAGTTGAAGCTGAACGTACATTTTTGACCTCACCCAGCAGTTCAGTGCAATTTGAGTTCCGTTTAGATACATCAAACACCAACGTAAATGCGAATGTGGTTATGAAGTTCGGTGAAACGCTTATATTAAGTGGCTTGAGCGAAAAAGAAACTGAAAGCTCACGCGATTCCGTGCCGCTTTTGGGCGATATTCCTGTGATTCAATACTTGTTTGCCAATGAAGCTAAACGCGATTTTCGCAAGTCTGTACTGATTATGCTGACCCCGCGCCGTGCACACTATGTGAACCAAGATGCTGAAGAACGCGCAAAAGTCGATGCAGCAATGTCTGAATTTGAAAAATCCATTGATGTCTTTGAAGAGCGCAACAAGGACTGGTTTATACCACCTTCGACCTTTTCTGAAATCATGAAGACAACGCAGGTGAACTCGTTGTTTAGCGAATTTAAAACCGGTGACTTTACACTAGAAAACTGGAATTCGCGCGATACCCATGAAAAGCGCCTCGAAAAAGCTGTTGAGTTTCTCTTTTATTAACCCCGATTATGCGTCTGTATGTTCTTATGCCTAATAACAGATTAGTCATTATCCCCTGTCTTGTCTTGGTCATGCTTATTGTGACCATGAGCGCTTATGCGCAGGCTGCCTCCACGCCTTGGCAGCGCATTAAAGGCAGCGCCGTTGATATCACCATTGGTACGCAAGGCACTGTGGCGGCAGTCGATAAAGGCGGTCGCGTTTATTTGTACGACCATGGGGATGAAGGCTGGCAGCCAATTGGCAAGCGTATGTCACGTATTACGGCTGGTAATGACGGAACGTTATGGGGGGTCGATAACAGCGGTCAATTAAGACATTTTTCGGGAACAGTCTGGAACGCTGTGGGCGCAGGGGCGGTTGACGTCACTACAGGCCCAGACGGGCGCATCTACGTTACAACTAACACCAATAGCATTGCAGCATATGACCCAAAGCAACAAAGCTGGAGCCAAATAAACGGCAGCGCCAAACGCTTAGCCGTCGATGCGCAAGGCATGATTTGGAGCATATCGCCCAGTGGAGCAATTGCCCGCCGCCTTGATGATGCGTGGATTGGCATTGCTGGTAAAGCGTCAGATATTGCCGCCGATGATACAGGGCGGGTTGTGATTGTCGGGCAGGATGGCAAGCTTTATGAATGGCAGGAAGATTTAGCCTCATGGCGGATTTTGGCCGATATAAGCACAGCAAGCGCCGTTGCGGCAGGTGACGGCCAGATCTGGCGCGCCGATGGCGAAGGCCGCATTTTTGCCCAAGGCATTACGGAGCTTCACCGCAATAAAGCACAAGGTATTGTGACCTCAGAAAATGGTGGGGGCAGCGTAGACCCACAAACTGTGGCAGATACATCCCCGATTGTTTTTGAAAGAGTGCCGAGCGCCACCAAACTGGCTGACCTTGCGATTGGGCAAGATGGCAGCGTCTATGGCCTAACGGCATCTGGCGCGATAAAACGTTGGTCAAATACAGAGCAGCGCTTTAATGAATTCCCCGGTCAAGTCGACCGTCTGGCTGTGCGTGATAATGGCCTGCCAATCGCAGTGGGCACGCAGGGCAATCTGGTACAGCATGATGGTGAGGCGTGGCGGCTGGTTAATTTGAACCTACGCTTAATTGATCTCGCCCTTTATGAGGATGAACGGATTTTAGTGCTCGATAATCGAGAGCAAGCAGCCAAGTTATCTGAAGCGCGTACGTCATATACTCAGTTATCAAAAAAAGGCCAGCAAATCGCCGCGCAGAATGATGGGTCGTTCTGGGTGATTGATTCCGTCAACCGTTTGTTCCGCTGCGACCCGAAGGGCGCGTGTGAACAGCAGGCTTTCAAAGCCGAGGATATTTCTATTGGTCCGGGCGGCAGTGTCTTTATTGTCGATACCAATGCTTCGCTGCGACGGTTTAACCGTAAGGATGGCAGCTTTGAGATTATTCGGCAGGGCGACACCGCGCGCGTGGCTGCCGGCCCGAATGACCGCCCATGGATTGTCAATAATGCAGGCCTAGCATACGCCGCGAATTTCTTTGAACGCGATGAAAGCAGCGACAGAAGGCTTGCGCTAAAAACCGAAGCGACAGCAGAAGTAACCAAATCCCAAACAGCGACTATAAATAATAGCGGCGTGCAGATTGTACAGTCTGTTTCATTCTCAGCGGTCAATATCCCGACAACGGCGCCAGGCTACACCAATTTAGGCAGCGGTTTGCTCGATATTACATCAGGCCGTGATGATATTGTCCTTGCAACGGGCTTTAGCGACCCATGCGTAGAAGGCAGCGGACGGAACTGGCTCTATGATCCTCTTTCGCGTTCATTTAAACATCTGGATTATTTAAACCGTATTAATCTGCTCGCAGCCGTAGCGGGCGAGACTTTATCAGCGGCAGATTTATCGGCGATTGGCCTATCAGCAAGTGATACAAAGCCGCCGACCACCGCACCTGATATTCAAGCATTATATATGCAGTGGCAAGAAGACTGCACGATACCTGTCTTAATCACCTATGCGTCCAGCGTGTTTACGGATGCGGGTAAAGTGGCCAGTAATGATTACCAGAACGCCGTGTTTGATTCCGCTTTTGTCGTCAAGTCATCGGCTGATATTGATGTGGCTGCGAATGAAGTGGTGGTTCAGGTTGATGGAATAAACACGCTGCGCTTTTTCAAACCCGGTGACGTAAAAGATTTTTCTAGTCGTGCAGATATGACATTTATGCGCGCCGGAATTGGCGAGGACGAAGATGATCTGTGGGTGGTGAATAGCGCGAATAATGTCTATGAATTTATGCCAAGCTCAGATTCTTTTGCGCTGCGCTCCATTAATCAAGACGATCAAGCGCAGGATATTGGTGTTGGCCATGACGGGACAGTGTTTATCGTCAACCTTTCTGGCGTCCTTAAAAAATGGGACCCGATATCGAAACGATTTATTAAAACTAATAAATCTGGCGTAAGCCGTGTCGCTGTAGATTCCCGTGGTAACCCGATTGTTGCGAATTTTCCTGCCAGTCAAACTGTATATTTTGGAAGATAGGATAAGGTGAAAAATGCGTAAATCTTTATTCCTATCTGTCTGCGGTGCAGCCTTTCTCAGTTTTGTGGCTTTTAGCGGCGCAATGGGCAGTGATAAGCCTGATTGGATGCAAGATAACGCGCATGGCCGTGATATTGGCGTTAGTCATGATGGCGCGCAATGGTTTACTGGGCAGGATGGCAAGGTCTATCACTGGGACGCACAAGGAAAATCTTGGCGCGTTCATGGCGCGCGCAGTAAGTTTGAACGCATTGATGCGGGCGAGAGCGGCGCCGCGGCTTTAACCGAAAGCGGTCAGCTTTATGTCAGCGCTGTGGGCAGTGGTTCGTGGCAGCCAACCGGCATTCGCGGCGCAGATATTGGCATTGGCGGCGGTCAGATTTGGGTGGCGGATGTGCATGTTGAAAACGGTCAGCGCGCGACTTTAAAAGGCCAGTTTTCAGCCACAGGCAAAATAGACTGGCAGCAAGTCACAGGTCGGCTGACGCGCATTGATGTTGACCCGCAAGGGCGCGCTTGGGGACTTGACCAAACAGGTCGCCTTTTTGTCTATACCGGCGATGAATGGATTGAAGACACCAAAGCGCCAAAAGGTAGCGATATCGGCGTTGGTGGTGACGGCTCGCTCTATGTGATCGGCAGCGCGATAAATGAGGAGCTTGGCGGCGGGCGCGTATATCAACGCCATGCGCAAAGTGGCGAATGGGCGGCGGTCCCCGGCAGGCTAAGCGCCATAAGTGTCACGCCAGAGGGCAAACCTGTTGGCATTAATTCACGCAATTGGGTGATTAGCGGCACGATGGCGCCTGCGGTGAATCTACCTACGGATGAAGCTGCGCCATCAGAAAAAGAACAAACAGAATTTTCCTCTTATCTGAGTCTGAGCACATTAGCGGGTGATAAATTAGAACTTCCCGATGAAATTAAAGACGCGCTGATTGAACCGATCAGCGGCGGCAATGATACTGTGTCACTGGGCAGAACATGGCTCAACGGGCTTGAAACATTCATTGCCGTTATAAAGCATGAAGGCAGCGATATACCAACGGTGGCTTTAGGGCATAGCACCATGCGCTTCACGGATTATTTACCCGAAGCGCGCGAGACGGGCTTTGGGCAAATCGGTGTCTTTGATGCGCCAGTATTCTTATTCGTTGCCCCTGAAAATAAAGGTAAAGATTTCACCGCCGCTGATTTTAAGCTTTTAAAGTCATTTTTAGGCCGCGATAACCTTCCTGAAAAAGATATTCCAAGCGGGCTGCAGTTTTGGGCTAGTGCGGATTTAAATTCATGGCCGAATGGTCAGAATATTGCCGCTTTTCTGGCGCTCAAAAATAAAAAACTAGACGTCTCTGGCGCGGCATTACAGGGGCTGTTTTCGGGCGTCGAGCCGCGTGATACTGTGCCTGTATCTATCCCACCAGAAATGACCCTTGATGACTTAAAGGCCAAATACAGCAATGTATCGTTTGAGGGCGCACGGCTTATTATTAATTTACAATCTAGTGCGCGGCGGTCATGGGGGCCATTGAGTTTTAATAACCCTGTTGTGGAGATTGCATGGGCAGAGACTTTAGAGCTTGCCTTAGGCGCTGGGATAGATGTTGAATACGCCCCTTCACCAAGCGCATCATCAAGTGAGACTCTCGCCCTTGGCGATGCGCGCATCGTTATCACGCCGCAAAATAAATCCGCGACGATCGAAGGCAGCGTGGCAACCGACCAAGCTAACGCGCTTATCGATGTGCCGGGCTATGAAATTGGTCCCGCAGGTTTTGAAGGCACGTTTAAAATAGCTAAAAACGGTAATCTGCCGCCCAAAAAATTGGATGATTTCGAAGATTTCTCTTTCGTGGTCTCTGGCGCAGGGAAGCTCACAACGCCAGAAGGAAAACAAAAAAATATTGATATGTTTATCGCGCTTGAAGCCGATGATAAAGGCGAAAATCTTGTGCCGACCTTGATCGTTGAAAGCGATATGACGCTGGCTGATATTGTCGGCAGCGCCGTGCCCGGTGCATCTAAAGTTGTGCTGAGTAAGTTTAAGGCTTCAACAGATTATATGGAAGGCCATGTTACGCTTGATGGTTCGCCTGTGCGCGCGGTTTTGTATGAAGCCGCGGGCGAAGTGCCGATTATAGGGCTTGAGCATGAATCGGTTGACCTTGGTACGTATATCCCGCCCATTCGCAACACAAGCTTAGGCAGTTTCGGCCTTGCCAATGCAATATTTTTCGTCCGTCCCGAAAGTGCTGATAAAATCATTTATAATGCACTGAGCGAAGTGCCCGAGCCATTATCACCTTTACTGAAAAAAGGTGATTATACCGGCCTGTTTCCACTCACGGTTTATCCTGGCGTAACGCTCGTCGGGACATATGACCCTGCGAGTGATGGCAATGCGTCTAAGGTTATGGCCGCCTATAGCATTGATGAAAATGGCTATGCGGTAACTGGGCATTTCAAACTCAGCCAGTTAAAAAACCTGCGCTTTAGCAAATTTGACCCACGGGTTAGCATTGATAAAAAAGCCCTCTGTGAAAAGGTCACAAATGTTATTCTATCTGGCCTTGATCTAAGTTTTCCGATACCGAATTTCAAACCATCCTATGCTGGTGGGTCTGTTGATTTCAATAATGCCTCATTCTCGCTTAAGGAAATCGATGGCAAGATCGAGCCATCCATTCTCACAGGCATGACATTAAAGCTGCCAGAAAAAGCAGCAGGAATTAGCAATATCTCCATGGTAGCAAAACTGTCAGTTCAGGGTGATTTAAATATGCTTTGTAACGGCGTTACGACCCAAACTGATGGACAAATTGCCTTTGCAGCCTCAACAGCTTTAAATGCGGATCAAGTAAAGAACATCGCCTTTGACGCCTTGGCGCGCGTGACGGATATAAAAACGCCAAATACAGAAACGCCAGATAAAAAAGCCGCCGATAAGGCAAAGCAGACCAAGGGCGCGCCAGATATCGGCTGGAAAGAACCTTTCGGCATTCCGTTTCTGAGCATTCGCCAATATGCATCTAGCGGCGTGTTCGAACAAACAGAAGAAAACGGCGTTATGAAACGCACACTAAAAACGCGGACATGGACAGATAGCCAGCTGGATCGCGCCGATCTTGACCTCTATGGCACGATGGATTTTACAATTAATGAAGCCAAAAGACGCCTTGACCTTGACGATTGGTCTTTTAATGCACCGGGCCCCCTTGCCCTTAATGACTTACCGGGTTTGAAAGACTTCCCCAAAGTTGATGAGTTTGCGGTGAGTGATGTTGACCTTACGCCAGATGAGATGATCGGCAAGCTATGGCGCGGCGCCGAGGATATGGAAGCGACAGCATATTTTGCGCGTGAAGTCCAAAAAGACCAAGCTGATACGTTTTCTATGTTTACGCGCTTTGAAAGCCTGAAACCGCATATGATTTATGACTTTCTTCCATCCCAAATATCGAATGTAACATTCGCGCCTGCTTTGATTGGCTGGGGAAATAAAGCCACGGCAGAGCTGAAATACCAAAATGCACCGCAAAAGCTACAACCGCTACTGGACGGCTTAATTGACAAAGATGGGGCCATCACTCTTGCCAAAGGCTTAACGATAGGCGGCAAAACCGCGCCAGAAAAAATATTTAATGGGCGCTTTACTGACCTCTTTAAAAATTACATGCGCTTGAACGGTGATATTGCGCTGCTTGGTGCGTTTACAAAAGACGATACAGGGCAAATGAAGGGTGAAATGCGCGCTGCTTTAGAAGGCCTCACCATCAACAACATTCCTGAATCACTCATAAAATTCAAAAAAAGCGAATTGGTACTGTCTAATTTAAGCGGCAAAGCCCTTGAAATTAAAACCACCGCTGATGTGACCTTCCCAGAGAAAAAAGACCCTATAGAAATGAGCGGCCGCTTCAAATATGAAGCCCCCTCCCAGACAGAAAATAGCTTTGCGCTTGCTTTAACGTCGCCAGAGCTTTGGAACAATCCTTTTGCTTTCCCAGACCTACAAATTAGCAACCTCGGGATCGAAGCCAATTTTGAGCGCAAGGGCGAAGACACGAGCCAAGCAACGCGCTTTGTTGGTGATGGGGTCTTCCGTGGGCAGTCTGGTAAAGTTGGTATTTCCATCGCGGCGGCGAGCGGCGGCGCGGCTGACGCCGTTGTGAGTTTTGAGGGGAGCCTTAAAGTCTCTGCACTTATGAATGTCCCTGCGGGCGCATCGGATATTGCTGATACAACAATCCGCAAATTGCTTATCAGTAAAAATGCCATTGCAGGCGTGATGGATGTCAATATAGGCGGGCTTGCTTTAAAAGACGCTAAGGCTGCGATCATTCGTGACAATGGTGATGCGGCGCTGTTTATCCGTCATGACCACGATGTTGATATTGGTAAAATGGCGACAAATATACCGGCGCCTTTAAATCAAATTAGCATCCCCAATGGTGTCTTGATTGTTAGCTCTAAATCTGTGCCTGATTTTAATGCAGGTGATATTCCTGATGTGATTTATGATGAAGTTTTGGGCGGCTTGACCGATGATGATTTGGCGCATTCATTATTGCTCGAAGACGGCCTAACCTTCCTGACCAATATGGACGTTTCTAAATTACCAGACCCGATCAGCGGTATTCTTGCCTCACCATTTGGCGTTAAAGGCAAAGTCTTTATCGCGGGCTCTGTTGGCGGTTTATTCGGCGGCGATCCGTCGCTCGGCCTGTACACCATCCTTAAGAATGTCGCGCCAAAAATGCCACCATTCTTGAAAGAACTTATCGCGTTTAAAGACGGCAATGTGAAAATTTTTGTTCGTAAATCCAAAGATAATAGCGATATCGATATCGGGCTTTCTGCCGCTGTCAAAGTTAAGCCGCGCCGTTTGGATGATTTAAGCGTCCAAGAATTAGATGCCATTTTAGACCTGACCTATAGCGCAAGACCTGAACAAGTGACGCCGAAAATTACAGCGGGCGCGAGCGTCAGTGGAACATGGTCTGACCCTATGGGCTTAACGGGATACGCATTGAAAAACCCTGCTTTCCGCTTTGGCAAAACAGCAGAAGGCACAGTAATTGAAATTCACACTGAGCGCGCTGAATTTAAAGATGGCGATCAAACCAAGGCCTTTGTCTTTGATATGGATTCAACATGGTTGCCATCTGTGCCGCCTGTGCCATCAAGTCTTGCGCTGCAATTCGCGAAATCTTGTGAGAGCAAAGACAAGCGAGAACCTGAGATTCAAGCCTGTAAGGACACGCCGCTTATTTTGACGCCAGTGACAATGGCGCGCTTACAAAAAAGCGTGTTTGATCTGGCCTTCAAAAGTGGTTCGAATTTAAGTGGTGAGATTCTAAAGCAGCTTAGCGGCGAAGCAAAAACCACAATGGAAGGGTTTACAAAAGCGCTTTCCTCTGCCGGCGATGGCATGTTTTCGCTGATTGAAAAATCACCACTTTCAATGATTGGGGTACGTGACCCTGTTATTTATTTTGGCACGCCCGGCAGCACGCCGCCGCGCAATGCAAGCGCAGACATCGAATACCCACCGCTCGGCTTAGGGCTTTATGTCGGGGGCGACTTCATTGTCGATACCGGCGCTTTACGCGCTGATTTAGCATCAGGAAAATATATGGTGAACCTGATTGATGGCTATAAAGTCACAGGGAAGATCACGCCGCCATCGCCATTCCAAAATAATATATTCGACGTTGCAGGCAATATGCCCCTGCTTGGCGGTAAGCAGAGCTTGCGTTTCACAGGCGCTTTGGATATTCCAACCATGCCTATTCCGCTATTCCCGTTAACAGGCACATTTGATATGTCGCGCGGCGCATTCACATCCACTGATGCCAGTATTTACGCTTCGGTATCAAGCGGCGATAACAGCATTAAAGACCTTACAACCATTGAAGGCGGCATGAGCTTAACAGGACGTAGCCTTAGTTTTTCTATGAGCTTAGGGGACTGTATTCCGCTTGAAATTTCAGCCGATAATATTGACCTTGGAAACCCAGAAACTCTTGCGGCTAAAGTCGCAGGGTCGATTAGGCCATCTGTGCCTAACCCACTTGATTGCGCCCTAGACCTTGGGCAGGCACTTTTGAATATGGGTGAAGGCGCATGGAATGCTGGCCGCGCTTTGGTGACGGATCCTTTGGGCAGTGGCGAGGCGCTTGTTGATAATGCCGCTGAATTAATCACTAATCCGGGTGAAGCGCTGCAAAATGCAGAGAGCCTTGCAACTATGCCGCTGAACATGGCCGAAATGGGCGCGGGCATGGGGATTAGTCTGGTGCAAACAGGCCTTGAAAAAGTCCCTGTTCTAGGGCCCGGTGCGGCGCAAGCCGTCGGCGAAGCATTCGATAAGGCAAGTGATTTGAAAAACGCAGCTATGGGCGCCATTGGCAAGTAATGATGCCACAAGATGGCTCAGTGATGGACTTGGTCAGTCTTTAGGTGCGGTCTCTGGCGTCGCAGGGCAAGCGCTTGGTGCGATCGGTGATTGGGGCAGCAGTGTCTTTGGCGGTGATAAGCAAGAAGCGCCCGTTTGGTACCGCATTAACCCGCTGCGCTGTAAACCCGGTTTTCATTATTGGAATGACGCGTTTAAGCAATGCTTTGAATATGGCGCAGTTGTTTTATTTGATGATGCCACGCGCCAAGGCAACTCGATTGGTGATTGTATGCGCGTCAAATACCGAAGCGATGACCCACTAACCGTTGAAAAATGTTTCGGTGATACGCCGGGGCAGTTCCATCTTGATCCACTGACCGATCAAATCACATCGAGCTGGTATTCTTATTATGGGTATAATGGCGGCTGGTTTGGCCCAGGAAAAGCCGAGTGCCTGACGCGCGGCGGCGGCGCAAATGGCAAAGTCTTTTTGGATAGTTGCCACAAAAATGGTGATAATTCCAAATGGACATACACTGATGATATGAAGCTACAAAACGGCAATGAATGTATGACGCGTAACGCGGCCAATCAAGTTGTGATGGGCAATTGTGCGAGTGCAAATAAATGGCTGGGTACATCAGTTGTGCCGAATTGGAACGAGGTTGAGGACATTCCAATGCGCGGCCAAATCAAACATAAATCATCGGGTTTATGTTGGTATTGGGATGGCGGCGGCCCTTATAAGCTGAAAAGCTGTAGCACTGAAGATACATCGAAACGTGATGATAGAACCCCTTTGCGCTCACACACTAATTTACGTGTATTGGATGGTCACCACACCATTGAAATTATGGGCTCTCGCGCATGGGACGGTCAGGTGAATTATGCCTGTCTGGGCGCAAATGGGGCTGGGAATGCGTTCGGTAATAATTCCTGTCATCCGGATGTTTCTAACGATAAAAACAAATGGAAAGTTCTAGCCGTGAATGATAATGGCACGCTAGATACAGGCATGAACACCCCGCTTAAAGACACATTAAAAGGCGAATATGTTTTCAAAAACGTGTCGACGGGAACATGCCTTTATGTTGATGGCGCGCAGGCCAATGAACAAGCCACAGATCCACTTAGATTTTCTGGTCAATGCCTGAGCGGCAGCACCGTGACACAGCAGGCGCGTTTTGTTGGCTATGAGGCTGATAATTTATCGCAATGGGTTCGTATTCTAGCCAAAGAACGCGCAGATAACGCATTTTTAGATGCGCGCAGGCAGTTAAAAGGCAATATTCAGCAATGGCAGCGCTGGCGCATTCGCAAGGAAAACGCCCGCATCGATCAAGCCTTTAAGGCCTTGCAGAACATGGGCACAAACACTAAGGTTGCACGCTTTGATCGCAAAAGCCCTGGGCATTGTGCGCATGGAACCTTCTGGAATGAAAATCTGAAACGCTGTTCCAAAGACAGCAAACTGATGCTGCTTTATCATGATGTAAACGGAGAATATAAAGGGTGCTTACGTAGTGAAATGATAGGCACAACGACCCCCGGACTATGGAATAATTGCAACCCCGATGGTGAATCTGATGCGTTTCTTGATGTTATAAGTTTCATCTTTGATGATCAGGGGCGCATCGTGAAGCTCAATAAAGATTATCAAGTTAAGACCAAAACAACAGAAAATGAAGACGGTAAAACAGAAACGTTTGTGGTTGGTACAGACACGATTACAAGCAAAGACACCTGCTTAATGCCGACCAATAGTTTTCAGCGCATAGAGGGTAAACAGCGTGTCAATTTCATGTATTGCGGTGATAGTGCATCACAAAAATGGCGGTATTCCCAGCAAGGGGAATTGGTTTCATATGACGGGCAATGTTTAAGAGAGGTTTTGGTCCAAGAAACAAAATCTAATATCACGAGAAGTGAAGTGTTGCGAAGAACCAAAGAAAATACTGATATTTACAATGCAAAAATTAGAAGTTTAAAAGTAGAGCGCGCTAAAAAAGGCGATGCTTGGTATATCCCCTTGGCACAGGCGGCGGTTTATGAATACGACGCTGGCAAGCAGAAGCTAAAGGACGATATAAGAAATGATGTGTCGTATATTGATGTTCCGCATTTGGTTTTGGATAACTGTCAGAGCGATCCAATGAGCGCGGGCAAACGTCGCTGGTTACCTTCTGTGGGAAAAAACTTCACAGCAGCGCAGGGACTGCCTGAAACGGCCAAGATCACGCTGGCGAACAACACGAACCTTTGTGTGAACGGCGATATGTTCTTAAGCGGCGATATTACAATGCAGCCATGCGCCGACGATAATAAAAATCAATATTTCGCATTTGGCGGGGTTGACCAAACGCGCTTTATGATTTCACCGCGTAATAGTAAAACCTGCCTGTATGATGCGGGTGATGACAAGATATCCCACGGCCCATGCCGCAGTAACGGCACACAGATGTTTTTGCGTGTTGACCAAGCTGACGCAAGTGTGAAGTTACAAAATGCATCAAGCGGTAAATGCCTTGCCCTTGGCGGCGCGACGCTTGAGGGCGCGCAAAATATTGTGCAGATGGATTGTAACGGCGCCGATACCTTTAAGCTCCAAACCGTTGAAAGCCTCGCGGGAATCACATTTGCGGATGTTGGTGAGCTTGAGATTAACCCTGAAAAAAGCGCGCAGTGGCATGCGATAAATGAAAAAATAAAAGCCCGCGCTACGGTGCTCTATGGCGGGGTTTATTTGACCCACGGCAATGCGATGCTCCAAAAAGGCGCCGCTGATGACGTCTTGATGGCCCCATCAACGAAGACGGTAGAGCTCGAACGCCTGCCTTCACATGTCATGCCATCAGGGGAAACATTCTTTATTCCACCCGTGAGCGTGGATGATACCAGCATTATTTTGATCCCCGGTTTTGAAGATGGCGCCGACCATGTAACATTTGCGCATGGCACATCTGTACAGCTGAGCGCTGACGGCTCTATCGTGCCGATTGCTGACCCCTATTCGCCGACATACGGCAATTGGTTTAACTTTGCCCATCTGCAGCAAGTCATGCGCGTGTCAAATGCGCAAGGCGGGCTAAGTTTTGATTATATTGATGAAAGTCCAGAATTTCGCACCAGTGCTACTTTTAAGATGCTACCTGCTCTCTCAGGCCAAGACGGGATGTACTCTTTCCAATCGCTCGCTAATCCGAGCCAGTATTTGTTAAAACACGGCACAACGCTTATTGTCGGTGCCGCGAATAGCGCGCAAGCTAGCTTTGCATTAGAAGGCGCATCGAAGTGGATGAAAAATGATGATATGAACCTAACAGATCCCAAGCCACCATTCCGCAAGGCAAAGCCTTATTTCAAAAACTGGAAGTTTCCAGATACACCAAACAGCGTTTTGAATAAAGACTATTAATCAGCTCAAGAAAAGTTTAAATGTTATCTAGCCTTTGTGATTTTTGAGAGGCGCACAGCCTTTACTAACGCATCACAAAATATGTCTATTCGGAAGAACTGACCATATAATTTTAAAAAGGAACGATCGCATAAAACCTCATATAGATCCGGATTGTGGCGGCACGCCCCCAGCCAAATTTTCTCCATTAGAAAAACTTGGCTGGCAAAGCTTCTTCGCGCAGCAAATCAGCCGCGAAGAAATGGCACAGACACCGCCAGTGCGCGTTGTTGAGGTGCATCGTAGCGGCCTGCATGTTCTGGGTGACGGCGTTGATTTGTTGGTGCCGCCAGGGCCTGATGCGACTGTTGGCGATTGGTTGTTGCTGGATCAATCTCAACCAGAAGCCAGCAAAGTCCTTAACCGCACAAGCCTTTTTAAGCGTCGCGCCCCCGGTGATGGCTGCGCGTTTCAATTGATTGCAGCAAATGTGGATACGGCCTTTATTGTGTCTTCATGTAATCAAGATTTTAATGTGGCCCGTTTAGAGCGCTACCTTGCCTTAGCGTTTGAAGCAGGGGTGGCACCTGTTATCATCCTAACCAAAGCCGATCTTAGTGATGATGCGGAATCCTATTTAAAGACAGCCAGTGTCATATCGAAAAAGGTGCCTGCTGTTTTGCTTAATGCGCTAGGCGGCGATCCGCAAGAAAAGCTTCGTGAATGGTGCGGCGCTGGTCAGACAGTCGCGTTTATCGGCTCATCAGGCGTTGGAAAATCTAGCATGGTTAATGCGCTGTTCGGTAATCAGGCCGTAGACACAGGGGCAATTCGCGAAAGCGATGCCAAAGGGCGGCATACAACCACCAATCGCCACCTTCATTTTTTACCAGATGGCTGCGGCGTATTAGATACGCCCGGCATGAGAGAAATTCAGCTTATGGGCGTGCAGGGCGGGATAGCAGATGTCTTTGAGGACTTGTTTAGCTTAGTTGGGCAGTGCCGTTTTAACGACTGCGCGCATGAAACAGAACCGGGCTGCGCTATTCGCGCGGCTCTAGCCGCTGGTGAGCTAGACGAACAGCGGTTAGATAGGTGGAGTAAGCTGGTCGCGGAAGAGCGTGATAACGCCGCTGCGCTAGAGCGCAAATTCGGAGATAAATCAACCCGCAAAGCGGCCCGCGCCAGTAAAAAAAAGAACAATAAGTAAGGCGAGGAGCCACAAGACAGCTAAGTCCTGTCATACTCAGCCATTCTTAACTCTCAGAGGAGACATTTAAACTCTCTTTGAATGTCAACGTACGATAAGGGAATGGGATTTCGATCTGCGCATCATCAAGCGCACGTTTGACCGCCCGAATAACTTGGTCGCGGCTCTGGTGAAAATCAATCGGTTTAGATTCGCTCCACCAACGAATGGTGAAATCTACGGATGAAGAATTAAATTCACAGGCATAGACCTGTATGGGCTTGTCTTTACTGACGGTATCTTGGGCGGTGACAGCCTTTTGAATGACGTCCGCCGCCTCGTCGAGATCTGTATCATAAGACACACCGCAAACAACGGTAAACCGGCGCAGTTCTTTATCCGTGCGAATATAAACGGGGTTGGAAAAAAGAAAACTATTCGGAACCAAGACAAGCTGGTCGTCGGTTTTACGAATATGGGTGTCGCGTATGGTGATGCTCTCGACTTTCCCATTAAGCCCTTCGCATTCTATATAATCACCAATCCGCATAGGTTTGCGGAGCATAATCATTGCTCCGGCCATGAAGTTTTCAAAAACATCTTTAAATGCAAAGCCAACGGCAATACCGCCGATACCTAAACCGGCCAACATTTTTGCGGGTGTCATGCTCGGGAAAATAATCGTGATCGCCATTAAAATACCAAAGATCCAGACGCTGGTTCTGAGCAAGATGACAAAGAAGTCGACAAGCGAGCGGCGCATATAGGATCGGGATAATAACTTGCGCATCAGCTTCTGGGCAAACTTGGATATGGCCCAAGTTAATAAAATAGCAATCAAACCCAGCCCTAAAACAGGCAAAGCCTGAATGAAGCCGAGCGTCATGGCTTCTAATTTCTCAGTAAGTGGAGCGAGAAAATCAATATTCATCTGGGGCTTTCCTTAAATTTGCACGATTATTAAGGTCTAACGCATATCCGTAGAATAAAGTTCCTCAGCCTTTGGGGTTTAATTGGTCTTTGAGAGTTCTTCTATCAGCTCCTTGGTTTGCTTCTGCAGGTCTTCTCTCTCGGGAATATATGTATCCGTTTGCTTCAGATCATGCAAAATCGCAGTGAGTTGGCGCTTTAATGCTGATTTCATCGTGTCGTCTTTAGCAAGCGTGGCAAGGATTTGTAATTTTTTCAAGAAGTGCCGCGTAACGCTCGGCATTGCTCTGCCATTAAAGCGAATTTGATCTAGGGCGCTATGGACAATATCAGAGTCATCACTTTGTTTCGCCTGCATGCGTCTTGTCCCATTATCGTCATAAAACGCCTCTTCTGGTGTTTCTTTCTCGCATAGGACTGCGAGCGCTGCAGATAAGTGGTCGAGCACGTTCATTGCGGTAAAGCTGTCATTAATGCCTGGTGATAAAGCGCGGATCGCAATCTCGACCAAGTGCCGGATGGGGTATTCAATGTCTTGCGTCGCGGTACGTTGGTCACCAATAATAAAAGCGGCACGGATTTTGTTCTGCGCATCATCTATGTTGTCATTGGAGCTGCCCTCTGTATTGCCATTGGCTTGTGCGTAAATCCGCACGCCGTCCTCTCCTTTGACCAGAAAATGCCCTGCTTTGAATGTAATTTGAATAAGTAAATTTTCCTTACAGGCGACCTCCATTATTCTATCGTAATTTATATTTTGTACATAACCAGATTGGGCAAAGATAATATGATGGCTCTTTGTATCAAAATCATCAGGCCAAGCAGAGCTTTCCTCTGGCTTGTCATAGCGATGTTTTACGATGTCTGTCGTTAAACGATTAAGCGCCGATTTCAGGTCGGTGGAGACTTTTAAGATAATATTGTCGGCAATGCTGGCTTGCGCGACATGATGAACAAAGCCCAAAAGAACAAATAAGTTAATCAGGCAGAGAGAAAACACGGCAGATATGGTCATTTGCGGCGTTGCTGTTTGCGTGGCGTGAGAGTGCAAAATAACAGTTAAAACAAAACAGGCCATAACGGTGCCGAAAAACAGACCAATGAAGTCTTTTGTTCTGCGGTCGGCCATAAATGTTTTGATCAGGCGCGGGCCAAGCTGTGAAGCGGCGAGTGATAAAACGACCATTGTAATTGAAATAGCGAGGGTTGCCATTGTAATCATGGCGGAAAGCAGCGTAATGGTGACTGATTTTGCATCATCGGTAGTGCCGTGAAAAAAGAATTTGGGGTAGTCGTAATTTTGAAAATAATGTACCTCTATGCTATAAAAAGCAGCCGTGACCCCCAAAAAAATAACGCAGAATACGGCCGGTACAAACCAAAGGTTTCCTTTTAAAATTTGCCAATAATTGTAAAGTTTTGAAATCATTCAATCGCACTTTCATTTTGCACATATATTTCATCCGCCCTGTGTGTGTCTATGGTGGGGGGCGGGTTTGAGAGCTAAGCAGCTCGCATTTATTGAGAGCAGTATTCTTTTTCTACCATGTTTGAAGGCGCGGTTATAGAAAAATCCTATATCGTGCATACGTGCTTTGGGCTTTTAAGCCTAGAAAATTTAAAAAGCTATGGTATATTTATTTCATGAACCGTTTGATTCTCATATTCGCGTTATGCGCCTTTTTAGTTGGTGGCTTGTCAGAAGCTGCGCATGCGGCTATGGCGAACGCGGCATGTACACATCAAGCGGGCGATGCGCTACCGCACGCAAATGCTAAAGTAAGTAATAACGCTTCAGATTGTGAAACTGAGAAAACGCAGGATCAAGCTGATCTTGATCAGTGCCAGCATTGCTGCTGTATTCACGCGCATGTGTTTCTTGTGGCCTTTGCCGATGGCGCAGCAACAATTGCTTTAGCAGAGCGCATCACAGCCCCGATGCAGGTCTCCTCGCGTTCACGCGACCACGCCCCGTTATATCGCCCTCCGATAGCTTAAATTTACAGGCGTAATCCGTCTGCATTTTCTCTGCGCTCATATAAGAGCGCATGACTTCTATTATCTAAAAATCAAAGGAACACCAATATGTCCAAAGGAAAATTCATCCTTTCTGTGCTGATGTTGATGGCGTGCATTACGCTGCAACGCCAAGCCCATGCACAGGCAGAAAGCACACTCACACTTGACGGTGTCTATCGCGCTGTCTTGGATCAAAACCCACAAATTCAGGGCTATAAGGCTAAAATCGTGGCGGCAGAAGGCCACCGCGCGCAAGTATCACTAAGGCCGAACCCGCAAGCTATATTCGAAGCGGAAAACTTTGGCGGCGATACACCGCGCAGCGGCCTCGACGCCGCGGAATACTCTTTAGGCGTCCAGCAGCAATTGGAAATCGCGGGGAAGCGCTCAAAGCGTGAACAAGTCGCGATGCTTGAAAAACAGCATATGGATCAGCAAGCTTTAGCCAGCATTCAAAGCGTGCTCGCCCAGACCAAATCTGCCTATATGCAGGTTGCGATTGCACAAGAAACGCTCCGTTTAGCAAAGCAGCGCGTTGCATTGGCCGACCAGACCCATCAGGCGGTCAAAAAACGCATTAACGCCGCAAAGTCCGCTGAAATTCAGCACACGAAAGCGGATTTAGAAGTCTCTAGCGCGCGAGTGGCCGAGCGCAAAGCAGAAAAAGAGCTGCGCGTGACAAAAATGGCCCTAGCGAATTTAATGGGGCGTGCGGATCTTGGCCAAAATATTGCCGCTGATTTAATGGCGCTACCTGCTGTGCCGCAGCGTGAAGTTATATTACAGGCGATTGAGCAAACGCCAATGAGCGTCATGAGCCAAATTGCAGTGATGCGCGAAGATGCGGCGCTGGGCCTAGCGCGCGCCAATGGCGTTGCTGACCCTGTGTTTGGTTTGGGGGTACGCCGCTTTGCTGAGGGTGACGGCACAGCTTTTCTTGCCAGTATATCCATCCCGATCAATGTTTTTGATCGCAATCAAGGGCGCATTGCCGAGGCGAAAGCCAACTTGCGCGCTGCACAAGCGGATCAAACCGCACAGCGCCTTGCTTTAGAACGGCAAGTCATGGAAGTTTGGCAAACACTCGTCAGTGTCCGTGAAGAGGTTACCGCCTATCAAGACGGGCTTCTGCCCTCCGCGCGAAAAGCCTATTCGCAAGCAGAGGATGGGTTCAACAGAGGCGCATTTTCGTTTCTTGACCTTTTAGATGCGCAGCGCACACTTTTTGATATGCAAGAACGCCATCTCGAAGCACTGGCTGCATTCCATAGCAGCACAGCACAAATTGATATGTTGAGCGGCGCATATGCCGATATGGCAGCCTCCGCGCTTGGCGGCAACTTGAATAAAAAGGAAGAATAGACATGAAATATACAGTTTTAATTACAGCGCTTACCCTTGCACTGCTTGTTACCCCCTCATACAGCGCGCCTGTATGGGCAAGCGATAATGATGGACACGGGCATCAAGGCGAGATGCAGCAAGCAGCAGATCACGGCGAGCACAATGACCATGACGACCATGATGAAAAGGCCGCCGGACACGACGAGCACGGTCATGATGAACATGAAGAAAGCACAACGGAGATCACCGCCGCTGCTGCGCAAAAAGCAGGTGTTGCGATTGAGAAATCTGCGCCTGCTATGATCGCTGACGTGGTTGCATTAACGGGGCGCATTACCATGAATCCAAACGCCAAAGCTGATGTCCGTGCGCGTTTTTCAGGTGTGGTGCGTAGCGTAGCGGTTGATTGGGGCGAAAGCGTTGAAAAGGGTCAGATACTTGCGGTTATCGAGAGTAATGAAAGCCTTAAAAACTATAATGTTATCGCGCCGATTAATGGCACGATTTTAGCGCGTAACACGAATTTGGGAGACGTTGCCGGTGACGCGCCGCTTTTCACCATTGCAGATTTTTCAAATGTTTGGGCAAAGTTTCATATTTTCCCCAAAGATGCCGATAAGGTCAGCGCCAAGCAAAGCGTACGCGTCCATAGCCTTGATGACACAAAGCAAGGTGAGGCGACGATTAAAATGGTTTTTCCAACGGCAGATGCGCTTAGCCAAACCCTTGTCGCGATTGCGCCACTAGGAAATGAAAACGGTATCTGGCGCCCGGGCATGAATGTTGAAGGTGACGTGACTATATCCCAAAAACAGGTCGCTGTGGCAGTACGTGAATCTGCATTGCAGACTATGGAAGCGCAAACCGTTGTGTTCGTAAAACATGGCGAAAGCTATGAAATGAAGCCAGTTAAAACTGGAATCTCAGATGGGCGTTATGTCGAAATTATCAGCGGTCTCAGCGCTGGTCAGTCCTATGTCAGCGCAGGGAGTTTCATTATCAAAGCCGATATTTTGAAATCCGGCGCGGCGCATGAGCATTAAAAGAATTTATAAGGAATCATAATATGTTAGAAAAAATTATTGAAGCGTCAATCCGCCAGCGTTGGCTGGTGTTGATTGCTGTGCTTGGTGTCTGTATTTTAGGAGCGTATAACTTCAAACGTCTGTCGATTGATGCTGTGCCCGACATTACCAATGTCCAAATCCAAATCAATACCGAAGCTGCGGGCTATACACCACTGGAGGTCGAACAGCGCATCACTTTTCCCGTTGAAACGGCCATTGCAGGCATTCCCAAGCTTGATTATACTCGCTCCATCTCACGCTATGGCCTTTCTCAGATTACGGTTGTGTTTGAAGACGGCACTGATATTTACTTCGCGCGCCAGTTATTGGCAGAGCGCCTGCAAAGTATAAAAGGCCAAATTCCAGAAAATATTGAACCGATGATGGGGCCAATTGCAACAGGGCTTGGTGAAATTTATATGTATACCGTTGCTGCCGAAGACGATGCGGTGAAGGATGATGGCACGAAGTACACACCGATGGATTTGCTGACGCTTCAACAATGGGTGATTATGCCGCAGCTGCGTAATCTTAAAGGCGTGATTGAGATTAATACAATCGGCGGCTATGAACAGCAATACCACGTTATGCCGTACCCTAAACAGCTTTTGTCTTACGACCTAACCATTGCTGATGTGATTGATGCTTTGGAGCGCAATAATAACAATGTCGGCGCAGGCTATATTGAAAAATATGGAGAGCAATACCTTGTGCGCATCCCCGGCCAAGTCAAAGATATTGGCGATATTCAGAACATAATCATTGCGAAGCGTGATGAAGTTACTATTCGCATTGGTGATGTTGCTGATGTTGCGCTAGGCTCGCCCCTGCGCACAGGCGCCGCGACGCAAAACGGCAAGGAAGTCGTTCTCGGCACAGCCATGATGTTAATGGGTGAAAACGCACAACAAGTCGCAAAACGCGTTGCCAAAAAACTGGAAGTCGTCAATGATTCTCTGCCCGACGGCGTTCATGCGACGCCAGTCTATGACCGTACATCGCTTGTTGAACGCACCATAAAAACGGTTGAAAAAAACCTTGTTGAGGGCGCTATATTGGTGATTGTTGTTTTATTCTTGCTGCTCGGTAATTTAAGAGCCGCGTTGATTACGGCCATGGTTATCCCCATTGCAATGTTAATGACCATTACAGGCATGGTTGAAAATAAAGTATCAGGCAATTTGATGAGCTTAGGCGCACTTGATTTTGGCCTTATTGTTGATGGCGCAGTGATTATCATTGAAAACTGTTTACGCCGATTCGGTATGGAACAACATAAGCTTGGACGCTTACTCAACAAAGAAGAGCGTTTTTCTTTAGCGGCGCGTGCGACAGCAGAAGTTATTAAGCCGAGTATCTTTGGTATTTTGATTATCACGATTGTTTACATTCCTATTTTCTCACTCACTGGCGTTGAAGGGAAGATGTTCCATCCAATGGCTTTCACGGTTGTTGTCGCATTGTTAAGCGCACTTGTTTTGTCGCTGACATTTGTTCCTGCTGCCGTTGCAACCTTTATTACAGGCAAAGTACATGAAGAAGAAAACATCGTGATTCGCGGCGCAAAGAAAGCCTATGCACCGCTTTTGAAATGGAGTGTTGCACACCCACCAATCGTTATTTTAACGGCGATCATTTTGGTGGCGGTTAGCCTTGTCGGTGCATCACGCATGGGCGCGGAATTTATTCCAAGCCTTGATGAAGGCGACATTACCCTTCATGCGATGCGTATACCCGGTACAAGCATGAGCCAATCCACCGATATGCAGCATCAAGTGGAAAAGGCAATACTGGCCTTTGATGAGGTCAAAACAGTCTTTAGTAAAATCGGTACGCCCGAAGTCGCGACTGACCCAATGCCGCCAAACGTTGCCGATACCTTTGTTATTTTGAAACCGCGCGACCAGTGGACAGACCCCACCCTAGAGAAGGCGGCGTTGGTTGAGCGTATGGAACATGCATTAGAACAAGTGCCGGGTAATAATTATGAGTTTACGCAGCCAATACAAATGCGCTTTAACGAACTTATCGCTGGCGTACGGAGTGACTTGGCGATCAAGCTTTACGGCGATGATCTTGATCAACTTTTTAAGACCGCACAGGAAATTGAAGCCGCGCTGAAAAAGGTGGACGGCGCAGCTGATGTTAAAGTCGAACAGACCTCTGGCCTACCCACGCTGAGCATCATTCCAGACCGTAAGCGCCTTGACTTATATGGCTTGAATATTGCGGATGTGCAAGGTGTTGTGCAAATTGCAATGGGTGGACGTGAAGTCGGGCAGGTGTTTGAAGGCGATAAGCGTTTTGACATTGTTGTACGTTTGCCAGAAAACTTACGTACGGACATGCAAAGTCTTGAAATGCTGCCAATCCCCCTACCTAACGCAAGGCATGATACGCGGGCACATGATGCGCCTGATTACGTACCATTAAAAGAAGTCGCAACCCTTGATATCGCCTATGGTCATGCGCAAATTAGCCGTGAAAATGGCAAGCGGCGTATCTTTATCACTGCTAATGTACGCGGCCGTGACTTAGCAAGCTTTGTTAAAGATGTGCAAAATAATATACGCAGCAAAGTTGATGTTCCTGCGGGGTATTGGGTTGATTATGGCGGCACGTTTGAACAACTTATCTCTGCCAAGCAGCGCTTGATGATTGTTGTCCCGATGTCGTTACTGCTGATTTTTGGCTTGCTGTTTATGGCCTTTAACTCGCTCCGTGCGGCGGCGTTAGTTTTCTCGGGCGTGCCTTTGGCATTAACGGGCGGCATTGCGGCGTTAATTATCCGTGATATCCCGCTTTCGATATCTGCTGGCGTTGGCTTTATTGCTTTATCGGGGGTTGCGGTGCTGAACGGCGTGGTCATGCTGTCCTTCATTCGTGATTTAGAAGCCAAAGGCATGCCGCAAGAAGAAGCGATCATTGAAGGCGCACTGACACGGCTGCGCCCTGTTTTGATGACCGCGCTTGTCGCCAGCCTTGGTTTTGTGCCGATGGCCTTTAATATCGGCGCTGGGTCAGAAGTCCAAAGGCCGCTGGCGACTGTGGTGATTGGCGGCATTATATCATCAACGATTCTGACGCTGCTGGTTCTGCCTGCTTTATATAAATGGTGCCCACGCAGGCGACGTACGAACCTCTAAAAGCAGCGGCTTGCTGCACGGAACCATTTTTGTCTTATGGCGTTAGTTGTTCATATAAATAAGGAGAAACAACAATGAAACATTTATTACTATGCGCCTCGTTAACAGTCATCGCGGGCGCTGCCTTTGCGGGTCAGGCCCGCGCGGAAACATCACAGAGCCTTTCAACGCATGCAGATACGCAGCTTCAAAGCGAACAAACAATTTTTGAAGACGCTAGCGGAGGTGTGTTGGTTGAAAATGATATCAGCGCAGGTAGCGAGAGCGACCAGAGCCTTAATTCAGATGCAAATGCCGACGCCGATCGTGATTCTACGGTGAAAGGGCGCGCGGAGCTTGATGCGAAAACAGATGTTGATGGCAGCTATAGAATCCAAGATTTGGATAGTGGAGCGGCAGCGAAATCTGAAACAAGAGCCACGGCGACAACCACTATTGATACAGAGTAAGAACAACGGTTTGGGCAAAGCCAAGTAACATTTTTAAATACAGCCGATAAAAATAGCGCCGGATGATTGAAGATCCGGCGCTATTTTTTTTGGTATCTGTTGATTGTTAATCGTTGAAACCTACTGCACTGTAACGCCAGCTTGTGAGAGAATCACAATGCTATCAGCTTCTATTTCATGGCTTTCAAAAAAGCCGTCATCAAATTCACCGTAGACATGCACGCGATCACCGGACTTAATTTTTATGCCTTCATCATCAAAGGGGTCATAACTCAAATCACTGGCATCGACCTGCATAACTGCGTGGTTTCTGCCTGTAATTGTAAATTTATTACCGCTTATATCGCTGACAGTGCCTTGCATTGAAACATAGCGTTCATCTGCGCCATCACGTTCATACTGTACCGCGTAAGACGGGCGGACATCATTGGTGTAATAATAAACGGATGAGTCCTGAACGTAGATGTTATCGGCTTCAATCTCGCGGCCTTCGAATAAATCATCATCAATTTGCCCCGAAACCGTGACGATTTGCCCTGTCCTGAGGTGTTTGGTCTCATCGCCGTTCCATTTCAGCTCATCAAGCTCAACAGTGATCACGCCTGAGCTGTATTTAAGGTCAAATTCATCACTGCGGATATTACCAATTGTGCCGGTTAGAACAATGTCAGCGTCGTCACTGCGTGCGGGTAGCGGTGTTTCTGCCTTGCCTGCAGTGCTTGCGAGCGGGGTTAATAACGTGGCGCCCATAAGAGTGTATAAAATTTTTTTCTTCAGCATGATGTGCTCTCCTTATTGTGGTTTATAAGTGCCCAGACCAACGCGGCACAACAAAAGGAGTTCCTTATGTTACATGTATGCGCCCTATGAGCGTCAATATTTTTAAGGCATTTATTTAAACGCGCATACAGGGAACGAAACATGGTCTGGGCCGTTAGAATAGATATCATAAGATGAACAGACATGAAAAAGGAGAGACATCATGGCGAAGTCCAAATCAGAAGCAATTCAGTTGAAATCAGAATCTTCATACCCTGAAATTGAAGGTATTAAAGGTGATATTGAATCTTTGAAGTCTAATGTTTTTGAGCTGACAAAGCATATTAAAGAAGAAGGAAAGATTCACAGCGCGGAGATAAAAAGCTCTGTAGCGGAACAGCTTGTCAATGCAAAGCTTTACGGTCACAAAAAATATGATGACTTAGAAGGCAAGGTCAAAAAACACCCCGCGCAGTCAGTCGCAGCAGCATTTGCAGCAGGGTATTTAATCAATATGCTTATGAAGCGTAGATAAAATGAATAGTTTATATCCGCTTATTGAAAGCATTATATTGGATAGGGTTGTGGGCAGCCAGTCGCCCTTTACACATAAAAGTAAATGTGTCTTTGGGTTGTTTTTATTGGCTGCCACGCTTGCCCTTATTGCCGTTGTATTTGTGGCGATTGGCACGTATTTATGGCTGCAAATTACGCAGCCAGCTCATTTAGCCGCATTTTTCACAGCCGGCATAATATTGGCGGGATCTTTTGTCAGCGTTATTATGGCTGTGAGCGTCGTAAGCTACCGTAAGGTGCGCATGAAACGCGTGCAAAAAGAAACGCAGGCCATCGTTGCGCAATTGCTTGAGGGCTCTGAAACGCAGCTTAAAGAATTTGTCGAAAGCGCGCCCGCAAGTAGCATGGCTCTTGCCGTAATTGCGGGGTTTATTTCAGGGAAGTTCATTGATTAAGCCACAATTTACGCATTAAAAAACGCCTGCATAATCTGCAGGCGTTTTTTGTATGTGGTGGTGTTTATTGGATTAATCGTTATAGCGTTCTGGCTCGGCGCTTAAAGGCGCGAATTGTTGTTCATAGGCTTCTTGCCATTCAGATAATTCAATCGTGTTGTTATCATTATCATCTAAGCTTTGAAAGCCAGTTGAGATAAACTCTGCCGCCGATAAGCCGTCTTTATTTTCATCAAACATAATTAGGCCTGATTCTTTAAAGAACAGCTCATAGCTATAGCCTTGTAGATCTGCATAACCATCATCATTGTAATCAACAAATTTATAGACCTCTTTTTCCATTGGGGTCACTGTTAAAACAGTTTTTTTATCCCATTCAATATTATCAATGACCTGATTACCATCGAGGTCAAAAGCGTAAAAAAGGCGTTCACCGACTTCAGATTTAGCGTATAGCCCATCATTGTTGATATCGAATTTGGAAAAATAAATCTCGTGTACATCACTCTGATCAACGGTATTCATATAGGTCTTGGTATGAACGACCTCCGCATGTGCAGGCACATATGCACCGCATAACGATATTGCAGCGGCGGAAAGTGCTAAACTAAGCTTTTTCATTTTTTATATCCTTTATTATTAATGCTTCCTTTTACCAAAGCTTATAAAGGTAATAAGTTCCAAAAATTTATTTTAAGTTGCGACGCCGATCGTCTTGATATTGACAAATTCATGTATGCCAAAGCGTGATAGTTCACGGCCATAGCCGCTATTTTTAATGCCGCCAAACGGCAAGCGCGGGTCTGATTTAACCTGCGAATTGACAAAAACAGCGCCACTTTCAATCATGTTGCGGGCTATGTCTTGTCCTTTTGCTAAATCTTGTGTGAATACAGCGCCGCCAAGGCCAAACTCAGAGGCATTGGCAACATTTATGGCTTCTTGCGTGTCTTTAACCTTAATCACTGCGGCCACAGGGCCAAATAACTCTTCGTTATAAGCAGGCATAGGCGCGCGCACATCACTTAGAATCGTTGGCGGGTACCATGCGCCGGCCTTATCAGGTATTTCACCGCCCGTTATGCATGTGGCGCCTTGTGCAATTGACTTTAGCACTTGATCATGTAGCTCATCGCGCAGCGCTTCATTTGCTTGCGGACCAAGATCGTTTGATTCATCAGACGGGTCGCCCATTTTCTTTTTTGCAAAGACGGCACTCAGTTCTATGATGAAGTCATCATAAACCGCTTCAACGACAATAAACCGCTTCGCCGCAATGCAGCTTTGCCCCGCATTGAGTAGGCGAGATGTGGCACAAATTTCTGCGGCTTTCGGTAAATCGGCATCGGCTAAAATAATATAAGGGTCGCTGCCGCCTAATTCTAGAACAGTCTTTTTTAAATGTCGGCCTGCCGCTTCTCCAACGGCGCGCCCTGCTTGCGTACTGCCGGTTAATGTCACCGCACGTATATGTTCATGGGCAATGATCGCTTCAACTTTTTTGCTGCCGATCACCAGCGTTCTGAATAAATTCTCCGGAAAGCCAGCCTTGATGAAAATATTTTCAATGGCAAGGGCGCAGCCAGTGACGCTACTGGCATGTTTAAGCACGGCGCCATTCCCTGCCATTAAATTGGGGGCGGCGAAGCGTAAAACCTGCCAAAATGGAAAATTCCAGGGCATGACGGCCAGTACAACGCCAATTGGTTGATAGCTTATAAAGCTATGATGCAAATCTGTTTGTACTTCTTCATCAGCGAGGAATGTCTCTGCTTTTTGTGCATAATACTCACAGACCCAAGCGCATTTCTCAATCTCAGCGACGGCCTCTTTATGAACCTTGCCCATTTCGGCGCTCATCAAAGCGCCAAGCGTATTTTTTTGCTCTTTTAGCAGCGCCGCAGCTTTCACCATTAAAGCCGCGCGGTGAGCAAAGCTTGTCTTGCGCCAGTCGCCAAAAGCCTTATGTGATTTATCAACGATGCTTGCTGCTTCATCTGGAGAGAATTCAGGGTATTGTTTCAGGGCATCTCCCGTCGCAGGGTTGCGCGTTGTTATGATGTCCATATCGGCATGTTGTACGGCTGTGGTGGAATGATTCATGGTGGCTCTTCCTTGCTTAAACACGTGTTTTTTATTCCAACACGCCGATATAGAGTAAGTTCCTCGTTTTCTTTTCACAAGCGTTTTGATGGCTCATATATATTATGCGCGCGTCTATACTCTGTTTGTATGCGTTTTGCGTTTTTTTGTGGAACTATTGTACCTTGTCGACCATTGGCACTATTGGAGAAAATTACAGAAAGGATAGTAAGATGGAATATGGACTATTAGGTTTAGTTGTTTTGATACTAGATATTGTGGCGATTATGAGCGTGATTCAAAGTGGTTTGAAGCCTGTTATGAAGCTTGTATGGGTCGTGCTTATTCTGGCGTTGCCTGTTATTGGTATGGCGCTATGGTTTATCATGGGCAACAAGCGAATCGCTTAAACGGACTTTATAACCGCCTCCTTCTTGGGCGGACATACAAAAAGCGCTCATTTAATGAGCGCTTTTTTTGTGCCTGATGTGTTTGGTTCGGTGGCTAATGTGTCAGTGAGGTCTATAAAATTTAATAATGCTATCCTTCTGCTGCTGGAGTTCAAAATAGCGCTGTCTTGCCCAGTTCTTCTCTTGGATGTAAAGCATAACGCGCTCGGCATCGTCATCGTGAAGCTGTCCATCTATAAGGGCTTGTATGTCTTGATCTGTCACTGGTTTTCTCATTTTTTACTCTTGTGCTTTAAAAAAAGCGGGCATGATGGTTCTATAATACCCCATCGTGCCCACTTGTTATTTGCTTATGCGTCATGTGCGAATAAAACGCTATTTTCTAAACTCAACGACAACGCGGCGGTTTTCACGTAATGCAACGCCATCATTGGTTTGTACTGCAAGGTCATATTCACCGCGCGCTTCTTGGTCAATAATGCGGTTAGTTACGCCGCGCTCAAGAAGTGCTTTTGAAACGCTATTTGCACGTTGTTTTGATAACTGTGCATTATACGTTGTTGGTCCTGATGTGTCAGTATGACCTGTGACGGTGACCTCATTGGGCTTATAATCTTTGATCTCACTCGCAATTTGATCAATGGTGAGGCCTGCAGCAGGCTCAATCGCGGCGCTATCAAAGGCAAAGTTAATCTCATAATCCGTCAAGATTTTGCTCATTTTAAGGTTCTCTACTTTTGAGGGTACCGCTGCGACTTTTTGTGGTGCGATGCGTTTAAGATCACAGCCGTCTTTAACAAAACCGACTGGTGCCTGGCGGTAGCCTTGGCACGGCTCACGGTCCGATGCGACGTAATCTAAATATTCACGAAGCTCCAATTTCTTTTCCGCAGGAAGCTTGTCGGCGTAATGTTCATATGATTTTTCGCTAACGCTCTGGTGCGATGTAAAACCATCTGCATGCGCAAGTCCGCCATGGGCCATAGTGAAGAAGGCCGCGCTATATAAAGCAATTTTTTTAATGTCTAACATGTTTTCTGTCCTTTGTTTTGAGTGTAATTTTGCTATGTGCTACTCAGTCTAACGCTCCGAACAAAAAGAGGTTCCCTTAAAGTTTTTGTTTTTATTGTTGGAACTTTAACGTGAGAGAAAGCGTTTGACTATACAGACGTTCATGTACAAACAACCAAAGGAGATAAGCATGTTAAGTTGGTCAATTTCTTTTTTAATTATTGCGATTATTGCAGGTGTTTTGGGTTTAAGCGGGGTGGCATTAATCGCCGCCGACATCGCCCAGCTGTTGTTCATAGTATTCATTGCGCTGTTTATAGTATCGGCTGTAGTCCATGTGATACGGGCAGCTGTGGCGCCCCCTAAGAGCTAATTTATACGAATGTAGAAAGGCCAGCTGTCATGCAGCTGGCCTTTTTATATGGATTAAAGAGGGCTTTTAGCGTAGTGTCTTGAAGATATAATCAAAAAATCTGGAAGCGACACCATGGACAAGACGGCCCTGCGCAACTTTATATTGTTCACTTTACTCTTATTGGCGTGTACATCGACATTGATATGGAGCGCCCTTTCAGGTGATAGAAGCTTGACCAAAACCGATGAGCTCGTCATTGAAACACAAGAAGTAATTAACCAGTCAGAAAAAGTATCTTCTTTGATTGAGGGCATGCTCTCCGCGCAGCGTGGATACTTAATTACAGGTAAAGATACCTTCACCGAAGATTACGAAAAAAAGAAGGCTGAGGTCTCTGAGCGGATCGCAAAATTATCGGATTTAACCGCAGAAAACCCCGCGCAGATGAGCCGTTTAGCAGAGATTAGAAGTTACTTCACAGAGTTTTCTAAAAAGCTAGAAGAGCGCGCAACGACATTTGAAACACAAGTCGAAAAGACCACATTATATGATGTGCAAAGTGTTGATCGTATTAAAGATAACATCGTGCGTATCAATGCAATGATGTTAAAAGAAACGTACGAAAATCTTAATGAACGTTTTAATTTATTGGGTAAAAAGAAAAAGCAATATTTGAAAACGCTCATTGTCAGTGTTGTCATAGGCACAGTTTTATTGCTTATTTTTAACGGATTTTTACTCTTTGTCCAACGTGCACACGGGCATATGGCCGCGTCTTTGAAGGAAATGGAAGAGCGCCTGACTATCGCGGTAGATGGTAGTGATGACGGGATTTTTGATTGGGACATAGAAAACCACAACGTGTTTTTTTCGCGGCGGTTCTTTGAAATGCTTGGAGAGGAATATGATTCCTCTAAAGTAAATATTGAATATTTCAGAAGCTTGCTGCATCAGGATGATGCAGATGATGCATGGACGTATTTAGAACAGTATTTAGGCGGAAATCTTTCCGAATATCGCCAATCATTTCGTATGAAGCATAAAAGTGGACGCTGGATTTGGATACAGTCTAGAGGCAAGGCGCTCTATCAGAAGGACGGCAAGGCCAGCCGTATTGTGTGTATTCATACGGATATCACCCATACGGTACAAGCGCAGGAACGTTTGAAAGCTGAAAAATTGGAAGCCGAGGATGCCAACCGCGCAAAAAGCGAATTTCTAGCGCATATGAGCCATGAAATCAGAACGCCGCTTACGGCAATTAATGGCATCGTTGAAATTTTTGAACGCACACGGGAGAGCTTTAGCGAAAAGCAGCAAAGCTTGATCGGGACTTTAAAGTCGAGTACATCTGCGCTTATTGACCTGATAAATGACATTCTCGACTTTTCTAAGATTGAAAGTGGTGAGCTTGAATTAGATGAACAAGGCTTCATTTTGGATGAGATTTTTGAAAATGTCATCAGCATGATGGCGCTGAAAGCTTCTGAAAAAGGCGTTAGCTTTGTGTTTGATTATTCTGCACTTAAAGGCGCTGAATTTTACGGTGACATAAAGCGTATCCGTCAGATTCTTGTCAATTTGATTAATAATGCGATTAAATTTACCGACGAAGGTGGCGTAAGCATTAGCGCAGAAATTGAAGAACGTGACGATGCGAGGCTATTAAAGATTACAGTAAGTGATACCGGAATAGGTATTGACCCTGAGAACTTTGATTTAGTTTTTCAAAAATTTAAGCAGGCTGATTCATCGGTTTCGCGTAAATATGGCGGGACGGGGCTGGGCTTGCCGATATCTAAGAATCTAGCAAGCTTGATGGGCGGTAATATCTTTTTAAGTAGTGAGCTGAATAAAGGCACGACCTTTACGCTGATGCTGCCAATTAAGATTGAAACGACGAGGGCACCATCACATAAGGCTGAGAAAAAAGATCTGAAAATTAATGATAAAATCCGCAGCGCTTTACACAATGAGAAAAAAATTCTTGTTGTTGAGGACTATGAAGGCAACGTTGTGGTCTTGAGTTATATGTTTGATGAGCTTGGCGTTGAGTATGATGTTGCACGAACAGGGCTAGAGGCGCTTAACCTCTGGAAAAAGAATTACTATGATGTTGTGCTGATGGACATACAAATGCCTGTTATGGACGGCTTCACGGCGACCAAAGAAATTAGAGAATATGAGGCGCAAAATACGTTAGAACGCACGCCGATTATTGGTATGACCGCGCACGCTTTGGTTGGTGATAAAAGTAAATGTATAGAATGCGGGATGGATTCATACCTGCCCAAGCCGTTAGTAGAGGCTGATTTGAAGCACGAAATTCTGCGCTATATAAATCAAAAACAAAAAGCAGCATGAAAATAAAGCCGGCAGATGCCGGCTTTATTGTGTGTTAGGCCGCTATCTGTAGTGATGGGGCATTGTTGTTACAATGTGCCGCCTGAGCAACATGGTGCTGGGTCGTTACAGTGGCAAGCTCTTTTTGTAGGCCTTCTCTTGCGCGTGATAATCGTGAACGCACTGTGCCTACAGGAACATCAAGCTCTTGCGCGACATCTGCATAGCTCATTTCTTGCACGCAAACCATGACGAGAATTTCTTTATGATCCGCAGACAAGCTATTCATAGCCTTGCCGACATCTTGAACTTCAATTTTCTTGTCTTGTGTAGCGTCAACAAACTGTTTTTCGATGTATGGCTCTGGGTCATATTGAGTTTCAAATTTTACTTTGCGTCTGTAACCAGAGACAAATAAATTAAACATGATTTTGGACATCCAGCTGTAAAGGCTTGTTCCAGACTTGAATAATTCCTTCTTTTCCAATGCACGCAGCAGCGTTGATTGAAGAAGGTCATCTGCGTCATGCTGGTTCTTTGTCAGCTTTCTCGCGAATTTCAGCAATCTTTCATTGTGTTCTAGAAGTGCGTCTGTATCAAACATTATGATGTTCCTTTTTATTGTTTACCTCATAATGTTAGCGGCGCCACGTAACCTCAATTTGTCTGCAATGTATCCGTTGTGAAAAACTTTGTTTCTGAAATGTATCAAAAGGTGTATGCTTGCGCCTTATAGAGAAGAAGAGTGGTGTGCTGCGAAGCGGCGCGCATAACAATAACGGTAGAAATGGCATGAAAAATGAATAAAGGTGTTATTTTTAGCATTGATGATGACCGTGATTTACAAGTCGTCCTTAAGGAATATCTAGAATCTGATGGCTATAGTGTTGTTAGCGTACATAGCACCCAGCAAGCGCGCGATGAAGTTGAAGCGGTGCGGCCAGATGTTATTTTATTAGACCTCGTTCTACCTGACGGTGAGGGGCTGACGCTTCTCCCCCAGTTAAAAACAATGACGAAAGCGGGCATTATTGTTGTGTCAGGGAAAAGCGACACGACAGAGAAAATCATTAGCTTAGAAATGGGCGCGGATGATTATATTACGAAACCTTTTGAAATGCGCGAGTTGTCGGCGCGGATTAAAGCCGTGCTGCGCCGTGTGAATGAAGCCGCACCTACAAAAGAAACCGCGCCTCAAAAAGAAGATACTGTCGCGTTTTCAAAATGGATATTAAATCGTGCACAATACCAAGCTTTTGACCAAGGTGGAAAATCACTAGAGCTAACAACAGGCGAATTTAAACTTCTCGAATCTTTGGTGAGTGCACCTAACCGCGCTTTAAGTCGCGACCTTCTTTTCGACCTGACGCGTGAGGGTAACTATGATGCTTATGACCGTAGTATAGACATACAAATTGCACGTATACGCAAAAAATTAGAGGATGATGACAATAATATTATTAAGACCGTTCGCGGCGTTGGTTATATGTATTGCGATTATAATGCTTAGTTAAGGCGGTGGAGCTACATTTTTTCTTCTCCTCGGCGGGGAACGATTTTCTTTGGAAGGCGTAGGTAGTGTGAACAAAAAAAGGAGCATAACTATGTTGAAGAAGATGAACTTACTCACCCTAACAATTTTGGCCTTAACGAGTTTAAGCCTCACGGCTTGTGGAACGCTTAATGGCGCAGGTCAAGACATTGAGAACGCAGGCGAATCAATACAAGATGCCGCGAAATAATACATATATATAAAGATATTAAAAACCCCGCCTTGCTTAGCGCAAGGCGGGGTTTTTCGTTGATGTAGATTTCTAAATGGATTTCATCTGTGCCTTTAATCTTCTCATATACTCATGGCTTTTCTTCAGTGCTTCATACTCACTGTCAAGCATACGTACCGCATCGCTCATTATTTCCTGAACTTTATTTAAGCATCTATCTTCTGCCTCTTCAAGGTGCTCTATAAATGTCGCGTCCTTGTCATTGCTGACAGACGCCAATAACGTTGGCCCAAATTTCTTTGGTAGAGCCCACTATGGGCGGAGGACCTAGATAACCCTAAATTTCCCTCCCCCCGCGTTACTTGAAGGTCAGTCCATTGTGGCGGACCTTTTTTATTTTTTTGGAACGATGTTGGCGCCGAGTGGTTAGTGCTAGTGAACGAAATAAATAAGAGGATCTAACAATGAAAAAGACATTACTCACAGCAGTATCAGCAATCGCATTAACAGTATCAGCACCTAGCTTTGCTGAAATCAATGCGGACGCGAAAGCAAATGTGCAGGTTGAAGCAAATACTTCAGCCGCAGAAAGCTCAGGCAGCTTTAAAAAGGATGTTAAAGATGCTTGGGAAAACACTAAGGAAGATGTCTCAGAGGCCGCTGATAAAGTATCCGGCGCAGTGACAGATACATATGAAGATGCAAAACAAGCGTTTAAAGATGATGATGATACGTCAGATATAAATGAAATTGTTGTCAATGAACGCATGACAGCGCAAGGCATAATTGGTCAGCCTGTCTATAATACAAATGGTGAGCGCATTGCGAAGGTGCGGGACATTATCGTGAACGGCAATGGCAAGGCGACAATGGTCGTGCTCGGTGATGGCGATTTTACAGGTTTAGGTAAGCTTGCTGCATTTGATTACAGTGTCATTATGAACCGCCAGACTGATGGTGATGTGGTTGTGGCATTAACAGAAGAAAGCATCGATAAAGCGGCCCGTTTTTCATATGACCGCTTAGAGCAGTCAGAAACAACGCGCGTCATTCCAGGCCAAAGCTATAGCGTGGCCAAAATTCTGGATGCAGTACTGACTTCACCAGATGGTGAAACCCTCGCCGAAGTTGATAATGTTCTTTTGCGCGATGGTAATGCAGATCAGCTGATTATCTCTTATGATCAGTTCATGGGTTTGGGCGGCGAAAAGCTCGCGATACCATTTCATGAAGCTGAAATTGTAGAAGTCAAAGGTGCATTAAAGTTTAAGTTAAGCGCTGCGGAGACGGCACAGTTCCGCAAGCATACAACCAAGTCTAAAAAGTAAGGCTTTTGCCCAAAGCCCTGCACCATCGTGCCCTCCCCCGTGCGGTGGTGCAGAGCTTTTTTAACGCGTGAATATTAAACAAGGAGAAACGCTATGAATAAGGACATTTTAATAGGTAACTGGAAGCAACTCAAAGGCGAAGCACAGAAAAAGTGGGGCAAGCTCACTAATGATGACCTCGACCAACTTGATGGCGACCGTGAGAAGTTAATGGGCTTACTCCAAGAAAGCTATGGTAAGAGCCGTGAACAGGCTGAACAAGACATAAAAGACTGGGAAAAATCTATGGCGGCATAAGCTGAGATATTTTTAAGTAAAGCGCGGATGTTTGAAAAAAACATCTGCGCTTTTTTGTGACCATTTTATCGTGGGACACGTTTAATCAAAGTGATGAGTTTCGGTTTTGGAGAAGCTGCCAGTTTGAAGTTTATAGATCGCGATATGAATCTCATCTTGTGAAAGTGTGATGAAATTAAAACCATTTTCTTGTTTACGCGTGCGGCTAGATAATGCTGTCGAGGCGCTAACGAAGATGGTGCGGTGGTTGTTTTTTTGGCTTTCTCGCACATCAACAGAAGCATGGTGAACGTGCCCAGTAAGCACCAGGTCAATGTTTGCATCTTCCAATGTCTCTAAAGCTTTGCGTGCGCCAAAAAGCTTTACATTAAGGGGGGTGTGCTCTGCTTTGTTTATAGGGTGGTGCATGACGCAAATACGTCGGTGAATATTTGCAACGTCTTTGTCGGCACCCTGCATTAGGCAGGCACGCTGCGCGCGTGAAATTGCGCCATTAGCCCAGTTCCAATGTGGCAAAGCTCTGCGCGCTGTATTTAGGCCGATTATCTCTGTGTGATCATAGGTCAGACGCGGCTCTATATCGCCATTAATATAACGTTTGTAACGTTTATATGGCGCACAGAAACGTTCCAGCAAGTTGTAACTGGGAATGTCGTGATTACCGGGAACGCAAAAGCAGGGTACAGCTAAGGCTGCAATGAAGTCTCTGGCTGTTGTGAATTCATCATGAGAGGCTGTTTGTGTGAAGTCGCCGCTGATAATGATGATTGACGGCTGCAAAATATTGATTTCATGCTCTAGCGCCGCGAAAGTATCGGGCGTTTCGGTGCCAAAATGCAGGTCTGATAAATGTAATATACGCGTCATTTCTATCCTAATATTTTTGTGATTCCATAGGGGACAAGCGCAAGGCTTGCGAGCGCAAAGATAAGCGCAATAATAAACAGAAGCCCATCACGCCCCATTAAGCTCAAGCCGAGCAGTAAAACGCCTATAGCGGGGACTAAAGCGGCAAAAGGAATAAACCCGAGTATAATTATCGTGAAAGCCAATAATATGCAGGTAATTGCGACCAAATATTTGGCTCTTCCTTTGACGAGAAAAGACATTCTAGGGTGGATGAACTTATCAATCTTCTGTGTGTACGGCAGGCATTTAGCTGCGTAATATAAGAACTTGTCGCGATTAAATGAAAGGCTTTTAATCCTTTTAGGCACCCATGGGTGCTTTTTACGCAATAATATCTGCGTACAAACAATTATAATTAATACAGCACAGAAGGCAGGAACACCGGGGATCGCGCCGGTGGGCATGATCGTGATTAAGGATGGTCCAGCTAATAATGGCCCAAAACCCCGTGCCTTGAGGGTGTTAAGTAATGTCAGCATGTCAACGCTGTCACCTGCTGTGTTTTCACAGATGTCTTGGATTAGATTTGTTAAATCCCGCGTATGCTGCATATTACCGTTCCGGTTTTTGTTTGGGTACTATAATCTGCAGGGCTTTTTGCTGTATAGAGAAATTGAGCGGCAATGTCATATTTTGTGTTTCTCCATCAAGGGAGACCAGTGCCTGCTGCTGCTGGGGCATATTGATAGATAAGCTATGCGCTGTTTGTGTTTTTATCGCGCGCGTATTCTTCCAGTTGCCCAGTTTGAGCATCCAAAGTAAATTCATTTTTTCCATGAAGCTTTTGGGCGCAATAGAATAAAGCCCCAGCAGCCCGTCTTGTAGGCGTGCGCGCGTAAAATTGATTTTTTTAAGTTTAGATTTGTTTGGTTCGTATTGATTGTTTGAAACGACGATAGATGGTGATCTCACTCTTGTGCGTTTCCCATCAATAATAAAATCAAACTTCATATCATCGTTGAAATGTTCGAAAACATGGGAGGCTAACTGTGCGTAGAGCAGCAAATCATTCTGATTTTCGCGTGCGTTCTCACGTTCTTGAGAGGCTGAGGGCATGACGCCAAGCCCTGCGCAGCACAAAAACACATCATCATTGACGATGCCAACATCCATTGGCATGGTGCGGGTATCATGCGCGTACGCGTCTAAAGCTGCATCTAAATCGTTAGGGATGTTGAGGTCTTGCGCCAGCAAATTCATTGTGCCTAAGGGTAAAACGCCAAAGGAGGCGTTGGATTTCATGAAGTGTTTGGCGCAGCTTCTAATGGTGCCGTCTCCACCGCCGATTAGAACGCGGTCGCCTTGACTTATTTGCGATATTTTTGAAAGTAACTCTGGCGCGCTGAGTATAAAGAGCTTTCTGATACCTATGCTGCTCTCAGATAGCCGCCGCTCGAGGTCTTCACGCCCAATATGGCGTACCGTACCTGCGTCTTGATTAATATATATATCATAGCTTTGCTGTGTGTTCATAATAGTGCATACGTACCGGGCAGGGAAAAGTTCCACTAAATGTTGTTGCTATCTTTACGCCCCATAGACCGCTCCATGAACATGCCGCCAAGCACCAATATTGCGGCGACAGAAAGGAAGCCAATAATCGCGATGAAATACATGCCAAAGCCAATCGACAAGCCAAAGCCGCCAGCCGCCCAAATGCTTGCACCTGTCGCGGTGCCGATAACTTGGTCGTTATCCTTGGTAATGATGGCGCCTGTTCCAAGGAAGCCAATGGCGGTTAATGTGCCCGCGATAACGCGCGACAGATCCATGGTCAGAAACTCAGAGTTATTATGATTTGCGGAAAGCTCTAAGGCCAAAATTGAAACAAGGCATGTGGTGACGCAAACAATGATATAGGCGCGAAAATCCATCGGTTTGCCTTTGCTTTCTCTGTCTAGACCGAGGATAAGGCTGAATAAAATAGCCATAAAGACCCGGAATATAAGTTCGCCATGAGAAAGGGTCGTGAGGCCTAAATATTCATTTATCATTTGGTTTCATGTTCCTTGTTTTGGTGCGTTTTGTGCCGTTGAGAACCGTTATCATAAAGATTCGTCGTTTTGGTTAGCTTGAATCTTCAGGCCTAATCCAACGGTTAGAGGGGTAATCATAGCATGCTGAAAAGGTAATAATAAAATATTTGTCCCTGACACAGGGTCGATCACCGTGGTTTGTACAACGTAATGACCGATATTAAACTCATGGTCAATGGCGACGCTTTGCACGGCCCCTATACGTTGATCATTTTCATTAAGGACGTCCGCACCCATAATCTGTGAGAGCTCTAGGCTTTTTATATACTGTTCTTCTGCGGTCTCAATTTGAGCATCTTTTTTAAGTATCGCGGCTTGTGCGGCGTCAATTTGAGAAAATGACGATATCGGATATATATAATGTGTATCGTCTGCTTCTCGAAAAGAACTCTTTTCTTGAACGATAGAAATGAAATTTATTTGTCCGCTACGTGTATCAACATACACTTTATCTATGCGGCCGAGGTAGCTTTCATCTTCGCCAAAAACGTCAATCCCTATAAAGTCATCCAAGCTGCGTGATAGCCCATCATCGGGGATAGAAGCAATCTTAGCATCGTATCGTTTGTCGATACTATGCATGACTTGACTGCCCGCCGTAGGTGCTTGCGTTGATATGGCGCTGCCGCCGTCAGTGCTGCCGCCCTTAAAATGCGTGTAGGCTTGATAGCCTGCATAACCAATAAGCCCGTAGACAACAAGTGATAAAAGACCAGGCCCTGTGGATTTCGTTTTCTTCATGAATCGTTCCTTATATTATGATTAATCCGCAACAGGCATACGCTTTATATATAGGTAAAGTTCCGTCGGCGAGACGTTACAAGACAGATACAAAGTTTTTCACAACAGAAACATACGCGACATTTTGGCGTTACATCTGCTTCGTATGATGAAATAACACAAACAATAAATGGGAACAAAGAGATGAACCATATGAACTTAATGCCAACTAAAGTATCAGGTATAACGCATCCAGCAATTTCGGACGTATATTTAAAAAGCAGCTTTGGGCAGACACGCGAAGATGTTCTCGTCATAGAAACAAATAACATTGAGGATGACGTCGACCCTTATATTTTAGGCCTCGTACTCGACCTGAATGATTTAATAGCACAAGCCCAATGTGAAGTAGGAAAATTTGATCGTATAGATATTAGATAATTATTAGATAATAGAGAACAAGCGCGAACCCACCCACACACTACGCGCTTTAGCCCCGCCATTCATTGGTGGGGCTTTCTCTATATTATTTTGGAACGAATATGCGCTCACATGCGTATGTGTTATGGAAGGAAAATATTATGATTAAACATTTTAAACATTTATTAGATGATAACGAAACGGTTATCCGTATCAGTTTAGTGCACGCGGCAATATTCTTTTTCCCGTTTGTTTATGTGATTATAGGGGCGTTAGCAGCGTTGTTTCACCCTATTATGATGGCGACAATCTGGCTTATGGCTTTGGTGCCTATTATTGCGGCGTTAATTCATTATAAAACAACGAAGTTAATCCTGACGGATAAAAAGGTCATTGTACGTCATGGCTTTTTCTCACGGGACTGGGTTGTCATTAACTTTGAACGTATTGAAAATGCTTATGTGGAAGAGCCTCTCCTTGGCCGTATCTTTGGCTTTTCTACCGTACATATTGGCGGTATTGGCAGCTTGAACATCTCTGTGACAATGATCAGAAATGCGGATCTTTTTGTGATTGACCTTGAAAAATGTATTGAGCGCAATAACCAAGATTACAAGTCTGCAGAATAACAAAGGAAGAACACAAAGCGCACCGGCACGTTATGAAGCTTGCTGTGGTTTTTATGCCCGATTTCCTGTATTTCTATCTGGCTATACCTATCCTTTTGATTGTATCCATAAGCTTAATAGGTTTTGTCGCCAGCGCCTATTTTATGTATAATTTAAGGTAGGTGATGAGTTCTGGTCTTGCTCGCAAGGGTGGAAAAGGAGAAGGCAATGTCTATATGTATATTAATTGTTGATGACTGTGATATTTCACGGTTCGTCGCAAAATCATTAATTCAAAATGTGCAGTCTGACGCCATAATTTTAGAGGCGTATGATGGGCAGGAAGCGATTGACCTTCTTAAGTCATTAGACACGCTACCGCACATTACGCTTCTGGACTTAAACATGCCTGGTATGGATGGTTTTACTTTCCTTGAGGAGAATAAGCAGGAATCTATACTGGATAAAAATATTGTGATTTTGTCTTCATCTAGCCGAAATGATGACATTGCAAAATGCAAAGAGTTTAATAGTGTTGCCGACTATATAACGAAGCCCTTGAGTGAAAACGATATTGCAGGGCTGATTGGTGCACTTGCTCCTGAGGCGTGCAGGTCAAAGCAGGTGGCGCCACGTCACCTTCATAGCTAAACAATCCTAAGCCACATTTCAGCTCACGCTTTAAAAAAGACAAGATTGATTTTTATCACCATTGCGGCCTATAATCACGTAATGTTGTTGTAATTGTTATGAAAGATGCACATGCATAATCCTGAAATAGGCATCTCCCATGACCTTGAAGAAGAAGCGGCCAAAATACAGTCAGGTACGACACTGCATTGGTATCACTGGCTTATTATTCTGTGTTCTGCATGCATAACATTGTACGCATCCTATAACACGAATCATCAAGAAGAACGCAGGGCCTATGTCCAGTTCGAGGAACAATCCTCAAGGGTTGTTGACCTTGTGAAAGAGCGCATGGAAAAATACGAGATGGCGCTTTCTTCAGCCAAATCGGCGATCAAAGCCAATGATGATCATACAGATTATATGCATTGGAAAAAATACAGCAAAGATTTTCATATCAGTAATAAATACCCAGGTATTAACGGCATCGGCGTGATATATAACGTTCAGCCTGCAGCGCTGCCAAATTACTTAGCGCGTGAGCGTAAGGCGCGCCCCGAATATAATATCCACCCCCAGCACCAAGAATTAGAATATTGGCCAATAACGTATATTGAACCAGAAGAGATCAATATGAAGGCGGTCGGTCTTGATATGGCACATGAACTAAACCGTTATAATGCGATAAAAAAAGCAAGGGACACGGGCACTTCGCAAGTTACAGAGCCGATTACCTTGGTGCAAGACAATGAAAGTACGCCAGGTTTCTTGTTTTATGTACCTTTTTATGCAGGCAGCGCGCCTTTAGATACGCTGGCACAAAGAAGGCAGCGCATACTGGGCGCCGTATACGCGCCGTTCATTTTCAAAAACCTTATTGCGGGTACGTTAAGGGAAAACGCACGCCAAGTGAGCATACAAATCTGCGATGGGGATATTGTTCTCTATTCAGAGCTTGCCGAAAATATCGACCCCGCACACGTGAAATATGCCGTGACGAAGCAAGTTTCTATGTATGGTCGAACATGGTCATTCAAAGTCGTGAGCAATGAAGCGTTCGACAAGCTAAACATTTCGCATAAATCCCTCTATGTTTTGTTGATTGGCGGCGCAATAGAAGCGCTACTCATCACAATATTCTTGCTTTTGGTGCGCGCAAACAAAAAAGCAGTCAGCTTTGCGATGCGCATGAATGAAGGCTACAAACAAAAAGCGCTGTCTTTGCAGGTCGCGAATGAAGAGTTAGAAGAGTTTGCGTATAGAACATCCCATGATTTAAGGGCGCCCGTTATTTCGTCTCGACAATTAATTGATATGGTCACGAAGATGCTCGATAAAACAGACGCGCCTGAAAGGGCGGTAACGAGCCTCAATATGGCGTATAACGCGCTGGGGAAGCTTGAAATATTAATTGATGAGATCCTCAACTTGACTAAGATCGCCAATGCCCAAGAGGATAATGTGACACTTACGGTTAAAGATTTTATTGCAGAATCTTTAGATGCCGCATCCATTATAGAAGGGTATGAGCGTTTAAAAGTAGATGTTAATATCCCTGCTGACCTTACGGTGTCAACTAAGGCGCAATGCTTTAAAACTGTGGCTGATAATTTGATTTCAAACGCTGTGAAATACCAAGACAGAACAATCGATGCACCATATTTACGGGTGTCTTACCGCCGCGTAGAAGGCAGCAGCCAATTGGTGTTTGAAGATAACGGTATCGGCGTACCTGAACAACACCAAGATGATTTGTTTGCAATGTTTAAAAGGTTCCACCCTCGGACGTCCTTTGGCAGTGGGCTTGGCTTGTATATTGTTAAAAAAAGCATCACGAAAATGGGCGCTGAGATACAATATAAAGCGACGGATGATGGCTCGTCATTTATAGTGACTCTGCCTGATTAAGCATCAGTTTCGCCCGAAGCGTTTTGCCTGCATTGACAATTGAAGAAGCTAAGGACAGTATTGAAGAATGATTTGGGTATTTTTTTCGCTCTTGGCGGGGCTAGCATATTGTGTACAAAGCGAGTTAAACAAGCATTTCAAAATCGATGGCTTTGAGCTGAATACTTTTCGCTCTTTGTTTGCCGTTATATTACTGCTGCCGCTTATACCGTTAATGGAATGGCCGCGAATTCCAGAATACTATCTTGTCTTGCTATTAGAATCATCGATCAGCGTTGTGTGTATGATGGCGCAATACAATCTATCCGCTAAGAAAAATGGCCGTATAGCGTGTTTGCACCAGCCGATAGCGATTATGCTGACCTTTATGATGTGGTTCGCGCTTAGCCCTGAACAACGCGCATTCTTTTTTGGACAGCCAGAAAAGGCTGCATTGGTCGGTGCGGGTTTTCTGCTGTTCTTTTTTGGCCTGCAAAGTATTCGAAAAAATGACGCAGGTTGGTCTGCATTACTTGCTGTTATTCCAATCGCGGTACTTTATTCGATTATGGCCGTTATTAGCAAAATTGCGCTTGAGCAAGGCGACAACATGCTCGGTATTTCTTTAAACTTTGTTTTCTTATGCAATGTGTTGATGTTCTTGCTGTCTGTGCCTGTATATTACGGCATGAAGAAGGCGTCCAGCTTGCCGAAAAAAATTGTTTTCAAAGCATCTGCCTATGTTGCCCTCTCCCATACATTTTCTTGGTTCTTTTTCTGCTTGGCTGTGATCTTGACGCCAAATCCAGCTTATGTCGGCGTGATTACGGGGTTGGCGCCGTTATGGTTCCTGATTTACTATAAAATACGAAAAATTGATGATGATGCAAGTCCGGTTGCTGGCTTGATACTTGGCGCGGCAGCGCTTGTTATCTTACTTGGCTCGCATTAAAAAATGCTGTTATGCAACGATAATGTCGGCAACATTATGGCTCTGCATAATGTGCAATACGCGTTTGTCTTTGACGCCATCAACAACAACAATCGGCTGACGCTTTTGTATGTGCTCATATGTGTGCTGTGGTTTTTTTAACTGCTGCATACTCAATGCGAAGGAAAAAGCGCTCAGGCCAATAACAGCTGTCAGCAAGGCGGCAGAAGCGGCACTAGAAAACTGTATCAGGGATAAAAAAGCGCTCAGCGTCATGATGGCCGGTAAGAGGAGAAATTTAAATTTTTTATAAAGAATTTTCAACTTAAGTAACGGATAGCTTTGCAGCAGGTTCTCTTTAACGTAGACATGATCGTAATCAAGAAGGGCACCGCCTAAGACGTCTTCCGATAATGGCTTTTTACACATTAAATATACGCTGCCTGTTTTGCAGTGATCTGTAAGCATTGAGATCGCTTTTTTTACATCAACTTCATCGCGGAACGAGCCTAAAACAGCCATTGAATTGCCTTCTCTCTACGGTATAAATTTTTTTAGCGGATACTTTCGTATAAAGCTTATTGTAGCATAATAAGTAAGTAAGCCCAAACGTGGCTTGTGGGGGTTAAAGCATAAGCATATAACATTATGCACGGTTATGTCAAATGCAAACCGAGTGTTAATAAAAAATATCTCTATGGTCTTTATGCTAAGCTATACTGCAGTAAGAATGTTTTAGTATAAAGAGAAGCGTATCGTATGAAGAAAAATGGATCAGATAGTTATGTGACATGGCTTGTTGGCAGGTTAACAGACCTTTATTTAGAGGTCCTGGCGCAGTCTGATTCGCAGGCCGCCGTGCTTGTGCAGCAGAAAAACACGATACAGAGCGGCGATGATAAAGCGGCGCGTATGCGTGCATATATCGCTTTTTGGCAAGGGCTTGATGAAAAGCAGCAACTTGCTTTGTCGGCAAATGATGCAAAAATAAATCAACTGGCACGTATGGCAAGGGTTATCGCGACAACGGAAGTTGTCTGGGCGCATAACGCACTAAAGGCCACTAATGCAGGGTCGATTGAATTTGTGATTGAACGTTTTCGCGAAGGCGGGGTTACGCCTGCGCAAATGCAAAAATTCATCAATGAAAACGCGCAGGCATGGTTTAGCCTAACAGGACACCCGACAAACCCCGCGAGCCTTGCTTATACTTTGGCGCAAACGAAGCTCGCTGGCGTTATTACAGACCCGCAGGCAACACCTAGCGACCTTAGGGCCGCGTTGGTCGTTATACGTGACACACCGATTGCAGGGCCGCATAAAACGCCATTAGAAGAAGCCGAAGAAACCCTTGGAACATTAGATGTATTATATGATAGCGCCATCGGCCTCAAAACATTATTTGAGCGCGCATTAGAAAAACATGGCTATGCCGCTGAGGGGGTGCAGATCAGAAAAGCCTTGATCCGCCCATGTGTGTGGACGCTTGGCGATGGTGATGGCAATAAAAACATGACGGCGCAGGTTTTAGAAGATGGCATAGCACTACACCGCCGCAGGATCGCCGCACGTTACGCGCAAACTGGGGCAGCTTTAATGGGCGTGGCGAAACATGGCGGCGCTGCTGCGCCCGTTCTATGCGCCATTGAAGCGCTTATCCATGAGGTGCAAACGGTGACAACAGGGAAAACGGAATCATTTTCACTGCGCGCCGAAGCCTTAGCGCAAGAAGTGACAGATAAAGAGACAGCGACAGCGCTGGGGGATCTGGCTTATCTCATACGCTGCTTTGGTCGTGGCTTCGGTAAGGTCGATATACGTCATAACGCCTTAGATATTATGGAGACTGCAGCGGTTGTTTTCCACGAAGGCGGGCTGATGAGTAAAGCAGAGTTCTCAGCCCTTAGCCTTGATGAGCAAGGCTACCGTCTGTCTAAATGGTTAGAAGATGAAAGCGTCATGGATAAGCTCAACGCGCAAGCTTTGGCTGACATTAAAGGCGAAGAAACGGCAATGCGGATTCTAGGCCGCCTACGGGTGATTGGTGAAAATCCAGATATGTGTGAAAAGCTCATCGTCGCAGAAACCACGCATCCAGCCCATGCGCTTGCGGCTTTGTTGCTGTTAAAAATTACAGGCAATCATATTGGCGATGAACATAGCCGGATTGACTTAGTGATCCTGTCTGAATCCGTGGCGGATTTGGTCAGTATTGGTCATACTTTGGAGACTTTATTAGAAAATCCTGTGTTCAGGGGGCATGTCGCCAGCCGTAAAAAGCTGATCGCGATGATTGCCAAAAGTGACACCACACGTCAAGACGGGCGCGGCGAAGCAGAATATGCGCAATATGAAGCGGCAGTTGAAATATACCGGATTGCAGATTTGATGAAGCGTAAGCATAAAGAATTAGAAGCTGTGCTGATCTCCATTAAAAATGGCGGAGGGCATGCTTTGCAGCGCGGTGGCGGACGAGTGACGGAGATTCCTGCCGTTCATGGACGCGCGGCGGCAGATGCACGAGTGACGGATATTGGGCCATCGACCCTAACCATTCAAGGGCAGCAGCAATCGATATTATTTTGTCCGGGCAAAGTCGCGATTGGCAGCCTTGAGGCCTTTGCGGCGCAAAACCTTTATACCAAAGCAGGGATACAGGGCGAAATGCGCCCACCGCGTTTTTCCAAACACGCGAACCGCCAATATGCACGTGCGGATGCATGGCTTTATGCCAAGACAGCAGGCACGGCGTTTGACGCGCTGACGAAGAATAACCCTGCGATTGATGAATTACTTGTCGCGGCGCCTTGGCTGGCAATGAAAGCGGGGAATGTAAGCTCCCGCCCTGCGAAACGCGGCGAAAAACATGTCGGCCCCGGTATCACACCTGCCGAAGCGAAGGGTGATAACCCGAAAGCATTGGAAGGGCGCGCCATTTCTGGTGAACGCCTGAGCGCCCATGCCTGCTTACCTGTTTTTTCCGTTCTTGGCCTTGTTGAGGCGATGGAAGCGGTACAGAGCCACGGTACAGCCTGTGCCAACCCGCTTAAATATGGCGACGCGCTACATCATTTATACCGCGCCCATAAAATCCATCGCGATGCGGCACGGGCGACGGCGAACGTTGTCGCAATGGCAGACTTCGACATTGCGTGGCCGCTTTTAATCGGCATTGATAGGCCAAGCAAAAAACAGGTGGCGAAGCTGGCGGAAAAATTTTCATCAAAGCCAACGCTCCACGCTAATGCGCCTGAAGTAACGCTCGCTTTTCTTGAAGAATATTTTTTGATGGCGGAAAAACTGACATATGGCATGGTATCTGGGCAAACCGCCAAGAAAAACATGCGTCATGGTGACGCCCTTAAGAAACTATGGCCTGACCTTGCGGTGCAGGTCGCACAGCGTGATAGAAACGCCGAATTCGCACGCGTGATTGAATGTTACCGCACGCGTAAATTTGATGAAGCGCCCAATGTCGCCTTAAGTGAGGCAGCGTTCAGAATAACGCAGTCGCTCTATGCTTCGGCGAATGTGATTAACGCACCAGTCGGAATATTAGCTACGCGGACAAGGTTAGAGCCTGTGCGCGAAATAGGAGAGACAGGTAAGACAAGTTTCATGCGCCCGCAAAGCTATCAGGAAAAGAAAATCCTACATTTATTAAAAGAGCCCGCAGCCTTGCGCTAAGAGATTACAAAAACCCCCGCTTAGCATCAAGCTAAGCGGGGGTTTTTAAATCTTAGTTATTCGGGGGAAAGCCTAGAGGCAATCTACTGCGCTATCCATTGATGATTCATCCATGCTAGAGCCAAAGCTATATGTCACCGCTGTGCCTGCCTCCGCAGAAGAGAATGCCATGCCCTGACAGCCTGTTTCTTCTGCGCTGCCCGCTGCGGTTTCAATCGCATTAAGGCCTGCTGCTGTATCATCGCCGCCAGCTGCTGGTGTGATCTGGTTTAAGAATGCCGGATCAAACCCTGCTGCACTGCCTGCTGTTGGCAAGGCTACGCGTGGTAAACCCAAAATAGTCAAACGCACGTTAAATGCTTCAGGGTCAAAACCATCTATGTTACGGAAGATGTCTTCTTGATCTACACCTGGCACTAAGCCAAAGAAGAATAAGCCAAGGCTTGCATCATCTGTGAAGTGGAGGAATTTGCTTTCCAAGAAGTTGAACTGATCCGCAGTTATAATGCCGCCCGTGCTAGATGGCGTTATAAAGCCACTACCTGGGATGAAGTATGTTGAATTAAGCGCATTCAATATTGTTGGGCTGCCTGGTGCGAAGAACGCTTCATTATCAAGCTCAACAAAGTAGCTGCTTTGGCCATTAAATAACTGACTGCCAATTGTGTTGTCAACAAGGCTCATATCCGCATAACCCGTCTCTGGGAAGCGACGCGAAGCAAATGACCATGCACCAAAACTATCTTCATCAGTAAGGGCTAATTCTGCAAAGTCGTAAGGAGCAAAACGCATACCGATACGGCCATTAACAAAGCCGTTGCCTTCGCCTGTTAAATCAATATCACCACTTTCAAAATGCGCGCCAATATCGTTGTTTAAGAACAAATTGTCAGAAACAACCACATCACCGTTAAATGGCCCAGAGGCATAATAACCGTTAAACGCGGCACCTGTAATGTCGTTACCAGAAATTTCAGCGCGGTTTTGGTTCGTTGTTTCAACGCCGTCACCACCAACTGTGGTAATCACGTTATTTGAAACAACCGCGTTAAATTCTGGTGCGTCACCAAAGAAAATTGGTTTAATAAGGCGTATTGACGATTCGCCAAACTCTGGCTCATCTAATCTTGGCCCATCTAATCTTGGCTCGTCAAATATTGGAAAGTCACTCTCCGTATCAAAGTAACCATTAAAGCCTGTAATACGTACGCCGTCATCACCAATGTTTGATATTGTGTTGCCATCTACTAATACCTCATTCGCACCGTAAACCTCAACGCCGTCACCGCTCACATTATTAATTGTGTTACCTGTGACCTCAACATTATAACGCTGGCCAAAGTCGTAAGCATGAGAGCCGAATAGACCTTCAGTTATGATTGATACTGCATCAGCGCCAAACATACGTGCGCCAGAATCTGTGCCAATGTTTGAGATTGTGTTATCAGCAACGACAGTGTCTCCACTGAATAATACCTGAATGCCGTCATCACCTGTGGTGTCGATTGTATTACCAACAATTTCAACCGCATTGCCGAATGCTACGGGCTCAGGGCCTTTCAATTTAGGGCTATAACGATCGAGAGCATTTACATTGCGGACATGAATTGCATCCGCGCCGAAGAAGTCGCCTTCATCTTTAGTGACGCCAATATCGTTGATTGTGTTGCCTTCAATGCGCGTGCGTCCTGCATAAACAACTTCAATGCCGTCATCGCCTGTGGTGTTCACAGTATTGCCTGCAATGAACACAGCATAGTCAGATGAACCACTACGGAAATCGTAAAAGCCGCCGTAAATGTCACTCGCCTGAATACCATCTTCGCCTGAGCGCGTGATATCGTTACCTGTGATACTGACCATGTTCACGCCGTTAACATCAATACCGTTGTCTTTTGAGCGCGCCACTGTGTTACCGGAAATATCAACATCGTATGAGTAATCAACCTCAATACCGTTATCTTTTGAACGGCGCACTGTATTGCCAGAGATTTCAACGCGGTATGCGCCTTCAACGTCAATACCGTCACCAGCGCTGTTTCTCACACGATTATCAACAATGCGTGTTGTGTCTACGCCTTCAACAGCAATGCCATCATTGCCTGAAACATCAATGTCGTTCCATTTGATGTTTGCGTAACGGTCAACATCGCTAACAAAGATGCCGTTTAGGCCGCTATTGTAGACTGTGTTGTATTTTACGCGAACATTGCCGGTACCGTCGATATAAATACCGTTATCATCAGCATTGCTGATGTCATTGCGGTTGACGCGGACAGTTTCTGTATATTTGACAGACACGCCGTTTTCACCGCTGTTATTGATTGTATTGCGGTTAACACGAACGAAACCACTATCCGTAACTTCGACGCCATTACCATCTGAACGACCAATGCGGTTATTTGTAATGTACAGTTCATTCACATCATCAGCGTCAATGCCATCTTGGCCTGAGAAACGAATGCGGTTGTTTGCAACGCGGGCATAGCCGATATCAGAAAGGTTAACGCCATCATCATCAGATTGAACGATACGGTTGTTCTCTATCACTAGATAATTGGTGTCAGATACCTCAATGCCGTTATCACGTGCATTATCAATGCTATTTTCGGCGATATAGACACGGCGCGATTCATCAACATCTATGCCATCAAAGCGAACATCTGAGATCGTGTTGTCATAAACTCTAACGCGGCCAACGTGATCGAGCTCAATGCCATCTGAGTTGGCATCATCAATGTTGTTGCCAACGATGTTAATGCGGTCAATGTTGTCGCCATCAATGCCTTCTAGGCCAGAGGCTAAGATTGTATTGTTCGCTAGGCGAGCGTTACCTAAGCGAGAAAGTTCTATGCCGCTGCTTTTAGAATTCTGCACATCGTTACGTGCGATTCTTACGTTACGGCTGTTGTTAACATCGATACCATCATCATCAGAACCTGAAACTATGTTATCAACGATAACGACATTCCAGTCTACGCCACGACGGCGCGCGCGACTTGGAGGCGTGTTAATGCTGTCAACATCAATGCCATCATCACCTGAGAAACGAACGGTGTTGTCGCTAATCCAGACGTATTGTGCATCTTCGACTTTAATGCCGTTATCGCCTGCATTTTTGACCGTGTTACCATCTACCAAAACATTAGATACTTCAGACACTTCAATGCCGTTCGCATCGCTGTTGCGGACTTTATTGCTCAGAATGTCAGCGAAGCCACCGCCATTGACATCAATGCCGTCATCACCGGCCCTGTTTACAAGGTTATCACTGATCTGCGAGCCGAATACGCCTGAAACTTTAATGCCGTCATTTGCAGTGCGGCGTACTTCGTTGGTTGAAATTGTCGCGGTATTCTCGCCGTTATGAACATAAATACCGTGACCGCCTTTTTTATCCATGATGCTTAGCGTTGGCGCAGGAAGAATATTAAAGACATATTCTGCCAGGTTCGCATCGCCAAGTAGTGCGTCACCACCGGCAATCAAGATATCATCGTAAAGGTCAAGGCCTGAGAAATGGTCAGCTATGTCAGCAAAGCTATAATGCGTCCAGTTAATGCCCGTCGCAAAAACAGTGTTATTACTTACGTTAGTGGTGCCACTAAAGCCAACTTCAATGCCGTCGCCGCCAGTAAGGTGGACTTGGTTGCTGTCGACTAAAACGTCACCAGCGCCCGTGACGTGGATGCCATCACCTGCGCCCCAAGGAAGCGCGATACCACTCGCAATAAATTTTGGTGTGCGAAGGCTGAAGTCATCATCAGTCAATGCGCCTAAACCTTCTGCGCTCAACGTATCAATCCATTCGTAGATACCAAGGCCAGCATAAGTCACATCGTTATTTGTGATGTTCACATAACGGCCACCTTCAATGTAAATGCCGTTTTCACCAACAAGCGCAATTTCATTGCTGTCAATGTTGATTGTGTTTGCGCCGTTAATGCTTGAAATGCCGTTGCCGCCAACAAGCAAGACTTTGTTGTCTTGTACGTTTGTTGTGCCGCTTGCATCGTCAAGCGCAATGCCGTCGCCGTATGATAGGCCAACGAGGTTACCTGTAATTGTTGAATTTAAACCGCTTTCAACGCGGATGGCATCACCAAATGCAAGCCCTGAAATGTTATCTTCGACAATCAAACCGGATGTGTTCTCAGCGAAAATACCGTTAACGCCCGCAAGCGCAACAATGTTACCGCGAACTTCGTTATCCGTACCGCCTGAGATCGCGATGCCATTTCTGCCTGAGAAGAGCACAAAGTTTTCTTCAACATTTACGTTACTAGATGCTGAGACTGCAATGCCGTTTTGCGTACTGCCTGTCACAAAATTATCTTTGACAAGCGTACCGTTTGAGCCGCTGACATCAATACCGTTCGCGCCAGCGCCGGTGACATCGTTACCTGTAATCACTGATGATGGACTTGGGTTGATGCTAATGCCGTTTGATGCCGTACCGAGTACAGTGTTGTTTTTAACGTCCGCATTAGCTGAATTATTAACATCAATGCCTTCTGCGCCGCTGCGTGAGACGTTATTGCCAAGCACATCAACATTTGCTGAATTGCTCACTTCAATGCCGTCATTTCCAGTATTGCGCACTGTGTTATCATTGATACGCGTTGCATTTGCAGCAACCTCAATACCCTTGCCGCTCATGCCGTCAATTACGTTGGTCAAGATAATGGCGTTATCAGCGCCGCCATAAACGCGGATACCGTTATTTGCGTTATATAAGTCATTCGTAAGAATTCTTACATTATCGCTATTGCCGCGCACTGTGATCGCATTATCGCCAGCGCTGTTTACAGTATTGCCCGAAATAATCGCATTGTCAGAACCGTTTTCAAAGTCAATGCCATCATCACCAGCTGCGGTAATAATGTTATTTAATATGCGTGCTGTATCTGAATCGCTTAAGTTAATCCCATCGCCTATACCATTGCTGCCCGCGCCTATTTGGCCCGTAAAGCTGTTCGCCGCAACAAGAATACGGTCACTGTTCTCAACGCGAAGGCCTGTTTGACCGCCATTAACCGTGTTGCCGCCATTAACGATAACATCATCACTATCTGTGATGGCGATGCCGCTTGTTGCTGCATCCGTAATCGTATTGCCTGCAAGGCGTGTGCTATCTGAATTATTGACATCAATGCCTGCTCTACGGCTGTTGCTTACGTCATTTGACGAGACAATATGCGCGCTTCCGCCGTTGATTGCTATACCGTTCGTGCCGCCAGTAACTGCGTTACCTTGAACACGCGCAGATGTTGAACCATCTGTCACTTTTATTCCTTCATTACGGGTGCCTGTAATGGCGTTGTTCGTAATGATTGCATTTTCTGTACTTTTCGCATTAACACCTATAGCCGAACCGCCTGAGATATCGTTACGATCAACACGAATTGTCCCGGATGTGAGGTGCAGATCAATTGAATCACCAACTGCCTTACCAATTTCGTTCTGAGCGATAACCAGCCCATCAACATTGTTGCGGACGTGGATACCATCATCACCGCTATTATCAACCACATTACGCTGTATCAAAACATCCTGTGCATTATCAACGAAAATACCATCATCATCATAACCAGATGTATCTTTTACATTTGTAATAATGTTATTAGCGATCAAGAAGTTATTAACGTTTTCAAGGCGAACACCTTTGCTGCCGCCTGTAATTGTAAAGCCGTTCACAGAACCATCGCTAGCGTTTTTAAATGTCACGCTACCATATACTGTGCTTTCATCGCCAGTGCGTGCGCGTGCATCGGCTCCCTTGCGTGCACCGCGTAGGTCAATGTTTTTGCCGTCAACCAAAACATCTTCGTTATAATCGCCTTTGGCGACATTGATCAATGATGTCGTAGCAGAGAGATCAACAGCGTCCTGAATTTCAGCCGCATCGTCTTTAACATTAACGAGGGTCGCTGTACCAGAGACTGTGCCGGTTGTGTTAAGGTCTTCCCAAAGGTTAACCGTTGCCGCGCCAAGGAATATATCACCTGCAAGCGACGTTACATATGCGCCATCTTTAACGTCAATGCGGCTTTCGCTTGTAATGTTAATCGCGCCGCCATCTGTTGATACGGGGCCATTAATTTGTAAGAAGTTTTTCGTGTAAAGGTCAAGGCCGCCATCGCTCCAGCCGCCTGTGCCCGTAACAAAGCCATCCAGAATATCAATTTCGTTCAAAACAGAAGAGAAATTAGCCGTTGCGCGCGTTGTACCAGAAAGGCGCTGTACGTCTAGTTTTGCACCGACATATTGATGGACGCTTGAGGCGTCAAAATCAATGCTGCGCGCAAGAACTTCAGAGCCGTTCCAGAACTGTACCGCTGTTGCGCCAACGGTTACTGCGCCGTTACCTGCGTCAATATCACCATGTACGATAACGCGTGATGTACTGTCTAAGTCAACCGCGCCGTTTGATGTTTGGATTTTGCCTGTGTTTGTAAGCTTAAGCTCTTCACTCCAGATTGCGCCATCATGGCCAAAGCGCACTGCGCCGCGGTCTGAGCTGACTAGGCCTGTGATAAGCAGCGAACCAGCATTGTCATAAATCTCCATGCCGCCTGCGGCAACGGCATCAAGACCAGTTGAGAAATCACCGATCTCATCAAAGCTGTTGAGGTTAGAGAATAAAGAGGCTTTACGCTGCACAGAGCCCGTAAGCACGCGTGCGGTCATTGCACTTGACGCTTCTTGCGCGACTGAATTCGCGGTGAAGTCAATTTCATCTGCAGTGACAACTGAGCCATCGAATAATTTAACATGACTGCCATCAAAGTAAATGTCGCCGCTTGCTGCAGAAAGCACATCATAAACACGTGTATGGCCATCACCTTTAAGGGTCATGTCCGCGCCATTTGTTTCAATTGAACCATTTAATGTGATATTACGGCCTGCATCAACGTTTACTTCCGTTGTGCCTGTGCCGCCAATGCCTGCACCTGTTTCAATGATAAGGTCACGAAGCGCTTCAAAGGAAATGCTTGCGCTGCCGCCATTATTACTAATCATGCTGCCAATGCGAATATCGCCTTGGTCATGGCCGCTGCCTGTTGGTGTGGTGCCTGTTTGGACCAAAACGCTCGTGCCGCCTGTAAGCGCAGCAGAAAGTACGCCTGCATTAATGTAAGAATAATTACCAAGATAAGCTGTGTCAGCGATTAGAATGCTTAATGGGTCAAGCGTCCAAAGCGATGCTGAGACGTCTGTTGTGTCCATAATATTAAGCGTAGCGCCTGATGTTTCAACTGTGCCATCAATGCCCTTTGCGCGCAAACGACCAGCAACATCTAAGCGGCGATCTGCAACGATGTCAATTGATCCGCCTTGGCCTGCGTCATCACCATTGGCCCATACACGGCCAGCTTCTGTGATTTCAATATCTTGACCTGTAATTTCAACTGAGCCGCCATTGCCAGGTTTGTTTGCTGATGCTTTGAGCGTCCCTGCAACGCGAACCTTACCAGCGCTGCCGCCGCCAAGGATAATTTTGCCGCCGTCTTGCGTGATTGTCTGTGCAATGGTGATGCCTTCCATGTTAATCACACTGTCAACAACGCCACGTGCTGCATTCGCTTCGATTTGTACGACGCCCGCACGGATTGTACCTGTGTTTTCAAGTAAAGCTGCTGCGATTTGATCCTCAACTTTAATCTCGACAAGGCCGTCGCCGTTAAGATCTAGCGTGACAATTTCACCGGCCGCAAAGGCAACTTTACCGACTCTGGCGTTAATCGTGCCGTTATTTGTGACGAATGGCGAAACAAATGCGGCAATGCCCGCATCTGCGACATTGAGTGTTGCATTGTTGATGATTGATCCGTCACCAAAATTGCTAAATTCAAAACGGCCATCGCCGTCCTCAATATCAGCGTTAGAAACTTCGCCAGTAGAGGCCATGATACCGCCGACATCAATTTGTGCGTCGCGACCAAAAATAATGCCGTTACGATCAAGTAACATAACCTGACCAGTGGCGCTTAATGCACCTAAAATCTGTGATGAATCGCTGTGGTTGCCAATAGCGCGCGCCACAAATAAATCGCTTGTGCTGTTTTGGTTAATTTGTACTGAACCCAAAGTACCAATATGCAGAACCTGCGCCTCACCAACCGCTGTCGCCGAGGACTGAGTAATTAACGTTGAGCCGACGCCCGTATCTGTGACTGTGGCGCTACCTGCCACTATGCTCATGTCATCCCAGTCAGCATGTGCATCAACGCCAACAGCTGCGCTTGCAGTGCTTGCCATTGTTAACGCGGCCATCGTCGCGATTGTCATCATCGGCTTCACAAGCGCGGATGAGAGTAAAAGCGGGTATTTAGATTGGATGCTGTTTTTCTGAGTTTTCATTGAACGGGTCATTTTTTTCTCCATCTGTATGTTTTCACATACGCGCCTATTTATTTAAAATGGCAGTTTTTACTTTATAATAGTTACGCTTTAAACGTGTGGTCTTCTTACGAAATTAAACCTCTATTCGCAAGGCTATGAACGAGGGTGCGTTTTTTTACGCACAGTCTTATTATAGACGGGCAACATCCATGCCATATACATAACTATTCCGATATTAAGCAGCTTTTTTCGCATAGATATCAACTTAACGCAAGAAAAATTTTACGTAAATAGGGCTTGATTTGTATATGAGATCTTTAGCATATATCTGCAGCCCTTATATCTAAAGGGTTTATTAATGAATCATAAAAACAACTAAAAATTTACATTGTTTTGCAATAAAAGAAATTAAAAAAAACGGGTGATTTGTCTTGCATATTTATTTATCATGTTGTCTATAAGGCTTAGAATAATTTAGCTTTTTTATCTTTCAAGAAGACAGTCGGGGTTTCAAATGTCTCAATATAAAACGGATGCACCGCATTCAAACGCGCTGCGCAAGCTTACCTTATGCGCCGCGGCATCGTTACTTATTTGCACATTGGGCACCAGCGACCCTGCGCACGCGCAAGTCCCGCAGGCCGCAAAAGACATTGCAGACCCAAGCCGTGTTGATGAGCAGTTCCGCAGCTCAGATATCGATTTTGAAGTTGGCCCATCAATCGAAGTCCGCGAAGCCGACGTCGAAAAAGCACCTGCAGGATCTGAAAAAATTACCCTTACGTTAAAAGAGTTACAAATCTCTGGCGCGAGTGTTTATACGCAAGATTATTTAGAGTCATTCTACGCTGACAAGCTTGGCACAACAGTGTCACTGGCTGATATATATGCGATTGCGGCCCGCCTTACAAAACTTTACCGTGATGATGACTATGCAATCTCGCGCGTGGTTGTGCCTGTACAAACAATTGATAAAAAATCAGGCGTCATCAAGCTTGAGGCTGTCGAAGGCTTTATTAGCAATGTCACTTTACAAGGTGAAGATCACGGCGCGGAATTCAAACGCATTCGTCAGTACGTACAAAAAATTCAAAATGTGCAGCCTTTAAACATCAAAGACCTTGAGCGCGTTTTATTAATGATAAACGACCTGCCGGGCGTTGAAGCGCGCGCGATCATGGCGCAGTCTGAAAACGTTGCAAAAGCCAGTGATTTAACATTGGTCATTAGCCGCAAAAAATGGGACGGCCTGATTTCTTACGATACGCACGGTAGCCGCTATTTAGGACCACACCAGTTTATTGGCGCATCATCATTTAATTCATGGCTTGGCTTAAATGAGCGCTTCACGCTCCAAGGGGCTTATGCACCGGATAGTGATTTTGACCCAGAGCTTGCTTATGGCTCAGCGTATTATGAACAGCCAATTAACAAACACGGCACATGGTTGAAAGTTTTTCTAAGCAAAACAAGCACCAAACCAGGCTTTGACCTTGAGCGTTTTGACGTACAAGGTAATTCAACATATGGCGAAATTAAATTAGTACACCCGATTGTGAGAACCCGTAATTACAACTGGTATACGGACCTTGCTTTTGACTGGCGTAATGCCAATAGTAAAAACAATATCGAACCAACACGAAAAGACCGTATTCGCGCAGTGCGCCTTGGTACAAATGTTGAGATTCTTGATACTTTATTCAAAGCTGGTGTTAACTCGATGAGCCTTAAATACTCACGTGGGCTAAATGTTTTCGGCGCAAGTGAAAAAAACAACCCGAATTTAAGCCGTCAGTTTGGCGACCCTGAATTTACTAAATTTGAAGCAGAGTTCCAACGCTTACAACGCCTGAGCAATAAATGGAATATCCTTGCTGCGGTAAAAGGTCAGTTGACCAATGGTGCGCAGTTAAGCTCTGAAGAATTTGGTGTTGGCGGCGTGAATATTGGCCGTTCTTTCGATAGCTCTGAAATCGTTGGCGATGAAGGTTATGCAGGTAAGGTTGAACTGCAGTGGCGCACACCGTACCAGCTTCCTTTATTTGATACATACCAGCTTTATGGTTTTTATGATTTTGGTCGCGTCTGGAATGATGACGCAACAACGAATGACCTTAAGCGTGAAAGCTTAGCATCTGCGGGTATTGGTCTTAATGGCACAATTAACGAGAAAACAAAGCTTGGTATGATCCTTGCTTACCCATTAACGCGTGATGTGCAAACACAGGGTGATGATGACCCTCGCTTTTATTTCTCGGTTAGCCGTGAATTCTAAAACGCGCTAAATTTCCACAATTTATAAAAGCCCCTTTATTGGGGCTTTTTTATGCGCAAGGGAATGTTGTTGGGGGAGGGGAAGGCCGCAAGGTACGGGCATTAGTCTAATTCGGCGCGTAAATCACCTTCTACGGCAGCAAAAAGGTTTTTCATGGCATTAAAATCAGCTCTGATTTTTTCAAAGTTCTGATCATTTTTATCTTTGAATGCGATTGAATCAAACTCGATCTTTCCTGCTTTGTCGCTGAGCTCGATAATGCCCAGTGAGCCGCTCGCTGATCTGAAGCTATGCGCCGCGATAATGATCTCGCCCCAATCTCCCGCTGCCATATTATGCTCAATGCAGTTCATATACTTTTCGGCGTCACGCAAATAAATTTCCAGTAGCATTGGAAAACTATTCTGCATATGCGCTTTAAGTTCTGAAAAAACTTCTTGATCAATCATAGACATATGATTGGTAACCTCTTATCTCGATTATTATTTCTACCAGACAATGCCAGAACCCTTTTTGGAAATGGCCGTGACTTCGTTGCCTTTTTTATTATAGATCAATTCATCAAAGCTAATTTTATTGGCTTGGGCAATGCCGCGCCCGTGAGTGTGCAGCGCGCGTGAGGGGTCAATCTCCATATAATCTTGCCAAGTGAAGCCGCCGCCTTCATCGCGAATTGTGACGCGTGTTTCGTCGTCATTTTGGAATAAGGTGACATGTACTTTCTGGTCCTTATGCGCGTTTCTGCTTTGGCGTGTATCTACTTCATCATGCCAGTTTCTGTCCCGTAACAGCTCTGACTTCATTTCATAGCCAATTTCCAAATTACCATGCTCAATCGCATTGACAAGTAGGCTTGAGAGGCCTGCTAAAGCGGTGTCTGGATTTGGAAAACAATTGGCGATAAAGCAAGCCAAGTCTTCGGCTTCGTCCAATGTGCTAATGGTAAACTCAGCTTTATCAATAAAGCCAAAACTGGCTTGATGTTTGTGTAGTTCAGACTTCAACGCTTTTCTGCGGTTGGCTTCACGCATTGCTGAGGTCACAACTGATTCAAAAACATCGTCTTCGAACGGCTTAACAAGGTAATAAAACACCCCTGCGTCAATACCTTCTTTAACTTCATCAGCTGACTTTGACCCTGTGACCATGACAATCGGGATATGACGCATTTGCGGCGTGTCTTTTAACGCGTCGACAACTTCTAAACCATCCATTTCTGGCATTGCCTTATCAAGGACAATCGCGTCGATCCGCGCGGCTTCGCGCTCAAGCACTTCTAGGGCCTCACGGCCATTTTCTGCTTGCAGCGTTTCATAGCCAAGCTCTTCTAGCAACGACACCATGATGACAAGTGACGTCGCGTCATCTTCAACCGCGAGGATACAGCCTTTTGCGTTGTTTTGTGCCTCATTTGGGGGGGGTAGATCATTCATAACCGCTACCTTTCTCTGAACGCCGAGCTAAGCGACGTGTGGACAGGTTTCAATAAATAAGCGAGGACTGTTTTCTGCCCCGTAACAACGTCCGCTTCAACGGTCATACCAGGAAGTATCAGGTTTTTATCTGGGTTCGGGCCAACGTGGTTCTGATCTAACGTGATACGACCTTTATAAAAACTTTCCCCGTTATCATCAATGAATGTGGTCGCAGAAAGAAAATCTAACGTCCCTTCAATTACGCCGTAGCGTGAGAAATCAAAGGCGCTAACTTTTACGCGTGCGATTTGATGAACCTGTAAATTACCAATATCGCGAGGCGCGACGTGGGCTTCGACAATTAAGGTACGATCCAGAGGAACAATCTCCATAATAGGCTGACCCGCGCCGATCACGCCGCCGACGGTATTGACTTTTAACTCTTGGATAATGCCCCGTACTGGCGCACGGACAGTCATGCGCTCAACGCGACCTTCCAGCTTGCCAAGCGTTTCTGTGTTCTGTGCAATTTGGGTTTCAACCTCTTCCAGCTCTTGTAGCGCTTGGTCACGGTTACGTACGCTTGCTGTCGTTAAACGGTTCTCATACTCACTAATCGCGTTCTGGCCTTCGGATATTTGCGATTCTATAGAACGCACATCGCCTTCTAAGCGGTTGACATCGCGTTCGCTCTCAATCAGGTCTGTTCTTGAAACGGAGCCGCGTTTTTCGACATCCCTTTTCATCGCGAGTAATTCGCGGCCTGACTTTAATTCATTTTGCGCGGTGCTTAGTTCAGAGCGCAAACGGATAATCATTTCTCTTTTTTGTGCCAGTTGGTCTTCAAGGACTTTACGCTCAGAAGCGCTGGCTTGCCGCGCCGTATCCAAAATGCGCTGCTGATAAGCAATCGCGTTTTCATCGCCATCCGCAAGGGCTGCAAAGTCTGGTTCTTTGTCATACGCCAAGGCGCGCAGACGTTCTGCCTGTAATTGTAGACTGTTCTGGCGTCCACCAAGGCCTGCGTAGTCTTCTTGTGCGCCAATCCCGCCCATCAGTACCAATACCTGTCCAGCCTCGACGAGGTCACCTTCCTCGACAAGAATTTCTGCGATAATGCCACCTTCTAAATGCTGGACTAATTGTGCATAGCCGCTCGGAATAATTTCACCTTTTGCGCGCGCAACTTCATTAACATTCGTGACGCTTGCCCAAGCAAGAAACAACATAAATCCGACCCCAATAATCAAGGCTGTTAAGCGCATCAGATTTTGATTGGGGACTTCTTCATATAAGACACTGCGGGTGAGATCATTTAAGTCTTTTCCGGTGTCAATTGTCTGTTTGTCTGTTGTGTCATTCATTCCTTATTATCCTTCACTTGCGGGCGAGCATCTTGATAAAGCTGGATCGTTTTGTCAGCCAAATCAATGTAATCTTTGCGGTAACTAATATATAAAATCGTGCGTTTGCCTTTGGCGTTTTTTAAAAATTTATAAAAATCATCACCAGCTTTACTGTTTAAAAATTCATATGGTAGCTCATCAATCAGCATGATTTTAGCGTCTTGCAGGTAAGTCCGCGCTAAAGAAAGCTGCGGGCTCAAAGAGCTTTGTACGCTTGCGCCGCCATGACCAAGTACAGTTTGTAAGTTATGCGGCAGTGCTTCTAGCCATTCACTTAAACCGGCTTTGTTGAGCGCATCCTTAATTTCAGCAATTGTCGCATCTGGCTTAACAAGACGCATATTGTCCGCAAGGCTCAGGCCAAAGAAATCGGGTTCTTGCCCGACATATGCGATGTTTTGTCGCAAACGCATGGGGTCAATTTGGCGAATGTCAACGCCATCAAGGCGGATAGAGCCAGCTTGCGGGTGATACAGGCCGCTAATTAATTTTAAGGTTGTGGATTTACCCGTACTGTTCGCACCGATAATGCTGACCAATTGACCCGGCTGCACCTTAAAGGATAACCCTGCATATACGGGGTCAGCATCTTTGCTGTAACGTAGCCCAACATTATAAAATTCGATTTCACCACTAAATTCAGGTAAGTCTTTGCCAACAACATAGGCATCACGTTCAGGTGCAATGTCCATTAAGCGGTTGATTTGCTCGATATTACGCTTCACCTGATCTAAGCGCGGCAAAGCGGTACAGGCCGTTTGCAGCGGTGACAAGGTGCGCCATGTCAAAATGAGAATAGCGATCATTGCACCCATGCTCATATAGCCGTCCCATATGCGCTCAACGCCGAAATAAATCATCGCGACCCCGCCAAGAATGCTTAAGCCCTGTGCGAGCGTGTCGATAAAAGATACAGCTTGATTGTAACGATAGCCAGCCAATGAAGCCTCGGCGTTGATTTTTTCATAGCGGCTTAACCACGCGCTATAGCCGCCGGCATTACGGAGCGTTTCTTGCTTGCCAAGTGTTTCGATATTCATGTTTTGACGTTCGGCATTCGCGGTGGCCATGCGTGCTGTCAGAGCCTTGAGCTTTGGACGCATCACGAATAATAAAACCATATAAAGTCCCGCAATGATCAGCGGTATAAAGACGAGCGGGCCTGCTAAGATGGCAATCGCTGCCAGTAGAATAAGCGTGAACGGGAACTCAACAAACGAGAGGAATAAAGGGCCAGTAAAGAATTCTCGGACCGATTCAAAGGCTTTTAAACGCGAAAGCTGCGCTGCGACTGAAGCACGCTCTGTATAGCTTGCGGGCAGCGCCAAAATACGCGCCAAAATCGCGCTGCTAACAATATAGTCAATGCGTGCACCAAACCATGACAGGCTGCGCGAGCGCAAAAAGCGCAAAGCAAACTCAACGCCAACAGCTAATAATACGCCAGCTACAAGATAATGCAGCGTCGCAGGCGAGTGCGCGCCAATAACTTTGTCATAGACGCTCATCATAAAGAGCGGTGTGACAAGAGCGAGAAGGTTGATCACCAATGAAGCGGTGAAAACTTGCCAAAATACGGCTTTAAAGCGATATAAGAGCCGCGCAAACCATTTAAGCCCAGATGCTGATATTGTTTTATCAGGAATGACATCTGTTTTTTCTGTATTGGCCTTAAACACATAAGCTGTGCCGCGGCCTTTGCTTAAGCCTTGCGTATCATAAATAATCTCACCATAGCGGCTGCCGGTTGGTACAAATAAGCACGGCAGCATGTCAGGGTTAATTCTATCTTTGCGGGTCTTCATTATTTTTGGCGCATAGCCTAAATACGACACAGCATTCAAAAAATCAGTAAAACCGATACGGTCTTGATAAAGTGGCAATGCGTCGCGGACGGCCTTTACATCGCCGCGCCAATTTAATGTTTCAAGCAACTTTAAGAGAAAGGGTGCGTAATTCCCTGCCTGCTCTGTTTGTTCGCCCTGACGACTAAAACGGCGTTTTAGATAGCTCCCAACATTGACATCCATTGTTCTTGTTTGGCTCATTTACGCAGCTCCTTCAATGGTTGGGCAAGGTTGCTGTTTTTGCTAAAGCTGCTGACGTCCATTGCGATCAGCTTGCCGTGTTCTAGTACATATTCATCTTCGGCTAAATGCACAATGTTACGGTCATTAGAGGCTAAAATCATTGTTGCTTGCCCTTTTAATTGCCCCAAGAGCTTAAATAAATGGTTATAGCCTTCACGGTCGAGTGACTTATCGGCATAATCAAACAACAGAATACGCGGACGGTTGACCAAAACCCGTGCAATAGAAATACGTTGCTTCATACCAGGGGTTAAGGGGTCGGCAGGGCCATCAAAAAGCTCCGTCTGGTAACCGTGAGAAAGCTTGGATACCACGCGGTCAATGCCCAGATAGTTCGCCATTTCTCTGGCTTCATCTTCTCGCTCTGTTCTAAAACCAGTAAGGTTGTCCATAATGGTGCCTTGGAAAATCTCAGCCTGCGGCGATAAATAGCCAACATATTTTGCAATGTCACTGGGTGGGATCGCGGATGCGTCCATGCCATCAATTAAAATTTGGCCTTTATCTGGCGGGTGTAAGCCTGCAATGAGTTTCATTAAAGTTGATTTCCCATCCCCCGGAAAGCCGCCGAGTGATATTGCTTTGCCCGATTTTAAACTAAGGCTTAGACCATCAAAAACGGATGATGAGCTGTCATTATAAGAAAACTCTAGATTTTTGATTTCAAGCTTGCCGCGCGGCGCTTTAAGTTCTGCCTGATTAATTTTTGCAGGCATCGGTAAAACAAACAGCTCGTCAATTTTCTCTTTGGCTAAACGGTATTCTTGAAAAGACACCCAAAACAACAACGCACGCTGTAAAGGCTGCATAATACGACCAGAAAGCAAGACACAGGCAATCAAAACACCCATTGTGATTTGCCCATCTAACGCCATGACAGCGCCGACGGTAATCATCGAAACCATCATGATTTGTGTGAACAGACTCGACGCATTATAGCTCTGTGCGTTTTTAGCATTTAGGGCATGGGATTCATAAATGTTCTGCCCTTGCAAAGCGTCATGATAACGTCCGCAAGATTCCTCCATACCGAGCATTTTTACAGTATGAACTTTGTCTAAAATTTCAGATGTAAAGTTGGTGCGGCTATCATCATCAGCATTACGCAGTTCAAGCGTTTTTTTCATGCTGCGACCAAGCGATATCGCGTAGAGCGTAAACAGTGTGAGCAGAACCAAGGGCACAATAACCAGTGCGCCTGCAATATAAGCAATAAACCCTATAAATATAGCGACAAAAGGGAGGTCTATGAGGTTGATGAGGGACTGTCCGCTATAAAAACCTTTTAACTTGGCAATCGCGCTTAATTTGTGCAGCTGTTCACCATAAGAAAACTTTTTTACATCCGTTAAATTCGCGCTTAACAAATGGGTGAGGGTGCGCATATAGGCTTTATGTTCAAAACGTGCGCTTGCCCAGCCAATCATTGACGAGCGACTGCCGCGGATAAAAATATCAAGCACAACAACAACAAACACGCCCGCGCAAAGGACTTGCAGCGTGCCTTCGCTTTGAAAGGAAAGAATGCGGTCATAAACTTGCAGCGTCACCAACGGTACAGCCAGCGCAAAAAGGTTGATAATCAAACTCGCAAAAATCAAAATAAGGATATCTGCTCCTTTTAAGAACATACGTCCTCCAATGCCGCTATGCGCACGCATACCAGCTTTGTTTTTATCATCATTTGTTTGCATTGCACACAGACCTTTCTTGTGCCGGATAAAATATACCACCCCGACAGGATACAGGAAAAAGCCTATAATTTATAGTTGTGAAAATATCAATTGCCCGTTGTTGGATTTATCCGCAGAAATTATCGTTATTTTGCTCGGCAGCTTCTGGCGTCATATCAGCAATATCAACGACTAAACCGTCATCGCTATTATCTTGACCTTGTGCAAGCGTCTCATCGCTGTCAATATCATCAGAATCTTTCGTCACTTCAGCTAGCCAGTCTCCGCTTTGCAGCGCGTCCATATTCATCATTGATTCGCTGCCCGATTCTTCGGTTGCGCTGAGCCAATCCCGGCCGCCAACATCGTGCATACTTCCATTAAATTCCGCAAACTCAATGTCTAAAATAGTGTCTGTGCCGTCGCGACCTTCAACGCCGTCAGCAATTTGATAACTCCCGTCATCATTTGTCGTGATGCGGTAATCCTCAAAGTCACCACTAAAGCGCGCTGTGTCTTTGCCTCTGCCGCCGTAAAGAACATCATCACCGCCACCGCCGGTTAAATCATCTTTACCATTGCCGCCAGAGAGAATGTCATTGCCCTCGCCGCCAATCAAAACGTCTTTGCCGTTCGTACCGTTTAAAGCAACGCCCGCTTCGGCCTGTGCCTGTGCTTCGAGCTCGGCTTGCGCCGCAGCCTCTGCTTCGGCCTGAGCCTGTGCTTCTAACTCCGCTTGCGCCGCAGCCTCTGCTTCGGCCTGAGCCTGTGCTTCTAACTCCGCTTGCGCCGCTGCTTCAGCTTCGGCCTGTGCTTGTGCTTCGAGCTCCGCTTGTGCCGCAGCCTGTGCTTCGGCCTGTGCCTGCGCTTCGAGCTCGGCTTGTGCCGCTGCTTCAGCTTCGGCCTGTGCCTGCGCTTCGAGCTCGGCTTGTGCCGCAGCCTGTGCTTCTGCCTGAGCTTGTGCTTCGAGCTCGGCTTGTGCCGCAGCCTCCGCTTCGGCCTGTGCCTGCGCTTCGAGCTCCGCTTGTGCCGCTGCTTCAGCTTCGGCCTGTGCCTGTGCTTCTAACTCCGCTTGCGCCGCTGCTTCAGCTTCGGCCTGTGCCTGTGCTTCTAACTCGGCTTGTGCCGCAGCCTCCGCTTCGGCCTGAGCTTGTGCTTCTAACTCGGCTTGTGCCGCAGCCTCCGCTTCGGCCTGAGCTTGTGCTTCGAGCTCGGCTTGTGCCGCTGCTTCAGCTTCGGCCTGAGCCTGTGCTTCTAACTCCGCTTGTGCCGCTGCTTCAGCTTCGGCCTGTGCCTGTGCTTCTAACTCGGCTTGTGCCGCAG
>CAXBNI010000003.1:0-237785 GCA_963977105.1 uncultured Micavibrio sp. | reverse complement strand
CAATATATTGAAGAGCATCCAGAATTCAAGACTAAGGTTCATTTAGAACGCTTTGAAAAAAATAAAGGCGTTTACCCCGTGCGTAATTATGCTCTGGATATTGCCTCTCAGCCTTTCGTGGCTTTTCATGACGCGGATGATTTCTGGCATTTAGACAAGCTGAAGATCCAATATAACTATTTTGCTGAAGATGACGACCTCTACCTGATCTGTTCACAGGTAGGGTGCTTTGAAGGCAATCCTGATAATAAATGGTCCTGCGCTTTGAATAAGGTTCATCCTAAACGCCTGACTGAACGCTGGGTATTATGGCGTAATGTTATGGTAACGATATCGGTGATGATCCGTAATAATAAAGAGTTCCGCTTTAGAACAGACAAAAGACGTGGTTCGGATATGGGCATGTGGCTGAGCATTGTCCTTTCTGGCCGTAAAGCGCTTTATTTACCCGAAGAGCTCGCTTTTACACGTAAACCTTTATTCGGGGCAGGTGGCCTTTCTGGTAATTTAAAGAAAGCTGAAATTGCGCAGCAACGCAACTTGAAAGACCTTGAAAATCAGGGCTATATTTCTCCACGTTATTACAATGTGCTTAGCTTATGGTCACATTTAAAATATAGGCGCCGTACTTTGATTGTGGCGACCCGAAAATCACATAAGTTTGCCGCTTCATTTGCTTATCTCTTACCAACCCTCCTGCTTAAATAAAAAATTAAGCTTTATAGGTTATTCTAATCTTAGGCTAATTCCTGTGTGTGATTAGCCGCACGAAGATGGGTGACCTTAAGCACGATTATGTATTTAAAGAATGGTTTGTAGTGATGGATACTGTTAATTCCTCTTGGCAAGAAGGAACACAAATAGGCTGTGGATGCGCGCAATGTGCCTCCGGCTACAATGATACGACCCCGACTTATTCAGACAGAAATTCATCGCAGTTAGAAAATGGCACGAGCCAAAGTTTTGCACCAAATAGTTACGGTACAACGACACAAATGGTTGATCAACTGGTAAGTGGTTACTGGGATGGCGTTGGCCTTGCTCAAAATAACTGGGCGTTGGGCCAGACGGTCACATACTCAATATCTAATGCATATAACGCCGCAGAAAAAGCCAGTTTTCGCATGGGCTTTAATTTGTGGTCTGATACTGCGGAAATTACATTCCAAGAAGTTGGGTCTGGCGGCAGCATTAATATTATTGAAGGTAATGATAGCAGTGCATGGTCTGGTAATAATTCATGGGACACGACGGATTGGCCCAATTCATTGATTAAAACAGGCAATACGATATCTATTGATACGGATGTCTGGCCGTCATTAAGTGATATTGGCGGTTACGGCGTGCAAACAGTTTTGCATGAGATCGGGCATTCGCTAGGCCTTGGCCACCAAGGTAACTATAATGGCAGCGTGAATTATGATGCCGATGTTATTTATCTTAATGATAACCGTCAATATTCATTAATGTCATATAATGATGCCGATAAGCTTGGTACAGATCACTGGGATGCAAGCTCGGCATGGCAGTATGCGGCGACTCCGCTGCTTTATGATATAGCGGCAATTCAGCAAATATATGGCGCAAATATGACGGCGCGCACAGGGGCAACGACTTATGGTTTTAATATTACGAGTGACGTATTGTTCGCACAGTATGATTTGTCACAGCACTCGGCTCCATTCGCGATTTGGGATGCTGGCGGCGTGGATACGCTTGATTTGTCGGGCTATGTAACCAATCAGAGCATCACATTAGTAGCTGGCGATTTTACTAGCGCCGGTGACATGACCAATAATATTATCATCGCCTTTGGCGCGGTGATTGAAAACGCGGTTGGCGGCAGCGGTAATGACAGTATTTACGGCAATGATGCAAATAACATTATCCAAGGTGGCGGCGGTAATGACTGGCTCTACGCCAGCGGCGGCAGCGACCAACTCCAAGGCGGTGCAGGCAGTGACCGCGCAGTGTTTAATTATGATGTCAGTGAATATGTTATCACGATAGACAGCGCGACAGCGGTAACGATTGTGCATAGCGGCGCTGAAGGCTCAAATACAATCACGGACGTTGAGGATTTTGAATTTAACGGCATTGTCTATGATATGAACGGGCTTGAGGCCTTTGATGCTTCAATGGGCGAGATTGTATTTCGTTTTGATTTTGAGGGCACTTCCCATGCGCATGTCGCATCAGTAAACAGCACCGGGTCTTATAGCGCCGCAGATATGGGGTTTAGTGGTGCAACGGGTAATATGTACACGGTAGCACGTAGCGATGGCGCCACGACATTAACGATTGGCAGCACAGCTGCGCCAGATGATTTAAACGTATTTGGTAGCGGCGGTGATGACACGATCAATGTTATGGGGGCGCATGGAACTCTGATGGCTTTGGTGTATGCGGGTGACGGTAATGACACTGTGCATCTTGACGCAAGAATATCTGGCAATGCAACGCTTTTTGGCGAGGGCGGTGATGATACGCTGACTTTGGGCAGTGGTGATGATTTGTCCTATGGCGGCGCAGGGGATGATGTGCTCAATGGTGGTGTGGGTGCTGACACTTTATATGGTGATAATAAGGCACGTACGTCGGCGGTTGAAGGCGCGGATACGCTAAACGGCAATGCTGGTAATGATCTACTGCTCGGCGGCGCGGGTAATGATGTGCTCAATGGTGGTGTGGGTGCTGACAAGCTATATGGCGATAACGGTGATGACATACTCAATGGTGACGACGGCGCGGATTTGATTTATGGCGGAGCAGGCGCTGATGTTGCTAATGGAGGCGCAGGCGCTGATACAATATTTGGTGGCGACAAAACGCGTAATCTTGCAGGTAGCGATACATTAAGTGGTGGCGCAGGGAATGACCGCATCTATGGCGGCGGCGGCGCTGATATTCTTAATGGCGGCGAGCATAATGATCGCCTTTATGGTGATGATGGGGATGATACACTGAACGGTGATTCCGGCACGGATGAGCTCTATGGCGCAGCGGGCGCAGATGTACTCAATGGTGGCGATGGTGCGGACTTCCTTGATGGAGGTAGTGGTAACGACACGCTAAATGGCGACGCAGGGCGAGATAAGCTCTATGGCGCAGTTGGTAATGATGTGGTTTCTGGCGGTAATGATCGTGATATCATTTTTGGGAATACAGGGGCAGACACTCTATTTGGCAATGCTGGCAATGATGAAATTCTCGGCGGCACTGAAAATGATGTGATTTACGGCGATAATATTGACCGCACGGGTGATATTGGTGATGACGTTATCTTTGGCGAATCTGGCGACGATATCATTTATGGCGGCGGCGGTAATGATAAGCTTTACGGCGATAACAAGTCACGCACTGGCGTCAGTGGCAACGACACGCTATACGGTGATGCGGGCAATGACCTTATTTTCGGCGGCCTAGGCGCGGATGAGCTCCATGGCGGCAGCGGCGCAGACCAAATATTTGGTGATGGCGGCGTTGATGTTATCTATGGCGATGCAGGCGCAGATCGTATCTATGGCGGCGCAGGCGGTGATACGATTAATGGCGGCGCTGATGATGACTTGATCTATGGCGACTTTAAGGCGGTTAATGCAGGTGATGGCAATGACGTTATTAATGGCGGCGGCGGTAATGATGTGATTGTTGCCTCTGGCGGTGATGATGAAGTCTATGGTGATGCAGGCAATGATAAATTATTGGGCGGCAGTGGCGCAGATACCTTGCTTGGCGGTGATGGCATTGATTGGATTGATGGCGGCGCAGGAATAGATGTTGTTGACTTTAGCGCTGCGGGCGCAGGTGTCACCGTCGACCTAGGCGCTTATTACGCGATTGATGGTTTTGGTACGCGCGATACGCTGCTTTATGTTGAAAACATCGAAGGCTCGGCGTTTAAAGATCGCATTGTTGGTGATGCGCAGGTGAATGTCATTAATGGCAATGACGGGCGTGACATTCTTTATGGTGCATACGGGGCAGATACGATTTCTGGCGGTAATGGTAATGATACGATTTATGGCGATTTGAAAAGTGAGGGCGTCAGTGATGGTAATGACGTGCTTTACGGCAATGATGGCAATGATGTCTTGCTTGGCCTTGGCGGTGATGACGTGCTTACGGGCGGCAGTGGCGTAGACACATATTGGGGTGGCAGCGGGGCTGATCGTTACGTCCTTGATGTATCGGGTTCAATTGACCGTTTGCGTGACTTTAATTTGGCAGAGGGTGATACGCTTGATGTCCGTGATGTTCTAAGCGGTTTTTACAACGGCGCAGAGGATATAACGCAGTACCTTCAAATCACCGATGATGGTGTGCATTCGACTTTATCTGTTGACCAAAATGGCGGCGGTGATTCTTTTGTCTCTGTGGCGTTAATCTATAATACGACAGGTATAACCGACGTTACGCAGCTTGAAGCGAATAATGATATCCTTACCGTATAAAAACTTTTGCGTGCTCTAAAGTTTTAAAACGAAGCTGCAGATTCAAATTGTAGCTTTTTCTTTGTCACGGGATGTGGAAATTCTAAGAGTGAAGCGTGTAAATGTAGGCGCTCATAAGGCGTGTAAGCTGCGTCATGTGCATAGAGGCTGTCCCCGAGAATAGGGAGACCAAGTTCCAACATGTGTACGCGCAGTTGGTGGGAGCGCCCAGTGATCGGCTTTAATAAGACACGGCAATGGGCAGGACTTTTATTAACCACACTCCAAAATGTTGTGGCAGGTTTGCCAATGTCGAAATCAACCTTTTGTCTGGGGCGGTTTGGCCAGTCACATATTAAAGGCAAATTGATCTCGCCTGCATCACCTTGTGGCACGCCGAAAACATCTGCAATATAATGCTTGGTTACAATGCGATCCATGAAACTTTGGTTTAACTGGCGCTGTGCATCTTTACTTCGAGCATAAACCATCAGTCCTGAAGTCTCCATATCAAGGCGGTGGACGGTATACACCTCACCATATTGTGCGTTCAAGCGTGATTCCAAGCAGTCTTTCATCTCCTCGGCACGCCCGGGCACACTTAAAAGCCCCGTCTGCTTGTTGCAGATCAAGATATCATCATCCGCGTATAATACGTCTAAATAAGGCGTTTCTGGCGGTGTGTAGGCTAATTTTCTAAGCGGCGTCATATTCATAATCTGCATATAAACGAAAACATGGGGAAGAAGAAAGTGTTTTCTTTTTTGTTGTCTTTTTATGTCAAAAAGCTTGAAGTTTTTGTAATTATGTTATAATTATATTTATATAAAGAAATAAAAAGGATCAGGGTTATGAGCAAAGAAAAATCATATGTAGAAAAATGGCAAGAATGGGCAGCAAATGCAACGCCTATATCAGAAGCAATGGCAGCGCCAGAGATAGCGCCAACGCCAAAATCCGTCGCGGCAAAGACAATTTTCAGAAGTGCAGATGCACCGCAGCAGCCTGAGCCGTATTACCCGGCACCATATTAAAGGTAATCATGGTGCTCTAAATAGGTAATGATTTGATCCGTTAGCTCATCGGCGCTATATGCGGTTGTTTGCAGGTCAAGTTCAGGACTTTCTGGAGGCTCATATGGGCTGCCGATACCTGTAAAGTTTGGAATTTCACCGTTGCGGGCCTTTTTATAAAGGCCTTTAACGTCGCGTTTCTCAGCAACGCTGAGCGGCGTATTAATATAAGCTTCAATGAAGTTATCATGGCCAATTATATCGCGTGCAAGGCCGCGTTCAGCCTTAAAGGGCGAGATAAATGACACGATTGTAATGAGGCCCGCTTCGAGCATTAACTTTGACACTTCTGATATGCGGCGAATATTTTCTGCGCGGTCTGTATCAGAAAACCCTAAATCCTTATTCAGCCCATGACGCACATTATCACCATCAAGGGTGATGGTGTGTTTATGCTTGGCATGGAGTTTTTGTTCCAAAATATTGGCAATTGTAGATTTCCCTGCGCCAGATAAGCCTGTCATCCAAATGGCGCATGGTTTCTGATGCTTAATTTCGGCGCGCGCAGCCTTACTGATCACCATATTTTCTTCAAAAATATTATGCGAACGGCGCATAGCATAAGAAATCATACCCATAGCAATAGTCTCATTGCTAATCGGGTTGATGAGAATGAAAGAGCCGAGGGTTTTATTGTGTTTGTATGGCGTAAAGCTTGTTGCGCGGTCTAAATATAGGGTGCAGCAGCCTATTTCATTAAGGTCTAATGACTTACTTGGCTGTTTTTCATAGTTATGAATGTCAATTTTATACTCAGGTTTGCTCAAAGTGCATTTGGCGGAAAATGCGGCAGACTGGAATATATATTGCCGCCCTGCAATCAAATGCTCTGGATTCATCCATAACAATGTCGTTTTCAGAATATCAGCGACGTCGCAATCTGTGTCTTTTACAGTCAACACATCACCGCGCGAAATATCAATTTCTTCATTTAGGGTGACGGTGACGGCTTCGCCGGTATGGGCACTATCTTGAGCGCCGTCAGCGGTGAAAATCTCTTTAATTGTGGCTTGCTTGCGCGCGGGCAGGGCAATGATGCTTTGCCCTTTGTTAATTGTACCGGCGGCGATTGTACCCGCATAACCACGAAAATCGAGGTTCGGGCGATTAACCCACTGTACAGGCATAGCGAAAACTTGGCTGCTTTCTGCGCTGCTAGTCGGAACCGTTTCTAAATGTTTTAAAAGTGATGCACCTTTATACCACGGCATACGCGGTGAGTCGGCGGTAATGTTATCGCCTTCTAGCGCAGATATTGGAATGAATGTAATGCTTTCAAAACCGAGATCTTTCGTGCTTTTGAGGCATTCCGCCTTAATGGCCTCATATTTCTTTTCATCATAATCAACAAGGTCCATCTTATTAATCGCGACAATAACATGTTTGACGCCAACCATTGAAACAATGAAACTGTGCCGCCTCGTTTGAGGCAATAAGCCCTTACGCGCATCGACCATCATAATCGCGAGGTCAGCATTTGATGCTCCGGTTGCCATATTGCGCGTATATTGTTCATGGCCTGGCGTGTCAGCGACAATGAATTTGCGTTGCCCTTTGGTGAAGTAACGGTAGGCAACGTCAATCGTGATACCTTGTTCACGCTCAGCAGACAGACCGTCAATCAATAAGGCGTAATCAATTTTGCCATTAGTTGTGCCAAATTTTTTACTGTCTTCTTTTAGCGCAGCAATATGGTCTTCGGGGATTTGCCCCGCTTCAAATAAAAGTCGTCCGGTCAGCGTGGATTTACCATCATCAACCGAGCCGCAGGTAATAAAGCGAAGAAGGGATTGTGTGGCGTCATTTTTTGTCGCGTCGTCTAACATTTTAAAAATACCCCTCCCTTTTTTTACGCTCCATTGATGCTGCACTATCCCTGTCGATAGCGCGACCTTGGCGCTCGGACACTTTCGCGCCTTTCATTTCGGTGATGATGCTCTCTAGCGTATCAGCCTCGGAGAGTACGGCGCCTGTTAGCGGGTAACAGCCTAGCGTACGAAAACGGATAGAGCGCATTTCTGGTTCCTCGCCATCGCGCAGCGGTAAGCGGTCATCATCAGTCATAATTAACATGCCATCGCGCTCCACCACAGGGCGTTTTTTTGCCAAATAGAGCGGTACAATATCAATGTTTTCAGCTGCAATATATTCCCAAATGTCTTGTTCTGTCCAATTTGATAGCGGGAAAACACGAATGCTTTCGTCGTTATTCTTACGCGTGTTATATAAGCGCCAAGGCTCAGGGCGTTGGTTTTTGGGGTCCCAGTGGTGGTTTTTATCACGGAAAGAGAAAATGCGTTCTTTCGCGCGTGATTTTTCTTCGTCGCGGCGTGCGCCGCCAAAAGCCGCGTCAAATTTATGCATATCAAGCGCCTCACGCAGGGCAGCGGTCTTCATGATGTCGGTGTAATTTGACGCGTGGTCAAAAGGGTTTATCCCTTGGGCCGCACCGTCTTTATTGGTGTGGATGATTAGGTCAAGCTCATGCTGTGCGATGACTTTATCGCGGAATGAAATCATTTCACGGAATTTCCAGCCCGTATCAATATGGAGTAACGGAAAGGGAAGCTTCGCAGGCGCGAAAGCTTTTTGCGCAACATGCAGTAGGACGGAGCTATCTTTACCAATAGAATACATCATGACAGGGCGTTCACATTGCGCAACAGTCTCGCGCATAATATGAATGGCTTCGTCTTCTAATTGTTTAAGATAAGCTGTTTTTGTCATGGTGTGATAAGGGCCGTGGATGAATATGCTCTACATGAAATATATATGAGCCACCGGGGTTACGCAAGGGGCGCATTACTTTTTGTCGTTCCATGTAAAACCATTTAAGTCATGGCAGGAATTGCCAAGGCACATATATTCGATTGAGCCATTAGCATTGAGCTCTGAGCCTAATATGATTGGGCCGCTTGATGTATACGCGTAGAATAGGGATACTAATAATGTCGCAACGAGGCAAGAAAAAAAGACAACGGATTTGATGTAGTCTTGGCTACCACTATAAAGTTTGAACTTCCCTGTGCCGGCGCTCTTTATATTTTGATATGACATGCTTTGTATACTCCCCTAATCCAATAGATACCAACCGGTATGCACCTTAATATTGACATATTGTGGTTAATGTGGGGTTAATGTATAACAAATTTTATGTAAATTGCGTGTGTGTCAAATCAGCAGCACGATTACGTCACAAGCTGGCGCTGTTCATCTATACCCATGGCTATGATATAAGGTGATGATTTTTGGCGGGCGCTAAAGGCGGCTTTGCTGTCCATGCCTTCCCAGTTAATATCAATCAAGCTTTGTGCCACTGCGCCGCCGAGTGTTGTACCGGGGCCTAAGATAATGAGGCAATCTGGCGCGTATTCTTTGACGCTGACTTGCACAGCGGCGGTAAAGTCATAATATTCATAAACTTGATGACCTAATGTGTAATCAAAAATCGCACTTGCTTGCGTTGCGTGTGAGCGCCAAATATGACCGCGCCCATCAATAAGCGGTGTGGTCGGGTTTGCAAACATATCTGCGTCAAAAATTTGCAGTGCTTTGGCGGCAATCGGTTTTTGTAATGCTGTGTGGAATGCCGCGTGGTTTGGCAAAATCAGCGGGAAACGATCATCAAGCGGCGGCAGTTTGTCTTTCAGCGCACCTAATGCGGCTTGGTTGCCGCCATAAACCAGCATCCCACCAAGCATGATCGATACCGCAAGGGTGCAGTCTTCTCGGGCGTTAATCTCTTCAATTAGGCTTAAAAGATGCTGTTTTTGGTCATGCTGCATGCGCCAGTCTTGGTCGATAAACGGATAGATAAGCTGCCCACCGATCAAGGAATCCTGCATCAATCCGCCCATTGTATTGATAAGGTCGAGCGCATTGTCAAAACTGAGCGCCCCTGCGCAGGCAAGGGCAATATACCAGCCCATAGAATTGCCCGTAACCCCGACAATGTCATATTCGTCGCGGTTAATGGCAAGGTAATCAGCGTATGCGCAGCCATAAATTAGCGGCGATGCATTATCGCCGCGTGTGTGTTCTTTAATCGAATAAGCATCGCGCCCATCTAGGTCACTAATCGTGGTCTGGCCTTTGGCGCTGCGGTAATCATCAATTTTGGCGATAAGCTCAGCTTTGTCACTGTGATGACGGCTGAGATAGCCTAATTCTGGCTTATTATATGTGCCGCGACCGGGCGCAATGACGAGGGCTCTTTTCTTCATGCGTTTTTCCCTTGTTTTGCGATCAGCGATAATGCGGCGTCGGTGATGCTCTGCGTGCTTGGCAGGGTTGATGCAAAGGCTTTGCCTAGCGGAATGAAACAATCCGTTGCGGTGATGCGCTGCATATGCGGCGCGGGGCTGATATGTTCATATAATTTGGTCATCAGCTCTTCACTCAGTGATCCTGTTTCACGGCACTCATCGACAATAAGGATTGATTTACACGGCGCAGCGGCGGTGGCAATTGCGTCCATATTAAGGGGAGAGAGCCAGCGCAGATCAATAATGCGTAATTTGATGCCGTGCTGTTTTTGTAGCTCTTTGGCGGCCTTGCACGATAAGTAATAACCATTACCGTAGCTTATAATGCATAAATCTGTGCCCTCGCCATTTTGGTGAATATCGCCGAGGGTGATTTTCTCAGCACTATCAGGGGCGGGGTAGTCCATTGCCCAGCCGCCATCTTTTTCGTCATGCAAATCGCGGTTCATATATAAAGCGATAGGTTCTAAAAAGGCGATAATGCGCTGCTCATCATTGGCAAGGCGCACCGCTTCGCGCATCATTAGCGCCGCATCATGCCCGTTTGATGGACAGGCAATGATAAGCCCCGGAATATCGCGCAGTACCGCTATGGCGTTATCATTGTGGAAATGACCACCAAATCCGCGCTGATAAGGTAGGCTCGCGATGCGGATAATCATCGGATTTGTATATTGCCCCTTGGAGAAAAAACTGAGTGTCGCGGCTTCACCGCGCAGTTGATCCTCCGCATTGTGCAGATAAGCCAAAAATTGAATTTCAACAATCGGCAGGAAGTTATTCTGCGCCAGGCCAATGCCTAACCCTAAAATGCTTTGTTCGTCCAGTAGTGTGTTAATCACGCGGCGGCTGCCAAAGCGTTTATGCAGCTTGGCTGTGACATTATAAACGCCGCCTTTCGGCCCGACATCTTCGCCGGCAATGATGATGTGCTCTTGCGCTAACATTAAATCATGTAGCGTCCAGTTGATTAGCCGCGCCATGTGCTGTGGCTGCTTCATTAAGTTGAAATCACTGCCGAAACTATCGGCGCGTTGTTTCTCGTCTACTGGCACGATCTCGTTTTTAAGCGCCGCCGGTTTTTCGGGCGGAATAAGCGGGCTGGCGACTTCTTGTGCCGTGGTTAATTTTGGCTCACGCATCACATGTTTTGATGCGGCGGCGATGCGCTGCGCGGTGTCTTCATATATATGTAGTATTTCATCGGCGCTGAGAATGTTGTTTTTGATGAGTAAAGCTGCGCTGTGCAGCAGCGGATCGTTAGCCTCGACCGCATCAATATCGGCTGAGTCCATATAAGCATGCTGCGCGTCCGCGCCGGCATGACCATAAAGGCGGACACATTCAAAATGCAGCATTGCGGGTTTTTGTTCGCGGCGGACGTAATTTTGCGCCGCAAGTGCGGTCTCATAGGTGTCGACGATGTTGAGGCCGTTGCAGTGGAAATATTTTATATGTGGGTTGTTGGCGTAATTACTTTTTACCCAATCATGGGGCGTGCGGGTTGAAATGCCGATGCCGTTATCTTCGCAGACGAATAATATAGGCATCGCCGCGCCGCGATACCCTGCCCATGCGGCTGAGTTTATTGCGCCTTGCGCTGTGGAATGGTTGAGTGACGCATCCCCAAAACTGCAAATGATAATTGATCGCGGGTCAAAATTTGCTTTCACTTTGACCTTACGGCTCAGCCCGATGCTAAACGCCGCGCCGACGGCTTTGGGAAGATGGGATGCAATTGTACTGGTCTGCGGCGGTATATTCAGGGATTTACTGCCCAAAACCTTATGGCGACCACCTGAGATAGGGTCATTTTCAGAGGCACAGAAACTCAGCAGCATGTTCCATAGCGGCGTTTCGCCTGCGCGCTGCTTGCTGCGCTGAATGTAAAAAGCGGCATCGCGATAATGCAAAAACGCGTTATCTTCAAGGCGGCACGCCGCGGCGAGCGCCGCGAGGCCCTCATGGCCTGAGCTGCCAATGGTGTAAAACCCTTCGCCCATGGCCTGTAAAACCCGCGCATACATATCAAGGCGGCGACTTAACAGCTGTGATTCGAAAATTTCGACTAATTTTTCTGGATTTAAACGCGACTTTGAAAGATCAGTTTGCCCTTGTAGATCGGGTAAATCATTGTTTTTTACCCGAGTTATAAAGTTTTCATGAACAATTTCTACGCGATCTTTCATGGAGTAACTTTATCATTATCGGAGAGTGTTGTATAGTAAATGCCTTGAAGTTGTAAGAAGGAAAAAAATACAATGTCAGCTTTAGCTTATCACTGGGAAGACCCACTACATTTAGATGCGCAATTAACCGAAGAAGAGCGCGCCATACGCGACATGGCACGGAATTATGCGCAGGATAAATTACAGCCGCGCGTGCTAAACGCATATCGCGATGATCATTTTGACCCAGAGATATTAAAGGAAATGGGCGCTTTAGGGCTGCTCGGGGCGACTTTGCCAAGTGAATATGGCGGCGCAGAGGCAAGCTATGTGTCTTATGGCCTAATTACCCGCGAAATTGAACGCGTTGATTCTGGTTATCGCTCTGCTATGTCGGTGCAATCATCGCTTGTCATGTTCCCGATTTTCCATTGGGGCAGTGAAGAACAGCGCCAGAAATATCTGCCGAAATTGGCCTCTGGTGATTTTGTTGGCTGCTTTGGCCTGACTGAGCCTGATGCAGGGTCAGACCCTGGGGGTATGAAAACCCGCGCGGTGAAAACCGCGAATGGTTATAAGCTTTCGGGCAGTAAAATGTGGATTAGTAATTCACCTATCGCGGATGTGTTTGTCGTTTGGGCAAAATCAGAAGCGCATGATGGCAAAATTAAAGGATTCATCCTTGAAAAAGGCATGAAAGGCCTGTCAGCGCCGTCTATTGAGGGCAAATTATCGCTGCGTGCCTCAATTACAGGCGAAATTGTCATGGATGAGGTTGAGGTCAGTGAAGAGCAGTTATTGCCAAATGCCACAGGGCTTAAAGGACCGTTCGAATGTTTAAATCGTGCCCGTTACGGCATTTCATGGGGGGCGCTCGGCGCAGCGGAATATTGTTTCCACGCGGCGCGCCAATATACGCTAGACCGTAAGCAATTTGGTAAGCCATTGGCACAAACCCAGCTTATTCAAAAGAAGCTAGCCGATATGCAAACGGACATTGCATTGGGGCTGCAAGCGTCGCTGCAGGTTGGGCGCATCATGGATCAAGGCGATTTCGCACCAGAGATTATTTCGATGGTCAAACGCAATAACTGTGGCAAAGCCCTCGACATAGCGCGTCAAGCGCGCGATATGCATGGCGGTAATGGCGTTGCGGATGAATTCCACGTCATGCGCCATATGTGCAATTTAGAATCTGTCAATACTTATGAAGGTACGCATGATGTCCATGCCCTTATTATGGGGCGGGCGATAACGGGCTTGCAGGCGTTTTTCTAAAAAGTAGAGCATGGTTATAATACGCAATATATGATCTGCGACCTCGGCCTTAAACGGCGGGTGTGTGACCCTAAGGTTATGGTTATGCCCATAATACCTCGCGCTAAAAGTGCTAAAAAGAACCTTTATATCAGTGCGTTAAGTGATTTTCTTGTTTTTAGCAATGCCTGACGCCAAAAGCTTAATACTTTGTTCACGCCTGCCGAGCAAAATAGAGGTATTAACTTAAGGGATCAGATTCAGATGCACAATGACACATATAAAGTACTTTTAGTTGAAGACAGTCGTACGGACTATTATATGCTTGAGCATTTTTTGTCGTCATATCATTCGTGTAAATTTGATATTGAATGGATTGATAATTATAAAGACGGGTTAGAAAACGTACTTTCCAAGAATTACGATTTTTGTTTGATCGACTACCGTTTAGGCCATGATAGTGGCGTGGAACTGGCTAAACTGGCTCATGAACAGGGGTGCCAGAGTCCGATTGTTATTTGCTCAGGCGAGGACAAGGGGAAGATCGAAGGCTTAAGTGATGCGTCGAATATCGTCGGTTTTATTTCAAAAATGGGGCTCTCAACAGATACGATCATAACCGAGCTGCGTGCTTTAATTGGTGATGGGGGCTATAAAGGTGTTGAAAATGCCCCAGGCTATTTGGTTGATGAAGAAAACCCAGTTGTTGCGTTTAACCGACAGGGACGCGTTGTCTTGGTCAATGATGCGTTTAAGTCTTATGACTTTATGGCATCGACATCTGTTATGGGGGTAAAGGCATCCGATTTGTTTAGCGCGCCGATACTTGATGATTTGGATTACAAAACCGCGTGTAAGGATAGGGTTTTTACGACACGTGTCTACATAGCTCGCGGTGAGCACCACAGAATGCTTTGGCGCTTTATGCCTGTATCCATTCAGGAGTCTCCAGAAATTCATTATGTTGCTAAAGGGATATTACAAAAGAAAAAGCGTAAAAGAAAACACCGTAAAAAAGGCTTTTTAATGCCCCTTTTGACAAAGCTTTATAAGGATCCATCATACGTAAAAATAAATGACACGTACTATGATCGGGATATGTTCTTATAAGAATGTACGGCGCGCAAGCTGTACTTTCTTCAGTAGAACAGGTGCGTAGTGCAGAACCCAGCGGTCAGCGTTGCGTGATCTATTTCAAGGCCTTCATGTTATGAAAATGCTGGATTGCAACGAGAAAATACTGACATTAGAGAAGAGAGAACATGACCGCGGTTGCCTCGATATGCCAAGCGTAGAAACTCAAGAGAGCGTTCAGAAGCGCGATAACTTTACGAGGAGTGTCGCAAAGGTTAATTTAAGTCAAAATGCACCTCAAACGGCCATTAGACAGGAAAGCCTTGCGGAAGAACGCTTTGGCGGAAGCTGTGTCACGTCTCTTTGAGGCCATAGAAGGCTCTTGTTTGTAGACGAGTGCATTATACCTTAAAACCAACGAAGCGTTCGAAACCTTAATGTTCGCGCCTCTACCGTATTTGTGCTTAGATTACAGCCAGATATAGTACATTACCACTTCCCAATATAATCAATAATTTATCTAAAATTAGATATATCTAATCTTAATATATCCGTAATATTTATGCCGTATATTTATATGTGTGAGTGAGTGTTGGGGTGTTTGGCGTCTGTGTTTCGTCTTAGTCTTTTCAATGTTCTATTGAGTAAATTATATTATATAAGGTGTGTAGAATGGGTCGATTAAGTCGTTTGTCCCAACAGCCCGTTATTGGGCCTGTTGCGCGTAATGTCATGGGGTATATGCTGAACCGTGAAGCTGTGAAAATAGCGGAACATTTCTCAGGGTATATTCATCCAGAAATAGCATTAACAGAAGAAGGGAAGCATGAAGCGTTTAACATACGCCATCAAGTTTATTGCGAAGAGTTAAATTTTGAAGATATACGTACAACCGCTATGGAGACAGATGAGTTTGATGCGCATTCCATACATTGCCTGATGCGTCATAAAGTAACAGGGCAGGCAATGGGCACGGTGCGCGTTGTGACGCCACATGAAAAAGACCATTTGCTCCCTCTTGAATATCATTGTGCAGATTTTATTGAGAAGGGCAAGGTTAACCCTGCGGATTTTCTGCGCGAAGAAATTTGTGAAATATCGCGCCTCGCTGTGCCGGCATGTTTCCGCCGGAGACGCGCAGATAAATTTGAAGGCGCGGCAACCGGCGCAATCAATACCGAAAGTTATTCGGAAATTGAGATGCGCTGTATGCCTTTTATTGCTATTGGTCTTTACTTGAGCGCCGCCGCTATTGCGGCTCACCGTGATATTGATCATGCTTTTGCTATGATGGAGCCGCGTCTTGCACGAAGTATGCGCTTTATTGGCATTGATTTTGAACAAATTGGCCCTGGGCGCGATTATCATGGATTGCGTGCACCATATTATATATCATTCGACCGCTTACGAGGGAGTTTGAAGCCAGGCCTAACGAAGCTCTACGAAAAAGTGTCTGACCTGACACATGAACAAGTTATGAGATGTGAATTTTAAAGATTTTAGGGTGCTATGTTTGATTACAAAAAGGCGTTTTCACGCAATATTGGCTGGGTAAGTGACGATGAGTTACTCACGCTAAAAGATAAGAAAGTCGCCATCGCTGGGGCGGGCGGCGTGGGAGGAGAGCATTTGGTAACTCTCACACGCCTTGGCATAAGTAACTTCAACATCGCTGACTTCGACCATTTTGAAGTGCATAATTTCAACCGTCAGGCAGGGGCGTTTATGTCAACGATAGGGCAGCCAAAGTTAAGCACGATGAAGAATATCGCTCTCGATATTAACCCTGAAATGCAGATTAAAACTTTCGACGAGGGAATCAATGCGACGAATATTGAGGCGTTTTTAGATGGCGTTGATATTTATGTTGATAGTCTTGATTTCTTTGCCTTTGATGCGCGCCGCCTCGTGTTCGACAAGTGCCATGAACTGGGCATCCCGATAGTCACCGCGGCGCCTGTTGGCATGGGTTGCGCGTTTCTGTGCTTTTTGCCTGGGCAAATGAGTCCAGAAGAGTATTTTGGCTTTGGCGCGGCGAAAAATGAAGATGAGGCTCATATTAAATTTTATATTGGACTTGCGCCCTCAATGTTACAAAAAGGCAGCTTAGTCGTTCCTGAAGCGGCGGACATTATCAATAAAAAACTGCCTTCAACGCCGATGGGGATCAAGCTTTGCGCGGGCGTCGCAGGGTCTTATGTGCTCAAAATATTGTTAGGCCGCGGCGAGGTTTTGGCCGCGCCTCACGGCCTTCATTTTGATGCCTATAAGAATAAGTTTAAGAAAACATGGCGGCCATTAGGGTATCGTCACCCGCAGCAACGCCTGTCTCTTTTTCTCGCCAAGAAAGTCCTGCTGGCCAAGTTATAAGGCTGATTTTACGTCTCATATAAATAAACAGTGTCTTTTTGCGAAAAAAGGTCGCGCGGTACTTTGACATAAGGGTATGGCTATGCTAATACAGATGATATAAAAATTATAAAAAATGTACACAGCAGACAGGGACTTCTTATGGGACAAACATCCGATATATTTAATCGCTTGGACGATATTCAAAAAATGGCGAAGAAAAAAGGCGCAGACCATGTGCGTGTTTCTTACTCAGACAGTGAATCGCTCAGCGTTAGCGTCGATAGTGGCGAAGTGGAACGCACAGGCCGCACGGATAATAGCAGCTATGGCGTTACGGTTTATATTGGTGACAAGTCAGAAGGCGTGTCGATCAATTCATCTCGCCCTGACGTTATTGAATCCTTCATTGATAAAGCGATCTTTAATGCAAAATTGCTACCAGATGACCCTTATGCCGCTTTGGTTGGCCCTGATGAGCTTGCAGATGAATATGCAACATTAGATTTATGCGACACTGCCGTACCATCGGTTGATGAATTAGTTGCCCGCGCGAAAACGGCCTGTGATGCAGCATTAAACACAAACCCTTTAATTGTAAGCGCGACAAGCGCCGCATCGTGGTCAAAATCAGTACGCTATATTCTGGCAAGTAATGGCTTTAGTGGCGTGAATGAACGTTCAAGTTCCTCTGTGCAGGCGGTACCGCTCGCGCATAAAGACGGCGAACAGCAAACAGATTATGATTTTGATTCTCAAGTCTATGGCGCGGATTTAAAAGATTCCGCTATCCTCGGTGCAATTGCGGCCGAGCGTGCAGCTAAAAGCCTTGGCGCAGAGAAAATACAGGCGCAAACCGCACCGATTATATTCGATCCACGGGTGTCGAGCAGCTTGATTGGCGCTTTTGTTGGCGCAATGGCGGGTAATGCCGTTTTGCAAAACAAGTCTTTCCTTTGTGGTCAGCTGGATAAACAGGTTTTCGCGCCAAGTATCACGATTATTGATGATCCATTGCTTGATCGCTGTTTAGACGCATATGCGTTTGATGGCGATGGCATTGCGGCAGAGAAACGTATATTGGTTGATAAGGGCGTATTGCAAACATGGTTGTTTGGCAGTTATGGGGCACGTAAGTTTAATGCAGAAAAAGGCACGGCTTATAAATCAACAGGCCATGCCGGTGTTAATCCTGCTTTTTACGTTGAACCAGGCGCACAATCACCTGATGAGATGATCGCAGAAGTGCAAGATGGTTTTTATATTAACAGCTTGATGAATTTGAAAATCAACCCATTTGATGGCAGCTTTAGTTCACCAGCAAGTGGATTCTGGATCAAGGACGGCAAAATCAGCCATGCGGTTGATGGCGCGTCTATTGGTGGTAACATCCTTGATCTGTTCTCCCGTATGGAAGCAGCAAGTGACGTCAACCGCCTGCAGCACCAAGAAGTCCCGACCATGCGCGTTGCGCAATTCAAAATTGGTTAAGTTTTATGTGGCCTCACCATGTATATGGTGGGGTTACCCCTTTGAGTATACTCTTGAATACGTTTTATAATAAAGGCGGGCGCCGTTTCGATTTTGCGCGTTGTGAAGCCGATCGACGCGTAAAATTCGGGCAAGTGTGCATAGGGCGTGCAGTGAATGTCTGCACTTATATCTTTTAATAAATTCTGCTCATAAAATTGTAGTAAGCCATGCCCGAGGCCTTGTCCCCTGTGGCGGGGATCGACCATCATTGTTCTGAGCATGTAAATACCATTTTCATGACAGCGCCTTAGGCAGCCGACAAGAGTTTCGCCGTAATAGGCAATGGCGAATTGGTCGTCATCACGCGCATGAGATGTTAGCCAGCCATGCTGCCTGTAAAACGGATCAACAATGTGAGCGGCATCGACGCCGCTCATGCTTTTATAATGATAATCCATTTTTGCCTAATGCGTAGGAATGGTTTTATTTTTGACCATCAATTTTTAGGCCATCCATACGGACGGTTGGCTGACCAACGCCAACTGGGACAGATTGACCGTTTTTGCCGCAAACACCTACACCGCTATCAAGGCTGCTGTCATTGCCAATCATTTTGACGTTATTCATCGCTTCCGGGCCGTTGCCTTGTACGGTGATGTCTTTGATTGGTCGATCATATTGTATTTGACCGTTCACAATGGGATAGGCTTCGGTTACTGCGAAGTTAAACTTGCCTGATGTTGTATCAACGCTGCCACCAGACATGCCTGCGACATAAATACCTTTATCAACAGAACCAATAACTTCTTCAGCCGTGTATTGACCTGACTCCATGAAGGTGTTGGTCATGCGCGGCATAGGGCGGCAATTATAGCCTTCGCGGCGCCCATTACCGGTAATCTCGGCACCCATTAGGCGTGCGTTTAATTGATCTTGCATGTAACCAACTAGAATGCCGTCTTCAATCAACACGTTTTTGCGTGATTTAAAGCCTTCATCATCAAAGTTGATTGAGCCACGGCGGTCATCAATGTCGCCTTGGTCAATAATTGTGACGCCTTTGGAGGCTACGCGCTGGCCAATTTTATTGGCATAAACAGATTTGTTTTTGCGGTTGGCATCGCCTTCGAGTCCATGTCCTACAGCCTCGTGGATCATCACAGCAGGCCAGCCCGGCGCCATAACAATTGGCAGCACTGCGGCTTCATGTTCTTCTGCGGCAAGGGCAACTAATGTTTGACGATATGCTTCGTCTGCGGCGTGATGCAGGCTAGCTTCGTTAAATAATTCTTTGTAACCATAGCGCCCGCCATAGCTAAAGCTGCGCTCTTGTATTTTACCATTTTCTTCCATCATGACCGCAATGTTAAAGCGTGTCATTGGGCGTATGTCAGCGACGCGGTGGCCGTCAGCACGGATGATTTGTACGGTTTGGTGTTCCGCTGTAATCGATGCGCGGACATCTAATATTTTGCCGCCTTTGGCGCGCATATAGCTGTCAATATCGTTAAGAACTTGGATTTTATCGGCATTGGCCATTTCGTCAATCGGGTTGTTTGCCGCGTAATACGGTGTGATAACGCGTTGGCGTGGAACGATGATGTTTGAATCTGTGCCATGTGTGTGAATGGCGCGTGCGGCTTTCGCAGCATTTTGCAGCGCGCGCATATCAAGCGTGCCACTACTGGCAAAGCCTTCTTTTTCGCCAGAAATAAAGCGCAGTCCAAAGCCTTCGGCAATGGACGCATCGGCAGATTTTACTTTACCTTCGCTGAATGAAAAACTTTCTTCCCAGCACTGTTCTAAAAATAATTCACCGCCATCTGAGTTGTGCAGCGTGGCTGTAACAAGGTCTTTGACTTTGTTTTTGTTTAAATCAGTTTCCGTATAGAAGATTCTATCAGTCTCGGTAAGAGCGCTCATATTCTGTTTCCCTGTTCATATTTATTTTTTTTATTTATTATTGACCATAATCTTTATCACAGTTTCACCAGAATGCAAGAGGGTGGGGCATAATTTACTGCGCTATTCTGTGATTAATATTTCTTTATCTTTGTTGCGTTAGACTTAAGTCCACGACATGTTTATGTATGGGGGAAGGGAATGTTTTATAAAAAACTATTGGTAATGAGCGTTGCTATTTTGATGGGTGGGGCGCTGCCTGCGCAGGCAATGAGTATTGAAGATGCCTATAAAGCAATCCCGAAACAGCAAGTCACTTACGACCCGATAGCATCACCTTTAGATGAAGCGCACCGCACCTATTTAAATGCGTTTTTTAGTTTGATTGATATGGCTGTGGCTGTGCGTGTTGAGATGTTAGAAAAAATGTACAATGAGGCCGCTTATGATTACGCGTATTATCGTGATAATTATATCTTTGTTATCAATGAGATTTCATCACTGCAAACGCCATATGATTTGTATGAAACGCAGCGCCTGACCTTAGAAGCCCTGCGAGAGCAATGGCAATTCTTTGAACAATGGCATTATGCAGACATAACGATGAAGCAGGGCTACAAGCAATATGCGGCTCACCCCGATGTACAAACATCAAGCCGTAAACTCATTCAGGCTTATAATGTTTTTATGCAGCAATATACTGAGGAGACAAGCCATAATAAAAAAGCGTTCTATACGCATTTATGTGCCTTAGATTTTCTGTAGGCAATATTGCACCTTTCCTTTATATTCATGCAACTCTATTCCTCTTTATCCTCCTCCAATGTAAGGTTTCCTTTTTCTCATGCAGCTTTCTGAACATATGAAGTCGATATTAATGTCATGCCTTTGGGCGCCAAGTGGCGACAATGCACAGCCTTGGACGATTACCCCTTTATCGCAAGACAGCATCCGCCTTGATATAAAGAAATCTCAGCGTAACTCCTATAATCTTGTGCCCATACCTGACTGGGTATCACTGGGGATGTTCATTGAAAACGGGCGATTAATGGCGCAGAAGCTTGGTTATGATTTGGCTTATGAGATTGTTGACCTTGAAACAGTTATTGTACATCTTGATGCGGCTGAAACGCAAAATTCAGACCTACTCGCATATGTTGAACAGCGCTCAGTGAACCGTTACATATACAAAACAAACGCTTTAGATGATGAATTTAAAGGCGCCTTAACCGCGCAGCTTGATGATGACATTGAAATCCATTGGTATGAAAGCTTTAAAGAAAAATTGACTGTGGCACGCTTGATGATGCGGGCCACCGATTTACGTTTACGGATGGATGAAACATACCCGATACACCGTGATTTGATTGAGTGGTCAGACGCTGACAGCATGGATAAAATACCTATGGGCTCACTTGGCCTGAGCGCCCCTAGTTTGAGCATGATGAAATGGGTGCTTTCTGATGAGGCGCGTAGCCGCGCGATGATGAAATTACCTGCGGCGACTCTGATGACGCAAATAGAGTTAGATTTATTGCCTGGTCTTATGTGCTCAGGTCACTATGTTATGGCATTTGATCCTCAGAAAGTGCCAAAGCCTGAAATGGCAGATTATATCCGCGCAGGACAATCTATGCAGCGTTTTTGGCTGCGTTTGACGCAGCAGGGTTATGCGATGCAGCCGTGGTATATTGTCTTTATGTTTTCTTTATATTGTCAGCGGAACATCCCGTTTACGCAGCGTCAAAAACAGGCCACGGGAATTCATGAGCATTTCATGGGTAAAGTTTTGGCGCCCAAGAACATCAGCCTCGAACATATTTTCTTTACAGGTCGCGTTGGCATAGCGCGCCGGGCAAACATCACGCGTTCAATACGCAAACCTTTAGCAAGTTTTATGGCGCAAAGTGACTAGGTGCGCCCCCTTTTTACATAATTGACTTTCGTGTTTGTTCTGTGCTACCTTACTGCAGTTTTTATATTACAATTGCAGAATAGCGCTTGATGAATGTACCTCTAAATATTGTGCCGCAAGGCAGGGATGAGCCGACAATATTAGTGAATATTGAAAGCGATGATCCAACGCGTGGCGACGTCGCAGGCTGGCGCGGCTTGGCACGGGTCATGGCCAAAAAAGTTGGCGGGCGTGTGGTTTACGCTGATGACAAATTATTACGTTCGACTTTCCCTGATGCACCGGAAGATACGTCATATGAGGCGCTATTAGCCCGATTTTTAAAACCGTATAATCCCCCTGAATATGTCTTTGGCCATCGCTGCAGCGAAGCTTTAAAGCTTGTTGGGCAAGATTATGGTGATGCCTTTGCCGTGACGCAAATCAATGAAAGCATTGCGCGGGACATGCTGGGGGAACACGAACTTGTGGCACATCATTTGACGCCTGAAATGATGACAGAAGAGGGCGCATTATTTGATGCGCAGCACCCTAATATAAAGACGCCGATTATCTCTGTCATGTTGGTTGACCCTTATGATGATTATGTCGGTAGGTTCGCAAAAAAAATTACCCGCGTGATGGAACATTACCCCGAAGCGAGTGTATATTTATGCGCCAGCCGCCGCACGAAAGCGGAAAATTACGATGCTTTGTTTGACGCGATTAAAACACAGCTGAGTAAAGAGGGGCTAGAAGACCAAATAGACCTGCTGGGTTATAAATTTGACCGTGATGCGCCCTATAACCCGTATAAAGGCCTGATTGCACGCGCACAGCATATTGTTGTCTGGGGGAATTCGCAGTCAATGGTTTCCGAAGCGCTTTATGGCGGAAAAACGGTGTATTTGCATCGCGGGTCACGTTGCGCCGAGTTGGAAAAACAAGGCTATACTCTATCGTTCAACGCATTGTCGAAAAATGAATCCCCTGTCTATAAAGAATTTGAGCCCGTGAATTTGGCGGAGAGGATCGCAGAGGCGCTGCTTGAACGCCGCCAATGTGATGATAAACAGAATAAAAAAAGCTTAAAGGCCACTTTAAAAATTGAAAATGAAGATTGGCTTGAAATATTAGACCGTATCCGTATGAATTTTCACCGTGCGGAAGATTTGCCCAAAAGCTATAAAAACAACCCTGAATTTGTCCGTCTTGCTGTGCAAATTCGTGGCTTTGCCATTCAGTATTTTCCAAAATTTAAAGGGCTTCCTGAATTTACGCAAATCGCTGTTAAGCAAAACCACGAAGTCTTTCATTTGTTAGATCAGGCAGCGAAAGATGATGCGGAAACCGCATATCATGCCGTGAAGCGCAGCTGGAAAATCATTAAAGTGCTTTCGCCTAAGCTGCGGGCGAATGATGAGATTGCCTATGAAGCGATAAACCAATCTGGCAGCGCTATTTTTGCGTTGGATGCAAAGTATTTGAAAGATAAAAAAGCGATTTTACTGAGCATGGAACATGATGATGGGGCGTTAGAACATATTGATAAAAATTTGTTCAAAGACCGTGATTTTGTCAAGGAGCTTGTATCTGTAAACTGGGGCACGATGCGTTATTTACACGAACATTACCCTAATTATATAGAAGACCTCGAGGTTGCTGAAACAGCGGCGCAATCCTCGCCTTATGCGCTTGAGTTTATATCACCTGTATTTACGGATGATGAGGCCTTTATGCGCGATGCGATTACGGCGCATGCGGAGGCCTATAAATTCGCATCCGACCGTCTTAAGGCGGATGCGAACCTTGCTCTGCTTGCTTTAAAGGGGCAGCCCTATTTGTATAATGAAGTCGTTCCTACATTGAAACAGGACCAAAAATTTGTCCGTAAGGCGCTTGGTATAAGTGGGCAGATTTATAATTACTTGTCAGATGAATTGCAGCAGCAACGAGAAATGGCTGTACTGGCCGTGCGTAATGGCATGGCCTACCCGTTAGAGCGCCTTCATGATGTGTTTTATGATGATGTCGAAATGGTTATAGAGATTGTGAAACATCATGAGGTTGATAGCTATAATTTGGGCGAGAAAGCACGGAATAATTTAGAAATCATGATGAAATGTGTGGTGGATGAACCACTATGTATCAGCGATGCGGGGCCAGATGTGATTAATAATAAAGATTTTGTAATCACCGCACTTGGTGCAGGCTGGGGCTGCATAGAACATGTGCCGAAGGCGTTATTAAAAGACCGTGATGTCGCAATGGCTGCAGTGAAAAGTGGTGGGCGCGCTTTGCAATATATTGACCTTCAATTTTTACATGATAAAGAGCTTGTTATGATCGCGGTTGAAAATGACCCCGCTGCGTATCTTTGTTTGGTCCGCGCTGCGGCTCAGGCGGCAGATGGTGCGGCGAAGGGCGGCGCTGTGATCGCGTCATTAAAGACATTGTGGAAGGGGGCGAATGATAATGACTCGCCGCTGGGTTTACACTTAGATCACGATGTCGCTTTGGCGGCTTTAAAGAGTGACATATCATTATTCTCGCATATGGGAGCTTTACAACAAGACCCTGCATTTAGGCAAAAAGTATTTAACCATAACCCTGATGCGCGCGCATATTTGAATGGGGATATTGCGTATGGTGGTGGCGTAATGGGTTAAATATTTTTCTTGCCATTTTACGTATTGCGACGTACAAAAGAGTTGAATTCATAAACGATTAATCGGAGATACTGATGGGCTTACAACATGACTTTAAACAAGTGACTTCCAAATTAGCAACTTTGCTGAGTGAAGAAAACTACGGGCAGTCTCAAGGTGGGGTCTATGCACTTAATGGCCTTGGCCAAGAGTTTTTATCAAAAGCGAAAGCATCAGGCATTACGGCTGACCGTAATGACCTCGTCCCTAATGTAACGGTATTGAGAGATTCTGTGGCATCAGTGAACGATGCATTGAATAGCGTAAGCACGCTTAGCGATGATGCGGTAGAGCCGCTTTTGCAGGCCGTATCGAACCTACTTGTGGTTAATGGCGTCGCGCCTGTTTAATGTGATGCGGCTTTTATAAATTTTCGACCAGATGGCTGTTATGGCCATCTGGTTTTTTTATGCTAATTATCTTGCTACGTTTGCCATAATAATGTATTCTCCGGCACATGGATAAGTTAACGCAAATTTGGCGCGTCGAAAATGACGCAGGCGAAGGGCCTTATAAGCCTGAGAGCCACATCGCATGGGTTTTGGCAGATATTCCGGCTGCACAGGCCCCGCTACCTATGCAAGATCGTGGCCTGTGTGGCATATTTGGCCGCGCAGCGACTTACCCTGGTTTTACGTTTGGTTTTGAAAGCGTTGCGAGTTATCGGCGCTGGTTCAGCGATGAGAGATTACGCCAATCCTTAGATGATGCGGGCTATATGCTGTCTTGTTATCAAGTCGCGACGCAGGATATACGTTACGGCACAACTCAGATTATGTTTAAGAAAGAGGGCGCAGATTTGCTCGGTCAATGTCGTAGCACTGAAGAAGCGCCGGATATGGTTATTCGCCAATTGAGTATATTAAAAGCAAAGGTGATTTGAATGTCAAACTATGGCTACACATTTGCAAGGCCTTCTTCAGGATCAGCCACCCCGTCGCTGCGCCTATGTGGCGCTTTGCATGATGTGTTCCGCTATGCATATGATCGCGATACGAATACAGATAAAATCACAGCATCTCAAATTGGCACAGCAATGTTTTTCTCTGCGCGTGATGTGGTGCAGGCTGCGTTTAAAGCTGTCGATATGCCACAACATGCCGCGCGCCTCTATAGCCATTTTGATCATCATTATGATGTTAACGTATATGATTCCGGTATCGCTGCTTATTTAGAAGAAATTCCTGAAGGGCTGCGCCAGTCATTGACGTTCATGATCGACCTTGCGGTGGAGGCTGAAGTTGAACGCAAAAATGTGCCGCGTGATGACGCCTTTGTCGCCGCGTTTAAAGACCATATGGAACGTTTATGCTCGCATTATGATTTGATGGACCCGCGGCTGAGTTCAGCGGAGAGCGTGTATTCAGCACAAAAATTGGATGTGCCTGAAAAAGCGGTGCAGCTTGATGCGGTAATGGCGCTGCAATACGCGCTGAAAACAGCCGAGAAAGCGCGTGATGGCGCAGATTCACCGTTAAACGACGATATGCTGAATGCATTATGCGGGGTTAAAGATGCGCTGCGTGCAGTACAGCGGGATTATCAGCGTTATGATCGCTGTAAGGGCCAACACGAGAACGTCTTTACGCATAAAGAGCGCGTTGCAAAAACATTCTTATATTCACATGTGACCTCAAGAATGGGTGATCTGGGCACAGACGAATTCCGCGATGCTTTATATGCACAATTACGCCTATGTACATTCAGTTCACAGCTAGGGCATGTGCAGAAAACGATACTGGGCGCAGTGCATGAACGCCTCGGCCTGTCATTTTTTGCTATTGCACAGGCTGATGACGCGAAGGACATTTATAAGAAGATCAAAAGCAATATGCCGCATATTGCGCAAGACTTTCTTAATTTAAACAGCGGTGTGTGGGCTTTGAACATATTTTCTAAGCTTAATGAACGCTGGCGGATCTTGGGCGCGATTGTGGATGGCGTTTATGACATGTTTGATGGTGTTTGTTATAAAGATGCACGCGGAGATCTCGCGCTGAGCCCTGCAATGGAAAGCTATCGCCAACGCCGTGTACAGGAACTATTCGCGCGGAATGGTTTGTCAGATATTGCGCAACAAACGTTAAAGACGTTTGCTTACGGAACAAGCGTGGCTGAATGGTCGCCGCATCTTCGCCCGATGGATTATGTCGCAGAGGATGTGAAAATGGTCAATATATCGCAGCAATTTGCCCGCGCTCATAACGGGGGTGATGGCACGCAGCATGTTCAGCCATTGTCACTATCGCCGCACTCCAAAGCTTTAATGCGCGAATATGGCATTGCCGTGCGCGCAAGTGAAAAAGACCCCACGGCCTTAGTTGCTTATGACCGCAAGGCGCATTTAGAAAAGTTCATTATCCGCTAGAAGGCCGTGTGAAGCTTCGCGCCGCAATGTGTTGCCTTACGCCTTATTTTTATTTATAAATAAGGAATTATTGAATCTGCTGAGGAGCGCGAAATGCCGTATAAAAGACTTGTTAAAGGGTTCCGTGCCTTTCGTGATGAATATTTTAGCGAAGGCAAGACGAGCTTGTTTGCGGATTTGGTCGAAAACGGCCAGAGTCCCGACACATTGGTCATTGCCTGTTCGGATTCACGGATCGAGCCTGCGCTTCTGACAAGCAGCAAGCCGGGTGAGTTTTTTGCCATTCGCAATGTAGCGGCTTTGGTGCCACCTTACCATGCGGGGGAGGGCCTGCAGGGCACTAGTTCAGCGATTGAATTTGCCGTGCGCTGCCTGAAGGTGCAACATGTTGTTGTGATTGGTCACGCACAATGCGGCGGCGTTAACGCGTTAATGACAGGGAATTATCAGGCCAATAGCGAAGATAAATTTGAGTTTTTGGAAAAATGGCTTGGCGTTGGCAGAGACACCATGCAGACCGTCAATGAAATGCTTAGTAATGTAACTGATGCACAGCGGAGCCGCGCTCTTGAACAAGCTCTGATTTTAACGTCGCTGCAAAATCTCACCTCCTTCCCTTGGTTGCGTGAAAGGTTTGAGGCGGGCGACATTCAGCTACATGGTTGGTATTTTGATTTAGAACAGGGGGCGCTGTTGGAGTATAATGACGCACAAGGCGTATTTGAACCGATAGACAGTGATGGTAACGCTCATGAAGGCGTGGGCGTATCACCGTCGCTAGCTGCATTTTTAACGCAATATGCTAAAGGTTGTGGTTGTACATAAAAATGAACTTTTTTTCATCATGTAAGTTAGGGTATATGCGTTAGCCCCGCTAATTTGTTTATACAGGGCCTTATTAATATGATATGTTTGCGCGTAATTTATTCATACAAGGGTTAAACATGAAAAGCTTTTGGCTTCATATATTAAAACCAAAAGGCACGCCTGCAAAATGGTTGGTATTCTTCACGCTCTTCGCTGTGCTTGCTATGGGCACGCTGGGATATTTAGATGTTGTTAAGCAGTATCTAGATACCGATCAGCTGTCATTTGCAGTTGGTTCATACAAGATGAGCGCCTACCAAACTCTGCACTCTGCACTTATTGTTGTGATCGTTTTTTGGGTCGCTGCGATCGTATCTGATGTTGCGGAAGGCCGCCTGTCCAAAGTCAAGAAAATCCGCGCATCAAACCGTTCGTTACTCATTAAACTTGCGCATATCTTTATTTACTTTGTCGCTACGCTGATCGCTTTGGATATTGTTGGCATTGACCTGACGACGTTAACTGTTTTCTCAGGTGCTGTGGGTATTGGCCTTGGTTTTGGTTTACAGAAAATTGCTTCAAACTTCATTAGCGGGTTGATTTTGCTGCTTGAAAAGTCCGTAGAGCAAGACGACTTGGTTGAATTGATGGATGGTACGGTCGGTTTCGTTCGTAAATCTAGCGCCCGTTATACCTTATTGGAAACATTTGACGGCAAAGAAATTATGATCCCGAATGAGGACTTCATAACGAACCGTGTTATTAACTGGACGTTTACGAACTCAAAAGGCCGTATTGAGGCCTTGATTGGCGTATCCTATAACTCTGATATTGAAAAAGCCCGCGATTTGATATTACAGGCAGCCAAAGAGCACCCGCGCTGTATCGAGGAGCCTATGCCTAAATGTTTCTTACGTAACTTTGGTGACAGTTCCGTTGATTTTGTACTGCATTTTTGGGTTATGGATGTAACGCAAGGCCGTTGGGAGCCGCATAGTGAAGTGTTGTTTGAGATCTGGAAGAAGTTCAAAGAGCACGATATTGAAATTCCGTTTCCGCAGCGCGACTTGCACATACGCAGCGCGCAGGGGCTTCCGAGTCTAGAAGACATCAAGCCTGCGTAGATCTAAAAACGCATATCTATATAAAACAAAGGATATAAAATGTCAGATACTCATGGAATTATTCACGCTTGCGCTATTGCAGGGGACGGTTATGGCCGCATCCTTGATGGCGGCGAAGCGTCTGAAATTGCAAAGAGCGCGGCGCTTGCATGGGTGCATCTTGATGCGACTGACCCGGCTGCGCGCAAATGGCTGGAGGAAGAAATATCCTATTTGGATCACATTATTGTTTCGGCCCTGCTCGCCGATGAAACGCGCCCGCGTATCGCTGAATTTGAAGAAGGTTCGTTGCTGATATTAAGAGGGGTGAATCTGAATGCGGATGCACAGCCTGAAGACATGGTATCCATACGCCTATGGATTGATGCACATCGCATTATCAGCGTGCAGCGCCGACCATTAAAAGCGATCAAAGACATTGTAGGCAGTTTTACGCACGGCAAAGGCCCTAAAAATTCTGGTGATTTTATCACCATGCTCGCCGCTAATCTGTTTGAACGTATGGAGCCTGTGTTTCTTGATCTAGATGAAGCGCTCGATGATATTGAAGAAAACGTTATGGAGGCGCCTGATACCAAAGAGCGCAATAGCATCACCTCGATTCGTAAGCAGGCAATTGTTTTTAAACGTTATATAGCACCGCAACGTGACGTTATTGCGCATTTGAGAACGTCAGAACAAGATTGGTTAGAGCCTTTTCATAAGCGCCGCTTGCAGGAGTCTTTTGATCGCGTGATACGCTATGTTGAAGACCTTGATACGATACGCGAACGTGCGCAAATTATTAAAGATGAGCTTGCCAACGCTCTGGCAGATAAAATGAATAAAAACCTGTATATGCTGTCGGTTATTGCAGCTATTTTCCTGCCGTTGGGATTCCTAACAGGACTCTTAGGGGTGAATGTATCGGGGATACCTGGGGCGGATAGCCCTTACGGTTTCACGATTTTTAATGGGTTTTTGTTGTGTGTCATCGCTGTACAAATTTGGATCTTTAAAAAGCTAAAATGGTTCTAGAATGAAGCACATATATAAAGCTTTATTTCGTCTGTAAACCCGCGTAAAAAGACGATAAATCTATACGCATAATTTAATATGAAAGTCAAAATATCATGAAAATCGGAATTCTCTCTCGTGGCGCAACACTTTACTCAACACAACGCCTTGTCGCCGCGGCGAAAGCACGCGGGCATGACGCACGGGTGATTGATGTTTTGAAATGTTATATGAACATTAACTCTACGAAACCTGAAGTGCATTATAAAGATGAGATCCTTAATTTTGATGCGGTCATATCACGTATTGGCGCAACAGTGTCTTTTTATGGCACCGCGACGCTGCGTCAGTTTGAAAGTGCCGGAGTTTATGCATTAAACGGCTCTCTTGCGATAATGCGTTCACGCGACAAGTTACGTGCGCACCAAATTTTGTCACAAAAAAACCTTGGCATGCCGAATACAGGCTATGCGCATTCGACGGATAATACTGATGACCTTATCAAAATGATGGGCGGTGCGCCGCTTGTGATTAAGTTGCTTGAAAGCGCACAAGGTAAAGGTGTTATCTTGGCGGAAACGAAAAAAGCAGCAGAAAGCGTTATTGAAGCGTTTCGCGGCCTTGAGGCACATTTCTTGGTGCAGGAATTCATCAAGGAATCTAATGGTTCTGACATACGCTGCTTTGTTATTGGCGACAAAGTGATCGCGTCGATGATGCGCACGGCGCAGGACGGTGATTTCCGCTCTAATTTGCATAGTGGTGGCATCGGTCAGAAAATTAAAATAACGCCAGAAGAACGTAAACTCGCCGTTGCGGGGGCAAAAGCGATGGGACTAGATGTCGCTGGTGTTGATTTGGTGCGCTCAGATCGTGGACCATTAATCCTTGAAGTGAACTCTTCCCCAGGCCTTGAAGGTATTGAGAAAACTTCTGGTAAAGATATTGCCAGTTTAATGATAGAATATCTTGAGAAAAACGCGGTAACTCATAAGAAAAGCCGCACGAATAAAGGGTAATATATGTCAACACCACTTGTTATTGCGAACCAGGAAATCAAACCCGGAGAGCGTAAAAGCATCTATTTGGATGTAGCGAAGCTTTATGACTTCACTGAAATGACCGTGCCTGTAGAGGTCGTGCGTGGGAAAAAAGAAGGACCCATCCTTTTTGTCAGCGCGGCTGTACATGGTGATGAAATAAATGGCGTTGAAATTATCCGCCGTTTGCTTTGTCGTAAATCACTGAACAGTATTACAGGCACATTAATTGCGGTGCCGATTGTGAATGTGTTTGGTTTCAACAATAAGTCACGTTACTTGCCAGATCGCCGTGATTTAAACCGTCATTTTCCAGGGTCAGAAACGGGGTCATTAACGGGGCAGCTTGCGCATGTTTTTATGACAGAAATTGTTGATAAGTGTACCCATGGTATAGATTTGCATTGTGCTGCGATTAACCGTGCGAACTTACCGCAAATCCGCGCCTGCCTTGATGATGAAGAAACACAAAGAATGGCCAATGCGTTCAAGTCGCCGGTTATTTTGCACTCCATATTACGTGATGGCTCGTTACGTGAAGCCACGCGGGCACGTAACATCCCGACCTTGCTGTTTGAGGGTGGTGAAGCGTTGCGATTTAATGAAAAAGTCATTAAAAGCGGCCTTGAAGGTGTTATTTCGGTGATGCGTGAAATCGGCATGCTGCGCCCTGTAAAAAAGAAAGCGCCTGTGGGTGAAGTGTTTGTTGCACGCTCGTCACACTGGATTCGAGCGCCACATAGCGGCATTCTTGCCGTGAAGAAAAACCTTGGCGACCGCGTACGTAAAGGGCAGGTCATTGGCGTAGTCTCTGACCCCTTCGGCAAAGAGAGCTTTGATATTACGGCGAAACGCACCGGCATTATTATTGGCATTGCAACCTTGCCACTCTTAAACAGCGGCGATGCGGTTTTCCACGTCGCAACATTTGAAGATATCAACGCTGTGGAAGAACATGTCGACCTTTATGAAGAAACGCTAAGCACTGAAGATGGTGCTCGTTTTATGGATTAATACCCAACGACCTTTTCTTTAATTTTGTAACAAAGAGTGAATAATGAGCGATAAGAAACACGTTAATGTTGAGCAGGAAACGGGCGTTTACTATGCCCCTTGGGAAAAAACGGCTGACCGTATTTTGACGCCGTTTGAACGTTTTATTCATCGCGAAACCACAAGTTCACTGATCCTCGTTGCGGCGACAGTGTTGGCGCTTGTTCTGGCAAACAGTGTTTTTTATGAAGCTTACTATCATTTCACACATATGGATCTAGGGTTTTCTCTTGGTGGCCTAACCATGAGCAAGCCTTTGCATCACTGGGTAAATGATGGCTTGATGACGCTTTTCTTCTTTGTCGTGGGGCTTGAATTAAAACGAGAGATATTGGTCGGGGAGCTTGCTAACCCACGTAAAGCGGCATTGCCGATTATGGCGGCGGTGGGCGGTATGGCTGTGCCTGCGCTTGTTTATTATGCTTTCAACCCTTCTGGCGCAATGTCTAATGGCTGGGCTGTTCCTATGGCGACAGACATCGCTTTTGCGATTGGCTTAATGGTAATGCTTGGTGACCGTGTGCCGCGTTCGTTAATGGCGTTTCTGGTCGCACTGGCTATTGCCGATGATTTGGGCGCTGTGGTTGTGATCGCCTTGTTCTACACGGAAAATTTACACCTGCCAGCCTTGGGTATGGCAGGTGTCTTTACCGCGGTTCTGGTGTTCTTTAACTTTATTGGTGTGCGTTGGTCTGTACCGTATTTCCTTATCGCGGTGCTTTTATGGGTGGCGATGCTGTATTCAGGTATTCACCCCACTTTGGCTGGTATTATTGGTGCATTTTGCGTACCAGCGCGGCCTAAATATGATCCAAAGTATTTCCGCGCACAAAGCACGGATATACTTGAAAAATTTGACATCAGCAATAAAAGTGGCGGCAGTGTCATGACTAATGTGACTATGAAGTCCTTAATTCAATCTATGGAAGACCTTGTTTTAAGTGTGATGACCCCTTTACAACGTTTAGAGCATATTTGGCATATGCCCGTGGCATTTTTCGTTATTCCCGTTTTTGCTTTCTTTAATGCAGGCGTAGTCTTTAACTTTGGCAATGTCTTTGAAGGCACAAATGCAAACGTGTTTATGGGCATTATGTTTGGTTTGATTTTTGGCAAATTTGTCGGGATTTCAGGCGCATGCTGGATCGCAATTAAGCTAGGCTTTGCGCAATTGCCAAGCAATACGAGTTTCCGTCAGATTATTGGCGCTGCCTTCCTTGCTGGTATTGGTTTTACAATGTCTGTCTTTATCGCGCAGCTAGCCTTCGTCGATAATCCGAAGTTACTCGAGGTGGCTAAAATGGCGATCTTGCTCGCGTCTTTGATGTCGGGCGCATTTGGCTTCTTGTGGCTTTGGTTTGCAGGTAAGAATAAGCGCTATGAATGTAGCTCTAACCTTGCAAGCTAAAAGAAAGATAATGGTTGTAATATGAAGGCTTTACTAAAGCATCCCACTCGCGCTCAAGGACTTTATAAATTTGCGATGCTGTTGAGCGTAGTCGTTGTATATTTTGTATATTTAAGTTGGAAATATGACCTTGCGACAGGTGGTATTGTCGCGGGGCTTACGTGGAGCTTTTTTGTACTGTGTACGCCAGTGGCCGATGCTGGTTTTCTTATAGACTTCCCTGTGCGCGTGATCTCTGGGTTTCGTATGGTTTTTTCAGAAATGATTGTCTGGGCTCTGGCCATATTAATCAATGTGTTGACACTCACTTTTTCGCCACTTAGCTATGAAACAAGTTTCTTAACGTCATTGCTTTATCAAATATTAACCACGCCTTGGCCGTATTGGAGTATCATTTTTGTATGTGCCCTTGGTACCTTTTTATCTATTAAATTTGGTGATGAAATGTTAGATGTCATGCACCACAAAGACCGTGCGTATTTTCATGAGCATGGCTTTAAGCACCAAATCATTATAATGGCTATTTTATTCGCGGTCATATTAATTGGATATTATCACTTAATTGAGACACTGCATGTGACGCTGCCATAGCTTATTTCTCAGACCCGCTTGCGCAGGTCTTCCTTTCGCGCGCTAAACACGCTACACTATTTATAGAATTTGACACATAAAGGCTTATCATTTTGGTATTTAAGACACACCGCGAACAGCAGCATTATGACTTAAGTAAATTTACTATATTACTGGTTGAAGATTCCGTTTATATGCAAACGTTAATGTCTTCAATGCTCAAAACATTTGGCGTTGGTGATATTGTGGTTTGCGATGGCGCGGAAGATGCCATTAATTTGCTAACAATTATGCAAGCCCGTAAACAAAGCCGCCATGTTAACCGTGTTGATATTGTGTTGACGGATTGGTTGATGCCCGAAGGATCGGGGCATGAATTGTTACAATGGATCCGCGGCAATGAGAATGATGCGATATCTTTTCTGCCTGTTGTTGTTGTTAGTGGTTATGCGACAGAGCGCCTTGCTGGCTTGACGCGTGATATGGGTGCGAACGAAACGCTGGTTAAGCCCATTTCTGGTAAGACGCTAGCATCGCGCATTTGTACCGTGATTGACCATCCCCGCCCTTTTATCCGGACGCCGGATTACTTTGGACCAGATCGGCGCCGTCAAGAACTGCCTTTTGAAGGGCAAAACCGTAGGTCGTCTAGTCCCAATGTAGTGGAGGTGAAGTAATGAGCGAACAAGATGATCCTAATGCCCCTAAGGTTGAAATTTACAAGCGTAGTAATGTTTTAAAAGGTAAGGTTGGCCTGCACACGCGCAGGGATATGGATGGGCAGCTTGACCCTGAAAAAGTTGATCAGGCTGAAGGCATTATTAAGGCCATGTGCAAAGATTGTAACAAAAGCATAGGTGAAGAATTAGAAAAAATTATTCGTGTCTGGGTCGCAATGGCGACGCTTGAGATGGGCGCAAAGCGCGAAGAAAAAGCACAAGAAATTTTTACGTTTGCTCATGAAATTAAAGATATTTCCGCATTATGTGGTTATGAGCTTGCTGCTCATTTTGCGGAATCTCTTCGCGATTATGTGGTTGAATCAACTTATGATTTGAAACATCAGCGGATCATTGTGCAGGCGCATATTGATGCATTGATTTTGATACATAAAAACAACATTAAAGATGATGCTGGTGCTGTAGCTGAAGAGCTCAAACAGATGGTAAAACTCGCGATTGATAAGTATAAGTAAAACCATGCTAGGGAGGCTGTTATGATTTGGCTAGAAGAAGATAATCAGAACGTAGTGATTAAATCGTACCCTTTGGTGCTAGTCAGTGTCGTGGTATCCATTGCATTGGTTGCTCTTGTTGTGGGCATGGTTACTGGGCAATCTTTCGCGTTGAAGGATGCTGCGATATTTTACGGCATTATCATAGGTTTTCTGATGATCCATCGGGTCAAGCTCAGTACATTTAATGTCAGTAGTAAAAAGGCTACATTCTCTCAAAGGAACCTCTTTGTAAACAGTGTGGAAACCTTGCGTTTTGACGAGATTCAGGAGGCTGAGATTCACTATGGTCGCGGCGGACAATATGCCAAGGGTGGTGCGCTCGTGCTGATAAGCACAGGAAAATGTTTTAAGATCACGGACTCTGATCTACATAAAGGCCATCAGAAAAACTTACCTGAAGCGCTTATAAAAGTGAGAGCGGCCTTGGGTGCTGAGTAGAGTGGTTTAGGCAGCTCTCTTATTTGTATATTGTCCTTGGCTACGTCTTGAAAAAAGCGTATCAATTCTCATGGAGTTATGGAAGCATTATATGAGTATAAATACAAAAGAAAGTGGCAAAACCGTTTTACTTCGCGGGCTAAAAAAACGCTGCCCACACTGTGGGCAGGGTAAGGTTTTGCGGGGGTATCTGACGCAGCGTGCGGCTTGCTTGCAATGCGGCGAAGACCTGTCGACGATCCGCGCTGATGATGGGCCGCCTTGGCTGACAATACTGCTTGTCGGGCATATTATGGCGCCATTTGTGCATTATTTTATCACCCATGACACTTTCCCGCAGCATTTGGAGCTGCCCATTATGATGGTGATTGCAGTATTAGGGGCACTGTGGATTCTACCACATGCAAAAGGCCTTTTTATCGCTTTGATCTGGCTGACGCGGCAAAAACGCGCAGATTAATTCTATATCTTGGTTTTGATATAAGGTAGTCTTATTGACGCAGAGTTCGAGAGGAATGATGCTACTGTTGACCGTACGCAAATGTATAATATGTGATTACCGACCGATTATGATACAAAAAATTTTCTCATCAAAGTTTATTTCAAACGCCTTTGTCATGGTTGGCGGAGTTGCGATCGCGCAGTTGATAACGATTGCACTCAGCCCGATTATTACAAGGCTCTATAGTCCCGAAGATTTAGGATTGTTGGCTTTTTATGTAGCATTGGTCTCTATTCTCGCGGTTGTGGCAACGGGGCAATATCAACATGCGATTATGCTTCAGAAAAAAGTAAGCGCTGCGCGGCACTTAACCTATGTTTGCCTTATGTTGAGCGCGGCTTTTACGCTTATATGCTTGCTGTTTGTGGTGGTTTTTTATGATGTGATTAATATGGCTTTGGAGGAAAAGGCGTTACATAAATTGCTGATCCTTGTGCCGCTCGGCGTTGGCGCTGCAAGCGTGTTAGCGACATTGAATATGTGGTTTACATGGACAAAGAATTTTAAAAGCATTAGCTCGACACACATTGCCGCGAGCGCGGTCAATAACGGGACATCTATTGGGCTTGGGACTGCAATCAGTTTGGGGCAGGGTGTGATCTGGGGGCATTTTATTGGACAGTGCTGCGCCGCTTTTTACTTTTTATTGCGTTTTATGAGGGCCGGACAGCATGATATAAACCATCTGAAAATACGGGCGCTGGCCAAACGTTATAAGAAATTTCCGACCATTACACTGCCACATAGTCTGTTTAGTACGCTGTCGATACATTTACCGAGCCTGATTCTTATCGGCGCATTTAGCCCTGCAATTGCGGGGTTATACTTCCTCGCGAACCGTGTTGCTAACGTACCGATAACAATATTGAGCCAGTCACTTTATCCGCTTTTGTTTGGCGCGTTTAATGAATCAAAAAATCGTGCAGCGCTGTACCGGAAGAAATTCTTTTATGTGAATGTAATATTCCTCCCATTATTCGTGGCCTTTTGGTGTGTTGCACCGGCGCTGTTTGCTTTTGTGTTTGGTGCAGAGTGGGGAAGATCTGGCGTGTATGTGCAGTTAATCCTGCCTATGCTCTACTGTAAATTTATCAGTAATTTGTTTACGACCCCGATTTACTTTATCTATGAACGCCAGTTTGAAAACTTCATTTTTTCTGCTCTGATTACTCTGACGATCGCGCTGTCTTTACTCTATGGCGCGTGGCTAGATGATATTGTAACGGGACTTGTCTACATGGCGCTAAGCAACGTATTTTTTATTCTGATCAAGCTGTCTCGCGCATATGGGTTTGTGAGGCTTGAAAAAAATACTGCCGCGCTGTAAAGCCGTAAAACGCAGAATTGGGCTTAAGATTTAGAGGTTAATCAGCGGATGAAATTTTTAAGGGGTTAAGTTTGCTAACCACGCAAGATGGACTTAATTAGAGCCGATGATATATGTATCATCACTTGCTAATGCTTCACTGATGTAGAGCTAGTTTTGTCGCTGTTACGGGCGGAACATAAAATTTCAATAAAGCGAAAGAAAGAAGACCATATGCGGGTTTTTATTGCGGAAAAACCAGAATTAGGCCGTGCGATTGCTGAAGCTCTAGGCGGCGGCAATCGGGGCGATGGCTGTATACGCTGCGGCAGTGGCGACATTGTGACATGGTGCTTTGGTCATTTATTGACGCTCACTGACCCAGAGGATCACGACCCAGGCGCTGCCGTGTGGAATATGAATAGCCTGCCGTTGCGCTGGCCGGTTCAGCATAAGCCGATAGATGGTAAAGACGCACAGATCAAAATCATTGCAAGCTTGGTCGCAGAGGCAAGCGAAGTTATCCATGCGGGCGACCCTGATGATGAAGGGCAGCTTCTGGTGGATGAGGTCTTAGAATATATAGGTAATAAAAAGCCTGTAAAACGCATATTGATTAACGATCTGAATAAAAAAATTGTTCAAAAAGCACTCGCCACGATGCGTGATAATAGTGATTTTTTTGGCATGTACCAAAGCGCCTTGGCGCGCTCTGTGTCAGATCAACTTTATGGCTACAACTTAACGCGCGCCTATACAATTGCAGGTCGTGCGGGCGGCGTAGATCAAGTTTTATCAGTCGGGCGCGTACAGACGCCTATTTTGGGCTTAGTCGTGCGTCGTGACCGTGAGCATGAAAACCATAGCGCGCATTTTTACCATGATATCAACGCGATTATCAGCGACGGTGAAAAAGAATTTCGCGCGAAGTACCGCCCTGCAAAAGACGTGCGCGTCGATGACAAAGGGCGCTTAATTGATGAGGATCTGGCAAAAACTATCTGCGAATCCATAGCCAATCAAGTGGTAGCAAAGATAGATATTAACAAAGAGAATAAAGAAGCCGCAGCGCCGCTGCCTTATAACCTGTTGAATTTGCAAATTGATGCCTCGCGGAAATTTGGCTTCGCACCTGATAAGACGCTCAAATTAACGCAGTCATTGCGCGAAAGGCACCGCCTGATTACATATAACAGAAGTGATTGCCAGTATTTATCAGATGAGCATCATGATGATGCGCCGCGTGTCCTCGCCGCGATTGCACACACCGCGCCTGTCCTTGCGAATGCCGCTAAGTCAGGCGATCCGACATTAAAAAGCAGGGCGTTTAATTCAAAAAATGTTAGCGCTCACCACGCCATCATCCCAACTGAGAAAAGCGCCGATTTATCAAAGCTAGATGCTGATGAGGCGAAGCTTTATTTGCTTATCGCTCGCGCTTATATCGCACAATTTTTTCCGAAATATGGCTATTGCCAAACGACGATTGATTTAACGCTCGCCAGTTATGATTTCCGCGCCACGGCGCGCGTGACAACTGTTGAGGGATGGAAAAAACTTTATAGGCAGGATAAAGATAACGATGCTATCGAGGACGATTCCACGCATGGCGGCGGTGAGAACCTTGACTGGGTCAATGAAGATGCGCCGTTACATTGCCGTGCAGTTGATAATGTTAAGAAAGAAACCAAACCGCCCGCGCCATACACAATGGCGGCATTGCTCAAAGATTTAACACGAGTTTCTAAATACATTACGGACCCAAAAATAAAGAAATTACTTTTGGCCAAAGACCAAGATAAAAAGGGTGAACAAGGCGGGATTGGCACGCCAGCGACCCGAAGTGCGATTATAGCGCAGCTAATAAGCCGCGGCTTTATTAATGAAAAGAAGAAAAAAGTCACCAGTACAAAACTTGGCCGCGAATTTCATGATTTGTTGCCTGAAACGGCAACATCTCCGAATATGACCGCGCTGTGGCATGAACAGCAACAAGAAATTAAAGAAGGCCGCTTAACTATGCTTGGCTTCGTCGATGGTATCGCGGAGCATGTCGCCCAAGAAATTGATAACATTAAGACGGGCGGCTTAAAAATTGTTGCCAGTAACCTGCCTAAATGCGGGGTTTGTGATAAAGCATTTCTGCGCCGTAAAAAGAGCAAAAAAGGCTTTTTTTGGGGTTGTACAAGCTATCCGGAATGCGGGGCTATATACCAAGACAAACGCGGCAAGCCAGTGTTAGATGAGCCTGCACAAGTTATGCCGACGCCTTCTGATGAGCATCGCTGCCCAGAATGCACGAAGGGGCTAATCCGCCGACCGAATAAGAAAAAAGATAACCATTGGTGGGGATGCAGCGGTTTCCCTGCATGTAAGTTTATGGCGTTTGATAAAAACGGCAGCCCTGTGTTTAAGCCATCGCCGAAAAAAGAAGACACCCCGCCGCCGAGTTGACGCAAGCTTACGCTATTTTGATTTCTTTAATCTCTGCTTTATTTTTAATGTGATAGAATGCTTATATAAGTGTTCTTTTAATGAAATATGGTGTCTTTCGTGTTTAAAACAATAGCTATTACAGCCACGCTCTGCTTAATCGTTACGCTTCTCCTGACAAGCAATGCTTATGCTGAAGGTGAAGAGGAGGTAATTCACACGCATGAATTACAAAATGGTGGTGTCACGCTTGTCATTCCTAAGCCGCACACTGCGCCTGTATATAACCTAATGCGGGAAGGGGTTTGGATATACATGTCCTATCCGGAGTTTACATCGTTAGAAATTGAAAAATCGGAGCTACAAGGCCTAACAGCAGCAGGGAAAGCCATTGATTTCTTTTTGCGTACCGTGCCCGCTGATAAGTTAAAGTCCAACGCTTTGAGCGTTGAAGTAAAGAAAAATAAAGCTGATTTAAAAGCAGGGGAAGAATTCGGGCTTACCGTTTACAAGCAAAGCGATGCTAAATATGCAGATAAACCAAATATTTGGGTCGATAATGAAACCGCACCATCATTTATCGTGTGCCAAGACGGAGAAGACGCTAAGAAGAGCGTCTGTTCGCATTATTTGTATCTAGATAACTTCTACGCCCTGATTTTTTATCCCAGAACTGAACTTAAAAATTGGCAAAAGATTAAAAACAATGTTGACGCATTATATCAAAGCTATAAAAACCATGAAGAAGCGCAATAATCGGGACTTACGCCGTGTCTTTTATGGTTTTAATTTAATGCCTTGAATAATGCTGTTTTAAATCGTGTGAAGTCTTCGTGCTGTGGCAGGTGACCTAAACCATCAAGCTCAATGAGTTGGATTTTCTCATTTCGTTCTTTGACTTCAGCACCAAGCTGATCATAGCGTCCGAGTTCACGTGTTACGCCGGTTTTCTTCCAGCCACGACCAGGGCCCGTTCTATCGCGCGTGCCTAGTATAAGTGTTGTTGGCATTGTGAGGTATTTAAACTCTTCAATGACAGGCTGCGTAAATATCATATCATATGTTAGTGCGCTGACTTGTGCGATTTGATCCCAGTCAGGGCCTTGTATCCAGCCGATTAATGGTGTGGTTAATGCGGCGTAGTCAGCATTCCATGCTCCGTCATAATAGTTCTTTTTCTGGTAGCTTATGATGTTTTCAGCTTTTATCTTGCGCTCTTTCTGTGTGAAAAAATGAATGTCTTTATAATCGACATATTGCAGATAGTTTTCTAAACCAATGGGATTTAGCAAGATCAATTTTGTGGTGCTGTCGGGATAAAGTAATGCAAATCGAGATGCCAACATGCCGCCCATAGAGTGCCCAAGGATTACGGACTTTTTAATGTCTAACGCTGTCATTAAATCCTTTGTATTTTTTGCCAGTGCGGCAAAGCTATACTGATATGCTGTGGTTTTACTAGATTTACCAAAACCAATTTGGTCTGGAATTAAAACGCCGTACCCCTTTGCGTTTAAAAGCTTGGCCGTGCTTTCCCAATACGCACCGTTAAAGTTTTTACCGTGTAACAAGATGAGGGTCTCATTCTCAGCAGTTGCAGGTGGTAAATACATATAGGCCATTTTCAAATCTTGCCCCTGTGCGCTAAATTCATGATATTTCACTTCAAATGGATACGCATATGATGTCAGCATGGCATCGAAATGGAGCTTCTCATTGCCCTGTGCATAGGCGGTGTAGCTAGCGCTAAGCATGGTGATAATCATTAATGTGAGGATTTTAATGGGCATATGTATTCCTTATGATATGGGTCTGCATTTGTTCTATAGCTAATGGATATAACGGACAATCAAGAAATGCAAAGAATCTTTAATATGAGAGTTAACAATGTAACGATTCCTATTGATGACCGAATATATACGTTGACGTTGAAGAATTCTGATTTCGAAATACTCGGCATAAACTAAAGGAAGCCCTATGAAGTTCTCATTTTTATCATTGGTCGCAGCATTATCAATTTTGTTGCCAAGCACAGCATCAGCACAAGGCGAGCACCAAAATGAACAGCAGCTTAAAGTTATTATATTTGATGTAAATGAAACACTTTTAGACCTCATGCCGATGAAAAAATCTGTTGGGTTGGTTCTCTCTGGGCGTGAAGATTTACTGCCACTTTGGTTTTCTACAATGCTTCATTACTCACTTGTTGAGACATTAAGTGGCCAGTACCACTCTTTTGGAGAAATTGGTACGGCGGCTTTAATGATGGTCGCAAAAACACATGGCATTGCATTAGATTATGATGAAGCAAAGTCTGCGATTGTAACGCCGCTCAGGTCTTTGCCGCCGCACCCTGACGTTAAGCAGGGCTTACAAGCACTGTCGGGTCAAGGTTATAAAATTGTCAGCTTAACGAATAGCTCACATAAAGGCGTTGAAACACAATTTAAGAACGCGGGATTAACTGACTTTTTTGATGCGCGCTATAGCGTTGATAGCATAGAAAAATATAAACCTCACCCAGACACTTATAAGATGGTGCTAGATGATCTTGGTATTCTTCCGCAAGAGGCGTTGATGGTTGCGGCTCATGCGTGGGATATTGCAGGCGCGAAAAATGCGGGGTTGAAAACGGCTTTCATTATGCGTGAAGGAAAAACTTTATACCCTCTCGCCGCGGCACCAGATTATGTTGTCAATGATCTGCTCGGCTTGGCTGCGACCTTGAATGACCTTGATAAATAATGGAGCGTTTGGAGGTTGGCACAAGGTGTAACCTCAGCGGCCTCTCAAAGGTGAAAGATTGACTCTGTAACGCACCTATGAGTACATATAAAGAGGTGAGCCTTGTATTTTATAGAATAGAATAGAGAAGAGAAGTTATGTCCCCAAATTTACGTGTTTTTATTGTTGTGACTTTAATGTCGTCTGCGTTCATCCCTTTGAGCGCAGCTGTTGCGCAAGGATGGTGGACGAAAGCGAGCGATGTTATAAAAAGTGAGTCGGGTCAAAAGACAATTGAATCTTTGGGCGGGGCTGCGAACACAACTTTGTCTAGTGATCAGATTGGGGCAGGCCTTAAAGAGGCACTACGCATTGCGACAGAAAAAGTTACGCAGCAATTAAGTGTCAAGAATGCTTTTAACCTTGATAGTAACATCCATATTCCGCTGCCAGAAACATTGTCTATTGTTGACTCTGCGCTTTCAAGACTTGGTATGAATTCTCTTACTGAAAACTTAGAGACACGTTTAAATGTTGCCGCAGAGCAAGCCGCGCCAAAGGCGAAAGCATTGTTCCTTGATGCAATATCCAAGATGACGATTGATGATGCCAAGCAGATTTTAACGGGGCCTAATGACGCCGCGACGCGTTATTTACGCAAAACGATGGGGCGCGGTCTGGAAACAGAAATGTATCCTGTTATAGAACAGACTCTCGCACAGGCAGGGGCGGTCAAAGCTTACGATCAAGTTATTGGTAAGTATAGTCAAATTCCGTTTAGTCAAAACATCAAAACGGATTTAAACCAATATGTCGTCGCCAAAGCAATTGACGGCATTTTCTACTATGTTGCAGCGGAAGAGGCGGCTATCCGTGCAAATCCTGCCAAAAGAACAACAGAGCTTCTGCAGCAAGTGTTTTCAGCGCAGTAGGGTCTGCTGCTTTTGTTCTCAAGGGTAAGAAAGGTTGCTTAGCATAATGATTTTTACTTTGAAACAGGTTTTATAGATGTTTGATTCTCATATACGCCCTCATATTGACCCGCCCCTGAACCATGTTGCGAAAATGCTGGCACGTTTCGGTGTATCGGCGGATACGTTAACATTTATAGGGTTTGGCTTTGCCGTGTGTTGTTTTATCGCTCTAGCGTTTGGCCTCTATGGAGCCGCCATTATATTCGTTGTACTTAATCGCCTGATGGATGGGCTGGACGGTCCACTTTCCAGACAGACACAATCCACTGACTTAGGTGGCTATCTTGATATCGTATTTGATTTCATTTTTTATTCGGGTGTGATTTTCTTTTTTGCCCTTGGCCTTAATGGCTTAACCGTAAATGTTGCCTTAGCCGCGGCTTTTTTGATTTTTAGTTTTATGGGGACGTCGACCAGCTTTCTTGCCTATGCCATCATGGCAACAAAACGTGGCGAAAACCACGAAGAACAAGGTAAGAAAACATTTTTCTACGCGCAGGGCCTTGCAGAGGGCACTGAGACAATTCTTGTCTTGTTATTAATTTGCATCTTCCCTGCGCAGTTTGTCCCCATTGCTTATACTTATGGCTTTATATGTTGGCTGACTACCTTTGGTCGGGTGATGCTCGCACATAATAATTTTAAAGCCTAATTAAGCAGCGCACCACGACGAGAAGCCCTCCCCCCGCAATTAGGCCGCCCCATCGTGATGGCGCTTGGTCATCGCTTGCTAAAGTACAAGCCCAAAGCATGTAGCAACATTGGTGCACGTTGTTGAGGTCACCCTACATTACTTACTGCTGTAACTTTCCTGCTATATGCCGCGAATATAAGTAGAACATACACGTTCTTATAAAGTGGAAATTTAATGAAGATAAATATGATAAAACGCTGGCTGCCTTTGGGTGTTATGGTCGTGATCATGGTCGCGGTTTATGTCTCTGGTCTACATGAGAAAATCTCGCTGCAGGTATTACAAGACAATAAAGAGAGCCTGTTAAATGCTGTGGCGGCACGTCCATTTATCAGCGCTCTGGGGTTTATGGCACTTTATATTGCTTTTGTTGCCTTGTCATTGCCCGCTGCAACATTATTGACACTTACGGGTGGCTTTTTGTTCGGGACATGGATGGGGACGCTGTATGTTGTTACAGGCGCAACAATCGGAGCGACGGTTCTCTTTTTTATTGCCAAAACGGCATTGGGAACTGTTTTGCGTGAAAAAGCAGGCGGGCTTTATAGGCGCGTGGAAGGCAATATGCAAGAAAATGCGGTTGGCTATCTAATGTTTATGCGTCTTGTTCCGATTTTCCCTTTTTTCCTCGTTAATATTGTGCCCGCGCTTTTTGATATTAAGCCACGGGTCTTTATCTTAACAACGTTTTTTGGGATTATACCCGGCAGCTTTGTTTTTGTGAATTTAGGCAAGCAGCTTGCTAATATTGAAAGCCTTAATGACCTTGTGTCAATGCAAACCCTGATGGCGTTTGCATTACTCGGCTTCTTTGCGCTTATTCCGGCGCTGCATAATCAAGTCAAAAAACGTAAGGCCATGCTATCCTTGACCTTGGTTGCTGTGTTTAGTTTTTCTCAATCAGGATATGCGGACGGTGATTATCAGCAGTTTTTGACGGGCTATGATGGCTTATTGAAATCCTATATCACACATGAAAGAACCAAGGGCATTGATTATAACGGTGTGGATTATGATGGCTGGCATTCTGACCCTACGCATAAAGCCGCGTTAAAAATTCTTTTAGCGCAACATCCTGAGGAGTTTGAAAATGACGCACGGAAAGCATTTTGGGTTAATGTATATAACTTTTTAACTGTCGAATTAATTTTGCGCGAGGGGGAGCGCACAAGCATTAAAAATCTAGGCCGCCTTTTTAGCAGCCCGTGGAAGGCACACACATGGTCATTGGGTGGGAAAGATTACACATTAGATTATATTGAGCATAAAATCTTGCGGCCTATGGGTGATGCGCGCGTACATTTTGCAATTAACTGTGCTTCGTTATCTTGCCCAGACTTACGTAGCGAAGCTTATCGGGAGGAAAAACTTAATAACCAGTTCGATGAACAAGTGATGCGGACTTTAGATAACCAAGGCAAGGGATTTAAAGTAGAAAATAACACGATTTATATCAGTAAAATCTTTGACTGGTTTTCTGATGATTTCAGCAATGGTGACGTTAAAACGTGGCTTGGTAATTATAAACAGGTTAATCAAAAATATAATATTGAATTTATGGATTATGATTGGTCATTAAACAAGGCAAAGTAAACGATGACAGAAACGATAAAAGTAGATTTATGCGTTATTGGCGCAGGATCTGGCGGTTTAAGCGTCGCGGCTGGCGCAGCGCAGCTCGGCTTAAACACTGTATTATTAGAGCGCGCAGAAATGGGTGGGGACTGCCTAAATACAGGCTGCGTACCATCTAAGGCTTTGTTGGCGGCAGGTAAGCGAGCGCATTTGCACCGTAACGGCGACATTAAAGGCATTAAAGCGCATGAACCAGAAATTGATTTTGCGGCTGTGAAAGATCATGTGTCTGACACAATCAAAACAATTGCCCCCAATGATTCACCTGAACGCTTTAGAGGGCTGGGCGTGAACGTAATTTTACAAGAAGGGCGATTTATTGGGCGCAACACTGTGCAAGCAGGTGAAACGATTATTCAGGCACGGCACTTTATTATTGCGACAGGCTCACGCGCCGTTATACCAGCTATCTCAGGGCTTAATAAGGATAAAGTATTTACCAATGAAACCATATTTAATCTGCGCGACAAGCCTGACCATCTGCTGATTATTGGCGGCGGGCCAATTGGCATTGAAATGGCGCAGGCACATAGGCGTTTAGGTGGAAAGGTTTCTGTCTTTGATATGGGACAAATTCTCCCCCGCGACGACCAAATGAATGTTGAAATCGTCAGGCAGGCGCTTTTGAACGAGGGTATTACATTATATGAACGCGTCTCAATCAAAGAAGTTCAACATGCAGAGGACGGCGTAACGTTGGTTATCGAAGACGCGGGCAAAGTAAAAGATATTCAAGGCTCTAATCTTCTTGTTGCGGCAGGGCGCGCGCCGAATACGAACGGGCTTGATTTAGAAACAGCAGGCGTGGAGTATAGTAAAGGCGGGGTTACCGTCGATGCGCATTTGCGCACATCAAATAAAAAAATATTTGCGATTGGCGATGTTTCCGGCGGGCCGCAATTTACGCATGTCGCGGGGTATCATGCGGGGGTTATTATTCGTCAAATCTGTTTTAAAATGTTTTGGGCAAAAGTCGATTATAAGGCCTTGCCGTGGGTAACATATACTGACCCTGAATTGGCACAAGTTGGCCTCACAGAATCCGCCGCACGCAAGGCACATGGCGATAGCATAAAAGTATCAGCATGGAGTTTCGATGAGAATGACCGCGCGATTGCAGAGCGGGTAACAGCGGGACAAATTCGCGTTGTGACAAATAAAAAAGGGCTGGTTCTTGGTGCCTCGATTGTTGGGGCGCAAGCAGGTGAGCTCATTGGTTTATGGGCGTTAGCGATTTCAAGTGGTTTAAAAATTGGGGCTGTGACGGCGATGATTGCGCCGTACCCAACGCTAGGGGAAGCAAGTAAGCGCGCCGCAGGGGCGTGGTATACACCGAGCCTTTTCAATGAAAAAACACGTAAAATTGTTAAATGGCTACAAAAACTGCCCTGATGCGCTAGTTATATCCTATAACTTACATATAAAATGGAAGCCGTACAGCAATGTTCCAGAAGGAAATACTATGACGAAGATTACATTTGAAGGCTCGCAAGGTGAGATTCTCGCCGCGCGTTTGGATGCGCCTGCAGGCGGGATAAAAGCTTATGCTCTGTTTGCACACTGCTTTACATGTAGTAAGGATATCTTCGCGGCTTCACGCATTGCAAAAACATTGACGGATAACGGTATCGCTGTATTAAGGTTCGACTTTACAGGGCTGGGTCAAAGCGAGGGCGAGTTTTCTAATACGAATTTTACTTCTAATGTCCAAGATTTAGTCAAGGCTGCGGATTATATGCGTAAAAACCTTGCGGCGCCTCTCGTTTTGATTGGTCATTCTTTAGGTGGCACGGCCGTGCTTTCGGCGGCAAAGCATATTGATGAAGCCGTGGCGGTCGTTACCATCGGCGCCCCTGCTGACGCGGCTCACGTCACCCATAATTTTGGCCATAAAGTTGCAGAAATCATGGAAAACGGTATGGCGAAGCTTTTGTTAGCTGGGCGCTCATTTGTGATCCGTAAGCAGTTTATCGAAGATGCGCAGGCGCAGAATATCCACAATGATATTGAGCGCCTTAATAAAGCTTTGCTTGTCATGCACGCCCCTCTTGATGAAACGGTCGGCATCGAAAATGCGGCAGAGATTTTTGCTTTGGCGAAGCACCCCAAAAGCTTTGTAACGCTCGACGATGCTGATCATTTGCTTACGAAGAGGCGCGACGCAGAATATGCCGCGCATATAGTTGCGGTTTGGCTTGGGCGTTATATTACTTCATAATCTGTGGTGTTTTTTATAGAAAAAACACTAAAAAATTATGTTAAAGAAATATAAAATTTTTGCTAAATTACAGTCACTTAGAGTTTATTTTTTCTTAATCATATTGGTGCTATCGTTATAAATCATTAATTTGTAATTTAGGGGGCGCTGATGTTAAAAAAAATCAATAATGGTGTGATAAATGTAGTTAAGGTTATGCGGGCAAAGAATGAGCTGAATGAAATTGGTTATCATTTTAATCACCATTTTAAGTTAGTTATTGCAAAAAGCGAAAACGAGTTGCAAGGCGCGCATAGTATCCGCCATGACGTCTTTTGCCATGAGCTCGGTCTGTTTAAACGGCAGAATAATGGACAAGAAAGCGATGCGTATGATGTCTATAGTGAACAATGTCTAATACAGCACCGTAGCTCTGAAGAGTACACGAGTGTCGTGCGGCTTATTTTGCCGGAGTCTGCGGGTGATATCTTGCCTTTTGAACAAATTGCTACGAAATATGTGACCAATAAGGCACTTGCCCCTGATAAATTTGCGCGTGAAACTATCTCAGAAATATCTCGTATTGCTATCGCACCACAATATCGTCGACGTAATAAGGATAAGTTTGCGGGTGCACCGCAGGGCGCAATAAATGCAGAGCAATATTGTGAAGAGGAGCTGCGCTGCTTCCCTTTTATCGCCGTTGGTTTATATTTTGGCGCTGCAGCGCGACTAATTAATGGTGGCAAACAGCACGCTTATTTTATGATTGAGCCTTTCATGGCAAGGAGCCTTAAATTTGTTGGCGTACCAATTACATGTATTGGCGATGAGTTTGAGTATGTTGGAAAGCGCCGTCCTTACTATATTGACGTTGAAAGTTTCGTTAATGGAATTAAACCGTCCCTTAAACATATGTTTGAGGAGTTCTTACGCGAAGATCAACTAAATAGGAGTCTTAAATAATGGCAATAGATTTTGACTATCAGAATGCCTTTTCTAGGAATTTCGGCTGGGTGAGCAAGGCGGAACAAGACAAGATTAAAAATACTAGAGTTGCCATTGGCGGGCTAGGCGGCGCTGGCGGTGAGCATGCGGTGACTTTAGCACGAATGGGGTTTAGTAAGTTCAGTATCTCTGATTTAGATGAGTTTGAGCAGCATAATATGAACAGGCAAGCAGGCTGTTATGTGTCGAACATAGGAAAAAACAAGTGTAAAGCTATGCGAGATATAATTCTTGATATTAACCCACAGGCTGACGTTAGAATTTTCCCCGGTGGTGTCAAAGCTGAAAACATCACTGCGTTTTTAGAAGACGTTGATATATACGTAGATGGCATAGATTTCTTTTGCATGGCTGCGCGTGAGCTTATTTACGCGCATGTTCATGCTAAAAAAATCCCAAACTTACTTGCAGCGCCCTTAGGTATGGGAGCAGGGTTAGTCACATTCTTACCCAGTAAAATGAATTATGATGAATATTATAATTTTTCAAAATGTAAAAATGAACAAGAAAAGTTTTTAAATCTATTGATTGGGTTAGGACCAAGCTTGGTACATAAAAGCTACCTTGTTGTGCCTGAAGCCGCAAACTTCGCGGAAAAAAGAGGGCCTTCTACGCCAATGGCTATAAAATTGTGCAGCGGGATGTTGGTATCAAATGTTGTGAAAATTATCATTGGCAGAGGTGAGGTCATACATGCACCCCGTGTGCAGCAATTTGACGCATATAAAAATAAATTAAAAATCACACACTCACCTTTCGGCACGCGCGGCCCTATAAATCGTGCCAAGCTGTTTATTGCGAAAAAGTTGGTCGGGTCATGATGGCTCTACTCGCAGGTAAGTGGCCTGTGAAATAAGTATTATGGCGCCAATTTTTACGGGCTAAATGTAAAGTCGCTTTTTTGAGCAAGCTCTATTGTTTGTGGCGGAGCAAGTTCTGGACGTTTTGAGATGACGTAGTCATTAATGCCTTCTACGATTTGCGCAGCGGCTTTAGTTGGGTTGTCGCGCATTTGTTCTAAAGCGGCGGCATCTTTTTTGTTACTAAGAAAACCTAACTCAACAAGTATACCTGCGCTTACATCGTCAGGAGTGGTTAGGCCGTCTTCAAAATTATCAATGACGGATAAGTCGCCAATATGCTTCACAGATGTTTTCTTCGCAGATACGGCAAATGTTTCAGATATGCTATCTGCCAATTTCGATGAACTCTCATTTGTAATGCGGGCACCATCGACATCGACATAAAGTCGTGAACCATTCGCGTGCTCTTTGGCAAATGAGTTTAAATGTATACTGAGAAACATAACCCCATCAGATTGAAGTTCATCAGCAAGTTGATGCGCAAATTCAGGACGCACACGTAGCGTTTGCCCATGTGTCCCCTCGACGCGTAATTGCTCCCCAGGGTTTCTGGTCAAGGCGACATCATAGCCGAGTTCATGGAGTTGGCGGGCCATTTCTGCACTTACTGGGTCTACAACAGAGACTTCGCTTAGCCCTTCATTATGAGGCGAGGCAGCACCAGTATCGATGCTATCGTTCGCGTTAATGTCTGAGCCATGACCCAAATCAATAACAATTAAGGGCCGCGGGTTATTGTCGCCACCGCTTGGTTGGCCGTCATAGTTGCGTAAATCTGCGTCTTCGTGCGTAATGCGCGCCCATGCGCGCTCAATGGCTAAGTTGGAGACACCGTAACCATTATCACCTTCATATGTTTGTGTGTAGCCATCGGTGGCAATTTTACCAGAGTGTATTGGTGATGGTTCCGGGTGGGGGGGCGTTGTTGTCTGTGTAGATATTATGGGTGTCGTTACGCCTAATTGTGAAGGGCTCTGCTGGGCTAAAAATCGTTCTGTGCCGGCCAGAGTTTTATTGCCTACTATGCCGTCAATACCGCCTGGGTTTTTGCCGGCTATGCTTAACAAAATTTGTAAATCTATAATCGCATTATGGTCAAGACTGGAGGAGAGTACTGTCGGGTCATCCGTGACACCTAAAGCTGTTAATTGTTCTTGAATCCGCTCTTGGAATGCAGGTACGCCAGCGGCCAGTTCTATAAGGTTACTGGCCTGTCCTTTTTGCATCATTATGTGTAATATTGAAGGGTCTATAGTAAGCAAATCTTCTGGGTTCTCTTGCAAATAATTAACAAGAGCCGCCGATGTCTTTTTACCAAAATCTCCGTCTATATTACCAAGCTCATAGCCTAAGACCTCTAAATTTCCTTGCAGGGCAACAACGCTATTCTTACTTAAACCATCTTCTTGGAGTGTCGCTTGTATAAGGCCTGCCGTGCTTTTATGCGCTTCTTCGCCTAAGTCAGATTGTATATTCAATCGGTCAATAGCATCCCCTTGGCCGTAACGCCGTAAGCTTTGCTCCATGGTTTGACTGATTTGAGCTGAAAAGATTCTGTGTTCTGGTTTCTGTAGAAAGTTCAATATACCGCGCGCTGTATTCTTACCCATAATCGAGTCAGCCTCCCCCACAGGGAGTGCCATTTCATTTAGTAAGTTTTGCAGTGTTTCTATCTGTGATTTATGTAGCTTACCTTCCTGAGATAAAAGATCATAAACCATAGCAACTTTTGCGTTAATTTTACCGTCTTTAGCCATGCTTTTCCTGCTTAATATAATTCGTATCCATAATATACACGGATAAGTTTAAAGCTATGTTAATATGACTAAAAATCGATCTTTCATAAGCAGAGAAAAAGGTGAAAAATTGCTATAAATCAGTCGTTTGCTTTGATTTTCAACAGAGTGAATTTGCATCTACAGTGATTGATGGTATTTTTTCAATTTACAACTAGCTCGCGTTGACTAGGCACATCCTTTAGGATATTTTAGGCCCTAATCTAATGTAGTGTAATTAATGATCTTGTGTCTTAACTAAGATAGGGTTAGTGACAGTGATGTAACGGAGCGCAGTAGTATGAAAAAGTTTATAGTGAGTGTTGTTGTGTTCGTTTTTCTTGTCATGGCCACTATAATTATTAGTCATGGTACACCTTTAAACACAAAGAAAATACAAATGCAGAGGGGGACTGCTTGGGCTATCAATGACCAAGGCTACTGGATTACCGCACGTCACTCTGTTATTGGCTGCCACGATGATATCTTGCTAGAAACAACCAACAATGTGTTATCAGGGAGAATTGCATTCGATCCTGTGAGGGGGATGAGGGTGCTAAGCTCTGCCAAAGTGATTTATACGCACCCGGATTATGATCTAGCGTTAATTAAGGGGGCGAGCGTTAATACGCCTGTATATTTACGAAGCGATATTGAACCTGCCATTAAGGTTGGGAAAAAAGGATACGTTATTGGTTATCCAGGGGGCGTTGATGGATATATAGAAGTCGTGTTTGAAGGCAGGGAAACTACAATAAGAAGAGATGATCAAGATGAACCTGTCTATGAGTGGAAGGTTGTGTCAACGCATTTACAAAATGGACGAGTGGGCGGTATTAGTGGTGCGCCAGTCGTCGATGAGAATAATCAAATACTCGGTGTAATGACGGCACAGAGCGGCAGGCTAAAGAGTATTCTGGCGTCAAAGCCCGTAAGTATACAAGATCTTGTGGGTAGTCAAGGGCACTCAGCAGGTGAGGTAAACACAAATGACAATCAGAGCCCTCGTGATATATCTAACTATTTGCTAGAAAGAAAATCTATTTCTAAGCTCTATTGCAGCAAAGATTTTCGATAGGAATAAAGCTGCGCAACCTATGCTGCTTTTCGATCTGCCGCGATTTGTGGGCGAGAGGAAGAACTCATATCTACAATGATACGATTAAATTCATCAAGCACGTTATCTCTGTTGTAAACGGCAGGTAAGAGAGACGCCCTGAATTGTGATGTCGGGTTAGGTTGTACACTCTCCATTTCTTTCATAAAGGCGCTCATATTTTTTACAATGGTAAGGGCTTCCTTAGAAGTGTGTTGGCCAATTTCATGTATACCGCCAGATTCTTGCGTCGCAATAACGGGAGTGCCTGCAGCTAAAGATTCTAAGACAACATTTGGCAGTCCTTCAGAGCGCGAAGGTAGTAAAAAGCAATCGGCTTGCGCAAAGGCTGTATAGGGCTCTTTAACCAGTCCAGCAAGAGTGATTTGGCGGGTTAAGCCGTGTTGCTGTATAAGAGATTCTAGGTTTTCTCGCTCTGGCCCTTCGCCATATATCGTCAACGACCAATCGGTTTTATTGCTAAACCCCGCGAGCCTAGATATTAGCCTATCAAAGCCTTTTTGTTGGCCGAGCCTGCCACAAGCGACGAAGGCTACCGTGTTTTTTCTTTTGTCGGTTATAGCTTTGAAATTGTCTTGTGCGCGCATTTTTTGCAGGTTGACCGGATTTGGTAAGACCTTAAAGTTGTGTGCATCTAAATGAAGCTCATTGATGAATTCATCGAATATCGTTGCCGCAGGGCTGATGACCATATCGGCTTTAGGGTAATATCTTTTATAAAGCCCCTTGATGATGAAGCCACGGTTTTTATATTTGTTAAAAAAGAATGATGGTGTAATGGCTTCACGGATAATGAAAGATGTGTTCAAAAAGAAAGGCTTAAGCGCCATGACAGTAAAGTTCATATGCGCCATAGTAGACATGACGACGTCAGGTTTTAGTTGCTTTAGCATTTTGTATAATGCAGGCGCGGACTTAAACACGGACTCTTTTTGTAAACTATAATGCGGAATATCATGATCAATAAAATCATGAAGTTCCCCTTTATCGCTGACGGTGACGATAAATGGCTTAAAGCGCTCACGGTCTAACCCATTCATGAGGCTTATCAGAACGCGCTCTGCGCCGCCAGCCGTCAATGATGGGAGTACAAATACAATGTTTTTCCGGTCAGTGTTTTTTGTCTTCATTTTTTAAAATCGCCTTTTAATTTCCATAGACAGTAGCATCTTTTCGTGACGTTTTCAATTTATTTCAATAAATTACATCGCTTTGCATATTTCGGGTTGGCTTATTGCATTAGTTTTAGATAAGTTATATCTGCGAATTATAGACAAGCTTGCGAAAGGCTCAGATGTCACAAAGTATTTTAATAACCGGCGCCGCTGGATTTATAGGATTTCATACCGCTTTAAGGCTTTTGAAGCAGGGAGAAGCGGTTGTCGGCATTGATAACCTTAACGAGTATTATGATGTACAGTTAAAAAATGACCGCTTAGCTATACTGAGCGAGCATAAGGGCTTTACTTTCGTCAAGGTAGATATTTCTGTCCCTGAAAAAATGGAAGCACTCTGGAGGACCCACGGCCCCTTTACTAAGGTCATTCATTTAGCGGCGCAAGCTGGGGTTCGCTACTCTCTTGATCACCCATATGACTATATCCAGAGTAACCTTATGGGGCACCTAACTATACTGGAAATGTGCCGACATACAGCAGGATTCGAACATTTGGTGTATGCGAGCTCATCTTCAGTTTATGGCAAAAATACAAAGCTGCCATATTCAACGACAGATAATGTTGACTGCCCAGTTTCTCTGTACGCAGCAACCAAAAAAAGCGATGAGCTAATAAGTTATAGCTATAGCCACCTTTATGGCATTGCGCAAACAGGGTTAAGATTCTTCACTGTTTACGGGCCTTGGGGCCGCCCTGATATGGCTTATTTTATTTTCGCCAAAGCCATTAGTGAAGGGCAGAAAGTCCCTGTTTTTAATAATGGCGACATGAAGCGTGACTTCACTTATATAGACGATATTGTAGACGGCATATTAAAAGCCCTAAGCCGACCTGTTGAAAAATCAGAAGGCGTTGTAAGGCACAGAGTTTTGAATTTAGGCAATAATAAAAGTGAAAAACTAATGGATTTCATAAGAGTTATTGAGAAATCTCTCGCCAAAAAAGCTGATCTGGATTTTGGCCCGATGCAAGCAGGGGACGTCAAAGAAACTTTTGCGGACCTTGACGAGACCATCCAAGAGATTGGATACAAACCGTGCACGAGTATAGATGCAGGCATTCCACAGTTTATTGAGTGGTATCAATCATATTATAACCAAGAATAGCGGCCTTAAGATAAAGATTAGCCGTCAAAGCGATTTTGGCGAATGATTTGCGGAATCATGATTAGGCCAACTTGCCCCATTTTTGCCACATCACCAGACTTATGGAGACAGATAGATTGACGGACTTTTTTATCTGATAAATCTCTGTAACTTGGTGGCATGCCTTTGCCTTTAAGGTTCTTGGCCACGATAAGTGCGCCGTCTGGAAACGTCATAAAATCTTTTGGCGATGCGTCTGCGGTGAACTTTCTTAGTATCATATTGTTTTGGCGATCTTTGTTACTTGCTTTTCCTCTAGATTTGCCTTTTTTACTGGGCTGTAAAGCGCTCCATAGCTGCTCGGATGTTTCCCCTATATAAGCTTGTGCCGGCGCGCGGTTTGCGTAGGGATACCATAGCCCCGACAGAACGGAGTGGTCGATATGGAGGTTTGGCGTTCTGCCAAGTGCGCCCTTAGGGGCGAATATTTGCCACGTCCGCGTTACAAACTCGTCGCTGTCGATATCCATATACTCTTGGAAGACGTTAGAAAATCCGGCAATTGCATTTAGCATTTTTTGATGCAGCTGATTGAGCGCATCAGGAGTCATATGCAGGCCTGCGGCCTTTAGTTCAGCCTCTACAGACGCGCGGTCGAGAAGTCGCGGCTGCTGCCCGAGGCGTTTTAATGCGTCGACAGATGCGCTATCAACCACATAGGTCACTTCACCGGGGGACACAAACTCTTTTTTAGGTTGTTCAACCGATGTCCACCACTGGGAGACGACGCTAGGCTGTATATCCTGTATGTCGTTTACGGGCAGTTTATACTGCTCGTCAAAGATAAGCGCCGCTTTGACCTTGTTGCTATTTAGCAGCTGTACAGCGTGCTCGGTGCTTGTTGCAAGAGGGTAAGATCTTTGATTTTTATAATAGGTGCTCATAGCTTAATATATAGCCACGGACAGACAAATCTGTAAAGCCTCTCTATTGTGACAGCTTTTCAATGCGCTGCGCTGTTTAAATCAACATACGGCTCTGATTTTAAAACCCATCTCGCGATTGATTGTTTTCCTTTTAAAAAGGGTTATGTGTGAGCAGCTGAATGTGTAAAACTTCCACCATTGACATAAACAAAAGTTATGTTAAAACTGGCATATAACAATAAAAAAAATTGAGCAGGGACATGCCAGAATTACAGACCAATGACAAGCCTGCTGCGATACAGCAGGCGCTGAATGCGATTGACCGCTATCAACAGACTTGCACGCCACTGCTTGATGCTGGCGCTAGTGATGACTATGTTCAGTGGCTTAAAAAGAATTTGCCGGCTTTGTCTATGCGCGCCGCGGCGCGTAGCGGCGAAACTTGGGACGCAGCATTACTGCTTGAGCATGTGCAAAAAGGCCAAGATCACATTATCGACCTTTTGGCGCAAATGAAGCCACAAAAAACCAAGGAAAAACAGCGCCCCTTATGCTATGATGATGTTGTGAGGGCTTTCCCTAAAGTCGCCGCAGAAGCTGATAGCTGCACAGATTTAATAAAAGCCGTTATAGGCGGCGACGTCACGACACTCAAACGCCTGATTGATGGCGACGCCGATATTCATGCCGATAATGAGTATGCCCTGCGTTTGGCCGTCCAAAATGGTGATTGTGATGCGGTGAAACTGCTGCTAGAAAATGGCGCTAATATCCATGCCAATAATGAGTATGCCTTGCGTTTAGCCGCCCAAAATGGTCATTATGAAGTGGTGCAGTTGCTGCTAGATAATGATGCGGACATTCATGCAGATAGTGACATGGCTCTGCTTTTGGCCGCCCAAAATGGCCATTATGAAGTGGTGCAGTTGTTGTTAGATAATGACGCGGATATTCATGCCGATAGTGACGCGGCTCTGCGATGGGCTGCGTGCAATGGTCATTATGAAGTGGTACAGGTGCTGCTGGATAATGGCGTTGATATCCATGCTTATAATGGTGTCGCCATAGATTTGGCTGCGAGCAATAATCGCTATGATGTCTTGGAACTCTTCGTGTACGGTGATGATGCGCTTAAGAAAAAATATCTATCTGATAATGCACAATACGCACAATATAAAACATGGCAGCGTCTGCATAATGGCTTTCAAGCACCAAATGCACTTCTTAATAAAAACCCATATGATTTTAAACTTAATGCCTATCGCGCGGTTGATTCTTTTCTTAGTAAGGAGGGCTATTTGGTTAATAGTCGCGCTGAATACGCCTATAATATCAGCACATTATTTCGCACTGAAGAGCGCGTGCTTAGCTATTTACAAAAATGGGGTAAAGCAGGGCGGCAACCTTTACATGATTGCGCCCAAGACATAAGAATTCCTGATGCAGGCAAAATTAATTATAAAGCGTGGGGGGATGCGGTTTTACAGCATGGCCCGCAAATGGCGCGGCTTGTCAAATATGCTGACCGCATTGCTGCGCCGGGCAAAGGCGCGGATGGTAAAGGCTGGTCTTTAAAAAACACCAAAGGCCAAGTTGCCGCATTTGTATACGACAAAGCAAGCAAACACCCCGCGCTTGCGGCGCTATGCTTTGACTTTGATTGGAAGGAAGATGAATTTAATGATGCGGTAAAGCAAATCAAAAAATATAAGAAGCTGTTTGCAGCCTCTGACATGAAAAAGCGCCAAGGGCGCATTCCTGATATAAAAATTGATGGCGCGGTTTTTGGCAAGCCAGATTATCGCTTTTATAAGCTGCCAGATGGCGATATTCGTGGTTTACTATTGGGCGAATTTACAAATTGCTGCCAGCATCTAGCCAATCAAGGCGTAGATTGCGCAAAACACGGTTTCCTCTCTGAACAGGGCGGGTTTTATGTCGTTGCCCATAAGCAAACAGATGAAATTATTGGACAAAGCTGGGCATGGCGTGGCAAAAAGGACGAACTGGTTTTTGATAGCTTAGAATCGCTCTCTGGGCATTTCAACGCCCAAAACTGGGAACAAATCACTCAAGAATCTGCGGCACAAATCGCAAATAATAATAACGCACAAGTTAGCGCCCTACACATAGGCGCGGGCGGGGCAACGCCACGCTTAAACCTCGGCTATGCCAACCTTGCTCAGCCCGTGGATTATAGCGGCTATCGCGATTCTCACGGCGAACAATATGGTGTCGCCGCTTTTAAGCAGGCTCATTAAAAAATCTTTGTGTGAACCGCTTAATGCTTGCGGCAAACCCCATTGACTCAAGAGCTGTTGTGAAAAGCGCAATGTAAAAATTTACGTTAAATTTGAGGGCTAGCGGTTTTTGATGCGTATAATGTGTAAGATAATCAATGAAGAGAGTCAGCATCATGTTATTAAAAGTCATAGATAGGTTACTGGACAGAGCCTTTCAGAAAGAACCGGATTATAGCCGCCTCGAGCGGTTAGAAACCGATGTTTGGGCGCGTATCCAGCAAAGTAAAGCCATGCCGCAAACATCGGTTTGGGTATTTTTTGCATGGGGTGCAGGGGCGCAGTTACGTTATGCATCCTTTGTATTGGCGCTTGCCATAGGGCTTATGGCGTCTCAGCTATCGTCAATTAAAACGCCTTCTGATACATTGGGCTTAGAGGTGTTCGCTACAAACGCGCCTTATATGATTACATCAACACTTTCTAATCTGGAGACGACACCGTCATGAAGCAGTTTTGGCAAATCCTTTTCTTTGTAATGGTTGTGGGATCGGCAGCGATGGGCGGCGTGCTGATGGGGCAGAAATTTATGAGTAGAGGCGATACGCACCGTCATGCGGCGGGTGATATGCATGCTCTTTTCCATCATGATCTGCATTTGAGCACACAGCAGGATAAAGTGTTGGTGGTCATTGAAACAGACTTCCGCCATCAAAAAACTTTGCTTGAAGAGCAGATGAAATCATCCAACATAGAGCTTGCCGAAGCGATAAAAAACGGCGGCTATTCTTCACCGCAGGTCCTCGCCGTGGTTGACCAAATTCACGAAACGATGGGTGGCCTGCAAAAGCTAACATTACAGCATCTCGCTGATATGCAGGCGGTTTTGGATGAAGCGCAGAGCAAAAGGCTTGAGGAGAAGGTTGTTGGACAGCTTTACCGGAACGCCAGACAGTAAAACAGTTTCCGCTCTCTCTGATGGGGCGTTAATGCTCGCCTTGCAAGGGGGGTGTGATGCCGCGCTTGACCAAATCATGAAACGCCACAAGCTGCCGCTTTTCTATTTTGTCACGCGCTATACCCGCGATGAGGATACATCTTACGATATTGTACAAGAGGCGTTTTTCCGCGTCTATAGCCGCGCCGAAACCTATAACCCGTCTTACAGATTCAAAACGTGGCTTTACCAGATTGCGCTTAACCTGTGCCGCGACTATGCACGTAAGAAAAAGCTGCAATCTCTTATATCGTTAGATGTTAGGGCTGATGGTGAGGAGCAGGGCTCTTTGCATGATGTTCTGGCGAGCAGTGAAAACATTGAAAGTTTGGCCGAGCATCGGCAGGCGCTAAGGTTGCTTGAAAAAGAGCTTGATAAGCTGCCCCATAAGCTAAAAACAGCACTTATTCTTTTCGTCATTGAAGACAACTCACAAGAAGAATGCGCGCGCATTCTGGGGGTCACTCCCAAAACAATTGAAATGCGAGTCTATCGTGCGCGCAAAATGCTGATGCAAAAAATGGCACAGAATATCTAGGCTCAATTCTTTTGGACTTCGCCCTAAGTTTTTTTGAGGGATTGGCTTTTCACAGTCTATCCCTAATCCTGCTTTAAGGGGCGCAAAAGCGGAAAAATTGGAACAAATGTCCGAAAAGCAAAAGCTGATGGCTGATTATACCAGTGCGCGCCTGCGTTTTATGTTGGTCACAAAACTGGCTGAATATGAAAGCGTTAAGACGCAGCGCGGCCTGATTAAAAAGCAGCTTGGCTACTACCACCAGCTGGAAGAGACATTCAAAGGTCAAATTGAATCCGGACGCTCCGTTTATCAGCGTTTCTCTGAAGTAGATGTTGAGCGCGCCGAAGCCGAGCGCAAACTCAATGACCTTGATGCACAGCAAGTGGCGATTGAGGCAGAGTTTATCCGGCTTTTGGGCGAAGTGCCAGAGATTGCTGCTTTAGAATTAACAGATAAAGACTGGGATCAAAACCCGAATGCGCTCTATGCTGTTCAGATCGCGGCGGAAGATATAGACATTGCCAAAAAAGATGTCGGCATAGCGGATGCGGCGTTTATGCCCAATTTCGGCGTAAACGCTGTGTATAAGCAGCGTGAGGCAGGGGAAAATGGCATGTTTTCCGGAGAAGATTGGTTTTCTGTGCAGGCGCAGGTCAGCATTCCGCTCTGGGCGTCGAGCAACCAAAAGCCCAAGCTACAAGCCGCTAAACAGCGCCAACGCAGCGCCATATTTTCCTATGATGATGTGAGCCGCCTGTGGGTGCAAACGATGGTGACGCTTGAGAGCGCCCGCAGCGCGGCAGCCAAAAACGCGAAGGTTTTGCAGGATAAAGACCATGCGATGAAGGGCAAGATCGACGCGGCGCAGCGTAATTACGAGGCAGGCACAGAAGATTTTGATCGCGTTTTACTCGCCAAGATTGACCGATTAAATATCAAGGCGCAACTGGCGCAGCTTAAAGCCGTTCATTTATCGAAGGCTGCCGAATTTAATTCCAATATTGCTTCTGAAATAAAAACGGGCTCTAAGGAGAGACAAGAATGAGAAAACTAATTCCGGCGCTATTCCTAATAATCGCGCTTTTTTCAGTGCCTGTATTGGCGGAAACGCAAAAATACACCTGTCCGATGCACCCGCATTATGTCGCTGACCGGCCGAGCACCTGCCCAATTTGCGGGATGGATTTGGTACAGGTTTATGGTGATGGGAATCAGAGTGAGGAAAAAGTTCGCACAGATCACTCAGGACGCATCGCCGTAACGATTTCACCCGAAACCATTCAAAATAGCGGTGTACGCACCGAAAAAGCACAGATGGCCAGTTTCGGGACGTCGGTAAGCAGCTATGGTGATGTTACAGAAAATGTTCGCCTACAAACTGATATTTCAGGCCGCGTATCGGGCTGGGTACAGGATTTAAAATTTAAGGCTGAGGGCGATGAAGTCAAAAAAGATGATTTGCTCTTTACGCTGGATAGCCCAGAGCTGATTTCGGCGCAGCAAGATTATATTAGCGCGTTGAAAACTGGCGTTAAGGGCCGTATTGGCTCGGCGGAAAGACGGCTGCGTTCGCTCGGTGTCCAAAAAACTGTTATTGCAGATATACGGACAAGCCGTGAAGCCAAAATTTATGTACCGTTTTATGCGGAAGGCGACGGCGTTATCCGTTTGATCAACATCCGTGAAGGCAGCTATGTTAAGCCTGGTCTGATGGTTATGCAGATACAGGATTATGCCTCTGTTTGGGCGGAAGTTAGCATTGCTGAACAGGATATCCCTTATATTGATGATAAGACGACAGTTGCCGTGTCTTTTCCTAACCTTGGGGTTCAAGAAAAACAGGCTAAAATTGATTATATCTACCCGACCATTGATCGTGCGACGCGCACAGGTCGTGTGCGGTTGGTCTTAGATAACCCTGATAATATTTTAAAACCAGGGGCTTATGCTGACGTGGAATTTCAAACGAATGTAGAACGCCGGCTGTCGATCCCGAGTGATGCTATTTTGAAAAGCAAAGACGGTGATTTTGTTGTGGTGGCACTGCGCGAAGGCCGTTTTCAGCCACGAAAAATTTTGAGCGGCCTACATTATAGAGGCCGCACGGAAGTTCTTAAAGGGCTTGCGGAAAATGATAATGTTGTGGTTAGCGGTCAGTTTTTGATCGATTCCGAAAGTTCCTTGCGGGAATCCTTCCGCAAAATGCAACGTATGCAAACATCTTTGGCCGCGCTTGAAATTGGTGATGACCAGATGGTGATGATTGATCACCTCGTTGATGCCGCGCTGTATATCCATGAAGAGTTAATGGCTGAGCGTACGCCCAATCCAAAAATGATTATACCTGCAATAACGTTAGGTGACCACCTGATGCCGGTCTTCCGTGGCACAAAATTGCAGTTTGTTCTGGAGGATGCAGAAGACGCGCTTGTAAAAGGTAAAGAGAGCCTCACTGATATGGAATGGCAAGACAGCCTGAATGAATTAGTCATGGCGTTGAAACCATGGCTTTTACAGAGCCGTCCGCAGCATTACAAGGGTAAGGGTTTGAAACTCTACATGGCCTCCAAAGTCTCTGGGGGGGGTGATAAATACTGGGTACAACTCGGGGAAGAGATAAAAAATCCTTACGACGAAGGCTACCCCATGAAGATAGTTTGGCCTGAAAATCAGGACGCAGAGGGTTCAGAATCTGCACCAGAAATGATAGAAGCTCGTTCTGTAGGAGGAGCACATGGAGGGCACTAATAAACCGTCAGGGCCAGAGGTGAATAAAGACAATCATCTTTCCCGCGACCCTACAAAATCTTTTGTTGCCAAGATTATAGATTGGTCAGTCCATAATCAGCTGCTTGTCGCTATGATGATGATAGCGCTGTTAGTGAGTGGTGTGTTGGCCGTGCAGAAAATGCCGCTCGATGCTATCCCTGATATGTCGGACACGCAGGTTATTATTCGCACAGATTTCCCCGGACAGTCACCGCAGATTGTCGAAGATTTGGTGACTTATCCGCTTTCTACAACGATGCTGGGTCTGCCTAAAACCAAGGATGTGCGCGGCTTCTCGATGTTTGGTAGCTCTTTCGTTTATATTATTTTTGAAGATGACGTCGATCAATACTGGGCGCGGAGCCGTGTGATTGAGGCGTTGTCTAAAATACAGGGCGATCTGCCCGATGCCGCTAAACCGCAGATTGGGCCCGATGCGACTGGCGTGGGCTGGGTGTATCAATACGCACTCATCGACAAAAGCGGTAGCTATGATTTGGCACAGCTGCGCAGCCTGCAGGACTGGTTCTTACGTTATGAACTGGCGACAGTGCCCGGCGTATCGGAAGTGGCGTCCGTGGGCGGCTTTGTCAAAGAATATCAGGTGTTGGTTGACCCAAAGCGTCTGCGTGCTTTTAATGTGCCGCTGAAACGGTTGATGGAAGCGGTCAGTAACGCCAGTATGGAAGCAGGTGGACGGGTCATTGAAAAGAGCGAGATGGAAATGATGATCCGCTCTAAAGGCTACGTCACTAAGTTGGATGACCTACGTAAAGTGGTGGTTTATGCCGAAGATGGCACGCCCGTAAGATTGCAAGATGTTGCCCGCGTTATTGAAGGGCCGGAGCTGCGGCGCGGCGTGACCGAGCTTAATGGTGAAGGTGAAGTCGTCGCAGGCGTGGTTGTCATGCGCGCTGGTGAAAACGCCCTGCGCGTTATTGAGGGCGTAAAGGAAAAAATTGAAGAATTACAACACGGCCTGCCTGAAGGGGTCGAAATTGTTTCCGTTTATGATCGCGCCCCGCTGATTGAAGGCGCGGTTGAATATCTTGTTGAAAAGCTGATTGAAGAGGGCCTTGTCGTTGCGCTGATCTCTTTTATCTTTCTTTTGCATGTGCGTTCTGCTTTTGTGGCGATTGTGACTTTACCGCTAGGTGTTCTGGCGGCGTTTATTGTGATGTCTGCGCAGGGCATTACGGCGAATATTATGTCTTTGGGCGGTATTGCCATTGCCATTGGCGCGATGGTAGATGCCTCAATTGTGATGGTGGAAAATGCGCATAGAGCGCTCTCTATGCTACCAAAGGATGCCACGCGGGAAGATAAAAATGCCGCGATTTTACTGGCCACTAAAGAAGTCGGGCCGGGGCTGTTTTTCTCGCTATTGATTATCACGATATCCTTTCTTCCTGTTTTTGCATTAACAGGGCAATCTTATCGCCTGTTTTCGCCACTGGTCTTTACCAAGACTTATGCGATGGCTTTTGCCTCTATCCTCTCGATAACGGTTGTGCCTGTATTAATGATTTGGTTGATACGCGGCAAGATACGTAAAGAAGAAGAAAACCCGATTAACCGTTGGTTTATTCATCTCTATAAACCTACTCTAAAACTGGCTTTGAAAAGAAAATGGCTGACCATTTTCATCGCTGCCGGATTGCTTTGCTCTATGGCATGGCCTATTGCAAAAACCGGATCTGAATTTATGCCCGCTCTATATGAAGGCGAACTGCTTTATATGCCAACCACATTACCGGGTGTTTCAATCACTAAGGCGAAAGAGATTTTGCAACAAACCAACCGCATGATTAAGACCGTCCCTGAAGTCCATCACGTTTTTGGTAAAGTAGGGCGCGCAGATACGGCAACGGACCCTGCGCCGATCACCATGATCGAGACATGGATAAAGCTAAAGCCGCGCGAAGAATGGCGTAAGGGGCTTGATGCCGAAGGGTTGATCAAAGACCTCAATGAGCGTGTTAAACTTCCCGGCTTAGTCAATAGCTGGGGCTACCCGATAAAAATCCGCATGGATATGATTTCCACTGGTATCCGCACACCTATCGGAATCAAAATTGCTGGGGATGATCTGGATGTGATTGGACGGGTCGCGCTTGATATCGAAGCGGCTGTGAAGGATATTCCGGGCACACGTTCTGCTTTTGCTGATCGGGTCACGGGTGGTAAATATCTGGAAATCACACCGGATAGAGATGAACTCGCACGGCGCAATATTGATCTGGGTGTATTCCAAAAAATCATCCAAACCGCGCTTGGTGGCATGAAAATGGCGGAATCGATCCAAGGTCGTGAGCGTTATAACATTATGCTGCGTTATGATCGTCCGTTCCGCGAAGATCCTGAGGACTTAACCGATATTCTGATCCCGACGCCGCAAGGACACCATATTCCTTTAGGTGAGCTGGCCCAGATTGAGTTTGTTGAAGGTCCGCCAATGATCAAGTCTGAGAATGCTCGCCTGACGGGCTGGGTCTTTGTTGATATTGAAGGGCGAGATATTGGCTCCTATGTTAAGGATGCACAGGAAATTGTGGCAGAAAAAGTTGATCTGCCCGCTGGGTATGCTTTGATCTGGTCTGGACAGTTTGAGCAGATGTTAGAAGCGGCGGCGCGTATGAAAGTCGCTGTGCCCGCTGCGATCTTTATTATTTTCACGCTGTTGATGATTCATTTTGGGCGTTTAGACAGGGTGCTGATTATCATGCTTTCACTACCGTTCGGGTTGATCGGCGGCGCATGGGCGCTGCATCTGGCTGGATATAACTTCTCGGTCGCGGTCGGCGTGGGCTTTATCGCACTCGCCGGAATCGCGGTGGAAACAGCTGTGGTGATGTTGCTCTATATTGACCAACAAGTGCGCGAACACCCACCAAAAACGCGACAGGATTTACTTGAAGATGTGATCCACGGCGCGGTGTTGCGGGTGCGGCCTAAGTTGATGACGGTTTGCGTTATTCTTGCAGGGCTTGCGCCGATCTTTATCACAGAAGGCCTTGGCTCCGATGTAATGCGCCGGATTGCACTGCCGATGGTCGGCGGCATGGTCAGTACGACCGTTCTTACCCTGATTGTCATACCCGTTGTTTATTATCTCTGGGAAGGGCGACGGTTTAAAGACCCTGTAGTTTAATGGACTGTAATTAAAAAAAAGAGGGTGAAGTTAGGCTTTTTTGAAAACAAGGCAGTGCGTGTGGTGGTAGTCCTTGTGATATTCAGGCTTTTCTCCTGTCCAGCGTACGATAATTTCTGCTTGTGGTAGGAGGCTTTTTGAGATGTGATGATGAAAGTCGCGCACGAGCGGCGTGTAGCTTTTTTGCTGAATATTATCGGCTTGTACAATGACCAGTGCGTCTTTTTTCATGATCGTTGAGACTTGCCCAAAAATATACTCAAGGCGTTTAAGATAGGCCGCATATCCATTATATTCAGGGTCACCGCTATAAAGTGGATTCCAGTCCCCGTCGCTGACCATATAGGGCGGGGAGGTCATGCAAAAATCCATTGCAGGTAAGCTTTGGGACGCAATACTGGCGGCATCAGCATGTCTGATGTTTTGCCAATTCTCTATCTGACCTGCCCCCCATTCAAAACGCTCTCTATCCGCCTCAATACCGTAAGGAATGCGTCCAGTTTCTTCTGCGACAAATGCTGTTGTGCCAAAGCCTATAAAGGGGTCAAAAATACGCTGTCCCTTTTTTGTGTAGTGTTCTATGAAATATCGGACAAGGCTTTCAGGGTATTGATCGCAATTATCAATATAATTAGGGGTGTTTTGCCCTGTTAAAAAAGCAAGTTCAATAAAAGTGGGGTGGCTCATAGCAGTCTCTCTTTAAATTAGCCTATACAAAACTGTAAGCGTTAACCTCTGTAACATCGGGTTTATGCCTGAATACTATGGATCTTCTGCAACATTTAGCAGTGTTTCGTCTAATATTCAAGGCTCATTATTTATAAATTTAAAGACTTCAAAATGCTAAAAGGGCCATTTTATTTACGCTCTTATCTGCTGTCTGGGACTGTACTCATGCGAGGTAGCTTTACGTGTTACCTCAGCACGCTATGGCCTACGTGGTGAGCGCAGAATCGCTGAACTCGGCCGCATCGAATGCATTTCTCAGAGTATGTACTGCAGCTGGTCTAAAGAGCTTCTTGAGGCCGTAAGTTCGCGCGCGACATAAGGTGCGTCATTATCATAGTGGGTCGTTTCCCGTGTCAGGGGCGTGGACATCTAAACTTAATATTTAGACTTTAGACTTGCCTATGATGCAATACATCATTATTAAATAAGACCATGACATTAAACAAAAAATGATAAGAGTATTATATGAGACTTTTTGCTCCAGACAATCTTGACCTAAGTGACAGTTCTATTTTAATTACAGGAGGAACGGGATCTTTTGGAAGGGCCTTTGTAGAAAGGTTAATCCGAGATTTTAATCCTAAGAAAGTTATTATTTATTCTCGCGATGAGTTAAAGCAATACGAAATGGAGCAGTGGCTGTCTAAATATGCTCCTCACCCCGTGCGGTTTTTTATTGGAGATGTGAGAGATAGAGATCGTTTAAACTTGGCGTTGCGCGATGTGGACATTATCATTCATGCGGCCGCTTTAAAACAGGTACCTGCCGCCGAATACAACCCAATGGAATGCATACGAACAAATGTTATGGGTGCAGAAAACATTGTCAGAGCCGCCATTGATAATAACGTTAAACATGTTGTCGCACTATCAACGGATAAAGCCGCTAATCCAATTAATCTTTATGGTGCTAGCAAGCTGGCCTCTGATAAAATATTTGTGTCTGGTAATAACATCGTGGGAACTGGACATACGCGGTTCTCGGTTGTTCGTTATGGGAATGTTTTTGGGTCTCGCGGTTCAGTTATTCCCTTTTTCCGTAAGCTAAAAGACGAAAACGCGACCACGATTCCAATTACCGATGAGCGCATGACCCGCTTCTGGATCACATTAGAGCAGGGCGTTAACTTTGTACTTTCGTCACTGGAAATGATGAAGGGCGGTGAAATATTCATTCCTAAAATACCCAGTATGAAAATTACAGATCTTGCCAATATTATCGTACCCGGCGTTCCGCATAAAGTTGTCGGGATTCGTCCTGGTGAAAAACTTCATGAGGTCATGGTACCTTCTGATGACAGCCGTAGCACATATGATTTGCATGATCGCTACGTTATTGAGCCCTCGTTTAACTTTTGGGATGCAAAAGACGCAGAGCGCTACCAAAGTTATGATAAAGTTGAAGAGGATTTTTCATACTCTAGCGATAACAACCTTGAATGGCTCGGTGAAGAGGAACTCCAACAATTAATGAAGGCTATTTAGCATGTTACCATACGGGCGCCAGGCCATCGATGATGACGATATTCAAGCTGTCGTTGATGCCTTAAAAGGGGACTACTTGACAACGGGGCCCGCTGTTAAGGCTTTTGAGCAAAAACTCTGCGACGTAACGGGCGCTAAATATGCTGTAGCATGCTCAAACGGAACAACAGCCCTACACTTAGCTTGTATGGCACTAAACTTGAAAGAGGGCGAATGCGCTGTTGTGCCCACATTAACGTTTCTGGCAACAGCGAATGCTGTGCGCTACTGTGGCACGGATGTCGTTTTTTGTGATGTCGACCCTGAAACAGGATTAATGACAGCGGACACTTTATTGGAGGCCCTGTCTTATGCCCAATCAAAAGGCTGGGTCGTAAAAGCCGTCCTTCCTGTGCATTTAGCGGGCCAAGCTGTCGATTTGGCTGATATTCGAGATATAACTTCACAACATAATATAAAGATCATTGCGGATGCGTGTCATGCTATTGGCGGTACATATCAGCAAACGTCTATAGGCGCTTGCGAATTTGAAGACATGTCAGCTTTTTCATTTCATCCCGTCAAGACAATAGCGATGGGCGAGGGCGGCGCTGTTACGACCAACAATGAAAAATTTGCAGAAACAATGAGAACTCTCCGTCATCATGGTATGTCAAAAACGGATGATATGGAGCCATGGGCATACGAGATGCAGGACCTCGGATACAATTATAGGGTCACAGATATTCAATGTGCTTTGGGCACGTCTCAGTTAAATAAAATTGACACTTTTATCGAAAAAAGAGAATCTTTGGTCGCTCTTTACAATGAGAAACTGGCCGACCTTTCTGAATACGTAAAGATTCCCCATAGAGTGCAGACAGGCAAAACAGGGTGGCATTTATACGCTATCCGTGTTGATTTTGAACAACTCGCTATTGCCCGCGCTAAACTTATGGATGCTTTAAAAGAGAGGGGCGTAGGAACGCAAGTTCACTATATCCCTGTCCATACACAGCCCTATTATACGAATCTATACGGAGCTAGAGACCTCCCGGGCGCACAAACATATTACGAAAAGACACTGTCTTTGCCATTGTATCCTTTAATGACTGAAGACGATGTGTCCTATGTTGTGAAAACGCTAAAAGACGTGCTTGGAGAGTAAAAATGGCAAAATTCACATCGGTGTCTTATGCGGAAGACCCTTCAGGATTCCTTCTGCTTTTGCAAAAATGTACATTTCCAGAATCACCCTCTATCGACCAATTTAAGCTTGAAAGTGGTTATCGCTTTCAAGAAGTAGGTGCGAGCTTCTCTGACCTCTCATTTTTTGTTGTGAAGAACGACGTTACCCAAGCGCTTGTCCTTGCGCATAAATCTGGCGAATTTATAGGTTTTAATGGTAGCGGGGCAGAAATACACACTCTAGAACCCCACAAAAAACTCATTGTTTATATTTTAGATACGTTGATTGATTTATCCACACACTTGCAAGCTCAAACCCTTAAAATCGACGACACATGCAGCCGAGAGACTTTATCTATTATCGGGCAAGAGATTTTCAACAGAAAAGGCAGCCCCCACACGCAATTAAGGGCGGCGCAAGATTTGAAACAAGATCATAAAGCGCTGCATACTGAATTGCGTCAAAGTTACAAAGCTCTTGTCAACCAAGGTCTACGAGAAATAGATTTCAAACATATTGATAAGACAAACCTCAACGAGAGCTTGTTCTCAGCATTTAAGGCGTTTCATCAAGACATAGCGGGCCGCCAAACAAGATCTGATGAAAGTTGGCATAAGCAATTTGAGATGATCGAAGCTGGCTGTGCAGAGTTAATCATGGGGTATATGGAGCCGCATGGGCTAGTATCTGCCGCTCTTTTTACTGATTATGGGACAACAACATCTTACGCTGTCGCGGTCTATAATCGAGATTTGTTTGATAAACCTCTCGCGCATGCCAATGTATATGAAGGCATGACACGCGCTAAAGCACGAGGGCAGAACATATTTAACTTGGGAATCATTACGCCCTACGACAAAGACAAAGAAAAAGAATACAATATCGGAAAATTCAAAAAAGGGTTTTGCCGAGAGTTATCACCCTTTATAGAGTGGTCTATACCAATTGCTTAAAAAGAGAAAGAATACACATGTCACATTTCGATGTTTATGGTCGCATGGCGCGCGCGAAAGATCTGTCTAACACCACGCAGAATGGTCGCTATTTAGCTCAAGAACATGCAGAGCAGTATGTGCCTCAAGATATTATAGAGAAGCTAAAACCAACAGATAAAGATATATTCTTAGATATTGGCTGCGGCTTGGGGCTAAATTTAGACCCTATAAGTAAATTAGTATCTGAAGCTCATGCTTGTGACCATCCCAATGTGATAGAAAAGCTTAAGCTGAACAATCCAGATCTATCAGCCTCATTGTTTGGCGGAAGCTTTCTTGAAATAAATTTCGAAAAGAAATATACAAAGATGCTAGCATATAGTGTCCTTCCGGCGCTGCCCAATAAAGATACTGTTTATGCGTTTGTCGACAAGGCGCTGTCTATCATGGACTCTTCAGGGGTTACCTTGTTAGGGGACCTTGCAAACATAGACAAAAAGAAACGATTTATGGACTCTCAAAGAGGGGAGCGCTTCCAAAAGGAGTGGGATTCACTAAGATCGCAGTCTACTCAAAATGAGAATATTTCTGAATTTCAAAAGCCTGAAGATGTTGCTGCTGTTATTATGGATGACGGTTTTATTCTAACACTTATTCAACATATTCGAAAACAGGGCTTCCACGCTTATCTAGTCGATCAACCACAATCCCTGCCTTTTGGGAACTCGCGTGAAGACATCATGATCATAGGACCTGAATATAAGGACAGAGCATAATGCAGGAGGAGCATCATGCGGAAAAGTCTCATATTATCGTTGGTGGTGGTTTAGCTGGTCTGTTTAGCGCGCGCGTGCTTCTTAGTCGCGGGGCGTCGAACATTTATGTCATAGAAAAATCATCAAGTACTGGCGGGTTTCTTCAACACATTACAGCGATCGACCCATTAAAAGATGGCCGAAATTTCGATTTCGATTTCGGAACTCATTTTATTTTGTGTCCCAAAGAGGAGGGGATACGAGATCTTTTAGCCGAGGACTTAGATCTTTCACAATATCATGTCTATGAGCAAAGTTTGCAAGAAGGTCACGTTCTAAACGGTCAAGTGTATGACAGTAGTGGGTGCGCAAATATTTCAGCATTCCCCGCAGATGTGCAAATCAAAATTGTAGAGGATTTGAGGGTTTTGCATAACTCAGCGGACAAGCAAGAAGAGTGTCACGACTTACTAGGGCATTGTCACCAGCGATACGGTAAAACAGCAACAGAGCTTATATACCAACCATCCTATGAAAAATTTACAGGGGTTGGAATGTCCGTATTGCCCGTATCGGTGGAATCATTTTTTGCGCCTTCGCGCTTGATTATAAAAGATAGGGAAGAAAGTAAAAATTTAAAAAAAGACGCAGATTGGGATTGGCGTATTGCTTATGCTGATTGCAGGGATGGCAACTCGGACATCATTAAATATTACCCAAAGAAAAGTGGTATAGGGTTTTGGCTTAATACTATGGCAGATAATCTCCGTGCCAAAGGCGTCACAATTTTGACAGAAACAGAGATTAGCTCCATCGAAGAAGATAATGGTAGCATTAAAAGTGTCACACTTTCCAATAATACATCACTACCATGCCAGCAACTGATTTGGTCATTACCTGCAATCTTTTTGGCGACACTTACCAAAACCTTGGTACCTTCACAGCGTCCTATCATGCGGCATGTTACGGTCGTGAATATTCTGACAGATAAGAAGCCCATTGAGAGACCGTACTGGATGACTATTTATGATAAACATAGAAAATCGTATCGAGTGACACTTTATAACAATTTTGCTCCTACGGATTCAGATGTTTATCGTATAACGGTTGAGATTCTTCATGACGGTAATAGTCAAATAGATGATGCGTTTAGTGATCATGTTTTCACTGAACTTAAAGAGATGAAAATTGTTGATAGCACGGCGAAAAAACTATGGTCGGACTGTGCCAATAAAAAAGATGGGTTTCCTATTGTGTCGCAAGAGAATAAAGACATTTATATTGAGCAGCACAGAATATTAGAAAATAAATATAAGAATGTTGAAATAGTAGGGCGCCGCCCAGATATTGGTTTCGGCCAGATTCCCATTATGCAACATATCTACGATAAGCTGCAGAGGTAAATATGGAACAGTTAGTTACAAAAAATGTAGATAGTCTGCTAGAACTTGATATTCATAAAGTGGAGATTAACCAACACGGTGTAGAAGGCTTTTACTGGCCTATTTCTTACGGTGAACAAGAAGAAGCGTGCAATGACCTGTTAAAAGGCTATACAAAGCTAATAAGAAAATATGATGAGGGCGAGGACTCGGTACTCTCATATAAACTCTTGTCAAAATACCTTATTACAGAAGTTATTAGCGTTTTCAATGGTGAGTTGTTACATAAAAGAATGGGGCAAGATAATTATGTCCCCGTCTGTAAGGAGGAGTGGCGTATCTGGTCAGCGTTATTTAATGGAACAGCGCTAAAAATGCCCGCATTCATGGATAAATTCCGCCAAGGGCCTTTTTCTAAGAACAAGAAAACGAAGTTTCGTTTATTGCAAAAAGTAAAAAAAGCAGCATCACTTATAAGTCTGAAAAAAGGTGGGTTTGGTGTAGGGAACCTCAAGCTAAAGCCTGTTACACAATCAGTTTTAGAGGGCGATGTCATTGCCACTCAGCGTAGCGACTTAATCCAAAAACACTCTCAAATAGTAAGAGAGGATGTCGTCTTTTGTCGCTCAGACAAATGGTTTTCTTCCGTTTCTGAACAAGAGATGGCCGAACAGCAATTATGCAGCGTAGAACAATTAGAAATCGATATCATCTCCCATATTCACTCTATCTATAACAAATACGATATATCACTGACGGACCCGGTACTCTCACACTTTAAAGATATTATCAGCCAAGGCTCTGCTTTAATTCGTGTGCATTATAACCGTCTTTTGCTGGCGCCACAGACATTACCAAGAAAAATATGGACGGGTACAGGCGGCTATATATGGGACGCTATACTCCGCAATGCTACGCTATTTACATTAAACGGAAAAGCCACGGGACATGACCACGGGGCAGGTCTTGGTCATGTTGATAACCCAGTTATGGGGTTAAGTGAGTTTTGGGGATGTACAGACTTCATTTGTTTGAACAATAATCAAGGTACGGAAATGTCGAATAGGGCCTCATCATGGCACCACTTAGATAAATCTATTCCTAACATCCGTGGAATAAAGGGCAGCAATCAATCTCAATATACAGAGCACGCTAAGTTTCTGACGAATACGCACAAAACAAAAACCATTATCGTTCTCGCCACTTTATATGGAGGTGACCGCGTTTGGATGGGGCCTTGTTCGCCAGACGTTGTTCACGTTGACTGGCAGGCGAGGCTGATCGGCCATTTGCGAGAGTGGGGATATAATGTCATCCTTAAAGTTCATCCTGAAACACCTGTTATGCCTCCCGAAGCTCTAGAAAAATTAGGGGCAGTTATACGAAAAGAACCATTAGAAGACATGATGTCAGAAGGAGATATGGTTTTGTTTGATTGCTTGTACACGTCGGTTTTCAGATCAGTTATCTCAACAAATATTCCAATGGTTCTTGTTGATTTCTATGGGCACCCATGGACCAATAAAGCCAAAGGCCTTGTCGAGAAGAGAATAGGGTTTTTATCAGGAAAATTCGATGAGCAGAATAAAAAAGATGTAGATTGGGGCGCCCTCAAAGAGGCTATCGAACATTCAGGCTCTAAGTGTAATAACGCCGAGTTTTTTGAGTATTATTATGGGTAAAGATTATAGTCATAAACTAGGCATTGGCACAGTTCAGTTTGGGCTCGATTATGGTGTTTCTAACCAACAGGGCAAAACGCCACAAAAGGAAGCGTTTAAGATCCTAGAATATGCTGCGGAGCATAATATCCAAACATTAGATACGGCACATTTATATGGTGATAGTGAAACTGTTATTGGAGAAAACCTTCCTCATGGCAAGGGCTTTGAAATTGTCACAAAAACCATTCCAATCAGAAAAGACTGTATTACTAGCGCTGATATAGAGATGGTTAGGAGTGGTATAGAAGAATCTATCCGGAGGCTGAAGCAGCCTAGCCTTTATGGGCTCATGCTCCATCATGCGGATGACCTGAAGGCTGAGAACGCAGGCTTCCTATATGCCTTACTTCAAGAGTATAAAAACCGAAACTCTACCACTAAAATAGGGGCCTCTATTTATGATAGTGAACAAGCTGATTTCATTTTGGATCGCTTTGATATAGATCTTGTGCAGGTCCCTATGAATGTCTTTGATCAACGCCTTATTGAATCAGAAATGCTCGCAAGGCTCAAACAAAAAAATATCGAAATTCATGTGCGGTCTGCATTTTTACAAGGCTTGATTTTCATGAACCCAGAAGAACTTCCGAGTAAGCTTAGCGTGATGCGTTCAAAGCTAGAAAGCCTTCAGGAAACATGCAAAAAACGTGGGGTTACCTGTGCAGAATTTGCGCTCGCCTTTCTTATGCAACAAGAAGACGTTGATAAGGTTATATGCGGCGTTAATTCCTTAGACCAGCTTAAACAGCTCGTAGAAAGCGTCGCTGATTTGCCCTTAATAGAGCAAGAACTATTCCCATCTTTTGCAATTCATGATACATCTTTAATAAATCCCGCCAACTGGTAAATAGGTAAAGAATAATATGGTGAAGCTATATACTAAATCAGAGCAGCTGCTTGCCCGGGCTGAGAAATCTATCCCCTTAGGAACACAAACATTCAGTAAAAGCAAAACACAGTTCCCCTATGGGGTTTCTCCATACTTCATAGAACGCGGCGAAGGAAGCCACGTATGGGATGTTGATGGCAATGAGTATATTGACTTCATTAATGGATTAGCTGCGATTACGCTGGGATATAATGACCCTGATGTCAACGCAGCCGTCCAAGCACAACTGGCAAAAGGCACGATTTTCTCATTAGCACACCCTATTGAGGTGGAGGTTGCTGAGAAAATTATTGAAATGGTGCCTTGCGCAGAAAAGGTTCGTTTTGGCAAGAACGGTTCAGATGCAACATCGGGCTGCATTCGTTTAGCCCGCGCTCACACAGGCAGAGAGCACGTTCTCGTTTGTGGGTATCATGGGTGGCAAGACTGGTATATTGGTTCAACGGCACGTCACATTGGCGTTCCTGAGTGTACTCGTGAACTGACGCATACTTTCGATTTTAACGATATTGAAAGCCTTAAGACGAAACTTGAAGAGCTGAGCGGAAAAGTCGCTGCGGTTATACTCGAACCTATGAATGTAAATTTCCCACATGAAGGGTTTTTAGAAAAAGTCAAAGAATTAACACACGAACATGGGGCCTTATTAATCTTTGATGAAGTCGTCACGGGCTTTCGTCATGCGAATGGCGGCGCGCAAGAATATTTTGGTGTCATCCCTGACTTAGTTGCTCTCGGCAAAGGGCTTTCAAACGGTTACCCTTTATCTGCTATTGCTGGCCCTGCAAAGATCATGGATTTGCTAGAAGAAGTTTATTTTTCTTTCACTTATGGGGGAGAAACATTATCTCTGGCGGCGGCGCTTGCTGCGATGACAAAGCTACAAACACAAGATGTGATCAAAGAAATTAGTATAAAAGGGGCACGGTTGAATGATTCCGTGCGCGGGTTGATAAAAGAGAATGGCCTAGAAGAGATCATGTCTGTGTCTGGTCATCCTACGTGGTCATTTCTGCAAATAAAAGACCACGAGAAATATGATATGTTTACGATAAAGACCTTCTTTATGCAGGAAATGATGGATAATGGTATTCTAACTCTCGGTTCTCACCTGCTAAGTTATGCGCATAGCGATGAAGACATTGATGCGTTTATTGCCTCTTACGCGAGCTTCCTAAGCAAGTTGAAGAAAGGTCTCAACGATAATACTTTACTTGATATGCTTCGTTGTGAGCCGCTTAGACCATTATTTAAAGTTAGAAAAGGCACATGATATACTTCCGTTGTGATGTTTCTGAAAAAACAGGTTGGGGGCATCTCAGTCGCTGCTTAATATTGGCGGAAAGCTTAAACGAGCACACACAAACCTGTTTTATTCTATCAATACCGACCACTTCGGTCGCTCAACGGATCAGAGCTGTGGGCGCTGACATACACGCGCTTCCCGCGGGGTTGTCATACGCTCAGGAAATAGAATATTACCCGACAGGGCTTCAAAATATTGTTATCGACCTTGGGCATAGACATAACTTAGAAGCCCCTGCTGCGTTATTAAAATACCTTAATGCTTTGGCGCGAGAGGGCAAAGATATTGTTATCATTGATGGCCTTGATGATGATTCCTTCCGAGATAAACGTGCGCCAAAAGTAAAAGCGTATGTTCAGCCTTATTGGGGCGTAGAGGAAGGCGCGACGCCTAATTCAGAGCATTGGTTTTTTGGATCTGAATATGTGCTTTTGGGGAAGGCGTATGAAAATGCGTATAAAAAAAGATCCCCTCAAGCTATTAATAATATACTTGTAACTTTCGGAGGCTCCGACCCACAAGGCAACACAATCAAAGCTTTAGAGGGTTTGTCTAAGAATGATAATTTGAAAGTCCGGGCGATTATTGGCCCCTCATTTTCTTGTGAACATATCGCACAAATTAACGAGTTAAGAGGGAGAAGCTCCATAGAAATTGTTACTGCGCCTAAAGACCTTATGGAGCATTACACGTGGGCTGATTTAGGGGTTTGCGGCTCAGGAACGTCGCGCTATGAAGCCGCGGCGTGCGGGCTTCCCATTTTATTTACCGCCATATATCCACAACATGAACAACTGAGCAAAACTTTTGCCTCTTTTGGAACGGCGCAATATATGGGACTTTGTAGTGAGTTATCAACCGATGACTGGGCGGCAGCCCTGAGCGCATTGCGCAAGGCCCCTGAAAACTATATAAGCATGGTCAACTCTATCGAAGACATGAGGCATGATACACATGGTGCAAAAAAATTATCAACAACACTCTTAAGGGTTTTCAGTCATGAAAAAAATAATCGAGATTGACGGAAAGAAGATTGGCGAAGGGCAACCGCCTTACGTGATCGCTGAAATGTCAGGCAACCACAACGGTGACATCAACCGGGCCAAGGCGCTCATCACGGTTGCAAAAGATGCTGGTGCCGATGCTGTAAAACTCCAAACGTACACAGCGGATTCTTTAACAATCAATTCCAAGCGTGATGAGTTCACCCTCAAAGAGGGAACGTGGGCTGGTCGTAATCTTTATGAGCTATATCAAGAAGCCCACACCCCTTGGGATTGGTTCCCCGAATTGTTTGCTTTTGCAAAAGAGCTTGGCATTACAATTTTTAGCTCACCTTTTGACCAAGCCGCGATCGATTTATTAGAAAACTTGAACGCGCCTGCATATAAAATAGCTTCAAACGAGCTGACAGATTGGCCGCTCGTGGAAGCTGTTGTAAAAACAGGAAAACCTATAATTGTATCTACGGGAGCCGCCACAAAACAAGATGTGATGGAAACGGTTGATTTTATTAAGAACCTTGGCGGGGAGAGCTTGATTGTCTTACATTGTGTAAGCGCGTATCCTGCGCCAGCAAAAGATACGAATTTAGGCACGATGCTCGACATACGGGACAGTTTTGACGTGTTATATGGGCTGTCTGACCATACGCTTGGCACGGCGACCTCTGTTGCTGCGGTATCTCTTGGGGCTTGTATGATTGAAAAACACTACACATTAGACAGGAATGACGGCGGGCCGGACTCATCTTTTTCTTTAGAACCAACTGAGCTAAAATCTTTATGCCATGATACAAAATGGGCGTGGGAAAGTTTGGGAGGGATCCAGTATGGCGGAGAAACAAATTTAAAGAAAAAAGGTATCTTCACGAGACAGTTCTGGGCGATTGAAGATATTGAGCAGGGGGAAAGCCTCTCTTTAGACAACATTAAAAGTATAAGAGCGCCTGCGGATTCCAAGGGTATCCGCACGAAAGAATATAAAGCGGTAATAGGCAAAAAGGCAAAAATCAAAATCCCTAGACATTCTCCAGTAACACACGAAACAATAGAGAGATAGTTTATAGAAATGAAAAAGCCGTTAGTTATATTTGGGACTGCTGAAATTGCGTCACTGGCGAAATTTTACTTCACACATGACAGTGATTACGACGTTGTTGCTTTCACAGCAGACGATCAATATGTCGGTTCCGACACGTATGAGGGGTTACCTGTTGTCCCATTTAGTGAAGTAACAAAAAAGTATCCCCCTGAAACTTTTGAAATGCATGTAGCTCTATCCTATATGAAGCTCAACCAACTCAGAGAAGAAAAATACCATCAAGCTAAGGCTGAAGGCTATACGCTGGCAAATTATATCTCAACAAAGGCAACAACATGGCCAGACCTGTCGGTAGGGGATAACTGTTTTATTTTAGAAGACCAAACAATACAGCCAACTGTTAAAATCGGAAATAATGTCATGCTTTGGTCTGGTAACCATATCGGACATGGAACACATATTGGGGATCACACTTATTTCGCATCACATATTGTTGTCTCTGGACACTGTAAAATCGGGCAACGATGCTTTTTTGGTGTGAACGCAACCTTCAAAGATTTCTTAACCATCGGCGACGATGTTTTTGTCGCGATGGATGCTTCAGTGACGAAAGATCTCCCAAACGGCTCTGTCGCACTAGGCGCACAAAGCACCATTTTTGAAGCAGAAGATCGCCGCGCTCAAAAAATAAAAAAATCATATTTTAAACTATAGGATACGAATTCTATGCATTTTCCTAAGATAAAATGGCAGAAAAAAGGGCTTGTGATTGAGCCTAACGAAAACATCTGGTGGATGCGCACGCACGCAATGTTGCCTACTCCATATCATGTAGAAGGTAGCCTTTATCGGATTTACTTCGCAGGCAGAAATGATATGAACCAATCTCATATTGGATATGCGCTCATTGATATGGACTATCCTGATAAAGTTATAGAATATAAAGCAGATGCTGTTCTAACCCCAGGAAGATTGGGGACTTTCGATGATAATGGCGTCTTGTCATCCTGTCTTATGCCCATTGATGATGGCCTCCTCATGTACACAATCGGTTTTAAACCTGGCGGCACGACACGGATGGATTTGTTCGGGGGGCTGGCCATTAGTAAAGATAAGGGAGAAAGTTTTGAGCGGTGGTCAGAAGCCCCCATTATTGGGCGCAATAAAGTCAATCCATTTATCAATACTGCGCCATGGGTTATAAGGGAACAAGAGGGGTTTCGTATGTATTATGTTTCTGGGACGGAGTGGGTAAATAAAGATCTACCAAGATACAATATACAAACAGCGACATCCACGGATGGCAAGAATTGGGATAGACAAGGTATAGTTGCTATTGATTTTGCGGCGGGTGAGAATGCTCTCGCACGCCCTTATGTCACCAAAGAAAATGGCATTTACCGCATGTGGTTTTCATCAAAAGGGGAGTTCTACCTTCCTCGCTATGCGGAATCTGAGGATGGTGTGCACTGGACACGCTATGACGATGCCGTTGATTTGGCGCCCACCCCAAATAGCCCGGATGAGGAGATGATTTGCTATCCTGTTGTGATAAAACACAAAGGCCAACATATTATGTTCTATAATGGGAACGGCTATGGTAAAAACGGTATCTGTCTTGCTGTAGAATGTTAAAAAAGGACGATCTATGAAATCTATTGCCATTATGCAACCAACTTTTCTCCCGTGGCTGGGCTATTTCGCGCTCATAGACAGTGTCGATGAGTTTGTCTTCTTTGACCATGTTCAGTTTGAAAAAAGAAGCTGGCAACAGCGAAATAAGATTAAGACCGCAAATGGTCCTATATGGCTCAGCGTTCCTGTCTCAACAAAAGGAAAGCAATTCCAAACAATCCAGGACACCGAAATTCTTTATGAGGGGGATAAAAACCCTTTAGATAAGATCACCAAATCCATTGAGCTTAATTATCAGAAGGCACCTTTTTACCAAGATTACGCCGATGACATATTCAGCGCGTTTGCAGCTAAGCCTCAATATATCTCCGAACTCAACCAGACAATCATCAAATATATCTGTCATGAAATTGGTATTCAAACACCTTTTATCAACTCTTCGTCCTTGGATGTGTCTGGTAAAAAAGATATTCTACTCGTCGATATATGCCAAGCGAGGGAAGCGACGCACTACATCTCTCCACCGGGATCAAAAGTGTACCTCGACGAATCTGATGCTTTTGAAGGAAACAATATTCACCTATCATATCATGAGTATATTCACCCAGAATACGCGCAGCTTCATGACGGTTTTGAACCATATATGTGCATCTTAGATTTACTTTTCAACGAAGGCCCAGAAAGTAAGCACATCATTCAAAGAGGCGCGCCAAAGCCATGAGACGACTTGCCATTATACCCGCTAGAGGTGGATCTAAAAGGATTCCTCATAAAAACATAAAGGATTTTTGCGGAAAGCCCATGATAGTTCACGCCCTAGAAGCGGCCAAACACAGTGAGTTGTTCGAGATCATTCATGTTTCAACAGACGATATAGCAATCGAAGCCACTGCGAAAACGCATGGCTTTGCGCCTGACTTTCTTCGCCCCAAAGCTCTGTCAGATGATCATGCATCCATGATGGACGCAATAAAATTTGTAGTAGAAAGATACAAGAGTTCTGGAACTGTGTTTGATACCGTGGCCCTTCTTTATGCAACAAGCCCTCTTATCGATCCTGTGGACCTCAAAGCAGCCTGTGCAAAGTTTGAGGCCGGCGATAAACAAAAGGCTCTACTTGCCGTCACCCCTTTCCCTTCACCTATCGAACAAGCCTTTCGCATGAGAGACAATGCTGACCTCTATCCTGATAATGAGGAAGCGCTCGCAATGCGCACCCAAGACTTGCAACACGCTTACTACGATGCAGGAATGTTTGCGCTATACAGCCCAGAATATATCAAAACCGTTACAGGCGGTGGAGATTTCAGCACCTTCACGGGGTATGAGGTTCCTTCCTTTCGTGTGACAGACATTGATTGGCCAGATGACTGGACACGCGCTGAAGCACTCTACAGAGCTATAAAATAATAAAGGTAAAGCATGACAACATACGTTAAAAAGTCGTCCCTTGAGCTTCTTGTTCATTTCGTTAGTATTTATCCATTACGGTTCTGTCTCGTTTTGACCTCATTACTCGTAGCTGGTGTAGTTGAGGTAATTGGGATTGGGGCGTTATTACCGCTATTAAATATTGTACTGAATATAACGCCTTCAGAAGATAATGTTCTGACACAAGCCATTACAACAATATTCAGCACATTGGGAATAGAGCAAAGTTTTCAAAACCTGCTTCTTATAATTGTCGTAACAATCACCCTCAAAGCTACTATCATTTTCCAAGCTTTAAAAACTGTCGCCTATATTGCCATTGATATTACACATGATTTACGTCAAAAATTTATTCGCGCGATCATGAAGGCTGAATGGGGATATTATAGTGCACTGGATGTTGGAAAGTCAGCCAATGCTATTGCAACGGAGTCCGACTACGCGGGACAGTTTTGTACAATCATGGGCAAAACTTTATCCTCTGCAATACAAGCTGGAATATACATCTCTATTGCGTTCACTATAGATTGGAAAATCAGCCTTGCCGCAATTATAATGGGAGGGTTTCTCGCTTTTACATTAAAATTTTTAGTTCGTATGGCGCGTGATGCAGGTAATAGGATGGCTAACGCCTTAAACCAACTGCTTTCTCGTCTTAACGAATCTCTTTCTGGGGCAAAACCAATTAAAGCCATGGGGGAAGAAGAACGTTATATAGATCTACTCAGCGCAGACACGCAGGATCTTCAAGAGGCACGCAAAGGGTTAGCATTATCCGCGTTGCTACTTAACCTTATCCACGAGCCTATGTTAGTGCTGCTCATGGCCGTTGGGTTATTTTGGGCATACACTTATGCTAATTACCCCATGAGCGAACTCTTTATGATGGCATTTCTGTTTAACCGTCTATTGAGCCAAGTTAATATGGTACAAAACCACTATCAAAAGACCTCTGTATTTGAAGGGGCGGTAAACGCCATCTTAGAAAAAACTCAGATTGCTTCCGAACATGTGGAGCCCGTGTTCGGAGCAAAAAGCGTAAAGTTAGAAAAAGAAATAAGACTTGATAACATTACCTTAGCCTATGATGATGAAAATATCTTAAGTGATTTTACAAACAAAATTCCTGCTAAAAAAATGACCGTCGTCTTTGGACCATCCGGTTCAGGGAAAAGCACCTTACTGGATAATGTCCTTGGGCTACTCTCCCCAAAAAAAGGGATGATTTATATAGATGGGGTTCCGTTATGTGATATAGACATTCAGCAATGGCGAAGAAAAGTGGGCTATGTACCTCAAGAGACATTCTTATTTCACGATACGATTTTTAAGAATGTAACCTTAGGGGACACAAACATTACACAAGAGAGAATTATAGAGGCCTTAAAAATAACAAATGCGTGGGGTTTCATTCAGAAGCTAGATGGGGGCCTCCACCACATTGTCGGTGAACGAGGTGGGAAGCTATCCGGTGGGCAGCGACAGCGTATTGCGCTAGCGCGCGCCCTTGTTCGTAATCCATCTGTTCTGATTTTAGACGAAGCGACAAGTGGCCTTGATAAAGCCAATGAAAAGTCTATCATCAACGCCTTAAAGGGGATGGTTCCAAATATCACGATAATTGCGATTTCTCATGACCCTAAGATTTTAGATATTGCTGATCACGTTATTCGACTGGAGGATCATTCATGACGCTGATTAAGACACTTAAATGGACAGATGGTCCTCAAACATTGATTGAAAAACGCGGTGTGTTTATTGACGGATTTTATGATGAAGATAATCGCCGCCAGGTTGATTGGAGTGCTTTTGATGCCGTCATTAAAGTGGCGAAAACAAAGGCGCCGAATACTGAATTTTATAATAAATATTATTGTTAGTGTGCCATGAGTGTTTTTATAGAAGAAAATCAGATTTGGCGTAAGATTCAAGATAATGATGCCATTATGTGGGTGGCAGCAGACAAGAAAACCGCTAAGAGTATCCGTGGCTTTCTGGCGCAAGACAGTTCGCATGATGGTATTGTAAAGTTTATGCGCGGCTTAACAGATTTTTTTAGTTTTGCTTTTGAAGATGACACGCAAATTATCATTGCGACGGACCATTTGCGTAGTTACCCATTATTTTATTATCAAGGTAATATTTCAAACTCGGCAGCGTTTCTGAAAAACAAATTTGACCTCAAAGTGACGGATCGTACATCACTTGCTGAATTTGTAATGTCTGGGTACGTTACTGGGCCGTATAGCCTGTTTACGGATATTAAAGTTCTTCAGCCTGGAGAAATGCTGATTTACAATAAGAAAACGCAGGCGTATAGCCTGACAAAATATCACAGATATACGCCAAACCAAGATAATCAAAAACCGTTTGATGATAATATAGACGCGCTTGATACGCTGCTTGATAACATCAACCAGAAAATTATTGCACGCGCCGGCGGCAAGCCCATATACATACCGCTGAGCGCGGGGTTAGATTCTCGTATTATTCTGTGTAAACTCCACCAGCACGGCTATAAGAATATTCACTGTTTCACATACGGCCCTAAATATAATTTTGAAGCGAAATACGCCCAGAAAATCGCGAAGGCCTTAGGCTATAAATGGAAACTGATTACACCTTCGAATAAGTGGATCAGGCAGGAGTTTTTGAGCAAAAGGCGGCAAGATTTTTGGCAATATGCCAGCGCATATAAAGCGATACCGAGCATGAGAGAATATTCAGCGCTCACCTATATGCATGACCATAAAATGATCGAAGATGATGCGATTTTCATTAATGGGCAATCGGGTGATTTTATATCAGGGGGGCATGTTTCGCCGCGTCTCGCCGCCGCAGACATGGATGCAGAGGCGTTTACAGAGCTTGTCATTAACACGCATTACGGCCTGTGGCCGCAAATGCGCTGCGTTGATGATCAGGGCGCTATATCACAGCGTATAAAAGACGTTGCTGCAAATGCGCATCCATCGTACAGCTACGCGGCCGAAGAAACATGGGAATATGAAGCAAGGCAAGCAACGTTGGTTGTTAATGGGCAGCGCATCTATGAATATCTCGGCTATAAATGGGAGTTGCCGTTATGGGAAAAAGCGCTTGTTGATTTTTTCGAGGGGATTCCACTAAAAGACAAGGTCAATCAGCGGCTTTATAAAGCTTACCTCAAGAAATATAACTATATGGGATTGTTCCCTGCGCAGGAGCCGACTATATGGCGCTGGCCGGGGAATATGTTATGGGTGCTGGGCGCGGCGAAAGCCCTTCATATATTTAAGGGTCCCGCCGCCAAGGCAGAATTTTATGCATATATGAAATATTATGGTCATTATGCGAACCAATATAACCAACTTGATATTAAAGATCATAAACGAACATATAAAAACGTTCGCAATGTCATGTCGCTTTACGTGCGCGAATGGGCAAAGGAAAACCCTGACCTTGTGCCGCGCGATATTCAACAGGGGCTTCATTTATCATGATCGTGGAAGTGCTTGGGTTATCAGGGGTTGGGAAAACCACGGTGATTAATAAAAATCGCGCAGAAATTGATGCTTTGTTTCAGGTGGTGGAAAGCCGTAAATACACGCTCGTTAATTCACTTTTGACCCGCTTTTATTACTTTACGCGCTTTAAATACCTCACTCGTGATAAAATGCTGGCACAGAAAATATCGTATAGAATGTCTTTTCGTACCATGCGGCGCGGTGATAAGAATTTGTTCTATTTTGATTCAGGTGTGGCGCAGCTTTTTCTTGAAAGTTTGATTGCGGCAAACTTCGCGAATATTGATGAAATCAACAAAATAGTTGATAAAACAACAATGCCAGATGTAACGGTTTACCTGAAGGATGATGTTGAACGCATTGTTGAGCGTGAATTAGCGCGCCCAGAGCGCCGCTTTACCCTAAACCGCAGCGAACTCATGGAAAGATATAGTAAAATTGAAGAGCTGATTGAGAAAAAAGTATTATTTCCTCACAAAACCATGTACATGGTTACTATCGATAATTTTATGGACAAACTGCGAGAGTTAAAATGATAAGGCATATAAAGAAACTATATAATATCCTGCTGAAGCTTACTTACAGGATCATCTTGACTCTAGTGTCTTTCGTGCCACTTTTTAAGTTATATCAGCCTTTATACACCCAAGCCACCAAGGCATCCCCTGCGATACGCAATTCGCAGGACCGCTGGATCGCGATGGAGCCGCATTTTAAGGCGATAGATAAAGGATCTGTCCTTGATATTGGTAGCAATATTGGTTATTTCACGTTCAAAACGGCAGAACTTGGTTATTTATCCACGGGCGTAGAATCAGAAGATTTTAACATTACCATCAGTAACGCGCTTAGAACGTGTTCTGGACAAGATAACGCAAGCTTTATCAAAGGTTTGATTACGCCTGAATATGTACAGCTAATGCCTAAATATGACGCTGTTATCAATCTATCAGTTTTTCATCACTGGGTTAAAGCGTATGGAGCAGATGCTGCATGCGAAATGATGAAAGTGCTTGCCGGCAAATGTAATCATCTTGTGTTTGAAACTGGTCAGCCTAATGAAATTGGCACCAAATGGGCAGAAAAATTAAGCTTTATGGGCGATGCGCCAGAGCAGTGGATTGAAAATTTCTTAACTGAAATAGGCTTTACCAATGTTAAGGCGCTTGGCCAATATGCAACTGGCCTGACAGACGTAAAAAGAACCATGTTCTTCGCAAGTAAGTAACACGTTACAGCAGGGGGTATAACAAGGTTTTGATATGAAGATTGACTTAAAAAACATATATTTCAATATCTTGCTTGTTATTACAATATCAACCGTTGCGTTTAGTATTAAGGTGTCTAAGGACGTCGATGCCTATATTGAAGGTGACGGCCGTACCTATATTTCGGTGGCGCAAGATATCTATGAAACTGGTTATTTCACCAACGGTAATTTTAGCAACGAGGCACGATCTCAAACGCCGCATAATGAAGGCATGTTTTTTGCGCCGGCATATCCGTATATTTTATCACTGTTCTTAAAATATGATACAGCGTTTAGGGAATCCGTGCTGTGTCAAATGGCCATTCATCCCGCGAAAGTTGAAGCCTCTGATTGTGGAAAAAACTACGGCCTGTTCGTGCCGTTACAAACGGCGGCGATTATTTTATCTTCTTTATTCATCTGGCTGTCCGCCTATGTGATGTTTAATCGCAAACTTGCTATTCCGTGGCTGGCGTTGATTATTTCTTTTGCGGTGAAAGACTTTGGCTATTATGCGTCTAATTTCTATGTCGAAAGCTTTGCGCAGTTTTTCTATTGTGGAGCGGCGTTCTTTGGGTTGATGCTGTGGAAGGATAAGAAGCTGCTTTTCGCTGTGCTCTCTGGTCTGTTTTGGGGCGTCGGCGCACTTGTTAAACCAACATATGTTTATGGCTTTTATTTCTTCTTCATCATCAGCGCGCCGATATTATTTTTCTCTGCCCAGAATAAGATAAAGACAACGAAAGCAACTGGCTTGCTTGTGCTTATCGCGCTGAGTTATCTGGCGGCGACATCATTTTGGATGCATCGCAATTATCAATTGGCCGACAAATTCACAATTTCCGATGGTTACGGCAGCTTTATCCTCGCGCAGCGCGTATCATACAACGATATGCGCCCCAAAGAATATGCCGCAAGTTTTGTCTTTTGGCTGCCAGATTTTGGCGACTCGCTTGCCTATGATCTATTCAAGAAAGAAGATGTCGAGCGACTAGCCTTTGAAACCCCGCATGGTTTTTACCAAAGGGGGCAAGACGAGGTGATGAATGAGACGTTAGAAAAAGCAGGTGGCTACGCAAACCACCTTTCTTATCTACTGCACGAAGAAGTTTTTGGTAACATCACGAAACACACACTTGTCACACTGCCATTAGTTTGGCGCGGGATGTTTATATCTAAATATTGGGGGCTTGTGGCGATCATCCTCTTTATTGTGGCTTTGGTTGCTCTAACGCGCAGAAAACAATATGACTTCTTTTTATATGCTCTGCCTATTTGGTTTATGGTTGGGTTAAATGGATTTGTCAGCGTCAGCATTTCACGTTACAATCTTGGGCTGATTGCAATTCTTTCAATTGGCGCAGCATGGTGTATCTATACGCTGTATGAAACACGGATAAAAAGAAAAAGAACACAGATATGAGTATTGGTTATCTAAACATCACTTTCTTAGTATGTTTTGCTTTTATAATGTCCCTCGGTCAGCTGCTTTTTAAAAAAGCAGCACTTAGTTTGCCGCCAATGTCATTAACCAAAGAATTCTTACTGGCCTGCATGGTGAATGTCTGGCTGGTTTCGGCGGTTGCTTTTTATGGCGTGGCAACTGTGCTCTGGGTCTGCATATTACAGCGCGTGCCGTTATCTCTGGCGTACCCATTTGCGGCTCTGGCGTTTATTCTTGTTCCTGCCGCGGCTTGGCTGCTGTTTAATGAAGCGATTACAAAGTCCTACCTTGTCGGCATGGCCTTCATTATCCTCGGCATTATTACCATCACGACTAATGGGCAAAGCTGATGCAGAAAATTGCAGTCGTGATCCCGTGTTATAAAGTCAAAGATCATATAATTGAGGTGCTAAGCCACATCGGCGATGATGTGTGTAAAATTTACTGTGTTGATGATGCTTGCCCTGAGGGTTCTGGCGTGTTTATTACACAAAATACTAATGATCCGCGCATCGAGGTTATAACGCATGATGTAAACAAAGGCGTTGGCGGCGCAACGATGACGGGCTATCAAAAAGCCGCTGCAGATGGCATGGATATCGCGGTGAAAATTGATGGTGACGGGCAAATGGACCCGCAGCTTATTGCGCATTTTACGCAGCCAATTGCCGATAATATCTGCGATTACACCAAAGGCAACAGATTCTACCGTATTGAAGATATTCAGCACATGCCAAAAATAAGAGTATTTGGCAATGCGGTGCTCAGCTTCATGACAAAAATATCAAGCGGTTACTGGAATCTTTTCGACCCGACCAACGGGTATACCGCCATAAGCTGTAAACTTATTCCTTTTCTGCCTTTGGAAAAGGTCAATAACCGTTACTTCTTTGAAAGTGACTTGCTGTTTCGTTTAAACACGATGCGCTGCGTGGTGCAGGATATCCCTATGCAGGCTGTATATGGCGATGAAGAGAGCAATTTGAGCGTTAAAAAGATTATTGGGCCTTTTTTAAAAGGGCATACGAAAAACTTTGCGAAGCGTATATTTTACAATTATTTTTTGCGTGATTTCTCTGTTGCGTCGATTGAACTTGTTTTGGGTAGCTTTATGCTGCTCTTTGGCTGTGTGTGGTCGGCGTCTAAATGGTATGCGTCCGTATCGTCAGGGGAGGTTTCTTCTGCGGGTACAGTGATGATTGGTATGCTTTTTATTCTGGTTGGGACGCAGCTTTTATTATCTGCATTACACTATGATCAGCGCAATATCCCTGACACGCCAATACATAAAAGGCTGCCGGGGCAGAAACCAAAAAACTAAATCCTTATAATCATTCACCATGACAAGAACAAACTCTAAAGAAACGCATGATGCATATAGCTTTTTTTATACCTGATTACCGCGGCGGCGGCGCTCAAAATATGGTTATTAATTTAGCTAATCATATTGCTGCAAACGGCTATAAAGTTGATTTGTTGATTGCTAGCGCTGCGGGTGAATTGAAACATAAAATTAACGGCCACGTCAATGTAGTTTGCTTTAACAAAAGTAAGACATCAAAATCTATCCCTGCGCTGATTAAATACACGAAGGAAAGTCAACCAGATGTCATGATATCGGCGCTATATCATGCGAATATTGCCGCGCTGCTGGCTAAAATATTCTGCAAAACTACCAAAACTAAGTTTATCATTAGTGAACGCAATCATATTTCAACAAGTTTTGCGCATAGTCAGCGTTTTGCTGATAAAATAATGCTCTTTTTGATGAAGCGCTTGTATAAAACTGCGGATAAAGTGATTGCGATATCCGATGGGGTGCTGAGGGATGTGCAGAAGGTCTGTAACATCGCAGATGATAAAATCATCCGCATTTACAACCCTGTTGTCACGCCGGATTTTGAGCGTGCGATTGCCGCAGAGATCCCTGAATTTGGTTATGAAGTTGACGTAGCAAAACTTATTGCTTCTGGCCGTTTGGTGGCGCAAAAAGATTACCCGACATTACTAAAGGCTCTGTCCATTGCGGTAAAAACCCACCCTTGCTGTTTAGTTATACTAGGGCAGGGCTCGTTAGAACATGACCTTAAAGCGCTTGCTGTGACGCTTGGCGTTGATAACTATATATACTGGGCAGGCTTTGTAGATAACCCGTTAAGCTATATGGCGAAGGCGGATGTATTTGTACTTTCTTCTGCATGGGAAGGCTTTGGCAATGTCGTTGTTGAGGGGCTTTATTGCGGTTTATCTGTGGTAAGCACGGACTGCCCTTCTGGCCCTGCGGAGATACTCGAAAAAGGGCGTTATGGGTACCTATCAGCTGTGGGGGATGCCGATGCCCTTGCGCGTAATATTATTGAGGCCATTGATAAGCCTTTTGCCGCCGAAAGCCAGCGTAGCAGGGCGGCGGCCTTCCATGTTAGAAACATCGCCGAAAATTATATTGATGCTGCAAAAGGGGTACTATAAAAATGAAGAACATCCTTCTCGTGATGAGCAAATTCCACCCAGAATATTCTGGACCTGCAAACAGAATACCGCGTCTTTACAAGGCGATTCAAAGTGACGTAAGCGCCGCGAACATTAACGTGGTTTGTAATTCTGTTGAATATTCCAAGGACGCCCAATATGATTATGACGGGTTTAATGTAAGCCGCGTTGTCTGTAGCGCTCCACGGGTTAAAAGTTTCCCTTTTAATGTTTTGTCAAAAAAACTTTATAACTTTGCGGTTTATAACTTGGACTTTGTGAAGTCACTTATTCACCTTTATCGCCATCAAAAACGCACGGATTTTATTCACATAGCAGGGAATTCAGGCGTAACCGCTGCGGCCATATTTTGGGCAAACCGCCATAAAATACCGATGATTATGGAGCTGGTAACAGCCGAAGCGAAGCCATATCAAAAATTACTCAGCGTTTTTAAGCTGAAACCTGCAAAAGACCGTGCGGTCTTCGTTGTCTTTAATAACCAAGCCGCACAGCGTTGCAAAAATGAGGGCTACACAGATCATCATATTTGGCTGCGGCCTAATCCAATTGATGAGGCCCTGTTTAACGTGGACTTATCCGACCGTGATGCGCTACGTAAGCAGCACACGCCTTTTTCCCATGATGACATTGTGATTTTAACCATTGCTAAAATCACCCCACAAAAAAATCAAATTTTATTGATTGATGTTTTAGCGCTCCTGCCAGAAAACTATAAACTTGTGATTGTCGGGCCTTTCGTGACAGGGGGTGGGCTTTTGCATCAGGACCAAAAATATCTTGATGATATGCGACAAAAAATAGAGCATTTGGGCTTGCAAGGCCGGGTATTTATAAAAGCGGAGCACGTCAATGCGGCTGAGTATATCAGGGCGTCAAATATATATGCTATGCCGGCTTCTAATGAAGGTTTTGGTACGCCGATGATCGAGGCTATTGCTTGCGGCGTTCCTGTGGTGGCAAATGAAAGCGAACCGTCATTTAAAGAATGGGTTAATAATGGCGAAAACGGTTATACCGCGCCAATAGACAACCCTAAGGCTTGGGCGGACGCGATGAAGGCCGCAGCAGAGATATCCGAAGCGCAAATGGACAAGCAGTCACAAAGGATTATTTCGCTTGCTGGGCAAAAGAACATTTACAAAAAATATATAGAGATTATAAACAAGCTGTAAAACGATTAACGCTGAGGTCAATAGCCGTATATGTATGAGCAACTCAATCAAAAGATTAATGATAAAACCATCCAAGTCGGGATCATAGGCTTAGGCTATGTTGGCTTGCCGCTTATGCACTCCATATGCAAACAAAATATTAAGGTCACAGGCTTTGACGTTGATGATGCCAAGGTTGAACTGCTGAACCAAGGTAAAACATATTTGGATACGGTCAGTGAACAAACAATCGCGTCACATGTAAATAGTGGCCATTTTCAAGCGACAGCAGACATGTCAAAGCTTCATGACGTTGATGTGATTATCATCTGCGTACCTACGCCGTTAGGTGTTCATAAAGAGCCTGACCTTAGTTATGTTACCAAAACCACAGAGACCATTGCACAGCATATGCGTGACAATCAAATTATTGTCTTAGAGTCCACCACATACCCCGGAACGACGACAGAGGTCATTAAACCTATCCTGGAGCGCGGCGGTAAAAAATCAGGCAGAGATTTTTATCTGGCATATTCACCAGAACGAGAAGATCCCGGTAATGCTGATTTTGAAACCGCAACGATACCAAAAATCATTGGTGGTGATGGGGATGAAGCAACAGATATTAGCTATAAGTTTTATGCATGTTTTCTGGATAAGGTGATTAAAGTGTCTTCTGCAGCAACGGCCGAGGCGGTAAAAATCACAGAGAATGTCTTTAGAGCTGTCAATATAGCACTCGTCAATGAATTAAAAGTTATCTACGACAAAATGGGGATCGACATTTGGGAAGTTGTAGACGCCGCAAAAACGAAGCCATTCGGTTACATGCCGTTTTACCCAGGTCCTGGCCTTGGTGGGCACTGCATCCCTATAGACCCGTTCTATTTGACATGGAAAGCCAAAGAATATGACATTAACACAAGATTTATTGAGCTTGCGGGCGAAATAAACGTCAATATGCCTGAATATGTACTTAATAAAACCGCGGAAGCCCTAAACCGGAAAAAACAAAAGTCTTTAGCGGGTAGTAAAATTATTGTTTCTGGCGTGGCCTACAAAAAGAACGTTAATGATCAAAGGGAATCTCCCGCATTCCCCTTAATTAAAATGTTAATAAAGCACGGGGCGACAGTTGAGTTTTATGATCCTTTGATCCCTGAGCTCGGAACTATGCGTAACTTCCCTGAATTTAGTGATGCAAAGTCGATAGCATGGAGTGAGGCTGAATTTTCTGGCGCCGATGCCGTGATTATCGTCACAGACCACGATGCTATAGACTACAATCAGTTAGGACAGTGGTCTTCACTAATTATTGATACCAGAAATGCAATGAAGGCTTTCCCCGAATTTAAAGATAAAGTCATGAAGGCCTAAGGCGTTGAAAACCTACTCGAAAATAGTGTATTTATAGACATTGGCGCGCATTGTGTCCTTTTTAGCACCGCGCGCGCTCAACAAAGCTCAAAGTAGTGCCCTTTGAGCTAACCCCTGAAATTCACAAAACTTTCATTAAGGATGTGGCATAAAACAGATTTACTTTTCTGCTTTTTGGGTCATTAGGCGCTGAATAAACACAGTATGCGCTGCCGTTAAAAACACAGCCCCCATCCACCAACTTTGCCACATACCATAGCCCATGGCGGAAACAGACAAGATCGCTATAAAGCTTGCCAATGCCGTGCGCTGTGCAACATGGTTATCTAACTTATGTATCAGCCACACCAACCACACCAAACCACTAGCGGCGATTAAAGCCCCAACCATGCCAAATTCAATCCAAAACTGTAGGGCGAAGTTGTGCGGGTGTAATATTGTATTGCCAGTGAGAAACACTTCTTTGGAATCAAAATCAGTAATCGTCCGCGTAGCTTCGATACCATATCCGGTAATAGGGGACTCTAAAATGTAACGGCTAATATAGTCCCATATTTCTAGGCGCGGGCCAGCATATCCCATGCCTCCGCCAAAAAATGGCAACTCATTAATATATGCAGCATGACCATAGAGCCATGGCGCAATAAAGGGCGCCCCCAGTGTTAGTACAAAGACCAGAACCATTAAGCCATACCAGCATAATTTAACCCTGTAGGGAAATGCAAAGAACGTGACTAAGCCAAGAGCCAGTGCTAATTGCGCCGATTGGCTATCTGTGAACACCATCAACCCTAATAGCGCGAAGAGCAAAGGCACAAGCAATCGTGGCTGTTGGGCAATGTAGCTATAATAAGCCAGAACACTAAAACAGCTAAGGACAATAATATTTGTGCCCCTGTTATAAGCCGCGCTCGCGACATCAATGTTTTCAGGGATATGGTGTAAAACCCTATGTATAATATCTCCCGTATTTAATTCGAAAACTACCAATAAACAGCCAGATATGAGAGCAAAAAGCAGTGCGGCCAAGTATATTCGTATATGTTCCGGTTTTGAATGAACAGCGCCGCTAAGGGTCACCACACCAGCGAAGAGAATAGGGGTCATTTTAAGGACACGATCTAGGGAGGTTTCAAAACTAATGCTCCACAATAAACTTGCCGACGCCAAAACTCCGAGGACAATAAAGGGCACATACAAAGCAACTGGTATTCTATAGCTTTGCCAATCTCCATAGAATTTGCGACAGGCAAGAACCAAAAGAAATGATACCCCTGGTATAAACGCAAAAGAACGAGGGAATTCAACAATCAAAATAGACAATACAAAACTAAAAACTGCATATTGAACCAATAATTTTTTATTAAATGAATACAAATTCCGCTCCTCATGAAATACGACACTAGAAGCTAAATACTCTTGCCAATTAAATCAATAGAAAAGGGTAGTGGGCAAAGTTTCACTAAGATTGAAAATTGAAAGTGTTGAAGTTTGGACACTACCAGAGCTTGCGCTTCGGCATTGCAGAATGAATTCTGTGATGCATCTATTAGAAGAGTGCCTACTTGATACAGCATAAGGCTGTGGTGCTTAAGGCGCTATCGAAGATTCGAAGGGGGTAACTCCCAGCCGCCACCCAAGGCTGTATAGAGTGCAATCAATTTCGTAATTGATACTGTCTCTGAGATGATCAAATCATCTTCGCTCGCGATAAGCTGGCGTTCTGCGTCAACAACGGCTAGATAGTCTTCTTCACCGGCGCTATAGAGTTCTTTTGCCAAAGCCGTGGATTTTTTCAAACTTTGTACGCCTTGCGCCAAACGTTTACGTGTTTCCAGTTCCTCGCCATAACGCGTTAGGGCGGTTTCAGCGTCACGTAACGCTTCGAGGACGCTTTTTTCGTATAGCGCTAAAGCGGCAACGCTTTCAGCTTCTTTCAGCTCAATGCGCGCGCGTATAGCGCCGCCTTCAAACACGGACCATTGAATTGCAGAAGCCAATGACCATATGCCAGTACCTCCAGAAAACAAATCCCCAAAGAGCTTCGCTTGTGAGCCTATATCGCCTGTTAAAAAGAACGTTGGGAAAAGCTCCGCGGTTTGGGCGCCTATATCGGCGATAGAGGCTGCTAACGCACGCTCCGCTACACGGATGTCTGGGCGCCTACGTAGAATATCCGAGCGCAAGCCAACCGGCACTATATCTGGCGGTGATGGCAGCGGCTTGATCGTCTTCATCTCCTCTAGTAATGCTTCTGGCGGCTGCCCTAACAATACGGACAGGCTGTAAATGGAGGCTCTTAATTCCGCGTGTAGATTGGGCAGGCGTGCGCGGGTCAATTCATACTCACTTTGTGCACGTGAGAGGTCAAATTCACTCGTCTCGCCAATGTTTACGCGGTCTTGAATAACCTGAAACGTTTCTTTGAGCAGCTCTGTATTCTGTTCGGTAATTGCAATGCGCTTTTGTAAACCGCGCGCTTCGTAATAGGTTCTCGCAACTTCAGAAAGCGTGGAAAGCATGACGTCCTGATATTTAGCTTGTGATGCGCCTATACGTGCCGCTGCAGCCTCGTTGGCACGGCGGTTGCCGCCGAATATATCAAGTTCCCACGATGCGTCAAAACTACTTTCAAAGCTATTTGTCACGTTGCTTGTGCTTGTTGACTTAGAACGCTCCGCGCTGCTATCCCCGTTAATTTGAGGCCAGAAAACCGCAGCTTGTTCGCGCCTTAAGGCGCGTGCGCTGCGGACATTGGCTAGGGCGATTTCTAGGTCTTTGTTATTTTCAGTTGCTTGCAAAATATAGCTATTCAGCATGGGGTCGTTAAAACTTTCCCACCATTGCGTGTGAATGGCCTCTGGAGTCACAATTTCTGTTTTAGAAGAAAACCATTTATTAGCGAAGTCTAGTGACGGCGCTTGGTAATCTGTACCAACCGTACACCCTGCAAGGCACAGCACTGAACTGGTTAAAAGTATTTTTCTTATCATGAAGGTTTATCCTGATTTTGTGCATCTAAGCGGCGGCGTACATCGCCAGGTGAACCGGTTTTGCGTGCTAAGAGGTCATATGCTACGGGGACAACAAAAAGTGTAAATATTGTTGCGGCAGCGACACCAAAAAGCATCACAACCCCAATAGCAACACGAGTTTCGGAGCCGGCACCACTTGAAAGGATAAGCGGAACCGCCCCTGCGATTGTTGTAATGCCCGTCATCACAATTGGGCGTAAACGCATTTGTGCGGCATCCCTCAAGGCTTTAGAGAACTCAACCCCGTCATCACGCAATTGGTTTACAAACTCAACGATGAGAATGCCGTTTTTTGCCGCAAGTCCGATGAGCATGATCAGGCCAATTTGAGTATACACATTTAGAGAGTTCCCAGTAACGTAAAGTCCAGCTAAAGCGCCCGTTATAGCAAGTGGAACCGTTAAAATAATGACCAGAGGGTGTACGTAGCTTTCAAATTGCGCGGCCAAGACCAAAAAGACAATTAAGAACCCAAGGCCGAATATAAAAAGCAGGGATGTGCCGCTGGTTTGGTAGTCAAGCGAGAGCCCCTTGTAATCGATTACGGCGCTATCGGGTAAATTTTCTCGCACTAAGGAGCGAAGATAATCCAGCGCATCACCAAGCGCATAACCATCCGCAAGACCAGCTTCAATAGTGATGGCGCGTACGCGGTTATAACGGTTAAGCGAACCTGAATCTGCGTACTCTTCAATGGTTACAACATTTGATAAAGGAATGAGTTTTCCATTATCTGCGCGGACATAAATATTTTGCATGTTTGTTGGCGTACGCTGTGTGTCACGCTCGCCTTCCAAGATCACGTCATATTCTTCACCATCTTCGATATACGTTGTCACGCGACGGGAACCGAGCATTGATTCCAGCGTGCTTCCGATTACGGTGCCGCTGACACCCAGATCACCTGCGCGCTCTTTGTTGACCTTGATTGTTAGCTGCGGTTTAGTTTCCTTATAATCGCTATCAATGTCCTTGAGGCCAGGGTTTTCTTCATTGATCTTCTTGATAATAATATCGCGCCACTGCGCTAATTCATGATATGTGCCGCCGCCGATGACGAACTGAACGGGTTTCGCTGTGCCGCCACCAAAACCTTGGCGCATGACTGGAAAGGCACGCACGCCTGGTAAGTCTGCGACTTTTTGGGCAATTTCGCTCATAATGGTTGCAGCTGGGCGTCGCTCGCTCCAGTCATTTAAAACATTCACAACTATGCCATCATTAAAGCTAGACAGCGTACCAAAGCCGCGCGGAGCGCGTACAAGGAGGCGTTTGATTTCATTGCTTTCTACATAGGGAGTGAGGCGACTTTCTATTTCTTCCATATATTCTTTTGTGAATTCATATGATGCGCCTTCTGGGGCGTTGACCATAAGGTAAAATGCCCCCCGATCTTCTTTGGGAGCATATTCTGAAGGCAGAATGTTGAAAAGGAAAAACGAAGCACCTGTAATGGCTGCAAATATAAGAATGACCACTATTCTAAACTTTAATGCTTGCTCTAAAACATAACTGTATCCAGCAGCAAATTTATCAAAAGAACGGTCAATGAATAAGTGGAATTTATTCTTCTTGGTTTTCTTTAATAACTTTGATGCAATCATGGGGCAGAGCGTAACTGCAATAAACGTCGAAAAACAAACCGCGGCGGCCATAGTAATTGCAAATTCTGAGAATAAGCGCCCTAAATCACCTTCTAAAAATGTGATAGGCACAAAAACGGCGACCAGAACAACAGTCGTTGCAATAACAGCAAAACTTACTTGGCGTGTGCCAAAGTAAGAGGCAGAAAGCGGTTCTTCGCCACTTTCTATGCGGCGATAGATGTTTTCCAATACAACAATGGCATCATCAACAACTAGACCAATAGCCAAAACCAATGCCAATAGAGTTAAAAGGTTAATTGAGAAACCAAAAAGGTTGATCACAATAAATGTGGAAATAAGGGAAACGGGCACAGTAACGGCCGGCACTATCATTGCGCGCCAACTGCCTAAAAATACATATATAACGCTGACGACAAGCAGTATGGCTATAAATAATGTTTTATAGACTTCTGAAATGGCACTACTGATAAAAACAGAGGAATCATAAGAACTAATGATTTCCATGCCTGGGGGAAGGTTTGGCGCTAAACGATCCGCGAGCAGTTTTGCTTCTTTTGCGACATCCACAGTATTCCCTTTCGACTGTTTGATGATGCCTATGCCCACCATCGGCACGCCATTACCGCGAAAAAATGTGCGGCTTTCAATCGCTGCTTTTTCTACGCGGGCCACATCCCCTAAGCGCACTAAGTAATCGTCAGATTTTGCAATGACCAGTTTTTGGAAGTCTTCTGATGTCTTATAGCCACGTTCAATACGCGCTGTAAATTGAACCTCTTCTGATTCAATGCTGCCTGCAGGAAGTTCGACATTTTCTGAGCGCAGCGCAGATTCAACATCTTGAACTGTTATACCGCGCGAGGCCATTTTATTACGATCAAGCCACACACGCATAGAGTATTCTAAGCCGCCCCCAATCCGCACCCGTGCAACGCCGGGTAATACGGAGAAACGATCTTGTAGGTAGCGCTTAGCGTAGTCCGTTAGCTCCAATACGTTCATTTGATCGCTAATAAGGTTCAGCCATAAAATGACGTCATCACTGGAATCTGCTTTTTCTATCTCTGGTGGGTCAGCTTCTTCGGGCAGGTCATCTGAGATACCTGATACGCGATCTCGCACATCATTTGCAGCGGCTTCGATATCGCGGCTGACATCAAATTCAATATTAATTCGCGAGCGGCCATCTGAGGATGTTGACTGTACAAATTTGATACCTTCAATGCCAGAGATCCGATCTTCAATCACTTCAGTAATACGCGTTTCAACGACATTCGCCGCCGCGCCTGAGTAATTGGTATCAATAGAGACAACTGGTGGGTCAATATCAGGATACTCTCTTAAAGATAATTTTGAGAAAGAGACAATGCCGAACGCTATCAACAATAATGATAGGACGGAGGCAAAGACGGGGCGTGTTACAGAAAGATCAGATAAAATCATTAATTATTTCCCGTCATTCTGTTGGTTTTGCTTTAATAATTCCACGAGCGGCGTATCGTTATCTTCTTGCGCTCTGATTGTGACTTCACCGCCATCACGGACTTTCGTAAGCCCGTGACTAACGATTATATCGCCTTCTGTTAAGCCGGAGATAATTTCAATTATCCCTGGTTGGCGCGTGCCGATCTCTACTTTTGTCTGCTGAACAGTACGTTTTGATCCGTTTTGAAGTATCAGAAAAACGTAGTTTTCCGCGCCTCTTTTGACAAGAGCCTCCTCAGGTATCAGTAATGACTGACGTAGGTTTTTTGAAAGCTTAAGGCTCATTAACAGCCCCGGTTTTAAAATGCCATCTTCATTCGGCATGATTGCACGGATTCTTATTGTGCGGGTGATGGGATCAATTCGTGTGTTAATGGCACTGATTACCCCCGTAAACTCTTTGTCCCCGAAGGCATCTATACGCCCAGTTATAGGTAGGCCGGGTTTCAACGTGGTGAGGAATACAGAAGGAACATCGAAATCAACTTTGATCTGGCTTAAGTCATCAATCGTGGTGATGGTATCGCCAGGCTGTACTAGTGTGCCGACGCTGACTTCCCTTAGCCCAAGGACGCCGTCAAAAGGTGCGGTGATTTCATAGCTTTCTAAACCTGCTTTTATGGCCTGCGTGTCTGCTTGGGACTGCTTGAGCTCTGCTAGGCGTGCCTGCAAGGTTGCTTTGGGCAGGGCGCTGTTGCCGCTTAAGCTTTTTGCGCGGTTATACGAGCTTTGGCGCTCCGCAGTTAAAGCTTCAGAGGCGCGAAGTTCCGCTTCCTCCTGACGTTTATCCAAAGTGACCAGCAAACTTCCTTTTTGAACATCTTGCCCATCTTCAAAATAGATAGCCGCAATCTTCTCAGAACGATCCGCCGTGATGATGACGCTTTCGTTCGATTTGGTTGTCGCTAATGCCTCTATTTGGTCCGCAAAGTCACGCTTGGTAACAGGCGCAACAATTACAGGCGTTGCTTTTGGGGTGGCGGTCATTTTCTGTGCGCATGCAACGTTTGGTAAGGTTATTGTCAGTGCTGCAATAGAAAGAAGGGCGTATTTATACATTACTTATTTTCCTTGGATATATTTTTTACAGCGCGAAGTAGGTCACTGATTTCTGCACGTTCTCTGTAGTCGGCGTTGAGGTAGGCATATGTAATTGTAGAATTTTGATCGATCACATATGAAGCGGAAAGAGGTAACACGCTTCGTTCATCTTCATTAACGTTCGTAAGGTCAAAGGCTTGTTGATAATATGCTGCAATTTTAGGGGGTAGGGTATAAACAACGCCATATTCCTCGGCGACTTTACTGCCTTTATCACTGAGAACTTGGATCTTGAGGTCCTGTTTGTCTTGGGTTCCCCATGACTGGCTCGGCATTGCGGGGCTGACGGCTATGATTGTCGCATTATACTGGCTAAATTCATCAGCTTGTTTTTGGACTTCATTTAAATAGATATTACAGTAAGGGCACCATTCGCCACGGTACCAAATCAAGACAACGGGACCATTTGCTAATGCATTCTGTAAGCTAAAGTTTGCGCCGACAGCATTTGAAAGCGTAAAATCAGGTGCCTTGTCGCCAACAGTTTTCGCACGTTCTAAAACGCCCGATGCGCGGACTTGCTTTATACCTTCTTCATAATCAGCCTGTTTTTGTGCATTTGCTTTCTGAGCAAACGTGGCCTTTTTTGCTTGAAGCTTATTATTAACTGTATCTTGTGCGCTTGCGGGCATATTGATTACCCCTCCCATCATAAGTAGAAAACTTGTTACTACTATATATATACGTTTCATAACTTAGAATCCTTCGGTTGCAATGTAATAATTTTATTTGTACAGTGTTGTACAAATAAATGATAGGCTTATTTTTGAAATTAAAAACGAAAGAATGGCGATGATAGCAAAATCCCAACGAGAAGAGAGAGGGCGGCCAAGTCGTTTTACGCGTAGCGACCTTGTCCAAGCCGTCACCGATATGTTTTGGCGCGAGGGTTATAAAAACTTGTCACTGAATCATATTGCCAAAGAAATGGGGATGAACCGCTCCAGCTTTTATAATACCTTCGAAACAAAAGAAGCGTTATTCCTAGAGTGTTTAGCATATTATATTGAAAAATCGCCGACGGCGCGCCTTAAGGAGTATAAAGAAGGACAGCATATTGGCGCACTGCTATATGAAGTGTTCGTTGAGATTTGCACAATCCGCTCACAAGACGCAGGCAATCGCGGCTGTTTGATTGTCAATGCCATAGGCGAGTTAGCCGCTGAAGACAGCTCCATTCGAGCGTTCTTATTGAAACATAAACAAGCCGGAGAGCAAAATATGAGTTTGCTTATTCAAAGTGCAGTTAAGCAAAATGAGCTGCCGTCTGATACCGACGTTAAAGCGTTTGTCAACACGATTACCTGTTTCATGCATGGCATGAATATGCATGCGAAAACGGGGGCTAGCCTACAGGATATGAGAGCAATGTGTCATATATTTTGCATTAAAATAGGGTTTAGCATTACCTGCTCCTGATAGCTTTGCTGGTAGTGTCGTAAAGCTTAGCTAAGGTTGTAATAGTTTGATAATGCGCCCTATGGAAATTTATGTGTTTTAAATTTTATACGGAAAACCTATCAAACCAATATAATGGGTCTAGCCATATACGGTAGTTCGTTTCGACTTTAAACTCTATTGGTATGTAGTTTTCTTCGTAACTAATAGATCCATGAAATACAGCAGATTCATATTTTGTAAGGGCAATTCCGCATACCGTGTTTCTAACATAGTAGCCATTATTACTTGAATATGTTTTTGGCTTTGTTTTTTCTAATTCGTTTATTTCTATTGTTTCAGAAGCTATTGTCAGCTTATCAATTTTAAGTGTAACTACGTCAGCTAATACATCATTGCTCTTCACCCAAAGCTTTACACAATAAGGACTCTTATATTCTACAATACTGGGATAATCGCGGACTTTTGATTCATGGCTGGGCTCTATAGCCACGGATATTTCCAAACCAGCTTGAGTAACTGTTGTCCACTTATAGTCATAACGCTTTTCTATTTGGGTGCAGTAAGAAAGAAGCCCGCACATGGTGAGAAGCAAAATACCGGCTTTTATTCGTTTTTTATCTTTCATACCTTCACTTATCGCTTTATTCGACATTTTTTAATCAGAACAGATAAATAATAATAAATTATACCAACAGTTCCTACGTCACAAACCCAAGCAAGTGGAATATAATAAAGTGGCCAGCCAACTATTAAAATAGCTATCGTAATACATATAGGCCCTACTAATGGCATTAAAGATGTTGATTCTGTCTTCTTAAGTTGAGCCCCAATGAAGGAAGAAAAGTTACCAAGAATAAAGAAAAGTCCGATGAGTAAGAAAAAATATGCCATGCTAATAAGACTAAACAACCCCAAAAAATTGTAAAGTGGTAATATCGCATATGGTAACTATGCGGATTCAGGCTAAGGCTTTGCGACACCACCAGATAAGAGGCATTATACCTTAAAATGAGATAGAGTTTTAGATCGTTAACTTTTGCGACTCTACCATTATTAATGTATCGCGTATAATCTGTTCCCCTCGAATTTCTCCATTTTCTTCAATAATTTTGGGCGTCTTATTAGGGTCTTGAATCGCAGAGAACAAACCTCTTAGACCATTTCTGTCTTCGATTTTACTTATTATAGATTTCGCTGGGTCAGAAGATACAGGTATATCAAAGCTCTTAACAGCATTTACCATCTCATTAGCTATGTACGCAGCCGCAAAATATAACTTATCTACACTACTTGGCTCTATATAGTGCAGTTGGCACATATCGTTTATAAGGGTCCCCTTAGACATTTCCTTCAACAAGTCGGCTTTCATGTACACTCCCCTTTTGAGTTCATTTATTCTAGAATGATATTCTATTCTTCAGACGACCATTGTATTATATAACAATTAATGAATGTTTAACCCTAGATAGAATTCGTGAGCTCAGGCTAGGGAATATAATCGGTAGTGTCGCAAAGCTTAACCAAGCTTGAAAGCTCCTGTTACATGACTAGAATATTATACCTTAAAATCAAATTATATTAGAGAGTGTTAAACTTTGCGACACTACCGCAAGACGGGCGCAGCTTAACGGATTTGCACATAAAAATGCACCACCATGAGCATCAAAGAATGATAAATTGTGAAGGGTTTTCCTGATTGTAGCGTATTACTCTTATCAGGCCGATTACGATAAGCCATGCCCCGCCACGCAAAGAGAAGATAGATAAATGAAAAAGATATTTGTATTAAGTGCTGCCCTGATCATTTTAATTGGAGTATGGGGTGTATGGTCATTTTATGAGGGCAACCAAGCGCGATCTTCTGGCTCGGCTAAAGATAATGCCATTGAGGTTACCATTGGTAGTATTCAATCAATAGTCACTGCGCAAGGGACGTTAGAGCCTAAAAATTATGTTGATGTCGGCGCGCAAGTCTCTGGTGAAGTGATTAAGCTTCATGTCGAAATCGGTGATCTGGTTAAGGCCGGTGATTTAATCGCGGAAATTGATCCTGACGTTTATGAATCGCAAGTAAAATCTTCCAAAGCGCAACTCAAAATACTCGCCGCACAAAAAGCGCAGCAAGAAGCTCTTATTAAACAAGCCAAGCGTAAATTTGAACGCAATGAGCGACTATATAAAGACAAAGCCGTAAGCCAAGAAACCTTTGAGGATGCAGAAATTGATCTCGATGTTGCTAAGGCGAGCCTAATGGCTCTAGCAGCGCAAATCGAACAAGCGCAGTCTAACCTTGATGAAGACCAAACCAATTTAAATTACACCAAAATCTACGCCCCAATGGATGGGACAGTGGTGGATCAATCGGTTGAAGAAGGCGAGACAATTAACGCCAATCAAACCACCCCGACCATAGTCCAAGTGGCGAACCTCAACATTATGACGGCGAAAGCCGAAGTCGCAGAAGCTGATGTAATGAAGCTTGCACAAGAAACCCCCATGTATTTCACAACATTAGGGTCAGGTGATCGTCGTTGGAAAGGCGCGGTACGTCAAATTCTGCCGACCCCAGAAGAGATTAATGATGTCGTGCTTTATAATGTTTTGGTTGATGTCGATAACACAGATTTATCACTATTGCCGGGTATGACGACCCAGATGTTTTTTGTTCTGGCCAGTGCCAAAGACGTCCCCATCATTCCAGCGAGCGCTTTAGGGCGCCGTTTAAAGGATAAAGGCACAGATCAAGGCCAAGCTTATCAAGTGCATGTCATGACGCCCTCAGGCCCAGAAGTGCGCGTCGTAATCATCAGCCTGTCTGACAGAGCGCAAGCCGCGGTAGCATCGGGGCTAGAGGCAGGAGAAAAAATCTTGCCAACCAGTAAAGCAAAATCCACTGGTGAAAGACCAAAGCGCACACCACAAATGCGCCTATAAGGAACACAACATGACACAACCACTTATAAAACTTTCCAATATTCGCCGTGTTTTCGGCCAAGGCGAAGCCGCTGTTAAGGCTTTGGATGATGTAAGCTTAGAAATATACCCCGGTGAATTTGTTGCGATTATGGGGCAATCGGGCTCGGGTAAATCGACGATGATGAATATTATCGGTATGCTTGATCGTGCGACAGACGGGACTTATGAGGTCTCTGGCCAAGATGTATCTGTTTTACGCGCCGATGACCTCGCAGGCTTACGCCGTGATACTTTTGGTTTCATTTTTCAGCGCTATAATCTTTTAAATACGGCCAATGCCGAAGAAAATGTTGAAATCCCCGCACTCTATGCAGGTATGCCCGCGCGGGATCGCAAAAGCCGTGCGCGCCAACTTCTGGCTGACCTTGGGCTTGGCGATCGTGGCCATCATCGCCCCAATGAGCTCTCTGGCGGTCAGCAACAGCGCGTTGCCGTTGCTCGCGCTCTCATGAACGATCCACCTGTAATATTGGCCGACGAACCAACGGGCGCGTTAGACAGTAAAAGCAGTGAAGACGTTATGGCGCTTTTAAGCGAGCTTCACAAAAAAGGCCGTACCATTATTATCATTACCCATGAAGAAGATGTGGCCAACCATGCGCAAAGACAAATCCGTCTTGAGGACGGAAAAATCGTGCGCGATGACCCACCAAACAAACACGCTGCGCCCATAGAGCTTGCACAGGACGATGATGTGTCGGCTAATTTGGCGATTGGATTAATGGAATCTGTGAAAATGTCTTTGCGCTCACTACACGCGAATATATTTCGCACCGCGCTGACATTATTGGGCATTGTTATCGGCGTGGCGGCTGTTATCACCATGCTTTCCATTGGCGAGGGCAGCAAACAAAATGTCCTAAATCAGATTAGCGCCATGGGTACAAATCTTTTAAATGTGCGCCCCGGCGCGCCCGGTATGGGACGCGGTGGCGGCGCGTTAGCGACATTAATCCCTGATGATGCCAAGGCGATTACGGAACAAATTGATAATGTGTCTTCTATCATCCCGATACGAAGCGGCAATAAAACATTGCGCCTTGATAATATAGATAATTCCGTCAGTGTTGAAGGGGTCAGTGCGGCTTTTCCGCAAGCGCGTGATTGGGCCGTGAAAAGCGGAGTATTCTTTACTGAGGAGGATGTAAGTTCCTATGCCACGGTCGTCGTCATTGGCACGACAGTCGCTGAAACCTTCTTCCCTTTTGATGAAGACCCTATCGGTGAATATATTTTAGTCGGCAACATCCCCTTTGAAATCATTGGTGTGATGGAATCCAAAGGCTCAGCGCCTTGGGGCGGGGATCAAGATGATACTGCTTGGCTGCCCTATACGACAGGGCTTGTACGGGTCTTTGGATCAAATTATCTGAGCGGTATTACGATTAAAGTCGATGATGTCGAACAGATAAACCAGACAGAACAAGATATCACGGCGCTGTTAACTGCCCGTCATCAGAGCGTAGATTTCTCGGTACGTAACTCGACCTCTTATCTTGAAATGGCGACCGAGACACAAAACACCTTAACGATCTTGCTGGGGGCGGTGGCGGCTATTTCGCTTCTGGTCGGCGGCATTGGCGTTATGAACATTATGTTGGTGAGCGTGGTCGAGCGCACAAGAGAAATTGGCATTCGCATGGCCACAGGGGCGCGGCGCGGCGATATTTTGCTGCAATTCAACACGGAAGCCGCGGTTGTGTGTACCATTGGCGGTATTATCGGCGTGATTTTAGGGTTTAGCACAGGGGGCATATTATCCGTATTGGGGGTGAAAGTCGCCTTTACAGCGGCGCCAGCTATTTTAGCCTTTTGCTGTGCCGTTGGAACGGGGTTGTTATTTGGCTATTTACCAGCCCGTAAAGCCGCCCATTTGGATCCGGTCGTCGCCCTTAGCTCAGAATAAATTCTTGGAGTATTAAAACATGAAAAAAGCATTTGCCGTTCCTTTAGCCTTACTGCTTCTAACAGGCTGTTCCCTGACGCCAGATTATCAACGCCCACAAGTGGGAACAATGCAGGGCTGGAGTGCCACGCAAACACAGCAAAGTCCCTCTATAATTGCCTCTAACTGGTGGAGCACATTTCAAAGCGATGAATTAGATGCCCTCATGGCGCAAGCTTTAGAAAGTAATACTGATTTGCGCGCAGGGCTGCAACGCATTGAACAGGCACGCGCATCGTTGAAAATAGCGGGGGCGACTTTGCTTCCATCGGTTTCTGGATCAGCGGGCTCGTCTCGCTCTAAATCGAATCCGACAACGGGAAGTAATAGCTATGCCACATCCCTCAGCACAGGGGTGAGTGTGTCTTATGAGTTAGATTTATTTGGCACAAATCGCGCTGTGATTAGCGCCGCCGAATCCGGTTATCAGGGCAGCATTTTTGATCAAGAAGCCTTAAAGCTGGCTATGATGGGCGATGTCGCGAGCGGTTATTTTACTTTGGCTAATCTACGGGAACGCCTGAAGATTGCCGACACCAATTTAACCAATGCCCGCGAGGTTTTGCGCATCATCGAAGCGCGCGTCCGTGAAGGCACGGAATCGGATCTGGAGTTGGCGCAACAAAAAAGCGCTGTATCATCGAGTGAAGCCTCACGCGCTTCTTTGGTTGAAAGTCTCAGTAATGCTGAAAATGCACTGGCCGTTTTACTGGGGCAAGTGCCACAAAGCCTTGATGTCGAACGTAAAAACCTTGATACACTTAACATTCCGGCAATAGCTGCGGGGCAACCGTCTGAATTGTTAGAGCGCCGTCCTGATTTGTTATCGGCAGAAGCTAAGCTCAAAGCGGCTAACGCTGATATCGGCGCTGCACGCGCTGCATTTTATCCCTCTATCTCCCTTGGTCTTGGCAATAGTTTATCTCTGGCTGGCTTTGGTGACCCAAGCTCTACAGTGCTGTCTTTAGCATCTTCTATTGCCGCGCCAATCTTCACAGGCGGGCGATTGGATGGCGGGTTAGACAAGGCTAGCGCTCGACAGTTGGAACTGGTGGAAACATATCACGGTAATGTCCTTAGCGCTTTTCAAGAAGTGGAAGACGCGATGAGTGCAGTGAAGGCGGCTCAAATGCGCGAAACCGCGCTTGAAAACGCCATGCAGCAATCTCGCCGCGCCTATCAACTGTCCAAAAGCTTGTATGATGCCGGATCGATCGATTACCAAACCCTGCTCGACACCCAAAAAGCCCAACTTTCCGCCGAAGATGCCCACGCGCAAACACGACTTGCACGTCTAAACGCCGCTGTGAACCTATACCGTGCGCTCGGAGGGGGCTGGAACTCTTGATTTGTAGGAGGGGGTACCAACGCACACATTGCAGAATGATGAATTTAGGATAGTGACGACCAGAGAATGAGACCATGGAAAGCTCCTATTGCAAGACAAGAGCATTATACCTTAAAATGAGATGGAATTTTAGACCGTTAAACTTTGCGACACTACCTAACTTACGGCATAATTCATTCAGGTTGATAAAAGGTAAGAAGATGAAAGTTTTTAGAAGTTCAAACAAGTTTTTTAGTGTTATGTTTCTGGCTATTCTAACAGTTTACATTATTTTATCTATTTTAAGATATACATTTTACTCATACCCATTTCCATTTTATTGGCCTGAAATCGGACGTATTACTCTAGTATGCTTTATTTCTGCTATCCCTGCACACATTTTACTTACCTTTATTTATCCTATAAAACTTTCTAAAGAGTTTATCTCTGGCTATAAAGACTCTGGTATTAAAACAAGTTATAGTTGGGCTGATATCGTTCATGTCAAGCTGCAGAACAAGTTTTTTATCAAGTATTTATATCTTTATAATGAGCACAATAAGCCTCTTATGGTTATTCCATACAAGTGGATGGCTAAACAAGGTGAGTTTGAAGAAGCCATACGTGAATACACATCCTCTGATCACCCTCTTAGAGAATTCTTCTAATAAATAAGAACGAAAAACTGTATAGTTAGATGATTATTGGGCAAAAGATCTTCCGTTGATTAAATCAATTAGTAATACGCTGAAATATTTTGCAAGAACTGAGAAGCACTTCTTCTTAGTAATGTTTACTGTGTTTGCTGTTTTTCTTTTGTGGCGACATTACCAAAACGAGTTTGTTTATCCTGTAAAACTTTATAAGAAGGTTCATAAAAGGGATGTAGAAGAATGTATGTTACAAGAACAAATTTCTAAAGAAGCCTGTACAGAGTACCATGCTCTATATGATGTTAACGACTTCAAAAAAGGTTATAGAAAAGTGCTGGCAGGACACAACGTTCAACCAGAAACGATGCAAATTAGCGGGGCGATCAGAAACTACAAAGGTTTTTTCAAGTTAGATAAGTATCATTATGAGCGGTGTTTAAAGATACTAGAGAAAGGGGCATATAAAACTACGCAGCAGCCAGAAAGTTTTTGCAGTTGTAAGATTGAGAATCTGAATGAAATGGCAACAAGGTTAGATCCTACAGAGCGACCTAACGCCACAAATATAGAAGCGTTTCTCCAAAAGGCCTATGATGATGCGAGGGCGGCATGTCAGAATTGATTAAAGATAAACTAAGTCTTCTAGAGCTATACTTCTCACTTAAAGGAAGAATATCAAGATTACAGTTTGTAGTGTTCTATGTGTTGCCAATGCTCCTAATAATAGAGCTAGCAGCTTTTTCTGTGATATTTGCCATTCTTAGGGATTAATGACGGATTTGATAATATATATTATGAAAATTATGGGGCGGTATGCTTTTGAAATAAGAGTTCTTGCCCCTCGATGACACCTTATTGCAGTAAGTTGTGTTATATACGAGCCCTAGACTTCCTCTTATCTAGGGCATTTGTTTATAAATAAGCGCGTAAGGTTGACATTATATATCCTTTAGTGTATTAATTATCAACTTTTAGTCTTAAGGGGGCACAAAGCATGAATTTCAATAAATTATTGCTAGTATTACTAGCTTCTTCAACACTTACAGCTTGTTCACAAAAAGCATCATGGCACGCAGATGAAGTTGCGCGGTCTGAAAAACAGACACTAACTGTAGGAGAAGTGCAAAGAAACATTCAAAAAGGTATGTCTGGCGGTGAGGTTGCTACAATTCTGGGGTCTCCAAATGTTGTATCTACTGATGAAAATGGCTTGGAAGTATGGATCTATGATCGCTTTTACACCGAGAGTGTCGCCTCTGGCAGTAATGGGCTGACCCTAACTTTAAGTAACGTTGCTGGTGTGGCTGCAAGAACTTCTCAGTCTAGCATTACAGTCATTATTAAGTTTAACGCAGATAAAAAGGTCAGAGACTTTGCTTATCATAAATCTAGTTTCTAAATACGGATATTACTAATGAAAAAATTACTTAAACTATCTTTAGTCCTTCCACTAATTGCGCTTACCGCATGTAATCAGACTATTCCAAAGGAAGCCCTACAACTTACAAAAGAATCGTTTGAGCTTAGACAACTTCAAACACGTTCTTTTGATACCAGGAACGAAAAGAAACTATTAACTGCAGGCGCAGGGGCGCTTCAAGACTTGGGATTCAATATTGATGAATCAGAAACACGTCTAGGCGTTATTGTTGGATCAAAAAATAGAGATGCAACTGAAGCTGGACAAGTTGCAGGCGCAGTTATGATGGCCGTTCTATTTGGTGCAAACATGGCAGTCGACAAAGAGCAAAAAATTAGAGCATCTTTAATTACAACCCCTGTTTCCTCAAAAAAAGTGAATCTTCGTATAACACTTCAGAGAATTGTTTGGAATACACAGGGACAAGTCTCTAGAACAGAAAGCATTGAAGATCCTAAAATATATCAAGACTTCTTTGACAAGCTATCAAAATCAGTATTCCTAACAGCACACGAGATCTAGAAACATGAAAAAATCATTACTACTTATTTTACCTTTAACACTGCTATCACTAAGCGCATGTCAAACTAATTCCATGGATCAAGTAATGACTTCTCCTGAGTCACAAGTTCAAACTCGGCAGATTCAATCTAGAGCATTTGATACCACAAACGTTACAAAAACTCTAAGGACTGCCATAGCAACGTTGCAAGACCTCGGGTTTGTAATTGATAAAGCAGATGATGAGCTTGGCACTGTGAGTGGCACTAAGCTTGATGGTTATTCATTAAGAATGACCGTTACAGTTAGATCTAAAGGCAAAAAACAAGTGCTTGTTCGTGCTAATGGCACATACAATGTAACACCAGTTTCTGATCCTGAACCTTATCAGCAGTTCTTTGCTGCTCTGGAAAAGGCAATGTTCTTAACTGCACACCAGGTTGATTAAAAAAAATTAATAGATGCTAGAATGGCACGGATTACATCCGTGCCATTTTTTAACTTAGAGCGTCGCCTGAGCAGTGTTCCCCGTCAGCACCTATGAGCCCAAATAAAGGTGTTGCATAAAGGAGTGTTTTGTTTTCATCTTCATTCCTTGGTCATTACGATGAAACCAAAACACACTAACTCCAAATCGGCTAAGGTCGTAAAAGATATTCGCGCGCTAATAGAGTAAGCGAGTGAGCAAAGAGTGCATGCGGTTAGTACAGAAGTTTGATTATGTGGTCTCGCCCAAGAAGTACTGTCCCCCGAAATGCGACAAATAAATGGAATTGACTCTAGATATATAATGAAAATATAAGCACAGTTTCAATTTTCGGCGCTAGGGCAGCTACGTTGGATAATGTCAATTATGGCAAGTCTTAGCCTGTTATATGAAATTTACGCCAACTTCTTATGCCATGCAAACTTTTGGAATGGCTTGTCTATCTGCGTGTTTGCGAAGTGCTTCGGTAATCTCGTCCTTGTCAAAGCTAGAATTAATCATGCTCAATGCCTTCCATTGGCGTGGCATCAACCCCTAGTGTGGAAGCCCCTAACAAGAACGGGCTGTTATTGAATTTAAAGGCAAACCCAGCCGCTGCTACTGCCCGCATTTTAAAGTTAATAAGTGTACGTTATCACTCTAAAGGTCATACTTCAGGGAATATGGCGCTTGCACTACGCCACTATACTAAGATATAATTTGCGCGTTAAGCCTAATGTGCAACCATAGAGTAGGCCGTTTGTATGAAAAACATATCCTTTTTATCTCCGAAAAGTAAAAACACCTTTATTGATAGCCTGTTGGAAAATAGCAATTTGCACAGCACCCCAGAATGCTTGGCGCTTGAACAGCGCATTGTTTTTGATGGCGCTGGCGCGGTAACGGCTGTGACGCTGGAGGCACAAAACGATACACAGAACACTGATGATACCGCCCCCGAGCCGAGCGCGAATATCGCCGAGCTTGCCGGCGTACATAAGGATGATGTTCAATCTGAAGTAACCGAGATCGCATTTATTGATATGCGCCTTCCGCAGGCGCAACAATTAGCTGAAACATTCAGGGACGGCGTCTTAATAGTCTACATTGACCCTGCAAAAAATGGCGCGGCGCAGGTTACCCAGTCCTTATCGTCTTTCGAAAGCATAGACACTATCCACTTGTTTACACATGGCGATGCCAATGGTTTTCGCTTGGGCGATACGACCATTGCTGCCGACACAATTGAACAAAGCGCCGACGATTTTTCTGCATGGAAAGGTCACCTTTCCAGCGATGCTGATATCTTGTTTTATGGTTGTAATCTGGCCGAAACGGCGCAAGGGCGCGCCTTGCTGAACACTATTTCTACATTAACATCAGCCGATATTTCAGCCTCAAACGACCTTACAGGCGCCAGTAACTTAGGTGGTGACTGGGATCTTGAATTTAATATTGGGACAATTAATTCCGCCCTGGCGATTACAGAATCTGGGCAGCAATCTTACGCTTCTGTTTTGGCCGCCGTACCTGAAGCGACCATTAGCGCCCCTGCTGAAGACCCGTTGATTGGCGAACAAATCACATTCACTGTAACTTTTGACAACACGTCCGCTGTGGATACCGGCTATGGCCCATACGTCAATTTATTCCTCCCCTTTTTGGGCGCGGATGGCGTTTACAATACAGCTACAGACACCTATACTAGCAGCGCAGATGGCGTAAGTTTTGTTAGCGCCACCTATCTTGGCGCCGCCGTAGATTCCACGGTTATCACACTTGAAGACATTGACGGCGGCACTGCCGGCCTTCAGTTTAACCACCCAGAAGCAGTAGACACAGCCGGCGACCCTTTAGTCGTCACATTAGATGCTGGCCTCGGCCTGCGATCTGGTGATCAACTCATCCTGTTAAAGCTTCCTTTTGGGAGTTACACACCAGATCAACCGACCGCCCCTATCGTGATCACAGCGAATGTCAGCGCAGATGCAGATGTCGGCACGGGGCTTGATGTTGTGACTAGCGCAGGGTTCACATTCGGTAATACCGCTTTAGATGACTTTGACACTGACCCTTCAGTGCAAGCCGCGACGCTTACCGCTGGCAATACCAACAGCGCCACGCTAACGCCGCAAATTTACCGTCTAAATACGACGTTAAATGCCCCAGAGGGTGAAACCGCAACCGGCCCTAATTTTGAGCGCAGCTATAGTATTGAAGTTGAAGTTGCCGCCGGTGAAACTATAGACGCAGCATCACTCGACTTCACTTTTGCTGAAGAACTTGTCTACACCAGTGGCTCAAGTACAGGTGGCGGCGTTTTGGATGTTACAAGTTTAGGCCAAGTCAGCGCAGGCGACTTAACTGATGATGTCTTGACTGTCGACTTTGCGGCTTTAAGCGGCACACAAACGATTACTGCTAATTTTTACGTCGCCGAGTTTGACCAAGCAGGCGCTGATGTTCTCTCTCCTCTTACAGGCGCAGCGCAAAGTCTTGGTGAGGCCGCAAATGTCGTGTTTGGCGGCAACTGGACTCCTAATGATACGCGTGATGCAACAGGCCCTTTATCCGACACCTCAACAGCGCCGACAATCGCGGCAAAATCTATTGCTACGCAAAAAGGCGTAACGATACAAACAGACACGGGGCATGCGGGGGCAACGCCTGGTGACACGCTCGAATACACTATAGATGTACAAATTTCAGACTTTTTTGCCTATGACACTCTTACTGTCGCCGATATCTTTGCCGATGGTCAGCTGCTTGATGGCGGTTTTACGCCGACACTTTCTGTTACGCGCCAAGGTGTGGGTGAAGGCCCTTATAGCTTCACAACAGATTTTATAGACACGACTATTGGCGACGACGACCATCAACTTGATTTTGATATTTCGGGCCTGCTGACCACCAATGCAGTATCAGGCATCCTTGAGGGTGGTAAATTTGGCGCTGATGACCTTGCTGGCACAACGCTAACCATCACTTACCGTACAATTATTCAAGATGAGTATGACAGCAATGTAGGCAATCTTAATCTCAAGCAGGGTGATACACTCGCAAGTACCGTTACCGTTGAAGGACGGTTGCTTGATGGTGCGCTCGCCGCTGTCGCGGGCCCTGTTATGGTCACAGACGGTTCAGGCGCAAGCGTTACTGTGCCGAACAATAATGTATCACTCAGTATATATGCGCTAAACGGCGCGACGGGCGGTACGCTTACAAACATTAAACCGGGCGATGACGTAACCTTCCGTCTTGAATATGACCTCGTCACAGGTGATTTGGAAAACTTTATCCTTGATGCTTACCTCCCCCTACCCGTCTTTAGCGTTGATGATATTGACGCCAATGGAGCAGGTGGCGACAGCTTTGTTCTGGATAATGGTAATGCGGTGCCAACAGTTGGCGATTTCCGTTACGGACCGACAGCCACGGCAGACATTACAGGCGGCGTCCCTTCGCCAACAGTGACAACGGACGCCGTTTCAAACTTTGTAAAGTTTAACCTTGGTGATTTAGCCGACGTTACAAATGATGGCGGTAAAATTGATATTCTTTTTACAATCCGTACAACGAACACGCCCTTTGCAGATGGGCTGCTCCTTACAACATTAGCCGAGCAAGGCGATGATAACTCGCCGACAGCGACATCAATTACTAACGATTTAGGACAGATAACACTGCAGCAACCCGAAATCCTTCAAGTCATTAAAGGCGTTGTCGCAACAGACGTTAGCGGCGGCACATTCACGCCAAGCTATACAAGCGGCGCGCCTTCTGGGGTTAAAGACGCAGGCAATGTGGACGCAAACCCCTTAAGTGCGACTGTAAATTCAACGAACCTGACCTCCCTCAACTTAGATGGTGATATGAGCGGCGTTGACGAAGGCGACCTTGTTCGGTTTGCATTGATTATAGAGAACACAGGTTCAAGCCCAAATGGTGCGTTTGATATCACCATTAGCGACACGCTGCCTGCCGGTTTTGTCGTCCCTGGTGGCGGCCTTAACCTACGTGCTGTGAACGGCGCAGGCACAACCATCGCCATTGATACTGCATCGCCAGACACCGCGTTATTTGCAGGTGGGATTGTTTTTACCGATGGCGGAACGGGCGCTCTTGATGCCTACCACGCAACGAACGGACAAAACATCCTCATTGTGACTTACGACCTTCAGGTTGATAATCTTGCGCAAGCAGGCGTAGACCTGACGAACACGGTAACATTATCAAATTACGCGAATACTGAAGGCGGACCAGACTTTACGGCGGTAGACCTCAGTGACGCTGCGATTGTCACAATTGCAGGCGCACAGTTAAATAAAACAATTACAGACACGGATCAGGTATCAACAACGGGCAATAATGTGATCATTGGCGAAATTGTCGAGTACACATTAACAATCTCTGTACCTGAGGGGCTCAGTAGCACCGTTTCCTTGGTGGATAACCTTGACGCAGGCTTAGCCTTTATAGCAATTGATTCCATAGTCGCCTCTTCGGGCGATATAACCACAGACGCAGTCGGTGGTTATGCAGGGGTTGCAAGCAATGTTATCTTCGCAAATGTTGGCGGCGGCGCAGATAATGACGCCCGCAGAGCCACTTTTGATTTTGGTAATATCACCAACGTCAATACTGATAACACCACAGCTGAAACCATAACCATTGTGTACCGCGCGGCTGTACTGAACACGTCGAGCACCGATGGTGGCAGCACATTGAATAACAGCGCGACATGGACATCAACCAACGATTCAGATACGGACACAGCGCCGAATGTCACCGTGGTTGAGCCACAGGTCAATGTTACGGTTACGCCCAATACGGCGAGCGCAGATACTGGCGATACCATTACATGGACTGTTGTCCTCACTGCGCCCGGCGGTAACCTTGCCACAGCGTTTGACGTCAATTTTGACAATGTCATCCCTGCAGGGTTAACTTATGTTGGCGCTAGTTTAAGTAATACAGCAGGCGTTGTTCCGACATCGCTGACTGAAAATGGCGGTGATTTTAACGCGACCTACACATCATTAACCGCAGGTCAAACATCCACCTTCACCTTTCAAACAACAATTGATACGGGCGCTGGCATAGGCGATACATTAACCAACGCAGGCACGGCCACATGGCATTCCATAGCGGGCGCGCTTGCCGACCCCAGCACACTTAGCACCGTCGACACAGAACGTACTGGCGCAGGCGGTATTAACGATTATACGAATACGGGTAACGGCGGCGTTACCATTCCCATTCAAGCGCCAACTTTAGCTCTTGAAGATAGCTCAGAATCTGCGACTGCGGGTAGTGACGTCGCCGTAGGCGAAGTGGTGCGCTACCGCTTTACAATGCGCATCCCTGAAAGTACGACAGCTGACTTCCGTGTTGAACCCAATATACCGGCAGGCCTTCAGTTTTTGAATGACGGCACCGCAACCGTCGCTTTCATCTCAGATGGCGGGCTTTCTGCTGATGGCGCAGGGCTAGCAGGCAATGGTTTAATTGTTGGTAACGAAGCAACCGTAGCTGGCATTGATCCAACATTTGTTATTCCGGGCGGCTTAATTACTGGCGGGCCATTTAACGATGGCACAGACCCACAATTCCGTTTGGGGTCTTTAACCAACCTTGACAGCGACGTAAATCAAGAATTTATTGTCATTGAATTTAATGCGTTAGTTTTAAACGTTGCGAGCGTTGATGATGGGGACACGATTACAGTTAACGCCGAAGCGTTAGAAGGCGCATCAAACATTTCCACTACAAACAACGTTGGCGTAGATGTTGAAGAAGCGGTCATTGGCAATTTAATCAAGCGTGTCACCTCAACAGATGGTACAACCGCTACATTTACCATCACATTTAACAACACATCAGGGAATACGGCCTTTGATATTAATGTGCTGGATAATCTGCCAGCTAACTTAAGCAACCTTCAAGTTTCCTCCATCACGCCTGCTGGCGGCGTGGCTGGGGTCACGGATAATTCTACAGTTACTGGTTTGGATGTTGATATCACAGATTTCCCGACAGCGGGTTCAGTGACAATTGTCTATACAGCCGATATTATTGATGCGGCACTTGTTGTGGCGAACACAAACGCCAATGTTACATGGACATCTCTTGATGGAGGCCCTGCATCATTAACAACAGCCCCAGGTGCATCAACCGGCGGCGCAGCAGGCACAAGCACTGGCGAGCGCACAGGCGCGGGCGGCGTAAATGACTATACTGTCGCAGAAGGCGCGGGCTTAAATACCGCGGCGGGTACTTTGTGGGAAGATATAGATCTAGATGATGTCATTGATGGCGGCGAAGTGCGTATTAGCGGCGTGCAGGTTAACCTTATTTATGCAGGTCTTGATGATATTTTCGGTAATGGCGACGACATTACCTTAACCGACATTACCGATGTAAACGGTGATTATAACTTCGGCGCACTTCCGGTCGGGGATTACCGTATAAGCGTTCAGCCCAATGGCAGTGCAAATGGCATTGGCGCACAATACGCGCCATCATTTGACGCAACAGGGTCGCAAACCGATAATTTAATTGAACGCACACTCGGCGAAGGCGCCGCGAGCATTAATAATGACTTTGGTTTCGAACTCGCGCAGCCTCCGGCAGGGGCAGATAAAAGCTTTACGATTGGCGAAGACACAACACTAACCTTTGCTGCGGTTGATTTTGGTTTCACGGACCCTAACCCTGCGGACACTTTTGCGAATGTGCGCATAGATACCTTGCCGACAGGCGGAACACTCAACCTAAGTGGAACGCCAGTGACGTCTGGGCAGGTTATTACAGTCGCTAATATTCCAAACTTAACATTCACGCCAAATCAAAATGCGACAGGCACACCGTTAACAACGTTCACTTTCTCTGTGCAAGATAACACAAGCCGTTTCGACATTTTGCCAAACACATTTACCATCAACATAACGCCAGATATGGACCCACCGTTAGGGGCAGATAAAAGCTACACAATTGAAGAAGACACCATTCTTAGGTTCGTGGAGGCTGATTTCGGCTTCACTGACCCTGACATAGGTGACCGTTTTGATAATGTGCGTATTGATACACTGCCATTAGATGGCACCCTTAAATTAAACGGGGTTGACGTTACCGCTGGGCAAATTATTACAACGGCGCAAATTCCAGACCTCACATTTACACCGGAGAAAGATGCCTTTGGTAACCCCTATGCAGATTTCACCTTTACAGTGCAGGATGATACGGGGCTATTTGATACGATCCCCAACACATTCACAATTATTGTAACTGACGTGATTGATTTGGTTCATGTTATACCGCCAGACCCGACGCCAATACCCGGCACGGGCACCGTTCCTAACGTTCCGCCGCCTTCATCGCCGCCACCATATTCAGGCAATGAGCCACCTGTAATTGACCCTGTAACAGGGCTGAGAAACTTTGAAGTTGCACTTAATCCCTTTAAGGATGACAGCATGTATTATCGTGCATCTGTTCCAGAATTTTGGCTTTCTGGCACCGTCGACAACAAATTAATGATCGAAACAAAAGAGATGGCATTCCAAGTCTCCAAGGCGATCTTCCAGCACAGCAATCCGGGGGAAGCGCTTTCTTTCGAAGCCGAATTGGCAGATGGCTCACCGATACCTGGTTGGTTAGCTTTTGACAGTGGTGATTTGAGCTTTAAAGGGACGCCGCCTAAAGGGTCACCAGAAGCAATTGAAATTGTCGTGATTGCCAAAGACACACGCGGCGAAGAAATTAAAGCGCCTGTACGCGTCATCATTAATCGTGACCTCGAAGAAGTTGACCTCAACACGCAAGATTCTCAGCCTGTCTTAGATGTAGAGGATGCCCCCGCTACGGCTGAAGAAAGCTTAGAACCTGAACTACAGGATAGCGCCCCGCAGGAGCTTCCAGAAGAATCAAGCGATGATGAAGAAAAACAAGGCTTTATGATGCCGCAAAATGGCCGCCCATCGTTTTCAGATCAAATTCACGAACAAACACGTTTCGCACAGGTACAGCGTCAGCAAGCCTTCCTCAATGCGATCGACGGATAATTCAAGTATTTACATTTTAGAAAAGACGAAAGAAAAAAATGCGTAAACATAGTTTAAAAATAATGCTACTCACAGCGACCGCCCTGACCCTGAGTGGGTGTTTTGTAAGTCCAGAAGTCATACAAAAGGCCGAACATCAAAAACGTGCCACGATGGATATGAACGCATTATATATGACCACCCCCGCATTGATGCGTCCATTAACAATGTCCGAAGCCATTTCACGCGGATTGCTTTATAATTATGACTATAAGATGGGATTGATGGAAGAAGTCCTGCAAAACAATCAGCTCACGCTTGCGAACTTCAACATGTTACCACGTTTAGCCGCTAATGCAGGTTATGGCTGGCGCAGCGATGAAAGAGCATCACGCAGTATATCTTTAAACACACGTGAAGAATCCCTTGAGCCGTCTTTCTCAGAAGAACGCTCTGTGCGCAACGCTGATTTAAGCTTCAGCTGGAATCTATTGGATTTTGGTTTGAGCTATTTTACAGCAAAGCAACAATCTGACCGCGTCCTTGCTGCTGTTGAGCGCCGTCGCCGTGTCATGAACAACATGGTCAAAGAAATTCAAAGTGCCTATTGGAAAGCACAATCAGCGCAAGAGCTTCTGCCACAGGTTGAAGACCTTATTATTCTAACAGACAAAGCATTGGTCAATTCGAAAAAAATTGAACTCAGCAAGCTTCAAGCACCACTACAATCATTAGAATACCGTCGCAGCTTGCTACAAGTTATGTCGCAAATCAAACAGCTCCGCCATGAGCTATCTATCGCGAAATCACAGCTGCGTTCACTGATAAACCTTCCCCCTACACAGGATTTTGTACTCGCAAGGCCAAATACAACACGCACGTTGCTGCCTGCTGTACCAAGCAGCCTGCAATCGCTACAGAAATATAGTCTTGTTTATCGCGCTGAGCTGCGTGAAGAAGCGTATCAAGAGCGCATAGACGAACAAAATATTACCAAAGAAATTATCCGCATATTCCCAGGACTGTCTCTCTTAAGTTCGACGAATTATGATTCAAATAAATACCTCGCATTTAGCAACTGGCAAGAGCTGGGCGTGCGCGCCACTTGGAACTTGATTAATGTCTTACAAGCACCAAAGGCTATTCAAAGCGCTAAAACGCAGGTTGAGATATCACAGATGAGACGTCTGGCTTTAACGGCTGCTGTGCTTTCACAAGTATCAATCAGTTACAGCCAGTACCTACAAGCCGTAGAAGGCTATAAAACAGCTGATGAGTTAAGCGTTATTGAAGCCAAAGTTCTTAAAATCAGTCAAGATGCTACAACAGCAAAAAGCGGGACAGAGCTTGATGCCATTCAGCGCTCTGCGCAGTCCCTTTCTGCAAAACTCGAACGCAACAATGCTTTAGCCAACGCACAAGTGGCCTATGCCAACCTTGCTGTTTCGATTGGTGCAGACCTTGTTCCGTCTGGGCATGAAAGCAAATCATTGGATGATATGACCGCGACGGTACACAAAGCGCTCGATCAAGTGATGAATGACGGCCTCACTGCACTGATCAGCACACAGTCTGTACAGGAAGCCACGACCGAAGCATATGAAGCACCAACACGTGAAGACATTTTAGGCGATAAAAAACCTTAACTCTTTTCACCGCTTGTTTTACACGCTAGGTTAATGATATGAACTTCTTTATACGCGCCATATTCTGTTTAATAATGGCAGCACCCCTCTCGGGCGCTGCCTATGCATCTGATAACATCATTCGTATTCAGTTAAAACCTTCACAGGAAGCTAGAATTAATAGCCCATTAAGCGGACGTATCTCGGCTGTTCATTATAAAGACGGCGAAACGGTTGAAAAAGGGCAAGTCCTGATCAATTTTGAGTGTAATGAAAAAAAATCAACACTGGCGCAGACGCAAGCAAGGGTCAACAGACAGATACAGTTACTGACTGCAACGCAAGCTTTGTTTGACCTTGGATCTGCCAGTGAAACGCAGCTTGGCGTTTTGAGGGCTGAACTTGACGAAGCAAAGGCAATGAAGAACTCAGCCAATATTCAAGTTAAAAAATGCATTGTAAAAGCGCCTTTTTCTGGCCATATCTCTGCCTTGTTCATTAAAAATCATTTTTCCGTGCAAGAAGGCGAACCAATGATTGAATTGGTTGGCACTGGCGACATGGAAATAGAAATGATTATTCCTTCAAAATGGATGCAATGGTTAAAACCAGACACTGTTTTTAATGTTGCTATCGACGAAACAAATACGGAATATGAGGCTGCTATTACAAGGCTTGGTGGACGCGTTGACCCCATAACGCAGTCGCTTAAAGCATACGCAAAACTGACAAAAGAAGCCCCTGAGCTACTCGCAGGTATGAGCGGTCAAGCTTTATTCAAAGTGAAAACGCCTGATATAGAGCTTGATAATGGTGAATAAAGATATAAGCGACACTCAACGCCAAAGCCGTGATTTTATTTTAAATGAGCTGCTTTCCCTGTATGAGCGCGTCAGATCCGCATCACTGCAGGAACTTCGGTTTATATCTGTTAATGAAACACATAGTATTGTTAATTACGACCAAGCCGCTTTATGGGAGGTACAATACGACAAGCCTGTTTTAACTGCGCTCTCCGGCGTGGCTGATCCTGATAAGAACGGTGCCTATGGTGCCTTTTTAAAGCAGCTATATAAAAAAAATCTGCAGGGTTTAGGCGCGATACGCACCTTGTCCCATAACGATATAACAGACCCATCGCTAAAGAAGGATTGGTTAGCTTATTTACCCGCGTATATACTCTGCATCCCCCTAAAAACGGCAGATGCACGCATAGTCGGCACCATGATGTTTGCGCGCGCAGCGCCTTGGTTAGATAGCGAACATGCGCTGATTGAAAAAATCGCGAATATTTATAGCCACGATTTTTCTATAAAGCAAAAAAGCGCGTTAACATTCATCAGGTTTTTTGCCCAGCTTAAGGGCACGAAAACAAGACTATTTATTTTACTCGCATTTGCATTGTTAATGATGCTGCCTTGCCGTGCATCAGTACTGGCGCCCGCAGAAATCATCGCGCACGAACCTGACCTTATTCGCGCCAGCATTGACGGGGTGATTGAAGAAATACTCGTCAACCCAAATCAAAAAGTCAAAAAAGGCCAATTGCTCGTCAAGTTTGATCGCGCCGCCCTACAGGCTCAGCAGGACATTACACGCAATACATTAAACGTTTCCATTGCCGAGCTGCGCCAAACGTCACAGGCCGCGTTAAATGACCCTACTGCACGCGCAAGGCTCAGCTTCTTACAGGGAAAAGTTCAAAAAGAAGAAACCAGCATCGCCTATTATCAAGAACTTCTTTCTCGTAGTGAGATCAAAGCGCCCAAAGACGGTACCGTCATTTTTGAAGATGCCTTTGACTGGCGCGGCCGCCCCGTATCAATTGGCGAGCGGATAATGTTGCTCGCCAATGAAACAAAGACCGAGTTAGAAATACATCTGCCTGTGCATGATGCGATTACGCTAAAGGCAGATGCAAATGTTGTTTTCTTTTCTAATGCCCGTCCCGATAGCCCGTTAAAGGCTTTGTTATCGTTCCACAGTTACCGCGCGAATAAAACAGAGGCCGATACCATAGCATATCGTTTGAAAGCCACATGGGCGCAAGATTACAGCGTCGAAGCCGCGCATCTAGGGCTGAGGGGCACAGCCAAAATATACGGAGAGAAACGCCTACTCATTTGGCAAATTTTACGCAAACCTTCTGCAAAAATCCGACAGTTTTTTGGGCTTTAAATGCAAAATAGTGACATTAAATGGGAAGAATTGCGGGAAGACCTTATCCTTATTCCTGGTGCTCCCAACCGATCTGGCGCGCCAAGTTGGACATTGCAAGACCCCGCGGCGGGGAAGTTTTATCGGCTTGGCTGGCTAGAGTTTGAAATTCTTAAACGCTGGCACATTAAAAATGCCCAACATATTCTTGATGATGTTCACCGTAGCACATTACTACGCCCAACCCTTGAAGATATTTTAAGGCTTTATCAGTTTTTAAAAAGCTCTTGTCTGTTACAGGCAACATCACAAAAAGACACACAAGACCTCTTGCTGATCAATGCCGCCCCTAAACGCGGCGGATTTTTGCAAAAAATGATGAAAAATTATTTGTTTTTTCGTATACCGTTAGTTCGCCCTGAGCGCTTTTTAGACGCGATAAAGCCTTTATCTACTTTTCTGTTGCGCGACATATTTCTAAAAATCATATTATTCTGCGCCATTTTAGGCGGCATACTTGTAATGAGAGACTGGGAAGCGTTCCTAAGCGGCTTTAAAACCCTACAAAGCCCTTCAGGGCTGCTTTATGGCTTTATCATACTCGCCGCGTCAAAAATTATACATGAGCTTGGCCATGCTATGGCCTGCAAGCATTATGGCTGCCGCGTTCCAACCATGGGCGTCGCATTTATCGTCCTCTGGCCTTTGCTATGGACGGACACAACAGATGCGTGGCGACTTAGCGACAAACGTAAGCGGCTGCGCATAGATGGCGCAGGGATGCTGGCGGAACTAACATTAGCGGCGCTCGCCTCTATATTATGGGCGGTAGCGCCAGAGGGGGCATTTAAAGGCGCCATGCATATGCTTGCAGGTATAACATGGGTGATGACATTATTTATCAATTTGAACCCATTTATGCGCTTTGATGGCTATTATCTTCTTTCTGATGCCTTAGATATCCCGAATATCCAAGACAGAAGCTTTAAACTGGCTAAAAACTGGATCAGAAAGACGTTTTGGCACTTAAAAGAGCCTAAACCAGAACAGTTCCCCCCAAGGATGGAGCTTGGCTTGATCCTTTATGCTTTTGGCACGTGGGTATATCGTTTCTTCTTGTTTTTAGGGATTGCGCTTTTGGTGTATCATTTCTTCTTTAAAGCGCTCGGGGTCTTCCTGATGGTCGTAGAGCTGTGGTGGTTTATTGCGCGGCCTGTAACGAATGAATGCCTACACTGGATAAAAAATAAAGGACAGATGACATTGCCCCTATTACAAAAAATCGCTCTTCTTAGCTTTGTGTGCCTTGTTGGCGCTGCATTATTTGTGCCATGGCATGGCGAAATATCCGCGCCATCCATCGTAAAAAACCAACAGGAAATTCCATTATTCACCAGCAGCAGCGCGGTTTTAAAGCACATAAATGTAACCTCCGGTCAGCGCATCAAAAAAGATGACGTTCTGTTTGTTTTTGAAAACCCTGACCTTTCCTATGAAATTCTATTAGCTGAACAGCAAGTCAGTGCCTTAGAAAAAGACATTAACAACAAATCCGTTGACCAAAAATATTACCGCGAGGCCACGCTTTTAGAAAAAGAGCTTAAAGAGCAACGCTCAACCCTGTCTTTAAAACAAATCCGTGCCGCAGAGCTAATCATTACGGCGCCGATTGATGGCATTATAAGCGACATTCCTGATAGCCTTGCATCAAGTGAATGGGTAGGCAAAAAAGAATATTTAGGCTTAGTCCGCTCTGCGCATGTCCAAATCGAAGCATTCATAAAAGAGACTGACCTCTCGCGCATTCAAGAAAATAGTCGCGCGGTATTCTACGCCCGTAACTTGCCACAAAAAGCCGTGCTAGCTACGCTCGTTGCCATCAACAAGCAACCGTCGAAATACATACCATACCCAGAGCTCGGCTCTGACTTTGGCGGCGATATTACGATTGATATGAAAAGGTCACAAGCCAGTTACGCCTCCCCAAAAGAACGCCATTATAAGGTTATAATCAAGCCCCGCGAAGCTTTAGCCATTGAGCTGACATCAACAGGCACGAGTAAAATACAGTCTCAAAAACAAAGCCTGTTCACCAAAACATGGCGTAAACTTGTTAGCATTATTATTCAGGAAAGCGGCTTTTAAGGCTTTCCTTATCTACTACACCCGCAACAAGACGTTTCGTACCCCGAGATTGAAAGTCTTGAACTTTGTGTGGCGACCTTAATATAAACACGACTTATTATGCGCTATGTTGCATAAGCATTTGCAGCATATCCTCTTCAGTGTATGCGTTTTTGAACGTTCCTGCGTCCAGCTGTTTATGAAGTTCGCCGCGTATTATTTTGGACTGTTCTTCAATACATAAAAGCTTGCGCAGGTACATGCGCATCAACCTTAGTTTTATGTTTTTGGCCCCGCCAGAACACCGTGTCTTTATATATTTATTTCTATAGGCATCAAAATGTAGTCCTCGGGGGGCACAAACAACCTCACCCCTGTTAAGAATGATTTTCAGCACATTCGTACACAAGACCCCCGCCGTTAAATCAATCCCCATCTTTAAAGATGGCACATCCTTAGTGAATAGATTCACCTTAGTCTTATCGACAAGATATTTACGTTGTTGGAAAGATGGCGAAAGCCCAATAATAAATCTTACAATATTATCAATATAATGGTCTAGATGAAGCATGTACTCCTCAACGGGAGATCCCTCGACACTTTGCAGGTCTAGTGTTGTCGGATCGCTCATGCCAAAATACTGCTCGAAGCTCATTCCTTTGCCTGGTAGGAAGGAAAGAAAAGCAGCCCCCATGCCCATAGGCGCCGTCGTTAGCGCAGGGATACCCATATCATCACAGCTGTGGAATACGGCGCGCCGTATATCTAGTGCAAAGAGGTCTAAGCTATCTACATATATGTTCACGCCATCCAAAAAATCATTAAGATTATCACGCGTCAGCCCCATGGAAAATTTCTTTACTTTGATATTAGGGTTGATATCAAGCATGAGCTGTTCAGTAACGTCAATCTTGCTTTTGCCAATAGTGTTCACTGTGGCCCCAGATTGACGGTTAAAATTGCTGTAATCAAATGTATCAAAATCTGCTATGCTAAAGTTCTCAACACCGAGCCGCGCTAGTGTGATCGCATGGTCTCCGCCAACACCACCTAGCCCACCTATAGCAATAGTGGCTTTTTGTAATTTTGCCTGTTCATCAGTGGATACCCAGCCGATATTTCTTCTAAAAGCTTCATTATATTCAAAAGTCATATTACCTCACAAATCAGATCATCTGTAGTGACTATATTGACTGTGACTATGTTGAGCTTCTGGTTTTCTTTATAAAAAATGAAAAATGAAAAATTATTCTATGTTGCCATTCTCATAAACTGGGATGGGGGCATTAAAAAATGTCTTTTAAAGTGTACGCTATACTGTGCCAAGCTTTGAAACCCTGAATCGAAGCCAGCTGCTGTGACGCTGCGCCCCTCGCGAATGAGATGCATTGATTCAAACGTCCGTAAAATATTTCTATATTGTACAGGTGGAATGCCATACTGATTTTTAAAGTTAATCGTCATGGTTGATTGTGCAACTCTTAACTCTTGGGCCATTTCTGATAATGGAATATCTTCAATAAAGAAATCGTCTACGAACCTTTTTGTTTTTTCCGCGTGCGCGCAGCTTTTTTTACTACGAACAGACGGTGCATCTTTATATGCACTCAATAAATTGGCTATGTCATCATAGCCCTGAAGTGGGTGTGATTTTTCAAAGGGAAACACAACAGGCCTTGTTGGGAAGCTGTCATCCGCCGGAGTGAATGATATATATGTTTCATACTCGAAGAACCCAGGATTCAAACGCCAATGCGAAAGAGTCCTCGCTGGCAGGTAAATGTAAAAAGAGCCACTCGGGCTTATAACAGTCCCATCAACTTGTAACATAAAACGATTAGGAGCAAAGTTATGAGCCCTTAAGAGAAGCCAAAAATTAGGGTAAGCTTGTTGATGAATATCCACGTCAACATTCATTTTTCTTCGCAACAGATAATCAACATCACCCTGTAGGCTTTTTTTGGCCATAAAGCGCTCTTGAGTGTCGAATACCGTCACCAAATCCTCAGCCGCGCCCTCTGCGACAGTATATGTACTGGCTTTATTTGGGAGCATGCGTAACACCGCTTATTTTGTCCGCTTGTGTATTACTCGCCCTGTCTAGCGCGGCCTCGAAACCACTGAATGGTGGCGGCGCATGTGTGCGCCCCTTAGGTGGTTCAGAAGAAACGAAAGCGCCACCATTGCAAGAGATCCGCCATTCCTGTGTACCCCTATCGTAAAAACGGGTGGTAGCGGCATTAAACTCGGCCATTTGCATTATATCGGCAAAACTAAATCTGAGTACTTCACTCTCAAAGCTACGTGACTCATTATTTCTTCTCTTGATGTCTTGTAAAGCTTGGCTGAATACATCACGGGGAGAGCGCGTCGAAAAGTCTTTCAGCTTTACACGATGAGGATCTCCCTTGCCTAAAATTTCAAAAATAGTGGTGAACGCGTCTCCAGTAAAAAAGTCGGTGAGCGTTATGCGCGGCTGCGGCTCTAGAGGGCTCCATTGACCCAAAACATTACGTTGCCATACTTTTTTAAGTTTTTCGACCTTTGAACTATCTTGTATATTATTGTAACAATCAAATGTATTGAAAACTAATGGCACCCTAGGCCCATAATATTCTACGTCTGCTCCTTTGTTCTCTACAAAGTAGCCGAGCTTTTCTGATTTTTCTGTAAGCGCCCTTGTCTGAAGTGCCAGAACATAAGCAGGGTCTTCCGTGCGTTCTGGGTTAGCAAGAAGGATCATCGCAAGGCACGTTAGATTATAAAGGTTATAATCTTTCTCGGATGTGATATCAGCCACAACGCGAGAGCTTTCGTAAGTAACGGGCAATGCAGATAAAGCGTCTTCTTGTTCGTGACTAGCCAGCGCGAAGGCCTCTAAGAACGATTTACCAGGCAAAACAGCATATTGTTGCGTGGCACGAAGGCTTGGTAAATCGCGCGCATCTTCTTTGATAATAAGGCGCGCACTACCTTTGGGTTTTTTTGTTAGGGTGTCCTCTGATAAAAAATGTAACGCGCTATTGTCGTGATCATCCTTTAGTGTCATCGCTGTTAAGGATGAAGACTTAGAGAACACTTTTCGGCGCATTTCATAGTGCGCATCAATTTCACTTTGTGATGACACAAGCTTAATCGTGAACTGCCCATCCGATACTTCACGCTTATCTGTTATTGTAATTGGCCCATTCAACGTGTTCAACACTTTGATATCTTTGCGTTTTGTTGGCCCAAAAACACTATCGATCCACAGTATTAAATCGTTTATCTTCTTCTGAGAATTGACGCGACCATCTGCCTCATGCACCATAATACTCTACACCTCAAACAAAAAAATTCCTATGCGTTGCCCTGCACACCTTATATTGTAGTACAGTTTCATTCGCAATAGTAGAAAATAGAGTCGCGTCGCAAGACTTAGCGCCCTCAAACTCAAATTTTATTTAGGACAAAAATACGGTTAAATCGCTAGCCCTCGGAGGCTAATTCGTGCGCTCTTTCCCGGGGCTCTATGTTAAGCTTTTGTTACAGTCGTGCTTCGCCTTAGAACTAACGCCCATTACCCCAAAAACTGTCCATTCTTATCAGAACACCCGACGGTAAATATCCAAGGCTTGTCGGATTGTTCAATCATGGCTAACGGAATATTACCAGCTTTCTCCTTAGGTGTACGGCAGAATGTCATGTGAGGGTAATAATGGGATCCTTTTGCGGCCTCAACATTAATGCCTTCACTTTCTAAAGCGCCCCTAACCGTTTCTTGTAACTTAACTAACCAGTTATCTTTTTTTACAACCCACTCTATCCAGCTAAACCCTACGTGGCTTCCTTTTCCTTCTCGAATACTTGCTTCCGTGAAAACTGGATTAAACAGCTCCTCAATAAAAATCATAGGCTGTTCGTCAGCTTCGAACTGGCATAGTGTTATGTGCGGATACACGTTATGTGATAGACAATATCCGTCAGAAATATCGCTGTATTTATCTTGGGCATAATCCACTATGCGATCCCTAAATGCGACGTCCGGTAGTAAAACAGCATTATAATATCCCATAAATATCCTATCCTTTTTCTTTTTTTGCGTACGCAGTTACTCTGCAGCTCTAACTGTAACTGGCCCTGTCGCAACGTAGATATCTTTAGCTGTCGATAGCCAAACTGTTCATGTCGATTACAAAGCGATATGCGATGTCACCCTGCGCGAGGTGCGTGAAGGCATCATTGATATCTTCCATTTTAATAATTTTGCATTCTGGGTGAATGTCATGTTCCGCGCAGAAATCTAAGACTTCTTGCGTTTGTTTAATCCCACCAATTAAAGACCCTGCCACACGGCGGCGACCAAATATAAGCGGCATCGTGGACATTTCGTCCATAGGGCCAACTTGGCCGACAATAACAATTGTTCCATCAACGTCCAGTAACGGCGTATAAGGGCTAAGGTCATGCTTTACAGGTGCAGTATCAATAATCAAGTCAAAAGATTGTGCTGCATTTCCCATTGCGCTATCATCTGTAGACACAAGGATATCTTTCGCTCCGATACTTTTTGCGGCTGCTTCTTTATTCTTTGAGCGACTGATCACTGTAACTTCTGCGCCCATAGCGACGGCAAGTTTTACAGCCATGTGACCAAGTCCACCAAGGCCAATCACTCCAACACGGCTGCCTTTACTAACATTCCATGTTCTTAAGGGCGAATATGTTGTGATCCCTGCGCATAGTATGGGAGCCGCCCTAGAGAGGTCAAGCCTCTCAGGCACACGCAAAACAAACTCTTCACGCACCACAATATGTTTAGCGTATCCGCCTTGCGTAGTTTCTCCACTTATACGGTCAGGAGCTCCATAAGTTGGCGTCATGCCATTACGGCAATATTGCTCTTCATTGTTATCACATTGGTCACACTCACGGCAGCTATCAACCATACAACCAACTGCGACACTATCTCCAATTGTATAATTTTGTACATCTCGCCCAACATCTAAAACACGGCCAACAATCTCGTGACCAGGAACAAGCGGGTATGACTGCGGGCCCCAATCGCCATTAACAGTGTGAAGATCAGAGTGGCAAACGCCAGAGTATAATATTTCAATACAAACGTCGTTTGCGCGTAAGGCCCTACGCTCGAAATGAAAGGGCGCCATATTTGCATCTGACGAATGAGCTGCATATCCAATTGTTTTCAATTTATTTTTCCTTATTTTTGTGTTGTACGTTTATCAAACATTTTAACGAAGCTTTGCTAAAATAATATCTAGCATAATTAAACTCACCAACTTTGATCTGCACCCTGCTCTACGAAGCTTTTCTGTAACTCAAAATACCACAGATAAGGTTATATAAGCCATGTTTATAGATCATTTTATTGGTTAAGCTTTGCGACACTGCCCTAGTTATCGCCAGCGGCACCTACGCTCGTGTTAGTTTAACTCAAATGCAGAAAGCTTCGCTGGGGGTTTTTCCAGAGGTTTCATATCTGGTGCGGCATCAACAACTTGCGCTTCGCCTAGGTTGTTACCTTCTTTGACTTTTGGCATTCCTGATGCAATATCATAGACAATACGCGCTGCATTAATTGTTGCATCTGGATGCAATGTGCCATGTATAAATACTTCATTATTATAACCTGACATGTGAATTTGAGCATCTTGTGAACCAACATCCCCCATGATTTCTAAACGAGAGTACCGTCCGCTCATGTGGATATAACTATGTTCTTTGACATCGCCTGCAATCACAATTTTATTAATTGGAGCTTCTATATTCATAGCGTTCGAATCTAGCTCACTATTCACCACATCCCCCGCGATGAGAATATTCCCTGCGGCGTGAACATCAACATTTACAACGCCCGTTTCAAACAAAATGTCGTTATCAAAACTTATGCTATTATTCAATTTTGCCTCTTGCGAAGTAAAGGTATTCTCACGGATAGCGTAACGGTTCGGTGACTGGTCTTTGTGATATCCATCAAAATTCGTATGAACCTCAGCGTTCGGGTCTATATTCCTCATGCTCAACTTGTTTATTTCATGGACATCTCGGCCCGGTTGATTATAAAAGCCATCAATCACAAGTTGTGGTGCCAAAGTAGGCGCGGTGTTTTGGAAGTCTAACGGCATATGACCAACTTTCTGTTGTCCGTAGTCCATATCATATCTATCAATAGCGCCGCTATAATATAGGTCACTGAGCCGTTGGGCGGTGTCTTGCGGCGAAATTAGAATATTGTTATTGGTAAGCTGCACTAAGGCTTCACTTCTATAGCCCTTATAAACAGCGCTGCCATTAATCAATATTGTCTTTGTTGTGAATATTTCGTCTTGCATTAATGTATCAATATGCTCCATTGCATTGCGTCCATATTCGACGTTAGATGCGCCTATACCTGCAATGAAGTATGCCGCTGAGGCGTGGTCAATGAGCCCCTGTTCTGCATATTCTTGTAATTTACCCATCGCCTCGCGTGAATCTTTGTGGTTTTTTACCGACGCCTTCACCATATGAAGCAAGCTGCTATCCGTTGTATAGGATTCCTTAAATTCAGACGCTGCCTTTCCTTTCGGATAGTGATATGTACCGTCCACGTCTTGGTTTACGTCTATCTGATGTTCGAAGTTATATTTCGCTAATTGATAAGTTTCTCGTTCGAGTATTTTCCGGCCTTGCAGCGTGGACTCTTTTGAAACCAGCCCTTTTCGGCCCCATTCGTCGAGTTGCTTATGCAGCGCAATTGCATCTATTCCCGGGTAGCCTTCTGTCGCAACGGCAAATTCGGCGATCATTTTACCAGGGTTTTGATAAATCAGATTATCACGTTGTTCAATGTCTGGGCTCATGGCGAGCGTTACGCTATCGTGTAATATTCTCTGTTCAATCAGGTTCGTTAAAGCATCATGGGCCTGTGAAGCTACGCCGCTATGTGCCCTTCCGAGACTTGAGATATAATGCGCCGCCATTCCACCATCAACCATGCTATTAACAGCCATTGCTTGTAACTCCGCAATGCCTTTAGAGGCACTGACGCTATTCTGCTTTGCGGCTTCAAAGTAACTGTGTAAGGGGCTGCCACTTTTATACTCTATAACAAGCGGATCACCAGAGCGCCCTGGTCCTCCTTCGATATTAAAAGACCTTTGGGTTACGCCATCAGCAATTTTGTTAATCATAAGCTCTTTGCTTAAATTCATAACATGGGGAATAACGTCAGGTGCCGCGGAGGTAATTTCATCATTACCTGCTATTTTGTACATATTTGAAGAGGCGCTATGCATCGTTCTCTCTATTTGTTCATAACGTTCTAACGCGCCTCGACTTTGAGGTGTTGGCATTTCAGCGAGCGTAAAATGGGCTTCTTGCATAATATCATGCAGTGCATCCAGGACATCCACAGCTACGGATGGGTGTGCCCTAGCAAGCTCGCCCAGTGCATTGGGCTCTTCATGAAAATCATTTTTTGCGCGAACAAAACTGACGCGTAAACTACCCATATCCTCTATCTCTCCTGCTGGTTTTACAGGTCCAGCATAGGATAAACATGCCAGAAATGGCTTAAAAAAGCTTTAAGCCTTCAGGATAAAGATTAGCTAGGGAAGCTCGTACAGCTCGGCTGAAGAAGTTTAACAGGCTTAAGTTTATCGTTCTGTAATACGCACATTGTCGCACTGAAAGCACCAACACCGAGGAAGCGACACTATATGCGCTTGCTGATGATTAGCCCCGAGCACCAGCATAAAACCAACGTGAATCTATACGAACAAACTCTGAAACTTCATGCATAACTTCCATTTCATCAGAGTTTGCAGATTTGCAAAACCAAGCCTTAAACTCTACCATTCCATTCTCACCTTGTTGAGATGAAGATATAACTTTCAAGCGTTGCCAATTAACCGTTTTTTTTGATAACTGTGGCGTGGACAAGCCAGGTGCCGAAGCTGGCAACCAAGTAGAAAATAAGTACTCACCATACCCGCCCAATGTATATGCCGAAAACCGAGAGCGCATAAGCTGTTCAGGTGTTTTCGCATTCTCCTTGCCAGAAAGAAACCGCTCACAGCATTGAGCAAAAGGTTTTGATTTCCCACAAATACACGATGTTTTATTCACAGCAAACCTCCTTGGTTATTACAGTGGGCGCGCCTGTGAAAATGGTAAAGACGCTATGCGCTGGACTTGAAAGCATTGATTGATATGTACCTAAGCTCATTCTGTTGACTTGAATGGCACCTGTTACTGAATCACGCATTCTGGCTTACCTTCATAGCTAATCAAACAGTTCACAGAAAGAGCGCTGATGTCTTGCTGTGCCGATGCCTTGGCAGAAGATTTTGTCTCTTCTGATTTTTCGCTGTCTTCGGCGCTCGCACTTGGCTCAGTCTTATTCAACGTCGTTGCCGAAGGTGACGTCGCTGGGCTCGTCTTTGTTATCGTTGGCAATTGAATGTTTTGATATAAGGCCGCTTGCACAGATGTTGGTATCACAGCGGGGGAAGCGACACGGTTAACCGTCAACGCGCCATCAACATACTGAAAGCTATAATTATTACTCACCGCGCCCGATGGCGTAATGGCGTAAACGCCCGCTATTGCATTATTCTGCGCCGTGGTTGTCATGTTCGCCAGGCTATTTAAAGAAGCAAGCGTATCGGTTAACTTGAACCCGTTATATGTTGCGGTAAAAGCAGGGTTAGGTTGACGCTCATCACGCTGTGCATCATTTGCAGTGATCGTTAGCGGCGCTTTTTCTATGGTCATTACTCCATCAGTAAAAGTAAATTGATACCCTAAGTTCGACGTAATGGTGCCAATGTTTTGTGTAATAGTGCTTGTGCCCGCATTAGCATTCACACCTGCAGCAGTGTACGTGGCGCTACCCGAAAAAGCAGATCCAGCCGTGTCTCCATTTATAAAACCAGTATAAGTGCTCGTAAATACTGGGCTGGCATCGCCATATTCTCGCGTTGCATTTTGTCCCGTGACGTTTATAACAGGCGCGATACTGTACAAAATGCCATTACCCGTTTCACTAATACTCGAAGGCGCGTTGCTTGTAATGTTACGATTATATCTTTTAAAGTCAGCCCCCGTAGCGGATAAGCTGCTTTGTGCAGGATCCCCTGCGTAGACAAGCCAGCGCCCTGCCCCAGCATCAATGGCGCTAGCGCCATGATTGTTGATAACATTGCGTCCAGATGCAATAACAAGGCTGTTACCGGCTGCACTTGATGTGACGGTGCCATTTAGCGCGATATCAGATGTCGCGTTCGTCGTCCGTAAAAAAATGTTATCGCCGCTGACGCTTGCTAAATTCAGTGCGTTGGCAGTAACCACCGAGACATCTGCGCCTGCTGAAAGTGTTAAAGCGCCGCCATTTTGTAAGTTGAAATTAGTACTGTCCAGTTGAATGTTGCCAGTGCCGCCAGCTGTAATGGTTACATTGCCACCTGCTGCTGTGCGGTTGGTTTGTATCGTCCCATTGGAGATGTCTGTAATATCGCCGTCTATCGTGACAAGGCTAAGTGAGCGGTCATTGGCCATGTTCAATGTGTCACCTTGCAAATCCAACGTAATAGAATCTGATGCTTGCAAAACGACATCAGCGGTTTGTGACATTGCCTCTAAGCCTTCAACCGTAAAGCTGTTCCCGCTGAGTTCTGTGATTTGGCCTGCACTCAGCGCGGCATTGTAAATACGCAGCTCATCCATATTACCGTTTAAGTCATTTTGTCCATCCAGCGATTCACCAATACGAAGAATATTGTTTGTATTTCTGACTCCATTATTTGAGATATTGCCGGCGCCACCCATTTGTGCCGCCCCATCAATATATAACTCCATCAAATTGCCTGATAAATCAACGCTGACGGCGATATGATGCCATTCTGTGTCATTAAATGTGTTTGTCGGGCTGCTTAAGCCGTAATCTGATGTTCCGTCATAGACGAGCGCGGAGAGGGCATTGGCATTACCATTACCGATGTTACCAAAATTACCGACAGACTCGTCTCTCCAGATAAGGAGGGGTTGGTTTGTGCTGTGGTTCCCCTTATACAGAAACCCTTGGTCTCGTGAAGTGGTATTACTGCGCGCCCAGAATGATATGGTGAAGTTTGAATTTTCAATTTCGTTCATGTCTGTGAAGTCGACATGATCGTTACCGCCATCGAACGCGAGGCTATACTGTCCACCACGAGGATCACTAGATGTTGCGCTAGAGTATGTCGCCCCTGTGATTGTGCCGTTATAACCAGAAACACCGTCAATTGCGCTTGACCCGCTTCCTTCCTCAAAGTTCCAATAACTCACGAGGCTTGCATCAGTAAGCGCTGAAGCCTGACCGCCATAGATCGTAATATTTGCAGGGTCGAGGAGATAAGTGCCTTTTGCGCCGTTTTCTGCCGTGAGGTCAACATGGCCAAGCGCCGTTAAGATGTTTTTACCAGACGTCTCTGCGAAGCCACCATCACCGCCAAGTGCGCCGCCACGTGCAAAAATCCTGCCGAAGAAATCCGTGCGATCATCTGACCAAATAATAGTTTTACCGCCATTGCCTACAGATAAAGCGTCATTAAAAATAACAGCGCTGTCCGCCACATAACTAAAACGCGATGTCGGTGTGTAGCCGCCGCCGAGATAATCACCGCCAATTTTTATAACGCCGCCGCCGCTATGGCCTGAAGCATCAATCAAGCTGGTATCACTCAAGACAACATGGTCACCAAGAACTTCAACATTACCGCCACGAGCACCTTCAGTGCGGCTTGAAACATCAAGAATGCCTGCATTAATAGCGACACTTGTACCCTGAGCCTTAAGGGCCGCACTTTGGCTGCCTTGTGCATAAAGGAGAATTTTACCAGTGTCATCGACACTGATGCTATTTGCGACAATAATTCCCGTGTTGAGAATAAGATTATCAACAACATCAGCCGCTGCCGCAGCCTCCATACGGACATAGCCACCATCTGCGCTAATGTATCCAGTGTTAAGAATTTGCTGCTTCTGGCCTTTGTCGAGTGCTATTTCTAATAAGCCATCACCGTAAAGGTCAAGAGTTGCCTCCGTCCCAGACGCCAAAACAACATTGCCCAATTTGGCCGTTATATAACCATTATTGATTACCGTTGGTGCAACAAAAGCAACGATGCCAGCATTTTTAGCATTAATACGGCCGTGATTGATGATTGCGCCATCTGTCGCAGCATTGTAAATGTTGATCGCGTCACTATTGATAAAATCATGGTCTTTTATATCGCCCGTAGAAACAAGCAAGCCGCCAACATCAACGCGTGAATCTGAGCCGAAAACCACACCATTGCCATCCAGGACAATGATTTGTCCATTGGCCTTAAGCCCGCCTAAAATTTGTGTTGGGTCAATACTGTTGCCAATAACGCGATTTACGGCGATAGCGCGGCTATTAGGTTGGTGGAAAGTGGTGAGCTGGTTTTCGCCAATATTAAAACTGTCCCAATTTATAATTGTCTTTTGGGAGCTCTGATTGATGTGCAACTCATTTTCTTGGCTGTAATCCAGATCAGCAGCACCATGAGTGACGGTGCCTCCTGTAGGCAGTACTTGCGCCGTTGCAGGAGGCACAAAACATGAAGAAGAAAGCAGTAGAGATGTAAGGAGCAGAGCACATAAAGGCTTGTTCGGAGCATAATCTGCGCCGTGCATATTGCTTAATACTTTATATCTTGTACATATATTCATACACCACCTAACCTTAACATAATAACACAAAAGGCTTATATACTCATACAGTGCAATAGGTTAGGCACCTAACCCTTAAACAATAGTACTTAAACTAGTGTGGCACAAATTATATTCAACCGTGATGGATAAACAAGGTTAAAAGGAGGTTCATCCACCACGAAGGGCACGGTAAAGGCTAATAGCGGCGCTGCCCCTTGTACAGTGACAATGAAGTCGACCGTACCAAGAGCAAGTTTCAGAATGCGCCTTTAGCCGCGGAGTGTTACGTTGAAACGCTCAGTTCGGCATGTTTGACGAGGTATAAATGTAAAAACAACGCTAAGGTCGACGCTATTGCAAAACCTGCAATTAAAGGCATTAAGGACGCATTAAACTGCTGCCCAATAATCGTGCCTCCCAATATAGCAATTGCGGTTGATAAACTACCGATAACAGATGATGCCATACCCGCATGCTTGCCCATAGGTTCCATCGCAAGCGCGTTAAAATTACCAAAGACAAAGCCATGGAAGAAGAAGATCACTGAAGCGTAGATCATATAAGGGTAAAAAAGCCCTTGCGCAGAATACAAATCATAGCTCAGCATAAATAGAAGGGAAGTCAGTACGATTCCGACCATTGCATAACTGCATGTTTTTCTTATACCAAAATATTTGACGGTAAACCCATTGACCATGGAAGCTACGCCAATAGAGAGAGCAGAGATACCAAAGCAAATTGAGAATAAATGCCCAACAGAAAAAAAGTTTTGAAAAATTTGCTGGGCCGAGTTTAAGTAACCAATGAACCCACCAAAAATAAACCCTGAAGCAATGGCGTAGCCTAATGTTTGTTTGTTTTTTAATACGCTGACAAAGCTTTGCATCAGGCTGTCTTGCGCAGGAAGCTGCGGCGTATCAAGTGATCCATCAGATTGTACCTGCGTGGGCGCTGTATTGGCCGTTTCATGCAGGCGCAAATACACCCAACCAAGCACGATAAAAGCACAGGCCAAATAAAATGCAAAAATCATCCGCCATTCAGAGAAAATCAAAATGCCTTCGCCGATTATTGGTGCAATAACAGGCACGAAAATAAAGACAGCCATTATAAAAGACATGATCCGCGCCATCTCACGCCCACTATAGACATCACGTACAACGGCAACACTGATTACGCGCGTTGATGCCGCGCCTATACCTTGTAAAAAGCGCCCTAAAATAATAAAGGTGAAGGAGGGTGAGAACAGCGCAATACAAGTGCCGAGAATAAAAATAATAATCCCCGCATACAACCCTTTTTTACGGCCAAATTTATCAGATAAAGGGCCAAATAGCAGCTGACCAATCACCAGACCAAGGAAAACGGAGCTTATAACAAATTGGATATGATTATCGGATGCGACGTTGAGGTCAATTTCCATATAAGAAAGAGCAGGGAGTACAGCGTCAATAGCCAAAGCTGTAAATGACATTAGCATTGCCATCAAAACAATGAATTCTTTTTTAGCGATAATCATATATATACTCCTTCATTTGAGTAGATATATATTATGCGCACGCCAAGTCAATGCACGTCGCGAGCTATTTAACAAACAATTTTACCATCGTCGGTTTTTACGTCGCAATGCGGTACTAAGTTCTAGGCATGATTTTTCTAAATTTTTATCGCCGTGATAGTTTTCTTGTTGCTCAAGGCAACATAAAAAGTCGAAACCATCTTCTTTATCATAGCTCGTCGCGATAATTTTTTTGATGCTGTTTTCTTTTTTTAACATGGCACTTATCCTTATCTAAGCCCCCTTCTCTATTATAAACCTTATGGCCATGAACATCAAAGTTCACGACTTGTTTGTGGCGGCTTAAATAAGGCGCCCCTTGTGTTTCTTTATGCATATGATAAAATTATGATGAATGAATCAACTATTATAGATGTACAAACAAGCGATGATAAAACCCTGCGCGGATAATCCTAAAATAGAACAGACTTTGGGCAAAATATGTCAGACCATTGTCGATAATGGCGGCTATATTGACCCTAATATTAGTGTTTCTTATCAAAACGATGTTTTTTCTGTCTGTAAAACTGGAGAAATCACAGTTCCCCACGCAATAAAAGTGCCGCATAGCTTGCTTATTCCTTATCAGGCCTTTGATTTAGACATCGAAGATGGCCGCATTGTTATCGCTTCGTATAAAGATCACGTCACAGCTTTACAGCTACAAATATTTAAAGATGTTTTGGCGCTTTATAATGAAACCCCGCTGTTAAAAAATCATTATGGAAGCAATCCGTGGCTACATTATCAGCGCCACCCCCAAATTATTGCCCTATTACTGCGCGGACGCACAGGGGACGCTTTAGCTGTGATCAGAAAAATGCTGACAGACCCTGATTATAAAGATGAATTAGCCTTATTTACATTTTTCAAAAACCGGTTGGCGTTTGCGCGCACAGATGCGCGTTCCAGTGATGTAACCGAAGTTATCATGCCTGTTATAGAGTTTTTAACGCATCACCCACAAGGCGGGCAGTACCAAAACGTCTATGAGGGCGCTAGCAATGTAGGTTTTATGTGTATAGACGCGCAAGCTCCTGTTGAAAACAGCGTGACATGTCATGCAAGTTATGGTGCGATAGATGCATTAGAGGGGTATCTAAACTATGGATTTATTTCTGAATATGCTAGTTTTGTACGCTCCTGCCCTTTACAAATAGAGATTGACGGCCTCGGTACGCTCGCCATTAATGCCAATAACATTATTGAGCCTATAGACGGTCGCCCAGAGCACTTGAAAAACTTAGGATATTACCTGCCACGGATTCATTATTTTGATGATCTAAAGCTCGTGCGCCTCAGCCATTTGATCGTTCCTGGCGTAAACGCGCCTCATTCTTTAAAACGAGTGTTGCGCGAAGCGGTTTTAGCCTTTGATGAAACGCTCAACGATGCCGAGATTGCCGCCTATGTCAAAGATATCGAACAGCAATTAATTGAAAAGAATTTAGATTTTTACAGTGAGCTGACATCTCTGATTGATTTTTCGTCTGCATCCTCAATACTCGCCCGTGATTTAGAACGCGTAATCAGCCATCAGCAAAAAATTATAGGCTTCTATCAGCAACGTATAATGTAGCGGGCGTTTACTTTCAAAAATCGCAGGCCACAAAGGATTATAAAGTGAATAATATTACAGAATACATACGCAGCGCTCCCAAAGTTGAGTTGCACTTGCACATTGAAGGTAGTTTCGAGCCTGAATTAGTCTTTCAAATTGCTGCGCGTAATAAAATGGATGTGAAAATCGAACGCAGCGCCCCCAAAGGCGAAGACGACAAAGCAGCCATTCAAAAATTGCAGCGCAAAGCCGAACAAATAGGGGCGCAAATACAAACTAGGGATGATGGCGGCATTGTCGTTGTGTTCCAAACCCCTGCGCAGCTTAGCCGCGCCTATGATTTTGATAACCTACAAGAATTTCTTGATATTTATTATGCAGGCATGAATGTCCTGCAAACACAGCAAGACTTTTACGACCTAACCATGGCGTATATAGAAAAATGCGCCGCGCAGAATGTGCGCCATACGGAGATATTTTTTGACCCGCAGGGGCATACATGCCGAGGCGTGGCATTTGGAGATGTCGTTGACGGCATCACATGCGCCTTGCAGGATGCACATGCGCGCTATGGGATAAGCTCTGGTCTGATATTAAGCTTCCTGCGCCACCTCAGTGAAGAGGATGCACTAAAAACATGGCAGGAGGCACAGCCTTATCGGGATAAGTTTATTGGTGTCGGTTTAGATAGCTCAGAGCTTGGGCATCCGCCGTCAAAGTTTAAGAATGTCTTTGCCCTCGCGCGCGCCGCAAATATGAAATTAGTGGCCCATGCGGGCGAAGAAGGCCCCGCGGATTACATTTGGGACGCGCTTGATAGTTTACAGATTGACCGCGTTGACCACGGCAACCGTTCGTTAGAAGACCCTACTTTAATACAGCGCTTAATTGATGAAAAAAAAGTCCTGACCGTCTGCCCACTAAGCAATGACCGTTTGCAAGTTGTCAAAAACATCACAGATCACCCTTTACAGAAAATGCTCGATTTAGGCTTATATGCGACTGTAAATTCTGATGATCCGGCCTATTTTGGCGGCTATATGAATGAAAATTTTGAAGCCATACAGGCAGCCCTGAACTTAACGGCGAATGATATTAAAACGCTGACAATCAACGCCATTAATGGCAGCTTCATAAGTAATGAGCGTAAAGCTGTTTTGCATCAAGATGTTGAGCTGCATCATCAAAAATTTGCGCGCGGATAAACGTTAGCAGTGACGCAAGTATTTTGTAATCAGCTTATCTAACGCATTGGCAAATTGAAGCTGGTCTTTCTGTGAAAAACTTTTGGGCCCACCTGTGTCGACGCCGCTCCCACGCAAGCCGTCCATAAAGTCGCGCATATTCAGCGCCTGGCCGATATTGCTTTGATTATATAGCTTTCCGCGTGGCTCTAACACGATGCAGCCTTTTTTGACGCAGCGCGCCGCAAGTGGAATATCCGCGGTGATCACCAATTCGCCATCGAGACAAGCTTCCGCAATCGCATCATCGGCAATGTCAGGGCCATCTGCGACTTGAATCATTTCAATGTTGGACAAATTTGGCAGGTTAAGCCATTGATTAGCGACAAACGTTAAGGTGACCTGCCGCTTTTCCGCCGCGCGGCATAATGTGTCTTTTATTGGCTTTGGACACGCATCGCCATCGACCCATATTTTCATTAAAACAACTTTCTTTACTTCATACTCACTATGGAATGATATATAATAAATCTATGCTTGCATAAGGGAATAATTAAAAATCTCTGTTTAATAGAGTCGGCATTATTAATTTTAAGGTATTATTTTGTATTTTTCGCACAATACTAAAGGGTCATCAATAGCGTTGGTTGTAACCATTATAATGGTTTGCATCAGCATCGTTATTGGCGCGACCGCGTTGCATTACCTGAAAAAAAATGTCTTGCAGCGTATAGAAGGCAATTTAGACATTGCCCTCCAGCAAGTTGATTTTCTATTCCGTGACTGGGTAACCCTCAATGAGCGCAACCTACAAACGATTACCAAAGACGACAAGTTTGTCACTTTAGTCCAACAACAATTAAGCGCCTATAAAGCTGGCGAACTCGAAGAACAAGGCGCGCTAACGGGGCTGCGTGAATTTTTCTTACGTCATGAAGACCGCTGGGGAAAATCAGGTTTTTTTGTCATTGCACCAGACTGCATAAACATCGCATCCATGCGCGACAGTAACATTGGCGTGCGTAATTTGATTGTCGATCATCGCCCAGAATTAATTTACAGCGCTTTGAACGGCAACACTGTGTTTGTGCCACCTATTCCATCAGATGTTGCTTTAGAAGGGCAAAAGAATATTGCAGGTATGGATGTGCCGCCAACTTTATTCTTTGTCTCGCCAATTCAGGTGGATGGTAAAGTCATTGCATTATTGGCACAGCGCCATGATATTCGTAAAGAATACAGGGATATTTTATCATTAACGCGCCCAAGTGAAACTGGCGAGACATATGCTTTTGACCAGGATGGCCGTTTGCTTTCAGATAGTCGCTTTGAGGGACAATTAGCCGAAATAGGCATCGCGAAGCATGATGAGCAAGCCATCTGGTCTATGTTTATTAAAGACCCGATGCAGGACCTCATACGCCACCCTGTGCACAACTATGATCAGGCAGGCAAGCCTTTTACTCTAATGGCCCAAAATGCTATGAACAAAACCAACGGCATTAACATTACAGGCTATCGGGGGTACCGCGGCGTGGAAGTAATGGGGGCTTGGCTTTGGAATGATGATATAAATGTTGGCATTGCACTGGAAATAGATTTTGATGATGCGCTGTCATCTTACTACCTGATCAAACTCATGATGATCGCCATCGTTAGCGCTCAAATATTTCTACTCATCGTCATGATTGTTATCCTGACGCGTGTTAATGCACGGGCTATGGAAGTATTGCACCTTTCCAAAGAAGAATTGGAAGGTTTAATTCAAGAACGCACTGAAAGCCTAGAGCAAACCCAGAATGAACTACTGCTGGCCAATGAAGAGTTGGAAGAGTTTGCTTATAGAACATCACATGATTTGCGCGCCCCTTTATTATCCTCTATGAAGCTTCTATCAATGGCAGATTCATGCCTAGACAAAGGAGACATACAGCAAACGAAGAGCTGTCTGGGGCACGTAAATATATCCTTAGAAAAGCTAGAATCTCTGGTCAGCGACATTCTATCTTTAACAAAAACAAAGAATTTACGCGAAGAACTTCAAGATATTGTGGTCTCTGAAGTTGTTAAAAACACGTTGGATCAAATTAAACAAATGGAGTCGTTCGCACGCTTAGATATCCGCATTAATCTAGCTTATGACGCGCCCATAAGACTAAAAGCGCACCGCTTTGTTTTGATTGTTGAAAACCTAATTTCCAATGCTGTCAAATATCAAGACCCAGACGAGTCTGCGCCGTTTGTTGAGATTAACAGCTGCCAAGAAGGCGAGAGTTTCATTTTTGAAGTACGGGATAATGGCCTTGGCTTCCCCGAAGATCAACACGCGCAGATGTTCACAATGTTCAAACGCTTCCACCCTAAAACATCATATGGATCAGGTCTGGGCATGTATATGATTAAGAAAAGCGTCGATATTCTTGGTGGACAGATTCTTTTTGAAGCCCCCGAAAAAGGTGCAATCTTCAAACTCGTTCTCCCCTTAAACGTGGATAGTTAGCACGGGATAAGACGTTGTAGCGCCTGTTTGAGGCTCGGCGCATCATACGCCGTTGAATCTGCATTTTCAGAAACTGTATCAGATTGCTCAGGGCGCCAATGAATGCTGTGCATGCCAGCGCTCTTCCCCGCTTTCACACCGCTACCGCTGTCTTCAACAACGATGCATTCTTGTGGCGTGATCATCGCGCCAGTTTGTGTGTTAAGCATGCGCAGCGCTTCTAAATAAGGGTCCGGCGAAGGTTTCGTAGCAAGGCCCTTGGCAATAACGTCAGATGCGCTAAGGTTGAAGGCCATTTTTGTCCGCACATTTGCTGTGTCTAAATTCGCAAGAACCTGTTCCGCTACACCGCTTGAAACTGTCGCTTGGGAAAGGTTTTTTGCGGCGCAGAAATTAAAAGCCTCTTTAAAACCTTCGCGCACTTCTAAGCGGCTTTGATTTGCCGTGTAATAATCTAAACACTCATCAATAAATTGTTCTTCTGATATTGGCAGTCCTTTTTCGGACAGTTCTTGGTAAATGCGATGGTCGCCAATGCCGTGCCACTGGTCCCAATCTTCTTGCGTGTTTTCAATAGCATATTTCAACGCTGTTTTATTGATTTTTTCTACGTGCAAAGGTTCACTTATAACGATGACGCCATCAATATCCCAGAATACAGCTTTGAATTTTTGCATGATGTTACCCATTATTTACGCACATGATTGTTTCATTTTTTCTTACTTTATACTGCAGAACAACGCAAAAGTCAAGCTTATGTAAATCAACAACTGTGCTGATGTCCCCTATTTTAGCGAATAAAACTTTATATTTTTACTCGCCAATGATACTTTTCAAAAAGTAAAACGCAGGAGACCGTAATGCAGCCATATAAAAATGCAGGCCAGCCACATGAGTACATAGATTGTTATTATTCACGCTCATTAGGTGAAGCAAAGCGCTATCCCACATTAGAGCAAGAAATTTCCGTGCCTGTATGCATTATTGGTGGTGGACTTGCCGGCATCTCATCTGCGCTTGGCCTTGCGGAGCGCGGCATAAAAGCCACGATTTTGGAATCAAACCGCATTGGCTGGGGTGCATCGGGACGTAATGGCGGTTTTGTCTCAACCCTTTATTCCGCATCACCAACAAGCTTAATGAAGCGCGTCGGGGTCGAACATGCGCAGGCGCTCCATAAACTGCCTAAGGCGGCGTTAAAACTGATGCATAAACGTCTGGAAGGTGTAAAAGACGCCATCATCCCACAGCCAGAGGGCGTATCTGTCGTATCATGGTTTAATGATGAGAAATCTGTGCGCACACATGTTGAGCAGATGAACGATGTCTTTGATGAAAATCTTCGTTTCATGCCACGCGAAGAAGTGCGTGATGCGTATAAAACAAAGCGATATTATGATGGTTATTTCAGACCTGAATCTATGCAAATACATTCGTTAAAATATGTTCATCATACGGCGCAAATGGCCGTACAAAAAGGCGCAGAAATCTATGAAAACTCTGCTGCTTTGCGTGTTTATAAACGCCAAGATAAATGGTGCATTGAAACTTCCACTGGCACAGTCTTGGCTGACCAGATTGTGTATTGCTGTAGTGCTTATATTAAAAACCTCCACCCAAAACTATCACGCGCCACTTTGCCGGTTGCGACGTATGTTTTACTGACTGAGCCGCTTGGTGATCGACTTGATGAATGTATGCGCGTGCGTTACGCCACGGCAGATAATCGTTCATCATCCAATTATTATCGCCCGCTTGCAGATGGGCGTTTATTATGGGGCGGGCGCGTGTCGATGTTTCACCCCTCTCAGGCGCGGTTAAAAAACATTATGATGAAAGATCTACTTAACGTTTATCCGCAGCTAAAGGGCATTAAAGCCGAGGTCGCGTGGGGCGGCTATATGGGCTATGCGCGCCATGAAATGCCGCAAATTGGTACGTTTGGTGATGGTACGTGGTATTGTCAAGGCTTTGGTGGGCTGGGTATGTGCGCCACAACGGCCGGCGGCGAAGCCATTGCAGGGGCAATCGCCAATACAAGTGAAGACTACAAGCTCTTTGCGCCATTTGGCCTTGATTATGCAGGGAAACCACTGGGGCCCGCCATCGCACAAGCCGCTTATTGGTGTTATCAGGGGCGCGATAAAATAAAAGCATGGCGCCTCAACTAAGCGCCATCCCCTGTCGTCTTTTAAACGGAATATTCCTTATCGACAATATCTTGCAGTGACGCGTAATCCGTCTTGCCACTGCCAAGCACAGGAATAGCAACGACGCTCAAGATAGTTTTCGGTACAGACAGCTCCGCAATGCCATGTTTTGATGCATAAGCAGAGAGCTGTTTCTTATCAACGTCTTTAAGGGTGGTGACAACAATAAGCTGTTCGCCTTTACGTTTATCGGGGATGGATACCACAGCATGATCGCCATCGGGATAGACGCTATTGACCATGACTTCAGCACTGGTGAGTGAGACCATTTCACCTGCGATTTTTGCGAAACGTTTCGCGCGACCAACAATGCTGACGAAGCCATCGGCGTCAATATCAACAATATCACCCGTGTCATACCAACCATCTTGCGGCGGGACAAGCACGCCCGCATTATCCGCCAAATAATAGCCCAGCATGACATTCGGCCCCTTAACCATTAAACGCCCGCCAGCTTCAACGCCTTGAACTTTTTCAAGCTTATAATCAATGCCTGCAAGCAAGCGCCCGACGGTCCCCGCTTTAACATGCATCGGTGAATTAACGCTGAGCGCAGGTGCGGTTTCTGTTGCGCCGTAACCTTCTAGCACCCGAACCCCGAAACGTTCCATATACAGGCGGCGCGTTTCGTCTTTGACTTTTTCAGCGCCCGCGAAAATATAACGCATGCGGTAAAAATCATAGGCATCCGCCATCCGCGCATAGCCATTTAAGAACGTATCCGTTGCAAACATAATCGTTGCGTTAGACGAGTAGACAATTTCAGGCACAATGCGATAATGTAGCGGGCTTGGGTACAGAAACGTTTTTACGCCAGAAAGTATCGGCAATAACGTGCCGCCCGTAAGGCCGAATGAATGGAACATCGGTAAGCAGTTAAAGACAATATCTTGACGGTTAAAATCAACCCGCGATGAAAGCTGCACGATATTGCTCATAATATTCGCATGTGAGAGCACAACGCCTTTAGGCGTGCCTTCTGACCCTGAAGTGAATAAAATTAACGCTGGGTCATGAGGACTGATTTTACGTTTTTTATGCAAACGCTTCGCTGATGAGGTGAGGCCGATCAGCTTATCTTTAAAGCCAATGCTCTGCTTAATGTCTTCCAGATAACGAATATCTGCATATTTGGCTATTTCTTCAATTTCACTTTCAAGGCGGCCTAATTCGACAAAGCGGCGGGAAGTCAAAACGGTTTTAACTTTCGCGGTCTGGCAAGCACTGGCAAGCGCCTTTGTCCCTGCTGAAAAGTTAAGCATCGCAGGCACGCGGCCAAAGGCTTGTAGTGCAAAGAACGTCACCACCGCGCCCACCGAGTTTGGCAGCAACACACCAACATTCTCCCTTTGCTCAGTATAGTCATTTAACTTCCGCCCAAGCACTTTAGAGCCCAAAACCAATTTTTTGAACTGTAACGGCCTGCGTTCAATATCCTCGACAATTGCAGATTTTTTACCGTTGACGTATTCAGCCTTTAACAGCGCGTTATAAAGCGTTTGTTCTCGGTCATTGGTCAGAAACATCATTTCTTCCATCACATCATAAAGCTGACGGCCTGCGGCAGCGCGTCTTTGGCGGCCTTTTAGATTGTCATCAAGCTTAAATTTCCGCGGCTCAAGAATAGTAATGGTGATTTTGGGGAAATTGCGCAGCGGCACTTTGCCTTTCAGCCGCGCAAATGGCGTGTGCTGAACGCCGTCAAGGCGTATCGGCAGGATCATCGCATCTGATTTGTCAGCAATCATACCCGGGCCGTTATAAATTTTCATCAACGCGCCTGTCTCCGTAAGGCGACCTTCAGGGAAAATCACGACATGACGATCCTCTTTAACTTTTTCAATTAAACTTTTGATAGAAAAAGGATTTATTGGATTTAGCGGGAACGCGTCAACCAACTTCAAAAACGGCTTCACCCAGAACCACTGTGCGACAAAGCTATTAATCGCGAAGACAGGTCTGCCAGGAAGATACGCCGCCAATAGTGGCGCATCTAATAACGATACGTGGTTACCTACAATTACTGCGCGCTTGCCTGCTTTTTCTATGTTTTCTAAACCGTGCACTTCAACGTTATAGAGTAATTTAAAAATAATCCGCAGCAAGCTTTTGAACAAATGACTAGGCAATAAGGAACAAATATAAAACGCGACAACACCATTTGCGATCGCTGCTGCCAAAAATAATTGCTGTATTTCCCAGCCTTTTGCGATTAACGCCGCAGATATAAGCGAAGAAGCCATCACAAACAGCGCATTGACAATCGCGCTGCCCGCCATAACGCGTGCGCGCGTGCTTTGATGCGTGTCGTGCTGAATAAGGGCGTTTAGCGGCACGACAAACAGGCCACCACAAATCGCAATCATCAATATATCAACCACGATGCGCCAGTGATGCGCCACCGCAAGGAATTCACTTAGCGTAAACAGGCTTGGCGAAAGGGGCTGTACTGCGCTGCTTGAAAAATACAAATCAACGGAGAAAATCGTAATGCCAACGGCGGCTAAAGGGACAAATAATGCTTCAATACGGCCTTTTAACAGGCGGTTATTTAACAGCCCACCAAAGGCGATACCAAGGGAGAAAACTGCAAGAAAAAACGCCAAAACATGCTCATTCGCATAAAGCGTTGCTTCGGTGAAATTTGGGAATTGCGCCATAAACAGGCCGCCAAGGAAATAAAACCACGCAACGCCGAGGATAGAGCGCTTAACGCTGCTTTGCTGTGAAAACGCAAAGCGCAGCACATCAACAAGCTCCGTTAGTGGGTTGAAATTGATTTTAAGGCCTGTTGACTGCGCCGGTGCAGAGGGAATAAAGCGCGAAGCCATATACCCAATAATGGCACAACCAATCATCGCGCCAGCAACAATCATCGCTCCGCCATCCATGCCGATAAAAACCACACCGGTAATTGTCCCAACCAAAATAGCCAAAAACGACCCTGTATTAAGCAATGCGTTACCGCCAATCAATTCATCTGCGCGTAAATGCTGCGGTAAAATAGAATATTTACTCGGGCCAAAAAACGCAGATTGAGTACCTAATAAAAACAGCGCGCCAAATGATAAATAGGTTGAACCAAGCAACAGCGCGCCGCCGCCGACGCAGGCAATGACGATCTCGGCAAGTTTTACAACACGAATGATACGTTCTTTTGGGTATTTATCCGCAAGCTGCCCGCCAATGCCTGAAAACAGTACGAATGGCAAAATAAACAGACCTGCGGCCAGTGTGACCAGTAGTTTTGGGTCAACGCCTTCCGACGACAGTAGACCATAGACAAGCATGACCACGAGCGCATTTTTAAACAAATTATCATGTAGCGCCCCAAGGAACTGGGTGACAAATAATGGTACAAAACGTTTATCACGTAACAGTGAAAATTGATTAGGCTTCATGGTCGAACTCCCCTTTGTTGATGAAGTGTATTATATGTTTATGAACAATTGGTTTCCAGCTAATAAAACTATGTGTTGCTGACAAGGTTATATGGTCTTTCATGCCAATCCATTTGGTACTCTCTACACTGACACGCCCGTCATGCCCCGAAGGCATCACCAAATGCGCAGCAAGGTACGGCCACCCTGACGTGCCCGCAATAATGCCGACATCATAATATGGTTTAACGTGATTTTTTCTTTGTATTTCTGTCGTCAGCTCAAGTCCTGCAGGGCCAAACAACCATTTATAAGGCGGAAAACTTTTTAAGAAATCCGTAACTTCACTGCCGCCTAATGGTGGCGCCATCATCACAACGCGGCCTAATTTCCTTTTAGGAATCTCATTTTTATAGGCCTCAAGATACTGACGCGTAACAAGGCCACCCATTGAATGTGTCACAAAATGTACCTTCTCTGCATTTTGCCAAACCCTCTGCCCCCTAAGCTCCCCCGCAATAAAGGCAGATAAACCTACTATTTCATCGCTGCGTGATGGGTAAGAAACACTTAATGTATTATACCCCGCCTTGTGCAAAGCATGGGCCGCCCCCGACATGTTCAGGCGTGAATGTCCTATGCCATGGAGAAGCACAACTGTTTCCTTAGCGCCTTCTGCTGTGTTTAGTTTCACGGCCTCGCCAGATGCGGCGCTGCCAATGGCCAATACTAGGATCATCGCGGCGCAGAGTATTTTGGACTTATATTGCATATTTTTCCCTTTTCTGAACACTGTTCAATTAATATACTGACACAACAATGAACAATGTTCAATAAAAAAATTGAACACCGTTTAATTATCGCGTATTCTTAAATGTGAAAGTGAGGTTAACATGGCTAGACGCAGTGACCATACGCGCGATGAATTACATGAATTAATCATCACCACCGCGATTGATATCATCGAAGAACAAGGCTTCGCCGCACTTAGCGCCCGTAAAATATCGGGGCGCATTGGCTATGCCGCTGGGACAATTTATAACGTCTATGCATCAATGGATGATTTAATCGTCACTATAAACGCGCGCAGCTTGGATATGATGGCTGAACAGATAAGCCAGCAAGACTACACCGCCACCCCCGCAGACCAACTTAAATCAATGGCGCGCATATATCTAGATTTTGTACACGGCCATAAAGGGCGCTGGTATGCCTTATTTACCCATCGCCTAACTGAAGGCAGCATATTACCGCCTTGGTTTGAAGCCAAGATTTCTGCGCTGTTTATGCCGATTGAACAGGCGGTACTGGCTTTACATGCAGATTCTGGGCAAAGTAGCCGCGATAGCGCAAAACTCGCCGCACGGACATTATGGGCATCTGTGCATGGCATTTGTTTTATTGACCAATCCGGTAAAATGCCTCTCGTTAGTGAGGATCATAACGCCCAAAATATGGTGAACTGCTTGATAGATAATTTTGTCGCGGGGCTCATTGCACCTCACAATACTATTGATGCTTAGCACGCGGCCCATACAACATTAAACAACAAACAGTATTAAGGATAGATAACATGGCTAAACTACTTTTTTTCGCGGGCAGCGCCCGTACAGGTTCTTTCAACAAGAAACTCGCATCTGAGGCGGCCAGCATTGCCAAACAAGAGGGTGCAGATGTCACATTGATCGACCTAAAAAACTTTGAAATGCCCATTTATGATGGTGATTTAGAAGCGAGCGATAGCCTGCCTGCAAATGCGATTAAATTAAAACAGTTATTTATTGACCATGACGGTTTTTATATCGCGTCGCCTGAATATAACAGCTCTTTTTCGCCGCTTTTAAAAAACGCATTAGATTGGATCTCACGACCACACGCAGAAAATGAAGCACCGCTTATCGCGTTTAAGGGCAAAGTAGCCGCGGTCGGCGCAACGTCCCCCGGCGGCTTTGGCGGCCTACGCGGGTTAGTGCCGCTGCGCATGATGCTTGGTAATATTGGCGTGCATGTAGTCCCAACGCAGACCGCCATTGCAGCCGCACATAAGGTGTTTGATGATCAAGGGCAGTTAACAGATGCTGCGCATTTAAATATGCTTCGCGCCTCAGTACAGGAATTCATCCATACTACGAATGCGCTTGCCAAATAATTTAATTATGGCTGCATCTGACAATTTTTGATGGTGTAGCCATTATTATCGGCATTGGCAAAAACATCGCAGTTCGCTGGGTCTAAACCCGCAGCGGCCATTGCCGCTTTTTGTTCTGCAATAACTTTTGCTTCTTCAGCAAGGTTGATGAATTTATAGCCATCATCAGCCATTTTCTCGATCCGGAAATCATTAATATCTGTGCCTTCTGGCATATGCGCAACGAACAAATCCTTCGCTTGGTCCATATGGACTTGGTCAAGGACGCTGTCACCATAAAGCCATGTGCGGTCTAACTCTGCGACTGTTTTCAAGGCAGCTTCTTGGTTTTGTGCAATCGCTTCATTGACGCCTGTGTATTGGAAATACGCATAATCAATACGCGCCTTTGCATCACCCGTTTCAACGGCATCCTTTAACAAGGCTGCCCCCCATTCGTCTGCACTGACGTGCTCCGCCATTTCGCCAAGTTCGTCAAAACCATAGAAACCGTTAATAAGACCAAGCCCGATATCACGGATCGCCCATGTTTGGCCTTTTTCAGCCGCTTCGATCATTGCCTGTGCTTGCGGTGAAAGCCCGCCGTTTTCTGCGAGCATCTTAAGTTTTTCATATGGGTCATCAGGAATGACGATTGCAGGATCTTCTACAACGTCTTCTTGTTCCGCTTCAGCTTCAAGATCAGTGTCCGTGCCTGCATCTGTTTGTGTATCATTTAATGCGGCATCTGAAACGCCGCCATCAACAGCAACATCAGGTGCCTCAGCTACTGTAGGTATAATACTTTCCGCAGCAGAGAAATAATCCAGCGCCCACTCCGCACCGCCAAAACCAATAAAGGCAGATGTAGAATTTAGGGCAAGCTTGATAGAGTATTTCTTCCAATTATTTTTAAAGAAATCAAATGAAGACGTGCATTCTTGCTGCTTTTTATAATCTTTAATAAAGCCATGTGTTGTCAGGCCAACGCCTGCACATACTGTGAATACGGGGCCGAGAACCGCTGCGCCAGCGGCCATTGCTGCTATTTTCGCGCCAACGCCAGCAGCGATACCAAGCGCGGCAGGTGTAAATGCCTTCTTTAGCGTGTTTTTTGTCGGCATGCGTCTTGCAACGCTATTCCATATAGAACGCAGCTTACCTTTTGGCTTTTCTTGCGGCTCAATTACGGCCTGTTCAATATTGTTATTGTTGTTTGCGGCTGTCTCGTTCATATCACACCATAATGTATAGAATTACTTTGTTTTCATATTCAGGCAGTGTTTTGACATATGCAGACCAAAAAAGCAAGAAACAATTTTATTACACTGTAATATCAATAGCTTAAAACATAATCCTTGACATAATCTAATGTGGTATGTGATAACCCTCCTCGTAAAACACAAACTTTTTGTTGAGATTATCTCGCGTTTTTATGCGCAGTCTCACAAATACGGCGAAATAAAGGTATATATAATGACGAAGAAAACATTTTCAAACTTAAAGAACTCAGCTGTTTTGACGGCGCTTTTAGCAACAACTGGCGCAGCGCATGCAACAAACTCTCAGCCTGACATTTATAACAATATAGGTGGGCCTGAGACTGAAGTTGTAGTTAGCCCAACAATAAACGCAAGCCCAACAGCTAATGCCAAAGCTGGTGCAAATAACAACACACATGTACATTCAAATACCAATAGCGCCGCAAACGCGGCTGGCGGCGAAGCATCTGCAACTGGCGGGTCAGTAGACGCGAACGTTAATGGTTCTGTAAACGGTACAATTGCTGATATGTCGAACACAACAAACAACGTTAATGCCGGCGGCGCTGAAGTTGAAAATTCAATGAACGGCACGATTGCTGATAATTCGCAGACAAGCAACATTGCTGGCGGCGCAGAAGTCGAAAATACAATGAATGCTAACCTTTCAAATGGCGGCGTTACTGATAATTCGCAGTCATATAATAATGCTGGTGGCGCTGAAGTTGAAAACTCAGTACATAACGACCTGTCAAATGGTGGCGTAAACGGCACAATTGCTGATAACTCAACGACACATAACAACGCAGGCGGCGCTGAAGTTTCAACAGATGTTGATGCATCATCACAGAATGATCTTGCACAAACAAATGAGCAAACAAATGCGCAAGATCAAACCAACAACCAAAGCACAGATGTTGACACAAGCAATAGCGGCAACAGTGAAAACTCAAATTCACAAAACACTGAAGTTGGCGGCAATAACAGCTCTTACACAAATAACAGCACTTATAAATCAGGTGCAGCGGCAAACATCCCACAAGCAGCGGCGATTTTTGCAACTAAATCTTGTGTATCTTCTACATCAGTCGGCCTTGGCGGCGGTAATGTATATGCGGGTTATGGCGGTTTGTCATTCTCACACGTTGGTAGCGAAGCGGTTTCTCTTGTTGGTGAAATGACTGTTAATGGTGAAGTTGTTGACGTAGCTTACACTATTCCTGAACTCGCAGACCTTAGCCCAGTTGATCGCGCGCCGATCTTTACTGAACTGCGCAAAAGTGAACAAGAAAAAGCAACATGTTTGATGGGTAATTACATTGCGCAAGAGCGCGCGCTGACAAAAGCTTACAAGCAAGCCACAGGCGTTGCACAGATTAATGCAGAAGCGCATACATCTGGTATTGCTATCAATGCACAAGCGAACATGTACATTGAAGAAGTCCGCGCAAAAGGTGCAATTGACCACGCCAAAACAGAAGCAATTGGCGCGGCCTTCAACCAGACTGTGAAACATGCATGTAACCTTGGCGCAACAGTTATCAACACCGGTAATGGCAAACAAGACGTCGTTGCAGGCACTGTTGCTATTCGCGGTCAAGGTCACGAAAATTGTGAAGACGTCATGTGGGGTACATTTAACCAACTGACAGACGGTAAAGCAGAAACAACCAAACCTGATTTTTCACAGTTCACAAAGAGCGTAAAAGCGGCGCCTAGATTACAACAGTAATTAAAGCTGAATTATAATTATTCTAAAGGCTGCGTTAACGTTGTAAACGCAGCCTTTATTTATATTTAACAGTAACTTAGATATAAGCCTTGCTTTTCACCTCAGGTTTATGTAAATTATTGCGGTAATAGACTGTGTAAAAAAGAGAAGTTAATCAATATGAACCTCAAAAATATTTTTGTCGCCGTGGCACTGCCGATCGCTTTGACTGCCTGCGCATCCCGTCCCATCATTCACAATTTAAACAGCGAATGTTTGCATGAGGTGCAAGATGATAAGGGGTTAGTCCTGAGCGTCGAGTTTGACCCCAAATGTGGTAAACACAAAGAAGACCTTGCCAATGTGCAAATTAATGCCCAGACACAGCAAGCGTTAGAGAAAATTGAAGCAACACAAAACGCACAAATTAATGTGATCCAGCAAGAAAAAACCAAGATATTCTGGCAGGCGCTTGCAAGTCGCGCTGCATTAGAAATCGGCAATGCCCAACAAGAAGACACCGCAACGCGCTTGCTGATCGCGGCGCGCAGCCATGAAGACCCAGACACTCGCAAAATGGTGACAGACATTCAAAGCGATTTAGGTATCACAGATGCGATGTTAAATGATAAAAACGCAATTTGGGATACCATCCGCGCTGCGCAGGCAATGCCCGGCATTCAAATTATTGAATTAGGTAATGGCGAATTTTATATGGATCGATACAAGCACCCTTATGGGCCACTTAAAGGCAGTGCGCCATCAAGCCCATAAAGCTATCATGCAACCGCATGCTGCATATCCATATCATTCCCGCTCGTTTTACTTTGTAAGCGCCTCTGATGCTTATACAGCACGCGCCCTTCTGCATCGTAAACGACAATATAGTCTGCTAGCTTAGCGTAACGTTTAAACAAATTCTTTGCTTCCTCTAACGTCGCGACAGAACTTTGATATGCACCTTCTCTATTGATTTCTTCAATTTTGTACATTGCTATCCCCTTTTTATTCTTAAAAAGTTTCTGCATACTGATTGGTATGTATGAGAAGTACAATAGGACAAGAAAGTTAACAAGGTGTTAAGTTATTGTAACGGTTTGACTAAAATCCACACAGGGGACGAAAATACATTCATCCCCTGTGTGGCTATTTTATTAGTAAGGCGTCAAGTTATGAAAACCTTAGTTATATTGTGGGGCTCTTTTTGGGGTCTTTTGTGGCTCTATGCGTAAAGCATCATCACTTTTATTTAACGGGCCGCGTACTTTCAATGTGTCACCTGGCTTTATATTGCCTTCTAAATACTCAGTCATCACAGCTTTTTGGAAGTACGTTTTGATAACGTTAATTAAAGGTCTGATACCCAAATTCTGGGCAACACATTTATCCGCTAAGAATCTCTTTGCAGCATTATCAAAAGTAACATTGATGTTTTTTGCCGTAAGGTCCTCTATGCGTGGTGCCAGTTTCATCTCTAGAATATCTAACACTTTATTGACATCGTTTAACGGTTCAAATTCAATTTGTTCATCTAAACGTGCTATAAATTCTTCACTAAAACGTTCCAACAAATGTTCTGTTTTCTCAGGGTTAACTTTTTCCTGTCCGCCCGCAAAACCAATCGAGCGTTTTGGTTTGATGGTCGCGCCCGCATTTGTTGTCATGGTCACATAACAGTTCTGGAAGTCTCCAATGTCACCATTACTCGCCGTTAATTTACCGTTATCCATGACTTGTAACAATAATTTATAGACATCAGGATGTGCTTTTTCAATTTCGTCAAATAAAACAATCGCGTGTGGGTTCTTACGCACGGCATTAACAAGCTCACCGCCTTGGGCGCTCCCATTATAACCCGGAGGCGCACCGATCAAACGGTTAACAGCTTCCTTGTCTTGGAATTCTGACATATCAAAGCGTAGCAAAGGTACATCTAGTACGTCACTCATCTTGTTTGCGAGTTCTGTTTTGCCAACCCCTGTTGGCCCAGAAAATAAAAAGCTGCCCAATGTTTTATTCTTACGGTCGTCAAATAAATCACTTTTGGCATTTTGAATGGCAAACGTAATTTTATCAATCGCGTTGTCCTGATGTAAAACTGCTTTGGTAAATTCGCTAGTCAGCGATAAAAGCTTTTTCTGCTCGGCTTTATCATTTTTCTTTGACATGGTGCGACCAAGCTTTTTGCTAATCTGCGCATATATATCTACCTCCGTGACAACGCCTCTCTCTGCACCTTCAGGCGCGGCCTTGGCACTTTGTGCCGCCATAGCATCATCAAGCAAGCTTAACGCCTTGTCAGGCAAAAATGCGTCGCGTATGTAACGATGTGAAAGTTCAACAGCCGCTTGTATAGCGCTGTCATCAACGCCGACACCTTCATGATGGCTTTCATAGCTTGCTATTTGCCCTGCAATCATCTCCACAGCAAGCTCTGGCTTTGGTTCATTAACCTGCACGAGGCCGAAACGGCGCATAAAGGCTTTGTCTTGTTCTAATTTTTTAGCTTCTTTAAATGTTGTTGCGCCAATAACGCTAATTGTCCCTGCGCTTAAATATGGTTTCAGCATATTCGACATATCCATGTCTTTATCGCCAGAGGTACCGGCGCCCATTACCATATGCGTTTCATCAATAAATAGAATTGCATTTTCTTTGGCAACAAATTCAAGTACCGCCTGAAGGCGCTCTTCAAACATACCGCGCAGCCTTGTACCCGCGAGCAGGCCGCCCATATCCAAGCTCAGCACTGCGCGTAACTTCAACTTATCAGGCACATCATCCTCAGCAATGGCCTGTGCAAGCGCTTCGACCACGGCTGTCTTACCTGTACCTGGTTCACCCACAATTAATGGGTTGCTTTTCTTCTTGCGTAAAAGAACCTGCACGACTTGCTGCAATTCATCTTCGCGGCCAATGACAGGTGAGAGTTTTTCATCCATCGCCAAATCAACAAGGTTTTCAAGTACATCACTTGGCGAGAAGTCATCGTCTTCGTCAGTTTTTGTTGATTGTGGTTTTGCGCTCGCGTTCATTGGTGCGGCCTCGCCTTTTTCGCTGTATATAATCGTCGTGCCAGATAAGCCATTCTTCATAATGTCTTCTGCTTGCAGGGTAATTGTTTCACTATCCACTGTGCTGCCATGCTGGCTCGCCTGTAAAATCATACCCGCACCCATGTCATCATAGGTAAATATGGCATTGATAAGGTCAAAAACTTGGAAATCGTTATCGTCAAATTTTATATGTGCATCGAGTGTTGAGAACTTATTCGCAAACTCATCGCTGAATTTTACTTGGTCAGCTGCAGGCGCTTTGACCGCATTCTTCAGGTTCAAATCATAAATCGTATATAATTCTTCATCAAGCTTCTCTGCATTCACGCCACATTGTTCCAACGCCGCAGAAAAAGCAGACGGATATATACGCCCAAGAAGGATCAGCAGATCAATAGAGTTATACTCTTCCTTTGGCAACTCTTCGCGGTTTTTTCTAATAAAGTTCGTGATATCGCGGATATCTTTGAATGTAATATTTTTTGACATGATTACTCCCTCAACGTCGCCATGGCTTGTTTACTTTATATATTTCTTTGGCGCGTGAGGTGATTAAACTACATTTTACATAAAAAGTAAAGAGAAATTGCGTAAATATGTGATATTTTAACATATTAATACGCAAATAAGAAAAGCGGCGCGCCCCATATTCCGCCCCAAGGGGAAAAACAGAGCCGCGCCGCCTAAATTTTAATAAAGCTCTCTCGCTTATGGCTGAGGGTTTTGGCCTTTATTTTGTTTTTTCGCAGGCTTTGCATTTGTTTGTGGCAATGCCTGGTCTGCGTTATCAAGGAACACGACCGGCGCATCATCATCGTCTCTGAGGCCGAAATGTAGCGACACATCAAGGCTGTCACCAATAGTAAAGCAATGCCCCGTCAGCGTGTTCACTAATGCGTCTTTATCTTGGTTCAACGCATAAGGCCCCGTTGGCAAATCGCCTTTGCTAAGGTTTGTATGATAGTTACAATTATCAATTGAGATACGAATACCGCGTGCGGCGCTTACATCTACAATGCGTGCATTAAGCGACTGACCTTGTAGGTCATAAAGATAGCTCATTGTGTATTGTTTATTCGCTTCTTTAGATGCCTTATCAGCGCGGCGCTCTGTATATGAGCAATGCTTCGCATCGCTTTCCATTGTTGCGCTTTGTGGCTCTGCGCTAAAGTTAAATGCTGTTTTAAGGTTACGGTGCACCATTAAATCAGGGTAACGACGGATCGGCGACGTGAAATGCGTGTATTCAGGCAATGCAAGGCAGAAATGCCCAACATTTTTATCCGTATAAAACGCGCGTTTTTGCATCCGTAAGATTAATGATTTTGCGTGGCTTGGGTCATCAGATAGCTCAGCTTCTTCAAGCATAGAAACAAACGTCTTGCCGCTAATTTCCTTCCCTGATTCACAGCCTGTTGCAGATGTTACGCCCAGTTGCAAAAGCTCTTTGATTGTGTCTTTTTTACGTGCGCTTGGCTTGCCTTGGACGCGGTAAACGCCTTGCTTAGTTTTGTTTTCATCACGCGCAGCGCTAATATTTGCCGCGATCATCGCTTCTTCGATTAAGCAGCGTGCATCATCGCCTGTGATTTGATCAAATTCTGGTACATCAGGATTTTCTTTTGTCGTGTGAACAGAAATTTCATCAAAACCAAAGTTAATCGCGCCTCGGGCTTCGCGGCTTTGCAATAAGCTTTTGAATACATTATGCATTGGCTTAATCAGCGTGTCCATAATGGGCGCAACAGCAGCATCTGGCTTACCATCAATGCCCGCAAGAACCTGCGGATAAGTAAGGCGCGCTACAGACTTCATGACGCCATTATGCATTTTTGCGTTAATGACTTTGCCTTTGGCGCTAATTTTCATTTCATAAGCAACGCAGGCGCGGTACTCATCAGGTTTTAATGAACAAAGGCCGTTTGAAAGCCCCTCTGGCAACATTGGTACAACCTTACTTGGGAAGTACACAGATGTGCCGCGTTTTTTAGCTTCTTTATCAAGCGCCGTTCCCGGACGGACATAATGGGATACATCGGCAATCGCGACCCAAAGGATATGGCCGTCTTTATTGCTGCCATCAGGGTCAGGGTAAGAATGCACCGCATCATCAAAATCACGTGCATCAGCGCCATCAATTGTAACAAAAGGCAAATGCGTTAAATCTTCACGTTTTGGATCTTTCAATAAATCTTGCGGGTTTGACTGCGTTGCAACAATCTCTTGCACTTCTTTAATCACCGCTTGCGGGAACTGATCGGGAATATCCATTTTATTAATGATATCCGCTTCGATGTCACCAGCTTTCAGATTGCCATAGGCTACATCTGTAAACTTCTGTGAAAGTATCTGCTTTTGATACGCCTCTTGAGGGTCTTGGTGGCGATTGTTATTTTTTTTGTTATTTTTTTTGTTTCTACGTGCGTTTGATCTAGACATAGCTACCCCGTTCTTTTTTTGTTGTGATTGGATAGCAATGCACAAAAGCAGCGCAAAGATCAAGGTAAATCTTTACCGCAGAGCAATATTTATGAAAAAGATAGGGCGGCCATTATTGGCCTCAAGCCTATAAACGTCGCGGTTTCTTGGATATATTAGCAAGAAGCATCCACAGGCATAATATGGCAATAGCTAGCCATAGAGAATACCCTAGCGCATATTGCGTCGGGCTAATTGTATATGCAGGAAACTCTCGTGGGAGCATACCTGTACGCCTTGCCGCCTGTATCTTTTGCGCATCAGGCAGGTTATAAAAACCGTCTCTCACGCCGCTTACGCCAATGACATAGCCTTTATCCACCATCTTTGTGCCTAATAGAAAGTAATCTATCTCAAGGGCATAGCCTAGGAACAAGGCTTCTCCATTCGGGCCCTTCATTTTAATGTCCTGTATTTGGACAATATTTATGTCTTTGCCAAAACGCAGAAACCCTGCTTGCGCCGACGGCGAGAAGGTCAACAACAAAGAAAAAACAAAAAGATATGAAGCAAAAGAAAGTAGGAGATATTTCATTACTGCACCATTGTGTAGTTATTAACTTACAGCAGCTACTCTTCCTTTATAATCTCATAACATCATGCTGATTGCAATAAGTGGTTGATGCACAGGGCAGAACTACAACTGTTGAGCGGCTCTACAAGCAGATAAAAAATGCGTCCGTATAAGGTCAGGATCAAGCATCTGTGGGTCTTTCATCCACTCAGGATGCCACTGCACACCTAAAATATATTGCGCAGGATCACCAAACCAAACGGCCTCGATAACATCATCCAAAGTCGAGCGCGCTTCAACAGATAAGCCCTGCCCCAACTGCTTGATCGCCTGATGATGGACAGAGTTAATTTTTTGGTTTAATTTACCGCCGCAAACCTCTGATAAAACAGAGTTATCTGCAATGCTTATTTCATGACCCAACACATCGTATATATCACCATCACGATGCAGCTCTGAGCCTTCAAGCTGGGTATAGGTGTCCTGATAGAGTGTACCGCCAAGTGCGACATTGATTAGCTGGTGGCCACGGCATATCCCCAATATAGGCTTGCCTAGCTTTCTTGCTGTCTCAAAAAGCGCCAGCTCATATTGATCACGCGCATAATCTCCAGACCATTCAGGGCGTAACGGCTCTTCACCATAGGATTTCGGACAGACATCCGCGCCGCCACTAAACACCACACCATCAAAATCAGCAAGCACGTCCTCTAAACGAAACTTTCCTGATGAGCGCGGGATCATATAAGCAATCGCACCGCCATCTTCAAACCAGTGATACAGGCTTTCCTCCCCATAGATAATTGTCTTTGGCGGGTAAGCCTTCCGCGAACGGTCGGGGTGCATAAAATTAGCAGATATAGCGATACGCAGTGGCTTCATGAGTTGTTTATTTCCTTTATGCGGCTGCTTTGATGTCGCATGTTTCACCAAGAATTGCAGCATGGCAAATTGCCGCGTAATCCGTAGCCGTGAGCGCCACAGGATTACCGCCAGCTGATGGGTCATTGACGGCCATCTGACCAATTTCCGCACATCTTTCAAGCGGGATTTCAAGCGCCGCAAGCGTATGGGGAATGTTCAAAGTCGCACGCAGTTCAATCACCCAGTTATAAACCGCATCAAAACCAGATGTTGTCACCGGCAAGTCCAGTACCCGTGCAAGAAGATCCATGCGTTCGGCAATTGCATCGCGGTTTTTTAGCATTACATAGGGCATGATAATCGCGTTTAACAGGCCATGATGCTTATCAAAAACCCCGCCTAAAGGGTGCGCTAACGCATGTACGCCGCCCAGTCCTTTTTGGAACGCGGTTGCCCCCATTGTTGAGGCAACCAACATATTAGCACGCGCTTCAATGTTTGCGCCGTCTTTATAGGCTGTGACCAAATTAAGCTTAATAAGGCGCATTGCTTCCATCGCGATGCCGTCCGCCATTGGGTGATAACCCGGCGCGCAGAACGCTTCAAAGGCGTGCACCAGCGCATCAACGCCCGTTGCTGCCGTTAGCGGCGCAGGCAGGCCAATTGTTAGCTCTGGATCTGCAATCACGACTGCAGGCAGCATATTGGCGTGAAAGATGATTTTCTTTTCATGCGTCTGGGCATTGGTAATCACGCTTGCGCGACCAACTTCAGAACCTGTACCCGCCGTTGTTGGTACAGCGACGACTGGCGCCATGCCTTCAACATTAACGCGCGTCCAGTTATCGCCAACATCTTCAAAATCCCACAATGGACGGTTTTGACCAACCATCAACGCAATGGCTTTTGCCGCATCAATGCCGCTGCCGCCGCCAAAGGCGATAACCCCGTCATAGCCGCCTGCGTGATAGGCTTTTACACCAGCATCAACATTTTCACCCGTTGGGTTGCCTTTAACGCCAGTGAATAAGCCTGCACGCATACCTGCTTTATCCATTAGCGCTAAAGTGTTGGTGACAATCGGCGCATCTTTAAGCCCTTCATCCGTAATCAAAAGCGGCTTACTCATGCCAAGGTCTTTACATGTATCCGGCAATTTTTGAATTGTGCCTGGACCGAAAATCATTTGCGTTGGGTAGTTCCAATTTCCTGTAAGTGTCATGATTATATCTCCTTAAAATGATAACTTTTGGGGCGCGTCAAGCTGTCAAAGCCCAAAATTGATAATGTGCAGCCGCGTCCTGAATTTTTAACGCCTGTCCACGCAAGCGCAGGGTCAAGATAATCACAGCGATTGATAAATACTGTGCCTGCCTCAACGTCTTCGGCTAGCGTTTCGCCAATGGCATGATCTTGCGTCCAGATCGATGCCGTCAGGCCATAGGCACTGTCATTGACAAGGCGTAATGCTTCGCCGTCATTGCCCACTTTCATAATGCCAACCACAGGACCAAAGTTTTCTTCGCGCATAATATCCATCGTATGGTCAACATCGACCATAACCTGCGGTGCAAGATAGGCCGTGCCTTCTTTACTGCTTGGGAACAGGCTCTCATCAATCAAAGCCTTGGCGCCCTGCGCCAGCGCTTTGCTGATTTCACCGCGGACAAAATCAGTCGATGCGGCACGCACCATAGGGCCTAAATTTGTCTCTTTATCTAGTGGGTTGCCAAGCTTATATGTTTTGGTGATTGCGACAAATTTTTCCACAAACGCATCATAAACGGATTCATGAACATAAATACGTTCAATGCCACAGCAGGACTGGCCTGAATTGAAAAACGCGCCATCAACCAGGCTTTCAGCCGCATTATCAAGCGCCGCATCAGCACGGACGTAAGCCGCGTCTTTACCCCCAAGCTCTAATCCTGCGCCAATAAAACGTGATGATAATGCCTCCTTCACGGCAAGGCCGCCTTTAACTGAACCTGTGAAGTTAACAAAATCAACGCGCGGATCGGCAATCATAAACGCTGTATCATCATGCGATAAATCAAGCGTTTGGAACACGCCTTCTGGCAAGCCAGCTTCGGCAAAAGCCTGCGCATAACGGTCAGCCACTAGTGGCGTTTGGTGTGAATGTTTTAGTACAACCGCATTCCCCGCAAGCAAAGCAGGAAAAATGCCATTAACTGATGTGAGATAAGGATAATTCCACGGCGCGATTATTGCCACAATGCCAAGGGCTTCGCGCTTAATATAGCGGGTAAAGCCATCGACAGGCTCTGGCACAATATCAGCCAATGCTTCTGGCGCTTTGTCGATCATGTATAAAGCGCGTTCTTTTAAACCACCAAGCTCTCCGGCTGCCTGTGAAATTGGGCGTCCCATTTGCTGGGTGATTTCCATCGCTATATCATCCTGCTGCGCCATCAACGCACCGAGGGCTTTTAGTAAAAGTGCCTGCCTATCTTCTAAAGGCATCTTTTTCCATGTTTTTTGCGCGTTTTCAGCTTTAAGCAGCGCAGCGGTGATGTCGTCACGGCTGTCTAAACTTCTTTGCAGATATAGCCCGCCATCAATCGGTGATATTGTGCGCAGCATCTGCTCTTGCGGCGTTTTTATGTTTTGCTCTAAAGCCTGTCCCATGTTTTTATATCCCTAATATTAAATGATTTCAAAATAACGTTGTAATTCCCAGTCCGTAATGGCTTTGCGGAACTCTCGCTCCTCCCATTCACGGGACTGCGCGTAATGCGTTACAAAATCTTTACCGAACAGTTCTTCCGCGGCCTGTGATTTACGCAGGCGGCCCGCCGCTTCAAATAATGTCGCAGGAAAATCCAAACCTTCAGGCGCATCTTGCTCATAGGCATTACCTTTGATAGGCGCTGTCGGTTCAATTTTGTTTTCAATGCCCCATAGACCAGAACCAATTGCCGCTGATAGCGCAATATACGGATTAATATCCGCCGCGCCAATACGGTATTCAACGCGCTGTGACTTGGCAGAGCCGCCAATCGCGCGCAAGGCACAGGTGCGGTTTTCTACGCCCCATGTCGCGGCGGTCGGCGCCCAAAAACCGGGGACAAGGCGGCTGTAGCTATTGACCGTACACGCCACCATTGAAAGCAATTCAGGCATTAATTTTTGCTGCCCACCAATAAACCAGCGCATTTTATCTGACATGTTATCAGGCTTATCTTTGTCAAAAAACACAGCTTTACCGCTGTTTTTATCTTGGAAAGATATATGCATATGGCCCGATTGACCCGGCCAATCATTTGACCATTTTGCCATGAACGTCGCCATGAGGCCCTTGCGCTGTGCCATAACCTTGGTGAATGTTTTAAACAAAGCGGCTTGGTCTGCAGCCTCCAAGGCCTCATCATATAAAATCGCAGCTTCTAAAACCCCAGGGCCAGTTTCCGTGTGCAGCCCTTCAATCGGGAAACGCATGTCTTGACACATTTCAAGCAGTTCATGGTAAAAATCAGAATGCACTGAGTTTCTTAGTACGGAATAACCGTAAAAACCCGGCGTCATATTTTTAAGGTCTTTATAATTTTTTTCGCGCACACTATGCGGATTTTCTTCAAATAAGAAAAATTCAAATTCGCAGGCGGCCTGTGCCTTAAAGCCCATATCATCGGCTTTTTTCAAAACACGGCGTAGCAAACCGCGCGGGCAAATCGCTTCCGCTTTATCGGTAAACTCTGCAAGCACCATGATGCTGTTTTCTTCATAAGGCAAAACCCGCGCCGTTTCAGGCAGCAGCCTTGCATTCGCATCGGGGTAAGCCGTATGCCAGCCTGTGAATTCAGATTTATCATAAAGTTGATCGTTAGAATCCCAGCCAAGGACCACATCACAAAACGCGAAACCGCCGCCAAGTGCGCTGATAAACTTATCACGCTTGATATATTTACCGCGTAATATGCCATCAATATCAAACACCCCGACTTTTATATATTCTATGCCCGCAGCACTGAGCTTTTTATCTATAGCTTCCGGGTTATCATCACTAAACAATGATGATACATCCTGCGCCTGCTTGCTTTGCTTATTCTGTGATGTTGCGCGGTCTATATCTGCATATGCTACAGTCGCCGCATTTGTGGTGCTCATGCCCGAATTTCCCTGTCATTAAGTATTTTTATAAATTATGCCGTTATTGTATGCAATATTGAAGCTAGTTCAACACAAATATGCACCAATAGCGGGTTATCCTAAAAATCTAAGCGTAGCGTTAAACACTAATCGAGGTTTTCTGTGCGGTCTCCCTGACGTGGGTAAAGGTCCATAACCCCCATACTTGTTTTTGGCATAGATACAAAATTTTCGCTTGTCGATTCAGGAATCTCTCGACCATAAATAATACGCATGATGCTGAACAAGAAGATTACGGCATTAATCGCCATCATATATAAAAACAAACCGTGTGCGCCCATGCCTGCCATCATCAATGATGCCAAAAACGGTCCAATAATCGCGCCAACGGCGTGGAATATAATCAAACCTGCACTGGCTTTGACCACGTGTTTTGGCTGTAAGAAGTCATTCGCGAGCGAAATAAACAGTGAATAGAGGGTATACGCACAGCCACCAAGGAAAAATGACAAGACCATGATATATCGATTAAGCACGTAAACATGTTCATCAACAAAAAATGCAAAGGCACCCGTAATCAGCGTAAAACCAAGCATGACAACCGCAATAACTTTACGGCGGTCAAAATAATCTGAACAGAGGCCGATAGGCCACTGAAAAATAAGGCCGCCTAGGAAGGTGAGCGAGATAAGCATCGCGACGTCTTTGGCATTAAGACCGATTTGCGTAAAATACACAGCGCCAAGCCCCCAGAACGCGCCAGAAGTAAGCCCCACACCAACGCAACCGACCGTAGCCAGCGGCGATGTTTTAAACAGCTCTTTAAAGCTCAAATGCTCTGAGCTCATAACATCTGGTTGCTGCGTTTTACTGAGTGTCAATGGCACAAGGGAAACAGAGATCAACACAGAGACAACTGCGAACAGAATATACTCGCTCGGCTCCGCAATAAAAATGAACATCTGTCCCGCTGATAAACACAGGAAGTTAATCGTTAAATAGGTTGATAATATCCGCCCACGGTTTTTCTTCGTTGAAAGTGAGTTTAGCCAGCTTTCAATCACCATATAAAGTGCCGCGATACAAAAGCCATATGCCACACGTAAAATAATCCATGAGAATTCATTGATATAAAGAACATGAAACAGCGAAATCGCCGATGCGATCGATGCGAACGCAGCAAATGCACGGATCTGACCAATTTTAGGGATAATTTTCGTGCAGTATAAGGCGCCCAAGATTGAGCCCAAAAAGTAACCTGACGCCATGACGCCGGTTACCCATTCTGGGTAATTTTCCATGGTCGCGCGCACGGTAAGCAACGTGTTGTGTAGGCCGTGACCCAAGCTAAGTACAGCGAAGCTAAAAAGCAGCGCAGAAACAGAATAAATTGTCGACAACATAGCCACACCTCAACACGTTTAATATTATGAAAGCACTCTTATCAGAGCCATGCTAATCCCGCAAGGAGAACGACGCGAAAAAACGATGAATTTTGTAAAAAGTTTTACACAGCGCAAATAGCCAGAGTCTTTACTCAGGACAGAAACTTTGCTACCACAGTTGGATACATAAAATATAATTATGAAATGCGATATATATCATCGCAGATAAAATTAGAACATGGGACGACGTTTTTTAGGGAGAACGACAAATGCCGACAGAAGAAAAGCGCCCTGCGCACGCAGGCAAAGACAACCTATCGCAAGCTTATCCATCCGGCGTAAAATGGGATATTGATATTCCACATATTAACTTATTGACGCTTCTAGATGAAACAATTGTGCGCTTCTCTCGCCGTCCAGCGATTGACTTCATGGACAAAAAAATTAGCTATGAAGAAATGGGTAATTTAATCAATCATGCCGCAAAAGGTTTGCAAGATATGGGCGTCAAAAAAGGCGATAAAGTTGGTCTTTATATGCCCAACACGCCGTATTATCCGGTGATGTTTTTTGCCGCTTTACGCGCTGGCGCCACCGTCGTGAACTACAGTCCATTATACACACAGGCCGAGCTTGAAACACAAAGCAAAGATAGCGGCACTGACATTATGGTCACGACCGAGCTATCTGAATTTTATGATAAGGCTGTCACCCTCCAAAAAGACGGTCATGTGAAGCAAGTTGTGCAGTGCCCTATATATGACATGCTCCCGACGTTAAAAAGCTATGGTTACCGTTTTTTGAAACGTAAGGAGATGACGGACCCTATCAATTCAGACCACAGCAGCGTCGTTGACCCAGCACGCCAATTTGTCACGTTTAAAGAACTAGCAAATAATCAAGGCGACTATGCCCCTGTGACAATTTCACCTGATGCCCCTGCTGTTTTTCAATATACTGGCGGCACAACAGGCGTGCCTAAAGGGGCAATGCTTTCTCATTTTAATTTAGTTGCCAACACGCACCAAGTGCAACAATATTTTGGCACCAACCCCAACCGCGACAACCCGTTTAACGCCCTACAAAATGGCCGTGAAAAAGTTTTAGCGGCGATCCCTTATTTTCATGTTTTTGGTATGATGGTTGCCATGGTCGGCAGCCTTAAAATGGGCGGCGAGCTTATTATTATGCCTAACCCACGTGACACCAAAGAAATCCTCAAAACCATTGATAAGAAACAGCCTACTTTATTCCCTGCTGTGCCCCGTTTACTGCAGTCGATCACCGAATATCCGCATGTAAGCCACTATGATTTAACAAGCCTCGAAAACGTTATTTCAGGCGGCGCGGCGCTACCGAATAATGTAAAAGAAGCCTTTGAAAATGCTGTTGGTAAGCCCAATATCATCATACAGGGTTACGGCCTATCTGAAACATCCCCCGTCGCGGCAAGCAACCCGCCAGAGGGGCGCCCCAACCGTAGCGAAACTGTTGGTATGCCTTACCCACAGACTGAAATTAAGATTGTTAATGCCGACGATCACAGCAAAACATTGAATATTGGCGACATTGGCGAAATTTGTATTCGCGGGCCGCAAGTCATGCTTGGTTATCATAACAAACCAGAAGAAACCGCCGACGTACTTACAGATGACGGTTGGTATTTAACGGGTGACCTTGGTTTCTTAGATGACACCATGTACCTTAAAATCGTTGATCGCAAAAAACGGATGATTATCGTTAATGGCCATAATGCATATCCAAGCCAAATTGAAGAAGAGCTCAGCAAGCTTTCCAGTATCGCAGAAACCGTTGTCATTGGCGTACCTGATGAACGCTCTGGTGAGGCGGCTAAGGCCTTCATCCGCTTCCGCCCTGACTTGGCGAAAGATGAACGCCCAAGCGCGGACTATATTCGTGAGTTTCTCGCTAAGTCATTAAACAAACTCGATATACCTAAAACTTTCGAAATCAGAGAAGAAGAGCTACCTAAAACATCCATAGGTAAGCCTGACTTCAAAGCATTAGAGGAAGAAGAGCGTTTAAAGCGCGAGCAGCAAGCCGCACGCCAAAATAAACCAACAGACCCTTCCCTATAAACAAATACGAACAATATTATTTAACTAAGACATCATTTTAAGTGGAGACAGAAAACATGACAAATAGAGCCGTTATTATTGATTACGCACGCAGTGCCTTTGCCAAAGCCTCAACAGCAAAAAAGCCTGGTCGCTTGTCAGATGTAGACCCACTTGATTTGATCGTTCCTGTCATTAACACTTTGATTGATCGTACTAATATTGATGTGAAAGACGTCAAAAAAATCCTTATGGGCAATGTTCACCAAGAAGCACAGCAAGGGCTCAACATTGCACGCATGGCCGTATTACATGATGAATGTAAACTTGATAATAACGTGACAGGCGGCACCAGCATTGATCGTTTTTGTGGCTCATCACTAGAAGCCATCGCTATGGCGGACGCTTTTTTAGCCCGCAACCCTGATGAAGTGTATATCTGCGCAGGCGTACAGAGCATGAGCATCGTTCCAATGAGTGGCCTAAACCCCCTCATCAACCAACATGTTCAAGGCGGCAACGCCGCCGGTTTCATGAATATGGGCGTAACAGCTGAAAACCTCGCCGTGAAGTATGAAATCTCGCGCATCGACCAAGATGCTTTTGCCGTTGCATCGAACCAGAAAACAACCGCCGCCCACGAAAAAGGCCATTTCAAAAATGAAATCGTTGCGATAAAAGGCGTTGATTATGACGACGGCGCACGCGCTGATAGCAGCATAGAGACCCTAGCCAAACTCAGAACAGCTTTTAAATCTGTCGACGAAGGCGGCACAGTTACTGCGGGTAACTCATCACAGGTCACAGACGGCGCATCTGCTGTTATGGTGACATCAGAATCATTCGCCGCTGCGAATAACCTGCCTGTTAAAGCGATTATCCTTGGTTATGGCGAAGCGTCGCTTGCCCCTGAAATTATGGGCCTTGGTCCTGTGGATGCTTCAAAAGAAGCGCTAAAACGTGCTGGCTTAACCATGGCTGACATTGACATAGTTGAACTAAACGAAGCCTTTGCCGCACAGTCACTTGCCGTGATGCAAGAATTCGAAAAGCAAGGCCATAAAATTGACCCTGAAAAAGTGAATCTTGATGGCGGCGCGATTGCGATGGGTCACCCACTTGGTGCATCTGGCGCACGTATTGTGGGACATTTATCGGAAGTGTTGCAGCGTGAGAACAAGCGTTACGGCCTTGCGACCATGTGTATTGGCGGCGGTCAAGGCGTAGCAATGGTTATTGAAAACCCAGCGGCAACACCAAAACCATCTGTTTAATCAAACGGAATAATAGCAATATTTAATGGAGATTAAACATGACTAAACAAATAAAAAAAGTTGCCGTTATCGGTGCAGGTGCAATGGGTTCAGGCATAGCGGCGCAGGCTGCAAATGCAGGCTATGAGGTTGTGCTACTTGACCTCTATCCAGGCAGCCCACAAAAAGCGATTGATATCATGCTGAAAGCAAAACCGGGGCCGAGCGCTGGTTTTATGGATGCAAAAAACGCCAAACGTATTGAAACGGGCGGCACAGAGCACGACATGGCAAAAATCGCCGATGCTGATCTGATTATTGAGGCCGTTTTTGAGGATTTAGATGTTAAGCAATCAACCTTTAAAAACATTTATAAACACGCCAAACCAGATGCAATAATTGCGTCAAACACATCAACCATACAAATCGAACAATTAACCGATGGTATGCCTGATGATTTTAAAGCGCGTTTTATGAACACGCATTTTTTCAACCCACCACGCTTTATGAGCTTACTTGAACTTATTGATGGGCCGCAAACTAACCCCGCACAGTTTAAATTAATGCAGGATATTGCTGATGTGGGCTTTGGTAAAAAAGTCATCCGCTGTAAAGACACACCGGGTTTTATTGCTAACCGCATTGGCGGTTATGCGATTTACCGTGCGATTACTGAGGGCACAAAACAAGGCATGAACATTGAAGATATTGATTCAATCATGAGCCCTGCTTTTGGTTTTACCAATATGGGCCTGATGAAACTTTCTGACTTTGTCGGTATAGATATTATGGCGCATGTTGGTACAAATCTTGAAAACGGCCTTGCCGCTGATGACCACTTCCATACTATTTATGAACCTGCGCTTGTAAAGCAGCTCGTTGATAATAAACAGCTTGGCAACAAAACTGGCGGCGGTTTTTATCGCCCGAAGCTTGATGATGACGGCAATAAAGTAAAAGGCAGTAATGGCCGTCCAATGAAACAGGTTATTGACCTGACATCAGGCGAGTATCGTGACGCTGGCAACAGTAAATACTTCAAAAAGAACTTCAAAAAAGACGCTGGCAGCTACGCCAAGTTCTTTGACAAATCAAGCGAAGCATCAGATTTCGCATGGCCTGTATTGCGCGATGTTATCGTCTATGTGATGAATAATGCCCAGCAAATGGCCTATGATGTCCAGTCAATCGACGAAGCTATGCAAGCTGGCTATAACTGGAAATGGGGTCCATTCCAGTTGGTCGACGAATTTGGCGTTGAATGGTTTACGGAACGCCTCAAAAAAGACGGCATTGCCGTGCCTGAACTGTTACAAAAAGCCAATGGCCGTTCATTCTACCGTGAACAGAATAGCGAAAAACAAGTTCTCGATTTTTCAGGTAAATACACCGCCTTTAAACGCGAAGATGGCGTGATGAAGCTTGAAGATATTAAACGCGCGAAAAAGCGCATTATAGGTAATGATTCCGCAAGCCTATGGGATATTGGTGACGGCGTTGTTGCCGTGGAATTTCACACCGTAAAAGGTGCGAATGCCATTGACCCTGCTGTATTTGAAGTTCTCAATGACAGCATCAAGTTAGTTAACGACAGCGCTGGCAAGTATAAAGCGATGGTTATTTATAATGAAGGTAATCATTTTTCCGTTGGCGCAAACCTTGGTTTGATTGATGTTTTCTCAAAAGCTGCTGATAAAGTGCCTTTTGCCTTCTTGCGGAACAAAGCCCAAGCGAAGTTAACTAACTTTGTCGATGATCTGGTCTATACAGGTCAGGCCGTTTACAAAGCTTTGCGTGAAGCACCTTTCCCTGTGATTGGCGCCCCCAATGGTATGGCGCTTGGTGGCGGCTGTGAAGTCTTGCTCCATTGCGATAGTGTCCAGTCTGGACCAGAGGTCTATACAGGCCTTGTCGAAGCTGGCGTTGGCATTATCCCTGGTTGGGGTGGCTGCGCACGTCATTTAGAACGCTCACAAGACGCTGCAAAAGTTAACGGCCCAATGCAAGCAATGGCAAACTCTGCCCTTGCCATTGCACAGCCGATGCAATCAATCTCAACATCTGGCCAAAATGCAAAATCAAAGCTTTGGTTTGGTAAAGATGCGGGTATATCGATGAATAGCGACCGTGTCCTTGCTGATGCAAAAACGCGCGCGCTAAGCATGATTGATGGTTACCAAGCTCCTGCGGAGCCTATTTATAACCTTCCCGGCCTATCAGGTCAGGCGAGCCTGAACATGCAAGTCGATGCAATGTATCTTTATGGTGGCGACCCGAAAATCGCCGCGGTAAACCATGTGGATGTTGGCGTGATGAGCTGCCTTGGCAATACGCTTAGCGGCGGTGATTACGTCACACGCGACCAAGTGGACAGCCATATCGCTGGTGATGGCGCAGCCTATAAGGCACTCATAAATGAGCGCTCTGATGGCCGCATTGAAGTCAATAATGCCATGCCGCTCACCGAAGCGCGCATTTTACAGCTTGAGCGTGATAATTTCATGACATTATTTAACCGCCAGTCAACGCGCGATCGCATGGCCTTCATGGTGGCAAAAAACAAGCCATTACGTGAAGACTATCCAGATGACCGCCCAAGCCCTGCGCAAATACGTGACGAGATTGAACGCAAAACAGCGAAGCCGCGTAGCCCCGATGGCAAGCCACTTTCAGGCGAAGAAGAAGACCGCCTAAGAAGCATGTCAAAACTCAGTCAGCGTACTATGTGGGGCCTCAAAAAACTGGGGTTGGTATAAGGCCATTAAAATTCATTACAAAAAACCCCGCATAGGCAGCCTATGCGGGGTTTTTATTATCTGTACATTTGTTGTGCCCAACCCTTATTTACAGCCATTCGCACATTGTTTGAAATCAATATAGAAACGATAGAAGTCCTTACCATTTGGTGTCAGCATCATTTTTTCTGCTACTTCAATTTTATGCAGGGCGTTAATCGTGATGGTTGCGCCGTTTTGGCCCAAAGGTAATACTTTAAAGTCTTTGATAAGATGCGGGTTTTTACTTACCCAATTTTGCATTGCATCCCATGCAACGTCTTGAATATCAATGCTAACCTGCTTACGGTCAGACTGTTCCCACACGCGGATAGCCGTCGGAGCGGAGAGATCCAGAACAATACGTATTTTGTCTGTATACTCCCCGATCCGAACTTGGCTAACTCGGACACTGGATGTGCCTCCGTTATTTTGGACAGCGCGAATACCGGATGTATCCTCGCCAGTAGGACCTAGAGCTGGCTTTTCAATCCCAGCTAATGTTGAACCCGCATTATGGCAATTTTGGGTTACTCTGCCTTCATGCGCAGATTCAACACACGCTACTTCCGTAGCCTGCTCTAGAGTGTGAAGGTCTATTCCAAATTGGAATAAGTCTTCGGAAGTCACCGAGACGGATCTCGGTGGGATGGAAACTTGGGTGATTGCAGGGTCGACTTGAACGATATAGTCCCCTGGGCGGATATATTCAAAACTGTAATATCCGTCGAAAGCTGTTTTTGTGGTCTCAACAATCTCATGATTTTTGTTCATGAGCTGGATACCAATTGAAGATACGGGGCCTTCATGGTCATAAACCACGCCCTCAACAATACCTGTTTTAATAATCGGAAAATCAAATGTCTGCGACGTTGCTGGTCGTAAAATAGTCTTAAACTCAGCTTGGTTTGAAATGACATATGGGTCACCAACGTTATCTAAATCCAGAGTGACGGCTTCATAATCAAGCTTGTTTTGTCCAACATAGCTGGTGATGCCATTCGCGCCCGAAGGTCTACTTTCCGTCTTGCCTACTTTGAATTTTGCATCCGGTGCCAGAGTATCGCCATCGCTGTACACACCATCATAATCGTTGTCATAGAAAACTCGCCCAGTCACATTGGACCTGTTGACCATGCTTTTTGCGTCATAAATATATGATGATTTAGGGCCATATGGCGCCATAGAGAAGCGTGTGCGGAGCAAGGCTCTTACGCCAGATTCAGAGTGCCAGTCTAAGTCAACGGAGCTACTGAACAGCCCAAAGTCATAACCGAGCTGCGTGCCTATTTTGGTTGTTTTACTTTTTAGGTTGTAGTCAAGGTCAAGCGCAGCGGTAAGCCCGTCGGGATCTCTGTATCTTACCTCTGAGCGGGCATTATTAATTTCGTTAAATGGATATAAACTATAATCAATCGCCCCTCTATACTTCCAATCTGACAGAAAATTGTAGTTTAAGCTGAACAGGCCACGTGTATTCGTGTGCACGCTTTTCTTAAAACTAGAAGATGTCGAGTTTGAAAACCTGATTTTGCCCAAAGAAAGACTCTGACCTGTATCAAAATCCATCTGTGATGAGCCATCATGACGTCTTTCATAGTTAGTACTGAGCTGCAAACCCAAGTTACCTTTAGGCAACTTAAAGGAACGGTTAGCGCTCCCCCTGAACCTAAAGACATCCGCATCATCACCATAGCCAATAATGTTACTTTCAAAATCATCCAATATGGCGGTACGTAAATTCAGGTTGGTATCTAAGAAACGGCGTGAAAGTTTAAACTCTAAAGCACTGCCACCATCTAAACTGCGATACGCCTCAACAGCGCCAACGGTTTCAAACAATGCAAATTTAAGCCCCAACGAGCCAAAGCGCTGGCTACCAACATCTGTTGGTACATCAGCTAGTGAACCAAAGGCAGTGAGGTTAGAGTTAAGCCCATGCTGCAACAAAAGATTTTTAGTGAAACCACTTTCTCGCGACACATTCTCATCACCAAGAGCAAGAAGGTTCCGGTCAGAATCCAATATACCAACCTCATAGATAGTCTCCCCTGGGCGTAACATGTCACGGGAGATGTTATAGATCTCTTCACGTGTTTCTGTTTGCCCTTGTGGGCCATATAACATGACCTTAATTACTGTTCTGTTATAATTCAGCTGAACGTCTTCAAAGAGATATTCACCGGTATCGCTTGCCACTTGATAACCCAATAACTGGTTATTACGATAAAGCTCAACTTCCCAACCGGGCTCCGTCACGCCATCAACCGTCAGGGAATCAAAATTTATTTTTTGCGTATGCGAAGCATTGGTGAAAACAACGCCTCGCCCATTAAGACTGCCTTGCGCTAAGCTTGCTGTTTGGGAGGAAACATCGCCAACTTCTAATAATTTAATGTTTAATGGAAGGTCTTCATCATCATATGCACGCTTAGTATATTTGAAGCGAACATCTTGAATGCCTTTATCAGCACCGTCGCCCGTATCATTTTGAAGACGCAAACTATAATCAACCTCACCATATAAAAGATCATTCCCACCATTAATGTTGACGCTTTCTTGGTGACGCCCGTTATCTTGGCTCCACTGTGCGATCGCGTTGACGTTCAGCGCAGGTAGACTAAATAATTTCGGCTTGTTTTTCACAACGAGCTGCACGTCGCCATTTTCATCTTCGGCGCTCTCACTACCTTCAAGGCGTCTTAAGCGTATACCACGCTCTCTTTCACGCGCTTGCTTCACTTGATAAGGTAGTTTTTCCGATGATGTGACTTCAATAATTTGCAGGAGGTTGTTGAAATTAATAGAAATCGGCCAAATCTTACTTAAAAGCTCCGCCGAAATATAAACTTCTTTGATACCGTATTTTTGTTCTAAGACAAAAGCTTCGCCTTCAGGAAAACTCTGCGTCTTCCCTCTATAGCTATACGTATGGTCATGAACGTTCAGACCATATTCATTTTCTTCCCGTAAGAAGAAACCTGTAACTGAGCCCGCCGCGAAATCTACATTCGCCGCGAAGTCAAAAATTCCTGCAAGTTCAAGCACAGGAAGAAAGAACTCTCCGTCTCTCTCCATACCAATAACTGCGTTGGACAACGTTCTTTTGTTGTGCTTTACCTCTAATATCAGATCATAAAGATCCTCCGTCCCGATTGTCTCGGCACGTATAGAGGGCACAAAACACCCCAGAAAAACGACACACGCAAGAGTTGCGCACAGCGTCCGCTTTAAAAAATTGCCATTATGATTCATTGCTCAGAACAGAGCCTTAGAAAATTAGCAGAATAACCCACAACAACTATACAACGATTCGGTGTAGAAAAAATAAAGAGCGCAGTTTATTCACAGAGTTATCCCCAATCTATCCACAGCACAAAAAAAAGCCCCCGCGTTAGCGGAGACCTTATAAATTATAGCGCTCAGCGGGATCTGATGCTTAACGCGGTACAGTCACATCGGCGAGCACTTGCCCTGCTAGCAAATCATCAGCGTGCCCCTCAATCACAAGGCGTGCCGAGCGGCACGCGCGCGCTTTTTTCTCATCAACGACAATCCGCTCACGACGAGAATCCGCCTCTGCATAAACCGCAAAAATACGCGGCACGGTATGGAGTGGCTCGTCGCCGCAGAATACTTTTATGTTACCAATCACGCTACGGTTTCCTGTTTTGGCAATATCGACCTCAACAAAATATGGTGGCGCCGTTTTGGACATTTTGCCACGCTCACCAGTCACAAAACGCACGCCGGTTACGTTTAATTTCGCCTGAACACTACCATGGTGCATATATACAGGGAAAGAACGCGAGACCAAAACTTGCGAGGCTACGCGTGCGCCATCAGCATCCCCTTGAACCGGTGCCTTGGAGATAGGGTCAGGCAACAAACGAATTAAAAAATGGCTTCTATATTCTCCCTCTGCCATATTTGGCGGGCGGCGGGCAAATAATGTCACGCGCTGCGTCTCACCTGGCCGTATCGTTGTACGGCGCGGCGAATAACGTATATAAGGGTCTGCAGGGCGATAATCAGGAAGCGAAGCTCTGTTTTCATCAGTAACACTCACTACATCGCCATTTTTAGTCATTGCGATTTGCAGCCAATCGAACTCATACGTCTCAGGTCGGTCGCCGCTATTCTGCACATAAACATAAGCTAAATTTTCGCCTGATTTCATTACGACACGCGGCGGAATAACGCGCACCGCATATGCAGGCAGCGCGGCACTTAAAAATATAGTTGCTACCAAAGCAGCAGCCAAAATAGTTTTTCTTTTTAACATGGCTTATTTAACCCCTTATTTACTTACGGTATTGATGTAATAATAATTTGCAGCGTACCATCATATGTACCTGCAGGCTCAGGGTTGCTGAAACGTAAACGCCCACCAACCTTGAAAACATGTGAAGGGTTGACCAGCGCCGCAGCGAATGTGTGCGTATTTGCCTGTGAACCACTTGCTGTTTGAATAAGATATTGGTCATATGTTACGCGCCCCGCGCCGACGCTATTGCTAAACGTTACACTTGCGCGCGAAAACGTAACGCGGACATTCTGCGCGGCAGTGGCCAGCGTCGTTGCAACTGTACAGATTGCCGGCTGAATGGCGCCTGCAATCAACGTATGACAGCCATTATTTACGGTGCCGCTGCTCGCCGTTGCCTTGACCGTTATATTGCCATTGCAATTCGGCAGTATCCGCCCAAATGATATATCACGCGAACAGCTGATGGTCGGCGCAGCCAGCACAACATTCTGCGTTACAGCCATCACCGCACACACAGAAACACAAACAAATAATGCGTCTTTTGCTTCCACAATCAATCCTTTAATTCACGTCGTTTCATTTACTATAAAGGCCACAGAAAACAAGTCAAATTTCTTCGCAATAAAAAACCCACCTTGCGGTGGGTTTCTTTTAAAAACTTATATCAGTCAACACCTATGGAACGTCATTGATTGTGATAGATATGGAACCACCCGTGAAGTCACCATTGATCGGCGTGCCAGAAAAGCTCAAACGGCCGCCGACATCAACATCTGGTGAACCACCACTGAATACACCAGCGGCAGTCGCGCCCGCAACAACAGTAATTGTGCCGGTGATACCTGCGCCGCCAATATAAAGCTGATCAAGGATGATGTTACCGCCATCATATGATACAGCAGCACCCGCTGTTACCTGTACGCTGCCCGCTGTTTGGCCACCAGTAATCTGGAAACCACCGGCGGTACCCGCAACAACAACCGTACCGTTGGTCGCTGTTGTTGAATTCGTACCATCATGGTCAAGCACATGCGTACCAGATAGCACGCCGCTTTTCGCTATACGTCCGAAATCTAGGTCTGTTGGCGTTGCTAGGGTTACCGCGGTAACAATTTGAACATCGACGTTCATTGTTACTACGCCCGCAACCGCAGTGCCTACTGTTTGAGGAACAAATGCACTAACAACTGCTAATGCAGAGCCCGCAACAAGTGTCTTTTTTAGGTCGAGTTTCGTAATATCCATATCTCACTCCTTGGTTTATGGTCTTTAGGGATATATAAAAGGGACAAGTTAGAAATGCCGAGAATTGGCCAACTTATACACAAGTTTAACACAAAACCTCTTTTCAAAAAAGCCCTATTATTTATTTAGCTGCCGTCAGGAATCCATCCATCAAATCAGCCACAGTTTCTTAAGTTAATTTAGTCTACTTATAAAGTAATACTTTTATATTCTACCACGCTAATAATTAAGCTTTGGTTAACAGCGGATAGAGTCTTTACTCGAATCATTTATATAAGTTATGATTTTATAATAACACATTCCAAATACAAGAAAAAGGATAAATAAATGAGCGGGCAAAGCGCAATACCTGATTATAAATCAGAGAATTACGAGATCCCTTTAGAAGATGCAATAAAGCTAGCGCGTGAGCACCATATCGCCGGCAATGTCATCCTTGCAGAGCGCACATATAAAGACATTTTAAAAGGCGCGCCTGACAACCCGACAGTCAACCATCTTCTTGGCGCATTATATTTTCAAATCGCAAATTATAAAGATGCCCTCCATTATATGGAGGAATCTATTCGAATCTCTCCGGACGAGCCACAATATAAAAGTAATTACGCCAGTACACTTATTACCGTCGACCGACTTGAGGAGGCCATAGCCGAACTTGATAAAGCTTTGGCGCTCAGACCAAACGATGCTGAGGCGCTGTCACGCAAGGCGCAGGCGCTTTGGAAAAGTGATGACGCCGCCGGCGCAGAAACATGCGCAAAATCAGCTTTGACGCTGATGCCTAACCATTTTGAGGCCTTGTTATCCTTGGGTATTAGCTTCGCTATGCAAAAAAAATACGAAGACGCGGCTCGTATATGGCAGGATGCAAGCACCGTTTATCCTCATGATGCGCGCGTTTGGAGCAACCTTGCCAACATGCTTCGTGAACTTAAAAAGCCTGATGAGGCCCTGATCGCCGTTGAAAAAGCGTTAGAGTTTGATAAAGACAACGCCGAGGCACTCAATAATAAGGGCTGTATTCTACGTGATTTAAACCGCCATGAAGAAGCGCTTGTATATTTCACAAAAGCCACCGACATGCAGCCCAACTACCCGCAAGCCCACCTTAACACCGCATTAACCCATGCACATTTTTTCAATTACTATCAAGTGGCCGTCAGCGCACGCTATGCCGTTAATTTTAAGGACGACTTCACAGATGGTCACAACGCTTTAAGTGCCGCGAATATAGAGCTTGGTGACTTAACCCAAGCACGTTTTGCCGCGCAGCGCGCTGTAACGCTTGACCCTGACAATGCGGAATCTTATTTAAACCTTTGTGATGTTTTATATTTACTCGACCGGTTTGATGATGGCTACGCCGCGTTGCAGCAAGCCATAAAACTAGCGCCAGATGACCATCGCTGCCATGCAAAAATGGCCAATATCTATAGCCGCTTAGATGAACGCGACCTCGCTATTGAATCTATAAACAAAGCCATTGAACTTCAGCCACTACACGCCCTGCACCATGCAAATAAAGGCTCAATTCTTCATATATGCAACGAAATTGAGGAGAGCCTAAAGCACACACAGAAAGCAATCGACTTAGATCCTAAACTTGTGCTCGCCTATGTTGTCAAAGCCGAGGCCTTAATTACCATTGATGATATTGAAGGCGCACGCCAAGCTATTGAAAAAGTAAAAGAATTCGATCCACACAACCCCAGCATATACCACACCGTGTCAAACATAGAAAACTTTGAATCTGATCAAGACCCAAAGTTTCTTGAAATGGTTCAGGCGCAGGAAACGGCGAAAAAAATGGGCAAAGGCCAAGAAGCGAGCGTGCAATTCGCCCTGGCCAAGGCATATGAGAAACTTAAAAACTATGATAAGGCTTTCGAACATTACATCACGGCTAATGACCTTCGCTTCGAAATGTCGCCTTATTCCCCAGAAGCCATGATCGCACATTATCAAGGTATCAAAGCAAGCTTCCCACAAGACCGCCTACGCGACGCCGTCGCAAGCAAACAGGGCTTTGAATCAGACTCCCCTATCTTTATTGTTGGTATGCCGCGCTCTGGCACGACGCTGACAGAACAGATTATATCGTCGCATCCTGATGTTTATGGCGCAGGTGAACTGCCTGATACACTGCGCATACGCCGCAAATTTTCTCAAGTCGACGCAGAAAGCGCTGAAACTATGGGCAAATTATATGTAGAATATTCGCGCGCGCGCGTCACGGGCGGCGACTTCAAACACGTCAGTGATAAAATGCCCGGTAACTTTATGAATATAGGCATGATTGCAAGCATTCTTCCCAATGCAAAAATTATTCATTGTTGCCGCGACCCCATGGATACATGCTTATCTAATTATAAGCAAAGCTTCCTCATGGGGCAGTTCTGGTCATTTAATATGGAAGAGCTTGGCAACGAGCACCTCAGATATCAAGACCTGATGAAGTATTGGCACGAAGCCATGCCTGGGCGGATACTAGACGTACATTATGAGGACACGGTCAACGACCTTGAAACGCAGGCGCGTAGAATGCTCGATCATATCGGTTTGGAATGGAATGATGCGTGTTTAGAACCACATAAACAAAAACGCTCCGTATTAACTGCAAGTAAAATGCAAGTTACCAGACCTGTTTATAATACATCTATCAAAAGGTGGAAACGTTTCGAGAAACAGCTACAGCCATTAGTGCGTAAACTTAGCCCTGAAGATGCGCTGCCTATAGACGAATAGGGTTTTAAGGTGATTGGTAAAACATGTGAAGAATAAAAGGGTAGCGCCAGACAAGGTGCTATCCTTTTTTCTTATTTTTACTTGCTGCCATTATTGGCGCGCGTGACTTTTTCTAAAATTGACATGTTGAGTTTTATTGTTGTGCTCAGCTGCTTTTGCAGCGCCGTTAACTGCTGCATAGCACGACTGCTATGTGCCAAAAACTCAGCTTGTCTTTCCATGAATTCTTGTGCGGCCTGCTGATACAGGTCGTTAACATCTTGCTTCTGCTTCATAACGGCAAGTAACTCGACATCGGTCTTCATGGTAATCGCGTTGGTTTCGTTTTCAAAAGCTTCAATCGTTGCCTCTGTCAGCTCCGTCATTTTGATCAACGCCAGCTTGGTCTTTTTAGGAAGAAGTTTTTGCGGCGCCTTTGGCGCATTTTGTGATGATGTCATGTTAAATATAATCAGCCAAGTTCAACCTGAGAAGGGTTGCTGTTAAGGAATAAGATGCTTCAAGCTGCGTCTGAATCTCTTGCAATCTAATAGTTACCTCTGCGAGGTCAACTTCTTTCATGCCCGCAAGGGTGTTATCTAACAGGTTCAAATCATCCAAATTATCATTAATCGCCGTGTCGATATTTTGCGCTCTTAATGATACAGATGCACGCATCTCCGCCAAATCATCCAGACCGGATTCTAGTAAATTATAAGCTTCTTCTACTGTCGCTTGATCACCGGGGGTGTTACGCACCAAGTCATATGCGCGTACGATTTGTTCAATAATAGGATCATTAGCTGTGAGGCCATAATCTATATTATAACCCTCACCAAGTTCAATTGTATGCTTATAATCATTGCCTTGATAATAACCTGTATCTGCCACAGACGGCGCAACAGCGGGCCCAAAAGTAGGGTCAGAAAAATCAACTGGCGGCGTCGTGGTCGCGGAACCTGAAAAAAGATAACGTCCTGCGATTTGTGTGTTTAACAGCGATTCAATTTGGTCCATGCCCGCATTCGCAACGTTTTGTAAATCAACAGTGGTTGTTGTGCCTGAAATACCGGCATTAAGCGTTGCCAAGAAAGACTGCGCATAATCAAGCATCGTGCCTAAAGTATCGAAAGTAACGTTAGAGCGCTCAAGCGCCAGTTCCGCATTTTCGGTTTGCGCGGTTAAATTTGCGTAATCAGATTCCAACGATAAAATACGGCTCGTATCTTTTGATAGACCTTCGTATGAATCTGATTTATATCCTGAAGACACCTGTTGTTGGCCTTCGGCATACGCGCTTTGCAGCCGTAGATTATTTTCTATCAGCTTGGAGCTATTTGAGTAACTCGATATACGGTCAACCATATTAAATATCCTTATATACTAACCTATTATCTCACTGCATTGATCAATTCGTCAAACATTTCCTGAATTGTTGCCATCATTCGTGCTGAAGCAGAGTATTTTGCTTCGAGATCAAGTAGGTTTGCCATTTCCTCATCTACGTTAACACCAGTAAGGTTTTCTAACGTCGTTTTTGTTTGTTCTAAGATAAGCGTCGTGGTTAACGCCTCTTCCGATGCGTTATTCGCACGCACCGCAATATTCGCAATAATTTTATCGACATATGTGTCTAATGTTTCTGTCTGCCCTGCGAAATTACCGGCCGCGTTGAAACTATATAATGTGTTAAATGCGTCATTCATTTCCTGCGCGAGCGAACCATCACCAGGGTTTAAACCAATATCACCAACAACCAATGCTGGGTCATTAGATAAACGTGACGTTGCAAGGAAGGAATTATTATCAAGCAAATAGCTGCTGACTTTTAAATCCTCAGCACCCTCACCTGTAAACAGGTTATTCAAGCCAAACGATTTAGAAAAATTCTCACCGCTTATGTCGCCATCGAGCTGGTTAAGGGATACACCCTGCCCCGCCACGCCAGACGTAAAAGTTAAGCTGCCATTGGCATCAAGCGCCGCGACAATGTCACCGGCAAACGTTGCATTCATATCAACAATCATATCGTTAATTGTCGCGTAGCCAGCTAAATTAAAATCTGCGAAATTTTGCACTGCGCCGAGGGTGTCCGTAAGCGCAATACGTACAGACCCCGTGGCACCAAGTGCGTCGCCAAGCGCAAAACCTTGCTCATCGCCGACAATATTACTACGTGAGGCATATGACGCACCTTCGCTTAATACGGTGTTAAGTTGCTCTCTTAGCACATCTGCAAATTCATCTAGCTTTTCTTGCTCTTCGACAAGCAGCGTATCACGAAGTTCAATCAGGCCGCCTAGCTCGCCGCCTTTTAATAAAGTCGTCATATCGGTACCATTAAGGTCAATCGGCGAAAAACCGCCCGGATATAAACTCGTACTGCCCACAGTCGTCGCAGGCGTAAATTCAATCTGGTGCGCCGATGAATCAAGCAAAGGGCGAGAACCTGCATAAACTTTTAACTGATTACTACTATCAATAAATGACGTGATATCTATATTTTCTGCAAGACCTTCAAGCACGACGCGGCGTTGGTCTTCAAGCTCGGCCACACTGCGCCCTGTTGCGCCTGTCAGCGTAATTTGAATGTTAATCTCACCAAGACGCGTAAGCGCCGTGTTAATTTCTTCGACATTTTGCGCAATTTCTTGTTCTGTGCGCGTTCTTAAATCTTGTATCTCACCAGAAAGCCCCGAAAGCTCTCCAGCCAAGCGCTGCGCTTGGTTCACGACATCTGTTTTGAGTGAATCATCTTCAGGAGTTACAGCCAAACCGCCAAATGCGGTAAGTATGCCATTTACTGCCGAGCTAATTGTTGACTCGCTGCTAATTTTGCCCAGTTGGTCGGCATAATTGCTTAGATAATCGGATATTTTACTATTATAGCTAGCATAGCTTGTATCTTCTATTAGCGTTTTTTCTAGAAACCTATCCGTATAGGCGCTATCAATCGTACCACCAGATGGTAGAGTCGCAGAATCCGTTGATACATATTCGCTATTATACACCTTGCGTGTATAGCCTGGACGATCTGCGTTGGTGACGTTTTGTGCCGTCACGTTCAAGCGCGCTTCTGTGTCCTTAAGACCTGCGAAAGTATTATTTAATGCACCTATTAGTGACATGCGCTATAGGCCTCCTGTCCGTAGCCTTGGTATGATTGCATCTGCATAAAATTATGCATATGAAGGCTTGCGTTAACTTTGATTTTGCACTCTAGGCGCTCAATACAGTCGTATAGATAGCTTAGAAGCTGCGTATCAAAGAGTTGTTCTTGTTCAAGCATGGCGCAAATATGATTGATTTTGTCTTCGAATTTTTCAATCAGATCTAATTTACCTAGCCCTGTACAAGAAGACGTTGCAAACATCGTGCCAAACAGCATTTCATTTTCTTGCTGCGTGAGCGCGAGTAACTTGAAGCACAAATTATCAAAAGCGAGCAATTGATCCTTAACACCATCCGATACTGGGCTTTGCTCTACGATCTCTTCAAAATCCATTATCTACGTCCTGTGTTTTTGGCACCAGCGGATTGAAGATAGGCTAAACAAGCATTTTCGCTCTTTTTAGACATGATCATCTTGTTCTTATGCTCTTTCATTTCGCCATTGATTTGTACAATCTGGCTTTCGAGCACGTTAAATATACTACCTAGTACATTTTGAATATCTGTTTTCATATCATCATCAAGGCGCATGACTTCTTCTTGAATAGCGGCGAGGTCTTGCTCTAAGTCTTCTGATGTAACCAGTTCCTCAGGGCTCATTTCTCTATATTTATTCATAAAAGAAGCAATGTTCATTTAGCCTATACCTTTAAATTAGGGGTTCATACTATCGTTAGCGATTATCGTACCGCGCCGATTAGAGTATCAAACATCTCATCAACCGTGCTGAGGATCTGTGCAGCAGAAGAATAAGCCTGCTGCGCGACGATCATCTTGTTAAATTCGTCCGATGTATCAACAGCTGACAGCTCAATCGATGTTGCTTCGATCCCGCCGGCATTACCTTCACCTGGTAGACGTAAGTTTAACACACCTGCGCGTTCGTTTTCATCGTAAACCGTACCTTTAACATTGGTCAAACCACCTGGGTTCGGGAATGTCGCTATCGGAATTTGGAAAATCGGACGACGGACGCCGTTATCAAACAATGCTGTCACAATACCTTCATTATCAATCTCAACACCGCTTAATTGACCAAAGCGAACACCGTCTTGTTCAATCTTTGAAATTTCAATATCTGGCGTATCAGTATTTGATGCGAATTGTGTAAAGCCGTTAAATAAGCCTTGCGTACCAAGATCAATACTCAACGAGATATCATCAGAGCCTGTTGTTAAACTTAGGCCTGTTATATCCGCGTTGAAAGCTTGCGCTGGCGCTGCTGCCGTACCACCTGTGCCGTCAAACGCGTTTGCGACCCAGTTACCAGTCGTGATCTCATCAATTGAGCCATCACCGTTAAACGAAATGCTCAGTGTATTCTGGATACCTGCTGCAGTGGTATCTAGATCAATCGCGCCTGTGGCACCACTACCTGCCCCTAGGTTAGTTTGGTATGGGTCCGCATAAGTCACAGACCATTCATTAACGCCCGTTTTGCGGTATGTTTGCTCAATCGTGTGTGAAACACCCAAATCATCAAACATTTCATTCGCTGTGACGTATTCTGGCCCCGCAGGGAAAACGTAAATGTCACTATCCGCTGGCAAGTTTAATTCCATACCCACGCTTGATGTCGCGCCCGCTGTACCTGAAATTGTGTTCAAATCAATTGGTTCAAGCGAGTTCAAATCACTGTTATTCGCCGCCGTAACTACGCCGTTCTCATTTGTACGCTGACCAAGAAGGATTGAGCCTTCATTATTGATCAATAAGCCGTTCTCATCTGTTGAGAAGTCACCATTACGTGTATATGTATAGCCTGATGGCTGGTTATTCGGATCATCCGTTACAACGAAGAAGCCATCACCATTAATCGCGACATTTGTTGACACGCCTGTGTTTTGCACAAGGCCTTGATCTGAAATGTTTTGACTGGTTGAGAATGTTACGCCGCCGCCAAGTGCGTTAAGTGAAGAACCTGAAGAGCCTGTCACCAAAGACTGGAAGCTAACCTCACGGTTCTTATACGCCGTTGTTGATGCGTTTGCGATGTTCTCTGATACCGCCGCGATAGCCGCGCCTTGACCTTGAAGGCCTGATACCGCTGCATTTAGTGCACTACCTAAACTCATAATTTTTCTCCTTTATACTTTATGTATCTATGTGTTTGTTGTTTGTTGTTTGTTGGTCTATTTATGTTTTTATTCACTTATATTACTGTGCCGTAGCAACAGTTGTTTCTGCGGTGTAAGGTTTTTGAACCTTTAATACGTCACTCATACGGAATGATATTTCACCTGCGGTGAGGAAGCTTTCTTTCTGATCGCTCCATACACCGTCCACCTCAACATGAGATGTGATTTCTGTGGCAACGCTCGACTCTTTTAATTTAGCCGCGATGCTGACTGTTAATTGCTGCCCTGCGACTAAACCAAGCTCATCAATATCGCTCGAAGTTAGCTTAAATTCATGGACGCCCAATACGCTGGAACCGTCTGCCACTTTAACAATATTGCCTTCCGCGTCAGTGACGGAAATCACAACGTCGTCTGATTGGCCCTGCACTTCATAAGTCCAGCTTGCTTCGCCGTTCTGCACCACGGCTATATTTGAATTAATCTCAACGTCCTGACCAATAAAGCCAAAGGCAGACGAAGTCGCGCCATCGGCAAGTAAAGAGTTTGTCACTGTTAATTTTTCGTTCGTAGAAATTTGCTGTTCTAGTTGTGAGTAACGCGTTAACTGTGCTGTCCATTCATCCGTGTCCATCGGATCAAGCGGATTCTGATTTTGTAGCTGCGTTAAGAGAAGCTGTAAAAAGTTAACCTTCTGCTCTTCAGCATCCGCAGCGGCGAGGTCAGCCTCTGTCTGCGCGCTTGTATCAAGGCCAGTAGACTGAATAACGGTCTGATTACTTAATACTGATAAAACGTCCATTGGTTTATAGCTCCTAATTATTATGCCCTTAAGCGTTACTGCCGCCGTTAAATTCTGTGGGCCTTTGTACTTATCACGTTGGCCGCAGCCTATTTGGGGCGAAAAAAGTTTATTTTTATTTGAAAAACATCAAAAAACATATGCACTGACTTTATATATATAGGGGGGATGATATTGAGCGCCTCTTTTACGCAGCGCCGCACTTATTCCAAAGAAAAAGCAAAAAAATCCGACAAATGGAAAATCTGTTAAAGATTTATTATCAAAGAATCGGTAAGATGGAATAGATACACGTTATATATTTGCATAGGACAGAGAAAAACAAAGACAGAGAAAAAATTTAATTGTTTAATAACAGTGACTTATAAAATAATTCAAATTTTTTCATTTTTTTTCGCCCCATTTTACGAGTATGATACGTTTAAAGTATGTGACGCCTTAAAAAGCAGATCAGTTTGGCAGGAAGCCGAACTCTATTAACCAGGTAACATAATGAAGGAGATCTATTATGCCTGTTATTTCAACCAACACAGCCGCGAATTCGGCACTACTAAACCTCAACAAAAACGCTTCAATGCAGGAAAAATACCTGAACCAACTTTCTTCCGGTTCACGTATTAACTCTTCCGCAGATGACGCTGCTGGTTTGGCGGTATCTGGTCAGCTCCAAGCTGATATCACGACACTGACACAATCAGCACGTAACGCACAGCAAGCCGATGCACTCTTGCAGACAGCTGATGGTGCGCTTGCACGTCAATCTGACATTTTGCAACGTATGAAATCACTAGCAACACAATATAACTCGGGTACAGTGGATGCGACGTCTCGTACATTCATTAACGCGGAATATGGTGAACTGGTAAACCAACTTGACTTGATTTCAAGTTCAAGTGAATTTAACGGCTCAGCGTTGATTGATGGTTCATACAACCAAAGTTTTGTTGTTGGTATTGATGCGTCAGACTCTATTGACGTTGATTTAACTACGATTAGCACATCATCTGCTGGCCTAAACCTCAATGATGCGTTAAGTGTATCTGGTAACGGTGTCTTTCAAGCTGAATTGCTTGTCGGTACAGACAGCGCAACAGATGCGACACTACTAACTGCCCTAACAGGCGGCATCAGTACTGCTGCTGCTGGCGATGTCTTCACACTAGGCTTAGACATTGATGCTGATGGCACCTATGTTGACCCTGGTGAGGGATCACTTGTTTATACAGTTGCAGCCGGTTCAACGGTTGGCGATCTTGTTGCCCAAGTTAACGCGATCACTGATGATACAGGTTCACAAATCTTTAACGCTGAATTTGTTAATGGTCAATTTACCATATCACTAATTGATGCATCTGTTGTTGACACTAACTCTGATGGTAGCGCTAATGGTACAGTTGATTTATCTGTAACAGCTGCTGATACTATTACATTTACGGGTACAAATGCGATAGGTACAGCCTCTACCGTAACAGGTGGTGCTACTCTTGAGCTTGTGGCTGTCGGTAATGCATTGTCAGCGTTTAATGATGACTTAGATATCATTGACACGGCGATTACTGCAGTTGCCAATGCACGTTCACAGGTTGGTGCCTTTACTGCTGCGTTCCAATTCCAGAATGCAAATATTAATACGCAAATCGAGAACCTTAGCGCGGCGAAATCAACAATTGTTGATGTCGACATTGCTGAAGCACAAACAAACTTCACAAACGCACAGGTACTGACTGAAGCTGCAACGGCTGCTCTGGCGCAAGCAAACCAGATCACGACTTCACTTCTTTCACTTCTACGATAAGCGTAGGTTGAATTTTTATTCGAGGGCCGTATGGCGTATGCGCCATACAATTCAGAGGAAATCTGAAAAGGGAGTTGCCCTCCTCCCTTTTTCCTCTCCTTTTTTCTTCGCTCTATAGTCATAAAGGATCAGGACAAAACGAAACGATATAAAAAATAATAATAAAAATATAAAATCAGGGAATACAATTTTAATTTAGGATCAAACCATGTCAAATTTATCAGTCGGGACCATTACCACCACAGGTAGCACAACCATCGTCACTGGTACGTCATCTAAACTTAACACAGGTGCGTTGATTGAAAACGAGGTTTCCCAAAACAATGTCAAAGCAGATAAAATTGACATTAAAGTACAAGAAAATGACCTGTTAATCGCAGGCTATGAAGAATTTTACGGCCTTGCACAAAATTTTCAAGAATCTCTAGCCAACTTAAAAAGCCAAACCAGTTTTCTCGATAATGGCAATGCTTTCGCGCAGCGCACAGGTGATTTACAATCTACAGGCGCCATCGCCACCAGTTTAATTAATGTCTCCATTGAAGAAAACGCTCCAATCGGTGATTATACAATTGTCGTAGAGCAAAAAGCCGAAGCTTTTTCTGTAGGTAGCGGAAACTTCGTTGATAAAACAGCCGATTTAAACGAAGTTGGCTCGTTCACGATTGGCATTGATAGCAAAGTCGCCCAGCAAATTGACGTTGTCGCGACGGATAGCCTACAGGATATTGCCGATAAAATTAATTTAACTATGGGCGATTCAGGCGTTAGTGCATCGGTATTAAAAGTATCAGAGACCGAGTTTCAGTTAATTATTGAAGGCACCGAAACCAACGAAGCGATGACTATTTCAACGCTTTCAGGCAACGTCATGCAAAATTTAGGTATTGTTGATGGCGCAGACGCCTTTGTACCAGCCCAAATCATTCAAAATGAACAAGGGTCGCGCGTTATATTAAATGGCGCAACAATCACGCGTGACGATAATGCATATGATGATTTGATTGAGGGCTTGAGTTTTGATGTGATTGAAGCAGATGCCGGTAGCACAATTACAGTATCTGTCGATAATGATATTTCATCCGCTAAAGAATCCATCTTAGATTTTGTCGATAGCTATAATGCCTTTCGAGAATTTGCTATTACGAACCAGCAAGTTAATGCAGATGGCTCCATCCCCGAAGACGCTATTTTGTTTTCTGACAATTTTTTGGAAACTTTCAACTATCAAGTATCAACCTTACTTTCGAGTGCCACAGGTGAAGGCCTAGCTGGTTCACTTCGAAACCTGGGTATTACTTTTGACAATCAAAACCGCTTACTGGTTGAAAAAGAAGCTGATTTAGACGCAGCCCTACTCGACGACTTTCAAAGCGTCGCAAATTTCTTCGCGACTGGCGTTACAACTGACAATGACGAATTTGCGATTATTGGCAACACCTCCACTATTGAGGATTTAAGCTTTAGCGTAGATATTATTCTGGATGTTAATGGCGATATTACGACGGCAACCGTTGGCGGGCAAAGCGTTTTTTCCATTGAAAGTGGTAACCGTTTAGTCGGTAATGCGGGCACAGCCTATGAAGGCATGACATTCGCCTATGCTGGTACAACGGACGCAACGATAGCTGTCACTTTAAGCGCAGGTCTTGCAGATTTATTGAACAACACGATTGAAGGCTACACCAGCCCAGCAGGCGTAATTCAAGAACAAATCACAGTATTAAACGACAAAAATGATGACTACACGGCAGAAGCCGCAGAGATACGAGAACGTGGGGAAGACATCCGTGAGGATGCAATCGCAAAGTATGCAGCAATGGAAGCCAAGCTCTCCAGCTTAAACTCGCTGCTTAACACCATAAGAGCATTGTTAGGAACCAATACAGATGACTAATTATACAAATCAAGGCGTATACACTCAGGCTCAACCTTCAGCGCCGGTTGGCAATAACCCCTATGCAAGCGCAGCGGGCGCATATAAACAAACGCAAGTGAATACCATTAGTGGTATGGACGTCGTTGTTGAGCTATATAAAGGCATGATCAAGAATATTGAAGGGGCAAAAAAAGCCTACCAAGACAATAAGCTAGACCAAATGTGCCGCCTCAATGAAAAAACATTCAACATTTTAGTTGGACTGCAAACCCATTTGGATTTCGATAACGGTAAAGACGCCGCCGACTTCCTTAATGGTTTTTATAATACTATCTTCGGTGCACTTGCCAAAGTCCACCGCGAGCCAGACCCAGCCAAAGGGTTTGATGACATTATAGGCGCCATAGAGCCTGTATACATGCGTTGGTGCGAGTTTGCTAAGGCGGCGAAGAGCCCTGCGGACACTGACGCAGCAGCGCAAAGATCAGAGCTATCTGGTGGATCGCTTTCAACGTCTAGCTAAAATATCTCCTCATATCAGGCAAAAGGCAAACTGGCCCGATATTTGCATTACCTATCACTACTACGTTAGAATAAACATAGAGAGGTAGTTTCGTGATAGATAATTCAGCACATAATTTAACGCCGCAGATAGATGCACCATTAGGTGACGTCGCAGCGGCAGATCTCAGGACCTCACCCCTCAACGCCGCAGAGCTACACAGCATCGATGACGCTAAGCTTGTCGCCTTGATCGTTACCAACGACAGCGTCGCGTATCAAGTATTGCTTCAGCGTTATTACACTAAAATTTGGCGCCTCAGCCTATCCATCCTCAAAGATGAACAAGAAGCCGAAGATGCCGTGCAGGAAATATTCCTCGCTTTGTGGCAGAACGTTAAAAACTGGGACCCTGAAGGCAAAGCGCGTTTCTCAACATGGATTTACCGTGTGTCATTCAATAAGTGTATTGATATTAAACGTAAAAAACGCCCAGACACCCACGGCGATGAAATGGTCATTGCTGATGCCGGTAGCGAAACCGCTTATCAAGATGCACTGCAGCGCCAAGTTGCCGATAAACTCGCGCATTTAATGGCCGCTCTGCCGCAAATGCAATGTATGGCGCTACGTATGTTTTACTATGACGAGCTAAATGTCGCTGAAATCGCTATCAAGCTCGACCGCAGCGAACAAAGCATACGCTCGCTGCTTAAACGTGGTAAAGCCGCGCTTAAAGACAAGATGGGCATTGAAATTAATGTAAAATCCTCAGATCTTGAAAAAGAATCCATTAACATTCTGCGCTAATCTTGACTCGATGCTTATGTTTTTTCTATAAACAAGGCTCAAAGACAACAACTAGGGCTCTACGCATCGCGCATCATGCAAAATTACACCACATTAGCAACGATCTATGAACCGTATTTGCAGCAGCTCGACTGCCCTAAATGGCGCAAAATTGTAACAGACCAGCTCGCAGAGATGAATGATGGCAACTTACCCGCCATGCTCGCCATTTTAAACGACATGCCCCCCGTCAAGCCCCTTTCTCACCAGCTAGACAAAGACAGCGTCATCATTGATGGGGCGCTAACTTATAACGAACAGCAGCAAATCAATGCCGCGTTTCGGCATCTAATGCCGTGGCGTAAAGGGCCATTTACCGTTGGTGACATTCATATTGATGCGGAATGGCAATGCCACATGAAATGGAACCGCATCAAAGATAAAATAACGCCGTTGAAAAACCGCGCCGTATTAGACGTTGGCAGTAATAATGGTTATTTTGGCTGGCGTATGCGCGGCGCAGGCGCGCGGCATGTTTTGGGCGTTGACCCTGCGCTTGTTTCGATTATACAGTTTTTTGCAATTAATCATTTAATTCAGGACTTTAATCACGTTATTTTTCCCTTAAAAATGGAAAAAATACCTGCGCGGCTTGCAAATTTCGATAGTATTTTCTCCATGGGGGTTCTCTATCATCGCAGAGCGCCATTAGACCACATCAGCGAGCTTTATGAAGCGCTGCGTGCAGGCGGTGAGTTGATCATAGAAACATTAGTGGTTGAAGGCGAAGATGGCATGGCCTTTATGCCACCAGGGCGTTACGCACGGATGAATAATGTTTGGTTCTTACCAAGCGTTGCGACGCTACAAACATGGTTAGAAAAAATTGGCTTTTGTGATATCAAAATGATCGACCTCCACCAAACCAGCCCCGATGAACAACGCGCCACAGCTTGGAAACCAGGGGTCAGCCTGCGCGAATATTTAGATCCTGATGATATTAACAAAACCATTGAAGGCCATCCGCCACCGCTACGTGTGACACTCACCGCCCAAAAACCAGCCGAGCTACAGCGATTAAAACGCTATGAATTATAGCGCAGAGCGTCCCCGTCATTAATGACAAGCGCGACGATCAAACATAGCCGTGCGCTTGTCACTTTAAAATTTAAACCTGATCATCTTTAACCAACAACCCCATAAAGGCCGTTACTGGCGTTTCTTCAAGCTGTTGCTGATCATTACATAGCGCAATAATTTTTGCTGTGGTTTCTGCGTTATAATGCGTTTCCAAGTTGTTCTTGAACTTCGCTTCTAAAACAGGAATACCTTCTACGCGGCGGCTTGGATGCCCGATTGGGAATTCGACCTCTACCCGCTCAGTTTTACTGCCATCTTTGAAATGAACCTCAATTGCATTGGTAAAGGCGCGCTTTTTAGGGTCATGATAATCTTTACTGTAATTCAGATCTTCCTGCACAACCATTTTTTCGCGCAGCACGTCAATCATAGGCGTGGTGGAGAAATCATCTTCGTAATGATCTGCGGTTAATGTGCCCGTCATTAACGGCACGGCAACCATGTACTGCAAGCAGTGGTCACGATCCGCTGGGTTATGCAACGGGCCTGATTTGGAAATAATCCGCACTGCCGCTTCGTGAGTGGTAAGGACAATTTTTTCAATATCATCAAGGCGGTCTTTAACCTGATCATGCAGCGCTACGGCGCATTCCACGGCTGTTTGTGAATGGTATTCAGCAGGGTACGAAATTTTAAACAGCACGTTATCCATCACATAATGACCATAATCGCGCTGAAATTTAAACTCATTGCCTTTAAACAGTACATCGTAAAACCCCCATGTTTTGGCCGTTAGTGCGCTTGGATAGCCCATTTCGCCTGCTAAAACCATCATCGACAGGCGCACAGCACGGCTTGTTGCGTCACCTGCAGCCCAGCTTTTGCGTGACCCTGCATTTGGAGCGTGGCGGTAAGTACGTAGCGACTGCCCATCAAGCCAAGCATGAGATACAGCATCCAAAGCCTGCTGTTTATCACCGCCAAGCATTTGAATAACAACCGCAGTCGATGCAACCTTTACTAAAACAACATGGTCAAGGCCAACGCGATTAAAGCTGTTTTCAAGTGCAATACAGCCCTGAATTTCATGCGCTTTAATCATTGCTGTCAAAACGTCTTTAACCTCTAAGCCTTGTTCATCGCGGGCTTCTTTTTGCTGACTGACATAATCAGCCACCGCCAAAATCGCGCCAAGGTTATCTGATGGATGCCCCCATTCCGCGGCAAGCCATGTATCATTATAATCAAGCCAGCGGATCATCGCGCCAATATCAAAGGCCGATTTAATCGGATCCATTTTATAATTTGTCCCCGGAACGCGTACGCCCATTGGCACAACAGTTCCCGGTACTAAAGGCCCCATTAATTTGGTGCAGGCTTTAAAGCTCAGCGCCAAAATGCCGCAGCCCAAAGTATCCATCAAACAATAACGCGCGGTTTCATAGGTCTTGGCGCTATCAATTTTGAAATCATAAACGTAATTGACAATATCCTGAATTACGCCGTCATACTCAGGGCGTTCATTTAAATCTGTATTTGCGGAATGTTGCATTGTTCTTATCTTTCGTTCACAGGTTTGAATGTTAAGTTTACAGGGCCGAGGTAATCAGCCGATGGACGGATTAATTTATTATTCGCGCGCTGTTCAAATATATGCGCCGCCCAGCCAGTGATACGAGACATAACAAACAAAGGCGTAAATAAAGGCGTTGGAATGCCAAGCAGATTATAAACAGATGCGCTATAAAAATCCAAATTCGGGAATAAGTGTTTTTCATCCCACATAATGTTTTCAATGCGCTCAGACACATCAAACATCGTCATGTCACCAGATTCTTCTGATAATTTGCGCGACCATTCTTTAATCACGCGGTTACGTGGGTCGGCCTCGGTATAAACGCGATGACCAAAGCCCATGATAAGGTCTTTGTTTTTCAGCATACGGTGGATCGCGGTTTCAGCTTCTTCGGCAGAAGAAAACTGCGCGATTAATTCCATCGCCGCTTCGTTCGCGCCGCCATGTAGATGTCCGCGTAATGCGCCAATGCCGCCGCCAACAGCTGAATAAAAATCAGATAATGTCGATGCAATGGTCCGCGCGGTAAAGGTGGAAGCATTAAATTCATGCTCAGCATAGAGGATCAATGACACGTTAATCGCGCGTTCATGGAGCGATGAAGGCGCTTTTTGATGCATAAGGGTCAGCATATGTGCCGCGACGTTATCTGTATCGCTTGTGCAATCAATGCGTTTGCCGTTTTGCGCGTAATGCCACCAATACATCATCATTGCAGGATATTTCGCAAGCAGGCTATCGGCGACGTCTTCTTGGCTACGGTCTGCACCTTCTTGTTCAATATTGCCTAATATAGATGTCGCGCTTCTCAGCACATCCATAGGATGCGCGTCTTTAGGGATAAGCTCTAATGACTTTTTCAGCGCATCAGGCAAATCACGCAGTGATTTTAAGCGCGCGCGGTAAGCGCTAAGCTCTGCCGCATTAGGCAAATCACCTTTTAACAGTAAATACGCGACTTCTTCGAACTCAGCCTTTTCGGCAAGGTCATAAATGCTGTAACCGCGATATTCTAAATTATGTGCGCCGCCCGCCGCAGAAATGGTGGTTGATCCGGCAACGATGCCAGCAAGGCCTGATGGTTTTTTCACTTGTGCATTTGCAGCCATTTTATTTTCTCCCTATCTGTTTATTTATATCTGTCTATTTATTTTTAGAATTATGAAGGCGGTCTAATTGCTGTTCATAATCCATATAGTTTAAATGTTCATAAAGCTCGGCGCGAGTTTGCATATTATCAACGCAGCCTTTTTGCGTGCCTTCTGTTTTAATCGCGCTGTAGACATCTAGCGCGGCCTTACTCATAGCGCGGAACGCGCTTAATGGATAAAGCGCCATATCAACGCCGTTATCGCCAAGCTGTTCGGCGCTATATAAATCAGTTTTGCCAAATTCTGTGATATTGGCAAGAAGCGGAACGCCAACGGCGTCTTTAATGATGCGGTAATGCGCCAAATCGGTCATTGCTTCAGCAAATATAGCATCAGCGCCGCATTCGGCGTAATACGCGCTGCGTTCAACAGTCGCATCAAACCCCTCAACCGCCAAAGCATCACAGCGTGCCATGACAATAAAATCAGCATCGGTTTTAGCATCCACAGCGGCCTTGATACGGTCGCCCATTTCTTCTTTGCTGACCAATTCCTTATTCGGACGATGACCGCAGCGTTTTGCAGCAATCTGATCTTCCATATGGACGGCAGCAACGCCGGCATTGGTCATTTCTTTAACCGTACGGGCGATGTTAAATGCATTGCCCCAGCCAACGTCAATATCGACCAATAACGGTAAATCAACCGCGCCTGTAATGCGGCGCGCATCTTCGCAGACATCGGTTAAGTTGGTCATGCCGAGATCTGGCAGGCCGAAAGATGCATTCGCAACCCCTGCCCCTGAAAGGTAAATCGCCTTATGCCCAGCGTCGCGCGCTAACATTGCGCTATAGGCATTAATCGCCCCGACAATTTGCAGCGGTTTTTCCGTTTGCAGCAAGCTGCGCATTTTTTGTCCCTGTGAAGTACTCATTCTTTACTGCTCCTATTTTGCAGGAAGACGCGCTGCGCCATCCAGACGAATGGTTTCGCCGTTTAACATTGGATTTTCAACAATATGCCCCGCGAGCATGGCAAATTCTTCTGCCTTCGCAAAGCGGCTTGGGAAGGGGATATTTGCCGTGATCGCGTCTTGATATTCTTGCGATACGTTTTCCATCATTGGCGTTTCGACTGCGCCAGGGGCAATGGTCATGACGCGAATGCCGCTACGGGCAAGTTCACGCGCAATCGGCAATGTCATTGACGTGACGCCGCCTTTGGACGCCGCATAAGCTGCCTGCCCAATTTGACCTTCATATGCGGCAATTGACCCTGTATTGATAATTACGCCGCGCTCACCTGTGGCGCTATCCGCATCGCGGCTTGCCATTTCAGCCGCGACAAGGCGCAGCACATTAAACGTGCCTGATAAATTGACATTGATAATGCGCTGAAATGTTTCAAGCGACGCAACGCCCTCACGCCCTAAAACGCGCTCACCGCCCAATATGCCCGCGCAGTGAATAAGGATGCTTGGCGCACCGAATGCTGATTTACAAGCGATCAGCGCATCCATAACGCTTTGTTCATCAGTAATATCACAGACAGTATATGTCACATCACCGCGCGATTTTGCGCCATCAATCTTGACATCCCACGCCGCGACTTTGCAGCCTTTATCGACCAAATAATCAACGCATGCCGCGCCGATGCCACCTGTGCCGCCTGTTACTATTGCTACTGCACCTTTAAGCTGCATCTTCTGACTCCTTCAAAATTTCGCGCCCAATAACGATGCGCTGAATATCGCTTGTCCCTTCATAAATACTGCAAACGCGGACGTCGCGGTAAATACGCTCAATCGGGTATTCACTTAAATAACCATAACCGCCGAAAATCTGCAGCGCTTCACGCGCAACTTCTTCGGCCATTTCTGAAGCAAATAATTTCGCCATACAGGCTTCTTTTTTACAAGGCTGCCCCGCATCACGCATTGCCGCCGCGTGATGAAGCATTTGCCGCGCGACTTCTATTTTTGTTGCCATATCCGCCAAACGGAACGCCAGCGCCTGATGGTTTAATAGTGATTTCCCGAAGCTTTTGCGCTCCTGCGCATAATTAAGCGCTTGCTCGTAAGCCGCGCGCGCCATGCCGACAGATTGCGCGGCGATGCCAAGGCGGCCGCCTTCTAAATTGGCGAGGGCGATTTTATAGCCATCCCCTTCCGCGCCAACGCGGTATGTTTCAGACAGGCGTAAATCTTCCAAAATAATCTGGCAAGTATCGGATGATTGCTGCCCCATTTTATCTTCGACGCGCGCAACCTGATACCCTTTACTGTCAACCGGCACAGCAAAGCATGATAGGCCGCGCTTCCCTGCATCAGGGTCAGTAATCGCAAAGACAAGCGCGATATTGCCGTGTTTGCCCGAAGTAATAAATTGTTTGGTGCCGTTGAGAATATAATCAGCACCATTACGCACAGCGCGGCTACGAATAGCCGATGCATCTGAGCCTGCATCAGGTTCCGTCAACGCAAAAGCGCCAATCCATTCGCCTGATGTTAATTTAGGCAGCCAGTCCTGTTTTTGCGTTTCTGATGCATAGCTTAAAATCGCTGTAGACACGGGGCAGCTATTGACGCTGAGAATGGTTGAAAGCGCTCCATCCGCAGCGGCGACTTCTTCCATTGCGAGTACGTATGATAAATACCCCGCATCGCTGCCGCCATATTCTTCAGGCATTAACATGCCCAATATACCAAGCTCAGCGAGGGCAAGTAGCTCTGCCTTTGGAAATATTTTCTCTTCCGCGCGTTTTGCAGCTTCTGGCGCGATACGTTCGCGGGCAAAGTTACGCGCCATATCGCGGATCATGACTTGTTCTTCGGTGAGGATCATATCAATTACCCTTCCCAGTTTTCGACAGCTAAAGCCACGGCTTCACCGCCGCCAATGCATAAAGATGCAATGCCTGTTTTTAAGCCTTTATTTTTCAGCGCATGGATTAACGTCACCAAAATACGTGCGCCAGATGCGCCAATTGGGTGACCCAATGCACATGCTCCGCCATTGATATTTACTTTATCATGCGGCAGATCAAATTCACGCATCGCCGCCATAGTGACAACGGCGAAAGCTTCGTTAATTTCGTATAAATCAATATCGTTAGCATTAAGGCCGAGCTTATCCAAAACGTTCTGGATTGCACCCACTGGCGCGGTGGTAAACCACTGCGGCGCGCGGGCATGGACGCTATGAGCGAGTATTTTCACTAAGGGCGTTAAGCCGCGTTTTTTGGCCTCGCTGGCTTTCATCACCAATAAAGCCGCGCCACCATCAGATATTGAACTGGCATTCGCCGCCGTGACCGTACCGTCTTTGCCGAAGGCTGGCTTTAACAACGGAATCTTATCAGGCATCGCATTGCTCGGCTGTTCATCCGTATCAATGACAATGTCGCCCTTACGGGTTGAGATGGTCACAGGGGTAATTTCATTTTTGAAAGCGCCAGAAGTAATCGCGGCTTTTGCGCGCGCAAGTGATGTTAATGCGTACTCGTCCTGCGCCTCACGTGAAAAATTATAATGCGCGGCGCAGTTATCAGCAAAAACGCCCATCAGCTTCCCACGGTCATAAGCGTCCTCGAGCCCGTCAAGGAACATGTGGTCTTGAACCTCACCATGCCCCATGCGCATCCCGCCGCGTGCTTTAGGCAGCAAATATGGCGCGTTGGTCATGCTTTCCATGCCGCCCGCAATCACGGCTTTATGCGTATCAGCTTTGATTAAATCATGTGCATACATAACGGCCTGCAGACCAGAGCCGCACATTTTATTGAGCGTCACGCAAGGCATCGGATCACCAAAGCCGCCCGCAAAGGAGGCTTGACGCGCTGGCGCCTGTCCTTGTCCTGCCTGCAAAACGCAGCCCATGATCACGTTATCAACGCTACCATCATTAAGGCTCAGCTCATCCCTCACAGCCTTAATCGCCACGCCGCCCAGTGCTGAAGCACTCAACGTGGAAAACCCGCCCTGAAACCCTGCAATAGCACTGCGCTTCGCACTAACGATTACAATAGGATCATTATTAGAATTCGTTTCTGACATTTTTATCTCCCTGCCCTCTAGCAACACACCGCCGCGCAAGTAAGATTTTTTATATGCCGTTATAATAGTCTTTTCTTGATTAAGGTCTAGGGAAAGTTACATTTTTTCAGCAATTATAAACCATGGTGCGCCAATACCCTGCGCCAAAAACTGACGCAAATTGACCAAGCACTCACGGAAGTCTGCACCTGCAAATGGAGGCACATCTAACGGGACATCGTTTTCGATGATTTTAGGCAGTATTGCGTTATAGTTCTCCTTATATATCACTTTAAAACCAGCGCCTAATAAACTGCTTTCATATGAATTAAGGTCGCTCAGGTAGCTACCTTTTACCTCGCTCGCCCACGGCAAAGGATACACGGCACCCTCCACCGCAGCACCACCACTTAACAATACGTCATATATTATAATTTTTCCGTTCTTATTCAGCGCTTTACTGCAGTTACTTAAAGCGGAGCTTTTGTCATGAATATTCATACCCACATGAGACCAAACAACCCAGTCAAAACCACCAAGGGCGAAGTACGGGTCACAAATATCACCGCACTCATGGCTTACCTGATCCGCAAAACAAAGCCACTCATCGATAAATTTAGCGGCAGCAACGTAAGAACGGCTCAAATCAAGCCCCACAACATCAAAACCCCCACTTTGTGCCAAATAACGCGCCACCCCACCGAAACCTGAGCCAACATCAAGCACGCGACCAGAGGCACCGCCCCCCATTAATGAGAGCAGTTTTCTGGTTGCGGCTACACCCCCAATATGAAACTGGTCGTATTTAAATATTTTTTTTATAATTTCATCATTGTTACAGTAAGCTAATTCACTTATCTTACTTTTTAAATACGCAATATATGCGCCAGATTTATAATGTTCATCTGTATTTTTCATCAATTTAGCCTTATCCAATTTGTTTACAGCTCGGCGCGTTTACGCTACTATTATGCACCGAAACGCGGTTAATTTCATTTAAAATTCACAAGGGTCAAATTAATATGTTGTGGCACAAACAATACACTATCGACGATGCGCTCGCTTTAATTACGCATGATAATATTCTCGACCATTTAGGCTTAGAATTTACAGAAATTGGTGATGATTTCATCACAGCGCGCCTTCCGGTGGATCGCCGCACGCATCAAATTCACGGCATATTACATGGCGGCGCGACATGCGTATTGGCAGAAACCATTGGCAGTTTCGCATCCATCATGTGCGTTGATTTAGACCATAAATACGCAGTGGGGTCACAAATCTCCGTCAACCATTTGCGCCCCGCAAGCGAAGGATACGTTCACGCCCATTGCGCTCCCGTCCATATTGGCCGCACAAAACATGTTTGGGATATACGTATCACAGATGACCGCGGACGTCTTGTTGCCAAATGCGAATTGAGCTGCGCCGTTATCGATAAGCCAAAAGCAGCCTAGCGCACGCACAACACACAAACAAAAAAGCGCCGAGGTAATTCTTACCTTGGCGCTTTTATATGTGTGAGAACTTTTGTTCAAACAATAATTACCATAATAAAAACAATAATGTCAATATAATTCACCTTGAAATGTGAATTATTACCTGTTATAGCTAATGACATAATAACAAAACATAAATATAACAGGGTCTTGATCATGATTAATGGCAGACAAATCGCCGCCGCACGACACTTGCTTTCCTTAAGCCAGAAGCAGCTTGCGCACACCACTGGCCTGCACATGAACGTAATTTCCAAGTTCGAAAACGGCGCAGTGCAAAACCCATCAGCAGAAACACTCAAGAAATTAAACCAGTACCTTACCAGCCAAGGCATATTATTTACAGAAACGGGCGGAGTTGATTTAATGCATGTCCCGATCGCCCATTTTAAAGGCATACGATGGTATGAAGATCTTCTTGATGATGTTCTACGTAGCCTCGAAGGTGCAGAAGACAAAACCCTGTATATAGAAAACGCAGATGATAGCGTTTCGCCGGATTTTGTTAAAGCCAAGATTGCACAGCTTGAAGGTGCAGGCATCGTAATGCGCACAACCATTAAAGAAGGCCATAAACCACAGAGCGGAGCGCTAGATCATTACCGCTGCCTGCCTGCACACAAATTTCTCAACTATATCCGCCTGACCTACGCTGATAAAGTCGCAGTACAGGTTGGCACGAACCACTGCATGGTCATTAAACACTGCATTTTATCCGCCATGTTAAGAAACAATATTGAAATATTGTGGGATTACCTGCCCGCACCACAAAAGGAGCAAGGCGAACATGTCGACATATAAAGTTAAAGTCACACATTCCGGCGGCTGGCAAGATCATGATACAGCGCGCATCGCCATATCGCTTAAAAACCCCAAGCAGCAGGGCAAAAAATTTGATGCGATTCTCGACTGGCTGACGCCTCGTTTTAACCATGTCGTCATTCAGCTTGCGGATACGCTGCACCGCCACAACATAGCAATTGACGAAGGGCTTGACCTGAAAGCGGCCCATAAAAGAGCCGTCGAATACGGTGATATTTGGCTTGAAAGTCATCAGCATTTATTTGATAAATTGCCCTCACATCAATTAATCCGCTGGGATGATCGTTTGACGCAAATTGATGTCAATACATATTACCCGCAGCTTGAACAAATCATGCATGCCAATGACAACACATCCGCAAATATGCGCAAATATATTGATGATTATATGCTCCGCCGTAAATTTGTATCGGATGATGAAAAACAGGCCGCCTATAATGCATCACGCAATTACGTTCTTGAAGAATCCGCGATATATTTGGGCCTGTTTGAAACTGAACGCGCCGCCGAAATTTACCCCGGCAGCTATCTGCCACTACCCGAGCACCCGAACAAATCATTCACAAGCATTGATTTTATCCGCAAGCGCGGGCCAAGGTAGCGCCGTTTACGCTGCTTCTTGTAAAGGCGGCTGATATTCTAGCGCATTGGTTAGCTCAACATGGCGCTTATAATACGCTTCGATGTTTTTATGCTTCACAGGGCCATAACCTTTGACCATTTCAGGCAGGTTTAATAACTCTAGGCAGGTTTCAGCATTTTCTTTGCTCAGCTTGCCTAGAATAATCGCGACCGTGGCTTCATAATCCTTGATTAACTGACGCTCTGCCTTGCGCTCCGCTGTGTAGCCGAACACATCAAGCGGCGTGCCGCGCAGACCTTTCATCTTCGCCAAAATGCCGAAACCATGCAACATCCATGCACCGAATTTGATTTTCTTCGGGCGACCCGTTGCAGGGTCAGTGCGTGAAAGCAGCGGCGGCGCCAAGTTAAATTCGATTTTGAAGTCACCGTCAAACTGCCCTTTCAGCTTTTTAAGGAACTGCCCATCGGTATACAGGCGCGCAACTTCGTATTCGTCTTTATAAGCCAGTAATTTGTGGTAATAACGCGCCCCAGCCAAAGAAAGCGCGTCTGCGCCCTCGCCCATAATTTGCTTTTCTTTATCTTGCAGGTTTTTGACCAGGTTTTGGTAACGCGACGCATAAGCGTTATTTTGATATGCGCTTAAATACGTTGTGCGGCGGGCAATGACATCAGCCAAAGTTTCAGCAATAGGCTCTTCACTATCGCCTTCTTTGAGTACAGCATCTAACATCGCATCGATCTTAGCGAGATCATGCGCCGCAAGACGGCCAAAGGCAAAAGCTTGTTGATTGGTTTCAACGGCGACGCCATTAAGCTCAATCGCCTGATAGATTGATTCAATGCGTAGCGGCACGAGGCCTTTTTGCCATGCATAGCCAAGCATCAGAATATTGGTGTTAATTTCATCACCCAATAACACGCGTGCGTATTCAGTCGCAGGAATAAAGCCCGCGCCATCACTGTTAAGGCGCTGCAATAACGTACTGCGTACATTATCTTCTGCGAAATCAATGTCATTATTCGTGACAAAGGCCGAGACTGGCGCTTGATCGCCATTAACAACAGCGTTGGTTTTATCAGGGTTCAGCGTTTTATACGCCGTCGCGCCAACAGCCGAGACAATATCACAGGCCACAAGTAAATCCGCCCCGCCTGCAATAATATGACCCGTTCTGAGGTCATCTTGCGTCGGGCCGATGCGTACATGGCTCAATACTTCGCCGCCTTTTTGTGCAAGACCTGTCATATCAAGGTTACGGCAGCATTTATCTTCTAAATGCGCCGCCATGCCGAGTAATGCGCCAATCGTCAAAACGCCTGTGCCGCCAATGCCTGTGACAATGATGTTATAGGCTTTATCAAGTTTTGGTAGCTCTGGCATCGGGATTTTCGCGAACGGATTATCACTTTCGCTGCTTTCCGCTTTGGTTTTTTTCAGTGCGCCACCATAAACAGTGACAAATGAAGGGCAGAAGCCTTTCAAACATGAAAAGTCTTTATTGCAAAGCGACTGGTTAATCTTACGCTTGCGGCCATATTCAGTTTCCAACGGCTGCACGGCAACGCAGTTTGATTGCACTGAACAATCACCGCAGCCTTCACAGACGCTGTCATTAATGATTACGCGTTTTGCAGGGTCAGGGTACAGGCCGCGTTTACGGCGGCGGCGTTTTTCTGCGGCGCAGGTCTGGTCATAGATAATGACGCTTGTGCCTTCTGTTTCCTGACATTCTTTCATAATATTATGCAGCTCATCACGGCTTAATACTTTGACATCTGCTGGAATTTCTTTCATGCCCTTATAAATTTCGGGGTTTTCACTTAAAATCCAAGCTTTGTTCACACCTTCAGACATGACTTGCTGCGCAACGCGGTAAACGGGAAGTTCACCATCAACATGCTGACCGCCTGTCATCGCAACCGCATCATTATAAAGCACTTTATAGGTGATATTCACCTTTGCCGCGACAGCCGCGCGGATCGCCAGTGAGCCTGAATGGAAATATGTACCATCACCCAAATTGGCGAAAATATGTTTGCGTTCGGTGAATTTTGACATGCCAATCCACGGCACGCCCTCCCCGCCCATTTGCGTGCAAAGCGCAGAGTTACGATCCATCCACTGCACCATATAATGGCAGCCAATACCAACCATCGCAAAGCCATCTTCCGGCACTTTGGTTGATGTGTTATGTGGGCAGCCCGCGCAGTAATATGGTTTACGCAATGATGGAGGAATATATGCCTTGGCTTCACGTTCGTAGCGTTCGTGGAACTCAAGTGCATTATCAATTTGTTCGTTGTGGTAAAAACGCGCGATACGCTGCGCAATAATCCGTGCAACCATGCCAACATTATGGTCATTATCAAGCGGCAATAATCGCTTGCGGTTTTCGTCATATTTGCCAACGACCATTGGGCGTTTTTCTGGCGGCCAGTTGAAAATTTGCTGCGTTAACTGGCTTTCGATCAATTCTCGTTTTTCTTCAACGACCAGAATTTCTTCTAATCCCTCAACAAATTCGTGAGCGCCTTGCGGCTCTAACGGCCACGGCATGCCGACTTTATAAAGACGCAGGCCAATTTCTTTGGCGACTTCATCTGTAATGCCAAGTTCAACAAGCGCTTGGCGGACATCACCATATGATTTACCCGCAGTGACAATGCCAAAGCGCGGCTTGGGGCTATCCATCACCACGCGGTCAATTTTGTTTTTACGACAAAACGCATGACAGGCAAAAAGCTTGTAATTTTGCAAGCGCCAATCAACTTCGCGCGGAATATCATTGAGGCGGATATGCACCCCGCCTTTGGGCATCTCAAATTCAGATGCATCAGGGGTAAGGATCATGCGGTTTTCGCGTGATAAATCAACCGTACCCGAAGTTTCAACATTTTCTGATGTCACTTTCAATGCCGTCCAGCAGCCTGAATAACGTGACATTTCAATGCCAAGCACGCCATATTCAACAAATTCTTGAATGCTGGCGGGGTAGAGCATCGGGATCATATAGGCATAAAGCGCATGGTCACTTTGACACGGTAAAGTCGATGATTTACAGGCATGGTCATCACCGCAAATCGCCAGAACGCCGCCTTTGGGCGATGTGCCATAGGCATTAGCGTGGCGCATAACGTCGCCACTACGGTCAACGCCAGGGGCTTTACCATACCAAATACCGAACACGCCATCATAATTTGACCCGCCCATAAGGTTCACTTGCTGCGTCCCCCAAACGGATGTCGCAGCCAAATCCTCGTTCACGCCCATTTCAAAGGTAATATTATGCGAATCGAGCAGTTTCTTCGCGCGCGTAAGCTCCATATCATAGCCACCAAGCGGCGAACCACGGTAACCAGAAATAAAACCAGCCGTATTCAGCCCCGCCGCGCGGTCACGGCGCATTTGCACCAACGGAATACGCGCCAAAGCCTGCAAACCGCTCATAAAAGCGACGCCCTCTTCTAGGTCATATTTATCGTTAAGTGATACGTTTTTTAATAGCTTTGTCATGGTGATATACCCTGTTCGTGATATACGTGATTATTATTATTTATATGAAGCAAAATAGCGCGAAACCACCTGATAACACAGGCTTTTTTATGCTGCACCGCCGAAGCGAGAGAGAGATAACAATATTCGGAGAAGTAAGGGAATTGAATTGTAATTTAATTACGTTTTTGGCTTACTCGGCGCAACCCATTTTAGCTCATATATGTTATCATCAGGCCCTCTGAAATGTGCCCATAAGCTACGCTCTGGATTACCATCTATATCGCCAATGAACTCGATCCCTGCACCTTCCATATTTTGCCTTACAGCATATATATCATCGACTTGGAAGCCCGCAACTGGCGAGGATGTGAAATGAGGATATTCGTTAACATCTTCATCGAACACTTCAAATGTATCGCCATTTTCCGCTTTAAATGCGCAAAACCCTTTATATTCAGTGTCCATGGATAGCCCCAGAATATTTTGATAAAAATTTTTCATTTCTTCAAATTTTTGGGTTTTTACGCCGAGCCATGAAATTCCTGTGCATTTAGACATTTACCGCTCCTACACAGTTTCACCAAACAATTCACGCCCAATCAGCATACGGCGGATTTCGCTTGTGCCGGCGCCGATTTCGTAGAGTTTGGCATCGCGTAGTAAGCGCCCTGTTGGGTATTCGTTGATGTAACCATTACCGCCAAGGGTTTGGATGGCTTGAAGCGCCATTTGGGTGGCTGCCTCTGCGCTGGTTAAAATGCAGCCTGCCGCGTCTTTACGGGCGGTTTCACCGCGGTCACAAGCGGCGGCGACGGCGTACACATAGGCGCGCTGCGATGATAATGTCGTATACATATCCGCCATTTTGCCTTGCATAAGTTCAAACGTGCCAATTGGCTTACCGAATTGTTCGCGGTCGTGAATATAAGGGACAACCACATCCATACAGGCCTGCATAATGCCAAGCGGCCCACCAGAAAGCACAACGCGTTCATAATCAAGGCCGCTCATCAAAACGCGCACGCCTTGGTTTAGGCCGCCTAAAATGTTTTCTTTGGGCACAATGCAGTCTTGGAAGACTAATTCACATGTGTTTGAGCCGCGCATCCCTAATTTATCAAGCTTTTGTGCGGTTGAGAAACCGGCCATATCGCTTTCAATAATAAAAGCGGTGATGCCTTTTGCGCCAGCATTGACATCGGTTTTGGCGTACACCACCAATGTATGGGCATCGGGGCCATTAGTGATCCACATTTTATTGCCATTAAGGACGTAATTATCACCGTCTTCACGCGCGGCGAGTTTCATGCTGACAACGTCTGAACCTGCATTGGGTTCACTCATGGCGAGCGCTCCAATATGTTCACCACTAACCAGTTTCGGCAGATACTTCTTTTTCTGCGCTTCATTGCCGTTTTTATGGATTTGATTAACGCAAAGATTAGAATGCGCGCCGTAGCTAAGCGCCACGGATGCTGATGCGCGGGAGATTTCTTCCATCGCGATGACATGCGCCAAATAACCAAGGTTAGAACCGCCATATTCTTCGGCAACAGTTAGGCCAAGCAGACCCATTTCGCCAAGTTTTGGCCATAATTCATTTGGGAATTCATTTTTTTCATCAATCGCTTCTGCCATTGGCGCAATTTCATTTTGCGCAAAGCTGTATATCGCATCGCGCAGCATATCAATGTCTTCACCGTGATTAAAATTCAATGTTGGATAAGGTATCATCTTATCGTCTCCCTTTACGTTTCTTGTGTTTCTTGTTGTTTATTCTGGTTTAAGTGCGTTGGCAACGTGACCAATTGGTTTGCGCCCTAATGCGTCTGAAATGAACCATGCCGTTTCAATAAGCCTCCCTAAATCCACGGCTGCATCCATGCCTAGGCCGCGCAGCATATAGGCGACGTCCTCTGTGGCGACATTGCCCGATGCGCCTTTGGCATAGGGGCAGCCGCCAAGGCCAGCGATTGCGCTATCGACCACGCGGATGCCCGCATCTAACCCTGCATAAATATTCGCCAGCGCCTGACCATAAGTGTCATGACAATGCAGCGCGATATGTTCAATCGGCACTGCGGCTTTTACGGCGTTGATAATATCTTTTACTTGAGCAGGCGTACCAACGCCGATTGTATCGCCGAGCGATATTTCATAGCAGCCCATATCATATAAAGTCTTGGCAACGTCCACCACTTTATCAATGCTGACTTTACCTTCGTAAGGACAACCCGCAACGCAGGATACATAGCCGCGCATTTTGACGTTTTGCGCTTTGGACAGTGCGGCTATTGCGGCAAAACGCTCAATGCTCTGTTCAATCGAGCAGTTAATGTTTTTCTGGGTAAAGCTTTCTGATGCCGCAGTGAATATGGCTACGGTTTTCACATGATGCGAAAGTGCGGCTTCCATGCCTTGCATATTGGGGACAAGCGCAGGATAGGCGATATCATCATCCCCCGCCAGCGCCGCCATAATATCATTATGATCCGCCATTTGCGGTACCCATTTGGGGGAGACAAAACTTGTCGCTTCAATATGCTTGAGCCCTGATAATTTTAGCCGTGCAATTAATGACAGCTTCACATCAGTTGCAATGTTTTGCGCTTCGTTTTGCAGGCCATCACGTGGGCCGACTTCATATATAGTGACTTTATCGCTCATTTATGCGGCCTCTTCTTCGCGGAGTTCCAGCAGCACTGCGCCATCAATCACTTGGTCGTTTTCGCCGTGGTTAAGGCTTTCAATAACGCCATCACGCGGGGCGCGCAGTGTCATTTCTAACTTCATCGCCTCCATGATGATAAGCGGTTGATCTTTAGCAACTTTCGCGCCTTTTTTGACCAATATTTTTATGATCGTCCCCGGCATCGGCGAAATAATCTGCCCCTCATTTGCACCATGGCTTGCGCTATCAGCATCAAAACGCTCACGCTGAAAACTTAATACGCGTCCATTGCTCAGCAGATTAATGCTATCATCGTCAGGATTTTTTGAGATTTTAAAGTGATGTGAACTGCCGTTTATTTCAAACATGCCTGTTTCACCATCAAATTCAAGCATCCGCATATCACAAATTTCACCGTCAATGCTGACTTGGTAACAATCATATGAGCCTTCAACGCCGGCTTCAATCACATCATCATGATGGCGTAAGCGGATCAGTTTTTTAAGGTCATGATTCATACGCCAATTATCACATATTGCCCATGGGTCACTGGTATCAAAGCTATCATCACGGTCAAACCCTGCCGCGAAATATAATGCGGTAATCGCTGCTTCCATGCGCTCTGCTTTGGCGTAGTTTTCAGGCAGCAGCGTATCGTGGTGCTGCTCCACAAAATGTGTATTCAAATCAGCATCTTGGAATGCATTGCTTGATATAATATTTCGTAAAAACTCTTGGTTATTATTAACCCCTAGAAAAGCCGTTTGCGCCAAATATCCGTTCATACGGTTTAATGCTATTTCACGGCTTTCGCCCCAGCAGATCAGCTTTGCAATCATCGGGTCGTAATAAACACTGACGCGGTCACCAACATCAACGCCGCTATCAATACGGTAATGCGGATCATCAAGATCTGCCGTAAAAATATCATATATCTCGCCTATTTGCGGGACAAAATCATGCGCAGGATCTTCAGCATAGATACGCAGCTCTATCGCGTGTCCGTTAATGCGCAGCTCATCCTGCGCCTTGGGCAATTTCTCACCTGCGGCGATGCGAATTTGCCATTCAACAAAATCCTGCCCGCTAATCATTTCACTAACGGGATGTTCAACTTGAAGTCGGGTATTCATCTCCATGAAATAGAACGCTTTTTCGGAAAGCTTGGCGCTCGCATCAACTATAAATTCAATCGTCCCCGCGCCGCAATACTCAATCGCGCGCGCGGCTTTGACTGCAATTTCGCCAATTTGGGCGCGTAATTCTGCGTCAACATGCGGCGCAGGTGCTTCTTCAACGACCTTTTGATGGCGGCGCTGCACCGAACAGTCGCGCTCAAAAAGATGCACATAATTACCGTGGCTATCGCCAAAAACTTGCAGCTCAATATGGCGCGGCTTTTCGATGTATTTTTCGATTAGCACAGCGTCATTACTAAAGGCCGCTTTCGCTTCGCGCTTGCAGCTTTCTAAATCTTCTAAAAATGTTTTTGTATCATCAATGCGGCGCATCCCTTTGCCGCCGCCGCCAGCAACCGCTTTAATCAAAACGGGATAGCCTATTTTATCGGCTTCACTTTTTAAAAAGGCTGGGTCTTGATTATCGCCTTGATAACCCGGCACGACAGGTACGCCCGCTTCGCGCATAATGTCTTTAGCGCGGTCTTTCAGCCCCATTGCCTCTATTGCGCTTTCCGATGGGCCGATAAAGACTATACCCTCATCGGCGCAGCGTTTAGAAAATGCGACATTTTCGGATAAAAACCCATAACCAGGGTGAATGGCTTTTGCGCCTGTTTGCTTCGCCGCTGCAATGATTTTATCAATCACCAAATAGGATTGCGCGGCAGGCGCAGCGCCAATGAGCACCGCATCATCGGCAAGGCGCACATGCAGTGCATCTTGGTCAGCTTCGGAATAAACCGCGACCGTTTTAATGCCCATTTTCTGCGCGGTTTTAATAACGCGGCAGGCTATTTCGCCTCTATTGGCGATTAAAATTGTATCAAACATATCCCTGTCCTAAATGCTTATGCTTATTGTTTTTATTCTTCTATTTAACTTTGCTGCCATGACGGTTTGCGTTTTTCTAAAAAGGCTGATAACCCCTCTTGCGCTTCATCGCCGCTGCGGATTTGTGCAATGCGGATGGCTGTATCATGTAATTCAGTATCGGCGATAACCCCTGCGCCGCTAATATCGTCAACCAAGGCCTTCGCTGCGCGCATTGCTTGCGGCCCATTTTTAAGAGCGAGAGCGATTTTATCTTCTACCAATTGCGCCACCGCCGCTGCATCAACCGCAATTTCGTGGATCAAGCCCATATTCAGCGCATCTGCGGCCGGAATAAACTCCCCCGTTTGAAAATAACGCCGCGCTTGGCGTTTGCCAATGGCGCGCATCACATAAGGCGAGATAGTCGCAGGGATTAAGCCAAGCTTGACTTCGGAAAGTGCAAACTTCGTATCCGCCGCCGCGATCACCAGATCACAGCAAGCAACAAGCCCCATGCCTCCGCCCATTGCCGCGCCATGTACGGCGGCGATAGTCAGCTGCGGTAATTCATAAAGTGATTTGAGCATATTGGCGAGGGCAAGCGCATCTTGGAAGTTTTCTTCCTCGCTGTAATTCGCCGCCGCCTTCATCCAGTTCATATCCGCACCGGCAGAAAAGCTTTTGCCTGCCCCAGACAGCACAATAATATGCACATCATCATTAACGGCAAGTTTGATAAACGCTTCGTGTAGCTGCGCGATCATATCTTGATTAAAGGCATTATGAACCTCTGCGCGGTTCAATGTAACTCGCGCTAATGTATTTTCAATGTCGACGATAACATATTCGTTCATTTATTTATGCTCCTAATAAAAGCCGTTATTACATGCGGAACAAGCTTGATTTAGGCTCTTCCATTGGCGCATTTAAAGCGGCACTTAAGCCCAAAGCCAAAACGCGGCGCGTGTCGGCAGGGTCGATAATACCATCATCCCACAGCCGCGCGGATGCATAATAAGGATGCCCTTGCGTTTCAAATTGGGCGATGATTTTATCTTTCATTTTCTTTTCTTCTACTGCCGGCCAATCTTTACCGCCGCGCTTTAACTTATCGCGCGTGACCGTCGCCAATACGCCCGCGGCCTGTTCGCCGCCCATCACAGATATACGGGCATTTGGCCACATCCATAAAAAGCGCGGATCGTATGCGCGACCGCACATGCCGTAATTGCCAGCGCCGAATGAGCCGCCAATAATCATCGTCAGTTTGGGAACGCGTGCATTAGCAACAGCAGTGACCATTTTTGCGCCATCTTTGGCAATGCCGCCAGCTTCATACTTGCTGCCAACCATAAAGCCTGTGATATTTTGCAAAAACACTAAAGGAATGCCACGTTGGTCACACATTTTAATAAAATGCGCACCTTTTAAAGCGGATTCTGAGAATAAAACGCCGTTATTGGCAACTATGCCCACCGGCATGCCTTCAATATGCGCAAAACCTGTAATTAACGTTGTGCCATAGCGCGCTTTAAATTCATGAAATTCTGAGCCATCAACGACGCGTGCAATCACTTCTTTGATATCAAATTGCGTCTTTAGATCTGGTGGAACAACGCCGTAAAGCTCGGAGACATCATATTTAGGTTCTTTTGGCGTCTTTAACGCAACATCAACCAGTTTCTCACGGTTCAGGTTGGCGATAGTTTCGCGGGCGAGTTCCAAGGCATGATAGTCATTCTCTGCCAAATAGTCCGCGACGCCCGAAACGCGCGTGTGTAAATCACCGCCGCCGAGGTCTTCGGCGCTGACATCCTCGCCTGTCGCCGCCTTCACAAGGGGCGGTCCCGCTAAGAAGATAGTGCCTTGCTCTTTAACAATAATGCTTTCATCAGACATAGCAGGAACATAAGCGCCGCCTGCTGTGCATGAGCCCATCACCACAGCAATTTGCGGAATATTTTGTGCTGACATATTGGCTTGGTTAAAGAAAATACGACCAAAATGGTCTTTATCTGGAAAAACTTCATCTTGATTAGGCAGGTTTGCACCGCCGCTGTCGACTAAGTATATACACGGCAGACTATTCTGCATCGCGATGTCCTGTGCGCGTAGGTGTTTTTTGGCTGTTAGCGGAAAATATGTCCCGCCTTTAACCGTTGCATCGTTACAAACAATGACGCATTCCTGCCCTGCTACGCGGCCTATGCCTGTAATAATACCCGCAGAGGGGATATCGTCTTCATAGACCTCATAAGCGGCCATTTGAGAAAATTCTAAGAACGCGGTTCCATCATCCAAAAGCTGATTCACGCGCTCACGCGGCAGTAATTTACCGCGCGCAAGGTGACGTTCGCGAGATTTTTTACCGCCGCCAAGCTCTATCGCTGCTATTTTTTGGCGCAGGTCATCGACCAGCGCGCCCATAGCGTGTTCATTGTTTTTAAAATCATCAGATGATGGGTCAATTTTTGATACGAGGACTGCCATGATGCGCTTTATTATTCCCTGTTTATTATTTGTCTTTTGACTTTATTTGTTGCAGAGTTTACCTTTATGCAAGCAATAAAAAAAGTGAAAAATATATTATGCTTTCAGAACGATATAATCGTATCAATAAGCAGCTTAAAAATGTATAGATATTACAAAAATACCGTTAAAAACAGGGGTTAAATATGCAAGAAGTTGAATTCATCTGGAAAAATGGCAAGATCATTCCATGGGCAGAAGCCACCGTTCATTTAATGACACATGGCCTACATTATGGCACAAGTTTTTTTGAAGGCATCCGCGTATACGAAACGCCTGAGGGTCCTGCCGTTTTCCGCCTTGAAGAGCATGTAAAACGCCTGCATGACACCGCAAAAATTTATGGCCAGACCATTCCTTTCAGTGTGAGTGAAATTATCACCGCCTGTGAAGATGTTATCCGCGCAAATAAATTGAAATCTGCCTATATCCGCCCGATTGCGTATGTCGGTTATGGCAGCATGTTGGTTGCGCCAAAAGAATGCACAATTGACCTTGCTGTCGCCGCCTTCCCTTGGGGTGCATATTTAGGTGATGAAGGCCTGAATAATGGCATCGATGCCTGCGTATCAAGCTGGAATCGCGCCGCGCCAAACACAATCCCAACCCTGGCCAAAGCTGGCGGCAATTATCTTTCAGGCTTCTTGATCTGTAGCGAAGCGCATGACCGTGGTTTTGACGAAGGTATTGGCCTAACAGTTGACGGCAAACTCAGTGAAGGCGCAGGTGAAAATCTGTTCTTGATTAAAAATGGTGTGATTTACACGCCAGATAGCAGCTCGTCCATCCTTTCTGGCATTACGCGCGATACAATTATCACTCTTGCCAAAGAAATGGGTTATGAAGTACGTGAGCAAGCCTTAAGCCGTGAAGCGCTTTACCTTGCTGATGAAGTCTTCTTTACGGGGACCGCTGCTGAAGTCACACCAGTACGCTCAATCGACCGCAAGCAAATTGGCGCAGGCCAAGCAGGGCCAGTGACCAAGAGAATTCAAAAAACATTCTTCGGTATGTTTAATGGTACGACAACAGGCCATGAACATTGGCTACACCACATTGCGCCCACAGCAGCAGAAAAGAAAACGGCCTAAAGCCGCCTTCATGAACAAGGCACACATCCTTTATCAGGAGGGATTATATGTACGAAAAAGCAATAGACGGCGCACTGGATATTTTCGGCGATAAGGCAATGGGCCTCACACAGATTATCCACCAAGACCTCAAAAAATACTACGGGGCTATGCAACAAGCCATCAAAGAACAAAACGTTGCGGATGCCGTGCTCGCTGCTCATTCTTGCAAATCCATATGTGGGCTTCTCAATGTACCAGATGCGATTGAAGTTGTGCGCCAGATGGAACAAATTTCGCGAGATAATGACTTAGATACCTATGAAAAGCTGTTTGCAGAATACACACCAATTTACACAGAAATTCTGGCACATCTCAGCCACATTCTAGACCAAGAATAGGTCAGGCCACAAATAGAGCCCTTCCCAAGATTCTTAAACAAGCCATAATGTAAAAACATTGATACTCACAGCTATACAGCGCTACGGCTTAATCTTCTGCAAAGCAAGCCCTATATCTTCGCTGTTGCTCAGCACAAATTCACGCCCAGTTGGCCATACGGCGTCATCATCGTATTTATCACGTGCCAAAAAACGTGTGTGCTTAACAAACTGGCTCGTCGGGTTAAACTTATGTGCCCCATCAAACATGCCAGAGAGCCACAACTTCACGCGCGAGCTTTCCTCTGCGACAGGCCAATCATGGTGTTCCGCCAAGGCATTAAAAATATCTGTGATTTTACTATCTTTTGCATCTTTGTCTAAAGGCTGCAAATAATCAGACACATCAGCGAGGTTGTGCCATAATGCCAGCTCCTGCTTATCGCATTCTGCTGTGAAAAATAATGGACGTATTGCTACGCGCCGAAATATACGCTTAAGTGAAAGCCACATAATATTGATCCCTGTTCTTTATCGTTTTTTCTTTTTACTATAAAGACAATTATACGGAAGTCAAAACCTTGACCTAAATTACATCCACACCCTTAGCACGCGCCTCACATCGCTTAACATAACGCTCGATTTCTTCGCTCGGGTACGGCTTACTTATAAAGCCCTGCGCACCAAGGCGTTTTGCTTTCTTAATCGTCTCTTGATCGCTATGGCCAGACACCATCACAATAAAAGCGTCAGGGTCTAGATCGAATATCTTCAAAAGAAAATCATGACCTGATACGCCAGGCATATTAATATCCAAAAAAAGAATATCAGGCGCAATACGAGCATATTTTTTAAGCCCATCCACCGCGCTGAGCGCTGTCTCGACTTCATAATCCCGACCTACTGATTGCTCCGCAACGCATAGCGCAAACTCATCATCGTCAACGATCAAAACCTTTATGTCTTTGCGCCCACTACGTATTTTACTGAGCGCCGAGGGCAACTGTGCGGCTATTTTCACATCTAAAAAACGCTCCCTTGTCGATACAGCACGACCGGACTGCGGCCCATCTACAGCACCGGCTTCATGTTTTTCAACATATGCATAGAGGGTAGCCAAAACGTCATCATAATCACGCGGTAACTTATATAGCTCACCATTACGATAACGGTCTAAACCAAAGTAGCGCGCCGCCTTAAGAACATGATGCGTCGTAAGATTTTGCGATAAAACAAAGACATCACCATTAGTGAACTGGAAAGTAATAGCATCTAAGTCTAGCAGCTCTTGTGCAAAGAACTTCTTGATAAGGCCGCGCTGAGCTAGTGCAGCATATGGCGTTCTCGACAGATCAAAAAAGGCTGCCAACATGCCAGATTCAGCGCCTTTATATGGCCTGATATGTTCACAGGCTTGCTGTTCTGCATTACTTGTTATGAACTCCATTACACCCTCGCCGTCCCCACGTTTGCTACCGTTATAATAATAGCAAAAAGCAGGTAAAAAGTCCAACATTGCGCACCGAAATTAGGCGCGGCGCTAGCGTGTAAAGTAAAGGTTCTGTGCATCGGAAAGCGACGCGTCAAACGCATAGCCACCATCTGTAAACTTCTTTAGCCCTTCAGGAGCGTCGATCCGACGCTGCACCATATAACGTGCCATCATCCCGCGCGCTCTTTTGGCCATTAAGCCAATTGTCTTGAGTTTACCATCGCGGTTTTCTTTAAAATGGCACGTAATGAAGTATGCGCCAAACGCTTTGGCCTTCACAGCTTTTATATACTCATTTGACGCGAGGTTGACCACATATGGCGCCTTATGGTCCTTAATTGCGCCCTGAATATACTGCGTAATTTTATCACCCCAGAAATCATATAAATTCTCACCATGATCATTTGCAATTTTGGTCCCCATTTCTAGGCGGTAAGGCTGCATTAAATCCAGTGGGCGCAAAATACCGTAAAGACCAGAAAGAATGGCAAAATGCTCTTGCGCATACTGCAAATCATCATCAGAGAAGCTTTCTGCCTGCAACCCCACATAAGTGTCGCCTTGAAATAAAAAAGCCGCTTGGCGCGCTGTATCAACATCAAACTGATCTGCAAACCCCTGATATCGTTTATAGTTCAGCGTAGCCAGCTTTTCAGAAATATGCATAAGCTGCATTAAATCCGCCGCGGATTTTCCTTGCATTGTCGCAACTAGGCTTTTGATCTCAGCAGTAAATAATGGCTGAGAAATTTGCCCATGTGGAAGATCCTCAGAAAACTGTAGTTTTTTAGCGGGCGAAACAATGGCGAGCATATTAATCCTCTTTATGTGCGTTTAGTGAACTCATAACAGAAGATAGAGATAAAAAAAAACATGTCCAGTATTCCATAGAAGAAAACTGGACATGTTCTATAATTTGTAAAAGAAGCGGCGCTTACGCCATTTTAGGGCGCTTATATTCAACGCTAAATGGTACATTCTCGCCGCTTGTGCCTTCTGCATCTGCTGCGTCAATATACTTGCCGTAGCCTTCTTTGCGTAAGAATGCGTCTGGTGATAATGGCTTCACCTCTTCACCAAGGGCGCGGTAAATATTGTCAAACGCTTCGCTTGCATCTTTTGTACAGCCAACAGAGACAAACTCACGTTTAAATGCAGTTACGGCTTTTTGTCCATGCTTGTCGAACAAATCTTCCATCGCAGAGACCATAAAGTTTGCGTAGAGATAACTGTAATAACCCGCAGAATAACCGCCGCTCACAATATGAGAGAAAGAGTTTACCCTCGCGTTATCGCTGTTCTTATCAACGACGAGCGCTGTGCGGCCAAATGACGCTTTGTTAAAATCAGACATGCTTGAGATTTTATCTGTTGTTGAATACATCTCCATATCAAGCCAGCCAAATTGGTTCTGCCCTAGGATTTGCAAGTCTGGCTTTTTCTCCATCAGCTTGTCATAAAGCGCTTTCGGCATTTTCTTGCCTGTTTCAGCGTGGCGTGCATAGCTGTTAAAATGCCTGCGGCGTTCTGCGAATTTTTCATTAAACTGTGATGGCAGCTCAACCGCATCCCACGCAATATCAATTGAGTTTAAAGTCTGGTAAGGCGTTTTTTGGCTCAAATGGCCATGCTTCGCGTGTCCCCATTCATGGTACAGCGTTGTGACGTCATCAAAGGAAATATACTGTTTTTCTTTGTCAACGGCATAGTTACAATTGACCAAAGTGATCGGCACTTGCCATTCGCCATCAACCATGCCCGCTGGGCGCATCTGATCCATCCATGCGCCGCCACGTTTGTCGGCACGCTGATATAAATCAACAATAAACAAGCCATTCACTTTACCAGATGGGGCTTTTGAATAATAAACCTGCATATCTTCTGAGGGCATTTTAAAATCTTGCGTTTCTTCAAGGGTAATGCCATAGCGGCGCTTCATCGAACGCGTTAACCCGTCCACAACATCAGGGACATTGAAGTATTTTTTCTCTTCCGCTGGGTCAATGCCACCTTCTTGCTTTGAGGCAATGTTGAGGTAATATGCAACGTCCCATGGCTGTAATTTCACAGCGTCATCTGCGTCAGCATCTAGCGTGGTAATACCATCAGCTTTGGCAATGCTTAACGCCTTATCATAAACATCTATGCTCGCACGGTAACCAACGTCACGCATACGGTGGAGAATATTCCAAACATTTTCTGGCGTACCGGCGGCGCGGTTATCAGGGCGGATTGTTTTTTCAACAAGGTTTTTATAGCCAAAAAGTTGTGCCATTTGCTGTTTTAGCTGATGGATTTCGCTGACAATTTGATCGTTATTCTGTGCGCCCTTATTGCCGCATGCGCTAGAGTTTTCCTGTATCAAGCGGCGTGTTTCGCGGTTATGGCATTCTTTGATAATATCAGAAGATTTAGGGATCGCGCCAATAATAACATCGCCGCTTTCTTCATCTGTGAAAAACGCAATTAGAGATTCGTTGACACCGTCTAAACGCTCAGCGATATCATCTTTTTTAATAACAACTTTTAAGCCGTCTTTCGCTTTGACGTCTGAGTGAATTGCTATGTTCTGACCGAACTTAGAGCTTTTTTCTGTCAGCTTTTCTTGTATCGCTAAATATTCTTCGCGCTGCTCGGCGCTTAGTGATAAAGGCCCCTCTTCAAATTCTTTATAGGTAAGCTCCGTTAAGCGTGTTTGCACATCATTGAGGCCGGTTTGATCATCATATACGGCTTTAATGCGTTGGTAGAGGTCCTCATCTGAGCCAATTTCAACAAAAACAGGTGAGAGCATGTTCGAGATCTCATTTTGCAGCGCGACGATTTCATCTGTAAAAGCATTGCTTTTATAATAAGACGTGATAGACAAGACGCGCATAACATCCTGCGCACAGGCTTCGTATGGCTCAATAATAGTTTTAAAAGACGCCTCATCAAGCGGCACAGCCTTAATCGCCGCAATATTCGCCTTCGTTTTTTCAACCGCCCACTCCATCGCGGGGATGAAGTGCTCTGGCTTGATTTGCTCCCAAGCTGGCATATTAAATTTTGTTTTTGGTGGATTGACAATTGGATTATCCTGCAAATTTGCAGCTTTTTGTTTCTGAGACATAACAACCTGTTCCTAATTTATTATTTTTCTACATTAGGTTTAAGATGAGCGCAGACTTATGTCAAGCAAAAATGGTGTTTTATGGCGCAATTAGCTATAATAACTATACTTTTCTTTCAATTTTTTTCTTTAACCAGCGCCTCATAACCTCTGCCAAATCGTTATAATCAACAGGCTTAGATAAGTAATCATTCATGCCAGCCTCAAGGCAGCGTTCCTTTACACCAACCATCGCATCTGCTGTGAGGGCAATAATGGGAACGTGGAACTCCTCGCCATTGTCAATTTCCATCTTTCTAATTTCTTCCGTTGCCTCATATCCGCTTTTTATCGGCATATGACAATCCATTAAGATGAGATCAAAGCGTTCTTTTTTCACGCATTCCACCCCACCAACACCGTCATTCGCATAAGCAACGTTCTCGAAGCCAATTTTTTTCAAAAACTTGCGAATAAGCAGGACGTTAAACTCATTATCCTCCACCACCAGAACGCGCGCCTCTTCAATTTGTTTCTTGCTTATGTTATCGGCAGGCGCAACAGCTTTAGCGCTTACAGCTTCCTTATGTGCTTCGCGGGTTGATATCTCCAAAGGCAGGACAAAGGAGAATGTTGAGCCCAGACCCTCAACACTTTCTACGGTAATATTGCCCCCCATTAGCCCGAGCAAATCTTGCGTAATTGTCAGGCCGAGTCCCGTGCCACCGAATGTCCGTGTCGTTGTTTCATCAGCCTGCGTAAATTTATCAAAAACAAAGGGCAGCTTTTCCTTATTAATCCCAATACCTGTGTCGGACACCGAGCATTGCAGTAAGGCACGACCATCGCTACCCACTTCAAAATCAACAACGACCGTCACGCCGCCCTCAACACTATATTTAACAGCATTGCCGATAAGGTTCATCAAAATGCGCCCTAGACGCAGCGGGTCACCCTTAAGTAATGGGAAGTCGTCTTTTTTAAACTTACTTTTTAAATACAGCCCCTTACGGTCCGCAACGGTCTTTAATGATCCAGAGACATTCCTCACAATGTCACGCACATCAAAGTCAATGCACTCTAATTGCACCTTCCCCGCTTCGATCTTAGACAAATCAAGAATATCATTTACAATTTCTAATAAAGCCATAGATGACGATTCAAGTATTTCAAGCATTTCCAACGCTTCTTCGCTGGCCGTGTACTCTTCTTTCACCATCTTTGCGATACCCAAAATACTATTGAGCGGGGTCCGCAGCTCATGCGACATATTGGCAAGAAAGTCAGACTTCGTTTTATTGGCCTGCTCTGCGCGGAGTTTTTCTTCTTGAAGGCTGCGATAAATATCCATTTGCTGTAAGCGCGCAAGTTCCAACTTATCTGTATAGTCCTGCATTTGTAGGTTAAGTTGTTCTTTTTTTGCAATTTCTTGATTTAACTTACGCTGCGCAAGCCTATCTTGCGCTTTTTGCCAAAAAATCATGTAGAAATAGCATGCGATAAGGATTGTAAACAGCACGCCCCCATATAAAATAAGGTATTTCTGCCATGAATAACCATCATGCTCAATATTGCGTGGGGTAAACGTGATGGACCAATCAGTACCAAAAAACGCGAAGTCCATATCAAAAGGCTTGATGCTGTCCGCAGTTTCGCATTTTTCCGTTACAAAAATCGAATTGTAGGCCCCTTTTTTCTTGTAGCCCAAATCAATACATAATGCCGCGCCAAAGCGGCTACTATAAGATTCTAGAAACTCGTTAATATCTAGGCCGAGAAAGATAAAGCCATGCTGGGCATAATAATTTTTAAAATCTATCCTATTCGTGACTTCCTTACTTTGCTTATCGACCGCAAATAATGGGTCGATAATATATAGATCACGATTCCTTACACCTTGCGCATCAAGAAACACCATTTTAGGCTCTGCGTTTTGATGAACGGCCTTCAGAGCCTCTTTTATTGCCGCGTTAACGGTCACGTCCATACCACGCGCAAGCGGCACGTCATTAAAGGACTTCATAAAGTGTACAGGGTAAATACTAGCCTCAGCATTCATCGGCGAAAGTACAGACTCCCCTCCATACATTTCTTCGTGCCGGCGCTTATATTGTGGATATAACTCTGGCGTGACCTCAAGAACAAACAGCAAGCTATCGATATCTGGCTCAAACAACAAAATACTGGTTGAGAACAGCTCAAACTCATCTACCCCCAATACCTCATAAGCATAAAAATATGCCTTCATATAGCGTAGAGTACTGTACTTGGCCAGAAAGAAGTCTTGAAGCTCCTGTACAACACGGCGCGCTTGCTGTGATAACTGCTCGCCTGCTTTATCTTGCTCATAGTCATTCATCTGCGCATAGGTCTTAAATGAAAGAACAAACCCGCAAATTAAAATAAGTACGATATAAAGATATGAAGTTCTGCGCACTATGTTTCCCCTGTCGAAAACCCTTTGTTTATTGGCCCATACTCTGCGCATAGGTATCTAAAACGGCTCAATATAGACCACCAGACCAGCGGCTTGATTATTCAAGTGTCGAATCTCTGGCTGTCTCACCATCAACAAAAACAATTAGGCCAAAGAATAAAGCCGCAATAGTCATAAAATATATAAATTAAAAAGTACTTTTAATATAGCTGAAACAATTTAAAAACCATTTAACTATCACCATAATGCCGGCTTTATTTTGGCGATCTTTTCTGGCACACGCTAAACGAGCCCCTCTTCCGCCAAGGCCGCGACCACGGCAGCATACGCCAATTCAATCGCACTTAGCTTTGCCGCAATCTCCTTTGGAGCCAAACTATCCAGGATTTCACCGTCATGGCATAGATCTCTTAATGGAAATGCACCAAGCAGCGCCGCGCTTCCCTTTAGTGAATGGCAACTTTCTTGCCAATCATGCAAAGAATCTACAGCGACTGATGCGTTCAGTGCCGCCAAATCCTTCTCTGTCTTCTCAATAAAAATTTGAACGATCTCACGCTCTTCTTCTTTATCGCCATCTAGATATGCACGCATTCCCGATAAGTTCAAAATTGTCATATAATATACCTCTAATATTTTATACACGGATGGTGCAAAGCAGCATCATTTTTAATCAAAACACACAGTGAAATATGATAGCTTTCTAGCGAAAAAGAATAACATTATACGGGGAACCATACTATGTCTGATGCAAATAAAAACAAAAAATTTGACACATTGGCTATACACGCAGGTTGTGCTAGCGATCCAACAACAGGTGCGCGCACCATTCCAATACACCAAACATCTGCCTATAGCTTCCCTAATATCGAAGACGCTGCGGATATATTCCATTTAAGAAAACCCGGCTTTGTGTATTCACGCTTAACAAACCCCACAGTTTCCGCGCTTGAAGAAAAGCTCGCGGCGCTTGAAGGCGGCGTCGGCGCAACCTGCACATCTTCGGGTATCTCTGCGCAGCTTTTAATGTTCTTTACCTTGCTCGGTCATGGCGATGAATTCGTTGCGGCCTCCAAACTGTATGGCGGCACATTAAGTCAGCTCCGCCACCAGTTCAGCCGCGGCTTTAACTGGAAAGGTCATTTTGTTGACCCCACAGACACAGATAATTTTAAACGCGCGATCACCGAAAAAACAAAAGTTATTTTTGTGGAAAGCCCAACAAACCCAGAAAATGTTATTGTTGATTTCGAAGCAATCGCAAAAATCGCGCAGGAATACAACGTTGTGTTCGCGGTTGATAATACCATCGGCACGCCATATTTATGTCGTCCTTTGGAATTTGGCGCAAACATAGTGACCTATTCAACAACCAAGTATATTAGCGGCCACGGCAATGCGATGGGCGGCGCGGTTGTTGATGGCGGTAATTTCGACTGGAAAAAAGATGCTGCGAAATATCCGACGCTCGCAAGGCCTGAGCCATCTTATGATAACGCTATTTTTGCAGACATGTTCGGCGACAAAGCATTCTGCATGCATAATCACGCCGTTGGTCTGCGCGACCTCGGCATGAACCAGCAGCCTATGAATGCGTATTTAACGGTCATGGGGCTTGAAACGCTAGGGCTACGCATGGAAAAACACTCCGCCAACGCATTAAAGGTTGCACAGTATCTTGATGCACACCCCGCCGTGGACTGGGTCAGCTATGCGGGCCTCCCGTCTCATGCCTCTCATGAAAACGGCAAAAAATACATGAAAGACGGCATGTGCAGCGCCGTCATGACATTTGGCATTAAAGGCGGTTATGCTGCTGGCGTTGAAATGGTCAATAATGTGAAGCTTTTCTCGCATTTGGCAAATATCGGCGATACACGCAGCTTACTGATACACCCAGCATCAACAACGCACTCTCAGCTAAATGATGAACAGAAAAAAGCCGCCGGCACAGGGCCTGAAACTATACGTTTATCTATCGGCCTAGAAGATATTGACGATATTATAGCGGACCTAGATCAGTCCATATCCATTGCGATGAACGCCATCAAGGCCTGCGCGTAAAACCAGCAACCTTACCATTTGAGTATTATGCCAAAGAAATCTTCTTGACATAATACTCGCTCATGCCTATAATCCGCACATATAACACAAATGGAGTTCGGTTATGAGCAACGAAAACACACAAGAAAACACGACGAGCCTTTGGTCCCGATTAACATCTTGGGCAGGTGGCACATGGAAACCTGCTATTGGCGCTGCGGCTATTGGACTGTTTCTCAGTGCTGGCCTATTTTTTGCGAGTAATATGGATCCACAGGATCAAGATCAGGATCAACAGGACACCCAAAGCGTTGAGCAAACAGCACAAAGTGTTAGCGCGCCAACAATCAGAGTTGACGATGAAAACAACCCTGTGCTGATCGCTGATGACGTCGAAAATGAGCCTGAAACTGAAGTTGAAGAAATCGACACCGTGATTGACAGCCCAGAAGAAGTTCTCGACCTGATTAGCAGCCTTGGCCTAACGGACGTTTTTGCTGATGAAGTTGACCGTTTAGGTTCTGATAATGTCAATGTGGCATCACAAGCAACCAAAGATATTGGCCACATGCTTGCCAATGGCATTGATGTCGGCGAAGATGACACGCTTGCAAACACGTTCTTTCAAGCATCATATGACATGGACGGCAACACACAAGCAGCCCATAGCGTCGGATACCAAGCCCTGCACGGCATCGGCATGGATGGTGCCGACCTCGAATTAGCGGAAAAAATGCTAAGTGAAGCGAATGATAACGGTCATAAACTGGCTGCCGCCCATCTTGATTATCTATATCAGATCAAATAGATAACCTTACAAAAACACCAAAAGCCGTATCAGCCCCATGCTGATGCGGCTTTTTTCTTGCGCAAAATATTGTCGCGCCATAGTTGATATTATGATAAAATACAGCTCTTATTATTTGACCTTAAGGTGAGAGTGCAGCCCAATGACAAAACAAACATCAAACGCAATCGATACTTCTTTCAGCATTAGTAAGCTATATATGTGGCGCTGCGTTGTGACCATGGCACACGCAGATGGGTTGATTCACGAAACTGAACGCACCCATTTAACCAATATTTTTGACAAAATGCGTGAAAAAGCTGGTCTTGCGCAAGAAGACTACATTCTTCTTATCTCTGACCTTTCAAGCCCGCAGGACCCGTTAGAAATGCTGAAACATATTAATGAGCCGAAATACCGTGCGCAGGTTGTTTATTTCGCGCGTTTACTGGCTTATAAAGACGGGCATATGCACCCAACAGAGCAAGAGCTACTCGATAAACTTCACGCTGGCGTCACAGACGGCCTTAATATGAACGAAATTCGCCGCGAAGTACAAAATAATGTCGGTCAGGATTTGACTTTACACCAAGCCGAGATAGATTCACAGCGCCCAGATGAAGGCATAGGTCTGTATAGGCTGATTGACGCATTATGCCTACATTTCGGTATCGATTTGATGGATGAGTAATAAAGCCGCTTTATTAAGCCGCCTTACATGGCACAGGATGATCAAAAAATTCTAATAATGCAGCCATAACAAGCTGCGGGTCGTTCAACTGGGTGATATGCTTTCTAAACGCCGCTGAATCTGGCATAGATTTTAAGTACCATGACAAATGCTTGCGGGCAATTTTCACCCCCGTATCAACGCCGTAATAATCGAGCAACGCTTGATAATGGTCCATAATGACCTGACGCTTGTGGCGCATTTCAGGGTCATATTTTTCATTCCCATGATATAGCGCATCACTTATCGCGCGGATTTTCCACGGCTGACCATAGCAGGCACGACCAATCATCACACCATCTGCGCCAGATTGGCGCATCGCAAGCCGTGCATCATTTGCGGTCTTAATATCACCATTGACAATAACAGGCAGTGACACGTTTTCTTTGACCGAGCGAATAGCCTGCCAATCTGCAGTGCCTTTATAAAGCTGACAGCGCGTGCGCCCATGCACTGTGACCATTTTTATGCCTGCTTTTTCGGCCAAATACGCAAGATGCGGCGCGTTAAGATGGCCTTCATCCCAGCCAAGGCGCATCTTGACGCTGACGGGTACGCTTACCGCTTCGCAAACGGCCTGCATGATATCAAATGCTAGTGGTTCATCACGCATAAGCGCGGAGCCACCCATTTTATTGACAATTTTTTTTACTGGACAGCCAAAGTTAATGTCAATTAACGGCGCACCGCGGGCAACGCATAACCGCGCTGCTTCTGCCATTATCTCAGGCTCACAGCCTGCAAGCTGTAGTACAAAGGGCGGTTCATCAAGTCGGTCTTCCTGAAGGCGCTTAGAGCCCCGTACCTGCTGTACCATCGCGCGGCTGGCAATCATCTCAGAAAAGACAAGCCCCGCGCCGAAACGGCGCACAAGGCGGCGAAATGGTAAATCCGTCACGCCAGACATAGGCGCTAAAAAGACCGGATCATCAATTTTTATATTACCCAGCTGTATTGCCATTAAAACTTTGCCCAAATGAGACATTAACTTACCGCTTCCTTATACATATTACCGACTCAAAAGGAAAGTTTTTTCCCTGTCTAAGATTAAACCTTGACCTAAAAAACATAATCTCGCTAAATAAGGCCGTAATAAAGGATGATGTAAGGAAGACTTCGTGCAAAACGATAAAACCAGTTTAGACAACACAGATAATGGGTTCTTTGGCGCTTATGGCGGACAATATTCACCAGAAGCACTAATGCCGATATTGGAAGAGCTGCTTGCTGGCTTCCGCAAATATGAGCATGACAGCGATTTTCAAAATGAATTTCTTGGTTTAATGGAGGACTGGGGCGGCCGCCCCACCCCGCTTTATTTCGCTGAAAACCTTTCAGCGAAATATGGCGCGCGCATATATTTAAAACGTGAAGATTTACTACATGGCGGGGCGCATAAGACCAATAACGCTTTGGGGCAGGCTTTATTGGCTAAAAAAATCGGAAAAACACGCATTATTGCGGAGACAGGCGCTGGTCAACATGGCGTCGCTACGGCAATGGCCTGCGCCAAAATGAACCTTCCCTGCACTGTTTATATGGGCGCAGTTGATATTGCGCGCCAAGCACCAAATGTCCAGCGAATGAAACTCCTTGGCGCCGAGGTTGTTTCCGTGACCAGCGGCGGCGCGACCCTCAAAGACGCCATTAATGAAGCATTGCGCGATTGGATAGCCAGTTGCGACACCACCCATTACTTACTCGGCACAGCAGCGGGACCGCATCCCTTCCCGACCCTCGTTAAGCATTTTCACCGGATGATTGGGCAGGAGTCTCGCTCGCAATGCCTTGAAAAAATTGGTCAATTACCAGATTACGCGATTGCCTGCGTTGGCGGCGGCTCAAACGCAATTGGCTTGTTTAGTGGCTTTAGCGAAGATGAAGGAGTGCGCTTCATTGGCGCAGAACCAGGCGGTGAAGGACTAAATACCAACAGACACGGCGCCGTTCTCGTCAAAGGCACCCCAGCAGTACTGCACGGCATGCGTAGTCTTGCCCTGCAAGATGAAGACGGACAAATTCAAGACACTCACAGCATCTCCGCAGGTCTTGATTATCCGCTTGTCGGCCCAGAGCACGCTTATTTAAGGGATATAGGTCGCGCTTCTTATTACGCAATAAGTGATGACGAGGCCGTGAGCGCCTTTTATGAGTTATCCGCGCTTGAAGGCATATTGCCAGCATTAGAAAGCTCCCACGCCATCGCACAAGCCAAGAAGACCGCGAATGAGCACCCAAATAGCATAATACTCGTTAATTTATCAGGGCGCGGCGATAAAGATTTAGAACACATCATAGCCTATGCGGAGGCGCAAAAAAATGCTTAACACTAGATACACGCATATTCAGGGCAAAGTTAAAGATGGTAAACCCGTTTATATGCCCTATATTCTTATGGGCTACCCGAGTCTTGAAGGCTCTATCGCCGCAGCGAAAGCCCTGATTGATGGCGGCGCTGATGGCTTAGAACTTGGACTTCCCTTCCGTGACCCTGTTGCCGATGGCCCTGTCATACAGGACGCCGCCAACATCGCGCTTGATAAAGGATTTAAAGCCGATGATGCGCTAACCATCATCCAAGCCATTCGCGCTTATGCGCCTGACATTCCCCTCACCGTAATGAGCTATTTTAATATTGTGTTGGTCAAAGGCATTGAAAAATTTATCGCCGCGCTTGCCGAAGCCGGCATTGATGGCATTCTAATTCCAGATTTACCGCCCGAACATGCTGAGGATGTCTACCCCGCTACACAGGCAAACAACATAGAGCTTATTTTCATTGTTGCGCCGACCACTCATGCAGGGCGCTTTGATAAAATTCGCCCTTATGCTGGCGGATTTATTTATGTCGTGACAAAAATGGGCACGACGGGCATGAATGACAATTTTGACAGTGACCTTAAAACGCTCTTCGCCGATATAAAAACCCATATTGACCTGCCAGCCATTGCAGGATTTGGCATATCCACACCTGCCCATGCACAGGACATGGCCCAAAAAGGCGCAAATGGCGTCATTATCGGGTCAAAGATTATTCAAATGTGCAAAGAAAGCTTCGATGGGCAGCAGCTCTCCCCTGCCCTACTCACCGCGCACACAAAAAAAATTCAGGCCGCGCTGACGGTCTGAATTTCGAAAAGCCTCAATAGTAACGCTGCATTTTATAAGCTATCGTGTAGTTTTTGCATTTCTGAAATTTTGTCTTTAATCATGATTTTCAAGGCATCAACGACATAAGGCTCTAAATCAAGGTCAGTTTGCCCAGAGTTTGAGATAACTTGGTCATAAAGCTTCTTGGTTTCGCCGCTAACGGATAAAACAATCGTATCATTGCTAATGCGATCATCAATTAGGTCACGTATATAACCGCTAATGTTTACCTCAAGCGCATGTAACTCGCTAAGTTGCTCGTTTCTAATCATAACGCTTATGCGCACCAAGTCCTTAGACATTATTATCTCCTAAAATACCGCTAAATATAAATTTGTTTAGACAGTCTAACAAATCCCGATAAAAAACATAGTAAAATTATTCACTTAACCAAATAATTTCTGCCACAGAGATTTGCTTTTCTCTTCCTTCAGAGCTTTGAAAATGCCCCTATTCTGCTTGCGCAGTTCCAGAACCGTTGTCTTTAAATTATCCAGCTCTGTGTCCGTTTTCTCCTGCATTTGCCCTTGTTTTTCACGGTCTGAGCTTTGGTTTGTGAGCAAAGCTGTGATTTTTCGGCGTTCTTCTTGCTCTGATCCGAGCATGGTTCTTAGATGCTCTATCTGTTCATTAAACTGCTCACGCTCTCTGACGCGCTCTTGTTCAATGAACTCTAAACGCTGTCGAAGTAATGCCGCATCGATCGAAGCATCGCCTCCGCTACTCGTTTGCGTCACCTGTGCGACACGCGGCGTATCAAACAATGTTTCTTGCTGCGTGCTCTTCACATCTTTTGCAAGTGTACCGTATACACGCTCCAATTCAGCGACATCGATTAAACGTTTCTTTTTATCCGTGACTTCGTAACTAAGTGTGCCCTTTTGCATATCAGCATACAGCGTTTTTCTTGTTACGCCAGCGACCTGCGCGGCATCGGTCGGATTCACTTTCATGTGCTTCTCTCTGTTCCCCAAAATGTATTGATTTATCAAATGCTGTTACATGTTAACAAAACTGATTCGATAAATCTATGTTTTTAAGGAATTCATAAACATATTAAGGGACAAGACAAAAACAGAACTACACACCGCCTGTTTTTATGCGAATCTCATTGTTAACTGCCACTCAAGGTGCTGCAACACAGAAGTAAACATATAGTTACACCCAAAAAGTAACAAAACGAAACACTCGGTTACATATAAAAAAATACAACAGGCTAAACCCCCGTAAAGAAACAATAATAAGTGTTTCCGGAGGGCCGCAACTGGTGACGTTTACTTTTGTTTAGTTGAAACATAGAGAAACGTTTGGTAACGTTTCCTAGTGGATCGCAATGATTCTAGAGTAACTTTCAGGGGAATCCCCCATCCAATAGACATTTCAATTCCACGACATACGTCATGAGAAACCCAAGAAACGAACAAGAAGGAGGCAAACGAAGCGCACATAAAGAAATAGCCCTGCACACTCTGCAAGGCTACTCTCTGAAATTATTAATTTCGTCTGACAGCTAGATTATATGATTTTCAGGATGGTAACGCAAGCGATATACCGCTTCAGCGAACTCTTTTTTGTGTCCAATCGTGATTATTTATGGCCCATAACATTGTAAAAAACACTTCAGGCGAAAATGGCGCGCACAGCCATTCTCGTCAACAGGCTTATTATGCCTTAACGTTAATAAAGCGCTTAGGTAAGCATAGCGGGTATAACGCGCAGATGATAAATTTGCTTGATTATTACCTTTCTTTTACGCGCGATATTGACTGGGAAGGGAAGGGCGCTCCGATTGTTTATCAATCCCTGTGCCGAACATCATATGACTTTAGCCTTTCCGTACGACAAATTCAGCGTATTGAAAAATCTTTGGCCGATAAACAGTTGATCCGCTGGCATGACAGCCCAAATAATAAGCGCTATGGCGTGCGAGATGCATCAGGGCGTTTAAAACAATCTTTTGGCGTGGATTTGTCCCCCTTAATACACAACATCCCTATGTTAAAACGCGCAGTCGCACAAAAGGCAGAGCAAAAAACCGCATGGCTATCGTTAAAGCACAGCGTGCACCAGTTAAGAAAAGACATCCGTGCGTTAGTCTGTACACAGTCATTAAATGTCGATGACGAAACATCAAAGGCCATAGAAGTACCCATTCGTCCTAATGTCACATGCTCAAAGCTGCAAACGATGGTCAATATACTAACCGCCTTGCTTAATAAACTCCGCCAACTAGCAGAAAAAAATTTCGTAAATGTCGACAAAAATGTCGTCCACAAAGAGAATACAAAATCTAGTAATATATCTATAACAACCACTGAGCCTGATATTTTAGGCCTTAGCAAGATTACTTATCAGGATTTAAGCCGTTATATTCATCGAAGTGATAGACAGGCTAAACTGAAGAATTGGCATGATATAATACGTTATGCCGAGGAAAAGCGTCACTTATTCGGTATATCTGATGATATTTGGCGTAAATCAAATGATTGTATGGGTAATATAGCGTCAACAATTACATTTCTTATCACTTGTCATGGTTTTAATAAAGAAATTAGTGCCGTTTATAACCCAAGAGCTTACTTTTCAGCCTTGATTAAACGTGCGGAGCAGGGGCGGCTATACTTAGATAAAGCTATTTACTAGAAAGGGGTAATTTCTGACTGTGGCGAATATCACCAATCGCGGCAATCAAACCCAAAAAGACCCAGAAATAGGTAAAGCGGATGTTTTGATGCGTTAAGCCATAAAGCATGATTACAAAGACAAGAGCCCAGTATATAGGAGGTAAACGCCGCAGGATCGACAAAAGGAAAAAACCAAACAGAGCTGCACCACTTACACCGTAGCTAAAGAAAAGGGTCGCAATGCCAGAATGCAGTTCAAATGGAATCACAGCAAAGCGCTCATAACCACCTTCCCCTGCGCCTAATAATAAATATTGAGGGTTTTCAAACAAGCGATTATAGCCACGGCCTTCCAAATTATCGTCACTATCTTTGCCAATTTCTGCTAAGCGGGCCACAGTTTTTTGAACATTTTCAGCGGCGCCGAATGTCGCCATTACGGACTGAAAGCTAAAAATTGCGAACATTGCTAGTGACAAGCAGCCTACCAACATTATACCGCGCCCGAGGGGCGTCACAGCACGGGTGAAAGCAAGACATATAAAGCCAAATAGGAATGAGATCAGCGCTGCTTTTGATAAGCTTTCCATTTCAATCAACAGCAATGCAAATATCAGGCCGTAATCAAACCATTTTAAGGGGGAGGGATAGCGCAAGACCACAAGAATACAAAACGAGATCAGCGCCCAATAGGAGAGCTGGTTAGGATTATTAAAGGTTCCAACGGCACGGTATCCGTCTTTAACATTCAGAATAAAGACAAAGAAACATTCAAGGGCTATGGCTGCGGCTAAAACAGGGATGAGAGAACGCTTTAACGTTGTTGGCGTTCTCTTAAATAGTGTGTATGTGTAAAGGAATACCCCTAAATTAAACACGTAATAGAGACTGCTGAGAAAGAACTGCTTATCTGGATGTAAAGCATAATGTGTCATGTTAATCGTAAATGTACAGAAAGCAAAGGCTATGCCCAGAGCTACAGGCAGTGTCACTTGCCAGCGCTGTTTAAATAAAAAAAACATAAATGATATGCCGATGGCGGTGAAGATTACTAGATCCGCAGGCTGTGGATAGCCACTTGAAAAAACATAGAAAATTGAGCTGACCATATATATTTGCAGCGCCAAAACCCAAAGCTTTGTGCTGGAAAGAGAGAGGTGCATAAATTTGGGCAAATCATGCTGCTGCATTGCCAATCTGCCTTTTTATCATTGTAATCTTCTGAGTGGCTCTATTGTAAAACATCCGCTTACTTTACGCCAACAGATATCACAATAGGCACAATTATTTTGTGTATTGGCTTATTTCACGTTATGCTTATGCAGACCTCATTCGAGGGAGACACTATCCTGTGACGACTTTAACTTGTATTTTTTATGATGAGAAAACAGCTCCATATCATGGCCTCGATAGCATGTTTAACCATGTGCTTTGCTCTGCCCGTAGCGGCGCAGCAAGTGCTTCGCGCAGAGCTGCGACCTTTTTTACCGCCGCAAGGTGAGGGCATCCCGAAAGTTTTCGCAGCAAAAGGCTTTGTTTACAAAGGTTTTTCATACTACCCTGCAATGCGCTTTGATGTACTGAGTACTTCAAATGTTTATGCCCAGCAAGACGGGGAGAAGAGCGACGTTATTTACAAGTTAAGCCCTGAGATTAGCGTTCTTAAAGAATATAAAAACATCCTTCTCTCAAGTAAGCTACGCACAGTGTCTAAACGCTACGGGGATACCAAAGATGAAAATAGGGATGATGTTTATTTTGACTTTGCGGCGAATTACGAACTAAATTCACAATGGAATATTCCTTTTCGTTATGCCCAGAGCCTGTATTCACGTGATAGGGGGGAGCCGTTAAACCAAAGCGCGACGCGCGCGCCGCTACGCATTAAGCAGCAGCAGGTCGAAACAGGCGTTTCCAAACGCTTTAACCGCCTTATTCTGTCATTAAGAGGTGGCTATGACACGATGCGCTTTAGTGACGGGCGGTCGATTGTTGATGGTTCTGATATCATCTATCGTGATAATGACCGTAAAACATATATGGGCCAAATTGGCGCTAAATATGAATTTTTAAGAGGGCTTAACGGTGACGCGGAACATGTTGCTTTTGCACGGCTTAAATATAGTGAAAACAAATTTTTACGCAGAAACTTTACGGGGGTAGGGTTCACGGGATTATCTCGTAATGGGACAAACCTTGGTGGTTTCTTTGGCCTTGAAACAAAGTATAAAGGACTGTTATTTGCCAATATCGGCCTCGGGTATTTTATGCAAGCTTATGACGAAGCAAGCCTTGATAGCATTGGTGCATTAGATTTTGGCGCCGAAGTTGAATATTCTATTTCGCCGCGCTGGATGGTTGGGCTGCAACTTGACCGCGATATCATGCAAGATAACGATATTGTTGAGGGGCAAGTTGTTACCCAGCTGCGCCTGTCAACAGAGTATGAAGTTTATCATCGCCTGTATTTAGATGGCGAATATGGTTATACGCAGCGTCATTTTGACCAAATAGGCAGAACAGATACTGTCGGGAGTTACAGTTTGGGTGCGCTGTATTTATTAAATCAGAACTTACGTGCGCAGGTTAAGGCCTCCTTCACGGATTACCAAAGTGATGTACCAGGGTCATCGTTTAAGACAAATAATCTGTTATTTTCGTTGATTGGTAAGCTGTAACACAAAAAGTAACAAAACTGTTTCGTGCCCCTGAGGTTGTTTTTTAAGCCTGATTAACGATAATATTTGCTGCGCTGCGCAGGGGGTATCCGCTGATGCTGTCTTTTACACAATTGGCTGCATTTAATGTCGCCATTTGGCCGTAACCAACCCACAGCCGAACAGTGTCACCTGTTTCGATGATGCTATCAAGAACGAGCGTGGCTTTAGAGCCGCTACACAAAACACTATTCACTGCGATAGGGATGCTATTGATTTCGACATAGAATATGGCGGGGTCGTTGCCACTCAGCATTGCGGCGTCTGTCTCTATGGTGATGGTATTGCCGTTATGGCGTGCTTGCAGCGCCTGAGGATGGAGAATGCGCTGTACGAGCCCTATATCGGCGAGGATGGTGTTCGCGGCGCGGTCGGCAAGGGTATTACAACCATCCTCGTCGGCGTGCAGGTAGTCAATGCGTGCCGCATCATAACTTTCATAGCTTGCAATAATTTCTGTATTCTCTGTAACAAGTTCCGCCATCGCTTGACGCATGGCTTGCATGTCGGCGGGTGTATAATCAGGGTGGTCACTGCTGGGAAGGTTTTGCATGATGAGTTTGATTTGTGGCCCATAGTCGGCGAGGATGAGATTAATCACATTTTGAAATGAGGCCTTATAGGCAGAAACAGAAACCTCACCTGTCGGTATTTTCCTGAGATCATTCGCACCGAGGTTGATAACAGCATAATCAAAACTTCTCAGCTCGTTTTTTGTGAAACTCGCGTTTCTGGCGAGGGCTTCGACGTATATATTGCCGCCGCCACTATCCGCGCTACCGCTCCACCAGTCACTGGCTAACAGCTGAGCTGCGTTATAATTCGCCGCTGAGCCACTCTTGCCTTCATTGGCGACATGAGTATCGCGGAGCGCGCTACTCAGTGTCGCTTCAAAACGCTGTTGTGGGCGGCCGCCCCAGCTAATGTTCCAACGCTCCAAATTACTGTCACCTAATAATGCTACCCATAAGGCGGCATTCTGATTAGGTGTCGTCATCTTGTTGAGCGCCGTTTCATTTCGGGCTTTATCGTATAGGGCAAAGCCATGAATAATACCGTTCAACGGCGCCGCGCCGCTGCGGTTAATGGAAAGGAAGCTTAACGGCAGAGAAGGGGTGGTGAAGCTTGTGGTGTCAGGGGTGGCACCGACCAAATCTGTGAAAGTCGTAAAGCCGTTACAGCTCTGAATAAACTGGTTATCTTGATAAGATAAAGCCAAACGGACACGATGCAGATTCTGTAAACCTGCTTGCGTTTCTTGAACAGCAGTCACGCCACCAGCTTTCACTGTGGTATAAAATAGGCCGCCTGTATGCCAAATGGTAAAACGGTCATTTAGCGCGATATCACGCACTTCAAAAATATGTGCAGTTTCTCCGGTATCATCCATGTGGGTGAAGTCTATAAAAAAAGTGCCTTGCTGGACACCAGACCACCATGAGACATCATTGCCGTTTAAATCATCACTGTTACGCGTTAGTGCTGTGCCTGCGGTATCAATAAAGGACGTAATGACATCATAAGCCTGAAAGTTGACGCAGGCGACACGGATAACGGCCCCTGCTGGAATGGTTAGGCGTAGGGATTCTGCGGCCAAAACATTACGGTCTTCACATTTATAAAAAGTGTAACCATCGACGCTATGCCCTGTTTCTTGCGCACCATTGCCACTAATTGTTAATATGGGCGCACTGCCTGAGACTGTTTTGATATAGGCCATAGCGCTGGCTCTGCCCGTTGCAATCGTACCTGTCCATTCAATATCGATATCAGCGCCGCCGCCGCTATTATCAAACTCCCAAACGTTTTGACCGTTGGTTAAGTCTTTACATGGCGTCTGTGCGTCCGTGATAATTGCCGCGATTGAGGTGCCGGCGCTAAGGTGGTTCACTGGGGTACCTGAAGACGGGCGTGCATAGAGGTTATTCGCAGTGATCGATATTTCGACTAAGCCGCCGCGCGCGGAGCCGTACACCGTACCGAAACGTAATGTGTTACTTTCTGTTTCTTGTTGTAAATACCCGTTATCATCCTGATACCACGCACCGCCAGACCGGATAAGTTCTAATTCATCGGGCAGGATGGTCATAGATGAAAAATTATATGATTTTATTAATGATGGTGATGTTGCTTTACGCGCAGGCGCAAAGCCTAAGCCTGTTCCTAAATACATAGCGGAGCCTCTTGTTCGATTTAAAAATGTTAAGAAAAAATGTTGGCGCGGGCGGTATTTTGCGGCGCTGTGAGTAGGCGCAATTATCCCGTTTATGGTGACAGTATACACAACAAAAAGAACAAATCAAGAACAAAATATATAAGAGAAGTGCTGTATTTTGCATGAGAATCCATATAATCTTTGCAACAGTGCAAATCACGTATTGTTTCCGGGGGATGATTTAATGGTCGATGCGCGGCTCTTTTCAAAAAGAATATTACATGTGCTGCCGTCTTTAGAGGTCGGGGGGATAGAAAAGGGCATCGTTGAGATTTATGAACAGCTCGTGCCTTTGGGCTATCAGTTTGATTTTTTGATCGAACAAGAAACGGAAAACGACCTTGTAGGTAGGCTGCGTGCCATAGGCGGACAGGTTTATGCCGTCGGGAAATTTAAATCACCGCTTTTTATATTCCGCTTCTTACGTCATTTGAAATTAGCAGGGCCTTACAGCGCTGTACATTCACATTGTTACTTTTTTTCTGGGCTTGTTATGCTCTTGGCATTTCTCGCGGACGTGCCGTATCGTATATCTCATATTCATAGCGCCAACAGAACGACAAAAAGCGCTTATCTAACAAATGGTTATTATTGGCTATTAAAGTCGATGATGCGTTATTTCGCAACAAATATATTGGCGGTAAGCGCCGCATCAGCACGCTGTTTCGGCGGCGAAAATTGGGCGAAGAATAGAAAAATAGCACTGCGCCCTATGGGGATTGATTTTGATTCTTTTACAGAAGACATGCCGCGTTCATCGACCCTTCTGGGCGCTTTAGGGATTGGTGAGGATGAGCGCTGCCTTGTACATTTAGGGCGCTTTACTACAGAAAAAAATCAACGTTTTATCCTCAAATTATTTGAAGCCTTACGCCAAGACGGCACGGTATCACGGCTTGTGTTTATTGGTGATGGGCCGTTAAGGCCAGCCATTGAAGAAGAAGCGGTAAGTTTAATGGGGGAGGGGCATGTTATTTTTACAGGCGAGCGCCATGACTGCCCTGACTTACTCTTGGCCTTGCATAAAGGGCTTTTTGTTTTTCCATCTCTGTTTGAAGGCTTTGGTCTTGCGGCCGTCGAGGCACAGCTAGCAGGTCTGCCAGTCCTTGCGAGCCGGCATGTCCCTGCGGCGGTTGGTGTCGTGCCGCATTATTTCGAGCGGCTCGCTTTATCTGCGCCGCTTACCGATTGGGAAGAGAGAGCAAAAAATATGCTGCTAAGGGAGCGCCTGACGTTCACAGAGCGTATGGAGCATGCGCGTGGCAGCGGTTTATCAGTACAAAGCGCGGCGGCTTTTTTGCGCGAGCTTTATGGCTGATTTGCTTGACGCTGCGTGAGCTGTTGTAAGTTATGTTTGATAAAGCCACGCCAATTTATGTCAGGGATATATTTTGTATATGGCGCGTAAAATAAGCCGTGGCGCGAATATAGCTCATAAATAATGTAATAGTTTTTATCAAGCAATGGCCAGCCTTCTTCTTTGTTATTTTTCCATTCAAAATAATTCAAAGGTTTGTCGTGGAGTGTTGTGAGGCTGATAGGTTGCTGGGCCGCGGTTAGGGAGATCCAGTGGCGGCGCGTATCGACAATCAACCACCCTTTGCTTGTTAACACCTCAACCAAGGCATGTGAATCGACATCGCGTAGAGAGCTTTTCGTCAGCATCGTCGAGAAAAAATTGCGGTCGTCACTGTTGAAATACAGACTAGCGTAACGCACATTAAACCCCATATACCGCAGGGCTTTGTCGATATAGCGCGCACGATCACCGCAATAGGCGGCATCAGCTTCATATAAATTCTGTGGCTCTCTTGGGCTGCGCAGCGGGATAAGCGCGACTTTTGGCGCGGTGGTGAAAGCGCTGCTTTGTATGGCGCGTATAGTTTTAATTTCGTTAGTGAAGCTGCTATGCGCGGCCTGTTGTAACGCCGCGATATCTATGCCGTTTTGCTGCAATATTTTATCAATATACAATACGTCAGCCGCGTTGATTTCTTTAGGGACGTTGTGCGTGTAGACGAGTGCAATGCAGGACAACATCGCCGCGGCTAAGAACGCGAGCACAAACCTTTTTGGTCTATTCTTTGGTGTATGTTTTTTGTTATTGAGCATAGTGACTATTTCGCAACCTTGTTTTTACGCTATGATTGTTGAGTATTTTATTTGTTTAACCAATTTATTTGTAAGTATTTCATATGGTCGATGTTTGTCCCGTTAGCGTTGTTATACCATTTTATAACAACAAAAGAACGTTAGTAAAATCTGTACAGAGCGTTTTACAGCAATCTTTACCGCCAGCTGAGCTGATTTTGCTCGATGACGGTAGTACAGATGGTAGCTTTGCTTCTATTCAACAATATATTGAAGAGCATCCAGAATTCAAGACTAAGGTTCATTTAGAACGCTTTG
>CAXBNI010000002.1:0-349029 GCA_963977105.1 uncultured Micavibrio sp. | reverse complement strand
GTTTTTTTGTATCTAAATTTTAATATGCTGTTTAAATTTGAAGGTGGAACTTGTCATAACTGTTGACTTGTCGTAGCGTATATACTACAAACATATTCATATTGAGGAGATAGATTATGTTTAAAGCACAAATAGATTGGCGTGGCGTTCACGGTTACGAAGCGAAGACTAAGGATCGTGAGAGCGTTTATACAATGCGGGATGTTAGGGGAAACATTACACATTGTCTGCCGGCGCAAGTTACAATCATGGCGTTTAAGCCGGTAACTCAGCGCGAAAATTCCCTTGTCGGGACTTCAAGGTCTAAGAACCTTTTTGGGGTAGAACGGGAAATACAAAACCATATGGCCGTAGATGTGATAAGCCTTGAGAAGGCGAGTGTCTATTTTTCTGTACCGTTATCAAAGAGCTACAATACTGATGCAGTATGCGTACCGACTGAGTTAAAATCACTGGTTGTTGATGTTCCGTATGAAGCTTTACAGCATTTATCTGTAGTCGCGAATATGACAGGGGCTGTTATTGATTTAAGCAAAGCTGGGCAAGAAAAAATATCGCATGCGTTTAATGGTAAAACAGGTGTTTTTGCTCCCGAAGATACGCCATGCGTTATCTTGGATGTCGACAAGAACGTCGTTGAGAATACGTACGCGCCACGGATCAGAGCGCCGATCATCTAGTCAGTATATATTTTCGTAGTGCATTCTAATAAGGTGAATTGTTCAATAATGTACAACATTGAGATATAGAGCAGGAATGTAATATGCGCCTAGATGAATATAATTTGGGGCAAGGCTGGCTGGAGGCTTTAGCAACACAAGAAGACGCGGCTTATTTTAAATCATTGAGCAGGTTTTTAGCGCGTGAAGTGAGTGCAGGTAAGCAAATATATCCAGCTCAAACGCATTTTTTTAAAGCATTATCGTTAACGCCCTTGCAGGATGTGAAGGTGGTTATTCTTGGGCAGGATCCGTATCATGGTGAGGGGCAGGCGCATGGTTTAAGCTTTAGTGTCCCAGAAGACGTAAAAGTCCCCCCTTCATTGGTTAATATTTATAAAGAATTAGAAAGTGATTTAGGTATTCGGTCAACGAAATCAGGCTTGTTGGAGCGTTGGGCTCGGCAAGGTGTTTTGCTACTGAACAGCGTTCTCAGCGTTGAAGCTGGTAAGGCAGGCTCCCACCGTCGGCGTGGATGGGAGCAGTTTACAGATGTTATTATTGAGGCTGTTAACCAGCAGGACACGTCTGTTGTTTTTATGCTCTGGGGCAGTTATGCGCAGAAAAAAGCTTCTTTTGTTGATACGGATAAGCACCTTGTCCTTAAAAGCGTACACCCTTCGCCGTTATCAGCTTATCGTGGGTTTTTAGGTTGCAAACATTTTTCTCAGGCGAATGGTTTCCTGGTGCAAAAGGGACGTACGGGCATCACATGGTAAGGGGCCCTCATTACTAAGCTTTGCTTTATTCCGCAGTATAATGCGTAAAGATAACGAGGCCGCTATTGATTTTTATTGTGGCCCGCGCCGCGAGCATTTCATTTGATGTACCCAGCCAGCCAAGCGCGTAAGGCGGGCCAAGCCCTTCTGCTGGGAATTTTAAGCCTTCAAAGTGAAGTTTATCGACATCGCGAAGCGGAATGACGCCTATTTTGTCACCAGCACTTCCACTAAATGTGTAATCGCGTGTCAGCAGACGTATGTGGTTACGGTCATCATGGATACAAAAACGATCAGGCTGTATGTGTTTTTCAAGAGTTAGTATGTTGGCTAATTGGTGATCCATTCGCCCACCAAGTGCGCCGAAGATATCAATTTGCTCGGCATCATCAGGTATGCGGCTAAGTGCTTTTTGTAGGTCAGTGTTATTCTGATCTGGTGCGTGGCAAACCTCAACCTCAGGGCAAGCCTTATAGCGCTCTAATGTTTTAAGTGAGATTGAATCAAAATCTCCCACGAGGTAATGCGGTAATATATTCAACGCATCTAAATGTGCCGCTCCGCCATCGACACAAATAATAATCGTCTCATCACGAACATAGTGTTCGATGGATGATCTGTCGTTAATAGGGCCGCCAGCAATGATGATAAAGTGTGTCATGGTGTCTATAGAGTTCACATTCAAGAGTTTTTATAGCCGTTATTACAGCTGTATAATAACGTAAATTTGACAATCTAGATATGCCTTGTGTAGACTAGTTGAAAATAAAGATCTCAACAAGATCACGAACAGGGAATGCGGGGTAAATATGCCTCAGAATAACGTCTATAAGCCACCATTATGTGACCAATTTAACGCGGCGAGCCATCGCACGGCGCTGGTCTTTGACCTTGACAACACAATTGTAGATATTTCACCGCTTTTTGGGCAGATGGAAGCTATATACACGGATTTTCTTGCTCAGCGTTTAAACATCTCCCGCGCGGGAGCGCATCGCGAAGTAATCGATATGCTGAAGGTGACATACTACATTCAGGATGAAGCTTTAAGGCGCCATAAAATTCCGATTGCTGATACGCTGCAGGTCACATATGACCCACAAAGCCTTAACTTTAATGCGCTGCATATTGACCCACAAATAGGCACTGTACTTCGTTCTATTTTTACGCAGAAGTACGTTTTTACAAATGCGCCGCATGGTTATGCGCAGGCTCTTTTGACTCATCTGGGAATAAAGGATTGCTTTAATGGTATTGCAGGGACAGATGACTTTCAGTTTATGCGTAAGCCGGAGAAAGCATGCTTTGATGCCTTTGAAGGGCGCTATGGGCTTCGTAATAAAGAGGTGCATTTTTTTGAGGACACGCCTGAAAATTTAAATGCGGCGCATCTTTTCAAAGGCTGGTCGGGGCATTTGGTGTTAGGTCATCAACCAAACCCGCCAAATTGGCAAGGCGCGGCGCCGCCGCATTATGTTTGCTCTCAGCTTGATACGCTTTTGGACCTGCGTAAATAGAGTGCATGCTTGATAAAACCATTTTTAAATACGTATTTTAAAATAGAGAGCCTTGGTCTTTGGCCTTCTTTTTTTCTATATCTGCCGTTTTCGAGGCTGCATGGCGCTTCTTTTTTACTGGCGCGTCGGTGCCGCCTTCGCCACTAAATGCACTAATCTTTCCGTCATTAAATTCAACATCAAACGCCATATTATCGGTTATTGCGTCTACAGTGGTCAGCGGCGTCCCCTGTTTGTCTCGAATAATACTATAGCCACGTTTTAGGACGTTTTGATACGATAGGGTGTTTAATATACGGCTGGCCTGCACAAGTTTTTGCGTGCTGTCCTGTAGTAAACGTCCTTGTGTACTTTTTAGGTTTAATCCCACGTAATTAAGGCGCTGCCGAGCTTCGCTGATGCGGTCTTTCGGATGCTTGATCCGTCCCTCTAGGCGTAAAAGATATTGCTGCCTTTGGTTCAGTTTATGGCGAAATAAACTCTTGAGTTTCTCAAAGTGATGGTCGCATTGTTGGGCCTTGATCTCGATTAATTTACGTGGGTCGCTAATGCGGGCGGCGAGTGAGGTTACAAATTTTTTATGATGGTCGGTTTGACGCGTAATCGCGGCAAATAAGCGCGCTTTATTTTCTTCAACTCGCGCGAGCAACATAAGGCGTTCGGGCACGGCGATTTCGGCGGCGCCAGTGGGGGTCGGTGCGCGGCGGTCTGCGGCGTAATCGGCTAAAGTTGTGTCTGTTTCATGCCCGATAGCGGAGATGACGGGTATCTTTGATGCCGCAATTGCACGAACAACATTTTCTTCGTTAAAGGCCATTAAGTCTTCTAATGAGCCGCCGCCTCGCGCGACAATCAATATATCTGGGCGCAGGCTTGTAGGTAAAGCGTTGAAACCGTTAATCGCATTAGTAACCTCCGCCGCTGCGCCGTCACCCTGTACGCGTACGGGCCAAAGCAAGACTTCGCGCGGGAAGCGGTCAGAGATGCGGTGTAAAATATCACGTATGACCGCCCCCGTGGGGGATGTAACAACGCCAATAAGTTCAGGCAAGAAAGGCAGCGGTTTTTTACGCTCTTCGGCAAACAGGCCTTCGGCTGCAAGCCTCTTTTTGCGCTCTTCGAGCATTTTAAGTAATGCGCCTTCGCCAGCAAGCTCCATGCTTTCGATGATCAGCTGATAATTAGAGCGTTGTGGGTAAGTCGTAATGCGCCCCGTGCAAATGACATCAAGCCCTTCTTCAGGCTGCACGGAAAGCTTTGAGAGGCTGCCGCGCCAGCAAATCACGTTAATGACCGAGTTGGCGTCTTTTAAATCGGAGTACATATGCCCTGAAGATACGACTTTGACGCGCGAAAGCTCCCCGCGTACGCGCACGCGGCCATAAGCGTCTTCTAAGGTGCGCTTTAAAGAATGCGCCAAGTCGGAGACGCTCATTTCGGGCGCGTTATTACCGTGCGCGTCCTGCTTCTGTGTATAGCTATCACTCATGCGATGTTATCATTATTCCCAATTAGAGTTTGTAGGGTATATTGCCTACATTAGTTGAAAAAATAAAGTTAGAAAAATATTCTTAGTGGGAGATATGCATGGATAAGGGATTTTCTGGACGCGCGCTTAGCATTGCAGCCAATGAAGAAGATTATCAAATTGAACATTTAATCGCATTTTTGGATTGGGATACTGACTTTCGTATGCAAGTCGAAGCGACGGCGAGTTCTTTGATTAAACGTGTTCGTAAAATTCCCAGTAAGTTTGGCGAGATTGAAGCCCTGTTACTGAAATATCCGCTATCTAGCAATGAGGGGTTAGGCTTGATGACCTTAGCCGAGTCGCTTTTGCGTATCCCCGATAGTGGGACTGCCAATGCACTGATTAAAGAAAAGCTGATCCAAGGCAATTGGAACGAGAAGGATAACGATGAGCGAGATGGCAAGCCGCCCAAAAAGCAGCAGGATATAGTCCTGCGTTTACTTGCGGAAGGGCTGAATATTTCAGCGAAGACCTATAAGAGCCCGATGGGCAAGGTCAGCCGTCCGTTTTTGTTGCAGGCGTTTAAGCGTTCAATGCGTCAAATGGGGCAAAGCTTTGTTTTAGGGGAGACCATAGACAAGGCCCTGAAAAAATCAAAACCACTGCAGAAAAAAGGCTTTTTGTTCTCCTATGATATGCTGGGCGAAGGCGCACGTACGCAGGCACAGGCCGATGCCTATATGGCGAGTTACTTAAACGCGATTACAGCGATTGGCGCGGCGGGTAAAAATGCGGCAGAAGACGAAAAGTCGAGCGTGAATATGGCTCTCCGCTCTGGTATATCGGTAAAGCTTTCGGCGCTATACCCTAAATATCACACGGTTTACGCAAAAACCTGCGTAGCTGTATTACGAGAGAAATTACGAGAGCTTTGCCATGCCGCGATGGCGCAAGGCATTAACTTAACCGTAGATGCTGAAGAAGTAGAGCGCCTTGATATCTCGGTTGATATCATTGATGCGATTTTAGATGATGAGGCTTTTGCTGATTGGCAAGGCTTTGGTTTGGCGCTGCAAGCTTATCAACGCTCAGCGCTTGATTTGATTGATTACCTTCAAGGACGTGCTATTGCAACAAAACGACGTTTGCAAATTCGCCTTGTGAAGGGCGCATATTGGGATAGTGAAATTAAACGCGCGCAGGCTCAGGGGCTGCATGATTACCCTGTCTATACAAAGAAAAGCCATACTGATATTTCATATATTGCCTGCGCGAAAAAACTGCTCGCACTGGATAGTCCGTTTTATCCAATGTTTGCGACGCATAATGCACAGACGATCGCTTCTGTCTATGAAATGACACAAAAGTCAAATGTAGCGTTTGAATTTCAACGCCTGCACGGTATGGGCGATGCGCTATATGATGTTGTGAATGGCGATGATTTTGGGGCTGTACGTATTTACGCGCCGGTTGGCGCACATGCAGAGCTGCTGCCTTATTTGGTTCGACGTATTTTAGAAAATGGTGCGAACAGTTCTTTCGTTCAGCAAATTCGTGATGATCGTGTGCCTGTTGACTGGCTGTCGAAAGACCCGATTAGCCATGCACTCAATGATAACGAAAATCACATTGGCCTGCCGGTGGATTTATTCGGCGCAGCGCGTGAAAACTCGGCAGGATATGATCTGTCTGATAAGCGCGTTTTATTTGATTTTATTTCAGGCGCTAAAGCGACAAAAGATTTAAAAGCGTTTCATGCTGCGTCATTGCTTGATGGCAAAGAATTTCAAGCCGGGCACCTTGAAAGCGTGGAAAACCCTTCAAATACGGATGATATTGTCGGGACAGCTTTATTTGCACATAAAGATATTGTTGAACCTGCCTATAAAAATGCGCAGGCGGGCTTTAAAGTCTGGGGGCAGTATCGCGCCGGACGCCGTGCAGAGGTTTTATACGCGATTGCGGATATCTATGAAGAAAATAAAAACTTGCTGGTTGGCCTGATGATGCGGGAAGCGGGTAAAACGCTAGAAGACGCATTGGGAGAGCTGCGCGAAGCGGTCGATTTCTGTCGTTATTACGGCTTACATGGCTCAAAGCTCTTTAGCCGTAAAGGTATGACTTTGCCAGGCCCAACCGGCGAAGAAAACCGTTTGATGATGGAGGGGCGCGGAGTGTTTTTATGCATAAGCCCGTGGAACTTTCCGCTCGCGATTTTTACGGGCCAAGTGGTCGCGGCGTTAATGGCGGGTAATGCCGTTATTGCTAAACCTGCGGAACAAACGCCGATTATCGCTTATGAAGCGGTGCAGCTTATGCACCGTGCCGGCGTATTGCCAGAAGCTTTGCAGCTCGTGATTGGTGATGGTGCAATTGGCGCAGCTTTGGTTGAACATAAAGACTGCGGCGGCGTAGCCTTTACGGGCTCAAGTATTGCGGCAAAGCATATTAACCGCGCCTTGGCAGAAAAAGACGGGCCGATTGTGCCGCTTATTGCTGAAACTGGCGGTTTGAATGTGATGATGGTTGATTCTACCGCGCTGCCTGAGCAGGTGGTTGATGATGTGATTGTCAGTGCTTTTGGTTCCGCGGGGCAGCGGTGCTCTGCGCTGCGTTTATTGTTGGTTCAAGAAGACGTTGCGCCGCATATTTTAGGCATGCTTAAAGGCGCCATGGCGGATTTAGCGGTTGGCAATACGCTGAAAATATCAACGGATGTCGGGCCATTAATTGATAGCGAAGCCCATGCAATGTTAATGCACCACCGTGAAAGAATGCATGGCATTGGTGAAATAATTTGCGCGGCGCCGTTAGATAGCGCAGCCACGAAAAAAGGCCATTTCTTCCCGCCAACATTATGTAGGCTTAAGCGTTTTGAAGATTTAGATCAGGAAGTTTTTGGGCCATTTTTACATGTCATGACCTATAAGGCTGATGAGTTCGAAGGTTTACTAGATCAAGTCAATAGTACAGGTTACGGGTTAACATTTGGCCTGCATAGCCGCCTAGAAGACCGCCATGCGTTGGTTGAGCGCAAGGTAAGCGTTGGTAATATCTACGTCAACCGCCCGATGACTGGCGCTGTCGTCGGCTCTCAGCCTTTTGGAGGGCATGGACTATCGGGCACAGGGCCAAAAGCGGGCGGCCCGCATTACTTGCACCGCTTCGCCGTAGAAAAAGCGATCAGCATTAATACCGCAGCAATGGGCGGTGATGTGAAGCTGATTTTAAATGATGTGTCTTAACAATACCTTGTTATTTCGCGCGTTATCCGATAAAACGTAGCGTTGTATTAGAGTAGAGGCAGAAGTAAGTATGAGTGACATTAAAGCTATTATCTGGGATTTAGATAACACCTTATATCGTTTTAATACGTTATTTGAGGATGCATGTAATCATATTGCAGGGCGTACTGCGCGTGCGCTTGGCGTTGATGTCGATGACGCCGTGGCCACGAAGATGGCGGAAGAGTCCTTTGCTAAGCATGGTTACTCAATGCGAGTGTTTTTAGAGCAAAATGATTTATGTAATGTTGATGTTCATCATGAGTTTCATAAACATTTAGATGAAAAAATACTGGATAAATCGCATGAGCTTATCGAGATATTTAGGCAATCAAAATTACAGCATGTCCTTGTTACCCACGGTTCTCGTCATTGGGCGGAACGTGCCTTGGGTCACCTCGACTTGCGACAGTTTTTCCCTGACGATCGTATCTTTGGGCTCGAAGATTATGGCTTTCAAAAGAAAGATGAATCGCGTTTCGTTTTTGAAATGACCATGGAGCTTTTGGGACTTGAAGCAGCGCAAATGATTATGGCGGAAGATACGATCCGTAATTTGCACCATCCCCATGATTTGGGGATGAAGACTGTTTTGGTGCATCATGGACGGACGCCGAAAGAGCCGACGCCGCATATTCACCATATGGTACATTCTGCAGAAGAAATCTTTACGCTGGTTGGTGATATTTAAGACGTCACTATATTAGATGTTATTTTTAGGTGGCTTTGGTGGTAGCGCTTTGAAGGCTGCTCCCTCGTCGTTTACGTTGTCATCTTCGCTTTGCTGCGCGCTGTTTTTAAAGGCTTGATGGTTTTTCTTTGTAAATTTTGCGCGGTCTTTTTTATTCCACTTCATAAACTCCCAAGGCACTTTCGCGCTGAGCTGGGTTAAGCCGTCATAGGCTTGCAAGGCACCGTTTTTGAGCGTGGCGGCAGTGAACTCCCATGCAATATCAAGCGGGCGGCAGGCATTATAGCTACGCTGCTTTGTTTTATCGCTCCAGCTGTCTTGGGTGAGAATATAGCCTAATTGTGAGCCGATGATCATGCCTGCGTTTAACGAACGAAAATAAGGCACGCCCATTGCGGCGTCGCCGACCAGATACCAATTACGGTTATCTTGCTGGACAGCAAATTTTTTGGCGCGATAAAGTGATAAAGTTAGTTTGCTCAGCTTTTCAGAGCCTTGTATATAATTTTCATCTGCGTTTGTCTTGCGCACATTCATGTAGGTTTTAATGTCTTGCGCTAAGGATGGCGGTAATCTGTCATCATTTAACTTGAGAGGCTGTTTAAAGCTTGCTTCAGGCATGGCCTGGTAGTTGGCCTCATCAATGAATAGCCGCAGCGATACCGGCGTCTTGCCGTCTTTTTCTTTGCCTACATATTCAAAAGCCATAGAGGTAAGTAGCTTATTCGTCTTGTAATGTTCACTAAAAGGCAGCGCTTTTGTCGCCCCTTGTGTTTCATATTTCACCTCGGCGACATATTGCAGGGGGGAATCCTTAATGGCATCATCGCCAATGAGAGCGCCGCGTAATTTACTATGTGCGCCATCTGCTGCTATGAATTGTGTGCAATTAGGGTGCTTTTCGATTAGCGCCTCTGGGCTGTCTATGGCTGAGTATTCAATTGTAACGCCTAGTGCGTGGGCGTAATTTTTCAAAGCTTTTTCAAGCTCATTGGTACGAATAAATACAGACTTGCCGCCAACGGCTTTTTTAAATGCTTGCTTTAGGCCGCCGCCCAATATGTCATTGAAAAACGTCTTTTCTGCGTCGTCATGAGTGTTTTTAGCATATAACAGCGCCGAGCGTGCTTCAAGCTTGAGGACATGTGAGCGCTTATACTCAGTATACCGTTCATATATTTTCACGTTGCTATTCGGCTCGCGTTTTTTAATTTGAATGGCTGTCCATAAACCTACGGGCCCTGCGCCGACGATGACTATTTCTTTATCCACGAGATGCTCCATTAGCGCTGCGCGCGCGTTTAAAGTTATTATACATATGTGATAGCATCAAGGTTGCGTTATGTCAACTGCAAGGCGGTGCTTTACGAAAGATTAAGGGTTTTGCGTTATGATTTATGCAGGATGGGATAATGTGAAGGAGTAGATCATGAGTGATATTCAAACTGGGGTTCCAGAAGAGGCAGGAGTGTTTGAAGCAATCAAAAGCTTCGCTGTTGAAGCCTTTGATTGGGCGATAGGTAATGACGATGCGGAAGCTGTGTCCGTTAGTCCGAAAGATGTATCGTTGGGCACTGGGCTGGCAGAAGGCGCGAAAAATGCGCTTGTCGACCGCCATAAGCAAATTGAATGTGCGGTTAACCCCAGCACGCCAGGTTGCCCGTAACCATACTAATATGTATTTTTTAGAGTGCAGGCCTCGGAAACAAGGGCTGCGCTTTATTCTTTGAGCGCCAGAGCAGAAATACCGATATCTTTTGACACCATATGATATATGGCTTCTTCACAAAGCTCGCCGCCTGTGCCAAATTCTTTGACATGGTAGGCGCAGGCTGCATCCATCGTCATGATTGATTTATCAGGCTGATTTCTTTTCTTCATATATTTCTCTGTTAAGCGGACAATCTCACGGCATTTTTCATCAGAAATATCAATGCCATGATGCTTAATGTAACCGGGACGAACGGCTTGCAAAATCTTAAATGCGCCTTCTGCATCGGGGATAGATAGATTGACCTGTTGAAAACGACGTTCCATCGCGGGGTCAACGCCAATATACATACGGAACTCATCTTTTGTTGTCGCGCCAATAACGTATAATGCGCCAGATGTCAGGTACGGCTTCATAACCTCTGACAGGCCTTTATATGAGCTGCCGTGGCAGGTCGGCATAATTTGGTGGATTTCATCAATAAACAAAATTGTTAGGCCATAATCTGGGTGGTAGTGGCGCTCTGCCATGGCTTTTAATAAAGGCACAATCCGGCCTTGGAATTCTGATATAGATGCCGTTCCCGCAGACATCGCGGCAAGGTCAATTTCAAGCAGGCGACAGTTTTTAAGTTTATCAGGCACATTGCCTGAAATAATTTGCTGTGCGAGAGCAACACAGAGCGCGGTTTTACCAACGCCGGCTGGTGCCTGAAGCATCGCGTTTTTACGGCCTTTTTGCAGAAGAATGAGAATGACTTGGTCAATCTCAACATCACGGCCAAAAATTGGGTCATACATGCCGGCGGCTGCATTGGCGGTAAAGTCATTACAATATTTTTGGACGAGGGCATCCATCTCTTCATCGCTATACTTAAAATCAGCTTTACTCACGTCACCCATAATGTCTTATCTTTCTTCAGTTTTTATTTTAGAAATTCGGCCTCTGTATAGCCTTGAATATATAAAAGCGCCGTTAAGTCACTATATTTTATATTATGTTGTAGGGCTTGTTCAAGTGCTGGTTTCGGATAATAGCCAACGCCAGTGCCGACAGCCTGCAACAATTCCAGATCATTTGCGCCATCACCAACGGCAACGGTTTCTTTCGCGCGGACTTTTAGCTTGTTTAAATAATGCTTTAAAAACGTGACTTTTGCATGTTTATCTAATATTGGCGGGCTAACGCTACCTTGTATGATACCGTCCTTAATATCTAAGGTGTTGCCGTGATTATAGGCAAAACCGCATTTTCTGGCGATATGCTCGGTGAAGAATGTAAAGCCGCCAGAAACAAGGACGCATGTCGCGCCGTGTTTTGCCATGGTGCGAATTAGAACTTCTGCGCCTGCACTTAGCTTTGTTTCCTTTAGCACATCAGTAAGCAGGGAAATATTTTGGCCTTTAAGCATGGCGACCCGTTCATTCAGCGCTTCAATAAAGTCAATCTCGCCGTTCATCGCGCGTGCGGTGATTTTGGCGACGGCTGCGCCAATACCGGCTTTAGCGGCAATATTATCAAGCGTCTCATCGGTAACGATGGTGCTGTCCATATCGGCAAGTAATAATGGTTTTGCGCGGTTTGTATTGCTGACGCAAAAGATATCAACCTCTTGACTATCTGTGTATGCGCGCAAGGTAACAAGCTGATCTGTATTCAGTTTATCAAGCAAGATGATCTCAGCTGCGCGATGTTCGCCGAGCCATTTCGGGGCGATATCTGTTTCAGGCACAGATAAATCGGCAAGCAAGCTTTGGACGTGAGCCAAATGCGCCGTGCTGAGTTTTTTACGCGGTGATGATACTAAAATAAGTGCAAATTTCATGGCTGATTGGGTCTAGACATTAAAGGGTTAAATGCGTATGGTTGGGTTCATATGAAACATGCAAACCCTATCATATGCAAGCTGACAACAAAAGCTTAAACATATGGTTTATATGGTCGGAGAATCTTTAATGGCAATTGTGAGCAGCGGTTTATTCAAAAAACTGAAACATACAAAAGCAAATATGAATCATCCTATGGATGAAAAGACTAAGGCGGCGAATGATGCGCCGTTAAATCCTGCGCGTGCAACGCGCATAAAAACCTCATTGATAAAGTCTGTATAAATGCTTCAAAAGCCATCACAAAAGCCACATAACCCGAATTTTTCTTCAGGGCCTTGCTCTAAGCGGCCTAATTGGAGTCTTGATGCGCTCAGCGGCGCCTTGCTTGGGCGCTCGCACCGCTCTTCGCCCGGTAAGGCGAAGTTGAAAGAGGTCATTGAGCTGCAACGCGAATTGCTGGGCATTCCTGCTGACTATTATATCGCCATTGTACCGGCATCAGACACGGGCGCAATTGAAATGGCACTTTGGTCAATGCTTGGCGCGCGCGGCGTGAATACGGTTGTAACGGATAGCTTTTCTGGTGATTGGGCGAAAGACATTCAAGATCACCTCAAATGTGACGATGTCATTGTTCATGAGGCTGATTATGGCGAAATGATTGACCTGTCCGCCGTTGATACAGACCGTGACACGGTGTTTGTTTATAACGGCACAACAGCAGGAACGCGCGTGCCGAATCTTGATTGGGTCAAGCCTGATCGCGCGGGGCTAACATTTTGTGACGCGACATCTGCTGTGTTCGCCTATGACATGGACTGGTCAAAATTAGATGTAACAACGTGGTCATGGCAAAAAGTTCTTGGCGGCGAAGCGGCGCATGGCATGTTGGTGCTTTCACCGCGGGCCGTCGAACGCTTAGAAAGCTATGTACCGGATCGCCCGCTGCCTAAAATTTTCCGCATGACGAAAAAAGGCAAAATCAATGAAGGGCTTTTTGTTGGCGAAACGCTTAACACGCCATCTATGCTTGCCGTCGAAGACTGCCTTGATGCGCTGCGCTGGGTTAAATCACTGGGCGGCGTGAGCGCAAGCAAGGCACGCTGTGCAGCAAATTTAAAAACCATCGCGGACTGGGTTGAAAAAACCGACTGGGTCGATTTTTTGACAACTGAGCCGAGCGTACGCTCAAACACATCAATTACGCTGAAAATCTCAGACCCTTGGTTTGAATCTTTGGCAGAGGGTGCAAAAATGCCGTTTATTGCCGCAATGATTAAACCGCTTGATAGCGAAGGCGTGGCTTACGACATTAAATCATACCGCGCGGCGCCTGCGGGCTTACGTATTTGGGGTGGCACCACGATTGAAGCATCTGATTTGGCGCTACTTACGCCATGGCTCGACTGGGCATATGCGACAACAAAAATACAAGCTGTAGAGAAAACAGCAGGATAGGGCGAATTAAATGAGCACAGATGTTAAACGTTATTTCTTTGATGCGGAATTAGAAAAATTACAATATGAGTATATGACACATTTTAAACAAAAGATGCGCCCTAAATGTCCGTAAAAAAAAAGAGGCTAACAAAGCTCGGTCTGGCGTTTCGCATCTGGACGGTGATTGTCTTTTTGCCGATATTCAATTTACTTGTAGGCATTTTTATTGCGTTTGCCCTTGACTGTCAGGTTGATGAAGGCAGCGCGCATCGCTGTCTTGTGCTGGGGCTGGATATAGGCGGCGTGTTATATACGATGCTTGTCTCGGGCTGGTTTATTTTGTTCAGTATCCTGTATGGCCCCGTCGGCTATACAATATTAGCGCTTATATATGGCATAAAACGATTTAAAGAACGCGGAGATCAAGCAAAGCCTTAGTCATTGTAAGATGCATTTAAGACGCGCGCCTGTGTCTTTTCTTCTTTAGTGGCAAGCTTTTCTTTGTTGCTCTGTGCTTCTTCTGCTGCTGGGGCTGTCTTTTCGCTGTCTATTTTGGCTTCTGCGACAATAGCGTCAGCTGTTTCTGTGGTTTTTGCTTTACCGAGCACAGGCACGGGATAACCGCTGCGCGCATTATACGCTTTTTGTGCAATATCCCAGTCGATTTCAGAGGCGCGTTTGCCGGCCTTGGTTTTGATGTATGAGATTTGATTGCTCGAAAGTTCTTCTTCTTGAACTTTCCCGAGGCTTTCCATTTCAGCGGCAAGCTCTTGGCCTGTGCTGGCTTCGATATAAAGCATCTCATCAGCCCAACCGACTTTGATCGTTTGGTCAACGACAGTGACCATTGTGCCTTTCGGAATCAAATCATAAGCCTTAACAATCGCCTCGGGGTACATGCGAATGCAGCCGGAGCTTACACGGCGCCCAATGCCGTAAGGGCGGTTGGTACCGTGAATCGCATATTGCGGCCAGCCAAGGTAGATTGCATGTGTGCCCAGCGGATTGTCGGGACCTGCTCTTATAACATCAGGTAATGTTGGATCTTCTTTGCGCATGCGGGCGGTTGGGCGCCAGCTCGGGCCAATGGCCTTACGTACGACAGAGGTGCTGCCAATTGGCGTCTGCAAGCCTTCACGGCCAACGCCGATAGGGAATGTTTGCGGGGCGTTGCCTTCATCATCAAATATATAAAGGCGCATTTCAGCGAGGTTAATGACAACGCCGTGTTTCGGTGCATTCGGCAGCAAGTGACGTTTTGGCAGGATGATTTCAGCGTCTTCACCAGGTATCCACGGGTCAAGATGTGGGTTCGCAGAGCGCATTTCAATAAAGCCGAGGTTATTTTTTCGTGCAAGGTGGATTAACGTATCTTCGTACTCAGCTTTGTATTTCTCTGTGTTGCCAATGTAATCAAGCTTATAAAGCTTTGCATCATTTTGCACGGCAGTGCGCGCAGCTGCCTTGTTGACTTTTGCCTTTGGTGCGGGCTTTGCGTCGATTTTGCTATCGATTTCGGTCGCGATATCGGCAGGGACGTTTGATGCGTGAGCATTGCCGACGGTGTAAAGGCTGATAAGGCATAAGCAGAATGCTGCGATGAGGTTATACATCTGAAAATATTTCGTTTCTTGTTACGTTAACGGGTGTGGCGCTGCGTTTGTGCCGTTTAGAAAATCATTTATTAACTCTTGTCACTATGTATAGGGTGACGATATGAATTACAAGCATAAACACCCTAAACTATAGCAGAAAAAGGTGATGCTTTGTGATTTTTTTGTGCCTGCGCTGTGCCCCTCATTTTGGTTTAATCATTTTAGAGTAAGATGTTAGATAGGTGATAATTAATAGAAATAAATGATATGCGTAAGTTTATAACAGCAATAGCGGCGGATAAAAATTGGCGCGAGGTCGTAAAGGTTTTGATTGATATATTGTCACCAGAAATATCGGCGTGCCCCACACCGCCGAATTTGGGGTTTCTGTATCTTACAGATAAGCTATCAAAAGATGCGCAAAGCATTGTTGATCTTCTGCGTTCTCTTACAACGGTGCCGTTTTGGGTCGGCGCTTCGGGGAGCGCTATTCTTTCAGACGGAGGCCAGCATACGGACCGTCCCGCAGCGGCGTGCCTTTTAATGCATATCCCCGAAAATGAATTTTCAATCATTGGGGTTTCTCAGGAGAATTATCAGGCGGATCTTCAGCGGGTTTTGGATGGGAGCGTAACGCTGGCCCCACGTACAGCGCATATTTATTTCCATCCTGAAACAGGCTATCCCCCGCAAACTGCATTGAACCGTATATATGAACAAACCATGTGTTTTATGACAGGCGGCGTTTCTTCGGGGCGCGGGTTACAAAATGTGTTTACGCATAATAAGTGTGATGATGCGCTTTCGGGCTGCTTTTTTTCTGAAACAGTGCCTGTCGTCTCGGCTTTGTTTGAGGGGTTTTCTACAATGGGGTGTGAGCATAAAGTGACTTCCTGTCAAAATAATGTGATTTTTGAGCTGGATGGAAAATCCGCGGCCTATGTTCTTGCTGAAGATCTGTCGTCTTGGCTTGCTCCGCGCCACGCGAAAGATGACCTTACGGGGCTGACCCTTAATGAGTTAAGGGCATATTTGCCAGCGCTGTCAGCAGAAATCCAAATGGCTTTTCGTTATTATAAAAATGATATAATGGGCCGCTCTATTAAAAGCATGTCGGGCTGTGATGATGAAAAAGGCTGGGTGTCGGCAGCGCATATCGCGGCCGAGGGGGAATACCTGTCCTTTGTTGTGCGCGATCAGGCCGGATTAAAGGCGGATCTGGCGCAGAAGCTTATGAAGCTGCGCGCGCGTCTGCAGGCGGAAGGCACGCTGAATTCGATTAAGGGTGGGGTTTATATTTCCAGCGCTTCACGCCTGAGTCGCGATGAGCCCTCGTGCGAGCTGACGTTGATTAAAGAAATAATTGGCGATATTCCTCTTGCAGGCTTTTATTCTTCTGGCGAAATATCACGTCATAGTCTATATAATTTTACAGCATTATTAACATTGTTTGTATGATGTGCACTCCAAGTAACGTCGCTGCTGCGCGGTTTTTATAAAACTGGGCTTAACAACGGCGATATATGAGTTTATACTGCTTTGCGCTGATGTGTATATAAGTGTTGGCGAAACTTAAATGATAATAGGTATTTAGATATGTTCTCAAGATCACTGCATTGCTTTTCTTACTCTTTTCTTGCTGTGCTGGGCGTGGCTGTATTGTTCTTTAACTCGCAGGCTAAGGCTGATGCGGTCCCGGTAATGCCCGCACCACTACACTCTTTGGCGGAAGAGGGCGCGCAGATACGCTACCTTGGTAATGATCTGGGGCTAGAGGGCTGGTTAGTTGTGTTAAAAGGCACGCAGCAGTTTTTCTATGCAACGCCAGATAAAAAAGCGCTTGTTTCAGGCGTGTTGTACAAAAGCAGCGGAGAGCTCGTGACCTCAGAGCAGCTCAAACGCCTTGAGACAACGGATAAAGATTTGATTGATCAGTTCGCTGGCGGCACAGCGCGCGAAGTTGATGATGTCGCAGGCGCGACAGATTCTTTGGTTAAAGCAGGGCAAAAGCCGAGTGCAAGCGATTACGCGAATTTGTCGCCCTCAGAGCAGCTGTTCTTAACAATTGAAAATAGTAACTGGGTGGCGCTGGGTGATAAAAACGCCCCCGTCGTATACAGCTTTGTTGACCCTAAATGCCCACATTGTCATGATTTCGTGAACGAGCTAAGACGCGGCTTTTTAAAGCGCGGCATGGTGCAGCTCCGTATCATTCCTGTAGGCCTAATGGATGAAGAAAGCCTCAAACAGGCTGCTTATTTATTAAGTGCGGTGGATGCAGAAGAGCGTTATTATAAGCATTTGGATGGCGACAAAACGGCGCTTCCTGTGACCAATACATTTAATACAGACGGCGTTGAGTTGAATATTGAAATCATGCGTGGTTGGGGCTTTGATGTTACGCCGTTTTCTATTTACCGCGATGCGTCTAACAAAGTTAAAATTGTCAAAGGTGCCCCTTCTCGCTTGGAAAGCATTATTAACGACCTGCCATAGGCGGCGTGAAATTTTAGTGAATATGATGAATTATTAACAGTGTAGGTTTTAGATTACGATGCCACAATCTTCAGAGATGATCGCGCAGATCGTTGAAAAATTAGGAATGCCCATTATTGCAGCCGTTAGTGAAGTTGAACGCCAGAAGCAAGCGATGGGCCGCGTACAAGGGACCCCCTCCGATGAATCGCAGGCACGTCTTATCGCTGAATTACTGGGTAAGTCAACAGAACTTGGCCTGATGTTGTTTCGCAGCTTTGATATTAATGAGCCGACAGAAAGCCGTGCGGATGCCGCGCGACTTGGAATGACGGCGCTTTCAAGCTCTGTTATCGCAAATTTATATGGCATGACGGGACGCATTCCTGGCGACCCTGAGTTACAGCGCCTTGAAAAAGTCGTGCAGTCCGTTGTTGCATTTTCCGAGAATTTTGAAACAGGGCACGATGCTGCACAGGCGCTGGGCGCCGCAGATAGTGAACGCTCTGGTGCTTTGCCGGTGCTTGAATATGTCGCTGTGCATTATTCGGCGGCGCTGATACCTGTGGTTAATGCCGTTGCTGCCTTTCCGTTTGGCCGCCAAGAAGAGCAGCTGATGAAAGAAATCGTGCAGCGCTTAATGGGTGTAGTACAAGGCTTTTCAGCGCGACTTTATACGAGCGCAAGCCCTGAACAAGCAAAGTCTGTTGAGGTGTCTCTCCTGAAGGTGGCGGCAAACACCTATGCGCAGTGTCACTTTGCAGAAATGACACAGTTAATGTCATCTGGCGATCAACAAAAGATGATGGCACAGAATATTTCTATGGACGGAGTCTGGGGCGCATTTGATAAGCGCCTAGGTATGCTTGAGGCTGTTGTGAGCTCTTTAATCGCAGAGCCTGTTGGCGCTTCAGCAGGCGGTGCAGGCGGCCTTGCGCCATCAACGCCTCCGCCAGCCGTAGCCCCGCCGCCAATTGCGACAGCGCCAGTTGCGCCACCAGTCGCGCCAGTTGTAGATGTTGCCGCGCCGCAGTCTGCTCCGGTTGAAAACATTGCGCCCGTACAAAGCGCCGCCCCCGTGCAGAGCCCTGAACAAGTGCCGCCACAGCAGCCTGCAGCTGAAGCTGACCCGTCTGACCCTATGGCATTCTTCTCTGGCGCTGCGCCAATAAGTGAAGAGTAGAGCGTTTTATGTTTACCGAAATGTTGGCATCTTGTTTAGTTTTAGCGGCGCAGACCTATAATGTACCGCCTGCAGTGCTTTATGGCATATACAAGGTCGAAGGCGGTAAGGTTGGGATGGCGAATCTGAACACCAATGGCTCCTATGATTTAGGGCCAATGCAGATCAACACGATCTGGCTAGGCGAATTGACAAAATTCTGGCGGGTCAATGAGCGCACGGCTATACATTGGCTCAAAAATGACGAATGCACGAATGTTGGCGTTGCGGCATGGATTCTAAAAAGCCATTTGGATGAAACGGGCTCTTTGCCTAAGGCGATTGCACATTATCATTCACGTACCCCTAAAATTGGCGAGGCCTACCGTAAACGCGTGGTTCGCGCGATGCATAATGAAGGCTTATTAACGAATGGACGTTAAATATAGCTAATTATCCCCAGATGGGGGGTGTTTTCTTGCTGTTTATACCAAGGGTGCGCTTGTGTTTTTTTACGATACAGATTATTGTTCTTAACAGGTTTTTTTAGATTATTTAACAGTAGCAGGAGTCTGCACAACATGACCAAACGCGTCGCACTTTTATCACTTTTATCGGGTTGTTCATTATTAATGTGTTTGGGCACGACCTCTAGCCCTGCGCAAGCGGGTTTTGAATGGGTGCCAGCACAAGATGCTCGCCCTGCCGTACAAAAACAACAAGAAGTTATTATCCCTGAGCCTGCTTATGTGGCGCCAGAAATGAAACATACAGACGCTATGCCCGCGCCCGTAACGGCGATGCACCATGTCGCTGTAACGGCGGAAGAAGGCGCAGAGCTGATCGAAGATGCGGCGACAATGCAAGATACAGATGTTGAGGTTGCTGTTGAGGCTCCGGTTGTTGTGGCAACAAGCGAAGCGACAGAAGAAGTCATTGTTGATACGGTTGTAGAAGACGCGGCTCCTCTAGAAATCGAAATTGTCGAAGAGATTACGGTTGAGGAAATTATTGTTGAGGAGCCTGCTGTTGAAGTTGTGACCTACGAACAGACATTGCCGAAAAAATCATACGCACTTGCTTATGGCTTCGGTAAAGAAATGCCGTTGGCGTTGGCGCTCCGCCAGATTGTGCCTGCAAGCTACGCATTCTCATTCGACCCTAAAGTAAATATTGGTACGCGCGTATCATGGCAGGGCGGCGAAGCATGGAATGTTGTTTTGAAAAAAGCGCTGGGTGATGAAAAAATTACGGCCGTTGTTTATGATGATATAATTTATGTTCGCCCTGCAACCGACGCAGAACACAACGCAATGAATGATATGAGCGATGTCACTTCTATGCCGGCTGCAGCAGAGCCTGCGCCTCTTGTAAAAGCAGACGCCGCGCCAGTACCTGCTTATTTTGATGCTACACATAGCTGGTCAGCAACGCCGGGCCAGACATTGCGCTCTGTTTTATCTGCATGGTCTGATAAGGTTGATGTGAAGCTCCACTGGAATAACGTTTATGACTACGCGATTGTTAACCCGTGGACTTATCAAGGGGATTATGTTCATGCGGTTGATGGTTTATTGACAGCGTTTGATTCAGAAACACCAAAACCAACTGGTAATCTGCACCCGAACGTACCAGAAGGCCCTGCAATTTTGGTTGTTGGCGTCGCGAACGCGCAGTAATAAATTATAATTTTAGGCGTGGGTTTATTGGATAAGCACACGCCTTTTTTCTCATTTTTTTTAGGGGCTAATATGCTTGATCCCGTCGCCTTAACGCAGGCTCTTATACGCTGTCCATCGGTAACACCAGAAGATGCAGGGGCGCTAAAAACGCTAAGTGATATGTTAGGGCAATATGGCTTTACCACACATCATTTGCGTTTTGATGAGGCGGGCTACGCGTCGATTGATAATATTTTTTCAGTCATCGGCGATAAAGCAGCTGGGCCGCATCTTTGTTTCGGCGGTCATACTGATGTTGTGCCAACAGGGCCGGCGGAAAAATGGACACACCCGCCTTTCGCCGCAGAAATCCACGGCGGTAACCTCTATGGGCGCGGCGCAGCGGATATGAAAAGCAATGTCGCATGTTTCGCTGTTGCTGCTGGACGTTACGTGCAAAAGCACGGCGTCCCAAAAGGGCAAATCAGCCTATTGATAACCGGCGATGAAGAGGCCGAAGCTGTGAATGGCACAGTAAAGGTGCTTGAATGGATGAATGGGGAGGGTTATATCCCCGATGCTGCCCTAATAGGTGAGCCAAGCAACCCTAAGACGCTTGGTGAATATGTTAAGATCGGCCGCAGGGGGTCATTTAATGTTGATTTGGCCATTAAAGGTAAGCAGGGGCACGTCGCTTATCCGCATTTAGCACGCAACCCCGTACCTATTATGGCTGATGTTGTCGCGGCGCTATCAAAGGTTGTTCTTGATGAAGGGACAGCGCATTTCCAGCCCAGTAATTTAGAAGTGACATCTATACACGTCGATAATACTGCAGATAACGTAATTGCCGCCGAGGCGCACGCTAAAATCAATATACGGTTTAACGACATGTGGAACCGCGAGAGCCTAGCAGTCAAAATACGTTCAATTGTTGAAAGTGTCACCGACAGCTTTGAAATGAACGTACGCTGTAATGCAGACTGTTTTATTACTGAGCCTGCCGCTTATACAGATGTGGTGATCTGTGCGATTGAAAGCAAAACAGGCCGTAAGCCAGAGCTAAGCACTAGCGGCGGAACATCTGATGCGCGTTTCATTGCGCAGTACTGCCCTGTTGTTGAGTTCGGTATTATTAACGCCACCAATCACCAAATTGATGAACATGTTCGCGTTGCGGATATCGAAGATTTAACCGATATTTACGAAGAAATTATCACGCGTTATTTTGACGCTGCTAAATAGAAACACACAGAAAGGCTCTATCATGCGTTTGTTACAAATTCTTACTTTGGTTCTAACTTTAGGTATTTCCGCTTTACCTGCACAAGCCGATACGCAGCCAGTGGACGGAACGCCGCTTCAATTTGCTGAGGCTTATGCTTATCAGACCGCGCCAAACCAAAAAAATGGCGCTGCTTTTTTTAAGGTACAGAATTTATTAGGGGAAGATGTCAAAATTATTGCAGCACGCGCCGATATTGCGGCTATGGTTGAGCTACACACCCATAGCATGGATGGCGGTAATATGAGTATGTTTCCTGTTGATTTCTTCACCTTGGCAGCGGGTGAAACGCATGAATTAAAACCAACGGGGGATCACATTATGCTGATGATGTTAAAGCAGCCGCTTAAAGTCGGCGAAGGTTTTGACCTCAACGTGACCTTAGATACAGGCGAAGAATTTAGCGTTCCTGTCTCTGTCTTGTCACTAAGTGAATGAAGATGCCAAGCAATATAGACTATATAGCATTTGATTTAGGACGGGTTTTAGTTGATTGGGACCCGTCTTATTTGTTTTCAACCCTAATTAGCGATAAGCCGCGCCTTGCCTTTATGCTTGAACATATTGTGACGATGGACTGGATTGAAGAAGTTGATCGCGGCAAGCTACTCTCACAGGCCGTGGAGGAGCGCATCGCGCTATTCCCTGCATTTAGCCACGAGCTTGAAGAATACGGGCGACGCTGGATTGAAACAATCCCGAACCTTATCGAGGGTACGGTGGAAATTAAGCGCCGCTTAGAAAATAAGGGCTATCCATTATATGCATTGTCGAATTTTGGCCGTGATACTTATGCGGATGCGCTGAAAATATACCCTGAACTTGGCGCGTTTACAGGGGCGGTGATTTCAGGGCATGAGGGTTATATTAAGCCTGAGCCTGAAATATATAAAATCTTACTTGAGCGTTACGGTTTGGATGCTGCAAAATTACTGTTTATTGATGATCGCGTTGATAATGTTGAAATGGCGCAGAGCCTTGGCTTTCAGGCTGTGCAGTTTATATCGCCAGAAGGGCTGATGGCAGAGTTGGCGCGTTTAGGTGTGTTGTAAGCAGCGCTTGGGGATTATCTGGTTTTCGCGGCTTATTCACTTGCGCGATTTTGTCCGATAGTGTTAGGTAAGGCTATTCAGATTTAAAAAAATTCTAAGCAAGCATTAAGGAGCCCGTAAATGAGCGAGAACAATATTGCCGTGATGCCACAGGCAGCACCAGAAAATGAAGAAGAAAAAGTACAAGATGTTGGCGGCGTAACCGGCGCACAGCTTAAATCTTACATTGAACGTGTTGAGCGTTTGGAAGAAGAGAAAAAAGCTTTGGCAGAAGACATTAAAGAAATTTATGGTGAAGCAAAAGCAATGGGCTTTGATGTTAAAGCGATGCGTACAATTGTGAAATTGCGTAACATGGATAAAGAAAAGCGCCGTGAAGAAGAAGAAATTCTTGAAGTTTACAAATCGGCAATTGGTTTATCGTAGTCAGTATAGACGATTATTTATTATAAAAGCCGCTGTGAAGCGGCTTTTTTCATGGGCGATTTTTACTGCTGCAATTACTACTGTAATATCCATGTGATGTTGTTAAAAACGCCATTGGGTGTCATGCCGCCTTTATGCTGATATACAAAGCTTTGATCTATGGCATTCTTCCAATTTTCTTCACTTTGGACTGTGAAGCTCTGCCCTGCGGGTAATTCTTCGCAGATCGCGCCTTTGCTGCCATGGCCGTCCAGCACCGTTGCGCTTTTTATCGCCAGTTTATATGTGTTTTTATGCTCTGCCGCACTTACATCGGCGATGACCGCGCATTCCATCCAGTAACTCGCCGCTGCTGTATGTGGCATTAGCACCGCGCCGCATATGGAGGTGAGCATTATGCGTTTTATGTATGGGAACATTATATCGCCTCATTTCCGCGCGGCAGGGCAGCAATACCTGTACGGCTGATTTGGACGAGGCCTAATGGCTGCATCATATCAATAAACGCGTCAACTTTTTCAGGTGTGCCTGTCGCTTCAAAGGTTAGAGAATCCAGCGTGGTGTCAACGACTTTAGCGCGAAAAATTTCAGCTGTACGCAAGGCTTCGACGCGTTTATCGTCTATGCCGTTGACCTTGATTAACGCCAATTCACGCGCAACATGCGGGCCTAAAAGGGTTAGGTCGGTGACGTGATGGACGGGAACCTGTTTTTCTAATTGGTGAATAATCTGGTCAATAATGCGCGGCGTACCTTTAGAGATAATGGTAATGCGTGATAAGTTTTTGTCATGGTCGGTTTCTGCCACGGTAAGGCTTTCAATGTTATAGCCGCGCCCAGAAAATAACCCGACAATCTTGGCAAGTACGCCCGGCGTGTTATCGACAAGTACAGAGAGTGTATGTGGGGTTTCTGGCGCTTTGTCGGGCGCGTCGCCATAAACGGAATTTTTGGCCATTACGCTACGGTTTGCTATCGCTGTGTTCATCTGTTGCGTCCTTGCTTTATACTAATTTTTTGTCAAATTGCTTGGCGTCTGCCGATAAAATCATTTCATTGTGGTTTTTACCAGATGGGATCATCGGGAAACAGTTTTCCTTTGGATCAACACGTACATCGACAATTGTAAATGTGTCACTGGAAATCATTTTTGTGATCGCGGCGTCTAAATCTTCTGGCTTATCAACCAATATACCAAGGCCGCCATAGGCATCGGCCAGCTTTACGAAGTCGGGTAGCGCCTCGCTGTAGCTCTGCGAATAACGCTCACCATGCAGAAGCTCTTGCCACTGTCTGACCATGCCCATCCACTGATTGTTAAGAATGAAGATTTTTACGGGGAGGTTATACTGCGCAGCAGTGGAAAGCTCCTGTATGTTCATCTGGATAGACGCTTCGCCAGCAATATCAATTACCAATGCATCAGGATGTGCTATCTGCGCACCAATTGCGGCGGGCAGGCCGTAGCCCATTGTGCCCAGACCGCCAGAGGTCATCCAATGATTGGGCTTGTTAAAAGGTATATATTGCGCCGCCCACATTTGATGCTGGCCGACTTCTGTCGTGATGTACACGTCATTACGACCTTCAATATGTTTGCGTAAACATTCTAAAGCGTATTGAGGCTTAATCACTTCGCTTGATCCTGTGTACTCTAAGCAGTTTACCTTACGCCAGCGTTCAATGTTCTGCCACCACAGCTGCATTGCAGCGTCACTCATTTTGTGGTTATGAGCGTCCCATGCGGCGTGCATTTTTTCTAATGCCGATGTCGCATCCGCAACGATACCAAGGTCGACTTCGACGTTTTTGTTGATTGAGCTGGCATCTATATCAATGTGAATTTTAAAGGAATCAGGAGAAAACCCTGCGACGTTACCGGTGACGCGGTCATCAAAGCGTGCGCCGATACAAATCATCACATCGCAATCATGCATAGCAAGGTTGGCTTCATACGTACCATGCATACCCAGCATACCAAGCCATTGTGGCTGATTAGCGGCAAATGCGCCTAGCCCCATAAGGGTTGATGTTACAGGGATATTGGTTTTTTCAACAAATGCAGTAAGCAGCTCAGCCGCTTCTGGGCCTGCATTAATAATGCCGCCGCCAGTATATAATATCGGACGTTTTGCTTTGGCGATAAGCTCAATTGCTTTGTCTATGGCGCTGTCATCCGCTTCGATATGTGGGCGGTAAGACTTGTACTCTACCTCTTCGGCAGTTGTGTACGCGCCGAGTGCGAACTGTACGTCTTTTGGTAAGTCGATAACAACAGGTCCAGGGCGGCCAGTGCGGGCAATGTGAAAGGCGCGATGCGCAGTCTCGGCCAGTTTATTGACGTCTTTGACCAGATAATTATGCTTTGTACAGTGGCGCGTAATGCCGGTGGTGTCGGCTTCTTGGAATGCATCCGTGCCAATGAGGAAAGATGGAACCTGTCCACAAATGCAAACAATAGGGACCGAATCGAGCATGGCATCGGTAAGCCCTGTAACCGCATTGGTCGCGCCGGGGCCGCTTGTGACCAGAGCCACGCCAACTTTACCAGTGGAGCGCGCATAGCCTTCTGCGGCATGTAAGGCTGCTTGTTCGTGGCGGACAAGAATGTGTTTAATATCGCTTTGCTGGAAAAGCGCATCATAAAGCGGTAGCACTGCGCCGCCCGGATAACCAAAGATCGTGTCGACGCCTTGGTCTTTTAAGGCTCTAATCATCATCTCTGCGCCTGTGATTAAATCTTGCTGGCTTTGTTCGCCTTGTGGGGCTTCGATTACTGATTTCATGTCTTTCATTTTCATTACCTGTACTGCACGCCGTTTAAACTGAATTGAGCATAGCAAATAAATGCAAAAAAGAAAATTTTTTTGCATTTTTTGCTTGAGTATTCGCGCTGCGTTGCGTAGTGTACCGCTTATCAATTTCATGGATATAATAATATTCACCGAATTCACAAATGCCAGAGTGGCGGAATTGGTAGACGCACCGGATTCAAAATCCGGCGATAGCAATATTGTGCCGGTTCGAGTCCGGCCTCTGGTACCATTTGTTTCTTAAGTCCATCGTCACATTTTTATTTTTAAGGTTGAGGCTTTCTCATGTACTATGTTGATAGTTACTGGGGAGTTGAATGTTATGTGGGCGAATAACCTAAGAGCCTTTGCTGTTTTTGCTGTTGTTGTTTTGCACGTTGCCGCCGGATTTGTTGGCGATGTGGCAATCACGGACCCGCAATATGGCAGTGTGAATTGGTGGGCAGGTAATCTCTATGATTCTATAATGCGCTGGTGCGTGCCGCTTTTTGTCATGATAAGCGGCTACTTCCTTTTAAATAAGCAAGAAAGCGTGCGTGTGTTCTTTGAAAAAAGAGCCACGAGGAGATATTGGTGCCAGTGATTTTTTGGTCTGTATTCTTTTCAATCTGGACTGCCTTTATATTATATATTAAAGGCGATGTACAATCCGCGCCGGGCGCGGTAGCCAAAGGTGTTATACTCGGCAAGCCGTATTACCATTTATGGTATTTGTTCATGATCCCCTTTCTTTATGCGATCACGCCGGTTTTAAGGCTCGCGATGAATGGGTTAAAACAAAGGGAGTTGCTGGCCTTTATCGGGTTCTGTTTTTCTTTGTCTATTTGCAATGCCTTATTTAATAGTGGCTTGGCTCATTTCGATATGGGGGCGAGGATAGATTTGTTTACGAATAACTTCCTGCCATTTGTCGGTTATTTTGTTTTAGGCGGCTATATTCATAAGTTTAATATAAGCGTGGCCCCGAAAATTTGCACCATGTCTTTGCTGGTCGCATGGCTGGTGACCATATTTGGTAGCTATTTCCTGAGCTATGAATATTTTTATTCTTACTTGAGTGTAAATACGGTTATCGCTTCGCTGAGTGTGTTCTTTTTAATAAAACATTATGCGGATGTTGAGTTAAAAATGGGGACATTTTCTTTGTACAGCTTTGGTATTTATCTGGTGCATCCCATATTTCTTGACGGCGCTTCCCTTCTTATCAGGGACAAAATGTTAAGTGTCATGAACGCATTTTTTTATATACCGTTAGCATCCGTCATCGTCTTTGTGCTGTCTTATGGTGCTGTGCTTATTATGAGCAGGATACGATTCCTTAAGCGGTGCATTTAAGACCGAGTTTTTTGGTGCGTATCTGAGGGGCTGTTTTGTTGACGGCTTTAAGCGGCGTTGCGCTTACTTTGTTTTTCTTGATAAGCGCTGACGGATTTTGAAATCTCTATTTGTATATCGGCGGCTGTGTAGCTGTTCATGGGGAGTTTGCGCATAAAGGCAACAAAACCGCATTTGCCAGTGACCGCTTGGAAGATGAGGCTGATGGCAGCGATAAGCGGGAGAATAAAACTATCAAGCGCAATGCCGAGTAAAATAAACACTCCCATAAGAAGATGATACTGACGCTCGATTGGCATGATGCCTGGTTTTAAAGGGTAGCCAAGCGCTTCTAGCGCCATTGTGCCGCCGTCAATCACGGCAACATCTTGCGCGCCTGCTTGCTCTAAATCATGCGCTGCGTACTCGGCGCGTTTACCGGCTTTACACAGCACGTATGTACGTTTGCTCTGGCAGTGGTTGATGATGGTGTCCATGACGTCAGGCACTTCATCAAGCGGTACATTATCGCTAGCAATGTCACCAAGACACATTTTTTTGTACTCAGCCTCTGTGCGGACGTCTAGAACGTAAAATTTTTCATTCGCATTTTGTACTTCGTCGAGGAATTGTTGTGCGCTGATATGTTCCATTGTGATGTCCATCTGGTTAAGATAAAAAGTGAAGCTAAGGCTCTGTGTCAGTATGCAGAAGTTTATAGAAAAAGAAAAGTCTTGTATGGGGTGCATACAAGACTTTTCAATAGGACACAAAACTTTTTATATATTAAGCGACTTTAACTTTCGGGCCATTATCAAATGATATACTGGCTGTGTATGTTACGCCCTGATTATCATTGCTGATAATGCCGTTCGTCGCATTGTTAAAGTCAACGCTTGATGTTTTTTCGCCTTCAACGCCTTGCGTTGGCGTGACTTCTTTTTCTTCTGGCTCAGGTTCTGGCTCTGGTGTTGTTATTTCATCAAAAAACTCAATAGTGCTGTCTGTTAAGCTGCCTATGCCATTGCCAATGCTTGAAAAAACATTCGCAGCAGCGCCCGTGATCCACCATGGTTGATCGTCAGCTTTATAGAACCAGTTACCGTCATCTTCATAAACTTCACCAGTTTTGCTTAATTTATCTTTAAGCGCATCAAGCTTGTCTTCACAAATTGGTGCACGGAACAGAGGCGGCAAACCCTTTTCAGCACTAAATACAGGCTCATGGAAATAAGAGTTTACGGCGCAATATTGGTTGATTTCTTTCATCATCGGCGCTGCGGCGTGATAGCGCGGAGAGTAACCGTTCATCAAGCTTGTCCAGCCCGGTTCTTTTATACGGTACGTTATATCTAGATATGTGTTATCTGGAATTGAGAAGCCGCAGTTATTTTCAGTTTCGCTACGTTTATCTTTATTCAAAAACTCACAAGCAACAGTCCACTCTTTTTCACCGCCGACATCTTTTATTTGTGGCTTAAGCATAAGGTATATTGGGTCGTCACGGTAATCTGCAACTTTGACCTCAGGCGCGTTATAAGCGCCAACAGCAGCCACGATTGTTAAGCCCGCTGCAGCAGGGAAGCTCACTGTCTGCCACCAGCCTTTAACGGTTTTCGGTTTGCATGATCTTGTATTGCCAAACTCATCAAGCTCCGACCAGTTGTTTTTTAAGTTGTTGCGCCAGTTACGCGTAAGTTTAGCGCTTACATTACCTATGCCGACAAGCGCTGCTAATACGACGGGGGCAGCTTTCTTTACTGCTGTCGCCACATTGGTTGCGATGTATACGCCCATAGTAAATAACTTCTTGGCGGCGTCAAAGCCCCAGCGAAGTGTCTGCCATACTTTATTGCGCTGTTTCGGGTCGGTTACAAAATCTGCGACCGCGTCAACGGCGTCTTCGCCGAGGTCGATTTTTTCGTCTTTATTCTTTTTGTTATCAGTCGTCATAGCTTGTGCTCCTATATATAACCTTAATTCTTTTTGCCTTATTTAACGGCAAAGGCTGCATTGGCTACGGCGACAGGTTTTGCTGCGCTTTCGCTAACGGTATTTTCATTGTCAGCATTAAGATTTATGCTGGCACTTTCTAATTTATATGTAAATCCACCATCGTTATAGCATATTTTTAATACGCCGCAAGTGTTTTTATCTTCTGCGTCATTTTCCAGAACCATATCTGAAATGTACTCGCCAACTTGCTGTTCTAGTATTTTTTGCACGATGCGAGCGCCGTTTTTCTTTTTATAGTTTTCTTTAACAAAGTTACTTACGCTGTCTTGGTCCATCGTGACACTAAAGCCGCCTTCTTCGCCGACAAATTCCTTGGCGAAATCACGTACGCGCTTGGCAACGACCTTACAAATAATGTCTTCAGTAAGGAAGTTTGCATGGACGATTGTACAACGGTTCAAAAATTCAGGCGCGAATTGATCAAAAGATTCATAGATCGACTTCTCAACCATTTTCTTAACGTCTTCAAACGTGCCGTCCTGATGCTCAAGGTACATGTTTTGGCCAAAGTTTGATGTCATGATGATGATATTGTCACGGAAATCGGCATGATCTTTACCATTGGCGGACACAAATTTACCTTTATCAAGCGGTGTTAATAACGCTTGTTTTACGTCGAGATGCGCTTTTTCAATTTCATCAAGCAGGATTACGCCAGATGGGTTTTCTTCGCTGATTTTTATAAGCTCAGATTTCTCGTCATAGCCGGCATAACCCGGAGGAGCGCCAATCATACGTGAGACAGTGTGTTTCTCTTTGAAGCCTTCCATGTTGATTACGCTTAGCTTGCCGCCGCATAATTCTTCGGAAAGGACTTCTGCTATATAGGTTTTACCAACGCCAGATGGGCCGAGGATCAAAAATACGCCCATGGGCTTACTTGCTTCTGATTTACGGCTTAGGCGCTGCTTAATCGCGCTAATCATAGGGTTAACCATTTGGTCTTGCCCCATAACGATGCCATTAATATGCTCATTGGCCGCACGGATGAGCTTACGAATGTCAGGTACATCATTCATGCCTAGTTTTGTTTTCGCGTAATCATCAACAAAATCAGCGGGCATTGTGATCGGGAAAGTCATCTCTTTGATGGCTTTCATTAACTCTGCATTCTTATCCTTGATCCACGCATTGTTATTCTCGATTGTGCTTCTTGTTTTCGCATAATCACCATTCATGCTCTCATCTTTATTGCGCTTATCTGTAGAAATAAAATCTTCTAAAGTGATGCCTGTAACGCGCGGGTCACTGGCATGTTGTAGCTTGTTATATTCTGTTTCTGATCTTTCTAAGAAATCTTGTTGGTAGCGCTCTAGCTTTGCTTGTTGCTTCGCGTTCGCCTCTTCAGATAAAGAAACTTCAGCTTTGACGGCTTTGATTTGGCCTTTGGCTTGGTCCCAATCAGTGTAAGACTGCGCAATGCAGGCTGTGATTTGTTCAATATCATTTTGGATAGACGAAGCATCATTTTCAGCGGCTTTTTCAAGTTTTACTTGAAGCTGGATAATTTGGGCTTCTTGCTCAACAACACCTTGTGGTTTGCTGTGCATTTTAATGCGGTACGCCGTTGCGACTTCGTCCATAAAGACGGAGGCACTTTTTGGCATGGCAAAGTCACCAAGCGCAGGGTAGCGTTTACAAAGTTCTAAGATTTTTTGGGTCGTTTCCTCGGGTATTGTCAGTTGATTTGGCGCATAACGCTTTGCTTCATGCGTCAGCATCGCAACAACGTCAGTGTCATTCATTGTGTCGACTTTTTTTGCTGTGAAGTGAGCAAGGAAGTTTTTATGATTTTTTTCCATGAGATGCATCGCATCATTATCAAGGCTCAGAATCAGGTCAAAGTCATCACTCGCAATATCGGCTGTTTTTAACTTGTTGAGTATTGAAGATGCACGGCGCTCTGTAACTTCCTTGGCAAGACATGCGCCATCGTCAATAACGAGAACAGGTTTGCTGCCCGTACGTGCTTTTATTGATTTTAACTCTTCGAGGACATCGTCAAAACGCTGTTCTACATTCGCAATGTTCTGCGTGTTAAACAGCTCTTGAACATTAATGCGATAAACATTTGTGTTCATCATCTCTATCGGCATGAAATCAGCATCTAAGCTTTGAACGAACCCTGAGATTAATGCGCGGCGGCCAATGCCTGCTGGCCCTGTCAACAGAATGCTGTTATTGCCGTATTGGTTTAAGCTGCGCGCAAGATCTTGAATGTTTTTTTCTGCGCCAAAATATTTAAAATCTGGCAGTGCACTCGCCATGTAATCCGCGTAGTTTTGTAGAATTTTTTGTGTTTCAGTATTTGACATGCCACCCTCGTTCTGTCTGCTCTAAAATCGTCTTAATTTTTTGTGTCTTGTTTTGTGTCGTCATCTTTGTTTTTTTGTGTCGTATATTAAGGGGGCGGCTTTATCAGCTTTATAATGTGCGGATGGGCCGCCCCTATAATGAATTTATGTGTTTTACGCAGCGTTTAAATTAAACACCAGGCTCTTTTGGTTTAGGGCCTTCAAATAGTGACTTTGTCGAAGCGACGGCTTGTTTGGCATATGCAGAGTCTTCTTGCATACGTTTTTTCGCATTGCTTTCACTATTCATAGTTGTGTTGACTAAGTCTTGTGCCGATTTTTCAAACTGCTGTGCCGCGTTCGCATTCATTTTTTGTAGTGCGACAGACTTTTCCGCTTCAATCTCAAGTTCTGCTTTCGCACTCTTCATCGTTTTTGTTAACTCTGAGAGGTTCTTGATGGATTGTGCTTTCTCTTTATTACCCATTTTCTGACGATGTGCCATCGCATTAACACCAGTCTGGGTGATGAGAGCATTGGTTTTGCTTGCGGCTTGACCAAATTCTGCAATCATATTGATGTTAATTTCTTGCAGAAGCTGCGCCACAGTCGCGGTTGCGTTTGTCGTACTGTTATTTACCATTGTGACTTGTTCGTTTTTCAGGCTTTCTGATTTACGTGTCAAGTTTACAGCGTTTTGATGTGTAACATTTGTTGTCTCAAGCGCCACAGTGATATGTTGTTCGAAAGATGCGATTTGATCTAGGCGTGCAGAATAGTCACTCGCAAAGTTCTGGTAATCGCGTTGATCTTCTTTCATTTGTTTTACATGTGGTGGAAGGTCCAGATATTTCTTTTCAATATCATCAATCATGTCTTGACGCTCGCCTTCATCTTCAAGGGCTTTAGCGGTTTCAATTTCCGCAGATTTTTTATCATCAAGAGCTTGAATGCTGTCTTCAAGCTTTGTTGTTAGCTCTTTGCATGCTTTCTCATGTTTGGTCAGACCTTTTCTTAGGCCGGCAACAATAGACTTAAGCTGTGAGCTTAGGTTGCTGCTGGTGTTGAGAAGTTTCTGCTGGTTTTCTTGCTGTACAATATAAAAGTCAACGCAAGATGCCAGTTCAGTATTCATCAGGCTAATAAGTTGTTTACCTGCATCGCCGAATTTTTTAGCTTGCTCTGTGAAATGTTTATTATCGCCGTTGCCGATAAGCTCTTCGACAGCTTTTATTGTGGCATCATTTGCAAGTTCGTCTTCAAGCTGTTTGTACTTATTTTCCTGTGCTTCAAATTCAGTTTTGGCCTCATCTAAAGTTGCTTTGGCGCGTGAAATTGGGCCTTCTAGGTTTGTTACCTGTGGGTTCAAATTGTCAACGATCTCATCAGCATCTTTGATTGCTTGTTTCGCTTTTTCGACAGCGGCGCCGATTTTTTCTTTTCTATCGTTTTTGAAGAAAAAGAAGCCATCTTTTTCAGCTGCAAATGCGGCTTCTAAAGCGGCAAGAGCAGGGGTCTTTTGTTGTATGACGATGCCTTGTTCGTCTTTTTCTTCTTCACAGCCATTTTTGTATTTTTCAATAATTGCCTGTGCGGCTTCAACTTGAATCTGAAGTTTCTTTTGCTTATTGATTTGGCTGTCGTATTCGCCTTGCGCTTCATCAACCGCTTCTGATTGCGAAATCATTGAATCTTTAAGGCCGGACAGCTCAGTACGTTTTTTCTTTGTCTCAGAAATGATATCTTTAATGCCGCGGCCTTCTTGTTGTGCCGCCATCAAAGCCTCAATGGCTTGGTTATACATTTCTGATAAATCTGTATATGTTTCTTGGTTGCTGTGGATTTTTTCCAGTGTTGCGTTAAACACTTCAGCTTGATCAATATTGTTTGCTTCACTTACTGCAGAACTTGTGATCGATGACAGTTCGGCGTATTGCGTCACAATATTGGCAAGTTCCTGTACGACTTCGGTCGAAGCTTCACCAACTTCAACGGATGTAAATGCAATAAGCGCATCTTGAATTTCTGCGCCGGTCTGACCAGAAGTAATGATTTTATAGATTGGGTTCTCACCTAAACCATCTGCTGCATCTTTATACTTATCTTCAAAGTTTGTGAGATTTACTTTTTGTTGCTCATAAGCATCAGCATCTTGGCTTGCTTCTGGCGCTGTATCTGTTTGTGCGGCATCACTGAAGAGTGCGTCTACATCGAAATCGTTGTTCATTGTTTTGTGTCCTTTTTTTACCCGTTTTTACGTAATAAATTTTCTTAATGATAGGTTTATAGTCTATTTACGTAATGCCGTCAATACTTTTTTAACCTTTTATGAAAATTAAAAGCTCTGAAAGGTCTGTGTTTCAGTGGGATCCTTTAAAGACGCGCGCTTTATATGTAAATTATAATTGCGAATAATCGCCGACAAGCCAAAGAAACTTGCGCCAATATGATGGCGCAAGCATGAAAATTAGCGAAAAAGTTAGCTTTACATGCGCTGTGGCGTCGGGATACCCAGCAGATCCAATGTGCGCTCTAATATGTCGAGGGTAAGCGCGCATAAATAGAGCCTACTTTGTTTGATGGCTTCATCTTCCTCATTAAGGATGTGGCAATTGCCATAGAAGCTACTAAAGGCCTGCGCGACGCGATAGGCGTAATCAGCCAAGACATGTGGTGTGTAATTCTTAGCGGCAAGTTCAACCATGTTCGGGAACTCTGCCAATGTTAGGCCAAGTTGAGTTTCGTATTCACCGAGGCTTAATGCCGTACACTTTACGTCATCAGTATTGTTCTGGGTTGCTTTCTTTAGCAGAGACTTAATGCGGACGGCTTGATACAGAAGGTAAGGCCCTGTTTTGCCTTCAAATGAGGTGAGGCGGTCAAGGTCAAACACATAATCCGCAATACGGCTGTTTTGCAGATCCGCGAACTTAATTGCGGCAATCGCAACTTTATGCGCAATATCAGCTCGTTCTTCTGCGCTGTAATCTTCTCCTATGCTGGCTTCATTAATACGCTGCGTCGCTTTTTCAACGCCCATTGTAATTAGCTCTTCAAGCTTCATGACGCCGCCTGCGCGCGTTTTGAAAGGTTTGCCATCTTGGCCGTTCATTGTGCCGAAACCCGCATGTGTAAGCTCTGTACTCGCAGGAACGATACCTGTCAGGCGTGCGGAGCGAAAGACTTGTTCAAAATGGAGGTGTTGGCGTTGGTCGACGACATAGACAACTTTGGCGGGCTTGAAATCATCCATACGCTGCACGAGCGTCGCAAGGTCTGTTGTGCCGTACATTACTGAGCCATCACTCTTATAAAGGATGAGCGGCGGATATTCTTTTTTATCGTCTTCTTTCATGACGTGGATAACGATCGCGCCTTGGTCTTTAATCGCGTCGCCCTTGTCTTGGAGCTTGCTGACCATATCAGGGATATAGTCCTGCGCATTAGATTCGCCGAGCCAGAGGTCAAAATAAACATCAAGCGCTGCGAAGTTGTTTTTCATGGCCGCAACAGAGACATCAAAGCAATGCTGCCATAATGCATAATAGCCGGGCTGCTTTTTTTGAAGCTCTGCCGTTGCTGCACGGGAAATGGCCATCCGTGCTTCATCTGACTTACTGGCCTGTGATGCTTGCGGGTATAATGTTTCAAGGTCTTCTATCGTAATTGGTGGCTCTGCTGGGAAGTCATCAGTTTTATTTTTGTCAAAATAAGGCCATTCAGGATGGCGGATTTCAAATTCAGATAGCACCATCCCCATATGCGTGCCCCAGTCACCGAGATGAATGTCACCTTTCGCATCATAGCCAATCAATCTTAATGTACGTTTTATAGACTCGCCAATAATACTAGAGCGCAAATGACCAACATGCATTGGTTTCGCCGTATTCGGGCCGCCATAATCAACGATGGCGATTTTACCTTGGCCTGCATTGGGCACTAGTTTTGTTTCGCTTGCGCCGAGTGCGATTAAATGCTGTGACAGCGCATCTTCTGTGATGTTTAGGTTTATAAAGCCCGGCCCCGCGATTGAGACATCTGCGAATAACGGGTCATTTTGTAAGTCAGCAACGATGGCTTCGGCAATTGCGCGTGGGTTCTTCTTTGCAATTTTGGCTGCAGCCATGGCACCATTACATTGAAACTGTGCAAGGTCAGGGCGGTCAGATACGCGCACAGCGCCGAGGTCTGCAGGAAGCTCATGCTTTTCAAAGATTGACCCAATATGGTTTGACAGTTGTACAGTTAATGCAGTCATAATTACGCGTTGCCTTTACGTTCTCTGGTAAAAAATTATCGGCTGATACTATGGTGAATAGTGTTTGTAGTCAATATTCTATTGCCCAGAGCATAGTGCCTTTTAAAGCTTTATTTTTTTGATGTCAGGCTAATAAAGATATCTTCAAGGTCAGGTTCCTGGGTCGATATATCATAAATTTCTAAATTTTGCTTTTGTAAGGTGGTGATGATTGCGCCAGCATTTGTTTCTTTTGTGCTGTAACGAAAAGTGATTTTATTCGGTGCGGTAATTTCAGGGGTGCAATGTGCGAATTGCGTGAGTACAGCATCGGGGATCTCGCTCGTTGTAGTGACCTCGACTTCTTTGCTCTCTATTTGTGACAATAAAGCGTGTTTTTCGCTGTCGCGAATCTTCTGGCCTTGGTCAATAATGGCGATATGATCACAAAGCTGTTCTGCTTCCTCAAGGTAGTGTGTGGTGAGCACAATGGTCGTACCTGCTTTGTTTAAAGCACGTACGTTTTTCCAAAGCATTTGTCTGAGCTCGACATCTACGCCAGCTGTTGGCTCATCGAGGATGAGTATTGGCGGTGTATGGACGAGGGCTTTGGCAATCATCAGGCGGCGTTTCATCCCACCTGATAGGGAACGCGCATAGGCGTGGGCCTTGTCGCTTAATCCAACAAGCTCCAAAAGTTCCTCTGTACGTCTGTTTTTCTTGTGTACGCCGTATAGGCCGCCCTGTATGTCAAGAATTTGTGCGGGTGTAAAAAATGGGTCGAGGTTTATTTCCTGCGGCACAATACCAATCGATGCCCGCGCCAAACGTTGTTGCGTTTCGAGGTCAGCATCCCATATCTTTACTTGACCGGATGTCTTGAGCACAAGGCCAGCAAGGATGTTTATAAAGGTCGATTTGCCTGCGCCATTGGGGCCAAGCAGCCCATATATTGAACCACGCGGTATTTTGATATCAAAATCAATTAAGGCGGGCTTTGCTTTTGTTTTTAGCTTTTTATTGGCAGCGTAGGTTTTGCTGAGGCCTATGGCCTCAATTGCGTAGCCAGTACTTGCATCGCTCATATTATATCTTCTCTTCTTTGTAGTGATAACGGCCATCGGCGCCTAAATAATTTGTAAAACCTTCTCCGGTTAACCATGCATAGGCTTGCATGTCATTGCGCAAGTAGCTATCCCAGAAGGCAAGGCTTGAAAGCATGATCAATTGTTCATAGCGCTCACGATTATCTGTATTGCCAAGCTGTCCGCGTGAACCGCTATAAATCATATGGTCGCCATCTTCCAAAACAAAAAGATGCTGTGCGGCTTTGCTGACGTTTTCATAAACTTCAAGGCGTTTTTCATAGCCTGTTTCATCAACGGGGCTGAAGTCGTCTGTGCCTGTCATGTGAAAAAGTGGAATGTCGATGCCACCATAAATGGTCGTGCCCGCGTCGCTGCGATTAAACGAGGGGATTGGCGAGTATACAATGCCGGCCTTAAAACGCGATTCTTTAAATTGATAAAGTCGGCGCCCGCGCCCTAGGGTTTGCCCTGCCATGATCTGTGTCGTGCCTGCGCCGAATGAATGGCCTGACATGCCAATCTTCTCTAAGTCCATATCAGCTTGAAGCGCGGGGGAAAGATCGCGGCCCTCTTCGAGGCATTTAAGTGCAAAGGGTATGTCTTGATAGCGCTGCAGAGCTGTTTTGCGTGGGATCTTCGCATTGCGGATGTTATCCCAAGGATGCCCTGTCTTGCCTTCCCAGAGGAAGCTATCTGTGCCGTGATGCTGGACGTGGACAATGACATAACCAAACCGCGCAAGATAACGCGCGATAAAGCCCGCGCCGTCGCGCGTGCCACCGAGGCCGTGTGACCATATAATAACAGGCAGCTTTTGCGGTGTGGCAGCTTCGTCTTGCGCTGGGTGGTATATTTTATACGCGACATTACGCCCTTGGCGGTCATCATCTATCCATTTGCCACGTGTAATCAGTGTTTTCTCATAGAGTGTACAGTCTTGGCGCCATATTGGCCTATCTAAATCTGTCATATCGCTCCCTTACGCGTTGCTTATACATATTTATCACAAAAGTGGTTATAATCTAGGGGGATTCTAAAAAATAATTTGCTTATATTCATTTTTACTTATATAATTAATAATAAGTGAGCGAGGCAACTAACTTCACTTATTGTCAAATAGGGCTTGATTTTAAATGAAGCTTGGTTTAGAACAGTCTAATAAAGGGCAGGCGAGTGGTCCTAAATAAAGAGTGTGTTAAGTAAAACAAAATTTATAAAGTTTCTTTCTCTCTCCCCCATAGAAAGAACGGCCGGTTTCAGATTTATCTGAAACCGGCTTATTTTATGAGGAGATTGATGTGTAAAGCAGGCCATCTTTCAGCACAGTTAATGCCACGCTGTTTTAGGCTGTCGTTGTTAAGGGGGTAGCGTTAGTCGCTTTTACGAAGTTCAGCCAATAAAAACTCTATTTCTCCTTGGCCTTTTTGAATAACTGCAGCGAAGTCGGCGCGCTGAGTCATAATCATACTGATGCCTTCCACAGAAATATCAATGACCTTCAATGTGCCATTTTTATCTCTTAGGCGCCAGTCCACGGAGACCTTAGCCCCACGCTGCCCTTCGGGAGGGTGGATGCGCGATGAGACTATAAAATCTTTTTTGCCGCGTTCACGTGCGCCCATGATTTCAAATTTTTGTCCCTGATACTCGTTGAAACGGCGTGCATAAACATTGACGACCATATTTTCAAACAGGTTTAAATATTCCTTCTTTTCGCTATCGGAAACATTTCTCCAGTGTACGCCAAGGGCAAACTGACCGATTGTTTTAATGTCGAATTTATTATCAAGAAGCTGCTTAAAGCGAACTTTCTTCTGTTCAATTGACAGCTTGTCGTTTGCAAGGAAGGCAAGCCCCTCATTTGATAGTTTCTGGATAAAGGCTTCGGCCGTTTCCTCGCTGATTTTAGACGCAGAAGCATGAGACACGGAAAAGTTGGCGTGAACCGCCAGTCCCGCAAATGCCATGGATAGTGCCGTTAAAGAGATTAAAAATAATTTGGTCATTAATTTTATGCCCTGCCTTAAAAAATTGTTTTATGTCTAGCGATTATTCTTCGTAATCAGGAATATCGTTGAAGAATGCATCGTCAGGGTTTCTGTCTGCGACAAGCGCAGCACGGTTTTGTACGTAAACACTACGAATTGTCGCATAGTAATCAATCGCGCCCATTTTCAGCTCAGAAAGTACATCAAGTAGCTCTTCACGTGCTGAAATTGCCTGTACGCCCATGCGTGCGTATAGCCATTCTTCTTGTTCTGTGTTTGTTAACCACCAATGTAGTGGGTCCATCACAGTGTCGACGAGGCGGCCTGAGAAATCACGGAATGAGCCAGGGCCCATAATCGGCGCAATCATAAACGGGCCGTGGCCAACGCCCCAAACAGCTAATGTTTGACCGAAGTCTTCCTCTTCATATTCTATACCTTCATAGCCTGCGACGTCAAATAAGCCGCCGACACCGATAAGCGAGTTGATCGCTGCGCGCGTTAATACTTTCGCTGCGCCATCTACGTCGCCTTGTAAAATTTCGTTGCCAAAAATGATCGGGCTTTTTAAGTTGCGCAGAGCGTTGCGAACGCCTTTACGCGCTGGCGTTGGGACAACAAATCTGTAGCCTTCTGCGATAGGCTTTAAAATGATTGCGTCTGCGCCTTCATTAAATGCGAATACCGCGCGGTTCATGCCTTCAAAAGGGTCCGCAATGCCACCTGTCATCGACGGAGGCTGGCTCGCTGCGCAGGATGTAAGTGTCAAAAGCGAAAAGCCGACAAGTAAATTACGCGTTATGCGTTTTGATGATCCTGCAACGAAGTTGCTTGTTACGCCTAAGATATTCATTATTAAAGCCCCTGATTACTTCATTTTAACCGCCCAGAAAAGCGAATCTACGCCTTTGATACGGATTTACTATAAATAATATATGTACATTCTTACTGAAAGGTTACTAAACTTAAAATAAAATACCGTGCACATATTTCTTTGATTTTAAGCCATCTTATAGAATTCACCTTATAAGTGAACAGCTTATTTAGTGTGAATCCGCCCTAAGGTCAAGCCTTAACCATCTTCTAAAGTAAATAAAGCGGCGCCACCGAGCAGTAAGGTGAGTGTCGCCGGTGACCATGCGGATAAAATAATGGGAATTTGCTGTGATATACCCAAAGCCTTTAAAAAGCTTGAGCCTAAAAAGATCACGAAGCCAAGGAATATACCAGAAAGCAATAACACGGTGGTGTTGCCAGAGCGCTGCGGGCGCAGGGACACAACAGCGGCTAAAAAGATCATCGCAGCAAACAAGACAGGCAAAGACAGTAAGTTATGGAGATGAATTTTCATCCGCGTATTGTCGAATCCTGCCGTTTCTAGTGTCTTAATAAAGCTAGGGAGCTTCCAAAAGGAAATTGTTTCAGGCGATGAAAAAGTTTCTTCAATGTCTTCGCGGGTTAAGTCCGTTGGCAAGCTATATTCATCAGCTGGCAATGCAGGGCTGTTCCCTGCGTTTAAAGTGGCGTTTTTAAACGCCCATTTGCCTTGGCTTAATACAGCATTGGGGGCATCTATACGGCGCGTGAAGCGGTCATCAGCATCAAAATACAGGACGATAACATTATCTAACTGCCACGTCGCGCGGTGGACTTTTTCGGCGTGAATAATAATATACCCGCCTTTATCATCTTCGTTTTTTTGCTTCAGCCATAAGCCGCCTTCAAATAAGGCAATCAAGTTTTTTTGATGGCTAAGATGCGTACTTTCTAGCTGTTCAAACCGTGCGAGAAGCGCTGCACTCAGTGGGTTTATTGCGGTGATTTGTAGAATGCCAAGCAACATGGCAACGGCAATAAGTGGGGTGAGAAACTGCCATGCAGAAAGCCCCGCCGCGCGGATAATTACAAGCTCGCTACGCTTGGAAAGCATCCAGAATGTATAAATGGCGCCGTATAAAATGACAAAAGGCATGACGGTCTGGCCAATTTCAGGCAGCTTTAATAAGGCCATATGTAGGATGAGTGGCATGCCGACATCTTCAAACTTACTGGCGCGGCGAATAAGCTCAACCGAATCGAATAAGTAGATAATGCTTAAAAAGACAAGCAGCAGCCCGATGCAGTTGCGCAAATAGTTCTTGGCGAGGTATATATTGAGGGTATTGATCATATCGTCGCGCCGCCTCTGTCTTGCGTTTTTGGTTGGTTTGGCGCAGTAAAGCCGTAACGTAATAACTTGGCGCGTAAAGACTCTCCATGCTCGCTAATGATATAGCCGCAGAAAACCAGAGGTAGAAGTGTGATGATATATAGAAGCACGATACCGAAATTGTGGTCTTTAGCAATATTGAAAAACACTAAATAGAGGCTTTGTAAGATAATCACACTCGCAGCGGCGCTAATAATACGCTTGCCCTGCCCACGGCGACTAACAGGCCCTAATAATAAAGCGCAGAGCGAAATCAGCGCAAAACACGGCGCGAGCAAAGGGCTGATGATACGGCGATGGGCTTCGACCATAAACTCGCGTTTGTGCCTTAAGTCGTCAAGGTCTGACAAATCTGGATTTAGCAATTGTAGGAATGTCCTCTCGTCAGGTTCGACCCAGCGGTCATTGACGCTGCCCTTGTCGTTAGGAATCTCGATCGTGTAACGATTGAATTTCAAGCGGTTTAAAGCCCCGCTGCTTGGGTTGAAGCTTTGGCGGACACCATCATAGACAAGGACTTGCTGGCCTGTCGGCGTGGAGACAATAATGCCTGATTTTGCGGCAATTGTTGATGCTGGTTCACCTTTATCGCGTGCGTCGTGGATTAATAGGCCGCTCATGCTGCCATCATCGTTGCGCTCTCTGATATATATAGTGACGCCGCGCGCCACTGAATTGAAAACGCCCTCACGGAAAATCAGACTGGAGTATTCTGCAGTCACGTCTTTCCTTAGGCGCTGCATTTTAGCCAAGGCAGATGGGCCAGCCCAAGTTGTCATCACCATTAACAGAATTGAGATAAGCAGCGACAAGAAAATTGCAGGGCGTGCAATGCGCCCAGGAGAGAAACCAAGAGAGCGCATGACGACAAGTTCGCTATCTGCGGTCATGCGGTTATATAAGAACAAAACGGCGACGGACAGCGCGACAGGAATGATAACTTCGAAAAAGCGCGGCAAGGCGAGCAAGATCAGCATAATAAAGATGCTGCTCGACGCACCGGATTCAATGATGAGCTCAAGGAAACGTAAGGACTGAGAGAGAAAAATCACGCCGGTAAGCGTGAGCGACACGACAATCGTGATCCCTAAAAGCTGCCAGAATAAATAGCGGTTCATTATACTCATGCGCTTTTTATGGACGATTGCTTTTGAAAATTCAAGTTCTTATGCGCAAGATGTGCATGAGTCCATATTCTGCAGACCTTATGGATTGACCTTTTTTAGGGGGAAGGTCATGATTGCAGGACATTTGTAAACAGTTATCGATCTATTTAAATTTAAGGAATACATATGAAACTCTCATTTCTCGCTGACGTCAACAGCGCCGCCGATACAGTGGTTTTCCCCGTTTTTAAAGGCCAAGAATTAAAAGGCGCGCTTGAATCTTTAGATTCGCAAACTGGTGGCTTAATTGCACAACATTATAATGCATCAAAGCATTTTAAATTTAAACTTGGGCAAACATTAGTCTTGCATCTGCCTGACGTGACAGGTTTCTCACAGGCGATTTTACTCGGCCTTGGTGATGAAGAAAAAATGACCACAGATAATGCAGAAATTGCAGGCGGCAAACTTTGCAAGGCGCTAAAATCAAGTGGCGTGCAGCACGCGGGCGTCTATATGGATTACGGCGTCACCGATAGCGACCTAAGCGTGGATTTACTCATTGCGCATTTGGCTTTGGGGCTGAACCTTGCTTCTTATGATTTCGATAAATATAAAGATAAGCGTGAGCCGTGTGATGATGACACGACACTTGCCGCTGTTGATTTTATATCCTCGCAAAGTGAAGTGGCGGATAAAGTTTACCATGTGCTTGATGCGTTGGCGCAAGGCGTATTCTTTGCGCGTGATTTGGTGAACGAGCCACCAAATGTGCTTTACCCTGAAAGCTATGCGGAAATCGTCAAAGAAAAACTTAAGCCATTGGGTGTGCAGGTTGAAGTCCTTGATGACAAGAAAATGCTCAAAATGGGCATGGGGTCATTAATGGCCGTGGGCCAAGGCTCTATCCGTAAGCCGCGTATGGTGATTATGCGCTGGAATGGCGGTGATGCTGATGACAAGCCGCTTGGCTTCGTTGGCAAGGGCGTAACGTTTGATACTGGTGGAATCTCGATTAAGCCTGCAGGTCAAATGGATTTAATGAAAATGGATATGGGCGGCTCGGCGGCAGTATGCGGCCTGATGTACTCGCTTGCTTTGCGTAAAGCGCCTGTAAATGTCGTCGGCGCGATTGGCTTGGTTGAAAACATGCCATCTGATAATGCTTACCGCCCCGGTGATGTCATCAAAGCTTATAATGGCAAAACAATTGAAGTTTTGAACACGGATGCTGAAGGGCGTTTGGTGCTTTGTGATACGCTGTCATATGTGCAAGAACAAGATGACCCGAAAGTGTTGATCGACCTTGCTACGCTCACAGGCGCGATTCTGGTTGCGCTCGGCACTGAATTTAGTGGTGTGTTCTGCAATGATGATGATTTATGGGCAAAAATGGAATCTTCCGGCGCGAATAGCGGTGAAAAACTATGGCGGATGCCACTGGGTGAGAACTTCAGCGAGGAAATGAAAAGCAAAATCGCAGATTACCGCAACCTTGGCACGGTGTCACGATATGGCGGCGCTTCGACAGCGGCGGCCTTCCTTGAATTCTTTATTGATAAAGGCCGTCCGTGGGCGCATATGGACATTGCCGGTACGGCATGGGCACATAAAGATAAGCCTTTAGGCCCACTTGGCGGCACAGGCGCTGGGGTGCGTGCATTGCATAAATTTATCTCAGACCATTACGAGTAAGCTGAGCATTTATGACTGATATCCGTTTTTATCACTTACAGCAACATAGCTTAGATCAAGCTTTGCCGTTATTACTGCGTAAAGCGCTTGATAACGGTAAGCGCATTTTGGTGCGCCTTGCCGATGAAGCGCGGATTGAAAGCTTAAGCGATGCGATATGGTCATATAAAGAAAATGGCTTTATTCCGCATGGCGCGGCGAATGATGAAAACAGCGCCGCGCAGCCTGTATTATTAACGGCCACCGCAGAAAATGTGAATAAAGCGGATATGCTTGTGCTGACGAGCGGTTGCACGAATGGCGAAGAGAGTACCGCTTTGGATGACTTCTCGCTGTGCTGTGAAATGTTTAGTGGCCAAGACGCACATGAAGTTGCCGCAGCGCGGATGCGCTGGAAGGCTTATAAAGAAGCAGGGCACAATTTGACCTATTGGCAGCAAACTGAGCGCGGCGGCTGGGAAAAGAAAGCATAATTCATGTGTGGCATTACCGGTATTTTTGATATTGGGGCGCGTGACGTGTCCCATATAGATGTATTGCGTGAGATGACGCGCGCAATGAGCGACAGGCTGACACATCGCGGGCCAGATTCCTCTGGCGTATGGGGCGATGAACAAACGCCACTCACGTTAGGCCATCGACGTTTGGCGATTGTTGATTTATCGACCCATGGTGATCAACCGATGCACTCACAAAGCGGGCGTTATGTCGTCGCCTATAATGGTGAGATCTATAACTTCCTTGAAATGCGCCGTAATTTAGAAGATGCAGGCCACAGTTTCAAAGGGCACTCAGATACAGAAGTTTTGCTTGCTGCTATTGAGCATTGGGGCATTAATACGGCGGTACAAAAAATTAATGGTATGTTCGCTATTGCGCTTTGGGACCGCCAAAGCCAAGAGCTACATTTACTGCGCGACCGTTTCGGTAAAAAACCGTTATATATTGGCTGGGCAGAGCAGCAAATTGTTTTTGGTTCAGAGCTCAAAGCCTTTGCCGCGCACCCTGATTTTCAACGTAATAAAGCGATTAACCCCGATGTTTTGGCGCTTTATATGCGCCTATCTTACGTGCCTGCGCCGCACTGTATCTTTAAAAATGTTTGGAGCCTTCCTGCAGGGCAGCGTATCACGTTAAAATATGGTGAAATCAACGCGGGGTTAGATTTATCATCGCTGTTTGAAATTTATTTTGATGCGGGCGCACAAATTCAAAACCGCCGTGCGGAAATTGACCCGAAAATGGGGTTTGATGATGCACTTTCTGGGCTAGATCATGTCATGCATAAGGCCGTTGAGCGCCGTATGATATCAGATGTGCCCATTGGGGCATTTTTGTCGGGCGGTATAGATTCATCTTTGGTTGTTGCCATGATGCAAGAACAGATGAATGAGCGTGTAAAGACATTCTCGATTGGTTTTAATGAACCGAAATATAACGAAGCCGAACACGCTAAGGCAATCGCCACGCATTTAGGGACGGATCACCATGAATATTATGTTGATAGCAATGCGGTAAAAGATAGCCTTGCTCTCATGGCGGACATTTATGATGAGCCTTTTGCGGATGCCTCGCAAATTCCGACTTTTATGGTTGCGCGTGAAGCGAGCAAGGATGTCAGCGTTGTGCTTACAGGCGATGGCGGCGATGAAATGTTCGCGGGCTATAAGCGCCACTATCAAGGGGCGCAAGTTTGGCGTAAAATGCGCTTATTGCCAGCGCCGCTGCGTCGTGGGTTGCAAAAGCTGCTGTTAAAAACATTACCCGTTTCGCTGCAGTGCCAAAATGACAGAATAAACCGCCTTGTTGAGGTTATGGGCAGTCGCGATCTTAATGATTTTTATAATGGCCTTTCACAGCAATGGCATAATACAGAGGCTTTGGTGCATGAGAGCACAGATGTCGCGCTGCTGAACCAAGATATACGCCGCGAAGTCCAAGGCTTGAAACCTGAGGAACAAATGGTTTACTGGGATGTGTTATCCCAACTATCTGACCGTATGATGGTCAAAGTTGACCGCGCGACCATGGCAAGTTCAATCGAGAGCCGTGCGCCTTTTATGGACGTTGACGTTTTTGATTATGCATGGACATTGCCACTACAAACCAAAATCCACGCAGGGCAGGGCAAATATGTCGTGCGCGAACTTTTGGCACGTTACCTGCCGCGTCATTTGTATGAGCGCCCAAAGCAAGGTTTTACTCCACCATTAAACGCATGGCTTAATGGTGATCTGAAGCCATGGGTGGATGGGCTTGTTCATGATAAGGCCGCACCGGCCAATGCGTATTTTGATTTATCACTAATCGCAAGTGCTTGGCGGCGCGCCGCTTTAGGTTCAGAGGCCGACACATTGCGCATTTGGAACTTTGTTATGTTCCATTTGTGGCATAAGCGCTGGATGTCTTCGTGATGTGGAGTTCTTGTTTTATTTGTCATTTAGTATAGTTTTATTGTTATGAATGTGTTGAATCCAGTGAAGCATAGCGCCGTGTGGCAAAGGGCGAAGTCTTCTTATTTATTACTTATATTTATCTTCGCTGTCTTGGTGCTGTCGTTACAGAGCCAGGAGAGCTTCCATGTGCTGCTCAAAGTTCTGAGTGATGCCTATATCGCGGTGAGTGTTTTTGTCGCCTTTACGCTCGTGATTTTTTACACGCTGGAATCTGCGTTTAAAGTAAATACTAAAAGTTTTTTGAAAAAACATCAGCACCTTCAAGTGCCGATTGCCGCATTGCTTGGCGCTTTGCCCGGTTGTGGTGGGGCGATTATTGTGGTGACGCAATATGTGCGCGGGCGCTTATCATTTGGCAGTGTCGTTGCTGTGCTTACGTCGACGATGGGGGACGCGGCATTTTTATTATTGGCACAAGCGCCGCAAACGGGCTTTTTGATTATGGGGCTTGGCGTTTGCGTCGGTATAATCAGCGGTTATAGCGTTGATGCGCTGCATGGCAAAGATTATTTGCGCCCAAAAGACGACGAAATATCACGCGCAAAATGTTTGGAAGATGATGACACATCCGTGCTACGCCTTAATATGTTTGACGGGCTATGGCTGGTCCTTGTTGGGCCAGGATTCGTTTTGGGGATATTAAGCGCGCTACAAATTGGTGCTATTGGCTGGATCACGGCTGAAATGCATAGCGCCGTTGCGTTATATTTAGGTGCAGCGGGCGCCCTTTTAGGCAGCTTGATGTGGGTCTACTCCTCTGTGTTTCGTCAGCATCGGGTCGGAGAACAATACGGGGCGGCACATAATATTCATATGAGCAGCGAAAAAGATCACCCCGTGCATCGCGTGATTCAGGATACTAACTTTGTCACAACTTGGGTTGTATTTGCGTTTTTTATTTTCGAAATGACTCTGCATATTACGCAGGTTGACTTAGCGAGTTTATTTTCTGGCGTACATCTTTACCTGCCGTTGATTGCGATTCTTATTGGTTTTATTCCCGGCTGTGGCCCTCAAATTTTAGTGACAGCGACTTATTTAAGCGGGGCGATACCGCTATCGGCGCAAATTGGTAACGCGATTAGCAATGATGGCGACGCTTTATTCCCTGCAATCGCCCTTGCGCCGAGGGCTGCGGTGGTGGCGACCGTGTATTCTGCATTGCCTGCATTTATTGTCGCCTACGGATATATGTGGTTATTTGAAAGCTAGCTATTGAATATTTCGTCAGAAAAACCATACTCATTAAAGAAGGCGTAAACGAAAGGATCTAATTATGTCGAGTTTAAAAGTTACAGATACAAATTTCGATAAAGAAGTTTTGAAAGCAGATGGCCTTGTTGTCGTTGATTTTTGGGCGGAATGGTGCCAGCCATGCCAAGCGATGTCACCACTGATAGATGAAGTCGCAACAGAAATGTCGGACAAGTTTAAAGTGGTTAAAATTAATATTGAAGACAGCCCTGAAGCGCCAACAAAGTACAATGTGCGTGGCATTCCAACATTAATGGTGTTTAAAGAAGGCCAAGTGGTTGATACACGCGTCGGCGGTATGAACAAAGACCAGTTAAATGACTGGCTTGCTACAGTCTCTTAATTGCGCCCGACTTAATTTAAGTCATTATCACACGATAAAGCTCAGCTAGACGATTTAGTTGGGCTTTTTTGTTGACATAACGGCGCCGGTTTGCTTGTATAGCTTGTCATAAGAGGCGCGCCCGTGTAAGGGCGCCCTAAGGGGAGCAAGATGCCAGATAACAAGCCTGCAGAAATTCAAAATGCGCTGAATGTATTGGCCCGCCTTGACTCGTCAGATCAGGACAGCCATCAGGCGCTACGTAAAGCGCTGCCGATTTTGGCCGTCAAATTAAAACAGCATGATTATGATTTCAGTGAAGCCGCGTTAGAGGCATATGTCGCCGAGGGCATAACGCGCATAGCCGATGAAGTTAAGGCATTATCGAGCGCACCAACGCAGCATTTAACGGCGCTAAGTTATGATGACATCAAAGAAGGTTTACGGAGCCAAAACGAGGAAGAGCTTGACGATTTTCTTAGCAGCCCTGAAGGCGTGTTTTATCAGCTATGTATGGGGGGAGACCTTGATGAAATTAAGGCACATGTTAACGCAGGTTTAGATTTCTCGGAATGCGGCCCCGCGCTTTTACAAGGTCTAATCGATACACGGCGCGCTGATGTCATCATATTTTTATATGATTTGGGGCTCGATCTTGGTGAAATTGTCGTCGCGGACATCCTTAATCTAGCGGAAATTGGCTGTGAGGATATTGTGAAAGATTTCATCCATCAGCATAGTAGCAATTTTGACTTTATGGTGGAGCTTTATGATTTAGCAGCCTATAATAATTACGTTGCGGTCATGCAGTTGATGCATGAAACTGCGATTGCCACCGATTTTGATCACGGCCAGGCCGCGCTTAACGCTGCGCAGGGTAATGGGGTTGATAGCTTACAATTTTTGCACCAGGAGCTTGGCGTGGACATTAGCGCTCATGATCACGCTGCGCTAACTTTAGCAGCAGGACACAGCGCCATCGATACGATGGAATATTTACGGCAGCACGGTGAATCATTTGATGACCTGTCCGACGACAATTTGGCCTATATTTTTGAAATCTGTGACTTGGAAGTCTTAACTCATATGGTTCAGGGCACAGCCGTTTTTACGCGCAGCGGCCAAGCGTTTACAGACATCAGAGCGCAGCTTGCATCGTTAGGTGAGTGGAAGACCATTCATAGCGAAGCTAAAATGGGAGGCCTTCCGCGTTACGCACATCGTTATAACCCACTTTATTATCATCATGATATGGTTGTAGATTTGGTTGAAATACTCAAAAAAGAAGGGGTTGATGATGCTCTCAATTGCGCATATGGGGCTTCGGCTTTGTTCGGCGGCAATGATGCGCAGCTTATGCGCTATTTGGATAAGTGGGCGGAGGATGGTACCCATCCTCTTTACACGGCGACATACATGATATCCATTCCACGCTCAGGCACCTTGAATATGAAAGCATGGGGCGACGCGGTGATGCAGCATGGCCCTAAAATGGCCGAGCTGGTGCAGTTCGCCGACGTGCTCGATACGCCGAGGCGCAGTAAATGTGGACGCAGTTGGTCGGTGAACGCAACGCGTGCTGCTGCCGCTGAATATGTATATGAAGGCGGTACGCAATACCCTGAATTTGCAAAATTATGCCTTGATGTCGGTTGGGCCAGTGAGCTATTTGACACGGGCACTATGCTGATCGGTAAATATGAAGAAGCATATGGCAGCATAAATGCTGCTAAAGCCGGCGGCGGCCTGCCTGAAATCAACATAGACGGCGCTTTATTTGACAAGCCGCGCTTTAATTTCAGGAAATTAAAAGATGGCGATTTGCGTGGCCTTGCGCTCGGCGAGCTTACTGATTGCTGTCAACATCTAGGTGACGCTGGCGCGGCTTGCACAGCACATGGTTTCCTCTCGACGGCGGGTGGTTTTTATGTCCTCGCCGATAAAAAAACAGATGAAATTGTGGCGCAAAGCTGGGCATGGCGCGGGCAAAAAGATGAAATTGTCTTTGATAGCCTAGAGTATTTGGGCGAGCATATGAGCACAGAGAAATGGTCCACCTTGCTTGATAATTTGGGCGCTGCGTTTCAAAAACACGCAGGCATAAGTGCTTTTTTGGTTGGCACCGAAGGTGACACCCCCCAAGACTTGCCTTATCCCATAGCATGTCAGGGCTCAATAGCTGAGCCGATAGATTACGAAGGCTATCGCGATTCTAAAGATGCGCAATATGTGGTTTATAAACGCTAAATTAGCGGCCTATATAGACGGCGGTAAATAATTCAATTACGTTACCTTACATAAATTTATTTTAAGGGGCGCGTTCACATGATTTGGTATTACATCCTTCTTTACGCATTAATACAGGGCATTACCGAATTTCTGCCAATCAGCTCATCTGGCCATTTAATATTGGCGCATGAATGGGTTAATGGGCAAATGCAGCCTTCGGCGCAAACTGACAGCGCGCGCTGGGCACAAGACGCTATTATCGATATTGCCGTGCATGTCGGCACCTTATTCTCAGTCTTACTTTATTTCTGGCGTGATTTCTACGGGATAGCGCGTGGCGTTATTCTCTCCTGCTTTGGGAGTGCGGATATACGCGGCCGCGATAATGTTAAGCAAGGCCGCAATGCCGCGTTTTATATTATTATTGCATCTGTGCCTGTTATCATCGCAGGTTATTTATTGCATCAATGGCAACCAGACTGGCTACGCTCAGCCGAGATCGTGGCATGGACGACGCTTATTTTTGCATATGCGCTATGGCTTGCGGATCGTTTTTGCCCGTCAAAACTTGACGTTAGTGAGATGACGTTGAAAATGGCTTTAGTCGTCGGGTTTGCACAGGTGCTTGCGCTTGTTCCGGGGACAAGCCGCTCAGGCATTACAATGACGGCAGCGCGCGGTATGGGGTATACGCGTGAAGCAGCAGCGAAGTTTTCACTTTTTTTATCTGTTGTCGCGATAAGCGGTGCAGGGCTTCTTGCTGGACTTGATGTTTTCAAAAGCGAGAATGTGCAGCTTGGCGCTGATGCTGTGATAGCGGCTGCGGTGTCATTCGTTGCGGGGTACTGTGCAATTACTGTGATGATCAAGTGGCTAAAGACACATGATTTTACGCCATTTGTTCTTTACCGCGCGCTACTTGGTTTAGTCTTATTACTGATTGTTTATCTATAGGCCAAGCGGCAAATAGACAATAAAAGTCCTTCTATGATTTGGAAGGGGGGGTATTGTTGCCGATTACTCCTTAAAAGATTTTTTTACGGCTTTAGCAACACTTGGGAAGCGCTCAGCAAGGTCCTTAATGTTTTGTGGCACAGACTCGCCTTTTGCGAGAGGTTCAGCCCATTGAGAAAGCTCCTTCTCTGCAGATCGCTGTTCAATGCTGCGTGCCATCTCAGGGTGCTTGTTACGTATACGTGCAATGTGGTCAGGAACGTCTGCATCCTTTTGATGGCCATATTTGGCAAGCGCTGCTTGGTCCTGCGCATTATTTGTTTGCTTGTATTTCTGCGTCAACCCGCTGGTAAACTGATTAAAGATCTGGTTGGCAGCCATAGCGGTACGTGAAACCATTGATGATGTGATGTCTTCTTTTTGGTCGACAAATGTCGGCGTAGAGCCACCAATCCAACGCAAGATACTCTGCGGGATCTGATCAACAAGTTTGAATGAAGAAACGCCGATCATATAAAGCAGCATTGTGAACATCACCAGATAAAACACTTTATCAATCGGGCCACGAATGCTATCCGCAAAAGTGGGGTCCTGCTGTTCCGTAATTGTCGAGCCACCGACGTTTGCAATAACAACCTCCCAGATATCAACGAGGACATTTGCCATGGCAGAGAAAATGGTAACGGAGGCGATGAAGCCCATAATAATCATAATTGGGCGAAGGAAAATCTCAAAAAGCAGATAATAGCCGTTGGCGGCTTTTTGCCCAGGTAGCCCGCCGCCTTCAATATGGAGGTGTGAAAGCGCCCATAGCGGCACGCCGACCATGGCTTCAAACACAGTTTTAACCCATGTGCCGACCGCGAAGAAGAAGTACATAAAGGGCAGCATTGGAACAATGTAGAACAGAATGAAGCCAGCTGTAAGCGTGATGCCGGCAGCGGTCATTAACGCAGAGCCAATTGACCCTGCGAAGTCCCCGACACCAGACATTGGGTTATCAGCGCCTTGCACTAAATCATAAACCATTGCGCCTGCGCCCAGTGAAAGGTTGCGGATTGAACCTTCTATAAGCGATTTGCCAAGGCCTGATAACTTGGCAAGAGGGTGAACGTTTTCGCCCGTGTTCTCGGTCATCGAATAAAGGCCATCAATACCAAAAATCCATGCAAGTGTGCCTTCAAATGAATTACCGCTACTGTTACGTCCGCCGGTACCTGCGCCGTCTTCAAGCCATTCTTTATAGATGTCGTGGTACAGGCGGGCGGCGGCAAGTTCGCCGTGGCGCGGCAGAATGGCGCCAGCTGTAAACGCTTTGAAATTAGGGTCAAACAAATCTGCGGTAATAACGCTGGGCTCATTACGTGTACGTATTTTAGCCACGCGTTGCATGGTCACAGGCCATGACTTCGCTGTAGGTAGGTTATTTACGGCCTCGATTAATCCGCCGTTTAAATCCGCGATCCGGTTATACCAAATACCTGCGCCTGCCCAGCCGCGGTCAAGCAGTGGCTGCGGGACTGCGCTATGGCCGAGGCCGCTAATATTTGTGCGCTCCGCCTCAACGGAGGCTTCAATAATACAGTTCAAATGTGTACGTAAAATTACAGCACCGTCTTTTTTTGTTTGCGCAATACTTCTCCAGTGGGGCGTCGGGGGGCCAAATGGGCCTGCCGCGGTCGCAGCGCTTTTTAAATGCGAATATGTCTCGTACATCGAGTTCGCCATTAAATCGAAACCAAAGAAGGCGACATCCGGCGGCGCGCCATATTTGGCAAGTGTTTTGTTACATGTCGGTGGGGTGTAGCCTGCGTACATATATGTCGCAAATGGTTCCATACTCATGCTGAGTACGCCCCAAATAAGCTCATAATATTTTTGCTGTGCGAGCTTGCGGCCCGGGGAAGTGGCGTTGGTTGCGGCAAAGGTTATTTCTCCGCAATAAGGGTAAACATAACCGGCGTGGTTACCGTAAGCAGGTTTAATACCTGCAGGCGCGCCTGCGCGGCGTGTCGGGTCTAACGAGCCAAAACGCATTATGATGTCACCGCCGTCAGAAAATGCACGTGCGCCGTCATAATCGGGCGGATTTCCAGTGTCAACACTGACATCCATGGCGGCGTTTGTTCTTGGGTTTATCAGATAAACTTTAATTTCTTTGTCTAGGCTCGCACCTGCGATTGGTGGGTAGTGCCTGTAAGGGAATACACGCTCTTCGATATATTTACAGGCACTGGCAGCATGGAGTAGGGCGATAATTTCCATCGCATCATTTGCCATCGGCGTGCCGATCATGGAATTAGCATCCATTAGTCCGCTGGAGCTTGCCTGAATATTAAACTGCTGCCAGACATTTGTCGCAAGGCTTGACCCCCACTTGGCGGAATACAGCACTCCGTATTGTGCAAGGTTTAGCCCGTTCGAAATGGGCACAATTAAGGCGAAGGCCATGATGAGTCTTAATGGCGCCCAACCTTTTGAAAAACGCTTGCCGAAGGGCGTGCCACTTTGAATGCTTTCTAATATAATGGCGACAATAAAGTACAGCAGAATAAATAAGGCGACCGCAGCAATCGTATAGCTAAAAAAGGCAAAAAGTTGATGCAAGGCGAGGTGAAAAGCCCAAGGGAATACAGCCGGCACTTCAACGACATCTGTACCTGAGTTTGAACCATCAAAGCGCAGCGATATGCAGTCCTCCGTGGCGTCACCTACACAGGAGCCAAAAAAGCCTGTAACGCCAGCGCCGGCATTTAAAGGGACACCGAAGACACGGTCCATTAGGACGAAGGCGATGTCATTGGTTGGGTTCGGTGTCGTGAAAAGTTGCGCATATGCTCCCGGAATTAATAGAGCAAAAACAAAAGAGAATAGCTGCGCAAAGATAAGGAAAATGGAAAAGGATATTAGGCCAAAAATAACGATCTGATCGATGTGCTTACGAGAGAAAACAATGTTCTCTTTCGCGGCAAAGAGCACGTTAAACACACCGAAACGGCCAAAGTTTTGGGCGTTTAAATAAGTGTGTCCAACAGGCAACAAACCCACGTTAAAGAAGATTCTTGCCATTAAAGCAGCAACCGTCGAAAATCCCGCACGCCAAAACTCAAGAATGCGCGGGATAATACCCGGCAATAGAGCATATTTTAATGCCGCCGGAACGGTTATGTTATTTAACTTCTTATCAGCCATAAACTATTATGCCTTTACCCTTATAACTTCATTGCGTAGACCTAAGCCTTATTTCTTCAGTGCGCCCATACCTTTTGACATGGCATCTTTCGTACCGCCGGTGATTTGCCCAAACATATGCCCACCACCAATGGCGGCGTATTGGACAAGGCCGCCAGCAGCGTCTTGTGATTGGTCAACAAATGATGATACGTTTGCGCCCATCCAACGTAGGATTTGCTGTGGTATCAACTCAACGAGTTTAAATGATGATACTGCCATCATATATAAGATGATGGTGTAGACGACCAAATAAAACAGTTTATCGACAGGGCCACGAATAGATTCAATAAGCCCTGCTTTTTCAGCATCGCCAGAACCACCAACGTTGGCGAGGACAATGTCCCAAATGTCGTGCAGCACGGCAGCCATAGCGGCAAAAACCGTAATACCTGCGATAAGGCCGAAAATAATCATAATTGGCCGCAAGAAGATTTCGAAAATAAGGTAATAACCGTTAATCGCGGCATCCCCCGGCAATCCATTACCATCAATACGAATGTGTGCTAATGCCCATAGTGGCACGCCGACCATCGCTTCGAATACGGTTTTGATCCAGTTCCCGACCGCAAAGAAAAAGTAAATAAACGGTAAGAACGGTATCACGTAATATAAAACAAAGCCTGCGGTGAGGCCAATGGTGGCGACACTAAACATGATGTCCCCGATAATCGCGCCACCTTCTTCACCGATACGTGATAATGCAGGGTTATCAATATATGTAGCGATAACGCTGCCGCCCATAGCCACGGTACCAACCGTTAAGTTCCGTATCGTCGAATCGATCAAACCCTTACCAACGCCAACAAGTTTTGCAAGGGGGTGGACACCTGAATTCGATGTAATTGAATACAGGCCATCCAAGCCAAACAGGCCGCTGAGCATTTCGCCAAAGAAGTTGCCTGATGTACTTGCTTTACCAATGCGGTTTGAATCTGTCAGCCAGTATTTATATAAATCATAGTAAGCCTGCGCCGCCGCGACTTCTGCGTCACCACGTGGCAGGTTGAGCATTTTACCGTCAGTTCGTTTCGGGTTATATATTTCACCCGCGCTGACGTTTTTATCGACCCGCAATTTTGCTTTTGCTGTACGCTCCATCGCAAGAGGATAGGCGGTCGCCGCAGGAATATTGTTTGCAGCACTAATTAATGTGCCGTTCATCGCGGCGATTTTATTATACCAAATGCCTGCACCAGCCCAGCCACGGACAAGTAGGTCCGTTGGGATATCAAATGCGCCGCTATTACGTTCCTCTGCGACGGCGTTATTTATTAGACACTGGATCGTTTCTTTTACCGCAGCGTGTATATTTTCCTTTGTCTCGCCAGACGTAAAGTAATTAGCGCCACCAACGCCGACAGCCGCGGTGCCGTTTTGTTTAATCCGCGCCGTCATCCATGCCTGAGAACTTGTTCTCAGCGTATTAAATATATTATCAAGGTTGGTTACGCTATTACAGTTTGCCGCGCCTGGCGCTGTGGACGTCGGAAGCAGTCCGGGGCCGCCTCCCCATAAGGAGTTAATAAGCTCGTAATATCCATCATAAAGATATTGAGGGCCGGCTGAGGCCATATCTGTGGTGGTCATGACTAATTCGCCGCAAGCCTTCCTGACCTGCCCTGTATCATTGGTATAGGCTGCTGTTAAATTTGTATCTATTATCGCAGGGTCTTCATCACCAAAACGGATAACCACATTGCCGTTTTCATAGAAAGTTCTTGCACTTGCATAGTCTGTTGCTGTGAAGAGGCTGCGTCTTTGGCTTGGTATTGAGTGGTTTTTTACTAGCCAAGCATCGACGTCTTTATTCACGTTTGTCATTGCAGGGTCATACTTAAAGAAAGTTTCTTCATGGTATTCGCATGCAAGGGCCAATGAAATAAACGAGATAAGCTGATTCGCTGTTTGTGCTGTTGGCGTGCCGATAAGTTCTTGCTCGGTGGAAAGCTTTGAAAGATTCGCGGCAAAATTAAACCATGCGGTTGTGGCAAGGCCAGAGCCCCACTTTGCCGCATATAGTGTGATGAACTGCGCCGAGTTCATACCAAATGCAAATGGAATAAGTAGGCCGACGGCGACCACCATTCTGATGGGGGCCCAAACAGAGTTGAAACGTCGCCCAAAAGGCGTGCCTGTCTGCGCAGTCTCAATGATAATCACCATGATGAAGTATATAAAGATGAACAAACCTACGACGAGTAAAGCAAGGCTATAGAATAGATACATCTGCTGAAGGCCTCGGTGGAATGGCCATGGTAATGAGCCACCAGAAGTATGTACTTCCGTGGCGCTGTTTAGGCCGCTTGCGTTAATACCAGTACAAGGGACATTCAAGCTTACACATGAATTAAAGAAGTTGGGAACGCCGAAAACGCGATCAAGCAGGATCATCGCAATGTCATAACGTCCATCAGCGCCAACGCCTGCCGCGCCTGCGCCGCCCGGAATAAACGTTGGGTATGGTGCAAATATATTTGCAATTTGTGCCATAGCAGGCAGCATAACAAAGGAGGCAAGCAGGGTGAAAACCTGAAGTGCCAGTATGGCAATCGCGGCAATAATAACGGAAAAGACGATAATCTGATCGGCTTTTCCTTTGCGGAATTCAATATTATTTGCAGCAAGCGCAAGAACTTGAACTATGCCAAACTGGCCAATGTTTTTGGACTGCATATAGGGGTGGTTCGCAGGAATAAGACGCACTGTTGATAAGACGCAAGCAATGAAAAAGGCCAGAGTTTTAAAGCCAGTGCTAATAAACTCGGCAATGCGTGGCAGGATGCGCGGGAGTGTCATGTATTTCACGACGTCCCCTGCACCAATATTATGCAGTTCTTTCTTTTCTTTTTTCTTATCAAAAAATGCCATTATTCTTTCCTACTCATTTAATCCCTGCTGCTTTATTTACGTCGCATGACGCCGCGCATTAAGCCACCGCCTGCAGTACCGCCAGCCTCGCCGAGGCCTTCTGAAATGTTACTTACATGGCGCGCAGTCATTGCGCCTTGAATTGAAATTGTACTATTAAGCCCTTCGGCGATATTGCCTGATTCATCACTAAAGGTTTTCACACCTGCGCCCATCCAACGTAAAATACTGTCAGGGACAAGGTCGATAAGTTTAAACGATGCCATTGCCATCATATACGCGACAATAGCGTAGAGAATGGTGTAGAAGAACATATCCACCACGCCACGGAACTCATCGATATAATCAGGGTCAGCGACCGGTGTAATGCTGTTATTAGCAAGGTTGTCGACAACGAGGTCAAAAACATCGTTAAAGATGACCATTAGCGCACCATATGTCGATATTGATGCCAGTAAGCCAAATAAGGTCAAGACAGGCCTTAAGAAAATTTCAAATACAAGGAAATAACCATTACCAGCAACGCCGGGCAGGCCGGTGCCATCAATTCTAATATGTGCCATTGCCCAAAGTGGAACGGCGATCATGGCTTCAAAGATACTTTTTACCCAACGGCCTGCGGCTAGGAAGAAATACATAAACGGCGTCATTGGGATGACATAGAACAGGATAATACCTGCCGTCAGACCAACGGTGGCCGCCATCGATTCAATTGCGGATGCCATGTCAGCAATTTTTGCGCCTTTTGCAAAGCCCATAGATGACAGAAAGCCAGAGATAGATGTTGAAAATATCGTCCCTGCAAAAGCGGAAATGGAGCTGTCTATGAGGCCTTTACCTGCGCCAACCAATTGTCCAAAGGGGTGGACATCGCCATTTTCGCGCAAGTTGAAAACGCCCTCAAGGCCAAATATTATGTTTACGAAGTTTGCAAAAGAGTTTGATTTCTCTTCTTTGGGGAATCTTTCTGCAGCAGCAGCAGAAACGAATGTGCTGATGGCCTCAGACATTAACTTCGCGTATTCAAGGTCTTGGGGGTTCGGCAACTGCATGTAACGGCCGTCTGGTAGCTGCGGGTCAAACAAGTCGAGCCCCATTGTGTTGAACTGCTGCGTACGCTTATGCTTTGCAATCGTGTTCATTATTTCTGGGTATGTTTTAACGTAAGGTGCCTTTAAGGCTTCTTTATAGGCGCCGTAAGTATCTGAAATGCGGTTATACCACATGCCTGCACCAGCCCAGCCATATCTGTATAAATCTTGGTTTGCACCAAGATTTGTTGTGGTGTTTTTCATTGAGAGTATTTCTTTGGCTTCATTCGCCATTGCAATATAGGCGTTGTCAAAACCAGCTTCGAGTACGCTTTTATAATATTTAAAAACGCTATCATAAAACGCAGCAGGTGGAGGGCTATTACAATCTGTCCAGCCTGATCCGATTACGGTACCGATGGAGACATCACAGCCGTCAATATCAGGGCCAGCAAGCCCGTGTATGGCGAGAAGCCTCTGGCTTATGGGGGTAACTAAATCCCCGTACCAAATAAATGCGGAAACGGTAAGCAGCTCTGTGCGCCAAGTGCCCAGTGCTGTATTTGAATCTGATGGGCCGAGCTGTGGAGATGGTGCGCCTGGGATGACGATCTCACCACAAATAGGCCTTATACCGCCTTTTACGGGGGCGCTTGCAGCCGTGGACATAAGATTACCCTTAAAGTCAGGGTGGATTTGACCAAAGCGCAATCGAATGTCTTTATTTTGTGTCGCCACAAGGAGTGTATCAATGTTGTTGCCGTCAATTACAGTCGCTGTGGCCGGAAGGTCCGTATAATAGGTGGTTGGGTAGGCACTATTGGTGCCCATACCGTTTAATATGGCAGGCTTGTTGCCGTCCTGTATGACATCATAAATCAAAAAGACATCAATAGGGTGCGGCTTAGTACTCAGCGCGTCGTTTGTCGCTAAGTTTACGTTTGTGCTCGAGGTTCTTTCGACGGAGAGCTCTGTATCGTATAAAGTTGTGCCTGTACCGTCTGTGGCATCTTTGTTGATCACATAATACTGTTGTCTGTAATATGCAGCGCACATATTGGCAAGCAGAAGCCCTTCTATATACGCGGTAGTATCGGGCATCGTCGGCTGCGGTAAGAGCATCTCTCCGCCATTGCCAAGGGGGCTATATATTTCTGGCCCGTTATTATCAGCGCGACCAAAGGCTATCCATGTGTTTGTCGCGAATATGCCGCCAATTTTTGCGACGTTTAGCACTAAGTGTTGCCCTGTGCTAAAGCCGTGATATGTCGGCACCAAAAAAGCGAGCGCGATAATGAGGCGGAAGGGCACATAGCCGCTGGCGAAGCGTTGGCCAAACGGTGTGCCATCCTGCACTGTTTCAACTAAGACAACAAAAAGGAAATAAACAACCAGCAGTGCTGCAACGGTAGACATCGCAAGGTTGTAATACGAAAACGTGCCTTGGAGAGCTTTCGTGAATGGCGGAATTGCCGCTGCGCTTGCGGGCGCGTAGCTTGTATTATATAGGCCGGGAACACCAAAAATCTGATCCAGCATGCTAAAGGCAATATCCTTGGATAGGTCTAATCCCGGAGGTTTTTGAAAAAAGCCCATAAATTGAGCATGCGCCATGTTTGTAGTTAAGACGAACGCTAACAACGCGAATTGGGCGACAAGCAAAACAAGCGCGAGTACGACCGCGCCGTAAACAATGATTTGATCACTATGTTTCAGGTCAAATTTGAGGTTGTGAGCCGCAAGCCCCAATACGCCGCGAATAGTTATCTTGTCTAACGATTCTGCGGTTGTGTAATAAGAGTGCGCAGGTAGTAAACGTAGCATTTGAAAAATATTAAGTAGCAGCAGCGCAAACCAAGTTGTGTTGATCGACAGGTTTTTCACCCGACGCCCCAATTGAGGTGACAGCAAATATGCGCATACAGATTTTGCGTTTATATTGTTTTTAATTATATCGCTGTTCATTGCTTAGAATATTTTCTCTTTCTTTATCTTGTTTTGTCGCGCTTCAATATCGCCATTAAAGTTTAATTTTTTTTAATGCTTACTTTCCTATTGCCCCTTTAAAGGCGGCCCCACCAGCGGAGCCAAGGCCAGAAGCTGCTTTACTCGCCGCGCCTGTCGCTTGCGGAACCATCTGAGAGCCGGAAATGGCCGCTGTACGGGTTAATGTATCTAGTGGGTCTTGTGCCATGTCGCCAAAACTTGATGTCGAACTTCCCATCCACCTTAAAATCTGATTGGGGATAAGGTCGATGAGCTTAAAGCTACTTTGTGCCATGACGTAAATTACAATCACGTAGAATATAGAGAAGAAGAGTTGATCAATTCTGCTTCGTACGCCATCAACATCCCATGTGGCTGGGTTGGCATCGTGGTCAAAGCCCGTCAAGTTGGTGGTTACAATCGACCACGTATCATTTAAGACGGTTACGAGCGCACCAAAGATACTTAATGCCGCGATTAAACCAAAAACGATGAGGATTGGGCGGATGAGTATTTCAAAGATAAGGTAATAGCCACTAATCGCCATGTCACCAAGGCCTTCTCCATCATATTTAAGATGCGCCAATGCCCAAAGCGGCGCGCCAACAAGCGCTTCAAAAACAGATTTGACCCAACGCCCGCAGGCGAAAAAGAAATACATGAATGGCATCAGCGGTACGATGTAATACAAGATAATGCCGGCGGTTAAGGTTAACCCACCGATCATGCTGGCGAAGCCCGCAATCGCAGAAGATACGCCGCCCATAACTTTCGCCGCAGGTGTGTTGAGCTGCGCAAAGAAGCCACCACTTGCAGAAGCTAGCGTCGACGTTAATAGGTTTCGTATTGAGGTTTCAATAAGGCCTTTACCGATGGCGGTTAACTGGAACATCGCATGGGTGTCACTGTTTTTACTCATATTCGTGATGCCCGCAGTACCGAAAATCATGTTGATGATTGATTCAATCGCGCTCATTGGTGATGTGTCATCAATGGTTGATGTTGTAATTGCACTTTCTGGGCCGAGCATAAGCTTGTAAACTTCGCTTAAAACGTTGACGAGATCTTCTTCTCCTGAAACGCTGGCCCCGATATCTTTGATAATCGTGCCATCTGCAGATGTCAGGCTGAACATATCTTCAGCGGCGACATCAGTTTCTTTTTGTGTCCGCATCTCCAATATTTTGGTTAGGATCAGCGGCAACTTTGTCGCGGAGGGCACTTGCATGACTGCTTCCATCAACGAACCATTGAGGTCGGTAACGCGCCCATACCATAGGCCTGCACCGGCCCAGCCGCGGCGCTCTAATTCTAAGGTGTATTCAAATTCTGTGCTTGCCTGTAATGCCGCGACGGCCATGAACGATGGTACGTCCCCTAAGACAGGGAGGGTTACATTATAATATGTGTCCGTATAGGATTTGGGAATACCGGTGGAACATGTGCCTGCTGCGGCCCCTAGCTGTGCGTATTCAGCGGCGCTTGGACAGGGGACGCCACTCATATACATATAGTGCATTTGATGCGCGAAAGCGGCGATGGGGGGCTGTAAATAAAGGGTCATCACGTTGTCGAAATGGCCTTCTTGCGCAGCTGCGGCGCCAGGAGAGAGGGCTGCTGTGACTTCAACGGTGATTTCACCACAATAAGGGATAACGTTGCCTGCGTATCTTTGCGCCTGTTCGGTGCCGGTTGCGGCGTTTGTTTCTTTGTGACCAAAGACGATGTTAATGGATTGGCCTTCTGAATTTGCTATCGCTGTTGCGTATTGGCCCGGTGCTGTAATTTCTGTCGATGAGTTTCTGTAGATATGATAAGCGCGGATGTCTTTATCGAACTCCGCGTGGCCGTCATTTACATTCTCATAGAAGTATTCGCAGGTTTTGACCAGATGCATAAAACCAATAAGGCCGCTAATATTTGGGCGTGGTGGCTCGGTGATCAGGTTCCGATAGTTATTTGCAGCAATTTCGACCCCGCCAATCGGAATGACGGCTTCGTCTGTCATTGCTTTCCACGCGTTTGTGGCAAGCCCTGATCCAAATTTTGCCGTATAAAGCATAATATACTGCGCGGAATTGAAGCTATAGGCGACAGGCAGCAATAAACCAACACCGAGCAACAGGCGGAAAGGGCCCCAGAAGCTGTTGAATTTACGCCCAAATAATGTACCAGACTGTATGGTGTCAAATATAGCGTGCATAACATGAATGCACATAATGACGACGCCAATGACAAGGAACATGTAATTATAAAGGCCAAACAGCTCATTTTGCATGGCGGCGTGGAATGGTGACGGCGCGGCAGGCATCATGCTCGAATTAAAAATGCCCGGTATGCCAAAAGTGGCATCGAGCATCATAAGCGCGATGTCGTCTTGAGGGTTGGGCGTTAAGAAAAGCTCAGAAAGTGAGGGGACTTGTGCCCACGCGATCCCCATAACCACGTAAAGCAGCGCCATGATACTTAGAATGATAATAATAAAAAGCGACGCCAATACGGAGAAATACGCGACCACGCGGTCAACGTTTTTGAGCTTAAACTCTAGGTTTTCGCTGGCTGCGACAAGTACCTTAAAGATACCAAATTTTCCAAAATTTTGTTTTTGTAAATAAGGGTGGTTTTCGGGAAGCAAGCGAACCATATAAAACAAATAGGCGTATCCATAGGCCAAGAAAACAAGCGGGGAGCCAAACAAATCCTTGATGCGCGGCAAGATGCCAGGCAGCAACACGGCTTTTGCCGCGGCCTTTGTATCAATTGAAAATGTGTTCCTTGAATTGGTCACTACCAAGCCCCAAAAATCACTCCCTAGCAAGAAGCAATCATAAAATACCAAATAAAATCAGCCCCATGTCCTTGACTCTTGAATCGATAAAAAAAGTACAAAGACCTATAAATCATAACATAGACTGTTAAATGAATGCCATAAATAATGCTGATATCATTGATTTTCCTGAATATATTGACATAACATGCGAAGCGCTGCTATATAATGTGTTATATTGACAGGGAATGAAGATGAATAATTGCAAAGCGCAGGATCAGAAAGACGGCCCTTTGGTTGTTGCTTATATAGGTCAGGATGACCCTCTGCGCGGTGACAGCAAGGGCGCGATCGGTGTCGCGCAAAATGCTGCGCGCATGTTAAATGGCCGTTATGATTATGTTGATGCGTTGAGCCTTTCTCAAAGGTTCAATCAATTCTCTGGCTATGATGCACAGCTTAGCGCCTATGCGCAGCAGATTAAACGCGCGGATATTGTTATTGGCCATCAGAGTTGGTTGCTGTGCGACCAACTCGTTACCCCTCCTGTTGTTCAAGAAGACCGCTGGAATGAAAAATATTCAGAGTATAGAACAAACAATACGCAAGGCCTTGTTGCGCATGATTTAACGGACGCAGCATTACAATATGCAGGGCGCGAATTCCAAAGTGCCGTCAAAAATATTAAAGGGGATTTAGTCGCCGTTTTTATGGGCGGCGTGACGTCTTGTGATCAGGATGCGATAGCACATAAATTAGCCGCGATGGCCGCAACAGGTGGTCGTGACACAACGTTTTATCTATGCCCCTCACGCCGAACGGGTTATTTGCACGCGCGCTTAAAATCTAATTTAGAAACTCTGGCAAAATATACGCCGGTAAAGTTGCAGGTTATGGGCGATGATTACCCGCTGCTTGTTAATGGTTATAACCCTTATATGGGGCTGTTAGATCACGCGGACCATTTAGTGTTGATTGGTGAGTCTGGTTCAATGATTAGCGAAGCGCTATATACCAAAAAACCCTTATATCTGACCAATTCGCCATATCTGGTGCAAGAACTTACAGATCACGGTCATATTCTTGGCTTGCTAGAGGAGGCGCAACGGGTGTTTAAAAAGTCAGCAATGCCGCGTGTCGACATTACAGCGGAGGTCGCGCGCAGCATCGCTGATGAATATCTAGATCTCTGTGCTGCGCCGCCGCAGCCTTGAGAATGCATCACGCCATATCATTGGGCTGCGGACAGAAAAACGCCGCTGTAAACGAACATTCACGGCGGCGCGATTTTTTTGTTTCAAGTTGCGTTACGCGAAGCGGGCGCGGACTTTAATTTCGCCGTCATCACCAGTTCTACGTTTGCGGTCATCGGTGTAATCTTCATAATTACCTTCAAACCAGACAACTTGACCGTCGCCTTCGAAAGCGAGGATATGCGTTGCTAGACGATCTAAGAACCAACGATCGTGAGATATCACGACGGCGCAGCCTGCGAATTTTTCCAAGGCTTCTTCTAGCGCTGAAAGTGTTTCTGTATCCAAATCATTTGTCGGTTCATCGAGCAAGATGAGGTTGGCGTCACTGCGGAGCATTTTCGCCAAATGAACACGGTTACGTTCACCGCCCGAAAGCTTGCCAACGTTTTTTTGTTGGTCTGGGCCGCGGAAGTTGAATGATGATACATAGGCGCGGCTGGACATTTCGATATTGCCAAGCTTCATCAGGTCAAGCCCTTCGGAAATTTCTTCCCAAACGTTTTTACTGTCGTCAAGGCTGTCACGGCTTTGGTCAACATAACCAAGCTGCACAGTCTCGCCAACGCGCAACTCGCCGCCATCAGGCGTATCAACGCCGGTAATCATTTTAAACAAAGTTGTTTTACCGGCGCCGTTTGCGCCGATAACGCCAACAATGCCGCCCGGTGGAAGTTTAAAGGATAAATCATGGATCAGATCTTTGTCACCGAATGACTTCTTGATGTTGGTCGCTTCAACCACAAGGTTGCCAAGGCGCGGCGGCGTTGGAATAACGATTTGCGCGGTGCGGACGTCTTCGCGCTGGCTTGCCGCGAATAATTCTTCATAAGACGAAATACGCGCTTTAGATTTTTTACGGCGGCCTTCTGGTGACTGGCGTATCCATGCGAGTTCACGATCAAGCGTTTTCTGGCGCGTTGAATCTTCGCGAGACTCTTGTTCGAGGCGTGTGGCTTTTGAATCCAAATAAGCAGAATAATTGCCTTCGTAAGGAATGCCGCTGCCGCGGTCAAGTTCAAGAATCCAGCCCGTGACGTTATCAAGGAAGTAACGATCATGCGTAATCATCACGACAGTGCCAGTATATTGCGCAAGGTAGCTTTGTAGCCATGCCACGGATTCTGCGTCCAAGTGGTTTGTTGGTTCATCAAGCAGCAGCATGTCAGGCTTTTCAAGCAAAAGCTTACACAGCGCAACGCGGCGTTTCTCACCACCTGAAAGGTTTTTAATGCTTGCATCACCCGGTGGGCAATGCAAAGCCTGCATCGCCATATCAAGCGTACGGTCAATTTCCCAGCCGTCAACAGCGTCGATCTTTTCCTGCAGCTCGCCCATTTCAGTCATAAGAGCATCCATGTCGCAATCAGCTTCGCCCATTTCGCCGCCAATTTCATTGAAACGGTCGACAAGGGCTTTGATCTCTTTCAGGCCTTCTGTAACGTTCTCACGTACATTTTTTGTTTCATCTAATTTTGGCTCTTGTTCCAGATAACCAATTTTGGTGCCTTCAGCGGCCCATGCTTCGCCTTGATATTCGTTATCAACGCCAGCCATAATTTTTAATAATGTCGATTTACCTGAGCCATTTGGCCCTAAAACGCCAATTTTTGCGCCAGGTAGGAAGCTGAGTGTAATATCATCTAATACTTTTTTACCGCCACCAAAGGTTTTTGATACACTTTTCATTACGAAAACATACTGATAAGATGCCATTTAAATCGTCCTTGCAGTTTTTGAGGATTGCTTTAACTTTATGTTAGGTAGTTTTTATCAAATTAGTGCGAGATTGCAAGCGCAACCGTGTAAATAGCAGTATTAATTTCGAGGTATGATTAAATGTCTTCACAGGAATCATTAAGTAACGCATCAAAGTCTAGGTTAGAATTTTCTAAACATGGTAACTCACTTGGGGCAGCAGGCTATGTGTGCCGCAACCAAGAAACAGCAGGAAACAATGATTTCCTTGGGCGATCAGGGGACACAATTTCAGTAAGCCCACCTAAAGGCGGCTTTGATAAAATTAACGTTGGCGCTGCATGGGATAATGACACTGCACTAAGTAAAAGCATGATTGGCCGTTTGCTTAAAATTGAGAGAAAACTCGATATTGATCTCGACTTGGGCTGTTTGTATGAGATGCAGGACGGAACGCGCGGCGCCGTACAAGCCTTTGGCGAGCTGTTTGGCAGTTTTGACGAAGCGCCTTATATCCAGCTTTCTGGTGATGAGCGTACCGGCGAAGCAGAAGGCGACGACGAGTACATGCTGATTAACGGCCATAAATGGAGCGAAGTTAAACGCGTCATTTTGTATATTTATATTTATAAAGGCGCACAAGACTGGGCGCAGGTCGCGCCGCAAATACAATTGCGCATTCCGGGGCAAAAACAAATTGTCGTTACGCCATCCGTACACAGTAAAAACCTTTCATTATGCGTCGTCGCTGGGCTTGAGAATATCCGCAATGGTATGAGCGTCACGAATTACACAGAATTTTTCCCAGGTCACGAAGAGATGGACCGCGCCTTTGGCTGGGGGCTGCAGTGGGATGACGGGCATAAAGGTGAATAATTCGTAATTGTGCAATTTTCACTGATTATTGCGCATTGTTGTATTGGATTATATACCGATATGTATTATATTCTGGCTGTATGCGTTCGTCGGTTTTGTATAATCGTTGTGAGCACGGTGAATAGAGTAAAATGAGAAAGTATAAGCGTAATGTATGAATTGGCGACGAGTCAGGCCTTTGTCTTAGCCCTTGGTTCTTTGGGGCTAGGCATGGTGATGTTAATCCGCGGTGGTAACTGGACAATTGATGCTGCTGTTTATATTGCGCGTCATTTAGGCGTTTCTCCTTTGGTCGTTGGCTTTACAATTATCGCATTTGGCACATCGCTGCCTGAACTTATTGTGTCTATGAATGCGAACCTCAATGGTTCACCGGGGATTGCGATTGGTAACGTTATCGGCTCTAACATTGCAAATATTTTATTGGTTATCGGTGTGACGGCTGCGATAGCGACGATACCGGCCCGCCCGAAAGATTTAATCCGTGATCTGGGTGTGATGCTTTTAGCGACGCTTTATTTCGTGTTTTTGGTGAATACGGGTGATATGAGCCGTGCTTCTGGGCTTATTATGATCGGCCTGCTGCTTGTCTATGTGCTGTGGCAATATGGCATGGCGCGAAAAGGTGAGGCCGTTATTGAGGAAATTGAAGAGCCTGAGTTTAAATCAATGGCGCTTGCAATCTTGTTCTTGCTTATTGGTCTTGCTTTTATTGCGCTGGGCGCTGATTTGTTGGTTCGAGGAGCGCAGGTGAGTGCGCAGATTATTGGCGTGCCAGAAGCCGTTATTGGCCTGACGTTAATTGCGCTTGGTACATCGCTACCGGAGCTTTCAACTTGCGTAATTGCCGCGCTGAAAAAACATAATGACATTGTGCTCGGTAATATAATTGGCTCTAACGTTTTTAATATTTTAATGATTATTGGTGTAACGTCAGCAATTAAACCGATATCTGGTGTTAGTGAAAATGCAGAATTAATGAATATAAACGTGATTTTGGTTGTTGGCGTTTCAGTGTTGTTTGCGGCGTTATTATTATTCGCACGTAAAATACATAAAACTGTCGGTTACGCATTTGTCGCGGCATATGTTGCTTATACAATTGGCGTTTACGCTTTATTTATGTCCGATATTCATATTCCAGTAGGGGGATAATTTATGGATGATGATCTACTTAAGCCGATAAGTATCAACTTAGATGATTATGAAGATGAGGTTGAGGTTAAGGCCGAAAACGAAGAAGGTGCAGATGCCGATAAGTCATCTACGCCGTTATCTGCAGCCAGATCTGCAAGTAGTGCGAAAGAGCAAGCTGCGCAGGGGCCGAATCCTGTGCCTGACCCTGAGGAATTAGAGCGTTTGTTAAGCGGCAAACAGCCATCAGCGCCAAAAACGGTTGCTTCTGGTGGCGTTGCCGCGCCCGAGGCGCCGCGTGCTCCAATTGCATCCGGTGTGCCGCCACTACCCGATTCAGATATCACGCGTCCTATCGATGCTCCGCCCCCACAAGTCCATGATCGCTCGGCTGTAGCTGAGGCAGTAACAGATGATGCTACTGATGATGATGATATTATCGTTGAAACAGAGGGTGACGATGACGATCATATCCGGCCGATTGATGTGATGTCGCCAAGCAGTGCGTCGTCACAATTTGGCGCTCCTCCTGTTGCCGCAGAAACACCTAATAGCGCACAAGATGTTGATAGCGCTGCTATTGAAGCGCCTCCCGTGAGCGAGGCACCGCGTGCTGTTAATGTTCAGGCTGAAAGCGAGAATCCTGCGGCGGAAGGTGATGTAAACCATGTATCCTTAGGTGAAGAAATTAACCTGACACGCATGGACCCAGGCTTAAAGCGTGTGATGATTGGCATGGGCTGGGATGCAAAGATTTTTTCCGATGATTCTACGCCAGATTTAGATGTATCCCTATTTTTGTTAAATAAAGATAATAAGACGCGTGAGGATGCGGATTTTGTTTTTTATAACAATATGGAAGCTTGCGATGGTGGCGTTAAGCATCATGGCGACAACCGTACCGGCGCGGGCGACGGCGATGATGAAAACATTACGGTTAAGCTTTCGGATATTCCTTTTGATGTTGTTGCTATGGATATTGTCCTGACTATTTATCAAGGTTTGGAAAAAGAGCAAAGCTTTAAGGACGTGGAGAATATATTCTTCAGGCTTGTTAATGCGGACACTAAAATTGAGCTTTTACGTCTAGAGCTTGATAAGGTTGTTGGCGCAGAAAAAGCGATTGGCGTAAAAATTGGTAAGTTTACCCGTGTGGGGCCGAACTGGTTTTTTGAAGCGAGCGCGGTGCCGATACCCAAGGGGCTATCGGAATGTGCCACTGAATACGGTATAGTGGTTGCCGAAATGCTTTAACGATATATATGAACTATCTAATTGTAATTTATAGTGAGAAAAAAATGCGTAATTCTGTTTTAAAGTGCCTGTTTTTATTGGCTGTCTTTGCCTTGGGGCTAAATCTGCCTGCTTATGCGGCGAAAGAAATATCCGCCAATACCGACAGTGGTGCGAATGTTGAGCATTTTGTCTTAGAGAAGCCACATACACAAATTGTCTTTATTGCGAGCCATTTAGGTTTTTCAAACTCATATGGTCGCTTTATGGATTTTGATGGCGAGTTTATTTTAGACCATGATGATTTGTCCAAATCGTCTGTGAATGTTGTGATCGATGCCGCTAGCCTTGATATGGGGCATGAAAAATGGACAGCACATCTTAAAAACAAAGATTTCTTGGATGTTGAAAAATTCCCTGAAATTCGTTTTGTGAGTGATGCTGTTGAGTGGTCTGGTGAGAAGGAAGCAAAGGTTAGTGGTGTATTGTCTATGCATGGGGTTGATCGACGTGTGACGCTTGATGTGCAGCACAATAAGTCCGGTGTACACCCGTTTAGCGGCAAGTATATTGCGGGATTTTCTGCCGAGACAACAATTCGTCGCTCTGATTTCGGCATGACATTTGGCCTGCCATTGCTTTCAGATAAGGTCTCTATCAAAATCAGCGTTGAGGGCATCCGTAGCGGAGAAGATACTAGCGACTATGACGTTGAAAACGGTAAAGATTAAATTTATCGTCTAAAATTTTAGCTAATCTTTACTTCGTGTTTACGAGTTTATGGCATTATTTCATGGTGTGTGAGGGAGAGAGAATCTCCTCTTTATCAAATCAATATTGCGGCGCATTGTTGCTGGCTATGCTGATTTGTATTAGATATTAACCGGACAAATCTGGTGTATTGGGTGTTTTGAAAAGCTGTTATAGAGATAATCTATAGCAGCTTTCTCATTTTTCTATCTTGTTAAATGGTTCTTATGGCGTTATTCATGGTATAGTAGAAGGTGGCGCGCGTAAGTGATGCCCTCTGCAGTACAGTATAAGCTTTTGAATTAAGTTGGAAAAAATGCGCAAGACCTTCAAGGAAATCATGAATATGCTCAGCGTCCCTAAGCTGTTAGGGCCGTATGAAACTTGGCCGTGGTCGCATTATGATGAAGAGGCGCAAATTAGCATGAGCGCTGAAGTGCGCATGGGCTCAGAAGAAAATAATGTCGAAGCTGAGATACAAGTTATTCGTGATGACCCAAAAGAGGGTGAAGCGCCATTTGAGTGTTTGCTCTGGGTTATTGTCGAGGAGCGTAAACCTAATGAATGGCGCACCAAGGCGATGACTCATAAGGGGCTGCCTTATGGTGACGATGTTTTTGATTGGGAGCAAAAGGCGTTAAAGGTCTTTGCGCGTTGTGCCGTACTTTTAAATCAGAGCATTATGCCAAAATTTGATGAGATTTTTGAAGAAGAGTTTAAAGCGAATGATCGCTATGGCGCAAAAGGCGGCGCAGGCGGCAGTAAATCGCCAATTGTTCGCCCAGACGCGTTGCTTGACATGCGTAAAGATGGCGGTGGTTTCTAGCACCGTTTTTGCTTTTTAGATTTTAGACAGAAAAAAGGCGTTCTCATTGGAACGCCTTTTTCTTTATGCTTTGTATGCCGTCTTTGCTTACGATTTTGCAGCAAGCTTTCTGTCGCTTGGCTTGAGGTAACGCTTACGTAAACGTAGGTTTTTCGGCGTAACTTCCACCAATTCATCATTGTTAATGTAAGACATCATGTCTTCCAAAGTCATTTTGCGTGGTGGAACAAGGGTCACAGCTTCATCTGTGCCTGATGCACGGACGTTTGTAAGCTTTTTGCCTTTGAGAATGTTCACATCAAGGTCGTTTTCACGGTTATGCTGACCAACAACCATGCCTTCATAGACGCTTGATTGTGGTTCGATGAACATAAAGCCACGGTCTTGTAGGTTAAACAATGCGTAACTAACGGCCTGACCATCGCCATTTGAAACCAACACACCGTTGTGACGGCCTCTGATATCGCCCTTATATGGGCCGTATTCAAGGAATACACGGTTCATGACGCCTGTGCCGCGCGTATCAGTCATAAACTCACTCTGGTAACCGATAAGGCCACGTGATGGCGCTCTGAACGTGATGCGGGTTTTGCCGATGCTTTGACGCATATCGGTCATTTCTGCTTTACGCAGCTGCATTTTTTCAACAACTGTGCCTGAATATTCTTCATCAACGTCAATGAATACTTCTTCATATGGCTCAAGTTTCATGCCGTCTTCTTCTCTGATCAGTACGCGTGGCTTAGAAACAGTCATTTCAAAACCTTCACGGCGCATTGTTTCGATCAGTACGCCAAGTTGCAATTCGCCACGTCCACCAACTTCATATGCATCTTTATTTGCAGATTCAGTAACAGAGATCGCAACGTTGCCTTCATCTTCAGCTAAAAGACGGTCACGGATCATTGTTGATGTAAGCTTTGAGCCTTCACGGCCTGCAAGCGGCGAATCGTTTACAGTGATTGTAATCGCCATCGTTGGTGGATCGATTGGCGTTGACTGGATCGGGATTTCAACTTCTGGTGCACAAATTGTATTCGATACTGTGCTTTCTTTAATGCCCGCAATACAGATAATGTCACCGGCGGAGACTTCGTCAACAGGCTTACGCTCAATGCCTTCAAAACGTAAAAGTTTTGTGAGGCGGAAGCTTTCAACTTTATTGCCGTTTAGGTCGATTGATTTAACCGTGTCGTTTACTTTTGCGCTGCCGCTATAAACCTTACCTGTAAGCACGCGGCCAAGGAAGTTATCTTTATCAAGCATTGAAGCAAGAACAGTAAATGGCGCGTTAACGTCATTTGTTGGCGCAGGAACGTGTTTTGTAATCAAGTCCATAAGTGGATCAAGATTATCACGTGGATCGTCAAGATTTTCAACAGCCCAGCCGCTACGGCCTGATGCGTAAAGTACAGGGAAGTCGAGCTGCTCTTCATTGGCATCCAATGATACAAACAGGTCAAAGACCTCATCAACAACGTCTTCACCACGGCTGTCAGATTTATCAATCTTATTGACAATAACGATTGGCTTTAGGCCAAGTTTAAGGGCCTTTGAAAGAACGAATTTTGTTTGTGGCATTGGGCCTTCAGCCGCATCGGCCAAAAGGATAACGCCATCAGCCATTGAGAGTACGCGTTCAACTTCGCCGCCGAAATCAGCATGTCCTGGAGTATCAATGATGTTGATGCGGTGGTCTTTCCAATCAACAGAAGTACATTTCGCAAGAATAGTAATGCCGCGTTCTTTTTCAAGATCGTTTGAGTCCATGATACGCTCATCAACATTTTGGTGCGAAAGAAATGTTCCGCTTTGTTTGAAGATTGAGTCGATTAATGTGGTTTTGCCATGGTCAACATGGGCAATAATAGCGACGTTACGAATTTCAGACATTTAAGTGACCTTTCAAGGGCTCTGCGTTTCTTTTGCGTTTATAATGCGTATACATTACGCAGTTTACGCAGGGCATTATCAATATATTTCCTGTTTGATTACCTGTAAATGAAAATCATTTCAACTTATTTCTAATATATTATTGAATTATAATAAAAATAATGCCCAGCAATCTGCTGGGCATTATATCAAATTATGCTCAAATCTGTAGGAGGTGGGCGCTTAGCCAAAGAAGCTACCGATTGCGCCGCCAATGTCAAAGCTACCAAGTAAGTCACCGAACATGTCACCAACCATACCTGAGATTTCACTAGAGATCATTGATGTTAGCTCACCAGTAAGTGCGCTTGTATCGATGATTGATCCAAGGTCAAAGCCGTCCATTACGCCGCCAAACATGCCGCCTAAATCAAGGCCGTCAGTTAGGCTGCCGAGGTCAAAGTCACCGATGAAGTCGATTGAGCCAAGGTCAAAGCCTTCAAACATGTCGCCCATTCCAAAGTCAAGGTCACCCATACTGAAGTCGCCCATACTGAAGTCACCAAAGTCAAAGTCACCGAAGCTGTCGCCCATGGAGCTAAAGAATTCGCTACCCATATCGGCTGCCGCATCGCCAATTTTTCCTGCTGCGTCATTAAGTATGCCTGACATTTGGGGACCCATGCCACCAGGTAAGTCATTTAGGAAGTCGGCAGAGCCAAAGCCTTCATAAAATTTACTTAAGTTATCAAGACTTGCAATCGAACCCAAGCCGTTAAGCGTTGGTGAGAATGCCGCTGCAGTAAAGCCAGTTTTTGACATATTGCCTACAGGTGTCGCGAGTGCAGTACCAAAGCTAAGACTGCTCTGTGTTGCGGTTGCTGCGCTGCTAGAGCCGATGCCGCTGGTAAGATATTGGCTTAAGCCAGAACCAGTATTTGCACTGCCTGAACCATAGCTGAGATTGATATTATCAAGCCAGCTGCTTGTGCCACCGCTGCTTGAGCTACCATTGCCGTAATTGCCGTAATTACCGTAATCAAGGCTACCAGTCGCCGGGTTGTTATAGATAGGGCCACCCGTGCCGCCAGAAGCAAAGTTAGACCAGTCAATATCATTATAGTTTAATGCATTTGGATCACTGACAATAGAGTTGCCCATTGATTGCTGCGTTAGAACTTCGTTGTGTTCAATTGTACCCTTTGCAAAGCTTTCATAGTGCCCAGCATTGAAGTAACTGTTATATGTGCTTGTGCCATCAGAGTACTGATATATGGGCTGACCGTAGCCGCCATCATTGTCATATTCATAGCCGACAAAGAATTGATCGTTGTAAGCCGTGCTGGCTTGCTTTGGTGCGATATAATCCGTGCCTGCGTTTACGCCGCTACTATAGGCCTGCGTAATTGCGGCTGATTGATTAATGTTCGTATTGTTATAACCATAACCATAACCATACTGCCCGTATGTTGGAGATGCGGCAACGCCCGCACTATAATGCGAAGGGGCTGAATAGCCACCGACATAACTGTCGATAGCGCCTTCAAAGAGATTGCCATCAGCTAAAATGCTTGCGTCATAGTCGCCATAATTAGTGGACGAAGCAGACGTCCCCGGCGTGTAGCCTGTGTAATCGTATGAGCCTGCATAGTCCAGATAACCGACATCACCATAAGGCGACGCTAAAGCGCTGCCTGTATAGCCAGCACCTATAATCGCCGCAATGGCTAGTGCTGGTAGTATTTTTTTCGAATTAAACATATAAAAATCCCTCTTCCTTGATTTGAGCCGCCAAAAAATGCTGATACATTAATGATATAGCGAAATAGTGACTCAGCGCAAAAATATATCGTAACCTATTGTTATAAAACATTTATATAAAATTTTATCTAGTTTTGACGGGGGTAAAATCATGTATCCCGCTATGCTTGATAAAGCTTTATGTAAGGTTTACCCCACAGTATTTATATTAAAGCATATAAACCTTAACAGATTACTTCTAAAAACAATTTCTTTTTTTATTCTCTCTATATCATTGTTAATAAGTCATAATTTTCTATGTTTTTCTCATGAGGCATAAAAAAGATGGGTTTGTCATATATGTTAATCTTTTTTTAAACTTATCAGGACAATATGTAATCACCGGCACAAAAACAGTTAAGCATCTTTCAGGACACGGCGTGTCTAGATAGCGTTTAATTAAGCCGAAAGTTAAGTCATACGGTGTAAAAAGAAACGGAGTCAATAATATGCAGGTTAATGTAAATGAGCTTATAGAAGCATCAGGTTTAAAAGAACCGCTTTACCAAGGTAAGCGTGTTGTAAAGAAATATCCGGTAGCGGGTGACCATAAAAGCCATTGTATGGTTTTTGATTGGCGCGACCAAAATCAGCTGCATGTTGAATTGAAAGCCGGCCTTACGGGTAGAACGATTGATACGAAAGAACTTGTCAATTACCCGGTGAGCTTTCAGGCGAGAACGTTTTTTGATATCGAGACAGGTACAGCGAACGAGAATGAAGACGAAGAAGAAGATACTGGTACATCAGGACGTTCAGGTAAAGGCGGCGGCGGTAAGCGTCCAGCGAAAAACGCTTTTGCTAAGGCGCTTGACACCGAGCATGGCGAAACCGGTAAAATCAAGCGTATGATGGTCATGGGTAAAGAGATTGCGCAAGATGCGTTCTCGGCAGCTTATGAGAATATTAAAGCGCAGCTTCACCAAACAAAAATTGCGGCGATGGACATTATGAAGGGCGTTACGAATATTGAACGTGTTGCCCCAGGCGGCGGTTTACAAGCCACTGGTAATGAAACCACCAAATATGATTATAATATTGAGAAGAATTCAAATATGTTCTCAGGCCCATCATGATGACCAGCAATTAAAAAGTTTTACACCAATGTAGAGAGGGGGGGATAATTTTTCCTCCTTTTTTATTGGCTTTTTTACGAGGAAACAAGAGTGAGCGATTAGCCTGTTGGTGCAAGCTTTACGCGCAGGCCGTCAAGCGCAGCACTCATAATAAGCTGGCAAGACAGCCTTGAGCTATCTTCAACGTCAACCGCTTCATCAAGCATATCAAGTTCATCGTCGCGGGCGACGGGGATTTTATCAAGCCATTCATCTTCAACATAGACATGACAGGTCGCGCAGCAACATGCGCCGCCACACTCCGCTTTTATCGGCAGGCCATGGTCGCGGATGATCTCCATCACGCGCCAGCCTTCTATCGCATCAAGTTGATGTTCTTTGTTATCAAAGTCCGTGACTATAATTTTCATTTCTTCGTCCCAAAGAACTGGCTGATGCCGTGGGTAATGGCAACTGTACTGACAATTCCTACAAGCAAAGAAACGAATTGTGAGATCGAATCGAAAAAGATTTTCTCCGCAGTGGATTGTTTGAACATATCAATCGAAAATGCGGTTCCAATGAAGTTGCTAAACAGCGTTAGCCCCGCAACAAAAGGAATAAGGCAGATCATATAACAGCCGATGATCCGCAGCGCCATACGCTGTTTGACGACGGTCAGGTAAAAATCTTTAAAATAAATATTGGCCGCCGCCGGAATATAAAGCCAGATCAGCGGGAACCAGTATATCAAGGAAAATAAAAGGCCGAGCGCAACAAGGATGGGCGTATATGAAATCACCGTACCATCTGGCAGCTCTTCACCGGCGCTCATCTGCGCAAGGAGTTCAAATTCTGCGGGTGTAATCATCAGCGTACTTTGCACAGCATAATAGACCATGTGGATTACGACATATGTCACAATCGCGGCAATAATGCAGGTCTGGCGATTGAGCAATTTGCCCTTATCAATGTCTTTTTCACCACTAAGCATGATCGGCCAGCGTTCGTTGAATGCAAAACTACGAATAACTTGCGCCAAAAGCCAACCTTCAGCAAAAAGGCTCGGTATTATGACGAGACTCGCAGAAAAATAAGAAATATTTTCGCCAAATAAAGTCAGGATAATGGTCGTCAAGAATTTCACAAGAAACGGTAGCGCGACTAGCCTCAACAGGTATTGGCGTTCATGATATAAGTAGTGATAGCCGATGCCTGATGACTCGATCATATCAAACTTAGGTTGATTATCTTGTGAAGAATGTTGTAACAAAGCACTACCTTATAAAATTTAACCCAGTATAGAGTATACTATATATGACACCTGCAGCTAGAATAAAAGCATCAATTGAAATTTTTCAGGCGATACAAATTGCAAAGGTCCCGATGGATAACATTATCGGCGACTATATGCGTAACCGTAAATATATCGGATCGAATGATCGCCGCTATGTCGCAGGGTTTTGCTATGACATCATGCGTGCCTATGCAAAGTTAAGATGGTGGATTGAGCGCGCAGGGTTAGATTTTGACGCGCGCAGCGTTGTTTTTGCGGGGTTAATCCTCCTTGAAGAGCGCGATAGCGACTATGTGCACATGATATTTAATGGCGATAAATACAGCCCTGAAACATTAGATACAGATGAAAACAAAGCTTTAGGCGCGCTTTGTGGTCAGGCGCTTGTTCATGATGAGATGCCCGAATTCGTGCGCTTTGAAGTGCCTGAGCAGTACTTGGATGAAGTAAAAGCCATTTACGGCGCGGATTTTGAAGAAGAGATTTTAGCTTTTTCTGACGAAGCTGCGCTTGATTTGCGTGTCAATGTTGCCAAAATCGCGCGTGAAGATGCGCTGAACAGCCTAAGAAAAGAAGGCATTAGCGCTAAGCCGCATATCTTCTCGCCTTGGGGCATTCGTTTGAAACAAAAAGTATTCTTATCAACAACGAAGACCTTTAAAAAGCGCCTCGTTGATATTCAAGATGAAGGCTCGCAGCTTATTGCGCTGGCCTGTAATGCGCAGCCATCAATGCAAGTGCTTGATTATTGCGCTGGCGCAGGCGGTAAAACCTTGGCGCTTGCCAATGCGATGCTGTGTAAAGGCCGCGTCGTTGCCATGGATATTGATTCACGCCGCCTTGCGAAAGCCAAACCGCGTTTTAAACGCGCAGGGGTTTCTGACATTATTGAAACGCGCGGATTAGAAGATCAAAAAAACCGTAAATGGCTGCGCCGCCAAAAAGGGACATTTGATGTGACATTATTGGACGTACCATGTTCAGGTACAGGCACATGGCGCCGTAACCCAGATATGCGTTGGTATCATTACGGCCCACAGCTTGAAGAACTGATGATCACACAAGCCGAAATTTTAGATAAAGTCGCGGATACCGTCAAAATTGGTGGACGTTTAGTCTATGCAACATGTTCATTGCTGCGCCGTGAAAATGAAGACCAAGTAGAAAGCTTTCTAGCGCGCAACAAAGATTACCGCCTTGTGCCATTGGTTGAAGGCTGGCCAGAGGGCGCTGAAAAACCATGTGATGGCGATTATATGCGCCTTTCTCCATTAAAACATGGCACAGATGGTTTCTTTGCTGCGATTATGGAGCGTATTGGCGGTGAGATTCCTGTTCGTGCGTCGCCGCGTTATTCTGCGGATGAAGAGATTTCTGGCGAAGATCCTGCATAAAATACGATGAAGACAAAGAGAGATTATGCGTTTAGACTTTGTACAATATACATCTGTTCTACTCGCATTGCTTCTCTATGGGCTGTTTGGACAGCCCACGCCCGATTCTGTCGGCGTTATTGAGGTCATTATTGCTTTATTATTGCTTTTTGGCGCTGGGGCTCATGGGCTTTCGGCTGTGTTTGTTAATGCGCAAAATGCTGGCGCACCATCGCGGCCGCTTTGGTTCAGCGCGGGGCAGTTTTTTGCAGTGTTTGGCCTGTCTGTGCCTTTTTTTATCGCGCTTGCGGGGGGCGCGGATATAAAAGAGGTCGCGCGTGACCTTATTGCCTTTGGCTTTATACTGTTGCCGCTACTTTACGTGCATTTATTTCGTGATGCGCGCGGCTTTCGCCGTTTATTTATGTTTGGCGTTGTGTTTATCGGTGTTGCGTTCTCGGCGCGGATTTTCTTGCCTTTGGCTTTGCCGAAATTCGGGCTGCCTTCTGCTGTTGCGCTTTATTTAACGATTACGCCTGCCGTGCTGTTTTCTGCGCTTTATTTGCTTGCAGCGAGCTTTCTGCGTATTTCATGGCGGCGCGGTGATGTGATTTATAATGTATTTTATGGCTTGTTCGCGGCGCTGATCGCTTTGCTGCCGATTTTTGCGCTGACCTATGCGCTGCAACGTGCGTCTTTTGCGGCCTTAGTTGTTTTTGCGGTTGCTGGCTTGTTCTACATTTTGCTCTATCGCCCTGAAACGGCATTGCGCCTCGTTACGTTACTTGCGGTACTTGTTTTCGCATTCCTTCCACAGTTGCAGGATGTGATTATGCGCCTTGAGCTTAAGCATGTGCAGGTCGGCCTCAATAGCCGCGGCGCAGAGCTGCAAGCCGTCTTGCAACTGGGAACGCGTGATATAGGGCATTTTCTGTTTGGCCATGGCTGGGGCGCTTTATTCGAAAACCCTGCCGTCGGTAAAATGCAGGTTGGCTATACGCATAATTTATTTAGTTATTATTTCTTCAAAACAGGATTGATCGGTACGGCGCTGCTTGTGTTTTACTGGGGCGCCATATTTCGTGAGAATCTGCGTCTGGTCCGGATTAATTTGCCTCTTGGCCTCTCGTTAATGCTGCCGATTTTAATCTCGAGCTTTTTCTATGCTTCACATAAGGCGTTTAGCTTTGGCCTGCTTTTGTTGCTGGTCTGCGCCATTATGCGTCGCCGTATAGATGCACCATCTGCATCTACAGTTGAACACGGCTGAATTTTGGTGTATTCAAATAACGCATAATAATTATAATCGTACGGCGTCCATTATGCCGCCTGTAAATGTGATAAGAGTAGAATGCAAAAACCATCTATCCTCTTTATAAATCGTGTTTATCCTCCTGTGCGCGGCGCAACGGGGCGAATGCTGCATGATTTGGCAGGGGCATATGTGCGCGATGGCTGGCATGTCACGGTTTTAACATCTGGTGAGAAATCAGCCAAATTTCAAGATGCACAAGGCGTAAACGTACAGTGCATACGCGTGAATATGGCACGAAAAAATGCGTTGTCTTATATGTTGGTCTGGCTGAAGCTATTTGCTGCGGCGCTATTTTTAAAAAAACATCAATTGGTCGTAAGCAAGACCGATCCGCCAATGTTGGTTTATTTAGGCCATTTAATCGCGAAGAAAATGGGCGCATCGCATATACATTGGTGTCAGGATGTCTATCCAGAGCTTTTCCCTGTTTTGCGGGTGCGCCTGCCTAAATTTGCTTATAATGTGATGAAAGCATTGCAACTTAAGGCCTTGCTGCAATGTGAGCGCGTGGTTGTAATTGGTCGCTGTATGGCGCGCCACATGATTAATAATAAAGTGCCTGCGCGTAAAATCAGCGTGATTCCGAACTGGCATAATCCATGCCTAGATACACGTGCGATAAAGGCGAGCCAAGATGCCGCGTCTGTTTTTGGCGGCAATACAGAATTTAAGAAAACATTGTTTAATGATGATGCGCCAAAATTTCGCGTGCTATATGCGGGGAATCTTGGCTGGGCACACCCGATACAAACGATTTTAGGCGCGGCTTATTATTTGAATGAAGACTACCCCGAAATTGAATTTGTGTTTATTGGCGATGGAGTCGGTCATGAGCGCTTAGCGAAAGAGCGCGCACGGCTGAACCTGAATAACATTCGTCTGCTGCCTTATCAGCCCGAAGAAAATTTACGTGATGTGCTTGAAAGCGGCGATATTCACTTGGTCAGCCTGCGTGATAGTGCCTGCGGCTTGGTCGTGCCGTGTAAGGCGTATTCGGCCATGGCGGTGGCGCGGCCGTTGATTTTCTTAGGGCCAGAGAATTCTGAAATTGCGCGGCTTGTGAATGACTTTAAAACAGGTGAAGTTGTTCCCCAAGGGCAGGCGCGACAATTGGCGAAAACCATACGCCATTACCGCCAAAATGGCGAAGCTTGGTATAACGCCCATAACGCGGCAGCGCAAACGGCGCTGCATATGCGCCCAGAAGAATCATATAATGCATGGATAGAGCGCGCGCGTGAAGTTGTCGGCGATCAGTTCTCCGCGCAAAATGTTTATAAGAAAAACAATAAGGCAGCGTAATGAGCTTTGAGATTTTAAATAAAGGGCATAACAGAACGCTTAGCGATATATTACTGCTGTTTTGGGCGGCGAAACTATATATTATCGGCTTTATTCTTGTGCTTGGTAGTCTGTCGATTCTGTGGTTAATGGCACAGCCAAACTATTACCGCGCGAGCATGTTGATCGGCCCTGTAGAACCGCTTTTCTCGTCTGCCGATAAGGCGCTCTATGAAGCACAAGATGCCTTTAGCGCGACCCCGTTATATAAAATGCAGCGCCGTGATAGCGCGATTGAATTTCAGCAAATGTTAAAAATGATGCGTAGTCAAACGGTGGCGACCTCTGTTTTGCCTGCCATGCAGGATGTATTGCCGTATTTCAAGGGCGAGGCTGATAAAGTTTTGCCGTGGCGTGCGCGCTACCGGTTTGATTCTTCCTATAGTGATGGCTTGGCGCTCTCACAAATATTAAAAGACCGCGTCAATATTCAGCCTGATGGTTTAACGCCGTTTTATCAGGTGAGTGTAGTGATGAGCGATCGCGCTTTGGCGCCCGCCTTGCTCGCCAGTCTTTATCAATTTAGTGACCGTCAATTACGCGCGCAGGCGACACAAAATGTCATCGGGCATATCGCCTATTTTAAACAGCGTATGGCCGTAGAAACAAGCCGTGATTACCGCAAGTTATTAGCGAGCCTGATCGTGCAGGAAGAATACAGCCTGATGTCGTTGCAAGCTGAAGGGGCATTTGCAGCGCAAATCGTAGAGGCACCGCATTTATCGCCTTATGTTGTTTGGCCCAGGCCTTTTATGGTGCTCAGCGCCGCTGTGCTTATCTCCTTTATGTTTGGCTCTGTCCTTTTTGGTTTTATCGCAGGCTTAAAGCAGCGCAAGGCGTAAATGCTTATGAAGTCCGCGCCCGTATCCGTCATCATCCTTACCAAAAATGAACAGCGCCGTATCACAAAGACTTTGGAGTGTTTGGGTGGGTTTGATGATATATGGGTTGTCGATAGCCACAGCGATGATGATACCGTCGCGCTTGCCCAAGATGCAGGTGCGCAAATCGCCAGCTTTACGTGGGATGGTCACTATCCCAAGAAAAAACAATGGGCGCTAGATAATCTGGCGCTACGCCATGATTGGGTTTTGATGCTTGATGCTGATGAGCGTATGACTCCGGCTTTAAATGCGGAGATTTGCGCTTTGTTTGGCGCTGGCGCACCAAGCGCGCGCGGCTATTTTGTCAAAGGCCTGTATCGCGTTGGGGATCAAATTTTGCGTCATGGCCAAATCAACAAAAAGCTAATGCTGTTTAACCGTCATGATTTTGTTTTCCCAGATGTGCGTGATGATGATTTCGCGGGCGGCTGGGAAGTTGAGGGGCATTATCAGCCTGTGCGGCGTAAGCAAAGTGAACAGGCAACACTCTCGGTATTAAAAATGCATCTGGTTCATGACGCGTTTGATGACATGGCTGCGCTTGATAAGCGCCATGAGGGTTATGCATCATGGGAAGCGCTGATGTGCCTTAATAAGCGCTGGCCACAAGACCCTGTGCCTTGGCGGCAAAGCCTTAAGAAACTGTTCCGCGCACTGCCTCTGCGCTGGGGGGCTGTTTTTATCTATTCCTATATTGTAAAAGGCGGTATATGTGATGGGCGGGCAGGGCTTGCCTTTGCGCGTCAGCGTGCTTTATATTACAAAGATGTTGCGCGTAACAAACGTGCCTACAGAAACAAAGCGGATTAAACGCAGAGCGCCACATATTCAGGAAAGATATTTATTATGTCCGCACAGTCCAGACCAGCGCTCATTCTTGGTGCCTTTTTATGCTTGGGGCTGTTCGCTCTCGGCGGCTTTGCCTATCAAGCCGTGCATGATATGAAACAATATGAGCGTAGCGTCGTGGTTAAAGGCCTCTCAGAGCAAGTACACCTTGCTGATCAAGTGATATGGCCAATAGGCTTTAGCGTTGCCGCAGAGGCTCCGGCCGAGCTTTATAGCGCTTTAGAGCGCGATGCAGATAAAATCAGCACATATTTGCAAAAGCAAGGAGTCGCGGCGAATAATATCTCTATCGTTATGCCGCAGGTCACAGATAAATTGGCCGACCGTTATAATAATCAAGTGAATGATAAGCCGCGCTTCACTGCGCAGCAAACAGTCACCGTTTTTTCAAATGATGTGAAAATGATCCGCGCCATTATGGGGGATATTTCATCTTTGGGTAAGACCGGTGTGGTTTTTGGTGCGACAAACTATAACCAGCCGGCTGAATATAGCTTTACCAAGCTAAATGATATCAAGCCGATGATGATCGAAGAGGCGACAAACAAAGCACGAGAAGTTGCCGAAAAATTTGCGGCGGATTCTTTCAGCGGTCTTGGTAAAATTAAACGCGCCTCACAGGGCAATTTTTCGATAGCCTCGCGTGATCGGAACAATCCGCATATCAAAAAGATCCGTGTTGTTAGCACAGTCGAATATTATTTGATCGATTAAGAAGGTTCACTCTTTATGCCAGAATTACCCGAAGTCGAAACCGTATGCCGCGGGATTGCGCCTTTTATTGAGGGGGCTACGCTTGAGCAGGCGATATTAAACCGTCCGAATCTACGTATTCCCTTTCCTGAATTCCTTGATGAGCGTTTGCGCGACCTTAAGGTGAACTGTGTTGAGCGGCGAGCTAAATATGTCTTGGTGAAGTTAAGCGACGGTAAGGTGCTTGTGATTCATCTGGGGATGAGCGGTCAGGTTAAGATGGTGCATGATTATGCAGCCTATCGCGAAATTAAACATGACCATATGATTTTACGGTTTAACGACAACAAGGCGCTTGTTTATAACGACCCACGCCGCTTTGGCATGGTGATGTTATTTGATGATCTCGCTGCGCTTAACGCAGACCGTGCCTTTGCGAAAATGGGACCTGACCCGCTTGGTGCAGAATTATCGGCGGAGATTCTCGCGCAGCGCCTCGCGCATAAGCGGACATATATTAAGGCGGCGCTGCTCGATCAACGTATTGTCGCAGGGCTTGGTAACATATATGTATGCGAAGCACTGTTTATGGCCGGGGTGCATCCTAAACGTAGCGCCGATTCCCTAAATACAAATGAGGCTGCAAAGCTTTATGCTGCGATTGTTGAGGTCTTGCAAAAGGCGATTAAAGCGGGCGGCTCGACATTAAAGGATTATCGCACAGCAGACGGCAAGCTCGGCTATTTTCAAAATGAACTGCTTGTCTATGGGCGTGAAGAAGCACCTTGTTATAAATGTGACAAAACTGCTATAAGACGTATAGTGCAGTCGGGGCGTTCGACATTTTACTGTCCGTGCTGCCAAGGGGATGCGCACTAAATATATATTGGCGCGCTGAGGGTTAAAAATTTAAGGATTTTGTTTATGAAGATAGCTAGCTTGCTTTGCGCCGTTATTGCGCTGTCACTGAGTGGCATTTGTACTTCTGCTGCGCAGGCGGAGACTAAATTTTTCTCAATCATGCCTGATGTGCCCGTGGCTGACGGATTTAGTGAACTTACCGATTCCATATTAATGTTTGATAAGCCGGAGGGGCGCCTGCTTGATTTTTCAGCGCAGAGCAGCTCTCAGCTCGCTTGTCAGGGCGCGCTGGGCTTTTATGCGCAAAGCTTACCGCATTTAGGGTGGCGCATCTCTAAGGGGGGCTTCCTGCGTGAAGGGGAGCGTTTAGAAATGCGTTTGGAGCAACAAAGCGCAACATTATGCATGCTCAACTTATCTGTACGCCCAGAATAAGTGATGGGTGAGAATCAAACCATTACTTGAGGATAAAATAAATATTTGATTTTTTATCGCTTAAGACACAAAAAAGTGGTTAGTTTTTCTTGACAAGCAGGGGATAAGTTGATTAAAACACTATCTCACGTAAACATAAAGGCGATGCATTTCGCGTATGAAACGTAGCGGGGCATTTATATTGCGTATTTGTTCGGCAGGCAAAAATTAAAACAGAATTTAGAATTTGAGTGTCTTTTTGGGTGAACCGAAAAGTCGAGAAAAAAGGAAAATAAAATGGCTAACCATGCTTCTTCAAAAAAACGTATTCGCCGTAATAAAAAACGCGAAATCATTAACGGCGCACGTCGTGGCCGCGTACGTACTTTCATCAAGAAAATTGAACTTGCATTAGAAGCAGGCGATGCGGCAGCAGCAGAAACAGCGTTTCAAGTTGCCCGTCCAGAAATTCAGCGCAGCGTTGCAAAAGGTGTATTCCACAAGAAGACAGCATCACGTAAAATTTCACGCTTAAGCAAGCGTATTAAAGACGCTAAAGCAGCCGCTTAATTTTAAGTAATTAACGTTAAAATTTCCGTATAGTCCCATGTTTTTAGATATGGGGCTATACTCGTATGTGCTTGTTTTACAAAAGAAAAGTTTGATTTTTTTTACCCTTTTTTGAAAAGTTAGCTTGCACTGAAACTTAAAAGTCGCTACTGTGACTTTATCAGCGATAACAAAAACAAGACATAAATCGCAGCAGAAATCTGACGTGGATTTCAAGTGGTATTGAGAGTGTATTCTATCCTTAATTATGAGCGTTTTTATTAACGCTTATCTAATTAAGTTTTAGGAGTGCTGGCTTAGCCTGCATCTATACAAGCAACTGATATTAAACAATTTTTTGGGGTTGTTGCTTGTGCAAATTAAAAGCTTCTTATTGAAGATATAAACCGTAAGCGTAGTTTGTGGCGGTGGACATCTAAGAGGTTGAAAAATTCGACAGTTTTAATTGGTGTAAAATGTACGGTTTACCACCCGTGCAAACCCTTTTTTGTGTCGTTTTTTTACTTATTTTGTTTTGTGATGGAGATTAAGCCATGTGTGGAAAATGTGCGTAGTGTACGTGTGTTTAGATGATTTGAATTCAACTGTTTGTGTGGGGTTTGGCGTATCTGAAGACAAAAGAGTTTAACGCTTAAAAAAAAGTATATATGGAGACTAACAATATGAGCAATGCGAACGGCAATGTAATTCCTATGGATGCAACTTTCCAACAAGCAGATTCTTTCGAACCGACACCAGAAGTGCTAAAAGCATGGATGGCTGTATATAAGGACCTTCGAAATGAGTTTGGTGAAGCTGTATATCGTAGCTGGTTAAAACCTTTAACATTGCAGGCTTATTACCATGGTACGCTTGAAGTTTCTGTGCCAACACGTTTTATGCGTGATTGGATCCAATCTCATTATGCTGGGCGTATACTTGAAATGAGCATGGAGCGTAGCGTTGAAGTTAAGCGCCTTGAGATTGTTGTCCTTCAAGGATCCGTGCCTTTAGACGAAGAAGATGAAGAGATTCTTGCGCGTCCAAAGTCAAACATTAATGACCTTACTGCTGATTATGACCTGTCTTCTCCATTGGACCCGCGTTTCACATTTGATAATTTCGTGGTTGGTAAAACAAATGCATTGGCACATGCCGCGGCGCGCCGCGTTGTTGAGTGCGACAAAGTACCATTTAACCCACTATATATATATGGCGGCGTTGGCATTGGTAAGACGCACCTAATGCACGCTATTGCACACCAGATCCGCGCACAAGAGCCTGAAAAAATAGTCATGTATCTTTCCGCTGAAAAATTTATGTACCAGTTTGTTCGTGCGCTTCGCGGTAAAGACACAATGAAGTTTAAAGAAATTTTCCGCTCTGTTGATGTGTTGATGATGGATGACATTCAGTTTATCGCCGGTAAAGAAAGTACGCAGGAAGAATTCTTCCATACTTTTAATGCGTTGGTTGATTACAACAAACAAATCATTATTTCTGCGGATAAAGCGCCGACAGAAATGGTTGGCATTGATGAGCGCCTGCGTTCACGTCTCGCTTGGGGGTTGGTTGCAGATATTCAGCAATCGTCTTACGAGCTACGTTTAGACATTCTCCAGTCAAAACGTGCGCTGTTACAAGCTGATATCCCTGATAGTGTGCTCGAATTTCTTGCTCTTAAAGTGACAAGCAATATTCGTGAGTTAGAAGGTGCGCTGAACCGTATCGTTGCACATAGCGACGTGTCGAAAAATCCAGTGACGCTTGAAAGCACGCAGGATATTTTGCAAGACATGCTTCGTAGCCATGATCGCCGTATTACCATTGATGAAATTCAGCGTAAAGTGGCTGAGCATTACAACATTAAGCTTTCAGACATGCATTCTGCACGTCGTGCGCGTAATGTTGCCCGTCCACGCCAGATCGCAATGTATCTCGCAAAGCAGCTTACGGCACGTTCACTGCCTGAAATTGGTCGTAAATTTGGTGGCCGTGACCATACAACAGTGATGCACGCTGTGCGCAAAATTGAAGAGCTTATGGACGGCGATGCAGGTTTTGCAGAGGACGTTGAAGTGGTCCGCCGCGCGCTTACTGGCTGAAACAGACAGGCTGATTAAAGCATGGATTACCAATTAGATAATAAGTATACAGATAATGACGAAGCCCGTGTTAAAGCGGGCTTTGCTGCGTATAGCGAAGACAAAATAGGGGTGTCGCGTCGTTTTAAAGATTGGGTCGTTCGTGGTGAAGATGGCCTGTGTATCGGGCATTTGCAAATGATGATTGTCGGCAAGGATGGATATATAAAAAGTCTTTGGGTCGATGAATCACATCGGGGCGAGGGGCTGGCCAAATTTTTAATGAACGCCGCCGAGGATTTCGCTGTAGAAACCGGCTTTAACCAGATTTGGGTTGATACATATAGTTACCAAGCGCCAGAGTTTTACAAAGCGTACGGTTTTGTTTTGGAATGCGAAATTCCTGAGTATCAGAAAACACATTCTCGAATCTTCTTACGCAAAAACTTATGTTAGCGTCACTTTTTTGTATGCATTGTGCGCTTGCTGGGCAATTTTAGTGCAAAGCAAAGGCTTTGTACGTAGCAATGTCCGCAATGTTATGTGCACCCAATTCACGGCAAAGCGCGATGCTTTCATCTGTTTTCAAGTCATCAGGTACGAGGCTATTGAGCATCGGCATGGACAGCACCGCATTTTGACCGCTCATATGCGTTTCGCCTGCTAGTAATTTGGCATAAAGGTCGATATAAAGAATATGCTCAATAGAGGCATGTTTTTGCATATTTCTTCTGGCGTCAGGATTAAATTCCTTAAAAGATTTCTCGATTGTGGCAGCGTATTTCATGCAATGTTCCGTGGCGGATGCCATATATGCCTCTGTCAGAAGGCCTCGTTTTTCGCTTTTTTGTGGCTCAAATAAGGCGTTGAAAGCCATCTGTATCGCAGGTGTGCTTTCTATTTTTCCCGCTGCTGCATTGGAGAAATCTTCCAAGATCAATGCAAGGTAAGATAGGTCGTCTAGGTCCAGTGCTTCGTAATTATAAAGCTGTGAAGTTTCATAGGTTTTTTTTATCGCTGTCGTCATGATTGTTAATCTCCTGCCCTCATTTTGAATTAATATAACCTAAAACACATCATTTGCGCAACATATTTTCCGTAACTCTTAATTTTTTTTAGGCTAATAAGTTTAGGGGATAACTCCAACGCCAGTAGATAAAAGGGTTGGCAGCGCTTTCCACTGTGTTAAATTTAGCGCTCAGAATAAATTGATATGTATTGAACGACAGGATACACAGCCATGAAATTTTCTATTGATCGCGCCGCACTACTAAGAGCACTTAACCACGTCCAAAGTGTGGTGGAGAAAAGAAACACGATTCCAATACTTTCTAACGTATTGATACGCGCTGAAGATGGTGTGCTTTCAATGGCGACGACGGATATGGACCTTGAAATGAATGAGGCTGTTTCTGCGGATGTCAGCAAGCCAGGTTCAACAACCGCGCCAGCACATACGCTACATGACATTGTACGTAAAATGCCTGATGGCTCGAAGATTGACCTTGAAGTTAGCGATGATGCACACACAATGACCGTAAGTGGCGGACGTTCAAAATTTCGCCTAGCTTGTTTGCCAATTAGCGATTTTCCTGAGCTTGGCCTTGGTGACCTGCCAACAACATTTTCAGTTCCTGCGGCTGAATTGCGTGCGCTTATTGACCGTACTAAATTTGCAATGTCGACAGAAGAAACACGTTACTACCTTAATGGTATTTACCTTCATGCTGCAGACCAAGGCGGCATTCCTGTTTTGCGCGCAGTTGCGACAGATGGTCACCGTTTGGCACGTTTTGAAATGCCTATCCCTGAAGGCGCAGCTGAAATGCCGGGCGTGATTATTCCACGTAAGGCTGTAAATGAATTGCGTCGTCTTTTGGAAGAAGCTGCGGATCAGATCTCTATCAGTCTTTCTGAAAACAAAATCCGCTTCGCGTTTGATCATATCGTGCTCACATCTAAATTGATTGATGGCACATTCCCTGATTATAACCGCGTTATACCCGTCGGTAATGACAAAATGATCGAAGTTGATCCGAAGGTCTTTACTTCAGCGATTGACCGCGTATCAACCATTTCTGATGGTAAATCACGCGCAGTAAAAATCCAGCTTAACGGTAAGACGATGACGCTATCTGCTAATTCTGCCGAATCAGGATCTGCGACGGAAGATATCGAAGTGAACAGCGAAGTGCAGTCGATTGAAATTGGCTTTAATGCAAAATACTTGCTTGATATTACATCACAGGTAAGTGGAGATGGTTGCCGTTTGGAAATGGCTGACCCTGCGTCACCAACAATTATTCAAGACACGAGTGATGCAGCGGCGCTTTATGTGCTTATGCCACTACGCGTTTAATTCATAGCTTTGAGGCGCGCTGAGTTGTGGTTTATATTAAGCGTCTAACCTTGAGCAATTTTAGAAATTACAATACCGCCCGACTGGATAATTTGCAGTCGGGCGCTGTTATTTTTATTGGTCAAAACGGCATTGGTAAAACCAATATACTTGAGGCTGTGTCGCTGCTTAGCCCTGGCCGTGGATTGCGCGGGGCATCGGTTTCTGACTTTGTGAATCGCAAGCGCATGGGCAAGCCTTGGGGGGTGAGCGCAGAATTTTTTGATGGTGATGTGTTTACCAAAATCGGCACCGGCACCACGCAAGAGCAGCTTGAAAAACGCCAAGTACGGATTAACGGCGAAATGCAAAAAGGCCAAAACGCGTTGTCCGATTATGTTTCTTGCGTTTGGCTGACGCCGCAAATGGACCGTTTGTTTTTAGATAGTGCATCCCATCGCCGCCGCTTCCTTGACCGTTTTATTTATGCGTTCGACCCTGCCCATACTGGACGGCTTACGCGCTATGAAAAAACGCTGCGTCAACGCAGTAAAATATTAAAAGATAGCGACAGTCCTGATGCGCATTGGTGCGCGGCGCTCGAATCACAAATGGCCGAATCGGCAGTTGCGATTGCGGCGGCACGGATTGATTTCTGTGCAAGGCTGCAAGATGCTTGTATCCGTGCGCAGGAATTAGATGGCGCACATTTCCCACTCGCGGAGCTAACGCTTGATGGAGAGATCGAGCGCCGCCTGATGGGGCAGAGTGCGGTTGAGGTTGAAACATGGTTTAAAGGCGAACTTGTACGTTTACGTCCACGTGATGCGCTGGTCGGCGGCGCAGCGATTGGCGTGCATCGTAGTGATTTGGTGGTGCGCCTTGCGGCAAAAGATATGCCGGCGGATCAATGCTCCACAGGGGAACAAAAAGCGTTACTGATAGGACTGATTCTTGCCCATGCGCGGCTGATTAATGCCGAGCGCGGTGCACCGCCCCTAATCTTGCTTGATGAAATCGCCGCCCATTTAGATGATGGCCGCCGTGCAGCACTGTATAGCCGCCTTGCGGCGCTTGGCGGTCAGGTGTGGCTCTCAGGAACGGATCATGGGCTGTTTGAACGCTATGAGGGCGCGGCAATGCGCTTTGAAATTGAAGGTGATGGTGTGTTTAAGCCGATATCTTAAGCCTATATTAGGGGTTTTCTTTTATATTTGATTAAGGATTAATGCAGATATAAAAGGATAGCGTCATGGATACACAATTTGGCACAGATTATTGTGATGCTTTTAAAGGCAAAAATTTACCTGAAAGTGGGCTCGTTTTAAACGCGATCCGCTTTGACCGCCTTGCTGATTGTGCGGCTTATGGACGAAAGCTGAAAGATATCTTTGCAGGTAAATGTGATGCGCTGTTAAATGTGGGGGCGGCGACGTATTTGTTGATTAACCCAACGCAAGCCGCACAAGATGAGGCCGCGAAGCTTAACACCACTTATGATAGTTATAAGGCGGACCCGAATCAGTTCAAAAATATAGGCCCGCTTATCGCTTAGGCCTATATTCTCAGCATACTTATATAATCACATATTTTAAGCTTTAAGTGCGAAATGCGTTTAATGCATTCACTGTGCTTTGCGCATAATGACGCGTTTGTACATAGCTTTTCCAAAGCGTCGCCGCGTCATCTAATTGTGTGATCGCGGTTATTAATGTGGGGAAAGCAGGGCTTTGCTTTTCAGCGCTCGGCTCAATTTTATATTTTGCGGCGAGCGTCATGAAACGATCCGTTAGGTCCTGCATTTCAGGGCTGTTGCGCATTTCAGGGGCAGAGATATTACGATCAACAATGGCGCTTTTGAGCTCACCAGTAATATTTGAAAATTCTTCTTGAAGGGACATGGCTATCTCCAATTGATTATGTGTTACAACTGGGATAATAGTAATAGGAGATTGCTATCGTTATGTCAATATATTTGTATCGGAAGACGCTAAATTTAAAGCTGGCGCTATAAAATGACAGCGCTTAGCTGATTTTGATAACTTTGCCTTTTTGCTGTGCGGCGTGAAATTTTTCAATTTTCGCCTTTAGTTGTTCGGTGAAGCTATCAATTTTTTCAGAGCGTGCAATTTCTGTCGGCTGCCCATTGCTGCCTGCTGTGGTCGCAATAAATAAAGCGCGCTCAGCGCTGAGCTTCTTTTTTTCGACGGTGATTAATGGCGTTTTTCCTGCTTCTTCGCAGAACGAAATATAATAACGTCCCTCTGTTTCTGCAAAGGAGAAATCTCGAAACAGGCCTTTATAGACATAGTGTGAATACACTTGAAAGATTTTGCGAAATTCGCTTCTCTTATACCCTATTTTTCCATTATGTATCATTATCATAAGACATATTATAGCAAAAATTTTAACTAAAATCTATATGAAAACACTGGAGTTATCCGCACTACTGGGTTATGATGAAGATGTCAGGGAAACTTGACTATGACGCTAAACGCGTTGTGGAATAAGCATTGTGGACCCGGGGGCGGTACCCGGCGGCTCCACCATTTGCTGTCTATCATCGATGTAAATCGTTATTTAGACATTAAGTGATGGGGCCGAAATAGGATTGACACGTGTGGTAAAGACATTAGCTTGCGTTCGGTATTGTACCTCCGTTATAGGGCTATTATTATAAATGCAAACGATAACACTCGTTTCGTAGCAACTAACGACAACTCTGTTGTTAGTCTAGCTGTAGCTGCTTAATTTAGCAGTTGTAGTGCGCTACACTTGAATTCCTGGTAATTGAAACCTATTAGGTGGGGCGTAGTAAGGGTCGGCCTCGCAACAGAACAGACCCCCTTTTTTTCCTCTATTACGTCGTTACTTATTATTTGCCTAGCGCTGCTAGGCGGCATTCTTCGTGCCTAGTACTAGAAAAAACTTCCCCAAATTGTCGTTATGCGTTGCTTACATAAAGCTGCTATGCTTCGCTGCCTAGCCTTAAGAAAAAATGTTTGTTTCCCTTGCGTTTAATGCGTGCCTTTGTGCCCTCTGGCGCGCGCAAAGGCCAAGAATGAAAATATGTTGTGGCGTAAGCGGTAAATTCATCCGCTAATTCTAATGGAAACGACTTAACAAAGGCTAAATGCTTATTTATTCTGCTCGGTGCGCAGTTTGATGCGCAATCCTGCGCCGTGGTCGATTAATTCTTCGGTGGGGCCGCCGGCGCTGACGGGGCGAGGGGCGAAGCGGCTGGTGGAAATCAGGCGGTCATACATGACAATTGCGCCGCAAACACCGACATTAATGCAAAAATGCATTGGTATTTTGATGATATGGTCACAGCGCGCCTGTGCGGCATCTGATAAATTGCCCATTTCAGGGCCGAGTATATAGGCGGCGCGGGTTGGGTGGCGAAAGCTTGGCAGTTCGATGGAATCTTCAACCAATTCAACGCCGACCAATTGGCAGCCATGGGGCAATTTGAAATCGTCTAATGTGTCATATTGGTTATAAGGCACACTATCAAAGGCACTTGATGTATCAACGGAGCGCACTTTTTTGACGCTGACAATCGGCGCAACGGTGAAAAAGAAGTTTGCGCCAAAGGCATGGGCGGTACGCGCCAAATTACCAAGGTTGCTTTCCTTGGTGATGCCTTCAACGCCTATGCCAAAATATCCTCTGCCTGTACCCATGCGACTATCCTTCACGCTATGTTCTTTACTAATAATATGGTGCTTTGCACCCGACAGACGCAAGAGCGGCTGCGCCGATAGTTCGGCGCAAGCATGCGTGGCATCTGAACGCTTTTGTCTTGATTAAAGGACAAAATTAAATAAGAAGCTGTTATCGCACAGCTTCCTCTAATCGGTCAAGCGCTTCGCTAAGCAGGCTGTCTGATACGGCGTAACACAAACGGACATAACCTGCGCAATCTTTGCCGAAACCAACCCCAGGGGCAAGGACAAGGCCGACATTATCGACGAGGTCTTTACAAAATGAAATACATTTTTCTTCGCCATCGACTTTGAAGAAGCTGTAAAAGGTGGCTTCTGGTGGGGTCATTTGAATACGTTCGTGATTGTCAAAACGCTCAATAAGCGTTTCGCGGTTTTTGCGCCATTGGACTTTTTGGCTTTCGATGAAGTCTTCACCGTGGCGCAATGCCGCTATGCCGCCATATTGCAGCGGCGTGGGCGCGCCCATGGTGTTATAGAGCGCAATGTCGCAGATAATGCTTTCCGCGCATGGTGGGCCAACCAGCCAGCCTAAACGCCATCCTGTCATCGCCCATGCTTTGGAAAAGCTGTTGATTGTAAGCAGGAAGTCGCGTTCTTCGGCGTGTTCTAAAAAACTTGGTGCATGGTTATCATATAAGGTGAGGCGGTTATAAACCTCATCAGCAACGATCCAGATACCTGTCTTGCGTGAGAACTCTAATAAGGCCTTAATTTCATCATCGCTAATCACCCAGCCTGTCGGGTTTGACGGGCTGACAATTAATATCGCGCGGGTTCTGTCGGTAACGCTGTCAAACAGGCGCTCTAAATCGAGAGACCACTTCCCGTCTTGTTCATCTAGTGGCACTTCAATGGCGTTCGCCTGTGCGACTTCGACGGCACTTAATAAATTCTTCCATATTGGGGTGACGGCAATCACGTCATCGCCGGGGTCAAGCAGTGACCTTAGCGCGTAATCCATCGCCGTCGTACCCGATGCGGTAACAAATATCCGGTTCATCGGTATGTCGATGTTAAAAATCCGCTTATAATAAGCTGAAATTTCTAGTCTTAATGCGGGTTCACCAATGGGCGGTCCATAAAATGTGTGGCCGTCAGCCATTGCTTTTTGTACGGCCTCGCAGATGAAATCAGGTGTGGTGGCATCGCCTTGGCCTTGGGCGAGGGTGATGGCGTTTTCTTTACTGCGCCCATAACGAATAATTTCCGCACCAGCATTTTTTGACAACGTGCTAAATATTGGGCGGTAATTTAATTTTTCTTTTGTGTAATCCATTTGATTGTTTGGCTCTAGATACTCCATGGTAACTCCGAATGACTGCCCCTAAGCTTATCAGCTTTTGGTGATATTTAAAAAAGATATTTATGATGTGTTTTGAGGGAGTCTATGTTAGCGGCGCGATGCCGCACATGCGCAGGCATTTGCTGCCGCGGCGCCAGTGGCGGCTGCGATAAGCGAAGTAATCAATGCTGTAACGAATGTCATTTCAATCATAGTAAGAGCTTAACGCGGTTTGACGTCCTGCTGCAAGATATTTTTTATAAGGCACTGAAATACTGCAGATATAACAGCTTTATGGTGCATTAGACGCCGCGCTTTCTTCCATGGCTTCTTTCAGTGTCAGGCCATAAATAAATAATTCTGTACTGTAGAAATCGCCCCGATTATTAATGGTGTTTTCAACTTCAAAATAGGTGTTCTTGATTTTGCTTTGTTCAATCAAGAATTTCCCCAACGCGGCGGATTGGCAGAAAATTTTGGTGTGGTTGTTCCAGCTGTTGCGGTTCCAAGGCGTAGATTCAGCAATAGACCGACATGCATTTTGGTCTGTTTGTGGCGTGATCAACGACAGGACAGGCGTTTTTTCATCGTAGCTAGATGGCATAAAGCACAGATGCGGAGTGGCTTTATAAGGGTCAAAATCTATGCCGTAATAAGGCCAGTCAATATTATATGTGACGCAGTTTTGTTCTTCTGACACGTAATAAGGGGTAAGGTCTTTGACTTTCAAGCGCCATGTATGGGGCTGAAGCCGGTCACCTGTTTTTGTGCCGCTATACGCGGCCTTGAGCGCGGGCATCGCTTTGTGCATGACTTCACCATTCACGTATAAATCTGTGACGGATAATGTGCCTTTGTCACTAATGCGCAGATCAACTGCAAATTTATAATGCGTCTGCCCAAACGCCCAGTCTAGCGCATCGGCATATTCTTCGGGAATATAATATTTGCGCAGCAGGATGTTCCAGTGATCTTCCGCGCTGCCGGCAATCAGCAATGAATCGCAGCGGGCTGAGGCGATGGCCTCGGCTTTGATTTGTGTAATACTTGGGATGCGTGGATCTGCGGCGTTGCGCATCAGGCAAAGTGCGTCGCTTGTCTTTTGTGCGCGGGAGACGGTGCCATATTCACTCCAGCTTATGCGGTAGCGTAAAAAGCGCCCATGAATAAGGTCGCGTGGATCGTACCCTGTAACTTCAACATGCCACAATTCGCCTGAATTATGTTTGTGGTAGGTCGATAGCGCGATGTAGCCAAGGACGATAAAGGGGAGCGAAAGTGCAATCAGATAGGCAATTTTGTTTTTCGCAATTGTCATGGTTATGCTTCCTTATCGAAAAGTTTGGCTTTAATTTTTTTGTCAATCTTCAGCGCGAATCTTAAAGCGACAAGCAAGAGTATCCCCGTAATGATTAGGCCAAAGCCCATGGCGAACATTGGGCCAGTGAGCTCGATATAAAATATAAACAAACGCAAAGTGATAAACAGCACCGCTAAGGTCACAAGGCCGTGCATACCCAGTGGGATTGCGAAGTAACCAATCACGGCCATAAACAACACAAAATGCACCGTTGCCATAGTGTCGATCTCTGGGCGGATGGGTAGGGCAGCAATCAACGCGAAGAGGCTTGTTACAGCGGCCATCAGGCACAGCGCTTTATAGGTCTGGCTTTGAACGAGGCTGCGCATGACGATAAAGATAGCCGCCCAGAATATGGCTGTCGCGGCAGGGAACCAGTACAATGACTTAAGATCATCAAGGAAGCTAGCGTCACCGTACCATGCAAGCGATGTCAGCACGCCTGTGGCAATGATAAGGCCGCTGCCTGCAAGAATATAGCTTTGCTGCCATTCAGGGCGCAGAGCGCGTAATTTGGCGTTCATGCCGGAAAGTAACAATACCCCAGGAATCGATGCCGCGACGAATATAAACAGACATTCTTTTTTATAGGAAGGCATATCGAGCTGGTCGATAATTTCATACAGGTTCAGTCCCAAAGTGATGATAAAACCTGCTGTCCACATAACCGCATTCATACGCGATGTACCGAAAAGGAAAATAAACGGTGTGGTGATAATCAGCCAAAGAAGAAGGGCAGAATCTAAGTCGCCGCTTAGTTGAAAGACTTGCCCGATCAGGGCGATGAGCGTCAGGTTTAGGCCTGCGAGAATAAAGACAGCACCTTCGCGTTTCCAAAAATGACCACTTTCCTTACCTTGCCAAAGGATATAAGCAAGAGCGGCGTTGATTGAAAAATGGACAAGGAGTTTTAAGCTGCCAGATATGTCGGCCCAATTTGCGGCGACTATTAAAGCGGCACCGCCAAATATAGAGAGCAATGCAATGCCAACGAGGCCACGGAAATATTTTTGCCCGATGCCTTGGCGTTCATGGCTGAGAATAGACTTTGCTTGATCTTGATTAATCAGATCTGCGCCCTGCCATTGCTTTAATTTACGTTTCAGCCCCATGAATTTAGTCTCCTTATGCGCTCAACTTATGTGTTGGGCGCTATGTTCGAGAGATAGTCTACCCGATTAATGCGGATGTGTCACGCCAGCCAAAACAGGCTTCTTTAACATTACGGCCGCCAATTTCAACAATTTTCTTGCCGATGCGCTGTCCACCTGACTTCTCATAGAATTTACAGGCGCGCTTATTGCCGCCAACAACCCAAAGCGCCATTGAATAATGCTTCTGCACTTTGAGTGTTTGCGCTGATTTTTGAAAAAACTGCTGTGCAAGGCCTTTGCCCCAATGGTCTTTACCCAAATAAATGGCGTAAAGCTCGGCTGAGTAGACGGGGCGAATAGAAGACTGGCCTGCTATAGGTGTTTTTAATGGGCCAAACATAGAGAACCCCGCCGGCACGCCGTTTTCGTCCTCGGCAATGAGTGTCGTCGAGATGTCATCCGCCATCCATTTTTGCCATTTTTCAGCAAATTCTTCAGGGGTAAGGCTGTCGAGATAATCTTGCGGAACAAGGTTCTCATACGAATCTATCCAGCCTTGGCAGTGTAATGCCGCCAAGGCTGGGATGTCATTTTCATTCGCTAAGCGTAATGTATAAACCATGCTAAATTAAGCGGCTTTCTTTTTTGCGGGCGCTTTTTTTGGGGCAGCAGCTGCAGCGGGCTGTGCATATTCAACAGTTGATGTTGGATACGGAATTGTCAGGCCAGCTTTGTCCGATGCTTCTTTAACAGCTTTTGTTAAATCCGTTTTGGTCGCAAAGAAATCCGAACTTTTTGTCCAGTAACGTCCAACAACATCAACCGATGAATCAGCAAGAGCATTCACAAATATTTTCGGCTCTTTACCTTCTGTGCGGATAATACGTTCTTCCGAATCGAACATTTTATCAAGGGTTTTCATCGCCTTATCAATATCGTCATCATAGCTAATGCACATTACGAGATCATGGCGGCGCTGCGTATTGCGTGAGAAGTTACAAATATCGCTGCTCCAGATTTTATTGTTCGGAATGAATTGGTATAAATTGTCAGCTGTCGCAACTTCGGTTGCAAAAAGGCCAAGGTTTTTTACTGTGCCGCTTATTCCGCCAGCCGTGATGAAATCACCAACGTTAAATGGGCGTAGGAACAATAGCATCACGCCTGCGGCGATGTTTGATAAAGTGCCCTGTAGCGATAGGCCAATAGCAAGGCCAGCAGCGCCAATAACGGCGAGCAAGCTTCCGGTTGGAACGCCAAATTTTGTGAGCGCCATAACGATAGCAAGAATATAAAGCGTATATTTGCCAACGGCCCCAATAAAGTGACGAAGTGTGACGTCGATACGGTCCATTTTTTTGACGCGAATTTCGATAAAGTTGCCAGCAAGCCAAGCGCCAGCAAGTAAACCAATAATAATTAATGCAGACCAGAGATAACCACCAGTACTTGCAGATACAGCTTGAATTTGTTCGTTCATAATAAACCCTTATTTCTTTGAAACAGCGGGCATAATAATATTTTTTTTCGCAAATGTCTATATGGCTTGTTTTGTGGGGTGAAATTATTGTGGCGTCCACACTTCGATCGGCTGAAAACCCAGTCGTTTGTACCAATCTTTTTTCCAGTCATTCTCATCTGCGCGCAAATATAGGGACTCTAATTTGTTCTGTACTGAGATTGAAATAATGGCGTGTAGCATTGCTGTACCATAACCTTTATTGCGTTGAGATTGGATGATATCGACGTCTTGTAGGCGGCCAAATCGCTTGCTTTGATGTTCAAACATAACCAGCCCAATAGCCCCGACGGGGGTGAGCCCGCAATGTGCTATGTACCACTGGGCATTTAGGCGTTGGCTCATGTCCTTGATGTTGTCGATCATGAGGGATATAGCTCGGGGTGCTGTGATATTATATTCGGTGTATTCGATGTCACGACGAATCGTGAGAAGCTTTGACCAGTCCTTCTCGGTTGAAATAGGCACAAGCTTAACCGCAGCCGATTGTGCTGCGCTCTCTAGGGGCAAAGGTAAGTGCATAGCCCAAGCGTTTTCATCATATGACCTCATGGGGTTTAACGTGTCTTCGGTTATGTTTGCACATGCAACGCGAAACGTCTTATCCACGGTTACTTGTTCGAATACGGGTTCTTTGATGTCCGGACCAATAACCGCACAGGAACGCCCATCAGATCATAATCTTCACGCAGGCTGTTGACGACGTAACGTCGATACGCATCGGTCAGATCTTTTGGTACGCTCGCCCATACCGCAAATGTCGGTGGACGGGTGTTGATTTGGGTAATGTATCTCAGGCGGTTCGGGCGGCCTTGCGTTAGCGCGGGTGGATGATGGCTGACAACAGATTCTAACCAGCGGTTAAGCTTGCCTGTTGGTACGCGCTTGTTCCATGTTTCGTATGCACCAAGCGCAGCGTCCATCAATTTGTCGAGGTTTTTGCCGTTCAACGCAGAAATTGTCTGGAACGGTACGCCTTTAACGTGAGACATGCCGTGTTCTAGGCGGTGAAGGAAATCATCGCGGCGTTCGCTGCGGTCTTTAACACCATCCCATTTATTCGCAGCGACAACAAGAACGCGGCCTTCGCGGATAATGTGGCTGGCAATGGTTAAGTCCTGTTTGTCGATAGTCTCGGTGCCGTCAATCATTAGGACAACGATCTGCGCGAGGCGAATAGCACGGAGCGCATCATCCACGGCAGATTTTTCAATCGCATCGGTAATTTTACTTCTGCGGCGCATGCCTGCAGTATCAACAAGTTTAAATTTTCGTCCGCCATATTGCCAGTCAACGGCAATCGCATCACGGGTAATGCCAGCTTCTGGCCCCGTCATAACGCGGTGTTCTTTTAACAGTGAGTTGACGAGGGTTGATTTGCCCGCATTGGGGCGGCCAACAATGGCAACTTTAATTGGCTTTTCAAGGTCTTCTTCTTCGATTTCGACTTCTGCGAAATCAAGGTCTTCGCGGCCTTCAAGGTCATCAATGTCATCAACGCCAAACGGGTTGTCGACTTCGTTATCATTGTCGCTTTCATCATCTTCTTCTGGGAAGTATGGCGTAAGGGCTTGGTATATATCCCCCATACCGTGACCATGCGCAGCAGATATAGGAATAGGGTCGCCAAGGCCAAGTGAGTATGCTTCGGCAACGCCGGCAGTGGCTTGGTCTTCGTTTTCACATTTATTGACGGTCAGAATAACAGGAATGTCGCGGCGGCGAATCCAATCTGCGAAATGTTCATCAAGCGGGTTGAGGCCTTCACGGCCATCAACCATAAATAAAACGGCATCGGCATGCTCAAGGGCGCTTTCGGTTTGCTGACGCATGCGGCCTTCGATGCTTTCGTCGAACTTTTCTTCAAGCCCAGCAGTATCAATGAGTTTGATTTTGCGGTCAAAAATTTGCGCATCATGCAAACGCCAGTCACGCGTTACGCCTGGGCGATCATCAATAATTGCCAGTTTTTTACGGCACAGGCGGTTAAATAATGTTGATTTGCCAACATTTGGGCGCCCTAGAATGGCCAAAGTGAATGCCATGTTTCTATCCTTCATATATACGCATTAAATTATGCGCCTATCTATGACAGGTTTTTTACTTATATGCTAGAACTTTTCCACTGTTTGTCGTCAGATAAAGCACTTCACCCGCTATGATTGGTGGCATGGCGATCGATTCTTTTGTATCCCAGCTACCTGTATCTTCGCCAGTTTTTGGGTCAAAATGGCGTACTGTGCCGTCAGTGCCTGTGATAATAAGTGAGTTGCTCGCCATGACCGGCCCGCGCCAGATGATCGCATTTTTGCGGTCTTCGATGTTTTCATAGGCTGGCAAGGCTTGTACCCAGACAACCTGACCAGAAAGACGGGATAGCGCAACAAGTTCGCTATCTGATGTGATGACATAAACGTAATCGCCTGCAATCCACGGCGTTTCAGAGCCGCCAATGCTGCGTGACCAAACGCGGTTACCGCTGCGTGTGTCAATCGCGACCATGCGCCCACCAAAGGAAATCGCGATGACGACTTCGCGTGCAATAACGGGCATGCCGCGAATTTCGACGAGGTCATCCATGCCGCTATAACGGCGGACAGGTGATAAATTGTCAGACCAAGCGACAGAGCCGTTTTCAATGCGCAGGGCGTAAAGTTCACCTGATGAAAATGCAGGAACGACAATATCGCTATCTGCTGCGGGGCTTGCTGTACCTGTAAGGCCAGTCATTTCAGAAATGCCCTGATATTCCCAGAAAATTTCGCCTGTTTTTGCTGACATGCTAATCAGGCGGCTATCTGCTGTGATGATAAAGGCACGATCCGCGATCACGGTCGGTGCACTGCGTGCTGGTGCAGGCAGTTCAACGCTCCATAGCTCTTCGCCGTTTTCTGCATTTAAGGCGTGAAACTGGCTGAAGCCTGATGTTGCGTAAACAACATTATTTGACACGGCAACGCCGCCGCCTGTGACGTTTTCATCTTCATCTTCTGGTTTTAGGTTTACCTGCCATAATTCTTTGCCGTCTACTGTAGATAGTGCGGTTAAGTTATGCGCAGTATCCATCGCGAAGAGGCGGCCTTCAAAAATAACGGGCGAGATTGATAATGGCAGTTTATTGCTTGTGCCACGGCCAATGTTTGCAGCCCATAGGCGCTGTGGGGCGGTGCCTTCATACTTGAACGATAAATTATGCATGGCATGGTTTGGGTAGCCGCCAGATTGTGGCCAAAATTCATTTTGCCACGCAGGGGGCAAATACATATTTTCGCTGCCTGCAATGTCTTCAGGGACAAGCTGCTTTTGTAGCTGCAAAATAGAAATGCGGTCACCTTCAATGATGGTTTTCTTGTCGCTTTCAAAATAGCTACATGCATTAAGTAATGCGCTTGCGCCCAAAATTAAAGATAGTTTCCCGAGCAGAGGGATATATTTTTGCATTGAAAGACGTGCGGACATACTAAATTTCCTTATTTTTATGCAGCTTTACTCTTATATTTGCTTAGCTGTCGCTCTCAGAGAGCTTAATTGTATAGAGCTGCTCTAAGGCGATAGCTCTGTTAATTAAAGTCTGCGGCATGTTTGGTGCGGTTTTTACGCGCCCTGCATCGGCAATCGCAGCTTTATAATCCGCTTGCGATGCTTTGATTGCGGCTCTGTTTAACATGGCGTGGTAGCGCCAGAGTGATTTCTCATCATTGATAATTGTTTCAAGGTCGGCGTTAATGGCGACGATCTGTTCGTCACTCATGGTGTCCATTTTAATCTGGATGCTCATGAGTTTTGCGAAGTCTTGGAAATATGCAGGCGCTTTGCCGTTATCCGCCAAGGCGTTAAAAGTCGAAAAAGCGCTCTCGCTATCGCCTTGCTTTAATTGTGCGCCAGCTAATTCAAGCTGTGCGACAATGACGCTGCCGCCTTTTGATGTTTTGATGTATTCGCTAAGCGCGGCCTGTTTGTCCACGCCGTCATTATTTAGGATCGAAAGCAAGGCCGTTGTCGCGCGTTCGCTGCTTGTGCGGTGCTGATATTCATAAGCACTTTTTGCCGCTGTCATCACAATGACTAAAACGAGCGCCGCAATAAGATAGCGACCATAGTTTTGCCAAAGCTTAATGATTTTATCTTGTTTTAGCGCTTCGTCTACTTCTTGAAGAATATCGCTCATCGTTGCATTCCTAAATATTGTTTATTTACAGCATAAATTTGTAAAGGATTGCGCGGATTTTACAATCAAATTTTGGTTTAAGGGGTGTTATTATTGTGACTTTGTGTATGGATACGATATTTTGTGCTGTGTTCTTGAAGCAGTGCGGTGTTTTGCATCTCAGGTCCTTTTTGCGCCATCCATTCATGGATGGGCGTCCCTGCTGCGATAAAGTCTTTCTTTATATCAATCAGGTAATTTCGCGTGACTGTGTATTTTTGTAAACGTTTAAGGTCTTTCTCCATCGGCAGAAATTTATTGCGCCCCTGTGATAGGTTGTCAAAATTATCTTTGAGTTTTACATCAACGCTATCTGCATTTAGGCCGCAGCGTTCAATGCTGTCAAAATAAAGTTCGCCGTTTTTATGGGTGACGCCTTCAATGCCTTTAATGATACGCTCAGAAAAGCCGAGTGTGCGTAAATCGTCAAGCTCCCATTCTGTGTCTTCAATCACATCGTGCAAGACTCCGATAATCATTTTGATTTCAGAATCTGTATTATGACGTGAGACGCGCATAAAATGGTGGGCGTAATCAAGGCCAGATTTATCTTTGACATCAATCATTGATGCGGTGGCGATAAAACAGGCAAGGTTATAGCCGGCCTCTAGCAGTTCGCCTTTAGCGCGCTTTTGTGCGATCCGGTCTAAGATTTCTTGTTTCGTGAACATAAAAACTCCCCTCACTTTATGGATGAGGGGAAGATTAGATCTTTATGTAACTTATGTCAATGCGCTTGGGCGGCTTGCCGCCTAGTCGATTGCTTTGACAATCAGGGATGCATTTGTGCCGCCGAAACCAAAGGAGTTTGAAAGCGCATATTTAACTTTCTTTTCTTTGGCTGTGTGTGGAACAAGGTCAATGCCTGCGCATTCTTCTGAAATGTTATCAAGGTTCAGCGTTGGCGGGATGATGCCTGTGCTTAAGGTCTTGATTGCGTAAATCGCCTCAACTGCGCCAGCCGCGCCCAATAAATGGCCAATGGCTGATTTTGTTGATGACATCGACATTTTATCAAGTGAGTTCGCAAAAAGACGCTTTACGGCGCTGCATTCAATGCCGTCACCGGCAGGCGTTGATGTGCCGTGGGCGTTGATATAGTCAATATCTTCTGGGTTGATTTTCGCGTTACGCAGGGCCGATTGCATTGCGCGGTAACCGCCGCTGCCATCTGGGGCGGGTGTAGTAATGTGGTGTGCGTCACCAGAAAGGCCATAGCCAACGACTTCGCCGTATATTTTGGCTCCGCGTTTTTTTGCGTGCTCATATTCTTCTAATACGACAACGCCAGCGCCCTCTGCAATGACAAAGCCATCACGGTCACGATCAAAGGGGCGTGAGGCGGTTTGCGGAGAATCGTTATATGAAGTGCAAAGCGCGCGCGCCGCCGCGAAGGATGCAACGCCAATTGGGCATACAGCAGCTTCTGCGCCGCCAGCAACCATAACGTCTGCATCGCCAAACATAATGAAACGCGCGGCATCACCGATCGCATGTGTGCCTGTGGCGCAGGCTGTAACGACGGAATGGTTGGGACCTTTAAAGCCGTGTTTGATTGATACGTGGCCTGAGACAAGGTTGATTAACATTGCAGGCACGGAAAAAGGCGATAAGCGGCGTGGGCCGCGTTCTTTTAATGTCTGTGAGGTGTTGTCAACGCTTTGCAAGCCGCCAATGCCTGAGCCGATCATTACGCCTGTGCGGAATTGATCCTCATCATTAGATGGTTTCCATCCAGAATCGGCAATTGCCTGTTCGGCTGCGGCAATGCCGTAAACGATAAACGGGTCAACTTTACGTTGCTCTTTAGGTTCCATATATTTATCGGCATCAAACGCATTGTTTGGCGCATTGTCTTCACCGATTATGGGGACTTCACCCGCAATATGCGAGGGCATGATTTCAGGGTCGAATTGACGGATCCTACGAATGCCAGATTGCGCATTAGTGAGTGCCGTCCAGTTTGATTCAACACCATCACCCAGAGGTGAAACCATGCCGAGGCCTGTAATTACTACGCGTCTCATATATAAACCTTTGTTCTCGAAATTTAGAAGAATATATGCAAAAGGCGGCAATGCGCTAAAGCGATGCCACCCTTTTAAAACTATTTAATATCAGATAGGTGATATGGATTAAGCAGCTTCTTTTTCAATAAAGCTTACGGCATCGCCAACAGTTTGAATTTTTTCAGCTGCATCATCAGGAATAACAACATCAAAAGCTTCTTCAAAAGCCATAACTAATTCTACTGTGTCAAGAGAGTCAGCGCCGAGATCATCAATAAAGCTCGCGCCTGTAACAACTTTGTCTTCTTCAACGCCAAGGTGTTCTACAACAATCTTTTGAACTTGGCCTAATACATCACTCATTTTTCTTACCTTTTAATTTTTTTACTTTTAAATTTTAATCGCCACACACACATACGCATGGAAACGGATGCGAACATAATACGAGATTTTAGCAAATGCAAGTATTTTTGCAAGCACTTATGCTGACATCAAGTAACTCTTTGTTTTTTTAGCTATAATATCTTCTCCGATATGCATGAAATTATCAAGCACTATATCGGCTTTTGCCTTGTGTAATGCTATTTCTTCGTCTTTTTTATGTGCAGCAGAGGCGCACGCCGTTGTGCCATACACATAAAAGTTTGCCGCTTTTCCTGCTCTCGTGCCAATGGCAGTATCTTCAACGACAATACATTCTTGCCCTTGGTAGCCGCATTTCTCAGCCGCATGGAGAAAGAGTAGTGGGCTCGGTTTCGGCTCAGCAACCATAGAGGCGTTAAATATAGTGTCTTGATTGAAATATTGCATTAAGCCTGCGTGCTCTAAAGATGCAATAACGTTTTCTTGTTCACCGTTTGATGCCACGCAGAATTCAAACCCACCATGGCTTTGCAGGGCTTCGAGTGTTTCTTTTACGCCGGCAATATTCTTTTGCAATTTCGCGCGGTGGATTGTGACTTGCTCCATATAACCGTCTATGACGGCTGGGACCGTGATGTCTAAATCATAACGGTCAATTAGTATTTGTATGCTTTGAAACATTTTCATACCCTTGAATTCACTTTCAATCGCCGCCGCGTCGTATATTTTTAAAGTGTCAGAAATTTTGTGTAGCGCGGCTGCGTAAGCATAAGAGCTTAAATATTCTGTATCTACAAGTGTGCCGTCGCAATCAAATATTATCAGTGTTTTGTTTATCATTTTCTCTATCTCGTCCTCTTTTACCATCATAATTTGCCGTTTAGTTTTTATCTTCTATTTTTAAGCACTGTATACATGACTATGTTAAATAGTTCAACGTATTTATTTTGCGATGCAATAAAACTTGTTTCTACGTGTTTAGGGGGCGTTAAAAGTGAAGGGTGACGTAATAAAAAACCGCGTCTCAATAAGAATTGAGGCGCGGTTAAACTTTGTCATAGATAGAATAGAGCGTATCTTATTCTTCTTCAGATGCGTCAGTGCTTTCAGCTTCAGCGGCTTTAGCGGCTTTTTCAGCTTCTTTTTCAGCTTCTTCTGCTGCTGTTTGGGCTTCGGCTTCAGCCGTAGCTTTTTCAGCTTCTATTACAGAATCATCAAGCAGATCTTCTTTTGTCGCGTCGTCCATTGCAGTTTCGTGCATGTGCTCAGTTTCAGAAGCAACTAATGCGCGGCCTAGTTTTTGCTGCTCATCTGCTTCGTCATCTGTACGTGCAATGTTCAATGTAATAATTGACTTCACTTCTGGGTGAAGCGCAATTGGAACTTCGAACAAACCGATTTCTTTAAAGTTTTGGTTCATCTCAACTTGGCTGCGCTCCACTTTAACGCCACATGATGCTTGAACAGCGTCAGTGATGTCACGTGAGTTAACTGAGCCATAAAGGTGACCGGCTTCTGAAGCGGCACGGATAAGCTTAATTGTCTTACCGTCAAGTTTCTTAGAAACTGTAGATGCTTCGTCAGCTTTTTTCTTGTTATTGGCTTCAAGCGTTTTCTTCTCAGCTTCAAAGTAAGCGATGTTGCCTTTAGTGGCACGTAAAGCTTTGCCTTGTGGAAGCAGGAAGTTTCTTGCGTAACCAGGTTTAACGTTGACGATCTCGCCCATTTGGCCGAGTTTTTCAACTTTTTCTAGTAGAATGATTTCTGTTGCCATGATTGGTAATCCTTAATCTCTCTTAGCGTGATGAATGAGGGCGACGAGGTGTCTGCTCACTCTCAAGACGTAGATATGGAAGTAGTGCCATATAACGTGCATTTTTAACTGCTTTAGCTAAAACGCGTTGTTTTTTGTTAGATACAGCTGTAATACGGCTTGGCACCATTTTGCCACGCTCTGAGATGTATCTGCCTAATGTTTTAACGTCTTTCCAATCAATTGCTGGAGCGTTTGTTCCGCTAAAAGGACAAGTCTTTTTACGACGGAAAAATGGACGTTTTACTGTTGGTGCGTCTGCTGAGCTCATTATGCCACTTCCTTCTTCTCAAATTTTTTCTCTGTTCTTTTATCGTCACGTTTATCTTCGCGTTCGCCGCCTTTATCAAGGATGACTGAAGGACCTTCAGTTGGCTTCTCAAGACGTGTTGTCAGATATCTTAGAACATTTTCGTCTAGGCGCATTTGACGCTCGATCTCAAGAATTGCAGCAGATTCAACATCTGATTCAATAAGAGCGTAGTGGCCTTTACGGTTTTTGTTAATGCGGTATGCAAGTGTTCTTAGGCCCCAGCTTTCGGTCTTAAGGATCTTGCCTTTTGCATCTGTGATGATTTTTGAATATTGCTCAGTCAAAGCTTCAACTTGCTGTGCGCTAAGTTCTTGACGTGCAATAAACACTGTTTCATAAATTGACATAGTAATGCTCCTCTCGGTTTTTACCAAAATGCTTATGAGGACATTTAGTAAAAGCCAACCTTATAAATATGTTGGCGAGGTTAAATTTATCCGCACCATGCGGAAACGACGTAGTTATAATGGTTTATAAGGTCAGGTCAAGGGAAATGTTGAGGATTGACATAATCTTTAGCGACTTGTCGTGTCAGCAAAACAGATTTGGATAATGAATGGGGCGCTGGACGTGTATTGTACTAAGGAACATCGCAGATTTGAAAGCGATAGCTTTAGCTCACCAATATATGAGTTTGCAAAAGCCGCAGGCGCTTAGGCGCGGATTGGGGCTGGGCGGCTGCGGGGGAAGATTAAAAACGATAAAGAGCGCGTTTAATGTGACAAGCCAAAGACGATTATTACCCCTTAAGCGGGATTATCTTGCCAGTCTTGATGAATATATTTCACTAAATAATGCGCCTTATTTTTGGGGCCGCGGGTATAAATGTGCCGGAAGCCCTTTTTAAGATAAAGATTAGGGCTGCGCGCACAGATATGGATGATGCCCGGAATATTAGGGCTGTGTTCGCGAGCATAGGCGATGCGGTAATCGGTAAGCAGGCTCATTAGGCCTTGTCTTTGAAATGCAGGACGTGTTGTCCCCCAGCGTAATTCCCATGAGCCGCGCATGAAGCCGCTTTTGCCGATGGCGGCAATGGCGATGATTTTATTATCATGCTCAATTTTGAAAAATGTCAGGCGGTAATGCTGCGCGGGGTCAAGGCTGCCCTCTAAATCGCGTGTAAACCATGCGTATTCATCAGCAGGTACATCCATGTTTTTATAGGCGCTTTGGAATAGATCCAAAGCTTCGCCTATATCACTTTGGATAAAGGGGCTAACCGCGCTATATGGAGTAGGTATGGGCATTTGATCCTTATATCCCCGGATTAAAGCCGCTTTCTTCCTGTGCTTTCATCATGACGAGTTCTAAGTCTTCTTCGCAGCCGCCCGCATTTATAAAACCTTCTGTGATTTCTTCGAACTTTTGTTCCAAACTTATAGCCGCAGATATATCAGTCATTGAGGCCTCACCTGGATTTAACCCAATTTCGGTTTGAAATTCTAGGGCTGCACGGAAGGCCTCAACCAATTTAGGTTTGTATGTGTCTTTTAAGTGCTGTGGCACGTCATCAATTGTACGTTGTGTCATAAGTTTTTCCCTGTTTATAATTGTTATTGTTATATAGAAAGGCGGCGCGTCTAATTGTCAAGCCGCGCCGCAATATAGATTGCTTTATAGCGATGCGATAAAGGCGTCAATTTGCTCTGGTGTGCCGACGGCTTGACCAGAAATGTCGCGGTTAATGCGGCGTGTTAAACCAGATAAAACTTTACCTGCGCCAATTTCGACAATTTCTTCGATGCCGTTTTCTCCCATCCATAATACAGATTCACGCCAGCGTACACGGCCAGTGATCTGCTGAACAAGCAGGTCGCGAATTTTGTCGGCGTCACTCACGGCCTCGGCAATAACATTGGCAATCACAGGCACTGCGGGTACGTTCATTGTTGTATCCTGTAGCGCGGCAGCCATTTTATCGGCGGCAGGACCCATTAACTGGCAATGGAACGGCGCAGAGACGGGTAGGGTGATTGCGCGTTTTGCACCCTGCGCGGTGGCGAGTTCAACTGCAATAGCCACGGCGTTTTTGTGGCCAGAGACCACAACTTGACCATCGGCGTTATCGTTCGCGGCTTCGCAAATTTCGCCTTCGCTTTTTGCTGATGCGTCATTGGCAATCGCTTCAACTGCGTTCATATCCAAACCCAAAATAGCAGCCATAGCGCCAACGCCAACGGGCACGGCTTGCTGCATGGCCTGGCCGCGGAGCTTTAATAGGCGTGCAGTGTCTGCCAAGGTAAATGTGCCTGCGGCTGTCAGGGCTGAATATTCACCAAGTGAATGCCCCGCGACAAACTTAGCTGTTTTCTTTAGGTCCATGCCGCCTTGTTTTTCCAAGATACGCATAATCGCAATAGAAACCGCCATAAGCGCAGGCTGCGTATTCTCCGTCAGGTTTAAAGCGTCATCAGGGCCTTCGCACATGATTTTAAATAAATCTTGTGAAAGCGCGTCATTGACTTCGCCAAACACGTCTTTGGCTTCGGTGAAGTTTTCGGCGAGGTCTTTACCCATACCAATAAACTGAGAGCCTTGGCCGGGGAATACAAATGCGCGTGCCATATTTTTTCCTTATTCTTATATATGCTTAAATTGACTGCGGACTTTAGCGTGGGTTTTTTAAAAGGGCAAGCTTGTTTTACGAGAGCGCACCGTGTGGGCGTGGTGCTTTTTTCTTGCAATAAGCACCGAGGTTATGTAAATATAAGCAGTCATTGCTTTTGGGAGGGCATCATGAGCAGTAATACAAACGAAATATACGGCGTATTCACATTGGAAAGACAAGATCTGGTTGATCTGTCTGCCCGTATTGCGCAGTGCGTCCCTAAAGGCTTTCTGAAAGATAAAGATAAGCCTGTGGTGATTGCTGTCGATGGTTCAGTTAGATGCGGGAAAAAAATTGTTGCTGATTACGGCCGCGCGGCTGTGCTGGATGCTGTGCATGAGGATATTGCGTACCCAACGTATATTAGCCCCCCGGAAGAGCCTGTACCGCTGACACGGTTCCAAAAAATAAAAAATTTTTGCAGATCCATCATCGCAAAAGAACCCGAGGTGGAGACCGAGCCTGAAGCTGTTTTCGATGGTCTTGCTGTCATGAGTAATGGCAAAAGCTTGGACTGTCGCGGGGTTGGTGAATATGATGAATATGTGTCCTCAAATATAGAATCAGATAAGATTGACATCTCATTCATTAATATGGCGTGGGGCAGTGGCTATAGCTTTGGCAATGAATACGACGTTGAAAAATGCTATCAAAAACACATAGACCAAAGACAGGCTGGCGGCCTTATTTATGCACATAATGTGAATCTGTCAAATGTCTTGCCCGATATTGAAATTAAATTAGAGCGCGGAACGGGCCACTCTTGCCTTAACGGGCAAGCAAGGTCATGCCGTGATGTCGGGCATGCGCTTGTTCTGGCTGTTGGCGGTGGGGACTCTGAAGATTTTGAAGAGTGGGGGCGCTTTGTAAGTGTGCAGTTTAACAACGCCGCGCTTAATGCAGATGGTGCCATGTTGAAAATGCTAAAGGATGAATTTGGCTTTTGTGCATTGAAGGATATCCCCGTTAAGCTGATGCATGCCCCTGAATTGCAAGGGGCTAACCTGCCTGATGGTGATGGTAGAATAAATATTAAAGATTTTCCCTTAATAAAAAAACACACCGCTTATCTTCACGCGGCGCGGCGGCACAATGATGAGTGCGAAAAGGCAGGCGAGCAAGATTCTTTTGAGCTTGTTGTGAACACTCCCCGCACGTCTTGCTTACAAAAGGCGTCGATGTAATGCCTTGCGATAACACAGTTAGAGGTTTTACCATTAGCCGTGATGACATTGTCACTTTATCGCGCAACATTGCCGCGGCGGTGCCTTTATCTTTACTTGATAATGCAAACGCGCCGCTAACGATTGCCATTAAGGGCTCGTATAGCTGCGGCAAGAAAATCATAACGGATTCATTCATCGAAGCTGTAATGGGGGTTGAGCCATGCCCATTAAAAGGCGCGACCGGCTGGTCACCTGAAAACCGTCAGGCATACGGCGTTTACCTTGGAGCGCGCCATGCACAAGGTTTTAATTTTCAAGGCCACGCAGGCAAGGACGAGAATATTAAGGCGCGCCGTATAGATGGAGCGCCGATTGAGCTTTTGTATGTCGACCTGCTTTACAATACAGAAGATTTGTCTTTTTGCGCGGATACGCCAGATATAGACTTGAACATGGCGATTAATACACTTAATGCGCAGCGCCAATATGGCGGGGTCACGTTTCTGCAAAACGCAGATAATTTGCCTGCCGAAGGGGCCGTAAACGCAGATATAGAAATTTGGTTAGAAAGTAAGTCGCAAAACTTCCTCGATGAAGCGTTGCGCTGCCCTCAATTAACGGAGCGCTTACGTGAGATATTCGGGGTTGCGACTGCCGAAGAAAGTAAATGGGGGCGCTATTGCGAGGTTAAGGTCAATAATACGGCTTTGGGAGATGTCTTGATAGCGAGCCAATCATCGCTATGCATGAAAGCGGGGGTGATATGAGTGTTACTTATGGTGTCTTTACAATTACACGCCAAGATATTGTTGATTTATCGCGTGCTATTGCAGGCTGTATTCCGTCAAGCTTTATGACAGACCCTCGCGCCCCTGTGCGCGTAGCTGTACAAGGCAGTTATGAATCTGGAAAGAAAATTATCGCTGATTATGGGCGGAATGAAATTTTTGGCATTGAAGAAGCTAAGCTAAGTTTTTGTGATGATAAAGTGCACAATAATACATGCACCGCCGTGTTTAATAAACGTGCTGCGTTATCATCCTGCGGGCATGCGGAATATGATGAATATGTGTATGGTCAGCGTGATAATGAAACCTATGAGGTCAGCTTTATTAATCTGGCGTGGATGGGCGGATATAGCAAAGCAATCCCTAATCGGACTAATGATACGGCTAAGTTAGCCGCACATTTCAAGCAGCGCCGCTACGGCGGTATCGCCTATATACATAACAGTGTTGGCTTCATAACGCAGCCTGACATTACGATTAACATAGAAAGCGAGGGCTTTACCGCAGACGCCGCGGGTAGAGCTTACCATTGCTGTGATGTTTCGAGCGCGATCGAAGATGCATGTGATACAGATCAACATGAAATTTCTCCGGAGTGGTGCAGATTTGTTCAGGTGACTGTGCATAATGAGGCGCTTGACCAACAAGGAAAAATTAGCGACATGCTCCAAGCCGCATTTGGTTGTGTTGATGCTTCGCGATTACCAGCAAATGTCTTCACGTTTTTTCCTGATGATAATGATATCTTGTGTGATAATGGCAAGTTCCCGTTGCGCAAAAACCATGCGCATATGCTGAAGTGCGTGTAGGGTTTATTGACCTGTTTTTGAGCTATTTACAAATTTGGCTCAATGTTGGGCGGGGGGCGCTTGTCTCTGATAACGGCGCGCGGCCATCAAAATTTAGGTCTTCATTACTATAAGAAACGGTCATGTTTGCTGAAGAGAGAACGACGGATGTGCTCGTACGCATAAGGGCTTTTTCTGTGAAGGCATCATTAAATTTATCTGCCATGTTTTGATTTGAATCCGGACGCCAGTACGTACCAAGGGCAACGCCAATCATGCGCGTGTTACCTAGCGTTGCAGAGGCTACAAGGTTGTTGCGGGACACATTAAGGTAGCCGCTTTTCTGACCTTCGGCATGTTCATAAAAGTTTGTAAAAAGGCGCTTTGGTGCTTTGGTCTTGCCGTGATGTGTATAGCTCGTGGCGCTGAAATATTCTTTATAAAGCGATGGGTTGCGGGTGATAATATTCTGCATCATCACAGCCATGTCACAGGATGTTGACTTTGAATAAGCGCGAGGTTTGCCGCGGCGTGGCCGTTTTGAAAACCCTGATGCGTCGGTGAAATTCGTGTCCTTCATGCCCCAGTCTTGCGCCGTTTTGTTCATTAACGTGACAAATTCTGTATGAGAGCCTGATACATGCTCTGCAATTGCATAGGCAACGTCACCGGCAGATTTTGCGATGATAGAGCGTGCGGCAAGGTCGTAACTAATGGACTCGCCGCTGACGACATCAAGCGTTGAAGCACTATAGCCCCTTAAATAACCGGCAGCCCCCGAGCTAATTTTGATGGTTGATTTATGTGGGTTTGCGCCCTCGGCTTTTATGTGTTCAAAAAACAGGTGCAGCGCCATAGCTTTGTTGAGAGAGGCTGTTATCCATGGCTTTTTAGGGTTGTGCGCATGGTAAACTTCACGACTCTCGGCATCAAAAACAAGCATGGATTGTGGCGTGGATTCGCCAATTTTAGGACGCTGAAATGCGGCGTCAGCATCATGCGATATACCGACAGAGAAGCTAAACGCCGCGGCAAAAAATAGTGATGATAAAGAGAAGTTGTGACGCTTTCTTTTCTTCATGGTAACCCTGTTAATATCGTTTTTTATTAAGTTTTATAGGGGTAAACTTGCATAAACCATACGTAGTGTCAATGGGAGGGTGAATGGGGAAGAGGGTTATGCAGATGTGCAGAATTGAGATATGGCCTTGTCATTGTTCGTAATGGCGCGTATGTTCGTGCCAGATTTATTTTTAGCTATAATTAGGAGAGTATGTATATGTTTGATTTAGCAGGAAAGACAGCGCTTGTTACGGGCGCGACAGGCGGCATTGGCGCGTCTATTGCACGCAGTCTACATGCGCAAGGCGCATTGATTGCGATATCAGGACGTAATACGGATAAGCTTGACGCTCTTGCCAAAGAATTAGGCGATCGCGTTCATGTCGTGGCTGCCGATCTTGGCGCGGTTGACGGCCCAGCAACGCTTGCAAAGGCGGCGAGTGAAGCGCTGGGTGGCAAGGTTGATATTTTGGTCAACAATGCAGGCCTAACGCGTGATGGTCTTTCTATGCGTATGAAAGCAGAAGACTGGGATGAAGTGATTAACGTGAATATGAGCGCGACATTCAGACTTGCACAGGCGCTACAGCGCGGCATGATGAAAAACCGCTTTGGACGCATTATTAACATCACATCTGTTGTTGGCGTTACGGGCAATCCGGGGCAAACAAATTACTGCGCGTCTAAAGCGGGTATGATTGGTTGGTCAAAATCTATGGCGGCTGAAATCGCGTCACGCGGCATTACTGTGAACTGCGTTGCACCAGGCTTTATCGCAACGGCAATGACCGATGCGCTCACCGATGAGCAAAAAGACGGGATCAACAAAAACATACCAATGCAGCGCATGGGTAGTTCCGATGATATTGCTGCGGCATGTAGTTATTTGGCGAGCGATGAAGCGGGTTACGTTACAGGTCAAACCATCCATATTAATGGCGGCATGGCGATGATTTAAGCGTGGCTGCGGATTAAAGTTTCAGGGAAGGCGCTTTACGGCGCCTTTTTTTTATGGTTATTTATGGACGTTATGGAGAAATGATATGTCCTTGTTTGATGCGGCGCTGTGCGCCCAAAAAAATGCCTATGCCCCTTATTCAAAGCACCCTGTCGGCGCAGCTTTACGCAGTGCGTCAGGCAAAATATATGCAGGGTGCAATGTTGAAACAGCGCATTTTATTGCGACCCATGCGGAAGTGTCGGCGATATCGGCTATGATTACAGCGGGCGATACGAAAATTGCAGAAATTGCGATTATTGGCCCGAATGATGCGCTTTGTACACCTTGTGGTGATTGCCGCCAGCGCATAAGAGAGTTTTGCGACATGGATGATACGCTGATTTCAGTCTACCACAAAGATGGTCGGTTGTTAAAGCAATATAACATGCATGATTTACTGCCTGATTCATTTGGGCCTGAAAACTTAGCTTAAAGATTAGAGTTTGGGGAAGACTATTTGCTGCTTTGCGCAAGGATGTCATCAAAGAAGTCTTGATAGGCAGCCATAGTTTTCTCAACTGAAAATTCTTCGCAGTAGCGCTTATAGCCATTTTCGGTCAGGTCTCGCCCTAGGGCTTCGTTGTCGCGGAGCAGCTTTAGATTGTTGGTTAAAGACTCCACATCGTCAATGCTGAAAGCAAGGCAGTCTTCTTTGTCGCGGACAAACTGTTTTGGGCCATCGGCAAGGCTGACGATGAGCGGCGTTTTGTTGGCCCACGCCTGTACAAACACAGTGCCGAACGGTTCATAGCGTGACGGGAAGCAGCATATATCGGCAGCGGCCAATAATGCGGCGCGGTCTTGACGCCAGCCGAGGAACTTTACGCGTTCCGCCATGCCAAGCTTGACGGCAAGTTTTTGCAGTTTATCGCGATCAGGGCCTTCGCCCGCAAGCCAGAGATAGATGTCATCCAGTTTTTGCGCGGCTTGCATTAATGTATCTAATGCTTTGGATTCATGGAGGCGGCTTAGAGTAAGCACGACTTTTACGTCGAGTGGTGTGTCTAAATCAGCGCGGTCTACTTTTGTGAAATGCTGTTCAGTTTCTGCGAAATTATTGATGTGGCGGATGGTATCAGGATTGACGCCGTTTTCAATAAGGTGGCGCTTGATGTCTGGGGTGATGGTCATAAAATAATCAGTGTTCTTGAAGTATTTTATTTTGTAATAGCCACCAAGGCGGCTTACGACTTTGTATGGTTTGTTTGCGGGCGCATTGGGCATTTTGTCTGCGGCGCGGGACATCCATGTTTGTACAATATCAGGCTTTGATTTTTTCAGAATACCTTTAATGCTCCACGGCGTGTAGGCATCAATTTTGCCGCCAAAGGGCAGTAAATATGTTTTGATGCCGGCTTCTTTCAGGCGAGGGACGCGGGTTTTGTTGGGGCGCGTAATGACCTCAACATCAAAGCCATGTTTTGCCATAGCGATGCATGTATCAATGCAGGCTGTTTCTGCGCCACCAGTTGATGCGCCCGCAAGGACGTGAATAATTTTCATGGTTACTCTAAGCCAATGCTTTTTTGTAGCAGGCGAATAAGGTCAGGCTGTGTTTTGTCCATGTTCTCTAATAATAAGGAGCAGCTTTTCTCGTCTGCAGCAGGTTTCATATCAATAAGGGATTCTCCGTATTCTGCAGCAGTATCAAAATTCTTTAAATGTTTTTTGACTTGAGACGGCTTGGCGTAGTCTTGTAGCAGAACAAGCTTTTCAAGGCGCTCATTGCCTTTTTTAATGACTGGGCGCACGGCAACACGCCATTCTGCGAAGCGCTCTTCAATGCTCTTGCCGAGGTCTTTATGGTTTTTCTTGCAAGACTTTACGGCTTTATCAATGATCGATTCAACGGATTTTACTGAGCGTATGACGCCATGAACGTGACGAATTTTATAATATTTTTCGACTTGTTCATCGCTCAGGCTTTTGATGAGGTCTTCAGTCTCCGCGGCGTATTGCGTAACAGGCGTCTGAGCCTCTTGTGCCTTCTTTTCTGCATGTGCTGGCGCTGCAAGGGCTGACCCTACACAGGCAATGGCCATAAAGTTTAAAAGCGTTTTACAAAGTGTTGTCATTATATGTTCCTGTCGGCAAATTGAAGCGTCATATGTTTAATGAGAGAAGATATCAACTTCATCCCAGCCGGCGCTATCAAGGTCTGCGCGCGTATTTAGAAAGTCAAAACAAGATTGCGCCATATCCATACGGCCCTCACGAATGAGATTAGCATCAAGTTTCTCCTTTAGGCGATGGAGGTAGAATACATCACTCGCGGCATAAGAGAGCTGATCTTTGGTGAGCTCAGCGGCGCCCCAATCTGATGATTGTTGCTGTTTGCTAATATCAACGCTAATCAGTTCGCGACATAAATCACGCAGGCCGTGGCGATCTGTGTAGGTGCGGATTAACTTCGAGGCGATTTTTGTGCAATATACAGGGGCAACGTCAACGTCAAGAAAACGTTTAAGCGCAGCAACATCAAAGCGTGCAAAATGAAATATTTTTGTAATATCAGGGTCGCCCATTAACTTTTTTAAATTCGGGGCTTCTGTTTGATCTTTGTCGATTTGCACTAAATGCGCGGTGCCGTCGCCAGCAGAAATTTGTATCAAGCATAAACGGTCACGACCGTGTATCTGCAGGCCCATAGTCTCGGTATCTACTGCAATCGAGCCAGAAAATACGATGTTATCAGGAAGGTCGTTTTTGTGTAATGTGATCGTCATTTTTTATTCCACTGTTGAGATATTCGGACAGTTTTAAATAGTGCATGGCCTGCCTATGCTATGCAAGTAAATATTTATGAATGCATTTGTTATTTGTGGGTTTGATAAAATGTTGAAGTCGTGATAAATTTATTAATCATTGCGATGTATCATATTCGATACGTGTTTATTATTTCCTCGGGGGCTCCATGAAGTGTTTAATAGTTGATAGCGATAAGGTTGCTTCTGAACTGGTGCAAAGCCGCTTGTCCGCATTGGGGATTAAGTCGGCGATTGAGCCTGGACGCAATATCGCGTTGAAGCGCTTAGAAGCCGAGCCGTTTGATTTTATTGTATTGGATCCCGCGCCAATGCGTGATGCGCGCCCTTTTATTCGGGAGGCGCGCCGCGTTTTAAAGGCTAATCCTTATATGGTGCTGGCAAGTGAAAGCCATACACTAGAAGAAGCCGTGAAGTCAGGCTTCAATGATTTGCTGCCAAAGCCACTGGATTCAGGCGCTGTTGATAAAATGGCCGAAAGCGCACGTACGTTGACGGAGCTTGTTAATCACCTTGGTGATGATAAGGAAGACTTCAAAAGCTCGGGCGGTATTATTGCTAAATCGGCGTTTAATCAGCTGTTCCTTGCGTGTATTGACCGCGCAGATCGTTATGCCGAGCGTTCATATCTTTTATTTATATCTTTGGAGAATTATAAAGATATTATTGAAAAGGATGGCCCTTACCCCGGTGAGTTTAGCGCCGCGCAGCTGGCTAAGAACTTAGTCCGCTTACGCCGTCAAAGTGATATTATTGGCCAAACACGCCGTAATGAATATGTGCTGTTGCTGCAAAGACCTGTCTTTGAAACAGAGCCAATTGAGGCGGCGCATCGCTTTGCGGAGGCACTGTCAAAAATGCATGATATTACATCTGCTGGTGCAATGCGGGCGAAGCTTGCTGTGCGCTTGGTTGACTTGCCACTGGGCGCAAAGCGCGTAGAGCATGTTTTTGAAGTCGCTGAAACGCCAGGCAGTATCGCAGAGTAAGGCGAACGGATGTTTTTCGACGGTTTAGCTATAGGTTAAGGCCTTTAAATACTAGGGATGAGGCCTGTATTCGTGATCAGGCCTTTTAATCCTTGTGATTACCCCCGAAATTGAGATATCATTAACCTGTATAGCTTTAGTTATGCAGTTCTTTTAGTTAACGCGAGTTCTTCGACGTTTATGAGTATGAAATTTTTGAGTATGCGCATTGTTATCCTTACAATGGCCCTTGGCATCTTAGTCTTGCCAATGGGGATGCTGAGCTATGCTGGCGCGGAGCCAAAAGCTAGTGAGGTGCAGCATGATGCCGCTTTACGTGCAGACTTTAAGTTTCTCAAGGTTTTAGAGGGGCGTATTTCTGCAGAGGACAGCTTTGCGAAAGTCGTGACGCATGGTTACCGCTTGGCGACAGATGATGTGCTAAATATTCGCGTTTATAATGAAGCGCAGCTTTCGGGCGAGTATCGTGTTGATGCAATGGGGAAAATTCTTATGCCGTTAATTGGCGGCGTTGATGTGATGGCGAAGACGGCGGCGGAGCTATCAGCAGAAATTGAAATGAAGTTAAAGGAAGGCTATTTGCGTCGCCCGAGTGTATCGGTAGAAATAGCATCTTTCCGCCCATATTATTTGATGGGTGAAGTGCGCACGCCGGGGCATTTTTCTTATGCTTATGGCCTTAACGTAATCAAGGCTGTCGCGATGGCGGGCGGATATACATATCGTGCTAATCAAAAGAAGGTCTACATAAAACGCGATTTTAACGGTATGAAAGAAATTATCGAAGCACATGCAGATACTGTGATTTATCCAGGAGATGTGATCACCGTTAAAGAGCGATTTTTTTAAACATTATTTAGGCCATACACTTAATGATGGTGTCAGGCAAAAGAGTATTTAGATGACCCAAGGTCAAAACGATAGCCATTATCAAAGAGCGCTGGAGCAGAGTGATGCAGCGGTAAGCTCGGGCTATACAAACGTGAACGGTGAAGCGGAAGTTGATTTGCGCCGCATCCTGATGACGTTTTGGCGCCGGCGTTATATTATTGTCGTTATGATGCTCTGCTTTATGGGCGCGGCCTATTATGTGTCGGAGCATATTACGCCCCTATATAAAACAGCTTCACTTGTTTTAGTGAAGCAAGAGCAGCTAGATGTGAAAAACATTTCATCAGCGCAGTTTTTGACTAAAGACCGCTACGATACGACGCAAATTTTGAGTGAAGTTGAAATTATTCGCTCGCGTAATTTGATGCTTGAAGTTATTCGCCGTTTGAACCTTTATGACGTGCCGTCATTCACATATGATTTGGAGCACTTGAAAAAATTCTATGAAATGAGAAACAGCACAGAGGCACGTCAAGGTTTTAAGGCTCTGAAGTTGCAGCGCCAAAATGACACGCGGGGCATGACTAATGAAGAAATGTGGCTCTATGAAAAAGAACTGGGCATTTTAATTGGTCGCGTGTTGAAAAAATTAGAAATCCGGCCGATCGCAGGGTCGATGGTGATTTCGATTAAATTCACATCACCTTCACCGGAGCGCGCAAAACAAGTTGTGGACGCGGTCGCAGATGTCTACGTCAATGACCGTCTTAATCGTAAGTTTGCGGCGACGCGTAAAGTGACGTTATGGCTAGACGGGCGTCTTGAAACGCTGCGGAGACAATTACGAGAGGCCGAAAACGCTGTTGAACAATATCGTGCTGATAAAGAACTGATATCAGGTTCGCGTGCGGAAGTTACAGCCCAGCAAATATCAGAAATCAACACGCAATTAGTCTTGTCCAAAACGCGCTTAGCGGAAGCGCGCGCCAAATTGGAACAGATCGTTGGCTGGGCTGAAAACCCTGTGAAGCTCGAGGCGACAGCTAATTTGGGTGATGGCAATGTCCTTGGTAGCCTTATTCTAAGACAGAGCAGTGTCACCCAATCACACGCGGAGCTATCTAAGCGCTATGGGGAAAAGCACCCAGAAATGATCCGTATTAATGCGGAACTTAAAAATGTCAAAGTGGAGCTGCGTAAAGAGCTAGAGCGAACAGCTGAGCATTTAGAGCACAACATGGCGGTGGAGCTAACCCGTATGGAGGTGCTTTCGCGCAACTTAAAAGAGCTTGAGTCGAAGCGTAAACTTGAAAACCAAGCGGCAATTAAATTAAGAGAGCTTGAAGGCGAGGCCGCAACCATTCGCCAGATATTCGCGACTTTCTTGGAAAGTTATAAGCGCTCTGACCAGCAAGAAGATTTACAAGAAGCAGATGCACAAGTTCTCTCTTATGCCACCGTACCGTTAAGAGCGTTTCATCCGAACAAGCAATTGCTGATGTCTCTTTCTGCAATTTTGGGTCTTTTTGCAGCCTTGGCGCTCATCGTGCTGCTTGAAAATTTAGATAACGCCTATCGCAGCGCCATCCAGATTGAAAGAGACACAGGGCTGACCTGTGTCGGGTCTATCCCCAGTGTGAAGGTTACGCGTAATTTGAAAGCTGCAGATTATGTGATCAAGAACTCAACGTCAGTAACGACAGAAGCTCTGCGTTCAATGAAAACGGTGATGTCTTTACATCAAAAGCACATGGGGAAAAAACTGGATGTTATAGCGATTACATCGTCACTGCCAGGTGAAGGGAAGTCAACAATGTCGGTATGGTTGGCGCGCTTAACTGCGCTGTCTGGCCGTAAGGTTTTATTAATCGACTGTGATCTGCGCCGCCCCAATATTCATAATTTAATGGGGTATGAGAACAGCCTGTCTTTGGTTGAATACCTTTCGGGGCAATTGCCTCTAGAGGATGTAATCTGCCGTGATGAACAAACGGGTTTGGATGTTATATTGGGGCGCTCTGTGGCGAATACCGCGCTCGATCTGTTAACGTCTGATTATATGACGAAGTTAATGGATTCTGTGCGTGAGGAATATGATTTAGTTATTCTAGATACGCCGGCCTCCTTGGCTGTCTCAGACCCCTGTGTGCTCGCTGGGTATGCTGATCATATGGTGTATGCGGTTCACTGGGATAAGACGCCACGTGAATTGGTGCTTAGCGGTATTAAACAGTTTAAAGACCTTGGTTTTAGAAACATGTCCATAGCGTTCACTTTGGTTGATTTGAAAAAGCAGGCTAAATACGGCTATGGCGAAACGGCTTATTACTATACGCATTACACGGATGACGTATAATTGAGATAAATAAGAGGGGTAAAGACTCTTTTTCTTGACTCAGCCCATGCTCTTGACATAAAACATAAAGCAATCCTAATATAGAATTATGTTTAAATGACATGTGGGGAGCGCATGGTGAAGGTTAGAAATATATCTCTGCAAAAGGCAGAGCAAGCCGTGAATGCGCTGCGGGGAAGTGAAGGCCGCTTAACGCTGGTTATTCGTGACGATACAGAACATGTGACGTCACATCTGAAAGAGCGCCTTATCCACGATATAACAATAAAACCTTCATGCCGTGAACGGTTTAATGCTCTCGCGGCGCATGTTGACGATGCAGGCTCCATTGAGCAGCGTGTCAATAGCGTTGTTAATAATGCGTATCAAATTTGGCTGCGTAAGTCTTTTTATGCGCTCGGTAAATATGTAGATGTCAATAAATACGATCTTGATGACTCGCGCCGTAATAAACTATCTGTCCATATGTACAATGCCCAAGATTTAACTGATGTTATTGTTGACCGTGCGCAGAATATGGCCGGTAAACCACACGGCGTTCAGCCTTATTTGATTTCTTTAGATGATATGATCCCCGTGCCCGAAGGGCTCGGCGGTGAGATTTCATTTTCGCGCTTGTTTTCTATTTGCGGGCGTGATTATTTTGATTATACGGCGCGTCCAGGGCACCCTGCTATTGCAGAGCAGATGAAAATTGTTCGTGAAGATTTAGAGCGCCGCTATCAAGAAACGGGACACAAGCAGCCGATTGTTTTGCTTGAAGACAATGTCCGCCATGCACGAATGCTCAACTGGTTGGAAAACCAAATGGATGAAGCGCATTTGTTTGACTATGGTTATTTGGCCGGAATATCGACATGTTTTTGTTCTGCGAATGATGACGAACTGAGCAAAATAAAACATAAAGGAAAGTCTGTGCCCGTCACAGTTGGCGTGAATTACCACGGGGTCAATTCAGATGTGCAGACACCGCGCGACTTATTGTTTGATGGATTTGTTGTCAAGATTGATGGCGAAAAAGGCCGCTTGCCGGGCATATTTATGGATGTTGCATCGCGCTTCTCTGTCAAAGAAGACTGTGCCGATGAGTTTACCCGCGAAATGCGTCATGTTAATTTTGAGTTCTGTGAAGATATTCAGAAAAATTTGGGCGTAAATATACCGCTTTCATGGTTTGTCGGTGCAAAACCTGTTTCATATGTTACCAATACACACGCAAATACATCGATGATGAAAGTTATGAAGTAGCTCTCTTTAGATGTTAACTTTACTGGATGTGCCATGGTTCACTCTTCGGCTTCAGCGCCATTTATTTTAGACTGCGATACGGGCCGTGATGATGCTTTGGCTATTTGGTATGCATTACGCGATAATATGCCGTTATGCGGCGTCGTGGCGTCCTATGGTAACACGCCTCTTGATAATGTGATGGTCAACTGCCGCCGTGTTCTCGCCGCTTTTCCCGAATGCGCTATCCCTGTATTTCGCGGGGCTGACCGCCCGCTGCAAACTCATTGTTATTTTGATGATGTCGTTTTACCACGTCAGGATGCTTCGGGTGATGGCCTTTGTAATGTAAAGCTGCCTTTTGACCCGCAAATTATATCATGCCACGCGCAGGAAAATTTACCAGACAACGTTGATGCCATCATTGCTTTCATAAAAGCGCAGCATATAAAACAGGGAAGAAAATTAACTTACGTTATTACGGGGCCAGCAACCAGCTTTGTACATATATGTGCCGCGCTTGGTAGCGCGATTCATGACTATATCGATCGCGTTGTGATGATGGGCGGTAAGTTTGATACGCTTTGGGATCAGATGCCTTATGCTGATTTTAATATTGGCGCCGACCCTTATGCTGTTGATTTTTTGCTGCGCTGTGGATTGCGAGTGGATTTCATTGCCATGAATATGACGTGGCCGATAGTGATTACTTTGGAGGACATTTTAGTACTAAAGGCCCAAACGCCTCTCGCTCGTTATGCACAGGACATTATGGTCGCCCATTGCCGCGAGTTCTCTCCTGAGCCTGTGTTCCGCTTCCATGACCCCGCTGTAATGGCTGCCTTGAAAAATGATGCGATTTTTGTACCCTGTAAATTGACGGTCGATTTGGATGAGGCGGGGGGCGCATTTGGGCGCTTGGTTGATGCGCCGGACTTAGAAAAAGAAAATGCAGCATTATGGGGGCTTGATCCTGTAGAGTCTGGTGCGATAAAAAAGGCCCTTTTAACCACGATCGGACTGACGGAATCGTGAAGTACGTTTAAGCGTGTAAGGAGTGCTATCGGGCGTAAAGCTGTGTTTTATCAGTACTATTTTCACTGTGGGTGCCTTTGGGAGTGCTTTTTTTCTCGACTTATGCGTTAGTTTGTATAGAAAGATAACAGTTGGTATGTTATCATATTATTGAGGGTGTATCCCTTATGGCTATGTATTGTAATATGCAGGATCATCTAAAAAAAGTGAGGCGGCCTTGCGAAGCTCTTTAGGTTTATTTATTTATTTGTTTGTATTTGCCGTGGGAGTTTCTAATTTCCATGGGAATGCCTTTGCGCAAAATGCTGCAGCCCATGCCACGGAAGAAGATAAGCCGTTCTGGGAGACAGAGAATGTGCCAGATAAACTTGTGAAGAGATATGAAAGACGTTTGCCCTTTTTTAAGGAGATGGACAGTAATAAAGATTGGGTATTGCAGGAGCCTGAAATAGAGGCTTATTTGCTGAGTAGCTTTAAAGAGTACGATACTGATAGCAACGGCTTATGGGACGAGAATGAGCAGGCGCTACATAGCGAAGCTTTTGTAAAAGACCGTGATGAAATTTATGGCGCAACGGCGAATAAGCGTATTAAGCGTTACACTTTGCGTATTGATCACGCAGATAGCAATGAAGACAAAAATTTAAGTTGGAAAGAATATTATACGTTCTTCCGCGATCGTTTTTATCGCATGGACAGTAATGGCGATGAAGAGGTTGAGTATAAAGAGTTTCGTCTGATCGACGATAAGCTTTCACCTAGGGGCGGCGTTGACTCAAAGCATATAGACGTACCGGAATATAAGTAAGTAGGATAATGTTATGGCGCCCAAAACCAATTCAAAAGTAAAGCTTATCGAAACCGCCATAGATTTGGTGCGTATGAGCAGTTACACAGATGTTGGTGTTAATGAGATTTGTAACAAGGCGGGTGTGACCAAGGGGGCCTTCTATCATCATTTTAAGTCTAAGGCCTCTCTATACGCAGAGGCCGCGTCTTATAAAATGAAGCATGAAGAAATGGTGCTGCAATCCCTTTTGGCGGAGCGTCATGAATCTGTTAAAAAATTAGATAATATGATCGGTTATATATATTATAAAGGCTTCCAGAGTACAGAAACTTCGGCACAGAAGGTTAGTGGCTGTCCATTTTTTACAGCGGGCGCAATTAATTCTCAGGGCGATGAGATCATACGCGCGGCAAGTAAAGAATATGTTGATAACGAAGTGCGCTATTGGCAGATAGTCATCGATGATCTTGCTGTGAGCAATGTTATTGAGGTGCCTAAGGATAGCTTGCAGCTGGCGCGGATGGTCTATCAATATGCGAATGGCGTCCTAACATATTCTCGTATTTTCGATGATGAGAAGACAATGCGCACAGACCTTGAAACGGGCATTTATCGTTTCCTTAATATCAAAAAAGTATGATCCTGTTGCCTTTTAGGCTTTGCTTGCCCTCTTTCTTATGGGCAAGCAACGCCGTTTTTTGCTGTTTTGTCGTTTTATCTTTGACACATACCGCTTGGTATGCTAATCTTTATACAATGAGTAGCTAAGTATCTAAATAAGCTCAGTCTAGCTTTGCTAAAACTGAGTGGACTATATTTACAGACTAAAAGATAGGACAGAAAGCTAGATAGTTAACCGTACACCTCCCCCCATACCTTGATCCTAAATACGTACGATTTTTATCTGTCTTTCTGTTCCTTTTAATCTAATGTAAAATAAAGTGTTGCGCTTTCTTTGTGATAGTTAATTGTAGTGCTTGTATTCGGCGATGGTGAAATTGCTGTTTTAATAAGAGACCCCCATAAAATGATCCATGAAATTGACAATAGCCAGCTAAGTGAATTGCGTCTGCTTTATGTAGACGAGGTAGAATCTAACCATGCTATTTTCAAATCAATGTTTGAACATGTGGGGGTAAGCCACGACATAGCTTCGAGCTGTGAAGAGGCGGTACGGAAAAGTTTAAATGTACAGTACGATATCATTTTCATTGACTGTTTCTCGGCTGATATAGATGGCTATGTTGCGGCACGGATGATTAGGGATAATGAGCGCGCAGAATTGATGGAGCCAGCTCTTATCTTTGCCTTAAAAGATAAGCTAACCGCTGTATCACAAGTGAAGGCGCTAGATGTCGGCATGGACGGCGTCCTGCTCAAGCCCATGACCCTTAAGACATTCGAGGCCTTGATTGTAAAGTGGTTTGGTGCCGCGGAAGTGGACGTCGTACAAGATGATGATAAGCAAGGCGCAGCTAATTCAGTACCCCGCGAAACGCTTATGGACACTGCTATTGCTCTGTCCTTAAAAGGTGTTTTAAAAGATAAATACAGCGCTATGGTTGATTTGTTTAAGAAAGACATTCAGTTTTACGTTGATGCTGCGTATGTCGGCGTTACAGACCACGATGTTCAAAAAGTGCATCATGCTATGCACACGATAAAATCGGCCAGTATGCAAATGGGCCTCGTTAAGGTCTCTAAGCTTGCGGCTCAGCTTGAGGATTTATCGCGGGCTGATAATGCGACAATGGACACGCATTTACTTTGCGAAATCATGCGCTCGCAAGTTGAATATATTCAGCATGTTTATAATCTCTCCGAAGGTATGCTGGAACAAACTAAATCTTAACTTCGAAGCTCTCGGCTTAGATTTTTTAGCTATGGCCTTTCCTTAAGGTCAAAATTCGTTTATTCTTTACAGAGTTGATGTTCTGGGCGTTCGCCCCAGAGTTACCCAATATGGAGCTATAATAATGAAATTTGTGCCGTTATCTGCAATGTTACTCTGTGGGACGATTTTGTCACTTGCTGCGCCGTCTTACGCGCGTGATGCGTGGGAAAGTGATGATAAGCTAGACGTGATGATTGGTGTGTCTGCGGCGACTGTCGCGGAATATGCAGGTGCAGAAGACCAAGAATTTTTAGTGCTTCCTGCTGTTGTCGTTGATTACGAATTCCATGAAAACAACCACCTTTTTGTCAACACATTTAAAGGCGCCGGCTATGAATTTGATGGCGAACGCATTGTTTGGGGCCTACAAAGCAAGTGGCGCCGCGGGCGTGATGATAATGATTCACAGCTTCTTGCTGGTATGGGGGACTTGGATGATACTTTTACTGCGGGTTTCTATGGCGGCTTAGATTTTGGTCCATTTAGAGTGCTAGCGGAATATGACGCCGGGCTTGATAATAACAATGACGGCGTTTTGACAACGTTTTCAGCGCGCTATAACATGGAATCTGTTGAGCGCCCAATGACAGGCTATGTGAGCGCGAAGGCTGTTTATGGTGATGATGCATACCATGATGCCTATTTTGGCTCAGAAGGCCTCGCGGGTGTACGCCCATTTTACGAAGCTGATGCAGGTTGGGTTGGAATGGGCATTAATGCTGGTGTAGATTACCTATTGGCAGAACATCATTATTTCCGCTTTGATACGGAATATATGGGGCTTTCAACTGATGTGACGAATAGCCCGCTTACTGAAGGTTCATATCAGTATAGCGCTAAAATGACATATGGTTATAAGTTCTAGGCTTTAAGACGGCTTCTGTTCCGCTGGCTGCTCTGTGTTCGGCGTGATTTTGAAGCTGTGCAAGAAAATATTGTCTTTAGAGCGACTAATAATTTCTTTTGCATCATATGATTTTGCTGTGCTGCTAATGTTCTTAACCAAGCTATTGATAATTGACGTGCTTGCTTGGTAAGAGTTCATCATTGTGAACGAATAACCGGCTTCAATATCTTTGCAGATTTCATCATGGTCGCCATCAGCTGAATTTTCATCATTACAATATACCTTGAATGATTTCTTTGCCTTCATGATATGCGCATAATTGCGTGTAGCGGGGTCAAACTTCGGTTCGTCTATTTCATAGGCAAACAAGCTATCAAGCACGTCACGATCATTTTTATCAAGGATATTACCGTTAATATCTTCTATACGGAGATCTGGTGTGTTCATGACCATAAAATGCCACGCATTTTGCATGAATTCAGCCAGCAATTTATTGGCATAAGACTTTTGTAGTGTTGATTGTTTTTCAACGCCGTTATAACCAATCAGTGCATAGCCATCATTACAAGCGAGGCGGAAAAGTTGCTTTAATTCATTATATGTTTCTGTTTCAGGGTACGAATCTTTTGCAATTTTTTCAATATTGGTGATTAGCGAGCCAACGCACATCACTAAATTTTTATCATAATCTTTGCTCCAGCGATCAAGCATTTTTTTATCTATGCCTTGATATGGGCCCGTAATCGCGGTGGCTTTTACGTCTTTACTTTTCATTTCGTGGGCGTTGTCTTTGACTGTCTTTAACGCCGCTTGATTGAATTTTTCTGCTAAATCAATGAATGTGATGGCTTCAAGGTTTGGAAGTTCCTTAAGAACATGCCACTCTTTATCCTTAAACGCAGAGCCTTGGCCAACAACAACGGCGTGCTTAACGTCTTCAAGCTCATGCGCAATTGTTTTGCTTTGCTCAGAAAGTATCTCACACTCTTTCCAAAAGGTAAGGTAGTTCTCGTTGAGACGAATAAATTCATCAAACTTTACACCGCCGCCATTTAGATAAGCATAACGCCCAGCATTTGCGTGGTCTTGGCCAAAGAGCATACCTCTTGTCGCTTCCGCGATGCCGTCTAATTGATTTTGCTTCTTGTTTTTACTCAATTTACACACGCCTTGTAATTAAAGTTTAGCTGCTCTGTCCCACATATCCGTAAATTGTATACGGTATGCGGCGCTTATCGCAGGGTAATTCATAACAATAACTGTCGGTTCGTTCTCAAAAAGCATAATGGCCAATTTTTCGCCAAAGGCGTAAAAAGGCACAGATGCAAATAAGTCTTTTGGTAACATGCGGTATTCTGCATATGTGTCACCGGGCATATAGTCATCATTCTCACGAATAAGAATGCTGAAGTTAAGGCCCTTGATTGATTCCATACGTTTAATATGGGTCTGAGCGTAATCTCCAAGCCAGCGGACGAAATCTCTTTCGTTGACGTTGCTGACGACAATATCTTTGTTCTCACTTATTCTCAGTGTTTCATAGATCGTGTCATAGAAACTGATCAAGCCATTACGGCCTGTGAAAACGCGGACATCACCACTACGTAATTTGGCGCCATCTAAACCAACAAACTCAATGCCGCCATATTCAAAGGTGGCTCTGATGTTTGCTATTGTGCTTTCACGTGGGCTAGTTGAACCATTTTCAATGCTACCGATTGAAGTGGCCGAAATGCCAGTACGGTCAGAAAGGTCAGCTTGGGACCAATTAAGTAGTCCGCGTGCGCCTCTAATTTGTGCTGCCGTAATTGTCATATTCTATCCTCATGTGAAACGTAAAGTTTCAATTCATACCATGTTTTGTTTAAGCTATTGGCGCTTAATATTTATCATGATCTATATTGTGTTTTTAACAAGTTTTAAGTGGTTAATAACTTTATAGAAGGAAGTTATACCGTTTTCAATAAAAAAATGCAAGAGAATTATGTCAATTGGGTAACTTTTATCGTGCTAACTTTATTATTGCTCAAGCAGAACTTGCTAATTTACAAATTTGTCTTGACAGCAAAGTAAGAAAAGGGCTAAAAAGGTATATTGTTTGTATATATGTGTCTATTTAAAGCTCTCAATTGAAACTTTATTTCGTATAGGCTCTATATCAGATTTCCCCACATAACTTGGCTGCCGGAAAATATCCGGCAGCCTTTTTTTTCTTTATTATAATGTTAAATAACTTTCGCCGATGTTATGCGGCTTTTAAATTCTCACGGCGCAGCAATGCATCAGGGTCAGCGTCGCGTCCTCTGAAACGGCGATAAAGAATATCAGGGTCTTCACTGCCGCCCTTAGATAAAACTTCTTGGCGGTATTTTGCGGCAACGTCCTGATTATAAAGCCCGGCTTCTTTAAAGTATTCAAACGCATCAGCATCAAGCACTTCTGCCCATTTATAGCTATAATAGCCTGCAGAGTAACCGCCAGCAAATATATGGCTAAATGATGCCGAGGTTGGGCCACCAAAGCGTTCAAACAGGCGGCAGTTCTTCGTCGCTTCGTCTTCGACGGCAATAATATCAGACGCATTTTCTGGTACACCGCTATGCCATGCCATATCGACAAGGCCGAGGCTGACTTGGCGTAGGCCGAACATGCCGATCATAAAGTTTTTCGCTTCAACTAATTTTTCAATGAGCTCAGCAGGGATTTTCTCACCGGTCTCATAATGTTCAGCGAATAAATCGAGCGTTTCTTTCTCATATGTCCAATTCTCTTGAAGCTGTGATGGCAGCTCTACAAAGTCCCAGAGCACGTTTGTACCGGAAAGTGAACGATACTCACCTTCGGCGAGCAGGGCGTGCACAGCGTGGCCTAGTTCGTGGAAGAGGGTCGATACTTCGCCGTGGGTCAGCAGACTCGGTTTGTCAGCGGTTGGTTTTGTGAAGTTGCAGACAATGGCAATAACAGGGCGTTCGACTTTGCCTTGATATAAACCTTGGTCACGGTAACTTGTCTTCCATGCGCCGGGCTTTTTGCCTGTGCGCGGGAAGAAGTCCCCATATAATGTGCCAATGAAGCTGTTATCGTTGCTGTCATGAACATCATAAGTCACAACATCTTTATGCCAAACATCATAGCCCTCATTTTTTGTGAAGCGGATGTTGAATAATTTACTGAAATGCGTGAAGGCGCCATCAAGCACTTTGTTCATTTGGAAATAAGGGCGTAAATCTTCGCCGGAGAATTTAAAACGGTCTTGCTTGAGTTTTTCTGAGTAGTAAGAAGCGTCCCAAGGCATTAATTCGCCATCGAAGCCTTGCGTCTTCGCATAGGTTTTGAGCTCTTCGAGTTCTTTCTCAGCGGCGGGCTTATAGCTATCCTGCAGCTTTTGTAAGAAGTCGAGCACGGTATCTGGTGATTTTGCCATGCGGCGCTCTAGCACATAATCCGCGTGATTTTTGTAACCGAGGAGTTTTGCGCGTTGATCGCGGAATTTAACAATCTGTTCTATTAATTTGGCATTATTATATTTCTCATCCCATGCGCGGTTAGAAAACGCTTTCCAGATGTTTTCGCGCAATTCGCGCTTATCAGAATAAGTAATTAAGGGCCCGTAGCTTGGGTAATCTAATGTAAAGAGCCATTTGCCATCATAGTTTTTTTCTTTGGCGGCAAAGGCGGCGCTGTCAATTGCGCTTTGCGGCAGGCCAGAAAGATCATCTTCATTATCGAGGACAAGCTCAAACGCTTCTGATGATTTATTGACGTTGTTGGTATATTCAGGGCCAAGCTTCGACATGGATTCATTGACCTTGCGGAGCTCCTCTTTTTCTTTGTCGCCAAGCAGCGCACCGCCGCGAACAAAGCCTTTATAGCTGTTGGTCAGCAATGTGTCCTGCTCTGCATTAAGGCCGAGGCTGTCTTTTGCCTCATATACGGTTTTGACGCGTTCAAATAATGCAGGGTCCATCGCAACGTCAGATGAAAGCGCCGCACATAATGGGCCAATTTCCATCGCAAGATCTTGCAGGCCGTCTGTGCCATTGGCATAAAGCTGATTGTAAAAAATAGACGTAATGATATCAAGCGTTTCACTAGATGTTTCCATCGCGATAATCGTATTGTCAAAATCAGGTTCGGCTGCATCGGCCTTTATGGCGTCAATATTTGCGCGTGCCTGCTTAATCGCCTCTTGCACAGCAGGAAGAAAATCTTCTTCTTTAATCGCTGAAAAATTAGGCGCTTGGTTTGGCATGTTTGAAGAGGCGAGAAGCGTATTTTTGCTCATTTTGAGTCCTTTTTGACAATGTGATTAATATCTAGCTGTTTAGTATCTGGCTTAGAAAATAAGATAGAAAGAATAATAAAGAATTAAAGCCCGCGCGCATCCATTTCTTTATCAATAAGTTTTAATGTGTCTTTGCGCATCAAGTTATTGCCTTTTGCACAGGCTTTTAATTTTGCCTCTGTGAGCTTGCTAAGGATGGCGCTGGTATGGTCAAACACAGGGTCCCATGCACCAGGGTCAGCTTGGCGAATAAAACGCGTGCTGTTATATAAGGTTGTTGTCCGCGTTTCAGGGAAGTAGAGCCAATAAGGTCTGTAGTTTAACAAATCAAGCTGCGGTACGCCCTGGTAACCACATAAATGGGTCAGAGAGCTATCGGTCATGATGACTAAGTCAAGATGTTCTAGCACCGCGGCGGTTTCAGAGAAGTTATCAACCATGTGACCAAGCGGTATCATGCTGGCCATGCCGCGTGTACGCATGTCGGCTTCACGCTCACCTTTTTGCAAGCTGTAAAACTGGACATTGGGATGCTTAGCGCCCAGCTCTAAAAAGCGGTCAATTTGCACGGAACGTTTGGCGTTTTGTTGGAAGGTGACACTGCCCGACCAGACGATGCCAACTTTTAGGCGCTCTTTTTTATGCTTATTTATAAAATCAAATTTTTTAGTCGCGGCGTCGCTGACGTGTAGCTTGGGGCCTTGAGGCCACTCAAGCCAATCATGCGACAAATATTGTGGAATGCTCATCATTTCGATGTACATATCGTAATTGTCTTCTTTGATATCTGCCGCATCAAGGCAGCTAACGCCAAGGCCGCTAAACAGTACATGCAACGGTTTTTTGCAGGCAAGGTCAACCGATTTACACTGGTCAGTGAAGTGCGGTAAAAAGCGCACCATTAACATTGTGTCGCCAAAGCCTTGTTCGCCGACAATCAGTAATTTTTTGTCTTTCAGGCTTTTTTTACCGTCCCAACGCTCAAGCTTGTTAATTTGCGGTAAGTTGATTTTTCCGGTTTTTAAGCGCCATTCAAAATTCTGCCATGCGCTTTTTAAGTCTTTACGCAAATATAACTCAATAAAGGCTTTATCAAAGTTGAGCATTGCATCATCAGGCTTCATTGTGAGGCATGCTGTGTAATGCTTTAAAGATTCTTCGAAATGCTTGGAATCCCTTAGCTGTACGGCAAGATTTTTACGGTAACCAAAATCATCACCGTTAATCTCAACCGCGCGGCTCGCATGCTTAATGCCTTCATCATTGCGGTCCATGTCGTTAAGCAAGTTGCCCAAATTTGTGTGCGCTGATGGGTTATTCGGATCAAGCTCTATCGCGCGGCGGTAACACATTTCTGCGCCGTCATAACGTTCACTTACACGGTATATGATGCCAAGACAAATTAAGCCAATCGGATCTTCAGGGCACAAGGCAACATAACGCACAGCGAGCGGCTCGGCGGTTGTATATTGCTCATTGTTTACCATATCAAACAGTGCAGCGCGCAGCTCTTTGACGGAATTAAAGACAAGCTTGTTTGGATCTTTGTGGGTTTGTATTTGTGTGGATGAATTTTGCATGATGCTCACGAGGTTAATGGCCTTTAAACCTAATGATTATATGCTAATTTGCCCCGTAAATAAAGCGCCTTGGTGAAGTTAAATATTTAGGACTTCACCCATTTATCCATAAGTGTGCTGGCGGTGATGTCACCTGTGACATTTACGGTTGTGCGGCACATATCCAAAATGCGATCAACGCCTATAATCAGCGCGATACCCTCTGCAGGTACGCCAATGCCGGCTAATATCGTCGCAAGAACGACAAGGCCAACGCCCGGCGTTGCGGGTGTGCCGATTGATGCGCCAATGGTGGTGAGTAGCAGCAAAATGGTTTCAGTTAGGGTTAGCTCTATACCGAAAGCCTGCGCCAAGAACACGGCGGCGACAGCTTGGTAAAGCGCGGTGCCGTCCATGTTGATGGTTGCACCAAGGGGGATGATAAAGCGGCTAATTTCTGGACGCAATTTCAGGTTTTCTTCAGCGGCCTTGATGGTGACAGGCATTGTCGCTGCCGATGATGAGGTCGAAAATGCAATAATCTGGACTTCCCTGATTTGCTTTAAAAAATCTAAGACGGAACGTTTTGCAAATATTTTTATAAACAGCATGTAAACCCCCATCATGGCAAGCAGCGCCGCCAAAACGGTAAAGGCATAAACGGCGACGCTTTGTATGGCATCAAAACCAAGCTCGATTGTAATTTTACCGAGTAGGCCGAACACGGCGTAAGGTGCGATTTGCATGGCCCAATCAATAATATGCATGGCAACAACCTGCACGGAACGACAAAGCCCTGTTAATGGAGAGGCTGTTTTGTTTGGGATTTGTAGGAGTGCTATGCCGACTAATATAGATGCGATAACAATTTGTAACATGTTGCGGTCAACATTTGCCTTGGCGGGGTTGGTTGGAATCATGTTCGCAATACGCTGCGGAATGGTCAAATCATCAAATGTCTGGCTTGGTAGACGGCTTGACGCAACCGCGGAATCCACGCTTTGTGAAATGATGGATTGATCAAAATTAATACCGGGTTTCATGATGTTGACGAAAACAAGCCCGATGGTAATGGCAATTGCGGTCGTTAAAATGAAATAAGGCACTATGCGGAAGCCCAAACGTTTCACAAAGCCCATATCGCCTGAATCAGCAATGCCGAGAATGATCGAAACGGTGATGAGAGGGATAACCACCATTTTTAACAGGCCAAGAAAGACAATGCCGAGGAGCTCTATCCAGTCACCAATGACTTTGAGTATGGCAGCTTTTTGCCCGTCATCCTCAATGAAGTAAGACAAAACATCTGCGCTATGCGGTGAAAGCAGCAAGCCAAAACTGATACCAAGCACCATACCAGCGAGGATTTTGATCCAGAGGCGCGAATGTAAAATATGGCTGCTGGTTTGATTAACGGTGATGCCGCGCTCAGATGGTTTTTTTGCTGTACTCATGGGATGTCCTGTTATCTGGCATTGTTTTTATTGCTTATTTGTCCCGCAGTATAACAAATTTTGAAAAAAAACGAAGGGTTTATAACGCTGCAGCGTATTACACTATATGGAATGATTTTTACCAGAAGGAGAATCTTAATGAAAATTCAAAAATATTATCGTGGGCTTGCCTGCGCGACTATGTGTATGGCTGTACTTGGCTTTGCTTACCCTGCCCATGCAGAAGGCGGCCCCAAAGGTGAAAAGACGCCACATAGTAAAGGTGGCGGTCCTAAAGGCAAAATGCTTGAAAAGTTTGATACGAATAAAGATGGCGTTATCTCAAAGGGTGAGTTCATCACCGAAATGGAAGCTAAATTTGCAGACATGGATAAAGATGGTAGCGGCGATGTGAGCGCAGAAGAAATGAGCGCACATCATAAAGCCAAGCGCGCAGAGATGAAAAAAATGCGCGATAAAATGGGCGGCAAACATGGCAAAGGCCATGAAGGTCACCCACCGCCACATGGCGATGATATGCCGCCACCACCGGCGGAATAAGACGCATAAAATTATATCTTGGTTTGATATAGGGATAGACAGGGACAGTGCAGAAATGCTTTGTCCCTGTTTTTGTTTTCTACTGTGTGCTTTAATGTATAGTAAGAACGTTACAGGTTTTCCCTTAGATCCCCACACACAGGTTTACTTTAAATGCGCAGGCTGATTTTTATTATTGTTATGATGTTTTTCATCTGGCTTCTTTTTTATGGTCAGCCGGCTTATGTGTCATGGCTCCGTGCGCAGCAGGGCGACGGGGAAAAGAGTGCCGCGGTCGTCGTTGATACCGCAGAGCCATCTTTGGTTGCCCAGTATAAAATAGAACAACGCCAACGCGCGGCGGGTAAATACGCAACGCCGCAGCAGGTTTTACAGGCATATAGCATGGCGTTGATTAAGCATAAAATGCCATATCAGCGTGATTTGTTTACATTGGAAACGCAGCTTATGTTACCGCGTTTAAACGTGAATACGGCGCAAATGAATAGCGAAGCTCTGTTGATTGAACAATGTTTACCGGGGGCTGTGTTTGAAAATGCAGCATTTGCTGTTATTCGCTTTGCGCTAGAACGCAGGGCGTGCCCGCCTTACTTCCTTGAGCGCCAAGAGCAGGGGTGGCGTATTGACTTGCTGACCTTGCGCAATAATGTGAGCTTTAATGCGCAAAATCAATGGCGCTTTATCGATGCAGAATTAATGCGCAGCGGGGCTTATGGTTTTGCGTTTGATGATGTTGACTTTGACAAAAGTGGTTACCCATATCACGCTGCGCCTTAATGCTTACTGTGCCTGCCATAAATCATGTTTGTGCATGATGTCTTTGAATGCGGCGCTTTCTAAATGCGCTGTGAGCCAGTTTTGTAACGGCGCGTAGGGCAAGGCATTAAACCAGTCTTTATCAACATTCGCACATTGGCGAATAAAGGGAAATATTGCATAGTCGGTAAGGCCGCCAAGCTGCCCGTCATCACTTATTTTTTCATTGAGCATCTCAAAATACAAACTGCATTTTTCTTGCGCGCCGCTGCAATCTTCATCGCTATAGCGTGTGGGGTATTTATAACGGTCTAGCTGCGGTTTAAATGCGGTGTCGTTATGTGCGATCAGAGCGAAGTCTGTTTGCGCGTACCAGCTCTTTGGGTCATGTGACTGCGCGGCCCATTTCATAATATCTAAGCTTTCATCAATCACGGTGCCGTCTGCTAATATAAGCACGGGAATAGTCCCCTTTGGTGATGCGTCTAACAAAGCTTGCGGCTTGTCGCGCAGGATGATTTCTCGATGTTCGACTGCGATAGCCGCATAATGGAGCGCAAGCCGCGCCCGCATAGCATAAGGGCAGCGACGAAAGCTGTAGAGTACGGGGGCGGCCTCAACCATATTACGCCGCGTTTATTTCTGGCGCGAGGCCGTTTTCTATTGTTGGTAGCAGCCCGTGAATTTGCGGTAGCAGAAAGTCAAAATAGAATTGTGTCGTTTCGGCTTTCTCTTCTAAAAACTCTTTGCGGTTTGCACCATCTTGTTCATGGATGCCGTTTAAACAGCGCACAAGCATAGACGCGCCAGCAACAAGGCCAAACAGCTTTAAATACGTCGTGGCAATGCCGCCAAGACGGTCATGCTCTTTATTCTTGGCGAGGCCCAAGATCAAGTCGGTCGCTTTTTCTAAAACGTCATAAGCGGCGCTTAAATCTTTGCTCATTTTACTAACGCGCTCTGCGGGGCACTGGCTCATGGCTAAGGTTTTGTCTTTTGCGTCTTTGAGCCACGCGTTAAAGGCTGATCCTTTATCCATGACGGTCTTGCGGAAGACAAGGTCAAGGGCTTGGATTCCGTTTGTGCCTTCATATATGGGCAGAATGCGTGCATCACGATAATGCTGCGACACGCCTGTTTCTTCAATGAAACCCATGCCGCCACATACCTGTACGCCAAGCGAGGTCACTTCAAGTGATATATCTGTCGCCCAGGCTTTGACGACGGGGGTTAATAAGGCCACGCGCGCCACTGCGGCAGGCGCATCTTTATGTTCTTTTTCAACGCTGAGATCATAATAAAACGCAGATTCATAAGCAAGCGCACGGGCTGCCTCGGTGTAAGCTTTCATCGTCATCAACATACGGCGGACATCGGCATGTTGTATGATGTTGGCTTCTTCGCCTTTGGTGTTTTTGCCTTGGCTGCGGTCTTTGGCGTAAGCAAGCGCGGCTTGGTATGAGCGCTCTGAGACGGCTATGCCTTGCAGGCCGACATTAAGGCGCGCCATATTCATCATTGTGAACATGTATTTTAGGCCTTGGTTTTCCTCGCCGACAACATAGCCTGTTGCCCCGCCATTTTCACCAAATGTCATGGTGCATGTTGGCGATGCATGAATGCCGAGCTTATGTTCAAGGCCGCTGCAAATCACATCATTACGCGTACCAATCGCGCCATCTTCGCCGACGTTAAACTTAGGGACAACAAAAAGCGAAATGCCCTTCACGCCTTCGGGCGCATCGGGAAGGCGGGCAAGGACAAGGTGAATAATGTTTTCAGCAAAGTCATGTTCACCAAAAGTAATGAATATTTTCTGTCCTGTGATTTTATATGTGCCGTCATCTTGTGGCACAGCCTTTGTGCGAACGGCGGCAAGGTCTGATCCTGCTTGCGGCTCGGTCAGGTTCATTGTCCCTGTCCACTCGCCTGAGATCATCTTGGGTAAATAGGTGTTTTTTAAAGTATCAGATGCGTGATGTTCAATCGCCTCAATTGCGCCTTGGTTCAAAAGCGGGCATAGGCTAAAGCTGACATTGGCGCTTTGCCACATTTCTTGCAGCGGGAATGATAAAGTATAGGGGAGGCCTTGACCTTCAAATTCGGGGGAGAACGGGACGCTGTTCCACCCACTTTCGCAATATTGCGCGTAGGCTTCTTTGAAACCTGGCGGGGTGATCACTTCGCCGCCTTTACACTCCATCGGAAAATCATCGCCAACGCGGTTCAGTGGCGCTAAGACGTCGCGGGCAAGCTTCGCGGCTTCGTGTAAAATGGCATCAACCATTTCGTCATCAAGCTCAGCCGCTTTTTCAAGGCTGTTGAAATCGACAATGTTTTTCAAGATATGCTTCATATCTTCGATTGGTGGATTGTAGGTCAGCATGAATGACATTCCTTATATTCGCGTAAGTGCCGCATTATATTATCAAATTTTACGGCGCAGCCATAGGTTTAAAATCAGTTTTTATCTTTGGCATGTAATTTGCGTGAGTAGATAAGGATAAAGCTGACCGCTTAACAAAAGGTATAAAATGAGTATTTCGCCATATCAAAATAATACCCAGTATTTACAGGCTCTTAACAATAGAGCTGGTAGCACAGTGCAGAATGCTGTGCGGATGGCGAGCGCTGAAACTGGGGTAGATTTTGCCTATTTGATGGAGCAAGCTGCCGTAGAGAGCAATTTTGACCATGATGCACAGGCTAGTACAAGCTCGGCTTCTGGCCTTTACCAGTTCATTGAATCGACATGGCTGAGTATGGTCAAAGACCACGGCGCGAAATATGGACTAGAAGAAGCGGCAGCGGCGATTGATGATAATGGCCGCGTTAGCGACAAAGTAACACGCGACGATATTTTAGCGCTGCGTAATAACCCGAAAATTGCATCATTAATGGCGGCGGAGCTTGCGTCAGATAATAAAGCCTATTTAGAAAAAAATTATGATGGCGCAGTGGGCAGTACAGAGCTTTATATGGCGCATTTCTTAGGGGCGGGTAATGCATCGGCCTTTTTAAATGCGGCGCAGGATAACCCAAACACCATTGCGGCGGATGTCTTCCCCAAAGCAGCAATGGCGAACCGCAATGTTTTCTTTGACCGTGACACAGCCCAGCCCAGAAGCCTTGCGCAGCTTTATGATTTCTTTGATAAGAAATTCCAATATGATGACTTACAGCAAGGCGATGAAATTGAAAACGCCGCGCCGCAGGAAATGCGCATCGTTAAGCGTCCATTGCGTGATTTTATTGGTGAGGTTGACTTTCAAGCGAATATTAGCGCCGCGCGCGCGCTGGGCGCAATGTTGATTGATGATTTTAGCGCACCAAAGGAGCGCACGGAAACATTATCTGTGGGGGCGAATGCCCGCAGCTTTGCGCAGTCCGGCTTATCATTATTTGAGCAGTTGCAATATCAGCATTCGACATATAATAGACAGGCCGCAATGGGTGCGCTTAACGCGCAAGACGCAAAAGCTGCGCATGATCAGCCCAAGGCGCAGGCAGCCATCTCGAATGAAGATTTCTTGGCGTTGTTTCTCAACAAAGCTTAGCTTTAATCATTTTTATTTACATCTTATCAGTGGGTTAGGGTCCTATTTTACGAAATATTTGACACTGTTTCTTGATGGGCGTATATTATGATGCAGCGCAGTAGAGGGCGCTATAGAGAAAGTGTGTAAGATGACTAGTAAAGATGGGAAATGTGAGCACCCGCTCGCGCATTACCATGATCGTATAACGGATATAACCAGCCGGTTTTCGTTTACGCATCACCCCGTTCCAGATAATGATGGACTGATTGCAACCCCCCAAGGCTTTGGCCGTCCGTTCTATCACCGCGCGACAAATACTGTCGGGGTGTTATTTTCAAAGACAGCAAATAATTTAGATGGCCGCCGCCTCGCCGATGGCCGCATTGTTGCGACGCGTGAGCAGTTGGAACGCTGTTACATATTTAGCGCCCGCCGCGCCCGTGGTGATGAAGATCAACCATTAGAAGAACGCGCAAACGCGCATACTATGCGTCGTGAAACCCGTGAGGATTTTGATGTCGCGCGCCGTACGCTCGGCGTAAAAAGCCGTAAACATTATACATTATATGGCGCAGATAACATTTATACCAATGGTCGCCATATGTACGAGATTGTAAAAAATCGTAAAAATGATGGTTACCGCGTGATACTAAAGCTCTCAACGCGCCGTGAAGGCGGTGGCTTTGTGCCGTTTGACCCTAATGATAAATCATTGCGGAGCTTTTTCTCTTATGCAACGAAGACTATCGCAAAAACTCAAACGCATGACCAAGCACGTGAAGTGATAAGCCGCCACTGGGAAAAGCTATCGGCAGGTCTTTGGGAAAACAAGAATATTTTCTATGAAAACGGCAAAGCGATGACGGCAAAAAAATTGTTATGTGACTTTGCGAATGTCGCGATTAACAAAGGGCCGCGTATTGCATGGAGTACAGCCATTGTTGGCGGTGTGTTTGGGGTTAAGTATGGCATGACGTTAGGTATCGTTGGCGGCCTTGTCGCGGGGCTATCATCAACCCTTCTGCATACAGCCGTACATTTACCGATTGAATTTGGTGTTGATGAATTTGCCGATGCAAAAAAACGTGCAAAAGAGCTGAAAAGCAAGCAGCAAATTGATGCCTTTGGCTATGATGCTGATGTGTCAGACCATTTCAAAATTCAAACCCCTGAAAACTTGGCAAAACTTTGCCCGCATATTGATTTGGACCGTTTTCTTGCTAGGGAATTTGAGCTTTTGCCTTTAAATATGTTTGATTTGCGCAAAGACCGTGAACAGATCCAAGATACTTTACAATCTGTATCACTCGCAGGGCATTTAATGTTTATGGGCCAGCGCGGGATATCATCAGAAGCATTAATTGCGGACGAGAAAAGTGAGCTTCACAAATTTCAAAGCGGGGTTGTGCGTTATATGCATGAAAAACCAAACGGCAATGTTGTCGTTTTTGCGCAGTACCGTGCGGAGCTATGCACAAATGATGATTTGCGCCTGCCACAAGAATATATTACGCAGTTTGGTCATGATATTATGCGGATGGAATACGACCGCAGGCAGGAAAGCTTTGTGGAGTGTTTGGCAGAAGACTTAGCCCCTGTGCAATATGCCGACATGGTACGAGAAATTGAGACTGAGCATTTATTCACACGCTATAAAGAGTTGAGCTGGGATACGCGATGCAAAACAATGCACGGTATTTTGCAAAACTTTGTGCCTCCTAAAGATTATTTATACATGTTTAGCCAAAGCAAAGGTGCTTTGCGCGCCGGGTTGCGTGCCGTTGACCCTGCTTAATAGCTGAAGGGCTTATGGTTATGGCTTAATGTTCAGTGCAATGCAGATGTCGCGAGTGACATCTGCCATTGGCTGCGCACCGTCAATCTCGATTAACAAGCCGCGTTTCCTGTAATATTCAACAACAGGCATGGTCTTGTCTTGATAATCTTTAAGACGTTTTTTCAGAACATCTGGCGTGTCATCGGCGCGGCCGCGCTGGGCGAGGCGGTTAAAGAGTTCTTGTTCAGGGACGTCAATATGAATGGCGCCCGCAAAAACTGTATTCGCTTGCTGGGTCAGAGTATCAAGGGTTTTCGCCTGCGCTAATACGCGTGGATAACCATCAAGGATCAAGCCATTTTGGCAATCAGGCTGGGCAAGGCGGTCTTTTAGCACTTGGTCGACAATGGCTTCTGAGGCGAAAGTCCCCGCATCCATTGTTCTTTTGATGGCCCTGGCGATTTTGTCGTTGCCATTCATCCGGTCGCGCAGTAAGTCGCCCGTGCTAACGTGTTTCCATGCCGTTCTCAGTTCAATTTCTTTGGCTTGCGTGCCTTTGCCTGAAAGCGGCGGTGCGATGAATGTAATGATGCTCATGCTCTGACCCTGTATGTCTCGTGTTTTTATGTGTTTTTTCAAGCAATAGCAGATATGTCTTCTATGTCAAGGCGATCTACTTTAGCGCGCGGCGCGAATGGGGCGCGCTTATGTGGACAATCTTGGGTGTGGAATGACAAAAAACTAGATTTTTTGCGCATAATTTTGTATTGTCACTACATTAGGGAAAACAAAGAATAGCATTTTTAAGGTTTGGCAGCGCTTGACGCTAGGCTAAGCCTATGTTTTTTGGGGAATTTGGAAAGAGCTCTTGGGTTTTGATATGAATATAAAAACATCTGCACGATCACAAAAACAAAATCGCATGACTGTGCCAAATGCGGCGCAGGGTGAGAAAAAGACTTTGAATCCAGCAAATGCATCTTTGCCTGTGAGCATGGGTAAAGATAAATCAGCCTATATTGTCAAACTCCTTGATACCGTATCTCAGCAATTGCGCCGTTCAGAAGCAGAACGTGAAATGCTTTGGAAAGAACTTGAAGAAACACGCCGTCTTGTTACTGATTTAGAAGAACGCACAGGGCGCAGCGAAAAATCATATAGCTTTATGCGCGAACAAGTTGAACGCACAGAACAAAACAGCACAACATTCATTGAGCAGCTTACATTGGTTGATGCACGCGCACGCAGCGCCGCCGAACGCGCCGATGGTGTCAGCGAAGAAAGCACGCGCATTTCACGCAAAATTGAGCGTTTATCGCAAGATAAGGTACGTTTGAACCGCAAAGTAAATATTATTGAAGAAACGGTCACTTCCACGCGCGAAGCATTAGAAGCCAAGGCCTTGGTATTGCTGACTGACCGCGCTGTAGCGGAACGCTCAACCCTGCCGCAAATCAATGGTGCGGAGCTTTTTAATGATCGTAATGATGTGACTCCTGCCAAGACACCAGAAGCAATGGTTGATGAAGAGCGCGCGAAAATAAAGCAGCACCTATTTGGCGGCGTTTCAATTTCAGTACTGCTTGCATTGGGCGTAGCGGCTGTTTGGGGCTTTAGCCATTTTGGGCCTTCATTGCAACTGACTAAAGCGACGCCGCAATATGTGAGCGAAGTGCAAAGCAATCAAGACCGTTTTGACCGCGCGGCTATCGCGCCAACAGCAAATAATGTTTATGCGCCAGATACTGCATCGCCAACGGATTTTGATGCGCTAGAAGACAAAATTGATAAGACGCTGCTTGAATCGGGCGGCGATATTAATGCCGTGGCTGCGGCGCTGAATGATCTTGAACCATCTGCCTTAGCGCAAGGCCCAAGCATAGATGCTACGCCACCTGTTGAGATACAAGACATAGCTGTTCCCGAAGCGGATAAAGTTGATGTGTTGCCTAAAATCAAGGCAACACCAATGCGCGCAGAGCCGATTATTGAAGACATGGCGCAAAGCCCTGAGGTGGTTGTTAAAGACGCTGTGGTTAAGCCTGCCGTTGCACTTCAGGCGGCGCCAGAAGTTATTATCCCAGAGAAAGTTGTTGTAAGCGCAGCGGATATTGCAAAGTCTTTGCGCTTGAAAGAAGAAGCTGCGGCAGCGAAGTTATTCTCAGTTGCAGGAAACGCGGCCCCGTTATCAGAGCGCGCCGCGCTTGATAAATCACTGAATGGTTTTGCGAAGGATATTCAAAACGCGGCATTTAGCGGCAACCCGGAAGCGCAGCATGATTTGGCGGCTTTATATACTGCAGGTCAAGAAGGCGTAGCGCAAGATTTTGAAAAAGCGTTTTTCTGGTTCAAAGAATCAGGCAAAGAAAATGTTGCAAATTCACGTTATAATCTTGGTGTGCTTTATCAGCAAGGTCTTGGCACGTTGAAAAACGTTGCAAACGCGATGGATATGTACCGTAGCGCGGCTTTACTCGGCCACCCCGAGGCGCAGTATAATTTGGGTATCGCTTATGCCGAAGGTATTGGTGTGCCATATTCTATTGAATCTGCCGTACATTATTTTGAACAATCTGCGGTTACTGGTGTGCCGGAATCAGCCTATAATCTGGGGCTGATTTTTGAGAACGGCCTGACAGGGAAGAAAGATCATAATAAAGCGCTATTTTGGTATAATTTAGCGTCTGACAATAACAATGTTGAAGCGCAAAATGCACTGGGTCAATTAACCGCGAAGCTTGGCTTATCATTAGACGAAGTGCGTAACATTGTCCGCGTTGAGCAAAACCAAAACCCAGCATTTAAAGCCAAAGCCATTAGCGGCGTTGCCAAAGCAATGCCGCAGGCGGTCGCATCTGTTGCGGCGGCGCGCCCGCAGCACGAAAGCGAGATTATTGATGTACGATCTGTGATGTCTGAATCAGCTGATTACAGCTTAATCGCTCCTATCCAAGAACATCTGATGGCGCTCGGCTTATACCCAGGCCCAGCAGATGGTATTAGCGGCCCAATGACTGCAGATGCCATACGTTCGTACCAAACCATGTTTAATATTTCTCCCGATGGCAAAGCGAGCTCCGAGTTGGTTGAGCACATGATGAATAACATGGCAAGCGCTAGCGGCCAGTAATTATATATTCAGTATAAAAAAGCAGGTCTATATACCTCGCCTTTTTACAATCACCATTTGACATAATCGGCGCGTTGTTGTAATGTTCATAAAAAGTAAGGGTGAGGCATATTGGATAATTCATATAAAAAACTAGCGGTTTGCGCCGCATTTAGTTTGAGCTTAAGCTTTAATGCGCAGGCCAAGTTTGACCGTTTTGAGAGCGCGCATGTTACGCTTGATTTAACGACGGTTGAACATAGCTATAATGGTGTTTCTGGCTTGTATGCGAAAAGCCATTACCTCGGAGATCGTTTGCTGGTTATGAAGCAGCGTTATGATCTGCAGATGCAAGAGCCAACAAAACTCAAATTCATGCAGGCATGGTTCGACGAAATTGAATATATGCGTCAGTTGCCCCGCGACCAAATGCTTGAGGCACTTGATGACCGCGTAAATGATGTCATTGAGTATCAGGCTGATGAGGATTCCGTTGCGCAGGCAAAAGAATATTTTTTCACCCCCTATGAAACGTTGAAAGACGCTACGGGTGATTGTGAAGATTACGCAATACTGAAATATTTTGCTCTGAAACATTTAGGTGTCGCCGAAGAGGATATGCGCATTACGCATTTATTTGCTCATTCAAACCTTTTAGTCGCGGCTGAAGGCGATAAGCAGCTTTTCTTAGATAACAGTTCGTGGATAAGCCTTGATGAGCCAAAGGGCTTTTACCCTGAGCGTGAATATTATGTCGATGGCCCAGTGGCGCTTTTAAATTTTACAGAGAATGGTGAGCGACTAATGCGGGACGCTGCGACAAAAGGGCGCCACAGTTATGAAACCAAAGACCCTTGGGGCTGGCAAGAGATGATTTACGGCGTTTTTGCGTTGGAGCTCCTTTTTATAGCACGCGAAGCTGCACTATGGATGAGAAGGCGGCGCAGTCCAAAGTCTGCACTGGGCGCGGATAAGCAGAATGAAGCGCTCAGCGCTAATATTCAGCCATAGAATATGGGCTCATTGTGCTGATTTAAGTTTTGTTAACGCACTAAACGCAACGCTTCATGTGGATAGCGTTCGATAAAGTTTTCATCGAGCTCGTCTGAGCCGCTCATTAAATGATAGACAACGCCGCCATAAATCATATCAACAGCCATGCCAGTGTCTAAATCTGTACGGAATGCACCGGCGTTTTTACCGATTTCGATGATCTCTGCGAGGTTTTCCTCGTGGACGAGCATAAATCTTTCATAAAAACTACCAAGCGCGTCTTTGTTTGATTGTGCCTGTGACATCATTTCGATGATGACTTTGCCGTTACGTCCGCGCAATAGGCGCAAAAAGCGCTCCAATTGCCAAAGCAGACGTTCACCGGCTGGTTTATGGGTCGGCTGCGGTACATTTGCGCCATTGGCGTTAATTGCTTCGAGGATGAGGGAGACTTTATCAGGCCACCAACGGTAAATCGTGGTTTTGCCAACGCCTGCCTTTTTTGCAATGGCTTCGATGGAAAGCTCAGATGCGCTGCGGTGAAGCAGCATACGGTTTACCGCATTGACAATTGCTTTGCGTGATTTTTCTGAACGTGGGCGACCCGCTTTTTTTGCAGGTGTTTGCTCTGCTTTTTGCGTGGTTTTTACGTTATCACTAATTACATCTGCCAAGGCGGATGCACGCGGCTTTGTTGCTTTTGCAGCACTGCTCATCTTCTAAGTCTCCATTTTAACAATGCAGGCATTTTCGATACGTAGCGTACGAATGTCAATATGTAAGATGCATTTTTGCAATATTATTGACATTTTAATTGTAAGAACTCTATATGGGTGGAGCATAATATTGAAATTGGGGCGGCCTGACATGACATATAAAAACCAAAATAATGATTATATCCAGCGCCTAAAAGAGCGTGACGCATTTTTTGAAAGCGATGAGTTTAATCGTTTAATGCATGTGTTTAATGACCATGCGACGAATAAAGGCGCTATCTGCCAAGAGCGTTTGAAATATGCTGATGTTTATGATGAGACATATGCTTTCACGGCAAATGAGTTCGGCAAAGTTTGCGATGCATTATTCGCAGCGCGTGATGACGATTTGCGCCATGTGGGACAGGGCGTCCCAGTCTTTGAACTTGATTATCAGGGCTTAACATTTGGCCTTAGCATAGGTCAAGGTTCTTCATATGATTGTAAGATAACCCCTAAAATTTAACTGCGTCCTTTGCGCCGTACCCCAGACAGAAGTAACCCGGATTGTAATTCTTACAATCCGGGTTAAGGGGAGCCACTTGCTAGGGTTTGGGTTTAGGGTTAGGGAGGTCGCAAGTGAACTTGTTCGGTATGTGGGTTATTGGTTTAGGGTGAGGACCGAAATTTTTTCCCCTTTTAACAACTGGTGTGTAAAACTTTCTATTTTCTTTGGTGTAAAACGTTTGTTCTTGTTGTTCTCTTTTTCTTGATAAAGCGTATCGTCCGCTGCGCTCATTATACCTTTTACATTGTCGCCTTTGGCAAATTTACGTAGGCCAAGGCTTGCGCGGATCTCTATCTTTTTGCCATTCCAATTCAGGCAAAGCTGATTGAGTTTTTGACCAATTTCTTGTGTGCGGTCAATCGCGATATCGGCGTCGGCATCCGCAAAGATAACGACAAATTCATCACCGCCAAGGCGCGCCGCAACGTCCAAAGAGCGCGTTTCATTTTCAAGTAAATCTGCGACAAGCTTTAAGCATTCGTCACCTGCTTGGTGGCCGTGTTGATCGTTAATCTGCTTGAAATTATCAAGGTCGATCATAACGAGTAGGCCGCCGCGGCTTTTGCCTCGATTTACGCGTTCAATTTCCATGTTAAAGGAGCGTTCAAACTGTCTGCGGTTAGCAAGACCAGTTAAAAAATCTGTATCTGCAAGCTTTTCAAGGATCATAATTTCTTTTTGTTGGTCTGCGATAACTTGCTGTGCTTCTTTTAAATTCATTCGCATCGTGTGGAATATAGATAATGCTTTTGTTGTGAAAGCGCCCCAATTTGAGGTGTTTGCTTTGTTATTAAGTAGCGTCTCTATATCATGCGCCATAGGGACAAAGTGACTGTGTGTATAAGCTGAGATTTCAGATGGCTGCGTCAACATATATATACCCTCGTTTGTTTAACCTAAATGCGCATCGCCTTTTACGACTTGCTTCTGGTAAAGGCTATGCGAAGTTTGTGCCAAGAAGGGGCAGCCCCTTTGCTATGGGGCTTTTGTAATGTGAAATAGGGTTTGCTATATTATTTTGATGGCGGTATTTTTGAACTTGATAGTATTTTTTGCCTTGAAGGCGGAAAAAGTTGCCCGCTCAAAGATAAGGATAGAGATTATTTTGCCCTATATTCATAACAGACGTTCAAATCCCCATTTACTCGCTGTAACGTTTTTTGCCTTTACTTGCTTGTTTCCGTCGCAGGTTTTTGCGCAAAAACACGACATGCGCGGTTATAAGGCGGTTTATAATATGAAACTTCTTGAGGCGAAGCCGTCCTCAACTGTAGCCGCGATGAGCGGGCAGTTAGATTACGGCTTTAAAGAAGACTGTGATGGCTGGGCGACATCATACCAATTTGACTTTAAGTATAATTTTACGAGCCAGCCCCCTGGGCAGATGACGACGCAAACGACGACTTATGAGACAAAAGATTTTGCGCGTTATGATTTTTCTATTGCCCGTCAAGCGGGTGGGGTGCCGCTTGATAGTGTTAAAGGCTATGCAACTTTATCAGATGACCAGCTTGTCGCGCATTATAAAAAGCCGAGCGTTCGCGAGGAGGTATATAAAGGTGATATATTGCTGCCGAGTGAACATGCCGTGAAAATTTTAGAGCAAGCACGATCTGGCAAGGCATTTACATCCTACGAAGTTTTTGATGGTTTAGAGCAGCAGGGCACGCGAACGGTCACGACCTATGTCTTCGCGTATAAAGAAGATGGAGCGTATCATAAAAAGCAAGATATTCCCGCTCTTGGGGGCAAGGTGAAAAAATGGCGCGTGTCGATAGCATATTTCTCTGATAGTGCGACGCAGGAATCTTCTGATTATGAGATGAGCGCGACGCTTTATGATAATGGGGTGATGGGGGATATTCGACTCGATTATCATGACCACATTATTGGGCAAGAATTACTGGAATTAACAATGCTAGACGCCCCCCACTGCCCATAATTTAGCCTGCATGTCTAATATCGGTGTAATGGACGCTCAAAAAGCAAATAATTGATATATTAGCTTTAAATTTTAACACTTTTGCAATACTATCTTGGTAATGTTTGTGAGATAATCATTATCTTCACCGTGACCATGGATTTAGGAAATACACTTTAAAATGAGCAAGACTGTTTTAATTGTCGAAGACAATGAGCTGAATATGAAGCTTTTTAATGATTTGTTAGAAGCGCATAACATTAATACGTTGCAAACAAAAGATGGCCGTGAGGTGTTAGATATCGCACGTGAGAAAAAGCCTGACTTGATCATCATGGATATACAGCTGCCTGAGGTTTCTGGCTTAGAGGTTACAAAGTGGCTTAAGGCTGATGATGTGCTGAAAAGCATACCGGTTATCGCGGTAACTGCCTTTGCAATGAAAGGCGATGAGCAAAAAATTCGCGAGGTTGGCTGCGATGATTATATCTCAAAACCAATTTCTGTTTCGCATTTTATGGATGTTGTGAACAAGCATTTAAACGCATAAGAATTAATTAAAGGAAGACGTCATGTCTGCACGTATTTTAGTCGTCGATGATATTCTACCGAATGTGAAGCTGTTGGAAGCAAAGCTGATCAGCGAGTATTATGATGTAATTACTGCGACAAATGGTGCAGAGGCGCTGGTGCGCGTTAAAGAAGACAGCCCTGACCTTATCTTGCTTGATGTGATGATGCCAGGCATGGACGGTTTTGAAGTCTGCCGCCGGATTAAAGAAGACCCTGATACATCACATATCCCTGTTGTTATGGTGACAGCGCTTACAGACGTTCAAGACCGCGTTAAAGGCCTTGAAAACGGCGCGGATGATTTCCTCAGTAAACCTATTAATGATACAGCGCTTATGGCGCGTGTACGCTCTCTCGTACGTCTTAAAATGACGATCGATGAATGGCGCGTACGTTCTAATGCGGCGAATACACTTGGCGTTATGGATGATTCAGGCGCTGTGATGAACGAACCCGTACAGGGCGCACAGGTTTTGTTGGTCGAAGATCAAGATTTTGAAGTCGATAAAATCAAATCTTCTTTAGCTGTAGATAGTAATATCATTATTCAAGCACGCAGCGGTATGGAAGCCCTTGAATATGCACGTGAGCGTGAGTTTGACTTGATCGCAGTGTCACTCAACCTTGGCGGCGAAGACGGCTTACGCCTTTGTTCGCATATACGTTCTAATGAACATACACGCGCGGTGCCGATTATTATGATTGCATCCCCAGATGACATGCCACGCGTTGCTCATGGCCTTGAAATTGGCGCACATGATTATATTATGCGCCCGATTGATAAAAATGAGATGTTGGCGCGTGCGCGTACACAAGTGCGCCGTAAACGTTTCCAAGAGCGTCTGCGCTCAAACTATGAGACGAGCCTGAATATGGCGCTGACGGATCAGCTTACGGGGCTTTATAACCGTCGTTATTTTGAAGTCCATATGGAGAAGCTGTTAGAAGACAACAAGACAAGCGCCAAGAATTTATGTGTGCTTTACATGGATATTGATAAGTTTAAGAACGTCAATGATACATGGGGGCATAATGTTGGAGATGAAATCTTGAAAGTCTTTTCCAACCGCCTGAAAGATAATTTACGTAGCTTTGATATGCTTGCGCGTTTGGGCGGCGAAGAGTTTGTTGCTGTACTGCCAGATGTGTCAAAAGAAAAGGCACTCTATGTCGCGGAACGATTGCGCCGCATTGTGGCGGACGAAGCGTTTGAATGCTCTGTGCCTGAAGGTGGACTCGTGATTACAACGTCTATGGGCGGGGTACTGATAGATGGCGGCGACCATCCGATCCCGACTTTGTTAGAGCGTGCGGATAGTGAGCTTTATAAAGCAAAGGAAGGCGGGCGTAACCGTGTGTTCTTTGAAAATATTGGTGAGCTAAACCCTGATGATTACGAAATCGTTGAGCGTGAAGACACATCAAGCGAAATACCAGAAAACGTTTAGTGTTGCTGTGCGAGCATTTTGTTTAAGTGGATTTCAAATGAAGAGAGGCCATGCGATGGCCTTTTTTGTTATCTGGATAAAATGACTCCTGCTGAGTGAAAAGCAGGAGTCACAATAATAAAAAGTCTTTAAATGTAAGTTTTAATTATTGACCAAGAGCAAGCGGTGCAGGTTTAGGCTGCGCGATTGTGATCTCTTGTTGAACGTCCAATGTCTTATCTTCTTGGTTAAATTGATCTTTCATGGGTGTTCTCCTTTTAAAATATGTGTTGTTGAATACCAGCAACGACACTTGAACGTTAGAAAAATTACAGATTACCGTCAAAGAAAATGGATAAGTGATTGTGTTGGCGGCATAATAATTTTAATGCGATTTATCTAATGTGAGGATGGTTTTGTTTATAGGAGCGAATCAAATGCGTTATATGTTTTTGGGACTGTGTCTTTTTATTTTACCGCTATCAGGCTGTGTTTCGCCGTCGCTACAAAGCGGTACGGGCAAAAACGTTTTGGCTGAAGACTGGGTCGATGGCGTGAAAGCTGAAGACGCAACGCAACCTGAGTGTAGCTTTAGGGCAGATGGGGTTGGCGGCTGTCATTTGCAATAAGGCTCTTGATTTTTCTGCCCCAACATAAAAGCCCGCATCAACTAGTTGCAGATGCGGGCTTTATGATGCTGCGTCAAGTGGAGTGAGGGAGAGAACTCTACAGCATGGTTTGTTTTAGGCGATAAAGCGCGCGCCTATCAGTGTTTGATTTTAATAAAGCGCGGCTTTTTTTCTTCGGGTAGCTCACGTTTAAGGAAGATTGTGAGTAGACCGTTTTTGAGGTCGGCATCAATCACCTTCACATGATCGGCTAAACGGAAATTACGATCAAACGACCGCGCCGCAATACCTTGGTAGAGGATTTCTGTTTCCTCCGAGGGTGTTTTTTCCTGCCTATCACCTGTCACGCTGAGTGTGTCGCCGTTGAAAACAATATTAATATCCTTCTCACTAAAGCCTGCAACAGCAATGGTGATACGATAATCATCCGCGCCGATTTTTTCTATGTTATGTGGGGGGTAGTGGTCTTGGGTTGCTGACTTTTCCTCGAAGAGGCTATCAAACATTTCGTTAAAACGGTCAAAACCAACAGTGCGTCGCATTAATGGCGCCGTGAGTGTTAATACATTTGTCATTTTTATCTCCTTTTTGTTAAGCAAGATGAGCTATGTATAAATAAACAGTTATGAGACTGAGGCCTTAAATAAGCGCCTCACATAACCTATGTATACTTTATACGCAGCAGATCTGGTTTGGATCATATTTTTTTTAATTTTGTTATTCGTGCGGTGTGATTTATGCTTATCAAGAATTATAAAAAGGAATGAAGTTATGATTATTGGGTATTATGCAGGGCTGTTGGGACTTTTACTTGTTTTTTTGACGTTGCGTATTGTGCGCTTACGCTGGAAGTATAAAATTGGCATTGGTGATGGCGGGGAACATGCGCTGAGTAAAGCGATCCGCGTGCATAGTAATTTCATTGAATATGTGCCGTTAGCATTGTTGCTTATATATATGGTTGAAATGCAGCAAACAAGCCTCGTACTTATGCATGGGCTTGGCAGCGCATTATTTATTGCGCGGGTACTTCATGTTTTTGGTCTATCAAAAACGAGTCAGACTTCATTTGGCCGCACTGTCGGGACAATCCTAACGTTGTTGGTTTTGGCCATCAGCGCGGGGCTACTGATTTTTGGTTTTGTGCGTGCCACTTACGTTATGTAAGTGCCTTGAAGCATTGAACATTAAATTTTTTTCACAAACCCGCTTTTGCCCTTTTGGCTTGGCGGGTTTTTGTTTATAATTAATGCAGACATTCTTATGCCCCCTTCCACATTTACGTTTTCAAAAGGATAATATAATGAGTAAGACTCCGATTACAGTTGCCCGCGGTGATGGTATTGGCCCAGAAATTATGGATGCAACGCTGGATATATTAAACGCAGCAGGGGCGCAGCTTGATATTGAAGAGATTGAAATTGGTGAAGCTGTTTATACGCGCGGCATTCAAAACGGCATTGAAGAAAGCAGCTGGGATTCGCTACGACGTACAAAAGTATTTTTAAAAGCACCGATTACAACGCCGCAAGGTGGGGGCTTTAAGTCGCTGAACGTGACTGTACGTAAATCATTGGGGCTCTACGCGAATGTACGTCCTTGTGTATCTTATCATCCTTATGTGGAAACAAACTTCCCAGGGATGGATATGGTGATTATTCGTGAGAATGAAGAAGATTTATATGCAGGCATTGAACACCGTCAAACACAGGATGTTGTACAGTCGTTAAAACTTATTTCGCGCCCCGGTAGTGAGCGTATTGTACGTTATGCATTTGAGTATGCCCGTGCGAATGGCCGTAAAAAAGTCACATGCATGATTAAAGACAATATCATGAAAATGGCGGATGGCCTTTTTCACCGTGTTTTTGATGAAATTGGCGCTGAATACCCTGATATTGAACAGGATCATTATATTATCGACATTGGCATTGCCCGCGTTGCGGCGCGCCCGAATGATTTTGATGTGATTGTCACAGAAAACCTTTATGGCGATATTATTTCTGACGTTGCGGTTGAGATTACAGGCTCTGTTGGGCTCGGTGGGTCATGTAATGTTGGCGATGATTTTGCAATGTTTGAAGCTGTGCATGGCTCCGCGCCTGATATATCAGGCATGGGCATTGCTAACCCGTCAGGCTTGCTGCTCGGCGCTGTGTTAATGCTTAACCATATTGGTCAAAGTGACGTTGCGACCAAGGTACATAATGCGTGGTTTAAAACTTTGGAAGACGGCATCCATACCGGCGATATTTATGACGCTGACCTTTCCAAAGAAAAAGTCGGCACAGAAGGTTTCGCTGCGGCGGTGATTGCACGTTTGGGGCAAAAACCAAGCCAGTTTACGGCTGTAGATTACGGCAGCGGCGCAAGTGAAGGCTTAAAGCTTCCGCCATTAAAGCCGCGCATTACACAGAGTAAAGAGCTTGTCGGCGCAGATATATTTATCCATTATGACGGCACGCCTGCAGCGCTTGCATCTATGGTGAAGGCTGTTGATGGGTTTGAACTACAAATTATTGCCAATCGCGGTGTCAAAGTATGGCCGAACGGGCACCCTGATACCTTTTGTTCAGATCACTGGTGTTGCCGTTTCTTAAAAACGGGCTTGGTCTCGCATGATACTATTATTGCGCAGCTGCAAGCGATTAAAGCTGGCGGTTTGGAGTTTATCAAAGTTGAAAACCTTTATGAGTTTGACGGAGAGCTTGGCTACACATTGGCGCAAGGTCAGTAATCTGCAGGCTAATGGCATGTTTTTTTACAAGAAGGGCGCTTGTTATCATTGCGCCCTTCTTTTGTGCAGCGCAGAAATGTTATGTTAAGTTTTTCTTGCGCCGTTGCAATAATAGGCATAGTGTCGTTAGGAAAATAAGACACATTTTGTAAGCAAGGAGGGTAAAATGGACAATATAAAAAACATCTTTATTCGTAACGCAGCTTACGGCGATGAAATTTTAGTTGATGACCGTATCGTCAAACATAAGAACCAAGCAGCGCCAGAAGAATCCGTCGAGTTTCATAAGCTGCGTGTCACTTTTTCACAGTTTTCTGATGCAGATCTAGAGCGTTTAGATTCCGCGTTTATTGATGTGAACTTTCATAAACACGAAAATAGCACACAAAGTGAATTCCTGATCCTGTCACGCGGGACAAAAATTCGTTTTGAAATTCGCTAGTTTTTATAAAAGCGCTTTAAGGTTATATCCAGCCTTGTAGCTCTTGGTGGATATAGTATGTCAGTAAGTCGATATGCGTGTCATCATCATTAAGGCATGGTATGTAAGTGAACTCCTCGCCGCCATGCGCAATGAATGCGCTCTTGGCTTCTATCGATAGCTCCTCTAACGTTTCAATGCAATCAGAGACAAAGGCCGGCGAAAGAATCGCGACGCGCTTGATGCCCTTCTGTGCGAGCGTTATCAGGGTCGGCTCTGTATAGGGCTCTAACCACTTCGCAGGCCCAAAACGTGATTGGAATGTGGTTATAAATTTATCTTTCGGCCAATTTAGGCGCTCTTGCAAAAGACGGGCATTTTTCACGCACATACAGTGATAGGGGTCGCCTTTTTCAAGGTACTTCTTCGGTAGGCCGTGAAACGAGGTCAGGATATATTCGGGTGGCTTGTCGAGGGTCGCTAATTTGTTTTTTACCGATGTGGCAAGCACGTCAATATAATCACTGCGATCATACCATGGGCTTGATGTGCGGATGGAAGGTTGCCAGCGCATTGTTTTTAAATGTTCAAACGCTTTATCAAAAACGGATGCCGTTGTCGTGGCGCTATATTGTGGGTAAAGGGCGAAAAACAAGATTTTGCTACAGCCGCGCGCACTAAGTTCATCAATGGCGCTTTTAATTGATGGGTTACCGTAACGCATGGCCCATGTTACGGCAATTTCTGGATGCGTTTTGTTTAGACGCGCTGAAATTTTTTCACATTGCGCGCGGGTCATTGTTTTTAGCGGCGATTCGTCTTTTTCATTATTCCAGATCGATTGATAAGCCTTACCGCTGCGTGATGGCCGTGTTGACAGAATAACGCCCTGTAAAAGCGGTTGCCAAAGAATCTTGGGCAGGTTGATGACGCGTTGATCGCTTAAAAACTCAGAGAGATATTTGCGCATGGACCAATAATCAGTGCCATCTGGGGTTCCTAAATTAATTAAGATAACGCCGACACGGCCAAATTGAGGGCTCGGGTGGTCTTCAGCTTTAATAATTTGAGGGATGTTGAGCGGTGATTCGTTATTTTTCATTTTCTGTATTCTGTATATATCGTTGTTTTACAATGTCTTATTTTGAGATGCACGATGTTAACTTTTTGTTAACCTCTATATTTCATTATGATCTCATACTTTACTACAAATAAGAGCGAAGGCGAAGACTTCAACCCCAATGAACGTTTTCTACCTTGACTGACCAAGCATCGCATTGCGCTTGGTCAGCCCTTATTTACACACACGCTTATCTTAGAAGTTGCTCAATTTTAAACATTAACACTTATAAGAGAGAGATAACGCTCATGACTTTTGCTACACAAAAATTACTCACACCTGAAAACGCAGTCTTTGTATTTGTCGACCAGCAGCCACAAATGGCTTTTGGTGTTCGTTCCATTGACACGCAGCTACTGAAAAATAACGCCGTCGCGCTTGCGAAAACGGCGCAGGCCTTTAACGCCCCCACAGTATTGACAAGTATTCAAAGCGAGGCATTCTCGGGCTATGTATGGCCAGAACTGCTTGATGTTTTACAGCAGGACCCGCATGAACGTACAACGATGAATTTCTGGGAAGATAAAAGCGTTTTAAACGCAATCAAAGCGAGTGGACGCAAGAAAATCATACTTTCAGGGCTATGGACAGGCGCCAGCATTAACTTTCCCGCTTTGTGCGCCATGAACGAGGGCTATGAGGTTTATATTGTTGGTGATGCGTGCGGTGAAATTAGCCCAGAGGCGCAATATGCGGCAATGACACGCGTTGAAAAAGCGGGTGCGGTGCCAATAACCTCGCTTCAGCTGTTGCTTGAAATGCAGCGTGATTGGGCGCGTCATGAAACATATGAGGCGACATTGGATATAATCCGTGAACATTACGGCAGCTATGGTATGGGCATTGATTACGCTGAAACTCATATCCATAAGCAGCCACAGCGCGGTCAATACCCACAGCCCGTTGACAGAATGCACTCTAAGGCCGCTTAAGTACTGCACCACTTATGGCCTGTACAACTTTGGCGCCCTTTACGGGGCGCCACTTTTGTTGTGCTGCGTTAAAAATAGGGATGAAATTTAATCCCAGTTTAAAATCACTTTGCCGGATTGCCCAGAACATGCGACGGCAAACGCCTCTTGATACTCATCAATTTTAAATTCATGAGTGATAATAGGGCTGATGTCGAGGTCCCCCATGACCATCATCTTCATTTTATGCCATGTCTCATACATTTCTCGGCCGTAAATTCCTTTTAAGGTTAGGCCTTTGAAAATTACTTGATTCCAATCAACAGGCATATCGCTTGGTGGAATGCCCAGCAGGGCAATTTTACCGCCATGGATGATGCTGTCAAAAATTGTATGAAAAGCTGGCGCGGCACCTGACATTTCAAGCGCAACATCAAACCCCTCCGTGATATGCAGCTCTTTCATTAGTGCCTTTAAGTCAGTTTGTTGCACATTGATGGCGTGCTCAATGCCCATTTTTTTTGCAAGCTCTAAACGGTAAGGGTTTATATCCGTAATTACCACATGGCGTGCGCCTGCATGGCGACACACGGCCGCAGCCATAATACCAATAGAACCCGCACCAGTAATCAGCACGTCTTCGCCGACAAGGCTAAAGGACAAGGCCGTATGCACAGCATTACCAAAAGGGTCGAAAATTGCAGCAATTTCATCAGGGATTTCATCTGGTATCGGGCAGACATTACTTGCGGGAAGTTTTAAATACTCTGCAAATGCGCCCTGAATATTGACGCCTATGCCAATGGTTTTTGGGCAGAGGTGAAGGCGTCCGCCACGACAATTTCGGCACTGTCCGCAAACAATATGCCCTTCACCGGATACGCGCTGTCCGATGGTCACTGTTGTGACGTCGCTACCGACTTCAACAATTTCACCGACATATTCATGACCTGTAATCATCGGGACGGGAATGGTTTTTTGTGACCACTCATCCCAGTTGTAAATATGAATATCTGTACCGCATATTGCGGTTTTTTTAATTTTAATTAAAACTTCGCTTGGGCTGATTTGTGGAATGTCTGCATCCTCAATCATCCAGATGCCTTTTTCAGCCTTTAATTTTGACAGTGCTTTCATCTTATGCAGCCTTTCCTTTTAATACGCCAAGTTCTTTGCCGACTTCTGCAAAAGCGGCGATCGCTTTATCTATATGTTTTTTGTCATGGGCGCAGGACATTTGTGTACGTATGCGCGCTTGGCCTTTGGGGACAACAGGGAATGAAAATCCAACAACATAAACGCCGCGTTTTAACATTTCATCTGCAAATTTTGATGCGAGCGCCGCGTCATAAAGCATGACGGGAATAATAGGGTGGTCGCCATCCAGCATATCAAAACCAAGCTTCGTCATTTCAGCGCGGAAATATTTGCTGTTATCTTGCAGCTTCGTACGCATTTTTGCGCCGTGTTCTTCTAATAAATCGAGAACAGCGATTGAAGTAGCGGCAATCACGGGGGCTAATGTGTTTGAAAACAAATATGGGCGGGAGCGCTGACGGAGCATTTCAATGACAGGTTTACGCGCAGAGATGTAGCCGCCTGACGCGCCGCCTAGTGCTTTGCCAAGTGTGCCTGTAATAATGTCAATTTTATCAATCACGTCGTGGTAATCAGCGGTGCCGCCACCGTCTTTGCCCATAAAGCCTGCTGCATGGCAATCATCAATCATGACTAGGGCATCGTATTTCTCTGCCAGAGCACAAATCTCAGGCAGCTTTGCGATGTAGCCATCCATTGAAAATACGCCATCTGTTGCAATCAGGCGGTAACGTGCGCCTTGGGATTCTTTAAGGCAGCGTTCTAAGTCCGCCATATCGCTGTTATTATAGCGGTAACGTTGGGCTTTGCTGAGGCGAATGCCATCAATTATGCTGGCGTGGTTAAGCGCGTCGCTGATGATTGCATCTTCTGCTGTTAGCAGTGTTTCAAATAGTCCGCCATTCGCATCAAAACAAGATGGATATAAGATCGTGTCTTCTTTACCTGTGAACTTTGATATACGTGCTTCAAGTTTTTTATGTACGTCGAGCGTGCCGCAGATAAAGCGCACAGATGCCATGCCAAAGCCATATTGATCAAGTGCATCTTTAGCGGCGCTAATCAGCAAAGGATTATTGGCCAGGCCAAGATAATTATTGGCGCAAAAGTTTAAAACGCTTTGGTCGTTTGCAACCTTTATTTCTGCGCTTTGCTGACTGTGAATTGGACGTTCGCCCTTATATAGGCCTGCGTCTTTAATAGCGGAGATTTCTTGCTGGAGATGGTTATGGAAGGACGTTGTCATTTTAACCTCTTGATGCATGTATATGCTCTGTTGCGGAGCGTCAGTTTTATACTAACCTCACTACATATACGTTTTATAAGATAATTAACCAATAAGTAAATACTCTCGTATATTATTTAACAAGATAATGTTTTTAATGTGTATGACTTTAGTATAATATACGGACGAATTTAATGAGAAATATATAGGTTATAATTTATGATTCAACGCGTACTGGTTATTGACGATAGCGAAACAGATCAATTCATTTGTTCGTGCATATTAGAAGAGTATAACAATAATATAGAGATCCTTAAGGCTTATGATGGCAAAGAAGGACTAGAGGTTCTTGCGAAGCTTGATTCTCCACCAGAAATGATCTTGCTCGATATTAATATGCCACGAATGAACGGACATGAATTTCTGGCTGAGTACACGAAGATGCATGAAAATCCGGCCAGCGTGGTGGTCATGTTGACATCTTCTTCGCAAGACCGTGATAAAGAAGCCTCTATGCAATATGACTTTGTTAAAGAATATCAAGAAAAACCGCTTTCTGTTGAGGCCGTGCAAAAGCTAGCCGCATTAATCTTGCGGTAGATTGTGCTTGCTACAGTACGCTGCGGCGCATAAAATACCCCTTATAAATTATAATTATAAGGGGGTTTTTTATGGAAGCGCGCGGCTATATGTCAGGTTTTGGGAATAGTTTTTCCAGTGAAGCAAAAACGGGTGCCTTACCAGAGGGGCAAAATTCGCCACAGCGGGCCCCATATGGACTTTATGCTGAGCAAATTAGCGGCTCTGCTTTTACCGCGCCGCAAGCTGCAAGTAAACGCAGCTGGTTGTACCGCCTATACCCCTCTGTCTGCCATGGTCAATTCACACCATATCATAAAGCGGCGGCTTTTTTAAGCGCGCCCTTTACCGACGGCGCTGTTTCACCCAACCAAATGCGTTGGGGCGCACGGGCTGCGCCACATAAAGATAAAGACTTTATTGATGGCCTGTTTACCGTTGCGGGGAACGGCAATATTGATGAATGGTCAGGCCTTGCTGTACATATGTTCGCCGCGAATAAATCGATGCGTGAAGATGGCCGTTATTTTTATAATGCGGATGGTGAATTACTGATCGTGCCGCAACAGGGCAACATGATTATCCGTAGTGAGATGGGCGTTATAGAAGCCGGCCCAGAAGAGATTATCGTCATACCGCGTGGCATTAAGTTTGCGGTTGATTTGGCTGATGAGTGTGATGTTATTACGGGGTATGTCTGCGAAAATTATGGCAGTCCGCTTATTCTGCCGGAGCGCGGGCCAATCGGTGCAAACGGCCTTGCTAACGAACGTGATTTCCTGACCCCGCAGGCTGCGTATGAAGAAAAAGAAGGCGGCTTTATATTGCTGGCGAAGTTTGCAGGTAAGCTTTGGTCTGCGCCGCTGCAATCCTCGCCGCTTAATGTTGTGGCGTGGCATGGTAACTATGCGCCGTATAAATATGATCTGAAAAAATTTAATGTAATAAATACTGTGAGCTTTGATCATCCGGACCCGTCAATTTTTACGGTGCTAACATCACCGAGCATTATTCAGGGCACTGCAAATCTAGATTTTGTTTTATTTTCGCCGCGCTGGATGGTGGCGGAGGATACTTTCCGCCCTCCATATTTCCACCGCAACATTATGAGCGAATTTATGGGGATGATTAATGGCGAGTATGACGGTAAGGCTGACGGATTTGTTCCTGGAGGATACTCGTTACATAACTGCATGTCTGCGCATGGGCCAGACGCCGCAACATATCAGAAAGCCAGCAACGCAGAGCTCTCGCCGCAATATTTAAACGGCGGTATGGCGTTTATGTTTGAAAGTCGCTACATGATGCGCCCAACTGCGCAAGCACTAGAAGGTGATAACTTCCAGCCTGATTACTTAGATGTCTGGGGCGGGCTGCATAAAGGCTGATGGGTAAGAACCTACGGCTGACATTATGGAATTGTCTGTTTGTGTATATTGTTTATAATTAATAACATAACAGGCTGGTATAAAATGAGTTTTAAAGATCTTCCCGTATTACGTTTGTTTTTTAATGAAACTGCAGCTAAAGCCCCGCAGCAAATTGAGCATGAGCGTCAATTCGCGCGGTTAAATATATGGCAGGCTGATCTTCGATGATTTTATGACTAAAATCATCGAAGAAAAACTGAGAGATTCTGAAAAAACTGGTTTTAACATCGATAAGTTAAAGCCAGCCTACAGGCAGCGCAGTGCCACGTATATAGAGGGGGTTAAGTAAAACCAGTACAAAGGGCGCGCAGCTTTTTTATTGACATAATTCTTAATGTGCCTTATGGTACGTAAATAATTTTAATAATTTATATAACAGGGATGTGCACTATGTCAGAAAAAAAGCAAACAACACTCAATGCCATTTTTAATGAAATGGCCGATAAATATGTCAATCTTGGCGAAGTTATGGATTTGCGTAATACGGAATATGCAGCGAATTTCAGCTTTGCCGAGAATTTATTTATTAACGCGGCAGTTAAACCCGCGAGTTTATTAAAAGGCATTTTTATGAAAAAATCTGAATATACAAAGTTCATGGCAGAAACAGAGCTTCTTGTGGCACGCGAAGGGGTTACAATGCGCCCTAAAAATCAGGTTATGTCACGCAATTGTTTTGTTTCAATGTTGAAAGATGGATATGGTGAAAAATTCGACACGCCAATAGTGGTAGACAGCTTAGATGCTAGAATGGCCGCCTATAGCGTTAATTCTTGGAATAAATGTGAAGATAAGTCCCCGCAAGTAAAAAGCGGCGCTTATGTGACGATGGCTAATCGCTTTTAAGAGACATAATTAGCTTTAAGAATAAAAAAAAGCGGCTTTTTGAGCCGCTTTTTTGTTTATGCATCATTAAATATTTCATCAGTTTTTGCGGCGCAGATAAAGTCATTTTTGTGCAGGCCACTTATGGCGTGTGTCCACCATGTGATTTTGACTTTACCCCATTCAAGCAAGATAGCGGGGTGGTGCTGTTCGTCTTCGGCAAGTGCGCCAATGCGCTCGACAAAGGCTTGTGCTTTTTTCCAGTTTTTGAATTTGTAAACGCGCTCTAACATATCAATGCCGTCTGTGTCATAGACTTGCCATTCAGGAATGTCCTTCGCCATTTCTTTGATTTCTTCATTGGTGGCAGGCGTTGCGCCGCCTGAACAAGGGACGCATTTTTCTTTTTCAAGTGCAGACATTTTCGTTTCTCCGTTTTTGGTAAGTATTTATATATAAGTATTTTTTTACGCTAACTTTTGGCTATCATCTTTGGATGGATATTGGGGGGCATGTAAGCCTTTTTCTTGTGCCTCACGGACTTTGTCCATTATATCCATTTGTGCGATGTTATAAAGGTCGTGTATGCCGTTAATTGTAAAATAAACAGGCTGCATAATATCAATGCGGTATGGCGTGCGTAGCACATCAATCACATCAAGCGGCTTACGTTCCGGCGTGCTGGATGCAAAGGCGTATTCCGTTTCCGCGGGGGATGATAATATGCCGCCGCCATAAATGCGTAGCCCGTCTTTTGTTTGCATCAGGCCAAATTCAACCGTAAACCAATACAGCCTTGCGAGCCAGACACGGTCTTTTTTATTGGCCTTGAGGCCAAGTTTGCCATAGGCGTGGGTGAATGCCGCGAAATCAGGGTTGGTTAGCATGGCGCAATGGCCAAAGACTTCATGAAAAATATCAGGCTCTTGTAAATAATCAAACTCTTCACGGCTGCGAATGAATGTTGCAACGGGAAATTTTTTAGCCGCCAAAAGGGCGAAGAATTTATCAAAGTTGATTAACGCAGGCACGGGGGCCAGTTCCCATCCCGTTTCTGCGTGCAATATGGCGTTCACTTCAGGGATTTGTGGAATACGGTCTGCGGGGAAGTTAAGTGTCTTTAGCCCTTGCAAATATTCATCACAGGCTTTGCCTTGAATGCATTGCATCTGGCGCGCGACAAGTTCGCCCCATATGGCGTTTTCATCGTCGCTCCACTCAATATAACCTTTTTCATCGGGCTGTCTTGATGTGTAATTTGTTGCTTTTCCCATTATCCTACCCTGCTTTCTTATTTTGTTATTATAGCATAGATCCGTGTATGTTTTCTAATTCTGGCGGCGCATCTGGATGCGCTTCGGGCGTTGCTTTTCTGACCTGTTCATCGCGCAGCATGTTTTTTTCAATCTGCAGCAATTTTGGATAAGGTTTGAGCTCGACCTTATAACGCCGCGCATTATATAATTGAGGCAATAGGCAAATATCAGCCATAGATATCTCATCGCCGCAGCTAAAATCTGTATGTGTGTCTGCGCGCTGTAACATGGCCTCATAAGTGGTGAGGCCGCGCGTAATCCAATGTTCTACCCATGCATTCGCTTGCGCTTGATCTGCATCAAGTATCCCCATTAAATAGGCCTTCCATACTTGCGGCGTACCGAAGGGGTGGACGTCAGTGGCAATTAATAAGGCGAACTGCCAAATTTGCGCCTGCGTCTTAGCGTCACCATAAACTAGCTTTTGCTCAGGGTAAGCGTTATCCAAATACTGCATCACAGCAAGGCTTTGATTTAGCGCGACATCACCGTCAATAAAGTAAGGCGCTGTACCCAGCGGGTTGATCTGTTTATAAGCGTCGCTTTTATGCTGGCCTTTTAACAAATCAACACTAATGGTCTCATACGCAATGCGCTTTATATTGAGGGCAATGCGCAGGCGGTAGCAGCTCGACGCGCGGAAATAATCATAGAGCTTGATCATTTTTTATGCGCTTTTCTTTACTGGTTTTTCTGCAGCATTATACGGCACGATTTTTTGTTCAATTGTGCCGAAAATAGACTGGCCATTTGCGTCTTTTGCCTCGATTTTAACGTTATCACCAAACTTCATGAACGGCGTTTTAAATTCGCCGCTTTCGATTTTTTCAATCATCCGGATTTCGGCAAGGCAGCTATAGCCAACTTGACGATCTGAGTTTGATATTGTTCCAGAGCCAATAATCGCACCTGCGCCTAATGGACGCGTTTTTGCGGCATGTGCGATCAGCTCGCCAAAATCAAACTGCATTTCTACGCCGCAATTGGGCTCGCCGCACTGTGTGCCGTTTAATGTACTGATGAGCTTCGTGGTGAATTTACGCCCATCCCAAGCATCACCAAGGCTATCAGGCGTAACGGCGGCCGGCGAAAACGCGCTTGGTGGCTTCGCATTGAAAAAGCCAAAACCTTTACCAAGCTCATTCGGAATAAGGTTACGCAAAGATACATCATTCATGGTCATGACAAGCGCAATATATTGCGGCGCATCTTCTGCACTTACGCCCATGGGAACGTCAGTAGTGATGATGGCAATTTCGCCTTCAAAATCAATGCCGAAATCTTCGCTGATAACTTCAATATCTTGCGTTGGGTCCAAAATAATGTCTGACACGCCCTGATACATTAAGGGGTCAGTTAAAAAGCTCTCGGGCATTTCTGCGCCGCGGGCTTTGCGCACTAACTCGACGTGGTTTAGATAAGCGCTACCATCCGCGACTTGATAAGCGCGTGGTAGCGGCGATGCGCATTTACTTTGATCGAAGCTTTCGATATTTTGGGCGCTGCCTGTCTCCAAATCTTTATGGAGTGCGGCAAGTTTGGGGGCGTATAAATCCCATTCATCAAGTGCGGCTTGCATCGTCGGGGCAATTGCTGCGGCGCTCACGGCCTTGGTGAGATCGTTTGATACAATGTAAAGCTGACCATCGCGGCCTGATTTATATGATGCGAGTTTCATTAGCTCTTCCTTATATTGGTTTATTATTGGAGTGGTTTATGCTTTTTTCTCTTCTAACACGCCGCGGCGTATTTGGTCGAGCTCGATAGACTCGAATAAGGCCTGAAAATTACCTTCCCCGAAACCTTCATTGCCTTTGCGCTGAATGATTTCAAAGAAAACAGGGCCGATGGCATCTTTAGTGAATATTTGCAGCAATATGCCTTGATCCTCAGTCGGAGCGCCATCAAGCAATATGTCTAGCTTTTGCAGCTCTGCGGTGTCTTCGCCGTGACCCTGAACGCGTGCGTCAAGCTTTTCGTAATATGTCGCAGGGGTTTGCTGCAGCGGCACTTGGTTTGTATTGAGCGTACGCACAGTCTCATAAATATCGGCGGTGCCTAGGGCAATATGCTGAATGCCTTCGCCGTTAAAGCGTTTCAAAAACTCTTCAATTTGTGATTTATCGTCAGAGCTCTCATTGAGCGGGATGCGGATTTTACCGCATGGCGACGTCATGGCGCGGCTTTTAAGGCCGGTAAGCTTGCCTTCAATATCGAAATAACGGATTTCACGGAAATTGAATATGTCTTCATAAAACTTACCCCAAACATCCATATTTCCACGGAAGACATTATGAGTGAGGTGGTCTATATATGTAAGCCCTGCGCCTATGGGGCGACGGTCATCTGTAATGAAATCAAAGTTATTATCATAGAAGCTCTCATCGTCAAGCAAATGTATAAGGCTACCGCCAATGCCATCAATTGTCGGAAGGTCTTTTTGTTTGGCGCCGCTTTTATCCATTGCGGATACAGCGCCGCGTTTTAGCGCTTCAACAAAGGCAGCGTCAGCGTCTTTAACAACGAATGCCATAGAGCTCGCGCCAGCGATATGTGTATCGCTAAATTCTTTTGGCTGGCCGTAATCTTCCGCATTAAGCAGGAAGTTAATATTGCCCTGACGGTAAAGGTAGATCGCGCGTGATTTATGATTCGCGACTTTGGTGAAGCCCAGCTGTTCAAACAATTTCCCGAGTTTTTCTTCTTTGCCAGCGTATTCGATAAAGGCAAAGCCGTTTGTACCAAGTGGATTTTCAAATAGATCAACCATAAGAGGTGCTCCTGTTTTTTGTATATTATTATTATTTATATATGCTGGCGCAGTATAAATGAAAGTAAGGCTGACCAATAGCCCTAAAACTTGCGGCGCTGCAACAGCATCTAAGATTGACCCGTATTAAGTTCAGGCATACACTCTGCGCAGCCAATAAAAATGAGTGTTTTAAGCTTAAAAGATATAATAATAACGGGAGTTCACAATGGCGCTTACTTTTTCTTACCCTGATTTATCAGGTCACCCTGCCTATGATAACCATGAAAAGATATTAATGGCAGAGGACGCGGACATAGGCTTTAAGGCATATATCGCACTTCATAATACGAAGCGCGGCCCTGCACGTGGCGGCTGTCGTTACTGGCCATATTATAATAATGATAATGATGCAATCAGCGACGTGCTGCGCCTCTCAAAAGGCATGACGTATAAAAACGCTCTTGCAAATTTACAATATGGCGGCGGTAAAACTGTGATTGTTGGTAAGGCTGGGACAACCAACCCGGACCCATCTTTTATGATGGCGCTTGGCCATGCGCTTAATGAGCTGAAAGGCGTCTATGAGACGGGCGAAGATGTTGGAACGCGATTAGAAGATTTTAAAATTGCGGGCAGCGTTACTGATTATGTGCGCGTGCGTTCATTAGAAAAAGCGGGCGTTGTTGATCTTCCGGGTGGCCCACCGCTTTATACGGCAATAGGCGTCTATCACGGCATTAAAGCTGCCGTAAAACATAAAATGAATAAAGAAAGCCTGCGTGACATACGTTTTGCAGTGAAGGGGCTTGGCAGCGTGGCTTCGCCGCTTTGTGCGCTTTTACATGCAGATGGTGCACATTTGACGGTTGCGGATATTGACCCTGCAAAAGTTGCGCGCGCAGCAAGTGAGTGGGGAGCAACAATTGGCCACCCTGATGATATTATGTTTGAAGATGTTGATGTTTTTGTGCCGTGTGCTTTAGGCGGTGACATTAATGTGGATTCAGTAGACGAAATTCGAGCTGGTATTATTGCCGGCGCGGCGAATAATCAATTGGCGACGCCAGAGATGGCTGAGGCCTTAAAAGTGCGCGGCATTTTATACGCCCCTGATTACGCTATTAATGCAGGCGGCGTTATTAATGTTGTTGAAGTAGGCGCAAGCCATGAGCAGCTAATTGCCAAATTGCGCCATATTGGTGTCACTCTGGAAGAGATTTTTAAGCGTGCTGACGCAGAGAATAAAACCACGGCAGAGATCGCGGATATTATCGCCTTAGAACGTATAGCTTTACTTTAATTCACGGCAAGGGGAGGAAGAGAATCATATTTTATGATAGAGTCCCCCTCCGTCACTCGACTATAAGACGTAACAATCAATGATAGATAAGGAGCAATTATGATGCGAGATAACGTAGGTTCAGATGTAAATAAGGTTTTTGAAGAACTGGGTATAGCTGATGTGTTAACCCAAACAGGTAACCTTGCCGTATTTAGCCCCGCTGATGGTGCAAAGCTTGCTTCTGTGCAGATGCATAATTCAGGGCAGTGCGACGCGATGATGTCTGCCTCTGTTGATGCTTTTAAAATCTGGCGAAATGTGCCTGCGCCACGCCGCGGTGAGCTTATCCGTTTGCTCGGTGAGATTTTACGTGAGCGCAAAGAAGCGCTCGGTGCTTTGGTATCGCTAGAGTGCGGCAAGATATTTCAAGAAGGCCTCGGTGAAGTGCAGGAGATGATTGATATTTGTGATTTTGCTGTTGGTATAAGCCGTCAGTTATACGGTCTGACAATTGCTTCTGAGCGCCCTGGACATAAAATGCGCGAATATTGGCAGCCTGCTGGGCCTGTCGGTGTGATTAGCGCGTTTAACTTCCCCGTTGCAGTTTGGGCATGGAATACTGCGCTCGCGATTGTGTGCGGCGACCCTGTGATCTGGAAGCCTTCGGAAAAAACACCGCTGACAGCACTCGCGTGCCAAAAAATATTTTTAGATGCCTGCGCTAAATTCGGTACGGACGCACCTGAAAACTTATCGCAGCTTTTGCTCGGCGAAGCGGAAATCGGCGCGCAAATGGTTGCTGATAAACGTATGTCAGTTATCAGCGCGACAGGCAGCACAGCAATGGGGCGTAAAGTTGCGCCAATCGTTGCTGCGCGCTTTGGTAAATCAATATTGGAGCTTGGTGGTAATAACGCGATTATCGTTGCACCAAGCGCCGATTTAGACATTGCCTTCCAAGGGATTGTCTTTGGCGCAGTTGGCACATGTGGGCAGCGCTGTACGTCTACGCGTCGTGTGTTCATACATGATGATATATATGATGTCTTGGTGCCGCGTATTAAAAAAGCTTATGGCGGCTTATCACTCGGTCATCCTATGGCGGAAGGTACGCTTGTTGGGCCATTAATTGACGGCATGTCTTTTGACTTGATGGAAGCTGCGCTTGATAAGGTGCGTACAAAAGGCGCCGACATTACAGGTGGCGGCCGTGCTTTGGCTGAACAGTACCCTGATGCGTATTATGTGCATCCTGCTGTTGTTGAAATGACAGGGATCGCTGATAATGTTAAAGAAGAAACTTTCGCACCGATCTTATATGTCTTCCGCTATTCTGATTTAGAAGAGGCGATTGAGCGCCAGAATGATGTGCCGCAAGGTCTGTCATCGGCGATCTTTACGCGCGATGTTTTAGAAGCTGAAATGTTTACAGCAGAAGCGGGCAGTGACTGCGGTATCGCGAACGTCAATATTGGCACAAGTGGCGCTGAAATTGGCGGTGCGTTTGGCGGAGAAAAAGAAACTGGCGGCGGCAGGGAAAGCGGTTCAGATGCATGGAAAGGCTATATGCGCCGTATGACAAGCACGTTGAATTATTCGAAAGAATTACCGCTTGCGCAGGGCATTAAATTCACTGTTGATGAGTAGCGTCGACCTTATAATTTATGAGAAAGGCGCCATTGGCGCCTTTTTTTATGATTTAATTTCAGGGGTGTAGGTGTAAACTAATGTGTTTATAATATATGTGGGTATGTTGACGAAGTCGCTTTGGAGAGGAGTCCGTGTAGTGTATAAATAAACGAGTGTGTTTATATCTGAAACGGAAATATAATATGAAAATCACAGCGAAACAAAAAGATATTTTGGCTGCAGCTGAAGTCGAATTTCAAAAGCATGGCTTGCACAATGCCGTGATTGATACAATCGTTGAAAACGCTCAGGTTTCTAAGCGTACACTGTATAAATATTACCGAAGTAAACTAGACCTTTTCCAGGCTGTATTGATGCAGAAATACCGCGCCGTCGGTCGTAACAAGGCGGTGGAGTATAAGCGCGATCAAGATTTTAAAATACAGCTTAAATCTCTGATCGTTAATGAGATTAACATATATCAAACAAAGACTTACATGGATGTCGCACAGATTATTCTACGTGAACTGATGCTGTCTCAGGATAAAGCAGAGAAAGTCTTCGCTCAGCTGCCGCCCACAGGGACTTCATTACGTTTGTGGTTGGGTGGCGCAGTGAAAGATGGGTATCTCGCTTGTCGCGATATTGAGCTGGCCGCAGAGAGCCTAGAAGGGCATATTAAATCATATGCATTTTACCCGCAGGTCTTTGGCCTTGCGAAGCTGGAAGCTGAAAAAGTTGAAGCGATCGCGGATCACATGGTTGAGATGGTTTGTAAGGCCTATGATTTCTCAGGTGACTAGCTCTGCGTTTATCCGCTTTTAGCAAGGGCTTTACTGATATGGGCGCATCTGCCTTATAAGGCGTAAATCTATTCGTCAGCAAGGGCGCTCTGGTGCGCTGCTGCAAGGGCGCCAGACCAAGCAATAAATTCAGGATTTAAGAATTTAGGATCAGCACCAGTATATGTAAGCGGGACGCCGTTTATATCAGTAAGGCCGCCGCCCGCCGCGCGTAATACTGCGTCACCGGCGGCTGTATCCCATTCACAAGTTGGCCCAAAGCGGGGGTATAGATCCGCTTTACCTGCGGCAATCGTACATATTTTTAATGAACTACCTTTTTTGATACGTTTTTCGATCTTGAATTGTTCTAAAAACGTATCAAGTTTTTCGCCCGAGCCGTGGGACACGCTGCTGACAACTGTGATACCTTTTCTTGGAATGGCACGCGTTTCAATGCGTTTCTCGCTATCTGTGTCATCAAGCCAGCGCAATGCGCCTGTTTCTAAATTTCCCGCGTACATTTCACCGTGGAATGGAGCGTAGACGACGCCTAAAATCGGGTCGCCTTTGTGAATAAGGGCTATATTGACAGTATAATTGCCAGAGCCGCTAATGAATTCTTTTGTGCCATCTAAGGCATCGACAAGCCAGTAATATTCTTCATTCTCGACGCTGGGGCGGTAACCGCCTGCAACGGCTTCTTCGCCAATAATAAGTATGTCTGGCGTGATCTCTTTAATTTTTTTTGTAATATGTTCTTCGGCTAATTGGTCTGCCACGGTAACGGGGGAGCCGTCGTCTTTAGTCATTGCTTCTAACGCGCCGCTATCATCAAAATAATCAAGTGTGATTTCCCCTGCATCATAAGCAATGCGGCGGATTTGATTGGTTAGGGCGGCGGGGTGTTGTAATAAGCGATTAGACATGTGTATTCCTCAAAATGTGTAAAATACTATAGCCTCAAAAAAATGCAGATAATAGTAAAATCGCCCTGCAAGCGCAGGGCGATTTAAAGTGGGTAATTCTTTTTAATTTCTATCTAGCCTAAGCTTACAGGTTCGCTGCAGCTGTATCTAGGTTACCAGATAGTGATGTCCATAGGCCCTCTAGTGATGGGCCGAATAGCGCCATACCTGCCCCAACGGCAACGGCAACGCCGGCTGCGATCAATGCATATTCAATAGCTGTCGCGCCATGTTCTTCGTTTTTATAAGCTTCTATAAGAGCAATAAGTTTCAACATATGTTGTCTCCTTTAATAAGTTTCTTTTAAAATATTTTGGAGGAATAATTCCACCCACTTCGTTTCTCACTCTTCTATAATGACATTGATTTGCTTAACAGAAGCTTAAGAAAAGAATTTTTTTTGCCCTTTTTAACGCATTAAAACAATGGCTTAATTGTAAATAACTTATAGTAAAATATGACTAAAATTTTAGATATAATGCTGTAGCTTGCGTGGACTATGGCCTCGCTTTGTATGACGGCGGTGTATTTGGGGCTTAGCCGCCATGTTTAAATTTGAGCCATAATGGTCCTAAAATAATAAAGAATAATCCAGGGAGGAAGAAAACAATCATCGGTACTGTCAGCTTTGGCGGCAGTGATGCGGCTTTTCTTTCTGCTTCTTGCATGCGTTGATCGCGCAGGTCTTCGGAAATGATATTCATGGCATTCGTTACAGATGTACCATATTGTTCAGCTTGTATCATTGCCGTGGCAAATGACTTGGCTGCGCCAGAGCCGACACGCCTTGCAAAGTCTTGTAAAGCCGTCCTGCGGTCATTGAGCAACCCCATCTCGGCGCTTAATATACCAAGCTCCTCGGCAAGCTTTTCTGATATTTCAGTGACTTCTTCGGCGATACGGTTAATGGCTTGCTCTAGGCCAATGCCGCCTTGGACGCATATAAGCAGCATGTCGAGGGCGTCAGGGAAGTTAAGGTTAATTTCTTCTTGGCGCTTTTGAATGTAGTTCTTGACTAAAATGCTCGGTAAGAAAAATCCTGCGGCGGCAAGGGCAACCATGATGCCGAGTATCTGCCGTCCGTCAAAGTCATTTTCTGTGCGTTGTAAGATCAACAGCCCCCATCCAGAGAGTATGATGGGGAGAAGCATACGGCCAAAAAGGAAATACATTGGGGCTTTGGGGTTGCGTATTCCTGCTTGAAGCATCTGATCACGTAGCTTTTCACCAAACTTGCCGAATATCTTTTGTATTTTAAAAAACATAGCTAAAGATTCTTTAGCCTTGTTAGAATCTTCTTTGTTTATAACGCCATGGTTTTCCTTGGTGGCCATGAAGAGATCTTTCCTCTTTTTAGAGATCACATCACGGTAATGCTGCTTTTTTTCTGTACGGTTGAGGAAGGGTAGGGCGAATCCCGCAAAGGAGCCCGCCGCTGCAACAGCGCTAATAATAATGATCAGCTGTTCATTTGCCATGATGGTCTCCTTATCTTCTCTAACGCGTTACTAAACTTTAAAATTACTCATTTTCCACATGATGACCATACCGAGCATCATCCAGCTGGAAAAGCAAGTAAGGCCAAACATGCCTGACTTGGTGTCAAAAATTATATCAATATAGCCGGGGTTAAATGCATTCAGGCCGGCGCCAACTAACGGGGGCATACAGGCAATAATCGCTGCTGATGACTTGGCCTCGGCGGAAAGCGATTTTACTTTTCGCTTAAGTTGGAAGCGTGCGCGGATAACTTTAGCTAGGTTGGTTAAGATTTCAGATAGGGAGGAACCTGTTTGCTGCTGTATGGTTAGCCCGGTAGCAAACATGCGCATTTCAGGGATAGGCATACGCTGAGCGACAATCATTGCGGCCTCGCCAAGCGGCGTACCAATTTTCTGGAGCTCGTATATACGCGACATTTCTTCGCCGATAGGCCCTTCAAATTCTTTGGCGCACATTTTAATCGCCTCATTCATCGGCATGCCGGCTTTTAATAAGCGCATCATGGCTTCCAGTGCATCAGCAAAATTCTCTAGGAATTTCTTTTGGCGGCGTTTTGTGAGTATTAATAAAACCAGCTTGGGGAAACCAAAGAAGCCAATAATAACCATTAGGGCAACGACGAGTTTGGGGAGGCCGAGATAAAATGCTCCGCCGACAAAAACGACAGCACTAACTGCAGACATGAGATAATATTGCGTGACGCTAAAATCAAAACCAGCTTGCTGAATTTGTTCGCGTATGCTGCTTTTGCCTTTTTCTTTTTTGTCTTTGTCATCACCATCTTCGACATCTTTAAGCTTTTTGGCAATCGCGGCGCGGCGTTTGTTTTGGTCGTTTTTATCATGGCCTTTTGCGCGGGATTCTGCCGAGCTGCCGGATATGATAGAGAGGGCGCGGTCACGTGCTGCCTGACGCTGAGATAGCATGAGTGATATTGTAATACCAACGGCTGCGATGGCGGTGCTGAGTATAATAATAAGGACAATTTTCATCCGTAAGCCTCTTCCATGGCATCAAGGACAAGTTGCTCAACGCCGAATTGGCGTGCCTTGTCATAGAATTTTGGACGCAGGCCTGTTGATTTCTGTGTCGTGATAAGGTTGCCATCCTCTGTCTCACCTTGATAATCAAGGACGAAAAGATCTTGCAGGGTTACGACTTCGCCTTCCATGCCAGTAAGCTCACTAACATGTGTAACTTTACGCGAACCATCGCGTAGGCGCTGCACTTGAATGATGACGCTTACGGCAGAAGCAATTTGTTCACGGATGGCAACAATCGGGATGTTAAAGCCGCCCATTGCGATCATATTTTCCATACGTGATATAGCTTCACGCGGGTTGTTGGCGTGAACTGTACCCATTGAACCATCATGACCTGTATTCATCGCTTGTAATAAGTCAAAGGCCTCTGGCCCACGGACCTCACCAACGATAATACGTTCTGGACGCATACGCAGGCAGTTTTTAACCAAGTCACGCATGGTCACTTCACCAACGCCTTCTAAGTTCGGTGGGCGGGTTTCTAGGCGGACAACATGCTCTTGCTGGAGTTGCAATTCACAGGCATCTTCGCAGGTAATAATACGCTCGCCTTGTTCAATATAACGTGTCAGGCAGTTGAGCATGGTTGTTTTACCAGAGCCTGTACCGCCGGAAACCAGAACATTTACGCGGCAGCGACCAATCGCCATAATAAGTTTGGCGCAGCTTGGGGTTAGTGAGCCAAAGCCCATAAGTTTTTCAAGCGTTAGTTTCTCTTTGGCAAATTTACGGATCGTCATGCATGCACCATCAACCGCGAGCGGCGGTATAATGACGTTAACACGTGAGCCATCGGGCAGTCGCGCATCACATATCGGTGAAGATTCATCAACGCGGCGACCAATTGCGCCAACAATACGCTGACAGATTGTAACAAGATGCGCGTTATCACGAAACGCAATGTCGGCTTTTTGTATTTTGCCGTTTAATTCGATAAACGTGGTATCGGGGCCGTTAATCATAATATCGGCAATACCTTCCATCTCAAGTAATGGCTCTAATGGGCCAAAGCCAAGCATATCGTCTGCGCATTCGCGGGCAATCTGTTTTAGCTCTGACTGCGTCAGGTCGAGGTTACGGAAGCGCGCAATTTCTTCGACGGCGGTGAAAATCTCATCACGCGCGGCTTTACTATCCATACGTGCGAGTGCTTTGAGGTCTATGCCGTCGCGTAAATCACTCCATATACGGTTATGGGCTCTTTTAATACGCAAGGAGCTCATAGATGCACTTTGGCCGTCAACGCTGTCTTCACCGGCTATGCCGTCTTCCTCAACAACGAGGGTGTCATCGTTAAAGTCTTTAGATTTTTTCTTTTGCTGTTCGTCGTCGGTTGCCGGGGCTGTGGCAGCTGCTGCTGCGGGGGGCGCTATATCAACGCTTTCGGCCGCTACGCTACCTTCTTGTGATGCATCATCCTGTGTCTGTGGCGCTTTCTTTTTTTTCTTTGGTTTTGGCGCGGCGTCTGTTTGTTGTGCTGCGGGCTCAGGCGCTATTTCATCCGCCTGCGTATTTAGCACATCTGCAGGGTCAGCGTTCTCCTTTGACGCAGCTTTCTTTTTAGGCCTTGCTTGGTCTGCGCTATCTTCTGATTTTTTTCCGAACATGATTAATTTCCCTTAATCTTACTCAGTAACCCACCAACAATTGATCCCTCAGATCTCGCGTTATCTGTCGTAGACTTGGTATCATTGCCAACTATGTCTTTTAAGAACAGCGCCAATGACGCGATTAACTTCTCGGCGCCTTTTGCTGCTTTTATTGTTTTTCCTTGGCTTTCCGCGGCCTTGAATGTTTTTGGGTCATAAGCGATGGAAAGGTCAATTTTTGTTTCCAATGCGGTTTCAATATCATGCGCATTAACTTCATTAGCCTTGTCTAAGCCGTGCGCATTGAGGATGAATTTGACATCACCTTTATTATCGCTACCGCGCAAATCATCAATTTCTTTTAATATTGTCCGCGCAGCCCTTAATGATGGCAGGCTTGGCGCTGAAACAACAAATGTTTTATTCGCTCGTTGAATAACTGTACGTGCGAGATGCGCCGGCGCTGCGGATAGGTCGACGACGACAAAGGGGTGGTGGACCATAAGTTTGTTTATTAATATCTCGTAATCCGCTGCGGATACGGGGTCATCAAATAGGCCGTCACCACCGCAGGCGAGTAAAGTAAGGTTTTCATCTAACTTGACTTGGATACGGTTGAGGTCTTCATCATTATTTGCGGCGGCAACACGAACGGCCTCCGTTAATGTGGATGAGGGTTCTTGTCCCATTGCGACGCTTAAGTATGACCAACCGCCCGCAGCATCCATTAAAAGAGTCTTTTGTTGCTCTTTGTTGGATAGTGCAAAAGCGAGGGCTTGCGCGATCGTTGATACGCCGCTGCCACCTTTTGTCCCTGTAACAGCAATAAGCTTGCTGTTGGACACGCCCATTTTCTCAATCAAGGTGTTGGCAATAACATCAGATAGGACACTGTGATCAATAGGGCGGACAAGGTAATCGCTAACGCCCATCGCGATAAGCTTACGGTATATATAGACGTCATTGTCAGGCCCGATAAGTATCGCGGCGGTGCCTTCATCTAGGTTTGTTGCAAGCTTGTCGAGCTTCTCCATAAAACCGTCATCAATGCTGTCTGTTTCAACGACCAGCAAGTTTGGGGCTTCATACTCGGCGTAATATTCTATCGCGCTATCAAGCAGGTTTTTTTCATGAATGATGGACACGCGCTTAAAGCGCCAATCATTTTTTAAGGCGTTTACAGCAGATTCAACAGAACTGTCTATGGCATGAAAATGTACCTCCCCTTTGGGAAGCAATGTGTTTACATGTGATGTCTGTTTTTGGTCGCCCATAATTTTTATCTACTGATATTCTTTGTTTGTTATTGTAGTGGGTAAGGTCTAAATGGATCGTTAACAGCGCAGCTTTACGCTGTCATTTTACACGATTATATAGCGTTAATCATCCGTTGCGGTTTGGCCGCCCTCAATTGGTGCATTCGGTGCACCGTCATAATATCCAGTGCCTTGTAGGTTGCGTATGCCACGGCGGGAGTTGTAATCACTCGTTGATGCGCCTGTACCTGCAAGGTCACTAGGACGATAAACTTGCTTGGCTATGAGTGTTTTGACGCTGCAGCCAATTTCGTAATCTTCAATTCTATCTTCGGTGGCTGTGCCTTGATTATCAAGCCCAGGAGCAACGCCGCAGCCTGCCGGTTTCTGTGCCTGTGTTTTTGTGTAGTCTATAAACAGGCGTGGCGGGGTGTTTCTCAAAGGAAGAATGGCAACATTTACCGCGTTGACATAGTGGTCTCTGCGCATAACATTCGCAAGCTCGGAGCCTTTTTTCATTGCATCTGAGGCACTAAAGCTTCCTGCTGTGCTTGGGTCGTAGCTTATTGTTAGGTTTAAGCCGTTACTGCCATAACGCTTATAATCACGTGCAATGGCAGAAAGTTCGCCGTCATTGATTGCAGCAACGTCTATTGTGCGCTCATAACCTGTTTCGACTATTTCTATTTTCTTGTCTGTTATGCTTGTTGGCGTGAAATAGTTATCAGAACAGCCGCTAAGACATAAAACTGCGAATGGTATGATAAGGGTTGGTTTCAAAGTCATCGTTTATCGCTCCACGCTTAATCTATTATATAGCCGAACTGGTCGCTCTCTTCGTTCATTTCAGGTGCTTTTGCACCATAAACACGACGAATGTTACGTGCGAAAGTCATCGCCAGTTGGTGTGATTCTGGTTCTACTTTTTTTGTGACGACTTTATCGCGGTCAGCATAAGGCTGGACGAGGACAGGGGTCACAATAACTAATAATTCTGTTTCTTGACGCTCAAAACTTGACGAGGAAATAAGGTCACCAAGGACAGGTGTGTCTTTAATGCCCGGAATACCAGACAGGTTTTTAATCGCTTCAGATCGCATTAACCCAGCGATCATGAGGCTTGAGCCTGAGGCCATTTCAATTGTTGTTGACGCGCGGCGCACATCAAGGCCGGGGACACTGACTTCGGCGATTGTTATGCCTTGATTAAAGTCGAGTGAAGAGACCTCGGTATCCAGTTGCAAGCTTATGCGGTCTTCTGTAACGACGCTTGGTATAAAGTTTAGTGAAACACCAAAGGCGCGGTATTCAATTGTGATATTGCCATTTCTATCGCGTCCAGTTGGAACGGGGAACTCACCGCCTGCAAGGAAGCCTGCTTGTTCACCTGAAATCGCGGTAAGGTTTGGTTCTGCTAGCGTGTTAGACAGGCCGTTGCGCTCTAATGCATTAAGAGCGAACTCAATAAGACCAACGCCAGTAATACCAGGATTAAGCGCAAAGGCAGCGCGGGTAAAGGGGTCTTCGGTTAGGCCTGTAGCGCTATTAATTAGATTCTGAATATAACCATCACCATCAATGCTGTTTGGTGGCAAGACATTAAAGGTCTGCGCACCTGCGCGATTTACGCCGTTAACGCTGGTTTCAACGCCGAGCTCTTTGAGGACGGTGCGGTTCACTTCAACGATTTTTACGTTGAGCATGACTTGTTGCTCACCGACGATTGTCATCATATTGACGATCGTTTCATCTGGCGTGCCTTGTTTGTCACGTACGTCCACGGCGTGTGCCGTGACGATATCTTCAATTTTTTGTGCAATGCTTGGGTTAGGAACGCGTCCTGTAATCACAAAGCGCGGACCGATAGATTTTACCTTTACATCAGTTTCTTCTGGGAAGAAGCTATAGATAGCCTCTTCAATTTTTTCTGTATTGTAATGAACGTGAATATTAATGCGTTGAATAACATTGCCTTCGGCATCAAGCGCGATCACGTTTGTATCGCCAATATTGCGCCCTAGTATATATAATGAATTTGATTGCAATACGCTTACGCTTGCCGTGGTGCCGCTACCGACGCGTATGTCGGCAACATTGCCGTCAACGTGAATGACTTCGCCTTTGCCAAGGGCGATATCGATGGTGGGGTCTTTCTTGACAGTGACTTCCTCATGCAAAATGGTACTCTTCGCGGCCTGTGCGTGAAGTGCAGGAAGCGAAAACAATGCAATTGCGGTCATTGCAAATGTTGCGATGACGCGCTTATGGAGGAATTTCCTGTCTTGTGTATCGTTCATAACGAAACTCCGTCTTTTTAATATTCTAAAGCTTTGTTTTTATCGTTTAAAGAAACAAAGTTTGATTAAATGTTTTTGTTTATGTTTACCGCGATAGCGGCAAATTAGAATAGGCGTTCTTTATTCGTAAACATCACGATCAACGACGCCGCTATTGCTGTATATGCGTATAGCGTCGCTTTTCTTACGTTTTGTTTTTTGCATTTCTGTTACTTTATTTAGCGTCTGACCGATAGTCATATCAGTCGTTGATTGGTCGCTAGGGTCTATAATGGTTTCATCACCTGCTGCGCGCAAAGATAGGTGTAGGTCACCAAGTGTCCCTGCAAGAGCTAAAGACTGCTGCTGTCTTGCATCAACCTCTAACGTGATCGTCCGTCCGACTTTACCTTTGTCATCACTGGCGGCTTCGGCCAGTTGATCAACGGCCAGAACGCGAACGTTCTGTAGAATTGTTTCAGAGGCAAGGGACTTAACTGTATTTTTAACGTCTTGGTTTGAGTCCGCATCAACTTTGACCTTATAGGTCATGATGATGTCAACGAAGTCACCAGGAATAAGAAAGCCACCGACCATAGATTCAGCAGAAACATCAATCGCCATCGCACGCATGCCACTTTTCAGTTTAGCGGTCAGGACGTTTTTGCTCTCGGTACGGACAACGGCTGACTTTAGGAAAGGCTCGTCAACATCAAAGCCACGCTTTACGCGCTTGCCAATAATGTCATCTACAGGGTTCTCGTCTTCGCCTTTGATAATCGCGCCTGAGAAAGTGGCATCAGAAGGCCATTTTTCCCATTTTAAATCGGCTTTTTCAAGCTTTTTTCCGGCCCTGATCTGCTTGGATGCGACAATGATTTCAGTCATCTCTACGGACGAAACCACCGCAGGGGCGGGGTCGTTTTTTAACGCGGATTGCGCAATTAACCCAACGATAATCGCGGTCAAAAGGCTGCCGGCTAGTACAATAAGCACATTTCTATTCATTAGGATTGGCTCCGTTAAGAGTGCGTAAGAAAAATTCAAGGTAAGCTGCGCAGAACACGCATCTTTTTATATGTTACACTATTTCCTGTGGATTATCTAGGGAATAGAGATAAATATGTTTGTGGGTCAAAAAAGCCCGCAGCGGCATAAGAAAAAACAGTGCCTGTAAGAATTGCAATGCCGTAAGGTACTTTTGTCTTGTCGCCGCTTTGCGCGAAAAATATCCAGCTGCCTTCTTTTGGCTTATTTATAGGCTTATATTTGCCCAGTAGTAGCGTGGCAATGCCGAGGATCGCACCAGATGTTGCCATGTAAAACAAAAAAGGGCCGATGTTGGCTACGCCCATAAACAGGCCGAAGACGGTCATCATTTTTGAATCCCCGGCGCCCATGAGGTGCAGGGCAAATAAAATGGCAGAGAGTACAAATAAAATGGCAGCGGCAATTAACGCAGAGAACAGGGATGGGAGGACGTCGCGGGCATCAGGGAAGATAAACGCGGCAATCTGCATAAAGACAAAAAGTCCGATAACAATAAGCAAATATTGGTTCGGTATTTTTAAGCGGTTAAAATCAGAATAGGCGCAGAGTAGACCAATGATGAGTGATGCAATAATAGGGAATATTGTCAGTATAAAAACAAGCATATGTCCATTCCTTTTCTCATTACATGGTTCGGGGGTTGCGTTTTTTGTGCCTCTGTAGCGCTAGACGGCTGCTTTTAGCACGGCGCATTCATCTGGTCTGATTTCTTGGCGGCCAATTGAAATATAACGGAAGCCTTTTGCTTTGACTTCAGCGTCAGTATATATATTTCTGAAGTCTAATAAAAGAGGCTGGTTCATTTTTTCTTTTATTTCTTGTAGTGACAAAGCGCGGAACTCATTCCACTCAGTCAGAATTACTAATGCATCTGCGCCATCAGCAACGTCATAAGCGTTGTTTTGCCAAGCCACATTTTGGAAGTGCTTTTCGGCCTGTTCGCGTGCTTCGGGGTCATATGCCTTTACGGTTGCGCCTGCTTTCTGTAAAAGCGGGACAACAACTAAGGATGGGGCGTCGCGCACGTCATCGGTATTTGGTTTGAACGATACGCCTAAGATACCAATTGTTTTGCCTTTAACGTCACCATCAAATGCGGCGATGATACGTTTTGCCATGTCTTCTTGGCGGTTTTTATTCGCCGTAATGACTTGTTCAACGATGGTTTGTGGGGCGTTGTGTTTTATGCCGATTTGGGCAAGGGCTAAAGTGTCCTTAGGGAAACATGACCCACCATAGCCGGGGCCAGCATGAAGGAACTTGCCACCAATGCGGCCATCAAGGCCCATTGCTTTGGATACTTGCTGTACGTTTGCACCAGTTTTCTCACATAAATTCGCAATTTCATTAATAAAGGTAATTTTTGTCGCCAGAAAGGCGTTTGATGCGTATTTAATCAGTTCGGATGTTTCTGGGGCGACCATAACGATAGGCGTTTCATTAATATATAATGGGCGATACACTTGACGCATAACGTCTTGCGCGCGTTCTGAATCTGTGCCGATGACAACGCGGTCCGGGCGCATAAAGTCCTCGATAGCGGCGCCTTCGCGTAGAAATTCTGGGTTGGATGCGACATCAAATTCTGCGGCTGGGTTTTCTTCCCGAATGATGCGTTCAACTTCGCGCGCTGTGCCGACAGGCACGGTTGATTTGGTGACGATCACTGTGTAATCGTTAAGCAGTGGCGCAACTTCTTTGGCAGCTTGATAAACATATGATAAGTCTGCGTGACCATCTTCGCGTCGTGCGGGTGTGCCTACAGCGATGAATATGGCTTTGGCGCCTGCAATGCCTTCTTTAAGGTCTGTGGTGAATTTTAAACGTCCTGCGGCGGTTTGGCGTTTTACCAACACATCCAAACCAGGTTCGAAAATGGGGATTTCACCATTGAGGAGTTTGTTGATTTTACCCTCGTCGTTATCAATGCATGTGACGTTAATACCAAATTCTGCAAAGCAAGTTCCTGAAACTAACCCAACATATCCTGTGCCAATCATTGCTACGCGCATGGTTTTATTCCTCAATTATTCGGTTTTCTAGATGTCCTAAACGTATTTAGGCCGACTTATAGGATAGTGGTATATCGTTTTTGGTAGCAAAATAAAGCCTTTTTTTAATGTTAAAGGTTTTTTTTATTAAAATTGCTGATTACCCTTTGCACAAAGGGCAGAATATATTATCATTCGAGTTGAATTTTTTTAAATGCTAAATTTATGATTGAGGTTTAAGAGCTATGGCTGACAAGAAAAGTAAGAAGAAAGACAAGAAGGTTGATTCTAATAAGAATGATCAAAAAGTAGAATCTGCAAACACAGGTCTACCATTATTCTATAAGAAACCTGTTCCAATAGATTCTAAAGCGCATGTTAAAATGTCGCTTAAGAAATTTGACCTTGGATTTACATCTGAAGTTAATGCTGTGCCAGTAAACATGATCGAGATGCCGCAGATTTGTCATTTCTACCCAATCGCTTTTAGCCCAGATGCGAATGCAACGCCAGTTGCTATTCTTGGCCTGCGTGATGGCGAAAACTTATTTGTAAATGGTAAAGGTGAGTGGCTTTCTCAGACATACGTTCCGGCATACATCCGTCGTTACCCATTTATCTTCTCTGAAATGCCTGATTCTGATAAGTTCAGCCTGTGCATTGATAATTCAGATGCTGTTATGGACGAGAAAAGTGAGCAACGTTTGTTTGACGATAAAGGTACGCCCACTGCATTGACGAATAATGCACTTGAGTTTTGTAAGTCATACCACGCGGCGGCGCTTCAGACACAGGGCTTTAGTAAAGCGCTTTCTGATGCTGGCGTACTTGTTGAACGTTCTGTACAGATTAATACTGGTAATGATAAGAAAATCAGCTTCTCTGGTTTCCGTATTATTGATGAGAAGAAACTAGCTGAAGTTGATGATAAAACATTCATGGAATGGCGCAATAAAGGTTGGTTGCCGTTCATCTATGCACATTTATTCTCAGGTTCACAGTGGCAGCGCCTCACAAGCTTATTAAGCGAACGCGCAACTGCGAAAGCGGCTTAATTTAACCTAAGCTACTTTTAAATTTATAAAACGCATGCCACAAATTGTTGGTGTGCGTTTTTTTTCTGTCTTTACAGTGTCGTTACAATATGATAAACCAGCGTTTATACATAATAAAGGCGCAGGGTTGGTTCATGCAACAAGAAGATAAGAAAAAAGAAAACGCTAAGAAGAGTAAAATATCTCTGAGTGCTAAATTCTCTTTAGCAACCTTGGCACTGGGTACAGTTACGGCGCTCGCGGCCTTTAATGGCGCTGCGGGCATCGCTATTTGCGCAGGGATCGTGACAGGTGCAGCAATACCCGTAACGGCCTTTGTCTTATTCACTCAAGGTATGAACGGTTAAGGTTTTACGCGTTATGGTGGCATGATTCTTTGAGCGTTGGGGATAACAAAAACACTTTATGTAATCATTTTCTTGCGCTTTCATGTCGGTCATGATAGATAATTGATTATTAGCAAAATAGATATTTAAGGTGAAGTGCGATGGCAAAAGTTGGTGCGCAGAGAGCGGCAGAGCTTACAGGTAAGTCTAAATCAACGATTCAACGTTCGATGAATGGTGGTAAACTATCTTTTGAGAAAGATAGCGCAGGTCGCCGTGTTATTGACGTTTCTGAATTAGAACGCGTCTATGGCTTGAAACAATCCAGCATGGTTGTTGAAGCACCTAAAGAAGTTGCTAGCACAGCTATTCAGCATGAACTTGATAAAGCGAAAGCGATGCTTGAGACAGAGCGTATGCGTATGCGGATCAAAATGCTCGAAGAACAAACGCTTTCTTTGCAAAAGCAGCTTGATGATATGCTTGGCCAGCGCGATAAATGGCAACAGCAATCTCAGCAATTGTTAATCACCAGCGAGTATACGCAAAAACAAGCTGAAGAATACAAAACAGAGATTTCTGAGCGTAAGCGTAAAGAAGAAGAACGCCGTAAAGCTATGAAAATGAAAAAAATGCAAGAGCAAAACAATGCGGTGCAGGCTGAAGAAGAAGTAAGCGGCATGAGTGTGTGGCAGCGTATTAAAGATAAAGTTTCTGCATAAAACACATTAATTATAAGATTAGGGCCGTTTGTACGGCCTTTTTTTTTGTGTAAAACGCGTTATGATATTATAGTTACACGAAGTTGTTTTTTATTAAAGGTCTGAAGCATTGTTAAGAATTATATTAATGACAGTTATGTTGTCGCTTTCTTTGTCTGTTGTCGTTAGTGAACATGCTTACGCACAAAGAAAAGGTGATATCGTCTTTAAAGAAGCAGAAGACGAAAAGGCCGCTTATGAAGCGATGATCCTCAAAAACTATCGTTATAATAATCTGGACTTCAAAATCATGAATGATTTTTACCAGCGCTGTATGCGGGATGGCTCTAGCGCATTTTTTAAGTGCGAGTGTTTGGCCAATAAGTACATTAACAAAAAAGTGGTGTATGCCGATACGATTACAGATTACGAGATCCATCAGGAAACAGCGAAAGACTGCGTTGATATTACCGCGGTCGCAGGAATGACTTATACGGAGTGTTCAAAACTTGGCAGTGTCGACGCACGTTGGAGTGAAGAGTATTGTGAGTGTTACGCAAATAAATATGCAAAGGAATTTGCTGCGTCTAATGGTTACATGACCAATGGTCAGCAGAAAAACTCTAGAAGCGATGCCATGAAAGAGTGCAACTTTGCGAAGCTGGACTTACTCGAAGCGCAAGAGCGCCGAAGAAAGCTCCAAGCACAATTGGAACAGCAAGCACGAGATCGTATGCGTTAAAAAGCTGCTATGTCAGCCTGTAGCGCCTGATGTCAGTGCATGTGTTTGTCGGGCGCGCTGTTCTTGCCGCCCTTGATGTCTTCATAAAGCCTTGTATGCATAAAGCTATCGACTTTGTTTAGCTCAGTCTTTATGGCCTTCAATATATCTTCATCTGCAATGGCATCGCTATGATGCTCTGCGATCTGGCAAAGCTCGGCGAGCTGATCTGCACCTAAGTTTGCGGAGGAACCCTTTAACTTATGCGCGGCTTGGCACCAATCATTACCGTTATGGTTGGTGAGTGTTTGCTCTAATACGTAAAGGCTTTCTTTCGCTTGCTCTAGAAATAGATTAAAGAATATTTCTTCTTCTTCGTGGTCGTCTTCGGTGCAAGCGCTTAGGCGCTTTAAGTTTACAGGCAGCAGCGACGTTGTAATCGTGTCAGTCAATATTGTGGTTTCCTCTTGTATTGTTATTTCTTGCGTAAAAATTTCGCTGTACCCGTAGGCGTCAGGGGCGGTGTTGGTGAGCTCTGTTGGGCTGACATCTATAAACTTACTGAGTGTTTGGGTCAGTAACTCACGTGTGACAGGCTTGTAAATTAAGTCGTTCATGCCGCTTTCATGGCTTTTCTTTCTAGCGACACGCGTGGTGTCCGCTGTTACGCCAATGATAATGGCGGCGGGTAAATTGCTTTTTTTCTCTAGGTTGCGAATTTCTCGGCTCGCAGCGAAGCCGTCAATATTTGGCATTTGACAATCCATAAATATAATGTCGTGGTGGTGTATGTTGTACATACGTATGGCCTGCTGTCCATTATGGGCTTCATCAATTTGTTTATGGCTGTGGCGTTCAATAAACTTATGCAGCAGCATTATATTGGCGGGGTGGTCGTCCACAATCAGTATTTTTGGCGGTGATAACGCAGCGCTTTTATGCATTAAAGGCTTGCCCATTAAATGGGAAGTTATGACGTGCGATCCTATTATACTGTGTTTAGTCTTTTCGTTGTTTTTGCCATGCTCTGTGAATGGCATGTATATCTTATAGTGTTGTGGGCTACCTACGGGGCCTCGCGCTGAGCTGTATTCAATGAAGCCACCAGCTTTTTCAATTAATGTTTTTGTGATGAAGTGGGGCATGTCGTCATTTGCTGTCGCAATGCCCATTTTGTTTCTCGGCGCGGTGGCTGTAATACTTGCGCATAAAAAACTATCAACGCCATCTGTGTTGATAAACTCTATGTTTAGTTCAATGTTGGCGCTCTGGGTATGAGTGATGGCGTTTTGTAAAGTGTTGTGTAGCGCGACTTTAAAGCTATGAATATCGATATCCATTTTATTGGGGAGGTCGGGGGATACTGTGTAATGCAAGATTGTGTCATGCCAGTGGGCATAAACAGCGCACTTTTCAATTATCTCCGCAATCGAGTTGCGAAAGGAATGCACGGTAATTGGCGGCTGGACCTGTTGATGGTTGTGCAGCTCAATCGTGTGTAGGGCATTTTCTAAATATTGCTCTAGCCGTCCGGTTGATTTTAATATGGCAGTGATGCGCTCTTTATTAACTTTGCTTCTTTGCGTTGCTTTAAGGCTTTCGCAATGCGTAAGAATATCAATAATAAGGTTTCTGGACATCAGGTCAGCTTTGGCTGTGATGTCATTGAGGTGGCTTTGTGCAAAAGTATCATACGCGTGATTTTTCTTTGCGCTGCGGTGATCTTGCCATACGTTCAGTGCTTTATAGCTCATTAAAGCGATCACCACACTTATAATGTTTACTTCCAGCATGGAAAGCGTGCTGGTTTCCCATGACAGCATGAAATTGGCGCTAAGCCCCGCAACCAATAGGGGGGCAAAAAAAGCCAATGATGTTTGCATAAATAACCCGCGATCAACCTGTTGGTTATGATCCCGCTCATGTGTCTTTTTGCTTATTACAGCGTTTATCGTATTCTTCATATGGCCTCGCTTTAACTTTAAACTTTCTATTTTTAAAGCGAATGATGTAAAAGCCTTGTCTAGATGCTTCTTTAATATTAATCGAAAATGCTTATAAAGTTCTTAATATTGAGCAGAATTTGATTTAAATGTGCGCGCCAGTAATCATAGGTATTTGTGCGGAGGATACGAATTTGCATCCTGTTTATAAATGCGCAGTGGAATTAAGTATTTATTTACGGTATTATAGGCATTATTAAGCTGTTAAAAATTCTTTGGAGCAGATTCATGCGATTCATTATTCTTTCACTAGCCCTTATCACAAGCCTGTCAATTGCAGGCAGTGCACAAGCTGAACCAAAATGGTCGTCATGGTTTGGGTGGGATCATGGTTTTGGCAGTCGGTTAAACCCTGCGAATTTTGATTTTTCGCCTTATATGGATGATCCTGCACATAGCCACCCGGTCTATAATGAAAACACGGACTGGCAGCCTTCACACTGGGTTGATCAATTAGAAGGCCGCGCAGAAGAATTTATAGAGCGTGGCTACCGCGGACAAATTATTCATAAGCAAGATACGCGTGACGGCGTACCTGTATTGGTTGTCGGCCCTAATTTTTATATGCTTTCAGCTTATGATCAACGCCGTTATGTGCGTACAATTGATTATATTTATAGCATGACGGCTAGCGCTCCGCACGTCATGATGGTACGCGATTGGAAATCTGGCGCGGTTGTCGGTGCGGTCGATAAACAGCTCGTAACCTTCCAGTAAGCACAGCGGCAATAAGTATCACACGATAACATTGATGATAATGTAGATATGGCTTGATTATTCATGCGATAAACTCTAGTTTTTGGGCTGTAATTAATGGGTTCATACCCTAGAGGGTTAAAGCAATGAGTACAGTAAAAGCGACGGAAACGCCTACGGCTTCACAGCCAGCTGCGCAAGATGCAAGCATTAAAGATTTCTGGCAGCTATTAAAGCCGCGCGTTATGTCGCTTGTTGTGTTTAGTGGCTTTGTCGGGCTTTGGATTGCACCAGGGCGTGAAGAAATGCACCCATTATTAGCGATGATCTCTATCCTCTGTCTTGCCGTTGGTGCAGGTGCGTCTGGCGCGATTAATATGTGGTATGACCGCGATATTGATTTAGTGATGAAGCGGACGAAAAACCGCCCTATACCTCTGGGCCGTATTTTACCAAGTGATGCGCTCGGTTTTGCGATGGTGCTTAGTGTACTGTCAATTACCGTATTGGCGCTGGCGACAAATTACATGGCCGCTGCTGTATTAGCCTTTGCGAGCTTTTTTTATGCCGTGATTTACACCATGCTGCTTAAGCGTACAACGGCGCAAAATATTGTGATTGGTGGCGCGGCAGGCGCGTTCCCACCCGTCGTGGGGTGGGTTTCTGTAACGGGTCAGCTTGACCCGATGGCGTTCTGGCTGTTTATGATTATCTTTCTATGGACGCCGCCACATTTTTGGGCGTTGGCTTTAGTCTCAAATGAAGACTATAAAAAAGCAAAAATTCCGATGATGCCCTTAGTTGCGGGGGACCAATCAACGCGTATTCAAATGCTCGTTTATACGCTCGCGCTGCTTGCTGCGTCGCTTGTGCCTTGGTTTATGGGCTATGCGGGCGCTATCTATGGCGTAGCCGCGATTGTTTTGGGTGGGCTGTTTACGCTGAGTTCTATAAAGGTTTTACTGGACAAATCAGATAAAGCTGCCAAACTTATGTTTGGATATTCGATCCTTTATTTATTCCTTATCTTTTTCGCATTAATGGTGGATCATGGCTGATAGTGATACAAACGACGATATAAAAACAGGTGAAGCTGACGCGCCGAATACGCCGTCTAAGAACCGCCGTTCGCGTAATTATATGATGTTAGCTTTAGTTTTAGGGCTAGTGGGAATTATTTGGGTGGTGACAATGTTAAAACTGACGATAGGAGCATCATGATGCGTAATTTGAGCGGTATTACACGAAACGTAATTTGTAGCGCAGCACTGATTGTTTGTGCGAGCCCAAGCCATGCACAGATGGATTCTGCTGACCCGTGGCAACGTGACCGCGCCGCCCATCAAGAGAGAATGGATGAGCAAGCGCAAGGTTATCATGATAGCTGGGAAAAATATAAAGTTGAGCGTTATAAAGTCGATGCCGTCGGCGTTATCGATAAAGCTGGCGCCCGCCAAGAATTTGATGAAATGCACGCACCTGTGGATTTAAATGCTGAAGATTCAGGTGATGACGCAGGTCTAGACACGGATACAGATACAGAGCTTTTAGAGGCTGCTGAGTAACATTATTTCATATGAGCGCATCTGGACAAACGAATAAGGACTTATTCGTTCAAGCTAAAAATATTTTAAAAACAAATTCGCGCCATGACCGTTATACGGTGCCGAGTGATCGACTTTATCCGTATCAATGGAATTGGGATAGCGGGTTTATTGCCCTTGGTTGGTCTAAGGTTGCATATGAGCGTGCGCTGTGTGAGATTGAATCACTGCTGGAAGGGCAATGGAAAAACGGTATGGTTCCGCATATCGTCTTCCATGAGTATGAGGAAGATTATGCGCCAGGGCCTCTGGACTGGCAGGTGCCTAAGGAATTAACGCATAAATCAATCTGTACATCCGGCATTACGCAGCCACCGATTATTGGCAGTGTATTATATCGCTTATATCAGGGGCGCGATGCGCAGCATGATGATAAAGCGCGCTTTACGGAGCTGTATCAACAAATTAAATCTTATCACCATTGGTTTATGGCGCGCCGTACAAAAGCGCCCGCCCATAACTTATGTCTGTCGCTGCACCCTTGGGAAAGCGGCATGGATAATTCACCGAGCTGGGATAGTTTGATTAAGACGGTACCAGAAGAAAACCTCGCGCAGTTTCGACGTAAGGACTTAAAGGGCGATAATGACGCTGAGCGCCCGCATGATGCCGACTACGCAGCATATATGTCGTTAGTCTATCATTATAGGCGTATTGGTTATGATGCGCCTGACTTGTTACCGCAGGCGCATTTTCGTGTATTTGACCTTGTTCTCAATAGTCTTTTACTTAGAAGTGCGCGTGATATGGCGCATTTGTCATCGGCTTTGGGGGGCGATGACAGCGCTTACTGGCAAGCACAAAGCGCTGCTTTGGAGGTTGGGATACAGACACTTTGGAGTGCGGAGCATGAGGCCTTCTTAAATAGGGATGCCATAACGGGTGAATTATTAGCGCCTGTAACGAACGCATCCTTTCTGCCGCTATACGCAAAGGCGGCAACGCCAAATCAGGCTGCAGCGCTTGCGCGCATGTACCGCGAGTGGCGCGCTATTTATCCTTATGGCGTAGCAACGACAGATCCGCGCGCTGATGAATTTGAAATGCAGCGTTATTGGCGTGGACCGATTTGGTTAAACACAAATTGGATGATTGCTGAGGGCTTTGCGGTTTATGGCTATGATGATATTGCCGCCGAGATTAAAGCGGATAGCTTGGCGCTAATAAGAAAACATGGTTTTTATGAGTACTTCACGCCGGATGGCGCAAAAGGTCTAGGCGCACCTAGTTTTTCATGGAGCGCTGCGCTGGCTTTATATTGGCTAGGTGAAGAGCAGGCTTAGTCTTTTGCTTTAAATTCTAATGACGCCCCATTTACGCAGAAACGTAGCCCTGTTGGCTTGGGCCCATCAGGGAAAACATGCCCCATGTGGCCGCCGCATTTCGCGCAATGTACTTCTGTACGTGCATAACCAATGTCATGATCAGTTGTTTGGCCAAGGGCGCTGTCTTCTATCGGTGCGTAGAATGATGGCCATCCAGAACCGCTATCATATTTATGCTCTGATGTGAAAAGCTGCGTGCCACATGCGGCGCAGGCGTAAACGCCCTCACGTTTTTCATCATTAAGCGGCGATGCAAAGGCACGCTCCGTACCTTTTTCATTCAGGACGCGATGCTGCTCAGCGCTTAATGTCTTCTGATTCTTTGTATCGCTGGGTTTATCGTTCATCTACCATTCTCCTGTATTTTCCATCTCAGCCCACGGCGTTTGCGGGGCGAGGCGCTCACCTTTTTGTAGTAACTCGATTGAGATATTATCCGGTGAGCGGATAAAGGCCATATAGCCATCACGCGGCGGACGGTTAATCGTTACCCCTGCGTCAGAAAGTTTCTGGCAGGTGTCGTAAATATTATCGACTTGAAAGGCGAGGTGGCCAAAATTGCGCCCATTATCATAGTCTTCGCTATCCCAGTTATAGGTAAGCTCTAATGTTGGGGCTTTGTCTTGTTTTGCGTGCTCTACGTCATCTGGCGCGGCAAGGAAAATCAAGCTAAATCGGCCTGTTTCATAATCATCACGTGCAACTTGGACAAGGCCAAGTTTGTTGCAGTAAAAATCAAGTGATTGGTCAAGGTCGTGAACGCGAACCATGCTGTGTAAATATTTCATCTGGGCTTTCCTTGTTAGAGCTTCAACACAAGATAGCGTTTTTTCTGGAAATTTAAAGGTGATAAATAAAAAATAGCGACACGAGGCGCCGCTATTTTTGTGAAATATTACTTTATGCGCAAAGCTGTTTTATGCCGCCAGTACTTGCTCTGCTTCTAATGTGGCAGCAATCGCGTGAATGACAGATGCGATGCGAATGGCGGTTTGAACCTGCGCAGTGCTCAGGCCATGCTTTAAAAGCTCTGCTTCGTGCGAATCGATGCACATGCCGCAGCCATTAATGGCAGATACAGCCAGTGACCATAGTTCAAAGTCGACTTTATCAACGCCAGGATTACCAATAATGTTCATGCGCAGTTTTGCTTGCATGGTCTGGTACGCTTTATTTGATGATAAATGCACGAAACGATAATAAATATTGTTCATGCCCATAATCGCGGCGGCGGCTTTCGCGCCATCAAACGCTTCGGCGCTTAAATATCCTGCGGCCTCGTTTGATATGGCTTTAATTACGTCAGCATTGCGTGATGCAATGGCGGAGGCAAGGAAGCTGCCCCATAATTGTTGTTCGCTGAGGCTCTCATCAGAGGCGAGGCTAGAAAGGTTGAGCTTTAAGTCTTTTGCGTATTCAGGCAGAGCTGATTTTAATGTATCGATCGACATGTGATGTCCTCATCTGTGTTGGTTGTTTGCTTAAAAAAAGTCATAAAAAAGGCCAGCTGAGCGTATCAGCCAGCCTTTAAATGCTTATAAAACGAAGCAAGTTAAAGGAGTAATTTCTTACTCAGCAGCGATTTTAGCCGCTTCGCCTGCAACGTCAATTGTGTCGCCGCCTAATGCGCGGTTACATGGGCATAGCTCATCAGTTTGTAATGCGTCAACAATACGCAAAACTTCTTTCGGGTTACGACCAACGTTAAGGCCGTTCACTGAAACGTGCTGAATGATTCCGTGTGGGTCTACAACATATGTCGCGCGCAATGCAACGCCAGCAGTCATTTCACGAATGCCTAGGCCGTCGATCAATGTACCGTTTGTATCTGCGAATGACCATTGTGGCAATTTCGCAAGGTCAGGGTGTTCACGGCGCCATGCAAGTTTGCAGAATTCATTATCTGAGCTGCCGCCAAGAACAACAACATCACGATCAGCAAATTCTTCGTTTAGTTTTGCAAATTCAACAATTTCTGTTGGGCAAATAAATGTGAAGTCTTTTGGATAGAAAAAGATAACCTTCCATTTTCCTTCAAAACTTTTTTCTGTGAGCGCTTCAAATGCGCTTTCACCGTTTTCTTCGTGTTTCATAAAGCCCGGTTTTACGCCTGTAACTTCAAATTCTGGAAGAATATCACCAATACCTAACATGTATCGCTCCTTAAGGTTTATATGTGGTTTTAAAAATTAATTATGTACTATTTTTGTCATGAATGAGGGCAAAATACAAACGAGATTTTTCACTTTTTGCTATCGTTTTTGTCAATAGATGTATTATACTATCTAGTGATCTTATAAATAGATTGCGTAAAATAGGGAGTATAAAAATGCAACCGACTTACCGACAAATTGAATATCTGCGCGCTGTGGCGGAGTGCCAGTCTTTTAGCGGCGCTGCCAAAATGTGTAATGTGACTCAGTCGACATTAAGCGCAGGGGTTAAGGAGCTTGAAAATATTTTGGGCGTGCAGCTATTTGTCCGCACAAGCCGCGAAGTATATTTGACTCCTGAAGGGCAGGTTTTATTTGAGGATAGCCATAAGCTGTTTGAAGACATGACACAGTTTGTTCAAATTGCTAAGGGGTTTGGATCTGATCGGGGCGGTGTGATTCGTATTGGCATCATCCCAACGATCGCCCCTTATTTGATAAAGCGCGTATATCGTGACATGCAGGCAAAATATCCTGATATGCATATCCATATTCATGAAGATGTCAGCGCGGCTTTGGTTGAACGCTTAAACCAACGTAATTTGGATGTTGTAATTCTGGCTTTTCCTTATCCTATTGGCTCTTATGGTCATGATATTATTGGTCATGACGCGCTGCATTTAGTGGCGCATAAATCGTTAAATATCCCGACCAAAGGTGGAAAAATTAATATGGTATCAATGCAGGATGTACCGATGATTATGCTCGCCGATGGGCATTGCCTGCGCGACCATGCTTTGGCCGCGTGCTCCCTTGGTCGCCGTAATGTGATGCCTGCTTATCAAGCGGTGACAATGGCATCTCTGCTGGAAATGGTCGGTGCAGGGCTAGGCGCAACGCTTGTGCCGCGTTTAATGCTTGAATCGCGTAAGGGCAGTTTGCCCGATGATGTGGTTGTATATGATTTTGAAACGCCCGTGCCAGAGCGGCAAATTGGTATTGTCTGGCAGCGCCGTGATTTGAAACCCTATGCGATGATGATGCGCGATATTTGTCAGGGGATGCTGTAATGTATTAATAGTTTACTTAGGCATATATATTACCTGATATAATTCTGCGCAACCTGTATAGTGTGGCAATAATTTTGGAGTACTCATTATGAAAGCTTGGCCTTTTTTGACTTTATGCGCTGTGCTTAATGGCGCCGCACTTGGTATAGATATATTTAAAGACGACAAGTCATCTGCGACATGATACATCATGCTGGTCTGACGTTGTTATGGGGCAGCTTGGCAACCATAAGCCGTCGAGATGAAAAAGAAACCGATGCCAAAAAGAAGAAAGGTCAAGCGCCTAAAGATGATAAGCGTTTTGATGTTATGTAGCGGAATAGAGCATGCAAAGAAGCGATAAAGGTGCTGATTCTAGCGCCTTTTCTTTTGTCCAGTTAAGTAAATGTCCCACGCATGTGCTTGACATAATGCTGCGCAGGTATTACTGTACATTTTTAAATTATAAAATATCGGAAAAAGAACATGGGCACGAAAACATATCTAGCTCTGGCCTTCTTAACGGCAGCGAACTGTGCGTTGGCGGTTATGAATGATGAGAAGGACAGCGATCTAGCAGCTTATTTATGGGGTGGGGCGAGTGTGCTTTATTTTGCGTCAGCGGGTACAAGTGCAAAAGATAAACGCAGTAAGCAAAAACTAGAATCAGATAAAGTTGATCGCTATGACGTCATGTAAATGAGTTTAAGGCGAGAAGATATTAAAAAAGGCGCCATGAGTTGGGCGCCTTTTTCTTAATCTGGTAAAGTGTGTTTCTTTAAAAGCCAAATGACCAACGCAGGCTCATTGCGTAATCTTGTTTCATTTGCGGCCCGTTAAGGTCTTGATGCAGGGGCCTGCTGGCCTCTATGCCGAAAACATGACCTTTAAAATCCGTGCTTTGCGGTATGAAATTTGCAAATAAGCCAAGGTCCGTCGATTGCCCGCCGTAATTATTGGGGTCAGCCGTCGGCACGGGCGCGGCAATGTTGCTATCACGGCCTTTAATTTTATCTTGGTCTGTGTAACTTAGGCGCGAACCAAGGCTAAGGGCGCTGTTGATTTTGTAACTTGCCCATACGTTAAAAGCATGTTTATCACCAAGGCTGTAGCCTTCATCGTTTTTGCTTTCCAAGCGGATGTCACCTTCATATTGAAGGCCCCACCCCAAGTTTTTACTGTTGCCTGTATAAGTTATCATCGGGTGCGCATCATAAGTGCCGCTGCCAATTTGCATGGCGTAAGGCAGGCGTAAATTCGCTGTTGTCCCCATAGGGGTCAGGACACCATCACTTTCGGTGATGCTGCCGGTTGGAATAGAGAAGCCTGCACCAAAGATGAATTTATGCATGTGATCCTCGTAAAGACGGATTAACGCCGTGCCTTGTAAATCCCCAAGGCCGCTTGAGGCTGCTTCAAAGTTTCCAACTTTGGTCGTGCCTGCCATATTATAGGTAGTGTGATCCATGTCTTTTTGCATGTACATTGCCATACCCATTAATGTAAGCCAATCGGAGACGCCATACATTGCCCCGAACATGTGCATCTGCATATTCATGCTTTGTGGCACCACACGAAAATTAGCAGGCGGTGCATTTGGGTTTGTTGTCGCGAGAACTTGTGCGGCACTCATATCGCTTGTGCCATCGCGCATACCTTCCATGCGCATATAATTGTAGCGATAGCTCACCATCCATTCGCCTTTATCATGTAAATGCGTGCCCATAATGCTGTTTGGCTCAATAGTACTGCCATGGTCATGTGCGCGATTCGTATTTGAAGCACTGATTTCAGTGTGCGCGGCATGATTATGGTGTTGATGAGCATCAGCGGCGTAAGCATGCATTGGTGCGGCTGTCAGTAGGAGGGCTACAGAAAATGCAGATAGTTTTGTATAAGAAAACATGTGTTTTCCTTTCTTTTTTTTATAAAATTTAAGGTGTGTTTTTTTAAAAAAGAAAGGTAGGCGGCGCACGTGGGGCGCTGGTGAGTAGCAAACTTGCATTGTGCAAGTAACTTATCTCATGGCGATAGAAAACAAGTTTATTTAGTAGGCGCGGCTCTATGGTCAAGCTTTGAGGGGCGAGCGCTAATCCGTATTGTTGGTTTTGTAAGCATATTAAGCAGTGGCTTAATGTCGTTTTGTCTGTGCTGTGGGGCTGTTTTTCATCATCTAGGGTGAGGCCAGCGGGCAGGGTGATTGTTTTAACGCCCTGCGCAGTACAAATTTCAATACCAAGGCTAGCTTCAGCTGCGGGTATCCATAGCGCACCGAACACGACTGACAATATTGACAGTAATGTAAGTAAGCAAATTAATTTATCGCGCAAAATAGTCATGGATTACACAGTTATCGTTGATTATTGCGGATATGATATTACCTTCTTAAGGTGTGTGCCATTGAATATTTTAGGGATGAAAAATGACACACAATATTTGTGCATTATGGTATATGCCGTGCTTTTCTTTTGATTTTTGTGACTAAAAGCTTATAATTTCTTGCATTACGCGCCATATTATACAGAATGAGCCATATAAAGGCTGCGTAATAACATGGTCAAACCTTGAAATAATACTGAAGTGTGAATATGGAAGTTTGGATTTTATTTAACGAAGAAGTTGAATCTTCAACCGCAGAAGCGTTTGAGATACGTCGCTTTATGGCAGAAGGCCGTAATATGGGGATTGATGTCAAAGTCTTCCACCCTGAGCAGTTCGACTTGTTGGTGACGGAAGAAGAGACAGATTCGATTCTGATTGACGGTAAGCCTGTCCTGTTACCAGACTTTATGTTGCCGCGTACATATGTGATTGAAACGGGTTATTTTCCTCTGGCTATTTTGCGTCAATTTGAACGTCTAGGCGTCCCTGTATACAATACGGCCTCGTGTATTGAGCGCGTGGCTGACAAGCTGCGTACACACCAAATTTTGGCTGAAAAAGGCCTGCCGACACCAACAACGATGCTTGCGAAATTCCCTGTCGATATTGATTTGGTCGAAGAGCACATTGGCTTCCCAGTTGTCGTAAAAACATTATTAGGCGTTAACGGCTCGGGCGTTTTCTTAATTGAAAACCGCGAAGCTTTCCTCGATTTGATGAATTTAATTGGTGAAACCAACCCGAATATTCAGTTGATCTTCCAAAAATTCGTCGCGGCAAGTAAAGGTCGTGATTTACGCGTATTCATTGTTAACGGCAAAGTCATTGCCTGTATGGAGCGCCGCGCAGCTGCGGGTGGCTTTAAAGCCAATTATTCGCAAGGTGGCTCGGTTAATGAGTTCATTATTGATGAAGAGGCCGCTGAGATTTCTATTGCAACGGCTGATGCGCTTGATATTCAAATTGCAGGTATTGATTTGCTGTTCACTGAACATGGCTATACGATTTGCGAAGCAAATACATTCCCAGGCTTTAAGGGGCTTGAGACTGCATGTGATGTCAATGTACCTAAAGAAATTTTCAGCGCCATGCTTGAGGATTTAGAGGCACGTGGCGGCCCACGCCGGGCGCGTTTAGAAGCATAAGCGATAAAGCTTTATTGACAATTGTCATATTGTTGTCTACCCTCCCTGTATTCCTATAGGGAGGGATTTTTATATGACTAAAAATAGTAAAGGCGTACAAGAGCAGCTAAGTGAGATTTTCAACGCCGATAAAACCGCGTTAACAAGGTTTTTTAATGAAGTCGTTGCCTATGGTATGGACGTCGTTTTAACGTCATGTCTTGAGAGCAAAATTACATTAGGCGCAGTGCAGCAGCTTTCTATAAGGCAGGCTTTCGAAGCAGAGTGCCCGAAGGCATTTGATCGCTTTGCGCGAGATTTCAAAGCGGCTGATATAAACAGCGCCGCTGATTTTGAGGCCTATTATGAGTATCCTGTTTCACTGCGTTATCAGCAAGAATGCGCTATTCAAAAAGATTTATTGGCGCGTGGTTATAATGAAGAAACTGCAGTTCTTGGGCAGCTTGCCTTAGAATCGATTTATCAAGTCACAAAATTGAAATTAAATTAAAAAAAGCGCGGCAAATCACCGCGCTTTTTATGTATCTGTTGTATGGCGTTCTGCTTAATGACGGGTTTCGTCGCCTTTGTCATTCACATTACCGCCGCGTGGCACTGAAGTTTGTGGCCCTGCTGGCGCGCTGTCCTCTTCGCGAACAATACCCTTACCGGCGAGTAAGTCTTTAATCTCATCACCAGACAGTAATTCATATTCAAGCAAAGCTTCAGCAAGTTTGTGAAGGTCATCAAGGTGCTCGTTAAGGCATTTTTCGGCGCGCGTATAGCCTTCTTCGACAATGCGCCGTACTTCGCTATCAACGAGCGAGGCTGTTGCGTCAGACATGTTTTGTGATTGGCCTACAGAATGGCCAAGGAACACCTCTTCTTGATTGCTGACGTAACGTAACGGGCCGAGCTTTTCGCTTAAACCCCATTCCGTCACCATGCGCTTGGCCATGTCCGTAGCCATTGCAATATCACTTGATGCGCCAGTCGTGACTTGATCTGCACCAAAGATAATTTCTTCGGCGATTCTGCCGCCCATGGCAACCGCGAGGTCAGCTTCTAGCTTCGCTTTTGATATGGACACACGATCACCTTCAGGCAGGCGCATAACCATACCTAAAGCGCGCCCACGCGGGACGATAGTCGCTTTGTGGATCGGGTCTGATTCAGGCTCGTTAAGTGCCACAATGGCGTGACCAGCTTCGTGGTAAGCGGTAAGTTTCTTTTCAGCGTCGCTCATCACCATTGATTTACGCTCAGCGCCCATCATGACTTTGTCTTTAGCATCCTCAAGGTCATCACTGCCAACAACGCGTTTACCGCGGCGGGCCGCAAGTAATGCGGCTTCGTTGATAAGGTTCGCTAGGTCTGCACCAGAGAAGCCCGGCGTACCACGTGCGATAATGCTTAAGTCAACGTTGGTTGATAGCGGCACTTTTTCAGCGTGAACGGTTAAAATCTTTTCGCGGCCTTTGACGTCCGGATTCGGCACCACGACTTGACGGTCAAAACGACCCGGGCGCAACAATGCAGGGTCAAGAACGTCAGGGCGGTTGGTCGCGGCAATCAAGATAACGCCTTCATTGGCTTCGAAGCCATCCATTTCTACCAAAAGCTGGTTGAGTGTTTGTTCGCGTTCATCATTACCTCCGCCAAGGCCTGCGCCACGATGGCGACCAACAGCATCAATTTCATCTATGAAAATGATACAAGGGGCGTTTTTCTTTCCTTGTTCAAACATGTCACGTACGCGTGATGCGCCGACGCCAACAAACATCTCAACAAAGTCAGAGCCTGAGATTGTAAAGAATGGCACGTTAGCTTCACCGGCAACGGCGCGGGCAATCAATGTTTTACCAGTACCCGGTGGACCAACAAGCAAGGCACCTTTCGGGATTTTACCGCCAAGGCGCTGGAATTTTTGTGGGTCCTTAAGGAATTCAACAACTTCTTCAAGTTCCTGTTTCGCTTCGTCTACGCCAGCGACATCTTCAAAAGTAACGCGGCCTTGCTTTTCTGTTAGCAGTTTAGCGCGTGAGCGACCAAAGCCCATTGCACCGCCGCCGCCTTTGCCTTGCATTTGGCGCATGAAGAATATCCAAACACCGATAAGTAGCAGCATTGGGAACCATGATAGCAATACGCCAACAAGGCTGATTTTGTTCGGGTCGTTTTGTTCGGCTTTGATGCGAACGGATGTATTCCGGAGTGGGTCAACTACATTTTCGCCTGCAGGGATAATCGTGACAAATTTTTCGCCGGTGCCGCTATATTCGCCCGTAAGCTCTTGGCCGCGGATAATAACGCTCTGTATCGTGCCTTCTTGGGATTCGCGGAGGAAATCACTATAGGCAACTACATTGCCTTGATTTTGCCGTGCGCCTGATGTTTCTTGCGAAAGATTATAAAAGAATGCAAGAAGCAGGATAATTCCAACCCAAATTAAAATATGACGTCCAAATCCGTTCACGTGTGTATCTTTCTTTTCTGTGTACTATTTACAACAAATTTAATGCTCAATAAGCCCCTAGCATAGTAAAGTTATCCTGTGTTTATGCAAGGTTAAAGCGGTAATAATAACAAAATAGATTACGGCGCATAAAAATCTAGAGCGGTGCTTTAAGTTTCTTTTGTTATGTGTAGCTCGCGCGTTTTATTCTTTATTTTAAAAACAGATTTATACAGCGTCGCGCCTTTAAACGGCTTGTCTTCACAGATTATTCGTCCGTAAAGGGATTCGAGCTTTTCACTGCTAGGGGGGTAAGTCATGGCGGCGCCTTGGAGGCGAAATAAAATATGATTGAGAATATTGATGCCTATTTCAGCGGGAATGTTTTTAAACGCATCAAAGTCGATGATATGCCCGGCGTTTGATTGGCTTACCGTGAGCTGGGTGAGCTCTTTGTCTGTGTAGTATCCTAAAGCCGCGCGAGAGCGAGTGAGGCGGCTGATGAGCATGTTGACGCGTTTGGTGCTTAAGCCTTCTTCGCTGAGTATGGCGGCGCTGTTGCGAATGCGGATACGCTTGTAATGTGCGTCTTGATTTGAGGGGTCTTCAACCCATGACAGGCCATTGTCGCGGCAATAGTCTAAAACTTCAGCATGGCTGTGATCGAGAAGCGGCCTAATTTTAAAGAGCCCATCTTGTTCTGTTTGCATGTCCTGCATGGCACAGAGGCCTTTTAAACCGCTGCCGCTTGTTAGGCGGATGAGGAATGTTTCATATTGGTCATCTGCGTTATGGCCAATGAAGAGGGCTTTTATGCCGTGTGTGGCGCAATGTTCACGCATCAGGGCGTAACGTGCTGCACGCGCTGATTCTTGGATACGGGTTTCTGGTTTTTCTGCGTGCTGCCATTCTAGGGTAAAATGCGCTGTGCTTGGCCAGCTTTCGACCCATGCTTTGACTTGTCGCGCTTCGTCAGCCGCTTCAGGGCGAAGTTTATGATCAACGGTTAGTATATGTAGCGTTTTATCGTGAAGTGCGCACCATTTATGGAGCATGTGAGCAAGCCCGATACTGTCGCCGCCGCCAGAGACGCCTATGGCCAACGTATCAGCATGTTCGAGCTGCGCGGCGTAGCGTGTCATCAGCGTCGCAAAGCCAAGATCATTTAGCGGCGATAAGGGCGTGTCGGTTTTGTCTGTGTGTTTAAGAGCAACCAAGTTTCTTTGCTTCTTGCTGTGCGCGGCTGATAACGGGCGTTTCTTTTGTGCCTTGTTTGACCAATTGTAATAAGGCGATGCACGCATCTTCTTTTTTACCCATACCTGAAAGGGATAAGCCTAGCTTGAGCAGGTTATCTTGCGTTTTATTGCTTTTTGGGTGGTCTTGATAGCCTTGGGCAAATATGCGCGCAGCGTCACCATATTGCTTTTGCACGTAAAAGGTCTCGCCAAGCCAGTAGAGTGCATTGGGCGTAAGGTCACTGTCTTTATACGTGTCCAAAAAAGCTTTGAAGCCATCACGGGCAGAATCGTAGTCACCATCTTTAAGGGATGCAAAGGCGCGATCATAATCCTGTGTGTCGCTTTGACCAAAGGTAAAGTTGCTATCTATATTGGGTTGCGCGGCATAACGCGGCGCAGCGCCGGTAGTTAGATTGCCTTGTGGATATGCAGGGACTGTGCTTGGTGACGCATTTGATTGTGTTGCGGACTGCGCAGGGTAAGGTTGATCGCTAATGGTGAGCGGCGCTTTTTGCGCAGCGCGAGGCTGTTGATTATAAGCGAGGCCTGGCGGTACTTGTTGCGGGGCAAGTCCTGTATTTCCATTGTGTGCGTTTTGGCTTTGCAGTTTGCCCAGACGGAAGTTGAGCTCTTCGGTTTGGCCTGTTAACTGCTGAATCTGACGCTCCATCGTGCTAAGACGGTTTTCAATTGAAATGCTGTAGTTTTTTTCAAGCGAGGGGCCTGATGCAACGATCTGTGGGTTTGGCTGCGCAGGTATTTCACCTTTATAGACAGCGCGTGACAGTGTGTTGATGTCACGCTCCATACGCTCAAGGCGTTGATCGAGGTTCTGGGCAAAACTATAACCGCTGCCTAGGGTGGTAGCGGTTATAATAATAAGGCTCATAAATAAATTCTTGCGCATGTGCTTATACATTCTTAATCGTTAATATTTTTTTGATCAGTAATGTATATAGCGCAAAATGTGGGTATTAATCAACCACTGTTACGCCGCGGCGGTTTTGTGCCCATGATGATGGGTTTGAACCAAGAACAGCAGGGCGTTCTTTACCGTAGCTTATAACATTGATGCGCGAACCGTCTACGCCCAGAGCCATAAGGTAGTGGCGCGCTGAATTTGCACGGCGATCACCGAGGGCAAGGTTGTATTCACGTGTGCCGCGCTCATCAGCGTGGCCTTCGATTGTAACATTTACATTTGGATGGTTTTTAAGCCATTCAGCTTGCATGCCCAATGTTGCTTGGCCTTCTGCGTTGAGGTCGTAACGGTCATAGCCGTAAAACACGCGGTCGCCAATGTTGACAACAAGGTCTTGCTGCGTGCCTGGGGCTGGTCCATCAAGGTTTACGGCATCATAGCCGTTGACGCCATTCGCTGCAGCGCCTGTAATGCCTTCTCGGTCACTTACAGATAGATCAGTTTGTGATGTGTCGCCAGAACATGCTGTAACAGTAAGTACTAGGCCTAAAACGATAAAGTGACGAAATGACATTTAAATGGTCCTCTTAATAACAATATATATAAAACGATAGACTCGTCTTCTAAAGAACAAGAATAGGAATTTGCGGCGTACACTGCAAGGGGCTGTCTATGATGTGGGGCTGTTTTATACCCAGATTTGTTTTGCTCTATATAAGTTCTTGGTGGATTTGTTCGATAAACATCAGGGCATCCGCGCGGTCATGTTCATAGGGCGTCAGATTAATATATTTTTCTAATGTTTCTATCGCGGCCTTACTCTGTGTGTTCTTAGCCTGTAATACACCTTTGTCTAGGAGTAGCTTATACTCATCAGGTGCGACTTTTTCTGTTGCGATGACGGTATCTAATGCGGCTTCATAGTCCTCTGCGGCGATTTGCCGTTTTTTAATATTATTTTGTAAACGCACGAGCATGTCTCGTTTTGATGCTGGCTGATAATAGCTCTGGTCAAGCTCGGCATCAGGGCCTTTGACATGTTTGATGATTTCACGCAGCTCGGCTGCGCCTGTAACGCGGGCAAGGTTAAAGGGGTCAAACAAGATTTTTTGGCCGCTGCCTGTTAACCGGACAAGAAAATGACCAGGGAAGTTAATGCCCTCAGCTTCCCATTCAAGACGCTCGCAGACTTCTAGGTATAATATAGAGAGTGCAACAGGTAGGCCGGTTGTGTTGTCAATCACGTAACACATATCGGCATTATCAATAAGGTCGTAATGCTCGGCGTTGCCGCGATAGTTGTTATCTTCAACTAAGACCGTTTGTAATGCGTTTAGCTTTGCCTCGGCATGATCAGACCCTTGATGGGCGAGCATATTATGTGCATCCTTTACGAGGCGGTCAACTTCTAGGTAATAAGGGGCGAGCGAGCGGTTTGGGTGGCGCAAGGCAGAGAATGCAAGCGCACATTCAAACAGAGCCATATCCTGCGCAGGCTTCTGCCCTTGCTGCGCTAAAAAATCGAGTAAATCAGTTTTGTTGTTTTTAAGCATCTGGCCTTGGCTCGTTAGTTTAATGGGTATATTTCAACTGGGGGCATAGGGGCCGCGGTTAATGACTGCGGCGCGCCTGTGCTTGCCGGCGCGGCTGATGTGCTTGTCATTGTTGCAGGCGGCGCAACGGTTGGTGTTTCTGTGCCCCACTGTGCTTTTTCAATTTCTTCTATCAGGCGGATATAACTCACCACCTGCTGTACGTTTGAAATTGTACGGGCAATTTCAATGATGCGGTTGGTTTCGGCCTGTGAATGCGCGACGCCCATCAAATAGACAGTGCCTTGTACGGTATCAATTGTATAGTTAATCGACTGTACTTCTTTGTCGAGCGTAATTTTTGTACGGATTTGTGTGGTGATCCACTTATCTGAGAGGAAGCTTTTGACTCCCGCGCTTTCTGCGACGCGAATCTCGTTTATTACTTGTTCAACGCCTTGTGGTTGCCACGCTAGGCGAATCGCCTCTACGCGGTGGGCAGGGTCTTGGACAATGCCTGTTACAAGTACGCGGCCTTTTTTAACGGTAAGGTCAAGCTTAGCAAATGTTTTTACATTGTATTGGAACCATGCTTCGCTGATTTGTGTACTGATCCAAAAATCTTTTGCAGACTGCGCAATGCCGCCATCTCTTGCGGCTGAAACGCCAACAACAGCGCCCGCGCCTGTGGCTATGCCCAATGCTGTGCAGCCTTGTAGCATTAAGGCACATAATGTGAGGCTGAGAAGGGCTGTATTTTTGAACGTCATCGGTTGAACCTTACTTTTGAAAACAGGCGTTGGGCTATTTAAAGAATCCACGCATTGGGAATATGCTTGATATAGTATGGTGGCGCACAGGCCATAAAGTCAAAGCGAAGTGTAAAATTAGGATCATTTCCCTGCGTATAAACTGAATGATGTGCAATATAATGGCCTGCTGCTTTACATATGCGTTTTTGCGTCTTGATGGGAATGGCGTGCAAGGCATCATATTTATTACTGCGATATTTAACCTCAACAAAGGCAATGCAGTTTTTCTTTTTGGCAATGATGTCGATCTCGCCAACGCCCGTTTTGTAATTTTTAGCGATGATTTTATAGCCCTTTAAGCGTAAGAACATCCGCGCAATATATTCGGCGGCATAGCCAGCCTTGTAAGATTTACGGCCTTGTTCACCTTTATTTAAAGAGGAGGGCTTCATGATTGGTTTTTTAAATCAAGGGCGCGTTGATAAATTTCTTTACGCTTTTGTCCTGATAAGGAGGCAACCATATCAACGGCTTCGCGTAGGGGCATATCGGCCATTTGCGCAGTTAACAACGCATCAATTTCTTCGGCGCTCATTTCGGTTTTATCCGTGTCGGATGGTGGGGCGATCACGAGGACGATTTCGCCTTTCGGCGGCCCATCAGCTTCTAATGTGGCGATAAGGTCTGCTGCGGTGCCGCGTCTGATTTCTTCAAAGCGTTTGGTGAGTTCGCGGGCAATGGCGACGTTACGATTGCCCATGACGTCTAAAATTGTACGCATGGTCGCAAGTAGGCGTGGCGCGGTTTCAAAAGTGATCAGCGTGGCCTGCGTCTTTTTCCAGTCATGCAGTAAGTCTTCGCGTGCTTTTTGTTTGCTCGGCACGAAGCCCAGAAAGCAAAACTTATCACTTGGCAAGGCCGAAAGCTGTAGCGCCATTAAAGGCGCACTGGCACCAGGCAAGCTTGTGACATAATAGCCTTGGTCGGTGACCTCTTTGGTGAGTTTATAGCCTGGGTCTGAAATAAGCGGCATCCCCGCATCGCTCATCAGGGCTACGATTTTTTTGTCAGCGAGGGCACTCAAAATTTTATCTCTTTTTCGCTCATCGCTATGGTCATTATAAGAAATTAACTGGGTTTTGATGCCAAAATAGGATAGTAATTTACCACTAACACGGGTATCCTCACACGCAATAAGATCAGCGGATTTTAGCAGTTCTAAAGCCCGCAGCGTTATATCTTGTAGGTTGCCAATAGGCGTGGCCACCAGATAGAGGCCAGATATAAAGTGCTGAGTCGATTGATTTTCTGAGGGGTTGACCATTACGCTGTGCTGATTTACCAATGCTAGAGTTGTTTGCTGACTATATATACTTAACCTTTTAATCGGGCTTTTGCTAATGCGCAATTATCTTTTTCAAAAAACACTATTAATGTTCTGTGCTGTTTTGTTTTTAAACGGCTGTGTGAACTCCGCAGGGTATCGTAATCCGTGGAAAGTTAGCCGTCAGGATGATGTGCAAGCAAGCCAAGCACCGAGCGATCTAGCGCGTCCACAAGGCTGGCAGGCCTCTGCCGGACAAGCGAGGCAAAACACGCAAGGCGCAATGGTTTTAGGGGGCACTACGCAAGGCGAACATGGCACGCCATATAATGGCGTAATGGATTATGGACAAGTTGGTATGTCTGCGCAAAGCGTACCGACAGGGGACTATGGCCTGCAAGGCGGCGCTGGCCTGCCGCCAAGCAGCGCGGCATCTGTGCGCGTCGCATTGCTGGCGCCATTAACGGGGCAAGCCTCGCATTTAGGACAGGCCTTTTTAAATGCGAGTCAAATGGCACTATTTGATTTGAACATGGCTGATTTCGAAGTCGCGCCGTATGATACGCAGTCGACAGCCGCAGGGGCAAAACAAGCAGCGACACAAGCTATTAACGAAGGTGCGTCATTGATTATCGGCCCTTTATTTGCAGATTCTGTGCGCGCCGTACGCGGCGTCGCTGCACGTTATAATATATCCGTTATTGGTTTTTCGACGGATTGGACAACGGCGAGCGAGAATAGCTACGTTATGGGTTTCTTACCATTCACGCAGGTGCAGCGCATTGTGCAGCATGCCGCGAAAAAAGGATATAAGCGAGTTGGCGTTATTGCGCCGGATGACCTGTACGGTCAGGCTGTTGTGAATACATATTTAGAAGAAGCTGCGCGTTATGGCATCCACACGGTTGATGTGCTGCGCTTTAAAGGCGGCGCAGAAGATTTGGCGTTACGCATTAGAGAATTTGCGAAGTATGATGATCGCCGTGATGCGGAAGGTGAGCTATTACCGCAATATGAGTTGCCTTTTGATGCTGTGTTAATGGCTGTGGGGAGTGAGCAAGCTATCGCTGTCTCTAACCTTTTAACTTATCATGATTTAGATCCGCGGCGTGTTGCCCGTCTCGGCACAGGGCTGTGGGATGACACCTCACTTATTGGTGAAGACAACCTTGCGGGCGCTTTATTCGCCGCGCCGTCACCAAAGTTGAGGAGCTCATTTGTTGCCCGTTATAAAATGTTATTTGATACGCGGCCGCCGCGCCTTGCATCGCTGGCTTATGATGCCACGGCGCTGTCCATTGTGCTGGCGAAGCATGGCATAAACCAAACAGGCGTGCCTGCATTTGGACGTGAATCTTTGATGAACCCGAATGGATTTGCAGGGATTGATGGTATTTTCCGTTTTCACTCTAACGGGTTGATTGAACGTGGCCTCGCTGTGCTGCAGTTTAGCGGCGGACGCATACGCGTTGTCGAAGATGCACCGTCAACATTTATGCGTCCGAACTTGTAGGCGGCGCAACCTTATTGCGTAATGTAAAGGTTTGAAAGCTCTTTGCTGATTTGTTCAAAGGTACTGACCAAATCATCCTGTGACGGCGCGTCAAAATACTTTGTCGGGGTTGATGCGCAGCGTTCGTAATATCCTTTGGTGCTGCTGCTAACCCCACTACTGAACGTCACTGTGTAGATTTGGATGCCTTGTCGTTTCATTTCGGTGCAGACTTCTTCAAATCTATTGTTTAAATCGGATACGGACACATTGTGTGTACGCGTGCCGCCATAGGCGCTATAGCTGCTGTTCATTGTATTGTTACCATCCGTCATCATGACAACAACTTTCTGCCAAATCAGGTCGTCGAAAGGCGCGCCTTCTTGAAATGGGAAGTTAGGAGATAGCATCCGGTACCCCCAGACCATACCCAAATTACCATAGGTGAAGCCGTAAGCTTCTAAATCTTGGATCTCGCTTTTTAAGTATTCAACGTCACTGGTTAAAGGCACAACATAAGCCTCGTTACATTGATAGTTCGGACCATAGCGGTCGTTATAATAATTAGCATTTCTGCGTGTGCTGCTGCTGGTCGCATCATTGAAATAAGCGCGATACATCTCCCATGTCCAGTCAGCTTGCGAATTTTCGGTGTCTTCTGGGTTATCGCGCGCAAGGACGCAGCCATGCCACTCTTTGCTACGGCTTTGGTTAAACTCGATATCAGATGGTGGGTCTATGTAACGGTCACTGCTGGGGGTGGTGACAAAAGGATCGCCGTAATCACTGCCATCAGGGTTTTTGCCAATGCCATATGGCCCCACATTTACCGCAGAGCTATAGGGCACCATGCCGATTTTAATCGTGTCATCTTCGTTTGAGCGATCATATAGAATATCGACAAAGTTTGTCGCAGCAGTACGTAAGGCTGCAATGTTGTTATTGGAACTCATAGAGCCGGTGACATCAAGAACCATCATCACTTCAATGCCGCGCACCTCACGGACAACTTTTGTTTCAGATGATGCCTCAGCGGTGTCAACGCCAATGAAACGCAAGAAGATTGTGTTGACGTAAACTGAAGCTGAGACAGATAGGCTGTCGTCAGTAATGCTGATTATAATGTCTTCTATATCTCCGAGCTTACTATCGGCATAATTGGCGGCGATGAAATCATAAACACGCTGGCGAACCTCATCCTCTGAGAGTGATGATGAGCCTGCGGCGGCAAGGGCTGCGGCGTCAATTGCATGTTCAAGGCGTTTTTTAGCAAGGTAAATCTGCCCTGAGTCAATCGCGATGCCCATTGAGCCTAAAATGGCAGGGATCGTTAAGCTGATTATCACTGCAGATGCGCCAATTGTTTGCGTTAGGTAAGCGCGTATTAGCCCTTTACCTGCTTTTTTCCATCTCATAATTTGTTCTCTCATTCTTCCTCACACACACTCTTTTTATTTGTTTTTATTCAAAATAGACAACGGAACTTTTGCGCCCTCTTGTATAAGCGACTTCGCTCATATTAAATTCATCGACTAGGAACGCCCAGAAAAAGGGCACGTAAGTATATTGCATTGTGACGCCTAGAACGCCTTCGCCCGGATTGGCCAGTTGGTCCATGGTTGAAGTCATATCCTCGGCGCCACCGCTATAGCCAGATGATGTGACTTGTCCTTCTGTAACGAGATCCCCGTCATTATCAAAGCGGATGCTGAGGATTTCATATTCAAGATCAGCACCATTATAAGGTGACATGGCAAGGCGGCCTGCTTCTATGGCATCGTCGATGTTTTGCTGCGAAGCGATAGGGACGCGGGCGATAAGGTCTGCCGTGACTTGCGATGCAGTCATAACTTTTTGGTTGATGATCATGGCTTGCCCCATGTCATATGTGCCCATTAAAAGGGAAAAGAGCACAGGGAAAATCATTGCAAACTCAGTTGCTGCAAATGCTTTCTCTTCTTTTAGCCATTTTTTTATCTGTCTTAGCATTTCCACCACTCTAATCGTCAAAATCATAAGGTTCGGTTTGCAATACGATGGTTGACATCATTAACCGCGTGTCGCTGCCGGGGTCAGAGAAGAACTCACTCATTATCGGCGTTTTAAGGGCATATTGATAAACGGCGCGGATGAGGACAACATCACTGACGCCGCCAGCGTCGAAGCCTTGGCTATCAAAGCTACCATCCGGATTGAATTGGGCGTTATTCGCGCCTGCACCGCCAAAACCGCCATCAATTGTTATAACTTCATATTCAATGTCATTGCAGTTTGCAAGCACGCTCACGGCGTCACAAAGGGCGTCTTCAAACATAGCTTGCGCATTACCGGATTGTTGTGCCTGACCAGTACGTATGAGCCGCGAGGCATCGGATGTAGCGCCTTCTAAAACTATGGATGTTGTAAACATTAGGGCAACCTCAATGATCCCGAGGAGGAAGTAAACAAGCGGCGCGGCGACAAAGGCGAGCTCAATAGCTGTCGTGCCTTCAGCGTCTTGGATATAATTTTCCATCGTGCTTCTTATGTTTCGCATCTACACACCCTTAAGCGCCGAAATTTGGCGTTTAACTTTATTGTTTATATAAAACTTTTAAACTCTCACACAGGAACCTTGGCCAAGCGGCATTAGTTCCACTCACCATCATACAGGCTGTACGTTGCTAATTTCTTAATAATACATGGCTTTTTAGGGGTATTTATTTCAGTTTTTATCGGGCGCACGCAGGGCGTCGGCCTCGATAGGGAAGCCTTCGGCGTCGAGCCGTATCTCACCAGTGACCTCTTCGCCCCAGCGTTCTTTTAACGCGGCTATACGGTCATCAATGTGGTTGAGGCGCTTTTGACCTTTTTGCACCATGATGTTGGCTGTGATGCCGACAATAGCCCAGTTTATTAAATACCCAACGGCGGCTGCAGCATAAATAATAGATATAGTTAACGGGTCAGAGGCGATAATCAAAGCGTAATCAATCGTGTGGTTGGTGGTGATGAGGTCAAGAAGGAATGGGAATGCGCCTGCGAAGTTCAGGAATCCTATTGTGTAAGACTTTAGGCGTTCTTTGCTGTTGTCAGCGATGAGTGCAACGAAAGTCGGGATCATTGCGATAAGTAGAAAAACCGCAGACGCCATAAAAATCGTCGCGGTGATAATGACCATAGACAGCAAGATTTGTCCTTTTAGCCCAAGCTTATTCTTTTTCTTATTCTTTTTTACCATGAGTTAAAAAAGCCCGCCTTTAGAATATTGTAAAAATGTTGTCGCAAGAATGACGATACCTGCGATCAGGCCAGATATAATAGATGCGATTTCGTAACCTGTACCATAACCAAAGCGCTTGTTGTGTTGCAGTTGGTCTTCTAGATGCACATATTCATGACGAAGAGTTTTGTATTCCTGTAGGGCTTTTATAAAGGCAGCCTTATCATTTTTTTTCAGCTTTTTGTCGTTTAACAGCGCCGCTAGTTTAGGCAAGTTCCCGTTATCTGCAAGGCCGGCGGCGAGCTTCTTTATTTCTGTTTTTTTGCTGCGGTCATGGTAGCGCTCAAGAAGCGGAGATAGGTGCATTAACAAAGCTTTGCTTAGATGGGGGAGGGCCATCATGCCTGCGCGTTCTTGGATCGTGGCATAGATGTTTAATAGAGCAAGGCGAGAAACCAGCACTTCAAATGAATTTAATGCCATGAGCTGCCGCTCAATAACCTTTTTATCACGTGCCATCAAGAAGCCGGCGATATGGCGATCAACAAAACCTTCTGTTTTATGTGTCTTTGAACAAATGTCTTCTAATGCGATCAAGAGGTCTTCAGGTGACCTGACGCAATAGTTTTTAAATACAGGGCTGAGACAGGGGGCTTCATGGCATAAGAAATATAAATTGCCCTCAAGGCCAAAGCCGAGTTTTTTTTGTATGGAGTTGACTTGTGCAGATTCAAACTTTGACTTTATGATCTGTGTGTCCATTTCGGAATCTTCGGCGAGCTTCGCCCAAAAACCGACAAGATTGTACCTGATTATTTCTTCAAAAGATTTTGTGTCTGCGCTGTTGCCAAAGAGGTATGCCGCCAAATAACCAAGGCCTTCGGGCATGGCTCTTAAGTTTTTGTATATTATTGGTGTCTGGTTATAGAGCACGTTTATTGTTTTGCTTAGTAGGCGGTCTGGGTAGCCGCCATCTTGGCCATTAATTTGCGCGGATTGCTTCGCATCATGAAGGTCTGTTGTTATCCTGTCATTGGAAAGCGAACGCTGTACCCATGTTTCAAAGGCATCGCTTTGAATTGTCTCTTTTGCCGTTGTCGGGTTTAGTTGTAATTCATAGGCAAGGCCTTCTGGGCGAATAGCGCTCACATTGTCATATTCATACGCGCGGACGGCCTTAGCAGGCGTGTGGCGGCCTTTCTTTGGGCCTAGGCGCTTGCCGTCTAACCAAGCAAGGACCTCTTCAATTGTCCAGCGCTGTAGCCAGTCATCATGGAGCATGCCGCGTAGCAATTCCATTAATGGGCCTGTATTGCGCTGATGCGTCGTGAAAAAACTATATGTTCCATGTTCAATACGTTGGCGCATAATGTCTTCTTCACGCATATTTACAAATGGGTCATCTTTACGCATTAAGGTCAGAATGGTTATGCCGAGCGCAAAAATATCATCAGAGAAAGACGATACGCCGCGCGCATAAGCGGGGGTAAGGGCTTTTTCAATCGGCATATAAATGGAAGGTTGATGATATGTAGGCGGTGCAGAAAGCGATTCGCCGAGGATAATATGATCGTAATTAACAGCGCCGCCGTCATATATATTTGTTGCACGTATGCCTCCATGCACTAAATCCGCATCACGAAGCTCTAGCATCAGAAAGATCAAAGGTTTGACGATAACATTCATCAGTCTCTCATGCTTGATCCCGAGTGCTTGCGGTTGGCTCGCGGGTAAAATAGGCTTGCCTAAAGTGTCCTCATAGACAAAAATATAGCGTTGGCGGTTTTCTGGTGGCCAAAAAACAACACCCGCGGCGACTATGCGGACAATGTTGGTGTTGGCGAGCTGTGAAAATTTACTAGTTAAAAAGGTGCGGGGCACAAGAAAATTTTCGCATAAAACGGCGAAACACGCTTTGCCACTGCTCAATTTCGCGGCGTAAGCTTTGAGCTCCCCCGAATCAAGGTGCGGCATGGGGCGGTCACACATGATTTCGATGTCAGTACCAAGCATTGCAACGTTGCCAGCAGGTAGCCCCGCCGCCGCCGCACCTGGGGCAGGGCTGTTACCTGTGTTTTTATCTGTTGGTTTATTGTCGTCTTGCTTTTCTGCCAAAACGGACCTCATGCTTTTAATCGGATGGTAGCTTTGGTGTAGAACTTCTTTATACACTAAAATACATTTTACTTTGTTTTGGGGCGTTTTGGAACCCTTGTTTTTTAAGGGCTAGTTTAATCGTGGTTTGCATATTAGACTGTTTTACGCTAGGGCTGTTAAAGTGAATAAAAAAAGAAGGTCGCCATATATTTAGGGCGAAGAGATTTATATGAATAAACGTTATTTTGGTACAGATGGCATTCGGGGCTGTGCAAACAAGTTTCCGATGACAATAGATTTTATCCAGCAGGTCGCGGTTGCCGCGTCGGCGTGCATGATACACGGCGTGGATGATATACAAACAAAGCGCGTTGTGATTGGTAAAGACACGCGCGAATCTGGCTATATGCTTGAGCAGGCTTTGGCCTCGGGTTTTTTATCTATGGGTGTGGATGTCGTGCTGTTGGGGCCGCTTCCAACGCCAGCGGTCGCGATGCTCACACGTAGCTTACGCTGCGACCTTGGTATCATGGTGTCGGCATCACATAACCCTTACCGTGATAACGGCATTAAGATATTTGGCGCAGATGGCTATAAAATATCGGATGAAAAAGAATTGGAGATAGAGGCTTTTATCGACAAGGGGGTTGATGATTCTGTTTATGTTGATGGTGATTTAGGCAAGGCGAGCCGACTTGATGATGCGCATGGGCGTTATTTGGAGTACGTAAAATCAGCCGTTCCGCGCTTCTTTGATTTTTCAGGCATGAAAATTGTCGTCGATGCGGCCCATGGCGCCGCTTATAAGATTGCCCCTAAATTACTGTGGGAGCTCGAAGCTGACGTGATTTCCATTGGCGTGAGCCCGAATGGCCGCAATATCAACGCCGAATGTGGCGCAACAGATACTAAAGCTTTGCAAGAAGCTGTTAAAGCACATGGCGCGGACATTGGCCTTGCGCTTGATGGTGATGCTGACCGCTTGATTGTTGTTGACGAAAAAGGCAACAGGGTTGATGGCGATCAGCTGATGAGCGCGCTCGCGATTGAAATGCATAAAAATGGTGAGCTGCAAAATGATACGATTGTTGCTACGGTCATGTCTAATTTGGGCATGGAACGCTTTTTAGCGGATGCCGGCATAGAGATGAAGCGGACAGCGGTTGGAGATCGTTACGTCGTCGAAGAGATGAAAAACGGCGATTTTACTTTGGGCGGCGAGCAGTCAGGCCATATTATCTTGGGTCACCACAGCACAACTGGTGATGGCCTTTTGGCGGCTATGAAAATATTACAATTTCTAAAACAAACCGCGCGTCCCGCTAGCGAGGCGTTGCGTCTGTTTGAGCCGATGCCGCAGATTCTTAAAAATGTACGTTTTGAAGGGGATAGCCCGCTAGATAAAGCCGAAGTGCAGGACGCGATAGCGCAGGCCGATAAAAGCCTTGATACAACGGGGCGCGTTTTGGTGCGCGCATCGGGGACAGAACCACTTATTCGCGTGATGGCTGAGGGCGTTGATACAGGGCGTGTTTTAGATGTCGTTGACGGGCTTTGTGCGCTTATTCGCAAGTCTTAATTTGGCGTAATTTGCCGGTAATAGGCTGATAAGCCACACGAATAAAAATAGCGCTATTCAGGTTATCTATCAAGTTAGCGCGAGGATAAATTAACATTTTGGCAAATTATGACTTTACATTTGTCGTGTAATCGTTAATCTGCATATTGGATTTTCAATAATATGAGGGTTCTGCGTATGGGAAATAAAAAGCATTTATAAGCTTTACCGATACGTGAATTAAAAATAAAAAAAGTATATAACAGGGAGAATGATTGTCATGCAAAATGATATTGTATATCAACGTATTGAGGCTCGCATCGTCGATGACATGAATATGTTCAAAGTTGATGAAGCTTCAGACCTGCTAGTTGCGCGCGCAATTATGCTAGAAACCGAAGCTGAAACCGTCATAAATTTTTTTGGTGACGATGTATTCCAAAATATCTTTACGAACACGTCTATTGTCGCAGCTGAAGAAGCTGTGCTTGCGCGCCAGAAGAAAACCTCGCAAGGTTTTCGCCCGCGTACTACGGCGGCAAACATGAAAATTCGCCCAGAGATTAAAAAAATTCTAGACAGTTGGAGCGCTGATAATCTTGCCGGTAAAGTCGTACGGCCAAGTGAGTTGCTTGCCCGTGTTCTGGAGGATGATGATACATCTAAGGCGGCGAATGTTTTTAAAGCTGAAGGCGTTAACGCAAAAGGTCTTCGCTACGCAGGTACGAACCATCAGGCTCCACCACCGAGCATCACAGGTATTAAAAAATTCTTTGAAGATCCATTGCTTGCAAACATGAACAAGCAAGCCTCTAACGGTGAGTTCGAACCGTTTTTTGGTCGCGAAGAAGAAATTGACAAAATGATACGTATTTTGTCGCGTCAACGTAAACCTAACCCAGCGTTGGTTGGTGAAGCGGGCGTTGGTAAAACAGCGTTAATCGAAGGCTTAGCTGCGCGTATTGAAGCAGGCGACGTGCCAGATGTTTTAAAGAATGCACAAATTGTAAGTCTTGATGTTGGTCAGCTTACTGCCGGCACAAAATATCGCGGTGAATTTGAAAAACGCGTAAAAGAGCTCGTTGAAAAATTAGAACAAGCAGAAGATGTTGTGCTGTTTATTGATGAATACCACACTGTTGTTGGGGCGGGGTCTGCGTCAGGTAGCTTGGATTTATCGAACATGCTTAAGCCATTATTGGCACGTGGCAAAATTCGTATGATTGCGGGCACAACGCCAAAAGAATATAAAAACACCATCCGTAAAGATGCTGCGCTAAAACGCCGTACGCAAGAAGTCCGTGTTGAGGAACTTAGCGAAGGTTATACAGTAATGGCTTGCCGTAAGTCTGTTGATGATATGCTTTCTGTGAAGCATGGCGTTGATTATGATGATGACGCAGTTAAAGTTGCTGTGCGCATGGCAAAACGTTACATGCCAGAAGGCAAGTGGCCTGATACGCCGCTTGATATTTTGGATGATGCAGGCGCGCATATGCGCGTTAAATATAATGATATTAATGAGCGCAAGAAACACAAAGTGACCGTTAATGATATTATGCGTATTATTGCTGAAAATACAGGTATTGAATCTGCGCGTTTAGACATTGGCGATGGTCAGCAAATGAAGTCGCTTACTGATAGCTTAAAAGCCAAAGTATTTGATCAAGACAAACCTGTTGAAGCATTATCACGCGCCTTTAAACGTGCAAATGCAGGCATGGGCCGTTTAAATGGTCCAATGGGCGTTTATGTTTTTGCAGGGCCAACAGGCGTTGGTAAAACAGAACTTGCGAAAGCTTTGGCTGAAGAAACAGGCATGCACTTTGCGCGTTTCGATATGTCAGAATATGCAGAGCAACATTCAGTGTCCCGCCTTAAAGGTGCGCCTCCGGGTTACGTCGGTCACAGCGATGGTGGTCAGCTTACAGAAGAAATTCGTCAGCATCCTTATTCAGTTGTATTGCTTGATGAAATTGAAAAAGCACATCCTGACGTCATGAAGGTATTCTTACCAACATTTGATGATGCACGTATGACGGATGGCGAAGGCAATACAGTTGACTTCAAGAACACATTTTTCATCTTAACAACCAACCTCAAAGATGACAGCGTTGCTAAAGGCACACCTGGATTTGCTGCGGTAACTGGTGATGAAACCGCGAGTGACCCTTACCTGAAAGCGATTAAAGATAGGTTCCCTGCGGAGCTTCATAACCGTCTAGATGACGTGTTTGCTTTTGATCATTTAAGTGAGAGTACTGTGCGTATGGTTCTTGATAAGTTGATCAAGAAACGTACAGACCAGTTATTTGCTGATAAAGCGATTGACCTTGTGATTACAGATGCTGCGCGCGATTTAATTGCCGCGGCTGGGTATGACAAGGAAATGGGCGGACGTCCAATGGATCGCGCGATTGATAAATATATCGCGACCGATGATTTGATAGATGAAATATTGTTCACCGACCTTAAAAACGGCGGCACAGTAAAAATAGATGTCAAAGATGGCGAGATTACGCATGAGTTTAATGCGCAGGCACGCGGAGCATCACAGCAAGCAGCTCCTGACAATAAAAAGGCGCCATCACAGAAAAAAGATGGCAACGGCCCGATTGCTCAGCCTTAATATTTAAGCTTAGATAATTTTGAAGAGCGCGCCTTATGGCGCGTTTTTCTTTTGCCCGAAGATAATTTGTTTTTGCCTTGACGCAAAGCAATGAAATATGCGAGTACTAAGCGTAATTTACTGGTATTATTCAGTACGTAAAATTCCCTTACCATTGAATTACGTTTTGAGCTGCGCAACGACTGCGCGGCATAACTGTGTTTTTAACTATCTGTAGAGATATAAGGAAAATTAAAATGGCAAATGTTGCGGTTATTGGTTCCCAGTGGGGTGATGAAGGCAAAGGCAAAATCGTTGATTGGCTTTCTTCGCGCGCTGATGTTGTTGTGCGCTTCCAAGGTGGACACAATGCGGGTCATACTTTAGTGATTGACGGCGTTGAGTATAAATTAAGCCTTTTGCCATCTGGCATTGTGCGCGGCGGTAAAATTTCCGTGATTGGTAATGGCGTTGTGGTTGACCCATGGGCGCTCCTCAAAGAGATTGGGGTTGTTTCAGCCAAAGGCGTTGATATTGGCCCTCATAATTTAAGGCTTGCTGAAAACGCAAACCTGATTTTGCCTGTACATCAAAAACTAGATGCCGCGTTAGAAGCTGCGCGCGGCAATGAGAAAATTGGCACAACTGGGCGCGGTATTGGCCCTGCCTATGAAGATAAAGTTGCACGTCGCGGCGTGCGCGTGTGTGACTTGCGTGATGAGACTTTATTGCGTGAAAAAATTGACAATCAATTGCTGCACCATAATGCTTTGCTAAAAGGCCTTGGCGCAGAACAAATTGATGCAGATGGCGTGTTTAATGACCTGATGGAAATTAGAGATCAAATCCTGTCTTTTGCTGATGTTGTGTGGCGCACTTTGGAAACGGCAAAGCTTGAACGTAAGAAGATTTTGTTCGAGGGCGCGCAAGGTATCATGCTTGATGTTGATCATGGTACATACCCATTTGTAACCTCGTCGAACACGATTTCCGGTCAGGCTTCTACAGGTTCTGGCGTCGGTCCTAAATCAGTTGGCTATGTTTTGGGTATTACCAAAGCCTATACAACGCGCGTAGGCACAGGCCCGTTCCCAACAGAGTTATTCGATGATGATGGCGAGCGTCTTGGCAAACGTGGCCGCGAATTTGGCGTTGTCACCGGCCGTAAGCGTCGCTGTGGCTGGTTTGATGCTGTTATGGTACGCCAAGCGCTAACGATTGGCGGCGTTGATGGTATCGCGCTGACGAAGCTTGATGTGCTTGATGGCTTTGAAGAGCTGAAAATCTGCGTAGGTTACGATATTGAGGGTAAGAAATATGATTACTACCCATCATCTCAGCTAGAACAAGACAAGGCGACGCCTGTTTATGAAACTATTCCGGGCTGGAGCGAAAGCACATATGGCGCCAGAAGCTGGGCCGATTTACCGGCAGCAGCCGTCAAATATGTCCGCCGCCTTGAAGAGCTTATAGGCGTGCCCGTTGCATTGCTCTCGACGAGCCCTGAGCGTGATGACACAATCCTCGTGACGGACCCATTCGCTGAGAAGTAAATGTGAAAGATAATGAATAATAAAAAGGCGCTAGATTTTATCTTTGGCGCCTTTTTTGTTTACTCTTTTAACGTGTAGGCGTAGTTTGCCATCATAGTAATCGTTAATGAGGCATTGATGTTGAAACCAACTTTAAGATGGCTGATCTGGCCAGTTTTACTCGTGAATAGCTTAGGGCTTTTTGCTTATGGCATGAGCGTTGGGCAGCCAATTGTGTTTTTTAATTTGGCTTACCTTTGCTTGGCGGCAAGTTTATTTTTCTTGGAGCGTTTTATGCCTCACGAGCGTGCATGGCTAGGCGCGGATGGGCAGCTTTGGCAAGACCTTGCGCACACACTGAGTTCAAAAGGATTGGTACAGGGCTTATTAATTTTTGGTGGTGTTATCGGGCTCTCGGCATTCTTAACGCCAGCGGCGGAGCAGGGGCGTGGTATCTGGCCGCGCGAATGGCCTATGGCCGCGCAAGTCATACTGGGCATAGTAAGCGCGGAGTTTATGCTGTACTGGGCGCATCGTTTAAGCCACCGTTGGCCGCCAATGTGGGCGTTCCACGCTATTCATCACAGCGTGAAGCGTTTGTGGATTGTCAATACAGGGCGCTTCCACTTTGTAGATAGCCTTATATCGATTGTTATGGGGCTAGGCTTGCTGCTGTATTTAGGGGCGCCAATGGAGGTTGTAAAATGGCTGAGCGCAGTGACAGCGTTTATTGGTATGCTGACCCACTGTAACGTCGAAATGAAGTTTGGCCCGATATCGTGGCTGTTTAACACGCCAGAGCTGCACCGTTGGCATCATAGTAAAGACTTACGTGAAGGCGATAAAAACTTTGGTGAAAATGTCATGCTTTGGGATTGGGTGTTTGGCAGTTATTTTAACGAGAACCGTAGGCCGCCAGTCGATATCGGTATTAAGCAGGCCATGCCGGTGCCGTTTATTCATCAGTTAATGTACCCTTTTCGTCGCAAGTATTATCATGGCTTGCGATCAAGCCGTACGGAAAAAGACCCGCATATCTTTTAGGTATTCATAGATTGTTAACGTTTTGTTAATCTTTAGGCATTATACATATCATCCAGACAATGGAGGTTGGGGTTATGTTTAATAATAAAGTGTTTGATGATTGCGAATTTATAATAGGCCATGATAATTCAATGGTTGTGATTGTTCCGCAATCTGTGCCCAAGGGCGAGGCTCTAAACTTACATATTGCTGGGGATGTTGTGTCTTTTTATAAAGAAGACGGCGCTTTGTTTGGGCGCATAAATTGCACATGCCCTAAGACGCTGCGATGCTTACGCAAGAAAAAACGCATAGGTTTGATTGAATCTTTGGGGGGCGCTATTAAATTCCCGACATATATATCAGCTATCGCCAATGTTGATGTTGATGCATTAGCGTATAATGGATACACCAAAAACGCAGCTTAGTTAACAACCCAACAAAGCAAGCATTTAGCCCGTGAAGGCTAAATGCTTTTTTATTAGTTTAACAAATTTAAAATCAATTGCGCGCAATTATATAAACGGCATGAATAATGCCAGGAATAAAACCAAGCATTGTTAATATGACATTTATTAATAGGTGCTTTGATAAACCTGTTTCAATTAATACGCCGATTGGTGGCAATATAACGGCCAAGAGAATTTTAAGTAAATCACCTAACAGTGTATCTTGTGTTTGTGCAATGGGCATAGCCTGCTCCTTTATTTTAATTAACGTGTTGTCGCGTCATCAATTTCGTCGCTGATTTCTTCAGCAGCCTCTTCAAGGTCAGAGTTTTTATCGCATGCGCTCAGCATTAATGGTGTTGATGCTAAAAACAGGCATGTAAGTATAATTTTTAAATATGGCATGGTTTTTCCTTTCGTTTTATTTTTTATTCTTACGTGCGAGGCAAAGAATAGTTCCGTGTGATGATAAACTTCATAGTTGTAACTCTGTATGTGAATGCATTAGAATGTTACCTTAAGCGTGTAAGCGCTAGACTTAAGGGGGCAGACGTGAAGAGAGCTTTAATTACAGGCATAACGGGTCAAGACGGTTTTTATTTAGCAACTCTGCTGTTAAATAAAGGCTATCGCGTAAACGGTATGCGCCAAGCGCTGGCCCATGATGACCGTGTCCATTTAACGGCGCTGCTTAATGATATTGATTTTCATTATGGCGATATGAGCGACGAGGATTCATTAAACCGTGTTGTGGCTGCCGTGCAGCCTGACGAGGTTTATAACCTCGCGGCGCAAAGCCATGTCGGGGTGAGTTTCTCGATGCCTGAATATACAAAAAATATTAACGGCGCAGGTGCGGAACGCTTGCTGCGCGCTGTGCATGCGTATGTCCCCGAGTGCCGCTTCTATCAAGCAGGCACGTCTGAATTATTTGGCAATACGCCAGCGCCGCAGAATGAAAATTCGCCATTCTCGCCACAAAGCCCTTATGCTGAAGGTAAGCTGAGTGCGCATCAAGCGGTAGAAAAATACCGAGATGATAAAGGGCTATTTGCTGTTAATGGCATTTTGTTTAATCATGAAAGTCCGAAGCGCGGGGATGATTTCGTTACACAAAAAATTGTTAAAGCTGCGGTTGCGATTAAGGCAGGCCGTCAAGATGTACTCATTCTTGGTAATCTTGACGCGCAGCGTGATTGGGGCCATGCGGCGGACTATGTTGAAGGCATGTGGTTGATGTTACAACAAGACACCCCGCGTGACTTTGTCTTGGCCTCAGGCCGTACATGCTGTGTGCGTGAGTTTGTTGAAGACGTGTTTGCAGCGCTGTCCATGCCCATCCGCTGGCAGGGGAAAGGCAGTGATGAAGTTGCTATTTTCCTTGAAAACGATAAGCTTGCTGTTAGAATATCATCTGCGCTTTACCGTCCCCATGAGGTGCATGTCCTGCAAGGCGATCCTTCTTTGGCAAAACGCCACTTGGGATGGTCAGCCAAAACATCAAGGCAAAGCCTCATAAATGAAATGATAATAGCCGCTCAAGAATAAGGCTTACGCCGCGAAAGTATTTATATGCCGCAATTTGATCTCTCTGGTCGTTCAATATTTATCACAGGCCATAATGGTATGGTGGGCGGCGCGCTGGTGCGCTTATTAAAGCAGCGCCGTGATATCATCGTGTTGACGGCGGAGCGATCAGAGTTAGATTTAACCGATAAAAGCGCTGTCGATGACTGGATGGCACAGCGCCGCCCGGAAGTTGTCATTCACGCCGCTGGGCGGGTTGGTGGCATTGCGCCGAACGCGAAATACCCTGTTGAGTTCCTTAATGAGAACCTGTCAATGGCGCAAAATGTAATTAATAGCGCCTATGAACATAAGGTGCGTAAATTGGTGTTTATGGGCTCGTCATGTATTTACCCAAAGGACGCGCCGCAGCCGCTGCAGCCTGAAAGCTTGCTGACATCGGCCTTAGAGCCGAGCAATGAAGCTTATGCGCTTGCCAAAATTGTCGGAACACGGCTTTGCACGTATTATCGCCGTGAATATGGGGCGGACTATATTTCTTTGATGCCGTGTAACCTATATGGCGAGGGGGATAGCTATGATGCTTTTACCTCGCATGTTATACCTGCTCTAATTTTAAAAATGCATAATGCAAAAACATTTGAACAAAATCAGATCAAGCTCTGGGGCAGTGGTCGTGCGCTACGAGAGTTTTTATATGTAGATGATTTGGCAGAAGCCACACTTTGTGCGTTAGAGAGTTACAGTGATGAAAAACCGCTCAACATTGGTAGTGGCGCAGAGGTGTCTATAAAAGACCTTGCGGAGCTTATTGCGCAAGTTGTCGGCTATAAAGGGCAGCTCGTGTTTGACGCGCAGCAGCCAGATGGTACGCCGCGAAAAATTCTAGATAGTCAGGTAATTGATTATTTGGGCTGGCGTGCAACCACAGCTCTGGCTGATGGTTTGTGGCAAAGCTATGCAGATTTCCGCAAGCGTAATATTGAACAGAAAATGTAAGCCGAGTAAATGTTAAGGTTGCTAAGTTGAGTCAAATTATTCCGATTATACTTTGTGGTGGCGCCGGTCGCCGCTTAAGGCCGTTATCGACGCCGGCGCGTCCCAAACAGTTTTTTAAATTGCGCAAGAATGGCCTGACCTTGTTTCAGGATACGGTGCAACGTGCGTCTGTTTTTACCGCGCCGATTATTGTGACTTCGGCTGCTTATAAGGATATTGTTGCGGCGCAATTGCGCGATATTGGGGTAAAGCCACGTGCGATTATTGCCGAACCTGTGTCTTGTAACACAGGTCCTGCAATTGGGCTTGCACTACATTATTTACAACGTCAGGACATCACAGACCATGGGCTGATTGTTTTGCCTTGTGACCATCTCATGGATGATTTTTCTGCTTTTGTTCCGCTGGTTGAACAAAATGAAGCAAGCGCGCAAAACCATATCATTTTATTCGGCATTACGCCGCGCTCTGCACAGTCTGCATATGGCTATATAGAAATTGAAGAGACCGTCGCGAATATTGAGGGGCACGCTGGGCTACATGTCGTCGCCTCATTCACGGAAAAACCAAGCAAAGAACGCGCTGGTGAATATATCACGACAGGTCGCTATTACTGGAATAGCGGAATATTCTTAATGAGTTACGCCGCCGCGCTTGAGGCGTTTCGCGAATATGCGCCTGCAATGTGGTATCAAATTCAAAACCTTGACCCACTCGCCGTCGATCGCGCGGGATATGAAGCCATATCAAACAGGGCGTTTGATCGCTTGATATTAGAATGTGCACAGAATATCCGTATGCAACATAGTAATGTCCACTGGGCGGATATTGGGAGCTGGCGTATGTTCTTGCGGTATATACACAGATTTCATATCTTTAAATAATAGAATTATCTCTATATACTGCGCAGCATAATAGGGAGAATCAAATAATGAAAAAAACACAATCCACCAATCATATCTTGATGATTGATCCGACCGTCTTTTATGCGAACCCAGAAACAATGGATAGTAACCATTATCAGGACGAGAAAAGCGCAGGGCCTACCGTCGATAAAACCGCCGAAGCGCGTGCAGAATTTCAAGCTTTACGCGATTTGTTGGTTGCCAATGGCATTGCCATCACGGAAATATTAGGGCGCGATGATTGCCCTGACCATATTTTTCCGAACTGGCTTTCGACCATGCCAGACGGGCGTTTGACGCTTTATAAAATGAAAGACCAATCACGCAAGCGCGAATTAACGCCGCAAATTGTTGATTTGTTTTCTCGCAGCTATAAGCTTGACCTTGATTTCCGTGATAATACGAAAGAAGGCGCGAATTTAGAAAGCACAGCGTCTATATGCCGTGACCATGTGAATAAAATTGGTTATGCGGCGCTTTCAGCGCGTACGGACCGTGAACTGGCGCAGCAATGGGCGGATCATTACGGCTATACGTTGATCGCTTTTGATACAGGCTCGCATACGGGTAAACCTATTTATCATACGGATGTGTTGATGCATATCGGTACAGAGGTCGCAACAATTTGCGCAGCATGCATTACCGATGATGGCGAGCGTAAAGCCGTGCTAGATAGCCTGCGTAAAACGCATAAAGTCGTCGAGCTTACAATGGATCAACTGTTGGCTTTCTGTGGTAATGCGCTCGAAGTTAAAGGCGCAAATAATGAGAAAATTTTGGTGATGTCAGAAAGTGCATATCAGGCGCTTACCGCTGAACAGATCGCCGTATATGAAGCGCATCATGACAAAATCCTGCATACACCGCTTGATACGGTAGAGCGTTATGGTGGCGGCTCTGCGCGCTGTATGATGTTAGAACTTTTTTAAAATAGGACTGAACGATGTTTGCTGGGGTTGATCTGGGCGGTACGAAAACCGAAATAATCTGTTTGGATGAGGCGAGCGGGGCAGAGATTTTTCGCCATCGCAAAGCTTCGCCGCGGGATGATTACCAAGCAACATTGCAAAGCATTACCGCGCTAGTGCGTCATGCAGAAGCGGAATGTAAACAGCGTGTTTCATCACTAGGTATTGGTATTCCAGGGACAATATGCAGCGTTACAAACAATGTAAAAAATGCCAACTCAACATGGCTCAATGGTCACCCGCTCGCCACCGATTTGGCGGCGAGGCTTGATCTGCCTGTGGCGGTTGATAATGATGCGAATTGCTTTGCTGTATCTGAGGCTGCGGATGGCGCCGCGGCAGGCAAGGCTGTTGTCTTTGGCGTCATTATCGGCACAGGCTGCGGCGCTGGGCTCGCTTATAATGGGCGTGCGCATATTGGTATGAACGGCATTGGCGGGGAATGGGGGCATAACCCTCTGCCTTGGCCGCGTCAATACAGCGCCGACGCGCAGACACTAAACGCAGAGGCCGCTGTAGCGCGTGCGGCGATCATATCCCCTATATATGCACATAAGCCTTATTGCGCACAATACGTCGATAGCCTTCATGATAATGAATATACTGGGACGGCCTGTTATTGCGGTAAGTTTGGTTGTTTAGAAACGTGGATTTCTGGCACAGGTTTTGAAAATGACTACCATCGCCGCAGCGGTCGACGCCTTAAAGGCGCGGAGATCGTTGCGCGCGTAGGTGCTGGGGACGCCGATGCCGAGCAAACACTTGATTGTTATATTGACCGCCTTGCGCGCGGATTGGCAAGCGTGGTTGACGTGATTGATCCCGATGCGATTGTCCTTGGTGGTGGCATGGGAAATATTGCGCAGCTTTATGAGGCGCTGCCTGAGAAATTAGCGCTATATTGTTTCTCGAGCAGCCTGCGTACGCATATCGTACCGCCGCGTCATGGTGATTCATCTGGGGTTCGCGGCGCGGCATGGCTAGGGCGCAATCAGTAAAGGTCGCTATTTTTGACGGCCCTTGGGATAGAATCCCGCGCTTTTTTGACTCGTTGTTTCGCTTTGTGCTACCAATAGATAATTATAAAAATAAGGGAGGGGATTTTGAACAAAAAATCTCAGTCTATGCAAAAGCATCAGGCAATACAGGTTACGTTATCGGATATGGACGGCACGCTACTGGATACGGAAGCGATTTATGAGTCCGTTCACCAAGCTTATATGGGCACATATAACATTCAGATCGCACAGCAAGAGCTTGATATGTTACGCGGCACTGGCGCAAAGAATTTTCATGAGCTTTTATCACAAAAGTCTGCGCAGTTTGCTGCGGATAACCCATGCCATATTGATTTCTCGCGAGAGCGGATTTCTGAATATTATAATGCTTTGGCCGCACGGCCAGACTTGGTTGTCGAAATTAAACCTGTAATGGATAAGTTTAAAGCGCTGGTTGCCAATAATGAAGCGGCGGTGATTGTCACAAATTCATCGTTCAAAACGGTCGAGCACACGATGGCGGCAGCGAGCCTCAGCGATGTGTTTTGGAAAAATGCCATTGCGTCTGATTACGTGATGAACCAAGGCTATGCTGTGAAGCCGTCAGGCGACCCTTACTTGCTAGGGCTTGAGCGTATGAACAAGACCCATAATGCCCAGCATAGCCCCTTAAACTGTGTTGTGTTAGAGGATAGCATCGTTGGCGTGCGCTCCGGCCTTGATTTCGGCGGCCATATTGTCCATGTGATTACAGATGTCTCTCAGGCGCTTAGTGAGAGCCAGGTTGAGCAGATGCGCGCAGATTCGTCGTATTTAAAGACGCAGGCGAATAATGCCTTTGCGCAATCTCACGGCCTAAGCTATACAGCGTGTCAGCCACAAGATTTTGACGCTGTCTATGATGCGCTTGTCGCAGATAGCCAAAAAGGCGCGCAATTACCACGCTATAATAACTTGGCGTAGGGCTTTGCCCTATTCTTCTTCTGAATTCTCGCCTGATTGTTGAGCGTCTTGCTCGACTTTGAATGTGTGGATATTGCCATTTTTTAGCGTGAACGCGATTTTACCGCTTTTGAGGGCGAGGGCTTTCTCACCGAAGATTTCAAGTCGCCAGCCCTTTAATGCAGGTAGGCTTTGATCTCGTCCCAAAGCGATAGCTTCAAGATCATCGCTTTTTGCAATCAACTTTGCGGCAACATTATGGTCTGCGGCTTGAATACGCAGTAACATTTTGAGCATTTCAAGTGTGGATTGCAAATGCGGTGGCAATGAAGGCTTGGCTTCTTTTTTTGGGCAATCATCAGAATTAATATCAGCGATCTGGTTGATGATTTTTAAAATCTTGCGGCCTTTGTCGCTATCGGCAAGGCGGTCACTTATGCCACGAATGCGTGTCAAGGATTTGACGTTGTTGGGGGCTTGCAAGGCAATCTCAGCTAATGTGTCATCTTTCATGACGTGGTTACGCGGAATGTCTCTTTTTCGCGCCATCTCTTCGCGCCATACGGTAAGTTGCTGTAGTATAGCAAGCTTCTGTGGCTTGTTGGTTTTTATGCGGATTTTGCGCCAGAGCTCATCAAGCGGCGGGTCGTAGAGATTAGTATCGAGCATCGCGCTCATCTCTTCTTCTACCCATTTGGTGCGACCTTCCTGTTTTAGCTCGGCGCAAAGCGATTCATAAACGTCTTTTAAATAGATAACGTCATTTAATGCATATGTGATTTGTGCCTGACTTAGGGGGCGGATCGACCAATCTGTATATTGCTTACTTTTATCAACTTGAATGTTTAATATGCCACGTACTAACGCTTCATAGCCAGCTTGTTCACCATGTCCGCAAACCATCGCAGCGATTTGTGTGTCGTAATACGGTGCAGGCAAGAAACCAAATAATTTATAGAATATCTCCATATCTTGGCGGCCAGAATGCATGACCTTGACGATGTTTTTATCTTTTAAAATTGCAGCAAGGGGCGCTAAGTCAATATTTGGCGCAGCTACAGGGTCAATCGCAACTGCTTCTATATCAGGACCAGAAACCTGTATTAGGCAGAGCTTGGGATAATAGGTGCGCTCTCTTAAAAATTCTGTGTCGATTGTGATATATGGGAGTGATGTGAGTTTTTGGCAGAAATCTGCAAGGGCTTCGGATGATGTAATAATGGTCATGTGTTTAATAATTTCTTTGGGGCAAAAGCGCGGTTAATAATGGCAATTATATCGCCACTATTTGTAAATTTAAATCGTCAAGTTTATCTTGCGCACCGAAATAATGCGTATGCAAAACCTATGAATGTGACGGTGGAGGCAGTGTGTTGCCGCCGTTTTGTTCTTTGATCATCTTTATAAAGTCTTTGATGAGCTTCTGGTGGTTATCGGCCATTTTAGAAAAACCAATAATCACTTTGGAGATCGTGATTTGATGTTCTGGGTCCAGCAACTTTTTATCGGCTTCGTCCTGCATGACTTTAATGCGTTCAACAAGCGCAGGCTGAATTTTTTTGACATCATTGACATGCATTGTCAAATAAGACTTGCTCGCGCGCGTTATTGGCACCGTGTACAGATAATCTATCCGGTCGCTGATTGATTGGTATAAGCTTGCGATTTCTTGCATATGCTGTTCAAAATAAATATCAGAAAGGTCGTCAAGGTGCTGTCTTTTCTGGTTCAGCGTTTCATCTAACATCATTTCCATGAGCTCTTCTTGGCGCAGGACTTTAGTTTTTGTGGCTTCAAATGCTTCTGTTAGTTTCATGCGTATTCCCCAGACTTTTTTCACTGTATATTTTTATTGTTTTTGAGAGCCTCTACCTTAGCGATTTTTATTGGCTTTGCAATAATTAATGTTTTTCCGTGAACAGGCTGTGTTTAGGCTTGAAAAATGTCGTAACTTCTGGCTTTATGTGGGCTGATAGAAATAGCGACAAATAAGGATTCATTGTATAATGCATGACTATAGATCACATAAATGTGCAGAACTTCGTATAGCTAATGTTGGCGAAACCGTAAAATTATCTGGCTGGGTTAACCGTAAGCGTGACCATGGCGGCCTTTTATTTATCGATTTACGTGATACATATGGCATCACACAAATCGTGATTGATAGCGATTCTCCATTACTTGGCGAAGCTGAAAAATGGCGCAATGAATATGTGATTTGCATTACGGGTAAAGTTGTTGCGCGTGCGGCTGAAGTTGTAAACGCGAAATTGCCAACGGGCGAAATTGAAGTGCGCGTTGAAGCGGCAGAAGTTTTATCAGAAGCAGCCGTCCTCCCATTCCAAGTCGCTGAAGACGACAATGCAGGCGAAGATATTCGTTTGCGTTACCGTTATTTGGACTTGCGCCGCGATGCGATGCAAAAGAAAATCCGCCTACGTAACAACGTGATTTCGTCTGTACGTCGCCGTATGTGGGAACAAGATTTCCAAGAATTCACAACGCCAATTTTGACAGCATCTTCACCAGAAGGCGCACGCGACTTTTTGGTTCCGGCACGTTTGCACCCTGGTAAGTTCTATGCGTTGCCACAAGCGCCGCAGCAGTTCAAACAATTATTGATGATGTCAGGTTTTGACCGTTACTTCCAAGTCGCGCCTTGTTTCCGCGATGAAGATAGCCGCGCTGACCGCCTCGCTGAATTTTATCAACTTGATGTTGAAATGTCGTTCATTACTGAAGAAGACGTTTACAACACAATGGAACCTGTATTGCAGGGCTTGTTCGAAGAGTTCTCTGATGCTTCAGGTGAAAAACGCAGCGTTACGCAAGCGCCATTCCCGCGCATCCCTTATGATGAAGCAATGCTTAAATATGGTAGCGATAAGCCAGATTTGCGTAACCCGCTTGAAATCGTTGATGTGACAGACATATTTGCGCGTGATGATGTTGAATTCCGCGCGTTTAAAAGCGTGATTGAGGGCGGCGGCGTTGTTCGTGCGATCCCTGCGCCGAAAATCTCTGATAAATCTCGTAAATTCTTTGACGGCCTTAATGACTGGGCGCGCGGCGAAGGCGCTCCGGGGCTTGGTTACATCAAATTTGCTGATGGTGCTGGTGGCGGTCCAATTGCGAAGTTCGTTCCGGCTGAAGCGCAAGACGCGCTGAAAGCGAAAATGGGCATTGGCGATGGCGATGCGGTATTCTTCGTTTGTGACAAAGAAAACGCCGCAGCGAAACTTGCTGGTAAAGCGCGTGATAAAATCTGCGCGGCGATTGGCGACTTGCTTGAGCAAGGCGTTTACAAGTTTTGCTGGATTGTTGATTACCCGCTTTATGAAATTAATGAAGAAACGGGCAAAGTTGATTTCTCTCATAACCCATTCTCTATGCCTCAGGGCGGCGAAGCTGCGTTGGATGTTGATGATGAAATGGAGCTTCTTAACGTTAAAGCGCATCAATATGACTGCGTATGTAACGGTTATGAACTTTGTTCAGGTGCGATCCGTAACCACAAGCCAGAAATCATGATTAAGGCTTTTGGTGCAGTTGGTTACGACCAAAGCGTATTGGAAGAAAAATTCGGAGGTATGCTCAATGCAATGCGTTTCGGCGCTCCGCCGCATGGTGGCTGTGCGTTCGGTATCGACCGTATTGTGATGCTGTTCTGTGACGAGCCAAACTTACGTGAAGTGAACGCTTTCGTGATGAACGGCCAGTTTGAAGATACATTGATGAACGCACCAAGCGCAGCAGATGAGCCGCAGCTTAAAGATTTGCACATCAAGTTAAATTTGCCAAAACCAAAAATAACTGAGGCCGATAGTGCCGAAGTGAAAACAGCGTAAGGTTATCGCTGTATGAAAGCTTTTAAAACGCCCTTTGCTTCAAAGGGCGTTTTTCTTTATCATTATTTTTTTATCGCTTATCTGAACGGAATTACCTTATATGAAGAAACAACATCTGGTTGGTATATTTTTTAGCCTCATGGCTTATTTTGGGTTCTCCGTGGGGGATGCGCTGCGCAAGCATATGTCTACGGGCGGGCTTGACCCTTTTTACATTATTATGTGGTCATCTGTTTTTTCTGCGATTTTTATGGTGGGGTTCTGTCTTTATAAAAGGCGGTTAAAAAGTGACCTCACGCTTAAACGTCCAATCATGTCCGTGTCACGTGGCTTTATGAATTTATTGCTGGGGTACCTTGCGATATTGAGTTTTCAGCATTTGGCGATGACGGATGCGTATATCCTTATTATGACCGCGCCGATTATTGGCATCGTGTGCTTTAGCCTGTTATTTAAGGAGCCGATTAAGCCGTATAAAATTGGCGCAGTGTGTTTGGGGTTTATTGGCGCGATCTTGGTCATTAAACCCGGCTTTGGTGAGTGGAATAATGCTTATTTAGCGGCGATCGGTGTTGCGATTGTTTTTGTGCTCAATAATATCTTGCTGAAAAAAGTCGTTCACGTCGAAAGCAAGGTGTCGCTAATCTTTTATCCTAATATGGTCAATATTGGCTGTGGCATACTTATTTTGGGGGCGGGGGCATTCCAGATACCGCAGGGGCTAACCCTTGGTGTTTTAATGTTTGCGGCCTGCACCAGTCTTGTTGGCGGTTTATCTATGGCATGGGCGATTGAACGTATTGAGGCATCTGAAGTTTCGCTTTATCACTATGTGCAGGTCTTTTATGGCGTGGTGATTGGGTATTTGTTTTTCCATGAACATCCTGATATGTACGCGCTTGGTGGCATCTTTGCGATTGTCCTCAGTGGAGCGATCATCTATCGCGGCGCGAAGAGACGCCACGAGATTGAGTTTATTGAAATGCCTTGATCCGCGAGGGGATTATACGGCATTAGTAATAAAAATTTATAGTAATCCTTGATCGGCCTTTTCTTTCTGCCCTCTGCGCATTAAGATGGAGGCTGAATTTTTAAGTTTTTGATAGGATTGTTAAAAATATGAGTGATCTGGATATGAAATCTAAACGGCCTTTATCGCCGCACTTACAGGTTTATAAACCGCAAATGACATCGGTGATGTCAATACTGCACCGCGCGAGTGGGGTGTTTTTAGCGCTCGGCGCTATTTTGCTTTTGCTTGGCTTTACGCTCAGCGTGATGATGGGCGAACAAAGCTACGCGGTATTTACTGGGCTGCTGGGCACTTTTGTTGGCCGCGGTATTTTATTTGCGCTTAGCGTTTGTACTTTCTATCACATGTTTAATGGTATTCGTCACCTGTTTTGGGATAGCGGTAAGCTGTTTAAAATTGAAAACGCACAATATGCAGGCGCTTTCGTCTTGCTTGGTACGGGCGCAGCCACGCTGGCCTATTGGTACTGTGCTTATCATTACGCGCTAAAATAAGGGAATAAAGACATGCCATATTACAAAGAAGGCGCAGAATTCGAAGCGCCATTAAAAACGGTTAAAGGCCATGGTAGCGCGAAGAGCGGTACCCATCACTGGATTCACCAACGTATCACAGCTGTTGCAAGCTTGTTTTTAGTGCCTTGGGCGCTGTGGGCGATCTATAACAACATTCTTGGCGCAAGCCATGATGACGTCGTGGCGTGGCTATCGCAGCCGCTTAACACGATATTGGGCATATTATTAGTGATTACGATGCATTATCACGCGGTGCTTGGTCTGCAGACGGTTGTAGAAGATTACATCCATAATGAAGGGCTCAAGATTTTTAAGTTGGTTGGGCAGAAATTGCTTTATACCGCTTCGGCGATTGCGTGCATATATGCGCTAATTCAAATCGCGCACTAAACACAGATAAACAGAGAATATAAGGCATAAAGATATGACTAAAGCTAAATATGAAATTGTGGACCATTATTACGATGTTGTGGTTGTTGGCGGCGGCGGCGCAGGTTTGCGCGCGACATTCGGCATGGCTGAAAAAGGCCTGAAAACAGCATGTTTATCTAAGGTGTTCCCAACGCGTTCGCACACAGTTGCGGCGCAAGGCGGTATTTCAGCGGCGCTTGGTAATATGGGCGAAGATAATTGGCGCTGGCATATGTATGACACGGTTAAGGGCTCTGACTGGCTTGGCGACCAAGACGCAATTGAATATATGTGTAAAGAAGCTATTCCTGCGATTTACGAACTTGAACATCAGGGCGTGCCGTTTTCACGTACTGCGGCGGGTAAAATTTATCAGCGTCCATTTGGCGGCATGACGACTAAATTTGGCGAAGGCACTGCGCAGCGTACTTGCGCCGCGGCTGACCGTACAGGCCACGCGATTTTACACACATTATATCAGCAAGCTTTGAAGCATAAGGCGGAGTTCTTTATTGAATATTTCGCGCTTGATTTGATTATGGATGATGACGGCAGCTGCGTTGGCGTTATGGCGTGGAATTTGGAAGACGGTAAAATCCACCGCTTCCGTGCGCATGAAGTTGTTTTGGCAACAGGCGGTTATGGCCGTGCTTATTTCTCATGTACGTCTGCCCACACTTGTACTGGTGACGGTAATGCGATGGTTGCTCGTGCAGGCTTAGCGCTGCAAGACATGGAATTTGTCCAGTTCCACCCGACTGGCGTTTATGGCGCAGGCTGTTTGATTACAGAAGGCGTTCGCGGTGAAGGCGGTTATTTAACCAACTCCGAAGGTGAACGTTTTATGGAGCGTTATGCGCCATCAGCGAAAGATCTTGCCAGCCGTGATGTTGTTAGCCGCTCTATGACGATTGAAATTAACGAAGGACGCGGCGTAGGTGAACATAAAGACCATATCCACCTCCACCTTGAACATTTAGACCCTGATGTGATTTTCTCGCGTCTGCCGGGCATTGCAGAAACCGCGAAAGTCTTTGCGGGCGTTGATGTCACCAAAGAGCCAATCCCTGTACTGCCGACTGTACATTACAATATGGGCGGCATTCCGACCAATGTCAGAACCGAAGTGCTTAACCCAACTAAAAAAGATCCGAACGCCGTTGTTAAGGGCTTGATGGCGATTGGTGAGGCGGCATGTGTATCCGTACACGGTGCGAACCGTTTGGGTTCAAACTCTTTGCTTGATTTGGTCGTCTTTGGCCGCGCAGCCGCCATTCGCGCCGCTGAAGTTGTCACTGCAGGGGCCAAACATAAAGTGCTTTCCGATGATATTGGTATGGAAGCCGTTGAACGTTTAGACCATTACCGTTTTGCCAAAGGCGGCACAACAACGGCGCAGCTACGTGACCAAATGCAGCGCACAATGCAGAACCACGCCGCCGTGTTCCGTACCGACAAAACATTGGAAGAGGGCGTTGCAAAAATTGACGCTGTGTTCCAAGGCAAGCATGACCTGCATGTCAGCGACGATTCAATGATTTTCAATACGGATTTGGTTGAAACATTGGAACTTGATAATCTGCTTTACCAAGCGGTTGCAACGCTGCACAGCGCCAATGCCCGCAAAGAAAGCCGCGGCGCACATGCACATGAAGATTACCCAGACCGTGATGATGAAAAGTGGATGAAACACTCCACTTCCCGCATTAACGCAGAAGGTAAAGTTACATTAGGCGACCGCCCTGTGGTGATGAAAACACTGACGGATGAATGCGAAGTCATTCCACCGAAAAAGCGTGTTTACTAAAACGCGAATGTGAAAATAACTAATAAAAAAGCCGCTAATGTTAGCGGCTTTTTTATTAGTTATTTCGCTCTGCCTAGAACTTATATGTCGGGGTTTCGACTTTCGGTAAGTTGTCACAGTTTAATTGCTTACCCATTGGGTGGGGAATAATGTTCACATCGCCGCCAACTTCAGCAAGTGCGCCATTTTGGCATTTATCGGTAAAATAATAACCTTCAGAGCTAAGTTCGCTTTCAACTTTACCAGATGAAATGCCTGCATATGTTAGCTTTCCACCTGAATAAGCAAGAACAACTGCTTCTTCGCCCCATGCGCCCAGTGCTGCTTGGTGGGCATCTGAACAGCCCGTGATAGCCGCTGTGCCGAGTAATGCGACGCTAAGAACAGCCGCCTTTGTGAATGTGTTTGATATTTCCATGTGTTTATCTCTCTGTAAATATTTCCGCAAACGGTTTACCATAGCGCAATAGTTATGTCAAGTAATTTTGGGGCTTAATATATAAATTTCTACCGCCTTATTTAATAATCTGCACGGGCTGTTTAATTTGCTGCTTTGTCGCTTGTTGATTTATCTCTTCTAACAATGCATTGGCCGCGGCTTGCTGCGTGTTTTGCGCGACAGGCGCAGGGAGGGCGACGCGATCAAGTTTCTTGATCTGTAAGCCTATACGTGCAGCTCCATCAAAAGTGGCTTTTTCTGCAAGGGCGGTGAAACTGCCACCGATCAAGCCGCCAAAAATCATTACAGGAGGGATACCTGATAATAGGCTCCCTATTGCAACGCCTTTAAGGGCGGTTGAAACTATGCTAGAGCCTTTCGCGCCGCGGCTTGCTCTCGTGCTATCAATTTCGACATCATAACCCTGCGTGTTTAATTGGGCGCGGTAGGTTTTGAAGTCTCCATTTTGTAAAATTTGTTCTTCTGTTAGGGTCGGGATGTGCTTGACCCCAATATTGGCACAGCGTTTAAAATAATCACTGAGGCTGTTCGCCACGCCGACATTTTGTTGCAATTTGCCTTGCTTATGGGTCACGGCTTTTTCAGAAACTTTATTATTCGCAATCAAACGGCGAAAAACTTTAGAAATCTCACCATCGGTAATTGTGTTTTGCTTGTTTAGGGCTTGTTCTATTGTGGTCATCTGAAAAATCCTTGTTGTTTATTTTATAATGGTCTGCTTTGCTGGTGTATTAGCAGCCAAGTCTTTTTTATTACAATAACTCCATAGACCTTTATCGCGGTTATGTAAAAATGTCAAGCGATTATGTAATTACAAAATAAGAGGCTTGCTTTTTTGTGATAAATTTCATTTATTACGGCTATGAGTATTCAAACTGCGAATAGTAAAAGCATTAAACAAGCTGCTGACGTTTTACGTGCGGGCGGTCTTGTCGCTATGCCAACAGAAACTGTATATGGCCTCGCCGCGAATGCGCTTGATGGGCAGGCGGTCGCGCGGATATTTGCAGCTAAAGGCCGCCCGCAAATTAACCCTTTGATTGTTCATGTGACCTCAGTCGAACAGGCCATGCGCTATGTTGAATTTGATATACGGGCGCAAAAATATGCGGATCATTTCTGGCCGGGGCCGTTGACGTTAATTTTAAAGAAAAAACAGGGCTGCGGCATTTCTGAGCTTGTCAGTGCGGGGTTGCCGACAATAGGCCTACGCTGTCCTGCGCACCCAGTGGCGCAGCAATTATTAAAGGCCAGTGACCTGCCGCTTGCCGCGCCATCGGCGAATGCGTCAGGGACAATCAGCCCGACCGCACCGATACATGTTGCCGAGTCGCTCGGTGATAAAGTCGATATGATTTTATCGGGCGGCAATTGTGATGTCGGCTTAGAATCGACAATATTAGATTTAAGCGGCGCTGTGCCTATTATTTTGCGCCCTGGAACAGTGACAGCGGAGGATCTCGCCGCGGTTGAGGGCATTACGCCTGAAATTGGTTACGGCAACCCCGGAGCGCCAACATCGCCGGGGCAGCTTTTAAAGCATTACGCACCTAATGCTAATTTAAGGTTAAATGCGATTGATGTTGCGCCCGATGAAGCTTTACTCGGCTTTGGCTCATTAAAATTTATGGGCGTGAAAGGTGGCGGCTTTGCCAAAGATTTACCTGATGGGCAGGTCTTGAACTTGAGCGAGGGCGCTGATTTATATCAGGCGGCAAGTCATCTTTTCGCATATCTGCGCCGTTTGGATAATGCGGGGTACAAGAACATCGCTGTGATGAATATTCCTGATACAGGACTCGGTGTAGCGATTAACGACCGTTTGACCCGCGCCGCTAGAAAATAACAACCTCAATTTATTGTTTCTATACAACGCTTTACACGAGATGTTTGCAGTTATGTAAAATTTTATGTAAATTTAAGTTATAGGGTTTTTCAGGCAGTGAGTGAAATTACTGCTTTAAGATAAGAGTTTAGGTTTAGGTTGGTCGCAATAATAGAGTTTAGAGTTTAGTCGTAGTTTAAGTAGACGTTTCGTAGATTTCGTTTCACACAGTTTTTACGTTTCCATTCTGGTACCCATGAACTTGCCGCTTCAGTTTTGAACTGAAGCGGCTATTTTTTGTGCGCTGCACGATTGTTCATTGGCGCAACATCATATATATACGTTGCAAGATGATTGGGTCGGCGAATGGCCTTGCGTAAATATTTTAGATAAGGAGCCAAGATATGTTGGTTGCAAAAGAATTAGACGTTAAATCAAACGAACATTACCACGACCATGAGCGCGTGGTTTATTTCGAACATGAGCCAGCAGGGCTAAAGGCGATAATCTCCGTCCATAACACGAATTTGGGGCCATCACTTGGCGGTTGCCGGATGAACCACTATGAAACGCAGCAAGACGCCATCGATGACGTTCTTCGTTTATCATGTGGAATGACGTATAAATCAGCATTGGCAGGGCTACCTTTGGGCGGCGGTAAATCCGTTATTATTGGTAATCCACGTAGAGATAAAACAACAGATTTATTTGAAGCCATGGGCGAAGCCATAGAATATATGAGTGGCAGCTACATCACAGCAGAAGACGTTGGCACGTCTGAAGACAACATGGAATCCATTTCTAAGAACACCAAATTTGTTGCGGGGCTACCTTTATCAGTGCTGAAGCAACGCGTTGCTTCGCCGGTTGGTGGTAACCCATCACCGTACACGGCTTTCGGTGTGTATTGCGGCCTGACAGCCGCTGTGAAATATAAATTAAAGCGTGAGAATGTACAGGGGCTGAAAGTCGCTGTGCAAGGCCTAGGCTCTGTGGGCTACGACCTTTGCCGTTTCCTTGATGAGGCTGGTGCAACTTTGTTTGTAAGCGATGTGAACCAAGATGTACTTGATAAAGCGCAGGCTGAGTTTTCAAACGTTCATCTGGTTGGGCTTGATGATATTTATGATGTACCTGTTGACGTTTATGCGCCATGCGCTTTGGGCGCAACGGTAAATGATGAGACATTGGCGCGTTTAAAATGTAAAGTCATTGCAGGCGCTGCGAATAATCAGCTACACCGTAAAAAACACGACCAAATGTTACATGATAAAGGCATTTTATACGCGCCAGATTATGTGATTAACTCGGGCGGCGTTATGTGTGTTGGTTATGAATTTTTCCAGCTTACAGAAAATCCTTTGCCTTATGAGCTTAACGAAGAAAACCTCAAAAATCATGTTGCTGAGATTGAAAATGTAACAATGAAGATTTTTGATTACGCGCAGCAACATAATTTGCCTGTCGGCGCAGCGGCTGATCAGCTAGCGGAGGAAATATTTCTCGGCGCAGGTGCTGTAAAGAAAGTGGCCAATTTGTAACTAGATCTATTGGTTAAAGAAAAACGCGGGGCTTTCTCCGCGTTTTTCTTTTTGTTTTCTATTGACATAATTTTGCTTTGGGTATATCTCTGTACGAAATAATAAAAGTAGGGATGAATGAAATGGGAAATTCTCAAAAATTAGAAATTGCAAAAATTAAGGCTGCTGGCTATGCCCATAAGGCTTTTGACGCATTAGTACCTTGGCGCGGTAAAGAAACACATGAAAACTCACTGCGCAGATCAACGGGGTTTTATAGCTTGGTTGCGGGTGGTATGTTTGCGGTTGGTGCGGGCATGTATGGGGCACATAATTTTGACGAGGATTTCGCAGTCACATCAGGCGCGAATGCAACAGAGGCTCTATCAAATCAGGCTTATGCGATGCGGCTGCCAAATGCCTGTGGCGGCGGCGAATATTACCTTGCGAAGTTTGATGGCGATTACGGCTTTTATAAGTCCACAAAAAACGGCGCACAAGCGCTTAGAGTTGGCGCACAGTTTGATGCGGCATCAAAGGTTGATGCTTGCCTTGATCGCATCGTAAAGCAAGCTGAGGGCGGAAATTTGAACTTAGCCTCTCAATTCATTTTTTCAGGCGACGCATTATTATCTGACCCAATTTTAGTGACGAATACAGGGTATGGTCACAGCACAGTTATGTTTGCAGCCACAAATGGTGATGCGAAGGCTTTAACTGATTATGCAGATGATGAAAATGATTTTGCCAATAGCATGAAATTATTAAATGTGCTGTGGGACGAAGCTGTATACGATAAGCTTTCACCACAAAACATCAAAACATATATTGACCCACATAATCATGCTATCGCAGAAAAAACAGCGCAGCTTAAAACAGTCAATAATAGCACGCCAAATGATGGCGCGATGCTTGGCGGAATATTGATGGTCGCTTTTGGCTTTGGCCTTGCTTATACGAGCGTAGCAGGTCATTCACAGACTTACCGCGATAAACGACAAGAGCGTCAAGAAAAAGTAGACGCCCTGAGAATGACTTAAAATCAGAGCGCTTCCGAAGGTCTATAATATTTAAATCCGTCCATAAGAAATTATGGGCGGTTTTTTTATGAAAATATAAATTGACATAATACGGTTAATGATTTATTAATGACAAGATTTTATAAATTGAGCCGCGCTGTACATTCAAGCTTTTGCTTCAACTGGGGCGGCACAATAAAACAAACTACAAAATTAAGGTGTGATCTATGTCTAATTTTCTAAAAAAGTCTTGGTACAATATTTGCGGCACGGCAGATTTTTTTCGTAGCCGTATTCAAACTAAGCCATCAGCATGGGTTGCCCGCACCGTTATCGCGGTCACGGTTTCGACTGGAATTGGCGCGATCTTAGCTGATCATGAACAGGACAATGCAAATAACTGGGATGCCATAGAGAGCGAGCGCGCGCAATGGATTAATGATAATGCAGATTTTAAGCCTGTGGGCAGCGTTGTGAATTTTCCAAAAATATGCGGCCTAGGCGATTCATGGTATTTTGCTGCGAAAGCTCCGAATGGTGATTATAGCCTCTATGCAGGCAATAGCGGTTTTTATGCGCCAGTCGAAGCTGATCAGCTTGATAATTTTGTTGAACGTTATCAAGCGTGCATCGAGGCGACACGCGCCTTAGATGAGCAGCAAGCGCATTTCCATGTAGACTTTACACGCTCGGTCTCGCAGCCATTACGCTCAGATAATACATTGCGCGATGGTGCATATTCATTCCGTCGTCTGTCAAGCGAGAAGGGCAATGGTTTTGATGGCAATATGGCTGAATTGACGAACCTGTCCGATTCAGAAGATCGGGCCTTCAAAGATTTAGATGCGAGCTGGTCCGATGCAATCGAATCATTCGAGGATGGTGATGTTTACGATCACGCCAATGCCAGCGACGTTAAGACGTTTGAATATGCATATGAAGAACCAGCTTTCCCAATCTCCGTTGTTTTTCACTTCATGATGGTTGGTGCTTTGGTTGGCGCAGGAGCGTCAGTATTTTCAGGCAAGCCAAATGATGCGGCAAAAGAGCGCGCCGCGCGCCGCGATACGAAACGTCAAATGCTTAACCACGATGATTTGCAGTTTTAAGTCGCGCGAATATCCTTAAGGGAGGGGAGAATAATGAAATTTATCAAAAAAGCATGGCTGAACATAGCGGGCGGCGCGGATTATTTCCGCTCGCGCTTTACGGACTTAACAGCTATGGTGGGCGGCACTTTTTTCGGCGCTTTCATAGGCGTTATCGTTGGGGGACTATTAGGCGCGCTTGTTAGTGAAGTGATGAGCGAGAAAAAAGCTTATGTTGAAGAGCATCAAGAATTATCTGAGATCAATATGTCTGGCCTGAATTTCATTGCGTCATTCCCAAGTTCTTGTGACATTGATGCTGATTATGCTTTTGTACAAAAAGGCCCAAATGGCAACTACACTTTATATACGCGTGGTGCCGGCCATTATAAGGCCCAAAGTAAACGTGATATGGCACGTTTTGCGGAAGACCTGAATGACTGCATTGATGAAGCGCAGAATGACGCTGCGGTGCTTGAGGGTTTTGGGGCTTCTACAGCATATCAAATTTCGCAACCTTTCCGTGCTGTTGATCTCCATGATGATGATAAAGATGAGAATTTTCGCGTTGTATCGAGCACAAGCGAAACGGATGATATCTCTTGGCCTGGTTTTATTAAAAATATGGGGCTTGATGAGAGCAAAGCAGCACAGTTGCTGCGACAGCAATGGCAAAATGTTATTAACGATTTTTCGGATGGTAAAGTCTATGACCATATTAATGCGAAGGATGTCAGCACTTTTGAGTATGAAGATGATTATGCGCCATATTATTATGAGGTGCCAATATATGGTGCGCTCGCTTTATCATGTGTATTTGGCTTGGGTGCGGGCTTTGGCGGGACGCCAAACAACGCTGCGCGTGAGCGCAAAAAGAATCGTGATGCGTGCCGTCGTGCTTTAGACGCTAACCCACTTGATTTTTAAGGAACAAAACCATGCATGCATTAAAAAAATTATGGATCCATAGCTGCTGGGGCGCTTCTGCGCTGAAAGAAAAGCTTGGCGATGGTATGTTTTGGGGGACCGTTGTAACGGCAACGTTTGTCGGTACATTTTTGTCAAGCGTGATCTATATCGGTGAAGGTGGCTCACGTAGTGAACGAACGCAGCCGCGAAAATATACAGACAGCCCTGCCGCGGAGTTTAATGTGGTCTCTTCCGTAAAGTTACCAGAAAAATTATGTCCTGATTTAGGTGGATATACATATTATGCGGCAAAAAATGAAGCGGATGAATATGTGATTGTTGAGCGCCGTGATGATGAGCCGACGCTTGAAGTGTTAGATGAAGAAGCGCAGCAGCGCCGCGTCGCGCAAATTGGTGAATGTTTAGATGATGCATCAGAATTAAATGCTGAAGAGCTGATTGATTTTGGTTGGGGCCTTAAGTTCACCGCGCAAGGTAAGGTCTTTGGGCCGATTAAAATGCATAATATAACAGAGAATAAAACGGCGATTAAATATGATTTTCATGTCTATGGTTATGAGAGCTTTTATAGCCTTGAAGACGAAGTGGAAGAGGTTGAAAAATATTTACTTATGGATGATATGAAGCTTTTATCCGCTGATAAACTCTCTGATACATGGCAGAGGATCAGCCGTGATGTTGTAGATAATGGCTTTGCTGAACATCGTACGGAAAATTTACCAACAGTCGAAATTACAATGCGGAGCTGGCCAGATTATGGCAAGTTTGTAGGGGCTTTCGCGGCGGGTGGATTTGTTTTGGGCGGCGGCCTTGGATTTTGTATTTCAGGCGCGGCGAGTGCTAGTGCAGCGCGGCGCGAAAAATATAAGTCGAAATTAAACGCGGTTGGCCGCGACGTTATAATGTAATTAATGCAGGAACAATAAGACACACTGAGGAGTGAAGAATATGGGTATGAAATCAGCATGGATAAAACTCTCTGGCGGCGTTGATAAGCTGGCAAGCGGTTTTGCGTATAACCCTGCGGGTAATTTGATATTATCAGGTCTTTTTGGGGCAGTGTTTGGTTCGATTCTAAGTTTTGGGACAGCCATACTTAAAAATGAGGGCGTACAGGATTTTTCTGAAGGCGCTGACCAAGAGATGCAAGTTTTTGAAAATGGCACATTGATGCGCTTTCCAGAAGATTGCGGGCTTGATGATGATTATTATTTGTTATCTAAAAAACCTGGCGGCGGCATGGAAATCAGTAAGGGTAATTATGACTTTTCTCACGTTTTGAATGCCTCTGCTCAGCAAAAAGTAACAAATAATATATCAGCATGCATGGATGTGATGGCGAAATGGGCGCGGAATGATAATTTTGAATTTTCCAATGAATTCCGCCATATCACTGGCGTTGAATATTCCGAAGCAGGATTGATCCATGATTTAACGGAAGAAGAAACATGGCTGTATAAAGATATTCTTAATATGGGTGATAGCGAAACGATGACGATGGAGACGATGGTCAAAAATAATGAGGGCTATGTCGAAGATGACGACAATAAGGCGCTTTACCGCGCTGCGTTCAAACAGGCTACGAACTCATGGGGTGAATACCGCCGTAATGATAACCAGACAGAGCCTTATTACGCTAGCGGCGAGATTAAAAATGCGGATCAATACGCACAATATGAATATCACAGCATGAGCTTTGCGACATGGGGTAAAACTGTGGGCGGCGTTGGGTTGCTTGCTTTGTTCATGATCGCAGGCGGTGATACGCGCCGCAGCAGTGCATACGAAACGCGCGCCGCAAAGCGCAGAGAGCGTTTAAGCGCCATTAACGCCTTATCAGGCCGCGATACGCCAATTCTATAAAGGAATAGCCAATGAGCATAAAATCAAAATGGATAAAGTTTAAAGGCGGCGTTGATTACGCATTTAGCGGTATGACTGGTGAGAGTGTATCGCATAGCGTCATTTATGGCGGTATTTCGGGCTCAATTTCAGCGCTACTTATCGGGTTTGTGCACTTGGATTCTGCGCAGGATTTCAGCGCGCATCTTGAAGAAGACTTAGCGATCCATGGCGATGGTGCTTTGTTGCGTTTTCCTGATGATTGTAATTTGGATAGCTATCGTTACTTGATATCGCAGAAACCGGATGGCACGCTGGAGCTCTCACGTGGAGATTCTGAAACGAGTGACATTCAGCCGCTCCATACCCAGCAAAATTTATATGAAAGAATTGATCACTGTATGTCAGATCTACGGGCCAATGCACGCAAGGGTGACTTTAGTTTCGCCGATGAATTCAGCATTGTCACTAATGTTGAGTATAGCGCCCCCGCGATCGTCTATGACATACATGATAAGTTTTATACGCTGCGTAAAGATATTATTGATGATGACGCCACGCCGCTGAGCTTGCAAGATGTCGTTGAAGCGTCTGAAGGATATGACGCAGAAAGTGATAATCTATCCTTGTATCGTGCGACGTTTAATAAAGCGGTTACCGAGTGGGATTATTATCGTAAGCATCAAAATAATACGGAATCTTATTTTGATGACAGCAAAATCAAAAATCAAAGCGCCTATCAACAATATGATTATGATAGCCTGACAGGGGCGGCGTGGTTTAGCATGGTACTAGGTTTTGCCATCGGCTCATTCGGCGTCGGCTGCGTTTCATCATCAACGCGCCGTTCGCAAGGTTATCATCAGCGTAAAGCCGTACGTGATGAACAAATTACGGCATTAAATCTAATGTCTGGCCGCGATACGCCAATTTTATAATACGCTTACGGCGTGATATCAGCCCAGTTTTGAATAATATGGCGGCGGGAAAGCTGTTCGGTCTCATCATAGAGAGCAAACGGCTTGCCTAGCCTCTGCCCTGCATTGCGCCCGAGTGGAGATGTTTTTAAAGTCGCTGCCGAACCATTTGGCAGGAATGATAACGCCCCGAGCGGTACGCTTAAATTCAGGCCGCCATATAAATGCGTTGTCCCGCCAAAGACATCTTGGTCTTGTTTTTGGGTGGAGGTCACAAAGCCATTGAGCATCGTACCATTCCTAAAATTCTGCGCGATGGAGAGTGTCGCGCCATATTCTTTGGCAAGATAACGCCCTGCGGACAGGCCGATGGTGGCGTCAGTGTTGGGCACTTCGTAATAAGTGTTAACATGGCCTGTTATGGTGTTGGTGCCATCTTCAAAGCCGCTTGCGCCGAGGGTGAACGGGTTGCGTTTTATGACATCGAATATCTCCGCGCCAATCGCCCATGTTTTATCAAACGGACGGTAAAGTATTTCTGCGCCGCCGCCAAAATACATTTCTTCTAAATACCCTGCGCTCATCGCAACATGCAGACTATTGAATAGTGTGCGGTTATATACGGCAGCGGCTTGATCGTAGCCGAATCTATTGGCGGCGAAATCTTCGACATTACCGCGCACAGTTTTCGCGTCCGATAAGCGGAGGTATTTTAAGCCTTCGAGATTATTAAATAAATTTATTCGCGCGCGGTTGATCGATAGAAAATGGCGTCCGACAGGAATACGGCGCGAGACGAGCAGCGCGCTGCGCATCAGTGTACCGTTATCTTCCTCATTAAGGCTGATATGGTTTTCTAAAGTAAATCCCCAGAACTTGGCGGTTTGCTTTTGATACTCACGGCTTGGCTTCGCAGGTTTAAAAGATTTTTTTGTTATTTGGGCGTTTTGCCAAATTTCTTCAGCGCTACCAATATTGTCAACTGATGCATGATGTAGGTCACGTCTGAGAATTTTAATCTTCGGCCCTTGTAACCCGTAACGCATAGGGAGCGCTTCAACCCTGCGCAGCTCGGCATAACTTTTGTTTATCAGTTCTTTGCTTGCCTTGCCGATAATATACGGCAGGGTTTCATGCTGACCTGCGGTTTCAATCTGGATGGTTTTTTCGTGATTGTTATACTCTGTACTGGAAATAAAGGCGTCAGGGTTATCTTCTGGCCAGATGTTGGTGTCGGTACTGCCGCGTATTTTATGCCATAGGCGGTTCGGTAAGGCGCGTTCGGTGTAGCGTTTTGCGCTGTGGGTTTTGGCATCTTGCATGGGGGTGCTTAGGTGGATCTGCCCCATGATTTTATCAGCGCCGCTGAGGCCGACACTAAAGCTTGCCCATTTCTTCGGCGCATATGATGCGCCGATGCTATAGGGCGCAGGGCTGTCGAAACTGTTAATGGCCGCTTTTTCTGCGCGATAACGATCCGCGCCATAATCTGCGCTGAGGCTTAAACCGTCTATTGGGCTTTGCCATGTGATGCTACCGAAAAAGCCAATGCTGTTGCCTGTGAACCAATCATCAGGGCTGTTGGCGTCTTCGCCATCTAAGGGACGGCGGCTTTTAAAATGACCGCCGAGGGCGCTAAGCGGATTGTCAAAATGTGCGGCGCTGCCAAAGCGCCCCCAGCCAAGTCCTGTTGTGAGGTCGAAATCGCCAAAGCGTTTCGTTGCGGCGATGTATTCGCCTGCCATTCGTTTATGGCCAATGGCTGAGCTTAGCCCCATGGATATTTCAGGGCGGCGCTGGGTTTCGCGCATCAGGCGTAATTTAAGGTCAATGCCGGGGAATAAGCGGTTTGCGTCATCTTGAACGCTTGATATTTCAGCGCTTTGACGCATTTGCGCGTGCAGCCCATCAAATAATTGTAAACCAAGGCCGAAATGCACATAAGGGTCTAATGTACCAATATGGGCGCTAAGCGTACCTGTCTTGAAATGGCGTGCAGTTGGCGTTGTTAATGTGCCCGCCTGCCCGTAGATTGATTTTAGGGTGATGGTCTTAAATGCAGCAGGGCGCACGGATGTATCCGCTGCAAAGCTTGGTGCAGCAAAGGGGATAAGGGCTGTAAATGAAATGAGCGCCAGAAGGGGACGCCGAGATTTTAGATGCTTCATAAAGACGTGTGTACCTTTATATTCGCCTTTATTCTAAACCCAAAGAGATATTGCGCCAATGCTTACTCGCGTTATTTGATTATTTGCGCAGATGTTTTTCATGAAATATATAGCCAAAAAAAATTAGAGAGGTTTGTCTTAATAAGGGAGGATCGTGTGAATCCCCGCTTACGCCTCTCTAATCCAATTTTAGTTTACGTAACCATTGTATCATCATCTGTTGCAACCTATCAACTATATAATCTATATTGGATGTTTATTTTACCTGCCCCCTATGGAGGAATGCTGTTTTTGTGTTAATATATGCGCGTTATGACAGAACAGATATATGACATTGCAATTATAGGCGGCGGAATTAACGGCATGGGCATTGCCCGTGACGCGGCGGGGCGTGGTCTATCTGTATTGTTATTAGAGCAAGGGGATTTTGCCTCGGCGACATCATCAGCCTCTACCAAGTTAGTGCATGGCGGGCTGCGTTATTTAGAATATTACGAATTCGGCTTAGTGCGCGCGGCACTTAAAGAACGTGAAGTTTTATTAAATATGGCGCCGCATATTATTTGGCCGCTTGAATTTATTCTGCCCTATAGCCGCGATATGCGCCCTGCATGGCTTATCCGCATGGGGCTGTTTTTATATGACCATTTAGGTGGGCGTAAAAAGCTTGCAGGCTCTAAGATGGTGAGACTGAACCCGGATAAGTTAAAAACGGCCTATAAAAAAGGCTTTTCCTATGCGGATTGTTGGGTTGATGATGCGCGGATGGTTATTTTGAATGCGATCGACGCCTGCGAACATGGGGCTGATATCTATAATTATACGCGCTGCGAATCTGCGTCATGCCATGATGGACTGTGGCATTTAAAAGCAAGCGGCGTGCTTGCTGGGCAAACGATTAAGGCGAGGCAGCTTGTTAATGCTGCGGGGCCCTGGGTGCGTGACTTCTTGGATGGTAATGATCTTGCCAATGCGCAGACGCATGATATTCGTCTCGTGAAGGGTTCTCATATTATCACGGGCCGCCTGTTTGAGGGGGATGAGTGTTATATATTACAGCAGACCGATGGGCGGATTGTTTTTATTATACCGTATGAAGATGAATTTAGTTTAATCGGGACGACGGATATCGAATATCAAGGGGATCCTGCGGCGGTTCAAATCAGTGATGATGAAGTTGATTACCTTTGCAAGGCAGTGAATTTATATCTACGTGATGAAATATCGGCGAATGATGTCGTGGCGAGTTACAGCGGCGTGCGCCCCTTACTAGATAGCGGCGAGAATAATGCATCTGCTGTCACACGTGATTACGTGCTGGAACGCAGCGATGCTGCCGGCGCGCCTTTGCTGTCAATATTTGGCGGTAAAATCACAACCTATCGCGTCTTAGCGGAAAAGGCACTCTCAAAACTAACGCCGCGTGCGCCGTGGACAAAGGGCAGCATTTTGCCCGGCGGGCTTGGCGGTAAGTTAAATGCTGATACATTATATGATGGCGTGCAGGCACTCTGCCCTGACGGGGACGCCGCACATTGCCGTACGGTCGCGCAAAGATGGGCGCGCCAATATGGTAGTCGTGCGCAAGTTATTATCGATCAGGGGCTTAAGGCTGGCTTAACAGGCGGAATTGATTTTGGCTGCGGCCTGTATCAGGCAGAGGTTGATTATCTGCTTCGCGAAGAATTTGCGGTGCAGGCGGATGACATATTATGGCGGCGGACAAAATTAGGTCTGCATTATACGCCCGTGCAGCGCGATGCTTTACAAGACTATATTGATCGTTTTCAAAAATAACGAAGCCCTTATGCGCTGGGAGTATGAGTATGACCGACAAAGCAATCCTTTCCATTGACCAAGGCACAACAAGCAGCCGCGCCATAGTTTTTAGCGCTGCTGGCGAGATTATCGCGCTTGCGCAAAAGGAACTGACGTTACATTACCCGCATAAAGGCTGGGTAGAGCAAGACGCGAATGATATTTGGGCTGATACGCTCTGGGCGATAAAGGCGGCTTTGCAGGAAGCCACTGATAAGGGCTTTGATGTCATCACGGCAGGTATAACCAATCAGCGCGAGACGACGGTTATTTGGGATCGTGAAAGTGGCAAGCCTATATATAATGCGATTGTCTGGCAAGACCGCCGCACTGCAGATCTATGCCAGAGATTAAAAGACGCAGGTCATGAAGCCGCGATAACAGATAAAACAGGCCTGCTTCTCGACCCTTATTTTTCAGCCAGCAAAATTGCATGGATATTAGATAATGTTGATGGCGCGCGCGTCAAGGCCGATGCAGGGCAGCTTGCCTTTGGCACCGTTGATAGCTTTCTGATTTGGCATTTAACTAAAGGACAGCGCCATTATACTGATGCGACAAATGCATCACGTACAATGTTGATGAATATTGAAAAGGGGACGTGGGATACGGATTTACTGGCGCTGTTCGATATTCCTGAGTCGATGCTGCCGCAAATTTGTGACAATATTCATGATTTCGGCATGATTGATAGCGATTATGCAGGCAAGGCGCTGCAGATTGGCGGCGTTGCAGGGGATCAACAAGCGGCCTTAATCGGGCAGGCGTGCTTTACCAAAGGCATGGTGAAGTCTACCTATGGGACAGGCTGCTTTGTGCTGATGAATATTGGGGATAGCTTTAAAGCTTCACAAAACAGGCTGCTCACGACAATTGCATATCAAATTGGTGGCAAAATCACTTATGCGCTAGAAGGCTCTATTTTTGTGGCAGGGGCGGCGATACAGTGGCTGCGTGATAATGTGTCATTCTTTGACAATGCGAGTGAAAGCGAAGCGCTTGCGTTATCGGTGGAAGACAGTAACGGCGTGTATTTTGTGCCTGCCTTTACGGGGCTTGGCGCGCCATATTGGGCGCCTGATGCCAAGGCGGCGATTTTGGGGCTGAGCCGTGAAAGTAACAAAGCGCATATTACCCGTGCCGCGATTGAAGCGCAGGCATACCAAACGCAGGACTTAATGGCGGCGTTCATGGCTGATAGCGGCGGGGAGATTGCGGCTTTGCGCTGCGATGGCGGTCTCGTCAGTAATGGTTTTATGTGTCAGTATTTGTCAGACATTCTCGATAAGCCTGTTGAGCTGCCACTTATTACCGAAACCACGGCTTTGGGCGCGGCGTATTTGGCGGGGCTACATGCAGGGCTATATAAAGACTTAGATGATGTGAGCAGAAAATGGCAGCTTGATAAACGTTATCAGGCAGATATGCCCGCTGATAGGCGCACGGAAGCGTTAGCGGGGTGGAAGAAATCCATCGGGCAGGTTCTTTTCACATAAATATAGAAAAAATTAACCCTTTGTGTTTATACATGGTAGTGAAGAATAGTAAGTGAAGAATAATAATTTTGGGGTATTGAGGCTGTTATGAGTGAAGAAAAAGCGAAGAGTAATTTTGAGAATGTGTACTTATTCTTAGGCTTAGATGATTTTGAGAGTGATAAGAAGCGCATTAAGCAGGCTTTTGAAAATATTGAGCAAGTGTACGGCGTCAAACTTGATAAGTTAATCACGAAAAACATAAAGTTAGATGTACCGCAGCATATTAAAGATACTTTTTCCCAATGGGGCGATGACGAAACGCAGGGCTTTATTGCTGACCTTGCGAATAAGGCTTCTATCTATCGCCTTGTTCTTGCCGACCCTAAAAAATTAAAAATATATAATGAACAATTACGCGCACAGCCAGAACTTCTGCAGGGGCAGAGCCATGCGCAAAAGAATGATAAGCTCGTTGGTCGACAATTCGCCCCTGATGGCGAAGAAAACGCACTTGCCGCTTATTATAAGCATTTAGAAGATAGTGTTGTTTCTGGCAGTAATTTTGAACTGAAAGATGATGCTGATGCACAAAAAATTCAGCAGCTGCTCAATCGCTTCATGGTGACCTATCATAAGTATAGCTGGGATTTAAAACATAAGCAGCAGGATGTGCAGGCTGATTTTGATCAAGGGGATGCAGAGATAAAAGATGTGCGCGTCGTTGATGCCAACGCGCCAATCGCAGAGGCTGATGCTGCGGGCGAATCACAAAACGTTGATGGTGAATACATAGAAGCACCACCGCGCCCAGAGCCCGCGCCCCAACAAAAACGTATCGGCCACACAGTTGATGGCGAATCGGCATGGGTGGATGAGCCTGAAGAGGAGTTTGAGGCAGAGGAAGATCCAAGGGCAAGCTTGCCTGAAGGTGTGGATGCAGACTTTGAAGATGAACAGAATGCCGCGCGAAAAAGCTTTCAGCAAAGTGCGCGTGAGCAGGCTATTTACCCACAAGGCGGCGCATCAAGCCCTCATTTTGGCCTTCCTATGCATTTGAATGCAGCGTATAGCGACTACGGCAATGTTGACCTTCATGTGATGTGCGGCATTGATGGAGTGCAGCGTTCATGGTCGGGTAAAAACGGTTTTGATATTAAGGGCGGTTTAAAGGTCGGGAGTTATGCTGTTAACCATGCAGATAAAAAGCCAGATAATGTCGCTCTTTCTGGATCTTTAAAGCTGCATTGTAATGGTGCCTTTATTGATGGTCAGGTTGATGGTCGCATCCGCAATGCAAAAATGGTCACTAAAGTGGTGCGTGGTGAAGATGGGCGCCCTGTTAAAATGCCTGTTGAAGAAAGCAGCTATAAGAAGGGTGCAATTGAAATTGATGCGGGAAATGAGGATGTTGTTATTAATGGCGACATGCTTGGAAAAGTCATTATTAAAACAACGGGAAATGTTCGCATTATTGGCAATGTTAGCGGTAGGGTTGAAATCCATGCGGGCGGTAATATTGATATATTAGGCAGCGTTGACGGGCCATCACGCATTCTTGCCCATGGGCAAGTGGCAATACGCGGTGAAAAGTCCTGGGCTGTGAAAACGTCTGCAGATTGCTGCGTTGGGGACGACGTATTATCGGCGGATGTGCTTGATTCTATACGCGCACGTATAAGCAGCCAAGAAAAGGCCGAGCGACCTAAGCATGAAGCGCCTGCAAATGGTGCGCCTGTACTTTAATCAGTTATTCGTATTCATAGTATATTTGGGAAAAGTGGTGCCCGGAGGTAGAATTGAACTACCGACACGAGGATTTTCAATCCTCTGCTCTACCACTGAGCTACCCGGGCAGACCGTATAAATGATCTGTAGTGCAGTTTTATATAAGAAGCTGTGCATCTTGTCTAGTGGCAAAATAAAAAAAGTTGCATAATATTTATATGTATGATTATATAACTCTTATGCAACTATATTAAGTAACTGGCCATAGTGGTGTTTTGATGATCACGAAGGCATAACAAGCTAAGCTATTGAGTTTAATGAGAAAAATAGCATAAGTTTGCAAAGTTATCTTTTTTATCGTAAACTTTATTTAGAAATTAACGCTACTTAAGAAAATCTTTATATAAAGAGTATAAAATAAATTAAGTAGAAACACTGAGAGGAAGAGTAGATGTTACCATTTATTGGCAAAGGTTTAGGTTTATTAAAAACGGGTTGGGCTTTCGGCGGAACCTTACTTAAAGGAGGCTTGGGCTTAGTTGGTCTAGGTGGCGCAGGCTTAGTGGCAGACCAAGCGTTAAATAGAGGGCGTGGTACTAGTTCTTTTATTGATGGCATTGGCGGTCTTTTTGGCCGTGGTATGCAAGAAGCGACACAAACGGAAGCTGCAGCGAAGCGTGATGCTGAGGTTGCAGACGCAAGCTCTAGTTTTCAGTGGTTTTTTGCTAAATTAGGCGCTTTCTTCTCGCTATTCGGTGATGCTGGTAAGCCACTTGCTGATTGGTGCATGAAAAAAGTTGACGGTATGGAAGAGCGCGCCTTTAAGATTGACCAAGACAGAAAAGCGCAGCGTGAAGTATTAGAATATGGTCCGCAGCAGAATATTGACCCTGCAACAGGTTTGGCGCAGGCTCCAGATGCAAAAGTTGGTTTTGCGCAAGCTGTTAAGGCGGGGGTCTATCTGCCAAACGAAATGAATTTGATGGATGGTGTGCACAATGTGTCACATGGTTTACAAAGCATGCTGGTTCATACAGCGGCAGGTGTAGCTAGCCTTGTTAGTGATGATAGTTACTCAGATCTAGCTAAGAGTTGGAATAAAGCTGTTGAAGATACTGCGGTTGGTATTAATAAGCCTGATATTGACAGTGCGGCTGGGCATGCATTACACACAGCAGCAGAGTACGGCTTTGGCCTTGGTTTACTTACCAAAGTTCCTAAAGTACTTGGTTGGGGCGGATCGATTGCTTCTGGTCTGTTAAACAAAGGTACATCTGCAGCTCCTGTAGTTCAAAAACTTGACCTCGCGATGTAAATAAAAAGAAACCTCTCAGTTTCCGAAAGCCCTAGGTTCACGCCTGGGGCTTTTTTTATGTTCGGTGTTTGTGTTCTATCAAGTTTAGAGAAGGAGGGTGGAAATGAAAAGCCAGAAGTCAGAAGCCAGAAGCCAGACAAGCAAAAGCGTCGATCCGGGGGCAATTGGATCGACGCTTATTTAGCTGGTATTTAATTTTGCTGGTATTTTAAGAGGAGATTAATAACGTAAAATTAGATATTCTTATCAGATTTCCCAAATTTTTTTTATTAGTTATTTCTCTCTATATAATAATATTCTCATATAAATGTGACAAAAATTGCGGCTATGTTTGTCACATTTCGGTCACATTTCATAATTGTGCGGTGGTTGTGACGTTTAGGCCGTTAGCTGTTAATGACTAAATCAAGCTTATCCGCCAGTGGCGGCGTGCGGCGTGCGCGGGTTAGCTCCATCAGGCCTAGCTTGGTTAGGCCGTGTACTTGTACTGTATACGGGTCAGTACGGGCTAAATCTTTCACAAGCTTTGTAAATTTTTTGCGTTCATCATCATTTTTCATTTTAAGGAAGTCGATAATAATAATGCCGCTTAAGTTGCGCAGGCGGATTTGGCGCATGATTTCCTTGGCCGTATATATATTGACGTCAAGGCGAGAGCCATCCGCCGCACCGCGATTAACGTCCACAGCCGTCAGCGCAGCCGTTTCCTCGATAATGATGGAGCTGCCGTTATCTAACACGCAATAGGGGCGGTAGAGGTCTTCTATCGGCGTTAAGACGCCGCGGAATTCGAATAACCTGTCCGCATCGCGGCTCGTTTCCTTAATGTCGCTAAAGACGAGCTTGTTAACCAAGTCGGGGGCGAATTGCATACACCATGTCTGGGTGAGGTCGAAATAATCCTCGCCGCAGATCTCGATGCGCTCAATTGTGTTCATGGCTTGGTTGGCAAGCATCCGCATCATTGCGTTTGGCCCCGCCAATATTGGGCGGGCGGTGTTTGCTGTCGGCAGGCTTTCTAAAACCGCGAGCCATATTTTTCGGAGCAATTTATATTCACGCAAAATCATATCGTTTTGCAGCATGGTTGATGCGGCACGCAGGACGGTGCCCTGCATGTCTTCTTTGTCCATCATGTCTTTTAAATGGGCGCGGCGCTGCTTATCGTCAATGCGGCGGGAAATTTTGTTGTCTTTACGGTAAGGCGCATAAAGGGTGAAGCGCCCATGTAAGGTGATGTCCATTGTCAGGCGAACATGCTTGTCTTCATAATCATCATATGCATGGCTGCGGGGCATGACCGCGCCATCTTGTGCCTGCACAATGACTAAATCGCCATTATTAAGCCACTGGGAGAGTGATTTATCTGTTTTGTTGCCTAAATGCCGCGCATCCTTGGCGTTAAGGAAGCCCTGTAAATTATTGCCAATATCGATATAGGCGGTGTTTTCTGTGGCATCAATGCGGTCAATACGCCCCATGTAAATTGTACCATGACGCACTTGTTCAAGTTCGGGGTCAATTTCAACGGCTTCTAGCTTGTGTCCTTTGTCTAAAGCCACAGCGCAGAGCGAATCACTAATGCTATCAATTAAAATTTCCATGCGGCTATTATAAAGGGGATGAAGCGTTATAGCCAAGCCCGTTTAGCATGTTGTGTGTCTCATATAAGGATAAGCCGACAATATTGGTGTAGGAGCCTTGGATGGATTTAATATAACGCGCGGCAAGGCCTTGTATGGCATAGCCGCCTGCTTTGCCATCCCATTCATTGCTGGCAATGTAGCCTTCAATGTCTTGAGGGCTGAGGCGTTTAAATTTAACGCTGCTGCGGATAAGACGTGAAGAAACTGTGCCGTCTGGTGCGATCATCGCTATGCCGCCTAAAACATCATGACGGCGCCCTGAAAGCAGCTTTAAAAAATATGCGGCTTGTTTTGCGTCATTTGGTTTTGCGAGGTCACGTTGTCCAAGGCTGACAACGGTATCTGCGGCTAAAATATAATGGTCAGGATGGCTTATGCGCTGTGCATTATAGACATGCTGCGCTTTTTCTACAGCAAGCCGCTCAGCTAACGCAGCAGGCTTTTCACCAGACTGGCGCTCTTCGTTAATATCGGCGGGAAAAATATGCGCGGGCGTAATATGAATCTGTTTTAGCAGTTCTAATCGGCGCGGGGAAGCGGAGGCAAGAATCAGTTGTGATTTCGACATGGTAAACTTGCCTTAACGCGTGAGTAAGCTAAGTGGATTTTACTTCTCGCGGAAGATGATACGGCCTTTTGAAAGGTCGTAAGGTGTCATTTCAACAACAACAGTATCGCCTTGTAATACGCGGATACGGTTTTTACGCATCTTGCCAGCAGTATGCGCAAGAACTTCGTGGTCATTTTCAAGCTTAACGCGAAACATTGCGTTCGGGAGAACTTCAGTTACAGTTCCTTTAAATTCAATCAGGTCTTCTTTAGCCATGGCACCATTTCTTATATAATTAATTATTCTGTAGGGTTGTTATATATGGACGAGCCATAAATAGGCAAGCGTAAAGTACATGGATAGTGAGCTATCGATGCAAAATGTGCATATTATCAGTGTTTTGCTGTGCGGCTTGCGGCGTTTTACGCTTGGCGTGCGACCATAAGCTTCTTAATTTCTGCGATTGATTTTGCAGGGTTGAGGCCTTTTGGACATGTCTTTGTACAATTCATAATTGTATGACAGCGGAAAAGGCGGAATGGGTCTTCTAATTGATCAAGACGTTCACCGACCGCATCATCACGCGAATCAGATATCCAGCGATAAGCCTGCAATAAAATAGCTGGGCCTAAGAAGCGATCACCATTCCACCAGTAACTTGGGCAGGATGTTGAACAGCAGAAACATAAAATACATGCCGCAGGGCCGTGGCCATCATCACCGTTAAGAATATCAGCGTCAGCAGCGCTTTGTAGGCGCTCTTTTTCAGGGGCTGGCGTGTCGCTTTTTAGCCACGGTTCGATTGATTCGTATTGCGCATAAACATGGTTCAAATCAGGGACAAGGTCTTTGACCACAGGCATATGTGGCAGCGGCGTAATTTTTACGTCACCTTTTACTTCGTCGATGGGCTTTAAGCAGGCGAGTGTATTGGTGCCGTCAATATTCATAGCACATGATCCACAAATACCTTCGCGGCAAGAGCGGCGGAAGGTTAATGTGCTGTCGACTTCGTCTTTAATCTTGATCAACGCGTCGAGCACCATAGGGCCACAAGCCGCAGTATCAAGCTCATATTCATCCATGCGCGGCGTTTCGTCACGGTCGGGATCCCAGCGATAAATTCTGAAATTCTTTACATCTTTTGCATCTTCTTTGGCCGTAAATTTATGGCCTTTGCTGATTTTAGAATTTTTGGGCAGTGTAAACTGAGCCATTTGAAAGATACCTTTTCGTGGAATTGATACGCCATGATTAAATTTAGCTTCATATAAAATAGCGCCCCAATTCATATTTGTGAAGCGTTTTAGTCAAATAATGCATCAATTGCGTTTTTACTTTGGTTTTCTGGGCTTCCTAGACGTGGCCTATTTCACGATGCAGCTGTTGCTGTGGCGCGCGTTTATAACGGCGCAAGCCTTTTTCGCAGTTTCTTTGCTGACGGCGCCGCCCTGTACACGATAAAAGCTGCCGCGCTCTGCGATTTCAATATGTTCAATGCGTAGTGAGAAGCCTTTGAGCGTCGCGGCGAACTCTTTACTGCGTGCTGCCCAGTGAGCTTTGGCGGCGGATTCCGACCTTAAGCTACCAATTTGAATATAGTGACTTCCGGCGCTGTGTGTCGCTTGTGTTATGGAGGGCGCGTTTGCAGGCTGCGCTTTCTTTTTTTGGATGGGATCAATTTTTAAGCCTTGTACTTCAGCAAGCAGGCTGCTGAGTTGCTTTGTATCTGCCGGAGTGGTGGTGCTAGACTTTGCCGTAGCGGTGAGCGCATTTCGCGGGCGCGCCTTTGGGGTGGTGACGTTTACCGTGGTGTGTTTTTCAGTTTTTACGATTTCGAGCGCGCCGCTTGCTTCTGGGGGCGTGGTTGTGCTCTGTTCTTCAAGGGCTGGCGATAGCGGCACTGTGTTGTTGCTGCTCATCACTTGGCTTGCGGACTCTGTTTCTGTGGCCTTTATTTCTTTAGGCTCAATGACTGCTGCGGCTTGTTGCTTTTTGATTTGCTGTGCTTTGATGCCTGCAAATAACTCATCGCGGTTAACGCTGCCTTGCGCAGGGCGCTCTGCGAGCAAGTTTTCAACGCGCCCCTGTTCAGCGCTGCCGCGCATGGTGTTGTATATTGTGCTGTCTTTATGCGCGATATTCATGCCGCCGCGTTCATTGGGGCGCTCTTTTATCGGGGAATTATCCGCGCGTATAATCGGCACCGTGCCGCTGGTGTTGTTTGCGCTGTACCATACGAGGCCACTGGCGATAATCACCGCACATATAAGTAAGATTGCATTTGGTTTCATTGCGTTGTCTTCATTCTGTTGTGGCGCTTATAGGCGCTTATATAGATTAAATATTGCTTCATGTTCGGCGGCGGCGCTGCGGTCGGTCATGCAGGCAATATGGTCGGCAATAATCCGCGCTTTACGGAAGCCGTTATTATCATTTTTTAGCGCTTTAATTTCGTTTTGCACTTCGGTCGGTAAAAGCAAATTGTCGCCGATAAAGACATTGAATAAGTCGCCAATGATCTTCTCGGCCTTTACCCAGATGCGCTGAACGGTGTAATGGCGGTACATATTTTCCATCAAAAAAGCGCGTAGGATCTTTAGCTCTTGGAACATGCCATCGGAAAACCTGACAATCGCGGCATTGTGTGCGCGTACGTCATCAACATGTTGTGGTTTTAACGCCGCTAGATTTTTCAAGCTTTCTGCCAAAACATCATCGACCATCACGCCCATCATGTCGCGGATGGATTCTGAGATCAAAATTTTCTCAGGTAAGTCACTATATTTTGCACGCACGCATTCAACGCGCTCGCGGAAGAGGGGGACGGCGCTACAAATATCATGCAATGAGAATATCTCAGATTTTAAACCGTCTTCAACGTCATGGTTATTATATGCAATGTCATCAGCAAGCGCGGCGACCTGAGCCTCAACGGATGCAAAGCCTTCAATCTCTAATTCGGCGTGCTCTTGCAGTTCACGCAGTGATGTTGGCAGTGGCGCGACTTGCTTACGCGCATTGGGGCCAATTAAAGGGCCATTATGCTTGACCACGCCTTCCAGTGTTTCCCATGTCAGGTTTAACCCGCGCCATGATGGGTATTTGTCTTCTAATGTGGTGAGGACACGCAGGGATTGGTCGTTATGTTCAAACTCGCCTAAATCCTTCATGCATTTTTTAAGGGTTTCTTCACCGGCATGGGCAAATGGCGTGTGGCCTAAATCATGTGCAAGGGCAATGGCCTCTGCGAGGTCTTCATTGACCAATAATGCACGAGACAGCGTACGGGCAATCTGCGCGACTTCGATAGTGTGGGATAATCTGGTGCGGTAATCTTCACCTTCATAGTAAACAAAGACTTGGGTTTTGTCTTTAAGGCGGCGAAAGGCGCTGCAGTGAATGACGCGGTCGCGGTCACGCTGAAAACAAGTGCGGTGGCGGCTTTCTGCTTCATCATGTATGCGGCCACGGCTTTGGTCGGGGCGGCAGGCATAATGTGCTAAAGGCACGGCGCAATAATTATAAGCCATATTGCTTTCGGCAGCATTTGTTGTCATTTCACAAACTCATTTCGCGTTTTTTATTTCAGATTTACCCAAAACTAACAGAATGATGCCCCCGCGCCAAGTCGTAGAGCTTGATTATTTTGAGTATTCCTCCATATAATATAAGGAGATGTTTTTTTGACACTAGAGTATGGATGCTGATGGCACTGATTATTGATGAGACTGCAATAAATGAAGTAAAACGTGAACGCGAGGCAAAGGCTGACGCAAGTCTGCATTTGCGGATTCGCGTTGATGGCGGCGGTTGTTCTGGTTTCCAGTATAAATATGAGTGGGATAACGAGGCCGTCAGCGATGATGACCTGATATATGAGGGCGTGGTCGTTATCGATTCGCTGTCACTGAAATATATGAAAGGCTCAACCATAAAATTTCATGATGATATGATGGGGCGCATGTTCCAGATTGATAACCCTGCGGCGAACAGCTCATGTGGCTGCGGCACGTCGTTCTCCCTTTAATCTATATTTCGGTCTTCCTTTTTCGTTATTTGCCGTTACTATGGCGCGATAAATAATAAAGGTATCGGGTCTAATGAAAATTGCCATTTGGAATGTAAATTCAATCAAAATACGCCTTGAGCATGTTAAAAACTGGCTCGCGACGCATCAAGTCGACGTATTGATGCTGCAAGAACTTAAGGGCGAGGCCTTTCCTGCTGCAGCATTTGAAGAAATCGGCTATAAATCAGCCTATACCGCACAAAAAGCCTATAATGGCGTAGCGATATTAAGCAAGCACGACATTGACCTGCGCTGTGATAAGTTACCTGGCGATGAGAGCGATGAACAAGCGCGTTTCCTTGATTGCATGATTAACGGCGTACGCTGCGTTAATATCTATTTGCCCAACGGCAACCCAGTTGATAGCGACAAATACACTTATAAATTATCATGGATGAAGCGGCTTTACACTTATATGGAAGGCCTGCGCGGCGCAGAAAGCGATGTTTTGGTCGCTGGCGATTACAATGTAATTCCCGAAGACCGCGACTGCCATGATCCCAAAGCATGGGAAGGCGACGCCGCGACGCTGCCGCAAACCCGCGCTTTGTACCGCTCATACGGGTTTTTGGGCTACACAGATGCATTCCGCGTCAATAATCATCAAGACGAACAATATAGCTTCTGGGATTATCAGCGCGGCGCTTACCAAAAAAACCACGGTATTCGCATTGACCATTTTCTGCTGTCGCCGACATTGGTTGACCGCATGGAAAGCTGCGTGATTGATACCGCCCCGCGCGGCCTAGAACAGCCATCTGACCATGTGCCTGTCATTTTGACTTTGGACAACTAAAAAAAACGCTATAGGCTTTTCACAGGCACCGTGATACAGTTATGCGGTTATTTAACTTAAAAATTCTTATGATGATGGGTCTGTCATGATATTCAAAACATTCAAAAAATTCTCAACTTTAGCTTTAGGTATCACGCTTTTGGCTGGCCTTGCTGGCTGCGAAAGCGGCGCGATACACGTTAAAGAAACGCAGCTTAACCGCATTGCGCTTCCTGTTTTCATGTTGAAACGCCAAGTGCCAACCGATGATGTGGCTTTGGTCGCTTTTGAGCGTGTTCATGACCCGCTTAAGGTCGTGCAGGTCTATATCGAGGATAATCAGGTTTTTCGTGATGGTTTCTCTTTCAATGAGCTTAACCCAAAGATTTTTTACTCCAAAGCGCCATCTAACCCTGTTGCGTTGCGCCTTGCCGCACGCGATTCGGCGAGTAACGTAATTTACCTTTCATCGCCGTGTCAGTATTTGCGCCGTGCCTTACTGGGCGAGAGCGAGGCTGGGCGCTGCGTAAACAAATATTATAAAGAAGGCCCTGTGTCGTCATCTGTGCTTGATTCCTATATGCAGGCTTTAGATAATATACGCCGTTACCATGGCGTTGATACTTTCGTATTAAACGGTTACGGCAGCGGCGCGTCTGTTGCGACGATCCTCGCTTCACAGCGTATGGATGTCGAAGCGGTACGTACGGCGGCGAGTTATTTAGATGGCTCTGAATATGCGGATCGTAAATTAAACCATTATTACGAAGGCGGCCTTAACCCGATTGACTACGCACAATCAATGGCGCATTTGCCGCAATATCACTTCGTTGGTGAGGATGATAAGGTCGAAGCCTTGCAAAGCTATCACAATTACGCGCAGGCCGTTGGCCCAACATGGTGTATGCGTCACAGCATTATTCCAGACGCGGATGACCAAGATGGCTGGGTTGAGCAATGGCCTGACTTATTAAAGCTGCCGCTTAATTGCCGCGCGAACCGCGAAAATGGAGGCATGGAGCCTGTTGTTGATTTAACGCCAGTGCCATTTAACCCTGATACATTAGACATTATGGATGATATGCATGGCCGCGGTAAGAAATAAACCAATGCAGCATGAAACAAAGAATATGGGCGCTGTCAAAGCGTCCATATTTGTATTATTGAGCGGCTTTGTGCTGTTGGCGTTATCTGGCTGCGGCGCGTCTTTATCAAACCGCTTTGCTTTGGCGGATGATGTTGCCGCGCGCGACGGGCTGGATAAGCACGTTTTCCACGCGGCACCTTTTTACGTCACCGCCTATCTGAGCGCAACCAACACCAAAGCCGCCACCACAGGGCGCGTCTATATTGAGGGCGACGGCCTTGCATGGCTGAGTAAATCCACGCCATCATTAAACCCAACGCCGATTGACCCTTACGCGCTGCGCCTTGCTGAAATTGACAGCGGCGCAGGGGTGGACCGCGTCTACCTTGCGCGCCCATGTCAGTATTCTGGCTGGGACCGCGAAGGCAACTGCCCACGTAAATATTGGACAACCCACCGCTACGCGCCCGAAGTTCTGCGCGCCTATAGCGCCTTGCTTGCGCGCCTCAAGGCGGAGCGCGGCTGGCAGCATGTCGAACTGGTCGGATATTCAGGCGGCGCAACTTTGGCGTTGTTAATGGCGCGCGGCCGCACCGACATCACCGCGATCCGCACAGTCGCAGGGAATTTAGATATTGATGCCCATTCACGCTACCATAAAGTCAGCATGATGCCCGAATCGCTCAACCCTGCAAATTATGCACCGGACTACGCCGCCTTGCCGCAATATCATTTTGTCGGCGCTGATGACCCGATCGTCCCGCAGCCCATCGCACAGAGCTTCGTCAGCAAAATGGGCGACCCGCGCTGCGTGCGCATTGAAACGTTAAAAGGCGTAACGCACGGAAAAGGGTGGATTGATCTCTGGCCGGCCTTGCTACGTAAAACAATGCCATGTTAAAACTCGTGCGTTAGATTTTTATAATGCTTTAAGTCATTGAGGCATTGCTTAATTATAAGGAAGGTTAGTTTTATGCGCCGTATAGTATTTTCTGTTTTATCTCTCACTGCTTTGGCATTGTTTTCTGTCGCAGGCTTCGCGCCAAGCGCACAGGCCGCTGATGAAAAAGCATGGGATGTCCGCTGTAAAACAAATGAAACCGATAAAAAAGAATATTGCGAAATGTTCCAGATGATCACGGTCAAAGACACAGGCCAGCGTTTTATGGAGATCGCACTCTTTAAAGACAAAGAAGACAAGCTTGGCGGCATTATTATTCTGCCCCTTGGTTTATTGGTTGCGAACCCTGTGTTGATGCAAGTTGATGGCGGCGAGAAAAATGAAGGCGAGAAAAACGCATTTAATTTTCACACCTGTACACCGGGCGGCTGCCTTGGGCGCATTGGCGTGACTGAAGTATTGTTAAAAGAAATGCGTAAAGGCAACAACCTTGTCCTTGCGACGCATGACCAAACAGGCAAAGTGTTTAGCGTCAAGCTTTCACTTTCAGGCTTTAGCAAAGCGCATAAAGAGCTTATGAAGAAATAAGCTTTTATATATTAGCGATTATAAGTTTAAAAGCGGCATTGTTGCAAAAAAGCAACAGTGTCGCTTTTTTGTTTACGGTACTTTTCTCATCAAATCAGCCCACTGAAAATCGACTCAAAGCCACGTCCGGACTACACGCGAGGGTATAGGGCGGCGCCCTATAAACTAAACTTTAAGCCCTGTAAATTAGGGTTTTCTGATGTTTATGTGTTGAAAAAGTTACAAATTTTCCTCTATCAGGGGTTTACCGCCTATCTACCCACTGGTATAAGTTTCCCTACAATTGCTGTAGGTCGATTCGTGTCCTGATTCGTTATATCTGTTCTTTGCAGTATATATAAGGGCTCAGCACCACGACTTACAAAACTTGTGTATGACTGTCTATGTTGGTAAATGCTTTATCTATCCAATATAAAGAATTTTTGTTTATTCGTTTTGACCAAAGGAGAACTCTCAGAATGAAACTTGATATTAAAAAACTACTATTGGCTGGTACAGCTATCGTTGCAGTGGGTGCAACGGCAGGTACAGCACAAGCAGCTGATTTGACCCTCGCAGGTAATTCAACATGGGGCACAACAGTACCTGTTAATGCACCAACAGCAGCTGACAATGTTAACTTGGATGGTTTTAACCTTGCAATTGACGAAAGTGACGTAACTGCTATTGGCGCGATTACAGATACAAACGCAACACCAGACGGTAACGTAACATTTGATTCAAACGCAGGTGATAACGTTTCTACTGCGATTACTGTTGGCTCAGCGACGTTGGGTTCTGGTAACTTTGTAGTACAAGCAACTGAGAACACAGTAAGTGCTAACGCAGATGCTACAGCAGTTACAGTAACAGGCTCAATTACAACTACTGGCAACGTGACAGTAACAGGTGGTACTAACGCTTCAAATTCAAGCGATGCGGGCGATGATGCTACGTTAAATGTTGCTGGCAACATTACAGCGACGGGCATTGTTTTGGCTGACGGCCCTGACGGCTTAGGAACATTGGTTCTTAACGGAACGACAGCTCAAACAGTAACTGGTGTTGTTTCTGGTAATGGCAGCATTACAGTTTCAAACACACATGCTTCAGGTGTTACATTCTCTGGTGACAGCACAAGCACTGGTACAGTGACAATGAACGGCACAGGTATTGACCAAGCTGTTACATTTAACGGTGACTGGGGCGCGGGTACAATTGTACTCGGTGATAACACTGGCACTGACACAAAAACAGCTACATTTAATGGTACGACACAAACAATCGCTGCGACAATTGCTGGTGGCGGCGCTGGTGATACTGTAGCTCTTGTCTTCACAGGCGGTGATACAATCACACTAACTGGCGTAGCAACAGCTAACATCGATACAGTTTCTGTTACTGGTAGCACAACATTAGATTCAGACGCGGCAATTTCTGCGGCTGTTACTGTGGCTTCTGGTTCAACAGTTGACCAAGGTGCAGGCGATATTAATGGCGCGATTACTAACGCGGGTACAGTTAATATTACTGGCGCAGGTAATCTAATTGGTAACATTGCGAACACAGGTACATTGAAAATATCTGCTGGTGGTACAGGTGACATTACTGGTAACATTACAGGTGCGGGTACTTTTGACGTTGATGCTGATGCTACTGTTACAGGCTCCGTTGCGAACTCAGTTGATATTGCTGATAACGTGACTTTGACTGTTGATGCGACTACTGGTAACGAAACATTGTCTGGCGCAGTTGTTATTAATGACAGCGGTGTTGATGATGGTCTTATCCTAGATGATCAAACGAATACTTTGACAGTTTCTGGTGCGATTACGACAGCAACAGATGGCCAAGGTTTGATCTCAATCGCGGATAGCGCAGCAGGTACAGTAGCATTTACAGGTAATGTTGGTACTAGCACGAAGGCGATCGGTGTTCTAGCGACTGGTGCAGGTAATGCACAGACAGTTACTACAACTGGTAACCTTTATGTTGATGCAATCACACTTGATGATGCTGACGTTCTTCAGTTCCTAGGTACATCTGCACAAGTTGTCTCTGGTACAATTGATGGTGCACTCGCAAATGATGGTGTTCTTACTATTGGTAATGGCACAACAACATCAAGCGTTACATTTAACGGTGTTATTGGTACTACAGCTGTTGGTGCATTAAATGTTTCTGCTAATGCAGCAGCAACATTTGCTGCTAACGCAACAATTGGTACAGGCGCTATTGATAATGATGGCACAGTTACAGTTAACTCTGGCGTTACACTTGCTGGCGGCAACGGTTATACTGCTGATGCGGCTGCAGGTACATTTAACCTTGGTGTTAAACGTACAGCGGGTACAACAACAATTGGTACTGTTGATATCACAGCAGGCGGTGCAGTTGACCTTTCTAACGATACTGTAAACTTTGTTGTTGAATCAGGCTCTCAACCTCTAGCGGCTGAAGTTATTGCTTCTGTTGTTGGTGGTAACACTGGCGCGGCAACAACAGCGGCTACAGTAACAGATAACTCATATTTGTACGGTTTTGCTCTTACAGCAAACGGCAATGACTTCGATGTTACTGTTACTCAAGCTAACTCTGTTGAAAGCACAAGTGTTAACAGTGGCTATGTTGCAACTGGTAACCAGCTTCTAACGACGCTTGCGGCATCTACGAACACCCAAATCAACTTGTTACAGTCTGAACTTCAGTCTAAAAGCACGCAAGGTGACGTTAATAACGTAATCGAAGCGGCTGCTTCTGACGTTTCTGGCGGCGCTGTTGTTGCGGGTATTCAAGTTGCGGGTAGCACGTCTGCTATCAACAATGACCGTCTTGCATCACTACGCTCTGGCGAAACTGGCATGAATGCTGGTCAAGTCATGAACGGCTTGAACGGCTGGATCGAAGGTTTCGGTCAGCAAGCTCAACAAGACAAGCGTGATGGTGTTTCTGGTTACGATGCTGATACTTACGGTTTCGCAATTGGTTTTGACACAGAAGAGCTTGGCCAAGACACGACTATCGGTATGTCATTCGCTTACGCTGATACGGACGTTGACTCTGACGCCATCAGCAACGCGAAAACAGAAGTAGATAGCTACCAAATTTCACTTTACGGTGATTACGACGTGAACGAGACAGTATTCGTTTCTGGTCAACTTGGTTATATCTGGTCTGATAATGACACTACACGTAACCCAGGCGGTATTGCTGCACTAAATGCTAAAGGTTCATACAATGCAGACGCATTCGTAGCTGGCCTAGCAGTTGGTCGTGATTACCACACAGGTCACGGTACGCTCGTTCTTACACCTAAAGTTTCTGCTGACTATATGCACTACTCTGCAGATAGCTACACAGAAACAGGTGCTGGCGGTGCAAACCTTACAGTTGACGCAGACTCTCTGAGCTTGTTCGAAATTGGTCTTGGCGTTGATGCACAATGGGATATCCAGAATGCAAACGGCACACACCTAATGCCATCTATCGGCCTAGGTGTTCGTCATGACCTTATCGGCGACGAGTTCGAAGCATCTAACACATTTGCTGGCGGTGGTTCTGCTTTCAAAGTTAAAGGCTTCGATCCTGCACAGACAACTTTCGATGCTGGTGTTGGTGTTAAATACATCACTGACACAAACTGGACACTAAGCGCCGGTTACAACTTCGAATTCAAGTCTGATTACGATGCACATGCTGGTATGGTTAAAGCTTCTTACAAGTTCTAGTCTCTAACCAGATAGATATTATATTAAGCAGGGCTTCCTTAATGGGAAGCCCTGTTTTCTTATGCGCGGCTATCTTTGGCTTTCATCCGTGCGCAGTTTTTTGCACGCGGGCTCTTTTAAAACTTTGTAAATGTGTTATGATTTAACCTGTATTTGGGCGTTCGCCCGTTTTGTGTTTCTTCCCGTATTCTGTTTTTACCTCATCTTCTGGAGATTTATTTCAATGAAATTAGATATTAAAAAGCTATTATTAGCCGGCACTGCAATTGTTGCAGTCGGCGCGACGCCATTATTTATCTCACCTGCCTACGCGGCGGATGAAATTAGCGTCGATGCAGATAGCAGCGGTACGTTTGATGCGGACGAACTCGCAAGCTCTCCTTTTGATTGGCAGACCAACACAAACGGCACCGCCGCTGCTGGCGAAGCAACGCAAAGCCGCGACCTGCGCGTGAACAGCAATGCAACCGTAACGGTGCAGGATACAGACATTATTGGTGATGGCACCGCGACCGTCGCCGCCGTGGTCGCAGGCGCAGATGCCCTGACATTTACAATTGATGATGCGCTTAATGATGATGCCGCCGAAGCGGTCACTATATCTGGTGATGTTTCCGTTGGTGCGTTTACATCCATGAACTTCACTATCACAGGCGAAGATACTGACGCAACGGGCGACGTATTAACCGTTGACCTCAATGGCAACATCAATTTAGGCACAGGCGCGCTCGCCATTACGGCTGATGGCGTGAATGCGAATAACAATGTGAATGTCTCCGTCAGCGGTAATATCACAGCGGCCTCAACCACCCTAACAGGTGCGGTTTCGACGGCAACGCTAACGCTTGATGGCGGCACGTTACAAACGCTCACAGGGACAATTGACGGCGGCGTTGCAGGGGATGGTGACATCGCGATCACAGGCGCAGGCGCAACTTTTGCAGGCGCAATCGGTGATACAAACGACTTAAACCAAATTACAATCTCGAATGACGGCACAGGCTCTGCTGTTACATTCCAAGGCGATGTCGGCGTTGATAATGCTTCGGGTATCGTCATTGGCGATGGCGGCGGCACGGCGGACACATACACTGTGACATTTGACACTGCAGGCGGCGCAATCGCGGCATCAGGCACAGTGCAGGGCGCAGCTACCGATACATCGAACGTTATCGTATCTGGCGGCAATACACTTACAACAGACGCAGCTTGGGGGAATGTGACGGTCTTAGACAACGTCACACTCTCAGGTGAAGGCACAGGCTTAACCACTGGCGCGACGCTACAGGCGACAAACGTAAATATTGGCGCGGCAACCACATTAACAACAGGTGGCGCAGTGACGGGCGCAGTGAACCTTACTGGCGCAGGTACGCTTGCTCTGGGTAACACTTTCGGCGTCACGGGCGCGGTTGATAATACGTCAGGCTCTGCGGGCGTTGGCACAATCAGCGGCACAGGCGCAGGCACGACCCTTATTTCAGGCAATGTTGGCGCAACAAACTCTATTGGCGCGATTACTTATAACGGTACTGGTACGTTTGACTTTAACGGTACAGTCGCCGCAACAACAATCACCGCAACGGCTGCAGGTAACCTAGACTTTGCACAGGACGTGACGGGTAATGTCCAGTTTGGCGCAAATGCGGCAGCTTTGCTTGCTGATGGCGCGGACATCACAGGCAGCGTTGATAATATCACCGCAGCCGACGGCGCAGGTAACATCACGATTGCAGGCTCTTCTATTGTCTCAGGCAGTGTAGGCGCAACCAAAAGCTTGAACTTAATTACCATTAACGGCGTTGGCACATCTAGCTTTGGTTCTACGGTGAATGTTGATGATATTAACTTTGGCGGCGCGGCGACTGTGAATTTCGCAGGTAACGTGACCACAACAAACGATATTAACTTCGCCAATAACGCAGGTACAATTAACTTTGCTGATAATGCAAACCTTACAGGCTCTATTGACAGTACAGCGGGCGCAAACGGTACAGTGAACTTTGCTGGCTCGTCTACAGTAAGCGGTACTTTGGGCATCACAACAAACAGCCTCGCGGCGATCAACTTTAATGGCGGGAGCGGTGAAACGGTGACATTGGCCGGTAATATCCGTGCAACAGACATCAAAGTCGCGGGTGCGGGCACAGTGCAGTCAAATGGCAACATCACAGGCGCAGTTGATTTTGATGCAGATGGTACGTTACGTCTTGCTGATACAAAAGACATCACAGGCGCGATTATTACATCTACCGCCGATACAGGTAGCTTCGTCCTTGCAGGGTCAGGCAGTATTGATGCTTTTGGTACGGATGGAACGGAGCTTAAATCGTTCCAGATTCTCGGCTCAAGCAGCATTGTGAGTGCGGGCGGTAATTTTGAAGCGGCTAAAACCACAGATATTGGCAGCGGTACACTGAATGTAGGAGGCACAATTGACGTCGATGCAGGGCAGACCTTGATGTTTGACATCAAAGGCGCGACAGCCGCAGGCCAGATGACGGCAACAGGCAATGCAAGCGTTGATGCGACGGCAATATTATCGATTGATGTTGTGACGGGTGATGCAATTGCGAACGCACAATCCTTCACATTGATTGACGGCGCTGGCGGCGCTGGCGTTGCGGATCTAACCACGACAATTCTAGATAACAGTTATCTTGTGTCATTTGCGCAGGATACAACGAGTGATTCTGACCTTGTTGTTGTCGCAACCATCGGTTCAAAAGCGGCTGCAGCGACGAATACTAATAACAACGCTGTGGGTACTGTACTTGATGCAATTGGTACATCTGCCAATACGCAAATCGCGCAGTTGCAACAGAATTTAAACACGGCGACTTCACAACAAGCCGTGAACGACATATTAGAATCGTCAATTCCGACAGTTGATGGCGGCGCTGTTGTTTCAGCGTTGAGTGTCACAAATCAGTCTTTGAACGTGATCGGGACTCGCCTTGCAGAGGTTCGTAACGATAAAGTCGGCACTGGCATGTATGCGGGTAATGGCCTCTATGGCACGAAAGTCTGGGGGCAGGCTTTTGGTAACACAGCGACGCAAGACGAGCGTGAGAATGTTGCTGGTTATGACTCAAACTCGTTGGGTCTCGCAGCCGGTATTGATACAGCGGATAAATTAGAAGGCATGACATTAGGCTTCGCGGGCAGTTACGCGGTGACAAATGTTGATTCTGACAACGCAAATAAAACCGAAACAGAGATTAGCAGCTGGCAAGTTGCCGCTTATGCGAATTACGATTTGGCTGATACTGCGTTCTTAGATGTGATGCTTGGCTACGTGTTTAACGATGTTGAAAGCAAGCGTCACAACGTCGCAGGGACATCTGGCTTGACAGCAGAGGGCGATACAACTGGCAACCAATATGTTGCCCGTTTTGAACTCGGTAATGATTACCACTTAAAAGCCTTTAACGAAGTCGTGTTAACGCCGACAGCAATGATTAACTATATTCATGTTGACCAAGATGCTTATACAGAATCAGGTGCAGGCGGTGCGAACCTTGATGTTGACCCTGGCGATTTAGATGTCTTTGAACTCGGGGTTGCTTTAGAAGCGACTTGGATGAAAGAGCTGAGCAATGGTGGCATTTTTGAACCTGCAGTTCATGTTGGTTACCGCAATGATGTGATCGGTGATAAAGTTTCGGCGTCATCTAAGTTTATTGGTGGTGGAACAACATTCAGAACTGAAGGTTCTGACCCTGTAAACAGCACGTTTAACGTTGGCTTCGGCGCAACGGTTTATAATACCAATAGCTGGGAATTCACGGGCGGGTATGATTTTGAATACAAGTCTGAATACGCGGCGCATTCGGGCGTTGTTAAGGCGGCTTATAAGTTCTAGCCCCGTAGAATCGAAATAATTGAAGAAAAAGCTGCCCAGAATATGGCCGCTTTTTTTTTGACCGCGTGCCTGGTGTAATATAGGAAGTTAGTGTTCTAACAAGCCGAGCTTTCACGGCTCAATTAGCGTTTTCTAGGTCGCTTTCGCTTAAGAAAACCATAGCAATATTATCGACTTCATTTTCTATGGGGGCTTCGAAGTCTTCAAAGGCGGGCAAGCTTTGTGGGGCGCTTGCCTTTAATGCGCGGAGTTTGTCTTTTAGCGCCTGTATTGCATCATTGTAGTTATGCGCAGCGGCAGTTACCGGTGAATCACCATTGTGTATTTTGACAATATATTTGATTTGACTGTTATCTATTTTATGTTCCGAACGGTATTGTGTATTGTTCGTTTGAATAGATAGCCAATAACCCTTTGCTTCAACCATAAGTTTATTCTAGCACCGTCTTTACACCAAATAAAGTTGTTTTTATAAATGTATGAATATGCTTTTATATTAGCATGATGGAAAAGGGAATAGTGCGATAGTACGGGGGTAGGCACAGGGTTTATAAGTGGTTGCATGTGATTGCAAATCCTTCATTTGGACTTAGCGGTGCATTAATCTGCGCTATATTACGTTGCCCACTGAGCATTAGAGATGGTAGAGCTCTAAAGGTCAGGCGTGCCTCTGGTGAGGCATAAAGCATGCGGCTATTGTGGCGTGAGGGCTGTACGTTTTCACCTGCATTGTATCCTGTTACGTTCATCCAGCCTTCTTGCGTGACGTGCCTGTGCGTTGTTGATTTAACATGTATCACAGCAAGGGCTTGCGTTATGTCAATATTGGCGGTTAATTACCAATGTAGTGGAATGGATGGGGAAAACAGGAAAATGGTGCCACGAGAGGGAATTGAACTCTCGACCTCGTCATTACCAATGACGCGCTCTACCACTGAGCTACCGCGGCGAAGATAAAAAAATCTTATATATAAAGCCCTTAACAAGGTTATCCCGAAGAGCGAGGGGAAGATACAACAAAAAGACTGGATTGTCACGCCTATATTTACTATATTCGCGGTAATCTCATCTATTTAGGTATGTTATGTCGATAAAAGAAGACAAGAACACAAAGTTCGATAAAAGAGCCGATGCCTTGCGCGCGAATTTAATGCGCCGCAAGAAGGTTAAGCGTGACGCATCTGTTAATAAAGCGGCGAAAGAAATAGATGGCGTTAATAATGAAGATTCAGTTGTAGATAAAGGTAATCAAGAATGAGCGATACTCTAGGCACAAAAACGGGCGCAGAAGGCAAACCAAGCGAGGCTATGCGTTTGTTAAAAGATAGCGCAGACCATCTACCGGGCATCATGCCGGATCATTGGATTAGAGAACAAGCTGAAAATCAGGGGATGATTACGCCGTTTGTTGATGGTCAGGTACGTTACGTTGATGAAGAAAAAATTATTTCTTATGGGCTGTCATCATATGGTTATGACTCTCGTCTTGCTGATGAATTTATGATTTTCACAAATGTTGATAATGCGCTTGTTGACCCAAAGAATTTCTCAGAGAAAAGCTTTGTTGAGCGTAAAGGTGACGTTTGCGTTATTCCGCCAAATAGCTTTGTGCTGTGCCGCACTGTTGAGTATTTTAAAATTCCTAAAGACGCGCTTGTTATTTGCCTTGGTAAAAGTACTTATGCGCGCTGTGGTTTGATTGTAAACGTCACACCGTTGGAGCCCGGCTGGGAAGGCCATGTTACGCTTGAGATTTCAAACACAACGCCGCTACCCGCGAAAATCTATGCGAATGAAGGCGTTTGTCAGTTCTTGTTCTTTAAAGGCTCTAGCGCATGCGAAGTTAACTATAGTGATCGTGGCGGTAAATACATGGGACAAAAAGGCGTGACATTACCACGCACTTAGGCTAGAACAGCTTTTCACATAATAAATTTAGTACGTATTGGTTTTGGAGAATGAGTTACATGAATGCCGTTGCAAAAGAAATTACTGTAGACCCTGATAAACTTTCACAAGCTTCAGAGCTTGAAAAAATGGTGATTCAGGGCGGCAATGAACTTAATGGACGTATCCGTATTAGCGGCGCGAAAAATGCGGCGCTTAAACATATGGTTGCGTGTTTGCTCACTGATGAGCCGATGCATTTAATGAATTGCCCTGTGCATCTTGGCGACATTAAAATGCAAGCGGCGGTGCTGAAAACCTTGGGCGCTGAAGTTGTCCTGCGTGAAGATGGCCTTGCCATGATCCACACGCCTTCAATCAAAAACCACGTTGCGCCATATGACCTTGTGCGCCGTATGCGTGCGTCAGTACTTATTCTTGGTCCATTATTGGCACGCTGCGGTAAAGCTGAAGTGTCCTTGCCGGGTGGCTGCGCGATTGGGACGCGCCCGATTGATATGCATTTAGACGCGCTGACCCAAATGGGCGCTGAAATTAAACTTGAACAAGGCTACGTTAAAGCATCTGCGCCTAATGGCCTACGCGGCGCTGAAATTAACTTTAGCAAAATATCTGTTGGTGCGACGGAAAATATTATGATGGCGGCGACTTTGGCCAAGGGCATCACAATCATTAATAACGCAGCGCGCGAGCCAGAAATTGTTGACCAAGGCGAAGCGCTGATTCAAATGGGCGCAAAAATTACAGGCCTTGGCACAGGAAAAATCGTTATTGAAGGCGTAGAGCGCCTACATGGCATTTCATATGATATTGTCCCTGACCGTATCGAAGCCGGCACATATATGATTGCCGTTGCAATGACAGGCGGTAAGGTCGTGCTTGAAAATACGCGCGCTGATTTGCTCACAAGCTTAATTGGGCCGCTTAAAGAAGCGGGTATGCATATTGAAGAAGATGGCAAAGACCTGATTGTTGAACGCAATGGCGTTGACCTTAAAGGCTTTGATATTATGACGGAGCCGCACCCAGGCTTCCCTACAGATTTGCAGGCACAGTTAATGAGCTTGATGAGTATTTGTAAGGGGGCAGGAATGATTACCGAGACAATCTTTGAAAATCGTTTCATGCACGTCCCTGAACTTGTCCGTATGGGCGCTGACATCACCGTACACGGCAATAGCGCCCTTGTGCGAGGCGTGGCTGGCCTAACAGGCGCAGAAGTCATGGCAACCGATTTACGCGCCAGTGTCGCACTCGTTCTCGCAGGTTTGGTGGCTGAGGGCGAAACCGTTGTGAACCGTATTTACCATTTGAACCGTGGCTATGAAAAGCTGGTTGAGAAATTAAGCGCTTGCGGCGCTGATATTCGCCTTGCTTAGTTGATTTTTATGCCGTTTTTTTGTTTTTGTGCAAAAATTTTACGGTCCTGTATCTGATGAGGCTTAAGAGTAAATATGTGGTGACATATAAACTATAGCCCCTCAGGTCGGCATTTAACGGTAGAGCGTTAAACGAGAATCCGTCAGGGAAGACATTGCTTGCGTAGAAATAGATACCGAGCACATATGTTAAAAGCAAAGAGGCGGCGGCTATGCCACTTATCAGTGCTAAGCTGTGTAGAGCTGTCACCGTTAATACAGCAAGTGAATATGGCGGGTAATCGAGACCAAATTTAGATTTTACTTTATTCAATATAAACATAAACTTAAACTTAAACTTTATTGCCCTGTGTGGAATGTTTACGGCGCGTAGGCGATCTCTACAAGCTTTTCTTCACGTTTTCTTTGCTGATAAGCCGTGGGAAGGAAGTAGAGAACGGAGCCGATTATTTTTGCACCTAAGGCAAAACTCTTGAGCTTGCTTTTTTCTGTGCTCATAGCGTTATCGTCACAAAGCATTTTTAAGGCAAAAGCATCTTCTTTTTCTTTGCCTTGCGCATAGCTGTTGAACAGAGATGTATATTTTTTATTGGTATCTAGGCGCGTTGTGTGGCGCTGGACTTCGTCTTTGTAATGACGCTGTAAATCTGCGATGCCATTAAACTCTGTGCCAAGGTCAATAATGGCTTCGAGCATTGTTACGTATTTTTGTTCGCGGGCTGATCTATCGTGCATTTGTCGGTTCCTGTGTATATGGCTATTTTTGTAACTATAAGTATTTTTTATGTCAAGTCAATCCTGTTGGGATTATTCAGTGCAACGTATTGCGCCATTCAGTTTTATGTAGTAATAATAATGTTATATAATTAATCTAAATAAAAATAATAAAACACAGGTGAGCAGGTTGAATAATACAGTTAAATATAGCGTAGCGGGGGCTTTTGCACTCGCAGTGGGGGCGAGTGTCTTCTTCCAACAAGATATAGGTGATGCGTTCTTAACGGATGAAGTGCACGCGATGCAGGTGATTGCGAATGACACGCGCTTTGATGATGCGCAGATCCGATTCACAGGTTATGAGCCCTTAGGCTGCTTACGCGGTGAGCATATGAGTACAGGCTTTGTCGCCGCTTTTGATAACGGCCGACAAATTCCAGCTGTCGTGTGTAAAGCGCCCTTATCAAGCACGGCCAATATTCGCCTTAAATAAATTTAAACAGGGGGCTTCTGATGTCGAAGAAAAGCAAATATAAAAGCTTGGCGTTACACCTCATATTCGGTGCATGCGTCGTTGCGGGTATAAATTCATGTACGAATGCAATGTACTCTCAAGAAGATGGAAAAGAGTTTCTGGAAGGCAAAGGCTACACGCAAATAGCGGGCGGCGATGATTTAGACGCTTGGGGGAGTTGGTGCGGTAATGGGACGTATAACAGAGAATATACAGTGACGACCACAGATGGTGAGAGCGGCGTCGAAAAAACAGTCTGCTTCTCGCTTTACGGCAAGTACGAGCCGCTGCTTTAATAAAGCCCTTTCGCGGCTTTCTTCTTTTTCTTTAAGAAAACGCGGATGTGTTCTTGGCCGGTTTCTTCTTCGTATTTCTCGTAATATTGCTGATGGTGATCTTCGCCTTCCCAGAACGTGCCTAGTGGTTCTAATGTTGTGACAATGGGGTTTTTATAGGCTTTCTTTGCATTTACGGCCTTGATGACTTTTTCGGTGAGGGCTTTTTCTTCGGCATTGGCGTAGAAAACGGCTGATCTGTACTGCGTACCTTTATCAACGCCCTGCGCGTTTAATGTTGTTGGGTCATGGGCTATTTCAAAGAAATAATGCAGCAAATCTTTTAAGCTTAACTGTTCTGGGTCGTAAGTCAGGATCACGGCTTCTGCGTGGCCTGTGCGCCCTGTTGTGATGTCTTGGTAGCTTGGGTTTTCTACCTTGCCGCCTGTATAGCCGACATGGGTGAACTTAATGCCTTTTAATGAGCGGAATTCACTTTCTAAGCACCAAAAACAGCCACCGGCTATGGTGATGGTGGGGTAACCTTGTGGTTTTTCGTCCATAATACTCTCCGCAATAGGCAGTCCTGCGTTTGCGCGGACTTGCCAGCCTATAAGAATCACTAATACTACTATCAAACTTGCAATTATCTTCATCATAATTATATAGTTCGTATAAACAATTAAGAAAGTTACATTGATGAAAATAATCCAGCGCCCAAGCCCCAATTATAACGCGCGCGCCGGCAATGTCGACCCCAGCTTGATTATTGTCCATTATACAGGGACAAAAACCGCTGATGAGGCGGCTGCTTATTATTTGAATACAACAACCGACCCTGATGCAGGGCCGATCAGCCCGCATTATATGATTGATGGCGATGGCACAGTGTATCAATTTGTCGCTGAGAATAAACGTGCTTGGCATGCGGGGGTGTCTGTGTGGCAGGGCGAGACAGACATAAATTCAACGTCGATCGGTATTGAGCTTGTTAATGAGGGGGAGTTTAATAACTTCCCACCATTTGAAGCCGCCCAGATAGACCGTCTTGTTGAGTTATGTTGCGATATTCAGCAACGCTTTAATATTTCAGCCGCCAACGTCATTGGCCATGATGATATTGCGCCTGTACGTAAAAAAGATCCAGGGCCTGCTTTCCCATGGGCGTCGTTTCGCCAGCGTCTACTGTAATATTTGTAAAGGCGTGTCTATTAGAAGGGCTTGGCGCCTTTTAAGGCCTTTGTAAAGCCTTGTAAATATTGATCTTCGAGCTGGTAGCCAGATTGGTTCTCGTCAATATTTTGGCCATCCGCTGTGAACAAGTTGTAACTAATGTAGCGCTCTGGCATATTACGCGCCACGAAATATTCTGTGTCTGTTAGCTCTGACGTGTCTGCGCAGCTCTCTTCCCAAAATACGCAAAAAACGTCTTGTCCGGCGTCCTTATAAATGTTTGCTAAGCCGTATTCTTGTGCGCATAATTCGCCGCCATTGACATGTGCTTGACCGCAGACTTGAATGGCTAACGGCGCTTGATGTCTTACGGCTTCCTGCTGAAGCTGGGTATACATATGCTGGTTGCGGATGAATAAGGCCTTTTCTTCACGCGGGTCAATACCGTCATCTGCTTGGTTCGGCAGTTTCAGTGTGCGGTTTTCATGGCGTGCGACATCGCTAAATATTGTCGTTAAGCGATGCTGCATGCTGGAAAGACCCATTTGAAAATATTTCAAAGTAAGTGGAGTGTTTTTAGAAAAGTGGGATTCTAATAAATGAACTATATTCGCGGCGCTTTGTGGGCAAACCACTTTATCAGAACGCGAACCATCAAGAGGAAGCGGCGCTTTTATGGATATGGGGTGCTCTAAGGCACTTACAATCGGCTTGTTCGTCACGGCGGAGTTTTTATCGCGATCATAAAAGGCTTCGCTCAGGCACTTTATGAGTAGGGTCTGTGAAATTTTTTGAGAGACAGAAGCGTGCTGTTCGCCTAATAGCACATAAAGCGGTCTGCTTGAGCCTTGTTGAACGAGCTGTGCTTTCCGCTGGATGATGGCATCATAGGCTGTGATGACATTATGAAGTATATCGACCGCTTCGTCATTTGTAAGCCGCAATTCATCTTGGTTGATCGCTTTCAACTTGTCTATATACATGCTCGCTCCCCTGCTTGAGGGTATAACTTAGCACACTCTTTTATTTATGTAAAGTTTACGGGTGAGTATGGCATATAGCACAAGGAATGCGACACAAAACTAGCCGATTATTGTGGTGGCTTGATGCCTAATGATTGATAGACACGCTGCACATAATCTTTTTCAAGGTTATAGTTTTCAAGCTCTTCGGGGCTGTAATCATCTATGGAGCCATGTTGCTGATAGTTGATGTAGCGGTCAGGCATATTTTTACTAATGTAAAATTCAGACGGTGCAAGATGTATGGGCATTGCACTGGCTGCGCCCCAAAAAATGTTGAATACCTCTTGTTTTTTCGCTTTGAGCAAGCCGGTAAGGCTCTCTTTAGGTGAATTAAATTCTGAGCCGTTAACATGCGCCTGCCCGCAAATCTGTATAGCTAATGGCGCCTTGTATTCCTTTACCGCAGCGATGAGATGGTCGCTCATATGGATGTTACGCAGGGCAACACCATTTACTGATTTCGAAGTGATGCCCCGCGCTAGGTCCGCCTCGTTAGGGCCAAGCATGCTTGATAAATCCATGGTATAGTCATCATTGCGCGCGATGTCATTAAATATTGTGATGAGGCGGTCTCGCTGATGGATAAGGCTCGCTTCAAAAGATTGCCCTGAATATGGGGCATGTTCAGACATCATATAATTTTTTAACAAATCTAAATTTGATACGCTTTCGGGGCAGAGCGCCCGTTTAGTTGAAGCCGTCAGCTTTAGTCCGGGGTAATCGGATGCTTTGATGTTTATCGGGCATTCTAATGCCGTGATAATAGGGCTTGCTAGGTCGCTTAAGCATCTGGTGAGTAGGGTATGCGCAATGTGATGTGAAGGGCGGTCGTGATATTCACCCATAATCACATAAAGCGGTTTGTTTATAGCGTGCGTTTGCTCAAAGCGTTTGAAAAGGGCATCGTAAGCCTGCGTGACATTATGCAAGATGTCTGCGGCCTCGTGGTCTTTGAGGCGTAGCTGCGCTGTATCTATGGCTTTGAGTGTATTTATAAACATTATCTACCCACTTATTTAATAAAGAAGGGTATAACATACGGCGCGTTTTATGTAAATCAATTTCTTGTTTTTGTTCTGCTGTGTGAGACGCGTGTTGATTCGACGAGTATATAGCGCACATCGTAGAGGCTCATGGGGGCGCAAATTTAATCTCGCTTGCTGTTTAGGATTTTGTTTGCTATGACATCCATATCAGATGGCTGGATGATCGCCGCTTATTTATAAGGGGAGGAAAGTCCGGGCTTCATGGAAACACGGTGCCGGATAACTTCCGGCGGGCGCGAGCCCCGAGAAAGTGCCACAGAGAGTATACCGCCTATACATGGTATAGGTAAGGGTGAAAGGGTGCGGTAAGAGCGCACCGCAGGGCTGGTAACAGCGCTGGCATGGTAAACCTCACCGGAAGCAAAACCAAATAGGAATGCATTATGGCGCGTTTCCACGCCGCATTCGGGTTGGTTGCTTGAGCGTTATAGCAATATAACGCCTAGATGAATGGTCATACAGCTGCTTTGGCAGTGGACAGAACCCGGCTTACAGGCCATCTGATATTTTTATTCTTGGGAGAAGGCTATGCCTCGCGCGATATCATTTGAGGTTCTTTATGCTTTTCATGCGGGGCATGATTATGTGGTTGAGGTCAAACGGCTTGATTTGCCTGCGGAGGCGGATAAAAGTCTTGTCTATCACTGGCTGCATGTTGACGGTGCGCATGGGGATGTGCGGGCGCTTGGTTTTCGGTCTATGGATTCGTCCGCTGATAAACAAAGCCGTGTGTTTGATAATACATCATTAGATTTTGACGCCGTAAGCGCCGTGTTTACAAACGCTGGCGGGGCGCAGTTGCAGATGGCAAATATAAGCGCGGCACCGCTGCGCCAAAACATTATGGCTTTGATTGCGACTTTCTTGGTCAAAGGTTAAGCCTGTTCCATTATAGTTTTTGCATATAAAGCTATGTTTATGAAATATAATTACATTTTCCCATAATTTTTATTCTGTTTATTGCTGTGCTACTGTTGCTGTATCGGTTTGACCATGGGGTGGATGATGTCGGGAACATATAGTAATTTTTTTAAAAATGTGGCTCTGCCTGTATTTTTGGTGGGGGCTACTGTGCCAGACATTGCGCTTGCGGATAAGGCGGCGGCGGAAAGAACGGTACATAGGTATGTTGATTTTAATATTTTATCTGTGCATGACCCATTTGATCGTGAGCGTGTTTATTATCGGGATGATGACGGTGAAAAGAAAAATTTCAATGAAAAAAACTGGGGCATTGGCTACACGCAGCTTCATGACATAACGCATTTTATGGACGCTGATTTACGCATTGGTGGCAGCGTCGGCTATTATAAAAACTCTTACAGTAAAGACAGCTTCTATGCCTCGACGCAGGGAGAGCTTGCATATAAACTGCATAAGGACTGGACATTATCAGTCGGTATGATGGCAGGCGTAGTCACGGGGTATGATCATGTGTCAGGTTATAAAGCCACGCCAGCGGGGCAGCTGTATCTACGCGGTGAGTATGCGGATAAATATTCGGTTAAGCTAGGCTATATGCCAGAGCTTGCAATTAAAGATAGGGTAAACCCAGAGCTGATTACCTTGCAAGCGAGCATCAAGTTTTAACCATTAAAAAAGCACGCTAATGACAGCGTGCTTTTCTTTATATTGGTACGCGTTTGTGCGTTTAGTCTTTCAAATCAGACCACATATCTTTGACTTTACTAAAAAATCCTTCAGATTCAGGGCTGTTGGATGGGCTGCCTTTTTTCGGGCCTTCATCAGCGAACTGTTTCAGTAGTTGCGTTTGTTTCTTTGACAAATTCACCGGTGTTTCGACAAAAATCTCAACGAACATATCGCCCTTGATGCCGCTTTTCAGTACAGGCATGCCTTTGCCACGTAGACGGAATTGTTGACCGCTTTGTGTGCCTGCAGGTATTTTGACTTGCGCTGTTTTGCCGTCAATTGTTGGTACTTCCACTTCGCCGCCAAGGGCCGCTGATGTAAAGGCAATGGGAACGTGGCAATGCAAATTACTATCGGCGCGTTTAAACAAATTATGCTGTTTGACGCTGATAAGAATATACAAATCGCCAGCAGGGCCGCCGCGTACGCCAGCTTCACCTTCGCCGCTAATGCGGATTCTTCGTCCGTCATCAATGCCTGCGGGGATGTTAACTTTAAGCTTTTTGCTGCCTTTGATACGGCCTTGACCGCTACATTTACGGCACGGGTTACGAATGATTTGACCTTGCCCATTACAGGTTGGGCAGGCGCGTTCAATTGTAAAGAAGCCTTGCTGCGCACGAACGCGCCCTTGTCCGGCGCAAGTGCTACAATTTTCTGTGCCGCCGCTGCCATCTTCTGCACCAGTGCCACTACAACCTGCGCAGCTTTCGACCGTGGGGACGCGGATATTGGCTTCTTTACCGCTAAAAGCGTCTTCTAGGCTAACATCCATTGAAAACTGAACGTCCGAGCCACGCATCGCTGATGAGCGTCCTTGGCCACGACCGCCGCCGCCCATAAAGTCACCAAACATTTCTTCAAATATATCGCCAAAGCCGCCACCGCCGCCTGCGCCACCGAAGCCGCCAGGACCTCCTGCGCCGCCACTGGGGCCGCCATTTTGGAAAGCGCGCTCACCAAACTGGTCATACATTTGTTTCTTTTGCGTGTCCTTTAAGATGTCATAAGCATGTGAAATTTCTTTAAATTTCGCTTCCGCTTCTGGATTGTCTTTATTTTGATCAGGGTGGTATTTTAATGCGAGCTTACGATAAGATTTTTTAATCGTATCAGCATCGGCATTGCGATCTACGTTAAGAGTTTTATATAAGTCTTTTTCCGACATGGGCTACGCTCAATATGTATCGAATTAAAAAACAAGCTTTGGCCAATACGCTTAATGGATCGGCCAAAGCTTTTTTTAATCAGGTTGGACTACTTTTTATCTTCGTCATCAACAGTGAAGTCTGCATCCAGAACGTCATCATCACTTGAAAGGTCGTCGCCTTCTTCGGCTTTGCTTTCAGTTGATGCGCTTTCTGATTCAGCGGAATCTTCTTCTTGTGATGCGCGATACATTGCTTCACCAATTTTCATTGATGCTTTTTGCAAGGCGTCCGTTTTCGCTTTGATGTCTTCTGCATTGTCGCCCTCAAGCGCAGCTTTCAGATCTTGCATGGCGTCTTCTGCAGCTGCTTTGTCTTCAGCTCCAATTTTATCGCCAAGTTCTTCCATGCTGTTCTCAGTTGCGTGGATGAGTGACTCTGCGCCGTTACGAGCTTCAACTTCATCGCGCTTCGCTTTGTCTTTCTCAGAGTTACTTTCAGCGTCCTGAACCATTTGTTCAATATCATTGTCAGACAGACCGCCTGAGGCTTGGATACGAATTTGTTGCTCTTTGTTGGTCGCTTTATCTTTTGCAGAAACCTGTACAATGCCGTTCGCATCAATGTCGAATGTGACTTCAACTTGTGGAACGCCGCGCGGCGCTGGTGGAATGCCTACGAGGTCAAACTGACCAAGCATCTTATTGTCGGCCGCCATTTCACGTTCACCTTGGAAGACACGAATGGTCACTGCGCTTTGATTGTCTTCTGCAGTAGAAAATGTTTGAGACTTTTTAGTTGGGATTGTCGTGTTACGGTCAATCAAACGTGTGAACACGCCGCCCAAAGTTTCAATGCCAAGTGATAAAGGCGTTACATCAAGAAGAAGAACGTCTTTAACGTCGCCTTGTAATACGCCGCCTTGAATCGCCGCACCATTGGCAACAACTTCATCAGGGTTCACGCCTTTGTGAGGCTCTTTACCAAAATAGTCTTTAACTGCGCTAATGACTTTTGGCATACGTGTCATACCACCAACCATAACAACTTCGTCAATGTCAGATGGCTTATAGCCAGCATCTTTTAACGCTGCTTTGAGTGGTTCAATTGTACGCTTGATCAGGTCATCAACGAGTGATTCTAATTTTGCACGTGTAAGTTTGATGTTCAGGTGTTTAGGGCCCGCAGCATCTGCGGTAATAAACGGCAAGTTAACATCAGTTTGCTGTGCACTTGAAAGTTCGATTTTTGCTTTTTCAGCAGCTTCTTTTAGGCGCTGTAGAGCAAGATTATCTTTTTTCAGGTCAATGCCTTGTTCTTTTTTGAACTCGTCAACCAAGAAGTCAATGATACGTAGGTCAAAGTCTTCACCGCCAAGGAATGTGTCACCATTGGTTGATTTAACTTCGAACACGCCGTCGCCAATTTCAAGAATTGAGATATCAAATGTACCGCCACCAAGGTCATAAACAGCGATAACGCCGCTTTCTTCTTTGTCGAGGCCATATGATAACGCAGCGGCTGTTGGCTCGTTGATGATACGTAGAACATCAAGGCCCGCAATGCGGCCGGCATCTTTTGTTGCTTGACGCTGTGCATCGTTAAAATAAGCAGGGACTGTAATAACAGCTTCTGTGACGTCTGCGCCTAAGAAGCTTTCTGCCGTTTCTTTCATTTTTGTCAAAATCATCGCAGCTATTTGTGCTGGGGCGTATTTTTCGCCATCGACTTCAACCCATGCATCGCCATTTTCGCCTTCAATAATATGGAATGGCGCTTTGTCCATCATATCCTGAACGGCGGCATCGTCATAACGACGGCCAATAAGACGTTTTACAGCATAGAGTGTGTTTTCTGGATTTGTAACGGCCTGACGTTTTGCAGGCTGCCCGACGAGTTGTTCACCATCTTTGGTAATCGCTACCATTGACGGGGTGGTCCGTGTACCTTCTGAGTTTTCAATTACGCGTGGATCTTTACCATCCATTACGGCTACACAAGAGTTGGTTGTACCTAGGTCAATACCAATGACTTTGCTCATTTTAATACCTTTCATTTAGTGGCGAATATCGCTAATGGCCCTACCATAGGCACCATCATCTATTCCCTATTTACTATCGTGGGACTGTTCATATACTCGATTGCGTACATAATAGTCATCAGTCCAGTAAATGCAATATATAAGAGGTAAATAAATTCCGAAATAGTGGACATTTATCGCTCTCATATATCTTCATACGGATGAACGAGCTGTTTGGATTAACTTTTTGTTAATTTTTTTGCTTGAAAGAAGGTCTTAAATTATGTAAACTATGGTTATTGCATTGCAAAGCAACGATAATGGCAAGATATAAGGGCGTTAAGACATGGGTGGATTACAATCTCAGAAAATTTACACAAGCGAAGAGCAGCGCCGAAAAGATCAGCGCGGCGATAAAGAGCCTGAACAAGGTCAAGGCTTACTATCGATGTTCAATGATTGGGCGAGTGAGAAGACGGAAACTTATCGCCGTGATGTGTTTCGCCGTGCAGCTGAGCTTGAACTGCGTATTGAAAATGCATTGGAGCAGGTTACATGCTCAGCGCGGCAGGATGAATGGAAAATATGCCTTGATGAGTTGACAGCGCAGCGTAGCGCATTGAAAGTTGGGCATAGTGAGCGGGCTTTTCAAGACTGTTATAAGGCAAAGCAATTAGAAAATTTAGTGAGAGACACGGCCAAAGCGTGTTCCTTTTAAGGCACATTAATCAAGTTAGGTAGAATAAAATGGATTATAGCAACATAAACAATATTCTCGCGCAGCATCCAATGATATTAATGGATGGCGCAGGCGACATTACAGAATTCACAGCGCTGCCTACATATGATGAGCTCGCGGCGCTTTGCGCGGCAAGCCCCATAATTCATCCGGATGGCGAAGTCACAGGTAAGTTTGCGGTCAGTGATAATACTGTTCTCGATTCGATTCGCGAATATCGTCTTGAAATGGCAGAACGTGGATTGCTTAGCGGTCAAATTATGGGCGCAATTGATGATCTTGCTGATACTGTAAGTTCATATTATGCAGGTGTATCAGAGCAATACATTGAAGCGGTCCTTGACACTATTGGTGATGACGAGCAGTCAATTTCTATAATTTTTAACGCTCTGATTGAGCAAAGCGAGGCTCTGATGGCAAAGGATGACTATGACAATGCAGAGGCTTATATGCCTGTTGTTGAATACATGGCGATGATCTATCCGCATCTTGCTGTTAACTTAGAGCAGAAATATGAAGAGAAAGCAGACCCATTTGCGGCCTTGGAGGTCGAGGTACAAAATGCAGAAGAAGACGCTGTACTCATACAAATGAACATCGGTGAAGGGGGGCATATGACCTTACCGCTGACGAAAAATGTTGTGGCTATACTCTGCGAGATTATGCCTGCCTTTTACACAGACAGCTTAGAGGAATTAATCGTTGAGCATGGCTTGCCTGGTGATGAGGCGGGGACGTCTGGTGATGTAATTAGTCTGTTACAAGATCAAATCGACTATATGGATGCTTTACCGGATAAACAAGACGGCGACGGGAAAATTTTAGAAGTGCTCGACCAAGCGCAGGACTGGGCATATGAATGTTATTTTGCACAAATGGGGGATATGGCGAATGGCTTTATTGAGACCGAAATGGACGCGGAGGACTTTAAAGAGACATTAGCCGCCCTCGAAAAGTGGGTTGATGAACTTGCCGTTGAAATTGGTGATGAAGACGCTGATCTCTTTAGCTATATGCTGTCATCTTTGCAGACAGAAATACATGATGAGCTGCGTATTCGCGCGCAAGAGTTAGCTCAGTGCAGCGCACAAGGCATCAAAGATAAAGAAAATAAAGTTGCAGGCGATTCTGTGTTTTGTGTGCAGGGCACAACATTAACGCCGTTTTTGCACTAGGGGCAAGACAGGGCGATTTTAATGACGCATAAAGGGATGGCTGCGACATGGGTAAAAATAATGATATAAAAACAAAAGCTAAAGACATTGTCGATAACGCGGATGAGGGCTGCAAGAACTGCGAAAACTTTGGCCAGTCTTCGTGTCCTTCATTTCAAAAGGCGGTTAATGATGATGGGGCAGATAGTGAATCATTAAGCGATGCGATTAAAGAAGAACAAAAAGGCAGGAGCCTTATTCCGTGCAAAAACGTCCCGTCTTAAATATACTCTGCTTTGACAAGGCCTGCTTGCGTCAGCTGCGCTAAAGCTTGCGGCGATGAATATTTCGTCATGTTCTCTCGTTTATCAAAAAACAATTTTTGCTGGCCGGATTCCCCCATTAAATTAATAAGCTCTCGTCCTGAGGGGATGTGTGATAAATAAATATAATCGTCTAAGACGCGATGGCCGTATTTATGCGCGCCGATCATTAAGCGGTTGAGCGGTGGGATGGTATAGTTATATTTTTGTTCTAATTGATGGGCGGGGGCTTCAGCCTCGCTACCTTTTTTAATGCCACGTGATAAATGGGCGCTTAATGTAATGCTGTACAGCGCGCGATGGCGATCTTCTGATAGGGCAACGCAAAAAGGTGTGTCGTCATCATAAATATTTTTAGCGGCATTGACCTCATTTAAGAAAAGCGTCATTGACGGAGCTTGTTCAAGCGCTTTGATAATTGGTGGGTTCGCGCTTTTCGGGCGGTAACCTTCTTTGGGGATCTGGATGGGCTGGATGATTTTATCTTTACGGATCACCTCAAAAATCGCAATGCCCGCACGTTCAACAATTTTCAATGACATATTTTCAAAGTCGTGGCCGCGACGGGCTGCGAAATCTTTGATAAAGCCTTTGTGGTCAATATAGACCGCTTTGATGCCTGCCTCGACGATGTTTTTGGCGCAGTTTGGACAAAATGGGTCTGTCACGCAAATCGACGCGTCTTTTGTGTAGGGCGCGGCGAGGATACAGGCTGTCTCGGCGTGGATTGTACCGCTACTATTGCCGATGCGGTCATCATGCGTGAAGCATTGTTCAATGCGCTCCGGCCACCGATTCGTACGTGCAATGATATAATCATCACCATTAAGGTCGCGACCAAAAAGAGCCGCAGACACTTTGCTGGTCGGGTGGGGGGAGCTAAGAACAATATCGACGGCGCGTTCCATGGCGGCGATAGGCAGTAAGTCATCATGCATAGTGACAAACATCCTGTAGGGTTATTGGGATGTGATTATAACGTGGAAAGTAGTTTTTTCAAGTCGTCTTTTTGCGCTGGGCGTGAAGCGCTCTGCCCTAAAATATAGCCTGCGCATAAATGACCGATCTTAGCGGCTTGCGCGGCGGGAAGTCCTTGCTGTAAATAGCCGAATAAGAAACCACCAGCAAAATTATCACCAGCGCCGTTATCATTAACGATTTTTGGCGGTGTGCGCTCAATTGGGCTGTGCGTTAAGGTGTTGCCCTCAAGAATATACGCGCCATTGGCGCTGTCGGTAATGATAACGCATTTTTTATGCATTTTTCCTAGTGCATCTAAGGCGGATTCTAGTGTTTTTTCATGGGTCATTGCAAGCGCCTCAAGGCGGTTGGCAATGATAATGTCGGCGCGCCCCATAAGGTCGGTGACGCTTTCGGCTTTTTCAGCAACGACATTGGCATCACACGGGTTAAAGATAATTAGCTTACCTTCTTGGCGTGCAATATCTGATGCCGCTTTATACATTTCATAGCCCTTGGGCGAATAAAGTGAGAAACCCTCTATGTATAGAGCGTCATTAGCTTGGATCATTTGTTTGTGTTCGTCTTCTGGCTGCGCAGAGGCCGATGCGCCGTGGAATGACATGAAGCTACGCTGGCAGTCTGGCGTAACGAGGATGAATATTTTTCCTGTTTCGTCATTGCTGCGGATAATCATGTCTTGGGTGGCGACATCGTAAAGAGCAAGGCTATCCTTGAAGAAGTCACCATCCTTATCTGCGCCAATAAAGCCGCTAAATGATGCCTGTCCGCCGAGCGCAGCAATGCAGACCATTGTATTGGCCGCGCTACCGCCTGCGCTATAGGCTGTCTCAACGCCGAGTTTTTGCAATGTGTCTAAATATTTAGGAACGTCGTCGATATGTGATTCATAACATAGGCCTTTCTTGATCTCATGCGTATCAAGAAAGTCATCTTCAATATTTGCTGTTACATCAATAACAGCATTTCCTAAGCCGAGAATCTTCATGGTGATATTTTCTTAAGCCTGCTTGTTTTTAGGCTCAACAAAGGCTTCTCTGATGCGGCGTTCTTTAATCCAGTCGGCGCTATTGTTTTCACAAACAGGAGAGTCAATTTTCAATGACATATTGTAAAAACCGCCAATGTTGTTTTGTAACAGCTCACCTGGGTGCTTCTGTTCTTCTAAACATGGATGGATATCAGGCACTTGGTTGCCGGAGTTATCATTTACTGCGCTAAATTTCTTATTGAGCGAGTTGTTCATTTTGCGCGCTGCAGCAGATGCACGTTCCATTTTGCTGCCCCAGCTTGGCTTAAATGACGTCGTGTTATCTTGTATATATGTGCTCAGTGCGTCTGTTGATGCGTCTAAAACTTGTTTTTGCTCAGCTGTAGACAATATGCGGCCATCAGCAGGGTAAATATAATGCGCTTCAAATTCCATTTCACGGTCAGAATAGGCTTTTGATGTACGCATATTAACATCTGCGAATTGATTGTTGTCGATTGTGCACTCATAGCCAACATAAGCATTATGTTCTGCGACATAGTGAACGCCATAGAACATCATGCGGCGTGTCATGCAAATGGCCTCAGCGCAAAGCTCCGTATTTGCATCGTCATCTAGCTCTTGGAGTTTTTTCTTGAAATCAGGTTCTAAGGCATGGCCTTTTTCTTTTAGGATCGTGCCCGCATAATTATCATCTTTTAAGAAGACTTCAAATTCGCCGCGCTCCTGATTTTCGCTGAGTGATAGGAGTGTTTTAACTGAAACTTCTGGTTCGCCATAAATTTGTGTCGCCCCAAAATTCGCCATAACGTTATTTGTTTTAAACTTACGTGCGTTTTGATTTTCTTGGCTTGCGCGATCGGCAACAACATTTGGGTGGAACGCTAAACGTACACGCATTTGGTGACCAGCGTTTTGAATGCCGTGTGAATCGATGATATTGCCATCATCGTCTTTTGTGATGCTGTCGACTTGAATACTTGTAAGGTAATAAGAATTTTCTTCGGCTGTCTTTTTAAGCACAAAAAAACCGTCATTCGATGAGTCATGACGGCTGTGTGTGGAAAACAATGTTTGGATTTCTTTTTGAATCTCGGTGACGGACTTGCGAGAGCAGAACTTTAGCTCATTCTCATAGTCTTCTGGCAAGCCATAACTGGCATGTGCGGAACGATGAAACGCGGATTTTAAAGCATCCTTCGCCATGGTTGTGCCATCTAATGCTTTTGCTTCTTCAATTAGTCTCTTTAATACAATGCTCATATTTTCCCTACCAAATATTTAAATTGTGGTGCCGACGAAATATATTACTAACTATTGATATACAGATTCTATTGCCAAGTCAAGAATTATATTATGAAAACTAAACTCGAGCTGCTTTTTTTTGCCTTTAGTGTTAGTTCAATAGCTTACAAGACCCCTGTTTTTCATATGCCCTCCAAAAATAACAGGTTTTTTTGTGTTATTTAGGCTTTGCTTGAGAAGAAAAAAGATTCTTATCAACAAATTGTTCTTTGTCGTCGTGATCTTCAACAAATAGCTTCGCGAGTTTTTCGTAACCACTGCCGATATAAGCCATGGCTTCGTGCGGCGAGACTTGCTCCATGATGGCGTATTTACCATCAAACTGTGCCACGTCCTTACGCTCAGCAGCATTTTTGAAATACTCAGGCAAACGGCTACGGTTGCGTTTGTAATATTGCTCAACTGCGCTTGTCGCACGCTCCATTTTGCTGCCGGGGCTGCGCTTTAAGCCTTGAATGTTTTCAGTGACATGGCTTTCAAAGTTTTCTAAAGACTTAGCCAGCACCTCTGTTTGTTGTTCTGGCGATAAATGTGCATCAATGCGTGATGGTAATACGCAAATAGCTTCAAATTCTTGTTCTAAATCCTGTCCGCGTATATAGGTGTTGTTGGGTGAACAAAATTTGTTTCTGTCTAATGTGCATTCATAAAGCACATAAGCATCATGTTCATGCACGTAATGGGCAATAAAATACGCTAAGCGGCGTGTCATGCAGACGGCAGTAACCCCCAGAGAGACCTCTTTATCCTTACGGATGTCTTTAAGCTGCTTATAAAGCTCTTCTGGTAGGTCTTTTTTCATCTGCGTTAAATAAATACCGAGTACATCGGGCGCATAGCCAACCTTGGCTTCATACTCATTCCTGAATACAGAATCATCATCAGACCATAATGTTTTGATACTAAATTCTGGCGGGCCAAAGCAGGTGGCGGGGCTGAGTTTTTGTATCGGATGTTTCGAGAGTTGGTCTGGGCTGTTGTAATTTTTGATTTGCTCCAAAAGCTGCTGTTCGCGGGATGCTAATGAAATTGCCATACGCAGGCGTGCCTGGTAGCCAGTCTTGGTGAGCTCCATCGTTGGGATGGGGCCGCCTGTTTTTGGGTTGCGTTTGAAAGTATCAACCGCAAAGCTGGTTAAATCGTAATTATTGGCTTCAATCGTAAGCGGTATGTAGACGAAGTGGTCTTGTGACTTGTCATGTGTCGTCGCGTTTGAATAACAGTTGAAAATTTTCTTGAGCTGATTTTTTGTTGTTTTAATGCGTGTTGACCACAGCATTTTTATTTCAGGCTCAATTGTTGGGTCGATGGGGTAGGCGATTAAATTCTCGCGCTCAAAGGCGTCCAGTAAAGGAGAACCAGATTTATTCCCAGCTATTGCCGTTAGTGTCTGTATGACCTTGCTCATGCCGTCCCCTGTTCTTATTTGAGATGATGCATATAAGCAAATATATGCAATTACGTCAATATGTTTATTTTCATAGTAAATGAAAGCCTCTTGGAAATAGGGGGGCATTTTTTAAATAAAACTCGTCTTCACCCTGCAAAGGCGCTACATATATTATAGAAATTTTAATGCAACAGAATCAGAAGGATAAAAAATGGCTGATAAAGAGTTTGATGTCATCATCATAGGATCAGGCCCAGGTGGCTATGTTTGCGCAATTCGCGCAGCACAATTAGGTATGAAGGTCGCATGCGTTGAAAAACGCGATACATTGGGCGGCACATGTCTTAATATTGGCTGTATTCCTTCTAAAGCGCTACTCGCGGCTTCTGAAAAGCTTGAAGCAACAAAGCATGAATATGAAGAAATGGGCATCACTACGGGCAACGTCAAGCTGAACCTACAAAAGATGATGAACTTTAAAGATAATGTCGTTAGCGACAATACTAAAGGCATCGAATTTTTGTTTAAAAAGAACAAAGTCACATGGCTAAAAGGCGCAGGTAAAATCACTGCGGCGAATAGCGTCGACGTTGGCGGCGAAGCGTATAAGGCAAAACATATTGTTATTGCGACAGGTTCTGATGTGATTAGCCTGCCGGGCATTGAAATTGATGAAAAACAAATCGTGTCTTCAACAGGCGCACTTGAACTAGATAAAGTGCCAAAGAAAATGGTTGTTATTGGCGGCGGCGTAATCGGCCTAGAGCTGGGCGCCGTATGGCGCCGTCTTGGCGCGGAAGTTGAAGTTGTTGAGTTTTTGGATGGTATTTTACCGGGCATGGACAACGAAGTGCGCAAAGAAGCATTGAAGCTGTTCAAAAAGCAAGGCATGACATTCCGTCTTTCAAGCAAGGTGACAGAAGCCAAAAAAGGCAAAGATGGCGTGACGCTTTCTATTGAACCAGCCGCAGGCGGTAAAGCCGAACAAGTCAAAGCTGATATCGTCTTAATGAGTGTTGGCCGTAAAGCTTATACAGAGAGCCTCGGCCTTGATAGCGTCGGCGTAAAAACCGATGATCGCGGCCGCATTGAAGTTGATGGCCATTTCCAAAGCAGCGTTAAAGGCATTTATGCGATTGGCGATGTAATCGCAGGGCCAATGCTTGCGCATAAAGCAGAAGATGAAGGCGTTATCTTGGCTGAAATGCTTGATGGGCAAAAGCCGCATATTGATTACAACTTAATCCCTGGCGTTGTCTATACACACCCTGAAATCGCAGCCGTGGGTAAAACCGAAGAGCAGCTTAAGGAAGAGGGCATTCCATATAAAGCAGGTAAATTCCCGTTCATGGCAAATGGCCGCGCGCGCGCGATGAACTGCACAGATGGCTTTGTTAAAATATTGGCACATAAAGATACTGACCGCGTGCTTGGCGCACATATTATTGGCCCAGAAGCAGGGACATTAATATCTGAAATTGTTATCGCAATGGAATTTGGCGGATCAGCCGAAGACATTGCACGGACATGTCACGCACACCCAACATTGGAAGAAGCGGTTAAAGAAGCGGCGCTTGCCGTTGATGGCCGTCCATTACACATATAGGGGCGCGGCTGAGTTGCCGCGTAACGAGAGATGAAATTATCTAAAGACGCGGCAACAAATCGTAAATTCTGGGACAATTTTTCTGATGAATATCAGGGAAAACATGCGCAGCAGCTTAATCGCAAGGATTTTGTCTGGGGCGTATGGTCTTTGCCAGAGCGCGATATTGGCGCATTAGGCGATGTGCGCGGTCAGCAGGTGTTAGAACTTGGCAGCGGTGCGGCTCAATTAAGCATTGCGATTGCTGAAATGGGCGGTTACCCTACTGCACTGGATAATTCTGAAAAGCAGTTAGAACATGCAGAGCGTTTAATGGCTGAGGCGGGGCATGATTTCCCGTTGCTCCATGCGAGCGCAGATAAAATCCCCGCGAAAAAACGCAGCTTTGATATGGTGTTTTGTGATCACGGCGCAATGACCTATGCGCCCACTGCGCCGACGCTATCCGAAGTCCACCGCGTGTTAAAGAAAAACGGCCTGTTTGTCTTTAACATTCAATCCCCTTTGCATGAAATTTGTTATGATGACAAGGCGGCGAGCGTCGGCAAGGCGCTGTGCAAAAGCTATTTTGACCTTAACCGCTTCGTTGAAGATAAGCTTGTCTATTTTCAGTATAGCTATGGCGAGTGGGTACGGCTTTTCCGTGATGCAGGGTTTAGCATCATTGATTTAATTGAATTGCAACCGCCTGAAGATGCGATGAGCAGCTTTGATTTCGCACCGCTTGATTGGGCGCAGCATTTTCCTTGCGAGAATATTTGGGTTTTGCAGAAGGCGAAGTAAGCCCTCACCCCATATTATTTGACATAACTCTCACGCTCTGTTATTGTCTCTTCAAGCTTATGGAGGGTTCAATGTCTTTAAAAACAACATTTCGTGCTTATGCGCGCTACGCAAAGTTTCATTGCCAAAAGCTTTGTAACACATTTGCACATACGATAATGAATGCAGATGACAAGCAAAGTTTTGAGGGCGCACTAAATGAGAATAGAGAATATACGTCTCGTTTTACACGTATGACCTTAACGTTGCAGCCTGAGATCGTTCCTTTAGCTAATGCTTTAGAGGGCCGGCATGACATTCAGAGCTTTTATGATCTTGCGAAAGTTATTGCAAAGGATTTTGGGCCTGAGTGGCGCAATGAATATGGTGAAGACGTGGACGGTGAACGCGCTGTAAATTCATTCCTATACCCGCATATTAATTACTTATCACGCACAGCGCAGAAGTTTGTTGATATTTATGAATCATCTGGTGACGCCGTGAAGTCTCGATTGGATTCTTGTTTTGCTCAGGATGGCGCAGGTGAGGTGGTAAGCTTAGTGTATTTTAGAGATAATATGAACAATGCAGAGCTAAAAAAGAGCTTGCTTGGTATTAAGCAAGTTTATGATAAGCAGGGTATTGAGCTGAAATAAAAACAATAAAAAACCTGCATGGTGTAAAGCTGATGCAGGTTTTTCGTATCTTTAACGGCTATAAATTAGCCAACAATCTCATCAGCTGCGAAGAACTGTGCGATTTCTAGGTTTGCGCTTTCAAGTGAATCTGAACCGTGGACAGAGTTTTCACCGATTGAAAGTGCGAAAAGCTTACGTACTGTGCCGTCTGCTGCGTCTTCTGGGTTCGTTGCGCCCATAACGTCGCGGTGCTTAGATACTGCGTCGTCGCCTTCAAGGACTTGAACAACAACAGGCTCAGATGTCATGAATTCAACTAATTCACCAAAAAATGGACGCTCAGCGTGTTCGCCATAGAATTTTTGCGCTTGTGCTTCTGACATTTTAATGCGGCGCTGTGCCACAATGCGAAGACCGCTATCTTCGAATACTTTGTTAATTGCACCTGTAAGGTTACGCTTTGTTGCGTCAGGCTTGATGATTGAAAACGTTCTTTCTAAAGTCATGATTGTGCACTCTCATTAATTGGGTGAATATGTTATGCGCGATGTATACATAGCGCACGATATAATTTCAAGTAAAAACTCTTATCTGTGGTTGTGACGGTTTGATTGGTCAAGAAAACAACAAATTTATTGACATAATGCACGCCGTGCTTTAATCATTAATACGGAAAATAAATAATAAGGGGACGAGCCATGCATATACTCGATTATAACGAGAAAATAAACACGGCGATGGTGCAGATGATGCCTGGTGATTATGAACAGGATAGAATCAATATTTCAAGCGCTTTGGGCGCAGGGCATGGTGAACGCGTAGGCTGCGCTGGCAATGTGGACAATGTGAAAGCTCGTATACAACAGGTCGAAGCTAAGAAGAAACTCGTGCAAAGCGGCGCGGAGAAGACAAGCTTAAAAGCAGGCTTTAATACGCATAGTATAGAGCTGCCTAATGGCTGCGTTATAAATGTGCAGGAAAACGGTGAGGTCTTTTTGCAAGAAGCTAACGCCGCGCCTAAAAAGTTACGCAATAAAGACAGCGTACAGTGTTTATTGGTGAAATAGGGCAAGGTCGATTATGCATATTTTAGATTATAATACTTTTGTAGAAACGATGCATTGTCAGAAGCGTCGCCGGCAGCGTTGTGATGGGGCGTGCGTAGGGAAGAAGCAGGATGCGCAAACGTCATTGAGAGACGGGTTTAATACATATGCTGTAACCTTGCCAAACGGCTGCACAGTGCGCATGAATGAAAATGGTGAAGTGCATATAGCAGAAAAAGATGCTCCGTTTAAAAAACTGCGTAACGCGGACAAGATTCAACAGCATTTAGTGAATTAGCAGGGAATTAAGAATGAAGATATTAGATTATAACCAAAACATAACAGCGCGACATTGTCATGAAATTATGATTGATGATGGGGTTTGTACCCATTACTCTGGTGGTACACGCGGCCGTTCATCACCGCCACAGAGCAAGGTGCAAACATCAGGCAATGAAACGACATGTAAAGATGGCTTCAACACCCATAGCTTGAAATTGCCCAATGGCTGCGTCATCGAAGTCAAGGAAAGCGGTGAAGTTTATATGCGTGAAGATGGCGGTCAGGCCAAAAAAATCCGCAATAAAGACAGCCTACAAAAATTATTAGTAAAATAAGGACGCTATAGCTATGCAGATCTTAGATTATAATCACCGCATTGAAACGCAGCTTTGCCATGATGTCATGTGGGGCGGCGAAGGTGGTATCGGCGGTATACGCCGCCACAATCCGGCTAAGGCAAAAACTGAAGGTAAAGTGACGACAATTAAAGAAGGCTTTAATGATCATGCGGTGGTGCTGCCTAATGGCTGTACGATCACGATCAATGAATCCGGTGAAGTCTATTTGCAAGAAGATGGCGGAGCACAAAAGAAGCTGCGTAACAGAGATGCCTTGCAAAAATGCCTGATTACATAGCCCTGCGCCTAATCAATCTCAATTTGAAACACAGATAAGAGGCTGAGTACTTCAGGCACTGAGAATTTTGCGCGTTTCATTCTGTTTTGCGTCGGGTCAATATAGTAACGCGTTGCGGCGGCGAAGTTACAATTTTCTAAATTCACATTTCTGAAATTCGTGCCTTGGAGGTCTGCTTTGGCGAAGCTTGCACCGGCAAGGCTAGTATTGACGAAGTCCGTTTCATGAACTGTGCAGGCTGTAAATTTTGTGTTCCTCAGATTAAGGTCTGTAAAGTCACAGGCGATTATCTTGCAGTTTTCAAATGCTACGTCGATCAAAAAAGTATTTAGCGCCGAAAAAATAATCCCAGCTAACTTGCTCTCCTCAAAGGTCACATCCTGCATGTTCGCGTTTTCAACATTGATGTTTGATAAGTTGCAACGTTGAAAAAAACAGTCAATAAAGCGCGTGTCGGCGAAGTTTGCGCCTGTAAAATCGCAGTCCTGAAACACGCAGCCTGAAAACTCTCTATGCGTGAGACTTGCATTTTCCATGTTAAGGCCGACGACGTTTTCGTCATGATAGGTGCTGTGCTTTAAGGCCATTATTTCAGGCGCTCTAAATGATCTTTAATCATTTGAATGTGGAGGCGCAGATTATACAGCTCGTCAGCGTATGATAATGGGACAATGGTCTTTTTGACTTCATTGTCAATTTTGGACAGTGCGGACAGAGCTTCGCTAATATCTGTATCACCAGTAATCGCAGTGTCTTCCATTCTTTTTAGGCTTTTGTACCATTTGTAGATTTTAGAGCGTGTGCGCCAGCGATAGGTTGGCGAAGCCATTTTGATTAACGGCAACATGACGCCGAGTAGAGGGATAAGCATAACAACCATACGGCTAATCATATCGGCAAGCCAGAACGGTAAGAAGCGCTGCAAGAAGTTCGGGCCATATTTAAAATAGCGTTTCGCTTCGCTTGCAACGGGCATATCAATAAAATCGAGCGTCGGGAAGCGGCCTTTGGCTGATAGTAATGTCGCATCTTTATGGATGGACATGCTGGTGCTGACCAGTAATGTTTTCAGCGCACTATGAAAGTCCTTATGGGCGGTAAGCTGCGCGATGGGGCTAAGTAAGGTTACATCGTGCGCAGGAATGTTCTCAGCCATATCAATCACGCCTTCACTAAGCGTCACTTTTGATAAGAACGGGTAGGTACTTGTATAACCATTTGCACGGCTGAACGAGAGTAAATGCAGCGTTGTATCATGCATTAAATTTTGAATGATGACGGCGCTGGGCTTGGCGACAAATATAGCGGCTTGAACATTGCCAGCTTTCAGGTCATCTACGGCAGCTTGACCAGAGAGCTCAAACAAGGTGGTGCTTTCCATCATGTTGTTTAATTCTAAAAGCTGTCGTGCTGTTTCATTGGTACCGCTGCCCGCTGCGCCAATTGCAATTTTTGCGTTTTTGAGCCTCTGTAAGTCTTTGCCACTAGACACGTCATTGCGCATGAAAACCCAGATAGGTTCAAAATATAAGCCACTCAGAGCTTCAATAGATTGCGCATTTTCCTCACTTGCTAGGCCGCTTTGGATGAAAGCAAGATCAGCTTGGCCTTCTTCTAATAGCCTGACGTTTTCAAATGAGCCTGCGGTTTGTAAAATATGCAGTGTCATGCCCTGCGCCGCGAGTTTTTTTTGATAGAGCTTGGCATAACGGTAATAATCACCATCCACTGCGCCTGCTGCGATGGTAAATTCTTTGGGCGGAGTGGGTTCAATAAAGCGCGTTGCAAACCAAAAAGAGCAAATAATAATCACGGCGATTAAGCCATATGTTTTTATTGTTTCTGGGATATAGAGTTTCATATTCAAATATCTTTTTGTTGTGCTGTGCGCTTTATCGTCATTTGTTGTCTTAAAAGGGGCTTATTGACCAAACATGTTTTTAAGGCCGCCAATATTTGCAGGTAAGCCTGCTGCGCCTGTAAGGTCTTTTAAGGTATCGGCTGACATGCCTTCTAATAAGCCTCCTTTGGCCGAGGCACTTAGGGCAGATTTTGAAATTGCGTCCCATACTTGGCTAATCGCTTCGCGGGCAAGAACGCCGTTTTGTTTTTCGCCAATGCCTGCCAGTTTAATGTCAGGTAGGCTTACGCTTTTTAGGTCTTTGCCGCTGATAAGCGTCTGCGCGGGGTGCAGCTGTGCGCTTGAGAGCAAGAAGTGTTTAAGAACAACTTTGGCCGCTGCTGCTGTGGCGCTGCCGTGTTCTTTTTCTTCTTTCGGAGCTTTCTTGCCTTGGTCGATGTTCTTTTTAAGGGCATTTAAATTTGTGCCGCTTTGGGTGACTTCTAAGAACAGCTCTGTGCCTTTGACGCGAATGTCGTTAAAGACCAATAATTCTTTGGCGAATGAATTCATCGCAATGTTAATCGATTCAACTTTCATCGCGTGCGAATTCTTAAAGCCCTCTGGATTCGCTATGCTTAGGCCGCTGACTAATACAGATCTGTCTTTGATGCTGATATCAAGGCTTGCAATGGTCACCTTAACGCCTAATGTCTCGCTGCCGATTTTTTCCGCAACGCTTTTGGCAATTGAGCCCATGTTCATATAAATGAACGCGCCGCCGAGGGCGAGGATCGTCAGAACAATAAGGCTGATTTTCTTTGTGGTGCTAGATTTCTTTACGGCTAGGTTAGACACGGGGGCTTCTCCTGATGCGCATGGGCTTGATTAAATTCTGTTTAATATGATGCGGATAGTAAATAAAAAACCCAGCGGGTCAAGGCTGGGTTTTTAACTATTCTATAGTTACGCTCAGATGGTTTTTTAGTTCGCCAGCTTGCTAATGAACTCAACCAATACCTTGCTGACTTCGCCGTAAGCTTTCTGGCCTTCGCTTAAAGTTTCATCATGCGAGAGGGCGTGACCAGCAAGGCCAGCGCCTAGATTAGTGATAAGCGACAGGCCAACGACTTTAATGCCGCAATGACGTGCAACGAGGCATTCTTGCACCGTCGACATACCAACGGCATCAAGGCCAAGTTTGCCGAGCATGCGGACTTCAGCAGGGGTTTCAAAGTTAGGGCCCGCGAACTGGACATATGTACCAGAGTGCAAATTCACGTCAACGCGGCGTGCAGCGGCGAGCATATCGGCGCGGAGGTCTTTGTCCCACGCATCGGTCATATCAAAGAAACGAGAGCCAAATTCATCATCATTTGGGCCGATTAATGGGTTGAAACCTGACATGTTGACGTGGTCTTCAATGCTCATGATTGATCCCGCGGGCATATTCATGCGCAGGCTACCCGCTGCATTTGTAATGATAATGCGTTCAACGCCCAGTTTTTTGAATGTACGGATGGCGATGGCAAGCTGCGGCGCTGGGTGACCTTCATAAAGGTGCATACGGCCTTGCATACAGACAAGCGGCGTGCCGCCGACTGTGCCAACAAGCAAGCGGCCTGCATGGCCTTCGACTGTTGGCTGTGGGAAATCAGGGATGTTGTCATAGGTAACCGTGCTTTCAATCTCCATATTATCACCGAAGCTACCAAGGCCGCTGCCGAGGATAATCGCTGTCTTGGGGAAGGCCCCTTTATGGTGTTGTTTGATTGCGTTAACGCTTCTTTCGATCTCTGGTGCAGTCATATTTGATACTCCCTGAATAAAAGGCTATGGAAATTTATAAAAAAATGTCGTATGATCGCGCCCATATCGACATGTCTGTACGTTTAAGTTTGGCTATAATACAAATATATCTGTATTTGTGAAGCTAAATTCTTATCGTAGGTATGAAATTTATAGCTAGCCTTAAGTAAAAGCTGGCTTTGTGTTCTGAGGAGAAATATTTTGCGCGCGATTATTGTTGTTTTGGATTCTTTTGGTGTTGGGGAAACGGCGGATGCCGCTGATTTCGGCGATATTGGGGCAAATACATTTGGCCATATTGCGCAGCATTGCGCCGATGGTAAGGCCGATAAAGACGGCGTGCGCTCTGGCGCATTAAACATCCCGAACATGATGCGTTTAGGCCTTGGTCTTGCGGCAGAAGAATCCGCAGGTCACGAGATTAAAGTTGCCAAGGCAGAGGGCGAAATTACCGGTAAATATGGCTTTGCAGCGGAGCTAAGCAAGGGTAAAGACACACCAAGCGGTCACTGGGAAATGGCGGGCGTTCCTGTGCAGTTTGATTGGGGTTACTTCCCTAAAGAAGTACCAAGTTTTCCTGATGCGCTTGTTGATGCATTGGTTAAAGAATGTGACTTGCCGGGCATTTTGGGCAATTGCCATGCATCGGGCACAGTCATTCTTGACCAATATGGCGAAGAACATATTAAAACAGGTAAACCGATTGTTTATACTTCAGCGGATTCTGTGCTACAAATTGCTGCGCATGAAAAGCATTTTGGCCTAGAGCGCCTGTATGAAATTTGTGCCGTGGCGCGTAAATTGGTTGATGAATATAATATTGGCCGCGTAATTGCGCGCCCATTCCTTGGCGAAACAACAGGCAATTTTGAGCGCACAGGCAACCGCCGTGATTTATCAGTTCTGCCCCCTGCGCCAACATTACTAGATAAAATGGCGGAAGCTGGCGGCGAAGTAATTTCAATTGGTAAAATCGCGGATATTTTTGCCCATCAAGGCATTACCCAGAAATACAAAGCGCATGGCAACGCACAGATTTTTGATGTGATGATGGAACATGTTGATAAGGCCAATGATAACACAATCGTTTTTGCCAATTTTGTTGATTTTGATATGCTCTATGGTCACCGCCGCGATGTGGTTGGCTATGCCGCCGCATTAGAAGAATTTGACCGTAACTTACCACGCTTGCAGCAGGCATTGCGCCCTGATGATGTCGTGGTGATCACGGCGGATCATGGCTGCGACCCAACATGGCCGGGCTCTGACCACACACGTGAACATGTGCCGGTTATTGCCTTTGGGCCAAAAGTAAAACCCGGTTCAATCGGCAAACGTGACACCTTCGCAGATATTGGCACAAGCCTTTCGACATATTTAGGCTTAGGCGCAATGCCATTTGGGACGTCTTTCTTGACGGAGGAAACAGAAAATGAAGAGTGAGGATATGTTGAAAAATAACGTAGAAATACTGCATAATACGATGCCGCGCGTTGAAGGCTGCGCGTTTCACCCAGACTGGGTTGATGAGATCAAGATTAACAAATCCGCCGTTGATCGCCGCATAGCGACGCTGAATAATCGTCGCACCGTGAAAAAAGAATATCAAGCGGCATGGTTGCTGAAGGCGATCTCTTGCATTGATTTAACAACCTTGTCTGGTGACGATACGCCAGGGCGCGTAAGAAGGCTTTGTGCCAAAGCACGCAACCCCGTACGCCCTGACATATTAGAGGCACTTGGTTTCGCTGATAAAGGCCTGACCACAGGCGCGATATGTGTGTATCACGAAATGGTTGAAACTGCGGTTGACGCCTTAAAAGGCAGCGGCATTCCTGTCGCCGCCGTATCAACTGGTTTTCCTGCTGGCCTTGCGCCGCTTGAAACACGATTGGCTGAAATCCGCGCTTCCGTTGCTGCGGGCGCAGAAGAAATTGATATTGTAATCTCGCGCCGTCATGTTCTGACGGGCAACTGGCAGGCACTTTATGACGAAGTAAAGGCATACCGCGAAGCATGCGGCGAAGCCCATATGAAAGCGATTTTGGCAACAGGCCAGCTTGGCTCAATTACCAAAGTCGCGAAAGCCTCTATGGTGTGTATGATGGCGGGGTCTGATTTCATCAAAACATCAACCGGTATGGAAAGCGTCAATGCGACATTGCCTGTATCATTAGTGATGATCCGTATGATCCGCGATTTTTACGAGAAAACAGGCCAGAAGGTTGGTTACAAACCTGCGGGCGGCATTGGCACAACGAAAATTGCGCTACAATATTTGGTATTGATTAAAGAAGAACTGGGCGATGAATGGTTACAGCCGCATATGTTCCGTTTCGGTGCATCAAGCTTGCTTGGTGATATTGAGCGTCAGCTTGAGCATTTTGTCACTGGGCGTTATTCAGCCGCCAACCGTCACCCCATAGGTTAAGCCACGCGAAGCATTTGACCCGAGGCAGTAAATTTAGGAATTATTACGATGAACAATATAGCAGAAATATACGAAACAATGTCATATGGCCCTGCGCCTGAACAATCTGATTATGTGCATGAATGGTTAGCGGCGCATAAAGATGGCTTTAAGCTTTTTATTGATGGTAAATGGATCGCGCCTAAAGGCGGCGAAAAATTCATTAAAAGCCATAATCCTGCGAACGGTGAATATTTAGGTAAAATTGCCGTTGCGGGTAAGGAAGACGTTGACGCTGCCGTGCAAGCCGCCGCAAAAGCATTCCCAAAATGGTCAGGCTTATCTGGGCATGAGCGCGCCAAGCATTTATATACATTAGCGCGCCTTATTCAAAAAACAGGGCGTTTCTTTTCTGTGCTTGAAACATTAGATAACGGCAAAACTATTCGTGAAACGCGTGATATTGATGTGCCATTAGTGGCGCGTCATTTCTACCACCATGCAGGCTGGGCGCAGTTGATGGATCAAGAACTGGCGGATCAAGAGCCTTTGGGCGTTGTCGGGCAGGTTATTCCTTGGAACTTCCCGCTATTGATGATGGCGTGGAAAATCGCCCCTGCAATTGCGGCGGGTAACTGCGTGGTGTTAAAACCTGCGGAATACACATCACTTACTGCGCTTTACTTTGCGGAGCTTTGTGAGGAAGCTGGCATCCCTGCGGGCGTGATTAATATTGTTACTGGCGCTGGGGAAACAGGTTCTCACATTGTTAACCACCCTGATATTGCGAAAGTCGCGTTTACAGGCTCAACAGGCGTTGGCCGTTACATCCGCGAAGCAACTGCGGGTAGCGACAAAAAGCTGACATTAGAACTTGGCGGTAAATCCCCCTATATCGTGTTTGAAGATGCTGATTTAGACAGCGCCGTTGAAGGTCTTGTTGACGCAATCTGGTTTAATCAAGGCCAAGTCTGCTGCGCAGGTTCACGCCTGTTAGTTGAAGAAGGCATTGCAGAGCGCGTGATTGAAAAAATCAAAGCCCGCCTGAACAATTTCCGCGTTGGTGACCCGCTTGATAAAACAATGGATATGGGCGCGATTGTTGACCCTATTCAGCTTGAACGCATTGCGGATATGGTTGACCAAGGTGAAGAAGAGGGCGCAACGATTTGGCAGCCTGAATTCACCTGTCCTGATAAGGGCTGTTATTATCCGCCAACATTAGTGACGGATGTTAGCCCGTGTAACACGCTTGTCCGTGATGAGATTTTCGGCCCAGTATTAACGGTGATGACATTCCGTACACTAAAAGAAGCCGCAGACCTTGCCAATAATACGCGTTTTGGTCTGGCTGCAAGCATCTGGTCGGAAAACATTAACCGCGCCCTTGAAATATCATCAATGGTTAAAGCGGGCGTTGTTTGGGTCAATACCACCAATCAATTTGACGCAGCATGTGGCTTTGGTGGATATCGCGAATCTGGCTTTGGCCGTGAAGGCGGTAAAGAAGGCATGTATGAATACATGAAGCCCAAAGGCGAATGGCTTGGCAGCGAAGGAAACCTTATTGACGCCCCTGCGCCAAGCAAGGTCGCCAATGACGCGGGCTTAAAGGCCATAGACCAGACAGCCAAAAACTATGTCGGCGGCAAGCAGGCGCGCCCTGACGGCGGCAATACGCTAACAGTGCTCACCCATGACGGTAAAATGGCAGGCCGCGTCGGCGAAGGTAACCGCAAGGACATTCGTAACGCAGTTGAAGCGGCATTTAAGAATGCGGGCTGGTCATCAGCCACCGCACATAATCGTGCGCAGGTGATTTATTATATTGCGGAAAATCTAAGCTACCGCGAAGACGAAATCATTCACCGTCTTGTGACGCTAACAGGCGTGAGCAAAAAAGCAGCAAAGGCTGAATTTGATATGTCGGTAAGTCGCCTGTTTAGCTATGGCGCTTGGGCTGATAAATTTGATGGTATGGTGCATACCCCGCCACTTAAAAATGTAGCGCTCGCAGTGAATGAACCCATTGGCATTATGGGCATTGTCTGCCCAGACGTTATGCCGCTTTTATCATTTGTGTCATTAGTCGCACCGGCTATTGCAATGGGTAATCGCACCGTCGTTATCCCATCGCAACGCTTCCCATTATTCGCGACTGATTTTTATCAGATCCTTGAAACATCTGATCTGCCTGCAGGCGTGATTAACATTGTCACAGGTGATCGTGATGAGCTCGCGGGCGTACTGGCAAAACATGACCAAGTCGAAGCGCTTTGGTATCATGGATCAGCCGAGGGCAGCGCAATGATTGAAAAAGAAAGCGCCGCGAACCTCAAGCGCACATGGGTCAATAACGGCAAAGCGCGTGATTGGCTATCATCCCACGGCGAAGGCCGCCGTTTCTTGCGCGAGGCCACACAGGTCAAAAACATCTGGTTGCCTTATGGTGATTGATCGGTCGTAAGCTGCTATAGAAAATAAAACAGATAGCCTTCTTGATTTGATATTAAGAGGGCTATTTTTATAGCTTAAAGCCAAAGAGGTCAGAAAATCCGAAGCCTTTACTGGCATTACTGGCGAGGTTTATGTCTTGCATTAATGCGCCGTATTCGGCTTTATGGGCGCTAAAAGCCATAACTTTTCCGAGCAAATCATTCGTATTTTTAATATTCAGTGCATCTTGAAGCTGTTTTTCGCTTAAAAACGGCTCATTGCTAGTTTGATGTGACGATAACATCTCGTTTAAGCTTAATTGATGGTCGCGTCGAGCATATTCATCTTTATACTTTGTCAAATGCTGAATATAGCTTTGAATGTATTCGTCCATCACACGGTTGTTTTTAAACAGCGTAACACTGAAAAATTCTTGGATCGCGGCTTTACGCCCTTTGATGATGCGTGGCTGTAATGCGTCCCCGCGCTGGGCGTGATTGAAATGATAGAAATGAAGCGCACTCGTCACATCACTTGGCTGCTTTAAGCTAATGTTCTCTATGCCTGTTAGCCCCTTTAAAAACGCTTTCAGGTAGTCACGTCCGGCAACGCCATTTTTCTTAAAAAAGCCATCAAATGCTTTTTCGGCGATGCTGCCTTCTGCCTTGCCTTCACTTAAGGCATTTAAATAGCGCTTTACCGCAAATTCACTCTGGCTGGTATAGGCATGGGCTTCGCCAAGAAGGTGCAGGCCAATAAAACTGTTTATATTCGCTGTGTTGGCGCGACGGTTTTGCAACAGATGCTGCGTTGCATGTGTGCCTTCATGGTCAAGCGCAATGCGGATCGCTTCATCGGAATAAGCCATGTTAACCTGAATGGCGCGGTCGGCATTGTCAAAATGCGCAGGGCCTGCATTGCGGTTATAAATATGGGTCAGGCGGATATTATTTGTCTTTAAGCTGCGTACGATAAGGCGAAAATCATCTAGCCCCTGGCTGGCATTGAAAATGCCAATTAAATGCTCTGTACGTTGTTTTTGGCTCTTCATGTCTCTTCACCGCTCAAATATTATTATGCCAGCACTATAATATGGAAAATACAGCAATGTCAACAAATATCTATCCTGAGAGACTTTTGCTATGATAGAATAAGCCATGGATAAAAAGCCCAAACAGCAAAAACATAAAGGTGATGATGATGCCGCGCAGCGGAGCGCGTCGGGTGATCCGCGTGATCCATCATCCCCGACATGTTATATGCGCGAATTTCCTGAATATTTTAATGCAGGAGAACGCGTCCCTAAAACTAAGCCAGATAAAGACGAAACTAAAACGCCGCGTTAAGCAACTGCCTTACATAAAGGGCAAATTATCGCGGGTTAAAGTATCACCCAGTGTATATTTATTCAGCACATCAACATAGCTTTGTGTGGCTTCAAATAAATAATGTTTAAGCTGACAGGACTGCGTGATGCGGCATGTGTTTGTTTCAGCATCAAAGCATTCAACCATATTCATATGCGGTTCAAGCGCAGAGACTAAATCTCCTAAACGCAAATCGACCGTTGCTGTGGCAATCTTAATGCCGCCGCCTTTGCCCCTTATTGTTTCAATATAGCCAAGCTGCGCTAAACGGTGGACGACCTTAACCAGATGATTGCGCGAGATGCCGTAATGCTCCGCCAAACCTTTGACGTTACATAGCGTGTCTGGACGGGCGGCAAGGTACATTAACGTCCGTAAGCCGTAATCTGTGAAAGAGGTTAGCTGCATGAATAAACTATAAATAGGGTTGCATTATTATGCAAGCTCCTATAATATATATTTCAAATACATATTATAAAAAAGGTTATCATCATGCTTTCACAAAAAACAATCGATATCGTCAAATCAACAGCGCCAATTTTAGATGAACATGGCGAAGCGTTAACCAAACATTTTTATAAGCGCATGTTTTCGCATAATCCCGAAGTTCTGCCATTTTTTAACCCTGCGAACCAGGCAGAAGGGACGCAGCAACGCGCTTTAGCAGCGGCGATTTGCGCTTATGCGGCGAATATCGATAATTTGGAAGTCCTTGGCAGCGCCGTAGAATTAATCGCGCATAAACATGTGTCCCTACAAATTAAGCCCGAGCATTACCCGATTGTGGGACAAAATCTGTTGTCTTCAATCCGCGAAGTCTTGGGCGAGGGCGCAACGGATGATGTCATCGGCGCATGGGGCGAAGCATATGGTTTCCTCACTGATATCCTCACAGGACGCGAAGCACAAATTTATAAGGAGTCTGCGGAGAAAGATGGCGGTTGGAGCGGCTTTAGATCATTCAAAATAGACCGTAAAGAACAAGAGAGCAGCCTGATTACATCGTTTTACCTGAAACCAGAGGATGGCGGCGCTTTACCTGATTATTTGCCAGGGCAATATATCACTTTGCGCGTCCCGACGAAAAACGGGTCAACCACAATGCGCAATTACAGCCTGTCAGATGTTGCAGGGCTTGATTATCTGCGCATTAGCGTCAAGAAAGAAGCCGCGCCACAGGCAAAAACGCCTAACGGATACGTGTCACATTTATTGCATGAAGAAAAAAGTGTTGGTGACAAGGTTGAACTTGCTGCGCCATGCGGTGAATTCTTTTTAAACCCACATGATCAGCATGAACGCCCTTTGGTTTTGCTTGCTGCAGGCGTTGGCATTACGCCAATTCTCAGCATCTTAAAAACCGCGCTTGCCGCAATGCCAGAGCGCAAGATCATCTTCATCCACGGCGTGGTTAATGAAGCTGTGCAGGCCTTTAAGCCGACAATCGACGCGCTTTCAGCGCAGCATGATAATTTAACCGTACATTACCGTTATAACGACGCCGCCAAAAACGGGGCAACACGCGCAGAAAACTGTTCAACAGGCTTCGTCGATGCCGTGCTTATCGAATCCTTAGTCCCAGATCGCCACGCCGATTATTATTTCTGCGGCCCAAAACCCTTTATGATTAACATCTACCAAGACCTCCTAAAATGGGGCATCCCTAGCACACAAACCCATTTCGAATTCTTTGGCCCACGCGAAGCGTTGGAGGAGGCGGCTTAAGGAGCAAATGCTTGGTTGCCCTGTGAGGTGCTGCCTGATCTGCGCATTCGGAGCTCTGAGTTTTATTGCTTTTGAAAACTATCAACGTTGCTGTAAAAACTAGCAGCCTACACGTCTTGTGATTTTATTTGTTCAAGCACGGTATTAACATCAACGACAGCATCGTATAAAGCGTCTTTCTTGCCGACAAATTTTAGCATTATGTTTTCACTGCTAGTTTTCAGAATGAAGTAATTCGTCTTGAAAATTAATAGAGAACGAACCATGCCATATCCAATAGTGTGAATTGACCTAGGTGTCATACCCAAAACACTTATGCCCGAATCAAAGACCCAAAGAAACTTGTCAAACTTTATAAGGACAACTCTTTTATTGGTGATGATAATGTGAATTTTTCTACGTAACCCGAAGCATATGCTGATAATTCTGACTATAAACCCAATCATTCTTAATATTGGGTTTGCAGAAGTGTTGTAAGCATCGCCCTCAACAGTTTTTATGATCTCTTCATTTTCTTGCAAACGCATATATTTTTTGTAGTTTTTCACGGTTTTCACTCTTTTCTATTGGGGCTTGTCAAGTGTAGTCTGATATAAACGATCTTATTATTAGGTACTCTAAGGTCACTATTACAAAGCCCATAATTCCAAAAGTTAGCAAAAACCCAATACTATAAGAGGCTAAGAAGAAGACCTTTTTACTTGCGTCGTTCGCTTTAAACTCTATAAGCGCAACCATTGCTCCCACAATTATCAAGACTAATATTGTGATAAATACCCAAGCAAGTATTGAGGTCTCTGGAAACGAACTCAATATCCCAAATAAATAACTATATTTCATAGGCCGCTATCCGTTCTTTTAAAAACAATATGTTAATATTGTCTATTAGGTTTTTAACGACGAGCAAAATTTTACCTGACGATATTACAGCTTATTTTAATGAGTCTTTATCTATTAAACAAGAACATTTGGGATGCACAAAGTGTACCCACCAGAATCAAAATATCAGAGGAAAACGGGGCTATATGATAATAAAAAAAACCCTGCAGTCATTAAATGGCTGCGAAACTGTATGCTGTTGGGAGTAAAAAATGGTGGGCGGTGGCGGTTTCGAACCGCCGACCCCTTGCGTGTCGAGCAAGTGCTCTACCGCTGAGCTAACCGCCCACGTCTTTGCGGTTTAGTGGGGTTTTTATAGCACCCTGTGCGCGACGGTACAAGAGGAAAAATGCGTTGGCGCTGTATATTTGTTTGTGGCTTTATGCGGCGAGGATTTTTTCGACTTGGTCGACAAGGTCTTTAAGGTGGAATGGCTTTGAAATGACTTGATCTGGTTTACTTACCGCGTTGATACGTTTTTTGTCGCCAAGGGCAATCGCGGTGAAGCCTGTGATGAACAGGACTTTTAACGCCGGGTGCAGTTTAAGGGCGCGCTGCGAAAGCTCGACCCCATCCATGCCCGGCATGACGATGTCGGTCAGCAGTAAGTCAACAGAAGGAGATGTTTGCAGATGGTTAAATGCGTGCTCGCCATCGACGCAGCACGTAACCTTATGCCCGACCTTGGTTAAGGCGGCTTCTAAAAAACCGCGCATTGCTGCGTCGTCTTCTGCCAAAACAATGTTTGCCATGTTATCTTGTCTTTACCTTATAAGCTGATATGAATCTTTACGGCTTCACCATAGCAAATAAAGCCGCAGTAAATCAGTGTTTTTATTTAGGTTCTCCACAATATGCCTGCGCCAAGAATTGTGCATGAAAAATGCTTTATGCTTGCGTTTTTAGCGCCAATCGTCTGAGATAATCCCAAGATTTATAAAGTATGGAGCAGGTGATGCAAGGCGATAAATACGGATTAGTAGCAGATATTGGTGCGACCAATGCACGGTTTGCAATTGCAGATGCGCGCGGCGTGCATGATGCGGTGACGCTACAATGCGCTGAGCATGAGAATATTGTCGCTGCGGCTGAGCATTATATGAGACTGATATCATCTAATAACAATCAGCCGAAAGCAGGTATGATTGCGATTGCCGGCCCTGTGCAGGGTGATATTTTTGAAATGACCAACCATGCGTGGCGCTTTTCTATTAAGGAAACTCAGCAAAAACTAAAATTTGACCATTTCCGTGTCATGAATGATTTTGAAGCGATCGCCCATGCCGTGCCATCAGTATCCCACGAGTTTATTGAACAAATTGGCGGCGGCACAGCAAAGGAAAATGCGACGATTGCCGTGGTTGGCCCCGGTACGGGGCTTGGCGTTGCAGGCATGATCTGGGATGGCGAAAAATACCTTGTGAATGCGGGGGAGGGCGGTCATGTCACTATGCCTGCGCGCAGCTTTCGTGAATATGAATTAATCGACCAGCTGCATTATAAATATCGCCATATATCGGCGGAGCGCGTGTGTTCAGGCAAGGGGCTTGTGAACCTTTATAATGCGATACGTTCATATGATGAGATTAGTATTAAAGATGCGCCTGATTTAGAACCAGAAGACATTGCCAAAAAAGCGATCGCGGAAGAATGCAAAATCTGTATCGAGGCGCTTGATTTAATGTATGGATTTTTGGGCACAATTGCGGGTAATTTGGCGCTAACATATGGCGCACAAAGCGGCGTTTATATCGCGGGCGGTATTACGGCGAAGCTCGGTGATTACATTCATAACTCTCGCTTCCGCGAAGAATTTGTGCGTAAAGGCCGTTTTGAAAATTATCTGGACGAAATCCCAACATTTTTGATTAAGCATGACAATATCGCGTTTATCGGGCTGCAAGATCAGCTTTTGCGTGCGTTGAAATAAGCACAAAGCGGCGTTAGCGCCGACGGCATCTAATATTTGATGCTGCGCTCTTCGCTTGTGATTGCGCCGTATCTGCCGCCATAGGGGCGGTAGGTGACGCTCACAGTATAGCTCTCTCCTGGTTTAAGGGCGTAGCCGAATAACGCAGTTCCACTTAAATAGGGAAAAGAATAGATGCTGTTAGCGCGCAAATCATAATTATATGCACCGCCGACTGCCAAGCTGAGGATGCCGCCAGCTGGGTCAACTTTCGCAAAGCCTTGCGGCGGGACGATATTACCTAAGCCATCTACAATATTAAATGTATAGGCGCGGCGGTTTGATGGGTGAAAAAGCTCTAGCGGCTTGCGACCTTGATTAGTGATGCTCAATTGGTTATCGGCCTTGCCGTTTTCTAGGTTTTTATACAGGCCGAAATACAGGCTAATGTCAGGCTGCGCGCCTTTGTTATGTAGAAAAGGTGGAATCATAGCGCTATGAATATGGGCGTGATCCATAGCGCTGAGGCGCAGAGAATAATATCCGTTGTTATTATAGTAAGTATAACAACGGGCGGTAAGTTTGTTTTCGCCATTTTCTGTTTTAAGTAGCAGCAAATATTCTGCATGTTGTGGATTAAGCGGCAGCTGGTCGTAACGGCAGGAGTTTTTTTGTTGGCTGACATAAAGGCCGTCCTCAGGTATTTCCCCTTTGATGAGGGTGTTAATCTGGAGCTTTTGCTTGTCGCCGACAAGAGCGCCTTCGCCGCTGCCGAGAATCACGATGTCGGATTGTGCATAGAGCGCATGGATGTCTTTATTCATGCACTTACATGCAAGCGCGCTCTGCGAGGCGGTGATGCTAAGGGTCAGTAAGATGAGCAGTGAATAAAAACGGCGTGTCATAATTTTTACCTCTGTCGGATGCATGGGCTTTTATTGCGTGTGATCTGAATGTCTAAAAAATCATCATGCGGTTTTTCTTTATGGCGCTGAGCGTTTTATCACGCGCCTGTGTTATTTTATGTTCGACTTGATCTGGCGTTTCAAGAAATTCGCTTTTATGATCGCCATTTTGGTCATGCCACCATATATCTGAACAGCTTGCTGGCTTCTTCTGGTGGGATTCATATTTGCTTGGGTCTGTCAGGTAGCCTTCGACTTGCCTGATGGTGTGCCATGGTATTTTAAATTCATAGTATTGGGAACCTTCGCTGCCGACTTTACGATGCAAAGTGACGTATTCGGTAAACAGCTCCTTTAATGAGGTGATGACTTCTATGTCTTGTGTATCGTTGCTCATGTTCCGTTCCTATATATTGATTACAGCATATTCATTACAGCTAGTTACCATAATTATAATGGTTCTTTTTGTTTGTTTTATATGGTACGAGTCATTATGTCAAGATTATCCTGTTGTCATAATGCGCTTATGCTGCTATACAGAATGAAACTATACATGAGGAAGTGCGATGTTTGAAAATAACTGGTTAACACGTCAATGGAATGCTTATAAAGAAAACCGCCGTATTAAGGCGCATCATAACGCACAGGCTATACTGCTACATAAGGCTATTCATACACAGAAACTTGAAAAAATTAATGACATTATAGAGGCGACGGAACGCGTAGATGAATTTCTGCCGCGCCGCTTTAACGGCTTTCTCATGCATAGTTTAAGAAGTGATAGCTTGCCAACATTTTTAGCTGTTATGGCACTGCGCCCTGAGGTCACGCCGAATTATTATTTTCAGCATAATTGGGACGAACGTGAAGTAGGGCATGGCTATACAACCACGCCACTATTCGTTGCGTCAATGCGTGAAAACGCGAGAAATATTGCAAAATACGTCGCCACGCACCCTGAATTTGACCTCAATGCGTGCGAATATGGCTGTGATACGCTGTATACGGATGGCAAAGGAAGGAAAACAGAGCATTATGGTGATAAGCCATCTGTGGTCGCGGAAAAACACGGCGCAATCCGTCTCGCGGAGATATTACTGCATCGCGAGGCTGATGCTCTGAAGGCGAAGGCGTTAGCACTAGGCAGTAAGCCAGAAATTACTTAATTTTATTAACAGCGTCTTGCAGCGCGAGCATAAATTCTTGCGCTGCGCTTTCCCAGCTATAATGATCCTTGGCGTACTGGACGCGGTCAGCGGTGGTACCATTTTCTAACGCACGGAGTGCGGCGGCACTAAGGTCGCTATCATGAACGGCGCCGATGAAGTCCTCAGTAATAATATCTTTTGGGCCAGTGACGTTGTAACCGGCAAGCGGAAGGCCGCAGGCCATGGCCTCAATCAATACCATGCCAAATGTATCTGTTTTAGATGGGAAGACGAAGACATCGCCGCAGCGATAAAAAGCAGCAAGGTCTTCGCGCTTATGTGCGCCGACAAAATGCACGGCAGGGTAGCGCGCCTTTAGGCGCTGGCTGTCAGGGCCGCTGCCAACAATAAGTTTATCGCCCTGCCACGGCATATCCAAAAATGCTTTGAGGTTTTTTTCAATCGCAATGCGTCCAACATAAAGCGCCACTGGGCTACGCAGCTCTTTTTTTATCTGGTTGACGGCGCCATCGGGGTTAAATATATCGTAATTCACGCCACGAGAAAAACTATAGCGGGGGGTTTTAAAGCCCCAACGCTCTAGGTCTTGCGCAAGGCTGCTTGTCGCAACAAGCATGGCGCTTGATGTGCTATGAAATTTACGCGCATACCAAATACCAAGTTTTTTAGCGGGCTGTCTGAAGCCTTTCCAGTATTTACCTGCGCGCTCGGCCATGTAGTCGGGGAAGTGCGTGTGATAGGCGCTTGTATAGCCAATCTTATGTTTGACACAATAGCGGCGTGCTGCCCAGCCTAGTGGCCCTTCCGTAGCAATATGAATGCCATCAGGGGCATGGCGCCTAATCAGGCGGCTTAAGTGAAGGTAAGGGAAGAGAGCAAGCTTAATTTCGCTGTAGCCAGGCATAGAAAAGGCGAGTTGAAAATCGCGAGGGCCAATAACTCTGACGCTATGGCCTGTTTTTTCCAGCTCCTCGATCACGTGCTCATAGGTGCGGACAACGCCGTTAATCTGCGGGTGCCATGCATCAGAAATGATCAGTATGTTTTTTAGATCAGCCACTTTAAATATGAACCTGTTCTTATGTCGTTTGTTAGGCCGTATTACTCTGCGCTTTAGTTATCAGATATTATAACCTTTTAGCAAGCGATAATCATTACGCATAAAGCCATGCGTAAGATAGGCACTTCAAAATAAAGCGCATTTAGCTTATAATAAAATAAATATATGTCAGTAGGACATCTTAATAAATAGGATATTTATGTTGAACTTACGGTCTTTTGGTAAATTAGTGAGCTTTGGCGCGGCGGCGCTTTGTATTTTCGGTACGCATGATGTGCAGGCACAGCAGCAGGAAAACTGTACGCCTGTTTATGAAGAGATTATCCCGTTAAAGAACCCGAGTTTCACGAATTTATATTTATGGCGCCGCGTCGTTGGCCGCACAGGTTATGATTGGTTTAGCCGTTACTTGGAATTAGATGACGGCAATGCGCTGACCATCGGTATTTCTACGCAAAACATAGAAGATGAAACCGTGCCGCGCTTCCTATCTCTTACGCGCTATGACCAAGAAGGACAAATTTTACGCGAGCGCCAGGTCGCTCTGCCGAGAGTTCAGAATATCGCGGGGGCGCTACGTTTAGGTGGTGTGATTATTGTTGGCGTGAATATAATACAGGCTGACGGGCGCGTTTTGCCGCAATTATTGCGCATGAACGCAGAAGGTGAAAACCTTAAGGTGCGTGACTTTAAAGAGGACGGAATTCACCTGGAGATGGTCGACGTTATTTTAAATCAAGACCAGAATTTGGTGGTCTCGTTCAATTCTGAAAACCAGCGCTATACAAATGATATGGCGAGCATTCAATACACACTAGATAAGAATTTAAAAAAAATCAGGCGCAGGCTATATATGCCGGGTACGCCCAACCGTTATAATCAAATGACATTAAACCCTGACGGTTCTTTGGCTGTTGCGGGCAGCGTTGATGTTGACAGTAAAATAGAAGACAAGCAGCGCCTTGGGGGCTGGCTTGTGAATCTTGATAAAAAAGGCGCTATTTATTGGCAGAAATCTTATGCACGCGGCCAAAAAGCGGAGCTTGTCCGCGCCAAATCATATGGTGAGCGTGGCTTTGTCGCCACCGGAACGGCGTGGCCGAGCTTGCTTGGTGAAGAAGCAAAAAATTCGGCGCTGTGGGTGATGCATGTTGATGTTAACGGCAAGCCCTTATGGCAGCGTTTTATTACAGGGCGCCATCAATATGGGTTTTCTGCTGTGGATATGCATGTTTTTGATGATGGGCGCATCGCAGTGCTTGCGAATGTCAAAGCGTTATTGCCAAGCGATAAGGTGCGCTCTCATGTGCGTCTGCTCACCTTCACTCCGCAAGGCACGCTATTGCAGGATCAAGCTTTTGTCGAGGGCTCTGAAAGCATGGCGCATAGCATGATGATGAATAAAGACGGTCAGTTCCGCATTATTGGGCAGGTGTTTACAGGTTATGCGGAAAGCGATGTCAAAACTGAGCTTGAAACAGCAAATGTTGATGACACAGAGGCGGTCGAAAACCCAGGAAAACAAGGCGAAACTAAAGAGTTAAGTGCATTAGATCAGCTAAGCGCGATGTCACTTGAGGAGAGCCTTGTCGCTGATGACAACGAAGATGAGGGGGCGCAGCGTACCGCTTTTGATGTGCTGACCCCTGTTGTGCGGGGCTGGTTATTGGCCGTAGCGCGCCCAGAGCCATATAAAAACCCTTGTCGCTAAGCACGATATAGTCCATAACACTTGCATTAGAGTAGAGTAAAAGAAAGGTTTTCGCATATGTCGGGAGCATTAGATGTATGTTTTGAAGTTGAAGATCATTTGGTTGGCGTGCGTTTTGACAAAGCCGTTGCCGGCCTTGCGGCACCCGCATTTTCAAGAGAACGTGTGAAACAGTTGATTACATCTGGTCATGTTTGGTTTGATGGCGTGGTGGTGAAAAGCCCCTCGCAGAAAATTTTAAACACTGGCATTGTGTTGCTGCAAGTCCCTGAAGCGGTTGCAGCTCACCCCATTGGTGAAGATATAAAGCTTGATGTGGTTTATGAAGATGATGACTTGCTCGTTATTAATAAGCCTGTGGGCTTGGTTGTGCATCCGGGCGCAGGCAATGAAGACGGAACACTTGTTAATGCGCTAATATTTCATTGTGGCGATAGTCTGTCAGGTATAGGCGGCGTGAAGCGCCCGGGGATTGTGCATCGTTTGGACAAGGATACATCTGGCTTAATGATGGTCGCGAAGAATGACTTTGCGCATCAGGGGCTGGCTGGGCAATTAGCGGACCGCAGCTTATCGCGCGTTTACCATGCATTATGCTGGGGCGTGCCGACATTGATGCAAGGCAAAGTCAAAGCGGCGATTGGCCGTGACCACAAACATAGAACGCGCATGGCAGTTACATCGCTCGCAAAGGGGCGTGAAGCGCTTACATATTATCGTGCGATTAAAACATTTGGCCGCGGTGAAAAAACGATCTCTTTAATGGAGTGCCGCCTCGAAACGGGACGTACACATCAAATTCGCGTTCATATGAGCCATATTGGCTTTGCGCTTATTGGTGACCATGTTTATGGCGCGCAGCGTACCAAGCAAATCAGCTTACTGAACCGTGGCGATTTTAAAGCTGATGGCTTTCAAGATAAAGTTTTGGGTTTTCCGCGTCAGGCGCTACATGCGGGTGAAATTAAGTTTATCCACCCACGCACCGAAGAAGAAATGCATTTCACATCAGGGTATCCTGAAGATATTAAAGATCTTATTCAAGGGTTTGAGACAAGTGATGCTGAAGGTCGTGCTCGTGCCATAGCAATGCGCAACAAGGCTTAGCAGCTCGCGCAGAAAAATTCTTTTTTCAAATAGCCAAGATTTTTCATCAGGGAATATATATTGCGGGCGATATCTGTTTCGACGCGGTTCTTGCGGCGGTATGAGTTATAAAGCCGCTCTTCGCCTTCAATCAAGCGCAATATATCACCCTCGCCAAATTCAAACTGCTCACGGTAAAGGCTTTGTAGCTCTTCGTTTGAAACAATTTCATCTTCGACAAGGTTCATTTCTTGGCGCAGTGATAATATTTGGTTATAGGCAAGCTTAATGCCCTGTCTAATTTCTTTTTCTAGTTTTTGATTACGGAAGTCAATCTCGTTAATCTGGTGTTTGACGCGGCTTGTCGCGGCGTCGCGGGCAAAGCCATCAAATAAAGTATAGCTCAGCTCCACATATGCGCCCATCGTACGATCTTTACCGATTTTACCACCGGAATCATATGTTTGATTAAATTCAACGAGGCCGTTTACGGTTGGGTAATAGGCGGCTTTTTGTTTTTTGTACTCATGGACGAGGGCTTGGCGGTCGTGCTCATTAAGCTCCACAGAGTTATTGTGTTCTTGGGCCACTTCTAAGAAATCTTCGATTTGTAGTTCTAAAACATCAAATATTTCAGGGTAGATCGCTTGGAATGTGGGCAGGCGCCCTGCGAGAAATTCGAGATCTGTTAAGGCGTCAATCATGGTTGATTGGGTTGTGGTCATTTCAGTGCGTGCAAATGTCAAACGTGAATTAGCGTAGCTCAGTTTGGCTTTACTTTCCGCGCCGGCATCGACCATAAGGGTAACTTTTTCATTCACTTCACTTAACGTCTTCAAGAACCTCTGTGCGACCTCGACATCATGCTGTGCTTGATAATACCCTAAATAAGAGCCGATGGTCTCGTTAATGACGCCTTCATTGGCAATCTCTAGCTGCACGCCGGAAGATGCTTCGAGCTCTTTACGTCTTTTGACTTCTTCTTGGGTAGCGAAGCCATCAAAAATAAACTGGTTCATAACAACTGAGAAATCATTGGTATTATTGGCAAGGCTGAACGCTGTGCCGTCACCGCCTGCAGAACTGGCAGGGTTATTGTATTCACGGCCATAAGAGCCAAAAATATCCACTTGGGGGTAATAAGCTGACTCGGCTTCTTGTACGCCCATTGCGGCCTGTGATTTCTGCGCATTAGCAACGCCAATATCAGGGTCGTCATTTAAGGCAAACAGCACGACGGTTTCAAGTGATAGGGCAATGGGGTCACCATCTCCTGCACTTAGCGCGCTTTGAGGTAGGGTGGCAAAAGCGCATGCCGCAATGAAGCCGCCAATAAGGAGCTGTTTTCTTGTGGTCTTTAGCGCGGTTTTTACTGTTTTACTAATGAACATAGCGGAATGAATAATCGGCTTTCTTTGTCGTCTTTGTAATAGGTTTAATTATCAATGCGTATTTGTACCCAGTCATAAGTATCGTCGACTTCTTTGGGTTTGGCATATTTAATCGAGATGTTGTTTGATGTCACGCCATTGGCAAGAAACACGTTACGTATTGTCAGCGCGCGGCTGAGCGCAATTTTACGTGTCACGCTAATTGTTGGCGCATTCGGATTTTCTGCCGCCAAGACGGAGACATGCAAGTTTTCTTGCCCTGTACGTTTTTGGTGCCCTCTGAGGAACGCTTTAAGCGATGTGATTGTTTCTTCGATGAGTGTGACACCATTGCGGTTATAGGTTACGTAGACGGACATGCCGTCCTCTGTTTCCTTATAGCCCTGTTCGTCGGTGTAACTTAAAGCAGATGCGCGCTGTTCAATTTGTGCATTCTTCTCAACTAGCTCTTTTTGAATAAGGTTTTTCGCTGCGGCTTCGGCACGGATTTTCTTCTCGAGCGTATCTTTTTCACGGACGAGGGCGTCAATTTTAGCGCGGTTACCAAGGCTTTGCTGCACTTCTTCAACAGAGAGCTCACCAGAAACAATGCGGTCAACGAATTGCTGAACTTCTTCTGTGATCTCATTTTCAGATGCTGCTTTAATCTGCTCACGATAATCCATGCTCATCACAGACATCAAAATCGCTGTGATCATCACGAAGAAAACGAACATGATGACGGTCGCGGAAAGAATATCCACGAAGCCTGGCCATGCGTTGCCACTCATATCGTCGTCGTCACCACCTGCCATATTGGATCCTTACTTATTTCGTTGTGTTTGCATGGTTGCATATCGAATAGACCACTTGATTAAGTATACCTATTTTTACTGTATGATAAAAGTCTGATTATTTGCTGTGCTTATTTAAACGGATCTTCATCAGGCTTTTTGTCAGATATGTTGAGGTCAATGCCTGTTTCATCTGCTTTGCCTTCATTTGGTTGTGGGCGCGCTTGGGGCACGATAGGCGGTGTAATAGGGTCTTGTGAAGCGCCGTCCATTATGCCGTAAACATCACCGAATTGTTCTTGGTTCTTTTGGTTCATTTCTTCCATGATTTGGTTAAGCTGCCATACCATGTTGGAGAAATCAGCAACATTATCTTCTTGTTGTTGGCGTTGATGTAATTTGTCGATCTCTTTAATAAGTGATGACTGAACGCTGTTCATGCTTTCAAACGTCGCGTTCATTTCGCGCATTTGGTTGGTTAAGACGGAAAGTTTATCAGACTGCTTCATCGCAAGGTCTTCGTTGACGCGGAGTGTCGATGAAAGCATCTCGCTCATATAGACCATTTGGTCACGAATAGATTCGCTGTAACGTAAGGACGGATCAACGTTTTTCGTGATATAGGCCATTGAATCTTTGACCGAACTCATTTTTGTGTTGATTTGTTCAAGTTTCACAACCAAATCTTGCTGACCGTCATACATTTTTTCTGTGGCCTGCGCCGTTGCAAGCGATGCTTGCGCTGATTTGGTCAAAGCGAGGAAGATTTGCCCCATGCGCTGGTTTGTTTTACTGGAGAGGTAAACGAAGCCAGCAAGCCATGCTTTTAGGTCGTTCGCGCCAGGCACTTTATGTGCTTTAATTTTCTCGCCAAGGACAGGGTTTAGTTTTGGAATGCGGTTATCAACCCAACGTGAGAAGTTCTCAATGGCTTTGTTCTGCGCACGTCCACAGAAGAAGTTGATAAAGCCAAGCAGCAGTGAGCCGGATAGACCGAACAATGACGAACTAAACGCAAGGCCCATGCCTTGTAGTGGTGCGGCGATTGATTCAATGAAGCCACCAATTTTTTCAGTTGCGTCAACAGGCGGCGCGCCTTCAACGACTTGGAAACTTTTTGAAACTTCGCCCATGGCGCTACCAACTGAATCAATTGTGTTCAAAAGACCCAAGAAAGTACCAATCAAACCCATCATCACCAAGATACCGGCGAAATAATTAATGATCTGGCGTTCAGTATTAATACGGTTACCGTATTTTGACTTAATCAGGCGCGCATCGTTATCTGTAATGTTCAAATAGCCATGAACTGTCATGTTCTCCACGGCGGAGTACATGTTTTGGATGTCCATTAAGGAGCCTTTAGTACGCAAAAGGTTGAATAAGTATTCACTTTCGACCGGCCCCATTTCGGCGTTGCCTTCTAAGCGTTCAATCTCTGAGATAAAGACAGCAGAGTGGTAAACCTTCATATTATTCATGAAGGCTTTCACAATCGCGATCACGGCAACAAGAATAATCGTCGAGTTAAGAGGTAAGTTTGTGTTGAGGTTTTTCCAAAGCTGATCTGCATTCAAGCTCACCAATATAACAGGAAGCACCACGGTTAAGATCATGCCGGGTGTAATGTAGACCCACATGTTTGTGGAGACTTTTTCTGCATTTCTTTCGGTGTCATTAACACTGTGATCGGTCATTTTAATCTCTTAGCTATAAAACTTGTTTGAATGAATGGAGAGCAGTCTTTAAATTCGGTCGATTGACATTATCTCTTTTATAATACGCAAAAGATAGTCTATAATACTACAAATCAACTTGCATCTTCTAGATGTAGTATCACTCAAGTGTTCCACAGGGCTTTTCGTCAAGAGGCTGTTTTTATGCTTATTTCAGGGTTTTTTCGTTTTTTAGGTCTGCTTTCCGTTTTTGTAAGCTAAATATATTTTTATCGAATTTAACTGATATTTAAGGAAAAACCCCGAAAATTGATATGTTGTGGAAGCTCTGTCTTAAATTGTAGGAAAAAATGGTTCAAAGACGTTTAGAAATTGATATGCCTTTAAATGGTCAGCAGGTTGTCCATGTGCGCCCGCATGATGTTATTGACCTGAAGGGGATACGCATCGATGAGCTAAAAGTCGATATTATCGGCTCGGATGTCGTTTTTACAAGTGTCTATAGTGATGCAAAGATTGTTATGCCTGGTTTGGGTGTTTACATGTTTTCCCCTGATGATGCGCCTGTATTGCGGGTTGATGGTCAGGTGTTTCAAGCGGATGTGATGCTAGGTAAGCTAGGTAATATTACGAATGTCATGTCATCAGATTTTGTGACGTTCTCCGAAATTAACGAGGATCAGACGACGCAAGGTGAGGAAGATTCGGCCAAGAGCGTCGCGACGAAGGACGAGGTCATTTCCGCTGAGGCGGATGTAGGTTCGACGAAAGAAGCGATGCTTTATGAGCTTGCGTCTGTCGTGCAGCCAGTAGGGCAAAAGGAATCTGGCAACCCCAAGCAAGAATTAATTGAAGAGCAAGAGCAGATAAAAAAAGAAGAAGAGCGTGAGGCGCTTATGAATTCAGGCACTGATGCAGGGCTTGAAGCGCGTCCGCCAAATTCTTCATCGCCAACGCCTCCGCCAACGCCTGTACCTGAGCCGGTTGAGATTCCGGAAGGTAATACGGGCAATACAGTTTTTGGCTTTACGGCGAGTCTGGTTCAGTTGGGCTCGACTGAAGAGGTGCAGAATATCCTCGGGGTGGATACCCGCGTTATTCTTGGTGGCGGCGGTTCAGAGGCGGCGACGAATAATGCAAGTAATGCTGTGCAGATTTCCCCTGAAATTATTGATACAACGGGCGAAACGGCCTCTCATGTGATTTATGCGGATAATGCTGAGTATTTCTCCGCGGCGGAAATGACGCGTGTTATTCGGATTACGCCATCGCTGCCTTCTGGTTTTGATATGAGTAATATTAAGGTTACAGGTTTGCCTGTGTCGTTTGATATTGAGGGGGCGGCGTCTGATGCGGGTGGTAATTACTCGATTGATAACCCTGTGATTGATGAAGACGGGAATATAGATTTTATTGTCTCTTATCCTGTGCCTTCAACGCAAACATTTATTGTTAGCTTTGAAGTGACGGCCGAGTTTGACACGTCCAGCGGCGTTGCTGCGCCTACAGATTTGATATTGACGGAAACGTTAACGCAAGAAGTGAACGTGAAGGACGTTTCCGTCCCGAATGATTTGAACTACGTCAACGGTGATGGTGATATTGTTTGGGTTATGGCGAATAATCCGAATGAGAATACGGTTTTTACTGGTGACGGTGATGCGACTGTGTTTGGAGGCGTGGCGCGCGATGTTGTTGCGTCTGCGGCTGGTGATGATGTGATCTCGACGGGCGCAGGGGATGACTTTGTTGCCTCTGGTGCGGGTAATGATACGATCGTTGATGGTGCGGGTAATGATACATACCAAGGTGGCGACGGTATTGCGGATAAGTTAGACTATTCATCTGCAATTAACCCTGTTGTTGTAAATATGTCTGTTGTTGATGGGGATGGCTATAGCGCTTTGACCAGTGGCGGAGAGACGGATATCGTCAAGGGGTTCGAGAATATTCTCACAGGGGGCTCTGCTGATACGGTGACGGGTTCAAATGCAGACAACATTATCGAGACGGGCGGCGGCGATGATACGCTGTCTGCGCAGCTTGGTAATGATATATTAAATGGCGGTAATGGTACGGATACGGCGGATTTTAGTTATTCTGGCGTGGCGTTAACTGTCGATCTGGGTACGAATATTGGCGGCGGATTTTATGGTGCGACGACAGCGGTGCAAAATGTGCAGCTCAAGGATATCGAGTATATTATTGCGACGTCATATGATGACGTACTGGTTGGTGGTGCAGGCGATGACCATTTTGAAGGGCTTTCTGGGGCCAATAGCTTTGGTTGGAGCGCCGGCGATGACATCTTTGACGCAACCGCAGGGACGGGCGCACTGTATTATGTTGATGCAAACGGCGTAAATGTGGCTTCTGATCTTGCGCAAGACCTGTCTTTTGATATGGCCGTGTTTGATGGCGGGACGCAGCGATTTGATATTGGAATTGCAGGGCTCGGTAAAACGGATTCTGTTAGCTTGAATGTTGATACTATATATGCAGGATCTGGTGCAGATACGATGCTTGGCGACGGTGACTCGCAGGTGTTTTATGGCGGCAGCGGCGATGATGTTTTGGGCGGTCGCGCGGGTAATGACACGCTGATTGGCGGCGATGGTCTGGATCAAATTTTTGGTGGCGCGGATGATGATCTGATCTACGTCGATGACGATGGTGTTGTTGATCTGTATGACGGTGAGGCTGGGGTTGATACTTTGGTGCTGGACGGCGTTGGCGGCGATGTGACGCTAGACCTTGCAAGCGAGTTAATGAGCTCTGTAATGTTTGGTAATGATGTTGTTCGTGGCATTGAGAATGTGACGGGCACAGGCCTAGATGACATTTTGCGTGGTGACGGGAGTGATAATACCTTTATCGGCAACGCGGGCAATGATGTGCTTGATGGGCGCGGCGGTAATGACGCGTTAATTGGCGGCGCAGGTGCGGATACAATAGACGGCGGCTTGGGCGATGATTTGCTTGATGGCGGCAATAATGATGATTTCTTATATGGAGGCGCAGGTGATGATACGCTGATCGGCGGCCTTGGTGCTAATGTTCTTGATGGGCAGGGTGACACTGATACGCTTGATTATACGGGGGCTTTGGCGGCAATCTCTGTTGACCTTGATAATGATCAGGTTCTGAAGTCAAGCGACTCTCAGCTGGATGATTATGCCAATTTTGAGAATATTATAGGGTCTAATTTTGATGACACCTTTGTGCTAGATGCTGGCGGCCTATTGGCGATTGATGCGCAGTTTGACTCTCTTGATGGAGGGGCTGAGGGCGCGGGTGGTGATACGGTTGAAATTACAGGCTCGATTACATTTGATGCTCTGGAGATGGCCTCTGTTTTTGATAATATAGAAAACATTGATTTCTTGGGGGCTGCCTTGGATGTGGGGAATACGGAATTCACAATTACTGGCGATGATGTCTTTGGTATGATTGGCAGTAGCAGCTTTTTGCATATAGATGCGGCTGGGACGCTTAATTTTGATGTCATTTCGGGTGGTTTGCATACTCTGGACAACCCAGGCGGTACTGTGATTGATGCGAGTACAACGCATTATACCTTTGATGCTGGCGCGTTTACGCTGGAGATCCAGACGGCGTAGAGGGCAATTTTCATTTCTGTTGATAATTTTCATATAAAAAAATGATTAGTGACAAGGGCGAATCACTCGTGGTATGATTCGTGATGGCTCCCTTGTCTGGGGGTTGTTTCTGGATCAATTAATGTCTGTCTTGCCGTGTTAACACTTTGTTTACCTTTGTACTTCATAATTTAAAATAGCGTGAAATAGGATTTTTCACGTTAAGCTTGTATGGGGAAGATTTTAACGCAGACAGATTTAGGTAGGTATAATGGCTGAAAGCCATGAAATAAATATCGATTTTCCTAAGACGGGTGAACAGGTTGTTCACGTGGGGCCTGATGATCAGGTGAATCTTGCTGATATTGATCTGGCAATGCTTCTTGTTGAGATTGTCGGTTCTGACGTTATCCTTATTAATCCCGATACGCAGGCGCGTATCATTTTCCCAGATTTGGCTTTGTATATATTCTCGCCCGATGAGGCGCCGAAGTTCTTTTTGGATGGCAAAGAGTTTGATCCGTCTCAATTCCTTAATAAAGCGGGCATTATCCGCAATGTTTCTTCTGACGATAGCTTCATGTCCTTCACCTCTTTGGAGGTTAACCCGAAGTTTGGTGATAAGGAGCATGGCGAGACCGCTTCTGAAGTTAAGGAGCAAAAAGAGCAGGATGAAGAAATTATCCAGGAGCAGGATGCTGAGGGGGATGCTGATGTTGAGGCCTTTCTCGCGGAGCTTGGTCAGACGGAAGATGACCCTGTTGACCCTGTTGACCCTATTGATTCGTCCGGCGTTCCTTCTGTTGATGCGCCGAGTGGCGGTCGCCAGTACTTAACGCCGCCGCCTGACCCTGTGCAGCCGCCAAGCCAGACGTTTGATCCTGTGCCTGAGGTCAGTGAAGATATTGAAGATTTTACCGACTTTGTCGTTGATTTTGCGTTTACGGGTAATGTTGTGCAGACCACGACAGAGGTTGACACGTCTGGCGTGACCACGGTCAGTGGTGGCGGTGGTTCTGTGGCGGGGCAACAAGACTCCGCAGGTGTGCGTCAGCAAGAGCGTGAGACGATCTCTATGCTTGGTGAAACGAATGATCACCTGATTTATGCAGATAACCCTTTATACTTCACTGAAACAACGATGGGCAAGAACTTGGTTCTGCGCCCTGACTTGAGTGAGGGGTTCAATGTTTCTGAAGTCACGATAAATGGCTTACCGCCGGGTGTAGTTATATATGGGCATACGCCTGTTGCGGGCATCTATACGATTTCTCTGCCTACCATGAACGTGAATGGCGAGATTGAGTTGCCGTTTGTTTTTGATATTGGCGCAGTTGAAGCTTTCGATATGATTATCACAATGAATGCTGTGTTTGACCCGACAAGTGGTTTCGACTTGCCGGAAGACCCTGTGTTGAGCAGCTCCATGTCGCAGCAGGTGCGCATTTTTGATGCTGTGTCTGCTGATGACTATAATGTCGTTGATGGCTCAGGTAACCCAGTTTGGGTTGTCGATAATGCGCCGATTGGTGATGACGTGTTTACTGGTAGTGGTAATGCGACTGTTTTTGGTACGATGGGTGATGACGTTATTGTCTCTCAAGGTGGTGATGATACGATTGATGCTTGGGGCGGTAATGATAATGTGTTTGCGGGCACGGGTAACGATACTGTTGATGGTGGTGATGGTCAGGATGTTCTGAGTTTTGCGAATATGACGGACGCAGTTGTCGTTGATTTGCGCGTAGTCGATGGAGATGGTTTTTCTACTATTAATCAAGGCGGCGATGTAAACCTTGCTAAGGGCTTTGAAGACATTGTCGGCACGCAGGGCAACGATACTTTTTACGGTGATGCTAACGACAATGCGTTTGTCGGTGGTCAGGGTGATGATGTTTTTTATTGGAGCGCGGGCGACAATGTTTATATCGGTGATTCTGGGCGGGACACCTTGGATTACTCTGCAGCTTCAGGTGCAGCGGTAAGCGAAAACTTAAGTTTAGATATGTCTGTGACAATTGACGGACTGTATCAGGTTAACTTTGACGGCGTGCCAAGTGATCTTGCGTCTTCTATTGAGGTGATATACGCAGGTGATGGTGATGACACTATCCGCGGTAGCGGTTTAGATGAGGCTTTTTATGGCGGCGCAGGCAATGATGTGCTTGAGGGGCGTGATGGCTCTGATACGCTTTCTGGCGGCGCAGGCGCAGACACGTTGTCTGGTGGCGATGATGACGACTATTTTTATGAGTTGGCTGAGGCGGGCGCGGGATCAAATGATGTTATAGAAGGCGGCACGGGCTCTGATACGCTTGAGTATATTGGTGCGGATGGCATCTATGTTGATCTGCAAGCGCAGACAGCAACTGATCATCCTTCTGCCACAGGGCCGAATTATATTGGCAATGATATTGTGCGCGATGTTGAGCACGTTGTTGGTACAGCGGGTGATGACTCGCTCGTCGGTAATGCGAGTGATAATACATTGCTTGGTGGCGCGGGTGATGATGTTTTTGTCGGCGGCGATGGTAATGATGTCCTTGATGGTAATACGGGTAATGACAGCGTTAGTTTTGCGGGCGAGAGCGGTGATGTTAACTATGATATGAACACCGTTGACGTCGATGGTTATTCATCTGTTACGGTTGGTGCAAGTAATACTGACCGCATACGCTCAGTTGAAAACGTTATCGGTGGCTCGGGTAATGACCGTATTCTTGGTGACGCGGCGGATAACGTTATTTCCACGGGCGGGGGTAATGATTCAATTATCGGTGGTCTTGGTAACGATACGATTGATGGCGGAGCTGATCACGATATTGTTGATTATGCAGGCTCGGCGACCGGTATTATTGTTGATATGAACATCGTTGATGGCCAAGGCTATTCAACAGTAGGTATCGGGCTTGAGACTGACTTAGTGCGTAATATTGAGGAGTTTATTGGCTCAGGTTCGTCTGACCAGATCTCAGGCGGCGCTGAAGATAATATTATTTACGGTAGTGGTGGTAACGACCGCATTTCAGGTGGCGCAGGCGCAGATGTTATTGATGGTGGCGTAGGTAATGACATTTTGTATATGTCTGCGGATGCTGATAACGACACATTTATTGGTGGTTCTGGCGTGGATACGTTAGATGCAAGCTCGACATCTGATTCTCTGTTTATTGATTTGGTTACAGGCACCTTAACGGGGCAGGGTACTGATACGATTAGCGGCATCGAGGTTGTTATTGGCTCTTCGGCTGCGGATACGGTTTACGGTAGTGCTGGCATTAATACATTCGATGGTGGCGGCGGCGACGACATTCTTCGTGGTGCGGGCGGCGCAGATATTATATATGGCGGCGCAGGTAACGATATCGGCGATTTCTCTGATCAAACTGACGTTGTTGTTGTCGATTTGAGCGCAGATGGCTTGGGCTATGTGCAGGCAACGGTTAATGGCGTTAACGATGACCGTCTCTATGATGTTGAAGGCGTTTATGGCGGCGCGGGTAATGACACATTAACCGGTACGGCTACGGATAATATTATTCACGGTAACGCTGGTAACGATACTATCGATGCTGGCGGCGGCGCGGATACAGTTCTTGCTGGCGCCGGTGATGATACGGTTGCGCTAAACGAAGACGGCGCGGATGATTATTATGACGCGGGCGCAGGTGTTGACTCTCTTGACGCATCTTCATTCGCGAGCGGTATAGAATTTGATATGGCGACGGGTATTCTCGCTGGTGGCGCGCTTGGTAATGACACGGCGCTGAATTTTGAAGTGTTTATCGCAACGAACTTCGCAGATACGGTTACAGGTAGCGGTGCGGACAATACGGTTCAGGCGTTGAACGGCGATGATACGGTTGACCCTGGTTTGGGTGATAACTATATAGATGGCGGCGTTGGTAATGATACGATTACTTTTGCGTCCCTGCTCGCTGAAAGCGTCTTTATTGATTTATCGAATGATTTAGGCGGCGGTACTTACTCTGCTGACTTAAGTAATGGCGACCAAACTATATTGCTAAGCTTTGAAAATGTTGTGGGTTCACAAAATGGTGACACGATTATTGGAGATGGTGGCGTAAACATACTTGATGGCGGTGATGGCGATGATACGCTGCAAGGTGGCGCAGGTGATGATACGCTTATCGGCGGTAATGGCCTTGATGTCGCTGATTACTCTGGCTCTGGCTCTGCGATTACAGTAACGCTTGGCGCGGGCACTATTCTTGATGGTACGGGCGGTACGGATACTGTTTCTGAGATTGAGGGCATTATTGGTACGTCTAATAATGATACGATCTATGGTAATGGTCTTGATAATGTTCTTGATGGTGGCGCAGGTGATGATGAATTAACCGACGGCGCAGGCGAAGATACCGTATATGGCGGCGCGGGCGATGATGTAATTTTGCTGAGTGTCGACACAGATAATGATTTGTTTGACGGCGGCGCGGGTACACTAGATGTGCTTGATGCGAGCGCAATTAACACTAGTTTGATTATTGATTTAGTGAATAACCAAATTATTGGACAAGGTACGGATAGCATCACCAATATTGAAGTTATTCGTGCATCAAGCGCAGCAGACACAATTACCGGCAATGCATCTGATAACTCTATCGAGGGTAATGATGGTGCCGATACGATTGATGGTGGCGCAGGCGACGATACATTGGATGGCGGCAATGGTGATGACCTTATTATGGGTGGCATTGGTAATGATGATATTGACGGCGGCACAGGCACGAATACAATCGATTATAGCTACGATGCGCTTGGCGTAACGGTCAATTTGAATGGTAGCACCGCAACGGAATCGAGCGGGGATACTGACACAATTACAAACATCCAAAATATTATAGGCTCTGCCGGGGCGGATGATCTAACGGGTACGACCGGTGTTAACGTCATCGATGCAGGCGCAGGCGCAGATACTGTTTATGGCTTGGCTGGCGCTGATATCATTAGTGGTGAAGCGGGCAATGATGTTTTAGACGGCGGCGATGATGACGATACTATTTATGGCGGCGATGGTGATGATACTTTAATCGGCGGTAATGGCGTTGACACGCTTTATGGCGGTGAAGGTGATGATAGCTTTGATGGCGGTCTTGGTGACGACACATTTGATGGCGGCAATGGCCGTGATTCGATTTCGTTTGCGGGCTCGTCTGTTGGGGTTGATATTACGCTGAATGATTCAGGTTCATTTATTGCGGTTAGTTTCGACGGCCAGACAGACTATATTAAAGACTTGGAAGTTATTGAGGGTACGGCGCAAGATGATACGCTGACGGGTAACTCTGACGATAACGAATTTATTGGTGGTGCTGGTAACGATACGCTTATCGGTGGCACAGGTAGCGATACGCTTGATGGCGGCGATGGCCTTGCGGATAAAGTAAGCTATATTGATATACTAGGTTCAGGCCTCGTGATTGATTTAGGCAGCATAGATGGTGATGGATACACATTGATCAACATTGGCGCCGATACGGACCGTATTAAAAACATTGAAGTTATTGAGGCGACGAATCAAGCTGACACAATCACCGGTAACGCAGCGGATAACTTGATTGAGGCCGCTGGTGGAAACGATACTGTTGATGGTGGCGCAGGTCGCGACCGTATGAACTTTGCAACATCGGCAACAGCTGTTGTTGTGAACCTTAGTGCGGCGGCAGTTGATGGTGGCGGCTTCGGTACATTGACGCATGATGGTGATACTGAGCGCCTTAAAAATGTTGAAGTCATAGAAGGTGGCGCATTGGCGGATACTTTCTATGGTGATGCGCTAGATAATTACTTTATTGGTAATGATGGCAATGACATTTTTGGCTGGTCAACGGGTAATGATACATTTGAAGGTGGGCTAGGTAACGACACGCTTTATTACGTGCCTGATGCAGCAATGCCGGATATTACAGCAGAAGCGGTCGCAAGCGAAGGTGATGTTATTGTTGATTTTGGCGCGGGGACGGTCACGTTTACTGGCGGTAAGGTTGATGAGTTTTCTGGCATTGAGAACTTTGAGATTGCGGACACATCAGCGCAGAATGTCGAAATTATTGGTGATGCTAATGACAACCGTATTCGTACGGGTGCTGGCGATGATACGATTTCGGGGCTTGGCGGTAATGATACAATAAACTCTGGCGCAGGTGCTGATACGGTTGATGGTGGCGCGGGCAATGATTATATCGTGCTGCATGATGACAATGCGAGCGATACGTATATTGGCGGTATCGGCATTGATACCTTGGCAAGCGCACCATCTATTGGGCGCGGCGTTCATGTTGATTTGGACCAAAATAAAGTTGACTGGGGCGGCGTGGGTGATGACGCTGTGCAAGGCATCGAGCATGTTATTGGTACAGACTTTGATGATACGCTTATTGGCGATGGCTTTGTAAACTCGCTTGATGGCGGTGAAGGCAATGATTACATTGAAGGTAATGCTGGCGTTGATATTTTAGAAGGCGGCAACGGCATTGATACGGCCGCCTATACAAATGAAACATTAAGCGTCGTTATTGATTTGGATTTGATTGATGGTTTTAATGTCGTCACGGCAACTGTCGGCGGTATAAGCGATGATACAATTCGTTATTTCGAAAACTTGATTGGTGGCAGTGCTGCCGACACGTTCTATGGCCATGATGCGCAGGATAATGTTCTTGCGGGTGGTGGCGGGAGCGATGAAATTTATGGCCGTGGCGGTGATGATACGCTTTATGGTGATGCTGGTGATGATACCTTAGATGGCGGCGCTGGTGATGATTGGCTGTATGGCGGCGCCGGCGCGGATGTTATTATTGGCGGTGTTGGCAGTGATACGGCTGAAGGCGGTCTAGGGCAAGATGTATATAGTTTTGCCACTGCGGGGGCGGCGATCGTTGCGAATCTGGGGGCTATCGTTGGTGGTTATACGCTGATTAATGTTGGTGGCGATACAGATGCAATCAAAGATATTGAAGGCATTGTCGGTTCTATTTTCGCCGATACGTTCTACGGTAATGCGGCCGATAATATTTTCGACGGTAATGCTGGAGATGATATTTTTGCATGGTCAACTGGCGACGATACTTATGTTGGCGGCACTGATGTGGATACGCTTTATTATACAACAAACCCGAATGTTCCTGCGCTTGGCGCGGAGCTGAGCGATGGCGTTACGGTTGATCTTGAAGACGCGGCAACAGCAACTGTAACCTTCGATGGTGGCAACACAGACGTTGATACAATTTCTGGCGTTGAAAACATCTTTACAGGCAGCGGCAGCGATACGATTTCTGGTAATGTCGATGACAATATAATTAGTACGGGCGCTGGCGTTGATGTGCTTAATGGTGAAGCTGGTGACGATACGCTAAGTGCAGGCACGGGCGCAGATACAGTTGATGGCGGCGCGGGTAATGACCGCATCATCCTTACAAATGACGGCGTGGCGGATACTTATGACGGTGGCGCTGGTGTTGATACGCTTGCGGCGGACCATAACGATGCAATGACATTTGATATGGAGAACGGCACGATTAGCGGCACAACGGGCGTTGACGTGATTTCTAACATAGAGAACATTATTTCTGGCGGCGGTGATGATACATTTATTGACGCTGAAGGCACGCCTGTAAATAATGCGTATGATGGACAGGGCGGTAATGATACGGCCGATTACTCTAATCGAACCGCGGCGATTGACGTGACACTTAATGGCTCTACGCAGGTAAATGTTAATGTTGGCGGCGGCGCTGAGGACACATTGCGTAATATCGAGAACGTCATTGGCGGCGCAGGCGCTGATACGTTATTTGGTGATAGTGCGGCCAATATTCTTATTGGTAATGACGGCGCAGATACAATTGATGGCGGCGCGGGTAACGATACAATCACAGCGCAGCTAAATGATAACGGCGTGGATACATATAGCGGCGGCGCTGATATCGATACTCTGATCATCGATTCAACCGGAAACACAACGCTTGATTTAAGCGGCGGCACGTTAACGCAAGGCGGTTTTGTTGACGTTTATGGCGGCGGCTTCGAAATTATCACTGCGACGGGCTTTGATGACGTTGTTATTGATGATGAAACAATGGATAACACCATTGACCTTGGCGCTGGTGAAAACAGCATAAGTTTTGCAGGTCATACGCAAGACGTGATTATGGACTTAACATCTGAGACTGATATTGGCGGTACAATGTATGCGCGCGCAAATATTGGCGGTACGGACGCAGATTATGTCGCAGGCGCAACGCACCTAACGGGCGGTCAAGGTGATGATACTCTGACTGTGGGCATAGGTGCGCAGACGATTGATGGCGGCCTTGGTAATGATGAAATTTTTGCAGGCGCAGGCATAGACTACCTGTATGGCGGCGCGGGTAATGACATTCTGCGCGGCGAAGCGGGCGATGACTTTATGTTCGGCGGCATTGGTGATGATACGTTCTTTGGCGGTCTTGGTGATGACACTATGGACGGCGAAGGCGGCGTGGATGCGATGTCATTTGCTGGTGCTGGGGCGGCGGTAACGGTTGATTTGACGGTCGTTGTTGGCGGTTATGTACAGGTTGCGCATGACGGCGAAACAGACTCTATTCGTAATATCGAAGTTATTGAGGGTACGGATTATGACGATACCTTTATTGGTAACACAGCAGATAACGAATTTATCGGCGGCTTAGGTAATGATGTGTTCCGTGGCGGTCTTGGTGATGACACTATGGACGGTCAAGGCGGTGTTGATACGGTCAGTTATGGCGACCTAGCGACGGGCTTAAATATTGACCTTGGCGCTGTTGATGGCAATGGTTACACCGTTATTGATTTAGGTGCAGGCGAAAATGATTACATTAAGAACATCGAAATTGTCGAAGGCACGACTGGCAACGATACGATTACGGGTAACGCCGATGACAACAAATTAACAGGTAATGCTGGTGACGATTCAATTGATGGTGGTGCTGGCCTTGATACGATTACATTCTTTAATGCAGCAGGGGCGATTGTCCTTAACCTTAACGGCGTAACAAACGTAGACGGTTTCTTGGTCGTTGATATGGGCGGCGGCGAAACCGACTATGTGAAAAACGTAGAAAACATTGAAGGTACTAACTTCGGTGATGAAATTTACGGTAATGCCGATGACAACATCATATCTGGCGGTAGCGGCAATGATAAAATGGTGTTCTCGGAAGGTAATGACACCATTTATGGCGATGCGGGTGAGGACTGGATGTTCTTCTCCAATAGTGCTGTTTTGACCGATACAATCGCCGAAAGCTCTTGGGGTGTTTCCTTTGACATGAGCGTTAATGAAGGTGGCAGCGAAGATACTGTTGTCACGCTCGTTGGTCACCCATCTGGTGATACGACAGTCATGAACGGCATTGAGCATGTCGATGGTACTGTTTTAGCAGATAACATGACAGGCGATAGCCGCGACAACACATTCCTTGGTGATGCGGGTAACGACATTATCAATGGCGGCGCTGGCGCTGATTACATTGCAGGTGAGGCGGGCACAGATACAATTGATGGCGGCACCGGTGATGATACAATTATTGTCGCGAATGGTGATGCGGTAGATAGCATTGATGGCGGCCTTGGTGTAGATCACGTTGATGCGAGCAGCCGTACTAACGCAATTAACGTTGACTTGAACGCAAGCACAATGGGCGGCGTTGAAGGCGCAAGCGGAACCATCACTGGCGTTGAAAATGTTACAACAGGCGCGGGCGTAGATACTGTTATTGGTAATGCTGATGATAACATCATTATTACTAATGACGGTGCAGACGTGCTTTATGGCGGCACGGGCGATGATACGCTTGATGGCGGTAATGATCGCGATGAGGCTGATTATTCAGCGCATGCGACAGACATTAGTGTTGATCTAACGGGCGTAAATGACTTGGTCAACGATGGCGCAGGCGATGCAGATGTACTGCAAAACATCGAAGACATCACAGGCTCTATAAATAATGATGATTTCCGCGTTGATGTAAATCAGCTTGCGGGTATGGCTGGTGTTAACGCATATGACGGTAACGCGGGTAGTGATGCTGTGCGCGCTGTCGGTAGTGACTTGTTTGAAATCTCTGATTTTGCAGGTGTGTTTACAAATGTAGAAGAAATCAACATAAGCGGCGTAGATAAAGACGCATTATCTGGTAATGGTCATGACTTGATTTTCGATGTCAATGTTAGTGACATTGTATCAATGCTTGGCGGCACGTCCGGTAACTTTAAAATTGTTATCAAAGATGGTATGACGCTAGATCAAGCACAGATTAATGAAGATGCGGGTTATGCAATTACAGCTGTATCACTTGACCCTGATGGTAATGCATTTAACGGCACGCTTGATACATATACAATCAAAAATGGCGGAGACACGATTACGTTAGAAGTTGAAAAACTCCCAATCGTTGCAACGCCAGGTGTTGATGTTATGAACCTTGGTGCAGGTCCGAACGTGCTTGATGCGTTGGAAGACGACGATACAATTCACGGCGATGGCGGCGATGACCTTCTTCGCGGTAACGAAGGTGACGATTCAATTTACGGCGATGCGGGTAATGATACATTATACGTAGATAGCGACGGCGCAGCGCCAACGGGCGGTACAGATTATTATGATGGTGGCGCCGGTGAAGATACAATCGATGCAAGCCTTGTTACCGAAGGTGTAACAATTGACCTTGATAGCATGACAATTGTGTCTGATACGAATAACATCGGCACAGATACAATTGTTGATTTTGAACATGCAACAGGTTCAAATTTTGATGATACTTTAATCGCGGACGCGGGCGGCAATACATTAGATGGCCTCGCTGGCGATGATATCCTTGATTCAGGCCTTGGTGATGATCACCTTCTTGGCGGTGCAGGCGCAGATACTTTAAATGGCGGCGCAGGCGCTGATATTCTTGAAGGCGAAGCTGGTAATGATACTTTGATCGTTACAAGTGATGCTGAGATTGATACTTATGACGGCGGCGCAGATAACGATACGCTCGATATGTCAGGTATTACTGGTGTTGGTAATATTGACCTAACGACGAATACGAACACAATCACCAATGATGTGATTGCGAATTTTGAAAATGTTAAAGCGACCAACCAAGCCAACAGCATTAACGGTACGACTGGCGACAACACAATTGAAACCTATGGCGGTGCCGATACAGTTACAGGGCTTGGCGGTGATGATTACATCGATACAGGCGCGGATAATGATTATATTGATGGCGGCGATGGCGCAGATACGATTTATGCTGGTACAGGTAATGATACGTTAATCATTAACGCAGATTCGACTGATGGTGACATTTATGATGGCGGCTTAAACAGTGGCGATATTGCAGATGCGTCAGGTCATGCAAATTCCATTAATATTGACCTTGCTGCAGGCACATTATCAGGGGCGAATATTGGTAATGATACGGTCGCAGGCATTGAACATGTTAAGGGCTCACAGGGCGATGATATTATCCTCGGTAATGCGGATGCCAATATCCTAGAAGGTAATGCAGGCGACGATACGTTATATGGCGGCGATGGTGTGGATAGTCTTGACGGTGGCACGGGTACGAACACCGCTGATTATTCAACGCATGGCGTTGGCGTTGATATTGACCTTGCTGGCGGTACAATTGATGACGCTACGGATGTCGATACATTCACAAATATTGATAAATTTATTGGCTCAGCCCACGACGATATTATACAAATTGCATCAACTGATTTAGCGACGCTTCCAGTCGGTTTCTTTAACGGCGGCGCGGAAGATGGTCAAGATGAAGTTGTGATCTCTGGCGAGCTTGATTTTAATGCGGCTGACTTGCTTGGTAAGGTGACAAATATTGAATCAATCAATATGTCAGAAGTAAATCCACAAGTTGGCGTGCCGTTCGAAATTAATGGCGATGAAGCGTTTACTCTCCTTGGTAGCATCGCAAGCAAAACATTAAAAATCACAGCTGAAAACGGTACAGAATTTAGCGTCACAGATGGCGCAGGTTACACACAAACGGGTGCAGCTGGCGACACGACCGATGGTGACGGCATACGTACATTGACATATACTTTTGACAATGGCGGCGACACGATTACACTTGAAATTGAAGTTCTGCCTATCGTTGGTACAAGCGGCGACGATAACCCGCTTAATGGTAATGATGGTCACAACGTGATTATCGGTCTTGCAGGTAACGATGTTATCTACGGCATGAAGGGTGACGATGTTATCCTTGCAGATGAAGGCGCAGATACTGTTTATGGCGGCGAGGGTAATGATACTCTGCGCGTAATGTCTGATTACACAGCCGATGCGGTCGCAAACGAAGATGATACTTATGATGGCGGTCTTGGCGAAGATACAATTGACGCATCGGATGTTACTGACGGCGTAAATATTGACCTAGAAGCACAAACGCTGACAGATCAATCTGGCGGCACTAACATTGGTACAGACACAATTGTTAGCATTGAACATGCTGTGGGCTCTGATCAAGGCGATATTATTCGCGGTAGCAATGCGGATGACAATACGATTATTGGCGGCCTGGGCGATGATACATTAGAAGGTCGTGACGGGGCTGATTATATTGAAGGCGGCGCGGGCAATGATACAATCGTGGTTGATAGTGACGGCGCTGATGTTGATGTATTGCGCGGCGATGCGGGTGAAGATACGCTTGATTTGTCGGTTAATATGGGCGTCGCCAATATTGATGTTGACCTAACGACCGGCGCGCAAACAATTTCAACGGGCGATGATATTGACGGCTTTGAGCATGTTAAAGGTAGTAATGGTACAAATATTATTACAGGTAACGCAGGTGATAACACTTTAGACGGTCAAGGTGGCGATGATACTTTCTTCGCAGGCGCAGGCAGCGATGATATTCTCGGCGGCGGCGGTAGTGATACATTAGATTATGTTGGCGGCGCGGCTATTGATGCAAACCTCAATACAGGCAGCATTACACAGGGCGCGGATACAGACACAATTACAGGCGTTGAGCGCGTATTAGCGACCGCCAATAATGATACTTTCCGCGTAACGAATACAGACATTGCAGGTATGACGGCGGCGAACCGTTATGATGGCCGTGCAGGTAGCGACACTTTGGTGATTACAGGTAATCTCGATTTTGATGCTGATACGCTGAATACAAATTTTGATAATTTAGAAGTGATTGACTTAACGGGCGTAACTACAGGCGGTGATTTCTTTGAAATCTCTGGTGATCAAGTCGCGGGGCTTGCGTCTGGTAATGGCAGTACATTACGCTTAAACGTTGACCCTGCACATGTTGAACAAATTACAGTGCTTAATGGCGGGACTTATACATTAACAGGTAATGTAACGGTTAACGGCACCGTCACGACCTATACATTCACGGATACCATCAACACGATCACGCTTGAAGTTAATGCGCCGAATGTCTGGGGTACTGACGTTGCGGATACGATCATTGATGACGGCAGCGCGCATGACATATATGGCTTGGGCGGCGATGATGACATCACAGCAGGCGCGGGCATTGATACGGTTTATGGTGGCGCGGGTAATGATATTATCGCTGGCGGCACTGGCGCTGATGAGCTTTATGGTGACGGCGGCAACGATACAATTGAAGGCGGCGCAGCAGGCGCAGCTGATGGCGCAAGCGACGTTATTAGTGGTGGCGCAGGTAATGATACAATTATCATGGAAAATGAAACGACGGCGGCGAACACCCTTGCTGGTGATGGCGGCGTTGATACATTAGATACGTCCCGCGTAACAGGTACAGGCCTTGATATAGACCTCGAAGCTAATACCATCGGCGGCACAAACGATATAATCTCAGACTTTGAAAACGTTATTGGTACGGATCAAGCTGATATCTTGCGCGGGCATAACAGCGAAGCCAACACATTAGAGGGCGGCGCAGGCAATGACACAATTTATGTTGATAGCGACCATGCAAATGATGTTTACGCGGGCGGCGCGGGCGATGATGATACGCTGAACGCAACTGAAAACGGCGTTAGCGGCGTTACGGTTGATTTGGTCAATGGTACGCTGAATGGCAATGCGAATATTAGCGGTTTTGAGCATGTTGTTGGTACAGCCGGCGTGGACACATTAATTGGTAATGCCGCAGATAACACCCTAGAAGGCGGCGCGGATAATGATTATTTCGAAGCTGGCTTCGGTGATGACTCGATTGACGGCGGCGCAGGCACAACAAATAAATTAAGCTATCAGGGCGACGCAGGTACGGTAAATATTGATATTGATGCAGGTACTGTGACTGACGGTAATGCTGACACTGATAACTTCACAAATATTCAGCAAATTGATGGTTCGAACCAGAATGACACCTTTGCTATTACGTCAGTGTCTTTGGGGGCGCTTGCGGTTAATCAACAATATGATGGCCTAGGGAATACCGGCGCGGGCGGTGATACGCTAAGCGTTGATGGTACTTTGGATTTTGAAATGGCGAAAGTTGCCGCGCATTTCACCAACTTCCAAACGCTAGATTTCGTGCAAGCAGACCCTGCAAGCGCAGTAGACACATTTGATGTGAATGTTAGTGAGGTCGTTAGCATCTTCGGTGCCACTGACGGCGAATTTAACATCCGTGTTATTAACGGTACGAAAGTGCCACAGCCAAATGCAGATGACGGCTGGACGTTTGATTCAATGGGCACAGATAGCCTTGTTCAAAAACAGTACATCTACACCAAAGGCGGCGACACGTTAACAATTACGGTTGATATTATACCGATTGAAGGTACTGAATTTGATGACCCTGCAAGCGGCACGCAGGTTGACGGCAATGCGGGTGACAACTTAATCGTTCTTAAGGCTGGTGATGATACATCACACGGCTTTACAGGCGATGATATTATTTTTGGCGATGAAGGTAATGACACGCTTTACGGTGAACAAGGCAATGATACACTTTATGGCGGTACAGAAAATGATATTCTATATGGCGGTGATGATGATGACCAGCTCTATGGCGAAGCGGGCTCTGATGTAGTAGAAGGCGGCGCGGGTAATGATACAATTTTCGTCGCGGGTGATGGTGAGGTTGATAATTATGACGGTCAGGCTGGCGTAGATACAATTAATGCATCTTTGGTTGGCGAAGGTTTGACTATTGATTTGCGCGGTGGTCAGACAATCTCAAGCGATACAGCAGCGATTGGCGCGGATATAATTTCAGGCTTTGAAAATGTTGTGGGTTCTGCCTATGCCGACACAATTTACGGCAGTACTTTAGCAAACCTGTTGCAAGGTGAAGATGGCGATGACGTCATTTACTTAGGCGCAGATGGCCTCGATACATTAGAGGGCGGCGAAGGCGGCGAAACCAACGGCGATACATTAAATGCGAGTCTTTATGCAAGCGGCATAACAATTAGCCTTAACGCCGACACAATTGATACTGGCGACACGATCAGTGAATTTGAAAACTTTGTTGGGACAACAAGTGACGATATCATCACGGAAAGCAGTGCTGACGCAAACACAATTACTGCAGGTGGCGGCGATGATACGATTATCGTGCTTGATGATGCGAATAATGATGTGTTTGATGCAGGCACACAAAGCGGTCGAGATGTTCTTGATCTATCAAATGTCACGGGCAGCGTAGTTATTGATTTCTCAGCTGCACAAATTAGCGGCGCAAGCATCGGTACAGATAGCGCGATAGGCTTTGAAGAGGTTATCGGCTCTGACCAAGATGACACATTCGTCGGTAACAATGCGGTTAATGAATATGTCGATGGCGGTGAAGGCAATGAAACAGCAGGTGATTTACTTGATCTAACAAATGCAAGCGCAGGCATTGTTATTGATTTAACGGGTGCTTCAGATGTTGGCGGCTGGACACAAATTGGCGGCGCGGGCGGCAATGACTTCTTTAAAAACTTTGAAGTTTTCCAAGGTTCTACTTTTGCAGATGTGTTCTACGGCAACGGCGCGACAGATGACAGCTTCCAAGGCGGTACGGGTGACGATGTATTTGCATGGTCTTCAGGTTCTGATGTTTATGATGGTGGCGCTGGCGAAGATACGCTTTATTTCGTAACAGATGGCGCGGTGCCTTTATTAGGCGGCAGTTTGGCAGAGGGCGTTACAGTAACGCTTAATGACAATGATGCGACGGCCGTAACGGTTAGCTTTGACGGCGTTGAAGTGGACCAAACTGTGCGCGGCATTGATAATATTTACACAGGCGCAGGCGCGGATGTTCTTACTGGTAATGTTCAAGACAACACATTTGTTTCTGGGGCGGGCGCAGATACATTGGACGGCGCAGGCGGTGATGATTATTTAGATGCAGGTGCGGGCGCTGATACTGTTGACGGCGGCGCAGGTGCAGATACGATTATTATTAACCTCGGCGATAATGACATTGATAGCTATGATGGCGGCGCTGGTGTTGATACTGCGACCTTGCAGTTTGCAGGCGTAGGCGCATTAGAATCTACTGTTGTGAACCTAGAGACTGGCGCTGTTTATATTAACGGCGAAGCAGGTAGCGGCGATACGATAACGGGCATTGAAAATATCACAGGCTCATCTGAGGATGATACATTTGTAGATGCGCATACGCTTTCAGTTGATAACGTTTATGACGGTGCGGCAGGTACTGGTGACCGCATTGATTACAGCAACCGCAGCGAAGACATTGCTGTAACATTAAACGGCGCGACTGCCGCGTCCGTAAGCATGGATACCGTCGCAGAAGATACATTGAGCAATATTGAAGAGGTTATTGCAGGTAGCGGCGATGATACAATTGCGGGTGATAGCGCTGACAACACATTAATGGGTAATGCAGGTAATGATACATTATCAGGCGGTGCTGGCGATGACAGCTTGGATGGCGGCGTTGGTGGTATTGATGTCGCTGATTATACAGGTGAAGCCAATGGGGTCACATTCGCGATACAAAGCGTTGCGGGCGATATTATCGCGACAGACGCGGTCGCTGTTGAAACAGATAATTTAACGAATTTCGAACGCGTTATTGGTACAACAAGTGGCGATGTCTTTAGCCTTGCGTCTACTGACCTTACAACGATTAATGCAGGTGACTTCATTTATGATGGCGCCGCGGGTAATGATACTGTTGAAATTAACGGCGTGCTTGATTTTGAACTCTCTGATCTGGTTGGTACATTTATTAATGTTGAGACAATCGATCTTGGTGGCTCATCACCTGAAAGTGCCGTGGATGAATTTAATATCCGTGGTGATGAAGTAGCAAGCTTCCTTCCGGGCGGTACAACAAGCTTAGAAATTGTTGTTATGGACGGAACCAAGGTCAATGTTGATAGTGGCGGCGCTTATACAATCGATAATGGCGGCGTGCCAGTAATTGTCGGTTTTGAACATACATATACATATAATGGCGGCGCATTAACGCTGGTTGTTAAATTTGAGCCTATACGCGGTACTGCTGGCAACGATGTGCTTTACGGTAACCTTGGTGATAACAACATGGAAGGCCTAGACGGCGACGATACAATCTACGGCACGCAGAATGGCGATATATTAAATGACAAAGATGGTCACGATAATATCTTCGGCGGTAATGGCGATGATACGATTTATGGTGATGAAGGCAACGATACACTTTACGGCGATGATGGCGCAGATAGCTTATTCGGTGAGCATGGCGATGATACGCTTATGGTGCAAAGTGACGGCGATAATGACTATTTCTCAGGCGGCTTAGACGGCTCAAACCTTGATGCTTCTGATGAAGTAAACGGTGATACTATTTCAGCTGAGCTTGTTACTGGCGGCGGCGTAAACATTAACCTTAATGGCGCACAAAGCATAACTGACCTCGGCGGCGCTGGCATAGGCGCAGACCAAATTTTTGGTTTTGAAAACGCCACAGGTTCTGACCAAGACGACACATTATTGGGTAACGCAAGCGACAACACATTGACGGGCTTAAATGGCGCGGATGTTATTAATGCAGGCGACGGCAATGACTATATTGATGGCGGCGCAGGTATTGATAATATTGATGCAGGCGCAGGCAATGATTACGTAAGCGCAGGCGCAGGTAATGATACAGTTACAGCAGGCGCAGGCGTGGATACGATTGATGCAGGCGCTGATAATGATTACATCTTTAGTGAGTTATCGGATGACGCAAACGACACCATTAACGGTGATGGCGGCATTGATACATTAGATTACTCCGCAGATGTCGGCATTGGTGGCGGCGAGAGCACGACAATCAACATGCAAACTGGCGAAGCCTATATTAACGGTGAAGCGGCGAATAAAGATACGTTCACAAGCATTGAAAACATAGTTGCGACAAGCCGTGACGATACGATCATTGATAAAACAGCCGCCGAAGCCAATAGCTATGATGGCGGCGCAGGTGAAGATAAAATTGATTACAGTGCGCGCACTGGCGAAGATGTCATTGTTACGCTTAACGGCGCAATAGACGCGGCTGTAAACATTGCAGGTAGCGCCGAAGATACGATTAAAAATATCGAACATATCGAAACAAGCTCTGGTGACGATACGATTACTGGTGACGGCGTTGCGAATATCATCACGACCAATGCAGGTAATGACACTGTCAATGCAGGCGCAGGCGCAGATACAATTGACGCAAGCGCAGGTAACAACATTATTAACGGTGATGCTGGTAATGATGTAATTACAACAGGCACTGGTAATGACACAATTGACGGCGGCTCTGATGATGACAACATCACGTCTACAGGCGGCGCGAACGATATTACAGGCGGCGCAGGTGATGATACAATCAACCTTGGCGCAGGTAACGACATAGTAGATGCAGGCGTAGGCGCAGATTTAATTTCATCAGGCGCAGGCGATGACACGATCACATTAGGTGATGGTGATGATTCTGTCACAGCTGGCAATGATGATGACATTATCTACGCTGCTGGCACGGGTACTGACACGCTTAATGGCGGCGCAGGCAGCGATACGGCGGATTATAACGGCGCGTCTGGCATCGCGGTGAGTTTTACGGATAAAGAGAACCAAAGCGTTATCACAAACGCTGAAACTGACACGCTTGTGAACATTGAGAAAATCAAAGGTACAACAGGCGATGATACATATGTGCTGGCCAATACATTATTAGATACATTAATCGCTGACCCTGACGGTCACTTCTATGACGCGGCGGCGGGTTCGCTTGATACCGTACGCGTGACAGGCACAATTGATTTTGAAGCGGGTAAAATCGCGCAGCTTTTCACCAATATTGAAAAACTTGATTTATCACAAGCTGAGCCAGAGTTCTTAGATGAATTTGATGTTACAGATGCTGACTTGCAAGCAATGATCGGCGCGAATGCAGGTGATTTCCGTGTCTTGGTACGCGATGGTACTGTTGTTAACCCAACTGACGGCGTAGCAGGCTATACGGTTTCTGGCCCAACGGCAGATGGCGTCGATACTGTGCGTTATGATTATTTTGACGGCGTTGATACGATCCGTCTTTATGTAGAAACGCTGCCCATTATTGGTCAGGACACAGGCGATGCTTTCCCTGACGATAAAGATGAAATCCCTGGCGGTACTGACCTTATTGGTAACGCGGGTAATAACCGTATTTACGGCCGCGCGGGTGATGATGAATTATTCGGCCTTGCTGGCGATGACCAATTATATGGTGAAGATGATGACGATACGCTTCATGGCGGCGATCAGAACGATACGCTAACCGGTGGTAGCGGCGCTGATATTTTAAATGGTGACGGCGGTGATGACCTTATCTTCATTGAAAGCGATAGCGCGGCGGATACAATTGATGGCGGCACAGGTACAAATACGATTGATGCGAATGCAGTAACGGGCGGCGGTATTGATGTCGACCTTTCTGGCGCACAAACAATTGGTGAAAACGCTGCAGATACAGGCGCAAATATCGGCGCAGATGAAATAAGTAATATTGATAACGTTTTTGGATCGAACCAAAATGATATTATTACAGGCGATGGCAACGCGAACGAATTAGTCGGCCGTGATGGCGAAGATACAATCGACGGCGCAGGCGGTAATGATGTATTACGCGGCGGTGTTGGTGATGATACATTAATCGGCGGCGCAGGCAGCGATAGCATTGACGGCGATGATGGCGCTGATACTATCTTACTTGGTGATGGTGATGCGGCGGTTGATACCATTGATGGTGGGCTCGGTGACGATATTATCGACTTTACGGGCGCGACAACCGACCTATTAATTCGTTTGAAAGATGGCGAAGCAGGTAACGCAGCTGAAGGCGTTAACCTTGTCACGAGCATTGAAGATGCGACTGGCGGCACAGGGGACGATATATTCTACGGTACAGATGCGGGCAACGTATTAACTGGCGCTACAGGCGATGATAAATTCGCCTACACGCTAGGCGATGATATTTATGACGGCGGTATCGGCACGGGCGATATGCTTCGTTATGATGCGAATGCGGGTGAATTTGCAAACTTAACTGAAACAACAGTGACCGAAGACATCACATTTGATATGAGCCTTGGCGCCGTGACAACTGTGACGTTTGGCGGCGCGCTTGCTGGTAAAACAGACACATTTACAAATATTGAGCAAGTCGCAACAGGCGATGGCGCTGACAACATCAAAGGCGATACGAATAATAACGTGTTCTGGACGAATGCGGGCGCGGATACAATTGAAGCAGGCGCGGGCGATGATATTATTTATGCAGGCGCGGGTAATGACCTTATTATTGGCGGCGCAGGCAACGACACAATTGACGGTGGCACTGGCACAGGTGATGTTCTTGATTACGCAGGGCATGGCAGTACAATCACAGTGGACATTACATCGACAACGGGTGATGCAACAATCACAGATGCGGCGAGCGACGTTGATGACGTCAGCGGCGTTGAAACCATTGAGGGCACAACAGGCAGCGATACATTTAATGTTACGAGCGATAAGCTTTCTGACCTCAAAACAAATAATATAGTCTTTGATGGCGCAGCGGGTGCAGGCGATAGTGTTGTAGTTAGTGGCACGCTAGACTTTGATATGGCTGCTTTGGTTGATGTGTTTGTGAATGTCGAAAACATTAATCTAACTGATGCTGGCGGCCTAGACGCTGATGATATTGATTTCGACATTAATGGTGACCAAGTGGCATCATTACTAGGCACAGATAATGATACATTAGATATGGTCTTTAAATCTGGTACGGTGCCAGATGTTGTCGCCGGTACGGATTTTGGCGCAATGACAGGCCCTGTTGATGGCGGCGGCTTTGATGTTTATACATTTACCTATTTAGGCCGGACAATTACTTTAAACGTCACAATCGCGCCGATTGAAGGTACTGCGGGCGATGATAGCGCCATTCTTGAAGGTACCTTTGGTAACGATACAATTTTGGCCTATGCAGGCAATGATACAGCCAACGGTAATGAAGGTAATGACCGGATCCAAGGTTATGCTGGCGATGATACATTGCATGGTAATGATGGTGATGATCGCCTTTACGGAGATGAGGGCGCCGATAGCGTTTATGGTGATGCTGGTGATGATACAATCTTCGCAGCAAGCGATAGCGCGAATGATCTTTACGATGGCGGTACGCACACAAATGGCGATACTATATCAGCAGAAAATGTTGCAGGCGGCGGCGTAGTTATTGACCTTACAGGCGGCCAAAGCCTTACCGATAATGCGGCGGATCTCGGTGCTAGTTTAGGCACAGATACAATCACAGGCTTCGAACATGCTACTGGTTCAGGTCAAAACGATATTATTACAGGTGATGGCTCCGCTAACACATTACAAGGCCTTGCTGGCAACGATACAATTGATGGCGGCGCGGGCAATGACGTAATTGACGGCGGTGCAGGCGCAGATATTATCACAACAGGCACAGGCAATGATACGGTTGATGGCGGCAGCGAAGATGACACGATTTATGCTCTAGGTGGCGCAGATACAATTGATGGCGGCGCAGGCACAGATGACCTTGTAAGCTATGGCACAAACGTTGATAACATGACGATTGATATGACATCATTGGTCGGCGGCGCAGTGAGCGTTGTTGTTAGCGGCACAGAAACTGACAGCGTCATTAATGTTGAAAACTTTGAAACAGGTAGCGGCGATGATGTCATTACGATTGACAGTGGTTATTCAACTGATGAAATGGAAATCATTACCAATGCAGGTAATGATACCATTACCCATGATGGTACATCTGACGTTGTGATAAACGCAGGTGCAGGAACAGACACCGTCGATTATTCAGCAGCCAGCAGTGTGAGCTTTGATATTACTGATATCAATGCTGACACTGCTGTGACGATCCCGACGCTCGGTACAAATTCAATTCAGGGCGTAGAAATTGTCTATGGTTCATCTACGGGCAATGATGTAATGCGCGGCGATAGTGCCACAGATAACGTGTTCTATGGTCAAGGCGGAGATGATACTTTAGAAGGCCGAGGCGGCGCAGATACACTTGATGGCGGCACGGGCAATGACTTGTTCATGGCGCAAGGTGATGGCGATGACGTGATTATCGGTGGTGCGGGTACGGATACCGTTGACTATACAGGTAACGCAGGCGGCCTAGACGCAACATTTGATTCTACAGATGGAGACTTCACAGTCACTGACGGTCTTGGCGGCACAGATACAATTACAGATGTTGAAACCTTTGTTGGCTCAGGTAATAACGATACATACCGCCTTACAGATGGACAGATTACAAACCTTATTGCCAATGGCATCACTATTGATGGTAATGCAGGCGCAAATATCGGCGTTGTGACAGGCTTATTGAACTTTGAAGCTGATAAACTTGCCAGCATCTTTACGAACGTCTTTGAATTTGACCTTTCAGGCGCGCCACCTGTTGATAACGTTGACAACTTCAACATTACTTTGGCAGATATACGTGCCATATCGAATAGCGATGATACGAATGTATTGAAATTCACGCTCGCAGATGGTCAGAACTTCTTGCTCAACGGCCTTGATAAAACAGGCTACAGCTCAATTGATGGCGGTACGGGTGAGCTTGTCTATAACGTCGTTGATGGCGCCGATACATATGAAGTGCGCATCTTCTTAGTCCCAATTGAGGGTGATGAAGGCGGCTCAGCCGAGAATGATACGCTTTACGGTAACGCCGGCGATAACGTCATGGACGGTAAAGAAGGCGATGATGTCATGTATGGTTGGGAACAATCTGCAGGCGTCGGCAATGATGGTAACGATATTATGCTTGGTGGTGAAGGCAACGACACCATGTATGGCGGTGATGACAACGATTCAATGCGCGGCGAAACTGGCGCGGATAGTGTTTACGGTCAAAATGGCGATGATACTATTTTTGTTGATAGTGACGGCGCTGCGGATATTTATGATGCAGGCGAAGGCGTCGAGACAAATGGCGATACTTTAGATGCCGTTAATGTCACAGGCGGCGGCGTTAATGTTGACCTTACTGGCGCACAAACAATCGCAAATAACGGCGCTGCGAATTTAGGCGGCGATACGATTACAGGCTTTGAAAATGTGAGCGGCTCGAACCAAGATGATATTATCACTGGTGATGCGGCGGCGAACACATTAATTGGCCGCGACGGTGCGGATACAATCGAAGGCGGCGCAGGCGCTGACGTTATTGATGCAGGTAATGGCGATGATACGGTTATTGTTGATAATGACACCACGGATGCTGATGCATTGGTCGGTGGCGCAGGTAGCGATACACTTGACCTTACAAACTTAGGTTCAGACAATGTTGATGTTGACCTTACGGTAGGCGCACAGACAATTACGGGCGTTGATACAATTGACGGCTTTGAAAATGTGATCGCAACCGATGGTGCGAACACTATCACCGGTAATGCAGAAATTAACGTTATTGATGCCAAAGCGGGCGCCGATAACATTTCGACTGGTGCTGGAGATGATGATATTACAGCAGGCGCTGGTGATGATATTATCCGCGGCGGCGCAGGTAGCGATACAATTGACGGCGGCGCAGGCGTAGATACGGCGCTTTATAGCGGCGATGCAACAGGCATTAATGTGGACTTCACAGCGGGCGTTAATGTTAATGACATGACGATCACTCAGGGCGGCGATACTGATACATTAACAGGCGTTGAGAAATTAACAGCAACCGCGCAGGCGGATGGTTTTGCACTTACATCTGCATTGCTTGCAACAATGACCGTAGACAATGTCTATGATGCGGGCGCGGGCAACGATACGTTGACCATCACAGGAAACCTTGACTTTAACGCTTCTGATTTGTCGCCGCATTTCTCGAACTTGGAAGTTCTTGATTTGACAGGCGTGACAACAGGCGTAAGTGAATTTGGCATCGATGTCGATGATATTGCGGCGCTTGCAAGCGGTAATGGCAGCACATTACGCATTGTTCTTGATGGCGCGAACACAGAACAAATCAATATTCAAAACGGCGCGACATATACATTAAATACGAATGTATCGGTGAGTGGCAATGAAACAACCTACACCATCACGGGCGCGGGTAACACGATTACACTCATCGTTGAATCGGCCGCACGTGTTTGGGGTAGTCTTGAAAATGATGTGATCGGTGATGATGGCGGCTCGCATAATATATACGGCCTTGATGGTGCCGACCAAATCACAGGTGGTCTTGGCGATGATGTTATTTATGGCGGTAATGATAACGATACATTAACCGGCGGCGCAGGCGCTGATACGGTTATCGGCGGCGCGGGTGATGATACAGTTCACGTTGATAATGATGGCGTAAGTGTTGATGATTTACAAGGCGGCGTTAATACGGCAGCGGGTGATACTCTAAATACCACGGCGCTTGCGGGAGGCGTAACGATTGACCTTTCTACCGGCGCACAAACAATTAATACCGTTGATACGATTGACGGCTTTGAAAACGTTGTTGCGGGCGGCGGCGATGATACGATCCGTGGTGATGATGCGGTTGCGAACACCATTAATGCAGGCGGCGGTAATGATACTGTCTATCTTGGTGATGACCACGCGAATGACATTTTAGCCGGTGGCTCTGATACCACAGGTGATACACTAAATGCATCTGAAGTTGCCGCTGGCGTTACGATCGACTTATCGGCAGGTACAGTTGATGGCAACAGCGTTATTAGCGGCTTTGAACATGTGGTTGGTACAGCGAACGCTGATACAATAACAACATCAGCCGCAGATAACACAATTGATACAGGCGCAGGCGCGGACAGTATTATTGCAAGCAATGGTGATGATGATATTGATGGTGGCGCGGCATATGATAAATTAGATTACAGCGGCGATGATAACTTTATTGTTGTTGATCTGACAGGTCTATATAGCGGTACAGCAGCTAAAGATAGTGCGGCAAATACAGACACCATCGCAAATATCGAACATATTGTTGCGACAACGCATGATGATACATTCGTATTACGCGCTGCTGATCTTACGCAATATAATACAGATACAGCCTTATTTGATGGTCACAGCAACGATTCAGTTGATGGCGATACGCTGTCTGTGACGGGCACAATCAACTTTAACGCCGATCAACTTGAAGACATTGTTACGAACATTGAAACACTGACTTTGGGTCAAGGTACGATTGTTGGAACATTTGAAATTGATGCAGACCAAATCATCAACATGAATGGCGGCGATAATAACGGGACATTCCGCGTTAAAGCGAAAGACCGTACACTAATCGATGTGCAAGACGGTACTTGGACATTAAGCGCAGGCCCAACAGAACTTCCGGGCGGCTTTGAAACGCAATATACTTATACAAAAGCGGCTAACACACTAACAATCATTACTGAAACCGTACCTATCGAAGGTACAACGGGTAATGATGCTGTGGTGCAAGGTACAGCTGAAAACGATACGATCAAAGGCCTCACCGGCGACGATACACTTTATGGTGATGACGGCAATGATAATTTATTCGGTGATGGCGGCGCGGATGAGCTTTACGGTGAAAACGGCGATGATACATTGTGGATCCAAGAAGATAACGCAGCAGATTACTATGATGGCGGCGCGGATACCGATACATTAAATGCATCGTTAGTTGGTAATGGTGGCGTTGAGATTAACCTGACTAACGGTAACATTGTTGGTACTGATATTGGCCTTGATACAATGAATATCGGGACAATCGAAAATATCATTGGTTCAGACCAAGGCGATACGTTAACTGGTGATGCGGCTGCTAACTATATCCAAGGCGGCGCAGGGGATGATATCCTACAAGGTAATGCAGGTATAGATACGCTTGATGGCGGCGCAGGCAATGATTTGATCTACGTTGTCGAAGACGGCGTAGCAGACAGTTATATTGGCGGCGGCGATACAGATACATTAGATGCTTCGTCAGTTGCTGGTGGCGGCCTTATAGTTAATCTTGCAACAGATAGCTTTGGCGTTAACGGCGCGGATGCAGGCGCAACGACAGGCGCAGATACAATTTCGGGCTTTGAAAATGTTCTTACCGGTTCTGGTAACGATATTGTAACGGGTACGGCCGGCGACAACACAATCACCACAGGCGCTGGTAACGATACAATTACAGCAGGGGATGGCAATGACCATGTTATAGGCGGCGTAGGTAACGATGTCTTTAACGATGGTAATGGCACAGATATTTATGACGCGAGCGCAGGCGGCGATAATACATTCATCGCTGCGGCTGATGGCGCGGCTGACACCTTCACAGGGGGCGCAGGTACAGATACATTAGATATCTCAGCGCTCTCGACTGATATTACAGCAAACCTTGCGACGGATAGCATCACAACAGTTGATAGCGATGTTATATCAAGCATTGATAACATCACCACGGGCGCAGGTGATGATACGATTACAGGCACAGCGGGCGATAACATTATTGTGACTGGCGCTGGCGCAGATGTTATTCGCGGCGGAGCAGGCAGCGACACAATCAATGCAGGTAGTGGCGGTACAGACAGCGATACAGTCACATATTCTGGTGAGGCCACAGCGATTAGCGTTGATATTGATGGCGCAGATGCAAATGTTGAAAATGTCACCGTAACGCAGGGCGCGGATACAGACGTTATTACTGACGTTGAAACTTTGGTTGGTTCTTCAAGTACAGATACCTTCACCATTACATCGACAGGTATTGCGGCGCTAGGTACAAATGTATTTGACGGCTCAGCAGGTACAGATAGCCTTGCGATCACAGGTGATATTGATTTTGAAGCCAGCGACCTCGTCGATAACTTCAAGAATATTGAGAGCATCAACTTTACAGGTGCGACACCTGTTAGCGGTGATGACTTTGTAATTACTGGGGATAACATATTTAACCTGATTGGTGATGTTATTGGTGGCACGCTTGAAATTCTCGCGGTTAGCGGCATTGCATTCGACTTTACTGGTGGCGTGACTTACACGAACCTTACCAATAATGGCCTTGTTGGCGCTTACCGTACGCAATATGAGTTTGATGACGGTGCTGGCAACAGCGTCTTCCTTGAAGTTTATCAGCCGCCAATTATTGGTACTGTGGGCGATGATACGACAGATGGCGATTATACAAACGGCCCAGCCAATGATGGTGATAATATTATTGACGCCTTAGCAGGCAACGATGTTGTTAATGCCTATGCGGGCGACGATACAATCACTGCAGGCGCAGGTGTTGATACTGTAAACGCAGGTGATGGTGACGATACAATTTACGGTGATGCAGGCGCAGATACTATCAATGGCGGCAATGGCCTTGATACGGCTGATTACAGTAATGATGATGGCAATGGCGGCACGGCAGGCATTACCGTTGACCTCGCAAGCGGCACGCAAACGGTTGTTGACGGTTATGGCGATACAGATACGCTTACAGGCGTTGAAAATGTAATCGGTACAGATAACGATGATATCTTCACTGGTGAAACAGGCGTTGATAACGTCTTTGATGCGGGCACAGAAGGCGCTGGCGGCGATACATTAGAATACAGCACGAATACAAGTAGCCTTGTTGTTGACCTAAACGGCGGCACGATGACAGGCGACGGCGCAGGCACAGATACAATAACAGGCTTTGAAAATGTAAACTCAGGCACTGGTAACGACACGATCACAGGTACATCGGTCAAGAACGTTATTGATGCATCTTCTGGTACGAATACAATTAATGCTAGTGACGGTGACAACACAATCACGGCAACCACTGGCGCAGATTTAATTACCTCGGGCACAGGTAATGACCTTATCAATGCGGGCGCAGGCAATAATAATATTAACGCAGGCGCAGGTAATAACGACATTACAACCACAACAGGCGCAGATACGATTGTCTCAGCAGGCGGCGACGATACAATTAACGCAGGCGCGGGCTTAAATACAATTTCTGCAGGCGATGGCGCAAACCAAATCACCACAGGCGCGGATAAAGATATTATTACATCGGGTGCAGGCGCAGATACGATCATTGCAGGTGATGGGGATAACACAATTACATCTGGCGGTGACGCGGATATTATTACATCAGGCACAGGCAATGATTTAATTAATGCAGGCACAGGTAATGATACCGTTTCTGCAGGTGCGGGCGTGGATATTATCCGTGGCGGCACGGGTGATGATACTCTTCAAGGCGAAGCGGGCAATGATACATTATTCGGCGGCGATGGCGCAGATACACTGAATGGTGGTCTGGGTGTGGATACGGTTGATTATAGCGAAGATGCAGCAGGCGGCGGCGTGGCAGGCGTAACCGTTAACTTAACTGCAGACACCGCAACCGACGGGTTTGGCGCTAGCGATGTGTTAATTGCGGTTGAAAATGTCATTGGTACGGATGGCGCGGATACAATGACGGGCGATGCGAATGAGGAAAATACTCTTGCCGCAGGCAATGGCGTTGATACGCTTGACCAATCAGGCAGCCTTGCGAAAGTTGTTGTTGACCTTACTGCAGGCACCATGACCGACGAAAACGCAAATGCTGACGTTGTTACAGGCTTTGAAAATGTAAATACCGGCACCGGCGACGACACGGTTAACGGTACGGCGGGTGCGAACACAATTAATTCAGGCCTTGGCAATGACGTTAT
>CAXBNI010000001.1:0-1548106 GCA_963977105.1 uncultured Micavibrio sp. | reverse complement strand
GTGCTTCTAACTCGGCTTGTGCCGCAGCCTCCGCTTCGGCCTGAGCTTGTGCTTCGAGCTCGGCTTGTGCCGCAGCCTCTGCTTCGGCCTGAGCCTGTGCTTCGAGCTCCGCTTGCGCCGCAGCCTCTGCTTCGGCCTGTGCCTGTGCTTCGAGCTCCGCTTGTGCCGCAGCCTCTGCTTCTGCCTGTGCCTGTGCTTCGAGCTCCGCTTGCGCCGCAGCCTCTGCTTCTGCCTGTGCCTGTGCTTCGAGCTCCGCTTGTGCCGCTGCCTCTGCTTCGGCCTGAGCCTGTGCTTCTAACTCCGCTTGCGCCGCTGCCTCCGCTTCGGCCTGTGCCTGTGCTTCGAGCTCTGCTTGTGCCGCAGCCTCTGCTTCTGCCTGTGCCTGTGCTTCGAGCTCTGCTTGTGCCGCAGCCTCTGCTTCTGCCTGAGCCTGTGCTTCGAGCTCCGCTTGCGCCGCAGCCTGTGCTTCGAGCTCCGCTTGCGCCGCAGCCTCTGCTTCGGCCTGAGCTTGCGCTTCTAACTCCGCTTGCGCCGCTGCTTCAGCTTCGGCCTGAGCTTGCGCTTCGAGCTCGGCTTGTGCCGCAGCCTCTGCTTCAGCCTGAGCTTGTGCTTCGAGCTCCGCTTGCGCCGCAGCCTCTGCTTCGGCCTGAGCTTGCGCTTCTAACTCCGCTTGCGCCGCTGCTTCAGCTTCGGCCTGAGCTTGCGCTTCGAGCTCGGCTTGTGCCGCAGCCTCTGCTTCGGCCTGAGCTTGTGCTTCTAACTCCGCTTGCGCCGCTGCTTCAGCTTCGGCCTGTGCCTGCGCTTCGAGCTCCGCTTGTGCCGCAGCCTCTGCTTCGGCCTGAGCTTGTGCTTCGAGCTCGGCTTGCGCCGCAGCTTCAGCTTCAGCCTGAGCTTGTGCCTCGAGCTCGGCTTGTGCCGCTGCTTCAGCTTCTTCGTTGGTGGAAATAATTAAGGCGCTTGGTATTGCGTCTACGGTTACATCACGGAATTGAATAGCTTCAACGCCAAAGAGCGTATCTGTGCCGTCGCGGCCTTCAACTCTGTCTGTTATCGTGATGCTGCCATTTTCATTAAAGGTGAAATCATATTCGCTGTGTAGACCAGAGAGAACGCCAGTATCGCTGCCTTCTCCGCCTTGAAGTACATCATTACCTGCGCCGCCACTTACGGTGTCATTACCGTTGCCGCCCGTGAATATATCATTGCCTTGGCCCAATTGTACGTTTGCGCCGTCGTAAGAGCCGCCAATAGTGACATTGTCGTTATCATCACCCGCATCAATATTAAACCCAGTGACGCCTTTATCACCGATGACATTAATTGTATCGGCTCCTTCGCCTGTGTTGATGGTGAAATCATTACCCCAGCCTGAGCCATTGCTTTGTGCGTTAACTTCAACAACATCATCGCCGCCGCCTGTTGTGATATTGCCGCGCTTTGCGCCGTTAACAATAACGGTCGAGCTGCCATCGCCATTAAGGGCAACATCCGTGTGAACAAAGTTGTTTAACGTGATGTCACTTGCGCTATCTGAGGAAATCTCAATGTTTTTGACGCTATTCCACGCCGTGTCTAGTGTTACTTCAAGTGTATTCTGATCGTGATAAACATAGGTAATTTGTGCGTTATCGGATACGCCAGAAATGTTCATTTCTTCGCCTGTCACGGTATAAGTTTCACCGTAATTATCGGCGCGCAAGTCATAACCATCTGTGCTGTTAATCGTGTCCTGATTATCTGTTTTATTACTGACGCGTGCTAATATGTTTGTATCTGCACGGAGAGGAGCAACGTCAATTTCTGGCTGCGGATCAGTGTCCGCGCTTGTCTCTGTATCTGTATCTGTATCTGTATCGTTTGTCGCTGCTGGCTCAAGCTGAATGCCGGTGTCAATCCCGCTGTTTATACGCGGCGCCTCAAATAACACGTTTACAGCTTTTTGTGTTCCATCCTGCGGGGATAATATTGTTTGTGCTGGCTGAGTGACGTTATAAAATGCAGGAGTGTCCGCACTGTCTTGCGCAGCATCTATGGGTATTTGTAGCTCTGAATTTAAGGTCATAAACAGCGCGGAATCTAACGCATCTGCTTGTATATAGGTATCAGTTTGTGGTGTGTTCTGGGGTGGGCGTGCGCTGCGGGTAACGTCACCGCCGTTATTTGTCGTTGTGCGTATTTCATCGCTGCGTGTCACCGTGATTTGATCGGGATTTGATAATGCGCCAAATGAAGTGTCGGCGCTAAGCAACGTATCAACCACATAAAGGTCATCTTGCCCAACGAAAGCACCTAATAAGTCTTTATCTGTAAGGCCAATCAGCGGGTTGGATGCGATGGCTTCTTCGTCACCAGAGAATACGTTATCCGTTAGATAGAATTTTGCCGATATATCCCCGCCGGTAATGTCTTGCAATACCGTAAAATAATCAAGGTCAGATCGCGCGGTTTCACCGCTCGCGTCTAATTTATCAATGGTTTGCGTTGATACGCTATTCGAACCGTCTATCATATGAATCTCCCTTACCACACCATTATACTTAGGGGGTGTTAACGAAACCTTGCCAAAATAAGTTCAGCGCGTATTCATCTGCTTTATCTGCGTTTTTTCAGATGAGGAGCACCTCTGAAGCCCTGTGTTTGTAGGCTTTTGTAGCCATATTATGTGGAGTCAGAACGTACATAGCTATTGAGTCCATAAAGATTATGCAAAAGGATAGGTTTCGGGCTGTTTTAGGCTTAAAACCATGAGTTGAACAAGGCGCTTTTACCCTTCGATATAATAAGGCTTATACACCAAAGCTCTGGCATGAATGCAGAAAATGACATATAGATGTAAAAGAAAAAATGCTGACCGCCTCAGAGGGCCTCAGATTGATAAAGGATAGATATAGCCATGAAAACACGCGCAGCCGTTGCTTATAAAGCGGGAGAACCTCTCGTTATCGAAACTGTTGATTTAGACGGCCCAAAGGCTGGCGAGGTCTTGGTTGAAAACATGGCGACAGGTGTCTGCCATACGGATGCGTTTACGCTTTCCGGAGACGACCCAGAGGGTGCGTTTCCTGCGATACTTGGCCATGAGGGCGCGGGGATTGTCCGTGAAATTGGTGCGGGTGTAACGTCGGTAAAAGTCGGCGACCATGTGATTCCCCTTTATACGCCTGAATGCCGTGAATGTGATTTCTGTTTAAACCCAAAAACGAACCTATGCCAATCGATCCGCACAACGCAAGGGCAAGGTGTAATGCCTGATGGCACGAGCCGCTTTTCTATCGGTGGCAAAGATATTTTGCATTATATGGGCTGTTCGACGTTTTCAAACTTTACCGTCATGCCTGAAATCGCTGTGGCAAAAATCCGTAAAGATGCGCCTTTTGAAAAGGTCTGTTATATCGGCTGCGGCGTAACAACTGGGCTTGGCGCGGTTGTTTTTGATGCGAAGGTTGAGCCTGGTTCAACGGTCGCAGTCTTTGGTCTTGGCGGCATTGGCCTGAACGTTATTCAAGGTGCAAAAATGGTCGGCGCCTCACGCATAATTGGCATTGATCTTAACCCTTCAAAAGTTGAGCTCGCAAAGAAATTCGGCATGACAGATTTTATTAACCCCAATGAGGTTGATAATGTGGTCGAAGCGATTTGTGATCTGACCAGCGGCGGCGTTGATTATTCATTTGAATGTATTGGTAATGTTGATGTGATGCGCCAAGCTTTGGAATGCTGCCATAAGGGCTGGGGCGAAAGCCTTATCATTGGCGTTGCCGGCGCAGGGCAAGAAATTTCGACCCGCCCATTTCAGCTTGTCACAGGTCGCGTGTGGCGCGGCTCTGCCTTTGGCGGGGCACGCGGGCGCACAGATGTGCCGAAAATTGTTGATTGGTACATGGATGGTAAAATCAATATTGATGATCTGATCACCCACACCATGCCGCTAGATGAAATTAATACTGCCTTTGACCTGATGCATGAGGGTAAATCAATCCGCAGCGTTGTGGTCTATTAATCATGAAACAGCTTGAAAGCCACAAATGCTATGGCGGCACGCTGAGTGTTTATGAACATCGCAGCGTTGTTTTAGGCTGCGCGATGACGTTTTCAGTCTTTTTGCCCGCGCAAAGCGATGATGCGCCAGTGCCTTTTTTGACGTTTCTTTCTGGCCTTACCTGCACTCACGATAACTTTACGACCAAAGGCGGCGCTTACGGCTTCGCGGCGCAGGCGGGCCTTGCGATTATTGCGCCCGATACTTCGCCGCGCGGGGATAATGTGCCAGATGATGATGCCTATGATTTTGGCAAAGGCGCAGGGTTTTATATTAACGCGACGCAGGGCCCGTGGGCGGCGCATTATCAAATGGAAAGCTACATCACGGCAGAGCTGAACGCGCTGATCTGTAAGCATTTCCCTGTTAGCAAAGAACGCCAAGGTATATTTGGTCATTCTATGGGCGGGCATGGCGCTTTAACTTTGGGCCTGAAATATCCCGTTTTATTCAAGTCTATATCTGCGTTATCGCCAATTGTTGCACCCTCGCAGGTGCCGTGGGGGGCGAAAGCGTTTCAAGGTTATTTAGGGGCGGATGAAGTGACATGGCAAAAACATGATGCCTGCGCTTTAATGGAAAAAGCCGATGGGCGCGCGTCTTTCCCTGAAATTCTAATCGATCAAGGGCTTGGTGATGATTTCCTCGCCACGCAGCTCAAACCAGATTTATTTGAAGCCGCCTGCGCAAAATCTGGGCAAAGCCTTAAGCTGCGCTTGCATGAGGGCTATGATCATAGTTATTACTTTATACAAAGCTTTATCGGTGACCATATCGCCCACCATGCTAAGATATTAGCTTAAAAAGACGTTATTCGCCGCCGTTAATGCCGTAATGTATCGCCATGACCAGCGCAATGGAAATACCAAGGCCGACCATCATTTTGAGGAAGTCTTTACCGATAAGCGGGAAAACATAGCCAAGTTTATATTCTTTACGGTATGTGGTCGCGATGGCGAGCTCGCGCCCTGTAAGTAGGCCGACAAAGACCCACGTTGTTGACATCGGAATATCATTCATTTCCTTGAAATAGATAAGCAAAAAGGCGTAAACAAGGTCAATAATAGTCGCGGATCGGGTAAAACGCGTCCCTGATTTTTCTAAGACCACGCCCTGTATTTTGCCGCCATGGGTATAAAATATAACGCCGAGCCAAAATACCAACAGGGCGATCACGCCAATTAAAAGGCTGAGCGGGAGTTCGCGCGGCAAAAACACCGCAATATTCGCCATGTCATGCGATAGCCATGAAAACCATAAAAATCCCGTCGCAAACCACTGCATAATGCGCCAACGCACGCGGTGCTCTTTCTTAACCTTATTAAACTTTTCATTCATAAGCCGCGATACGACCATCCAAATCCCATAGGCAATAACGGCAGAAAGACCATAGCCAACAATGCTCTTCACTAGCATTTTTTCCAAAACGAATGTTGATGCAAAAACAGAAAGGACTAAAAATGTTGTAGATACGGGAATACCAAAACGGGTCAATGCGACCAATACGAGGGGCGCGGCGGCGTGATACCATTGAATTTCTATGGGAGGGATTTTATTAAGCCGCCCATATGATATGTCACCGCCATTAATGACCCAGCCATAAACGATTGTAGCAATTAATACTGCGCTTGCTGCGGCCCAAAGCCAGTACCATTTGAAAACTTTACTATTCGATGCGATGAACGTGCCCAAAGTTTGCACGGAATCATTGCCAATAACGGAATATGCGGCTAATAAAAAGCCGATTAATGCGTAAAAGCTATGAATATCCATTGTTTATACTGCTGCTTTGCCTAAAAATGAGTTGAAAAACTGCTTAATGAGCTTTTCAGCGTTGTTTTCTAAATCAAAACCCTCAATATCGTTGAGGTATTCTGTAATGATGCCTTTCATATAGCAGCGAATGGAGAGTGTCAATATTTCAGGGGAGGCCGAGGCGGGCAAGTTGCCATCCTGTTTCGCTTTTTCAAAGTAACGAGAAAAGATTTTTAAGCTGTCCTCTTTCTTTTTGCGGTGTTTGTCCCAATATTGTTCAAGGTCACCGCTATAATGGCAGCCAAGCATAAACAATGCGGCAGCTTGGCGCTTTTTCTGATCGGTAGTAAAATCGAGGAGTAACTTTACACAGATATTATGCAGCTGCAGCAGTGGGGCATTGTCGCCTTTTTCTATGTCTTCCAACAACAGTGCGGAAAGCGGCTGATAAAAACGTTCATGAATAGAATCGAAAATCTCGCCTTTATTCTTGAAGTGCCAATATATAGCACCGCGCGTGACATTGGCGCTTTCGGCAATGTCTTCCAATGACGTGTTTGCCACTCCGCGCTGTGAGAAGTGGCCGACAGCTGCATCTAATATGGCATCATATGTTTTTTGTGCGTCTTCTTTTGTGCGGCGCATACTTTATTCCTCAGCAACATTGACAACATACATCCGTGTATGTATAATTAATGATAGACTTAAATTTTTAGTTTGTCCAGCTTTGCCTACGTAACGCGTTCACACTAAAGAAAACAAAGGCCAAGCCATGAATAAACGTTTTTTAATTGTTATCGCTGTCATTGCAGTCGCCGCGGCGGCTGCATATTATTTTGTCGAAACCAAAGCGGATGACGGCGGGGCAGCGATGCCCGTGCACGGGCAAGGGGCACAGGCCGTAAGCGTTATGCAGCTTAAGACGCAAACTGTGTCGCTTTCGCGCGCATTACCTGGACGCATTTCAGCGTTTAGACAATCACAAGTGCGCCCACAGGTGAACGGCATAATTACGCAGCGCCTGTTTGAAGAAGGCGCAAACGTAGAAAAAGGCCAGCAGCTCTACCAGATTGATGATGCACGTTATGAGGCCGCGCTACTCAGTGCACAGGCAGATTTAAATAGTGCGCGTTCTAACATTGCATCTGTAAAAGCGAGAACATCACGTTACAAAGATTTGGTTAAAATTGATGCGGTGAGCCGTCAGGAATATGACGATGTAAAAGCGCAACTTGACCAAGCAAATGCAGGCGTTGCTGTGGCGCAAGCCGCTGTTGATGTTGCACAAGTGAATTTAGATTACACCAAAGTTTACGCGCCGATTTCAGGCCGTATTGGTCGTTCATTGGTTACAGAAGGTGCGCTTGTCACGGCCAACCAGCAACAGGCCATGTCGGTTATCACGCAGCTTGACCCGATCTATGTTGATATGCAGCAAGCTAGCGGCGAGGCGATGGCCTTGCAGCAAATGCGCCTAGAGGGTCAAGAAGAAATCGCCGTGACTGTAATGCTTGGCGATAACCATCAGCTTGCCTACCCGCATGAAGGCTCATTGAAATTCTCAGAAGTAACGATCGATGAAACCACAGGGTCAATCACATTACGGGCCCGAGTGCCAAACCCTGATAATATATTGATGCCGGGCTTGTTCGTTCGTGCCTCGTTAAATATTGGTGACGTTGATGCGTTGCTTGTTCCACAGCGCGCCGCGACCCGCAACCCTGATGGTACGCTAAACGTCTGGGTAGTTGATGGCGATAATAAAGCACAATCGCGCGCCATTGAAGTGAAAGAGGCTTACCAAGATAGCTGGATTATTAGCGCAGGCTTAACTGATGGCGATACAATCATTGTTGAGGGTTATCAAAAAGTAGCTGCAGGGGCACAGGTTGAGCCATCGCTATGGTTAGCTAAAACTGGGGCGCAAAACAGCGCACATTAAGAATTTATAATATATAGCCCTGCGCAAAAAACTGATGCGGGTATACAGAAAGAATCAATATGGCACGCTTTTTTATTGACCGTCCCGTCTTTGCTTGGGTCCTTGCAATCATTACAATGCTTGCAGGTATTTTGGCTATTCGCTCTTTGCCGGTTGAGCAATACCCCAAAGTCGCACCGCCCACAGTGGCGATTAGTGCAGCTTATCCGGGGGCGTCGGCAAAAACGGTTGAAAATGCCGTTACGCAGGTTATTGAGCAGCGCCTAAACGGCATTGATAATTTAAGATATTTCAGCTCCAATAGCGCTGACGGCACAATGAGCATTACCCTTACATTTGAGCCGGAAGCCGATGCGGATATCGCACAGGTGCAAACCCAAAATAAAGTACAGGGCGCGGTGCCTTTATTGCCGCTGGAAGTACAGCAGCTTGGCGTCACGGTGACCAAATCAAATGACACATTTTTACTTGTCGTCGGGCTGTATTCTGAAAGCGATAAATATACGCAAGGTGACTTAAGTGATGTTTTGGTCTCTGATTTTAGGGACTCGCTTTCACGTATAAACGGGGTTGGTAGCGTCACTGTATTTGGTGCACAGCACGCGATGCGTATCTGGTTAGACCCTGCAAAACTATATAGTTATAATATGACGCCAATTGATGTGCAGTCAGCCATTCAAGTGCAAAATACGGATGTATCAGCAGGTCAGCTTGGCGGCATGCCCGCAATGAAGGGGCAGCAAATTAATGCGACCATCACCGCGCAATCACGCCTACAAACCGCAGAGGATTTTCAAAATATTATCCTGCGTGTTAATGAAGATGGCTCACAGCTGCGCTTAAAAGACGTGGCAAAGGTTGAATTGGGCTCAGAATCCTATGACCGGATTGTGCGTTATAAACGCAAGCCTGCCAGCGGTATCGCTATTAGCTTGGCAACAGGCGCAAACGCCTTGAAAACCGCTGACCTAGTAAAAGAGCGCGTGGCAGAATTAGAAGAGTTCTTGCCAGAAGGCGTTGAGGTTATCTATCCGTATGACACCACGCCGTTTGTCGAATTATCAATTGAATCGGTGATCCATACCTTGATCGAAGCCGTTATTTTGGTCTTTCTCGTGATGTTATTGTTTTTACAAAATCTACGGGCAACTTTGATCCCGACGATTGCGGTGCCGGTTGTTTTACTTGGTACATTCGCGATCCTTGCTTTGCTTGGCTTTACGATCAATACCCTCACCATGTTCGCGATGGTGCTAGCGATTGGCTTGCTGGTTGATGACGCGATTGTCGTTGTCGAAAATGTCGAACGGATCATGAGCGAAGAAGGCCTGTCCCCGAAAGAAGCTACACGTAAATCAATGGACCAAATTACCGGCGCCTTGATTGGTATTGCGGTTGTGTTATCAACTGTGTTTATCCCAATGGCGTTTTTCAGTGGGTCGGCAGGTGCAATTTATAAGCAGTTCTCGGTGACGATTGTCGCGGCGATGGTGCTTTCCGTCGCGGTGGCGCTGATTCTTTCGCCGTCTTTATGTGCGACGATATTAAAACATGAAAAAGACGGCAAGCGCCGTAAAGAAACGGGCTTCTTTGGTGCATTTAACCGCATGTTTAACAAGGCGCGTAATGGCTATGAACGCGCGACAAGTTACATTGCCCGCCGTATCATCCGCTTCTTCGTTGTCTATTTGGTTCTGATTGGCGGCCTTGGGTACGGTTTTATGAATTTACCTACATCATTCCTGCCAAACGAAGACCAAGGATTCTTGTTTATGATGGTCAACACCCCCGCGGGATCAACGTCCGAACGGACTTTGGAATCTGTTGTACAGGTTGAGGATTACTTGCTTGCGCAGGAAAAGGTCGAGCATTTATTTACTGTTGTTGGTTTTAGTTTTGCGGGCTCTGCACAAAATGCAGCCTTTGGCTTTGTCGGTCTGAAAGACTGGGAAGAGCGTAAGGGCGAGAACGAAAGTGTCTTTGCGATTTCTGGTCAGGCTATGGGCTCATTTATGAAGATTAAAGATGCCAGTGCCTATGCTTTTTTTCCACCGCCAATCCGTGAGCTTGGTAATGCGTCTGGTTTTGATTTTCAGCTTGTTGATCGTGCAGGCCTTGGTCATGACGCCTTAATGGGCGCGCGCAATCAGCTGTTAGGTGCTGCGGCGCAGAACCCATTGTTGGTTGGTGTCCGTCCCAATGGTCTCAATGACGTACCGCAATTCAAAATTGATATTGATAACGAAAAAGCCGCGGCTATGGGCGTGTCACTAAGCGATATTAACCGCACATTGCAAATTGCGTGGGGGTCTAGCTATGTGAATGACTTTGTCGATAAAGGCCGTATCAAAAAGGTTTATATGCAGGGCGCGACAGATAGCCGCATGATGCCAAAGAACTTGAATGACTGGTATGTGCGTAATAATAAAGGCGCAATGGTACCTTTCGATGCCTTTGCGACGACGAACTGGACGTATGGCTCACCAAAGCTAGAACGCTTTAATGGTAATGCCTCCGTCAACATTCAAGGCGGCGTGGCTGAGGGTGTCAGTACAGGTGATGGCATGAATGAAATTGACAAGATTGTCGCAAGTTTGCCTGATGGTGTCGGCGTTGAGTGGTCCGGTATATCATATGAAGAACGCGCCGCCGGTGCGCAGGCTCCTGCGCTTTATGCGCTGTCGATTTTGATTGTCTTCTTATGCCTTGCCGCGCTTTATGAAAGCTGGGCTGTACCGCTTGCTGTGATGCTTGTTGTGCCGCTTGGTATTTTGGGCACAGTGATAGCGAGTAATATATTTGGCATGTCTAATGATGTGTATTTCCAAGTTGCGCTGCTGACCACGGTCGGGCTCTCGGCCAAAAACGCGATTTTGATTGTCGAATTTGCCAAAGAGCTGAAAGAAGAAGGGCATAGCGTTATGGAGGCAGTTGCCACGGCGGCGCGTCTGCGTTTCCGCCCGATCATCATGACCTCAATGGCTTTTATCCTTGGCGTTACGCCGATGGCTTTGGCAAGCGGCGCTGGGGCGGCGAGCCAAAATGCTATTGGTATTGCCGTAATGGGCGGTATGATAGCAGCAACATTCTTGGCGATTTTCTTCGTCCCGATGTTTTATGTCGCCGTTGAAAAAATCTTCCACAAAGAGCCACCGCAAGGGGACGCATCATGAGAAAATCAGTTCTAAATATCGCTGTATTATTAAGTGTCAGCACAAGCCTGTCGGCATGTAGCTTGATGCCTGATTATTTGCGCCCCCATGCTCCCGTCGCAATAAGCTGGAGCGACAGTGCTTCTTATGACGCTGCAGCAAGTTTAGCGCTCGCGCATAATTTGTCGTGGCAGGCATTTTACAGGGACCCTGCCTTGCGCCAAGTTGTGAAGACCGTCCTTGAAAATAATAAGGATTTAAAGCTCGCCGCATTAAACATCAAAGAAGCGCGAGCGCTATACCGCATTGAACGCGCCGATATTCTGCCTGCTGTGAATGCAAATGCAGGGGCTAGTAATGTTAAAACATCTGATCAAAGCAGCGCGACAGGGCGCGGCGCAACATCAGAATCCTACAGTGCGAATTTAGGCATAGCGTCTTATGAATTAGATTTATTCGGCCGTCTAAGCAGCCAAAACCAAGCGGCGCTGAATGAATATCTCGCCACAGAAGCGGCGCGTAGCGTTGTACAAAACAGCTTGATTGCGGAATCCGTCAATGCTTATTTGCAGCTGCTTGCCAACAAAAAATTACTGAGCCTGACACAGCAAACATTGGATGCGCAGCAGCGCACATATGATATTCTTGCTCAGTCGCGTGATAGCGGCATTGCAACAGGGTCTGATGTTGCACGTGCACAAACGGCCGTTGAAATGGCGCGGGTGAATTTGTTTAAATATCGCCGGCTTGTGCAGCAGAATAAAAATGCGTTGACCTTGTTAATGGGGGTAGCCTATAGCGATGCGCTTATCCCTGAAGCTGTGCTGGCTGACCTTGTGCTGCCTGATAACCTGAATGCGGGTATTCCTGCGCAAGTCTTGACGCTGCGCCCTGACGTACGCCAGGCTGAATATGCATTATTAGCGCGTAACGCGGATATTGGCGCAGCGCGCGCCGCATTTTTCCCAAGCATATCGCTGACGGGGGCTTACGGCTTTGCGAGTGATGATCTGTCAAACTTATTTGCCAGCGGGGCTTTTGGTGCATGGAGCTTCATTCCACAAATTACCCTGCCGATCTTTAAAGCAGGGGAAAACAAAGCGAATTTAGACTTAAGCAAAATTCGTAAGGAGCAAGCGATTGTCACTTACGAAAAAACCGTACAAACTGCTTTCAGTGAGGTCGCCGATGAACTGGCCGCCCGCGCAACATTAACCGCGCAGCTTGATGCACAATACCGTTTAGTCGAGGCCGCGCAGAGCGTTTATGATATATCACATGCTCGTTATAAGTCAGGTATTGATAGTTTTCTCAATGTGCTGGATGCACAGCGCGAGCTCTACGCCTTTGAGCAAAGCGCGATTGAGCTTGAAAGGTCGCGCTTTAGTAATTTAGTGGATCTTTATAAAGTTCTTGGCGGTGGCAGCGGTGGAAAATAATCTATCTCTGAATTTAGGTCTACAGAGCAAGCCGCATGTGATAGAATTGCTTAACATTTAGAGCGAAAAGACAAGTAATATGAAGAAATCACATGCTATAGCGACAGGATTCGCGGGAATTATTGTCCTCTGGATGGGCGTAGGCATGTTGTTTGGAGCTGCCGATAATAGTCAAGCAGCACTTTCGGCAGATCAGCATGAGCCCGCACAAAAGATGAGAGTCGAAACCAGAGAGCAAAAGGCTGTACCCGTTATTAGTTACGTTATCGCGCAGGGCCATGTTATGCCGGACCGCGCGGTCATCATGCGTGCGAAAGCCGCCGCGCAGGTACAAGAAATCCTGATCAAAGAAGGCCATATTGTGAAGGCTGGTGATGTCCTCGCAAAGCTAGATATAGAAGACCGTCAAATTAAGCTCGATAAAGCCAAAGCCAAAACGGCAGAGGCGCAGCGTAAATATGATTCGGCAAAAAGCCTTGGTAAAAAAGGCTACACCGCAGAAACCAGAATAGACGAAACATTGACGGCGCTGAAAACCGCGCAAGCGGATGAAAAACAAATCGCTTTAGAGGTCGAGAACACAAACCTTACTGCGCCTTTTGACGGTATTATCGACCATCAGAATATCGAACAAGGTAATTACGTCAGAATTGGCGACGAAGCCTTCACCATTGTCGATAATGACCCGCTGGTTATCACTGTGTATGTGCCGCAACACGAAATAAGTGAGATTAAAACAGGTGGAAAAGCAAATGTTGAACTCGCCACAGGGCAGGCTAAAGAAGGTGTCATTCGTTTTGTCGCTCCGCGCGCCGAACACGTCACGCGTAGTTTCCGTGTAGAAATTGAAATTGCAAATCCTGATAGCTTACCTTCAGGCACAAGCGCCACGGCGCGCATCCCTAAACAGAGCATTATGGCGCATTTTGTGTCCCCGTCCTTGTTAAGCTTGGATGAAAAAGGTGTGACGGGCATTAAAACGGTTGATCTGGACGATGCCGTTGTGTTCCACCCTGTGAAAATTGTGAAGGCCATGCCAGATGGCATTTATGTTTCTGGTCTGCCTGAAAGCGCGCGCATTATTATCAATGGCCAAGGTTTCGTCCGCGCTGGTGAAACTGTCTCTTTTGTGGGGGCATCTGATGACAATCATTGATGCAGCCTTCGGGCGTTCGCGCGTGATTATGTTGGTTTTCGTCATGATCCTTGTTGCTGGCGCGTTTGCCTATGATGCTATTCCCAAAGAATCAGAACCCGATATCCCCATTCCGACATTTTATGTCTCGATGTCTCATGAAGGCATCTCTCCCGAAGACGCGGAACGTTTGCTTGTTCGCCCGATGGAAAAAGAACTGCAATCATTGGAGGGCTTAAAAGAAATGCGCTCGGTCGCGGGGGAAAGCTATGCTTCGGTGACCTTAGAATTTAGCGCTGGCTTTGATTCAGACGAAGCGCTACTTGATATCCGCGAAAAAGTTGATCTTGCGAAATCTGAACTGCCGCCAGATACAAATGAACCACGTGTGATGGAAGTAAATGTTGCGCTTTTCCCTGTGTTAAGCGTGGCGCTATCTGGCGCTTTGCCAGAACGTGAAATGGTGCGAATTGCGCGTGACCTGCAGGATAAATTAGAAGCGCTACCTGGTGTTTTAGAAGCGCAAATTGGTGGTGACCGCGAAGAAATGATGGAGGTCGTCGTCGACCCGTCTGTGATGGAAAGCTACGACATTACGTTTCAAGACATTACGGCTTTATTACAAAACAATAACCGTTTAATCGCGGCAGGCGCAATTGACACCGGCGCAGGGCGCATGGTTTTGAAGGTGCCGGGGGTGATTGAGGGCATTGAAGATGTCATGGACTTGCCGCTAAAAACCTTCAATGATACGGTCGTGACATTCAAGGATGTCGTGAGTATCCGCCGTACCTTTAAAGACCCAGAAAGTTTTGCACGCATCGCAGGTGAAAACGCGGTTGTACTCGAAGTGTCAAAACGCCTTGGCGCGAATATTATTGAAACGATTGAAGGTGTGCAGCGCATTATCGCGGAAGAGAAAAAGCGCTGGCCGCCAACGCTCGAAGTTACGTTTATGCAGGATAAATCAGTGCAAATCCGCGATATGCTGAGCGATTTACAAAATAACGTGCTCTCTGCAGTGGTTCTGGTCATGATTGTTATTGTCGCGGCTTTGGGCGTTCGCCCTGCGCTGCTTGTTGGCATGGCGATACCGGGTTCATTCCTCGCAGGGATTCTGGTGATTTATGGTATGGGGCTGACGATTAACATTGTCGTCTTATTTAGCCTTATTCTGGTGGTTGGTATGCTAGTTGACGGAGCGATTGTGACGATTGAGCTTGCCGACCGTAAAATCGCTGAGGGGCTTGAACGTAAAGCCGCCTACGCGGCCGCTGCAAAACGTATGTCATGGCCGATTATCGCCTCGACCGCAACGACGCTTGCCGTGTTTATCCCACTTCTTTTCTGGCCGGGTATGGTCGGTGAGTTTATGAAATATCTACCGATCACGGTGCTGTGTACGCTTGTCGCATCGCTATTTATGGCGCTTGTGTTTATTCCTGTGCTTGGCGGCCTTATTGGCAGCAAGGAAGTCGGGGATAAAGGCAGTCTAAAAGCTATTCGCGCGGCAGAAAACGGTAACTTGAACGACGTGCAAGGCGCGACGGGACGTTATTTAAGGTTCTTAGAAAAATTATTGCATCACCCGCTCAAAGTACTGATGGCGGCGCTGGCCTTTCTTATTTTAACGTTTGTTGCATTTGGCATGTTTGGTAAAGGGGTTGAATTTTTCCCTGATATTGAGCCTGATTATATTCAGGTGCAAGTGCAAGCGCGCGGTGATTTATCAATCTACGAAAAAGACGCGCTTGTGAAACGCGTAGAGCAAAAGTTACTGGGTATGGATGTGTTTCAGGCCGTGTATTCGCGCACATACGGCAATGTCAATAATCAGCAAGGCATGCCCGCTGATGTAATTGGCGTGATTCAGCTTGAATTTGTGAACTGGAAATTGCGTGCGCCTGCATCGGATATTATTGAGGATGTGCGTGCGCGTATAAAAGATGTTGCCGGTATTAAGGTACAGGTACGTAAGGCTGAATCTGGCCCTTCTGGGGGGAAACCCATAGAAGTTGAAATCCGCGCTGATGATATGGATAAACTGGCACAGGCTGTTGAACAAGTGCTCGCGCTGATGGAAGATGTTGGCGGTTTTGTTGACACAGAAGACAGCCGTCCGCTGCCGGGCATTGAATGGCGCCTTGAAATTGACCGTGAACAAGCCGCGCGTTACGGCGCGGATGTTACGACGCTAGGCAGCGCCGTGCAAATGCTGACCACAGGCTTGAAGCTGGCAGAATATCAGCCTGATGACGCGGATGAAGAGCTAGATATCCGTCTGCGCTTTCCATCTGATGAACGTAGTTTAGAACAGCTGTTGCAGCTGCGCGTACCGACCCCTGTGGGGCATATACCCGTAAATAATTTCATTGCGTTTGAAACGGCGCAGAAAACCGGCAATATTACGCGCGTCGATTCTCGCCGTGTGATGAGCGTGAAATCCGATGTGGCGGAGGGACTGCTGGCTGATAACCAAGTGAGTTTATTGAAAGAGGCCCTCGCGGCAAGCAGCTTTGATCCTGCGGTCAGTGTTCACTTTAAAGGCCAAGATGCAGACCAAGCCGAAGCAGGCGCTTTTCTATCAAAAGCATTTTTGATTGCTGTGTTCATGATGACGACGATACTGGTCATGCAATTTAATAGTTTTTATCAGGCCGGTCTGGTACTAAGCGCGATTATATTCTCAACCGCAGGCGTGCTTATTGGGCTCCTTATCACGGGTAACCCGTTCGGCATTGTGATGGGCGGCATTGGCGTTATCGCTTTGGCGGGTATTGTTGTGAATAATAATATTATCCTGATTGATACGTTTAATGACATGAAACGTAAGAACATCCCCGCTATGGAGGCTATTTTACGTACCGCCGCGCAGCGTATGCGTCCCGTATTGTTGACTTCTGTCACCACTATACTGGGCTTGATACCGATGGTGCTTGCGATGAATATTGACTTTTTCAACCAAGAAATTGCCTTTGGGGCGCCGTCTTCGCAATGGTGGATACAGCTATCGAGCGCGATTGCTGGCGGCCTTGCTTTCGCGACGTTATTGACGCTAATTTTAACACCATGCTTATTAATGATTGGGGAATCGCTGTCACAGAAGTTCAGCGTAAAGAAGTTATTTTCGCGCGCGCCAAAGCCATTAGCAGATTAGGGATAGGACCCATATATTATGACGCCCCTACCACGTAGAATGTTAACTTTACTTGCCTGCACAGCGTTAAGCGGCTGTGCAAATTTTGGTGGGGCGGCGCCGTGGCTTGACAAGTCACCTGTGCCTGAAAGCTGGCAATCTGAGGGTGCTGTCGACGCAGGATACGAAAATGCGCCTTGGGTGAAGACGTTTGATGATCCAATGCTCAATGCCTTAGTCAGCGATGCATTGCGCCATAATTATGATTTACAGCGCGCTGCGGCTGATCTCGATAAGGCGGCGGCGCAAGCCAAGAAGTCCGGCGCAGATTTATGGCCCGTAATGAACTTAAATGCTCATGGTGGGCGCAGCGGTAATGTTGAGAATGCAGATGCGGCAAACGCGCAATATGGCGTATCGCTTGATGTCAGCTGGGAACTTGATGTTTGGGGGCGTATTCGCGCGGGAAAAGATGCCGCTATCTATGATTATTATGCCGCAGAATACGATTATGCCGCCGCCAAGCAGTCTTTAGCGGCGCAAACCGCCAAAGCTTACTTCTTGGCGATAGAAACAGGTCAGCAAACTGCGCTGGCGCTGGTCTTTGAAGACAATATAAAAGAAACGCTTGATGTGACCGATGCTTTTTATCAGGAAGGTCTTGTTTCAATGCAGGATATTCATCTTGTCAGGGCAGATTTATCGCGCGCGAAGGAATCTATACAGAACGCAAAAAGCGCCCAGTTAAGCGCGCTACGTAGCCTTGAAGTTTTATTGGGTCGCTATCCCGCAGCATCATTGCACGCAAGCCAGATTTACCCCGCTATGCCTGATGCGCTAGCGGCGGGTCTGCCATCAGAGATGCTTGAGCGCCGCCCTGATATCCGTGCTGCAGAACGCCGCGTTGCTGCTGCCTTTGACCGCCGAGAAGAAGCCAAAGCCGCGAAGCTACCTGCAATCTCGCTCACCGCGTCACTGGGCGGTAGTTCAGAGCATTTGAATACGCTGAGCGACCCATCAAACATTTTGTGGAGTGCAGTGAGTAATCTGTTATTTCCGATTTTTAATGCAGGTAAACTGGATGCTGAGGTTGATATCAAGACAGCAGAACAAAAAGCCGCCATTGCAAATTATCAACAAAAGGCATTGGAGAGCTTCTCTGAAGTTGAGGCCGCGCTCAGCAATGAGAGGCTGTACCGGGCGCGGCAGCAAAATTTGCAGGATGCCTATGTGAACGCGCGCGCGGCAGAGACCATTGCCGATGAACGTTTTAAAGCGGGCGAAACAGATCTACTGGATTTATTGCAAATTAAACGCAGCACGATCACAGCGCAGGTTGATAAAGTAAGAGCGCAGCGCGAATTGCTAGATCAACGGGTAAATCTCCATTTGAGCCTTGGCGGGGCACTACGCTAACGCCCTGTATTGACACGCCTTATAAGTAATAATGCTCTACTTGGATAATTTATTGAACGACAATACACACTACCCCCTTTCTCTTCGCCGTTTTTTATGGCATAAGCGCCTATTAAACAGGAATGAGAGCCATGCTAACAATATCAGACTTAAGCTATAAAATCGGTGGACGCACCATATTAGACGAATGCGACATCGCAGTGATGGACGGCTGGAAAGTCGGCGTCGTTGGGGTTAATGGCGCAGGTAAATCGACATTGTTTAAGCTGATTGCAGGTGAACTTACTGCGGATGGCGGCACAGTTGAAATGAATATTAAGCAGCGCATGGGCATGGTGCGCCAAGATATCCCTGAAGTCGAAACGCCGCTGCTTGACCTCGTCCTTGAGGCCAATGAAGAAATGGCAGAATTATGGCGCCGCACCGAAAGCGAAGAAGACCCAAATAAAATTGCTGATATATATGCGCGTCTCGAAGCCTTGGATGCGTATAGCGCGCCTGCAAAAGCTTCACGCTTGCTTACAGGCCTTGGCTTTAGCGAAGAGCAGCTCAGCGAGCCGTTTTCATCATTTAGTGGTGGCTGGCGTATGCGTGTGGCTTTGGCGGCGGCGCTTTTTGTTGAGCCGGAAATTTTGCTGCTTGATGAACCAACCAACCACTTGGATTTAGAAGCCATCATGTGGCTTGAAAACTATCTGGCCAATTACCCGCACACATTGCTGATTATCTCGCATGACCGTGAAGTGCTGAACAAATGTATCGACCATGTTATTCATGTCGATGCGCAGAAATTAAAGCTTTATACCGGCAATTACGACACTTTTGAACGTGAACGCGCAGAAGCACAGGGCTTGCAACAAAAAATGCATGAAAAGCAGCAAGCCGAGCGCGCCCATATGCAAAAATTTGTTGACCGTTTTAAAGCCAAAGCATCCAAAGCAAGTCAGGCGCAAAGCCGCGTTAAAGCACTTGAGCGCATGGATATTGTTGACGCGGTAATTGCTGCGCGCGCCGTGCATTTCACTTTTCCCAACCCCAAAGAAATTGCATCCCCGATGATCTCGATGGAACATGCAGATATTGGTTATAAAGAAGGCGAGCCCGTTTTAAACCGCGTTTATGAAAGCATTGATAATGACGACCGTATCGCTCTTTTGGGCGCGAACGGTAACGGTAAATCAACGTTGATTAAACTGATCGCAGGAAAATTAGCGCCGCTGAAAGGTGAAGTGTTCCGCTCAACCAAGCTGCGCATTGGTTATTTCTCGCAGCACCAGACCGAAGAACTTGATATGAATTCGACCCCATATCAAGAAATGTTCACTTTGATGCAGAAAACCTATCCTGATGTTAATGAACCGAAAGTGCGTGCCAAACTCGGTGCATTTGGCTTTTCGCGTGAACTTTCGAATAACACCATTCAATCGCTGAGTGGCGGCGAAAAAGCGCGACTTCTTTTCGCGTTTATGAGTTTTGATGCACCGCATTTATTGCTACTCGATGAGCCAACCAACCACTTGGATATTGATGCGCGTGAAGCATTAGTGCAGGCGCTGAACAACTATGAAGGTGCAATCGTTATCGTGAGCCATGACCCGAATATGGTGGAGCGCGTTGCGGACCGTCTTTGGATTGTGCGCGATGGCGAATGTCAGCATTTTGAAGGTAATTTAGATGATTACCGCGACTTTACGATGAAAGCGCGCCGTGAAGAGCGTAAAGAAGGCAAAAAGAAAAAAGATAAGGGCGCTGCGAAAAACAAGGCCGACAAAAAAGAGACAGAGAAACAAAAATCGAGCCTGAACCCACAAAACCTTAAAAAATTAGAGAGTAAAATCGCTAAATTAGAAGGACAAAAATCAGAGCTGGAAACCCTTATGGCCTCTGATGGGTTTTATACGAAACCGCACACTGTAACGACAAAAGCCCAAGACGACCACGCAGCAATAACGGCAGAATTAGAAACTGCCGAAGCAACATGGTTAGAAGCACAAGTCGGCTAAGCGTTATATACGGCATTAAACAAACAGGAATGACACAATGAAATTAATGGTTTTGAACTTACCGCGTGACTTCACGAAGCAAGATATTGCAGAGATGTTTAAAGTCTATGGCAACATCCGTGGCTGCGACCTTATTTTAGACGAAGAAACAGGCAAGTCCAAGGGCTTTGCCTTCGTTGAAATGGCGTTAGATCATGAAGGCGACATTGCGATTGACGCCCTTCATGGCAGTCAGCAAGGCAGAAACAAAATCCGCGTTAAGATGGCTGACGAAAGATAAGAACAGGAAGTAAGCATGATGAACGCCGTAGAAAACACCGCAACTGTTTACGTCGTTTATGATGATCAATGCCCGTTTTGCCGCAATTACTGTCAGCTTGTGCGCATCCGTGAAGCGGCTGGCAACATAGTATTAATCGACGCTCGCAAGCCTTCAACGCTTATGGACGAAATAAACGCACTTGGCTTGGATATTGACCAAGGCATGGTGGTGAAAATCGGTGATCATATCCATTATGGCGCAGATGCTATTCATATTCTTGCGCTGCTCAGCGCCAAATCAGACCTGTTTAACCGCCTCAGTTACTGGCTGTTTAAATCAGATAAAGTCGCAGCTTTTATATATCCCGTCTTGCGCAGTTGCCGCAACCTTGCGCTTAAGCTGATGGGTATTCCGTTTGTTAATAATGTGCAGAAAAAATAATGGAACAGCGCATCACGAACAGCGTTAAATTATTACTGCCCGCGCTGATGCCGTCATGGCGTTTTTTTGAAAGCATTGGGCCTGCGCCGCGCGTTGAATATGCGCTGAGCGCAAATAACAGCGACGCGCTCGCAGCATGGCAAGAATTTCGCCCGCGCCCTCAATCTATATCGTGTCGCCAGATGCTTAAACGGATGGTTTATAACCCGCAATGGAATGGACATCTATACCTCACAAGCTGCGCTGAGCGTTTGATACAAGACCCTAGTGACAGCCATAGCGCCCAAGAAATTAGCGCCCGTATTCAGGCGGCACTACCCAAAAATGCGGAGTCAAAATACCTGCGTTTCCGCCTCGCTTTTATAAGCCGTGAAGTTACAGGGCTAGAAACACATATATTATTTGAATCTGCGCCCACAAGGATTGATGTAAGCGGCGGCGGCGATGATTGATATCACATCACTTGATGGCGCATTGCGCCTCACCGAAATATTACTGGCTTTTGCCTTCATGCAGCAAAGCGCCGAACATTTCACGGCGCCAAAGGGCGAGCGGACAATGTTTATGCTCCGTTTTATTTTGAGCGGCGTTTTGTTACTGGGGCTTTATACGCCGTGGGTCTGCCTTGCTTTGCTTGGCTTAAGCATAGTCAGCTTGCAGCGTTTTAATGGCCCCTATAATGGCGGCAGCGACCGGATGAACATTCTGATTATATCATGTCTTACTTTGGTGCATTTTATGCCGTCTGTGCGGGGGCAGGAATATGTTCTTGGCTATCTGGCGCTGCAGTTGATTTTATCATATTTCATGGCAGGAAAAGTCAAAGTCATGAACTCGGAATGGCGCAGTGGTCGCGCCTTAAACGATGTGTTCGCATTTAGCGCATATCCAGTTAGCGAAGGGCTTCGCGGCTTTGCGAACCACCCCCAAATGCTCCGGGTCATGTCATGGGCGGTGATTGTTTTTGAACTGGCGTTCCCTTTCTCCATTTTGTCGCAAGGGGTGCTTGTTTTTGCACTGTGTATTGCCTGTCTATTTCACTTTGCTAATGCCTGCTTATTTGGGCTGAACAGGTTCTTCTGGGTTTGGCTTGCCGCGTATCCGTCACTTATCTGGTTGCAAGCGCGGCTGTTTACGCTGGGCTAATCTCTATATATTCGCCGCGCCGCGCAAAGAATACGTGACAAATGGCGCTAAATTCTATTTACTCGCCTTAAAGCGCATCAGCGCGAATGACACATAAATGGAAAACTTAATATGCCAAAGCTCTATCAACTCAACCGCCTGAACATCATTGAAATTGGCGAGCATACAGTCTATGTCGATGGCGGCGTACATGGCCCTGTGCCATTGCATGAGGCACCGGATGATGCAGCCATTGGTGATGAAGTTGATGCCTATGTGTATAGCAATGCATCAGACGAGCTTGTCGCGACTATGGCGCGCGCCGCCGCTGGCTTTGGCCAATGCGCATTTTTAAGAGTTGTCTCAACAGGCTCGCATGGTACATTTCTTGATTGGGGATTACCTAAAGATTTGATCTTGCCGCTATCGGAACAAACATCGCGCGTGCGCACAGGGAAATCATATGCGGTGTATATCACGGCAGATGAATTTGAACGCCCAATGGCGAGTATGAAGCTCCACCGTTATTTAGAAGAAGAAAATGACGATTTGAAAAAAGGCGAAGCGGTTGAACTTTTGATCGCCGCTGAAACTGACCTCGGCTTCAAGGCCGTCGTTAATGATGAATATCTCGGCATGATTTTTCATGGCGAGCTTGGTTACCCATTAGAAGTTGGCGCAAGAATGCGCGGCTGGGTCAAAGATTTTTCAGAGGACGGTAAAATTAACCTGACGATCAGCGCCCTAGACGGCGCGGCGCGTGATGAGCTAGAGGAAAGCATTCTAAACCGCCTCAATGCAGCAGAAGGGCGCCTGTATATTTCAGATAAAAGCGCCCCTGCTGATATTTTCGATGAATTTGGCGTCAGTAAAAAGAACTTCAAACGCGCGCTTGGCAATTTATACAAGCAGCGCATCATCGCCATCACTCCAGAATATATTGAACTGATTTAAACAGCTCTTCATCAATTTCTTATTTCTCTCTTGTTTGTTTCCCGTAAAGCGTGCAATGCCCTTGGTTTGGATGAAACCTAAAACTGTGTTATATATGGTGCATAAAAATAATATAAACAGGAAGGTATTTGACATGACTGCGCAACCCGCCACTGCAAAGAAAGAGCCTACACTAAAGGCCTTTGGGAAAAAATCCGTTCAAGATTCTGAGGCGAAACCGCACGAATCAGAAGTCGCTGTTCCGGCTTTATCAAACGACAATGCAGGGCACCATTTGACCCCTGATTGGAGCATTTTTAGCGCCAATAAACTGCACCCGATTGCCGGTAAAGCACAAATCATATTAAGTGTGATTGGTCTTGCTTTCGGTATGCTTTACGCCTTATCCTCACTGGGTGGCCTTGTTATACCTGCGTCGCTAACCATGGCGGTTTTCTCATATCTGACATATGGGCTGATCGGCGTCGTCTGCGGCTATTTTGCAATATGGATACTTGGCGGCGCTATCTTGCTTAGCCCCGTATTATTGATAGCTGCGCTCTTTATGTAGCGTATACGCCTTACGCTAGCCCTTCGGCTTTTAGCGCGATGATACGGTCATGCAAAACGCCGTTATTGGTTAACATTTCCCAGACGGCCTTTTGTTTGACGCGCATATTATTGATGCTAGTCAAGAAGTCGATGATGATTGGCTGTCTTTGGTTGGCGTGATCAATGACAGGGCCAATACGCTGGCAAATCAGACCAAGGCGTTCGAACGATTCAATGAGCGGTACTTCTAATAATACGCAGCCTTGCGTATAGCCATTGGCAATAGCAACATCGAAACAGCTTTTGATCAAGCCAATCGGCGCAAAAGGAATGATGCGTCGCGCAAGCCTTTTTGAGCTTTTATCAATAAAGGTCTCTTGGTCTTGATCCTGCACGCCGCCGAGGGGGGAGCGCTCATCACCATGACGTGAGCGAAACTTCTTTAAGATACAAAGTTTAGAAATTTCACACATGTTTTTGATTGTCTGCTCTTCACGCAAACGGCCGCCACTAAACACTTCCTGTATAGGCAAGCTATGCCCAAGGTTCTCCATATTCGGCATAACAACCCGTACCGTACCAATAGCTTCGCCGCTACGCTTATGGATCAGCAAACAATGCGTTGCATGATCATCATAAATGTCACGTTCTAGCTTATTGACGTGGCGCTCAGCTTCTTGATAACCAAACTCCTCGCACAGCACTTCATAACGAATACGGAAGGCCTTTTCTTTTAAGGCGGCACTTTCTGCGACCACAGTTTCAAAAAGCTGGTTATACAGCCACGAAAAGCTTTTAAACTGCAGATAGTCTTTAATGGGGGCGCTCAGCATAGAACGCTCTTTACGGAGGTCTTTCATATTTTACACTTTCCAAATAACGTAATTACACACACATTTATTAGTATAAGGCAGGGTCTATTAACCATTACTAAAGTATAGATAAAATTCTATCTAATTTTTACGTGAGAAACTGTGGTATAATGGGCAATAATTGCGTATATTAATGCGCAGTGAACCCAGCGGAATGAGATTATAGCCACGATGAAAGACACAACATCCAGAGATCAGCTTTTAGAAGACTTGCTTGTCTTGAACAAAGACTTAATCGTCGAAGACGTTGAAAAGGCGTATGATTTCGGTAAGAAAATGCATGAGGGGCAAACCCGCGCATCGGGAGAGCCTTACTTTACGCACCCTGTTGAAGTTGCAATGATCTTGGCTGAAATGGGCATGGATACGCCAACAATTGTCACCGCAATTTTGCATGACACAGTCGAAGATACTATCGCGACTGAAGAGGATTTAAAGCGCGAATTTGGCGAAGAAGTCGCGAAACTGGTTAAGGGGGTTACAAAGTTAACCCGCATAGAAAGCCAAACCGTTGAAGGCAAACAGGCTGAAAACTTTAGAAAGCTCGTGCTTGCTATGTCTGAAGACATTCGCGTCTTATTGGTTAAGCTTGCCGACCGCCTGCATAATATGCGCACGATGCATCACATTGCAAAGCCGGAAAAACAAAAAAGAATTTCACGCGAAACGCTGGAGATTTTTGCCCCGCTAGCGGAACGCATTGGTATCCATAAAATCAAAGAAGAACTTGAAGACCTTGCCTTTGAATATATGAACCCTGATGCGCGCGAAACCATTGTCAAACGCTTATCTTATCTGCGCGAAGAAGGCGCGGATACACCGAATGATGTTATTCGAGAGCTGCAAGGTTTGATGAAAGAATCGGACGTAAAATGCGAAATTAACGGGCGTGAAAAAACCCGTTATTCGATCTGGCTGAAAATGCAGCGTAAGAATATTTTGTTTGAACAGCTCTCAGACATCATGGCCTTCCGTATTATCGTTGAGAATATTGAATCGTGTTATCTGGTTTTGGGTATTATTCACGCGAAATACCCAACGGTTCCGGGCAAGTTCAAAGATTATATTTCGACGCCGAAACCGAATGGTTACCGCTCACTCCACACTACTGTCATTGGCCCTGGCGGTCAGCGTATTGAAGTGCAAATCCGTACCCGTGAAATGCACGAAGAAGCCGATTTAGGCCTTGCCGCGCACTGGGCATATAAGCGCGATGGCGCATCAGATAAAGCCGTGACCGAAGCCAAACATTATCGCTGGCTGCGTGAACTTGTTGAAATTATGGAGCATGAAAGCGGCACGATTGAAGAAAAGCTTGAAAACACCAAGCTGGAATTGTTTCAAGACCATGTTTTTGCTTTTACCCCGCGTGGTGATTTAATTGAGCTGCCAGCAGGAGCGACGACGATTGATTTTGCCTATGCTGTGCATTCGGGGGTCGGTAATAAATGTGTCGGCGCTAAAATCAACGGACGTATTGCGCCTTTAAACACCAAATTACAAAATGGTGATCAGGTCGACATTATCACGGCTAAAACTCAAAACCCATCTCCTGCATGGGAACGCTTTGTGGTGACTGGTAAGGCGCGTTCGCATATTCGCCGCTTTATACGCCAGCAGCAACGTGACGAATACATTACGCTCGGCAAGGCGATGCTCCAGAAAATATTTAAATCTGAAGGCTATGACTACACAGAAAAAGCCGTTAATGCTGTTGCAGAGAAGTTCAAAGAAAATAACGCCGAAGATATTTACGCAGGTATCGGTTCAGGCAACGTTGTGGCGCGTGATGTCTTTAAAGCCATCTTCCCGAGCCATAATACGGAGCCTGTGCGCCCGAATTTGGAAGATATCGGCGAATATACAGCAAAGAAAAAACCAAACAATTCAAGCCCGATGCCTATCGTTGGCCTGATCCCTGGCATGGCGATGCATTTTGCACGTTGCTGCCACCCATTGCCGGGTGACCGTATTGTTGGCATTGTGACAACTGGCAAAGGTGTCACGATCCATACAATTGATTGTGACACGCTAGAGAACTTCGCTGACACGCCAGAGCGCTGGCTCGATGTGTCATGGGGCGAAGGCCCAGATGCCCCAGAAGCGCGAATTGGCCGCCTTTCTGTGACTGTTTTAAATGAACCGGGTGCGCTTGGGACGCTGTCTACCGTGATTGGTAAAAGTGGCGGTAACATCACAAACCTCAAAATCACATCACGCTCGCTTGATTTCTGGGACATGTTGATTGATGTCTATGTCAGCGATACTAAACATCTTAATAACGTCATCGCAGCACTCAGGGCGACGCCAGAGGTCATTAGCGTTGAACGTGCGCGTGGGCGCTAAAGTTCGGCCTTATCATATGAAGCTTACTTCCCTGCACGAATGACTTTAAAGCCATTGGCTTTGGCGATGATTTCTGATTTGTGGAACAGTTCATCTAATATATGTTCATAAGGTAAATGCGCATTGGCAACCATGTAAAGCTGGCCATAGCGTTTTAATGCCTGATGCGCGCTTTTGATGAAAGACACACCAAGCGAAGATTTAGCATCTTTCCCGTTATGAAATGGTGGGTTCATGACCACAAAATCAAGGTTTCTCGGTAGATGTTCTGGGGTGCATAGATCATCCCATATGCGACGCGTTTTTGCCGCATGACCCACAATGTTTTTCTCAGCAAGGCTAAGTGCTCTCTGTTCTGCGTCAATCAGGCAGAGCATTCTGACCTTAGGGCTCGTGTCAAGAATATGGCGCGATAGCAGGCCGTATCCACAGCCAAAATCTGCGCCAAGGCCGTGTAGGTCATCGGGCAGGTTATTACAAAGCAGCTGCGAGCCTATATCTGCTTTATTCCAGCCATATAGCCCCAATTGAGATACGAAAGCGCCGTCTAATATTTCCTGCACAGCCCCTGTCTTGATATAGCTTTCAAGCTGCGCCGTATCAGTTTTATCTACGTGCGCATGGAGTATTTTACATTTATTTTTTGAATAACTATCCGCCGTATCGAGGCCGAATTGCGCCAAGATTTTTTTAAGGCGGTTACCGCCCGCGTCATTGGCTGCGGCAACATAAAGTGACCCACCCTCTTTTAATGATGCCAAAGCGCAGGCAATAAGATAAAGGGTTTCATCCATTTGTTTCGACGGTAACACCAGAACGCTGTCTTGGTGTGCTGTAAAGGGCAGCTCTTGCGTTAAAGGCGTGGTAAAGCTTTGTGATAGGCCTTTCGCCCATGGATAAAACGGACACCATAGCGTTAGCTCATAGGCATTAAGCGCAGGCAGGATTTCTGCGCAAGGCTGCATGGCAATGACACCAAAGCTGCGCCCTTCATCATTCAATGTAATATCGCCGTTTTCGATCAGTTTGGCAAAAGCCGTTGCTGCGTCACTCATGATTTATGCCACTTCATTCATTTGATTTACTTTAAAACCCTTGGCGCGCAAATTGGTAAGGATGTTTTGAACATGCGCTGTGTCGCGCGCTTCAATCACCATATCAAGCTCAGCTTTTTTGAGCGGTACGGCCTGCATCAAGCGTTGGTGAATGACTTCAATCACGTTGGCACCCTCATCGCCGATTAAATTGGAAATGTCGGCTAATTGACCTGGCGTATCATCAATCTCAAATCTCAATCTGGTAATCCGCCCTTCGCGGAGCATGCCGCGTAAAATCAGCGTTGAAAGCAGGCGTGAATCTATATTGCCGCCGCAAAGCACAAGCCCTATATTTTGGCCTTGAAACTCTTCTTTGTTTTTAAATATCGCCGCCAGCCCTGCACCAGCCGCGCCTTCTGCGACCAGTTTTTCTGAACTGAGCAAATTAAAAATCGCATCTTCAATTTCTTCTTCGCTTGCACTTTCAACGCGCTGTACATGTTGCTTGATGATACGCATCGTGCGCTCAGCAGGCGTTTTGACGGCAATGCCTTCAGCGAGCGTTGCGCCGCCTTCAACTGGGCCCGTGTTTGCGTCATAGTGACGTTTTACTGCATTATATAGATCTGCCTGGGCGCCGATTATTTCTATCTCAGAGTTCATGTGTTTTACGGCCGTGGCAACGCCTGATATCAGGCCACCACCACCGATGGGGACAATGATTTTCTGCAGATCAGGTTGGTCTTCCAACATTTCAATGCCGAGCGTTCCTTGACCTGCAATGACATGTGGATCATCAAAAGGATGAACAAAGGCAAGGTTTTTTTCGGCGGCAAGGCTATGCGTGAAGCTTTGCGTTTCATCGTAATTATCGCCGGCCAAAATAACTTTCGCGCCAAATTCCTCTGTTTTTTGTATTTTGTTAAACGCTGTGCCTTTGGGCATTACGATTGTCGCGGGAATACCTAGGCGGCTCGCATGGAAGGCAACGCCTTGTGCGTGATTACCGGCGGAGCTTGCAATTACGCCGCGCTGCTTTGCGTCATCATCAAGGTTCAGCAGGCAGTTCAGCGCGCCGCGTGCTTTAAAGGATGCAGTATGCTGTAAATTTTCAAGTTTAAGGTAAATATTTACCCCTGTACGTAGGGAAAGCCGGGTCGCTTTTATCGTCGGGGTGCGAATGATTTGCCCCGCAATGGCGCGCTGCGCTTTTTCTATATCTTGGAAGGTGACGTTCACTCTATATACCTACTGATTTTATGGCTGCAAAATTAAGTTATGCACATCTAACAAGATAATGAATAGCACCGCAAGAAATTTTATGCTACTATATGTTTAGTTGTTGTTCTTACAAGGAGATTCTCTCACCTTGCTTATCCAGAAGAAACCACATATTAAAATGTCCTTATGGCGCAAGAAGCTTTTACAGCTTGTGCCAATAATTGCTCCGCCAATAAATAATGGGCATATGGCAATCACTTCTGGTCCAACATATTTGACGACTTTCCGAACTGGCTTCTCAGGTGCATACCGAGCCAGTTTTTTTGTGTCTATTTCTCAGCGCTCTCGCGCATTATGCTGCCATCTCTTATCTCTCGCGCAGCCCTCCCCAGTTTCCTACCGCCTATCCACCTTCTTTCTTTCACCCACCTAACCCCACAGGAGCATGCTCATGGCTAAAAAGTCACGCAGAAAAGTTAAGAATAACCCTCAGCAACAAAACGGACATAATGTTGTTAAGGCGTTTGATGGTTCAGAATGGCACCCTTTAGATGAGGCAATCGATAATAATCGCGATAAAAGCTTTATTCGCCGTGTGAAACCGCGCTCCGAAGGGCAAGAAGAGCTGATGGAGGCGATTGAGGATCACCATTTAACCTTAGCGATTGGTCCAGCAGGTACGGGTAAAACGTATTTGGCGATTGCCGCCGCTGTTGATGCTTTGGAATCTGGCTCGGTTGAACGCATCATCCTTTCCCGCCCTGCAATGGAAGCGGGCGAAAGCCTTGGTTATCTGCCGGGTGACATGCATGAGAAAATGGCACCTTATTTGCGCCCTTTATATGACGCACTTGGTGACCGCCTTGGCGGTAAACGCGTGCGCCAGTTAATGGATGACGGGACGATTGAAATTGCGCCTGTTGGGTTTATGCGCGGACGAACGCTCAATAACGCCTTTATCGTGATTGACGAAGCGCAGAACTGTACTTATATGCAGCTTAAAATGTTACTTTCCCGCCTCGGTTGGAATGCAACAATGGTTGTCACTGGCGACCCACAACAAAGTGATTTGTTAGATGGTATGTCGGGGCTAAGCCAGATTGCAGAGAAAATCGGTTGCCTTGAAAATATCGGCCATGTTCAGCTTGCCCCGCAAGATATTGTCCGCCATCCACTTGTGGCTGAAATGCTTGAGGTGCTCGATTAAGATAAAATTTTAAAGTTCTACGACTCCCTGTAAACTTGATAGCCGGCACTTGTGCCGGCTTTTTTTTGTCTCTACCTCTGTGTGCTGCGACGCAAATAGACATAACACTGAAACATTATTGTTATATGGGCTGTTTATATGAAAAACCCTTGATGTGTCGGTGGTAATGTGCAGTATACATAATAACAAAACGGAAAAACGATGAACGATACCAATATTATAGATTCAATAAAGCACTCTGTTGAGGCGGTCAGAACTTTCTTCGCCACAGGCCCGATTGCGCAAAAAATACAGGATGCCGAACAAATTTTAGATTCAGGCCATGCCGTATATTTTGATGGTGAAGTTGAATGGAATCTTTTTTTGGAGGAGTTTGACCGTATGCTTTCTGGGCGCTCTGAAAATATGGAGGCGTGCGTAAATGATATACGCGCAAATTTGATGAGTTTAGCAGATGATTATGGCGCGCAGACCGACGTGATTTTAACATTACAAGAGGTCGCCGCCTAAGTTAAGCCTAAATGGGAGAGATAAGAATGGCACAAAGCCACAGAGTGAAAGATGGAGAGACATTTAAGGTCGTATCAGACCAAGCATTAGATGCGCTACACCAAAAATTCATGAAAAAAATTGCCAATAAGGCACAAAATATGGTGCCGTCAGACACTACGGATCGCGATGCAATTATCGCGCTGACGCAAGACGCGTTGCTTTTATCTGAGCGCTTGGCAAAAAAGAAATGCTCCACCGAATTAGCAGAGAAAATCGCAGAAGGTCGTGTGGCGTTAAAGGCATATATTCGCTCTCTTACAACAGAGTTAAAAACCGACCCGTGGAAAAAACTCCGCAAAGAAATGAACAAAGCCTTTGCTGGCCGCGAAGAGGCCATGCTGATAGAAAAAACCTTTGCTGACAAACAGCGTATCTATCTCAAGCTCACAAGCGGTAATATTCAAAATATCCACTCAGATGTGCAAGCTACTGTGGCGATGATATTGTCGCAAAAAGGCTATACAATTAAAGACTATGTCAAAGGCTACGCAACAGATCAGGCTGGTAAGCAGGTTTTTAAAATTGGTAAGTTACTCAAAGACAGTTCTTATGTGCTCGAAGCGTTTATCAACGACGAAATGCGCACATCAACAGCAAAGTATATTGTGCTTTCAAGAAGCCAATATGATTTAGAAAACATGACAGCGCGCCGTTCATGGTGGTCATGTCTGTCACCGGCAGGTTTTGCGCGCGCGGTGCCGCCAATAGTCGGTTCAAAAGCAATCATTGCTTACTTAATTTCTGAAAATGACCCTGAAATTAACAACCCTTTATCGCGTATTTTGTTGAAACCTTATGACTGCCGAGAAAGTGTTGAGGGTATTTGTGAGCCTGAAGGTGTATTAACAAAATTATTTAAGCGTGCCTTTATGGGCAAAAGTTACGCGGAGGAATCCTTGGAAGAAGATAGCATTGTTTTTGTGCCGGGCTTTTCTTATGGCTTGGGAACAAAAGTGTTTAAAGATGCGGTGCAAGAATTTACGGATACATACCTCAACCGCCCTAATAGCGCAGAATATTACCATTATGATTACATTTATTCTGATGGTGCGCCGCCGAAAGTGAAGGCGCAAAACGGGATCGTACGGGATTATATCGGGCCAAGTTCATTATTATAATAAAAAGATAAAAACAAAGGGGAGCAAAATGGAACAGCAGGACAAAAGAAAAATATATGAACGTTTATCAACGTCGCAAATTGACGTTTTACATCAAAAATTCATGGATGGTATAGCGGCGCGTACAGAAAAGGTACTGCCAGAGTGCAGTGATAATTTTTCGGCGCAAGCCCGCGCGGCACTGGGCGAAAAAGTAAACGAAATGTTGCTTTTAGCAAAGCGTTGCCGCGAAGACATCGCGCCCAAAAAGCTTGAAGAGTTTGTTGAGACAGGCATTAAAGGCATTGAAAAACAAAACCGCAGCTATAAAAAGCAGATAAAAAAAGATCCTTGGCGATGGGATGTACGCCGCGCCCTAAACAAGAAATTCAATAAACGCGCAGAAGCGCCATTGGCAGCGGCAACATTTGGTGATGATGAACGGATTTATTTGAAATTGGCGACTGTGTCCGTCGAGGAGAGCGCCACGTATTGTCGCGTTGCGGATTATATCGAATGCCGGGGCTATAAAATTTGCGACTACATTAAAGGCTATGCAACAGATACCTCAGGCAAACAAAACTTTAAAATTGGTAAATTAATCAAAGATAATCCCATATTGTTGAGGCTGTTCAATGTTGATGAAACGCGTGCCTCAGTGGGAAAATACGTCGTTATTTCGCGTAACAAGCAAGATTTAGAACGTATGTCGACAGGGCGGGGCTGGTCATCATGTATGGCGGCAGATGGTATGTTTAAAGCTAGGGTGCCGAATATTGTGGGGTCAATGACGCTCGTTGCTTACCTTATCAATGCAAATGACCCTGAAGTTAATGACCCGCTGGCTCGTTTATTGTTAAAGCCCTGTGATAACCGAGAGGTAAGAAATAAGAAATCAGCATATCGCTCTGCGTTTTTTCATTCTATGCGCCAGCATTTCAACCATTTTGCGCTTTGTTTAACAGCAAAGGAAGAGCCACTACACAGCTCATCTATTGCCTTTGCTGCGGGGGCAACCTATGGCCTTGGTTCTCAGAATTTTCGCCTTGCCGTAAATCAGTTTTGTGATGATCATTTACATGAATTAGAAGAAGGCCACTACATGCTGCACGGTGAAATTTACGCAGATGGCTTACCGTCGCGTTACGATGTGGGCGAAGATAAGATGTTTCCACAGCGTGGATTTTAAAACAAAACAAGCGCATAACGGGGAGTTATTATGCCAGAATTATATGAAGAGATATCACAGGGGGCCATTGACCAGCTGCATCAGCGTTTTTTAAACCGTATTGCGCGACAGGCTGATAAATCTGTGCCTGACGACGTTGATAACCGCGCGACGTTTGTTGAAAAAGTGCAGGGCGTTTTGCTGATGGGCGCGCGCTTAAGGCAAAAAATCTCCACGACGAAAATAAAATCAATGGTTTATGAAAATCCTGCGGCGCTTGATGCGCTGAGCGAGGAGTATAAAACGCTGCTGTCGGTTGACCCGTGGAAACATTATCGCACGAAGATGGATGCACAATTCGCCGCGCGCAAAGACACTTTATTGGCAGAAAAAACCTTCGCTGGGCGTGAGCGCATCTACGTTAAAATGAATTGTGATCATGAAGTTTCTAATGTACAGACTGCGGTTGCGGATGTTTTGGCAAGACAAAAATATACAATTATAGACTACAAAAAAGGTTACGCGGCGGATGCTGCGGGCAAGCAGCGTTTCAAAATCGGTAAGCTGCTTAAAAAACACTCTCTTTATGAGCGTTTTATTCAAGACGAAACGCGGACCGGCCAAAATAAATACATTGTCTTCTCAAGGGGACAAAAGGACTTAGAGGGCATGTCAACAAACCGCGCATGGGCGTCATGCATGGCATCTGGCGGGATGTATGAAGAGAAAGTGCCTGATATTATAGGCTCACGTACGGTTATTGCGTATATGATTAGTGAAAATGACCCTGAGGTTAATGACCCGCTTTCGCGTATATTGCTAAAACCTTATGACCGATTAGAAAAAAGGCATCTAAGGAGTAAAGCGGAAGTTGAAAAGAACGGCGCACTATCTTGTGGTTTAAGTGACTGTTTTAATTATTATATGACGAAAGCTTTTCGCGGGGGCTATGAAGTTAACGAGCAATCTGAGCTGCTGAGAGCAGGAAAAGTTTATGGCCTGAGCAGTGAATTGTTTACCGCAGCGGTCAGAGCATTTGCGGCGGATCATTTAAATATGCCGCAACGGGGTATGTATTATTTTGATGATGATATATATCGGGATACCTCAGCGCGTCGCGTCAAAGTAGCCTCCTCAGGTAAAATAAAAGATCTTACTGGCTGGTGAAGCCTTGGCTTCGCGTCATATAAAAGCCACGCTTTATTGGGCGCGGCTTGTTGTATGATGTTCAATGGATTTTTTTATTTCTTTGTCGCGCTTTGGACTTTCTCGCCGGCGCGTTCAATGTCTTGACCAAGGCCATGAATCGTATTGCCACATGCTGAAAGCGAAAAGCTTAATGCGCAAATCGCGATAATAATTTTTAACGGCTTCATAACGGCATTCCTTCACATTAGATACTTTAATTCTCGCCTATAATATCGGCGTGTCTTGGCGTTGTCTATCGGTTTCCACGTTACATTTCACAGTCTTTACGGTGCTTTTATGGCTGCTTAGATGCATAAGCGCGCTACAGGCATAAACCGCCATGAAAGCAAGGCTCCAATCAGGGCCGTGTGCTGCCCAGTCGTCTTTCTGGATCGCTTCATAGCTGCTGCTTGCTGCGAATAATGTCGCGATGCCCAGATAGGCGGCGCTGCTTTTGGCTTCGTCCTCTTCCTTTGCGGCATTCTTGTAATGTTTAATGAGTACATTTTCTTCGCTATCATAGGTGTAATGTAAGTCATCCATGCTACAAGATGCATTTTGATTGAAATAGGCGATTGCGGAATCATATGATTGCGTCATGGCGTGCGCTTCCTGTTTGTTTTATTTACATTATGGGTGATTGTGGATCACGTTTATTGTGCGCGACTTCGCGGTCAACGGCTTTTATTGTTCTCTTTGCTGCGCCAGCTGCGCCAAAATAAAAGAATGCAAAAAATAGTGAAAGGCCAACGCTAACATCAGGTGCTGCATCGTTACGTGCTTCTTCCGTTGGTGCGGTAAAGGCATTGTGGATGCTGTTGGCCATAAACGTCCCTGAAATCATACCGCCAACTAGGCCAAACCCCGCAGGCCCGCCCATGGCTTGAATGTTTTTATGGTGCTGGATGAGGACGTTTTTATTACTATCATACGCATAGGATATGCCGTCAGCTGAGCTTTTTCCGCTGCGGTTGAAATAGGCCACGGCCTCGCTATAGTTGGCATCGTCAGTCATCAGTTTCACCTTGATCGTGTTTGTTTTTCATATGCGTGCCATTTATTAACCATAACAAAGGGTCGGAGTCAATAAAAAAAGCCACGAGAGGCATCGCGGCTTTTTATCAAATTATGGTTGTGGCCTAAGCCGCATCGCCAAATGTTTCTTCTGAGAACACATCTTCCCAAACGCCTTCGGTTGACGCGCGCGAGTATTCTGTTGAACGGTTTTCAAAGAAGTTCGTGTGTTCTGCGCCGTTTAGCATTTCGTCCATCCATGGCAGCGGGTTCTTTTTGATGTGGTAGATAGGCTCCATGTTGAGCTGCTGTAGGCGGCGATCGCCGATCCAGCGAATGTAAAGTTTAACATCTTCAGGCTTCAGGCCTTCAATTTCACCCATTTCAAAACAAAGGTCGATAAACGCATCTTCATGATTAACGGTAGTTTTACAGCATTCAAGAATCTCAGCGCGCAGCTCATCATCCCAAATGTCTGGGTTTTCTTGGATGAACGCATTGAACAGGCGAATCATAGATAGGCAATGCAATGTTTCATCACGGACTGACCATGTAATAATTTGACCCATGCCCTTCATTTTGTTGAAGCGTGGGAAGTTCATCAAAATCGCGAAAGATGCAAAAAGCGCGAGGCCTTCTGTGAACGCACCGAACATTGCCATTGTTTTTGCAATGTCGCGGCGTGATGTCATTGATGCGCTTTGTAAGTCGTCAAACTTGTCTTTCATTTCCTTATATTTAAGGAAAGCTTGATATTCAGATTCTGGCATACCAAGCGTATCAAGAAGGTGTGAATAGGCCGCAATATGGACGGTTTCAATGTTTGAAAACGCCGCTAACATCATTTGGACTTCAACAGGGCCGAAGACTTGCGAGTAATGCTTCATGTAACAGTTATTCACTTCAACATCAGCTTGTGTGAAGAAACGGAAAATCTGTGTTAGAAGGTTTATTTCTGATGGAGTAAGCTTTTGCTTCCAGTCGCGGATATCTCCCGCCATAGGCACTTCTTCCGGCAGCCAGTGTAGGCGCTGCTGCGTTAACCAAGCTTCATAACACCAAGGATATAAAAACGGCTTATAAACGTGGCGTTCTTGCAAAAGCTGACTTCTTGATTCTCTAACATCATCTGAAATGACATCGGCTTTAACGGCAACATTATCTGACATGGGCGGCATACTCCTTAAGGACGCATAAATTTTAATGATTACCAATCAATATAAGAGCGTGGTTTCAGAATCCGAGTCTTTTTAGACTCTTCTCCACATATATTCACTGGATTGAATATTACAGGCCAATAATAGCCTGTAATCAATATATGGTATTTGGCCGCTATTGTGAATACCATATATTGATTATCTTTGCTTTTTGCTCAAGGTTTTTTTTGGCTGCTATGGCAATGTTTAATATAGCTATTTCGTTATACTTGTCATAGATTATGCTTCATGAGCCTTGTTTTATCAGTCCAATCACATGTCGCCTATGGTTATGTCGGGAATCGCGCCGCGATGATTCCTTTGCATGCGCTTGGTCATGAGGTCATTGAATTAAACACCGTTGGTTTTTCCAACCACCCAGGTTACGGCGCATTCACAGGACGTGTTTTTACTTTGGATGAGCTTTCAACCCTTGTTTCTGGTTTAAAGGCGCAGGGCTTGTTCTCTCAAATTGATGCGGTGTTAACGGGCTATATTGGCGACCAGGCATTAGGCCATTTGGTGATGGAGACATTGGAGCAAATCCGTGCAGAAAACCCAAAATGTCTATATTGCTGTGACCCTGTGATGGGAGATGTTGGCCGCGGTTTTTTTGTTGATGAGCAGACCATACCACCCTTTTTCCGTAATGCTGCATTAAAAGAGGCTGACTTAATCGTCCCGAACCAATTTGAAGCATCATATTTGGCGAATATGGAGATCAACGACGATGGCGATGCGCTTGAAGCGTTAACGCGGCTGCACAAGGCAGGGGCAAGGCGCGTGGTGATGACGTCTTATCAACCACCAAGTTTACCGCCAGAGCAAATCTCCATGTTGGTGTCTGAAGCAGAAAGCGGTGTTTACCAAGTAATTACACCTCGCTTAGCCCTTGACCCTATGCCTAATGGCGCAGGAGATGTGACGGCGGCAACGTTATTGGGGCATATGCTGAGTGGTAAGACTTTGCAAGACGCCTTGGCATTAACGGCGGCCGCTTTGGTGGATATATTTGAGGTCACGCAGCAGGCTGGTCGCCGCGAGTTACACTTGATTAAGGCGCAATCGGCTTTTACTGCGCCATCCGCATCCTATGAGCTGCGCAGGCTTTGCACGGCATTATGAGTCTGTGGTTTAAGGGCGCGGCTGCACCATGTTTTTAATAATGTGCAAATAAGCGTCTTTTCCAGTATCTCTATATTCTTCTAATGCACTATAGGCGAGCTTTATTGCGTGATCGTTTGATGAATTGCGCAGTTTTTCCCAGTCGCCTTTTAACGCGTCAAGGTCAATTGGTGCCGCGCTATCGGCCCAATGAACTTTTGGCGCGCCGATAGAAAGGTAAGCGGCGATTAATGCGCTGCCCATTTCTGCGTTTAAGCGTTCTGGCGCGGCAGCTTTATTATATATGTGGCGCAGGCTGTGAACCGCAGTTAGGCAGTGCAGGCTCGTGAAGTTCGGCTGGCTTTCATACAAATATAAGGCAGCATCACGAAAATCATCCAGGCATATTGCGCTTGATAGGGGGCTCTGGGTGATGAGGTCCTGAAACACTGACTGGTCGGCGACCCGTTTAATTTTTGAATATATATTCGGCGCGCCAGCTTTAATATGATCCCAGTGACCTTCTTGATGCAGCTTACGTGCTTTATCGAACAGGGTTTTAAGGCTTGCCCCGTTTGTGGCAAGCTGCGCGGGCTGCGGCGTTATTTCTTTATATGTGTCGGCCCAGTACGCAAGGCCCTGGATAGCCTCAGGCTCATTTTTGGACATGATGCCATATGATGTCCGTAGCAAGCCGTGAAAAGCTGCGCCACAGACACCAGACATAAGTGGCGCAAGGTGGGTTTTTAATGTTGCATCTAGGCCGTTATCTTTAACCTGCTGCGTGAAATATTGTGTATGCGCGGCATAATGATCGTGTTGACCGAGAGAGTTTTTATAATTCGCCTCTGTAAAAACAATGCTGTTTTTAGCAGGAAGGGGGCGAAGTCTGCGCGCCTTGATGTGGTCTTTGGCAAAGTCTGTGATTTGCTGCTTTGATGCGCCAATTTGGTGCAAAGCGTAAATGGCCATTGGCAAGTGATTGGTGAGCTGTGATCCGTATTCGGGGGAAAGATGATCGTTTGCGTTGATTAAATCTATGACGTCTTTTTTATGCATTTTTATCGCCTTCCCTGTGCCGTTTTAGGCAAAATAGCAGGCAAGGACTGTTATGTAAAGACAAAACTGTAAAGGGTATCTTAAGTAAACGATGCGTAGAATAATCAGGAGGCTTGCTTTTAAATCGTTGAAGTATGATTTAATAGTTTCTTTCTAAGCTGATTTTTATTAATATATTAGAGCGTGGTAATTTTTTGCGCTGTAATCTTTCATAAGGTCATTTCTTTCATGAGTTCACCACAAGACGCATCAGAGCAGGTTAATTGGCATTGGCGTAACACGATGCGCCCATTGCGTTTCTTTGGTATGGATTCGCGCGCTGCGCTGCCTTATTTGATATTGTTACCTTATGCGCGGCCAATTACGTTGGTTTTTTGTATTCTCTCTACGGTTTTGTTCATGGTGCTTGAAAAGCATGGACTGACCCTTCCCGCAGCCGTGAGATCGCTGCGCTCCAGCCTTGTTGGCGAAAGACGGTTTGCTCTTGCGCGCATACGTCGCCGTAAATTAAGAGATTTCGGCTAGCTTGCTTTAGGCAAGAGATCATTTTGTATAATAATTTAGGATTAGGATGATTTGTATTTTACTGAGCTGCTTTGCGACTTGTGAAGTAACGCGTACAGGCGCTTTGTAATTCTTTAGCTAGTGCCTTGCCTGAATCGCCGCCGGTACCACTCATTTTTTTCACAATTATCAGCGTTAATGTCTTGTGATGGGCTAAGACAATTTCAACAGCGTCCTTGTCGAGCGTTTTTAAGCGCTCTAAAAAATCAACCATGATGTTGGCCATGATAGTGACGAGGTCATACCGGAACATTTTGGCGCTGGCTTTAAGGTCAAATATGGGTTTGAAAATTTGCGCTTTATGCTCATTTAAGTCGCTCGGGTCACTTTGTGCTGCATTGTGTAGGGCTGCCTCAAGTTGATCGAGGAGCTCTAGGGCAACAGGCTTAAAGTTTGCAGTTTTTTGTGCAAGCGCGTCTTGGCAGGCGCGGACTTTTTGATCGTCTACCTTGCCGCGGCCAGCTTTTGCTTGTAAAGCAAGGCTTGCCGTGATTACGCGCGCTTTTGTGCTATCACTTTCTTCTTGTATCATCTTTTACCCTTGATCCTTGCGAGGTAGACTCAGGATGAATACCCATGCGCATTATGCGTTATATAAACATACTAACAAAGCTTTTAAAAAAAGTTAATGAACGTCCCATTTTTCGTCCATATCGTTTTCACGACGACGTGGGCCGCTATAACGCTCATCGTCTTTTCTGCGGCGGTCAGGGCCAAAATAGCCATTATAATCAATAAAGTTTCTCGGGTTGTTTATAACGTGTTGCAAACGGCGCGTTAAATCGGTTGCTGTAAAGGGCTTGACTAAAAACTCCGTAACTCCAGCGTCGCGCGCTTCTACAACGCGCGGGCGTGCACTATAGCCGGTGACGAGGATAATTGGCGCCATTCTGTTCGGCGATTCTGTATCGTTGCGAATGCGCTCAGTTAGCTCAATGCCGTTAGTGGGTTCCATGAGCCAGTCTACCAAAAGTATATCTGGGTTGTGCTGGCGGAAGAGGTTGAATCCTTGCTCGCCGTTGCTTGCCTGTAAAACCATGCCGACGTCCAACGCCTCTAACACGGATACAATCAACATGCGCATGGACTGGGTGTCGTCTACGACTAAAACAGTTAGCTTTTCAAATTTGAGGCTCATAATCGCTTTTCTTTAATGCTGTGATTCTATATGGGCAGAGTGAGTTTAGGGACGTGAACATTGCAGATACCAGAGTATATAGTGGGTTAATAATAGCAAGATTTATTGTAAAGGTAAACTGCGTGATGTCATACGTCTTTGGTATGGGCACGGTGATTCGGTGCTCGTAGTGCCAAAGTGTTTGGCGCTGAGGGTAATTGTTCAGCCGTTTCAATCTGGTATGGTTGGGATTGGCGGGGGGCGAAACGATTGCGCGAAGCAGGCTTATCTATACTTTTTGGTTGAGTCGCCCGTTTGATGTAAAGCCGATGGTGCGCAAAAACAGCCTTTAAAAATGGCCAAATTCTAAATATTATCGTCGATATAACTATGCGTATATTGTGCTGTTAATTCAACGGCTTGAGTATTTAACATAATTTTTGTTTGACTCTTGCGATGAAATATATTAAAAAACTATTAACTTTCTGATAGAAAAACGCGTTTTGCGTGTTGCATATATAACTACCGTGTGGGAAAACAATTTGTTTGAAAGCGGTATTTAGTAACTGGCATAGAAAATGCATCGTGTTTTACAGAATACTAGAATGTGATACTGAGCAGATAATTTGCCTCCACATTCGTAAGCTGATTAGAAAGTTTTAGAGTTTAATGTGTGGCGGTTGCCTTTATGAGGAGAAAATAAATGGCTAATAATTCAATTAATGTAAATTTTGCACAATCTGATATCCAAGAGATTAGAATGGGTGCGGAAAACACTTTAGAGATTATTCTGAAGGACGGTTCAGTTGTTGGTTACACCGACATGGGCACAGCGTCACCGAATAGCTTCATTATGTTTTCAGACGGTAAGGCATTAGAGATCTCGTCTCTGGTTGAAACGCTGGAAAATGGTGATGCGTGGAATATCCTCGATAGCTACATTGTTGAAAACATCGGCATGCCAGTTGATGGCGGCACACAGAGCATTGAACTTGGCGCACAGTCAATTATACATTTTGACTTTGACCTTGCAGATGCAGTGATCACACAAAATGAAAACAGACTAGAAATTAACATGGGCGGTGCAGGCTCTATTGTTGTTTCTGGCGTAAACGGCATGGAAGCAATTCAACTTGCAAATGGCGAAATTGTAGACCTCAACATTCTCCTCAATGGTTCTACAGAAGACGCGGCACAAGATGATATGCTTTACGCTGAAGCACAAGACAGCGCAGAACAAGTTGCAAGCATTGAGCCTGCTTCAGGTGATATCGCAGAACAGCTCGCTGCAATCGAACCTGCTGCTGGTGATACTGGCGCAGCGGCTGGTGGTCGTGGCGGTTTTGGTTTTGGTTCAACATTCTCCTCAGAACAAATTTCTCCACTAAACGAAATTGGCCCGCTTAACCCGACAGCGCTACAATATGGTATTCAGTTTGTACAAGATCAAGTCCTGCCAGAAGAAGACATCGCGGCGCAGCGTTTAGTCACGCCGCCAGAAATAGACAATGGTTCTGATACTGCGCTTGAAATTCCACTATCTGCAACAACGCTAAACGGCACATTGCCTGTTTTCTTTGGTGCTGATGGCTTTGGTAGCATTACTCCTGGCGGTACAGGCTTCGCACCTTCAGGTTCTATTGCCGGTGGTACACTTACATCACTCGGTGAAGCGGTACTCGTTTCACAAACCGCAACAGGTTATGTTGGCGCAACTGCAACTGGCCGCCCAGTATTTGAAATTAACTTTGATGCTGTTGGTGGTTATGAATTTATCATACATGACGGCATTGACCATGCAGACCCATTAAACCCAACAGACGTTATAGATCTGGAATTTGGTTTTATTGCAACGGATGGCGCGGGTGACGCAGCAGAAGGTACATTCACAATTAACGTTGTTGATAGCGTGCCAGTAGCGGCTGATGACTTCGTATCAATGACACCATTCACAGACATTACCGCAGACGGCAATGTTGTAACAGGCGTCAACACAGGCGGCGCAGATACAGATAGTGATGACATTATCTCAACGGTAACAGATGTTGATGGTACAGCAATCGCGGGCGTAACAACGCTTACGGGCGCATTTGGTACATTAGAAATTGGTACTGATGGCGAATTTGAATACACATTATACAATAACTGGGCAGCATTGGCTGGCGTTGATTACAGCGTAAGCGATACTTACGACTTCGATACGTTCACATATACATATACTGACTTTGACGGTGATAGCGATACTGCGACACTAAGCTTTGACGGTTTTGTTGCGGCTCTTCCGCCTATGACAGCAACGCCAAGCGCAGTTACTGTTGGCGAAGACCTCAACATAGCAACAAATACATTCATCACAACATCTGACGATAATACAGTAAATGCAGTCAGCCCAGTTGGTGATATTACTTCAGTTGCTTATAACGGCACACACACAAGCAATGTTGGCGCATTAACGTCAAACGGGTCAGCAGTTACGGTCACAGCAACGGCGACAGGCCTTGCTGGTACAGATGCAGCGGGCGCAACAGTATTTGATGTTGTCTTTACACAAAACGCGGCAACAGGCGCATTTGAATACACATACACACAATATACACAGCTTGACCACGAAGAAGGCGGCGCATCAGACGATACAATGTCAATCGAATTTGGCGTAACAATCACGAATGAGTACGGCCTTACAGTTGACAGCACAGTGACTGCAAACGTAAATGATGATAACCCAATCGCACAAGACGACGCGGCAACATTGGCTGACGGCGTGATCTCTGTCACAGGCAGTGTTACAGCGAATGACGAAGACACATTCAGTGTTGATGCTGATAACACAGTCACTGGTTACACAATCACAGGCACATATGGCACATTCACAGTCGACGCGGCTGGCGATTACACATATACGCTGAACCCGAACTGGGCGACAACAGCGGGCGTTGATTTCACATCAACAAACACATATGTCCTTGATAGCTTTGATTACACATTAACAGATGGCGATGGCGATGCAGACACAGCGCAAATCACATTTGATAAAGTTGTAAACAAACTTGCTGACCCTACAGCAACGCCATCAGCGATTACAGTAACGGAAGATGCGCCTTTAGATAGCGCGCATGTGATTTCTTCAGGTAACGTGATTAACGCGACAAGCCCGAACGGCGCAATTACTGCGGTTGCTTATAATGACGGCACATTCACAAGCAACCTTACTGGCGGCCTTGTTTCAAACGGCAGCGCGGTAAACGTGACTTCAATGACAAACGGCATTATCGGTCAAACAGCGACAGGCGCGGTTATCTTTGATGTTGTCTTCACACAAAACGCTGTCACAGGCGACTTTGAGTATACATACACACAATACGCACCATTAGACCACGAAGAAGGCTTAGCTTCAGACGATACAATGACCCTGAACTTCGGCGTTACGGTCACTGATGAGTTTGGTTTAACCACAACAACAACGCTTACAGCAAACGTAAACGATGATAACCCACTTGCAAAAGCGGATAGCGATCAGCTTGCTGACGGCGACATAGTTGCCAACGGTAACGTGCTTGCTGATAACGGCAACGGCATTGACGAGTTAAGCGCTGATGAGGCAAATACAGTGTCACCAGTATCAAGCCTTACTGGCACATACGGTAACTTGGAGCTTTTCGCTAACGGTTCATACATCTACACACTAAACGCGAACTGGGCGACAACAGCGGGCGTTGATTTCAGCGTTGGCGGTACATTCACATTAGATAGCTTTAATTACCTTCTTACAGATGGTGATGGCGACACGTCGACAACAACGCTTGACTTCACAAAGTTGGTAAACGCATTAGCGGCACCAACTTTGGAAGCGCAAGACAATGTCCTTACAGAAGAGCGTAATGCTGACCCAAGCAAAACTGGTGACCTTACCGTTACAGGCACAAATGGCGGCGTAAATTCAATTGAGTTTACAGGCACATTTAACGCCACAGGTTCTTTAGAAGGCGGCGCATTAACATTCCAAGGCACGGCGATTACAACATCATATGTTGGTAACACCTACACAGGTATGGCTGGCGCAGTGAAGGTCTTTGAACTTACACTGAACCCAGCAACATCAAAATATGAATTCACACTGTTTGAAACTTTGGATCACGAAGTTGAAAACGTTGCTGATGACATCACATTGTCATTCGAAGTCAAAGTCACAGATGATTTTGGTCTAAGCGCGACAGATGCTATCGACATTAAAATCATTGATGACCTTCCGGTTGCTCAAGATGACACAAAAAGCTTGGCTGATGGCGCAAACACTGTTGCAGGTAACGTCATTACAAACGACATACCAACATTCAGCGCTGATGACCAAAACCTCGTTATTGCAGATGTTGTTAACGGGACATACGGCCAGTTGGTTCTAAACGCAAACGGTACATATGATTACACATTATCTGCAGGCTGGGATGCTGGCGTTAATTACGCGCTGGGTGCAACGCTTGTTGATACATTCACTTACACATTAATCGATGGCGATACAGATACAGACACAGCAACATTAACAATCACAAAAACTGTTAACGCGCTTAACCTTCCTGAGCTATCTGCTGATGATAAGTTGGTTGAAGAAGAGCGCAATGCTGATCCTGATACTTCAGGTAACATTGTCATGACAAACGTAAATGGCGGCGTTGCTTCACTTGAATTGGTTGACGGTTCATTCGCAGCATCTGGTTCACTTGAAAACGGTAGCCTGACTTTCCAAGGCACGCCAATCGTCACAACGCTTGTTGGCGATGTTTACACAGGTATGGCTGGCGCGGTTAAAGTCTTTGAACTAACGCTTGACCCTTCTGCGGCATCTTATGAGTTCACATTGTTCGAAACGCTTGATCACGAAGTTGTCGGCGCAGCGGATCTTGTTGACCTGTCATTCGATGTTAAAGTGACCGATGCTTACGGCCTAACGGCGACAGACACAATCGACATCACAATTAAAGATGACCTACCTTTTGCGAAAGACGATGCGAAAAGCCTTGGTAATTCAAACACAGTGAACGGTAACGTTCTTGCGAATGATACATTAAGCGCGGATGACGTTAACGTTGTTCTTAACGCTGGCGTATTAACTGGTACATATGGTGAGTTGGTTCTTGATGCGGATGGTGATTACACATACTCACTTTACGTGGGCTGGGATGCAGGCCTTGATTACAGTGTTGGCGGTTCAGTTTCAGACACATTCACCTACACATTAATTGACGGTGATGATGATACTGCGCAAGCTGACCTTGTAATTACTAAAACTGTTGATTCGCTTGGCATACCAGAAGTTGAGGCTATTGACAGTGTTCTAAAAGAAGACCTTCCAATGGGGCCGTCAACATCTGGCCTTATTAATGTTACAGGCGCAAATGGCGGCGTTGCTTCTATTACGCCAGTATCTGGTAGCTTCTCGTTTGGTGGCTCTTCAACGGCCCCAACATTGTCACATAACGGTGTCGCAATCGTTGTCACAGTTGTTGGCAGCAGCTTCATCGGTATGGCCGGCGCGGTTAAAGTCTTTGCTCTTGATATCGTTGATGGCGCATCGCCACATTACGACTTCACATTATTTGAAACATTAGATCACTTAGATGCAAATAATCCTGTTGATGAAATCGACCTATCATTTGATATTAAAGTAACTGATAACTTTGGCCTTGTTGGCGAAGATACAATTGACATCACAATCATTGATGATGCACCAGTTGCAAACAATGATAGCATCACATTCAACGCAAATGATGACATTGCAACTGGTAATGTTGTGACAGCAAATGATGAGCTAAGCGCCGATCTTGATAACCATGTTACTTCTGTTAAATTTGGCGGCGTAGATTATGACGTACCTGCGACAGGCGAGCTTGTAATTGATGCAAATAACGGCACATTAACAATCGATGCTGATGGTAACTATGAATATGATCTGAAAGACGATGCCTTATTCAAAGAAACTACATACACCTTCACCAAAGATAACCCTCCTGGTTCAGATGCTGGTGGTGACATCAAAAATGTAGATACAGCATTTAACGAAAATACGGGTGAGTTTACTTTTGAAATGGTTATTGCCAACCCACATGGCCGTATCACAGAAGGCTTCACAGTTGCGCTAAATAATGGCCCTAACCCGAAAGGTCATGGCGGCGAACTTGCGTTGTTCTATTTTGATGCATCAAACGGCGCCCCAGTTGTTAGCGTTTATGCTTATAACGGCATGAACACACAAACAAGCTGGAAAGATGGCGACGCAGCAGGCGGCACACAAGCACCTGATCAAATTGCATCATCTTTAGCGACGGATAGCCCATTTACATCTATTACAGTTACAACAGATGCAAATGGCAACCAAGTCTATAGCTTTACAATGGATGCAACAGGCGTTAACAACTTTAACCCAACATATGGCGACGCTAGTGATTGGACAGGCATGGCATTTGATGACGCCCTAGGCATTTGGTTACACCCAGTCGCTGACCTTGCTACAAGCTATGATGCTGATGGTTATTTAACGGAGTGGTTTCCGCAGGCACAGGGTTACTATGACACAAGCAACCAAACAACAACCAAAGAAGTTGTTTGCCGTGAATGTGTTGGTGATGTGTTTGAATACACGCTTACAGACAGCGATGGCGATAGCGACACAGCGCTTCTAGATATCAAAGCATGCCCTCCGACATTCATCGTTGGTGAAAATGTTGCTGATATTCTTGGCGAAACCACAGAATACCGTGTTGGTCACGATAGCGGCGTTATTACAGGCAGCCTGGTTGCTGATGTGTTGGTTGGTGACGTTGGTGGCTCAACATTTATTCCACCTGTCCCACAGGATTATAACTTTGTTCTTATCCTTGATACATCTGGTTCAATGGGGTCTAAAACAGACAATTCACGTTTGAATAAACTTATTCAAGCTGTAGAAAGCCTAACTGAAGACCTGACCGCTTATGATAATGGCGCGATCCGCGTACATATCACGCCTTTCGGCTCAGAAGCACGTACCTCCGCGACATTTGATATTACGGATCAAGCAAGCGCAGATACACTTATCGGCTGGTTGAAAAATACAATGACTATTGGCGGTTCAACAAACTACGAAGCGGCATTACAAGAAGCAATTGGTTGGTTACAAACACCATCTGCGGCGCTTGGTGGTAACGCTGAAACATATACATATTTCATCTCTGATGGTGAGCCAAATAAATACGTTACAGCAAGCGGTGGACAGAACTCTGGTTTTGATACTGACGAAGCGATTAACCAATTTACTGGCAGTGACGGCACGAACGAAGCGGCGATTATTCAGTCATTAAGCACCGAAGTTATCGGCGTTGGTATTCAGCTTAGCAATACAGCTCTTAGCCGTATTGACCTGATTGATAGCGATGGTTCATCTTTGAACATCACAAACCCTGATGATCTTACTGCGGCGCTTAAGAACTCTAACCCCATTACTGGCCTGAGCGCAGTTGGCGGTGATGTTCTTAACGGTAATGACGGCGACGACGTTATCTTTGGTGACAGCCTTAATTCTGACGCACTTGGCGCAGCACAGGGCATCACGGCGACTGAGGGCGCTGGCTGGGACGTATTCGCAGCATTAGAAAACGGCGAAGGCAACACAGCAGATTGGGATCGTGATGATACGCTTGCTTATATCATTGGTAACGCCGAAGAGCTTGGTGCAGAAACAAATATTGGCGGCGTAACACGTGGCGGCGGTGATGACGTAATCTCTGGCGGCGCTGGTAACGATGTGATCTTTGGTCAAGAAGGTAACGATGTAATCTCTGGCGGTGCTGGTAACGACGTTCTTTACGGCGGTAGCGGTAATGACACATTCATGTTCGAAGCATTAACTGATGGCCTTGATATAATCAAAGATTTTGAAATCGGCCAAGATAATCTTGACCTAACATCTTTGGTATCTATCACTGACCCAGTAACCCAAGCCATCGAAGACTTTGTTTTCGCAAATGATGATGGCGCAGGTAACACGGTTGTTTCAATCGACAGTGCAGGTAGCGGCGATATCAATAACGCAACAGCAGTCACAAGCCTTGAAGGTGTTGATGTTGACCTGAACGACCTGATTGCAAGCTTACTTGTTGCGTAAGGCATCACGCTAAACATTTAGAATTTGATTAAGCCGGTGGGGATCTCACCGGCTTAATTTTTTGCGTGAGGGCGTCGGTACCACCTCCTCAGCACAACTATATTTGACATAATAAGCATGTTTGTGATAGTCTTGCTGATCTTATGAGTAGGGCATGAAAAATGACAACAATTATTGATAACGTTGATGGCTTTAGCTTAGAGAAGAATTTAGCGGCGCATTTGGCGGTGCTAAAAAGGGTCCCGCATGCGCGCGCTGCGCAGCAAGAAGCAGAAAAATTACGGCCCTTATTTGGTGCAATGGCTGAATATGTACAGGGCTATCCGGCCGAGTTTTTGCGCAAACAAAAGACCTGCGTCATGGGCTCTTTTGATTATAATTTGTTAAATCATTTTCAAAGCAAGCAACGCATAGATATAGACGCAGACCAAATTGAGCGCGCCTTCCTAGGTTTGGCGCAAAAATATGGTTCATTAATATTAAGCGATATGCCATTAACAACACTGCATAAAGTGCAGTCATACGCATATATATATAATAAAGCTGATGAGGGTAAAATCGATGGTCAAAGCACGACGGCGGCGCCAAGTTATGACGCCGTTTCGTGTTTTGGTGGTTGGGGCTTTGTTCAGCTTTATCGTCCAGAAGACAGAACGCGCATTACTCTGCCGACACTGGGCCTGACGAATACAATTAATTTTGATGAAATGCGTATTGATAGCGCGGCGCTAATCCGTTTGACGGAATTGGTCGGCCGTATATGCAACCATGACTGGCTGCATCACATGACGATGACATCTGTAAGTAATAATGTTGGTTATACGGCGGGCGTCGACGGTTTTAAAAAGAACGTTAATGGCTTGCTTGATAAGTTGCCCTTCTTTTTGGGGGAAGAGAGATCGTCTTACGAGGCTTTTTGTACGCAAACCCATGCGCGCTTATTAAAAACAGAATCAGCGCGCTCACTTTGGCATAGCCTTGAGGCCGCGGTGCAGGAGTTAACAGAAGGTCTTAATGATAACTTTATGCATTTACGCCAAGTCAGTGGTAACAAGCTTCAAGATTATAAAGCGCTGCATAATATAGCGATAACAACAGCGCGTATTCTGCGTCGCGTTGAACCGATTGAAAGCCCGATGATGCAAGCTTTCATAAAAAATGTGGTGAATGCAGAAATCAGCAATGATCCAATGCTATCTAAGGCGCGCAATCAAGTCTGGAAAACGAGCGCCTTGAGTTTTCGTTCATACGCCGAGCAAGCCAGTGCGAAGCTAGTGAAAAAGGCGAATAAAACAGGGCTTTATACAGGCATTTTTGAGAGTAGCGAATTTACTCGCAGTAACCGTGATGGCGTCGCCGAGCTTGCGGCGTGCTTACAAATGGGGTTTCCAAAACAGAGATAAAAGACAATGAGTTATTTAGAAGAGCATTTTAATCAACATCTCAGCGCGGCCTATCATATAAAGCATGATGAGGCTATCCAGCGTGAGGCGCGAAACCTTCAGCCGCATTTTGCGGCGCTCAGCGAAATGTTGAACGCGCGCGAAGATACGCAAAATGCGCTTTACTCAGCGGATGATTTTAACGTCATGTTCACCGCGATGGCACGCGAAAATGGCTCGCTGATCCGCTCATCCTTTATTGTCACGGACGCGGCAAGCTTTATTGATTATGCACAAAATGATTGCAGCGCTCATTATGACGGTGAGGGACATAGCTGTTACCCGCCAGCGGCGGCCATAGACAAGCGCCAAAAGATGGGGTTTGCACAGTTGCTGCGCATTAATTCGGATACGCGCATTACGCAGCCAGTGCTCAGCCTTAATAATGATTACATCCACGATATGGACGACCCAGACACGCAGCAGCTTATTTCAGCGCTTGAAGCGCTGTATAGCGTCACCACTCATGACTGGCTCCACCACCTTTCCATGTATGTTGTGAGTAATGATCAAGTTGTCAAAGCCAATAAGTTTGCCGCTTTAAAAGAGCCGATGCGGGCATGGAACCGTGCCATGGATGCACCTGATCTCGGCTATAAGCAGAGCGCCTATGAGGCATGGGCTGTGTTAACCCATGCGGCGTTATTAAAGGGTTCAGTGCCGCTTAGTGCCGCGCTTAATGGTTGCGTTGATAGTTTCATCACGCAGGCCCAACAAAAAGCAGAAAGCATTGCGAGCAAAACAGATGAGGCTGACCGGCAGGCGGCCTACCAAGAGCTCGCCTATATCTTCCATCTTGGGGTGGCTTCGCTGCGCTATGTTGCGCATACAGACACGCCGACCTTTACCCCTTTTTACAGTGCCTTTGATGATCTGCTGCAAAATAAAGAGTTTGGCCGTGCGATGGCGGCTGTTGTGAATTGTGACATAGCGGCGTGCGCACGTGATGATTATAAGGCGCACCTTGTCGCGTCAAACACGGTCACAAAACTTTTTGAAGAGCGCCCGTCAGCGCAGGGTCATCGTGAGAAAGTGGACGGCTATACGGCTGATTTGTTTGATATGATGCGCACGCATTATGCGCCAACATTATAAAACCATCGCTGTCAGGGGGGCTGATATCACTTGATCTCATCGGAAAACTCTATATATGTATAGCCATATTAAAATTTACTGTGCTAATATAGAACAATGAACACAACGTCCCATTTAAAAACGGTGAAACGCGGCTTGTCCGTTCACCATATTTCAAAAAGCTACAAGAAGCGTCCCGTCCTGCGGGATGTGAGCATGTATATCCAGCCCGGTGAGGCTGTGGCATTGCTTGGGCCAAATGGGGCAGGTAAAACCACAAGCTTTTATATCGTTACTGGTTTGATTAACCCCGATAGCGGTCAGGTTATGCTTGATGGCACGGATATCACTCACATACCCATGTATCGCCGCGCACGTCTTGGTATTGGTTATTTGCCGCAGGAATCATCTATTTTTCGTGGCCTCAATGTCGAAGATAATATCCGCGCTGTCCTGCAGGCGCAAAATGATTTGTCGGTCCGTCATCAGGAAATATTCCTCGAAGAATTACTAGCCGAATTTTCTATTGAACATTTACGCCGTACGCCTGCGATTTCACTTTCAGGTGGAGAGCGTCGCCGCGCTGAGATCGCCCGTGCTTTGGCTGGTCGTCCGCAGTTTATTTTGCTTGATGAGCCTTTGGCGGGGATCGATCCGATCGCGGTCAGCGATATTCGCGGCCTCATCGCGCAGTTAAAAACTCGTGGCATTGGCGTATTGATTACCGATCACAATGTGCGCGACTGTCTTGGTATTGTCGACCGCGCTTATATACTCCACGATGGTCGTGTCCTGATGGAAGGCACGCCAGAGGACATCGTAAACCATGAAGATGTTAGAAAAGTTTATCTCGGCGATGGATTCTCGCTTTAATTCTGCGTAATAAGTGATACACTACCTCTATGAATAAGTTATCCCAGAATATCAATCTCAAACAGGGTCAAACGCTGGTCATGAACCAGCAGATGCAACAAGCGATTAAGCTTTTGCAACTGTCGAACCTTGAGCTTCATGAGTATTTAGATGAAGCCTTAGAGACAAATCCGCTTTTAGAAAAAGTCGATAATAAAGACGCGCATGACAGCATTAGTGATGGCGGCGCCGCAGATAATGATTCGATGGATGATAATTTCGCGCAGGATGACTGGAAAAGCGAAAGCGGTAGCGGCAGCGATTCTGCAGCTGAGCCACCTGCACAGGATGACGCGCCGAGCGCAGCCACAGAAACACAAGATTTCGACGCGGGCGCAGAGGCCATGGGCAGCGGATCTGGCGGGTCACATCAATTTGATGACGCGGAATATTCGTTTGAAAACCGCTTAAGTCGCGAGCCTTCATTGCGTGAACATTTGATGGATCAACTGCATATTTTGACCGAGGATGCACGCGATCGCTTGATTGGCGCGCTGCTGATTGATCAACTTGATGAAGCAGGGTATCTACGCGCTGACCCAGAAGATTTAGCCGAACGCCTTGACTGTTCTGAAGAGCGGATCATTAAGCTGCTGATAAAGATGAAGCATTTTGACCCGCCGGGCGTTTTTGCGCGTGATTTGGCCGACTGCCTCGCCATGCAGCTTGATGAAGCGGGGCAATTAGATGCGCCGATGCTGCGCTTACTTGATAATCTAGATCTGCTTGCCGCGCGTGAATGGGATAAGTTGGTCAAGGCCTGCGATGTTAATCGTAAATATCTTGATGATATGATTGACGAAATTAAACATATGCAGCCTAAGCCAGCGAGTGAATTTGACCACTTTGTCGTGCAAACTGTTGTACCGGAAGTTTTAATGAAGGCACGTCCTAAAAGCGTTGGCGGTGGCTGGCGCGTCGAATTAAACAATGCAACATTGCCGAGGGTTCTTGTGAACCAAGAATATTATACGGAGGTCGCGAGTAAGGCGAGCCGTAAGGAGGACAAGGAATTTCTATCAACCCAGATGCAATCAGCAAATTGGCTTGTCCGCGCTTTGGATCAACGCGCACAGACGATATTAAAAGTCGCGAGTGAGATTATTGAGCAGCAATCAGCATTTTTCTTATATGGCATTGAATTTCTTCAACCAATGAATTTAAAAGACATTGCTGAAGAAATTAAAATGCATGAATCAACAGTGTCACGCGTAACAACAAATAAATATATTGGAACGCCGCGCGGTATTTTTGAGTTGAAATATTTCTTTTCAACGGCATTGATTGGCGCAGATGGTATGGTGCATTCAGCAGAATCAGTGAAATCAAAAATCAAGACCATGATTGATGATGAAGATGCGAACGCCGTGCTTTCTGATGATAAAATTGTTGATAAGCTGCGTGAAGACCGCATTGACATTGCACGCAGGACGGTCGCAAAATACCGTGAAGCTATGCATATTCCATCATCTGTACAGCGCCGGAAAATGAAAAAAGAATAAAACTCTGTATAGATTTATGCGCATGGCATGAAAATATTGCAATTGTGTTTGCAAGCTAGATACACTACACTATGGTTCGAAAGCGTTTCGCGATAAATAATCTACAGATATGTCATTATGCTAAAAAAACAGATTCAAATTATTTCTCTTATGTCCGCCTTGTTTCTCACTGGTTGTGAAACGGCATCAATTGTTCGCAATGATTCACCGCAAGTTGTGGCTTCACCTGATAGGGTTTCCTTGATGCTTGCTGATGCCGCTGATAAAGCGAGCACAGCTCTGGAAACACTTGCAGCAATTGAGCAATATAATACACCGCGCGTTGCAACAGCCGCCCCTAAAGATGTCCCAAGCGAGTTAAACCGCGCAGTGACAATTGACTGGCTTGGCCCTGTTGAACAAATCGCAAAAACTTTAGCTGACCAATCAGGTTACAGATTTGTTGTTCTTGGTGACGTGCCGCCTGTACCTGTTGTCGTAGATATTGATGTTGAAAACCGTCCAATTATCGAAGTAATGCGTAACATAGGCCTGCAGCTTGGCCGCCGTGCTGATTTGAAATTAGATTCAGCGCGCCGCGTTGTTGAAATTAATTATGCGCCAGTTTCAGGCATGTAATAAGATAGCGCAGCGCTGAGGCTTTGCGCTGTTTAATATGGGATAGTACACATGACTTTTTCTGGGAAATCTATGGATATTAAGACGAAAAAATTGTTCTTGGGCGCGTTTGTCTTGGGATCGCTCAGCTTTTGTGCGTTTGGCAGTGCATTTGCCAAAGATAAACAGCCGGAAGTTACTTTAGAGCCACCGCGTTCTATGAAGATTTTACAGAAAATGGAAGCTGTCAATGAGGGCAAAGCATTTGCTGAGGGCACCATGCCTTTGGATATTCGCCGCGATGCTGTAATTGAAGCGGCACTTTCTTTTGGCGCCCGTGGCGGTCTTGCTATGCGCACTTACGAAATTAATTTAGACCTTGAACGCCAAACGGGCGCAATGGATAAAATTTATAATTTCAGAAGCTTGCTCGTTGCTGCGCCATCCGGCTTGTTAATCGAGCCACCAGTTATTTCAGAATCGATTGATGCTATGATTATCGAGACGGACGGGCAATCTGCTGCTGTCTCTGACCGAATTTATAACATTAATAAAAATGCTAAGATCGTGACCTCTGCGCGCGATTGGCGTGAGTACTTAAAACGTGACTGGGGCAAAGTTAAAAATCCACCAGATATTCTTATGCCGCAAGATGATGAAGAGCGCGACATTTGGAAAATAAAAGTCGCAGAAGGCTGGAAGAGCGGCTACGGCCAAGCGGATGAAACATTCGAAGCTGATTTAGCGCGTCTTGTCGCTGACTTTAGTGGCATGGTACGTTACCGTAAACTTTTGGCACAAGGCATGGTATCCCCACCTTACGCGAACCAAGTTGATCGCGGCGTCACAGGCGGCGGGCATCAAATGCGTGTTGGCGATCGCGCCATTCAGTTAACAGGAACTCCACAACTTATAAGCGGACACGATCAATGGAAGCCCGCAAACCGGTAAGCCTCCTTAAGGGAGAAGACAATATTGCCGAAACATGGCCGGATGAACCCGACCGTTTTCGCACGGACCATGTTGACGACTATTTATTATGGTGCGTGAACAAAGGTGCGTCTGATATTACTATTCAAACAGACCGCCCCGCGTATAACGATATTTCAGGCATTCTCTATCCAGGAACATATCGCCCGATTGATGCGGCAGATATGAATGTTTTCATTGTTAAAATTTATGGCCCCGATGCCGCTGCGCGCCTTGCCTCCGGAACAGATTTGGATGTCTCTTATGAGATTCGCCCTGACCGTTATACGCGCCTGCGCTTTCGTGTGAATATCACGGCAGTACTTTCTAAAGGCCGCGATGCCGTACAAATTACTATGCGTACTTTGCCAAGCGAGCCGCCGACGATGGAAGCGCTAAACATTGAACAAGAGATCATAGACAACTGGGCGCCGCGCCAAGGTATGGTGGTCATAACAGGGCCGACAGGTTCCGGTAAATCAACATTACTATCTGCGGGTAACCGTATGCTGTTAGAGCGCGTTCACGGCTGCGGCAAGATGCTGACTTATGAATCGCCTATCGAATATACCTATGACACGATTAAGTCACCACGTTCACTGGTATCGCAAACAGAAATCCCAAGGCACCTACCTGATTTTGCCGCTGGCGTGCGTAATGCATTGCGCCGTAAGCCTGAAATCATTCTGGTTGGTGAGGCGCGTGATAAAGAAACCATTTCCGCCGCTATTGAAGCCGCGCAGACTGGCCACGCTGTCTATACGACAACGCACACCACTGGCGTTTCATCAACCGTACGCCGTATGATTACGACTTTTGATACGACGGAGCGTAATGAACGTGCCTTTGCGTTGATGGAAACATTGCGCCTTATTGTCACACAGGCGCTTGTTCCTAAAATTGGCGGCGGTCGAATGGGGCTACGTGAATGGATGATGTTCCCTGCCAATGTTCGTGAAAAGCTTCTCGATATGGAATTTGATGAATGGACAAACGAAATTCAGCGTATGATCCCATCCTACGGTCAAACGATGATGACCTCGGCGACGCAGGCCTTTGAAGCTGGCTTGATTGAAAAACGCCATTATCTCGCCTTAACCGCTGGCGAGGGTGGTCACTAAGTCTTTCTTATAATTATTATTACTTATCAGCACCTTATGGAATATATTTGTTTTCCCTAAGCTGTTGGGTTTATGCTTTTTATCAATGAAACACGCCAGTTCATGGCGGGCGATAGAGATTAAATATATTGAAATAAGGTGTAGTACAAATGACAGCAAGTAATTTAAAAATGGCGTTGGCTTTTTCATCCGCAATGGCGCTCTCAGGTTGCGCAGCAACCATGAGCACGGCAATTGATCAGGCCAAGGGTTACACAAACCAAGCGCTTTCTGCGGTAAACAACCAAACGCATGACCGCGCTACGGGCATCACATATGACGATGCGACAGGTAAACCAAGTTTGATAACGCAAAGTGATGGTAATGCCGCCTGTAGCGATTCAGACGAGCTGCGCGGCGAAGTGAAGCATATCATTGCAACCAACCAATCACCGGCGGCGTTAATGGTTGCGCATACGAAATTTCAAAATGCAACGCAGACATGCGCGCAATTTACGGCTTTTAAGCTCGGCGATAAATTTGGCTGCGCTCTTGAAAATGGCCGTACGACAGTTAAGGCGACAGGCATAGCGCCTGCCACTCCAAACGAATGTTCTGATGCAAATATAATGGAGCGCCTCAAGCAGATTAAAACAAATGAATACATGCCAGGCGGTAAATATAATCCCTAAACTTAGGCGCGCAATATTATGCGTTTCGTCCCTCTGCGCTATTCCCTGCAGAGGGGCTTTTTTTTGCTTTTTACTGTGTTGGACATAAAAGGGCTTAGTATTAGTTATCGTTACTCTTTTGTTGATAGAGCGAAAGCCCCGCAGCGATCTGTAGGGTGTCCGCAGCACTGACTTGGCCTGTATATAGCCCTTCGCCGACTAAAGCGCCTGCAATGCCGTTTTCGCTCGCGCTTGCAATGGCGAGCAAGTCTTCCATGTGGCTTAATGGCCCTGCATAGAAAACGGGGCATGATGTTTTTTTAGCAAGGGCGCAACAGGCGCTCATATCTAGGCCAGAGTTTTCAGCGCCGTCAGGTTTCTCGTCTTCATCTGCGCTAAATAAAATAGCATATAAGCCATACTCACCAATGATAGCCGCAATTTTATGCAGATCAAACTGTGTTGTTTTCTCATTCTGGATAACGTGCAATTTATTTTGTGTGGCATGTAAATGCACAGCAATCTGGTCGGGGTATAGGTTGCAGGCTTCCTTAATGAAGCCATGATCGAGAAGTGCAAAATTATTAAGAACAAGGCGGCTAAGCCCTTCACCCATGAGGCGGTCCACGGATGCAATATCCTTAATTGACCCCTCAAAAGCGACAGGGACATCAACGGCGCTGATGATCTGTGCAACGGTTTCAAGGCATTGTGCATCAATTTCGCGGTCAAGGCTTTGAATGTACAGCCACGAAAAGCCCATTTTTACCAATTGTCGCGCGATATCTGGTGGGCTGGCAATTGCGCCGCCAATAACGTCTTGAAATTGGTGTAAAGATTCGCCGTCTTTAAGTACGATTTTCGGGAAAATCAGCATGGTTTTTAGTCCTGACTGACCTTACGCCGCCTGTGGACGTAAAGGACGCTCTAGCATTTTATTGACAACATCTCTAATTGGCGCGCCTTCATTGAGGCACTCATAAACAGCTTCTGCAATCGGCATTTCAATGGCGTGATTTTTTGCCATGACCATCAATGCTTTTGATGTGTGAACGCCTTCTGTGACGGCGTTACGCTCTGACATAATGTCTGCTAAGCTGCGCCCTGCACCTAAATGTGAACCGAGGGAGAAGTTACGTGATTGCATAGATGAACAAGTTAAGACCAAGTCGCCAAAGCCGCACATGCCCATTAATGTTTCTTTTTTTGCGCCCATAGCGGAGGCGAGGCGTGCAATTTCTGCAATGCCGCGAGTCATTAACGCTGCGCGGGCATTTTCACCAAGGCCGAGGCCATGTACCGCGCCACATGCAATCGCAACAACGTTTTTAATTGCGCCGCCAAGCTGTGCGCCGATAATGTCTTTTGTTAAGTAAAGGCGTAAATTGCGACTGCTGAGTGCATCCATAATTTCTTTGCCTTGTTCAGCATTTTTATAAGCAAGCGTCATCGCGCTTGGCAGACCTTTGGCAATTTCAACGGCAAATGTTGGCCCTGTTAACACGCCAATGGGAGAGTTCGGGATTTCTTGTTCTGCAACTTGTGACATCAAAAGACCAGTTTGCATTTCAATGCCCTTTGAGCAGATCAACACAGGCTGATCTTTACGCAAAGATGACTTCATAGATTGCAATGTCGCACGTAAATGCTGCGCAGGGACCACGATTAATAAAATATCGCTATTAGTGACTTCTGAAATAGATTCGCTAACTTTAATCGCTGAATCAATTTTGATTCCCGGTAAGAACTGGTTGTTTTCATGGTTTTTTTGCATATATGAAACAAGCTCTGTTTCACGCGCCCATAATGTTACGTCACGGCCAGCGGCGCGAATCACTTGCGCTAAAGCTGTACCCCATGCGCCTGCACCTATAATACCTACTGTTTGCATTGAATTTCCTATTTTAATTTACACATCACTCTATTTATCTTCTTTCGGCTTTATAGCGTTTTTTAAGCTTTTACGCCAGCGCCGATCCGTTTCTCCGCCGTTGGGTCCAAAGGCCAGCGTGGGCGGGCAGCAAAATCAAGTTCATCAATCATGCCGCGGTTGAAACGTTCCCACCCTGCCCAAGCGATCATCGCGCCGTTATCTGAACAAAGTTGGATGGGAGGTGCTATTAAGGACATTTCATGCCCCTGCGTCAAGTCTTCTAATGCAGCGCGGATGAAACGGTTCGCGGCCACCCCCCCTGCAATCACAAGTGAAGGCTTGATATTGTTGGCTTTGAGTGCTTCGCCATACTGTGTTTTGTAATACGCAATCGCGCGGCCAACTTTGTTATTGAGCACGCCTATGATCGCCTGATGGAAACAATAGGCAAGCTCTTGCGCTTGATGGGGGTTAATTTCCTGTCCTGCAATTTTATCAATATGGTTACGCATTGCGGTTTTTAGGCCTGAGAATGAAAAGTCCATATTTTGATGGCGCACCAAAGGGTGGGGCAAATTATATGCCGCTATAATATCCTCTGGGCGGCGGCCTTCATCAGTACAGCGGGCGATATAATCTTCGGCTAATTTTTGTAAATGCGGCCCGCCAGGGTAAGGCAGCCCCATCATTTTGGCGGTTTTGTCAAAAGCTTCGCCAAGTGCATCATCCAGTGTTGTGCCAATGCGTTTATATGTACCGATATCTTCGGCTATAAGTAACTGTGAATGACCACCGGAAACCAGCAAACATAAATACGGCATCGGTGCATCATCGCTCAAACGCGCAGTGAGCAAGTGGGCCTCTAAATGATTGACGGCGATAAAAGGCAGCTGATGGGCGGCAGCAATCGCCTTGCCGGCCATCATGCCAACCATGACGCCGCCAATCAGGCCCGGGCCACATGTCGCAGCAATCGCGGATAAATCACCATAGGCTAGGCCGGATTTTTTCATCGCGGCGTGGATAAGCCTGTCCATATGTTCCAGATGCGCACGCGCAGCAATTTCGGGGACAACGCCGCCAAATTCTTCGTGTTCGTCAAATTGCGATGAGATAAAATTTGCCATGATATGGCCGTCATCACGAATGATCGCAACGCCCGTGTCATCACAGCTACTTTCTATGCCCAATACATACTTGCTCATTTGTTCAAATACTCATATAGTCCGCTTCTAAAGTGTGTTTTTAAGCAATTTATGCTGAAGATACAAATAAATTCTTACTTGAGTATGGCTAAGGTGATTATGGCAGAACAGCTTATTCGCATCGGGACAAGGGGCTCCGCGCTTGCAATGTTTCAATCCAATATGGTCAAAGCCGCATTGGAAAAACATAACCAGGGCGTGAAAGTAGAACTTGTAGAAATTAGGACATCAGGCGATTGGACGCCTGCTATGGGCGAAACGCGCCTTTCCGCGCAGCAAGGCGGCAAAGGCTTGTTCTGTAAGGAAATTGAACAAGCCTTATTTGAAAAGCGCATTGATATTGGCGTGCATTCCCTAAAAGATATGCCTGCTTTTTTACCTGCTGGCCTTGTTATGAACCATTATATGAAACGCGAAGACCCGCGCGATGTGTTTGTGTCATACAAATATAAATCAATTGATGATTTACCTAAAGGCGCACTTATCGGTACATCGAGCGTCCGCCGCCAATCATTTTTACTCAATCAACGCCCAGATTTAAAAGTCGTTCCGTTTCGAGGTAATGTCCCAACACGCCTTGAAAAAGTCGCGAACGGTCAGGTCGATGCAACCTTTTTGGCGCGCGCTGGTTTAAACCGCCTTGGCCTGTATGAAGAACGTTTCACGACTTTGGATGTTGAGACATTTTTACCCGCCTGCGGGCAGGGTATTGTGGCGATTGAATGCCGCGCAGACGATCGAGGGCTGCAAAGCTGTCTAGATCCATTGCAATGTCAGCAAACGGCGATTGCCGCTGCGGCTGAGCGCGCTGTGTTGATAACGCTTGATGGTTCATGCCGCACGCCTATTGGCGGATATTGTACGATTGAAAATGATCAAATTCATGTTGATGCACAAATAGGCGCGGAAGACGGCACAGAGATTTGGCATGAAGCAGGGGCAAGTGATGATGCGAGTATTGCAGGTGCTGTTGCGCTTGGTACGCGACTCGCGTTGAAAATAAAGGCCCGCGCCCCATCTGAGATATTCTTAGAAGATTATGAATGTGGTTAAGGACAGCGCCTATTACCAAACCCATAAACTCGTCGTCACTCGCCATCAACAAGGCGCAGATGATTTTATCGCTGCGCTTAAAGGCGTTAATGGCGCTATTGAAGCGATCGCACAGCCTGTCATAAATATTGAACGTTTGCCCTGTTGTATAGAGCCGCTTGATAAAGATGCGTCGATTATTACGACATCAAAACAGGCTGATTATGCTCTGCAGCGTGCCGGTTTAAGAGCGCATTACGGGATAAATAGTGCCAAAGACATTAATGATGTTGAAGCGTTAATCCACGATATTAAATCTCGCCACCAAGTAAATAGGCCGCTGCTATATTTGCGCGGTCTTGATATATCATTTGATTTAAGCTCTGAATTGCGCGCCGCAGGATTTACCATCGACGAGAAAATTGTCTATCGTGCTTTGCCAGTGTTAGGCTTATCGGAAGAATTGGTTGTAGGGCTGAAAAGGGGACAGATTGCCTATGTTACGTTTTTTTCTGTACGCAGCGCGCAAATATTTGAACAGCTAATCAATGATGCAGGACTTAGCGCGCAGCTTGAAACCATAAAGGCTTTATGTTTAAGTGAGCCAGTGTTAAACTCTTTGCAAGATGCGCCGTGGAAAGATCGCCTGATCTCAAAAGACAAAACCATGGCTTCCATGACCGCATTGGTCGAGAGTTTATTTTAGTGCTGAATATATAAGGAATGGATCACATGAGTGATAATGCAAACACAACTTTGCCAAATTCATTAGAGATTATTGAACGCTTTGGCGGTATCCGCCCAATGGCGACCAAGCTAGATGTGCCGGTCACAACCGTACAGGGCTGGAAAAAACGTGAAGCAATTCCCTTGGCGCGTAAAAAAATGATTAGCGAAGCAGCGCAGGCACACGACGTATCTATTGATGATTTATTGGTAGGCGCTGCAGTAAAGCCGACAGAAGCACCATCAGCACCATCGCGCCCAGTGGTAGATGCCACGCCAGTACAGGCGGAGCCGAAGAAGCCTACGTCAACAAAAACAAACTCGCCAGCACCAAGCGCCCCTGCGCAGCCGCGACCAGTCACGCAAGAATCTGCCGCGCAGCAAAAAGCGCAGGCGCATATCGCGGCCAGTGAGCTACAGGCACGGAGTTCACAAAGTCTGATTAATGGCATTGTTGGCGGCGTTAGCCTTGCCGCGCTTGCTGGCGTTTTAGGCCTGTTAATATTAACAGGGCCAAAGGTCAAAGAATCAAAGAAACAAAGCGAAAAAATTGCACATCTTGAACAAAAACTAGAAGAAGTCAGCGAAAAACAATCAATGCTACAAAAGATTGTTCCATCAGATTTAAATAAAAAAATCGGCGAGATTAAACAGCAAACCGCGCAAGTAAAACAAAATATGAGTGATCTTGCTGCGCAGGCCTCCGTGATTTCAAAAACTGTAATGGGCGCAGAAGGCGGCTCTATCGCGCAACGGTTACAATCTTTAGAAGGTGAAATTAACCGCTTCGCTGAATTTAGTGGTTCTTCTGATCTCGCAAGCTTCGTTGGCAAACTATCTTCTATGCAGCAAAGCATGGAAGGCCAAGAACAATTGCAATCTGCTATGTCAGAGCTTTGGGGCGCTGTCGATAGCTTGAAAGCTGATAAAGGCGCAGGCGCCGAAAAAAATGCAGTGGATGAAGCTTTGGATGAACAGCGCACGGAAAGCTCGGCGTTGAATCAAACTTTTGGCGATTTAGATAAAAAAGACCTTAAGGCTGCAGCGATGTTGATGGGGTTAGCACAGTTAAGGGGCGCGCTTGGCCGCGATAATAAATCATTCGAAAAAGATTTAGCCTTGATGCAGAAATTAATCGGTAGCGAAGATGAACAGTTAAACGCAGCACTACAGGAGCTTGCACCCAAGGCCAAACACGGAGTCTTAACGGCAGGTGGCCTGTCGCGTGAATTGCGTGCGCTTGGTGGCGATATTGTGTCATCATCCTTGCAAGGCGAAGATGTATCATGGCGGGAAAAAGCCAAAGCGCGCATGAATAACGTGCTGAAAGTTGAAAAAGACGGTGCGCTGATTACTGGTACAAAAACGCAGGAACGTATCGATGCCGCGCAGTATTACTTGGATAAGGGCGACGTAGAAAGCGCCTATATGATCCTCAATGAATTGCAAGGTCCCGCGCGCGAACCTGCGGCGATGTTGATTGAGAAGTTAAAGACAACAGCGCTTGCAGGGCAGGTTGAAACCATGCTTACAGGGCGCGTCATGCAAAATGTTATGGGCTTTGATTTATCGGCCTTAAAAGAGGGTATGCCGACAGACTTCTTAACAGGCGACTTCATGAATGGAGACTTTTTAGGTGGGCTGAATATGCAGTCTTTGCAGGGCATGGATGCACAGTCTTTTAAAGGGCTCGTCGATAGTTTTGAAAATATGATGCCTGCGCGCGAACTTATTGAAGATCCTGTTTCAGGGTATCAATTTATGGATGGCGGTATGGGCGGTGCTGGCGGCCTGCCAAAGTTAAAAGCAATGCCATCAATTGGCAGCGCAAGATAAATACGGTTTAGTGATTATAGACTTATTGATAAGGGTTTAAGAATATGTGGAAGACATTTTGGTACATGGCAAAATTAGCCATCGTGATTACCGGAAGCTTATGGCTACTATCATTGGAAGGCGATATTGTTTTTCAGTGGGATGCCTATAAGGTAACGGCGCATACGGGATTTGTTCTTTTTATTATTGCGGCCTTTGTCTTGGTGGTCACAATCGTGACGCGCGGAGCAATTTTTGTCGAAAGCCTGCCCAAAATTATGAAGTTATATAATGCAGGAAAGCGCCGTGAAAAAGGCCATGTCGCTATTTTACGTAGCTTGACGGCTTTGTCGGCAGGTGATGCTAAAATTGCGGCTTACCAAGCACAGCGCGCGCAAAAACTCTCGCCTGCTGAAGATGGGCTTGCACAGCTTTTGGGTGCACATGCAGCGCGAATGAGCGGACAGGTGAATGACGCCGAAGAGCGTTTTGAAGCGCTTTCACAGCATAAAGAAACATCACTGCTTGGTTATCAAGGTTTAATCAAGACAGCTTATGAACAAGGTGAAGAGCAAAAAGCGCTTTCTCTTGCTTATCAGGCGTATGATAAAAACACCAAAAACAAAGATTTCTTGCCGCGTATTTATGATATGGAGCTTGAATCTCGATCATGGAATGCGGCGTTAAAGACCCTGCGTAAAATTGAAAAATTTGCAGCCTTGCCAAAAGACAAAATAAAGTCAGATCGCGCGGCGCTTGTGACGCAAATTGGCTTAGAAGCCAAACGTGGCGGCCAATATGCGCAGGCGGCAGACCAATTCCGTGCGGCGTTGAAACTTTCAAACGGCTTTCTTCCTGCGTCATTGGAGCTGGCTGAGTATTTTGTGAAACAAAAACAAACAGGCAAAGCACGCCGCGTTATCGAAGCGCAGTGGCGCGTACAGCCGCACCCACAGCTTGCAAAAATATGGATGTCTATGCTGGCTGAACGTAAGCAGAATAAACCTGACGCGCGTTTAGAGTGGATTAAGCGCCTGTGTGACAATAACATTGCGCATAGTGAGTCAAAAATTGCGCTGGCAAAAGTTGCAATGGAAGATGGGCTTTGGGGCGTTGCGCGTGATTATTTGTTAAAAGTAGAAGCAGATACGCCATCTGCTGCGGTTTACCGTATGTTAGAAGAAATCGCTCATTGTTCGGACCATGATAATGACAAAGCACGTATTTGGGCGGATAAAGGCATTGATGCGCCTTCTGACCCTGTGTGGATGTGTGAAGCAACAGGGCGCATATACCCAGAATGGCAAATCATGTCGACACCACAAAATTTCAATACAATCATTTGGCGCGGGCCAAGACGTTTGCAAATCAGCGGTATTTCAAGCCCTTATGGCGGTGCATCAAATACATTAAACCTTGTCGAGTTCATGGATAATTAGAGCTGTAATAAGATAAACAGACATCGTTGATTCATAAAAAAGCCATGCACTGTGATAACAGGCATGGCTTTTTCTTAATCTTGCTTGCGCACGTTATTTTATTCGTCCTGCGCGCCTGTATCATCGGTGGACTTAACCAGTTTTTCACGTGCTTTCTTGCCTGCTTCTTTAAGAAGATTTTCGGCAGCATTGTCAATCTTGGTTACGGCTTGTGGCTGTTGTTGCTGGACTGGCGCGGCGCTCGCTGGGGCTTCAGCAGGCGGAGGCTCAGAAGGCTTGGCTGCGCTGTCCCCTGCAAAGAAGCCCATTGGGCTGTCACTGCTTGTTGTTTCAGATGATTTCGCAGTGGTTTGTTCTTGCGTCTGTGGCTGCTCTGGCGCGGTGGTTTGCGGCGCTGCGGTTTGTGTTTGCGTTTGTTCAGGCTGAGTTGGCGCTGCTTGCGGCGCGGCGCTTGGCGCTTCACCACCACCAAAGAAGCCCATAGGATCACTGCTGCTTTGTGCAGCGTCTGTTGTCTGCGGCGGCGTTTCTATCGGCGGCGCAGCAGGCGCGGCTATTGGTTGCTGCTTTTCTGTGCTTGCGGCTTGTGGCTGCACAGCTTTTGTTGTCGCGGCAAGTGGTGCATCAGCAGGTTTTTGCGCGCCAATACCTTTTGGCGCTTTTTTCTCTTGCGGCGGCGGGATTTCATTTTCAATCGCGTGTAAGTCAACGATACCGTAAATACCGCTCATCAGCTCGGTTTCATTATGTTTGATACCTTTATGGAAGCCTGCGAGCAACGCATCAATTTCTGTCTCTGTCGGTAGGGCCACATCAGCTTTCTCTGCTGTCCAATCTTTCTTGACTAACTGGTCGCGTAATTTACGAATGTCTTTGACATGGCGCAGCAGGTTTTCGTCTGGTGGCGGCAGCGCCATATAGCGCGTGACACGCATGGCTTTAGCATGACCTGGGTTTGAATAGAACATTTGCGTTTCAAATAATGACCCGCCAAATGTGATAACGGCCTGTCCTTCTTTAAAGCCACGCAGCTCATCATAGGATGCGTTATCACGAATTTGCACGTTAGCTTGCAGGCCATCGGTATAGTTATGCCCCAAAGAGCCAGCTTCGGTTTGGAAGCCGGAGACTTCTGTCACGATAGATGCGCCGACACTTTTTTCAAAGAATTCTTTGGTCTGCGTCGGGTCTTCAAGTTTACCAAAGATCTTAATGTTACAGTTCGCAGTAATGGAGCGCGCTTCTTCTTTGACGCGCTTTTCAAGTGCGGGCAAATCCTGCGCGGCGTAGATCAAACTAAAGCCGAGCGAACGTGCCTGTGCGGCCATAACGGCCATACCTTCAGCGGTATAGTAACCAACCTCATCAAAGACGGTCATAAATGGCGTGTTTGAACGTGTCGGCTTGTTATCAATAACGGTAGAGCTTTCACCCTCAACCGTCGCACCAAGGGTTGACCCCATCATTCCTTTAAGGGTCGAGGCCACAATTTTACCAAGGTTAGCGGTTTCATCACCTGATTTTTCAAGAGCAGGAATAAGCACGATAAGAACGCGACGGTTCAAAACGACATCGACCATGTCAACGTCAGCGGCCTGCGAGTCAAAGATATAACCGTAATCATCACCAAGAGACTGCAATGAACGGGTGAACTGCATCGACAGGTAACCGTGCTGTTGGTGCACTGTTGTGGTATCTATTGGCGGGGAATCTGGGCTGGCTGGTTTTTCTTTACCATTGTCATCAAATGCCTCTGGCACAAAGCCAGGCAGTGTATCAAGGTAACCATTAATACCTTTACGGATTTCCTCTGGGATGATTTCATCACGTGAAAGTGAGATCACCGAATTCAAATTCAAATATTCACGAATGGTACTGACGCTCATCGGGATGTCTTGATTGTCACGTTTCCAAGTTAGCGCAGGCATGATTGAGCCAACAAGTGATACCGCACGTTCTTTCCACATCGCGTTATCGCCGCCAGATTCAGGCATCAAACTTACGAGCATGTTGGTTAGATAAGACGCTGAGCCACTTGAAAAGGGGTTCATGGTATTTGATGGTGCGCGCCCATCAGAGTTACCGGTCATATAGTTCAAAATCAGCAAATCATCATCACGGCCGAAGCGGCGCATTAATGAGGATAGAGAGGACCACAAATCAGTATCGGCTTTACCATCGACGTAAACAAAGCCAGAAGCCCAACACAGCGCATTGGTAACGAGGGATTTTAAACCCTCTGTCTTACCCGCGCCTGTTGTACCAAGGTAAAGCACATGCGTACGGGCATCAGAATCACTAAACCAAACTTCTTCGTTTGTTTCCTTCACATTCCCCAGATAGAGAATGCCTTCCGCTTTGCCGTTTTTGCCCGGCCCCATATTGTTTTTATCTTTATGCTTTGAGCCCATAGGCAGCTTAAAGGCGAGAGTACGGTCAGATTTGACGATCAAGAGGAAATAGATCACCGTGAATATAAAAATCCAGTCAATATAAAGTAGGAAATCACTTTTCAGAAAAGACATCGCGCCGCAGCTGATGAAAATCGCGGCGGAGTTTGCCGGTTTTTGCATCCACGACCACATACGGGCGGTCCACGGACGTGTGTCCCTGAGGATGGCTTCGTGTTTATATGAATATTTTCTGGTGTCTAATACCATGGTTTTCTACCGTAAATTTTCAAGATATTATAAATTACAAAAGTTAATAATATACTGCCGAAGAAAGACGCGGACGCCGTTCTTATTGTGCCTTCAGGAAGTCATCTGCTGATTGCGGTACGCCGTCCTGCATTGTTACTGCATTAGAAAGCGCAGCCCCATTGCCTGATGCCGACGGATCAATACCGACAAAATACGCGATGATGTTGATGATCACGATAAATAAGACGATACAGCAAATAATACCGGCAAAGACCATCATGAATTTTTTGAACAGTGAATTACCTTGCCCGCTTTTTCCGGTGCTTCCACCTGTCTTCTCAGCTTTTAACATCGCTGATGTGATCGCGTTTAAGCCTTTAAGGGCATCACTTTTTGCGCCAAATCGTGCAATCTCATTGCTGTCCCCTTTAGGTGTTTTTAACACGAGGGCAAAGTCACCGATTTTGTCTTCGCGTATCTCTATCGCTGACATTTTCGCTTTGGCAAGTTCCATGCGCCACACAACAGGATTTAACGCGTTAGGGAGGGAAAGGACCAATGAGTTGTCGACAATATTCGCCGAAGGATTTTTTGACATTTTAATGAAACTCCAATTTAAGAACTTTTAATTTTTTTAATACTGCGACGTTTTGAGCCACTATAATCAAGGCTTGGCACAGGGCGTGCGCGATCTGACTTCATGTAATCTTGTAGTGCGCCGATGGCCTCTTCAACTTTTGGCCGTGGGATCGGGCGGCCAATACGTTTTTCAATTTTGTAATGTGCCATCGCGCCGACGGCTTCCATATGAAAGGCCTGACGCCCTAGATTGTTAAGCGCATACCATAAGTTGCGGTCATAGCCTCTGAGCCAAACGAATTGTGAAGACGACAATACGCCGCCCTCTTCGCGTGAGGTTTGTATTGCACGTATCATCGCGGTTGTTGTAAAGGCGTGCTGGTTACACTTACCAAGTGTTTTGCCGCATAAGTCGCGGTTTCTTAACGTTGCGCGCGCTTGTTTCAGAAGCTTTTTGTCAATATTTAGGCCTTTTTTATGTGACCAGCACTTTGCGATTTGACCTAAAAGTTCGTCAGATTCATTCCGCTTACGCGCTGCTTTTAAGCAAAAGGCAGCAAGAAGTAATTGCTCATGGGGCTTTAACTTTAATGGACCGCGCCAAGGCTTGCCAAGCTGCTGGACAAAGGCTTTGTAACCCACGGCGTAATTCAATTCACCATCTTTGCCTTGTAGGCTGTGATAGGAGACAAATTCTTCTGGGCCCAAGGCTTCGGCGAATGATGGCAGCTCCGCGGGGACGGGCGCACCAGGCGCACGTGCAGGCTGGGTGCCGGGGTCAAAATCAATAAAGGGCGTAATATACGGAAAGTTTTTGGATTGGCGCTTAATAATCGACGATAAAGTTAGCTGCGTTCTGAATTGTGTAAACGGGCCATAAAATAAAGACCAAACGGCAAACATCACCATGATCGCAGCGAGCGCGTATTTCATGGGGACGAGCGCGGCATGGGCAGCAAGGTTCATAACATCGTCGCTGAGGAGCGTTTTATCTAGGTATTTAAGTTGTTCAAGTATGCCGCCGAGGGACCATTCTTGGGTCTGCCACAATATGGTGTAATCTTTGCCATGCAGCAATACGCCAATATAAATCTCGCCTACTCGCCAATAGCGTATGACGTTCTTTATTTCAAATTCAAAGAACATGTAAAGTAGGTATATAATGACGCCGAAACAGCCAACAAGAATTGTTAAACCTACTGCGCGTTCGTAACTGCCGCTACCTTCTGCCACTTTAAAACTTCCCTAAACGATTCAAGACACATAAACCTTGAAAGATTATAAAACAAAACGCGCGCCATTAGAAGGTGCGCGTTCTGAAAAAATAGCAGATTTATTTAATTTTGGAAGCTTTTAATATTTAACGCTACAACCATATGGTTTTGTTTCGCTTGTGCTCACAGGTTTTTCAGCGCGTAATTCGCTAACGGCTTGTACAACATAGTTTGTTGCATCCGCTAAACCAGCCTCGCGCCATGTGGCGTGATCATCAATCGCGCCTTTATATACAAGTGTTCCGCTTTTATCGATGATGAACATATGTGGCGTTGTCATTGCGCCATATGCATGACCAATTTCACCGCTTGGGTCTAAAATTTGATGTGTCGGGCTTGCATTATTATCTTGTATGATTTTGTTTGCTTCTTCGGCGCTAAAATAACCTTGCTTGCCTTCCGCAGACGAAATAACTGAAATCCAGATTAAATCATCGCCGGCAAGGGTTTTTTGTACTTTTTGCATGTTGCCGCTGTCATATTGTTTGGCAACAAAAGGGCAGCCTTGGTTTGTCCATTCAAGGACAACAATTTTGCCGGCAAAGTCGCTAAGAGCGATTGGTTTTGCGTTCGTGTCGGTAACGGTGAAAGCAGGCGCCGCCGTGCCGATTTCTGCATTTGCATGTGCGCTTTGCGGGCTAAATAAGCCAAGGCAAAGTAAAGCAGTGAGTGCGTATTTTATCATTAGATCGTCTCCATAAATTGTGGTTAGAGGTTTGGTTAAAATAAGTCTTCTAAGTCGCTAAAACTTAACATTTGCGGCAATAAAATCGGCTCAGGACGCTTGCCTGTCCGCGCATCTGCAGGCCCATAATATATATATAAAGGTACGCCGTTACGTTTAAAGCTAGATAGATAATGGGTGATATCCGCATTGCGCTTTGTCCAGTCGCCTTTAAATATTTTTACGCCCTTGGCGGCAAATAAAGCTTCTGTCTTGTCACGCGCCAATACGCGGCGTTCATTGACTTTGCAGGTAATACACCAATCCGCGGTTAGGTAGACAAATATAGGCTGCGCTGTATCTGCGTCTAGGGCGGCCGCCAAATTATCTTGGCTGAAAGCGAAATGTGCGTTTGGAGCATTTAATGCTGCGTGTTTATCCATGCTCACGGCTTCGGGCATTGGCGATGGCTGATAGCGCAGCGGAATAAACACGAGCAACGCCGCGCAAAAAATCAATAAAATACCGCGCAGCACAGTGCCGATTGTATGTTTTGGCTGTCGCGCAAACAGCCAGATAAAAAAGCTGAAGATCAGCAGGGCTGAAAGTAGCGGCGTTAAGAACACAAAATCGTCTTGCTTGACGAGGATAAGGCCAAGCCAAATCGCGGTGGCATACATAGGGAACGCCAAGAACTGCCTAAAGCCCTCCATCCATGCGCCAGGTCGCGGTAACATTTTACGTGCAGGCGGCACTGCGCTTAGCAGCATATAAGGGAAGGCCAGGCCTGCGCCAAGCATTGCGAAAACACTTAACGATTGCAAAGCAGGCTGGGTTGCTGCAAAGCCAAGCGCAGCCGCCATAAAGGGCGCGGTACATGGCGCAGCAACGATCGTCGCCAGTAGCCCCGTAAAGAACGAACCGCTAAGGCCGCTTTTCTCGGTATGTTTTTGCCCAATGCCGGTCATCGCCGCGGGGATAATTCTTTCTAATTTCAGCGCGCCTGAGAGTGACAGGCCAATGGCAAACATTAATAGGGTTAGCACATATAAAACGCTTTTATCCTGCAGCTGAAAACCCCAGCCAATTTCAGCGCCGCTGCGCTGTAGAATGATCATCAGCCCTGCAATGGCAACAAAGCTTAAGATTACTCCAGCACTGTATGATAAACCGCCAAGCAAGGCTGATTTATGGTTTTTGTCAGAGCTTTTGATTAAAGACAGTGCCTTTAATGACAAAACCGGAAAGACGCAAGGCATCAAATTTAAAATAATGCCGCCAATAAAAGCGAAAAATAGCGCTTTGCCGAATGAGAACGCGCGCGGCGCCGGTACGTCGTCGATGGCCTGTGGTGCAGGGGGGGCAATCGCTGCGTTTTCCTCTGGCTGTGCATCTTGGCTTAGCGCAGACGCGGCCATTTTCTCAATCTCGCCGCTTAGGCTGTAACTATAATGACCACCCATGCCTTCAATCACAAGGCTGCCTTGTGCGGATTTTAGCGTATCATAAGGCTTTCCGCCACGTGGGTAGCTTAATGTGATGGTGTTTTCATCCGCATTGGTCGTGATAAGCGCTTCACTCGAAGGTTTGATTAGCCCCCAATCATGAGGCGCAAAATAAAGGCGGTCACCATTTTCATGGGCTGTTTTTATCGTGGCGAATAATGCGGAGGTGGCGGCCGTTGTTGTAATGTCGAAGTTAAACTCACTTGCTGTAAACGAGACATCACCATCAAGCCTTTGCGGTAGGCGGGCTTCGTATTTTACAATGCGGGGGTCTTGCACGAATGGCGCGCCGGATTGGGCTTTTGCCGCGGCGTCCTTTGAAAGAATTTGCACGTTATAATGACCAAATTCAGGGACGCAGATATCTTTACAGATCAGCCATTCAATGTCGAGGTCAAGGTCAATAATATCGGCGCTGAAATCTGAAGGGATAGAGAGATCAGCAAATAACACGGCTTCATCATGATAGCCGTAATTAACCATACCCTCATAATTTATATATTCAGCAGTTGGCCAGTGAATTTCAGGGGTGGTTATTCCGTCAGGGCGCGTAAATCTAAATTCGGGGGGGAGACCCGTTTCGCCGCCATAGCGCCAATAAATATGCCACTGCGGGTCCATTTCAAAAGCAATGCCAAGGCGATATGTTTCGCCGGCTTCATAATGCGGCGTGGATTTAAGAATCTCTACGCGGGCATGGTTACTGGCTTCATTTTGCGCGCTTGCATTTGATGCGACGCTAAAAATCAGCAGTAAAGTCAGTATGAATAGCCGTGACATGTTTTGAATATGAGAAGTAAGCATCAATATCTTCCAGTTTATGAATCTTGCTGTTTTATTATTCGTAATGATTGTGCGCTGCGTTACATTTATGATAACGTTTTTTTTATAAAATTATAAATAGATTAAAAAAATATGTAGGGGGCTGCATGAGCCAGACAAGCACAATGACCGAGAATGATGCACCATTATGGACGCCAGCAGCGGCAGATATTAAAAATTCTCAAATGTATAAACTTAAGGCGCATTTAGAAAATAAGTGCAATGTCACCTTGCTGGATTACCCCGCCTTTCATAAATGGTCTGTCGAAAATGCAGAAATTTTCTGGTCAGAATACTGGGATTATGCAGGCATTATCGGAGACAAAACAGGCCCCGTCCTGATTAATGCAGATGATTTAGAGCGCGCAAAGTTTTTCCCCAAGGCGCAAATAAACTACGCCGAAAACATGCTTAAACGCCGCGATAATGCGCCCGCGATTATTTTTAAAACTGAACAAGGCGCGGCGCGCACGCAAAGCTTTGCCGATGTTTACGGCGCGGTATCAAAAATACAGCAAGCCATGATCGCCCACGGCATTGAAAAAGGTGACCGCATTGCGGCTTACATGCCAAACATGCCTGAAACCATTTATGTCGCGCTCGCGGCGGCATCGCTCGGCGCAATATTTTCATCCGCTTCGCCTGATTTTGGCGTTGGCGGGGTGACTGACCGTTTCGGTCAAACCGCGCCGAAATTAATGTTCACGGTTGACCATTATTATTACGGCGGCAAAACATTAGACCAACGCGAAAAATTGGCGGAGATTATTCCCGCTCTGTCATCATTACAAAAAACCGTCATCGTCCCTTACATGGATGGTGACCAAGACATTTCAGCCCTGCCAAATACGCTGACGCTTGATTCGTTTACGGCGGCCTATGATGTGCGTGATATTAGCTTTGCCCGCGTTGAATTTAATCACCCGCTTTATATCATGTTTTCATCAGGGACAACGGGCGCGCCCAAATGCATTGTCCACGGTCATGGCGGCACGCTTTTGCAGCATGTCAAAGAATTATCGCTGCATTGTGATATGGGCAGAGACGACCGCGTCTTTTATTTCACCACTTGCGGCTGGATGATGTGGAACTGGCTGATATCAGCCTTGGCGGTCGAGGCCACTGTGCTTTTATATGACGGCTCGCCTTTCCATGATGAAGGCCATATTTTGTGGGAATTTACCTCCGCCCATAAATGTAATTTATTCGGCACATCCGCCAAATATATCGAAGCGCTAAAAACCAACCATATTTACCCGAACCAGAAATATGATTTATCTGATTTGAGGATTGTCACTTCCACAGGATCGCCGCTTGTCCATGAAGGTTTTGACTTCGTCTATGAGCATATCAAAAGCGACGTTCATTTGGCGTCAATTTATGGCGGTACGGATGTCGTTTCAGCCAGTTTTGGCATTGGTAACCCGATATCCCCCGTTTATCGCGGTGAGCTGCAAGGCTCTGCTTTGGCGGTTGATGTGCAAATCTTTGATGATGGCGGCAAAATCATGGCAGAAGGCGCAGGCGCTGGGGAACTCGTCTGCCTCAACGCGCATCCATCAATGCCTGTCGGCTTTTGGAATGACCCAGATGGCGCAAAGTATCACAAAGCCTATTTCGCGCAATATGATAATGTCTGGCATCATGGTGACTGGGTTGAAAAAACGCAGCATCACGGCTTAATCGTCCACGGACGTTCAGACGCAACCCTGAACCCTGGCGGCGTGCGTATCGGGACGGCTGAAATTTACCGCCAAGTCGAACAAGTCGAAGACGTCGCTGAGAGCATCTGCGTCGGTCAAAACTGGCAAGGCGATGTCCGCGTTATTTTATTCGTGGTCATGAAAGAGGGCAAAACCCTTGATGAAGAGCTGATTAAGAAAATCCGCAGTCAAATCCGCATCGGCGCATCACCGCGCCACATGCCAGCCAAAGTCATCGCGGTAACCGACATACCGCGCACCCGCAGCGGCAAAATCACCGAAATTGCTGTGCGCGACATCATCCACGGCCGCAACGTCAAAAACGTTGAGGCTTTGGCGAACCCTGAAAGTCTGGCGCTGTATAAGGATATTGCAGAGCTTGCATCATGATATAGAAAAGCGCGGTCAATATGCCGCGCTTTTACTTTCGGGATTATGCTTTAATCGCCCTACTTAATCGGCGAAGGGTTATGCACGGTCTTGCCTGCGCTAACAAAGCCGCGGGTTTTCTCGGGGTTGTTTTTGGCGTAGACGCGCCCGCTGCCCTCATCAAGCACGATTGGGTTTTGTGGGCTGCAATCACCGAATAATTGGTGCATTTTATGTTGCTGTAGTGCTTGACAGAAAATGCCTTCTTCAAGCGTGGTATCAATTTGCCCAAGGGGCGGTCTTTTGCGGATGATTTCTTCGCTGTCATGCAGGTTTTTGAGGTAAAAATCGCCGCTTTCGCTATCGATGATAACGCTTTGGCCTTTGGCGTAATTGACATGGTCGATTTGTGCTTTGATTTCGCGCACGCGGGGCTGAAACATAAATTCGCCGATGTTTGAACTAAAGCCGCTATCGCTAAGTTTATGTGGGATAATGCGGTTGCCGTGTTTGGTTGTCATCGTGCCATCATCATTTAAACGCGGGTCGCGTCCGATGACTTTGTGCCAAATTTCTTTGATACTGAACATGTTTTTATCCTTTAAATATAGACCCAGACCTTAGAGCCGTGTACGGGATATGTCAATGCGCATCTGGGTGAATTTATGTGGTTTCTGCGCGATATTTTTCGCCCTTAACGTAGCTGTCTTTGATATGAGCGCGCCCTGAGAATATCAAATGGTCGAGTATATATTGCGGCGGGCAATCATGCTGTGCGTTTAAGGTCAAAAAGTCCGCCCGTAAGTTTTGTTCAAGCGCGCCGCTATTTACGCCAAGTGCCTGCGCCCCGCCGGATAGAGCATTGGCGTATAAATAATGCCCGACATGGGGCAATGCATCGCTGCGGGCAATGGCGCGGCGGCGTGTGTTAAGGCGCTGCCCATATTCAAGCAGCCGTAATTCTTCGATCATATTAATGCTGATATGCGAATCTGAGCCGACCCCCCATTTGCCGCCATTTTGGATGTAATCTTCAAACGGGAAAAAACCATCACCTAAATTGGCTTCGGTAATCGGGCAGAGGCCTACCACTGCGCCGCTTTGGGCGAGGGCTTTGATCTCAGCTGCATCCATATGGGTGGCATGAACAAGGCACCAATGTTTGTCGACATCTGCATTCTCTAGCAGCCATGCAACAGGGCGCTTGCCTGACCATGCAAGGCAATCATCAACCTCGCCCGTTTGTTCGGCGATGTGAATATGGATCGGCATTTTCGGGTTAATGGATTTGAGCGCAGGGGTTACTTCGGCAATTAAAGCGGGTGATACAGCGCGCAGCGAATGAAATGCTGCGCCAATCACCACCATCGGGTCATTTTGATAGCTTTGATGGAGCGATGTGATGAGGTCTATATAGGTGGCGGCGCTATGAATAAACCGTTTCTGTCCGTCTAAAGGTGGCTTTGCCCCAAAACCGCTATGTGCATAAAGCACAGGCAGCAGCGTTATGCCAATACCCGCATTTTGTGCGGCGCGGATCATTGCATGTGATAGTGCGGCGGGGTCATCATAAGCCGTACCATCTGGCGCGTGGTGAATGTAATGAAATTCGCCGACATGGCTGTATCCTGCAGCGCGCATTTCTTTATATAGCGCGGTGGCGATGCGTTCGAGTTCTGGCGCGTCTAATGTTTGGGCAAAATCATACATCAGGCTCCGCCATGTCCAAAAACTATCCTGCGCGGCGGTGGAAAATTCGCTCTGCCCCGCAAATGCTCGTTGAAAGGCGTGGGAATGTAAGTTTGGCATGGCAGGGATGATTATATCAGCGCAGATCATATCATCCGCGCTGCTGAATTCGGCATTGCTTTGAACATCATGGAAATGCCCCGTATCATCGATTGTCAGTAAAACATTATCCGCCCATCCATTGGGCAGTAACGCGGCCTTTGCCAAATATCTTTGCATAGGATAAACTCCATCCATGTTTAGCTTAACTATAAGGGAAAGTTATGTGGGAATCTATATGGGTCAATGCACATATTGCAACAATGGCCGGCAATGGCGATTACGGCATCATTGAAAATGGCGCAATTGCGGTGGCGAAGGGCAAGATTGTCTGGATTGGCCGCCATAATGATCTGCCTGAAAATAATGCCCAGACCATCCATGACGTTAAAGGTAAATGGATTACTCCCGGCTTGATTGATTGCCACAGCCATATGGTGTTTGGCGGCAGCCGCGCAGGTGAATTTGAACAGCGCCTTAAAGGGGCAAGCTATGAAGACATTGCCCGCGCTGGCGGCGGCATCCGCTCCACGGTCGAAGCCACGCGTCAGGCCAGCGGTGATACGCTGTATAAAGCAGCGGAAAAACGCCTTGTCGCGCTGATGAAAGAAGGCGTTACTGGCGTAGAGATTAAATCAGGTTACGGCCTAGACCTTGCCAATGAAGCCAAAATGCTAAAAGTCGCAACGCGGCTGAGCGAAGAACATAACATCCGCATTCAGCGCACTTTTTTAGGGGCGCACGCTTTGCCAGCTGAATACCAAAACAACCCTGATGGCTATATTGATGAAATATGCACTGAAACCCTGCCGACCTTGGCGGAAATGGGTTTGGTCGATGCGGTGGATGCGTTTTGCGAAAATATCGGCTTCACGCCCGCACAGACGGAGCGGGTTTTTGTTAAAGCGAAAGAGCTGTCGCTGCCCGTAAAAATTCACGCCGAACAACTATCAGACCAACAAGGCGCGGCGCTCTGCGCGAAATATCACGGCCTATCGGCGGATCATTTGGAACACTTAACCGAAGACGGCATCCGCGCTATGGCACGCGGCGGCACGGCGGCGGTGTTATTACCGGGGGCATATTACTTCCTGCGTGAAACAAAAAAGCCGCCAATTGATTTGCTGCGCCAATACGCGATCCCGATGGCGATTGCGACTGATTTAAACCCCGGTAGCTCTCCTGCACATTCATTGCTGCTGATGTTGAACATGGCCTGTACATTGTTTCATATGACCCCAGAAGAGGCGCTTGCGGGCGTCACCAAACATGCGGCTGCTGCGCTGGGCTGGCGTGATTGCGGACGGCTGAAAAAAAGCCTCCGCGCTGATTTCGCGATATGGGATATCGACGCGCCTGCGGATTTAGCGTATCGCTTTGGCTGCAACCCTTGCACCAGCGTGGTGCGTGAGGGCGTTGAGCACGCGGTTTAAACATGTGATGAGCTTTGCCGCACGATCAGGGCTGTATTTATAACCCTCTTCATCCATATACAGGCTGCGGACAATTTCCATTTGCAGCGCGTGAACGCCATGCGCGGGGTCGCCGTGGTGGCGCGTAATATAGCCGCCAATAAACCGTCCATTTAACACATGGCTAAATGCTGACTTTTCAATTTCAGCCATTGCGGCGTTTTGAACTTGGGGTGCGCAGCTTGCGCCATTCGCTGTGCCAAGGTTCAAATCAGGCAAATCACCATCAAAGAGCAGCGGGATATGCTGACGGATCGAATGGGCATCATATAAGATCGCATAGCCGTGAATGGCTTTGACCCGTGCGATTTGCGCAGAAATTTCATCATGATAAGGCTGCCAATATGTTTTAAGCCGCGTTGCAATTTCGCGCTCATCTGGCGCAAGGCCGTCTTGATAAATGGGCTCTTCACGAAATGTGAAATCAGGGCAAAGCGGCACCTTCGCCTGACCGGGGTAAAGCGCCTGATTATCGGGCGGGCGGTTTAAATCAATCACATAGCGCGAATAATTGGCGCGGATAAATGTTGCGTCATTAGCGCTCACATAATCGCTATAGAGCTTATCAACATGCCAGTCCGTATCGCATAAATCATGCCCTGCAGGCGTGAATGTATCTTTAATTGCATCAGGAACGGTAATGCCCGAATGCGGCGATGATATAATCAGCGGGCTGCTGTTCCCTGCTTGCAGCGTGAATATATCCATGGCTTAACGCCCCGCAAATGACGGCAGGATATTTTGGCTATAGCGCATTAAATCATCACCTTTGATAATTTTACGGGCGGCTTCTATATCAGGGGCAAAGAAACGGTCTTCGGTTAAGTTTGCCACGTGGCTGCGGACAAGCGCGATGACTTCTTCGAGTGGCGTAGATGATTTTAACGGGCGATGAAATTCAAGCCCCTGCACCGCGGCAAGCAGCTCAATACCGACAATCACGGCGGCATTCTCACTCATTTTGACCAAGCGCCTTGCGCCGTGGGTTGCCATGCTGACATGGTCTTCTTGCCCCGCTGATGTCGGGATAGAATCGACCACGGCAGGGTAAGCGTTTTGCTTGTTTTCGCTTGTGAGCGCAGCTGCCGTAACGTGGGCGATCATAAAGCCTGAATTAACCCCTGCATCCTCAATCAAAAAAGCAGGAAGATTGCTTTGGTTATCATCAATTAACATCGCGGTGCGGCGCTCTGATATGCTGCCAATTTCAGCAATCGCGGTGGCAAGCGCATCGGCGACCATGCCGACAGGCTCGGCGTGAAAATTACCGCCAGAGAGGATCTCACCCGTGTCTTGGAAGACAAGCGGATTATCGGTGACGGCATTGGATTCGACCTCCAACACATCTGCGGCATGGCGGATGGTGCTTAAACACGCGCCCATTACCTGCGGAATACAGCGCAGGCAGTAAGGGTCTTGTACGCGGTCGCAGTCTTTGTGCGATTCACGTACGTCGCTATCATCTAATAGGGTGCGATATGTTGCGGCAACGTCAATTTGCGGCTGCTGCCCGCGTACGGCATGAATTTCAGCGCGAAACGGGGCGGGGCTGCCTTTGGCGGCTTCAACGCTTAATGCACCAGCGACAACCGCGCCCGCAAAGCAGTTTTCTATCGCGAATAGCCCGCGCAGGGCGAGGGCGGTGGATACCTGCGTACCGTTAATTAAGGCAAGCCCCTCTTTCGGGGCGAGGGTCATAGGCTGTAGGCCCGCTAATGCTAAGCCCTCTTTGGCAGAAAGAACTTTGCCGTCCACACGCACTTCGCCATAGCCCAATAACACTGCGCTCATATGGGCAAGCGGTGCAAGGTCGCCTGATGCACCAACGGAGCCCTTTGCAGGGATGCAGGGGTAAATTTCTTTGTTTAACAATGTAATCAACCCGTCAATCAGTTCAGGGCGCACGCCTGAAAAGCCCTGCGCCATACAGTTGATTTTCAGCACCATGATGATACGCGTAATTTCATCATAAAGCGTGTAACCTGCGCCAGTACAATGCGACAAAATCAAGTTCTTCTGCAGCTTTTCAAGTAGTTCTGTGCTGACGCGCTTTTTGGCGAGCTTACCAAAGCCTGTGTTGATGCCATAGACCGTATCGCCTGAATTAAGCACATCTTTAACAACTTGGCGGCCTGCTGCAATGCGGCTTTTTGCATCGGCAGATAAGCTTAGACGCACAGGTTCGCGGTATATACGGCGTAAATCATGCAGGGTTAATGTGCCTGCCTTTAATTCAAAATCAAACATGGTCTTTATCCGTTAATCATGGGGAGGTGGAGGTTTTGTTCTTTGGCGCAGTCAATCGCGTCTTGGTATCCTGCATCGGCGTGACGCATCACCCCTGTTGCGGGGTCATTGGTCAGAACGTTTTCTAAGCGTTTACGTGCGTCATCTGTGCCGTCGGCGACAATCACCATGCCGCTATGCTGCGAGAAGCCCATGCCAACGCCGCCGCCATGATGCAATGATACCCATGTCGCGCCGCCTGCAGTGTTGAGCAGCGCATTAAGCAAAGGCCAGTCAGAGACCGCATCGCTGCCATCTTTCATCGCTTCGGTTTCGCGGTTTGGGCTAGCGACTGATCCTGAATCGAGATGGTCACGCCCAATCACGACAGGGGCTTTCAGCTCGCCTTTGGCGTACATATCATTAAACGCTTTGCCGAGCATCGCACGCTGCCCGAGGCCAACCCAGCATATACGCGCAGGCAGGCCTTGGAAGCTGATTTTCTCCCGCGCCATATCAAGCCAGTTATGCAGATGCGGATTATCGGGGATAAGCTCTTTGACCTTTTGGTCGGTTTTATAAATATCTTCGGGGTCGCCAGAAAGCGCCGCCCAGCGGAACGGCCCAATGCCGCGGCAAAAAAGCGGTCGAATATACGCAGGCACAAAGCCAGGGAAATCAAACGCGTTTTCAAGTCCTTCATCCTTGGCGACTTGGCGAATATTATTGCCATAGTCAAACGTCGGAATGCCCATGCTTTGCAAATCAATCATCGCCTGTACATGGATAGTCATAGATTCGCTTGCCGCTTTAATCACGGCTTTTGGGTCTTGGGCGCGCATTTTATCGGCGTGCTCTAAGCTCCAGCCCTGTGGTAGGTAACCATTAAGCGGGTCATGCGCACTGGTCTGGTCTGTCACCATATCAGGGCGAAAACGAGGGTCGTCTTTGGCGCGCACAGCAATTTTAGGGAAAATATCGGCGGCGTTACCAAGTAAGCCAACAGAAATGACTTTGCCGCCTTTATGGGCGGCCTCGATTAAGCTGATCGCCTCATCAAGGCTATCGGTTTGTACATCTAAATATTTGGTCTCTAGGCGTTTACGGATGCTTTCGGGGTTGCATTCAACGGCGAGCATTGATGCGCCTGCCATCGTTGCAGCTAAGGGCTGCGCTCCGCCCATGCCGCCAAGCCCGCCAGTTAAAATCCATTTGCCTTGCAGCTTGCCAGCATAATGCTGACGCCCTGCCTCAACAAAGGTTTCATATGTGCCCTGCACAATGCCTTGCGAGCCAATATATATCCATGACCCTGCGGTCATTTGCCCGTACATCATCAGACCTTTTTGGTCGAGCTCATGGAAGTGATCCCAATTCGCCCAATGCGGGACAAGGTTTGAATTAGCGATCAAAACCCGAGGGGCATTTTCATGGGTTTTAAAGACGCCCACGGGTTTACCTGACTGGACAAGCATGGTTTCGTCTTTATCAAGGTTGGTCAGGGTTTCAATGATTTTATCATAACACGCCCAGTCCCGCGCCGCGCGGCCAATGCCGCCATAGACGACAAGTTCGTTCGGGTTTTCCGCGACCTCTGAATCCAAATTATTCATCAACATACGGATCGGTGCTTCCGTCAACCAGCCCGCTTTGGTTGAAGGCTGCAGGGCATGTGATGCTTTGATGTTACGGGTGTTTGTTGCTAATTCAGCCTTGGCGGACATATGATTCTCCCCTTTATATTATTCTTATTTAGGAGGTTTATATCACAGAATTTTCATTGTGGGAATATGGCGCCCCGGCAGAAATAGAACTTGGCGGATATCTATCTGTAATACATTGAGAAAATATTTTTGAAATTTTAGGTTGCCCCTAATCTTGCCCCCGTTCCCTTTCAGGGAATAGGTTATATTCCTTGCTTGTTCACCTGTATTCGTTTGTAAACAATAGCATTTTCTTCCCTTGAGACAAAGAAAATGTAAGAATGCCCCCAGCTATTTAAAAAGTTCTAAAGAGTAAAATTAATGTATGTTGGGCCAAACCATATTAAGATTGTTGCACAAATTGATGCCGCTTATCCAGATGAATTTTTACATTCTATCTGTGAGCGCTTGAGAACTAAAGATGCAGATAAAATAGAATATTTTATAGAGCGGGTTAAGTATTCTTCTGTCAGTTACCTTAATGCCATTGATATGAACTCCGATCGTATAACGCCCAAACAACAAAACAAGCTTTTGGATGATTACGGATCATCTCTAAAGGAAGTGCAAATCAGATATAGAGCTGTTCAAGAGTATGGAACGAGCCGCGCGAAGTTTCATAAAGCTCTGAGAAAAAGAGTTGAAGAAACTGAGGGGACGGGAATGCAAGAAATGTTTAGCCCTTATGTGACATTGGATAAAAGTGAAGAGGTGCTCGGTGGTATAGCAATTTCGGTGTTTGATAAATTCTTAGATGTCTTGATTGATGCGGCTGAAGACGCGCCAAACCAAAGCGTTGGGAATGATAAAGCTGAAATCAAAGGCAAGTTTCTTGTTGAATGGGTTGCTTCTATGGCGAAATCTTGGCCGCATTATACTCAAACATCTTTTGCTATGGGGGATTGGATTAAAAATGATGATTCGCAAATAGAAAATAGCGAGAGTAATGGCAAAAAGGGAATGTATAAATCTCTCTGTTTGGACGTCCTTTATGACTTGCTTAAAGCCGCAGATAAAAAAATAACAAGGTCAGATCTTGAGACCGCTATGAGAAAATTCAAAAAAACTAAATAACTTCATATACCTGCAATTTTTTAGCGCGCCTGAGTGACTTTATTTGCAGGCCGAAGTGCTTGAGCTCCTTCCCTCTGTAGTGTCATTATCTTTTTAGAGACGCAAATGAATACGCAATAAATCATAAGGAGACATACATGCAGTTATCATTTTCTATCGACGAGGTTTGCGCGGCAACGGGCATTGGACGCACCAAGCTCTATGAAGCGATAAATAAAGGCTGCTTGCCTGCAAAAAAGTACGGTAAGCGCACGATCATTTTAAAGAATGATCTTGAGGGGTTTCTATCAGGCCTTGAGAGCTATTCCGCTCAACCACATTAAGGCTATTCCACTTTAACCAGTTTTACCTCTAGAAAGTTGACAGCGATCTAGAGGGTTTTAAGAGCAATCTCGATGGTGATCCCACGGGTTGCCATCGGGCGAGCTTTGCCTTGTTTGTTGCTCTTAAAATAAAGGCTGTCTCTGCGCGAAGCGCGCTTGAAGCATATATCAACATTAACGATCAAACTAAAAAGGAAAATTATAAAATGAGTAAAATTGGATATTTAAAACCATATAATAACGGCACATACGAAGAGCTACACGGCGAGGTTAAAACTCTCAGCTTTCAGCTGAAAATTAAGCTTGCCTTAGATAATATGAGAACGAATGAAAATGCGCCTGATTATATTGTCTATGCTGACACGCTGACGGGTGACGCTATCGACATCGGGGCAGCATGGAAAAAGAGTAAGCGGAAAAGCGATGGATCATTGCTCGAATTTTTAAGCCTCACCATTGATGATTTGAGTTTGCCACAACCATTAAATGTAGCAGCCTTTAAGCACGGTGATGGCAGCTATGAGATCTCATGGCGCAGACGCAGGCCACAACAAAATGATGCAGCATAAAAACCTTGGGGGGCGTTTTTTGTAACACGCCCCCCTACACATACATGGAGATCAAAATGAAACTGATATATCAAAATTTTGACGGCCTCGACATGTCTTTTCAAGGCGCAATATCTCAACCTATTTTAATGCAACTTGAACAAGCCAAGAAGGAAGCCCAGCAATCACGCTCAGAGGTCTATTGCGAGCTAGGAGAGGGGAAGCTTCCCGTCATGGTCTCAGAGAGCGGGATGAGTGGCGGTTATGCCTATCGCTTTGATACGGGGATTGATGGCGAGGTCTGGGCTGTCTCTAACTCACAAAAATCAGATGGTTGGAATATTCGCGTATCCGCTAAAAGCCTTAATTTAGCGCTTAAGGGTTATCACGGCGTAAAAGAGCAAATTATCAATACGCTCAAAGCGCTTAATGCAACGGGTGAATCTTCGCTTGATCCTGATACAGGTAAAGTTATCAACTTCCCTAAAGAGCGCATAAGCCGTTTTGATTATTGTTTTGATTTTCTCACCTATGATAGCTTTGAACCTGACCCGAAATGCATTGTCGCTCATGCCAGAAGCTCCCGCCAATTTATTGGCTCACATGTTGCCGCGCGAGGTCAGTTGGTTGAAAGTGCGCGCATTGGTGAAATGCCAAATCGCCAAGTGGGTATCTATAACAAGAGCAAAGAGATGGTGGCGCATAATAAGCGCTATTGGATAGATATATGGCGCGGCTATAGAGGCGCTATAGATAAAAACACTATAGATGAAGCTATAGCTTACAGCACTATAGATACGCCTATAGGAATTGGCACTGTTTGGCGTATAGAGGTGCGCGCAGGCAAGGGCGAGCTTGATAAGTGGAATTGTAAGCGCTTTGATGAATTTGAGACTATAGCTGGCGACATAGTTGTCTCTATACTCGGTGCAATTAAATATGTGACCCCTAACGAAGATACCAATACAGCGCGCTGGCCTATAGTTGGTTTTTGGCAAACAGCTATAGATGCAGCAAAAACAGATTTAAGTGCTTATATCAGCGGTGCAGATCGCAAACGTATCATTCGCGACTATAGAGAAAACATTATTAAGGGCTATATGGAGCGCATATCAGGGAACTATATAGGCTGCATCGCGGCAATGGGGCGCGACCTATCAGAGCTCCCCGCTATAATGGATCAAGTGCAGGAAAATATTATAGCGAAGGTCAGCCAAAATCCTGATTTGTACTATAAGAAGTTTGGACGAGTAGAAGAGCGTTATTCGTTTATTGAGTGATGCGCTGATAGCCATTTAAGCGGTTAAAGTTTAGCAAAAGCGCTTAAATTATTAAATTGAGGGTGAATGTTACTCCATATCTTCCATGAAATCAGATTTTTTTTCTTGCTCTACTCGGGCACGAAGCCTTTGAATTGTATTTTCAATAAACAGTTTATGCTCTAAGAGGTCCGTAGTATTAAATAGGGGTAAAAGCGTTGACCAATACTCCACCCTTGCTTGGTAGTGAGGTACGGCGCTTCCGCCGTAAGTCCAATGAGATGGTTCAAAGGATAGTGCCTCAAACTCAGAGTAATTATTGTTATTATCAATAAAAAGTTGGATGAACTGCACCCGCCTATCCGGTTTAAATTCAGATATCAGATTGAAAATTAATTTCATTAGATCTGTATCGGATGACTTTTCTTCGATTATGTTTTTTAAAAAGTTATCCTGCTTTTCTTTTATTTCAGGTAAGCACTCTGTGTTACTTCTTGCACAGAATAGTTTCTCTAAATAGCTTCCTAAAAAACATCCTTTTGAAAGGTTTATTCTTAAGATTTTTTTAATGGCGATTTCTACTATTGCTTCGCAATTTTCATGTTTCCATAGGAATGAATAGTCTCGACCATTTGCCCACTCACTATTGTAATCTTGGAGCTCAATAATTTCTGATAAAAATGCGGGGTCTGCAGATAATATGCGGCTTAATGTCGCCCCATTATAATCTGCATTTTGACTCGATTTACAGTGAGTTAGATAGGCTTTTTTGATTAAGGTTAGATCGCCCTCAAGTAGATCAAAGAGTCTTTTGTTGATTTCCGTGAGGTGATTGAACAACATGTCCAGGCAACATCCAAAGTTTTGATCTTTCTCTGTTTTAGTTATTATCAACCCAATAACTTTAGCTATAATATTTTTGTCAGCTTCGACATAATTTAATAAATGATCATACCCATGGGGGATTTCTCTAGGTGTCGCCTCATCGTATAAGGCTAACAACTCTTTGGCAGCTTCTTGAGTGACGTTTTCTAAGGAAAGGCATCTATAGTAGTCAAAAAGCCACTGATTTTTGAAAGAGTATTCTGCTTCTCTTAAAATATTTAACGCTTTTTGGTCACCACAAGCACCTATAAGCTTATCGATAAGTGTTTGCTCTTGATTTAACTTTAGTGTATTTCCAGTTCTAATGTATTCACTTATAACCATTTCATAAAGCGCCGCATCTCTTTCGCTGAGGAACAAAAAAGTCTGCGTAACAGCACTTCTTATCTGGTGGGTGTCGGGACTACCCTCAAGCAGAGATAGTATTTCATTAGATTTAATAATAAAGGTTTGGTATTCTTCGAAACCAAAACTGATCGAGTATGTTTTTATTCTTTTTTTTCTAATTTTATCAAAGTCTGAAGTATTGTCTGATTCGACGTCTGAATAATTAAAAGACATCATGTTATAGAGCTCATAAGTATCACTAAGAAATTTTTGACTTAGCTTTTCTGTTAATAGGATTTCTTTTCGTTTAAGTAACTTATGATATTTCTGAACCAACAGGCACTCAGAAAAATCCTTAGGATCAAATTCTGTTTCCATGAAGGGGATTATGCTTTCTGCGTCTCTCTTCACAATTTCCTTTTGGGAAAGATAGTACCCAGAGCCACAATAACTTCTTATGGCGCTTGAAACGTATGCCCTCAGATTAGAGGTCTTATACAATTCAAAAATCCCCTCCCACATCACTTTTCTTAAGTTAAATACAGGTTCAATCGGAAGTAACTCAAATTTATAAATTGTTATGGTTCTATTTGATCCCTCGTGATTATCATATCTCGTTTTGAGATATTTAGACGTAACCTCTATAAACAATCGAGAAAACAGTTTGTTTTTACCGTTTTCAGTTTTTCCCCATAGAGCATTAATTAAAATTGTTTGGAATAAGTATTCGCTTTGGTAGGAATGGCGATTAAAGCCAAAATCATTAGTCATTAACTTGATAAACTGAGGTGCTGCACTCGGCACCTTCTCTATGTGTAGGAAAACTATATCAAGTGCAGTTTTAAACGTGCTTTCATCACTCTCTTGGTTAAATCGGGCAAGAATTTCTAATAGTGGGTAGGCGTTTAAAGTGACGTTTGCGCTTTCAAAAGTTATAGAAGGCAAGTCTATAGGCTGAGACTCAATCTTAGCAATGTTGTCCCTTACATAAATCAGGACATCTGATTGTAAAAGGAACCAGAAAGCTTTAATAAGCTCATGTAGGTCGTTTTCGTTGTTTTCTTCAATGCAGTTAGCCCACCTTTTTTTAACATCATTCCTTATTGCTTCTGAAATTTGATCAAAATCAAAAGAGTTTAGGCATGGGTATATAGCATCTTTCAGCTTATTAATTTGAGAAGGAAAAAAGTTTTCAAGTAATAACGAAAAGCTTAGAGTTCTTTCTTTGAAAAAACATAAGTAAAACAAGTATGTTGAGAAAACTTGATCACTAATTTTCACCACCTCTTTTTCATAGACATCAACTATTTCTGCCTCGTGTAAATATTCAACAGATTTCCAAAAGTCTTTAGAGCTTATGCCGAATACATTTTGTATAAGTTCCATTGCTTCTGTGTTCGATTTATCAATGGCCCTGAAAAAAGAAATGATTCCTGCAACTTTTAAAGTATGTGTGTCTTGCAGCTCTTTTAGATCACTAGAGATGGAAGAAAAATATTCATCATATAAAGCTGAGACATCTCGAATGCTTTTTAAGCTATTTTCTTTGACGGCTAATATAGCTGCCATAATAGCAAGGCGTGGGTTTCCTCCCGCTATATCTGATATCCTATTTAAATAAAGAGAATTATTAATGTTATACTGTGCTTCAATAAAACCTTTAATTTCTTCTGGATTCATGGGCTTTATTTCTACCTCTGAAACATTGCCTAAGGCTTTTGCTGTATTGTTGATTTTATCGCGTGCGTAATCTCTAACAGTGGCAATCACCTTTATCTTTTGATCTTTTCTTTGTTTTTGAATGAGATCAACTATGTAATCAAACTGCGTAATTCTATTTGCATCATCAACTAAAAGTAAAAAATTTCCAGGTTCAGAAAAGTAAGATCTAATATCTTCGAACAGATCAGGCCCTTTATTATAAATAACCAGCAACTTATAATTGTCGTGAGTTTTCTTAAAGGCCTCCAAGGCTTGTAGAGCTAATCGAGATTTTCCAACTCCCGCAGAGCCTGTCAAAATAACCAATTCATTGATTTCTATTTTTTCTTGAATTTCTGTTAATTCTTCCTCCCTGTAATGGAAATCCGTGTCTAGCGGTGTGCTCGTCTTATTTTTTCCTACATTTTCAACGAATTCCATGGGCTCTAAAATTTGTCCTGTATCGATGCTTATTCCCAAAAAGTCTTGTGCTAGAGATGGGTGCTTTTGGTAAAGGTCAAAAGAAATACTTTCTAAGCCAAATACTTGAATTTTAATCCCATTGTCTTTGCATGTTTTATAGAGGGCTTGCTCGTCTAGGAGTGGTAATTGCGAGTTGTGACAAAATACTATTTCTTCGATTTCATCCAAAGGGATCCCTGTTTTTGTTGTATCTAGGCACTTTTCCAAATCCCCTTTTAATTTTTTTACAATATTTGTTTGATCCGTTGTGTATTCAGCAAAAACAAGCTTGCCATTTTTCTGCCTGAAGTAACTATCTGGCGTCCCTTTTCTAACTTTGTCAGATCCAAGAGCTGAACCAATAGGGTTTATATTCTGGTACCCTTTTTTAAAAATATAGCTATCGGCAAGTTTTTGAAATGCGCCTCCATCTAGCCCTTTAAGCGCATTCTGTATCTGATTAATTTTAGACATGACAACTCTCTCTCTCATTACCACTTTATAAGCATTTAATGTTCGCGTTGAACACAGGGCAAATGTTAAGTTGATACATTCTGTCACCTGCCACGCAAGTCTATCATAGATTGAACTGATATTTACAGGTATGTGCACTGTAAATATAACAAGCGCTAAAAGTATACCAAGATACTTTCCTAACACTTACTCTATAATCCTATCAATATAATCCGCCCAATCCTGCATCATCTCAGCGCGGTCATCCAAGAACTGTGTACGATCATAAGCCTCACCCAACGCGCCCGATGCCTTATGCGCGAGCTGGCGTTCTATAATTTCACTGTCATACTTTAGCTTTTCGCGGATAGTTGTGCGCGCTAAGGCTCTAAATCCATGTGCGACCATATCTTTGCCGAATCCTAGGTTTTTGATGGCTTTGTTTACAGTTCCATCGCTCATAGGGTTGCGTGGTCTGATCTGGGAGGGGAAAACCCATTCTGTATTTATATGCTCAACTTCTTCTTTCTGGGCTTTGAGAATGCGCACGACTTGATGGCTTAAGGGAATAATGTGATCGCGATTCATTTTCATGAACTCAGCGGGGATCGTCCAAATTTTCTCATCAAAATCTATATCTTGCCAACGTGCTTTGCGGATTTCTATAGGGCGGCAGAAGGTATAGAGCGACAACCACACTGCTCGGCGCGTACGCTCAAACAATCTAGCTTCATTGCGCTCAAGCGCTTTGAGGAAGGCAGGCAGCTGCTTAAAATCTATTGCACGGAAATGCTCTGTTCTTTTGGTCTTTAATGCACCAGTTAAGTTCTCAGCAGCATTCCACTCACACTTGCCTGTTTGTATGCCATAGCGGAATACTTGCCCGCATATCTGTTTTGTCTTAGAGGCTATTTCTAATGCGCCGCGCTTCTCGACTTTTCTAAGGCACTCCAATAATTCAGGAGGCTTTATCTGGCTCAATGGTCGCGCGCCAATATAGGGAAATGCATTCATTTCAAGGCAGCGCCAAACTTTTTGTGCATGTCCTGCGCTCCACTCGTCTTTTTGAATATCAAACCATTCCATCGCTATGGCTTTGAATGTGTTCTCGGCGTTACGGGTGAGAGTTATCTTTTTCTCTTTGCGCGCGGCAGAAGGGTCAATATCCTTGAGCAGTAATTTCTTGGCATCTTCACGCGCATAACGTGCTTCGGCAAGAGAAGTAAGTGGGTAATTACCAAAAGAGATGCGCTTCTCTTTTTGCAAATAGCGGTATTTTAAGCGCCATAATTTCTTTCCCGTAGGCATTATTTCTAGATACAGGCCACCGCCATCAAATATTTTATATGATTTGCTTTTGGCTTTTGCGTTTTTGCATTTTACATTGGTTAGTTTCATCTTGCCCCCACAGTCTTGACTTGCCCCCATTTTCTGCCCCCAATTTTCTTGGTTGCCCCCAAATAAAGGCGAACAAAGAAAACCGCGTGCGGAACCAGAAACGTTGATGGCTAATGATTGCACGGTCATTTATGGATGTCAATGAATGGTAGTAATGTGTAGAGTGGCGCACCCGGCAGGAATCGAACCTGCGACACCTGGCTCCGGAAACCAGTGCTCTATCCACTGAGCTACGGGTGCGTCGAGGGTTATCTTTACGGCACAGGCCGCTGCTTATCAAGACATATTTTTTACTTGACATAATACTTGCGGCTGTGATATTTTACCGCTAGTTTATAAACACAAGGATATTTAAAAATGAGCAACTCAATACAATTGAAAATTTATGGCGCTTTCTTTGCGGCAGCAGCTGTTGTTTCAGGTGCATATACACATGGAACGGCAGAAGAAGAAACTTTTACGGTCAAAAAAATGGAAAGAACAGGCGGCGATAAGGGCAAGTACTTATTATGGACGACGGATAATGATGTCTATCAAGTTGCTGATAGTTGGGCAAACCTTCACTTCTCAGCTTCTGATGTCTATGGCGAAATAGAAAAAGGAAAAACATATAAAGCGGACACATATGGTTGGCGCTTTGGTGTGTTAAGTATGTATCCAAATGTTGTTGCTGTTGAGCCTGTCGCTGCGGAGAAGGCTATCGACAACACTTTAAACAACAAGTTAAATATGTAAGTAAGTATTCTTTTGTTACTTTTTAACGCAGTCAATTTATGTTGACTGCGTTTTTGTTTGTCGTTTTAAGTGGGCTTTAAGGTTTTAACGTCCTTTGTTGTGTCGGCGTGTTAGGAAAGTCAAAAAGGCTTTCATACTTGGCTGAGTCGAATGCCGTCCAATCTCTTGTAAGGCCTGCGCTGTTATGATGCAGGCGGTCGGCAATGATAAGGCGGACAGTCGCATCAAAAGGTAGGCCAAGATGACTTGTGCCGACTTCTATGTTTTGTGTGATCGGCGTTTCATCAGCTATGCATGTCTGCCAATGGACAACGCCATCATTACGGGTGTAAATATGTGTACATGGTGTGTTAATCGGGTCTGCGATTTGCGCTGTAAATTCTGTGTCGGTGACAATCCGTGGCTGTTTTAGAAGCCGCGCCGCGCAGCTAAGGGGGTAGCCGACGGCCAAAGCAAACTTCTCAGATAATGTGTTTTTAGGGTCGAGGTGGAACTTTAGTACCTCTGGCGTCTCGCGCAAAATCTCTTGGGACGCGCCAATTCTTTGATCAAGCGCAGTGGCAAAATCAAACAGGCCTTTTAAATGGTTGGAATCGGGGTTGCTTAACGCTTTGATTGGGCTACCCATAGTGATGACTTGCGCGACCATCTCGGGGTGCTGGCGTGCCATTTCACGTGATACGATACCGCCGAGCGACCAGCCAATTAAAGTAACAGGGCGCTTACCATGCTTGTTATAAACATGCTCTAAGCGTTCGGAAAAATGCTGTAATTTATAATCACTTACGCCAAGATGGAGGCCACCTTTCCATTTTTTGCCAGCATAACCAAGGCTAGAAATAAACGCCCCAAGCTCTGCAGTGTTTCTGTCATGTGCCATGAATCCAGGAACGACCATAGCAGGAGCGCCGTCACCGTAAGGGAAAATATCACGAATAATGTCGTCTTGGTTGTCTTGCTGGCTAAGGTAACTCAGATATAATTCATTGGCTAATGCTGAGAATGGTGGTGCCTGCATGTCATGATCGCTCATATTCGTCCCTGTTCTTTTTGTGTTATTACCTTTAGTGATAATTTAACGCGCCTTATATGTAAAGAAAAAAGGCTGCTGCGTGGCTGCATACGTAATGGGAGGCTTGATTTTTGCCAATTAAGCGCCTATGTAATTACACATATTCAAAACAGGTTTTAGGCAAGGTACAGCAATATGAGTAAAAAAATAGCGGTTATTCTTTCAGGTTGCGGCGTTTTTGATGGCGCAGAGATCCACGAATCTGTTTGCACCTTATTGGCAATTGATAAAGCAGGCGCGTCTTCTGTGTGCTTTGCTCCTAATATAAATCAACACCATGTGATTAATCACATTACGGGCGAAGAGATGGCTGAGCAGCGCAATGTGCTGATTGAATCGTCACGCATTGCACGCGGCGCCATTAATGATCTTGCTGACTTTGATGCAGATGATTTTGATGCCGTGATTCTGCCGGGCGGATTTGGTGCAGCAAAGAACTTATCCAGTTTTGCTTTTGATGGCGCGGAAGCGACGGTGAATGATGACGTTAAAACAGCGCTGCAGGCGATGAAGCGCGCCAATAAGCCAATTGGTGCATTGTGCATTTCACCGGCTGTATTGGCTGCCGTCTTCGGTGATGTGAATGTCACCATCGGCACTGATGAGCCGACAATCGCAGAAATAGAAGCTTGTGGGGCGCAGCATAGTGAATCTGCGCATGAGCAAATTATTATAGACGCGGCGCATAAAATTGTGACAAGCCCTTGTTATATGCTGGATGCGTCAATTAAACAAATTGCAATCGGCGCAGAAAAAACAGTCAATGCGCTGCTCGATCTCGCTGCGTAAATGCTGCAGATGTTGCGCAGCATCAATTAGATACAATTTTATCTAATTATAACCTAATTTTACCATATTTGTGTTTAAATAGTGATATAGTTAAACAAATGGAGGCCGACAAGATGGACCAAGTGAAGCGAAAAGCAAAGCCACCAGAAGTTTCTATTGAACTGGTCGAAGACCAGCTATCCATTTCTGATTTAAATGACTTATGTGACGCTACAGACGCTGCGATTGATGCTGGTGGTGGCTTTGGTTGGGTGGAACTGCCTGCGCGTGACATATTGGAACGTTATTGGCAGGGCGTTGTGACCATGCCCGCGCGAAAGCTAATTATTGGGCGTTTAGACGGCGCAATCTGCGGTACGGCGCAAATCACTATGCCGCCAAATAACAACCAAGCACAGGCACATGCTGCGCAATTAAACTCGATATTTGTTGCGCCTTGGGCGCGTCAATATGGCCTAGCAAGGATGATCGTTGAGCACGCCGAAAAAGTGGCACGGGACGCTGAGTTTAAAGTTTTGAACATGGATGTTCGCGAAACGCAAACGGCGGCTATTGCACTTTATGAGGGCATGGGTTACGTCCATATAGGCTCGCATCCTTTTTATGCCAATGTCAGCGGTGAATATATTGCAGGGCGTTACTATTATAAAGTTATTGATCCGCAATAATAAATGCTGTGCATTATGCTGTTTGACGGCTTAGCTAATTTCAAACAATCCATCAATTTCGACGCTTGCACCAAAAGGCAGGCTACACGCGCTTACAGCAAAACGTGCGTGCTGACCAATTTCACCGAGTACGTCACCGATTAAATTAGACGCGCCGTTGATTATGGCGGGCTGCGCTGTAAATTGTGCAGTTGAATTGACAAAGCCGCCTAATTTAACGCAGCGCTTAACGCGCGACCAGTCTTGCGCGATGGCTTGATCAAGCTGGGCGAAGATATTCAAGGCACAGTTTTGTGCGGCTATAATGCCATCTTCATCACTGAGTGTGTCGCCAAGCCGGCCAATATGGCTTTGTACGCCATCTAAAAACGGCAGCTGTCCTGAAATGTAAACTTGCCCTGCGCTAATAACATAAGGCACATAATTTGCCGCTGGCGCTGCGACTTTGGGTAAACGCAGGCCTTTCTTTTCAAGGCGATTATAAATTTCTTGTGTTGAAATCATGGTTAATTTCCTTTCAACTGATTCACTCTCTTGCAATCTTGCTAAGGAAAAGATAAATTACTTAGCATATTCATGCAAGAATGATGCGATGGTTACGTTATTATTTCATTATCTTGTGCTGTACCTTAAGTATTAGGCAGCTTAAAAGGAGCCGTTATGCGTTTGTTTAAATCTATATTCAGTATTTTGGGCGTGATATCGCCAGTACATATTACGTGGTTTAATATGACGACGCGCAGCAAAATGATGGGCGCTGACGCAATGGGTAATAAATATTATGAAGGTGCGCCGCGTAAAGGATACGCACATACGCGCCGCTGGGTGATTTATAAAGACGCCCCCGAAGCAAGTAATGTACCGCCTGAATGGCATGGCTGGCTGCATCATCAAACCGATGTGTTTCCTTCGCTTGATGAAAACACATCAGGCTTCCGCCGTGAATGGCAGCAGCCACACCGTGCGAATGCCACAGGAACAGACGCGGCCTATATGCCGCCAGGTCATCAGTTAAAAGGCGGTCAGCGCGACAAGGCAAGCGGTGATTATGATGCATGGACACCGCCACAATAAATGAGTTTTTGGGTAAGTTAAGTATTTAGTTTATATGGGATTGAGTAAGACAAATGAAACATAATGCAATTGAAACAATTACGGGCGCTTTAGTCATTGGCGTTGCGGCGCTTTTTTTAAGTTATTCTGCACAAAAAGCGGATGTTAAAACTGAGAATGGTTACGAAATTATCGCAGCCTTTACAGATGTTGGCGGCCTATCAATCGGTGATAATGTACAAGTAAGCGGCGTTAAGGTCGGCACTGTGCAAGACATTAAATTAGACCCAAAGCGCTATTTAGCGATGGTGCATATGAATGTCGATTCATCAATTGCGCTCTCAGAAGATACCGCAGCTGTGATTTCATCAGCTAGCCTACTTGGTGGGCGCTATTTGGCGCTACAACCTGGCGGAATGGATGAATTGCTGGGTGAAGGTGACATCATCGAGACAACGCAGGCGCCGCAAAATTTAGAACAGCTTCTGGGTAAATTTATTTTCAGTATGCAAGATAAAAAAGAGTAGTTGAACGTGTTGTTACGTCTTGCGATTATCATGGCTTTGAGCCTTTCTTCTGCAATGCCGAGCTATGCGCAAACCATAGAGGTGGTGCCTTTAGATGCGCCTAATGGAGCGCATGAAAATAGCGCAGCTCAAGGTGAAAATGCGCAGCAAAACTATCTTACTCCCGATGAGGCGGAAATGGGCGCTGAATTTGTGATTATGGCTGATGATGTGCAGCCAATGAAAGACGACACGATGGAGGTTTTTCCTGCCGTGCGTCTGCGCGCTTTAGATAAAATTACCGCGCGAACAGTCAGTTTTGATGTCAATGTCGGCGAAACCGTAAAGTTTGGCGATATATATATCCGCCCGCAAACCTGTAAAGAACCACCACCAATCGAAGATCCAGAATCATCCGCATTTTTGCAAATTTGGGAAAAAACAGATAAAGATAAATCTAAATGGATTTTTAGCGGTTGGATGTTTGCATCATCGCCGGGCTTATCCGCGATGGACCACCCTGTCTACGATGTTTGGGTACTTGACTGCGCCGAGAAAAAGGCAGAAGCCGAAACAACCAAAGACGCAGCACAATAGGCCGCGATTTATAAGCGCCATTATGGCTGGGGTTTTTGTGGCGGCGCTGTTTGAGCGCCTTTTTGCTGGCCGCGCTGCACGTCTGGCATAAGGACATCATGCACAGATGTTGAAATGTTATAAATTTTCATATCGCTATGTTGCGCGGCGTCATAACTGCACGGAAAGTAACCGCGCATCGGCCAAGCGAAGATGGCATGGAAATCCTGCGTAGCGTTAAGTGGCTGCGTCGCGCCGTCTTTTTTAACATTCAAAAATAAAGTCTCGCCAGCTTTGACTTCTTCCAAGTCTAGCGGGAAGGCCTGATAATAGGCATGTTTCGCATTTTTGATTTTAGCGTGGTTTTGCGGCGCTGTTTGTTCATCAAATATCTCAATTTGCCCTGTATCATCAACGGTGATGACGTTTTTTGCAATGTGGAGTGCGGCAAGCGTATTGCGCTCTGTTTGATCCATCTGCCGTACGGGGTAAATACTGTCGCCTTGCTCAATTTGTGAAAACCCATCGAGGTAACGCAGCTGCATCTTTCCGACTTGCGCCTCATAATATTTAAAGCTGTGGGTGTTGGCGCTTAAATTATAGGCATTTTTTAAATGTGAGGCTTCGCTAACGCCGCGGCTTTCCATCAGCCCTGCCGTAAAATGCTGCGATGTTGTAATCAGCGATGGTGCGGTTGGCGTTTTTACATCTTCATGATTGCCCAGCTCTGCGGTGACGACAAGCGTTTTATCGTTAATTTCTTCGCTCACTAGCCGCGTCATTGTGTAATTATCACCGCCGCCCAGCCCTGTGCCGAGCCACTGTATAATATTCATCATATAAGGCGGCGTGTGAATAAAGGGCTTACCGAACTCACCATTTGCGAGCGCAGCACGGCTTTTTGCAGGTAAGCTGAGGTTGGTGATGCCATTTGGTGAGCGGGATGTATGCGGATGTAAAATAAAGCGAGTATCGACCTTGTATGGCGCTTGCGACAATATGCCTTGCCCGTCAGGCAGTAGGTTTTGTTCAAGGGCGCGTGCTGTCCAGACAATGTCCTGTGCGCGATCAATATTCGGATTGACGCCGCGCGGCAGAGCCATAGAGCGCTTGGGGACGCGGTTCATATCATCTTTAACTTCGAGCGCGCTGCCGTCATCTAAGGTGATGGTCTGTGCAGCAAGCTCTGTCCCGTTTGTGCAGCGCCAACCGGCGCGAGCCGTATAAAATATGTTGGGGTCGTAATTATCTAAATAGCCCCTAATCGCTTTGATATTGCCAAGCTGTAACACGACATCGCCTTCTAGCTTGCCTTGCTTTTGTGCTTTGAGCACTTCAAGCGCACAGATTGCGCCTGCGTAAATTTCATTGCCATGTACGCCGATGGTGAGGATGGCGGCTTTTCTTGTTTTCTGGCTTGTACCTTGGGCGCGGCCATGAATCAGTGTCGTCGCGCGTATTTCTTCGCCAACATTGTTCTCACCAGTTTTTTGCAGCTGCGGCTTTATGTGGTCAGGAATATGAATGGATTGCTGTTCAATATAATCAATAAGGGGGATTATATCCTCAATGTGAATAGAGGCTGGATCGGCTGCGTATTTACTTACTAAAGCGTCAATGTGATGAGTGAAGAGCATATATCCTTATCTCGTGGGGGGAGGCTTATTATGCTCTAATTTTGTGCGATTATGGGGGCGTTGTCAAGGCTGCGGCGTTTTAAAGCACGGAATGTTCAACAATTAAGCTGCCACTGTCGATTAATTGTTGCAACGTATTATCGCCAATGCCGCCTGTGATTTGTACGGCATTTACAAAGCTTGTCCCGTCATAGATTTGAATAATGGCGTCGCCATTTTCTGCGGCGCTGAGCTGCACAAAATCGCTGATTGCATCGCTTAATGGGTCATAGCCACTAAGGATATCGGCAATGTTTAAAATGTCTTGCTCGCCCATGATGTTATAATCGGCGATGATGTCGGTTTGACTGTCGAGGACATCAAAGCTGAATATGTCATTGCCGCTGCCGCCATAGGCGATGTCGGCGCCTTCGCCCATCATCAATAAATCATGACCGCCTTCACCATATAATTGGTCATTTCCGCCGCCGCCGACCAAAATATCATTGCCCTGTTCGCTTGTGTCGATGGTTTGTCCTGCTATTCTTAAATCAAACACAACATCATTATAATCAGCGTCACCAAGGTTCTTTAAATCTTCAAAACCAATGCGCAATACACTTTGGTCGTTTTCGTCAATCAGGCCAGAAACTACATGGTCAGCATCGTCGGCGTTAATCGATGTATCGCCGCTGCGCGTCGTGGTGTGGTAAACTTCGCCCTTAAGCGCTGCGCTTGTGCTGCCATCATCATAAATGAGCGATATGTCATCGCCGTCATCAAATATGGTTGCAGGACGTTCGTTTTCGCCACCTCGGTCATAAATAAACTGTAAATGTTCACCATCCATGTCGAGGTTGCGGTAACTTTGATTACGGGTATAGCCATTGGCAATAATAAAAAAGCCAAAATCACTATCTGGCGCGCCGGGCAAGGTTACGTTATATGCTGTGCCTGCTGCGTAGTTTTTTACATTGCTAAACCCGACTTCGACGCCTTCAATTGTGCCGTCTTCGTGGTTAATGCGATAAAAGCCTAATGTGTTCCGGTAGCCTGCGCCAGATTCTTGGAATGTAAAGGTCGCTGTCGTACTGTATTCAACTGACAAGTCGCCTTGTGTAATACCAATTGGTGTCGAATCCTCCCCTAGAACCTTTTTGATGTGTTTACGTTCTTGCAGGGTGGGGAATACATGGTCGTTCTGAAATAAATGTTCGTTAGTGACAAGGCCGCCGGTATTGCCTCCGCCATAGAGAACATCATCGCCTGCACCGCCGTAAAGTGCGTCATTGCCGCTGCCGCCGTAAACTAGATCATTCCCATTGCCGCTACGGATGAAATCATCCCCTTCGGCGCCATTAATCTCGATGTCTTCGCCGTATATACTTGCATTGGCGAGGTCGATAATATCATCGCCTGCGCCAGCATTTATGTTTTCTATGCCATTAACGCGATCACCGCCGGATGCGCTATGGCGCGGCGAGTTATTGTCGGTCAGCAGTAATGTATCATTGCCATCGCTCAGGTTTAGTCCGTCATAATCAGCGCCGCCTTTAAATGTGTCATGGCTGCGGTTCGTACCGGTAAGGTCATATAAGCCGTTTGTCCATGCATTATCCCACACAGCGTCAGCACTGTAGGTTAAAATGTCATTTCCTTTGCCGCCTTCAAGAAAATCAGCGCCTGTGCCGCCATTGAGGTAGTCATCATCATTCTGCCCCTTAAGGTGGTCATTGCCTGCGCCGGTTACAATATGATCATTGCCATCTAAGCCGCTGACAATGTCATTGCCTTCATTCGTCCATAGAATGTCATCTCCAGCGCCGCCATCAATCCGTATATCGCTGAGCGTTAGGGTGTGGCTCGCCAGGTTGATAATGTCGCCGCCTGCGCCAGCAATAATATACTCTATATTTTGAATGGCAGGCGCGCCTGCTGCGATGTTGGGGGTACTAAAAAAAGATGTCTTATCGAGGAATAAGGCGTCACCATTATTGCTCATCAGCAAATAATCAAAACCGCCAAGCCCGTCATAATTTTGTGAATTGACCAGAAATTCATCATCAACGCTCAGCAGTTCACCGCTATAGGGGTTAACAAGCGTCATTGTTAATTGTTGTAGATTGCCTTGGAAACCAAGAAAATCAGAGTTCTCTGTTCCGTTCATTTTCCACACTACCTTCTTGCGCGTATATCGCTATACGCTCTGCCGCCTTATTGTTGTTGCTTTTTATGGGGCAATATTCTCACACATAATAAATCTATAACTAAATCATAACAAATTTAATTTTACATAATGTTAAATATTGATTGTATTTTAGCTAAATTTTCTTAAATATCTCGCCAATAGACGTTGGCGCAAAATGCTTGGCCATATAATCGATGATCGTCTTACGTCGCGCGGCGCTGTCTGCGCTCAGGCCATGGGGGGATGTCACAAAAGGATAACGGCTAAGCACCAATAGGCCGTTGCTTTTAAGTGCCGTCCTGAACTCTTCTAACAGCAACAAAGGGTCTGCTGTGTTTAAGAGGCTATCATTAGCAAAGATAACATTATATTGATTAAAGGCCATTTCAGGGCAGGGCGTTTCCTCATTCATCGGTAAGGCGCGCGCCTTTACTTTGCGGAGGGCAAAGCGCCGCGTCAGCCCGTTTAATAAGGGGCCGTCTATGTGCGCGAAGGTAACGTTCGAGCCACGAAGCGCGCAATAGAGCCCAAGGTCTGCATTGTCGCTGCAGTAATCTAATACGTGATCCGTTGGCACGGCTTTACGCAGTTTGTCTAAATATAATAACTCTTTATAAGCGGGGCGCATCATGCCGTGGAAAAAAATAAAGCGCGCTTCGTGGCGCAGTATTCTGATGATGCCTGCTTCGTTTAGTTCACTGTCATGGGCTATGTGTTGATATAGGCGGTCATGTCCAAAACCAGCAATGCCGTTAGTGTCTGGCATAATATGATTAAACTCAGCCAGCCGTGCTTTAAAAAAATGACCGCATTTTTCATAGCCTTTTTCAATCAGCAAAACACGGCGAAAGTTCTGAATGGCAGATGATTCTTCAATCGCCCCACTGCTTAGATATTGCATTAAATCAAGGTAATCTATTTCGCATCCTGCATTTTGTGCGAGCTTTGCAGAAACGCAGCCTACGCCGTTATTTTTGATCGCCAAATCAGCACCATGCAGCGCCAATGCATAATAATCTTTTCTACTTAATGCGGTGACAATATCCTTGATCATGGTGCGTAACATAGAATCCTTTGTTTTATATATACATATTATACCCAAATCAGACGGTGAAATCAAATCTAATCCACATCTAACATATTGTAGAAAAAGACTTTTATAAAAAAATGCATTTTCATGCAAAAAATTTTTGACATTTCAGATGAAGTAGCTAATATGCTGCTCATTAGATCGTGATGCGCCGCAATAGCTCAGTTGGTAGAGCAGTTGATTTGTAATCATCAGGTCCCGAGTTCGAATCTTGGTTGCGGCACCATCTTTATAGAATTTAATGTTGGGGTATGGCCAAGCGGTAAGGCAGCGGTTTTTGGTATCGCCATCCCTGGTTCGAATCCAGGTACCCCAGCCATTTTCTTTTTCTCATTAAATCGTACGCAGTGGATAATATGGCAACCCTTTTGGCTGCTATGTTTAAAGCGTGACGTTGATTTTAAAGACAATACAAATAGTATTATTGGTAAGATGATATGCATATTCTATATGGTTTCCTGATTTTAATTGGCTTGCAATTTTTCGGTGATATTTTATCAAAATCTTTGTCTCTTCCAGTTCCCGGATCCGTGATTGGTATGCTCATCCTGCTGCTTATTCTGATTTATCGCGGGCGCGTCGATACGTCGATCGCCATCACGGCTGATGGCTTAATAAAATATATAGGACTTTTATTTATCCCAGCGGGGGCCGGTATAAGCCTATATCTCGGTCTTATTGCGGAAAACCGGTTAATGATCTTGCTGGCTACGGGCGTTTCAACGATGTTCACATTAATGTTCTGCGCTGTGCTTTTTAAATGGCTGTCGGTGAAGGAAAAAGCGTAATGGATCATATCTTACAGCACCCTGCCGTGCCGCTGCTTTTTGTCCTTGCAAGTTTTGCGGGGTTTAGCGCCTTGCAAAAACGCTTTAAAAATCATGCTTTTTTCAATCCGGTCATTTGGTCAATTTTATCCAGCGTTGTCTTGATAAAGTTATCTGGTATTTCATATCAGAGCTATATGGAGGGCGCTTTCCCTATTCACTTTTTATTAGGTCCAGCTACCGTTGCGCTTGCCGTGCCCTTATATAGATTATTAAAAAATATTAAGCTCGACGCAAAGGCAATTTTTGTTGCTATTGGTTTCTCATCTGTCTTTTCTGCCTTTAGTGCGATGGGGGTTCTTATCGCGATGAGCGCGAGTAAAGACTTACAGTTGGCGATTACATCTAAGTCCGTGACTGCCCCAATCGCGATTGAAATAGCACAAAAACTGGGTACACCAGAATCTCTTGCGATATTATTTGTATTCGCAACGAATATTCCGTGGCTATTATTCACAGGCTTGGCTTTTAAAGTTTTTCGTATCCACGACGAAAGAGCCCAAGGCTTAGCATTAGGCACGACGTGCCATGGGCTGGGCGCCGCCCGTGCTTTTCAAATCAGTGAAGTCGCGGGAACGTATAGCGTCATCGGCATGAGCCTGATGGGTATTATCTCGGGTTTGCTACTCCCGATACTGATGATTATCTTATTCAAGTAAGTTTTGCTCGGTTATATCTGGTCTGCGCGACGACGAACCGAAAAGAGCCGTTGATGCATCTCAAGCGCTTTGGCTCTGATTTTTAAGGGGGCGGGTTTCAACCTATGGGGCAAGCAGCTTCTCGATTATTTTTTTGCATAGGATTTTCAGCAATATGTCAATTGAAGTGTGCTATACTAAAAGTAGTATAGAAAACGGAGGTGATGACAATGAAAAACAAAAAAACGCGCCCTCAGCAACGGCAGAACCCTGTAGAAGCCCTTAACGGCTTGATGAAGACTTATAAAGCCTTGATTGCAGAAGATTCTATCTTAAAAGAAGATATTGATTTGCTGAAAAGGAATTTAGAAACGCAGCCATCATGTTTGGACTTGCAGTGTAAATATATTTTGGTGCATTTGCGCGCTGAAATCCAAGAATCGCTTGAAGATGATTTAAGACTTGGCGATGAAGCAATGTTCAATAAAGATGAAAAAGCACTCGCGCGTGACAAGCAATATTTACTGTTTAAATCAGATATTGACCGCTTTTACGCTAATTATATTATCCCTGATGCGCATCATGTGATGTGATTTCAAGGGCTGAATATACTGCAGAGCTTAAGCGACAGCCTTATGGCATTCGCCAAGGTCGAGTGTTTTCTTTTTGCGGCGGATCGCATCACCTTGCTTAACCTGCATCGCAGCGTCGTCGCCTGAAAGTTTGGTCACTTCCAAAACTTCAAATACTAAAAACTCGCTATTGCTTTGGAGCGTAGCTGTGATCTGCTGTTCGCCGATCTTATCGCGCTTGCCGCGTGGTTTATTTGGTGCGGCCCATAATGGTTCGTTCCAACGTAGCGTGTCACCAATTTGTGGCCTTGCGCATGGCTGCCAGTTTTGTGTCTCAGACATATTCTTAAAATCTTTCATTGTTATGTCATGCTTATACGGCTTTATAATTGATAAGGAAAGCCCTATTTACGCTTATGGGAAGACGCGGATAACGTCTTTACAAATATCCCGGATGGCATTTTGGGTGTTACCTGTACAGTTAAAAGCACAGACATATTTTTCAGCGTTTAGATTTTTACGTTTTTTCGTCGCTTTACCGACGGCTTTTTTACATGCGCCAAGGCTCTTAAACTCTCCGATATGTTGATACATGTCGCTGATTTTGTCGGCGTAAATGCGTCCCGACCAAGTCGGTGATTTACCAAACCCCCATGCAGATGCTGTTGGTATCATCAGTGCGCTGCAAAGGGTCAGCAGGGTAAATGCGAACAGAGTTTTCGGCATATTAACGATTTATATCTGTCAAAATTGGGTATGTATCAGGGCGGCGGTCGCGGAAGAATTGCCATTGGTTACGAATATCGCGCACCATATCCATATCCATGTCAGATATAATCAGCTCGTCCTTATCTTCGCTTGCTTCAACAATCAGCTCGCCTTTTGGGTTCACAATATATGAACTGCCGTAAAACTTGCCAATATTCCACGGTGCTTCGGTGCCCGGGCGGTTAATTGCGCCGATATAGCAGCCATTCGCCACGGCTGATGCGGGCTGTTCAAGTTTCCACAAATACTGGCTTAAGCCTGCAACTGTCGCCGATGGATTGACGATATATTCCGCGCCATTAAGCGCCAAAGCGCGCCAGCCTTCGGGGAAGTGGCGGTCATAACAAATATAAACGCCAAGTTTAAGATAGGCTGTGTCAAAAACAGGCCAGTTTGAAAAGCCCGGTTTAAAAAAGAATTTCTCCCAAAACCCTGCGACCTGCGGAATATGCGTTTTGCGGTATTTGCCCAAATACTTGCCATCTGCGTCAATCACTGCGGCGGTGTTGTAATACACCCCTGTAATGTCTTCTTCGTAAATCGGCACAACAATCACCATGTTGTATTTCTTGGCGTATTCTTGCATCAACTTTGTGGTGTAACCATCAGGAATTTGTTCTGCGGCGGCGTACCATTTTTTATCTTGGCTTGGGCAGAAATAAGGCTGAGTAAAAACCTCTTGAAAGCATAAAACCTGCACGCCTTTTTTGCCAGCTTCTTCAATGAAAGGAATATGCGCGGCGAGCATTTTATCGCGGATTTGCTCTGGTGTGTCGTTTTCCGCGTCGCCTTTAAGGCTGACCTGAATCAGGCCTGATTTTACGATTGTCATTATCTTTTCCCCTGCACTCTATTCATGAATTTTTATGCTTAGCCTTTTAAGCCGCATATATTTACTGTATATATTTATGGTTGTTACAATGATATAAAATGATGAATAAATCAAATAAATAAACGATAAACGGGAGCGGAAAAATCATGTCCATTTTAATTAAAGGCGGAACAATTGTCACTGCAGAGCGCACATATAAAAGCGATGTCTACTGCGAAAACGGCGTGATTAAAGCAATCGGCGAAGATTTAGAAGCCCCAAGCGGCGCAGAAATTCTTGATGCCTCAGGCCAGTATGTTATGCCAGGCGGCATTGACCCGCACACCCATATGGAACTGCCATTTATGGGCACCGTCGCATCAGAAGATTTCTTTTCAGGCACAAGCGCGGGCGCAGCGGGCGGCACGACGATGATTATTGACTTTGTGATCCCCGCGCCGCAGCAATCATTGTTAGAGGCCTTTGACACATGGAGCGCCTGGGCTGCCAAAGCCGCGACGGATTACAGCTTCCACGTTGCCGTCACATGGTGGGATGATAGCGTCAGCGCCGACATGGAAACCCTTGTTAAGGAGCGCGGCGTCAATAGTTTCAAACATTTCATGGCCTATAAAGGCGCGATCATGTGTGATGATGAAGTACTGGTCAACAGTTTCACCCGCGCGCGCGAACTTGGCGCGATTGCGACTGTCCACGCCGAAAATGGCGAACTTGTCTTCCATCTGCAAGACCAAATCACAAAAATGGGGATTACAGGGCCAGAAGGCCACCCCTTATCACGCCCGCCAGAGGTTGAGGGCGAAGCCGCAAGCCGCGCCATCCGCATTGCGCAGGTGCTTGATGTGCCGCTTTATATCGTCCATAACTCCGCCAAAGACTCGCTTGATGCGATTACGCGCGCCCGCAATGAAGGTCAGCGCGTCTATGGCGAAGTCCTCGCAGGGCATTTACTGGTTGATGATAGCGTCTACCGCAATGAAGACTTTGAATTTGCCGCCGCCCATGTCATGAGCCCGCCATTCCGCGCCAAACATCATCAAGATGCGCTGTGGAAAGGCTTGCAATCGGGCATGCTGCAAACCACTGCGACGGATCATTGCTGTTTCTGCGCCCCGCAAAAAGCCGCAGGTAAAGATGATTTCCGCAAAATCCCTAACGGTACAGGCGGCGTAGAAGACCGTATGGGCGTTATGTGGCATCATGGGGTCAATACGGGTAAACTGACCATGAACGAGTTTGTCGCCGTCACATCAGCCAATGCGGCCAAGATTTTCAACATCTATCCGCGCAAGGGTTCAATCTCCATTGGCGCAGATGCCGACATCATATTATGGGACCCTGAAATGACCCGCACAATATCCGTCAAAACCCACCACCAACAAGTCGATTTCAACATTTTCGAAGGCATGGAAGTCAAAGGCGCAAACACCGTTACCATCAGCCAAGGCAACATCGTCTATAAAGACGGCGAACTGCGCACCGTCAAAGGCGCAGGCCGCTACATCGACCGCCCTGCTTTTGCCAGTTACTATGACGCGCTCACCATTAAGCGTGAAGTGGAAAAGCCGACAGCAGTGGATCGCAGCAAGGGTAAAAAGAAAACGGCTTAGCTCTAAAGTTTGACGTTATGGAAAGATTAATGTAGTCTGCACTTACACATTTGAGGTTAAGGGCAAAGCTATGAGTAAGAATCCATTCCGCGTACAAAACCTAACAGGTAATCCGCTTTACACCATTCGTAATAAAGCGCGTGAAATTTTCAGCGCGCCAATGCGTTGGGGGCGAAATTTGCAATATGGTGCAGGCGTGCTAACGCTTGAATTTATGAAGAATGCAGAGCCTGAAAACCGCGCGCGTATTCAAAGCCTTGCAGGTAAGTTAATCGGCAAGCCTTTTCAAGAACAAAGCTATATGGATGCGCTTGTCATGGAAAATGTTGAGGGGTTTGATACCAATATGGGCGCGGTACGGTCGTATTTTAAGGACAATGCAAATTTATTAACCCATGGCGGCATTGAATATGCCATTGCGATGATTGGGCACTCACCAAATAGTAATGATATTTTTACAATTCCAAAAGCAATAGACGCGTTTATGGCGAAAACGGACGGGCTTGAAGATAATTTTCATTTATTATGTGATATCTTGCTGTGCCAAACGAAGCTGCCAAATGGCGATGAGCATCGCTGGATATTCAGGGACTTTATTACAAAATATAACGACGGCTTCACGGGTGAAATGCTCAGCGTTGCCTTATCTGAATGCCGCAGTAAAAAAGAACCTAAATTATTTGCAGACCTTGTCGCGCTAAATAAAGATAAGCTGCCATTAGGCGCACAGCAATATAGCCAAGCTGCCGTGAAACCATCGCAGGCGCAATTCAATCTATAACATGGTAAAAGCCGCTTATTCTGCCGCTTTTTTCTGCATCATTCTCTTACAGCAGACACCGCCTAAATAGCGCAGCAGCAAATAACTGCCGCCGCCGATGAACAGGCCAATAAACCATGCATAGCTATAGAGCGTGTCAAAAATCGGTGGCACGCTATCAACAAAACCTGCGGCGTGGGCGAAGCCGGGGATGTTGGGGGTTGCGCCGAGGATCAGCGCCAAAATGCCCGCAAAATTCCAGCCGCTGCCGCAATGGCTATATGCGCCATTGGTTTTGTATAAATCATCAACGGCTAAATTCGTGCGGCGGACGAAGAAATAATCGGCGAGCATGATGCCGGCAATCGGGCCAAGCAGCGCCGAATAACCAATCAGCCATGTAAATAAAAATCCGCCTGCGGTTTCCAAAAGCTTCCACGGAAAAATCGCAATGCCGATCCCTGCCGTGATATAACCACCCATTTTTAATGAAATCCGATTCGGCGATAAATTTGAAAACCCATAAGCTGGCGCAACGACATTAGCGGCGAGATTGGTGGTCAGCGTTGCAATGACAAGGCCAATCAGCGCAATCACGGTTGAAAAACCGCCCATGCGCCCTGCAAGCTGCACAGGGTCCCAAATCACTTCACCGAAAATTGTAAATGTCGCGGAGCTTACCGCAACGCCGATAAACGCGAATAGCGCCATGGGGAGCGGCAGGCCAATGGCCTGCCCTATAAACTGGTCTTTCTGGCTTTTGGCAAAGCGGGTAAAGTCAGGAATGTTCAGCGCCATAGTCGCCCAGAAACCAACCATCGCAGTCAGGCTCGGGAAGAAGACCATCCAAAACTGACCTTCGCGCTCACCGCCGCTTACAAACTTGCTCGGCGTTGCCAGCATATCGCCAAAACCGCCCGCTTGCACATAAGCCCATGCGAGTAGGGCTAAACCCATAATCAGCAAAAATGGCGCGGCAAGGGTTTCAAGCCAGCGAATAGATTCTGTGCCATTGCGAATAAACCAAATATGCGCCAGCCAAAACAAAAGAAAACTGCCGAGCTGAAAAATATTAATGCCAAGCACGGGCAGGGCGTCACTTTCTAAAGCGCCGCCAAGCAGGTTGTTGAAAATAATATAAATCGCCGAGCCACCAACCCAAGTATTAATGCCAAACCAGCCGCAAGCAACAAGGCCGCGCAGCAAAGCAGGAATTTTCGCGCCCACTGTGCCGAAAGATGAGCGCAATAACACGGGGAACGGAATGCCATGTTTCGCCCCCGCATGACCAAGCAGCATCATCGGGATTAAGATGATGCAGTTACCAAGCAAGATCGTCAAAATTGCTTGCCACCATGCCATACCCTCAGACACAAGGCTGCCCGCCAGTAAATATGTCGGGACGCAAACAACCATGCCGACCCAAAGCGAGGCAATCGCCTGCCAGTTCCAGCTATGATCCGCGGCCTGCGTCGGCGCAAGGTCGCTATTCCACAAAGACGGATCAGCGCCCTCAGGGATTTGTTTTTCTGATGTTTGCATTTGCTTAGCTAACCTTTTTGGCTTGGTTCATTGGGTTGCGTGGGTCTTCGCCCCATGTCATATACGGCTTATCTGATTGCGTTGGCACCATGGTGATACAGTCATCAACAGGGCAGACAAGTTCACATAAATTACAGCCAACACATTCATCAGTGATGACGCTATATTTGCGCTCACCATTAATGTTTTCAGCCAAAATCGCTTGGTGTGAAGTGTCTTCACAGGCCGCGAAACATTTACCGCATTGGATGCATGCATCTTCGTCAATTACGGCTTTGGTTTCAAAGTTCATGTTGAGGTCACCCCAATTTTTGTAATTGGGAATGGCAAGGCCGCGGAAGTCTTCAATGGTTTTATAACCCTTATCATCCATCCAATTGCTTAGGCCATCAATCATGTCTTCAACAATTTTAAAACCGTGATGCATTGCGGCGGTGCAGACCTGTAGCGATCCTGCGCCGAGCGCGATAAATTCTGCTGCGTCATGCCAGTTTGAAATGCCACCAATCGCTGAAATCGGAATGTTTTTGCATTCTGGATCACGGGCAATTTCGCCAACCATGCACAGTGCAATCGGCTTGACCGCAGGGCCGCAATAACCGCCATGCGCGCCAATACCGTCAACCACAGGGGTGGGGGACATCGCATCTAAATCAATGCCGGTAATGGAATTAATCGTGTTAATCAGCGACACCGCATCCGCGCCGCCAGCCACCGCTGCGCGCGCTGGGATAAGGATATCGGTAATATTCGGCGTTAACTTCACGAATACGGGTTTCTTGGTGTATTCTTTACACCATTTGGTCACCATATTGATATATTCAGGCACCTGCCCAACGGCGGAACCCATGCCGCGCTCCGACATGCCATGCGGGCAGCCAAAATTAAGCTCATAACCATCGCAGCCCGTTTCATCAACGCGCTTTAAAATGCTTTTCCATGCTTCTTCTTCACATGGCACCATTAATGAAGCGATAAGCACGCGGTCAGGCCAGTTTTTCTTGACGCGGGTCATTTCTTCTAAATTGACTTCTAAAGGGCGATCAGTAATCAGCTCAATATTATTTAGCCCCGCCATTTTTGTGCCGTTATAAGTAATCGCGCCATAGCGTGAGGATACATTGACCACTGGAGGACCTTCTTCGCCGAGCGTCTTCCACACCACGCCGCCCCAGCCAGCTTCATAGGCGCGAACAACGTTATATTCTTTATCAGTTGGCGGCGCAGAAGCTAGCCAAAAGGGGTTTGGTGATGTGATGCCACCAATTTTACATGTTAAATCAGCCATTATTTCTCTCCCTTATACCGCTAAAAATTTATTGATGGATGCCGCAGCTTTTTTACCGTCTTCAACGGCAACAACTGTGAGGTCAGCGCCTTCGGTGCAGTCGCCCCCTGCCCATACATCATTTAATGTTGTCTGCCCATCGTCATTAACGGCGATTTTGCCTTTGGCTGAGATGTCTAATGTGCCATCCAGCGGCGCGGCATCAAAGTTTTGGCCAATCGCTTTAAACACCATATCGGCTTCGAGCGTATAAAATTCGCCAGTGCCGATCAAACGCCCTGAGCCGTCAAGCTTGGTATATTCAAATTCAATCGCGCTGACATGACCATTCTTGCCGATTAACTTGGTCGGCTTCGCCCATAATTTGATGCGGACATCATTGGTCTGCGCAAATTCTTGTTCATGGTCGGTGGCGCCCATTTCATCTGTGCCGCGGCGATAGACAAGCGTGACATCTTCCGCGCCAAGGCGTTTAATTTGGATCGCCATATCAATTGCCGTGTTACCGCCGCCAATCACAATAACGCGCCGCCCAACAGGCAGCGTCGCTTTATCACCGGCTTGGCGCAGCGCGGCGATATAATCAACCGCATTGCCGACACCGTCTAAGCCTTCATTATCAAAGCCGAGCGCGTTCACTCCGCCCATGCCCATACCAAGGAATACGGCGTCATATTCTGCGCGTAGCCCGTCTAATGTGATTTGCTTACCAAGCGCGTGGTCGTGGCGAATTTCTATGCCGCCAAGCGAGAGGATATAATCAACTTCCTTTTGTGCGAAATCATCCGCCATTTTATAGGCGGCAATCCCGTATTCATTCAGCCCGCCTGATTTAGGGCGCGCTTCGAAAATTACGACATCATGGCCTTCGCGTGATAAATTATGGGCGCAAGATAATCCCGCTGGCCCTGCGCCGATTACGGCGATAGTCTTGCCTGTATTGGCTTTGCGCGTGAAAAGCTGCGCATCGTCACGGGCAAATAAATGGTCAGTGGCGTAGCGTTGTAACTGGCCGATTTTCACTGGGTCATTGCTCTGCGTTTTACGTACGCAGGCGCTCTCGCAAAGCTCTTCAACGGGGCAAACACGCGCGCAGCCGCCGCCCATAATGTTTTGTTCCAAAATCGTCTTCGCTGCGCCTTTGACGTTATCGGTGGAGATTTTTTGGATGAAGCTTGGGATGTCAATGCTTGTCGGGCAGGCATCAATGCACGGGGCATCATAACAAAACAGGCAGTGGTTTGCTTCGCGCACTGCCGTGTTGCGGTCAAGCGGCGTTAGCACGTCGCAAAAGTTTTTCTCATATTCGGTTGGCTCTAATCGGCGCGCTTCAATATCAACGCCGTTTTCATCCGGTTTGCTTTTCGCTAAATCAGACATTCTTTCTCTCTCCCATTTTTATTCTTATATTACGTGTTTTAAGGCGCATTTACATTTGCGGGAAATGATAATCCGCACCTTGCGCAGGGCCTTCAGGCCAGCGGGCTGTAACTGTTTTCAGCTTGGTGTAAAAATGTACGCCTTCAATGCCATGCATATGCACATCACCAAATAATGAACGTTTCCAGCCACCAAAGCTGTGCGACGCCACAGGCACAGGAATGGCAACATTAATGCCAACCATGCCCACCTGAATATCACGCGCAAAGTCACGCGCCGTGCCGCCATCTCGGGTAAATATCGCAGTGCCATTGGCGTATTCATGATCATTAATCAACTGCGTTGCCACGGCATAACTATCGGCCCGAACAACAGATAGCACAGGGCCAAAAATTTCTTCTTTATAAATTTTCATCGCAGGCGTGACGTTATCGAACAGACTTGCGCCCATGAAATACCCACCTTCGAAACCTTGCACGCTTAAATCGCGACCATCACAAACAAGGCCTGCGCCTTGGCTGACGCCTGATTCAATGTAAGACGTGACTTTTTCATGGTGTTGCTTGGTAATTAACGGCCCCATTTCAGAGCTCGCGTCACTGCCTGCGCCGACTTTTAAAGCTGCAATCTTTGGCTTTAAGCGTTTGATTAATTCATTCGCTGTATTTTCGCCCACGGTGACCGCAACTGAAATCGCCATGCAGCGCTCACCCGCTGATCCATAGGCCGCGCCCATAAGCGCATCAACGACTTGATCCATATCCGCGTCAGGCATAATCACCATATGGTTTTTTGCGCCGCCAAGTGCCTGTACGCGCTTGCCGTTATCAGTGCCTGTTTTGTAAATATATTCCGCAATTGGCGTTGAACCAACAAAGCTGATCGCAGCAACATCTGGGTGGTGCAGCAAGCCATCAACCGCTTCTTTATCGCCGTGAATGACGTTAAATACGCCCTCTGGCAGTCCCGCTTCATGCAAAAGTTCAGCTAAGAAATTTGCGGCTGACGGGTCGCGCTCTGATGGTTTTAAAATAAATGTGTTACCGCATGTAATCGCAATCGGGAACATCCAAAGCGGCACCATTGCAGGGAAGTTAAACGGCGTAATGCCGGCGACGACGCCAAGCGGTTGACGCAGGGAATAACTATCAACGCCTGTGCCGACGCTATCTGTATTTTCGCCTTTAATTAAGCTTGGGATGCCTGTCGCATATTCAACAATTTCAATGCCGCGCTGGACTTCGCCTTCGGCGTCGGCCTGCACTTTACCATGTTCGCGTGAAACGATGCTCGCAAGCTCCTTTGCATTTTTATGCAGCAGCTCTAGGAAGCGGAACATAACGCGCGCGCGGCGCATCGGCGTAACCTGTGACCAGCTTTTAAAGGCTGTATGTGCGGCGGCGACAGTGTCATTTACCTCATCCGTTGATGCAAATGGTACGGATGCGATAACTTCGCCCGTTGCAGGGTTGTAAACATTGCCAAAGCGTCCGCTTTTGCCGTCGGTAACTTTGCCGTTATGATAATGTTTTAACTGTGCTGACATTTTAATTCTCCCATTAAATATTCTTATTAGTCGAGGTCTTTTATGACCGCTGAAATTGTATCAAAAATAATATCGATTTGTTGCTTTGAAATAATAAGCGGCGGCGAAAGCGCGATGATATCGCCTGTCGTGCGGATTAATACGCCTTTATCATAGCATTTAAGGAAAGCGTTGAAGGCGCGCTCCGTTGGTTTGCCTTCTATGCCTTGCAGCTCAATCGCGCCGATTAGGCCGATGTTGCGTAAATCAATAACATGCGGCAAGCCTTTTAGGCCGTGCAGTGCAGCTTCCCAGTAAGGCGCAAGCTCTGCCGTGCGGGCAAACAGGCCTTCTTCTTCATAAGTATCAAGCGTGGCAAGCCCTGCAGCCGCAGCCATTGGATGGCCTGAATAAGTATAGCCGTGGAACAGCTCAATCGCGTTTTCTGGGCCATGCATAAAGGCCTGATATATTTTGGCGTCAACCGCGACTGCGCCCATCGGGATTGTGCCGCTCGTCAGGCCTTTTGCCATGGTGATAATATCAGGCTGAACATCAAAATATTCGGCGGCAGTCGCCGCATTGCCAACGCGGCCAAAAGCGGTGATAACTTCATCAAAGATCAATAAAATGCCATGCTTGGTGCATAGTTCACGCAGACGTTTTAAATAGCCCTTAGGCGGCATTAATACGCCCGTTGACCCTGCAACCGGCTCCACAATCACAGCGGCGATGGTCTCTGCGCCATGTAGCGCGACAATGTTTTCTAAATCATCCGCGAGGCTCGCGCCATGTTCTGGCATGCCTTTGCTATAGGCGTTTTTGCTTAAATCATGTGTGTGCGGTAAATGGTCAACGCCTGTGAGCATTGAGCCAAAAAAGCGGCGATTATTGCCAATGCCGCCAACAGATATACCGCCAAAGCCAACGCCGTGATAACCGCGTTCGCGGCCAACAAAACGTGTGCGGCCTTCTTGACCGTTTATTTTATGATAAGCAAGCGCGATTTTTAGCGCCGTATCAACGGATTCAGAACCTGAATTTGTGAAAAAGATATGGTCTAAACTACCCGGCATCAACGCGGCAAGACGCTCAGCGAGCTGAAAAACTTTTGGGTGACCCATTTGGAAAGCTGGCGCGTAATCAAGCTCTGCAATTTGCTTTTGCACCGCGTCAACGATTTTCGGGCGGGAATGACCTGCATTACAGCACCACAGGCCAGCTGTCGCGTCTAAGACTTCGCGTCCATCATCCGTTGTGTAATGCATGTCTTTAGCCGAGACAAACATACGCGGCTTGGCTTTGAACTGGCGGTTTGCCGAAAACGGCATCCAGAATTCTTCAAGGCTGCCATTGGCGAGTTTTGCAGATGGTTTTGTGGCGGTAGATCCTAATGTTGACATAGCGCTCCCCTTATCAACTTATTATTTTTTAAATGTTTCTAGCACAAGAAGCATCTATTGTACAAATCATAAGTTGATCGGGAAGCAGAAAGTCCCCTTTAAGGGGAACTGATTAATTGTATGTTTTGCGCTGAGGTTTGCGCATTGTCATTAGCCTTTTCGTTATGATTCTGCGCATAGACGGCATGTTTTTCCTCTAAAATAGCGCGTTCGATTTGGTTCGCGCGCTCAAAGAAATGCACAAAGTCGATTTCACGTGCGGTCAGACTGTCAAGGCCATAGCCGTTGTGGCGGCGAAAAAACTGGTCAAGCTTTTTGCCGTGTTTGTGTTCAACCATTTTAATTTCGTCAGCTGTTGCATTAAGGTTGAAATCTTTACTAAGGCCGCCTTGGCCTGTGCGGGATTTCATATTGGAATCTGCCAAAACGCTCATGCAAATGACGTTGCCGCCATTCGATTCAATAAAGCTGCGTAAAGCGGCTAAAGTTCCGCCCATAGTGGCAACGTCGTCGACAATAATGTAATCTTGCCCTTCGATAACCTGACCATAAAATTCAGGGCTGAACGCGAGGCGGTAAAAACCGCCGCGCCCTGTGCGATGTGCTTTGTCACGCTGATAAATATCGCGGCAAACCTGTACGTCGAGTTCATAGGCAATGCTATGGGCAAAGCTTGTCGGGATGACGTTGGTGGGGTCGTCTTTTGTCAATGAAGGCGATACGATAAGCGGGTCTTTATCGCCAATTCTATCTGCAATGCGGAATAATGCTTCATTTGAAAGAAGGTCATCAACGACTTCTTGTGCCGCAATATAATCACCACGTTTTTTTGCATCCCAATATAAAGGATGGTGCTTTAATGTTTCACTGCGCCGGCGCTCCGTCGCATTACGGCTTCGCGTGCGTTTGGCTGTCCAGTCGCGGTGGACTATTACTGGATAATCTTTGGCTTCTTCCCAAGCAATGCGGAGCTCACTTGGTTTTTCAATATCTATAATATGTTTCATTTTTACGTCCATTATTACGGTAAGAGCACGGCTCTATATTAGAATACGTTTTTACATAACAGTATCGTTGCTGCATTGCAAGAAAAAACAGCAGCTTAACTTTTTCGGCTGTTTATTTGTTCGGGGCGATATGCACGGATAGCGCTGGCTATGAAAATTAACCTGTTAAGCAAAAGAGGAATAACCTATTATATGTAGCGTTACAAATATTATCATCAGCTGAGATTAAAAGGAGCATCAATTGAGCAATATAAAACGATATAATACGGTCGCCATTATATTTCATTGGGCAATGGCCTGCGGTTTCGTGTTGATGTTCTGTTCGGGCGTACTCATGGAGTATGTTGAGCTTGCTAAAAGTCTAAAGTTTAACTTATATCAATGGCATAAAAGCGGCGGAGTGTTGTTGTTGGTTGCGTTTACTTTGCGTATTTTATGGCGGCTGGTATCACATGTGCCTGCATTGCCCACACATATTAAAAAGCATGAAATTGTTTTAGCTAAGCTTGGGCATTGGGGGCTATATGCGCTAATGTTTGCTATGCCGTTTACGGGGTGGTTGATGGTGTCTTCGAGTTCTTATGGCTTGCCAACGATTGTTTTTAATCTATTTCAATGGCCACATATCCCTGGCGTTCAGGGTGATAAACAAATTCATGATTTGGCAAAGCAAGGCCACTTCATTTTGGCGATTACGTTTTTTTGCTTTATTGCGGCGCATGTTGGCGCAGTGATTAAGCACGCGGTCTTCGACCATGAAAATTTGCTGCGCCGGATGTGGTGGTGCAAAGAGGCTCCGAACAAGACAGAAACTGAGGAAGAATAATGACACGATTTATAAAGTTGATGACACTAGTCGGGCTATTATCTGTGCCGATTGCGGCGCATGCACGCCCTTATCGAGTTGATTATGCGCAAAGCCACGTCCGCGTTTCTGGCGAACATGCAGGTAACCCCTTCATTGCCGCTTTTGAACGCTGGGAAGCTGAGATTGATTTTGACCCAGAGCAATTGGCCGCGAGCAAAATCACGGCACGTTTTTATCCGGAGGCTTTGAAGTCAGGGAATAAAATGTATGATGGCACGCTGGTTGCCGCTGACTGGTTCAATGTAAAAGCCTTTCCTGAAGCTTTGTTTGAAAGCACAGAAATTACATATAAAGAAGGTTATCGCTATCACGTTGTTGGCGCATTGACCTTGCGCGATATCACGCAGCAGATAAGTTTTGATTTTATGCTCTCCGACCTTGCGCGTACTCCAGTTGAGGGCACAGCTGCATTTGATATTCAGCGGCTCGATTTTGACATCGGCAAAGCATCTGATCCAGAAGCGGAATGGGTCAGTAAAGCAATGGCGATAGATTTAAAAATTATCGCGACGCCACAGGAGTAAGTTAAAGCCATAATTTATAGCTTTAACTTGTAAATATACTCCGCGGCCTCTGCGCCATCAGGCCAGAGGATCATTTTTTGTTCAGCCAAGGCAAAGCCAGCTTTTTCAATCGCGGCTTTTGAAGGGGCGTTACCTTTGCGGTGCGAAACATAGGCAGCATCATGAAGTGCCGAAGCGCGTGCCCAATCAAGCCGTGCTTTAATCAAGCCATGAGCAAGGCCCCGCCCGCGATAAGGCGCTGAAATATACGCGCCGCCAAGTCGCGCCGCGCGGGCAATGTCGGCTTCTGGGTGGATGCCGCCCATGCCGATAATCACCCCGTTAGCATACAGGCCAAAAATGGCTTTTTGCACGGCCGCCTCGCCAACAAAGCTACGCTGCCAATAGGAATCATCTTGTTTAATTTCATCGTCATAGCGACGCAGAAAAACCTGCGGGTTATTCAGTAACGCTTCAAGGCGAATGGCTTTAAGGTCTTGCCAGTCATCATAGCCTAGGCGTTTTATTTTTATGTTCTGATCCATGTCTTTAACTCTCTATAAATTATTTCAGGCCCAGCTGACTTGACGTGGGACTAGCCCTTCGATGTTTGTACGGTAATACATATGGTTGGTAAGTATTGCGCCAGAGGGCACAGCATTCGCCAGAGGCACGCTCGCACAATGTGTGAAGCCGAGGCGCTCAATAACGTTACGGCTTGCTGCGTTGCCTTCTGAGTGACAAACAAGGACGGTATTGGCTGTTAAGGCTCGAAACGCATAACGTGTCAACGCATCTGTGATTTCCTGCGCATAGCCTTGGCCCTGTGCATCTGCGCGCACCCAGTAACCAATTTCAAATTGGCCGATTACCCAGTCAATGCGGTGCAGGCCAGAAGACGCCACGAGCCGGCCCGTACCGCGTTCAAAAGCAAGCACAGCCATATTCTCTCGGGTGATGAACTTTGCGGCGTTTTCTATGGCATAGCCTTCATAAAACTCTTGAGTTGCATCCTTTGGGTCTCTGGCCCATGGCATCCATTGATGAAGCTGATCCCATGTTTCAAGCACAGCCTCACATAAAGCAGCGCCATCACCAGCTTGGGGCGGGCGAAGGATAAGGCGCTCGGTGGTGATCGGCATCGGCGCGGGGCGCAGCATAGGCGGCGGCGCGTCTTTTGTCACTAGCGCCGGCGGGATGATAATATCGCTTTGTATGTGTTGTTCGTCCATGAATGTGTCTTTCTCTTAAAATGTTTTTTAAGAAAAGGGACAATCTGCTTCATATATTATGAGAAAAATAGAGATCAGCCCTTTTCAAAAAATGAATCGGGCTGCGGTTTATGTTTGTTATGAGCCCAATATTTTTTGTTTGCGTGATGACGAATTATGCGCATGACACGTATTTCCACCACCAGCAAGATTCCCCTTGCTTGCGGCGCTACGCGTTGTGCCATTATTCTGTATCATTAAAAACTGTCTCATTATCTATAAACCATAAGCTTGAAATATAATTACTAATCTACCGTAATTTACCCATAAGATAAAGGGAAATAATCAGGGCGGCTTGCGATTGCAGAAATTGCCCCTTATAAAGAAGGCTTACGCGCATAATTAAGGAAGAAAAAAATGAACGTGCTTTACGGCATTAATGGCACAGGTGACGGGCATATTTCGCGCGCGCGAAGCCTTGCGCCGCAGCTTATGGCGCAAGAGGGTCTTTCGCTATCTTTCCTTTTTTCGGGCCGTGCAGAACATCAATATAAAGACATGACGGCTTTTCCAAATTATACGCAGCGTAACGGCCTTGTTTTTGAGCAGAACAACGGTGGCATAGATTTTCTCGCCACGGCCAAAAAGGCGTTATGGGGTGAAAACAGCATACGCCGCGTGTTTAATGACGCGGCGCAGTTGGATCTTCGCAATGTCGATTTGATCCTGACGGACTTTGAGCCAGTGACATCGCTTTGCGTGCGGCTAAAAAAACTGCCGCATATTGGCATTGCCCATCAATACAGCTTTCATTCTTCCTTGCCTGCAGGTTTGAACCCGCTGAGCTTGAACGCGATGACGCGGGCTTATTCGCCCGTGAAGAATACGCTGGGTCTGCACTGGGACATGTTCGGGCAAGATATTTTACCGCCTATTTTTACGCCACCTAAAGAGGAGCCTGTCGAAAAGGGCATGATTCTAGTTTATTTAGGCCATGAAGAATTAAGTGATATTAAAGCCTTCCTCGCCCCTTTTGCCGATAAATATGAATTTCATATCTATCACAATGATATCGGGCATTATCATGAGGACCCTAACCGTAGCTTGATCTATAAACCAAAATCGGCTGCGGGATTTAAGGAAGATATGGCACGTTGTGAAGGTTTGGTGGCTAATGCTGGTTTTGTGAGTTCCTCTGAAATGCTGCATATGGGGCGTAAGATTCTTGTGAAGCCGATAAAAGGCCAAACGGAGCAGCACTCCAATGCGCGCGCGCTTGAATATTTAGGTTATGGTCGTACGATGGATAGCCTTGACGGCGGGAGGCTTACGCAGTGGCTGATGGAAGACCGCGCCGCGCATGTGCGCTTCCCCAATGTCGCTCAGGCTGTTGCCGCGTGGGTCGCTAAAGGTGATGTCGATGACAAAGCGCCATTAAAGCAGGCACTTTGGAAGCAAACAGAAATTCACAATACGTTGAAATAATTAGGATCACGAGATAAAGAAAAAGCCATATCGTTGATATGGCTTTTTGTGCTGTTATTTTTCATCGGCTTTTCTTGCGGCTTCTTTTTCAGCGAGCTTTTTCTCAAGCCAGTGAATGGTGTAATCACCACTATGGAACTCTGGCTGTTCCATGATCCATGAATGGAGCGGCAATGTTGTTTTAACGCCATCAATAACGGTTTCAACAATTGCACGTTTTGCACGGCGGATACATTCATCACGGTTACGGCCATGAATAATCAATTTGCCGATCATTGAATCGTAATATGGTGGGATTTTATAGCCATTATAAATTGCGCTATCAAAACGGACGCCAAGGCCGCCAGGGCTATGGAATTGTGTGATTGTGCCTGGGCACGGCGTAAAGTTATCAGGGTCTTCCGCATTGATACGAAACTCCATGGCGTGTCCACGGAAGCGAATACGGTCTTTGTTGAGCGAGAGTGTTTCACCAGCGGCAACGCGGATTTGTTCTTGGATAAGGTCAATGCCAGTAATCATCTCTGTCACAGGGTGTTCAACCTGAATACGTGTGTTCATTTCCATGAAGAAAAACTGACCGTCCTCATAAAGAAACTCAATCGTGCCTGCGCCGCGATAACCCATTTTGCGGATTGTATCGGCAGAAAGTTGACCGATTCTCTGGCGCTCATCTTCTGTTAAGATCGGAGACGGGGCTTCTTCCAAAACTTTTTGGTGGCGGCGCTGTAATGAACAATCGCGCTCACCAAGGTGAATTGCATTGCCGTGTTCATCGCCGAAAACTTGAATTTCAATATGGCGCGGGTGACCTAAATATTTTTCAACATAAACTGTTTCATCGCCAAAGTTAGCTGCAGCTTCAGAGCGCGCTGTTGAGAATTGCTCTGCAAAATCTTCTTCACGTTCAACAAGCTTCATGCCACGTCCGCCGCCGCCAGATGATGCTTTGATGATGACGGGGTAGCCAGCTTCACGGGCAAAAGCAATGCCGTCTTCAACGGTTTCAAGCGCACCTTCACTGCCGGGAACGACCGGTAAGCCAAGCGCCTTAACAGTTTGCTTTGCGGTTACTTTATCGCCCATAAGGTCGATATGCTCAGGCTTTGGGCCAATAAAAGTAAAGCCGTGCTCTTCAACCATGCGTGCGAATTCTGCATTTTCTGACAAAAATCCGTAACCGGGGTGAATGGCCTCTGCGCCAGTGATTGCAGCCGCTGTCAAAATCGCAGGGATGTTCAAATAGCTATCTTTACCCGGCGGAGGGCCGATGCATACGGATTCATCAGCAAGGCGTACTGCCATTGAGTTGGCATCTGCTGTTGAGTGGACAGCGACAGCGGCGACGCCCATTTCACGGCAGGCGCGAATGATACGGAGTGCAATTTCGCCACGGTTAGCGATGAGTATTTTTTTGAACATGCGACAACACTTATTTTTGTTAAAATGATTTTGGCTGTGGAGTATGGCTGTTTTGCGTTACTGGCTATTCAATAACAACAAGAACATCACCAAACTCAACTGGCTGCTCATTTTCAATGAGAATTTGTGTGATTGTGCCTGATTTTGGTGCTTTAATCGGGTTCATAACCTTCATCGCCTCAATAATCAATAATGTATCACCTTCTTTAATGCTTGCGCCTTTTGATATAAAATCGGGAGCGCTAGGCTCTGGGCCAAGATACGCTGTGCCAACCATCGGAGAGCTTACCGCGCCCGGATGTGTTGAGACATCAGCAATTGGCATGTCATTTGATGCTGGCTGTGGGACTGTTGGGTCAGAAGGCATATGTACTGGCGCTGCTGGGTGCGCCGCATATGTTGCGCCGCCCTTGTTAATGCGGATCATTTTGTCACCTTCGGCAACTTCAATCTCAGTTAGGCCAGTATCGTCTAGAATTTCTGCTAGCTCTTTAATTGCATTCGTATCAATTTTCATCAAACATATCCTGCTTGTAATTTAAAATTTCATCGACCCTGATTATAGAAGATTAAAGCAGATGTCAAATGTTCTCGTCTTATTTATTCTTATGCCCGAGAGGGGCGTTTAATTTCGTTTTTGATTAAATAGCCATTCAAGCGCCATTTCATAACCTTTTGCGCCGTGCCCAGCAATGCGGTGTGCGGCACAAGGCTCAATATAGGAAACATGGCGAAAAGCCTCGCGCTTGTTGGGCTCTGATATATGAACCTCTATGATGGGGCCAGTAAACAGCTCTAGCGCGTCATGTATGGCGATAGACGTATGTGTATAAGCGCCGGCGTTAATCAAAATCGCGTCAAAGCGATTTATTGAACCTTGTACCCAATCGACAATCTCACCTTCATGGTTTGATTGGCGGAAATCGACGCTCGCATAATGCTTCTTGGCATAGGCATGGCACATCGCCTCAATATCGCCGAGGGTTTCTCTGCCGTATATTTCAGGGTTTCTTTTGCCGAGCATATTAAGGTTCGGGCCGTTGATAATAAGTATGTTCATGAATGTCACTTTATGGCTGCGGTTGGTGGCGTAAAAACCGTATGTATTGTCAACACAGTGTAGGCGAGCGTGTGGGGAAGGTCAAAGTGAAACCTTGTCTGGTATGTATTTAAATGCAGTGAGGTTATTGCTTACATATCAATGGTGAGTTTTCTAAAGGCGCTTCGTGCGGGGCGATCAAGCAGTAAGGTCGCGTGTTTGGTGGTGTCTGTTTCTGTTGTCAGGGCAAGGCCTTCAATGCTGCGGCCTTTTGGGGGCACATAAGTCACGCCGTCAATATCAATGCGCTGGTCGCGTTTGGCGCGGCTGGTGTTGATCGACACAAATAGTGAGGCGTCTGCGGGATGAACAAAAGATTTAAAATTAAGGGGCGAGCATACGCCGCTGCCCGTCATCAGAAAAGCAGGCAGAGTTAAGTCGAGGGCGCTGCCCCCTTCTGTATAGGATTTAGCTGTGGAACCGAGCGGGGTTGCGAATGTAATGCCGTTGCCCATGACCCGCCAGTTATTCTCGGCAACGTCAAGGTCTTGGACGTGCGCAAGCGACGCTTGACCGTTATTGCTCATCAATGCGGCATCCGTAAACGCATAACGCAAGGCGCTGCTGCCATCATCATGCATGATTTTAACGCGCAGGGGCTTTAATGTATATTTATGCGCGCTTGCGACAAGCGCATCTAAGCCAAGATGTTTGGGGTCAACATGATTCATCCAAAAGCCAACACTATTGCTTTCTGTGCTGCATTGCCCGATTACGGTTTTGTTAAAGGCATCACGCAATGCAAATAAAAGTGAGCCATCGCCGCCAATGGCACAACGTGTCGGGGCTTTATCAGCTGCGGCTTGGCCGTAAGCCGCAATCATTTTGTCTCGTAATTTGATTGATGTGGCGTCAGCAGGGTTCGCAATAAAATGGTATTGCCCAGTACTATTTTCTGATTTTCCCATTATGTGCCCTTGTGACTTTATGCTTTGCTTCGTGTTTTTATCAGGGGCAGATTATGACCAATTTTGAGAATATGTCAATAGAATTATTGTTCGTGCTTGTCTTCTTCGATCATGTGGCGAAGGTTGTCGGTAACGCGGTCAGGATCCGCAGCGTCAATATGACGGCGTGCTTGTTCTAGGGGGGAGTTTTCTTTGCCCTCGAGGTGTTGGCGGATGCGCTCCAACGTGTCTTCGCCAATGGCGGCGCGCGCTTTGCGGGTGTTTTCTAATGCTTCATCGCGAATGGCTGCGCTGTGTTTTTGCGCAGCCTGCGCTTTTTTCTCTGCTTTTTTATCTTTGCTGCCAAAGAAAAACATTTTGCATTAGCCCTTCACGCCGCAGGCGTTGTTAATCGCTTCATGTGATTTTGAAGAGCCTTTGAGGGAAAAGGTGTCGACGGTTTTTGTGCCACGCTTAGAATAACCTGTGACAACCATTTTGCTGCCGCGCTGAATAGCGTCGACAATCTTTTTATCGTCATCAGGCCCTGATGTCCAAGCGTTTTCGCCATCGGTAAATAAGGTGAATGTCGTTTTTTTATCGATGCTGACGGTGACTTCTGAGCCTGCTTTATAAGGATAGCCCGCCGCGTATGAAAATTCATTTTTTGTGCCGTCAGAATTACGGTGCGTAATAAAGGCGAAAATATCGCCGCGGCGCGTGTAATTGCCTTCATCTTTTGCGGGCTTACTTGCCATGAAGCATACGCTTTGTCCGTTTTCCTTGTAGCTGTGTGAAGACCAGTCACCATATTGTCCGATGAGGTCTGTCTCACCAGCAAAGCTCGGCGCTGAAATCGCGGTCATAAATACGGTGAATGATAAGAGGGCAAATTTTTTCATGATAACTTCACTTTTTGGAGGTGGTGATTAGAAGGATAAGCTGAATATAAGATGTAAATGCAGCGCGAGATGCCACATTTGACGCTGAATAGCGAATGTTCACTTATAATATAGCAACTATATGAGAGATGATAAAGGAAAAATTTGATCCAATCGGCCATAGCATGCGTATAAGAAATAATGTGCATGAGAAGAACTAAGATAAAGGCTTTACGGCAATGATGTTTTCATATGATAATGTAGGGGCGATGGACGATGCATCAGGGAATCTTTTGGCTTCTAATTTTTCAAATGTCCGGAAAGAGCAATTAATGCAAAAGAATAAAGCGCTCGCCGCTTCTCAGCCTAAGCCTTTAAACGCTTTGTTATATGAAGTCGGGCAGAATAAAGATAAAGACGCCTTTATGTCTTTGTTTGATTATTTTGCCCCGCGCATTAAATCCTACCTCTTAAAAGGTGGGCTAAGCGAAGATGAGGCGGAGGAGCTAGCACAGGAAACAATGTTGATGGTCTGGCAAAAAGCAGGTAGTTATGCGCCAGATGTTGCGGCTGCGAGTACGTGGATATTCACGATCGCGCGTAATAAGCGTACGGATTATTTTCGCAAGACCGGACGAATGACTGTCCAGCCACCTGAAAAATTTTATGATTTAAAAAGTGAAGATGCATCTCCCTTTGACTCCTTCTATGAGCAAGAGGTTAGCGGCGATATTGCGGATGCGCTAAAAGAGCTTTCGCCAGAGCAAATGGATATTATTAAAAAAGCATATTATGAAGATAAGCCACATGCGCAAATTGCGAAAGAAACCGGCTTGCCTTTGGGAACAGTTAAATCAAGGATACGGCTTGCCATGGAAAAGCTGCGTAAAACGTTAGATAAACGCGGGCATGCCCATGCGCCTGACGAAAATGGAGGGCGTTGATATGGTCCGAATTATAAAAACAGATAATGGCCAAGAGCTAATTTTTGAATATGCTGCAGGGGTGTTGGATGAGGCGCGTCAGTTTATGGTCGATGCCCATCGCCGTATGAATGAGCAATGTAAGGCCGATATTGGTTTGTGCGAAGATATTGGCGGGTACTTATTAAACAAAGACTGCAACGCCACAGCAATGAGTCCTTCGGCGCGCGATAATATGCGGAGCTTGCTTGATGACCTTTCTGCGCATGATGAGCGTGATCCTGCGCCCCAGCAAGAAAAGCAGCAATGCGTGACGACGGTGGATATGTTGAAGTCTTTGGGGCTTTCAGGTGAGCTGATTGAGCATCTTGAGCGCGCATGTCGCACGGGTTGTAATCGTTCTAGCTGGTCTAAATATACGCCTGCTATTCAGTTTGTGAATGTCGATTTGGCTTGTCGCAAATCAAGAATGCGCCTTGTGCGCGTTGCGGCGGGAACGCAAATCCCTGCGCACAGCCATCGCGGTGAAGAAATTACCCTCGTATTAAAAGGCCGTATGGAAGATGAGTATGGTGCTTATGAAGCAGGTGATTTAATTGTCCGTGAGGACGGCGAAATGCACGCGCCACATATTGGTGCAAAGGAGGACTTTATCTGCCTTGCGCTGACGTCTCGTCCTGTGCGAATGAAATGTGTAGTGCGGCGCACATTTAATATCTTCTTCCGTTTCTAGCTATCGATCATCACCAATACGCAGATATAAAAAAGGCCAGATTGCTCTGGCCTTTTTGAACTTGTAATGCAGCACTTCTGTTTTAAGAGATTGGCGCTTCGACGCTGATTGGCAAATCGGCTGCAATTGGGTCATCATCAAGCATTTGAATCATGCCTGTTGGCTCAACCGCGAAATTGGCAATAAATAATGCGTTTGAATAAAATACAACCGCGTCACAAAGCATGTGACCGTTTTCATTCGTGCCCTCATATGTTGCAGGGCGCACAGTGCCTTCGATAACGGAACGCGTGTTATCGTCCATCTCTTCTGGGATGTATGGGTTGTGTGCGTCTTCAGCAATTAAGAATGGGCCCTCTTCGCCACGGACGAAGAAACAAAAGAACTTTAAGTAATCAATGACGTTTTCTTCGCTGATTTTAACCGGCGCCTTGGTGTTCACATCGTGAATAGGTGCGGACAGGCCGTTTAGGCGATATAATGCGCCTTGGTCTGTGAGGTAATAAGCAACCAAATCACCAGGGGTCCACGCAGGATCCTGGATGCGGACAAGAGCGACGCGCTCATAAAACGGAAGCGAGCGCCAATGAACTTGCGTTGTGCCTTCATTGGTTTTAAATTTGCCATCAATCGGGTCAACTTGTGAGAGAAATCCTTTAAGTTGTTCACCGGTAACGGGGTTCCAACCATCTTCCTGAGGATTACCTTTAAATTCATACATGATACTGCTTACCTTATGTCATTTTTAGAAAAATTATGCGATCAACAGAATACTCTAAAGAAAAACGACCTGCAAGCATTACATTGTAAAGTTCTGATTTTGTTATGTAAACCATGTTTTGGCGTTATATTATATCGTTTGTGTGGTTTTTGGTTTGGGGCGCGTGATATTGTAATTGTAATTGGGGCAAGGAATCAGTAAAAACAGGGCTTCGCGGCGTTGTTGGTCACTTAAAACGACAAGATCTTATTTTTTTGCTTGAATTTTATGTATAAGTAGATTAGTTTGCGGACTTCAATTCAAAGAGGTAAGAGAAATGAAACGTACATTCCAACCAAGTAACCTAGTTCGCGCACGCCGCCACGGTTTCCGTTCACGTATGGCTACAAAAAATGGTCGCCTTATTCTAGCTCGTCGTAGAGCTAAAGGCCGTAAAGAATTAAGCGCATAGTTTTTACTCACGCATTATAATACTGCGAAAGAAGACTATGTCCGATAAATTAGGGCGCTTAAAAAAGAGACAAGAATTTTTAGACATCCAGCTCAAAGGACAGAGCTGGGTGTCTTCGTCTGTTATCGTACAAATTTTGCCCGCGAGGCCCTCTGATGGATCGCCTGCCACGCCTCAAAAAGCCGCGTCGCAAGATGCTGTCAGCCGTATGGGGCTTACTGTCAGTAAAAAAGTGAGCGCTTTGGCGGTTGAGCGTAACCGTATTAAGCGCAGATTGCGTGCCGCTGCAAGTGAGGTTTTGGCCGCCCGCGCCCAAGAGGGGGCTGATTATGTGCTGATTGGGCGTAAGGCCACATTGGATGTTGATTTTGCCGCGCTCAAAAGGGATTTGTCTTGGTGTTTAAAGCGTCTGCATCATAAGTTGGCGCCTGAGAGTTAATCGTATGCGGCTTTTTACAATGCTTAAATCTGCGCTACGTTCCGCATTCTGCCGCTTGATTGATGGTTATCAATTTATCCTTTCGCCTTTTATCGGAAATCAGTGCCGTTTTCACCCAACATGCTCTGTTTACATGCGTCAGGCCGTGATGCGCCACGGTATTCTAAAGGGGATTATTTTAGGCACACGCCGCATTTCTTGCTGTCAGCCTTATTATAAAGGAAATTATCAAGATTTAGTGCCAGAAACGTTTGAATGGAAAGAATTAATTCGCTATAAACAATCAACGTCAGATAAATGCCAAGATCAAGCCTGCGACAATACGCGGCAAAAGCAGAAAGACGCGGTGAATGAAGCGCCCGAAAGCTGCAATAAAGTGAAGATAAAACAGAGCCGAGTAGATTAAAAGGAAAAGCCAATGCACGGACATGGACCAAACCAACAAAACCCAGAAGATATGCGTAACCTGATTATATTCGTGTTGCTCTCGCTCGTCTTATGGCTTGGCTATGATCACTTCGTGATGAAACCGAAGGAAGAGGCACTTAAGGCTGTGCAGGCGCAGAACGCAAAAATCAGCATGAGCGAAGGTTTCGGCGGCACAATGAGTGTTGGCGCAAAGAAAAAATTTGAACGAGCACAGGCGCTTAGCATTGAACAAGTTGAACGTATCGGCGTTGCGAATAGCGAGTTAAGCGGCTCGATCTCGACCAAAGGCGGTCGCCTGGATGACCTGTTACTGAAAAATTATTATAAAACCCTTGAACATAAAGTGCCGGTGGATTTACTTTCACCCGTAAACTCGTTCCACCCGCATTATACAGAAATGGGCTGGATATCAGCCGATTCTAAAATTATCGCACCAAGCAAAAACACGCAGTGGCAGCTGGCGAGCGAAAACAAGATTTTAACGCCTGATACGCCCGTGACTTTGCGCTGGGATAATGGTCAAGGCGTAAGCTTCATCAAAGAATTTTCTATTGATGATAAATTTATGATCTCTGTTAAACAGAGCATTCAAAATAATACGGGCAATGAGCTGCGCTTCTTCCCATATGGCTTAGTGAGCCGTCATGGTATTCCAAAGCGCGAGAAATCACAGGCTGGCGGCGTTTATGAAGGCCCGCTGGGCTACATCAATAAAGACTTACATGAGTTCAGTTTTTCTAAGCTTGCAAAAAAAGGCGGCCAAGAATTTTCTGGCGCACAAGGCTGGATTGGCATGTCACAGAAATACTGGTTAGTGGCCATGATCCCAGACCAGAACAATCTGCATAGTTTCCGCTTTACCTCAAAAGGTGGCGCGCTCGACCTTGAAAAAGCTGTGACGCAAGTCGACGTCCGCGGCGAAGCGATCGCTATATCAAGCGGTCAGGCCGCAACCTATACAATGCATGTTTTTGCGGGTGCTAAAGTCGTTAAAGACCTCGAATTCTATTCAAAAGATATGGGCATATCACACCTTAACCTCGCGGTTGATTTTGGTATGCTTTACTTCATCACTAAGCCGCTTTATTGGCTGATGACTTTCTTTTATGGCCTTGTGGGCAATATGGGGCTCGCGATTATTATGATTACGATTGTCGTGCGTATTGTCGTGTTCCCACTGGCGAATACGTCTTATCGTTCCTTTGCGGGCCTACGTAAAATTGCGCCGCGCATGACCGAAATTCGCGAAAAATACGGGGATGATAAGGTCAAGCTGCAAGAAGAGCTCGTCAAGCTCTACAGCAAAGAAAAAGTTAATCCGATGGCCGGCTGTCTGCCAATTATCATTCAGATGCCGATCTTCTTTGCCATCTTCCGCGTGATTTCTATGGCGATTGAAACGCGCCAAGCGCCTTTTGTCGGCTGGATTGAGGATTTGTCGATCAAAGACCCGACTTCAATTATCAATTTATTCGGCGTGCTACCTTATGATGTACCTGAATTTATTCCAGGTTTCCTCAATATTGGTTTGTGGTCAATTGCGATGCTATTCTTTATGATTATGCAGCAACGCCTTTCACCGCCGCCGCAAGACCCGACACAGAAAACTATGTTTGCAATTATGCCGTTCTTCTTTGTGTTCTTGCTTGCAAGTTTCCCATCAGGCTTGGTTATTTACTTCACCTTCTCAAACGCGCTTGGTGTCTTACAGCAATACACAATCATGCGCATGATGGGTGTCGAAGTTCATTTGTTCAAACGCAGCAAGGCTGAAAAAGAAATGTCAGATGCGATTGATAACGGGCCTAAAATTCACCCTGAGTTAGAAATCATTGAACATGAAGTTGAAGAAGCTTTATTCGGTGAGGATGATGATGGTGATATTGCAAAGGCTGAGGCAGAAAAGCCCGCGCCGAAAAAGGCACCGAAGAAAGCTGCTGCGAAAACTAAAAAGCCAGCAGCCAAAAAAACCGTAGCTAAAAAGCCAGCGGCAAAGAAAACAACCACGTCTAAAAAAGACGATAAAAAGAAAGATTAGGCGCGAAAATGGATTCAGATTTTACCCCAGAAGACACTGAGCGCGGACGCGTTTTGTTTGCAGGTGAGTGTGACTTTATCGCAGGGGTAGATCATATCCGTATTATGATCCCTGAAGGCTTGCCTGAGATCGCATTTGCTGGGCGCTCTAACGTGGGCAAGTCATCGCTGATTAACGCGCTGACGGGGCGTAAGGCGCTCGCGCGGACGTCCCATACTCCTGGGCGTACGCAGCAACTTAACTTCTTTGAAATTGGTAAGCGTTTTAATTTGGTCGATATGCCTGGCTATGGTTACGCCAAAGTATCAAAATCCCAGAAAAAAGATTGGCGCAAGCTGATCCGTACTTATTTGAAAGGCCGCGCGTCTTTACGTGCGTGTTTCGTGCTTATTGATTCGCGCCATGGCATCAAAGAAGTCGATAATGAAATTATGGAGCTGCTTGATGAGGCGGGCGTTGTTTACCGCGTGATTTTGACCAAGATAGACAAAGCGAAAAAGTCTGAGCTTGGTGATGTCATTGCTAAAACTGAAGCGGAACTCGCAAAGCATCCGGCGGCATTCCCGAAAGTTTACCTGACAAGCGCACATGCCAAAGAAAATATCGAAGAGCTACGCTGCGTCGTCGACCAAATCGCGATGTAACTGTATCTGCTGTGCGCCGCTGATTTACATCGCGGTGGCTTTATCGCTGTGATTTGTTACTATGGGCTGCGCCTAGGTATGGGAGAACGCCTAGGCAGCCGATTTTGAAGGGGACTCAATCAATGAATGAAGCCGAACTCTTGCAGCAAAACGACGAAATGCGCAGAAACCAATATCTCGCGTTAAATGGCGGTATTGCTGCGATTGTCGCTGCGCTGTCGATGGTTGTTATCAAATCCATTGCTTATGTTTTTAGTGGTTCTAGTAGTATCTTGGCGTCCTTAATTGATTCTGTTACTGATAGCGCGATCTCGATTATTACAGTATTCTCGATTCGTTATTCGATGAAGCCTGCTGACGAAGATCATCGCCATGGTCATGGTAAAATTGAAGGGGTCTCAGCGCTGTTTCAGGGGGCCATGCTTGCGGGCGGCGCGCTGTTTTTGACTTTGGATGCGATTAAAACTTTTTTCAAACCAACGGAAATTACGCATCACCAATTCTCTGGCGCGATGATTATCTTGTGTATCGTCATCACCTTTATTCTCATCTTATACCAAGGCTACGTCGCGAAGAAATCAAAGTCTTTGGCGATCGAAGCTGATAAAGCGCATTATACTGGCGATTTATTCATGAACCTTGGCGTGCTGGCAATTATTATTCTTGATGTCTTCAATGCGCCTTATTGGCTCGACCCACTTTTTGCCCTCGCTGTTGCGGGGCTACTGGCAAACTCCTCAACTGAAGTGTCGCGAAAAGCGATTGATATGTTGATGGATCGTGAACTGCCGGAAGAAGAACGCGAAGAGATTATGGGGATGATTTGTGCGCATAGTGACGTATTAGATGTGCATGATTTACGGACAAATAAATCTGGCATGAATGTTTTTATATCTTTTGATATAGATTTAGAACCAAATTTATCGTTGAAGCAGGCGCATGACATCGCGCGTGATGTTGAATTAAAGCTGTTGGAGCGGTTTGTAAATGCAGAAATTATGATTCATATGGATCCACATGGATCTGAAATGGATACGCGACACAAAGTCGCTGGCGTACATCATTAGGACAAAATAGAGTAGCGTGAAGTCATGGCGGATGTTCTTAAATATAGCAAAAAAATTATCGTTAGCGATATTGGCGCGAGCAATATTCGCTTTGGCCTGTATCTTGAAAATGATGACGGGAAAGATGCGACTGTTGAGTATATTGAAAAATATGACCGCAGCACATTTGATGATTTTCACGGCGCTCTAAAAACCTATCAGGCCTCATTGGCGCGCAAGATTGATATTTCGGCGTTGCCAATTTCAATCGCGGCGGCGGGCAGCCGCATAAATTCACAGTCTTGGCGCTTTTCGCAAGAACAATGGGTGTTTAAAAAAGACCCGCGCATTGTCTCGACAATATCTGACCTAGAAGGTTTTGCGCTTGGCGCGCTCAGCAATAAAACACATGTAGAAATTCGTGCGACAACCCCTGATAAAGACCCACAGATGAATGATACAGTCATCGCCGTGGGGACGGGGCTCGGCCTGTCTTATGTTGACCGTACGGGGAGAACGCAAAAGACCCATGGCGGTCATATGTGCGCCTTTGGGGTGACTTTGGAGCAAAACACAATTATTCGCATTATGCAGCGCCTTGCGGATCGTGATTATATGGTTGTCTATGAAGACCTTGCCAGCGGTCTTGGGCTCGTAAAACTGTATCAGGCGGTTTGCCTATATAATGGTTTTCCTGTTTTGTTCGTAACGCCTGAAGATATCATTGAAAAAGCGGATACGCGGGTGCTCGACCAAACGTTACGACTCTTTCATGAGTTTTTGGGGCTTTTTGCTCATATGGCGCTTGTTTTTGGCCATGGTTATCACGGTCTGTATCTTGGCGGCGGGGTGATGGATGTGCTGAATAGGCGCGGTTTGTTTGATCAGGAAACATTTATCAAATTCCTCAATCAAGACGCGCAGCTTGCTGTCGCAAAGAACTTAGAAAACTGCCCGATTTATTTGATATCTGATTCGAATATTGCGCTCTATGGCGCGGGGCAAGCAACGCATAATGTGGGGCATCAATAATGGGCGGTGCATATCTGACAATAGATGATAGCCCAACCCCGGATACATTAACGCTGTGTGACTTTATGAGCGCCCATGATGTCCCTGCAATTTTCTATTGTCGAGGGGATCATATCGCACAGTATCCTGAGGTTGCGGTTGAGATGGTAAAGCGCGGCTTTGTACTCGGTAATCATGGCTATGCACATAAACGTGCAACGTCACTCAGTACGCAAGAGGTGCAGGATGATATTCTAAAATGTGAGGCGTTGATTGATGCTGCTTATCAAAGCGCGGAGATAAAACGCACAGGTAAATATTTCCGTTTCCCATATTTGGATCGCGGCTGCGGCGCATGGATTGTTGATTATGATGCCTTGCCTGCAGAGCATTCCTCCATTATCCAAAAACTCTTTGCAGAGGGGCTGTATTTAGATGATACCCAACCTAGCCCCGCATTGCTGCAAAAGCAAAAAGATTTACAGCTGTGGTTAACAAATCAGGGCTTTAGCGTACCGTTTGAGAACGTCAAATTTCCGTGGTATACACATCCGGAAATGAGCGCTGCACACGATGCGCTTTACACTTTTTCGACAGCGGATTGGATGATGACCGCGCGCCATTTAACAAAAAATCATCCATATAAAACGATTGATGATTTGAAACAAAAAATTGATGATGACCCTTTTTTACATGATGCAACAAGCAATAATATTGTGTTGATTCATGACCAAAAGGAGTTGAAGAGCGTATTTAAAGCGCTGCTGAGCCATATGATCGCGCGCGGCATAAAATTTTTACCCATAGCCGGATCAAAAGGGCTCTTGGGGGATGACGAAAGAACCATGACGTAAACCATCACAAAAGGAGCCTTAACGATGGATAAAATGTTGGTATATGTAGTTGCTGATTATGGCGCATCACATGATTTGGCCTTTGCTGAAGTCACACAAAAGCTTTATGCAGAAATGGGAGATATGCCGGCGCGCATTGAAACATTTGCTGTGCCTGCTTTTGATACTTATGCGACAGGGTTTGCTCTTGCCCAAACTGCAATTAATTCAGAGCTTGGCGCTGATCATAAGTTTTTCGTCAACACGGCGCCGCGTAAAGACGACCTGACGCCGCGCGTATCAAATTCTGGTGAAGGCTTTGTCTATGTACGCTTAAATAACGGCGTTGAAATCTGCGCTGTGAATAGTGGATATTCTTTATCCTTTGTCAAAAGCTCAGCCGTTGAAATTCGTCAAATTAAATGCTCTGTCGAAGGCTCGCAATTCCGCTCTCGCGATATTTTCCCTGCGGCATTTGGTAAAATCATGAATGGTGACCGCTCTGATATTGGCGAAGACGTTATGGACCAAGTCCCTGACGCGCCATCTGATGTGCTGTGTTATACCGATGGCTATGGCAATATGAAATGCGCGCTGGACGTTGAAGATATTATGCAGCGCAAAGGCCAAGACATCATCGTCGAAGCCGCAGGTCAGCAGCAAATTGTTCGCGTCGCTGACGGTATTTTCGGGGTTGAAGATGGGCAGTTTTGTTTATCTGTCGGTTCATCAGGATGGACGGATGGCGACGGCCAAACTATCCGCTTCGCTGAAATCGTTAAGCGCGGCGGCAGCGCTGCTGCCGTATTCGGTAAACCATTAGGCGGCACGCAAATTACGTGGCGCGCTATCCATTAATGGTTCCCTATTACGATAGACACGGGGCGGCGCATTACCCTGATGTCGTAAAGAATACTGTGCGCCCGAGAACGGGGGCATGGATTGCTCTACGCGAAGGTTGCCATATGCTCATGGTCATTGCGGGTAATGCGCGCGCTGTACCAGAGCTTCCTGGTGGCGGCGTTGAAAAGAGCGAGAGCTTATGGCAAGGTGCGCTAAGGGAGTTTCAAGAGGAAGCTGACATCGTTTTAGCGCCCGATAACTGCGAGGTAATTGCGGAGCATAAACAATCCGTACATTTCTATGCAGATGACGTTGATGAATATTGGGATTATGATCAAACATATTTTTTAATTCAACAAACGGGGGCTAGCCTGTATCATGAAAGCGTAGATTCGGTTCCTGAGGGGCTGCGTTTTTGGCGTGCAACGGAACAAATGAATGACAGCGCGACGCATTATTTTCATGCGATGGCGATTAAAGCGTTTATTAAATAGGGCTGGCTTCACGATGAACTTAAAAAATAAAACCATTTTCATTACAGGCGCGAGCCGCGGTATAGGCCGTGCGATTGCACTGAAATGCGCTGCAGAGGGCGCAAATATTGTAATCGCAGCTAAAAGCGATAAGCCGCACCCAACATTAAGCGGAACAATTCATAGTGTCGCCGAGGAGGTAGAGGCCGCAGGCGGCAAAGCCTTGCCTTTACTTGTTGATGTCCGTGATGAAAAAGCTGTGGCGCAAGCCGCTGAAAAAGCCGCCGATCATTTTGGCGGTATAGATATTGTAATTAATAATGCGAGCGCCATTAAGCTCAAGCCGAGCCTTGATGTCTCGGGCAAAGATTTTGACTTGATGCAAAATGTAAATAGCCGCGGGACATTCTTTACCGTAAAGGCCTGTTTGCCTTTTTTAAAAGCGTCTAATAACGCCCATGTGATCACGCTATCCCCGCCAATAAATACGAACCCTAAATGGCTCGGCGTATCTCCAGCTTATATGCTCTCAAAATATGGTATGACCCTCGTGACCCTCGGCTTTGCAGAGGAATTTAAGGTGCATAATATTCACTGCAATACTATCTGGCCACAAACGTTGGTCGCCACAGCTGCGATTAAGGTGAATTTTCCGCAAGTCTATGAATATGCAATGAAGCCGAATATTGTGGCTGATGCCGTGCATGCGCTTGTAACTGAGGATCATCCCTTAAGCGGCCATAGTTTCACAGATCAGGAAATCCTCCGCGCGGCGGGCATTGATGATTTTATCCCTTACCGCGTTAACCCAGATATAGAGCCGCAAATTGATATGTTTTTGGATGTTTAGGGCGGAGCTTTATTTGCTGTAAAGTAAGCTCGTCCAGTCGCCAATTTTAATATGATCCTGTAATGTGAGGCCAAGGGCGCTGTGGACGGCGATCACGTCATCTGCTTGCTCATGCAATATGCCCGAGAGGATCAAATAACCATTTTTCGCGAGGCACGGATACATATCAGGCGCCATTGCCTTTAGCGGCGCAGGCAGAATATTGGCAATGATAAGGTCAAACGCGTCAGACTTCGCCACGGCAGGGCATTTATAGCCATCGCCGACATAGGTAGATATATGTGCAGCGACGCCATTGCTCTTAGCGTGTTGATCGGTTAGGACTTCGGCGTCATCTTCAATATCAACGGCCATTGTCGGCACAGGCCAGAGCTTCGCAGCGCCGACGGCTAAAATGCCAGAGCCGCAGCCCATGTCTAAAACATGATTAGGGGCGAATCCTTGGCCGTAGAGCTTTTCTAACAGCAATAAGCAGCCATGTGTCGTGCCATGCTCACCAGAGCCAAAGGCAATTGATGCGTCAATCTCAAGTGGAATTTGGCCTTCGGGGCAGCCGCCTTCAAAATGCGCGCCGTGAATGAAAAAACGTCCCGCACTAAACGGCGCAAAACCTTGGTAGCTGACTTCGAGCCAGTTTATATCTTCATCAAGCGGTTTGATTTCCAAATCATTGGCAGTAACGCTATCAAGCTGCATAATGTTCAGCGCGCTATTAATGCCACGATGAATAGCGTCAAGCGCAGGCGCGCCTTCAACAACCCACAAAATCTGCCATGCGCCGCTAAATGCGCCATCGGCGCGTTTGCTAGAAAAAGATAGGGTCTCAAAGGGGATAATTTGCACAAAAGCTGCAAGCGATTCCTCGCTCACAGCTTCTGGTAATGTTAAATTAATAAGACTATTCACGAATGACCTACTCGTCACCCTTCTTAGGTGAAGTTTTGTCGAAGTCGAGGTCACCATCTTCAAGGCCGGCATCATCGCTGTCATCATCGTCATCGTCGAGGCCTTCTTCAACTTCGTCGAGGCTGATCAGTTCTTCGTCTTCGTCTTCATCATCGCTGTCTGATTTATTCGCAGCGGCGGCTGTTGCGTCAATTACTTTTTCCGCATCAGCTTCTGTTTTTGCTTCATCAAGAGACTCAATTATAACTGGCTTGGCTTGGCCAACGAACTCCGTGTCACATGACGGGCATGTGATCGGTGTTTTACCCATATCGTAGTAACGCGTACCACAATTTGTACAAATTCTTTTAATACCGTTCGAATCAGCGATTGCTAAAGCCACTTTTCAGCTCCTTATTATTATTTGATTGATGAAATACTCTACGGACTCAATGCCCAATTTTTAGGTGCGCGTCAATTTAAAAATCAAAAAAAATGCATTTTCTTTGTTTTTTCATGAAAGACATAGACCTTAACTTATTAAAAAGATAAACTACATCAAATTTATTAACGTATTCTTACGACTTTAAATATCTAATGGCTGTCCAGCTTATTTTATCAAGGAGACCTTCACAATGCAAAAATCTGTCGTCATATGTGGTTACAAACGTTCGCCAATGCACTTCGCAAATAAAGGCGCATTAGCAAAAATTCGTCCAGATAACATTGCGGCGGAAGTCGTGAAGGGCCTCGTCAAAGAAACAGGCGTTAACCCTGACGATATACAGGATTTACTGCTTGGCTGTGCTTTCCCAGAAGCCGAACAGGGCTTTAACGTTGCGCGCATCGTTGTTAATCTGGCGCAGCTGCCCGTCAGCGTCGCAGGCGCGACCGTTAACCGCTTTTGTGGTTCATCAATGACAACCATTCAAATGGCTGCTGGTTATATTCAGCTTGGTGCAGGTGATGTTTACATCGCTGCCGGCGTTGAAAGTATGACACGTATTCCGATGGGCGGCTTTAACCCAATGCCAAATCCAGATTTGGCGGAAAGCTACCCGCAGGCCTATATGAATATGGGTATCACAGCCGAAAACTTAGCGACGAAATACGATATTGACCGCAAGACACAAGAAGATTTTGCAGTGGGTTCACATAGTAAAGCGGCAGCGGCGGCGGCATCAGGTAAGTTTGATGATGAAATTGTCCCAATTGGCGATGTCACCACAGATGGCACAATCCGCGCAGGGACAACGCAAGAAGGGCTTGCTGGTTTAAAACTGGCCTTTGATAAAGACGGCACAGTCACCGCAGGCACAGCTTCCCCGCTAACTGACGGCGCTGCGGCTGTTTTGGTCTGTTCAGAAGAATATGCCGATAAGCATGGTTTAGAGAAATTGGCACGGATTAAATCGGTTGGCGTTGCAGGCTGCGCAGCTGAAATTATGGGCATTGGCCCAGTGCCAGCCACGAAAAAAGCGCTCGATACAGCAGGGCTAACCATTGATGATATTGATATTATTGAACTCAACGAAGCTTTCGCTGCGCAAGGCCTTGCCGTTTTGAGGGAACTTGGCGCAGATGAAAGCAAAGTGAATCTGGATGGTGGCGCGATTGCGATGGGCCATGCACTAGGCGCATCAGGTGCACGTATCACAGGCAAGCTTGCCTCACTGCTTAAGCGTGAAGGTAAAAAATACGGCCTCGCGACTATGTGTATTGGCGGCGGTCAAGGCACAGCGATTATTCTTGAAGCAATATAACAACCAGCAGATAAGGAGGACTTGACGATGGATATTAAGAAAGTAGCCGTTATCGGCGCAGGTGTTATGGGCAGCGGCATTGCCGCACAGATCGCGAATGCGGGGCTCCCCGTCTTGTTGTTGGACATTGTCCCCAAAGACGCCGAGGACCGCTCCATGATCGCTAAGGGCGCGATTGCAAAGATGTTAAAGACAGAACCTGCACCTTTTATGCATGCACGCAACGCAAAATTGATTACTGCTGGTAATTTGGAAGACGACATTGATAAAATTGGCGAGTGTGATTGGATTGTTGAGGTCGTGCTAGAAGACCTGGCCATCAAGCACGCGACATATGAGAAAATTGAAAAACACCGCAAGGCAGAATCGATTGTGACATCAAACACATCGACGATACCGCTTGCAAAATTGGTTGAAGGGCAGAGCGATAAGTTTAAGCAAGACTTTATGATTACGCACTTCTTTAACCCGCCGCGCTATATGCGCTTACTTGAAATTATCCAAGGGGAGCAAACCCGGCAAGGCGCGGTTGATATCATCAAAAATTTCTGTGATGTTCAGCTTGGTAAAGGCGTTGTCTTTTGTAAAGACACTCCCGGATTTATCGTTAACCGCTTGCTTGTTTTTTGGATGCAAGCGGCTGTCAATCAAGCGATTGAACAAAATGTCTCTATCGAAGTAGCTGACGCTGTGATGGGTAAGCCAATTGGCGTGCCAAAAACCGCTGTTTTCGGGCTGATTGACCTGGTCGGCGTTGATTTAATGCCTTATTTGTCCAAATCATTATTGGCAACGCTACCAAAAGACGATGAATATCGTAACATCAGCACGGATTATGGCTTTATCGGTCAAATGATTGATGCTGGATATAATGGACGTAAAGGCAAAGGTGGGTTCTACCGCCTGAACCCTGATGCGCCCAAAGGCACACGCGAAAAACAAAGTCTGAACCTTAATGCGGATACATTTGACGAAAGCCAATATAAAGCAGCGACAAAGCCGCGCCTAGATTCGATCAAAGCTGGCAAGCAAGGCATTAAGGCCGTGGTGACGACCGATGATGAGGGCGGGCGTTACGCTTGGAAAGTCATGGCGCAAACCTTGGCTTATGCTGCGACTCTTGTGCCGCAAATTGCCGATACGATTTACGATGTTGACGAAGCTATGAAACTGGGCACGAACTGGAAGCAAGGCCCGTTTGAAATGATCGACGCGCTGGGGCCAAAATGGTTTGCGGATAAGTTAAAAGAAGAGGGCATTGCAGTCCCTGCTTTACTTGAAAAAATTGGCGACGGTACATTTTACAAAGTTGAAAATGGCAAACCTTATTATTTTGGCACGGACGGCACATATCAAGAAATCAAACGCGCTGAAGGCGTATTGTTATTGCGCGATATTAAGTTAGGGGCAAAGCCGATCTATAAAGGCGAATCTGCTACGCTTTGGGATATCGGCGATGGCGTGATTTGTATCGAATTTACCGGTAAAATGAACGCGATGGATAATCATGTTTTTGACACTTACACCAAAGCGATCAAAATGATTGGTGATGGCAGCGGTGATTATAAAGCGCTTGTGATTTATAATGAAGGCACGCATTTCTCAGCAGGTGCAAACCTTGGCCTTGCTTTATTTGCGATGAATACCGCGATGTGGCCGCAAATTGAAGAACTTGTCCTTGGTGGGCAGCGTACTTATATGGCGCTAAAATATGCGCCGTTCCCTGTTGTGGCTGCGCCTTCGGGCATGGCGCTTGGTGGCGGCTGTGAAATTTTGCTCCATGTTGACCATGTGCAGGCACATGCTGAGACTTATACAGGATTGGTTGAAGTCGGCGTTGGCCTTGTCCCCGGTTGGGGCGGCTGTAAGGAAATGATTTTGCGTTTCCAAGAAAAAGAACGTCAAGCCTATGCCAAAGCGGGCGGCGGCAAGCCAATCTGGTTCTCACCAAACACCACGCCAATGGGGGCTATGCGCAAAGCCTTTGAAGTGATAGGTACAGCGAAAGTTGCGAAATCAGCGCAGGAAGCAAAAGCCATCGGCTATTTCAAAGATACAGATGCGATTACCATGAACCGTGATCGCTTGTTATTTGATGCCAAACAAAAAGCGTTGGAACTTGCCAAGGGCTATAGCGCCCCTGAAAAAGTCACAGATATTCGCCTGCCGGGGAAAAGCGGTAAAGTCGCGCTTGATATGGCAGTGGCTGATTATGCGAAAAACGGCATGGCAACGCCTTATGATGTTGTGGTCTCAGGTCACCTTGCCCATATCTTAAGCGGCGGCGATAAAGGCGACTGGACAAATCCATTATCAGAAGGCGACCTTCTCAAACTTGAGTATATTGAATTTATGAAGCTTGTGCGTAATGAAGGCACAGTGTCTCGCGTTGAACATATGCTTGAAAAAGGCAAACCATTAAGGAATTAGATGATGAAAAAACTCTATGCATTAATCGTTATGATGGCTGTTGTGTTATGCACAGCGAGCGCGTCAGCGCAGGCTGAATCGTCCCTCGACTTTGTGAAACGCTATGTGCAAACGGCCAATAATGACATGGCGGCTGAAACGTTTTCTAAAATGTGGCGCGCAAAGGCGCAAAAGCACATCCATGACACGCCAGAGAGGCTTGAAAAGGAATATCAGGCTTCTGTGAAAATGCACGAGCTGTTCCTCAGTCATGGTTCTTTGGATGGTGAACCGCAGGTCAATGCTTGGGGGGATGACGAGCAAACCACAAGCTTTACCTTTGACCTTGAGCGATCGATTTCTGGCGCGATGATCCAAGAACATTTTGGCTATGGAGCGGATCAAATATGGTCGCAATATCAAATCACCTTAGAGAATGAATCTGGCAACTGGGTGGTCTCAGGTGAATCTTTCATCGGGACGCCCGCGGAATAGGCCTCTTGACATGGGCGCTGTTCTATCCTACTCTATAGCCATAATAAACAAGGGAGAAGAGCATGACATATAAGTTCAATAAGTTGGCGCAGCCAGCATCTTATGAGCTATTGAAGGTCACTAATTTTGATGAGGGACATCGCGATGGAGCGATGCTCGCAAGATCAAAAAATGATCCTATTAAGCCACCAATTGTTTTTTAAAAAAAGATCACTGTTTGATTTTTGAAATACAGAATAGTAAAAAGAGCCTGCTTATTTTAAGTAGGCTTTTTGTTTAGGGTATAAATTTTGGATAAGAAAACCGTCTACATCATTGCAGGGCCAACGGCGAGTGGCAAATCAGCGCGGGCGCTTGAACTTGCATGCGCCCATAATGGCGTAGTCATTAATGCGGATTCTTTGCAGATATATCAAGACTTACCGATTTTATCCGCCATTCCTGATGCGCAGGAAATGGGTGATATCCCCCATAAGCTTTATGGCTTTTTAACGCCAGAGCAAACATGCAGCGCGCAAAAATGGCGTGAATTGGCGGAAATTGAAATACGCGCCTGTTTCGCTGCGGGCCAGACGCCGATTATTTGCGGCGGAACGGGGTTCTATATTATTACTTTAACGCGCGGACTGTCGCATATCCCTGATGTCGACGCTGACATACGTGCGCGCTTTGTGGCGCAGGCCGAGGCCGAGGGGGCACCAGCACTGCACGCCTATTTAGCCACGCATGACCCAAAAGCCGCGGCGCGTTTGCACCCCAATGACACGCAGCGCCTCATCCGTGCCTGCGAAGTTTATGCAGGGACAGGAAAGCCAATCAGTTACTGGCAAGATCAGCCACGCAGCGGCGCAATGGACGGCGTTAAATTTGCTGTTGAAACGGTTATGCCGGCGCGCGATGTTTTGCATGATCGGTGCAATAAACGTTTCGCGCTGATGATACAAAACGGCGCGCTGGATGAGGTCGCCGCGCTGGATGCCCGCATAATATCAGGTGAAGTCGCCGCAGATGCTGCGGTAATGCGCACCCTTGGCTTTAAGGAGCTGCAATCATACCTGCGCGGCGATATAACGCTTGAACAAGCCACCGCACTTGCACAGGCGCAAACCCGCCAATATGCCAAGCGCCAAACCACGTTTCTGCGCAATCAGCCGTTGTGTTAGATTATATAGATGTAACGATTTAGATGTTTATTAAGGTTTTTAATTTATTATCGTGGAATGACAGATACAACTGTAGATTCAGTGATGCAGCTTCAAAATGACGGTGGTTACGACTTCGACAAAATCCTGGTCAGTGTGAAAGGGCAGCCGCTTGGCACAGTGCAGGGCTTCTTGCTCAGGGCTAAGGATTACATCTACCCTGATGAGAAAGCCGCCGAAGCCAAGGAAATAAAGCCGTTAACCCATAAAGATAAACTATCTGGTTACGTGCAAACATCTGGACAGTTAGGTGGCGCGCTTGGTCTGGTTGCATCTGGCTTGCTTGAAGGTAATATCCCACGGGCGGCGCTCGGCAGTTTTAATGCGCTGAGAAGCAGCACCAAAATAATATCTGATTTTAACGCAAAATCGCGCGCAAGCTCGCACCGTAATGATCTGGTAGAGGGCGGAGTCGCCGCATCCGCGAATAGTATTGGTTTCTTGAATGTTCGCAGTCCCGAAGAGTTGCTTGCCGTTTCTATGGGCGTTACCGCGTGGGCAACGAAGTCAATTACATCTTTTCTGCACATGAAACGAGAGAAATCAAGCGACGATAAGCAGCAAGAAATCAATGAAAATAATGTGTTTTTCAAAAATCGCCGTGCCACAACTCCGGAATCTGCGCCGCAATCGCGCGTTGTCGGGTTAATACATCGAGGATTAGAAAAAATTAAAGACGTATCAATAGAGTCAACATGCTTTATTATGTCGCATGCGCCCCCTGTGATGATGACAACGCGGGCTGTCAGTTATTTAATGGACGGCATTAATAATGGCGACATGGCAATGGCAGGCGGCGGCGCGTCTTTTATAATCGGGGCGGGGCTAATGCTGTTTAAAGACCATGGCTCATACATGTCTGCGCGCGCAGAGCGACAGCAAAAAAGAGAAGCCAAGGGAGATTTAAAAAGTAAAATGACCACTGATTTTACTTCGGCGGAACAAGGCGAAGCTTTATGCGCGACACTGCGCTTTAAAGAATGCGGCGGGCAGTCCATCGAATGGAAAGTTAGCGTCGCGGATCAATCCTATGGTGCGCTTGTCGAGCACAGCAACAAAAGTTATAATAATTTTACGCCCGAGCAATCGTGAGTGTTTTAGCAAAAGGAAAAAACCATGAGTGACGACACAATGAAAGAAATGGATGGTAACCTTGGTATTATTACCCTTGTCTGCGGTGAGGTCGAGGGACAAAAGTTTTGGGCTTATGTTGATATTTTACCGAGCCAATATATGAAGTTTCTAGATGTACAAAAAGCTGGGGATCCTTATACGCTTACGGATTTCGGAAGTGTGCTTAAATACGGCGTTGATACGTATGAACCCCCAGAAGACACGATTGAAGAAATGAAACGCGAATATGGCATTGACCCTGATTTCCAAAAAAAATTAAAACATGACGTGGAAAGACAAGTTGCGCATATGCAGCATAAAATCTAAGAGGTCTCGATTTTTCTCTCCGATGTAACGATTATAAACCATTAGACGAATACAATTACACTGGGCGGCCTTTGTCGGTTTCAAAGGCACGTTTGAATATGTTGTTTAATCAATTTTTAAGGGGAATAAAATGTCTATTGCAAAGAAAACTTTGAATACACTTGTCGCCAGCGCTTTTTTCGCAACACTTTCTCTGGCTGCCACGCAATCTGCACAGGCGCATGACCCTGCCGCGCCTAAGGGTAAAGAAAAATGTTACGGCGTTGTTAAAGCCGGCATGAATGATTGCGGCGCATTGGATGGCGCACATAGCTGCGCGCGCCTTGCTAAGCTTGATAATAGCAGTAATGACTGGGCGTATGTGCCTAAAGGGCTCTGTCATAAATTAGTCGGCGGTAAACTGGCTGAAGAATCGAAAGCAGAAGCACAAGCTGAGTAAAAGCCCTGTGTTTTATTATCTATGTAACCATCATGAACCACCATGCGAATATAATTCTATGACGCGGCCTTTATCGATTTTAAAGGCCGCTTCGAAATCTTATTTAATGAATTTTTGAGGAGAATAAAATGTCTATTGCAAAGAAAACGCTAAATACACTAGTTGCGGGCGCTTTTGTCGCGACGCTTTCAATGGCGGCAGCGCATGATGCTGAAGCTGGCGCGTCTAAAGATAAAGAAAAATGTTATGGCGTTGTTAAAGCCGGCATGAATGATTGCGGCGCATTAGATGGCTCACATAGCTGCGCGAAAGAAGCTAAAGTTGACGGTGACAAAAACGAATGGGTGCTTGTCCCGAAAGGCCTTTGTCACAAATTAGTTGGCGGCCATATCGCAGAAAAAGCTGAAAAGGATGCGAAAGATTAAACCAATACCCCAAAGTAATATTAACGTAATGGGGGTTGGTTTGCGCCACCCCCATTATCGTGACATTGCAGGCTGCCCGCCATTAAGCGATGTCTCGTGGCTAGAAGTTCACCCTGAAAACTATTTCGGCGGCGGTATCAATTTCAAATTTCTAGAAAAAATCCGTAAAGATTACCCGATTAGTTTTCATGGTGTTGGCCTGTCCCTAGGGGCGGCGCAGCCCTTGGATGAACATCACCTATCTCAGTTAAAAGATCTGATCGCGCGCATTGAGCCCTTTCAGTTCTCGGATCATGCCTCATGGAGCGCAAGCGGCAATGCGCACTTAAATGACTTACTGCCATTATCCTATAGCGCAGAAAATCTTGATAATATCTGCCGCAATATTGATATGGCGCAAAGCTATTTAGGACAGAATATTTTAATAGAAAACCCTTCCACCTATATGAGCTTTAAAGATGACGAGATGCCAGAATGGGCATTTTTAAATGAAATTGTACGCCGCTGTGCTTGTCATTTGTTGCTTGATATTAATAATGTGCAGGTACAGGCGAATAATCACGGCTTTAGCGCGACAGATTACCTTGATAACATCAATTATAGCGCCGTGCGCGAAATCCACCTTGCTGGTTACACGGAAAAAACCATCGAAGGGCAAAGCGTGTTCATTGATACCCACGGCGAAGATGTCCATGATAATGTCTGGCAATTATTTGATTATATGATGGCGCGTCATGCGCCGGTCAAAACATTGATCGAGTGGGATAATGATATTCCTGCGCTGCCGACCTTATTAAGCGAAGCTGCAAAGGCGCAGTGCATTATAGATGCCCATCAGCACAAAGCGAGGGTAGAGCATGGCACCGCCTAGTGTAACCCCGCCTTATCACGCTCAAGCTTTGCAGCAAGACATTGCGCGTGCATTACTCCGCCCTGATGCGCCATATGCAGAAAGCCTTGATGCTGCGGTGAGGCAAAGTAAAATCAGCACAGGCGCGCGGCTTGAGATATATAAAAACAATGTGGTTGGCGGCTTGATTGAAGTGGTTTTAGCGCGCTACCCGACGATTATTCCCTTAGTCGGTGATGAATTTGCTCGCGCTATGGCGCGTGAATATGTGCTGAAAAACCCACCGCCATCCGCAAATATGAATGAGTATGCCGCGGATTACCCTGCGTTTATACGCGGCTTTACCCCTGCACAGAACGTTGCATTTTTGCCTGATATAGCGGTGTTGGAAGGGCTGGAACATCAAGCCTATTACGCACCGGATGGCGCTGTGTTGAATTTGGACAATGCTGCGAAACTTCTGCCACAAATCATGGCTGGGGCAGCAAAGCTTGATGTGCACCCGTCTTGCGGCTTCATGTGCAGTGCCTATCCGCTATTGTCTTTACAAAAATTTGCGCTTACGGATGACGCTGCTGTCCAAGACTTTGATTTGGATGCAGGCGGTCAACATATTATGGTATGGCGACTTGGCTTTCGTGTTGAATCTCTCGTTATTGACGCAGCGGCTTATGTGTTTTTTGGCACGCTACAAGAAACGCAAGATGTTAACCACGCGTTTGAAGCTGCAATTCAGTGTAATGCCACATTTGATTTTGAAACATTTTTGCAGAATATGATGATGCGCGATGCCTTTATCATTGGGTAGAACGCAATTTTAACAAAAGGAATTTACCGATGAAAAATTTAGCACAGGCAATCGATCAGAAGTTTGAGATGTTTAGAAACATATCAGAACGCTGGCTTGCGCCTCTGACGGTGCTGACTATTCGCTTTTATGTGGCGAGCATCTTTTTTAAGTCGGGTTTTGGTAAACTGCAAGATACGCTTAATGGCAACTTTTCTGATGTGTTGTTCTTGTTCACGGAAATTCATCCTGTACCGCTATTGCCGCCAGTTATTGCGGCTGTGCTTGGTATCGCGAATGAGGTTATATTTGGAGCGCTACTTGCCGTAGGACTGTTTGGCCGCTTGGCTGCATTTGTTTTGCTCTCCATGGCGCTTGTGATTCAGTTCGCTATCCCTGCCGAATATGGCATGGCAAACACACAGCATTACTACTGGATGATGTTGCTGGCTGTACCGCTCTTCTTTGGTGCGGGGAAGCTCTCAGGGGATCATTTTTTATTAAAATATATACGCGCTAAATAAATCAGGTTATGATTGCCAGAACATGTTTTCGACCAACTAACTAAGTGATGCGCCATTATGATGAATAAACTGCCTTATCTATTGTCTATCTTTATCATTATTATTTTGGACCAACTGTCCAAATGGTATGTGCTAGAAGAAATGCTTTTGAACAAGGCTTATGCACATAAAGTCCCGCGTGATTTTATAACGTGGATGACGGAGGTCAAAGCCGCTTATCTGCCTCCAGTATCGGTGAATGTCCTTGATGGCTATGTGAACTTTTCTATGGTTTGGAATCGCGGCGTTAGCTTTGGGCTGTTCCAACAATCAGGCGCAGGCGTATGGGGATTGGTTGGCGTTACTGGGGTTATTGTTCTTGGTTTGCTCGTTTGGTTTTTCAAAGCAGAGAATATGAACACACGCACAAGCTTAGTGCTTATTATCGGCGGCGCGCTGGGCAATATTATTGACCGCGCACGTTTTGGTTCTGTGATTGACTTTGTTGACGTGTATTTTGGTGAATGGCATTATCCAGCCTTTAATTTCGCCGATAGTTGTATTGTGATTGGTGTTCTGCTAATGCTACTCAATAGCTTTACCAGTGAGAAATCAGACAAAAGTTATTCGTTAAAGAAAAACAAATAGATATTAATTGCGGCAGCGTGTAATGAAATTAACGACATCTTCTAAATTAGCTTTATTAAGTGCATTATTAATTGTGACGGGCTGTGACACGCTACGTGAACAGATTGCTCCGCCACGCGCACCAGATGAATTTTCTGTGATGCGTCGTGCGCCGCTTGAGCGGCCGCCTGAAAGTTATGAGGATGTCGCGCAGTTACCGCTGCCTGTTATCGGCATGGCAAGACCGCAAGAGCTTGCGCCAATTAAAGAAGCAGAAAAAGCCCTTATGGGTGAAGTGGTAGAGCAAGTGCCAGGGCAAGATTCCGGCGCAGCTATTAATGAGCTGTTGAGCAAAGCTGGCGCAGACAATGCTGACCCGACTATTCGTTACACCATTGAAGCTGAGCACCAAAGCTTGCAAAAGAAAGAACAAGCGACATTTGGCCGATTAATTGGAAAAATGACCAATAAAAGCCCCGCGGCAAACGTCGTCGATGCAAAAGCTGAGTTTGAGCGATTACAAAAAAATCGTGCGGAAGGTAAGCTTGTCACAGATGGTGAAACGCCAACCGTGAAGTACGAATAGCACTCATCCTCTCAAAAATATATACATTTGGCGGCATGACTGCCTAGGGCAGAGCTCTTGTATAGATGTGTCATTTTATGTCTTGCGCATTTTTGTGCCTTTTAGTAGAATATAACTATCTTATGCCTGTTCTGGCATGTTTTCACCTTTTGCGTTTTGCGTTGTTATGAAGATTATCAAACTTAAATATGCCGCTTTTATAGCGCTGATTATGTTTTGTAGCGTATTTGCCCTGCAGGCAAAGGCACAAACAAGTCGTATATACCTTGCTGGTTATATGGGCTTAAACACGATGCCTGATAGCGATATTCAAGAAACGACCTCCAAGATCTCAGGAACATATAAAACCAATAACGCGATGAGTTTTTCGGGCGCTATTGGCCTGCGCCTTAACCGTCAAATTCGTTTCGAAGGCGAAATGAGCTACCGTAAAAATGATTTTTCTGAAATTGTCACGACCGGTGGCGAATACCCAACGGGCGGCGAGATTTCCAACATGTCATGGTTCTTAAATGGCTTTTATGATTTTGACCAGTTCAAATGGAAGGCAAAACCTTATTTATCTGCAGGTCTTGGTTTGATGCGCTTTAAAGGCTCTGTTGAACCATCAGGCGGTGCGCTGCAAAGCAGTGATGACGCTGCATATGCGCTTGGTTGGCAGCTTGGAGGTGGTTTGAAATATAGACTAAATCCCGGTCTTGCTTTAACAGGTGGTTACCGTTATTTAAGCGCGAGTGATTTTGGTATTGGCGTTTATAACGCAGATTACAATGCACATGAATTCAATGTCGGCATAGAATATGACCTCCACTGGAAAAAATAATCAGCTAAACTTGTTTAGACTTTTGGCGCGTAATCTTTAAAAGCTTGTGGTAATTCCGCTTGCTCCATCTCTGGCGCTTCTGACTGGTAATTATCAGCATCTAAAAACTCACCGTCAACAGAACTGATGAAAACAGCTTGTAATGATGCCTCAGGATCATTATTTATAGCCTCGCCAACATATTCGTAGCCTGGCGGAATAATGATGATTTCATTGTTTTTGCTCATGTTTGAGTCCCCGTTATTATTTTTTAAGATAACATCTCAATCTATGTCTCTTTACATAAATTGTCAAGTGTTGCGTTCCCATTAAGGGCGCAGCTGTTGTTTTTGCTGCGCATGTAGGGTGTTTTCGGCATCTAGGAAACGAACGATTTCTGAGCATTGCTTTAAGATTGATGGTGCAATTGCTGTACCAGTTTCCTGAGCTTTTAGTAAATAAGATGCGCCGATAAAGCTAAATAATGCGCCGTGGCTAGCAAAAGCATCTTTGATTAGCGTTGGCGAAAAGTGATGCTCAATAACGCCGCTTGCATCGTCCCCCGCAGAAAAGGCGTAATTATATTTCGGTGATAGGCCGACAATATTCCGCCATGTTGCGTCATCCATAGTGAACCATGTTAATTTGGTTTCAATCCATGCATTATTAGTGTTGCGATTATCGTTTAATATGGGGCCAGCAAAACATTCATGCCCGCCTGCGATGACACCATGTAATCTTTTTAAGAACTCAGGGTCGTTTTCTTCGACCTGCGCCATTTTAAGGCCGGTTTTAATTTGCTCTGCTATTTCTGCTTTGTGATGATCGCTGAGTGCAAGGCCATTGCGCCCTTGCATGCGGCGGTCATACTCGTCTTGTATAGCTTGCGGTAATTGACCTGCATATTTTGTGTTAAGCGCAATGGAGCCGCTGATCATCTCTTCAAATAATTCTTCTAATTGGGTTTCGATGACCGCATCTTTATCAAAGATATATTCACCGTTTGCGCCGCGTGCATATTTGGCAAAGCCGCCACATAAAGCAGGCGCGTCATTATCAAATTTGCGCAAAATGCCAATGACATGCAGCGCATCATCACCGTTTTCATCAGTTTTGATACGGATAATTCCATTATCAACCGCGTGGTTCGGCCCAAACTGACCAAGTACCCCGCGGCCATTTAGCCCTGTATTCATAAACGGGTTAATTGGGCGACCTGCATTGTTAAAGCTATATTTAAGCCCTGTATTACTCGCGCGACGGCCTTGGTGCCATGCTTCGCCCCCAGCCAAAGGAGTTTGCTCATCATCGGCATAAGGTGCCCCTAAAATGCTTTCATGGGTATAATCTGGTGGGTTTGCGGGGCTGCGCTGAATGCTATCCATGCGAAAATTCACCGCCAGCTGCGCCGTTTTATCAAGGTCAAATTGCTTTGCTGCTGTGATTAGCCGCGCCGCCAAATCCGTAATTGGGCTTTGCGGGGCGTTTTTTAAATCGCTCTCTAGCGTCTGTATTGCGTTTGGATATGTCATGTTTTGGTTTTACGCGATATTGGCGAAGGATGCAATATATTTTCATAACAAAGAGGAGGGGGTAAACAAAAGCTTGATGTTATGGTATAGTATTATAATAAGAATGAAAAAAGAAAGACTGATTATGAAGGCTGTTATTGCAATGCTGTTAATCTTAGGCATTTTCACGAGTTATGGGGCATACACCCTAATGAAAAATCAAGAATTTGGTGCGCCAACAGCTACGCGCGGCGGTGCGGCAGGAGCAACGGTTAGCGCGCAGCAAGACCCCGAAGGCTTTCGAACAACACTTTATATCGTTGCCGGCTTCGCTGTTCTTTGTTTTGCTGGCGCAGGTTTTCTTGTGCTTAGAGAGCGCAAGCAAAAGAGCGATGGCGAAGTGAACGGCATTTAGCGTCAAGGTTTGGCGTGCTATGTATTTTTTTGTTTACGCTTTGCCTTAAAGAAATCACGTATTACAGCGCCGCATTCATCAGCAAAGTGACCTGAAATGACTTCGGGTTTATGGTGTAGTGCGGACTTGCTATATAAATTTGGCCCATCTAATACGCTTAGACCGCCGCTTTTTGCATCATCTGCGCCATAAATAACGCGGCTAATACGGGCAAACGATATGGCGGAAGCGCACATCGGGCAGGGTTCTAACGTGACATATAAATCATGGTCAGGAATGCGCTGCGCCCCGACTTTTTTTGCGAGCGCACGAATGGCGTTTATTTCGGCGTGGGCGGTCGGGTCGCAATCCATCCTCGTTGTGTTAAAGCCACGCGCGACGATTTCGCCGCTGGTTTTATTGACCAAAACAGCGCCTATTGGCACCTCATCCGCAGTGGCTGCTTTATTTGCCTCTTCCAATGCGGCCTGCATATATGCTACATGTTCTTCACTCATAAATTAGGTTGTAGCGAAAATGAACGAAAAAAGCAAAACAGAACGTATAAATAAATATATTGCCGCCGCGGGTGTATGCTCGCGCCGTGAAGCGGAGCGCTTAATTACAGCAGGGCGCGTGCGCGTGAACGGAGACGTTCTAAAAGAACTGGGCTATAAAGTCAGTCCCGAGGACCGCGTTGAAGTCGATGGTACGCCGATTAAAGTGAAAAAAGGTCTGCGCGTTTTTGTTTATCACAAACCTGCTGGTCAAGTGACAACCAACCGCGATGAAAAAGGCCGTGAGACTGTTTTTGATGGTTTGCCAGCAGAATTGCCGCGCGTCGTTAGCGTTGGCCGTCTTGATATGAATACAGAAGGTTTACTGATTTTCACTACGAGCGGCGAACTTGCCCGCGCTTTGGAGCTGCCATCAAAAGGTTGGGTGCGTCAGTACCGCGCCCGCGTTCATGGCCGTGTCAGCAATGATAAAATCGCAAGGCTCGCCAAAGGCATCACCTATGAAGGCGTAAGATATGGTTCAATTGAAGCCAGCGTTGATACGACAAGCGGTTCGAATACGTGGCTGACTATGAAGCTCACCGAAGGCAAGAACCGCGAAATCCGCAATGTGATGGAGGCGCTTGATCTTCAAGTTAGCCGCTTGATCCGCACCGCTTATGGGCCATTTCAATTGGGACAAATGGAACGCGGCGCAGTCAAAGAAATCACAGGGCGCGTTTTAAGAGACATGCTACCAAAAGAATTTTCGGACCAATTATAAGACATAACATCATAAAGGGCTAAATCTATGCGCATTACTGGCGGCACACTGGGCGGACGTAAGCTTTCACCGCCAAAAGGCAAAGACATACGCCCAACATCTGACCGTTTGCGTCTGGCGATTTTTAACATGTTAGAATCGCGCCTAGATTTCAATGATATTTGCGCCGCCGACATGTTTTGTGGCACAGGCGCTTTGGGCATTGAAGTCCTTTCACGCGGCGCACCTTATTGTTATTTTTGGGATCAAGACCCTCGTTCTGTCAGTCTGAGCAAAGATAATTTGTCTACGTTGAATATCGAAAGTGCGCGTTTTCAAGCTAAAATCGGCAACTCGGCAAAACTGATGGCGTATAGCGCCGCTTCGCCAAAGCTTGATTTAGTCTTTCTTGACCCTCCTTATAAGAGAGGGCTGATTTTACCTTGCGTCGAAGGGTTGATTAATGGCAACTGGCTGAATAAAACCGCGTGGCTCGTGGTTGAAAGTGAAAAGGGCGGCCTGCCTGATTTAAGCCACATCACTGCGATATCGGAAGAACGTATCAAAAGCTATGGTGACACGGATCTCGGCCTTTATCTTTATCAAGGCTAATAGATTTGCTTTTTATGCCTGTTTTGCGTATAAACGGACAAGTAATATTAAGAAAGACACGCCATGCATGCCCGACAAGAAATGACCGAAAATATGCAAGATAACCCAGACTTTCAAAATGGACTTCAGGTCCTCAAAGAAGAAATTGCGGGCCTACAGGCACTTGCCGGTAGCCTAGATGAACAATTTGTTCTCGCTGTTGATGCGATTGACAAAATGCGCACCAGCCGCACGGGGCGTTTAATTGTTGCAGGCATTGGCAAAAGCGGCCATGTCGGGCGCAAAATGGCGGCGACAATGTCATCCACAGGTACGCCGTCATATTATGTGCATCCGGGCGAGGCCTCTCATGGTGACCTTGGCATGGTCACGGAACATGATGTTGTACTGATGCTTTCAAACTCAGGCGAGAACCCTGAGCTTTCTGACCTTATTCACTATACACGCCGTTTCGGCATTACGCTGATTGCAATGACATCAAACGCAGACAGCACATTGGGGCAACATGCGGATATCAAATTAGCCTATCCAAAATTAAAAGAAGCTTGCCCGAATAATATGGCGCCGACCACATCAACCACCATGATGATGGCTTATGGTGATGCTTTGGCAGTTACGCTGTTAAAGCGTAGCGGCCTGACAAAAGAACAGTTTAAAGTTTTCCATCCAGGCGGTAAATTAGGTAAGCAGCTTTTGAAAGTGTCTGACCTTATGTATCAAGGCGATGACCTGCCGTTGATGGATGTCGACAGCACAATGGATCAAGCGATCTTGATGATGACAGAAAAGAACTTGGGCTCTGTGCTCTGTACCGATGATGACGGCAAATTACTCGGCATATTGACGGATGGTGATTTAAAACGCCATATGGGGCCAGATTTACTCACTCGTCGTCTTGGCGACCTTATTTCCCAAGGGCCAAAACAGATTAGCGCAAATGCCTTAGCGGCAGAGGCGATGGATATCATGCTCAACAAACAAGCTGGCGTTATTACATCCTTAGTGGTGCTTGATGATGCGGGGCGTCTGCAAGGCCTTATTCGCTTGCAGGAATGTTTACAGGCGGGCTTAGCTTAAATCACCATGACTGACGATCAAGACGATCTATTTGCGAAACTCAATAATCAGCCGCCGAAAAAAGCGGATGAAGAACGCATTATTGCGCCAGATTTAAATACACCCGAGTTAAGCGCAGCAGAATTAGCAGCTAAAGACATCCATATCCCTGAAGCCCCCCTTGCGCCGCCACAGAAAAAAGAATTATTAGACGGCAAGTATATGCGCCGCCCCGCCACGGTGCGTATTGGCCAGCGGCGTAATAAATTCTACACAAAATTTGTCCGTTCAATGCGCGTTGTTTTGCCATTAATCGCGATGGGGGTTGTTGTGGTTCTGATTGTACTATCAGGCGACAATGCTGATATTATTAAAACCCTGCCGCAAAAAGATGAAGTCGTTAAACAAACGTCCATTGGTAAAAATGAATTGTTAGAGCCGCGTTTTGATACTAGTGACAAAGAAGGTCGCCCTTACGCGATTACCGCCGCACGCGCCTTTCAGACGATGGAGAGCTCTGACATTATATATCTAGAGAAGCCTGTGGCGGATTCTACAATGAAAGACGGTACATGGGTCGCGTTAGAAGGCGTTGCCGGTACATACAATCAGATTAAACAGACATTGCTGTTAGAGGGCAACGTCAAGCTCTACCACGATGCTGGTTATACATTGCTAACCGATGTGTTGAATATCGACCTAGAAACAAATATTGCACGTTCAGAAGTTGACGTATCTGCGCATGGGCCAATAGGAACGTTAGAATCCAAAGGCATGGTTGCTGATGGCGTGAAAAATATATTGATATTTAAGGGGCCTGCAAAAGTAGTGCTTCACAATATGGACAGCATGTTGGAATGATTTAAGGGCAAGCGCCCAAAGAGGATATTTTGATGACCGTAAGAACACATTTATCTACCGTTTTATGCCTGAGCCTTTTGGCGCTGGGCACAGCCATGCCTTTAGCGCATGCACAAAATAAAGATAGCAGCCAGCCGCTAGAGATCAGCGCTGATGGGGCTTTAGAATGGCACCGCGATAAGCAGCTATATATTGCAAATGGCGCAGCAAGTGCGACGCAGGGCGCGACAACGATTAAAGCGCGCGTGCTCGAAGCCTATTACCGTGAACCTAAAGCAGGCGGTATGGAAATTTGGAAAATCATAGCGAAAGATAATGTTGAAATTCGCTCTGAAAATGGCAATGCTTACGGAGATCACGCGATATATAACCTTGATGAATCCATAGCAATCATGACGGGCAAAGATTTAAGAATGCTTTCAGACGACCAATCCCTTACGGCAAATGAGCGCTTTGAATATTACACAGCTGACAACAAGCTGGTTGCGATCGGCAATGCTGTGATTACGCGCCCAACAGAAACGCTTGAGAGTGATACGGTCACGGCTTGGTTTAAAGATGGCGATGCATCGCGTGAACTTTGGCGCGCTGAGGTTGACGGCAACGTCCATATTAAAACAGCGCAAGAAAGCATAACTGGCGACAAAGGTGAATACCGAAAAGAAGACAATAAAGCCGAAATTATCGGCAATGTCGTTATTCGCCGTGGTCAGAACATTTTAGAAGGCACCCGTGCCGAGCTTGATTTACTGACGAATGTAAGCAAAGTTTATGGCGGCAAAGCTGCGAGTGGCGCGCTTAAAGGCGATGGCCGCGTCCGTGGGACATTCTTCCCTGAGAGTAAAAACAAATAATGCGCATAATGGTGCTGCTTTTGATGTTGTCATCATGCTGCGCTGTGAAAAAAGCTTGTCCTCGCGATGATTATGCAATATAAAACCCCCTTAAAGAAAATAAAATTTGCATAAGCATATATGAAGAACGGGGATTTTCTGTACAATGACAGAAAAGGCGACGAACCAAAAACCAGATGATAAAGCACCGGCTGTAAAAAAGTGGAGCCTTAAGAAGAAATTCGCTATGTTTGCGAGCCCTTTTGTTGTGGTTGGCGCGCTGAGTGGGTATCTCGCCCATAACGAACATGAAAACTCCCGTTTACAATCTGACTTTTTCGGCGCATTAGCGGATCAATCATACCACCATTTAAGCGAGAATTTAACCGCGCCTGCTGTCCTCCCGCCGACAGGTCCTTATGATGAACGCCTTGGCTACACAAAGTTTGATGCGATATCTGAAAGCTTGGAAAGCAAGGGCTATGTTCTTGTCAGTAAAGCAACAGGGCAAGCCGCAAAATGGCAAGGGCCAGATTTCCTGCCGCACGTGCCGCTCTTCCCGCTATATGATGAAAAAAACCAAGCAGGGCTCGGTATTACTGATAGCAACCAAAGCGCACTCCATAACGCAGGCTACCCCAATGCGGTCTATGCTAATTTTGCGGAAATACCGCCGCTTGTCGTCAAAAGCCTACTTTATGTCGAAAATCGTGAGCAGCTTGAAGAAAATATTACAGATACGCGCAATTACGCGATTGAATGGGACCGTAAAATATATGCGGTACTGCAGCAGGTTTATGAGAAAATCGGGCTAAGCGGCGATGGTTCTGGTGGTTCAACCCTAGCGGAACAGCTTGAAAAATTACGCCACTCTAAAGGCGGACATACCAATGGTATGCTTGATAAAGCAACGCAGGTCTTTACCGCGTCAGCCCGTGCTTATTCTAAGGATCGTGACAGCACGATGCAAACGCGTCAGTCCGCTGTGGCAAATTATATTAATGCAGTGCTGCTTTCTGGTTATCGTGGCTTTGGTGAGGTCATCGGTATGGCAGACGGCCTCGCGGTCTGGTTCGGTACAGATGTTGATGATTTTAACCGTATCATGACGCTCAATGAAGATTGGCTCAGCGAAGATGAATGGGCTGTTAAAGCGCAATATTACCGTCAAACATTAGCGCTCATTATGGCCGTGCAGCAACCAACAACATTTTTAAGAAAAGACCGTAAGGCCTTGGATGCACGAATTAACCGCTATTTACCAAGCTTTGCCCGCGCGGGCATTATTTCAGATCAACTCAAAGAGCATGCCTTAACCAGAGGGTTAGACTGGGCGGCTAAAATTAACCCTGATTTGTTACCTGAAGACCCTGAAAAATCAATTAACTTAGTGCGTGTAAACCTTATGCAGGCAATGGGCTTGCCAAGTATGCATGACTTTGACCGTATGGATATCAGCGCGACAAGCACGATTGATTACCGTGCGACGCAAATCGTCAATACAGCGCTCAAAGACCTCGGTAATCCTTATAGTGAAAAGGGCGCTGCCATTATTGGTGACCATATGGCGCATCTTGATACGGCGCATAGTATTCAATACAGCTTCACCCTGTATGAACGCGAAGGTGAGATGAACCATGTCCGCGTCCAGACAGATAATTTCGAAGGTGAGTTTAACCTCAACGAAGATTCGATGTTGGAGCTCGGCTCAACAGCTAAGTTTAGAACGCTGATTACTTATTTAGAATATACGCTAGATGCTTATAAGGCGTTGGCGCCGCTCTCTCAAGAACAGCGCCCAGAGCTCTCTGCGCGTCAAAGCGAAGAGGACGGCATTACGCGCTTTGTCTTGGATTATTTGCAGACCGCAGAGGGCGAAACAACGCAGCGGACAATGTTAGTTGCCGCGATGGAACGTGTGTATTCAGCAAGTAACCGTGAGCGCTTCTTCACTGGCGGCGGCCTACATAGGTTTAATAACTTCATGACCAATGATAACTGGCGTGATGTGTCGGTGAAGCAAGCTTTTGAAGATTCAATCAACTTGCCATTTATTCGGATGATGGAAGATATTGTGCAATACGCGATCCATAATAAACTGGATGTGGATCTTAGTATTTATGATGAGCCTGAACACCCGCTACGCAAAAAATATTTAGACCGTTATATTTTGCATGATGCGGTTCAGCATTTTTCAAAGCTATATAAAGAATATGATGGCAAAAACCGCAGCGAGACCATCGAGCATGTTTTTGCGAGCCTACGTACAGATACGCCGCCTGCACATATCGCGGCGCTGCACCGTTATATTAAGCCAGAGGCTAGTTTGGCTGAGTTTTCAGTCTTTCTCAGTGCGAATACAGGCGACAGCCATCAACATTTATTAACTGAGGGCGCGTTTGAATCGCTCTTCCGCCGTTATGCGCAAAATGCTTATGACCTTAATGACCGCGCATATATTACAGATGTTCATCCGATTGAAATATGGCTCGCGGCGCAGCTCGTGAAAAACCCTGATGCAAGCTATAAAGAGCTACGCGCAGGCGCCGTTCGTATGGCGCCGGATATTTATAAATGGCTTGAAAAATCAGATAATAAAGCCTTGAAGTCACGCCATGTCTTCACGATGCTAGAACAAGATGCCTTTGATGTCATTCATGCGAACTGGGCAGAAAAAGGCTTTCCGTTTAGACGCTTAATTCCATCCTTTGCGACTTCAATCGGCGTGTCTGGTGACACGCCAAACGCGCTCGCGACATTAATGGGCATTGTCGTCAATAGCGGTAAAGCGATGCCAAATGCGGAGTTCACGGATATCACGCTTGGTAAAGATACGCCGTATGAAAAAAACTTTGTCTATGCGCCGAAAAATGAGATGTTGGTGATGAATCAGAATATTGCCGCAATTGTTAAAGATAACCTTGAAAACATTGTCCAAAACGGCACGGCGCGGCGCACAAAAAATGCGATTAAATTCAGCAATGGTGTGAAATGGGCGATAGGCGGCAAGACGGGCACTGGCGATAACCGTATTGAAACGCATGACCGTCTTGGTAATGTCACATTATCAACCGTACGTAACCGCACGGCGACGTTCGTCTTTACCTTTGGAGATAAATATTATGGTTCAATGGTCGCTTATGCAGCAGGTGAACAAGCGGCAAGCGAAGAGTTTACAAGCTCGCTCCCTGTGAAAGCATTCTCTCTGATCGTCAAAGATTTGACACCGATTTTCGAAGAAAAACATAAAGCTGAAATTTTTGCACCGGTGCCTGTGGAGATGGAAAAAATAGTTAAACCAGAACCAGAACCAGAACCAGAAGAGCTAGAGCACGCGCACGAAGAACAAGCAGAGCCAGTAGTGGAGCAGCCTGTGCAAATGCACCCTGTATTGGAATTACCTGTGTTTGATCCGCCTGTTATAACCCCGCCGGTTTTTGCGCCGCCAGTCTATCCTCCATCCGTTTAAGGGGCTTGTGCCTTAAACTAGGTCGTTATTATCGATGGGCTTGTTTTTTGCCGCAGGTAAAAGGTCAAAGGCGGCGCTGGCTAGGCTCGATTTTTTCTTACCATGATTGCCCTGTGCTACTTTTTCTTGCAGCTCGGCAATGTCTTTTTTTAATGCTTTAATCTCTTTACTTTGCACGCGCGTTTTATGGCGCAGCGGCGCAGTATTAAGCCAATTAATCAGCGCCCCCCAAAGAAAACCGATAAAGACAAACAAGATAATCGGCACAAATAAAGGCAGCTCTATATTTTTATAAAGCGGCTCTAAATGAATCATGATTTTTTGTGAATGCAACGCCGAAAAACCGACGATAACAATAATAAAGGGCAGTGTTAAAACCCAGCGGAATAAGAATGACATGCGGATAAACCCATTTTGGAATGATGGCGTTAAAAGTGATTATTCGCCGTTAAGACGATCTTTTAATGCTTTACCTGTTTTAAAGAAAGGCATGTTTTTAGGCTCAACCTTAACAGCTTCGCCTGTACGTGGGTTGCGACCTGTGCGCGCTTCACGGCTTTTAACTGAAAACGCACCAAAGCCACGCAACTCAACACGGTCGCCACGGCACAAGGCATCAGTGACTTCATCAAAAAAGGTCTCAACAATTTTTTCGATGTCACGCAAATAAAGTTGCGGATTTTTATCAGCTAATTTTTGAATGAGTTCTGATTTTGTCATGTGTATCTTTCGCTTTCACATTATGAGTTTTTCTCGCTTACGCAGCGTAGTTTTGTAGAGTTAGAAAAAAAACTTATATATATAGGATGCCTTATTATGGGGTGCTGCGTCAAGCATTTGATGTAAAATGCATTTTTCTTTTTTATCTTAGCGCACGCTACGGTTATTCTTTTCTGAACAAATCAACGCACAGACGATAAAAGCCATTGCTTGGCATGTTAACATGCATAATAGTGAGGGCTATAGAGTAAGTGTAATCTCCGAAAAAATAAAAAGGTGTGAAATGGCGAAAGTATTAATTAGCGATAAGATGAACCCATTAGCGGCAGAGATTTTTGCGCAAAAAGGTGTGGATGTTGATGTAAAAACAGGTCTAACGCCTGATGATCTTGTGAAAATCATTGGCGAATATGACGGTCTTGCTGTGCGTTCATCCACTAAAGTCACGCCTGAGATTTTAGCCGCTGCGACTAAGCTTAAAGTCATAGGTCGTGCAGGTATTGGCGTTGATAATATTGACGTTAAAGCCGCCACTGAAAAAGGCGTTGTCGTCATGAACACGCCGTTTGGCAATTCCATCACCACCGCAGAACATGCCGTGGCGATGATGTTTTCTTTGGCGCGCCAAATCCCGCAGGCCAATGAAAGCACTCATGGCGGTAAATGGGAAAAATCAAAATTTATGGGTGTTGAGCTTACAGGCAAGACCGTTGGCGTTATTGGGTGCGGCAATATTGGCGCGATTGTCGCTGCGCGTGGGATTGGCCTAAAAATGCGTGTCATTGCCTTTGACCCCTTCTTAACGTCAGAGCGCGCTAAGGAAATGGGAATTGAAAAAGTTGAACTTGATGCGCTGTATAGCCGTGCGGATTTTATCACTATTCATGTGCCGAAAAATGAGCACACTCTGCACATGATTAACCAAGAAACACTGGCGAAAATGAAAGACGGCGTACGGATTATTAACTGCGCGCGCGGCGGCATTATTGTCGAAGCAGACCTGAAATTAGCGCTGGAAAGCGGCAAAGTCGCAGGCGCTGCTTTGGACGTTTTTGAAACTGAGCCAGCCACAGAAAATGTATTATTCGGCATGGATAACGTGATTTGTACGCCGCATTTAGGGGCATCAACCAGCGAAGCGCAGGTCAATGTCGCGGTGCAGGTTGCCGAACAGCTCTCTGATTTCTTAGTTGATGGCGCGGTTAATAACGCACTTAACATGGCGCCGATCTCAGCCGAAGATGCGCCAAAACTAAACCCTTATTTGAGGCTCGCTGAGCAAATGGGTAGCTTCGCAGGGCAAATATCAGAACATGCGATTACAAAAATTGAAGTTGAATACCAAGGTATGGTCAGCGCCCTCAACACCCGCCCGATTAGTGATGCGCTTTTTGCTGCGATTCTAAAAACATTCCGCGATGAAATTAACATGGTGAACGTCCGCAGCATGTTAAAAGAGATGAAAATCTCCATCAGTGAAGGCACAAGCGATGATTGCGAAGAGTTTCTAACCGCGATAGAGCTGACCATCCACACCGAAACGAATGTGCGCAGCATCACAGGAACCCTGTTTGCAGGCAAAGATCCACGGATTGTTGATATTGAAGGGGTGCCGATTGAAGCCGCGCTCAGTGACCATATGCTGTTTATCCGCAATGATGATGTCCCCGGCTTAATCGGCGGCGTTGGGACCGTATTGGCAGATGCAGGGATTAATATTGCAGATTTCCGCCTTGGCCGTAAGACTGATAAGGCGCAGGCATTAGCGCTGATATCCATAGATGGGCAGCTCAGCGACGATGTGTTTAAGCAGGTATCCGCGCTGTCGCAAGTACGTCTTGCGAAAAGCTTGTCTTTCGTATAATTTACGCTACATATCTATAACGTTTAAAGTACACCGCAAGACATTGAAGGACATCTAATGGCAGAACATTCACCTTTTGATTCATCAAATTGGCATGCAACAACAATTGTCGCCGTCCGTAAGGGCGATGAAGTTGTGGTCGCAGGTGATGGTCAGGTTTCATTTGGCCAGACTGTTTTGAAATCAAATGCGCGCAAAGTTCGCCGCCTTGGCCGCGACAGTGATATTATCACAGGCTTTGCTGGCGCAACGGCAGATGCTTTTACTCTGTTTGAACGTTTAGAAGCCAAATTAGAAGCGCATCCTGGACAGTTAACCCGTGCCTGCGTTGAGCTTGCCAAAGACTGGCGTACAGATAAATATCTGCGCAAACTAGAGGCGATGATGCTTGTCTGCGATAAAGACACGTCACTTATTCTCACTGGTAATGGCGACGTTGTTGAACCAGAAGACGGCGTGATGGCAATTGGCTCTGGCGGTAATTACGCTTTAGCAGCCGCGCGCGCGCTAATGGACCGCAAAGATATGAGCGCCGAAGATATTGCCCGCCGCGCCATGGAAATTGCCGGTGATATTTGTGTATATACAAATAAAAACATCGTCATGGAAAAACTTTAAGCGGCTATTTTAAACGCTAAAATTACAAAAAAGAAATCATAGGATATAAAGCATATGAGTGCTGTAAAAGAAAACTTAGTTGATATTCCCTCTTTCGCGCCGCGCGAAACAGTCGAAGAATTAAACCGTTTTATCATTGGACAGGACGATGCAAAACGCGCCGTATCTATCGCGCTCCGCAATCGATGGCGCCGCCACCGCCTTGACGCGGATATGCAAGAAGAAGTCTACCCCAAAAACATATTGATGATTGGCCCGACAGGCGTTGGTAAAACTGAGATTGCTCGCCGCCTTGCAAAGCTTGCTTATGCGCCGTTTATTAAAGTTGAAGCGACTAAATTCACAGAAGTGGGTTATGTCGGTAAAGACGTAGAGTCAATCGTACGTGATTTGGTCGAGGTTGCCATTCATATGACGCGCGACAAAATGCGCCAAACCGTCACTGCAAAGGCCGAAGCCAATGCGGAAGAACGCGTTTTAGATGCGCTTGTCGGCACGTCCGCGAGCGCCGCCACGCGTGAGAGCTTCCGCGAGCGCCTGCGCGAAGGCAATTTGAATGACCGTGAAATTGAAATCGAAGTCGCCGACGTGCAAAGCAACGCCCTGCCATCATTTGAAGTCCCCGGCATGCCAGGCGCATCAATGAGTATGATGAATATGAGCGATATGTTCGGTAAAGCTTTCGGTCAGCAAACCAAGAAGAAAAAGCTGCGCGTTGATGAAAGCTATGAAATTTTAATTACTGAGGAATCAGACAAATTATTAGAGGAAGATACGGTCACCGCAACCGCATTGGAATTAGTGCAGCAAAACGGCATCGTCTTTATTGATGAAGTTGATAAAATTGCCACGCGCCAAGAATCGCGCGGCGGTGACGTTAGTCGTGAAGGTGTACAGCGTGACTTGCTGCCATTAATTGAAGGCACATCAGTTGCGACAAAACACGGCACAGTAAAAACCGATCATATTCTGTTTATCGCCTCGGGCGCATTCCACGCGGCAAAGCCATCAGATTTGCTTGCCGAATTACAAGGGCGCTTACCGATCCGTGTTGAGTTAAAAGCCCTGACCGAAGAAGATTTTAAGCGTATTCTTACTGAAACAGATGCGTGCCTTATTAAACAGTATAAAGCGTTGATCGCGACAGAAGATGTGACGTTAGAATTTGACGAAGGCGCAGTCAATGAAATTGCCCGCCTGTCGTTTGAGCTTAATGAGACGATCGAAAATATTGGTGCGCGCCGACTGCTAACTGTCATGGAAAAACTTCTTGAAGAAATTAGCTTCAGTGCGTCAGAGCGCGGCGGCGAAACGATAAACATTACGGCTGAGTTTGTTAAAGAAAATGTTTCAGAGCTTGCGGAGAATACTGACCTAAGTAAGTTTATTTTATAGCACGAAACGCTTTATTTTTTATAAAGCGTTTTAATCTCGCTATTCACGGATTCCATCTCGAGCGAAGTTGCCGCGCCATCTTTATAGTAGAGCGTATCAAGGCTTGTTTTCAAAGTCTGTCCGTACCACGGCGCTTTATAATACCAAAAGGGATTGCCTGTACGGTCTAGAAAAGCAATATAGGCAATCTCGCCCGTAAGCATATTGTACTTTACGTCATCTTCGAGTGAGATTTCGTCTTTTGATGCTTGCTTTGCGCGAATATGCAACGTGTAACCAATAAAGGGTTCTTGGTCAAAAGAGTGCATGAACTGGCTGACTTGGTCTGCCGTGAGGTCAATCTCATGAAAGGTTTCAATAGCAGCCGGAATAACCATGAAGTTTAACTGTTGGTAGGTCGTCTTTTGGAAAAAATCAGCGCTAAATGCAGGGAATACAAAAAGACGTTCCCCTGTCGGCCCCTGTTTGGCGGTGAAATCAACAAAGTCTTGGATGATGATATATTGCGATTCTGGGCGTGTTTCGCCCAGTAGCTTTTGTAGGCGGATTATTTCTTTTTGTCCTGCATTAGGGTCAGCATTGGCACTTAAATTATAAACCGCAAGTTCGGATATGTTGGGTGCGGTTTGTGCAATGTGAAAGTAACTAAAGGCGATATGTTCTGCGCTGGAAGCGGGAATACGATAAAGCTGTTCATCTTGAGCTTGCGCATGATGAACAGAGGAAAATAAAAAATTAAAGCTAACAATAAAAACGAATATGTAGCGTATAATAAATGAAGAGATAAGGTTTTTCATAGAAGTATTTTAAAATCGAAGAATTAAAACGAGATTAATTTTAGCATGAAAAAAGATAAAAACAAAAATAAAAACACGTCAGCCGAAGACAAAAAACTGTGGTCCTTTATGACGCAAGATGTCACGCCGCTTAAAGGGCGTGTCGAAAATATAGACGCTACGGATGATGACCCACACGCTCAGTTAGATAAAGAAGATATCTATAATAATGTTGCGCCGCGCATCGAACCCGCACGCCCTCAACGTATAAAGGCACCTGCACCGCAGGCAAGCCTGCACCATGACTTATATAACCACGCTGATGTTGACCGGCGCAGTTTCGATAAGTTCAGAAAAGGTCAGATGCCAATTGAAGCAAGCCTTGACCTGCACGGCTATAACCAGCAACAAGCCTATGAAAAAGTGACGCAGTTTATTGCGCGTAATGCCGCTATGGGGCTACGATGCGTGATGATTATTACAGGGAAGGGGCGAAAAGACGCGGATGGCACATATCAAGAGGTCGGCATTTTAAAAAAATCTCTGCCGCAATGGCTAGAGCAAGTGGATTTAAAGAGTAAAATTTTGAAAGTCCAACAAGCGCAGCGTTTTCATGGTGGAAGCGGCGCGTATTATATTTTGCTAAAGCGCCAAAAATAATATCAAAAAATAAGAAGTCTATTCGTTATATTGCGGTTTGTCGTGATGGTAACTGTTGTCGAACACCTCGCCCTGCGATGACTTTTGTGCTTGGTGGTAGGCGCTATAGGCTTCGTTTTGTGTAACTTTATCTAAAACTAAGCCCGGTAAATCACGGCCTGTTTCTTCTTCGGATATAATATTTGCCATACTTGTCGCGCCGCCTAAGATGCCGCCAAAGACGCTGCCACCAATGACCCGCCCTGCAGGGTTGATTTCATCGCCGGTAATGCCGCGATATAATGGGCCGATAAGCGGTAGATGGTGCAGTGGGTTCACCATATCAATCATGTCACCAACGCCAAAAGCTTGTTCCTTTGGTACAGACTTTAACATGTATCCTTTAAAAGACTGCACATAAGGCGAGTGCGCCTCGTCGTTAGAGCCTTGCGCGGCTTCACTTAAACGGAAAACGCTATCTTCACGCGCGGATTGTGAACTGCGCCACTCAGGGGCAGAACCAGCCATGCGGTCGTTTTTTTGACGCATAAATAAGGCCTGCTCATCGCTGCGGCTCTGCGTACGCCCTGAAGCGTTATTTGCTGTGTTTTGAAAACTGTTATTGATATCCATTATCTTCCTTCATCAATATTTTATGCTGCCCTGCTATTATATATTCAAGATTCGTGCCAACGGTGCCGTTTTTTAATAAAACCAGTGAATACAGTGAATTAGCTTTATAAATGCGCATGGGGGTGTTAAAGCTTATAGGTAGGAAACGCCAGATATGCGCGCTTTAGCGCAGGGCATAGGTAAAATTAACCCATAGAGACACATGAAAAAATCAATCGCTATATATTGCAATGATGAAGTGATTTCCGCTGTATTACGTGACGCTATTACCGCTATCGCTGACGCTCTGTCGATTGATCTTGATATTCATGATGGCGGCGGCGGTGATATTATATTATGTGCCGCGCCATATGATTATGCCGCCGCTGCGGCCTATGCCGAGACACACAAATTGAGCTTCTTTCTTTATTGGGGCGCGGTAGAGAGCGGCCAAGAAGACATCTTTGATTATAAATTTAGGTCACCTTTACGGGTCGGGTCTTTAATGGATCGTCTGTCGTCTTTATTGCAGGGGAAATCTAATGGTCAAGTGCAGCGCGTCCTTGATATAAAGGACTGGGATATCTTTTTCCCCGAAAGCATGCTGAAAGCGAAAGGTGACGCGCGTGAAGTGGAGTTAACCGATAGGGAAGGGCAAATCTTACGCGCCCTTTATTTGGCTGCGGGCGAAGGCATTGCGCGCCAAGAGCTGCTTGATCATGTTTGGGATTATCATCAAGACGTGGAAACCCACACCCTCGAAACCCATATATACAGGCTGCGCCAAAAATTAGAGCAAGATCCGTCTGCGCCAGAGATCCTTGTGACATCTGACGCGGGTTATGTTTTAAAACGATAAAAGTATTCGCGCTTATGTGTCTTTGGTGGACGGTGCATTGCGCGGCAGCGCAATAGTGATGGTCGTGCCGTAGCCAAGTTCAGTGTCTATGCGTACTTCGCCGCCATGCAGCTCGGTGATGTTTTTCACCAATGTTAGGCCTAGGCCTGCGCCGCGTGTATCGTTATTACTGACCATCAAGTCATCGCTGGCATTACCGCGTTCAAATGGTTTGAAAATACGCTCAACTTCGGCCTGTCCAATGCCGCCGCCTGTGTCCGACACATAAAGCAAGACGTTATCTTTTTCGCGTTTTGCGCCAAGAATAATCTCGCCGCCTTTGGACGTGTGTTCAAGCGCGTTACGCATCAAGTTCAATAAAACCTGTTTGATCCGGCCAGAATCAATCATCGCTTTGCCAATGTTGCTTGGACATTTAAGCTCGAGGCGAATATTTTCTTTCATCGCCCAATCGATCGTCAGGCCATGAAGATTCGCCAGCAGATCCTTTACAGGTTCTTCATGTAAGCTAAGTTCAAGGTAGCCCGCTTCAATCGTCGAGAGATCAAGAATATCATCAATCAGCGTTTTAAGGCGCTGACCAGATACTTCCATATCACCAGTATATTCTTTTTGTTTGTCATTTAATGTGCCGAAATATTCGTTTTTCAGCATATCATTAAAGCCAATCATCGCATTGAGCGGCGTCCGGAGCTGATAAGACACATTGGCTAGGAAGTCGACCTTTAGCTGTTCGGCGGTCTGCAGCGCAGCGTTTTTCTCTTTCAATGCCTTTTCCGCCAAAGCGCGGTCAGTAACGTCGGTAAAGGTCACAAGTGCGCCGCCATCAGGCAGCTGTGTCGCGGCGCAATACAGCGCTGTGTTATTATTACGATAAATCTCGCGTGATAATTGTTCGCGGTTTAAGGCAAGCGCCATAATGAAATCGCGCATCTCGCCCCATGCCTCTTCATCAAAGAAATCTTGCATCATATCAACGATTTTTGAGATATGCGGTTCACCTTCAATATTCTCAGGGTTGATATTCCACTTTTGCGCAAACGCTGTGTTACAAAGTTTCAAGCGTCCATCGCCGCCAAACACAACAACGGCCTCAGCAAGGTTATCAAGTGTTTCTTTCTGTACCGCAATTAACGTATTATACGATGATTCAAGCTCTAGGCGCGATGTGACATCTTCAAATGTCACCATCAAGCCGCCATGTGGGCGCGGAATAACCAACATACGCAAAGCGGAGCTATCAGGTAGGTATAGCATGTCATCCAAAGGCTCAATCAGCCCTGTGAACATATCCATCCATTCTTGTTTATAGGCGCGGAAATCTGATTGTTCTGGCAGGCGGCGCTGCTCACGCAATCTTTCCAAAATTTCGCTCATGCGTGGCTTGGTGTTCAGCCACTGTTCTTCTAGGCCCCAAAGCTGCGCATAGGCAGTATTGTAATATTCCAGTTTCGTTTCTTGGTCATATATACAAATCGCCGTGGTCAGGTGGTGGAACAATTCATTATAGGCGCTGAGGACTTGTTTGTATTTCTGCTCAGATTCTTCTTGATCCGTTATGTCTGTCGCTATGCCGATACTATGATCAACGCTAAGCAGCGGGGCGCTACGGATCAGTAGTTTGCGGCGCTTGCCTTTGATAATGCTGTATTGTTTGTTTTCTTGGGGCTGCCCTTCAAGCAGCGCCTTTTGCGCCATTGCCGCAAGAATGGGCCCTTGCGCGCGATTTTTAACAGGCAGTTCGATTTGGTCGTTGAGAATCTCGTCCTGCGTTTTGCCTGTCATTTGTTCATACGCGCCATTCACCCATATCAGCTTGCCGCGAATATTATGAAACCAGACGGGAAAATCATGGCTTTCAAGGCCCAGTGTCAGGCGCTTAACGCTTTGGCGCGCCGTGTCGGATTGTTCCTGCAGCTGTTTGAAATCAGATTCTTGGGCGGTGATATCTTCGATCCAGAGGATGAAATAATGCAGCCGGCCTTCGAGGTCAGAACCTTTACGCCCGCTAATGCGTAAGATTTTTTGATCCTTGCGTGTTTTTGCTTTTAAGATGAAAGAGCGCCCATGTTCTTCAAGCCGATTATAATAGCTTTCTAACGCCGCAGAATCAGAGCCGTCTAAAGTGTTTTGAATATCGTGGATGGTGTTGATATTGCCTGAGATGCCTAATAGGGCCTCACAATCAGGGTGGTAAGCGATGGTCTGTCCATCTGCACCAAAGCCGCAATAGGCACCAGGAAAAGCATTGAGGAAGGCTTCAAGGCGCGCGCGTTCATCCTTTATCGCCGCCTTACCCGTAAGGCGCTCCCATAAAGAGTGCATAGATATTTTTTTCTGTCTCGGATTCGCTTGATTCATTACCTAAGAAGTGTAGCGCGGGCTTTGTACTTCATCAAGCGCTAATCTTCTTCCAGCGTGGGCCTTCTGGCGTATCTTCAATTTCAATGCCCATTGCCGTCAGTTCATCGCGGATTTCATCGGCGCGTCCCCAGTCCTTACTAGCTTTGGCCTCTGTACGCTGGACTAATAATGCATCAATATCGCTTGCGTCATCATCTTTGCGGCCAAACCAAATTTGTGGGTCTTGCTGTAATATGCCGATTAATGCGCCTGTGGCTTTTAATTTCGTACTTAACGCCTGCGGGCTTAACGTGGGGTTTTTGGCGAGTGCGTGTAACTTGCTAAATGCAAGCGGGGTATTGAGGTCGTCAGCCAAAGCGCCCAAAACATTCAGACAAATCTCTCCGCCTTCTGAGGCGTTATCGCCTTTTTCGATTAGGGCATATAGACCATCAAGGGTTTTCTTACTTTGCTTCAGCTTCTCTTCCGACCAATCAAGCGGCTGGCGGTAATGGGCAGAAAGCAGGGTGAAGCGCAGTACTTCGCCGTCATATTTTTCGAGCAAGTCATGCGCAAGCGTGAAGTTGCCTAGAGACTTAGACATTTTTTCGCCTTCAACGGTCACAAAACCGTTATGTACCCAGTATTTAGCAAAAGCGTCTAGGTTTTTGTGGTTATGTGCGCAGCAGCTTTGGGCAATCTCATTCTCATGGTGAGGAAATTTTAAATCCGCGCCGCCGCCGTGAATGTCAAATGGCAAGCCAAGATGCACTTCGCTCATCGCGCTACATTCAATATGCCAGCCCGGTCGACCAAAGCCCCAAGGGCTATCCCAGCCCGGTTCATCATCGGCAGATGGCTTCCACAGTACGAAATCTGCAGGGTCTTTTTTGTAACTTGCTACTTCAACGCGCGCGCCTGCAATTTGGTCATCGCGGCTGCGCCCAGATAGGCCGCCATAATTATCAAAGCTTGGGACGTTAAATAACACATGACCGTCTGCTGCATAGGCATGACCATTCGTAATCATCGCTTCGCAAAGTTTAATCATATCATCAATATGGTCAGTGGCATGGGGTTGAATGTCAGGGGCGCTGACTCCAAGCGCGGCCATATCATCATTATAAATTTTGGTGTATTTCGCGGTGATTTCGCCAATCGGGACGCCTGTTTCTTTCGATGCGGTGATGATTTTATCATCAACGTCGGTAATGTTCGATACATAGGTCACTTTGGGGTAAGCATGTTTAAAAACGCGAGTTAATAAATCAAACACCACAGCCATGCGCGCATTACCAATATGGGCAAAATTATAAACCGTCGGCCCGCAGGCATAAAGCCGCACATGATCAGGATCAATAGGCACAAATTTTTCTTTTTTGCGAGTCAGGGAATTGTGTAAAAAAATATCAGTCATTTATCTTCTAACGATTAGATGTGGCGTTTGTTGTTATTCTACTCTATTTTATGAATAGTCTTGTAAGAAAAATCAAGAGGCTTGGCGTGGACGTCTGTAGATAGGTGGCCGTGTAATGGTGCTATATCAGATTACAAAACATGTTCCAAAGCATATGCTTGCGTGTCGTTGGCGTGTTTTTTGGTGGTTGAAAAGTCTCGAGGGCGTTTAGTGCATAGGAGGATGGTGCGAATTTCAAGCCTTTGCTCAGTGCAAGCTGCTGTAAATAGCCACTTGATAAGTCGCTAGAGCATCCTGAATCATTACTGATGCAGTCTGTAAGGATCGTGCAGTTAAGGCCAGCATCTTGGGCGTCTTCTACAGTTGCGCTTACACATGCGGTGGCGTTAAAGCCCATAACGAGTAAGTTTTTATGTTTGCTTTTTTTTAGGATTTTTGCAAAAGGATCACCGCTTCCTCTAAACGCAGAATTATGTGTTTTCCTAATTAATATATCGGATGCATTAAACTCATAATGATGGAAGTCAATTTTGTCAGGCTCCATTTTTCTATAGGAAGTGTATATGCTGTAAACGGGAAGATTAGCGGCGCGAAATAGTGGGGTGAGTGACGCTATACGCTTGCTTGTATTTTCGGTGTCAATATTCCCCCGAAACAGTGTGTTATCACAAAATTCTTTTTGTACGTCAATTAGTACCAAGGCGTCATAATGCGGGGTGTTGTTTAAGCAATGCACATTGTCATTAGCAAATTTTTGTAATTTTATTTTCTGTTCTGCTTTGGGAAATAACTCTATGGGAAGCTCTGTACTTAGTTGGTTTGTATATTTCAACAACTTCTTAAATTCTATTTCTGTATGCATAGCTTCAACCGCCTAATTGTAAATCTGTTCAGAACATTATCAAATAATACGAATTATGTCAAATTAATTGATTGATTGATTTATTTGTAGTTCACCCTAGACCTTTTGTAAGACTTGTTTATATATAACATTCAAGCTCTACGTTGAACTTGAAAAATAGAATTCTTACATTTGAAGACGCTAAACCATGAATAAGAAACCAGCATATTCCAAAAAATCAGGTCCTTTAAAAGGGCGCGCTGTTGTGCCGGGTGATAAATCAATATCACATCGTTCAATTATGTTTGGCGGCCTTGCTGAGGGCGAGACCATTATATCTGGCTTGTTAGAGGGCGAAGATGTGCTGTCAACAGCGCGGGCGATGCGTCAGCTTGGTGCGCGGATTGAAAAATGTGATGATGGACTATGGCGCTGCTATGGCGTGGGCGCAAAGGGCTTAAGCGAATCTGAGGCCCTCATTGATATGGGCAATAGCGGTACGTCAATACGCTTGCTTATGGGCGTGGTTGCCGGTTATGCGATGAACACATTTTTTGTTGGCGATCCATCCTTAAGTAAGCGCCCAATGGGGCGCGTCATGACGCCGCTGGCACAAATGGGCGCTGATTTTATCGCCCGCGATAAAGGCCGCATCCCGATGGCGGTGAAAGGCAATGCATCCCTTAACGGGATTAAATACACATTGCCTGTCGCCTCCGCACAGGTAAAATCAGCCATTTTATTGGCAGGGCTAAACGCAACTGGCAAAACGCAAGTCACTGAACCTGCGCCATGTCGCGACCATACCGAAAACATGCTACGTCATTTCGGTGCGCATATTGATGTGAGCCGCGATGATGAAGGTCGCCGCGCTATATCCATTGAAGGTGGGCAGGTTTTACAAGGCTGCGCCGTTGATGTGCCAGCTGATCCAAGCTCCGCCGCTTTTCCTGTTGTCGCCGCATTGCTTCGCCCCGATTCTGAAGTGAGCGTCTATGGCGTGTGTTACAACGAAACACGTAACGGCATTTATAAAACATTGATTGAAATGGGCGCTGATATTGAAATTCTGCGCAGTTACGACCAAGGCGGAGAAAACGTTGTTGATATGCGCGTTAAAGGCGGCAAGACGCTGCATGGCATTGATGTGCCTGCTGATCGCGTCCCATCCATGATTGACGAGTTTCCAATCCTTGCTGTTGCGGCTTGCTGCGCCAAGGGCGTAACCAGAATGACAGGGTTGGAAGAACTTCGCGTCAAAGAAAGCGACCGACTTGGTATTATGGCGGCAGGGCTTAGCGCCGCCGGCGCAAAATTAGAAGAAGGCGCAGATAGCCTAACCATTCACGGCGATGGCGCGCCATTAAAAGGCGGGGCGCTGATTGAAACCCATCATGACCACCGCATCGCGATGAGCTTTTTAATTCTAGGGTTAACCACGGATGAGCCGATGCGCATTGATGATGCATCCCCTATCCAAACAAGTTTCCCAAATTTTATCTCCCTTATGCGCGATATTGGTGCTATCATTGAGGCAGATAATGTAGCCGCCGACGGTGACAAAACACTCCGTTTTGCAGAGGATCTATAATTATGAACACTCAAAATAGACCTTATTTCCGCTCTACTGATTATATTGGTTCAACACGATACAGGAAGCTTTCTATGGCCAGCTTGGTAATCGCAATTGATGGCCCCGCCGCAAGCGGCAAGGGGACTCTCGCCCGCAAAATCGCCGAACGCTTAGGCTTCGCATATTTAGACACAGGCGCGATTTATCGCTGCACCGCGCATTATTTACTACGCGAGCTGGGCGCGGATGCGGATGATACCGCTGCCGCAATTAAAGCCGCAGAATATGTCCGTGATCATTTAAACGCAGAGATGCTTTCAAACCCTGATTTACGCGTTGAAGACGTTGCGCGCGCGACATCGAAAGTTGCCGCGAATGAAAAAGTCCGCGAAATTCTTTTGAATGCGCAGCGCGAATACGCCAAAGCTCCACCAGAAGTTAACGGCCTGCCGACAGGCGGCGCAATTTTGGATGGCCGCGATATTGGTACAGTTGTCTGCCCTGCAGCTGATGTAAAATTATACGTCACCGCAAGCACCGAAATTCGCGCACAGCGCCGTTTTGATGAATTGGCCCTTAAGGGCGAAAAGGTAATATATGATGATGTCCTCTCCGATATGGCAGAGCGCGATCAGCGTGATAGTGAACGCAGCGTTGCGCCGCTAAAGCCTGCGGCAGATGCCTTTATCATCGATACATCAAACGAAAGCCCCAAAGATGTACTTAGCCGCGCCATCGACATCATTCGCGGTCACCTCGCCGAACAAGTCGCAAAAAACGCACCGTAAATTCGTAGGGTCGCATGTTGGGGGGGTAACATATGCAGGGCAGAGCTTTATATCGTAAGTTTTGTACGGTTTTGATTGGCTTGATGTGCGTTGGTTATGGCTATCAATACCGTATTGTGCATTTGGCAGAACAACGGGGTTTTGACATAAAACACTTTCACTACTTTGCAATAACGGTTGATGGCCGTATGGAGCCTATGCGCGCATTAAATCAGGCTTCTTTAACAGATGCCGCGCTGCTTACATGGGCTGAGAATGCTGTACTGCAAACCTTAGACTTTAACCATAAAAACTATCATGAGAGATTAAAGGCATCCTCCTCTAATTATACAAGAAATGGATGGGAGAGCTTCACAACATGGTTGGAAAGAAGCACGCAGCTGGACGCTGTTCAAAGCAATAAAACTCACTATATAGCGCGTTTACATGGACACGCAGAGTTATTAAAAACAGATTTACAGTCAGGGCGCCTTATTTATGAGGTTGTTGTGCCTATAACGATGAACCGGCTTGGCGGGGCGCGCCAAATGGATGTGCATCTTACCATTGTACGGACACCAAAATTGGAACAGCCCTCTGGTGTAGGTATTGAACGCTGGAGCTTTTCACAAGGGTTATTATATGACAGATAATAAATTTGATATTGGTTTAGGTGTTTTGACTGTGATCGCTTTGATTGCCTTTTGCATTGGGTCGTTCCAATTACAATTAAAGGGAATTGAAGGAAAGTATAAAAGCTATGATGTTTACTTCCCAACCACTATGGATGGTGATGTTTATATTAAAAGTGAATAAAGCGCCCCATTTAGGTCTAGAATAAATTACAGGTATAAAACATGTTACCAAAAATTTACGTCATTAATATGAAGTCGAGCGTCGAACGTGCGGATAAAATCAAGCTGCGGCTTGATGCGCTGGACTTGCCGTTTGAATTTTTTGATGCGGTGCGCGGCGCGGATTTAGATTATAAAAATGCGCCTTATTACGACCGTAAACGCCGCTTGCGTTATTTTGGTCGTGATTTGCTGGCCGGTGAAATTGGCTGTTTACTTTCCCATCGCGGCGTCTATGAAAAAATGTTGCAAGATGATGTTGAAATCGCCTTGGTCTTGGAAGATGATGTTACTTTAGATGATGATATCAAAGCGCTGCTTGAACGTATTATGGCGCATAATAAAAAATGGGATTTACTACGTTTTCTGGGCAATAAGAAACCGTTCTCCAAAGGCTTTCGCGTATTGGGTGCACTTGACGATACCCATAACTTCGTACGCATCCCAACGGTTCCGGGCGGCGCGTATGGCTATATGTTGACAAAACATACGGCGAAAGTTCTTGTTCGGCAAACTGAGAAAAGCTGCTTCCCGATTGATACTATTCATGGCCGCGTCTGGGATACGGGGTTAGATGTGCAGGCGCTTCACCCATCGCCAATTTACGTTGACCAGAGCCAAGGCACCACTATTGGTGATCAACGTTTTGATAAAACGCTGCAAATTAAGGGGCTGCAAAAAGTTTTTTATCCGGCTTTTCGTGCGTGGTTTAAATTTAGAGAAGGCGTGGATAAGCGCGGCGCATATAAATCTCGCGCGCAAAAAGACAAGGGCAGCGTTTAGGTGCCGTGGGGCACCGCCGTTAAATCGACGGTGTTGGCGCCGGTGATGGGCTGCTCAGCTGTTCGGGCGTTTTTGTCGTCACTGAATAGGCGTTGCCCCCAGTAAGGTGGTCAATAGCACAGAGTGAAGTAACGTCGCCCCCGCTAAACTTTCCAGTCGATTGCGTTTGGGTTTGCATATTAAAAATGCTCAGCATAGCCTGTTCGTTATCGCTTTTACGCTCACATTTAAACGTAGATGACCTTTGCGCTTTAACGTTATCAGAGATCTTAAGTGCATTTTTATTTTCGGCCTCAAAATTCCTACCTTCATATTTGATAAGGTTATCTTTATACGCCTGAGACAGCGGCGTTAATATGTCTGGGTAAATACCAGTGAGCTGATAAGTGCCTGTTTTGGGCAGCATAATGAAACCGTTGGTCAATTTAAGGCCTGCCTGCCTACCGTCGGGAAGCGTCATCGGGGTAATACTTTGCATCGTGGCTTTACCGAAGCTGGGGTTGTTCCCCATAATTGTAGCGCGGCCATAGTCTTGTAATATGCCGGCGAGTATTTCTGATGCTGAGGCGCTTTGGTTATCAATTAAGACACTCAGCGGCAGGTCTGTAATTTGATTATTACTCTCACCTATCGAAGCGAGCTGTTGAAACCCACCTTGTTTTGTTTTTTTGATATATAACAAGTCTTCGTTTGCCACTAAGTAATCAGCAATCTCCAACACAGAATCAAGTGACCCGCCGCCATTGCCACGTAAATCAATGATGATGCCCGTCAGCTGCTCGCCAAACTGCTCTTGTAGTTTTTTTACATGGTCGGCAAACTCTAGATGCGTATCTTTGGTGAAGCTGGCGATTTTAATACGAGCAACCTCTCCATTAAGAACAATAGACCTCACAGAGTCTGCTTTAACGAGCCCTTTGCTTAAAGAGATTTCGTTGCTTAGGGGCTCGCCATTGCGGTTGATCTTGAAATTAAACGTTTGGTGCTGATCAATAAAACCTGCAACTTCAGCTAATGTTAATTCATCAAATGAGGTGCCATTACCATGGGTGATAACATCCTCCGCCTTAAGCCCTGCTTTTTCAGCGGGGCTGCCTTCAGCCACACGATTAATGGTAATGGACTGGGCGACCTTAGAAAATTGAATGCCTATCCCTTTAAACAGCCCATTAACGCTGTTATGAAAGTTTTCATTTTTCACAGGAGGGAAAAAAGCACTATATGGGTCAAGCTTCTGTATCATCTCATCCGTTGCTTTGAACACTAATGCGGAAATTTCCTCTGAGCTGTACTCTTTATCGGGAGAGAGCGCCTTAATGAGGTCATCAGGTAGGTAGCCATTCATTACACTGGCGACCTTTGGTTTGGTGATGTGACTCTCACTAGCGCTGTTGGCGCTTTGCCATAGCGTTAGATACGATTTTGCCAAGGCTTCAAACTCATTCGGGCTTAAGCCTTCGGTCGGCGCGCTGACTAATGATATCTTATCAGGTACAATGGGGGCGACCAGCTGCCCTGCAAGAGGCGCATCGACTTGCGTTCTGTGTGTATCCATATAAATGACAGCAGGGCCTGTAGGCGTCTCCTTTGCTGCGGGCGCCGTTGCCGTCGTGGTTGTGTGCGGAGGCGGAGGGGCTGTATCATTTGGAGCTGCACTGGATAATGAAGTGCATCCGCTTAGGTAACCAGCAAAGGCCAGCCCTGCTATTGATTTTAAATTATAAGACATCATTAAAACTCCCCCGTGAACCCTGAGTGGGTATTATGGAAAAGATCTTACGCTATTTTTGCTGATTTGTAAAGTTTTACGCCCCTAGCTACGTAATAGCTCATTAATTGAAGTCTTGCTGCGGGTTTGCGCATCAACGCGTTTGACGATAACGGCGCAATATAAATTCGGTCCAGGGCTACCATCAGGCAGCGGCTTACCCGGCAAAGTGCCCGGAACAACAACTGAATATGCAGGTACGCGACCAACAAATATTTCGCCGGTCTCGCGGTCAATAATTTTGGTTGAGGCACCAAGGTAAACTCCCATAGAAAGCACAGCGCCTTCTTCGACAATCACACCCTCTGCGACTTCAGAGCGCGCCCCGATAAAGCAGTTATCTTCGATAATAACAGGCCCTGCTTGCAGCGGCTCTAATACGCCGCCAATGCCTGCGCCGCCAGAAATGTGGACGTTCTTACCAATTTGTGCGCAGCTGCCGACAGTCGCCCATGTGTCAATCATTGTCCCGCTATCGACATATGCACCTAAGTTTACAAAAGACGGCATCAGCACGACATCTGGCGCGATATAGGCAGAGTGACGAACAACACTGTTTGGCACGGCGCGGAAACCTGCGCGGGTAAAATCATCTTCGTCCCAGTTTTCAAATTTTGACGGAACTTTATCCCACCATGATGATGCGTCGCCGGGGCCGCCCTTAATCAGCTTCATCGGACTAAGGCGGAAAGAAAGCAATACCGCCTTTTTAAGCCATTGATTAACATGCCATGTACCATCATCAGCCTTTTTGGCAATGCGCACTTCACCACGATCAAGCATATTAAGGGCAAGCTGTACTTCTTTACGAATATCGCCCTGTGTTGACGCGCTAATGTTATCACGATCATCAAACGCCTTGTTGATAGAATATTCTAGGTTGTCAAAGGCAAGGTTTACGGTGCTTTCTAGCTTGTCCATGGTTCAGTCGTCTTTCTATATTATATGTATTGTCTAAATATCCCTGATGATCTCAAAAATAAATGCAGCTGTCCATCCAAATAAGAAAAAGCCGCCGCATTATAATGGTGCAGAGGAATATAGCCTTGTGTCGCAGGGCGCAGCCTCTTATCATTGCTTGAGCACGGTAACACAGCATATAGGCGCATAATGAGCAAAACATGTAGCATTGAATGGAATAGATTAACTGCGGGTGAGTGGGATGAGCGCTTTAACGCGATTAAACGTTCGAATTTGTTGCAATGCTATGAATATGCACAGGCACTCTGTCCAATAAATCAACACAGCGCACGTTGGGGCTTAATTAAAATTAATGAAGTCGAGGCGGGGCTTGTCCAAATTATGGAAGTGTCATTATTTAAACGTGCATTTCATGTTGTAATGTTAGATCGCGGGCCGCTTTGGTTTGACGGTTTCGGCGAAGGCGATGATTTGAAGGCCTTCTTCGCAGCCTTTAACTGTGAATTTAAGCCGCGCTTTGGTCGCAAGCGGCGCATTATGCCGGAAACGCCACTTGATATTTTACCGTTTAAACGCAAGCAGCCTTACCCTGCTTATCAAACAATCTGGGTGGATTTAACGCAGAGCGCAGAAACACTTCATGAGTCCTTACGGAAAAATTGGCGGGGTGCGCTTAAAAAATCAGAGAGTTTTGCGATGGAAGCTTTCAGCAAGGCGCCGTTGGGGCATTTGCCGTGGCTGTTAACCCATTACCAGCAAGACAAAGCGCAACGCAAATACCGAGGCCCTGCGCCAAAAATCATTACGGCTTTAGCAAAGTATTTTGCGCCGAAGGATAATATGTTACTGCTGCGTGCGCATAAAGATGGGCAGGACATCGCCGCGATCCTTATTTTCATTCATGGCAAGGCAGCAACCTATCAAATTGGCTGGACAAGCCCGTATGAGGGGCGCAAATGCAATGCGCATCACTTCCTGCTATGGCATGCAATGCTGACGCTCAAGGCACGCGGGGTTGAAGACCTAGACCTCGGCGGCGTTAATGATTTCAGCGCCAAGGGCGTCAAAAGCTTTAAAGAAGGGCTCGGCGGGGAATTGGTTGAATTATGCGGACAATATAAATAAATTTTCTTATTTCCATGAAATGCGGTAAAATAAAGGCTGGCGGCGTTAATGAGTTGTGAAGGATTTGCACTTACTATGAGAAGCAACGCAAGCTTTACACAAGCTATATTTAAGGAGTGAAATAATGAACATATTTAATGGCGCTGCGTATCTGGTGGCCGTTCTGGCCCTAAGTCTAACCCCTATTTCAGCAAAAGCATCAGAAGGTAAAAAGCTTACTTATGCGGTTTATACTGGCGGCATGAACGTGGTCATGGCGGACCTTGATTTTAAATTTTCTGATGATGCATCATATAGCGCCCTCGTGAGCGCAAAGACACATGGTTTCCTTGGCAAAGTTGCCCCGTGGAGCGGCACTTTTGAAACGACAGGCCATTACAAAGGCGAAAAGTTTTATCCGAATGTTCATAAGTCCGTTGCTGTCTGGCGCGGTGAAGATGATCAAAAAGCTTATGATTATGACGGCAAGGGCAACCTGACCGACTTCAAAGAAGTCGAAGCAGGCAAAGCTAAGCCAAAAAAAGAGCTCAGCGCAGAGCTTATCAAAGATACAACCGATATATTAAGCGCGACCTTAAAGGTAATGCATAATATGGGGCGCGGTGAAAGCTGTAGTAGCTCTGATGATATTTTTGACGGTAAACGCCGTTTTGCGTTGAAGTTTGAACCTGTATCGGAAACGATCTTGAAAAGCTCTCGCTATAATATCTATGGTGGCGCAGCGAAAAAATGCGAAATTATGGTCGAGCCTAAAGGCGGTAAATGGCACAACAAGCCGCGCGGCTGGATGTCCATTCAAGAACAAGGCCGTGAAAAAGGCGCTCTACCAACAATTTGGCTTGGTAAGCTTAAAGATTCAGACTTGTTTGTCCCTGTAAAGGTCAAGGTCAAGACGGCCTATGGTACATTAATGATGCATTTAGTAAGTAGCGAGTAGACTGGTATATAATTTCATAGAGAATCATATATAAGGAGACTTATCAGATGATAAAGCTGTTACGAATATGTATGCTGATGGTTGTTGTGATGGGCGTACCATCATTGGCCAAAGCTGATGCGTTAGAGGCCTACCAGCAATGGGCGGACATTAAATATAACACGTTAAGTGATGACCAGAAAAAAACAGAGCTTGGGGCCTTGGAGCGACGCTTAGAAACCATGCTCGCTAAAGCGCCGCGAGATGTGAATACAAAAATTGTGCTGGCGACGGTGCAATCAACCCATGCGTCTTTAATTGGCGGCCTTTCCGCTTTACCCAAAATCAAATCAGCCAAGAAATTGTTTGAAGACGCGATCAAGCAAGATGAAAAGGCGATGGATGGGCAGGCACATGCAATATTAGGTGCGCTATATTATGGCGTTCCGGGCTGGCCGATTGCCTTTGGTGATAATGATAAGGCAGAGCGCCACATTAAAAAGGCGCTTAAAATTAGCCCTGATGGCATTGATGCCAATTTTTTCCGCGCGGATTATTTATTAGAACGCTCAAAATACGATGAGGCCGAGGCCGCGTTTAAGCACGTGATCAGCTTAAAGCCACGGACTGAAAACGCAGCCTATAAAACCGCCGATACAGGTCGTTTAGAAGAAGCACGATTGAAGCGTATTGTCGCGGCAGCCAAAATGAAGTCTGGCAGCGGGGGAAAACCAGCAGGCCATTTAAACGATTAAGAAAATGCGGGCCTCTTTTTACAAAGGTGGCCCTCTTCTTTTCGATGCATCACATTCTTCGTTCATGCTCTCCGAAGTACAGCCGCTCTGTGCTTTCAAGCAAGGCAGAATCTCATTTATTCCTGCGTCAGCGACATGGTAATGATAGCCTAAGCTTTCAACAGTATGGCCGCGGCGCTTATCTAGCTCGGATGTCTCATTTCCGTCTTTGTTGTTTTTCATGCCTATTCCCTCAGGCGTTATTTTTATGAAGCATTGCATTTATTACCAAGACTGTCGAACCCTTGGTTTTTGAGCTTTCATTTTAAGGCATTTTCTGAAGATCAAAAAAAACGTCATACCCCCCTGTTGCTACAGTACATATCGCGTTATAATCGTCGCGCCCAGATGGCGGCAAAGGTGTATCTCAACATTCATTTCTCTTAAGGATTCCAAACATGAAAATTTATTATGACCGCGATTGTGATTTAAACGAACTTAAAGGGCTAAATGTTGCCGTAATTGGCTATGGCTCGCAAGGCCATGCCCACGCCGCTAATATGCGTGATAGTGGCCTTGAGGATGTTCGCGTTGGTCTGCGTGCAGGTAGCGCAAGCAAGCAAAAGGCTGAAGGCGCAGGATTTACCGTCATGACCCCTGATGAAATTGCCAAATGGGCTGATATCATGATGATCGCCGTGCCTGATGAATTGCAGCAAGATTTATATAATGATGATTTAAAAGATCACCTTAAGCAAGGCGCAACCCTTGCCTTTGCTCACGGTCTGAGTATCCATTTTGACCTGATTAAAGCCCGTGCTGATTTAGACGTAATTATGATTGCCCCTAAAGGCCCAGGCCATACTGTGCGCGGCGAATATCAAAAAGGCGGCGGCGTGCCATGCCTAATTGCTGTGGAGCAAGATGCTTCTGGCAAAGCGCAGGCAAAGGCGCTTGCTTATGCTTCTGCAGTTGGCGGCGGCCGCTCTGGCATCATCGAAACCAGCTTTAAAGAAGAATGTGAAACGGATTTATTCGGCGAGCAGGCTGTGCTTTGTGGCGGGCTTTGTGCGTTGGTTAAGGCCGGTTACGAGACTTTAACTGAGGGCGGCTACGCACCAGAAATGGCGTATTTCGAGTGTTTGCATGAATTAAAACTGATTGTTGATTTGCTTTATGAAGGTGGCATGGCGAATATGCGTTATTCAATTTCAAACACCGCTGAGTTTGGCGATTATGAAACTGGGCCGCGTATCATCACAGCAGAAACCAAAGCAGAAATGAAGCGCGTATTGGAGGATATTCAGCAAGGCAAGTTCACAAAAAAATGGATGGATGAATGCAAGGGCGGACAGAAGACTTTTAAGAAAACGCGCCAAGAAGAAGCCGAGCACCCCATTGAAAGCGTAGGCAAAGAGCTGCGTGAAATGATGCCGTGGATTACAGCAGGTAAGCTTGTCGATAAAAAGGTAAACTAAGATTCTGCGACGCGGGAGCATGGGAGTATAGATTATAGATAAAAGGGCCGTCTTTGGCATTACGCTTTTTGTGGTGTTCACGATCACAGTGACGATTATGAACGCGGGGGCAAAAACCCTGCAATACGAACAGATGCACGCGATTGAGGTCGCTTTTATCCGTAACGCGCTCGCCGCGATCGGCATTAGCCTTATTATTTGGCTCAAAGGGGCTTTTGCCTTATTCAAAACAAACTACTTAAGGGGGCAGCTTACGCGCTCCCTTTTTGGTAACACCTCCCTTATTTTCGCGTTTTGGACAGTGTCCTTGCTGCCTTTGGCGGATGCTGTGGCGATTTGGTTCTTTGTGCCCATCATCGTTCTCATTCTTTCGGGCCTGTTTTTAAAAGAACGCATTGGGCCTTGGCGCTGGGGCGCAGTCGGTGTTGGTTTCGCTGCTGTGAGCTTGATCGCGCAGCCCGCGATAGAGATGAATAATTGGTTCGGCATCGCGGTCGGCATGCTATCTTCGCTGCTTATTGCGATTGTCAGCATTAATCTGCGCCATTTAGGGCAAAAAAATGAACATCCTTTGACCACAACATTTTACTTTTTGACGACAGGTACGCTTTTTTGTGGCGTGCTTGTGCCTTTTGTATGGACCGGCGCCTTGCTGAACATAGCGCTGTTTTGGCCTGTCTTACTTGTGGCGATCGCGGGGCTACTGTCACAGATATTTAAAACCGAAGCCTTCCGTCACGCCGAAGCATCCTTGCTGACGCCGTTTAGTTATTTGAGCATATTTTGGGCGGCGTTGATTGGCTGGATGTTCTTTGGTGATGTGCCTGATATTTATGTGGTTTCTGGTTGCAGCTTACTAATTTTCAGTAATATTCTGATACTTTGGCGCGAGTCCAAACTTATGAAAAAGCGCAGTTAGCCGTGCATTATTTGATGATATCTTAGGTTTAGGCTTGAGCTTTTTCCCCTCCCTGATACCCTCTATGGTAACAGGGGAAAATAATAATGATAAAGCTCACCGATATTAACATCGCCCAAGTTGAAAAAATTGACAGCGATGCAGCCGCAATTTTGTCTAGCGCCGTTCAGACAACAAAGAAAATTCTGGAGCGCCGCGAAGCCTTAGATCGTGCAGGGCAAAAGGATCAGCCTCTTTATGTTATGGCGGGGGAAACCCATGATCGCCCATCACATATGCTGCATCACCTGCTTGTATTAGAAGGGTTAAAACAGGCTGATGAAAAGCTGCTTGTCGGTATAGAGCGCCCTAGCGATAGCGTCGATGATTATTATTTGGACCATTACCTGACGCATATAGCGCGCGTAAAGCCAGAAGACCACGCCACCCATAAAGACATATATAAAAAGAATGCGTATTTCAAAGGCGCTGTTGATCTGTATTATACGATGAATGAGAAAATGAAGATGGCGAGTTATTCGCATGGCTTGCTGCACTACAATATGTTTAAAATGCAGGCGCAAGGCAAAGGTAACTTTTGCGGCCTGCGCACGGACGCGCCAAGGCTGAAAGAAAAATTCTTAGATGCGACCGACCCGACGGTGCAAAATGTGATGTTGAAAGCATTCGGCACTGTGAAGAAAAATATGTCCTTGACGGAACAAGAGGGCATGTATGTACGCAACCGTTATATGGCGCAGCGCCTTTATAATGTCGCCGCTAAATACAAGCCACGCATTGCCTTGCAGCTTTGTGGACGTACCCACGTTAACGGTGACGAACAGCCGCATTATGCCGGCGTAAGCCACCATAAAGAGGGGCTTTGTAATATTTTCAAGCAATCGGCGCAGCCTGTGATCGGTGTTTTCCTCGGGCGTAATTTTCCTACCTATCAAGGGCTAGAAGATAATGAGATTATTAAATGTCCTCGCTTGCCGAATATCTCAGCGCAATATAACCCGCTAAAACAGAAAAAAATGCGCAAAAAATCGGATTCTTTCTGGGGCAGCCTTGTTGATTTCTGGACAGGGAATGATTCTTTGGACATTACCTCTGGCGAAGAAGAAATGCTCTACGTGCATGAAAAACTTGATAATATGGGCCTAACGCATCTGCGTACCGGCTTTGATTTACGATGAATGTCAGTATCTGGGATGTCGATATCCGCGCCGTAGAGGAAATTGATGCGGAAGCGGCAGCTATGCTCCATAGTGCGACCACAGCTGCCGCTAAGATATTGGCACACCGTAAAGCTCTCGATCAGCAAGGCTTAGCCAGCCAACCTTTATTCGTCCTCGCTGGTGAGAACCATTGGCGCCCTGCGCAGCGCCTGCATCATATATTATTACTCGAAGCGTTGCGGCAAAGCGGAGAGCGCATGACCGTCGCTTATGAATACCCTTATAATATGGCAGATGAGGATGAGCTGCGTGATTATCTGCGTGATGTCGAAGGTTTTACAGGCGACGATATTACGCCGTATCTCGATTTTTATTCCAACAACCCTATCGGTAAGGGCATGTGCGACATGTACGTCAATATGGCGAGCACATCGCTGCAATCGCCTTATGCGATGCAAACATTATCCCATTATATGTACACGCAGCACGTCAGCAACCGAGGTGAGTTTATCGCGTTTAATTCTGATGCGGCACGCACGCCCGCAGGCAGCTTGTCGTTAAAGGATGATTTCACCAAGGCGTGCATCAAAGAATGCCTCGGCGAAGCAAAAGCGGGGGTTAGCATTACCTCGGCTAAGGGCATGTGGATACGTAATCTATATATGGCGAATAAGCTTTATCAATATGCGGACAAGCAAGAGGCGCGGATTGCTGTGCAGCTTTGCGGGCAAACGCATGTCAATGGTGATGGGCAGCATAACAAATCCCCCCAAAGCCTGCGCGGCATATTTAACCTGTGGGCGCAGCCTGTCTTTTCCGTTTTTCAAAATGGCGCGGCCGCAGAAATGCACGGGATTGATGACGCTGATTGCAATAATGGAACAAACATCCCCCGCGATGAGGCATATTACGACCCTGACCTTAAAAAATCAGAGCAGGATTATACGGGCTTTGGCGCAGATGTACCTGATATGCAAACCCAGCGTAAAGAGAAGAAATTTGTCGACGCTAAGCTTGATAATATGGGGTTGCACCATTTAAAAATGAAATAAATTTTCAAAAAGAGAACTGTTTACATATTGATAACCGGTCTGTTCTATGTAATGATGCCCTAACGCTTGAAATAAATACAAGCGACATAAACAGGGATACATTCAATTGGATATTAATAAAATCAGAGCGCAGGATCCTGAATCCGCCGATATATATCAAGATGTGCAGGATGCCTTAAGACGGATCCTTGCCCGCCGTGCGGAGTTAGACGCAGCGGGGCTTGCTGACGTCCCGTTATTCCTTGCTATTGGCGAGACGCACAGCTGTAGCGCACATTTACTGCATAACAGCTTGCTTTTACAGGCCTTGGCGACACACGAAGAATCCATCGCCGTTGGCATGGAATATGCGCATAATTTTTTGGAAGCAGCAACTGGGGCGCCGCGCCATAATATAAGCGATAAAGAATATGGCGAACAGACTCTAACCCATGCAGTTGAGAAGTCTTCATCTGATTATGCTGATTTAGCCAATCGTTTCTTTATGCATACAATGCTTCATCATAGTCAGGGGCTTGATGGTTTTGCAGCTATTTTTAATGATGCTGCAAGCCGTGATATGTATTTGGACTTTAGTGATGATGCAACATTCAATGTCTATAAAATGTTTTTTGAAACCGCACAGCGCAATGATGCGGTACATGTAATCTCGCCTGAAGGGGCTTTTATCCGTAATGTATTTATGGCAGACCGACTAAAAACGCTAGCCGAAAAACAAAAAGCACGTTTTGCGATACAGTTCTGCGGTCATAGTCATGTCTCGGGCAATAAGTATTGGCCTGCTGAAAATTCTCTCGCGGGGTGTTTTGATCAAATGAATGCGCCGTTCATGGCGCTGTATATGCCCCATGATGAAGTTACGGCTGACCTCGATGTTTTGGATGATGCGTATAAAATTATCTCTGCTCGTGTGCCTGCTGTGAAAACATTTTACTCCGCAAAGACAGGTACGCTTGACCCGAACATCGCTGAGGATAAAAAGATACTAGATGAAGAGCGTCCAGACATAACATCTCGCGCCGCCGAGCAAGCATTTATAAACAGCAAACTTGAGCATATGGGCATGGCAGATCAGAAGGTTTATTTCAAAGCCACGCCGCAATAAGGCCGCTGCATTTATTACAGGCAATAAAAAACCCGCTTAAATCTTAAGCGGGTTTTTTGTATCTGTAAAAGCGCCTATTTAACTTTAGGCTGCTCTGAGAACTGGTGGAATGGTGGCGGGGAAGAAATAGTCCATTCCAACGTCATTGTGTTTTTCTGTACATCCCAGTAATTGTCGCCAACTTTGCGGCCAAAGAATAAGGTGTAGAAGACAACGAAGACAAAGAACACAGTCGCCGCACCAGTAAGGTACGCGCCATATGATGAGATCTCGTTCCAAAGCTGCCACTGGTCTGGGTAATCAGGGTAGCGACGTGGCATACCGTTCAGACCTAAGAAGTGCTGTGGGAAGAACACCAAGTTCACGCCAATAAATGTCAGCCAGAAGTGAAGGTTGCCCATCCATTCAGGGTATTGACGGCCTGACATTTTACCAATCCAGTAATAGAAGCCAGCAAAGAGCGCGAAGACTGCGCCCAGTGAAAGCACGTAATGGAAATGGGCAACAACATAATATGTATCATGAAGCGCAATATCCATGCCGGCATTGGCAAGTACAACCCCAGTTACGCCGCCAAGCGTGAACAAGAAGATAAAGCCCATCGCCCAAAGCATCGGTGTTTTAAAGCGAATTGAGCCGCCCCACATTGTCGCAATCCACGAGAAAATCTTAATCCCCGTTGGTACGGCAATGATCAACGTCGCAGCGGTGAAATAAGCACGTGTATCGACGCTCATGCCAACTGTGTACATATGGTGCGCCCAAACGATAAAGCCAACAAAGCCGATTGAAACCATCGCATATGCCATGCCTAAATAACCAAAGATAGGCTTTCTAGAGAATGTTGACACGATGTGAGAGACAATACCAAAGGCAGGCAAAATCATAATGTACACTTCAGGGTGACCAAAGAACCAGAACAAGTGCTGATACAAAATTGGGTCGCCGCCACCTTCTGGGTTAAAGAAGGCTGTGCCGAAGTTACGGTCAGTAAGTAGCATTGTAATCGCGCCGCCAAGTACAGGCAGTGAAAGCACAAGCAAGAAACTGGTAATCAACATCGCCCAAACGAATAAAGGCATTTTGTGCAATGTCATGCCCGGTACGCGCATGTTAATGATTGTTGTGATAAAGTTCGCTGCACCAAGAATGGAGCTTGCACCAGCTAAGTGTAGTGCGAAAATCGCCATATCTACGGACGCCCCCGGATGGCCAATAGCGCTTGAGAGCGGCGGATATACCGTCCAGCCCGTGCCTGCGCCGGAGCCAACAAAGGCCGAGGCAATAAGCAAAAGAAAGGCAGGGACGATCAACCAAAACGAAATGTTGTTTAAGCGTGGAAACGCCATATCAGGCGCGCCAATCATAAGGGGAACAAACCAGTTGCCAAAACCGCCAATCAGGCCGGGCATAACAACAAAGAAAACCATGATCAGGCCATGTGCTGTGATCCAAACATTCCACATTTGACCGTCTTCAACAAGCTGAAGGCCGGGCATTTGTAGCTCATAACGCATAAGCATTGAAAACGCGCCGCCAACAAGGCCCGCGAAGATTGAGAATATAATGTAAAGCGTACCAATATCTTTGTGGTTGGTAGAGCAGAACCAACGTGTAAAAAAGCCTGGTTTATGATCGTGATCACCCATTGTGATGTCCTTTTTATTTTAAGTTATTCTTATTTTGTTTTGTTTGCGGTCTAAATTAAAATTCAGCTTTTGCTTTAACGAGCCACTGTGCAAAGGCTTCTTTGCTGACAGCATGAACTTCCATTGGCATAAAGGCATGGTCTTTACCGCAAAGTTCCGAGCATTGACCGTAATAGGTACCTTCTTTTTCAATACGTACCCATGTTTGGTTCATACGTCCAGGAACAGCGTCAACTTTAATGCCGAATGCCGGCATGGCGAAGCTGTGTAAAACGTCACTGGCTGTGATGTCAAACTGGATGGTTGTATCAACAGGTAAAACCATCGGGTTATCAACGGAAAGTAAACGTTTTTGACCTGCGTCAAGGTCAATGTCTTCATCCGCAATCATGAAGGAGGTAAAAGAAAGACCGTCATGATCTGGGTATTCAACAGTCCAGTTCCACTGGTTTCCTGTAACTTTGACAACCATTTCTGGGTCAACCACGCGGTCAGTAAAATAAAGCAGGCGGAACGACGGAACGACAATAACAAGTAGGATTAACACAGGAACAAGTGTCCAAATGACCTCTAATGGTACGTTATGCGTTGTTTTTGATGGCTCAGGGTTGGCTTTTTCATTAAAGCGTACAACCACATATAGCATCAGTAACAATACAAAAATTGTAACGGCTGTAATGATATACATCATCATATTGTGAAATTTGTGAATTTCTTCGGCGACCGGCGTGACGGCGTCTTGGAATCCGAGTTGCGCCTGCGCGGCCTGTAGTGCGTCCTGTGCAAAACTGTCTAATGGAAACGCGAAAAGGCTAAGCAAAAGCGCCCCAATAAAAAAATATACTTTATTCACCATGATGTATCGATCTCTTATCAGTTGTATGATTTTGTTTTTACTTACTTAAATTTATTTTTGAAACAAATATTTCAGCATGTTTATATATAAGATATATCAACAAATCAAGCAAGTGCTGCGCTTAACAATTTCTTATCTATTCAAATATGCTAATCCGTAAAGCGCAGCGGTTTCTGCACGTAGGATGCGCGGCCCCAATGATACGGGGTGCACGGCGGTTTGCGTTGAGATGATCTCGACTTCTTTTGCGGTAAATCCGCCCTCAGGACCAATGAGCAGCGCGCATTTTGCGCTGTCTGTTATCTGCTGAATATGTGGCGCGTCTTCATTGCGCTCAATTGCGGCATAGATGTTATCATGCGCCCTTAACGCGGTGACAAGGTCACAAAACGGCAGGAGCAGGGGGATGTTGAGGCGTTCGCATTGTTCAGTCGCTTCAATGATTTGCGCTTGCACACGGTCGGTATTCAGTTTGCGCACTTCTGTATTTTGGGTCAATATCGGCTGAAACTGGCTTACGCCAAGCTCAACAGCTTTCTCAATTAAAAAATCGAGACGATTCTTCTTTATGGGGGCAAACATAAGGGTGATGTCTTTTTGCGGCGCGTCTTGTGCTTTAATTTGCTCAGTTGGCTTAAGGACGCCCGATCTTTTGCTGAGATCGCCAATTGCGGCGCACCACTCACCATCACTTCCGTTAAAAATGCGGATCAAGGCGCCATTTTTCTGGCGCATGACATTGTGAAAATAATGAGACTGTAAAGGAGACAGCGCTATATCTACCCCTTCATCTATAGGGGCATTTACAAATATACGCGGTCGTTTTTTGTGGACATCAATATCGCTCATAGCGCATAAAGTCATATCATAATATTACAAAGACACAAATATAATAAGATGGAAAATACAGATATTCAGTTTACAGGGCGCTTGCTACGTAATGCGCCATTATGGGCAAGGCCTTATATAATGCTTGTCCGAATGGATCGCCCTGTCGGTGTTATGCTGCTGCTCTGGCCATGTTACTGGGCCATATTGCTGGCGGCTGGCGGCGTGATGAATTTGCATGGTTATGGTTGGAAAATCATTGCTTTGTTTACGCTCGGTGCGCTTTTGATGCGCAGCGCAGGCTGTATTGTAAATGATATATGGGACCGCCGCTTAGATGGTAAAGTTGAGCGCACGGCGCTGCGTCCATTGGCGAGCGGCGCATTACGACTGCCACACGCGCTGGCGTTACTTGCTGCTCTTCTACTGCTGTCTTTGCTGATTTTAATCACGTTGCCGTTAACCGCTATTCTTTTAGGCGTATTGTCCTTATGCTTTGTTGCCCTCTACCCTGCGATGAAGCGTGTAACCTATTGGCCGCAGTTATTTTTAGGCCTTACTTTTAACTTTGGTGCGCTGATGGGCTGGGCCGCAATAGATGGGCGGGTTTCGTTAGCGTCGCTCTTCTTGTATATAGCAGGTATTTTCTGGACTTTGGGCTATGACACAATTTATGGCTATCAGGATAAAGAGGACGATGCGCTTATTGGCGTAAAATCGACAGCCTTACTATTTGGCGAGAGCGGCAAGCTCTGGGTTTATATTTTTTATGGGGTTAGCGCTGTATTCTTCGTCTTGGCGGGGCTTTTTGCGCATGCTGGCATTGCGTTTTTTATAATCACGCTGTTTTCATATTTTTATTATGTGTGGGCGCTGCGGGGCTGGAATATACACGCGCCGCAGAGTTGCTTAAAACTGTTTAAACAGAACATGTTTATGGGGGCGTGCCTTGCACTGGCCTGTGCCGCGTTTTAGGCCAAATGTAATAAAGCTTGACAACGCGCAGCTTTATGTTAAATATAAAGTGCTTTTGAGTAGTATTAGAAGCGTGAACATACACACAGGCTTTAAGCCGAGATATAAAAGGGCAGGAATCATGGGGATGGATAAGACACTGAGAGACAATGCGATGTCTGTGCTCAATGCAATGCAGCGCTTGGTTGTTGTGACGCAAAAGATCGACAAGGCTTTTGCGGAAAACAAAATTACGGCCACGGATTATGATCGCGTCATTTTTGTACGAAACTCTGCCTGCCTCACGGCCAATATTTGGAATGAACATTTATCAGGCGCTATGAATAAGCTCTATCGCGGTGGCGATGACAAGGGCCTAGCTTTAGCACCAGAACATGTCGCGTTTTATAATGAACGTATGCCGCGTTCAGTGCGCTTTGCAGCTAAAGAGCTTGCGGATCTGCATATTGAACATACAGAATGCTTTGTGCAAAGCGCGGATGATATTGTTGCCGCGCTAGAAATTTACGCAAGTCATAACGTCGCCGTTGCAGCTTACCTGCATGAGCACCGTGAAAACATTGATGATATTCCAATGCTTGATATGGCGGGTATGGGCGAGATGCCTAATGAAGCAGATAAAACAGTCAGCGAAAATTTTGGCACTTTTTTATCGAACACAGTTTCCAAAACGGCGAATGGTTAGTCCTTCCTCTTTTTAAGTCTGCACCTTAAGCCCGCGTTGCGAATATCTGATGTCACACTTGTCTATTTGTAGATTATTAAATATTCGCTCTTCCATTTATTTTATCTTACTTTATCATTGCTTTGTAACGTTTCATGCGCATGGGGCGAATGATATATGAGTAGCTATGTGCAATTTTCAGTTTTTAAAAGTTAGGGTTATTATGTTTCAACGCGGTTTAAAGTTATTTGGTTTTGGCGCAGCTGCGCTATTGTTATGTTTCACAGCGCCTGTTCAGGCCGATGCAAAAGGTCAGAAGCAGATGTCGGAAGACCAAAAAACGGCAGTGAACGATATGATACATCAGTTCATTATGAGCAACCCTGAAGTGCTTTTAGAATCAGTGGAGCTTTATCAAAAACGCTTGGCTGACGAAAAGGCACAGCAATCTGAAGCCGCGTCGACAGATCTTGTTTCAAGTATCAAATCTAAAGATTTAAACGTACCTTTTGGTGGGAACCCTGATGCTGAGTTCATGATTGTTGAGTTTTTGGATTATAACTGCGGCTATTGTCAGCGCGGTTTTGAGGCTGTGCAAAAAGTCATTGCGGATAAAGACCTTGATGTGAAAGTTGCTTTTGTCGACTTGCCTGTTTTAGGTAATTCTTCACGCGAAGCGGCAAAGTTTGCACTCGCAGCGGACATGCAAGGTAAATATTTTGAATTCCACTCAGCTTTATTTGAAAAAAGCGGCGCAAAAAGCGAAGCTTTGTTTAAGACTGTTGCGGCAGACCTTGGTCTTGATTTTGATAAACTAAAAGCAGACGCAAATGGTGAAGACGTTAAGGCATTACTTGACCGCAACCGCGCTCTGGCTGATGAACTTGGTATTTCAGGAACGCCAGCCTTTATTATTGGCAGCGAGTTCGTACCGGGCTATATCCCATTCGAAAGCATGCAAACAATGATTTCTTCACAGAAATAATCAAGGCTTAGGGGCGTTTATATGCGTATTTTTCTGACGACTTTTCTGATCTGCGTGGTTGTTTCGCTTGTTGGTTTTGGTTATTTCTTTGTTTTGCCGCAATACAAGGCAAGCAGCCAAGAAAAATTTGTACCTATCGAGGTCAATAAAAAAGGCTTTGCCAAAAAGACCCTACAGGATCATGAGCTTGCGGATATTTTTAATACTGATACAGGCTTAACCATACTTGGTGATGAAAACGCCGCGCTACGCGTCATTGTTTTTTATGATTATAATTGCCCTTATTGCGTCATTGAAGAAACAACCCTGCATGAAGCCATGGAAGGTCGCAGTGATGTGCGCGTTGTTATACGCCCTGTGCCGTTTATGGGTGAAGATTCATTCGCTATGGCGAAACTGGCTATGGCGGCCGCGCGTATGGGCGTTTTTCCTGCATTTCACGAGGTTATCTTTAATACCTCAGGTAAAATGAATATTGACCGCGCAATCGACGTCCTTGATGCGGCGGGGCTTCCTGTGGTTGAGATGCTGCGCATGAGTGAGCAAGCGGAGATTGGCGAGGCCATTGATTACAATCAAAAGCTGGCAATTAAGGTCGGGGCACATTATGTTCCCTCGTTTGTTATTGGCCGCCGTTTATACATGCCCATGGAGCGTGACACACGCCCAGAAGAGTTTCATCAAATGTTTGATGAGGAAATCAAAAACAGGACTGCTGAGCAGCCTGCGGAATAAATCACCAGCTTTGTAATGTATCGCCATCGCCCTAATGGCATTGACCTTTGTGCAATGACACTATAAAACAGTTTTATTGCTAAATGAGTGCTTTATAAAAAGCCAGAAATGCAGGGGTTTTATGTCGAATATTATACAAGAATTTAATAAGATTAGCCGTTATTTGTTAATCGAAAAAACGGAACTTGCGCGTGCTGATGCTGCGATGGTCTTTGGTAATAAAACCATTTGCCGTAGCCTGGCAAATGAAGCGGCAAATTATTTTCATTTGGGATACTTCCCTTATATTGTCGTTAGCGGCGGCGTTCACTGTGACCCTGAGGATCCCTTAGAACATAGCATTGAAACAGAGGCTGAGCGTATCGCAAAGTTTTTGCAGGCCCGCGGCGTACCATCTGAGCGTATTATTGTCGAAAATCATGCAACAAATACGCAGCAAAATGTCCTAAATTGCAAAGACATATTTAATCAACATTCAAGCCTGAATAAGGCGGAGAGCATAATCTCTTTTGGCAACATAAAAGCATCAAGACGCTTTTTGATGACCTTGAAAGCGCAGTGGCCTGAAATGTTCGCAATGCATGTTGGGGTAAATGGTTACGGCCACCCAGTACAAAACTGGTATGAGCATGATGTTTTTAAGCGGGCGACTTTAGACCAATATCAGCGCATTGAGCCTTATATAAAGCGGGGCTGGATTGCGGAAGTCGATATCGAGGATATTAATCGCCAAGCGCGCTTAATGATGAAAAATAACTAGAATATAAAAAGTGTTTAGTGTGTAGACGGGCATATTTTACATGTTTAAAGGTGCTATTAAAGCGCTATTTAAAGGATTGATACGATTAAAAAGGACGGCGATAAATCTTCGGAGTTTAATAACGTTCAGCATGAATTTGCTGGCGCAAGCTGCCCTGCGCTTCTGCCCAATGCACAAAATCTTGATGCGAATGCGCGCGCGATTATCAATAGCGTTGTTAATGCGCAGCGTGAAATCATGGCGAAGCGTGCGGACATGGATAGTACGGGGCGACAAGGTAAGCCATTGTTCATTTTGGCGGGTGAGGACCATGAAAGCTCACAGCATTATTTGCACCATATATTATTACTGGAGGCGTTAAAATCTGTCGGGCGTCATACAGCAATCGCTTACGAACAACCTTATGACTTGCTGGCACGTTTTTATACGCAGGGCCGCGAATATGAAATGCGCCCAGATATTCTTGCGGCACTGGTTAAGGCTGACCATGAAAGTGCACTGAGTTTAAAGCTGCGGTTTTACGAGGCTGAAAACCCTTTTGCTTATTTCGCGCATAAAACATTGGCGTATTATGTGCTGCAGCGCTTTGCCGCAGGCGATGATTTATCGTTCATTAGCAGTGATGTGTCCTATGATGGCGATGAAATTATCGAATATGCCGACCCCAAAGCTGTTGCGGCGATGCAGCTTTGTCTTGAAAGTCCAAATGATATGTTTCACTTGTCATCCCCGCAAGGTATGAAAGTTCGCAATACGCATATGGCGACATTCTTGCATCAACGCGCATATGATACGGATGCTGCGCTGTGTATCCAGTTTTGTGGAAAGGCACACATCAATGGTGATTTCAAAGATAATGCCCCGAAAGATGGGCTGGCGCAGAATCTAAAGCGTATGGGCGCTGATGTGCTTGCGTTATCGCTGCAAACAGATGCATTTGCCATGCCGCATCAAGGCCTTTCATCGGCAGAGGTTGTCGAGTGCAATATGCCGCTTGGCCCTGTTGTGGAATATGACCCTCGCTTCACTTTAACCACAAGAAAGCCAGACACGTTAAACAGCGGTGAATTACGTAGTAAAACGGCTGAAGCCGCTTACCTTGAAGATCATTTAATGCAGTTTGGTATGCATAGCAGTATTCTAGATATTGATAAGTATGAAACCTTGAAGGTGCAGTACCGTGCGGATGTTCAGGCGCAGTATGAAAAAATCCGCAGCGCAGAAACCTATCCACGCAGCGGGTCATTCTTTAAACTTAAGGCTTAATTTTGCCGTTTTATCCACCTGAACCAGTTTTCTGGCGTGAAACTTGGCCAATAAAAGCATCTTCAAAAGCATATTTTAACTGACGTCGACTTTGCGCATGCATTGTCCAGCTCATCATCATATAGGCCATGAACATATCAATGGCGAATGTTTTCTCACGCTTTGCTTTTTTGTCTTGGGTCGCTTCGACATCTTTTTTATGCATGTAGGCTTTTTCTTCCTTCATGCGGCGTGCAACTTTACGCTCTTCCATCTCTTCTAGTATCAATCTGTGGCGCTTCATTTCGACCATAGCGCTGGTGGTTTCATCGCTTCTTAGCTCAATCAACCGGGCGCTAAATGCGCTATGCGCGCTTTCGACGCGGTCACTGGCCACTGTCGTCATAGCGTTATATTCAGGGTTGTTTTTGACAGCGAGGTCATCTAATAATGCGCAAGCGTCCAGATATTCCTTATGTAGACTGCCTAAAATAGGGTCTATAGAAATATATAATGAAAGCTCCTGTGAAACGCGGTCAAGACGGCCTGGTAAATCGTTACCTGCTTTGTCTTTTTCACGCGTCTTTTCAGGACGTTTTTTTACATTAACGTCTAAAAGCTCTGGTCTTGTTACGAAAGCCTCCATAGCGGCGGCTAATGATAGATTACGCATTTTTTTTCTCCACACACACGAGGATATTTTTCTTCACTCACAATTGCATGATATAGATAATGTCTTTAAATTTTCTTAATATGGTTTGTTTTTTGCAGAAAATATTTGGTAGTGACACCCTGTACGCGTTACGCTATAAGGGCAAATGTCATTTAAATATAAAACATAAAGGTTACAAATGTCTTTACGTCTTCCTAGAGTTATTGGTCATCGCGGCGCAAAAGCATATGCGCCAGAAAACACGTTGGAATCTATCCATACTGCTGCTGATTTGGGCATTAAATGGGTCGAGCTTGATGTCAAGCTGACCAAAGACGACGTGCCGATCATTTTCCATGATGACACGTTAGAGCGGACAACCAACGGCTCAGGCCCCGTCGCCGAAATGCTTTATGATGATCTTAAGCACTTAGAAGCAGGTAGTTGGTATGCGGATAGTTTCGCCGGCGTGAAAATTCCGACATTAGAAGAAGCCTTAGACGTTATCTATGCACGTGACCTTGGTTTTAATATGGAGATTAAGCCATGCCCAGGGCGCGAAAAAGAAACGGCAGAAGTTGCGCTCGACCTGCTTGCTGCAAGCTGGGATGCACATGAGCAATTACTTATTTCAAGCTTTTCGCATGTCTCGCTGGAGGTCGCCTGTGATATGGCGGGCGATTGGGCGCGCGGCCTGCTGTTAGAAAAAGAAATGCCTGAGAACCTTTCAGACCTTGTTGAGTTCTTTACGCCGAAGACAATTAACTTTGATGCAGAAACCGAGGCCAGCGCCGTTGAAATGCTGCTCGATTTCGAATTACCGCTACTATGTTACACCGTAAACGACCCGATGCTCGCCCGCCGCCTTGTCAATCTCGGCGTTGATGGATTCTTTAGCGACTGTCCTGATGTTATTAAAGAAAACTTGCCGCGCATGCATTAATATTTATATGCGCTCATAAATTACAAAACTATAATTGGGGATGTCTTTACTGGCATCCCCATTTTGTTTTTTACGGCTTGTTTCTTGCCAAATGTCTTTGTTGATGGCGGGGAAGTGGCTGTCGCCTTGATACTCTTGGTGTATTTCGGTGATATAAAGGCGGTCGCATAAATTAATGGTTTCTGCATATATCTGCGCGCCGCCAAGGATGAAAAACTCACCATCTGTATGCTGTTTGGCGGTGGATAGGCCGCTTTTAATGTCGCAGGCGACATCTGCGCCAAGGCTGTCATAATCTGATTGGCGGGTGATGACAACGTTGCGGCGGTTAGGCAGTGGCTTTCCGATACGATCCACAATGGACTCAAATGTTTTGCGTCCCATCACTACAGGTTTACCTGAGGTGGTGTGCTTGAAATACTTCAAATCCTCTGGGATATACCAGATCAAATCATTATCTTTGCCAATAACGCCGTTAGAAGCCACGGCGGCGATAAGTGAACAGATGCCCATTGCTTTGAAGTCCTCTTTCTATACCGCAAACGGGTATTTAATGGCGTCATGGCTTTCATAACCACTTAAAGTAAAGTCTTTAGTGCTGACCCATGATTCAATATCGTCTAAAGATTTAATGTCGGGGTTAATGGTCAGCTGCGGCGAAGGGTATGGATCACGTTTCAATTGAATGTCGCGCATCTGGTCTAATTGGTTCTCATAAATATGAGCGTTGACGATTTTGTGATACGCCTTGCCTGCTTTATGCCCTGTAATCTGCGCGACCAAGGCCAGCAATGCAAAGCACTGAATTTGGTTAAAGTTCAGGCCCAGAGGCACGTCACAGCTGCGCTGATAACTGGTCAGCGATAATGTGTCACCAAGCAGGGAAAACGTGTGGGTGTGCATACACGGGCGCAAACAGCCCATGTCAAACTCACCAGGATTATAAAATGTGACAATCTCCCCGCGATCATCAATCCCGCGGCTCAAATTATCAATCACTTTTTTTAATTGGTCTAGGTGGCTGCCATCAGGCTTCGCCCATGCGCGCCCCTGCACGCCGTAAACACGTCCCATGTCATCATCGCCCTTGCGGTAAGGGTTGGCGAGCCATGCGGTGTTTAAATTGGCATTGGCATCCCATGTCTTGCAGCCAATGTCGCGGAAATCTGCGGCATTATCATAGCCACGTAAATACCCTAATAATTCGGCGATAGCTGCCCTGTAAAAACTTTTGCGCGTCGTGATGAGCGGAAATTGGTTATTGCCGACATCATATTCCAAGTCGGCATTAATCACCGTAAGACAGCGTATGCCTGTGCGTTCATTTTCAACCCACTGGCCTTCGTCGACAATACGCTGGCAAAGGTCTAAATATTGTTTCATGGCTTAACGTCCTTGCGTGAAGAGAGGGGGCATACGATTCATTTAAGTTTAGAAGTTTAAAATCTTCTGGTCTATAGTGGCGAGGGTACAGATTCACAAGTATTTAAAGGCAATTCGATGCGGACGAAATCAATATTAGCAGGCTTATTTACGATTATAGGGGTTATGATCCTATTAAAGTTAGGCTTTTGGCAAGTTGAGCGCCTCGCGTGGAAAAGCAGCTTGCTGACTTCGATTGAAAGCGAATACGCCAAAGACGCTGAGCGTTTCCCCATTACAGCAAAGAATATTACACAGATATATCAAAGCCTGCCGGCGAACACCTTATATCGAGGGGTTATTTCAGGGCGTTTACAAACGCTTGATACTATAGAGTTCATGCCCTCTAGCCCTCATGACGGCGTTCCTGCTTTTATCGTCCGCGCAGTTGTTATGCTTGATGGTGCGCTGCCCGCACGAATTAATCTCGGCTGGATATATTACGAACAAAGAGATGTCGTCATCGCAAGCTTGCGTAGGTTTGATGGGCAGGATTTCGATTTTACAGCCGCTTTGCGCAAAGGAAACCATGATAATGATCGCGCGGAGGCGCTTTATCTGTTTGATGCAGATGAGCATTTATTGCTGTCAAACATCGTAAATGGTCGCAGCGCCAAACCGGAATTGCGCAATAAGCATAAATCATACGCGATTTTCTGGTTCACGATGGCGGGCGTGCTGATGGCATTTTATCTGATTTTCATGATAAAGCAGAAAACGTTACGCTCATAAAAAATGCCGCGAAAATTATCAGCGCGGCATTTCTGAAGATATCTACGACCTTAACTTACGCGGCAATAAGCTGCGGGTTTCTTTGTAATGCGGCGCTCGTCATGACAATGCCGCCAGCGTCAACAATCTGTGCGATTTTCGCAAGGCGGCCTTCAGGCGTGATTGAGCGTGTGGCGTCTTCAATGACGATAACATTGAACTTCTCCGTTAAGGCGTCAAGCGCCGTGTCCCCTGCGCAATAATCAAGAGCGAGGCCCGTGATGACAAGCGTATCCACGCCGTCAGTGCGCAGTTCTTCGGCCAGTGAATTGCCGTTATCAAAACGCGGCGCGGTCTTTTTGTCATTTTCCAAAAATGCAGAATAAGAATCAATGTCTTTATTTGTGCCTTTTTGAATGATTTTGTCAGATGCTTTGAAGGCCAAGTCTTTATGGAACTGCGCGCCTGTGCCATCGCTAGCGCTTTGTTTTGCGTGTTCAGGCCACATCATTTGCTTCCCGTAATCAACGTCTTTTTCTGAATATTCAGCTTCGCCATGTGTTGATGCAAAAGAAATATGGCCGTCAGGGTGAAAATCCTGTGTCCAATACACTTTGTTGAAATGTTCACGTAAGCTGTTTAATACAGGGATGATCTGGTCGCCATCTGTAACGCCTAAAGCGCCGCCTGGGCAGAATGTGTCCTGTGGGTCTACGTTTAAAAGGGCAACGTTATCTGCTGCTGTCCATGCTGTAGTCATTTTATTTCTCCTTACAAAAATATGTAATTATTATTTAATTTGAGCCGCGATCACGCTTGATGAGTTACGCAATTTACGCGCCATCTTCATTTGGCGATCCGTTAGCTCTTCTTCTGCGCCGACCACGTATCTGTGTGGGTTCAGCTGACGCTTATGGCTTTCTTCTAGCATCGCCATGCGCTGAAGGCCACGTTCGCGCCCTTGGTGTACTGTTTCAATATTACCGACAAGCTTGCCTTTCGTGAAAAAGCGCTGTAGCGGGTGATAAGCCTGCGTGCCTTTTTCAAACTCTTTTGACATTGTCGCATTATCACGTTGAATGGACGTGATATCACGCGTTAAAACACCTGAAAATTCATCTTTAGGGTTTTTATACTTGATTGGGTCTTGCTGCCAGTTTGACAAAATCGTCCCGCCATCAAAATAAAGCTGACCGCTATCGGCGCTTTTTAAATAACGCACAACATCAAGCTCACCAGGGTAGCTCATCTTAATCGCATCACCGGAAAGCTTCATCAATTCGCGAGCATGTTTGCGAATATCGTCAGGTGATTTCTTGCCTTCACGTACGGCGTCGCGCATCGCGTCGACTTCTTTGGCCGATATTTTTTCATCAAACACAGCGCCGATTTTGTAAACGCCGCCAAGGCCCGGTTGTTCTTTGGCTGTTACCAATGCTGTGCCGACTGTCCAATAATCAATCTTTGCGCCGTCTTGTTTAAGGGCGTTGATGGTGGCGCGGTCAAGGTCGTTTGATGCGGTGATTTTTGCTTCGCCAAAACCTGCCGCGTCTAATAATTTACGTGCTTCTTTTGATAAATAAGATAAATCGCCAGAATCCAGACGGATGCCTGATAAATGCAGGCCATTTTCTTTGCAAACATTAATTGCATTTTCAACGCCGTGCAGCGTGTCATATGTGTCAACGAGGAAGATGCCGTTATAAGGCATGCCTTTAGCCCATGCTTTAAAGGCGGTGAGTTCATCTTCGTAACACATGATGAATGCATGTGCCATTGTTCCTTTGGTCGGAATGTCATAGCAGCGCTCTGCCCAAACATTTGATGATATATCTGCGCCGCCAACAAACGCACCACGCGTGGATGACAGTCCGCCAACAGCTTGCGCGCGACGTAGGCCAAATTCAAGAATAGGCGCACCGCCTGCAGCTGTTTTTAAATGTGAGGCATATGTTGCAAAGTTCGATTGCGAATTTACGGTATTTAAAATTGCTGCTTCAACCATTAGCCCTTGCCATAGTGGGCCGTTAACGCGGAAAATGGGTTCCGCCGGGAAGGCAAGCTCGCCTTCTGGCATTGCATCAATGGTCAGTTCTAGTTTTGCATTTTTTAGCATTTCAAGGAATTCAGGTTTAAACAATTTATGTTCTGTGCCGTCAGGGCCGGGAATTGTTTTCTTGGCGAGGGTGTAAATATCCGCCTCGTCAAACTTCCAGTTCTTATCCATCCATTCATGAACAATGTTCTGCCCTGCTGTTAATAGATACTGTCCATCATAGGGCGCAGTGCGGATAAAGCCGTGAAACGTTGCTTGCGCGTTATGGCGGTCATCTTCCCAAAGTGCCTGCGCCATTGTCAGCGCATATAAATCAGACCAAAGCGCGGAAGGCTCCGCGAGTGTTTCTTGGTAATAAGGGTAGTTTTCACGTCCTATATAAGGCATCGTATTCTCCTATGGGTATAAATAAATTTATAATGTTAAATTCAGTTTTTTTACAGCGGCTACATATTGTGGGCCACAGTTTATGACGTCAAAGCGCGCGGCGGCGTTCGGGCATTTTGTATCTAATGCCCCATCACTGGCGCAGCTTTTGATTAAAGCTTCACGTTTTTCGGCGACGCTTGGGATGCTGTTGATAATCGCAAGGCGGTCAATCGCGACTTTGTCACCAAGGGCAGCCTGCGTGCTTAACAGTTTTTCTGCGGCGTTACCGACTAATACGCCGTGGCTTAAATAACAAGTTACGCTTTTTGCGCCTTTTTGTTTTAATAAGGTTGCTGCGTTAACCAGCGTGCCGCCGCTATCGGTTAAATCGTCGATAATCACACAGTCTTTATTTTTAACTTTGCCATCAAACTTGGCGATTTTTGTTGCGTTGACGTCGCCGTCTTGGTGGTCTTTCCAGATTTTAAAGGTCTCGCTCAGTTTTAATGTACGGCGTAAATCTGCGGCGCGGCGCTGTCCTGCGTCTCTAGGCTTATCTGCACCATCTGGCGCGCCGATAATCGCGCTGGAATTGCCGTTTTGACGGGCGTCTATAGCGAAAAGCGCCGAGTTTTTTAATAAAACCACGTTATCTTTGCCAAAAACGTCTTTATAAAAGCCTTCTGATGCTTTTGAGTGCATTTCTGAGCTTATAATATGTGTTGCGCCCGCATTTTTGAGCATTTCTGCGTAATATTTTGAGCCAACGGAACATAGGCGGCCATCAAATGGGCGATCTTGGCGGTTATATGGCATGAAGGGGACCGCGGCGATGATATTCTTTGCACCAAGTTCTTTAATGTTTTTGATCGCAAACATTAACTGCATCGCGCTAACGTCAATCGGCTCACGCATGGACTGAACGATGGTGACGTTTTGGCCTTTAATCTCATTGGCGTTAAGTGTGTGCTCATCCAAAATGATTTCTGCGAATGATTCAGAACTCGGGAATGTCGAGAGGCTTGCGCCAAGCAGTGTGAGGTCGCCATTGCTTGCAGCGGCGTTAAATGCGTCTCTTATGCCTGTGGCAACGGCGCTGCCGAGTATGACTTTCATTTCTGATCCATAAATTTGTTATTATATAGCTTTGAGTTATAGAAATTTAACCGTGCTATGTCAAATAAAAACTGGACATAATCTTAAAATTTTCCTACATATAGCTGTGTAATATTTATTTGAAGATGGGAAAACATAAGCATCATGGTAAAACAAAGCTTTGACAAGGCGATTACAAAACAGCGCATCGTGTTATTTGGCGGTTCATTTAACCCGCCGCATGAAGGACATTTGCACATTGCGCAAAAAGCTTATGAAGCGCTTGGCTGTGATGGCGTATGGATGATGGTTGCTCCACGCAACCCCTATAAAGACCCGAGCCTTTATGCTGATTTAGAACACCGCAAAAAAATGTCCGAGCTTATGACCGCGCATTTGCCGTGGCTGACGGTGACAGATATTGAACAAGATTATTTAGATCAAGGTCAGGACTTTATTGAAACGGCCGAAACTTTAAAGCGCTTGCGCACAGATTACCCAAACCATGAGTTTGTATGGATGATGGGCTCAGATAACGTCACGTCATTCCATGAATGGGGGGGATGGGAAGATATTTCCGCAAACCACCTGGTTATGGTGATGAACCGTACGCAGTCAGCCACTGAGATTGATGCCGTGAAAAATGCAAAGGCGATTAAGGCATCGCAGCTGAGATTAACCACCCATGATGGCGACACTGCATTTACGGATGACCGTGGCTTTTATTTGGTGCAAACACCTGTCGTGGAATTATCATCGACGCAAATCCGTAACAACCTTGCGCAGAAACAGCCAAATATTACTGGTTTAAACGCAGATGTCGCGAAGCTTATTGCTGATGAGGGGCTGTATAGTTATGGTCAGGGGGGGACGCCGCACAAAGCAGCCAAGCCACCTAGCGCGAAGCCGAAGCCTTAATTAATCTTCCAGAATTGAATTGAGCTTGAGCGCCAAGCCCATATTGCCGCGAATTTTTATTTTTCCCATCATAAAGGCGAGATTAGGGTCTTGCGCGCCACTAACGATATTTTCAAACACGTCAAGTGAACAGCTAAACGTTGTATCAGCGTCGCCATCATCATGCGAGACGATAGCGGGGCTCTGGTTGGCATCGATAAAAATGACACCCTCATCACCAAAGTCAAATTTAATGCTCGCGTCTATACCGTGTGCCAGAGCCATTTTTTGACGGATTTTTTCGGTGATTGATTCTAGTGACATGAAAGTGACCTTTTATACATTGAAGAATATCGGCGCTGCCGTGGCCATAATTATACCATGAAAAATCGAGCAAATACAACGATGTTTACGAAATGTTAGAGCCAGTTGCAAATAATTCTCATTTACATCTTGACGAACGGGGCGGTTTTAACTAAGAATCGTTCTCATTCGCAACAACTTGTTTCTGAGGAGGCGCCATGTGCATATCAAAACTGTTTAAAAAAGCTACAAAGCCAGAGCCGCAACCAGAAGGCCTGTCACAGGCAGGTACTGAACAGAGCGAAAAGACACAAAAAGACTATCTGAGTGAGGCTTTAGCGAAAAGCTTACTACGGCAAACAACGCCTTTGGGCACAATATATTGGTAGGATCAAATGTCAGATACACAAAGAAAAATGCAGCTCCAAGACTTCATTGATAAAAACTTCGGCGCAAAATTAGCGTCGTGGGCTCAGGACGCCAATGCCGTAGGGGCAACGCCAGTTTATATTGTTACTGGCGCATCATACACTGCATATGATCAAGGATTGCATGGTGAATTTGCGACCCACAGCTTTAGCCGTTACGCCCCGCAGGATAAAAAATATCTGCTCAATAACACGAGTGCGATTGCAGAGCGCTTGCTTGATAAAGGCTGCCGTGTGATCCTTCATGTTAAAGACAGCGCGATTGCTGCAGATGTTTTTAAGCATGTGCCAGATAACCGTGTTCAAATTCTTGATGGTGATTTGGGCCGCCCTGAAATTGTTCATGAAATCTATGACGGGCTTGCGAGTTTTGCAAAAGACGCGCCAATTAAATCCGTTGGGCTTGGCCTGTATCAGTCTTTCGCACAGCAAGGCGGCATTCCGTTTAAAACAATGGATCAAGAAGACGTTACAACGGTTGAAGGCGCGGCGAATAAACGTTTGCGTTTCGTCTATAACATGGCGGCAATGTCTTATGATATGCTGCTTAACCGTCAGGTTGATGATCTACGAATTGTGTCCCTCTCGGCGCTGGCCTCTAGTCGTGCAACATACGGATTACTTGCCGATGCGGCTGATAAATACATGAATGAACTGGCATGGCGCACATTTTATATTGAAGGCCGGGCAATGACGGGCAAAGACATTACGTACTTCCAAGTCAACCCAGGTATCACAACAGCCTGTGATGTTTATAAACTGCCCGAGGTTAAAAAATTAGTGATCGAAGAAGCTGCCGCAGATGGTTTCCCTTTTGATAAAGACATTGCCGAGGGGCGCAGTGACTTACCGCAAATCAGCGCCGATAATGTGGCGTGGGTATCGCAAAAATTAATGACGGCTGAATATGGCGCTGATTTAAACGAAAACCTGCCGCCTTATATCAGACAGCTTTTAAGCGCGGGCTATGAACTTGATGAGTTGAAAGATAAATTTAACGCAGCCGTAAGCAGCGATGGCGGCATATTATCTCTGAATCTTGATAATCAATTGCCTGAACATATTTTTACCTCCGCCACCACCTTTGGCGCTTTGCCCGAAAAGATGGAGAAGAATATGTATCGCCGCGTCAGCTTAACCCCTTTAGGCCAAAAGTTTTAGAACAGATTCAAATATATAAGGACAGATGAAATGAGCGCAGTAAAAGTAAAAACATGGGACGACCTTGTCGGTGAAGAATATATGCAAGAAGGCCATGGTCCTTCTTGGCGCGCGATGGTCGGGCAAATCGTTGAGCCTAGCCTTAAAGACGCAAAAATACTTGATTTTGGTTGTAACCGTGGCGGTTTCTTGCGGATGTTATATGACGCGAAACCGTTTAAAGAAGCGCTCGGCGTCGATATTGCCTGTGATAGCGTTGCTTATGCCAATGCACAAAAGGGAACGCGCCCGCTTTCTTATGCACATAATGATGAGATCCCCGCTCATCACGGTAGCTTTGATTTCGCATTCTCGCATGAGGTTGTTTATTTGCTGCCTGATATGGATGCCCATGCGCGTGAAATATACGATGCCTTAAAACCGGGCGGGGTTTACTATATGGTGATTGGCGAATACGCTGAAAATCCATTATGGCCGCGTTGGTATAATGTGGTCAGTGAATTTTCACCTGTGCCGCCGCAAAACTATTCGCTTAATGACATTGCAACTAGCTTTGATAAAGCAGGGTTTGATATCGCGATTAACCGCCTGAACTGTGATGAGTTTTTTCCTTATACAGCGGGCGGCGACCGCTACATCAAAAATCCAATGGAGCTGGTGAAGTTTATGCGTGAATATATGATGATGTTTCGTTTGGTAAAACGTTAAGACCTTAATAAGCGACCTAAACCGCCATATTATCAATCAGCCTTGCGTTGCCCATTTTTGCCGCGACGAAAACGCGGCAATTTTTTTCTGGGTTAAAATCAGTGACAAGCGCAAGGCTATCTGCTTCGCGGCATTCCAAATACTCAATCTGTCCAAACCCTGCGGCGCTAACTTTATCTGCAGCTGATTTTTGTACGCTTTGTATGTCGCTACCGGCGCGTATCTGCGCGGCAAAGGCCGAGAGAATGAGATTTAACTGGCCTGCAGCTTTGCGTTCTTCAGGGCTTAAATAAGCATTACGCGATGACAGGGCAAGGCCGCTCGCCTTATCACGGCAAATCGGCGCGCCAATAATATCACAATCAATATTCAAATCAGTATTTACGCGGCGGATAACCTGTAATTGCTGCCAGTCTTTCTCGCCAAACACAGCCATATCAGCGCGGCTTTGTAATAATAATTTACTGACAATCGTCGCCACCCCATCAAAATGCGAAGGCCGCGCCGCACCGCATAGGCAATTTGTTAGGTCGCTTGTGATGGAGATGTTACTGGCAAAACCCTTAGGATACATTTCACTGACGCTTGGCGTGAATATGCCTGCAATGCCCCGCGGCGCAAGTTTCGCCGCGTCAGCATCTTCGACGCGCGGATAAGCATCAAAATCTTCATGCGGCGCAAATTGCGTCGGGTTCACAAAAATCGACACAATCACATGGTCGGCTTTTTCCTGCGCAATTTTGACCAAAGATAAATGCCCCTCATGCAGCGCGCCCATAGTGGGAACTATGGCGAGCGTTTCGCTTTTATCTTTACAGCTCTTTTGAAATGCCCGTAATGCGGCACTGGTTTTGAAGTTTTGCATTTGCGCCCTATAGATTAAAAAAAACTCGGGCTATAGATAAAAGCAATGCGCATGAAAAGCAAGACTGATTTTCTATAGCGCGGCTTTGCCTTTCCAGTCTTCTAAATCAAGCTGCGGTTTCTCAGCGCGATATTTTTTGTAAAGTGCAATGGCGGCGGCATCTTCTAAAATTTCAACTCTAACGCCTTTATCGCGCAGCATGCCTTCATTGCCTGATGCATTGGTGATATCCCCCACAACCACACGGCTAAACTGGCGCATATAAATAAGCGCCGCGCAGACATCGCAAGGGCTAAGCGTTGTAAATATGGTCGTGCGGCTAAAATCAACGCGCCCTGCATCGCGAATGGCGGAGGTCTCTCCGTGATTATAAGGGTGGTCTTCTTGAACGAGGGTGTTATGCCCCTTACCAATAATTTTGCGGCTAAGATTATCAATGATAACCCCGCCAATCGGGCAGCCGCCCTCATCATAACTTTTTTGTGCCAAAAGCACAGCGATGCGCATGAAATCAGCATCGCTCAGCCCCGCCCAAAAACCATCATCAATAACCGCGCTAAGGCTCGCCGTTGGTATATGCGCAACCGCATTAAGGGCGGCATCATTTAAAAGCGTGTCTTTGGTGATGAGCTTATTAATCATTATTCCACCGTCACAGATTTGGCCAAATTGCGTGGCTGGTCAACATCTGTGCCTTTAAGGACAGCAACATGGTAAGACAGCATTTGCATTGGCAGTGAGTAGAGTATCGGCGAAATATAGGGGTGGATATCGCCTAATGTGACGGTCCATTTGCTTTGGTCTTTGAGGGCTTCGCAGCCTGCTGCGTCAGAGAATAATAACACCTGACCGCCGCGCGCGGTTGTTTCGCGGACGTTTGATGCTGTTTTTTCGTATAGGGCATCATTAGGTGCAAGGACGCAGATTGGCATGTTTTCGTCAATCAGGGCGATGGGCCCATGTTTCATTTCACCTGCCGCATAACCTTCGGCGTGAATATATGAAATTTCTTTCATTTTCAGCGCGCCTTCTAAAGCGAGCGGGTAGAGAAGCCCGCGCCCGATATAAAGCATGTCTTTTGCGTCAATAAGCTCTTTGGCGATGTTGCGGATTTCATCATCATGGTTGAGGATGTTGGCGGCTTCTGTTGGAATGCTACGCAATGCATCTGCAATTTCTTGTTCCTGCGCCGTGTCGATTTTACCGCGCTTCACGCCAAGGGCGAGGGCGAGGCAGGCCAGCGTCGTCAGCTGCGTTGTAAATGCTTTGGTTGAAGCAACGCCAATTTCAGGCCCTGCCAATGTGTGCAGGACAAAGTCACTTTCGCGTTCAATCGTGCTTTCAATCGTGTTGACGATGGACAGGATTTTTTGGCCTTGACGTTTGCAGTAACGCAAGGCTTCAAGCGTATCGAGCGTTTCACCAGATTGAGATACAAAAATCGCCACGCCGCCTTCTGGCATTGGCGCTTCGCGATAACGAAACTCTGAGGCGACATCAATTTCACACGGGATGCGCGCGAATTGTTCAAACCAATATTTGGCAACCATACAGGCGTAATAAGCCGTGCCGCAAGCAACCAAAGTGAGGCGAGGGCTTTTGTGCAATGTTTCCACTATGTCATCAGGCAGTGTGATATGTCCTGTTGATGGGTGAACAAAGCTGTTGAGCGTATCGCCAATCACGGCAGGCTGTTCGTAAATTTCTTTTAACATGAAGTGGCGATATTCGCCCTTACCCGTTGTTGCGCCCGACTGTGCGGTAATGCGGATTTGGCGCTCGACTGGGTTGTTGTCATTATCGTAGACGGTTACACCATCACGGGTAACAACCGTGCGGTCGCCATCTTCTAAAAAGCTGATTTTTTTGGTCAGCGGCGCAAGCGCATATGAATCGGACGCAAGGAACATTTCTCCGTCACCATAACCAATGGCAAGCGGCGTACCGTGGCGAGCCCCGATCATTAATTCTTCTTCACCGGCAAAGATGATGGCAAGCGAATATGCGCCCTCTAGGCGGTCAAGCGCTTTAAAGGCAGCGTCTTTTGGCGCGAGGCCTTGCGTTAAGTAGCTACTAATGAGATGGACGATGACTTCGGTGTCGGTTTCGCTTTCGAAATGCACTTGGCTTTCGCTGAGCTCGTCTTTAATCTCGCGGTAATTCTCAATAATGCCGTTATGGACGACGGCGACTTTATCTGTGGCGTGGGGGTGGGCGTTTTCCTCGTTCGGAATGCCATGCGTAGCCCAGCGTGTATGGCCAATGCCAACGTGACCAGATGTGCTGTGCGTTTTTAGCTTTTCTTCAAGGTTGATAAGTTTGCCTTTGGCGCGGCAGCGTTCAATCACGCCGTTTTCAATTGTCGCAATCCCTGCGCTGTCATAGCCGCGATATTCAAGGCGCTTTAAGCCTTCAACCAATGAAGGTGCAGCCTCTTTTTTTGCAATAATGCCAATAATTCCACACATAACTCTATCCTATTTCTTTGTCTTTTTTTCTTGAAAACTAGTAACCCAGCCTTCTTTAATCATTGGTTTCATGCGCGTCACATATAGCGCATCAGCAGGGGCTTCTTTAGTCACAACGCTGCCCGCCGCGATTAACGCATTCGCGCCAATTTTGGCAGGGGCGACGATGGTGGTGTTTGAACCAACAAATGCGCCATCGCCAATGATCGTCGCATGTTTATCATAGCCGTCATAATTGCAGAAGATTGTCCCTGCGCCGATATTGACGCCTTCGCCAATGTCGCCGTCACCAACATAGCTTAAATGGTTAATCTTGCTGCCTTTACCGACGCGGGTTTTTTTGACTTCAACGAAATTACCAATGCGGGCTTGTTCGCCAATATCTGCGCCAGGGCGCAGGCGGGCATAAGGGCCAATATCCGCGCCATCGGCAATTTGGCAGTCTTCTAAATGGGAAAACGCTTTGATGCGTACATTATTCGCGACGCTTACTTTGGGGCCGAAAAAGACATTGGGTTCAACCACAACGTCTTGGCCTAATGCAGTGTCCCACGAGAAATAAACGCTCTCAGGGTTTAAAAGGGTCGCGCCATTATCCATTGCGCGCTGACGTAAAGCGTGTTGAACGACGGATTCCAAATGCGCAAGCTGCGCGCGTGAATTAATGCCTGCGACTTCGTCTTCATCATAGCTAATGCAAATCTCAGTTTTGATTTTTTCTGCGGCGGCAATGGCAGGGAGGTCAGTAAAGTAATACTCACCCTGCGCGTTGTTGCAATCAAGCTGATCAAGCCATGATTTCAGGCGCGTGCCATCAACGCAAAACGCGCCTGTGTTAATGACGCTTAATTCTTCTTGCTGCGGCGTGCAGTCTTTTTGTTCAACGATGCGGGCAAGCTTGCCGTGTTTGTCGGGGACAAGGCGGCCATAGCCATGCGGTTCATCAAGTTCAACGCCAAGTACGGAAAGCCCAGCATTATCCAAATGCCGCGCGTCTATAAGGTCTTGCATCGTGTCATGGGCAAGTAATGGCGCATCACCAAGCAAAATGAGCACGTCGCCCTTATGGCCTTCTAATGCAGGCAGGGCGGCCTTGACCGCATCGCCTGTGCCTTGAGCTTTATGCTGAATAACGCTTACGTGCGGTTTGATGACTTCGCGTACATCATCCATATCAGGGGCGGTGACGACAATGATTTTTTCTGGGTTTAAATGCTGCGTCGATTCAATTAACCACGATATAAGCGGACGCCCTGCAAGTTCATGGAGAACTTTTGGTTTTTTGGACTTCATACGAGAGCCCTTACCGGCGGCAAGGATTACAATATTTAAGGATGTGTCTGTCATGTGTGCACGCTAATCTAAATGGCTTGAAATTGAGCAGTGAACTTATATTAGTCAGTGTAAATAAGAAAGTAAATTCCCCATAAACTCACTAATTGTAACGCCGCGTTACAGATATACTTGACTCTTTGCTAATATTATGTAAATATACGCATCAATAAGACTAAATAAAAAGAGTATCTATTGTGTGAGGAAATAAGTAATGCGGGAATTAACCATCCTAAATAACAACAATAAAAGCCTATCCAGCGTTGCAGCGGCTAGCGCGTCACCTTATGAAATGGTGAAGTATAAAATTGAATCAAAAACCTTTGGCCCGTTTGGCCCAACGGCTTCATTTACATTAAACATTCTTGATAAAAACGATCAGCAAGTCTTGCTTGGTTTGGCATCATGGCGCGCATCGCCGCTTTATCGTGCCTATAAGCGTTTTGATGACTTTAATGTCAAAAATCCAGATTTAACTTTGGATATTGGCTTTGCCTTAAAAGCATTGCTCAAGCACCCTTTTGCCGAATTTAAAACTGCAGCCTTTAAAAACCTGATGATTGGCGAGGCGTGCAACCGTGATGAAAAGGCAGGGCAAATTATTATTAATATAACCGCCTTAAAGGCCTTGGTCAGCGCAGTGCGCCCTGCGGCTGAATACGCTTATTATAAAGGCGACCAAGAGCAACAAGATTTCTGGCGGGATATTTTTGGCCAGAACGGCGCATCTTATAGTGACGGTATGATTAGCGGGACATTTGGCTGTGGCGGCACTTTGGTAAAGCCATCGCTCGAGCGCCTACAGGCGTTGATGCCGCAAATTGAACGTGCATTTTATCAGGCGGGGTAAAGATTATGAAGTATCCAGGTTTTTGTGCAAAATATGGTGCGGGTAAGATGTTTGGACTCGGGTTTGCTTTTGGGCCCGTTGCGGGGCTGTGCGTTGAGGCCGCTACGGAGGCGACAACTTTTGTTGAGGCTGCGTCTGCAGGGCTATACGGAGGATATTTTGGCTTTAGCATTGCGGTGATTGCGCACGAAGCTTTGAACCTATATTGCTCGGATAAAGGTTATGGCATAAGCCGCGGCGGGCGGTTGGTTAAGACTACGCAGGCGGCGTCTTATGGCTTGGTGCTCGCAAGCATTATTGCAGCACAACAAACTGAACTGATCGGCGTAGACGAAGAAGCTCCCACGCCTGAAGGCGCGAAGACGTCATTGCAGATGCAGCAGAAAACGCAGAGTATCCAAGATACAGTACGCGCGCACGGCCTTACACTTGTCGCGTAAATTTCACCTTGCCAATTTGGCGTGCGAAACGTTATAAGCTTAGATCGTGCATATTAAACGGAAAGCTTTTCATGTCTTCTCAAAAACTTCGCATTGCCTTTATGGGTACACCTGATTTTGCCGCTGTGGCGCTAGGCGCATTAGTTGGTAGTGATCATGACATTGTCGCTGTTTATTCACAGCCACCGCGCCCAAAGGGCCGCGGGAATAAAGTACAAAAATCCGCCGTGCATTTGCTTGCCGAGCGGCATGACATCGCCGTTTATACGCCTAAATCATTTAAAAAAGACGTGGATGCCGTAAAAGTATTTGAAGACCTCAAGCTCGATATAGCAATTGTTGCAGCTTATGGCCTGTTACTGCCACCATCAATTTTAGCTGCGCCGAAATATGGCTGCCTCAATATTCATGGTTCACTATTGCCACGTTGGCGCGGCGCCGCGCCGATACAGCGTGCAATTATGGCAGGCGACAGCGAAACAGGCATTACCATTATGCAGATGGATAAAGGCCTTGATACTGGCGCTATGATTTTAAAAGAAACATTGCCGATCACGGCGGAAAGCAATGCATCTTCACTGCATGATGCGCTGGCGGCTTGCGGCGCACGGCTAACGCTGAGCGCTTTAACCACGCTTGTGCAAACGGGCGCGCTAGATTCTCAGGCGCAAGATGATGCGTGTGCAAATTATGCCTCAATGCTCAGCCGTGATGATGGGCGTATTAACTGGCAAGAAACGCCTGAACATATTGAACGCCAAATGCGCGCGCTGACCCCATGGCCAGGTGTGTGGTGTATGGATGCTCATGGTAAGCGCCTGAAGATTCATGGCGTTGCATTCGTACCAACAGAACATAGCGCCACGTTAGAAAGTGCAGACCATGGCACGGTCAGGACCAAAAAAGGCATAATTTCCTGCGGTGAGAATAGTTATCTGCAAATCACGACATTACAGCCAGAAAACGCGAAAGCGATGGACTTTGCATCTGCATTAAATGGCAGCTATATCAAAATTGGTGATGTGCTGAAATAAAGCAGAGGGCAGCTTTATTTTTACATTGGTGTGATTTTGATGTCTTTTGTTTTTTCTTTGCCAGTGTCTTTATCTTGGTAGCGTAAAACATAGACTTCATCAGCGCTCTCCTTGGATGTATCAAATTTATCCGTGAGTTTTTCGCCATCTGATTTTCTTTCAATAGAAACATTTGGCATGACATCGCTGCGCCCGATAAACTTATGGCGAGTTTCAAAGAAATTTTGTTGATCTAAAATATGCATGCTTATCCTTATTCTCATTCTTGATGGCGAAGTGTCACAGTGGTATTGATAACACTTCGCGTTACTTATGTCAAACAATAACGCGTGTCGCGGAATAATGCTAGGCGTTGTGCTGCGGCGTAAAGCGTGCAGTTAAGGATAAGGAAATCACAGCCCGCGAATCGAGCCTAAACCGCCATATTACTTCTGAAGCTATTCATTGTAGTTGGCTTTTGGCCCCTGCGTTGATGATGCATCTGCAACGCGGATCTGGTCTTGCAGCATAGCGAAACGTGACTGATATGTCTGTACCGTTCTGTTAAAGGCTGTCAGCATTTCGCCTTTAAGCTTTTCGCCAGTTGGGAGCTTCACAGACCTTGGGTTCATCTGGCGGCCGTCAACATGTACTTCATAATGTAAATGCGCGCCTGTTGAACGGCCCGTTGTGCCGACGCGACCAATCGTGTCGCCTTGACGTACGCGGTCGCCTTTATTAAGGCCTTTTTCAAAACGGTTCATATGCGCATAGGCTGTTTTAAGTTTTGAATTATGGCGGATACGCACATAGTTACCAAAGCTACCATTGCGCCCGATATACTCAATGACGCCATCGCCTGCAGCGTAGATTTTTGTGCCAGTTGGTGCCGCGAAATCAAGGCCTTTATGCATTTTTCCATAGCCAAGCACAGGGTGCTTACGCATACCAAATCCTGAAGAAATACGGCCGCCATTAATCGGTGTCCGCATTAATGCTTTACGAATGCTGCGCCCATCTTCTTGGAAGTAGTCGACGCGCCCATCGTCAAACTCCATGCGGTATATAGGCAGGTCACGGTCAGATAATGTAAGCTGCGCAAACAGAATTTCTTTTTGGCCTGCAGGCTCGCCAGTTTCTTTAACTGTTGCTTCGCGGTAGAGCAATTTGAGGTGGTCGCCTTTGCGTAAGTCTCTTTGGAAATCAACGTTCCATGAATAGATGCGCATCGCTTCTGCTGCAACGCTATATGGAACGTTGGCTTTCTGGGCTGAGCCCAAAAGGGAGATTTCAACGTCAAATTCTCCTGATTTTTCACGATAGACAATTTCTTTTTCGTGGCGTGCGGATACAAATTTCCCTGCGTCGTCTAATGTTACGCGAGCTGATTTTATCGGGTCAAACGGGACGTCAAGCATGGCGATGGTTTTGTATGTTTCGCCATCAACAATGCGGTCTTCGCCAAATAAAATATCAACGTTAAGCCCTGGCTTCATATTGCGTGGGTTGTAATGTTTTGAAAGCGCATCTACTGCGCGATATGCTTCGCTAGCGCCGATGCCTTGTTTACGTAGCAGCCCCGTTAACGTGCCTCCTTTTTTCAAGGTCACACTTATTTTTGCTGGGGCGCTTGGCGCATCATCTTCCTGAGATGACTGTGCGCTTGCTTTGATTTGTTCTTTGATTGCGTCAATGGTCGAGTTCGCATTTTTACCGATGGCTGCGACTTTACTCATGATATCATTTTGTAAGCTGTCCGGTATGTCAGCGTAAGCCATTTTCATTTCTTCAGCAGGCTGGGCGGCGATAACGGCGGCGCCTTTTAGTGTGCCATCTCCGATGGGGCCAGGGTGTTGAGAGAGCTTATAAGCGGCATCATTATGCGCTTGATCTGAAACTTGCATGACGGCAGGGGCGCTATTATTCGCGTGTAAATTCTTGCCATTAAATGCAGACACCCCTGTTAAGAGCACAGCCGCACAGAGCAGTGACACGTAGCGCAGGCGCGGCATGTTATTTTTTGTTGTAAAATAACGCGCACGTAACGGCACCGGCTTACCGATTATAGTTTTGAAATTCAGTTTGTTCTGCATACCCAATATTTTTTTTATTTATACAACACTATTCACTTTACTACTTTACTATAGCAGATGTTTGACAATGGTTAAATTCATAGAGGATTTTATCTAAATTGTGTGTAGATAAATATGTTGCCTCACAATAATATGAGGGCATGTTTCGCCTCTAAGCTGTTAATTTACTCGGTTTAGCACGGCTTCTATATTAGTGCAAACTATATTGCGATTTCCCTGAGAAATCATGGTTTATATGTTGCTGTAGTCTGTGCCTTTACTCATCTTTCTTATTTTTCTTGCTCGGCGCGGCTTTACTTGGAGGCTTTTTATTGCCTGTGGCGGCCGCTTTTTCTTTGGATTTTGCCTTGGCCTTGCCTTCACCTGCTTTTTTGGTGATGCGGCGCTGCTTTGGATATTCAAAGAATAACGCATCGTCAGCGATATCGATAATGACGTCCCCGCCTTCTGTCAGCTTGCCGAAGAGTAATTCTTCCGCGAGCTCTTTCTTTACCTCATCTTGAATGACGCGTGCAAGAGGGCGCGCGCCCATTGCGGGGTCGTAACCTTTGTTGGCCAGATAATGACGCGCTGCGTCGCTAAGTGTAATCACAACATTACGGTCTGAAAGCTGGGCTTCAAGCTGCATGATAAATTTATCAACGATTTGAATAACGGTATTGGGTGATAGCGCTGTGAACGGGACAATGGCATCAAGGCGGTTGCGGAATTCAGGAGAGAATGTGCGTTTGATCTCTTCTGAATCGTCTTGATCTGCGATGGTGTGCATAAAGCCGATCGGCGATTTTGATAACTCTTTCGCGCCAGCGTTGGTCGTCATGACCAATATGACATTGCGGAAGTCTATGGTTTTGCCGTTATTGTCGGTCAGCTTGCCGTAATCCATGACTTGCAGTAACAAGTTGTAAATATCTGGGTGTGCTTTTTCAATTTCATCAAGCAGCAAGACGCAATGCGGCGTTTGGTCGATTTTATCGGTCAGTAGCCCGCCTTGTTCAAATCCAACATAGCCCGGAGGGGCGCCAATCAAGCGAGATACAGCATGGCGTTCCATGTATTCTGACATATCAAAGCGGATAAAGTCGATACCCATTGTATGCGCAAGCTGCTTACAAACTTCAGTTTTACCAACCCCAGTTGGGCCGGAGAATAGATAAGAACCAATGGGCTTTTCTGGGTCACGCAGGCCAGCGCGCGCCATTTTAATCGAATCACACAGGCGCGAAATTGCTTCGTCTTGGTCAAAGACCAATGTCTTAAGGTCACGCTCAAGGCGAGAGAGTACATCTTTGTCGCTCTTTGAGACGCTTTTAGCCGGAATGCGTGCGATTGTCGCGACGACGGCTTCGATGTCTTCAACGTCGATTGTTTTTTTACGTAGATCTTTAGGTACTAAATTTTGTGCTGCGCCAGCTTCGTCAATAACGTCAATCGCTTTGTCAGGTAATTTTCGGTCGCCAATATAACGGTTGGATAGTTCAACAGCGACTTTTAAAGCTTCGTCTGTGTATTCGACGTCGTGATGCGCCGCGTAATATTTACGCAGCCCTTTTAGGATCTCTATCGCTTCGTCAACGCTCGGTTCGTTAACGTCAATTTTTTGGAAACGGCGCACAAGCGCGCGGTCTTTTTCAAAATAATTGCGATATTCTTTATATGTGGTTGAACCGATACAGCGCAGTTCCCCATTAGAAAGAGCAGGCTTCAGTAGGTTTGAAGCATCCATCGCGCCGCCAGAGGTCGCCCCTGCGCCTATTATGGTGTGTATTTCATCAATAAAGAGAATCGAGTCATCAATTTTTTCAATTTCAGACAGCACAGCTTTAATACGCTCTTCGAAATCGCCACGATAACGTGTCCCAGCAAGTAATGCGCCCATATCCAGCGAGTAGATCACGCTTTCAAGCAAAACTTCAGGCACGTCTTTATCAATGATACGCTTGGCGAGGCCCTCGGCGATCGCTGTTTTACCAACGCCAGGGTCGCCAACATAAAGCGGGTTGTTTTTTGAACGGCGGCAAAGAATTTGCACTGTGCGCTCAACTTCTTTTGTGCGGCCAATTAAATTGTCGATTTTGCCTTCGCGTGCTTTTTCGTTGAGGTCACGACAATAGGCGCTAAGTGCGTCTTTTCCAGTTTTGACGGTTTCGTCGCCTTCTTGCGCTTCTTCTTCAGCGCCTTTTATCGGTTTGGCAACATCGCTTTGTCCGGGGACTTTAGCAATGCCGTGTGAAATATAATTAACCGCATCAAAACGCGTCATGTCTTGTTCTTGCAGGAAGTAAACAGCATGACTTTCGCGCTCGGAAAAGAGAGCGACGAGAACATTCGCCCCGGTCACTTCATCGCGGCCCGATGATTGAACATGGATCGCGGCGCGCTGCAAAACGCGCTGAAACGCGGTCGTTGGTTTGGCTTCTTCGCTTTCTGGGTTCACAAGCTCGGAAAATTCATTGTCCATATAGGTGGCCAGCTGATCTTTCAGATCTGTGATTGAAATGCCGCAGCTGCGCAAGACGGCCATTGCGTCTTGGTCTTCTGTCAGGGCGTAAAGCAAATGTTCTAGCGTTGCAAATTCATGCTTGCGTTCATTTGCAACGCTCAATGCATTATGGAGGGTTTGTTCTAAATTGCTGGAAAGCATTCTCGGCCTCTCTGTCTGGATGGACAATTCAATACGGTTCGTTGTGGTTTGTTAGTCGCGTTCTAATGTGCATTGCAGGGGCTGTTCATTGGCGCGTGCGAAGTCCATCACCTGCGTAACTTTGGTTTCTGCGACTTCATAGGTGTAAACGCCGCATAGCCCAACGCCGCGGCGATGAACGTGTAGCATAACATCTGTGGCCTCTTGGCGGGTTTTGTTGAAAAACTTCTCCAATATATGAACGACAAACTCCATCGGTGTATAGTCGTCATTCAGCAACAAGACCTTATACATTGAAGGCTTCTTCGTCTTGGGCTTGGTTTTAATCAGAAGCCCCGCCTGATTGTGGTCGTGATCATCAGCGTTCTCGTCTGAATCAAAGCGCGGCGGCTCATCACTATGATTATTGTCATCCATAAGAGGTGATAACATTTTTATATTTACCTATTTTATATTATTACGACGCATTACATACATTAATATAATTATAGCGCGAAACCAATCAAGGCGTATAATTTTTTTTAACTTCTACACGCAGTTATCACATGGCTTATCGTGTTTAGTATTCTTTATGACTTTAATTACGGGTAAAAAGAACTGTTGTCAGCATATTGAAAAAAAGGCATTATATACTTGAGTTATATTCAAAACTCGTTTATCGACTAACGATAAAATTATTTTACCAAAAACTTGGTAGAGGGCAATTAGGAGAATTTTAAAATGAATGCTATTCGTGCGATTTCATTGTTAGGCCTCAGCGTATCGACGCTGGTTATAGGCGGCGCGGGCGCTGCTCAGGCACAAGAACTAAAACAGATCAGAACACTTAAAGATGCTGTTTCCATCGGTGTGCTGACAAACCCACGTACTGCTGTTGTTCAAAACAGTCGCCGCGCAACGGATAAAGAGCTAGATCAAGCTAAAGCGCTTTATTTGCCATCTATCGACTTTAATGGTGATACTGGCCTTGAGTATAGTGATGACCCTGGCACACGTGGCGGCGCAGATAATGATGATACAGAAACAATGTGGCGCTATGATACTGGCGTAACATTAACGCAAATGCTTTTCGATGGTTATGAAACGAAGTATGAAGTTGAGCGCCAAAAACGCCGTATTCAATCTGCGACAAGCCGCGTAGATGAAACATTAGAGCTCGTAGGTCTAAACATTGTTGAGAACTTCTTAGAAGTAAAACGCCAACGCGACTTGCGTAACATCCAAAAAACAAACGTTGATAAGCACGTCGAAATTTTGGCGATGATTAAGGACGGCGCAGGCGCTGGCCGTAGCACGCAAGCAGATGTTGAGCAGGCGCGCGCCCGTTTGGCAAACGCAAATGCACAATTTGCGAATAACACAGAATCACTCCGCGTTGCAGAAGCGGCCTTTAAGCGTGAAGTCGGCTATATGCCTGCTATGCTTGATATGCCTGTTATCCCTGCAACAGCACTTTCTGGTGGCGTGCAAGAAGAAATCAACAAAGCTTTGGCGTATAGCCCGACTTTGGATGTTTTAGAAGCTGATATTGAAGTTGCACATGCCGAAAAAATGGGCACAATGTCAACTTTCTATCCGCAGGTTGATTTCCAAATGAACGGCCGTACAGGTAATGACCTTGGCGGCATTGATGGTAAAGATACCAGCGCATCTGCTTTGGTTGTTGTGAACTGGAACTTATATCGTGGCGGCGCAGATGTTGCCCGTACGAAGGAGCTTGTTTACCGTACGGCAGAAGCAAAAGAACGTCGCGCACAAACTGCACGTACAATTGAAGACGAAGTACGTCAAACATGGGCTGGCCGCGAAGCTGCCCGCGAGCGTGTGAAACAGTTTGGCTTACAAGAAAAAGCAAACCGTCAGGTTGTAAATGCGTATCTTGACCAGTTTAACCTAAACCGCCGTACACTTCTTGATGTGCTAGATGCGCAAAACGAGTTGGTTGTTTCACGTTCAAACACTGTGAATAATCAATATCTAGAAATGTTCGCAATATATCGCCTCCTCGCCGTTCGTGGTGACTTGATGTCGATTATTGGCGTTGATGGACCATCAGAAGCAAAGCTTTAATACATTTTAAAGCTTTAGCGTTTAATTTCTTTGAATGGGCAAATTTACTCTCAAGCGTAAATCGGCCCATTTATTATATTCAGCTGCCGCAAAGCCTTTATTCTTAAGGAGGAGCTCCGCCTATGTCTTCAGAAGAAGAGATACAGAACGCAAATCAAAACGAACAAGCACAAGAGGGCGCAACGCCGCCACCTGAGCAAGATCATATTCGCAGCGAAGGTCTCGCCGATTATCCTTTGCAGGCAGACCGTATGGCGCAGCGTTTCCCACGCCTTGAGTGTCTACGGATTATGGCGGGGCATTTTGGCCGCCGCACATCATTAAATGCCCTGACCGCAGGTTTGCCGTTTTCAAAAGAAGGTGTTTCTCCTGTGCTGTTCGCTCGCGCGGCAGAACGTACAGGTTTAAAAGTGCAGCTGGTTGAACGTAGCCTCGATGCGCTTGTGACCTTGCCAATATTTCCGTGCATTGCATTGCTCCATAGTGGGCAGGCTTGTATTATATGGGATGTAACCAAGGCTGATAGTGGTGGTTATGATTGTTTAGTTGAATTCCCAGAAACCCCAGATCAAAAAAGCGTCATTGGCCTCGATAAACTCAAAGAATCCTATAATGGTTATGCCTTCTTCATCCGCGCCGAGGCGCAAGTTGATGGCCGCGCGGGGCCGGCAGAAATCGACACCACCCGCGATTGGTTTTGGAAGACTTTAAAAGATAATAAAAAGATCTATATCGAAAGCGGCGTTGCGGCGATTATGATTAACATGTTCGCGCTCGCAAACTCACTATTCATTATGAATGTCTATGACCGCGTCATTCCAAATAGCGCCTATGAAACCTTATGGGTGCTGGCTGCAGGCGTTATGGTTGTCTTTGTCTTTGACTTTATTCTGAAGAATCTACGGGCGCATTTTCTTGATTATGCAGGCCGTAAGGCCGATGTCAAAATTTCATCCATGTTGTTTGAGCAGATTTTGGGTATGCAGCTTGCGGAGCGCCCGGCCTCTGCGGGGGTGCTGGCAAGTAACATGCGCGAGTTTGAAACGCTGCGCGATTTCTTCACCTCTGCGACGCTCGCAACATTAATTGACCTGCCTTTTGCGTTGATGTTTGTCTTGATCATCTTTATTATTGGCGGGCCGATTGCCTTGGTGCCGCTGATTGCTATGCCGCTTGTGCTTATCGGGGGCTGGATATTACAGAAGCCGCTAGAGAAAATCATTCGTGAGTCTATGCATGAAAACGCCCTGAAAAACGCATTGTTATTTGAAACGATCACGGGGCTGGAAACCATTAAGACGCAAGCCGCAGAGGGGCATACACAGCGCCGCTGGGAAGAACTCGCGGATAAAGCTTCGCGTACGTCAGTAAAGTCGCGTCGCGTCGCCGTATTCGCGCAGAACTACTCATTATTTGTTCAGCAAGTGGCCTCTATATCCGTTGTTATTGCGGGTGTTTTTCTTGTCAGTGGCGGCGCCTTATCAATGGGTGCATTAATCGCCTGCGTTATTCTTTCTGGCCGTGCAATGGCCCCGCTCGCACAGGTCTCAGGCCTGCTGACGCGCTTTAATCAGAGCCGCGAAGCTTTGAAGCAGCTTGATGATTTGATGAAGAAAGGCGTTGAACGCCCGAAAGGTAAGCATTTTATCGCGATGCCGCATATGGAGGGCGAGGTAAGTTACTCAAACGTACTCTTCCGTTATCCGGGGCAGACAAAGCCAGCATTGGATGGTGTAAACTTCTCTATCACGAAAGGGGCGCGCGTTGGTGTGATTGGCGCCGTTGGTTCTGGTAAAACAACGCTAGAACGCTTATTGATGAATTTGTATCAGCCGGAAAGTGGCTCCGTTCAGATTGATGGCGCGGATGTCCGCCAAATTGACCCCGGTGATCTACGTCGTAACGTTGGCACGGTGCAGCAAAGTCCGCAGCTTTTCTTTGGCTCTGTGCGTGAAAACATTACAATGGGCCACGAAACGGCCCCAGATAGCGCCGTATTACGCGCCGCCGAACTTTCTGGCGTTATGGAGTTTTTACGCGATTCTGAAGCGGGGCTTGATACGCAGGTCGGTGAACGTGGCGAAGCGCTTTCAGGTGGACAGCGTCAAGCGATCGCCATTGCCCGCGCATTGCTCTACGATCCACCAATATTGGTTCTGGACGAACCAACGGCATCTATGGACCCCGCATCCGAAAACCGCTTACGCAAGCGATTGGAGGAGATCACGCAAGGGCGAACAACAATTTTGATTACTCATAAAGGATCAATGCTGACATTGGTTGATAGTTTGATTCTGATCGACCGTGGCAAGATGGTGGCTTATGGCCCTAAAGACGAAGTGATCGCGAAATTACAAGCACGTCAATACGGTTCGCAAGCGGAGAATACAGATGTCTAAAGAAAAAAATGTACAGCAAGCCAAGCAAGCCGCTAAAGATGATACGGATCTGAATGTAAATGATAAAGGCGATTGGGATAAGATCCGTTCCAATTGGGCGAAAGAACAAGCCGATTTGGCGCGCGCTAAAGCTGAGAAGTTCTTCACCAGTGATGAGGAACTTCCGTTATCGCGTCATTTATTGCTTGTCTTTATTGTTGGATTCTTTGTGTTTTTCTTGCTGTGGGCGAATTTCGCATCACTTGATGAGGTGACGCGCGGGGATGGTAAAGTTATTCCTTCAAGCGAGATACAAGTTATTCAAAATCTTGAAGGCGGTATCGTCGAAGAGTTTTTGGTAAAAGAAGGCGATATTGTCAAGGCAGGTCAGGTTTTGCTGCGTTTACGTGATGTCTCTGCCGCATCAGATTACGGCGCAAATCGCGCGCGGTTCTTTGGCCTTTTGGCGACAAGCACGCGCTTGCAAGCCGAAGCAGAAAACCTCGATTCTTTTGAGTTTCCTGATGAAATTAAAAAGAATGCACCATCCAGTGTACGCGAAGAACTTGAAAGCTTTACCGCTGGGCGCCGTCAGGTGAAACAGCAAATCAGTGTCCTTGAACAGCAATTAGCGCAGCGTAAACAAGAGATCTTAGAGTTAAAGACCCGTGAAAAAGACTTGGCGCGTGTCCTTGCGCTTTCCCGTGAAGAAAAATCAATGATCGCGCCACTTGTGGAGCGTGGCTCCGCGCCGCGTATTGAGCTTGTCCAGTTAGAGCGCGGTATTCAGGAAAAAGTGACCGAGCTTAACGGCGTTTTGCAGTCTATGCCACGTGCCGATTTGGCGGTAAAAGAAGTTGAAGAGCGTATAAGTGAGATTACTCAAACTGCGCGTTCAGCTGCGCAGCAGCAGCTTTCTGAAATCACGATTGAGATGGACACCATTAAACAGACTTTGACGGCGTTAGAAGACCGTAAAGTCCGCACAGAGATTAAGTCCCCTGTAAATGGTGAAGTGAAAGACCTGAAGATTAATACTGTTGGCGGCGTTGTTCAGCCGGGCAGTGATATTCTAGAGATCGTCCCGCATGATGATCAGCTGTTGGTCGAAGCACGTATCCGTCCTGGTGATATTGCCTTCTTGCACCCACAGCAGGCCGCGATTGTTAAAATCACGGCTTATGATTACTCTATATATGGTGGGTTAGAGGCTGAAGTGATCGATATTTCCGCTGATACAATCATGGATGAGCAGGGCGAAAGCTTTTACCGTGTGCGTATCCGTACCAATCAAACAGAACTGAAGCGCAAGGGCGAAGTGCTTCCGATTATTCCAGGTATGGTGGCTAGCGTCGATATTTTGACGGGTAAAAAGACGGTGATGGATTATATCTTGAAGCCATTTGTTAAGACGCTCGACCGCGCGATGCGGGAGCGCTAAAAAAAGGTAGCGCAATATTATGCGCTACCTTGTCGTTTTCTTAGCTGTTGACCCATAAAAGTGCTTCATCCATGCTCTCTGCATCGAATTTGCGCACATTTTTGTGGTTTGTTGACCACTGCGTCGTAAAATGTTCTTTGCCTTCTTCTGGTGGGTTGATGAGTGCAACTTTCCGAATGTGATGACGAAATGGGTTAAGTTGCAAAGCATCGCTGGCGAATTCTTGCTCTTGCCAGCCTTTGTAGTCATCGTAATATATAGCTAGGCGTATTTCTTTGTGACGCTCATAGCACCGTTTTATACGCGGCAGCAGATTTTGCGCCAAATTGACGTGGTCTATAACGCCGGACATTCTTAAGCAGATTACGCCGAAACGATCTTTGGGATGGAATCCATTGTGGTCAAAGTCGTACGGCTCCTCACGGCACGTAGTGACGAGCTGGTTCATATCGTTCTCCAAAAATATTTACACAAGTTACCTCATAATAACAAAATTTACTTTTACACAACGGCGCACCTTCTCATTTGGGTGCTGCTCATAAAGCTGTGCAATTTGTTATATTCTTAAGTCTATAATGAGGGTGGTTAATATTCGCTTAAAAGCCGATCAAAAATCGACACTTTATACGCATATTCTTTGGTTCTTTGCGCTGCATTTCTTGCTGTATAATGCGTAGGTTGCAACGGAGTGGTGAAATTCGCTTTGCTGCGTATAAAGATCGCGTTTATAAAACGCGCGATATTGTGACAAAAAGGTTGATTTTTAGCACCTGATACGGCTTTTATAAATATTGGAATAGTTTCAAAGTAAAACCGAATAAGAAAAGTATAAACACATGGCTTCGCAAGCAGAGTTACAAGGCAATATTTCAGTTATTCTTCCTGATGGGTCGCAGCGTGAATTAGCTGCGGGCAGTACGGGCTTAGACCTCGCGCTGAATATATCCAAATCTTTGGCGAAAGCATCTGTTGCGATTAAGCGCGAAGGCGAAATTTGTGATTTGTCGACCGTGCTGCAAAACGGCGATAATATCGCCATTGTGAAGCGCGATGATGATGAAGGTCTGGAGCTTATCCGTCATGACGCGGCGCATGTTATGGCGCAAGCGGTGCAGGAGTTATTCCCCGGAACGCAGGTCACCATAGGCCCGTCAATCGATAACGGTTTTTATTACGATTTTGCACGTGCGGAGCCGTTTTCGTCAGATGATTTAATGGCGATCGAAAAACGTATGCGTCAAATCATAGAAAAAGGCGAAGCGTTTATACGAGAAGAGTGGGCGCGTGATGAAGCGATCAATCATTTCCGTGGCATTGGCGAGGATTATAAAGCGCAAATCATCGAAGACCTGCCCGAAAGCGAAACCATTAGCGTCTATAAGCAAGGCGAATGGAAAGATTTATGCCGCGGCCCACATATGCCAACAACGAAGCATGTCGGCACAGCGTTCAAATTAATGAAGGTTGCTGGCGCGTATTGGCGCGGCGATAGTAAAAATGCGATGCTGACCCGCATATACGGCACAGCTTGGCGCAATGATAAAGAGCTGAAAGCTTATTTGACAATGCTTGAAGAGGCTGAAAAGCGTGACCACCGCCGCCTTGGTAATGAAATGGATTTGTTCCATTTCCAAAATGAAGCACAAGGTTCAGTATTTTGGCATCCACGCGGTTTTACGATTTATAATCAGCTTGAACAATATATGCGCCGCCGCGTTGAAAGTGATGGCTATGTTGAGGTGAAAACGCCGCAGCTTATGCATTCTAAATTCTGGGAAATTTCAGGTCACTGGCAAAAATACCGCGAAGACATGTTTGTTGTACCTGATGTCGTACCAAACACCGAAGAAGATGGCCCTGTTTTCAAAGAAGAACCTAAAGACTTTTTGGCGCTCAAGCCGATGAACTGCCCTGCCCATGTGCAGGTGTTCAAGCAAGGCATTAAATCTTATAAAGACCTACCGATCCGTTACGCGGAAATGGGCTGCTGCCACCGTAATGAAGCGCATGGCGCTTTGCATGGTTTACTACGTGTACGTCAATTCACACAAGATGACGGTCATATTTTTTGTAGCGAGGAGCAGATATTAGACGAAGCGGTGAAGTTCTGCCAGCTGACAGAAAAAGTTTATCAAGACCTCGGTTTTACCGATTACCGCCTGACTTTAGAGACGCGCCCAGAAATGCGTGTCGGCTCTGATGAGCTATGGGACAAAGCTGAAAAAAGCTTGATGGATGCCATGGATCATATCGGTATGGAATACGAACTTTGTGAAGGGGATGGCGCGTTTTATGGTCCTAAACTTGGTTACGTTCTCACTGACGCTATTGGTCGTGAATGGGGCTGTGGCACGTTACAGCTTGATTTTAATTTGCCCGAGCGTTTTGATGCGACATATATTGGCGAAGATGGCGGCAAGCACCGCCCTGTTATGCTTCATCGCGCTGTACTTGGTACGTTTGAACGCTTCATTGGTATTATGATTGAAAGCTATGCGGGCAAAATGCCATTATGGCTTGCGCCTACACAATGTGCTGTAGCAACAATTACTGAAAGCGCTGATGAATATGCGACAAAGCTCTATGACGAATTAAAAGCCGCCGGGCTGCGCGTAGAGCTGGATGTCCGTAATGAGAAAATCAATTATAAAGTGCGTGATCATATGACGAAGAAAACATCACATTTATTTGTTGTTGGTGCGCGTGAAGCTGAAGAAGATACGGTTGCTATACGTCGCCTTGGCAGTAAAGAGCAAGAGGTGATTAGCCGTGAGCAGGCAGTGAAAATGATTGTTGAAGCATGTAAACCGCCATATTAAGAATTATTTTACGCAAATAGGCCAAGATCAGTATGAATTTTATTGATTTTTGCGTATTTTAGCGTAAATTATGAAATTGATTATAAATAAGATATAGGAGATCACCATTAGAGGACCAGTAAAACCGCAACGCCCAGTTAATGACGGACCACGTATTAACGAGGCTATTCGCGTCCCAGAAGTACGTTTAATTGATGACGAAGGGGAAATGCAGGGGGTTACAAAAACCGTTGATGCATTAAAGAAAGCAGAAGAAGCGGGTTTGGATCTGGTTGAGGTGTCTCCAAACGCTGATCCGCCAGTTTGTAAAATACTTGACCATAGTAAGTATAAATACGAACAGCAAAAAAAGGCGAATGAAGCGCGTAAAAAGCAAAAAACAATCGACCTAAAAGAAATTAAAATTCGCCCAACCACAGAAGAGCATGATTACCAAGTTAAGCTTCGTAATGCTGTGCGCTTTTTAACTGCGGGCAATAAGGTCAAGGTATCTATGCGCTTCCGTGGCCGTGAAATGGCACACCAAGATGTGGGCATGAAAGTTATGCGTCGTCTTTTGGCTGATGTCGAAGGCTTAGGTAAAGCAGATATGGGGCCTCGCGTTGAAGGTCGCCAAATGATAATGGTGCTGAGCTCTGAAGTTTGATCATAAACATCCTACGGATCAGGATACGCCTTCCGTAGAAGATAAACATGTGCGCCGCGACCAATATAAACTATTGGCGCGGATGCTTTTTATGGCGGGGATTGTCTTTATTAGCGTTGGTGTTTTTGCCGTGCTTTCACCCCAGAGCCTTGCCAATATGTTAGGTATGGATGCTGAAAGTGTTAAACTTATGGGCTACGCCCTCGGTTTTGCAGGCTTTAGTGACTTTATTATTGCCAAGGTTTTCCAAAGTAAATCATAGCCCATACTGAAAAGGCGGCATATTGTGATCGACTTATTTATTGCGACATTTATTTCTTTATTCGTGATTGTTGACCCATTGGGATCAGCAAGCGTTTTTGCCGCGATAACCAAAGATATGTCCAAACAAGATGCGCGTAGAATTGCGCTAAAAGGCGTGGTGATCGCAATCTCAATTTTGATGGTCTTTGCCTTTATCGGCGAAGCATTGCTTCATCATATGGGGATTTCGCTGCACGCTTTCCGCGTTGCAGGCGGCACATTATTATTCGTGACTGCATTTCAAATGATTATGGGCGCAAAAGGCGCAGACCACTTTGCGGAGGGCATGACATCATCTCCGCAAGGTTTGCAGTCCTTGGCTGTTTACCCCGTGGCTATACCACTATTGGCGGGGCCTGGCTGTATGACGGCCGTTGTACTTCATGCCTCAGAAGCTGCGAGCCTTAGCGGCATAACTATTGTTGCTTTTGCCGTTTTAGTGGTGCAGCTTATTTCGCTGCTCACGATGTTGATGTCAGTAAGAATTGTAAGCTTTATGGGGCATACAGGCAGCTCTATCACCGCGCGTATTGTCGGCATCTTGCTTGCTGCATTATCTGTACAGTTTATAGCGGATGGTATTCGGGGGCTTATGAATGCGCATAACGGTATAGCGGGTTTTTAGCGCTTAAAGCACGTGCTGGTCTTGCTTCACAAGCTTTTGGACTTTTTTAACCATCATATTGCGGCGGATGGATGATAGGAAGTCAATAAATAAGCGACCATTTAAATGGTCAATTTCATGTTGGACGCAGTGATTAAGTAGCAAGTTTTCTTCAGCATTGGTCAGTAACTCATGCGGCGCGCCTTTTTCGTCAAGGTATTTCACGCGTACCGAAGCTGGACGCTCAATATCAGCAAATTGCTGCGGTATGGATAGGCAGCCCTCTTGATAGACGCTGCGTTCTTCAGATTCCCAGATTATTTCGGGGTTAACCATGTATATAGCTTGCCCGCGTTGATCTTCTTGCTGAGTGACGTCCATGACCAAAGCGCGGTTAAGTATGCCAACTTGGTTCGCCGCAAGGCCGACGCCTTTACTTGCGTACATTGTTTCTAACATTTTAGAAAGCTGCTTTTCTATTGCTTCGTCAACGGTGCCAATAGTGTCTGCCTGTTTCTTTAATACAGGGTCAGGGACTTTTACAACGTCGTATACTTCACTTGTCATCTTTATTCTATCCGTTTTTGCCGTGCTTAGTTGGGCGTATTAAATAAGTTTATAAAATAATAACTAGGGCGATGTAAACCTCTTTTCCAGTCTTAATTTGACATATTGCGTAAACGAGAGTATGTTATGTGTTATAAACAATAATATTACAGGTATTTTAGCCGCACGTAGAGAAGTATTCTACAAAGCAAAAATTATAGAAGGTTCATGATTATGAGTAAAGATACACAACAATTAGTAGACGCGTTACAAAGCCAAGGCACTGCAATGCCTTGCGCAGATTTACTTGATTTATTTGATAACGCGGTGCGCGATAACCGGATTGATAAGGGTGAAGTTGTTAAGGACCTTGGCGCAATAAATGTTAGAAGCTTGAACGAGATGTTTAATGACTTTACAGCTAAGAAAGTGCAATTTGATTGCCCTGCTACAACCAAAGAGACCTTATATCCAGAGCTTGACCCGTTAGTCAAACAAGCAATGGTGACGCATCTCAATAAAGCGTATCAGCTTTAATAAATCGATTATGCAGCGTCCTCGCTGTTATGGTCTAATATACGCGGCGTGGCGTCAATCTGTGTGGGGGTGATAATATCATGCCCACCAGTACCAATTTTCAAATCATTAAATTTACGCGCACCCGGCAGGACGGATGATTGCAATGATCCAACGGCTTTGTTGTAACCATCAAGCGCAGAGTTTAACCCCTTACGCAATTTCTCCATATGGCCTGTAAACGTGCTCAGGCGTTTGTATAAATCAGTGCCGAGCGCGGCAATGGTTTTGGCTTCTTCGGCAACGACTTGCTGCTGCCAGCCATACATGACGATGCGCAGTAAGCCCATCATCGTTGTGGGGGACGCCAAAATAACATTATGCTTTGCGGCATCTTCAATTAAGTTTTTATCGCTCGATATCGCCATTGAAAACAGGCTCTCTGTCGGCAAGAACATCACAACAAATTCAGGGCTATCAAATTGCTGCCAGTAGCTTTTCGATGATACCGTTTTTAAGTGTTCACGCAGCTTGACGGAAAAATCTTTAAATGCGCTTTGCTGCTGAGCAGGGCTAAGCTCTTCTTCGACGGCTTTCCAATATGGTTCAATTGGCGTTTTTACATCAATGATAATGTCGACACCGCCGGGCATGTGTACAACAAAATCGGGCTTCAAGCCGCGGTTGTTTTCATCGGTAACGTGAACTTGCTGACGGAAATGCGTGCCTTCAATCAAGCCAATAGCTTCAAAAGCGCGCTGCAATTGAAGCTCTCCCCATTTACCGCGGTCATTGGTGTTGGATAGGACTTTGACCAAATTTCCTGTTTCGTGGCGTAGGCGCTGCTGTTCGAGTGCAAAGCTTTTGAGCTGACCTTCTAAGGTGTTGCCCGTCTTACCTAAATGATCAACGCGCTGTTCCATATCTTTAAGCGTCTTGGTAATCGGGTCTACCAGTTCAGCAATCGCCTTTTGGCGCTTTTCAAAGTCGCTATGCTGCGAGTTTTGGGTTTTTTCGATGTTCTCACGCGCAAGCTGTAAAAACATTTCATTGTTTTTCATTAACGCCTCGCCCGCAAGAGAATCAAAGCTCTGACGCAGTGCATCAGGCGTTTGTTCAAGCTGCGCATTACGTTTTTCTAACGCCATAAGACGTAGGACAAGGGGAACCGCGGTACAAATGGCACCTAAACTAAAACCAGCAATGCTGTAAACTAAATTTTCCATGATGATTTATATAAGCATAAATGCGCCTAAAACAATAGGTGAGAAAATGGTTTTCCCACCTATTTATAATCAACCCGTGCAAGGTAGAGGCCATGTGGCGGGGCAGTTGGGCCGCCATGGGCGCGGGTTTTGGCTTCTAGTGCGTTTTTTAAATCATGCCGTGACCATTTGCCAAGGCCAACATAAGCAAGCGAACCTGAGATGTTGCGGATCATGTGCCTTAAAAAAGCTGGGCCTTCAACGTTGATCCGTATGTCTAGACCGCCGCAGCGATCATAATCGCGACACTCAATATGTAGCTTATCAATTTGGCGGATCGGGGAATTGGCCTGACAGTCGCGTGCACGGAATGTCGTGAAGTCATGCCGCCCAATCAAAACGTCACAGGCATTCTGCATCGCATCAGGGTCAAGCTTGCGGAATATGTGCCAAGCGCGCCCCGCATCAACGGTTAGGGCAGGGTTACGCGCCACAATGCGGTATATATATAACTTGTTCTTGGCGGCAAAGCGTGCATGAAAATCATCGGCAACGACTTCGGCGTGGATAATCGAAATGGCGTGACCGCGTAAATGCGCATTAAGGGCCTTGGTCAGTTCAAAGCCATTATATTCACGCTCAGCAAAAGCCAGGTCGAAATGCGCAATTTGCCCAAAGGCATGGACACCAGCATCCGTGCGCCCCGCGACATGTACGCGAACATCCTTCTGACAGAACGCCTTAATCGCGCCTTCAATCAGCCCTTGAATACTCGGCTGTTCAAGGTCCTGCACCTGCCAGCCACAAAAGGCGGCGCCATCATATTCAATGGTTATTTTCCAGCGTTTGGTCATCATTTTACTGCGGTTAAAGGTTTCTATGGGGCGTATATATGCATGGTTTGATGGGAAATGTAAAGGCGGGTGTTGACATAAGCTCGCTTTGGCGATAGTGTCTTTTTTTCATAATAGAAGTTTAGAGGGGAGATACTCATGCCAGAAGAAAATAAAGAAACAATACAAGCAGCCTTGGATCGGGCCACGCGCCTAAATACTAAGTTTAAAATTGCCACGTCCGCAGTTGGCGCAGGATTTGGTATCACTATGTGCTCAGGATATCTACTTGGCCTAGTGCCGTCTGCCGCGGCACTCTATTTGGGTTATAAATGGGCCGGCGAAGATAATATTAAGCAGTTATCATTAGTTAGCGCTCTGGGCTCACATATGGCTGGCTTAACAGTGGGTACTGTTCTTGCACATGGCATGGGGCTGGGTGATGTGATTGAATATGACTTCGCCGCTAATGGATTAGAGCAAGATAGTGCCTATGTGCAGCCAGCTGAAGAACGCGCGGCGATGAACACAAATGAAATTATTGTGCCGAAATTGAAGGCTTAAGCGGCTTTACGCATATCATCATCGACATTTAATAAAATAGCGCGGAGCTCATCAAGGCTGCGCGCTTTTGTTAACTGGCCTGATAATGCAGGGTCACTTAACATACGTGATATTTTGGCAAGGCGCATTAAGTGACGCGTGCCATCGCTGCGCGGTGACAAGGTTACCCAAATAATTCGTACGTCTTCGCCATCGGCGCTGTCAAAATCAACGGGACTTTCAAGATGCGCAATAATATTTAAGGGCTTTTTTAATTCATTCATCCGAATATGGGGGATAGCGATGCTATGCCCAATGCCTGATGTTGCTTGGCGTTCTTGGTCAAGCAGCTGATCAAACAAATCAATTTCGTTTAATGTTGTGTTATGTTTGCAAATAAAGCGCGCGATGTCGCGCATGCATTCTCGCTTGTTCTTCGACTTTAATCCATAAAGAGCATAATCAAGCGTAACATCTTTATTCAGTTGCATCGCGAATTTCCTTTCTGAAAATTATTGCGTGGCGAACTATTAGCTTTAGGTAGCATAGGGGAAAATAAAAAGACAGCATAAAATTTTTGGCGCAGGCGCTTTCTTTGCAAATTATCAAGCTAGGGCCACTTAAAGCATGTTTTTGATAAGTTCAATGTAAGCGCCATTTTTGAAATAATAGTATAAATGCTATTTTATCAGCCTGTGCTGTGTTAATTTAATGGTAGAGGATTATTGCAGATGAAGTTTTTACAATTTATTACCGTGCTTATAGGGCTCGCGGCATTATCAGCCACATCACAGGCCGGCGAAGAAACGCCGTTTAAGATGTCGTTTCCTTTAAACTGTGAATTACATAAGGACTGCTGGCCGTTATATTACGTTGATGTCAACCGAACGGAAAATGTCGTCGAGGATTATGCCTGTGGAAAACGCAGCTATGATCAACATAAGGGCACGGACTTCGCCATACGCGATTCGCTAGCAATGGCAAAAGGCATTGATGTCCGGGCTGTCGCTTCGGGCACTGTGCTACGCCTGCGTGATGGCGTAAATAACGACTTTAAGTCAAAAGATGGGCTGGAAGCTGTACGCAAAGCGGGCATAGAATGCGGTAATGGCGTGTTTGTCGATCATGGCAATGGCTTTGAAACCCAATATTGCCATCTGAAGAAAGATTCTATTGGGGTAAAGCAGGGGCAGAAGGTTGAACGTGGACAAAAGCTTGGCGAAGTCGGCGTCTCAGGCCTCGCAGAGCACCCGCATCTGCATTTAAGCGTCTATAAAGATCATGAACTGATAGACCCTTTTATGGGCAAGGACGTTATTAAAGCAGACTGTAGTAAAGATTATTACGATGTCAAAACCTATTGGGATGATACGCTCCCGCCGCGCGATGAACGCCCAAGTTTTTATGATGCAGGCTTCAGCACAACCATGCCGGCTTTTGATTTGATTGTGCAGGGGCAAAAAGGCACTGTGCCAAAAATAGGCGCAAAGGCGTTTATTTTCTGGGTGTCGATGTTTGATATTCGCAGTGGCGATTATATCGTCATGAAGATTAATGACGATAAAGGGCGCGAGGTCGTAAGCCGCACAATATCGCAAGATAAAGACAAAATCCGCCAGCATTACGCCGCAGGGCGCAAAATTTCCAAGGGGCTGCCCGCGGGGATATATACCGGAAGCGTGGCGCTGACGCGGGTGATGGATGACGGCAATACACAAACTTATCGCCACAGCGCCGTAATTACACTAGAATAGATACGAATATTAATGCAACCGGCTAAAATGGCGCACAAGGTATCTCTATGGATTTTATGACTTTATTTCACGACTGGGCTGATGTGATCTGGCTGCCTATCGCCGCCGTTGCTGTCCATAAGGGGCAGCGTGTTAAGGCGGTGGCCTTCGTCGTTTTCTGTATGCTGACCATGCGCCTACAAGATGAAATCATCCGTGATACGGGGTATAATACAGGCTATTTAAACATTCTGCAGTCGGATATTTTCAACCGTGCGCAGATTGTTTATTCGATTTTTATCATTCTTTACTTGATTTTGTCCCACTATTCACCGCATACAAAGGGTGTACTCTATATGGCAGCAAGCATTAGTATCTATTTTATGGCCTTTATTAGCGCGATGGTCATTATGCTGCTGTAAAAGCAGGAAACACAATATTGGATTATATTTATGTCGAAAAAGACCGATTTTTCAAATAAAACGAATAAAAAACGGACCACGCGAAATGCGTCTGAGCATGTAAAAAGCTCAAAGGGGCGTAAAAACTCGTCAACGCGGTGGCTGAGACGTCAGCTTAACGATAAATATGTCCATGAGGCGCAGCGCCTAGGTTATCGTGGCCGCGCAGCATTCAAAATTAAAGACATTGATGAGCGTTTCAAAATTTTCAAAAAAGATTCCACTGTAGTCGATCTGGGCGCTGCGCCTGGTGGTTGGTGTCAAATGGCGCTACAAAGCGGCGTTAAGAAAGTCATTGCGCTTGACTTGCTACCTGTTGAATCTTTGTCTGGTCTTGTTTCTTTTGAAATGGACTTCATGGAAGACGACGCGCCAGAAGCCTTGTTAAATGCACTTGACGGCGTGCGCCCCAATATTGTAATGAGCGATATGGCGCATAATACCGTAGGTCATAAAAGCACTGACCATATAAGAATTATGGCTTTGGTTGAGGCCGCGTATTATTTTGGGCGTGACATATTGGAAGAGAACGGCACATTCATTGCAAAAGTATTCCAAGGCGGCGCCGAGAGCGACTTGCTTGCGCTTGCAAAGCGAGAATTTAAAACGGTACGCCACTTTAAGCCGCCTTCAAGCCGTAAAGAATCCTCAGAAACATATCTCATCTGTACTGGTTTCCGTGGTAAAAGCGACTAGTCGCTGTTTAGCGGCGTGCATTCTGCAACGCTGTGGTTAAAGCGCTCTAAAAACATAGGGTGTTTCGCAAGGTACACCTTAGAAAAATAGACGCCAACCGGCTTATCTGTCAGTGTGTGTACGTCAATTTTATCTGTGAGATTATTTTGCGCGATTAGCGCTTTCATCACGTGATTATTTGCAACGGCAACATCGATACGTTTTTTGACCAGGGCCAGTAGCAAGGCCTCTGTGTCTCCGGCTTTGAGGGTGACATTGTAACCGTGTTCCTCTATCCAGCTTAACATGTTTGCGCGGCGAAATCCGCCAAAGGTTGCTTTGGTTTTAAAGTCTGCTTCGCTCGGGTTATGTGATGTTTCCTTCAATATGAACCATTGCCATTCTTGATCCGCTATCGTGGATGACAGTTTGGCGTAACCATCGCGTTCTTTATTATGCGACGCGGCGAAAAATCCATCCGCCTCGTTATTTCTTACCATGTACTGCGCGCGCGCCCACGGGACGACGTAGATGATATGGGGGTGCTCCATTATGTTTAGCGCACAGCGTACCCTGTTTACGGCCATACCCTGAAAGCTTTCATCTGCGCGATATTTGATGGTGGCGTTCTCAGCATAAGATCCATAAGGCGCAAAGATGTGTGTGGCAAGGCGTAAAATGTCTTCTTCGGCGCGCAGTGGAGAGGGCGCAAGTGTTAAGCCGATAATAAAGTAGCCCAAAACAGATAGGGCTTTGAGGCTGTTTATAAACATAGTTATTTCTCCCCGTTGCGCCATGGATTGCTGTTCTTCTGCGCTGGCTTTAACGTCGGTATCGGTGTGTCTGTCATGTCCGATAACACTTGAATGCGTTTTTCAATGGGCGGGTGGGTTGCGAACATATGCATAAACCCAGTTGAGTTTTCAATGCACATCATCTCGACATCTTCGGGCAGGTCTTTTATCGCGTCATGGCCAGATATACGCATGAGGGCACGCATCATGGCTTCTGGGTTTTTGGTCAGCTCGACCGCGCCAGCATCGGCCAAATACTCACGCTTACGCGATAGAGCGAAGCGAATAACAATCGCAAATAAATAGCCGACGACCATTATGGCCAGCCCCAAAATCATCAACCCCCCACTGTTTTTATTATTGGATGAGCTTGAGCGCCGCGAGCGACCGCCATAAATCAAGCTACGAAATGCCATCTCGCAAAAGAAGCTAATCATACCGACGAAGACGACGCTAATAATCAGCAAACGTACATCGCGGTTCATAATATGGGTAAGCTCGTGAGCAAGGACGGCTTCTAGCTCGTCATCTTCTAGTGTCTCCAGCAGGCCGCGCGTAACAGTTATCGCATATGTTCTATCGTTTATGCCGCTGGCAAATGCATTTAAAGCAGGGCTTTCAATGATTTGGAAGCTCGGCATAGTAAGGCCGCGAGAAATACAGAGATTTTCCAGCAAGCTATAAAGCTTTGGCTCTTCCTTATAGGTGACAGGCGCGGCATCCGTCATTTTTTGGATCATGCGCGTGTGGCTGAAATAAGCAATCACAAACCAGAGTGCAGCGGCGATAAGCGCCCAGTGCCCATATTGCAGGCTCATGCTCCAGCCGGTATCGAGGGCGATGTTCAGCGGCTCGGCCTTGCCGCTAAGCAGGCCAAATTTAGCCGCGCCAAAATAAAAAGCATAGATCATGCCAAAAAGCAGTACAGGGAAGCCTGCCAGTAATATGGCAGAGCGCAGGTTGTTATTATATATATGCGTGGTTAGGCCGACCGCTTTAAAGGGCATGGTGTAATGCTCCTCGGGCGCTTACGAAAAGCTAACTTCTGGGGGCTGCGCGGCGAGTTCTTTTTCCGCTGCATCCATTTCGAAAAAGCTTTCTTCGCCGAACTTAAACATATTTGCAACAACCACAGAGGGGAAGGATTGAATGGAAATATTATATTCTTTCGTCGCGCTGTTAAAGAACCTACGCGCCGCCGCGATTTTTTGTTCAATATGCGAAAGCTCATCTTGCAGTTTGGCAAAGTTTTGATCCGCTTTCAGGTCTGGGTAATTTTCTGCAACCGCCATTAAGTTCATCATCGCCGTACCAAGTACAGATTCTGCTTTTGATACATCATCGACATTATCGCCAGTTTTCATGGCGCTTGAACGTGCTTCGGTCACGGCCGTTAAAATGCTTTCTTCGTGCTCGGCATAGCCTTTAACCGTATTGACCAAATTAGGGATCAGATTGTGGCGTTCTTTAAGCTGAACATCAATATCAGAAAACGCATTGTCGCGTGTTTGTTTCATGCGAATGATTTTGTTGTAAAGCGAGATAATATAAATAACAATAACGGCTAATATCGCCAGAAAAACCCAAGATCCCATAGAGATGCTCCTAAATATGAATATAAAACGCATCACGTATATTATGCGCAATAAAGAGTGTAGCGCATAATTGTAATTTTATAAATATTAAATCGTCGCCTTGGGGAGAGGCTTATTCGCCGAAGACAACATTCTTCATGATATCAAGAATGATTGACGTTGTTTCATCAATAAGGACAATATCATGACCAATGATAAGGCGCTTCGTACCGGATTTAACGCTCGGCAGTCGGCTTAACAAATCGGCGGGTAGGTCACGCTTCTCTATGCCTGGTGGCAAGCGGCCATTTTTTGTGATGTGACGCGCAAGCCCAGGTGGGAGGTCTTCTTTTTTTGCAAGACCCGGCGGCATTGATTTACCTTTGCTCTTTTTGTGCTTTTTGCGCTGCTTTACTCCATCAGCGTCGCTATGGTTTTGTTGGTAATACTCACCAATAAGGTTTTTTTCTGCTGCGCTAAAAACGCGAGCAAGAACATCTTTATTGAGCACATTTTTTTCAGCTTTTGCTGACGGAGCCGCCGTAGAGACAGTAAGCGCAAGAAAAAGAAAAGCAGATAAGGCGAGATGAAAAATTCTAAGCATATTTAGCTCCTTTATGTGCCGTGCGGGCAAGCGGTGCGCTTAACCTTGGTTTTATGTTTGATTAACTGAGTTCCTTGTGTCCCGCAATCAGGCGGTCAACGACCTCAGGCTCAGCCAACGTCGATGTATCTCCCAATGTGCCAAACTCATTGGCGGCAATTTTGCGCAAAATACGGCGCATGATTTTGCCGGAGCGCGTTTTGGGCAGGCCGCTGACAAAATGCAGGACATCAGGCGTCGCAATCGGGCCGATAATCGCACGCACCGTTTTGACAATTTCCTTTTTTAGTTCATCACTGGGTTGCTGCCCTGCACGTAAAATGACATAGGCGTAAATGCCTTGGCCTTTTATGTCGTGAGGGAAGCCAACCACAGCCGCTTCGGCGACTATGTCATGCTCGGCAATAGCACTTTCAATCTCGGCTGTACCAAAGCGGTGGCCAGAGACATTGATAACGTCATCTATGCGCCCTGTGATCCAGTAATAACCGTTTTTATCACGGCGCGCCCCGTCACCTGTAAAGTATTTGCCTTTATATTGGCTGAAATAGGTTTGTATGAAGCGTTCATGGTCGCCAAACACGCTGCGCATTTGTCCCGGCCAGCTGTCAATCATGCATAACGCGCCTTCGCACTCGCCTTCTAAGACTTTACCGCTTTCTGCATCAACAATTTGCGGCTGTACACCGAAAAACGGCACGGTCGCGGAACCCGGTTTCGTTGATATAGCGCCAGGGAGCGGCGTTAATAAATGGCCGCCAGTCTCTGTTTGCCACCACGTGTCAACAATCGGGCAGCGCGCCTCACCGACAACTTCATGATACCACATCCATGCTTCATAATTGATCGGCTCGCCCACGGTCCCCAAAACGCGCAAAGATGAGCGGTCAGTCTTAGTAACAAAATCATCACCAGCAGCAAGCAACGCACGCAGGGCCGTTGGCGCAGTGTAGAAGCTATTCACTTTGTGTTTTTCAACAACTTGCCAAAATCGCGACATATCTGGGTAGCTAGGCACGCCTTCAAAAACAAGTGTTTTCGCACCATTGGCAAGTGGGCCATAAACAATATATGAATGCCCCGTAACCCAGCCAACATCAGCTGTGCACCAGTAAACATCATCCGCCTTGTAATCAAACACAAGCTCATGGGTCATGCTTGTATAGACCAAATATCCGCCTGTTGTATGCATTACGCCTTTTGGTTTGCCTGTGGAACCTGAGGTGTACAGAATAAATAAGGGATCCTCTGCATTCATTTCCGCGCAGGGGCATTCAGTGTCTTGGCTGCCGACAGCGTCGCTCCACAGCACATCGCGGCCCTCGGTCATATGTATAGGCGCATCTGTGCGCTCTAAGACAATCACGGTCTTAACATCAGGGCAGCCTTCTAGCGCTTTGTCGACGTTCGCTTTGAGGGCAATCGCCTTACCGCCGCGTAGCCCTTCATTGGCCGTAATAACAAAGCTAGATTCACAGTTAATGATGCGGTCGCGTAATGCCTCAGGCGAAAAGCCGCCAAAAACGACGTTATGTACGGCGCCGATACGGGCGCAGGCAAGCATCGCGTAAACCGCTTCGCAGATCATAGGCATATAAATTGTCACACGGTCACCTTTTTTAGCGCCGCGGGCTTTCATAGCATTGGCAAGCTGACAGACTTTATCTTTTAAGGTGCCGTAAGTTACATGATAGGAGTTATTCGGGTCATCGCCTTCAAAAATCAAGGCTGTATCATTGGCTTTTTCAGGCAGGTGGCGGTCGATGCAGTTGTATGATGCGTTTAAGACGCCGTCCTCATACCATTTAATGTCGACGTTACCTTCAAACGAGGTGTTTTTAATTTTTGTCGGTTTTTTGAACCATGTGAGACGCTCCCCCATTTCGCCCCAAAAGCCTTCTGGATCAGAAACGGAACGCTGATAAAGCTCTTGATACTGCTCTAGTGACGCAATATGCGCGTTCTTTGCAAAGTCTTCACTGGGGGCGTAGCTTTGCTCGTCATGTGTATGTGCGGTTTCTGCCGTCATTTTATACTGATCCTTGTTCTTGATATGTAGGTTTAAATATACAAAATATACATCATCTAAACTTTAAAGGAATTTAGTATTACACGGATGGCAGGCGACAAAAAGTCTCTATTTGTTGTGCGTCGCACAAAGAAAAACCGCTCATAATATATAAGCGGTTTTTATCAATTGCTATCTTGCGATAATGTAAGTGCCAAATTACTCCGCATTCGGAACCACAGCGGGAGTGACGGTTAGCCCTAAAAGCTCTTTTGGTGATTCTGCACCAATTTCTGCAGCAGATGGCAGGTCAGCAGGATTTTTAGATAATGTCCGTAACCATGCAATCATCGCGGCGCGGTCGGCTGGTTTTTTCAGGCCAGCAAAAGTCATTTTTGTTCCGGGGGCATATTTTTTAGGCTTCCAAAGGAACGCGTTGAGCTCTGCGTATGTCCAAACTTCGCCGCCATTTGTATTCAAAACACCAGAATAGCTAAAGCCTTTATGGTGCTGCTTTTGAATGTTTACAATATCATACAAATTTGGGCCGACGCCATTGGCGCCGCCTTTGTCGAAGCTATGGCAGGCTGCGCATGCTTTTGAAAGTTTTTTGCCGCGCTCAATATCTGCATCAGCGAGTAATGCAAGGATTGGCTCTGCCGTAGCAGCCTTCTTAGGGCCGCCCACTGAAGCGATCTCGCCGCCATCAACTTTTACCGCGTTTTCTTTAAGATCATGCGGGTGAACAAGCTTGTCTGCCACGAAACCTGAAAACATCGCAATAATACATGCTGCAAGGACTGCCGCAAAGATCTTATTAAACTCCATATTATTCATACGCTTATGCCTATTTTTAATTCATTCAAAATAATTACTTTTTTGGAGTTTAGCCAATTGCACATTATTTGTTAAGTCATTAATATCGTATCAGTGAAAAAATATTTGTTGAGTGTATAAAAATGACAAAAAAGATTGCTTTTCAGGGCGCTAAAGGCGCTTATTCCGATTTGGCCTGCCGCGAGGCATGCCCTGAGTATGAAACACTGCCCTGTACTTCATTTGATGAAGCCTTTGCGATGGCACGCGACGGCCATGCTGATTTAGCGATGATCCCCGTTGATAACACGCTCGCGGGGCGGGTTGCCGATGTGCACCGTTTATTACCGCAGGGCGGTTTATTCGTTATTGGTGAGCATTTCCAGCCTATTCACCATGCGCTTGTCGGTGTGCGTGGGGCAAAAATTGAAGACGTTACAGATGTCCATAGTCACGTTCATGCACTGCCACAATGTCAGAATCTTATTAAGACGTATAATATGAAACCTCATGTGCAAGCCGACACTGCCAGCGCGGCGCGTGACGTCGCGGCTTGGGGGCGTAAAGAATGCGCTGCAATATCATCAACGCTTGCTGCCAAATTATACGGTTTGGATATTCTGGCTGAAAATGTTGAGGATGCAGACCATAACACGACTCGGTTCCTCATTTTATCGCGTGAAAAGCAAATTCCAGCTTTTGATGAAGAGAGCAAGGTGATCACAAGCTTTATATTTAACGTGCGCAACATTCCAAGCGCGCTCTATAAAGCGATGGGCGGATTCGCAACGAATAATATTCAAATGACGAAGCTGGAAAGCTATATTGATGCGCAATTTAATGCGGCACATTTTTACGCAGAAGTTGAAGCGCACCCTGAGGAGCAACGCTTTATCTACGCTATGGATGAATTAGAGTTCTTTGCAAAAAAGGTGTTGATGCTCGGTAGCTATGAAACGCACGCCTTTAGAACGACAAGCTAGCCATGGCTTGTACGAGTTAAAACTTGACTTTTGTGAGTGGATCTGGATTATTGCTCTTTCGTTTTAATTAAAATGCAGAAGTAGATATGAACTGGCTTAGTAATTTTATTCGTCCGAAAATTCGCTCTTTAGTAGGGGCGCAAAAAGATGTGCCTGAAAACCTGTGGCATAAATGCCCGTCATGTGAAAACATGGTGTTTCATCGCGAACTCGCCGAAAATAAAAATGTGTGTCATCACTGTAATTTCCACTTGGCAATCTCAGCGGAGCAGCGTCTAGAGATTTTGTTCGATGGCGGCAAATATACGCGCCACGACAATAAATCTGTGCCTGCTGACCCTTTGAAGTTTAAAGACCGCAAAAAATATGCGGATCGCCTTAAAGAATCTCGCGCAAAAACAAAAGAAGATGACGCCATCATTATTGCCTCAGGTGAAATTGGCGGAAATGAGATAGTCGTTGCATTGTTTAACTTCAAGTTTATGGGCGGCTCTATGGGCGCGGCTGTGGGTGAGGGGATTGTTACAGGTGCGGAAATCGCTGTAAAAACTAAATCAGCCTTTATGGTTGTGCCGGCATCTGGCGGCGCACGCATGCAAGAAGGTGCAATTTCTTTGATGCAAATGCCGCGTACAATTATTGCTGTAAACCGCGTTAAGAAAGCACGCTTGCCGTATATCGTATTGCTCACCAACCCAACAACAGGCGGCGTAAGTGCGTCCTTTGCAATGCTCGGCGATATTCATATCGCGGAGCCTGGTGCAACGATTGGCTTTGCTGGTAAACGCGTGATTCAAGAAACCATCCGCGAAGAACTGCCCGATGACTTCCAAACTGCAGAGTATTTACTAGAGCATGGTATGGTTGATATGGTTGTCGCGCGCAGTCAGCTTAATGAAACAATTGGCCGTATTCTTGGCTTGCTGATGGAAACAAAAGCAACGCCACCAAAGCCAAAAAGCAAAAAAACAAAGAAGACAGGTAAAGCGAAAAGCGGATCCGCTGTTGTGAGTGTTGAAAGCGTATCTAAAAAATCATCAGATGTTCTTGATGGCGATGTGATAAATATGGAACCAATGGCGGCAAAAGCCAAGCCAGCGAAATAGCACGCCGCGTCTTAACTCTTAAAAGTTATGGGATGCTGTATGGGGCAAGCGTTAAATTTTTTACAAGCGAATCGTGACGGTGCCGCGCAGGTGGCACGGCTAGACGCATTGCTATCTCGCTATTATGACTTTTCTCATCATGAAATTGACCTTGGGCTTGCGCGCATCACTCAAGTGCTTGAATTGCTTGATAACCCCCAAAACAAAATCGCGCCTGCTATTCATATTGCAGGTACAAATGGCAAAGGCTCAACGCTCGCTTTCTTGCAGGCGCTATTACAAGGTGAGGGCGCGACCATTCATAAAATGTCTTCACCGCACCTGATCTCATTTCATGAGCGCCTCTATATCAGTGATCAATTCATTACCACGCCAGCATTGTTAGATTTATTAGAAGGGTTAGAGCCTTTATATAAAAAGAATGAAGTGTCTTTTTTTGAAGCAATAACTGCGGCGGGTTATAAAATATTCGCAGAACATCAGGCTGATTTTTGTTTAATCGAAACCGGCATGGGTGGACGTTTTGATGCCAGTAACGTTATAGAGAAGCCGGCGTTGACGATTATCACGACAATCTCTCGCGACCATGAAAAGTTTCTGACCTCTGACATTCAAAAAATTGCGCGGGAAAAAGCAGGGATTATGAAGCCCGGCGTACCATGCATCGTTGGGCCGCAGATTTTTCCAGAGGCGTTAGAGGTCATTCGCGTCGAGGCTGATAAAATACAGGCACCACTTTATTGCGCTGGGCAGGATTGGTTTATAGATAACGATCAAAAAGGTAATGCCTGTTTATTCCTTGAACCCAAACAAGGCTGGCCGATCAGTGAAGCTATTCATATTTTACCTGAACTGCCTTTGGATGGTCAGCATCAATGTGGCAATGCGGCCGCGGCCCTGCTGTCGGCAAAAATACTCTTGTCACAAAAACGCCAAGAAAATGTCTGTATTGGGCATTTAACTCCGCATTTGAAGAATACAAAATGGCCTGCACGGATGCAGAAGCTGAATAGTCACCCTTATAAGGCTCTGATAGAAAAGAATGATGAGTTGTGGCTCGATGGCGCACATAATGATAGCGCGGCATTGGCGCTCGCTGCGCATTTGCGCCAGTGGAAAGGCCAAGAAAACTGCGTCATATATATGGTGACAGCGATGCTCGGCACCAAAAACCCCGAAGAATTTTTTGGCCCCTTGCGCTGCGTTTTGGATGGCATTGCATGCGTGCCTGTGCCTTCTGATTGGTCGGGTTTTACACCTGAAGCGTTACTGGATATTGCCTGCCCGGATGACGGCGTGGCCGGGAATAATGCTTGTCAGCGCCTAGGCGCATATGAGAGTGTAGAGCAAGCGTTAGAACATATTGCGCAAAATACGCAGGCTAAATCAGGTAAGAAGGCTTATTATTTAATATGCGGCTCTTTATATTTGGCAGGGTCTGTTTTAGGGGCTGATGCAAATGCAGAAAATTATTTTAGTTGATGATGATGAAAACATCTTAACCAGTGTCGCAATGGCATTAGAGGCAGAAGACTTTGCCGTTGGCGCGTTTTCTGATAGTCAAAAAGGGCTGGATGAAATTCTAGAAACCCATCCTGACCTTGTCGTGCTTGATGTGAAGATGCCTGGCCTTGATGGCTTTGCGGTGTTGGAACGCCTGCGCAAGGCATCCGATGTCCCTGTGATATTCTTAACGTCTAAAGATGATGAAGTCGACGAGGTTTTGGGGCTGCGCCTTGGCGCTGATGATTATATTACCAAGCCTTTTTCGCAGCGCTTATTAATCGAACGTATCCGGACAATCCTGCGCCGCGAAGCTGCGCGTAATATGCCCAAAGATGAAACGCAGTCTAACACCGCACATGATTCGGCCGCAAACCCGCTGCTTTTAGATAAGGCGCGCCATTTATGCGAGTGGAGAGGGCAGGTTATAAACCTCACAGTGACGGAGTTTATGCTGATTGAGGCGCTAAGCGCGCGGTTAGGACAGGTTCTTTCAAGAGATCAGTTGATTGATAACGCATATGGTGCCAATATCTATGTTGATGATAGAACAATAGATGCTCATATTCGCCGTGTCAGAAAAAAATTCAAAATCGCAGACTCAGAATTCGATGAAATCGAAACCCTCTACGGGATCGGTTATCGTTTCAAGGATCCTAAGGCACACGCATAGCGCATTATCTGCGCCCGAAGAATTTTCCAATGAAAAATACATTAAGCTCAACCGCCGCTGGAGCAGTGTTGGCAAAGGGCATAAAAGCTTAACGCAGCGTATTTTGCTGCTTAATTTGCTTGTTATGGTTGTTATCGTTTTTTCCGCTTTTAATGCGATTGATTATACGGAAGAGCTTATCTCAAGTGAGCTCAACAAAATTAACAGTGAAACGGTTATTCTTGCCAATAGTTATACGGCGCTCAATGCGATGAGTGATGATAAGCAGCAAATGCTTGATTTCCTGAACTTGAATATGCGTACGACCAACGCACAAATCATGATTTTCGATGTTGATGGACTGAATATATATAAAGATAATGTTGTTAAGCTCGCACCTCTTGTCGAAAAAACTCAGGTGGCTGACTATGTGCGCTTAATTAATCTGCTATTCAATACCGCAAATTATATTCCAACATTGCAGATTGCAGAAGATATTGACCAAATTGCTGATCTGCCTTTCCGTTTTGGTCTGAACCCCCGTATGCCAGATATTCGTGTTTTCAGAACACCTGAAAAACACACAAAGGTCATTGTACTGCGCCCTTTGTTAAATAGCGCGGATGAGTTTGTCGGTAATATGGCGTTGATCTACAATCAAATGCAATCTGAACAAATGTTAATGAAGCTCCGTGCCAATATGATTAATACGATTTTGGTTTCTCTCGTTTTTATCGCGCTGCTCTCTTTTTTTCTTGCGGCATATATTGGCCATCCTTTACGCCGTTTGGCGCTTGCGGCCGAAGCCATTCGTCAAGGCGAAGGCAGTTATCAAGATATTCCAAATTTTTCGGACCGAAATGATGAGATTAGTGTGCTTTCTGAAACATTGCAGGCGATGACGTCAGAATTGGTCGAGCGCCTTGACAGCATTGATTCATTCGCCGCCGACGTCGCGCATGAGCTGAAAAATCCACTGACCTCAATACGCAGCGCGGTGGAAACTGTAACGAAAATTAAAGATAAGAAAAAGCAGGAAAAATTATTCTCGATCATCTTGCATGACCTTGACCGTATGGATCGTCTGATCACAGATATATCTAAGGCGTCGCGCTTAGATACAGAGCTTCTGCGTGATACACTGGATGCTGTAAATATTGATGACTTACTGCATGATGTTGTCGCCTATATTGAACAGTTCCTTGACCGCGATAATCGCGAAAAAAGCCACGCGTCGATTGTGCTGACCAATATGGAAGCAAGCTCAGGCGCAGTTGTTCGTGCCAATGCCGCGCGGTTAATGCAGGTTTTTGACAATATCATTTCAAACGCATTGTCATTCTCGCCGCCTGATAGGCCGATAGGCATTAGCGTCAATTTATGGCAAGATCCGCAATGCGTTGAAATAAAAATACGCGACCATGGGACAGGCATTCCAGAAGCCAATTTAGAACATATTTTTGAACGTTTTTACACAGAGCGCCGCGAACAAAATCATTTTGGTATGCATTCTGGTTTGGGGCTTTCGATTTGCCGTCAAATCATCCGGGCGCATGGCGGATCAATAAAAGCAGAAAATCACCCTGCTGGCGGCGCTGTGTTTACCGTGATATTACCAATTTATGAAGGGGCGTGACTATGAGTGAAGGCGAAGCAACAGGAAAGTCACGCATCGTTTTTGTTACTGGATTTTCAGGCGCAGGGCGCTCTACCGCGCTCAACGTATTCGAAGATTTAGGCTTTGAAGTGTTTGATAATATGCCGTTGAATATTGTCGGCTCTCTGATTGAAGCCGAAGAAGATGATGCACGCCATATTGCGATTGGCATTGATACGCGTACGCGCCATTTTACAGCCGATAAATTACTGCAAGAAATGGCGCGCCTGCAAGGGCAGGGGCGCTATGATGTGCGCCTGATTTTCTTAAGCGCCGAAGACGGTATCTTACAAAAGCGGTATTCTGAAACGCGTCGCCGCCACCCGATGGCAGTAGATCGTAGCGTCGCAGACGGCATTAAGTTAGAAAGCGATATCCTGCTCCCTTTGCTTGGCGAGGCTGATTACACAATTGATACTAGTGAGTATTCCGTCCATGATTTGCGGGATGATTTGCATCATAAATTCGCGGCAAGCCACGTTAATAATATGCTCGTTACCGTTAAATCATTTGGCTTTAAAAAGGGACTGCCGCGCGATGTTGATATGGTGTTTGATGTGCGTTTCTTGCGTAATCCGCACTGGGATAAAGCATTGCGTCCGCTTACAGGGCAATACGGTAAGGTCGGCGCATATATAGAGGCCGATCCAGACTTCGCCGCTTTTTGGCTGCATGTCACCAATATGCTCGATTTATTATTGCCGCGTTATAAAAAAGAGGGCAAAAGTTATTTCACAATCGGTTTTGGCTGTATGGGCGGTAAGCATCGCTCCGTCTATTGCACGGAAAAACTCGCCGCCTATTTAAAAGATAAAGACTATGTGATCAACGCGCAGCATCGCGACATGCCTGAAGTGTAATTAAACCATTTCCATTAATTCTGCGCGGTCGGTCCAAAGTAGCGCCGTTCTGATATTGTGGTTTGGATATATTTTAGCGATCACATCTTGATACGCTTTTAGCTGCTTTTTATAAATGTTGGGTACGTCTTTTACGTCCTTTGGCGAAGGGCGGTTGGTTTTAAAGTCAACAATCAGAATTTCATCATCGGTAATCACCATGCGGTCAATTTGTGCGCTGATAACTTGGTTGTTAATCAGGCCAGTAATCGGTACTTCAGCCATTGATCCTGCGCCGAATACGGGCGCGAAATCAGCGTGGTTCAGTACGCCGAGGGTTTCGCGGATAATGCCATTTTTGACTTTATCGGATAATGATCTGCCAAGGTCATTTACAAAAATTTCTGCGGCGTTCTGGCGCTGATCTGCGCTCAGGCTTGGCAGTAATTCCAATAATTTATGGGTGATGTTGCCGCGTAAGAAGCGGTGGCTGTTATCGGCCTCTAATGGTGAGTTTAGCGCAGGCTCATCTTCGGACGGGCGCGATGGCGCTAACGGGCGCGGCGGCAGCGGCTCCTCTGGCGGGGCGCTGAATATCCACGCCGTGTCTTGCGTGGCCTGTGGCGCGGAAATGGCGTCGTCGTTTGGGGCGCTTTTGTTTTCCACGGCGCGGCGCTGCGGTGCGTTAAATATCAACCGTCCATCTGCACCTTCACTAAACCCGCCGAGGCGGTGGAAGCCATCTTCGATGATATGATACCAACTGTCGCGGTTGCTTTTCGATGGTTTGCCAGCGGCGCAAATATACAGCTCATCTTCGGCGCGGGTTAGCGCAACATAAAGCAGGCGGTTATACTCAGCCTGCGACCGTGCATCAATATGGTCTTTGGCTGCCGTGAAATGGGCAGAGCGTTCTTTACTGCGCGGCGCGTAAAGGGGGTAATCATACCCTGTGCGGCTCGGCCATAATAAGTTCTCATCTTCACGCGGCGCGGCTTTGCCTTGCAGCGTGTCGGGCATAAAGACAATCGGCGCTTGCAGCCCCTTTGCGCCATGGACGGTCATGATGCGGATTTCGCGCCCAGCCTCTTCCATTTGGCGTTTTACCGTTGCGTCGCGTGATGTGAACCAATTAAGGAATCCTTGCACGCTTGGCAGGTTATCTTGTTCGTAATGAATGCTTAAGTTTAAAAACTCGCTAATCGGCTCGTCAATGTCGCTGCCAAGGCGCGATGTGAGCGCGGCAAGCCCTGTCTGCCCAGATGGGCTAAGTGTGTTCAGCGCAACAGAGAAAAACTCATAGGGGCGCTCTTTACGGGCAATGCGGGCAATTTTATTTACCCAGCTGACAATATGCTGGTAATCCTTATGGCTTTTTAGGCATTGCCAAAGCGAGCGACCATCGCGGTTATAACAAAGGGCGAATAAATCATCTTCACTCAGTCCAATAAAAGGCGATTTTAACGCGCAGGCAAGGCTTAAATCATCTTCGGGCAAGATGCTAATCTGGGCGAGGGCGAGCAAGTCCATAATCGCGATTTGTTCACTGAGCATTAAGCGATCAGCGCCCGCGACAGGCACGTTATATTTTTTAAATGCGCGCATCAGCGACGCGACAATTTTGGATCGGCTTTTGACCAAAATAAGAATATCTCCCGCATGGACGGGGCGGCCTTTGGACGGTAATATTCGCCCGTCGCGCAGCCATGATTTGACCTCTTGCGCGATGCGTTCAGCAAGCTGCGTATCAGGGCGCACGCTGTGTTTAATTTCTAGGGGGAGCTGCCAGCCTTCTGGTTTTTCTTTATTCTCGGTAGGTTCTATAATGGGCCATATCTCTGTGCGCCCTGCGTCTTGATCGCGGAAGCTGAAATGCTTGAGGCTCTGTCCTTCATAGGATGGGCCAAGCGTGGGGCGCAGTTCGTCCGTATCAAAACACGCATCAACAAGGTTCAGCACAGATTCCGTTGAACGGAAAGACGTCACCATATCAATGTCTTCCCACTGTTTTTCCGCATGTTGAATTTGGCTGCGGAAATGGCTGCGCATTTTTTGATAAGCGTCAGGGTCGGCGCGCTGAAATGAATAAATTGACTGTTTTTCATCACCAACGGTAAATATCGTGCGGCTGACTTGGTCACGCGCCGAATAACCAGCAAAAAACTCGGTGCAGAGCGTATCGACAATGTCCCACTGTTCAGGGTTGGTGTCTTGCGCTTCATCAATCAGCAAATGATCGAGCCCGCCATCAAGTTTAAACAAAACCCAGCGTGCGGTTTCGGGCGCTTTGAGTAAATCATGAGTTTTGAAAATCAAATCTTCATAATCAAGCACGCCGAGCAGTTCTTTTTGGCGTTTATATTCGTCTAAAACGTAATGACCCAAATAAAGCAAATCAGCAGTGAGCGCGGCAGAGCGATTGTTTTTAAGGTTTTCATCAATGCCGCTAATTACCGTGATGAAATCAGCGATTTGCTGCTTTAAATGTGGCTGCGCAGTGTCTAATGCTTTGGTTGGTATCTTGGCATAAGGCGCACCTTTGTCGGTGAAAAAAGCGCGGATCAGCGTATGAAAACTGTCGATGCGCTGATCTTCTTCCATTTCTAACCAGCGCTGGATTTCTGCGCCATAGCCTTGTTCTTTTTTGCCGCCTTCATTTTGGAATGTGCGGGCAAGCGCCCACAGAGCATCATCATCAAGGCTGATCGTCATATCTTCGGGGCAGCCAAGTTCATCACAAAGGGCGCTGAACAATGCGTCTTTATCCGCAATATCATGCAACGTGCGGCGCAGTTGCAGGCGCTCTGACAATACATTCATCAAGACTTCGTTGACTTGGCTCTCGTTTTTCTCTGCCGCTAAATTCGCCATCAACGCCGCCATTTCAGGCTCTTTATTTAGGCGCTCTGGCGCGAGTATTTTGCGCCTTGCGCTATTGACCAGTTTTTTGGCTTCGTCTTCATCAATCACTGAAAAATTCGGCGGGATATTGGCTTCTAAAGGAAAGCGCCCAAGCACTGATTGACAAAAGGCATGGATGGTCATGATTTTTAGCCCGCCAGGGGCATCAATCACTTCGGAAAATAAACGCCGTGCGGTTTTGATTTGCAGCTCTGATGGCTCTGCATCAAGCAATTCGGTTAAGTCTTTAAATAACTGCGCATCAGGCAGCACCGCCCATGCGGCCAGGATTTTATTGATCCGTGTTGACATCTCGCTCGCCGCAGCTTTGGTGAATGTAATGCATAAAATGCGCATTGCTTCACTGGCGCGACGGCTGCCATCGGCATTAGGCAGTAATAAACGCAGCACGCGGTCGGTCAGCACTTTGGTTTTTCCTGTGCCTGCGGATGCGTTCACCCAGACGGAGGCTTCGGGGTTTGAAGCCTTCTTCTGCGGTATGTTCGGGTCATTCGGCTGACCTAAAGCGGGCGCTAAATTGGCGTTATTCTGCGGCATCATTTACTTTTTCTCCCATCTCTTGTGGGGCGCTATCGTTTAATTCCCATTCGCCAACGCGGGCTAAATGCGCGTAATCTTGCCAGCTTATATCAGGCGCGGCGCTTGGGTCGGGCAGGGAATAATATGGCGTCTGCTCGCTTTCAAACGCTTTGATTAATTTGGTGAAGCCGTCTTCCGCATCATCAATAAAGCGTTCAACATCTTTGTGCATGGATTTAATTTCCGCAGGTGGCGTGCCGCCCGTAATGCGCCAGAATTGGACATCACTGGTCTGGTCAGCTTTATCACTAAAGCCCTTATGCTTTAAAATCACAGCTTCTAAGGGTAGCTGCGGTTCAAACCCTGCATGCATGTCTTTGGGCGCGGGGGCGCCGCCTGTTTTATAATCAATAATGATTTTATCGCCATGGGGCGTGTTATCAATCCGGTCAGCCGTGGCGCGCAGCGTAAAGCCGTGCCAGAGTATCTGCCCTGTGGTTTCAATTTGCCACGGGCGATTGCCTGCTTTGCGCCAATTTGTTTCATGGTCAATAAACCAGTTTAAGCCGCGCTCTAACCGTGGCCACCAGAAACTTGGAATATTCTGCGCTTCAGGCCAGTCGGCCTTAATTTGTTCGGCGAGGGCGAGGATTTTTGTTTCCGCATCGCCTGGCATAACGTCAGGATGGGCTTTTTCAAATTCTTCTAAAACCTTATGCAAGAACTGGCCTTGGTCAAGGACGCTTGCGTCTTCTTCAATTGGGCGCAATTTATTCAGGCGCAAAATGTAACGTGCATAAATGCTGTAAGGGTCGCGCATCCATTTACCGATACTGGTCACGGCAAGGTTTTTAGGGCGGGCGGAAGCAGGCGGGCGCGGCTCTGGCCTTGCACATGGGCCTTGCAGCGCGGCGCTGTCTTGCGCCATTAAGGCGTCATGCCAGTGGTTAACATCATCAAAACGCAGTTCTTCAATGTCCCTGCCCATGGCCTGCATCACGGCATTAAGGCGCAGCAGCCAGCGTGAGCTAACTGTCGGCGCACCGTCTTTACGATCAGCGCGGCTGAAATATAGCTGCGGCGCGGTAAAACACTGCACGAAATCATGCGCGGCCTGCCCGATGGATTGTTCAAGCGGCGGCAAACCAAATTCAGAGCGCATTGGGCGTGACATCCACGGGTCATGCCCCGGATCAGCAGGCCATGTGCCTTCGTTCAGCCCCGCCAAAATCATCACATCGGCATGGATCATCCGCGCTTCTAATTGCCCTAATATTTGCAGCCTTGGATGCGTGCCATAAAGCGGGCGCACAGACAGCGCGCGCATTAGCTGCACCAATATGGCCAAATACGATTCGCCATCAATTTTCGGTAAGTTATAAACTTGGCGTTTCAGTTCTGATAAAAACAGCGCAATTTCTTCGCCGTCTTCGCCTGACCATAAACGCTCTGCGCCGCTTTTTTCGGGCTGCGCGGCAAGGCTCTCGGCGACTGTAATATGGGCGTTGAGCCAATCAACAAAATCATGCTTGCCGCTTTCAACCAAAGCATAAAACGGCGCAGATTTTTCGGCGAGCATATCAATAAATTCATGACATTTATCTGCCATTTCATCGCTGATGGTCTCGCGTTTTTTATCGTCTTCATCGTCGCGTTTGCGTTTGGCATCTATGCGCGTTTTTAACCCATCAAAGCCTGATGGCGGCGCTGCGCCGCGCATGATGTGTAGGTCAAAAAAGCTCGCCATATTAGCGATGTGTTTGTCTTCCATGCCGCAAGCCGCTAATTGATGGTGCATGAAGTTTAAAAAATGTAGCGGACGCAGTCGCTCAACCATAAAAGCGGCGCAGGCCTGAAGCCAGCTGCCGATACGCGTGTAATGCATTGGCGTCCCCGCGCTATCATCAAGCTGAATATCCCAGCGGCGCATCGCAGCGCCAATCCGCCGCGCTAGGGCGCGGTCAGGCGTGACGACGATCGCGGTTTTTTTCGGGTCTTGCAGGGTCTTACGCAGAACAAGGCTGATTTTCTCCGCTTCTTCTTGCTCCGTCTTTGCGGTGATAAGGTGAATATCATCAAGTGCGGCGGCAAGGGTGGCTTTGATTGCGCCGTTATGCGGCGCGGATATTTGCGCCCACTGCCCGCAGGTCTCAGCGGGGCGCATCACTTCACTGGCAAGCACGAAACGGTTTTCAATATGGGCGGGACGGTTATCGCTATGGGCGCATTCGCCCCAAAGCGCGACATCTTTATATGATAGCCCGATCACCCGCAGTAATTTGTGAAAGACGGATTGCGGATGGGTGTCATCAAGGCTATCCCAGCTTGCGCTATCCATATGCGTATCAAGGCCAGGAAGAATAACCTCGCCGCGTGGCAGATTGGCCACTGCATTCAAAAGCGCCGCCGTACTGGGCAGCGACCCTGTAATCCCCGCCGCAATGACGCTATGCGGCGGCGGCGTGTCGTACCAAATCTGGATCAGTAATTTAATAAGACGGTTGCGGCGATCCGCAGGGTCAAGGCAGCCTTCTTCGGCGAGAATAGCAGGCCAGTGCACGCGGATAATCTCTAAAAAATCTAACGTGATTTGCCAGTGTTCGGCGAATTCTTCGGCGACGAGCTTTGATAGCGCATCAAAGGATAAATCCTCGTTATGGACATTATCAATTAACCGTGCAAGGGAATCTGCCAAAGCGACCGCCTGTTCGGGGCGCGTTTGATGATTGGGAATGCGCTGGACAAGCTGCGCTAATAACAGGCGGCGGCGCAGCGGCGATATGGCAGGCTTTATCGCCAAAATATCATCAACCTTACCAATCGCAATCGCGCTGAGTTTTAACTCGTCTTCATCCAAATCACCAATCGGGATCAGCTGCGGCAGGATAAACGGCGCGCCATCATTAATCCGCAAAAACGCATTGCGCAAATTACGGCAGGCGCGGCGGGTCGGCAGTAATATTTTTACTTCACGCAGGGCGAGCGTATCATCGCCATAACGCGCCAAAAGGCCGCGGGCGAAGCTTTCTAAAAATGGTAGCGCCGCAGGAATGTTATAAACCTTGGCTGTGCTTGGCGGATTATCCTGCAGCATGTTGACCCTTTCGATAATGCGCGTCGACACGCGCCAAGTCTTCTGGCGTGCTAATGTGATGCCAAAGCCCTTCGTAACTGGCGGCATAAAGGCGATCATTCGCCTGTGCCTTATCCATTAATTCGAGGAAAGAGAAATAACCATCAGGGCTGCCCTCAAAAACGCGTGGGTGACAAATGCGAATGCCGGTGAACATGTGGCTACCGCTTTTGTCTAAGCTGCGCAGCGCCTTGCCATCAGCGTCAATTATGTAGTCCCCATTGACCTCATGGGCCTCAAAATCATTGCAATCTATACAAAGCATAAGTATATCCATTTTGCTGGAATCCCATAGCGTCGCAAGTTGGGTCAGTGCGCCTTTATGATCCTCTGTTGGATCTTGCCACAACGCATCGCCATTAATAATGTAAAACGCTTCATCGCCAAAATGATGCAGGGCTTTTTTTATGCCGCCACCAGTCTCTAAGCGCTCATCTTCATGGGAAATAATGATTTTGGCGCTATCAATTGTCTTCAAATGATTTTGCAATATTTCGGCGCGATAGCATGTGTTGACGACAATTTCGCTCACGCCGTGGGCGGCAAGCTCGGCAAGCGCATAATCAATAATCGGCTGACCGTTCACAGGCACCATTGGCTTTGGCATTGTGTCGGTGTAAGGGCGAAGGCGCGAACCGAGCCCCGCCGCGAGTATGAAGGCTTTTTCTATCATCATTTAGTGATACTGGAGCGCCGCCTTGTGGTCAATCTGATATCGTAAAAATGCGGCTGTTTTCCGCATCTGATGCGCTTTCGTCAGGGGTGATGTTTATGCGCATTGCATTTTTCGGTGTATATGCCCCAAGGCGTTCAGGCCATTCGATCAAACAGATATGCTGTGATGCTGCGTCTTCCCAGTCCAGTTCCCAAATCTCATCAGGGTCTTCAAGACGGTAAAGGTCGAAATGCCAAATTTCTCCCTTTGGCGTCTCGTAACTTTGCACCAAGGTAAATGTTGGGCTTGGTACTTCCATCTCTGCCTCTCCTGCAAGGTGGCGAATAAAGGCACGAGCAAAGCTGCTTTTGCCCATGCCAAGCGTGCCCTCAAGCAAAATGACGCGCGGCGCGTTGATGTCATCGGCAATTTCACGGGCGATCGCCTCGGTTTCCTTTAAGCTATGGACATTAACGCTGCGCATTACTATATTTACTCCGCATATAAATTTTATTCGCCGCCGCGCATTTGGCGCACGGCTATTTAGAAAGATACCATGACAGAGCAAAAAGTCATCAAAGATGTTGCAATAATTGGCGCAGGCCCTGTTGGCCTGTTTGCGGTGTTTGAATGCGGGATGCTCGGCTTTAGCGCCCATGTCATTGATGCGCTGCCTGAAATTGGCGGTCAGTGCACTGCGCTTTACCCTGAAAAGCCGATTTATGATATACCGGGCTTTCCATCCGTGCAGGCCGAAGATTTAATCCATAATTTAGAACAGCAAGCCGCGCCGTTTGCCCCAGAATATCATTTGGCGCAGCAAGTTCAAAATGTCATCCGCGAAGGTGATATATGGCGCATTGAAACGTCTAAAGAAAACATTTTATATGCGCGTAGCATTATAATTGCCGCAGGCGCAGGCGCTTTCGGCCCGAACCGTCCACCATTAGCAGGCATTGAAGAATATGAAGAGCATTCGGTGTTCTACGCTGTGCGCAACAAAGAACGTTTCCGCGATGCGCGCATCGTCATTGGCGGCGGCGGTGATAGCGCGATTGACTGGGCGCTATCACTCCATGACATTGCAGCCCACATCACCCTCGTCCACCGCCGCGATAAATTCCGCGCTGCGCCTGATATGGTGGCAAAGGTCAAAGCCCTTGCGGATCGGGGCAACATTACCCTCGCCACGCCGTATCAGTTAAAGGGGCTGCAAGGTGAGGGCGGTAAGTTAAGCGGCGTGATTATTGCTGACTTAGAAGGCGCACAAAATACAATTGCTGCGGATTACTTATTGCCATTTTATGGGCTAGCCACAGATTTAAGCGTCGTCGCATCATGGGGGGTCGACGTTGAACATCACCACATTAAAATCAACCCGCGCAATGCGATGACCAATGTTGATGGCATCTACGCAGTTGGTGATGTCGCAACATATGATGATAAGTTAAAATTGATTTTGACAGGTTTCGCCGAAGCCGCGCAGGCTGCGCATTCCATCTATAAACAGTTAAAACCAAATACACCGCTACATTTTGAATATTCCACCACCAAGGGCGTGCCGCAATAGCCTTGACATAACGACACTTCTGTTTAATATGTAAAAAAAATAAAAATATGGGAGTTCTAAATGGAAGTGCTAAAATATGCGCGTAAAATCAGTCTAGCTAAAACTTTTGCGGCAGCCGCACTGTGTTCGCTAATTTCTATCTATGTCGCGGAGCCATTAGCTGTACAAGATTTGGATGATTACGCGCAAGATAATAATATTCCAACCGAAGTTTTTGATGGGCTTCCTTATGAAGATCAAACAAAAGTTTACCGCAAAAATTTGGCAGGATTTTTCTATGATGTTGGCGTGTCATCATGGCGCATGAGTAAGGCATTGGGGCATAAAGCTTTTAATGAGGATGACGAAACGTTAATCCGAGAGGCTGTGACAGGGGCTGTTTTGCCGTTGGTTTACTCTTACTCGCTGGTATTAAGGACTGCAAGCAACGTGACAATGGCGGTTTTAGGTTATGATATAAATGCCTATGCTCTTCCTGCATATACGGCGGATGGGGAATGCGTCATTAACCCACCCAATGAGATGACGGTGCGTGAATTTATACATCAGTTTACGGATATACCCAAAGAACATCTTTCAAGCTTTAGCGATGAAATTAGCCCGATAATACCGATCATGGTGCATGAGGCGGAACATTGCGGTTTAATATTATCTCAAACGCTAAAAGAACGTAGTTTAAATTCATTTACGCTAGGCGGCGAAGCAAGCGCGGATAATCAATATATGAAACAGCACCAACGTTTATATCCAGACTCTTCGTTGGATAGAGTGTTTTTATACACGCGGGCTGTGTCTTTACTCTCACGGAAAAGCTTCGATGCAGGGCACGCAACATCACTAAATGTTGATGCGTATATCCGCGGCGCTAAGCCGCCAACGCGAGAAGAAGCTTATTATAATTATGGTCATCTCAACGAGCTCGTTAAAAAAGAGCTACTGGATTTTAAAGCGCTCGGTGATGATGAAGATGGGGAATATTATCAGGCTGTATACGGCGTTGTGCAGGTGTTGCTTAATGGTAATGAACTAACGCCATTAATGCGCCGCGCTGCAGAGCTCTATGTTGAAGGTGTGGAGTATGTCGCAGATAATTCGCCTTTGTTCAAGGCACCCGAAATACAGCCAAAGGCGCAAAGCATAAGCTTGCCCGCGCCGCCAAGTGCGTAACGAGGTAAATAAAGAGTTACGGTATCAGGCGATACGACACGCATGGCGTAACGGTGGTCGTTCCATCTGGCCGCGTTGTTGTGCTGGAGCCGTCCATGCCTGTAATTTCGTATGCTTGGCCATCGCTGAACATCTCAACAGCTTTTTCTAAATCTTCTTTAGTAATTGGGTCTAGGCGGGCATAAGCTTCTGCGGCATGCGCTTCTAAGTATTCTGCTTGTTCAAGTGTCTGAGGGATCAGAATATTGGAACTACACGCTATATAGCTGTTTTGTTCTGCGCTGTTGTCATTGCTTAAGCCGTATAACGCTGCGCTAGATGCTGCGACAAAAGCCAGTCCTAAATATGTGTTACGTGTGTTCATTCGAAGCTCTCCCATGTGTAAAACTAAGCATAATATACGCCTTAACCAAGTCTATGTCAAATATTGTTGACATGGGCTTGGCTTCGTAATAACCCTATGGCTATGAGCTTAAAACGAACATTTGATATTGTCGCTGCTGCGGCTTTGGTAACTATAACGCTCCCCCTTCTGATCGGGGCGAGCTGCGCGACGGCGCTATCATTGCGTGGCACCCCCATATACAAGCAAAAGCGAATCGGTTTAAATGGACAGGATTTCACCATCTATAAAATAAAATCTATGCGCGATGCATATGACATTGATGGCCGCGCCTTGCCGGATAGCGAGCGCATTACAGCTATAGGAAAAATACTGCGCGCAAGCAAAATTGATGAGCTGCCACAATTTTTTAATGTCCTTGCGGGAGATATGAGGATTGTCGGGCCGCGTCCTGCGCCGACATATATGAATGTGCTCGCCAAAGATAATGCACGGCATAGTGTAAGGCCGGGGCTAACAGGTTTAGCGCAGCTCGCCTGTCAAGGCACGCTTACAGATGATGAGATTCTAGCCTTTGATCATCAATATGTGGCACAGCATAGCTTGCGCAATGATTTATGGATCATGGCGCAGACGCCGATAACAATTGTCAAGAATTTACATGCGCCGACATATCGTGCTTCTGGGCAAGAACGTAAGCCATAAGCTTAACGCAGATGTTAGGCGCTCTGGGCAATCACATCTAAAAACTCATCACCATAACGCCCAAGCTTCGATGAGCCGACCCCCGGAATAAGGGAGAGGTCTGAGGGGCTTTGGGGTTTAATTTTTGCCATATGGATAAGTGTTTTATCATGAAAGATAACGTACGGTGGTATGTTCTGCGCCTTGGCAAGCTCGGCGCGTTTGGCGCGCAGGGCTTCGAATATGTTTTGGTCTTGCTGGGATGTCAGCATTCGTTCAATCATGCTGGATGATTTTTCAGAGCGCGATGCTTTCGCTGATTTATCAACGCGTAGTGCAATTTCTTGCTTTTGTTTAATAAACGCAGCGCCCTCTGGCGTGATTTTTAAGGAGCTGTAAGATTCCATATCAACACTAAGCAAGCCGTGGGCATGAAGCTGGCGGAAAATGGATTGCCACTCTTTATTGCTATGTTCTTCGCCTTTGCCCCAAATGTTTAGCTTATCATGACCAAAGCGTTTCGTTTGCTCCGTGTCTTTGCCGAGCAGTACATTCACAGTATGTGCAACGCCAAAACGCTGGCCTGTGCGGTAGACGGCAGACAAAGCCTTTTGCGCAGCCAGCGTGCCATCAAAACTTTCAGGCGGCGTTTGGCAAATGTCACAATTGTCACAAGGTTCTAAATCATCGCCGAAATAATTCAGTAATATCTGACGGCGGCAACGTAACGCCTCACAGTAACCAAGCAGCGCAGAGAGCTTTTGTTTTTCAACGTATTTTTGTTCCTGCGTTGCGTTTGAGCTCTCGATCATCGCGCTTCTTAAAGCAACATCCTGCATGCCGTAAGTCATCCATGCATGGGCAGGCAGGCCGTCACGACCTGCGCGGCCTGTTTCCTGATAGTAGGATTCAATGTTAGATGGCAGGTCTAGATGCGCGACAAAACGGACATCCGGCTTATTTATGCCCATACCAAAAGCAATGGTCGCGACGATAATAATTTGTTCTTCTTTTAAAAAACGCTCCTGCGTTGTCGCACGTGCGTCGTTGCTCATCCCTGCGTGGTAAGGCATCGCGTGATAACCCTGTTCTTTAAACCACTCGGCTGTCTGTTCAACCTTTTTACGTGAAAGGCAATATATAATGCCACTATCGCGCGCATGATGGGTCGAGACAAAGCGCTCTAAATCTTTTTTAGGGTTAGTTTTGGGGGTGACGATATATTTTATGTTCGGGCGGTCAAAGCCGCTGATAAATGTGGCGTCTTCGTCTAGGGACAAAACGCGCAAAATGTCTTTTCTCGTGCGCTCATCTGCGGTCGCGGTTAGGGCAATGCGCGGCACGTTAGGAAAACGCGTCGATAAAACCTGAAGTTGTGCATATTCTGGTCTGAAATCATGCCCCCATTGTGATACACAATGCGCCTCATCAATCGCAAAAAGGTTGATTTTGCATTGGTCCAATATATCAAGAAACCCCTCGGAAAGTAGGCGCTCTGGCGAGACGTACAATAAATCGATATCGTTATTATGCAGCTGTGCAATAATCTGGCGGCGCTCATCAGTAGGGGTAGTTGAGTTAAGGGTCGAGGCGCGTATGTCGAGCTCCCGTAGCTGCATAACTTGGTCTTGCATCAGCGCGATAAGCGGTGAGATAACGATTGTGCAGCCTTCCAGCGCGAGCGCAGGAATTTGATAACAGAGCGATTTACCGCCGCCTGTTGGCATCAAGACAAAAGCGCTTTTGCCCGCAATTACGTGCGCGATAACGTCACCTTGGTTTGAACGAAAATCGTCATAACCAAAAACGTCCTTAAGAATTTGCTGCGGCGGTGTGCCTATCATCTGTTTATCCATGCGGCTTACGTTAAGCTATGGCACGGCTTAGCGCGAAGGAAATCACGTTATATGACCTGCTTTCCTGTGGGGAACTGCATCGTGGTGTTTTGTGGGGATTATAGGCGCGCGGCGTTTAAATATGCTGATAGCCACCGCGTATCAAAGGCATCTGGAAAATCGCGCTTGGCACCCGACCATTTGTCTAAAGCGCCTTTATATTCATCTTGCGGCATTTCATAAGCGCCAAAGCGCATAAGGTGGTCTGTAATAAATTGAGCATCAAGCAGCTTATAGTCAAAATGTCTTAATAAGGCGCATAAATGGACAAGGGCGACTTTGCTCATATCACGCTCCACAGAAAACATGCTCTCGCCGCAAAAAATTGCGCCTAAAGCAAGGCCGTAAAGCCCGCCAACTAATTTACCTCCGCGCCAGACTTCTAGACTGTGCGCTTGGCCACGGCGATGCAGCGTTTCAAACCCTTTTTTTATTGGGCGGTTAATCCATGTGTTCTCGCGCCCTTCAGCGGGAGTAGCGCAAGCATCAATAACAGCAGAAAAGTCGTGGTCTATTCTTATCTCATAATCGGTTTTATTCAGGCGCTTTTTTAAACTTTTGGGAATATGGAGGTCATGAATGGGGATCACCCCGCGCATCTTTGGCTCAATGACCATAACTTGCGGGTCATCAGCGCTCTCAGCCATGGGGAAGAGACCTTGGCGGTAGAGCGTCATTAATACTTCGGAAAAATCTTCGGTCATAATGTGAGTATAGCATATATGTTATGCGAAAATAAATATAAGGAACGCGAGCGCATGCAATACATAAGTATACAGCGATGGCTTTACAGGTAAGATTTTAGGGCGCGTTGTGTGGCGCAATCATTTGAATGACCGTAGAGTCTTTCTGATTGTCATGTGCTTCACTCTTATCATCTAACATCTCTATTGTCACGGCTTCGCGTCCTTTTGGTACATCTTTCACAGCCATTTTAATGCGTTGGCCGGGGATAAGAACGTCAATGTCATGCTTTTCAAGACAGGTTTTATGGATAAAAACATCTTTTTGCCCATCATCAGGAATGATAAAGCCAAAGCCTTTATCAGGTTTGTACCACTTCACAATCCCTTGCATACCGTTAAAACCTGATTTTTGCACGAGCTCTTCGGAATTTTCACCAGGCATGAGGCCGGGGTCAATAAGTTCTTTGACTTTACGAACCATTGCGCCTTTTGCGCCGTAGCCAATATCGCATATTAATAATGCGCCTTCGCCGATGGTTTGTATTTCAGCTTTTTGGAGTGTTGTAATGTGTAGGAATGCGTCAACATCTTTGTTTGACGGGACGACAAAACCAAAGCCTTTAGGCTGGTTAAACCACTTTAGTTTGACCTCAATGTCAACATCGACGTAATCGTCAATGATGTCGGCACCAAACTCCATAGGGTTCTGACTTAAGATATCAACTGATTTTTTAACAACGATGACCATCATTGCCTCCCTTGCAAATGAGTCTTTAGAAAAATGAGTAAAATAATTAATCTAATATAGTTTGCCTCTTAATAAAGGCTTATTCTTAAGTGAAATATTAAACACAATTACAACTTAGAGTCTACAAAATTATGTATATTAGCTATGCGTTATATAGATAGCTCGTATTATGTTATTGTTTTTAAATTGTGTTTCTTGATGTGGTGAGTACAACTTTTGATAAATTAATGACATTTTCACAGAAATCGTAGTATAATTAGGTGATATATTTTTTATAAAATTAGGGCTGTTAAAGGGCGTATATACTCTGTTGTTTGAAGGGTAATTCCTGTAACAGAGGCGTCTTGAGGGAAAATTAATGACAGATAATAATGACACATCAGTAGAAAAAAAGGCGTCAGAGAAGCTTCTGAACAAAGATCACGTTTGGATGAAATCATACCCAGATCATATAAATTGGGAAGACCGCATCGAAATTAAACCAATATTCGAGATGTTGGAAAAAACGCGGACAGATTTTGGTGACCGCCCAGGTTTTGACTTTTTGGGTAAGAAATACAAATGGGGCGAAATCGCAGACTTAGCTGATCGGCTTGCTCGTGGATTACAAAATCTGGGCGTCAGTAAAAATTCTAAAGTAGGGATTTTTCTCCCGAACTGCCCAATGTTCGTTGTTGCCTTCTATGCGATTACAAAAATTGGCGCGACGGTTGTCCATTATAATCCGCTATATTCCAGTAAAGAATTAAAACATCAAATCGAAGATAGCCACACTGATTTAATGATTACTGCTGACTTAAAGATGCTGCATGATAAAATGTTGAAAATGCTGTCATCAACGCGTTTGAACCAATTAATTGTTTGCCCATTCACAGAAATGCTACCTTTCCCGAAGAGCCTTTTGTTTAAAACACTAAAAGGCAAAGAGCTGGCGACCATACCCAATGATGATCGTCACTTCCCACTTGAAAAGGTGCTGCAAAATGATGGCAAGATCCGCCCTGTTAAGATTGACCCGTATAATGATGTGGCTCTGTTACAATATACTGGCGGGACAACAGGCGTGCCCAAAGGGGCTATGCTGACCCACGCGAATATTGTCGCAAATGTTACCCAATGCGTGGAGTGGTGCAAAGATACGCCGCGCGGTGAAGGGAAGATGGTTGGCGTGTTGCCCTTTTTCCATGTCTTCGCGTTAACGGCTGTGATGAACTTCTCTGTCTATGCGGGGCTCGAGATTGTCGCGCTGCCGCGTTTCGACCTTAAGCAGACGTTAAAGCTTATTGATAAGCATCGTCCGCAAATTTTTCCTGCGGTGCCTGCGATTTATAATGCGATTAATAACTGCCCGACAATTGATAAATATGATCTAACCTCAATCATGTTCTGTATTTCAGGCGGCGCCCCACTTCCGGTTGAGGTGAAGTCGAGCTTTGAAAAGCGTACAGGCTGCGTTGTTGTTGAAGGCTATGGCCTGACCGAAGCTTCACCTGTAATTTGTGTCAACCCAACGGAGGGCGTGAATAAGCCCGGATCAATTGGTATGCCGATGCAAAATACGGACGTAAAGCTGTGGGATAAGGATAAGCCCGGCCAAGAAGTCAAACAGGGCGAGCGTGGTGAGTTGGTTGCGAAGGGCCCGCAAATTATGAAGGGCTACTGGGAAAACGAAGATGCGACGAAATCAACTATTGTTGATGGTTATTTGCGCACGGGTGATGTTGCGACTATGGACGAAGACGGTTACTTCTTCATTGTAGATCGTATCAAAGACATGATCATCACTAATGGCTATAACGTCTACCCGCGTAATGTTGAAGAAGCGATTTATCAGCACCCAAATGTGGAAGAATGCATTGTTGCGGGCTTGCCTGATGAGGATCGCGGTGAAATCATCAAGGCATGGATTAAGCCAAAAGACGGACGTAGTTTGAGTGAGAGTGATTTACGCAGCTTCTTGAAAGACCATCTTTCCCCGATGGAGACACCAAAGCGCATTGAGATTCGCACAGAGCCACTACCTAAAACAATGATTGGTAAGCTCTCGCGTAAGGATGTAATTGCCGAAGAAAAATAAAGGCGGCGCAGAAAGCGCGCGATACATAAAACTTGACATTTGATTTCCATAATGATAAATAAGCCTTTGTTATTTACAGCAAAGGAACGTGCTATGTCATCTTTATCATCAATATTCAAAGTGCAAGTCATGCTACATAAGGAAGATGGCCTCGGGATACGTCACGATGCGGCGAACATTTTTCGATGGGACCCTATGAGTGCAGATCCCGAAAATATTGCCGCCCGCAAAGCAGCGGGCGCGGCGTGTACGACGATTTATTATTCAAGCGGCCAGTCATGTAGTGCTTTTAAAGTGCTTGAAACGTCTGAAGAGGTTTCTCAGAAAATTGAAGAAGCTGAAGACCGCGTTATTGAGCGCATGAAAAAGCACCGTCTCGCCATAATGTAACCAGACGTCTCATAAAAAAGCAGCCATGAATACAGGGCTGCTTTTTTCGTTTTACGATTTTTGCAAATTACTTAGCCGCCATATAAAGCGCGCAGGCGCTGCTCGACAATAATCAACATACCAATATCAACCTTCGCCGCGGCGCGAATTTCGGAGAATACGCTTTCCACGGCCAAAGCCTGTCCTTCATGTGTGTCAATCCATTCACGGACACCAGTTTGCGTGGCTTTGTTTTTCTTACGTTCGTGTTTTGCGTGACGTAAAATATGAACGGCGAGGCCTGTCTGACAAGAATACAGCTGGTCAATTAGGCCGTCTAACGCTTCTGCGTTCCACTTATTGTTTACAGGTAGAACTTTTGCCTGCTGACGTAGCCATTCTAAATGGAAGACTTCACCAATTTGGTAGAAGGTTAGCGCTGCATCATCAATTTCAGATGTGCTGTCTAAAGCCACGCGGATAATATCACAAGCTGAGCCAAGCGCCGGTATCGCGGCAATATCATGCGCAATGTCTTCTGGCAGGCCGTCATTAACAAGCTCTGTAAAGCGCGCGTCCATACGCTGCTTTTCATTATCACTAAGTACGGTGTCAAATGATTTGCGTAGCGCTTTTACGCCAAGGCTAAAGCTGTGAATATCAGATGATATATCCAAAGGCTTGCCAAGTTTGGTCAATAACCATGATGTTTCGCGTTCCACAAGCTGCACAACGGTATCCATAGCCTTTATTTGTGCCTGGGCAGGCGCAATGTTGTCGAGGGCTTCTATACGCTCCCATAGCTCTTGCAGGCCGAAGGCCTCTCTGACAATCAAATACGCTTTTGCGACCTCTGTTGGTGGCATGCCTGTTTTAATCACGCGGCTGCGGACAAAGTCTGGCCCCATGCGGTTAATGACACTGTTGGCGATACGTGTCGCGATAATTTCGCGGCGTAGCCTATGGTTTAGGATTTCCTTCTTATAGCCATTTTGTATGGGTTTCGGGAAGTAATCGGTAACCCAGTAGCTTAGCTCTGGTGCATCGAGGAAGTCGCTTTCAAGCAGGTTTTCTGTGAAGACAATTTTAGCATATGAAGACAATACACCAATTTCAGGGCGTGTGAGGCCTTTCCCGTCACGGCGACGAGAATCAATGTCATCAACGCTTGGCAAGAATTCTAATTCACGCTGCAAAACACCAGTTGCTTCAAGCTCATCAATTAAGGCCGCATGTGCTTGTAAATGTTCTTTGGCTTTAAACTCTGTTAATGAAATAGCTTGGGCTTGCTGGTAATTATGCTTCAGGACTAAGTGCGTGACTTCATCCGTCATTTTCGCCAGCAACGTGTTGCGCTTTTTCAGTGTCAGGCTTGTTGATTCATCGCGCATGACCTCGTTGAGAAGGATTTTGATGTTAACTTCATGATCTGAAGAATCAACTCCGCCGGAATTATCAATAAAGTCAGCATTAAGGCGGCCGCCAGCACGGTCGTATTCAATGCGGCCTAGCTGTGTGACGCCAAGGTTTGCGCCTTCGCCAATAACACGTGCGCGGACGTCATTGCCATTAATACGAATAAGGTCATTGGCTTTGTCGCTCGCGTCGCTATGGCTTTCTGTCTCTGATTTGATATACGTACCAATGCCGCCAAACCATAACAGGTCAACTTCTGACTTCAATATCGCTTTCATGAGCTCGTGTGGCGTGACTTTATCAGCGTCAATACCAAATGCTTTTTTAATCTGCGGTGTAAGTTCGAGTATTTTATCATTACGGGAATAAATGCGCCCGCCTTTGGAAAGTAGTTTAGCGTTATACTGATCCCAGCCCATAACGTTATCAAATAGGCGCTTGCGCTCTTTGAATGATTCCGCAGGGTTAGGCGAAGGATCGCAGAAAATATGTAAGTGGTTAAAGGCGCCTTTGAGGCGAATATGTTCTGACAGCAACATACCGTTACCAAAGACGTCGCCACCCATATCACCAACCCCAGCGACACTGAAATCTTGACTTTGTGTGTCGTGGCCAAATTCACGGAACAAGCGCTTGACGCTTTCCCATGCGCCGCGCGCTGTAATGCCCATTTTCTTGTGGTCATAGCCCGCAGAGCCGCCAGAAGCAAAAGCGTCTCCTAGCCAGTGGTCACGCTCTAATGAAATTTCATTGGCGATATCGGAGAATGTGGCCGTACCTTTATCGGCGGCAACCACCAAATAGGGGTCATCATTATCACGGCGCATTACCATGCGCTGCTGTACAACACGGGCACCAACACGGTTATCTGTAATATCCAGTAAGCTGCGGATGAATAACTTATAACAGGCGATCCCTTCATCAAGGAAAGCTTGCCGTCCGCCTTTTTGTGGTGGGTTCTTAACGACAAATCCGCCTTTGGCGCCAACGGGAACAATCACAGCGTTTTTGACAAGTTGCGCTTTCATAAGGCCAAGAACTTCGGTGCGAAAATCTTCGTGACGGTCAGACCACCTCAAGCCGCCACGCGCAATTTCATCGCCGCGCAAGTGTATGCCTTCAAAGCGTGGGGAATAGACGGATATTTCACGGTATGGACGTGGCTCAGGCAAGAATGGAATCTTGCGCGAATCGAGCTTAACCGCAATGGCGGGCTTATAAGGCTCGTCTTTCGTTGTGATAAAGAAGTTTGTCCGTAATGTGGCGTCAATCAATGTGAACATCGCCCGTAAAATGGAGTCTTGGTCGTATGAATCAACACTTTCCATGCCGTGGTCAAAGGCAAGAGCCGCGCCGGCGGCTTTCATAGCTGCATCTTTTTTATTTTTAGGGTCGAGCCATGCGTGGAAGAATGCATTGAGGTTTTCCGCAATCTTCGGGTGGCCTGTAATAGCTCTTTCAATATAATCCTGAGAATAAGGAAAACGCGTTTGTTTGAGGTAGCGTACATAGGTGCGTAAGATACTAATGTCACGCCAGCCCATGTTTGAGCTAATCAGCAAACGGTTAAGTTTGTCATTTTCCATCTCTCCGCTCCACACTTTATGTAGCGCTTCTTCGAAACGGGCTTTTGCCGCGTATAAGGCGGTTTCTTTAAGAAGCTCAGGATCTTTTGGCTCCATTGTTAAGTCATGTATCCAGTATGTCTCATCGCTCTCATCTTGTAATTTCACTTTCACAGGATGCTCAGAAATAATTCTCAGGCCAGCATTCTCCATGATGGGCAACATATCAGACAAAGCAATGGGAGTGCTTTGGCTATATATCTTTACGCCCCACTGCGGTGACTTATCTGTTGCTGGTTGCCAATATAAATCTACAGCGAATGACTTTTTAACGCGCGCTTCTTCTAGTTTATCAATGTCCGACGCGGCGTCCATAAGGCTATATGTGTCGCGATAAGGCAGTGGGAATGCTTCACCATAACGGCTGATAAGTTCGACCACATGCGCTTCATCATGTAGCGTGTTTTCAAGTAAAGTGTTGGTCAGGCGCTCGCGCCATAAACGGCCAATCTCCTGTAGTTTAGATTCGATGGCGCAATTATCAAATTTGGGTGCATTGCGCCTTTTGTGATGGATAGTATAAAGAACGCGGCATAAAGATGAATCATCGACTTGTGACGTATAATTTGTGCATTCTCCGCCAAGTTCGGCTTCTAAAACACGCTGAAATTTCAGGCGCATTCTGGTGGAATAACGGCTGCGCGGAATATAAACAAGGCAGGATATGTAACGGCCAAAAGGGTCGGTTCGTGTGTATAATGCGATGCGTTCACGCTCTTGCAGGCGTAAAATACTTTTACATATTTTGACCAGCTGGCTGATGTCAGTTTGGAAGAGTTCGTCGCGAGGATATTTTTCTAAAATATGGCGTAATGCTTTATCATTGTGCCCGCCCATTTTATAGCCCGCTTTATGAATGACTGTATCCGCTTTTAAACGCAAATATGGAATGCTCTGAATACTGCGTGAATAGGTAACGGAGGTAAATAATCCAATAAATAGCGCTTCACCTGTCACGTTGCCTTTGTCATCAAATAATTTTATGGCGATCGCGTCCAATGGCACTCGTCTGTGGACGGTGGATTTTTTATTGACCTTTGAGACGCTTACAGGCGGCTGTATTTTGCGGAGCATTTGTAGAGCTGGTGGTAAGCCATCATCGTTGTCGTCAATATAAACGGGGGTTTTTTCACGTAAAACGCCAAGGCTTTCGCCTTTGACAATGTCGCTTTGAACGTTTTTGTCTTTGCCTGTAAATGTGTATTCACGGTACCCTAGGAACGTGAAGTTATCTTTATACAGATATTCAAGGAAGTTTAAGTACTCCTCAACTTCATGCTCGGGATAATCTGTCGGCGCTTGGCTAAGGGATTTCTGGCACGCGCGCAATCTGACGCGCATTTTTTGCCAGTCCTCCGTGGCGTGCTTAACGTCTTTCAGGACGTCTTTTAAGCGTGCTTTTAACGCAGGAATGTTGCTATGCGTAACATAACTGTTTAATTCAATATGTAGGTGGCCTTGGGCATAACTTTGCTCACTTGGATTGGTTAAATACGCCACGCCATCTTTGGTTTTATCCATATGAAAAGCGGTATGAACACTTAAATTAATAACCAAGCCCTGCGCTGAAAGCTCGGAGGCGATGGAATCTAATGTAAAGGGACGGTCATCTGATATGATTTCAATGATTGTACGTTTAACGCGGCGGTCATCGAGGCCTTTGTCTAACGTTCTAATCTCAACATAATCACGGCGCGCACGCTTAATGCCGGCTTCATAGTGGCGGTGACCAATATCGGCGATTTCCTCAGGCTCTAGTGATGTGATGTCTTCACTTGGGATCTGCTTATAAAAATCTTCTATAAACTGTTTCTCGGCCTTCGTTGTCTTTTTAGGCAAGGTCGATAGGGCGCTTTTGATGAGTGAAGAGGCGATCATGGAATTACCTTTGCAAATGAGTATACGCGATACAAGAGCTACGTTATTGACTTAACGTATGGTTGGAAATGTGTGAAAGGGCGAAAAATCGAGACCCTCTGCACGAACGGCTTAGAATACCATGTAGTTTTGTGGATGCAAAGAAAACATTATGTTGCGGCTGCGTAACGATTTTGCAGATAAATGCACGGTAGTCCTTTGAAAAATGGTGACGCGCACTATATAATGATATATAACTTCTATGTTTTATTATTCTATTGATGGAGAAAACAAATGAACAATATGAACCCTGACCGTTTCTCAGGTACAAATACATCTGCTGTATCGTATGATGCAGGGTTGAAGTCTCATATGAACCGCGTCTATGCGCGTATGTCATTAGGGGTCTTAATTAGTGCTGTCGTTTCTATATTTATGGCGAACAGTCCAGATCTTATGAAATTATTTCTTAGCGGCCCGCAAGCTTATATTGTTATGTTTGCGCCAATCGCGATTGTGTTTTTTGGCTTTAATCCAGCGCGCATGTCCTCCAATACATTACGCTTATCGTTTATCGCAATATCAGTGCTTTACGGCATTAGTTTTTCGACGATTTTCTTTATGTACAATGTTGGTGACATTACCCGCGCTTTTTTGCTGGCGACCATTATGTTCTCAGGTTTGAGCATTTTTGGCTATACAACAAAACGTGATTTGGGCCCATTGGCAACATTCGCATTTATGGGCGTTCTTGGTGTATTTGCAATGAGCATCCTTAACGGCTTCTTTTTCAAAAACGAAGGACTTGCGGATATAATTTCACTTGTGTCTATTGTTGCTTTCGCAGGCGTCACAGCTTGGGAAACACAAAACATGAAACGCATGTATAACGCAGCAAATGGCGAAGAAGGCAATAGCCGCATCGCTTGGTCTGGTGCGTTAACGTTATATATCAGCTTCGTGGCAATTTTCATGAACTTGTTACGCCTTATGGGCGGACGCGACTAAGCTCTGTTTCGTTATTATTAAATGTATTCAAAAAAACCTAGTCGCAAAAGTCGCTAGGTTTTTTTGTTATGCCGCTGCCGGTTGCCGTGAAAATGTGTATTTTTGATTGTGGGGAACTTTTGTGATTGTGTCACGTTGGCAGGTTTTTAAGCAATGGCAATAAGGCAAAGTGGCTACTTCAGGCCTGCGTAGAAACACTAATTATAAGCATGTAGTTTAATGACCGACAATTCATACTTTAAAAACAACACTCATCATAAGCCGCAAAATTTTCAGGGGCGTTTTGCGTATCGCTTGGTTAAGTTTATGCGATTCTTTGCAGATGCATTTTTTGCAAAACGTTATGGCCACCGCGCTGTGGTTCTTGAAACGGTTGCTGCTGTGCCGGGCATGGTCGGGGGCATGATGCTACACTTGAAAAGCTTGCGTCGCATGGAAGATGACCATGGCTGGATTCATACATTATTAGCTGAGGCGGAAAACGAACGCATGCACCTCATGACGTTCGTCAAAATTGCAAAGCCAACAAAGCTTGAACGGTTTTTGGTTCTTATGGTTCAAGTGATTTTTTATGTGATGTATCTCATTTTATATATGGTGTCGGCTAAAACCGCACATCGTGTTGTCGGGTATCTAGAGGAAGAAGCTGTCCATAGTTACACAGAGTATTTACAGCGCATTGATGATGGTGAGGTTGAAAATATTGCAGCTCCGAAAATTGCTAAGGATTATTGGGGGCTGCCCGAAGACGCGACATTGCGTGATGTCGTTGTGGTTATACGTGCGGATGAAATGACCCACCGTGAAGTCAATCACTGTATCGCTGATAAGCTAGAGAACAAAGCCTGTGATATTCATCTGGCCGAAGAAATGAGCCCAGATGCACAGGATGAGCTTAGGGTGTGTGAAAGCAGAGAGGCACCATAGGGGAGGCTAAACACAGCGAGCCTATGCTTCAGCCACTGACTATGATTACTTTAGGGGCGGCTACGCTGGTATTTCGCCCTCATCATGTTCTCGCGTCAGCTTTTCATCCAAAGCTTTCATGACGTGGTTTAAATCACCTGTAAATATTATTCTGCCTTGATTGTCCGTAACGCGGAACTGACCTTTTTCTCGATCTCGACTAACGGTGCAAACCAAAACTTCGTCAACGCCGCCACGGTAAAGCTCAAGAATAGGGTCATCGTTATTTTTATGATCCCAGTGAAAGCGACTTAATCGTCCGCGTGAGGTTTCATGCCCAGCAAAGCTTTCTAAAGATTCGTGGTCGTCTTTACCAATAATATTGGGAGGGAGTTCTATGATTTCTGCCATGTTTTTTCCTGTCGTTTTATTTGTGTCATGACTTACCAACAAAGCGAGCGTGGTGAAAGTTCCCTTAAGCTTGATGTTATAAAAGAAGCCAAGCTACGCGGTGTATGAAAAGGGATAGAAAAAAGCAGTATAAATAGCAGGGCGATCGCCCATATCATTACTGTTAATGTCAAAAAAATTGGTGGACCCTAGCGGGATCGAACCGCTGACCTTCTCACTGCCAGCGAGACGCTCTCCCAGCTGAGCTAAGGGCCCTTATATTTGGGAATATAAGGAAGGTAAGAGAATACATGGTTTTTGTCAACCTGTTCTGTTTGTAAATTTCGCTTGCGCCCTCGTTAGGCCTCATCACGCTTGTCTCGGCTGCATTTAATCAACCAGATTGTGCCGCCGATGCCAGCACAAAGTGAAGCCAGTAAGATGGAAAGCTTGGCTTGCTCTAATATTTGAGAGCCGGGCACAAAGCTAATGTTGGCAATCAGCAGCGCCATAGTGAAGCCCATTCCGGCAAGTAGGCTTAGGCCAAAGATGTCTTGTAACCTTAAGCCCTCTGGCAACTTGCCATGACAGAATCGTACCGCAAACCATGTGCATATTGTGATGCCAATAGGCTTGCCAACAAGCAGACCAAAGAAAATACCGAGTACAACAGGCGAGATAAGAATACCTTCTAAGTTTTGCACGCTTAAGACGACCCCGGCATTAAATAGCGCAAATAACGGTAGAACATAGACAGTCACCCGCGGTTTGAGCCTGTGCTCCCATGCCTGTAGGGGCGTTGTTGCTTTACTCGCCATTTCGCGTATTTCTTGCAGTAAATGGTGCTGTTTGGGGGCTTTTAATATATCATTTTCTTGTGTGCCAACATGGTCCATCATAAAAAGTAGTGCTTTCGCGCGCCGTATAAAGCCTTCCTGTAAGACTTTGGGACGCGCGGGGATGGCGATGGCGATTAATATGCCGGCAACAGTGGCGTGTACGCCTGAAGAAAAAACGCAATACCAGAGTATAACGCCAAGCAACATGTATATGCCTGTATGGCGAACGCCAGCGACGTTACAGAGTAATAAGGCCGAGAAAATAATCGCAGAATAGCCTGTCATCACCAAGTCAAAGCCATGAGAGTAAAACGCGGCAATAATCATCACGGAGCCAAGGTCATCAAAAATAGCTAGTGCGGCGAGGAATGCAAAGCTCATCGGGGATGCGTGGCGCGTCAGCAGCGCGAGAGCGCCAAGCGCAAAGGCGGCGTCGGTCGCCATAGGTATCGCCCAGCCATGGGCATATTCACCTCCATGATTAAATGCAATATAGACTAATCCTGGTAATATCATGCCGCCGGCAGCGGCAAAAAGAACAGTAATTGATTGTTTGAAGTGCCGCATTTCGCCGACAAGCATTTCGCGTTTTAATTCTAAGCCGATATATAAAAAGAAAACAGCCATCAGGCCGCTACTGATCCACTCATGGATAGGGAGGGCAAATTGGTGCTGTTCTAAAAACAGGCCAAGGGAATATTCTGATATATGGTGGAAGGTATCACGCAGAGGGCTGTTGACAATAACCATGCCGAGCACAGAGGCTATCGCCAAAAATATGCCTGTTGCAATTTGGTTGTGGGTGAACTTCTCTATTGGGGAGAGCAGCTCTTCAACATGCTCCTCAATTTGAGTTTTCGGTGATAGATAATGTGGCACTTTTGAGAATATGCCCATCAATTTCACGCCTTTCGTGTTGTACGTTAGAACAATATAAACAGCGTATTATCACGCCACTATTTATTGTCGCATAGTCAGAGTAAAAAGTGAGTAAATTTTAGATACAATACTATACATACGAGGAAAAGACCAACATTGATATGTAGAGATTGACTTGACATAAAGCAAGTTCTGTGCTTATGTAGAACAATAAAAATAAAAACAATATATTACAGGGCAGGAGCCATTCGTGGCTAAACAAAACACTCAGCAGCGTCTTCGTAATAAAGGCGGGTTAAAAACATTGTTTTTAGCTGCGGCTTTATTCGTGACACCGACAAACCTTGATTTTTCTGCCTCGGCAGAAGAATTCTCCCAAACTGTGCAATATCATGCGCCGACAAACTTTGCTGTTCAGCTCGCGAGTAGAGTTGAAAAAGACTGGGAGCGCTGCAATATCGTCATGGCAGATGGCGTGCCGACCCTTAATGGGGCATTACGCCAAAGCCTCGCCGAAACCAAAAGTGAAAAGGTGCAAGATACCCTTGCTTATATCGAGGAGAATAATTTACGCTTTTGTGGTGTGGATGATCGTCGTATTGCAAATAAATATGATGCAGGAAAACATATGTACAGCGTGCTGCGGCAGCAGGATGACCGTATAAACGAGATCAATATGTTGCATTTGGCGCTTGAACATAAGTTTGCTAGCTTTATGCATGAACCTGCTTTCAAAACATGGGACTATAAAAGCCAGCTTGTCTTTGCATTATCGGCAAAGGCACGCGCGCGCGCGGAAATGGGCATGGTCGCGCAAGATCTCGCGCGTGAAAACCCTGAATATGCTGATACCGTCGCAAGCTATACTTCAGAGTTTAAAGCGTTATATGAGGCCGGCAGTGCAGGGCTATCTGATGCCGTGCAAAGCTATGTCACTGGGTATCTGAATACGCCGCATATCTATAGCTATTACGCGCCGCAAATGCTGACGTCATTTTTTGAAGAGCTTGCTGTCAATGAGGGGCGCCCTATAAGCGAGATAAAACCCAACGTACTTTGGGATGACGTGGCTGGCCGTAATGCTTTATTAAAAATTGGGCTTTCTGCAGCTGTCATACCGCATGCTTCTGATGTGAAGCGTTTATTGGGGAAATATGAGGCGCAGCTCGCTTACCTTCATAATCAACGTGTATCTCCACATCTTTTTTTATATAGCCGAGAGAACAAATATGCTGATGTGGCGATGGATGATTTGCGCGTGCTCTATCAGAACTCTGGCTATACTTTAAACATATCTCAAGTTTTTGAGCGCGTGCTCAAAGGGCCGTTCGATAAACGCTATGCACAATTGAATGCAGATAAAAATGTCGCTATTCAGGCCGATTTTATGGACTATCAAATCAACGCAGACCAAGCGTTTTTGTGGAATAATATTCAGCGCATTAAAAGTAGCCAAACCGTTATTGGTCAGCTGCTATATAAGCATGCCGTTGATTATAATGTGTTCTTCAATGAAGAAAGTGTCTATGAAAAGGCCACAGGAACGTGGAGCACTTATAATAATATGGTCTCTGTACGTCCGCATGACCATGAAGGCTATGATCATCATTATGCCGTTGGCACGGTCGCCCATGAATTACTACATTCAGTACAAGATAAACGCGGCATAATTGAATTTAGTAACCACTGGGCGCTTGATGAATATCAAATGCAGGTGATGAGCTACGAAGCGGCAGCCTTCGTGACGGCGCGCCTAACGGCGTTTGAGCTGCAAATTAATGACTATGACAGCGCACCTTGGAAAAGCATTGCGCATAGCAAAGTCGCAAAAACGATTGAAGCGACGTATATGGAGCATATACAAACGGACAAAACGCATCTAGAATCCCTTGAATACGCAGGGGCCGCCGCTTGGGAGACTTTATTTAAGAATGACAGCTGGTTAGATACTTATAATAAGTGGGTTCTTAAGCTATATCTTGAGAAGCTTCAAGGGGGAGTCCTAACCGTGGACCGTAATCAAGATTTTACGCTCGCTGAAGCAAGGCAAGATGGTTACATCTCGCCGCTGTTTAATACAACAGCACGGATTGATGCCTTGCCACAGCGCTCTGATTTGTTTGGTAAGAATGAATCGATGCGGCAATTATTTGACTTTATTGAATTAAACTTTCTCGGCCAAAAACAGGGTGAACAAAGCGCGGCCTATACAAACCTTAAAGACAAGCTGAAAGCGCACGATAACCCGTTCCTCGGCCGAGAGATCCTGAAAAAAATTATAATATCAGAGCGTACGGGCCGAGATATTTATAATCAAATCCTGTGCGCTGCTGAGCAGCCTGAATGCAAACCACCAGAAGTGCCGCAGGCCCCTTCCGTTTAAACGAAGCTAAGTTATATTCAAGTTAACTAATATTATGTATACTCAATACAAAGCAATCTATTTTCTGTTGAGGGTGCCGCTATGGTTAAAGTTTATGATGATACGCGTTTTTTAGGCAAGGACGAGGAAACGCTCTCGAAAATTATCCTTACCGGTGATACTAAGCAGCGCTGGGCAAAGGAAACGGACGTCTTTAGCGATGCTATGATTGCGCATATGGGGATTACGCAGGATACCGTGCTTCTTGATTATGGCGCGGGCATCGGGCGCATCGCGAAAAGCCTGATTGAGAAAACAAATTGTTCAGTCATCGGCGTTGATATTTCTCCTGATATGTTACGAGAGTCCTTCTCTTACGTTGCGCATCCCAATTTTACGTCTATGAGCCTGACTAAATACCAGTTTTTAGTCAACGCAGGAAAGCTAACTGTTGATGCTGCCTATAGCATATGGGCGCTACAGCATTGCGACTTTGAACCAGCATACCAAACCATATTAAAATCCCTTCCTCAAGGCGCGCCATTTTTTATTGCCAACACGTTAACCCGCTGCGTTCCCGTTGCGCCACAAGGTTGGGCGGATGATGGTATAAATATCCGCCGCCGCCTCAAGAGCGATTTTGACCTCAGCCGAGATGCCACCGCGGAGCTAACGCCGCACCTTCCTTCGGATCACCATAACCGTGTGTTTTGTGAGTTTATGACGAAAATGTGATAGGCAATCGATAAAAATCACATGAAAAAGCCTGCCGCAATATATTATGCGGCAGGCTTTATGTTTTAACGTCGTTTAGCCGAGGCGCCTGTTAGTTTGCAAGCTTACACTGACACTCGAAGCGTTTCCACGTGTCATCGCCTTCTTGGTAACAGGTTTTTGTGTCCCCGATTTCGCCACAGCCACAGGTGCTGTCAGTGTAACGTGGAGTGGTTGGCGGCGTGCCTGCGTTACCAGGCTTGGAGCCAATTTGATCCCATGTAAAGATACGGTCTTCACAGGAGCCTGCTGTTGTAATCGTGACGGCTCCTGAATCTGGTTGACATGTGGACGGGTTAATCGCCGTTTGGATTTGGTCTCTGTCTAATGGGTTTGGCTTTTCACATGTTGGGTTAGAACATACGTGATCTTGCAGGCCATTAACAGGGGTCGTATCACATGTACATGCATCCACGGTTCCTGTATCGCTCCAGCTACAGCTTGCAGTGCTAAACACTTGTGTTTTGTATTTGCGGCTACCGGGGCCCCAATTACCTGAACCACAGCCATTATTAGCCCCAGAAAGGTTGACCTCACGTGTGTCACCATCTATGCCGGAACATGTGCAAGCCGTTTGGCAAATGAGGGGGCTACCTGTCCAACCCCAGCTACATCTGTTAAGGTCAGTATTAAAATACTTTATACACTCCCTTGTCCCTGTTTGCCCAGAGGGGCAAGAGCCATTGGCAACCCATTTTGCAGGCATGTCAGCATACTTACCTGTCGGCCATCTGGTGCCGGGGACATCTTTAAGCGTCATCGCCGTGGTTGGAGCCGCACATTCACAGTTTCTCAAATCCCAACCTGACGCCGAGTTTGAGCAGCTGTTTGTCCCTGTCCAGTTTAGCTCTCTTCGAACTTGATGGGGGTCGCCATTGGCATCGTAGAAAAAGGTCGGTGATGAAATGACGCTAGAGTTTGAATGGATTTGATCGCAACGCTTATATTCGTATGTTGGCGGCAGGGGCACTCCATTTTCATCTTCGCCGCAAATACACGGTGTGCGGGTGACGTCATTTGAGCCGTCACATTTCGTCGTCGTTGTTTGGTCGTAGGTTTGTGCGCCGAACCTGCTGTCAGGGCCACAATCTAGGCCTGTTACAGTCGTGGTCGTTGCCGTAAAGTCACAGCGGCTTGAGGAGACTTGATGCCCGCCAAGGCGAACCCATGTCCCGTTATCACAGCGATAACCATCGGTGGCACAGCTGCCAAAAGGTAACAATGTGGTGCTGAAGCCGTCCGTTGAAAAACTTGTAATGTTAAATTTAAAATCTTTGCCGGATTCAACAGGGTTACAAACAATAGTGTTAAGAGGCGGACATGAGTTGCCCGGTTCCTCAACGCAGTTGACGTCACCATTTGTTTTAAAGCCGTTAAATATAGGCGCGGTTGGTGGGCACTCAAATTTGTGCGTGTCGCAGACGGCTTGACCGTCAACAATGCCCACTAAGTATTCACCATTGTTAGGGCACTGTATGCCGCCATAACTAGGGTCCGTGTTCGCGACACTAGGGTCACCGGCAATGATTTTAGGGTCAAAGCAATAATTCCCTGTTTCATCACAGACCTCTGCCACGGCAAGCTCACCACTGCTAATAAGTATGGATGCAATGTTTTCACTACCAATTGCTTCTGTTCTGATATCTAGCTCTGCAGTTGGCGCGTCTGTACCGATGCCGATACGGTCGTCAGGAGACATGTCTTGAGCGTTTGCCTCTGCGCCAGTATAGCGGCGCCATAAGCGCTGTTCTCTGGTTGTGTGGAACTGTAAGACATGGTCGTAATTATTTACGCCGGGCGCCGTTGTTATCGGCGCGTAACTAAATACGGCATTAGCAGGTACGGTTGAGTTGTTATAATCATCAATACAGTTATTGACCTCTGGCCCAACGGTCGGGCAGGCGCCCATTTGTAAGCCATTTTTGTTGTAACCACCTTGCTTTGATGCGCCAAAGCTTAGCAGCAAGAACATCGCGCTATCATTTGCGATCATTTTGTTGCCAGCGCTATCAATGATGCTTACACCGCCATCTTCAGTGTTAAATGTCGCGATATTTGTTAGGTCCTGTGTTACGGCATAAAGCAGCCTGCTGCCATAGCCATCAAGAACATCTTCTTCTGTCATTTGGAGGTCTCTGAATGGAACTGTGCCGATAATAATATCCGAGGCCCCTGCGCGTACACTTGATTTTAAGCAGACGCCATTTAAGCACTCGCCCGGGACCTGCGGTATCGCTGCGAAAAACGCGGCGCTACAGTCATTGTTATTAAAGGCACGACCATTTGAAGCTGAGTTCCTTGCTGCGTTCATCGCGGCGGGGCAAGGATAGGCGCCCTGAACCTCTTTATATGTTTCCATTTCGCCAATAACGACTTTAATCGCTTGTTGCGTTTCGTTTAATTTCTTTTCAACCAGATAGGTATCATAAAGGCGAAATAATGGCGTAACCAAAAGCCCAATCACGATAATGGCGATCGAAATTTCAACAAGAGTGAAGCCTTTCGTGCCGTTTTTTCTACGCTTCGCCATTCGCTTGTTCGCGTTTAATAACATATTAGTTCTCCATTTGATTTAAAGCCGCGCAGCCATCCGTTGCCGTTGCCTGAGCAGCTATCATTTTCTAATTTACCTGTGCCTGGTACTTCAAAGATAATATCTTCGCAATGCTTTGCATTGTTCCATAAGCCTTTTAACGCTTGGCCTGGGCCGCAATTATTAAGATCGCCTGCAATTAAAGCCGTGTTGAAGCAATGCGCGTTCGTATTCGCTGACCCGTCAGGGTTGAGTTTTGGCGCATCGCATATCTCATCAACGAGAATGTTGTTATTGACTTTTATTTCGCCATTTACGGTTAACGCGGTATCAGGTGGCGTCGCGTCGTCGTTAATACCTAAATTTCCTGATGGTGCGAAAAACAGCTGATCACGTCCCGTGTTATCTTGCGTTTCTTCCCAAATACTTAAGCTTGTTTCTTTGGAAAACTTTGCAAAGTCATCATAAAATGAGGCTGTATTCCCCTGATAATGACCAAGGCCTTGAACGAAAACAGCGTCGTTGTCGCAGTTCTCGTCGTCCTGTGTTGTGTTGCCGCAAGCGTTTGTGACTATGCCGCCATTGCTGTATGCGCCTTTACCGTCTGGGCCGTGTGATAAGATGGTGAAATGGGCATCATTGCTAATGCCTGCGGTATCGTTACCAAACTCATCTTTAGCCGAGATAACGCCATACCAAAATTTTTCAATCGTATTTGGCTGGGTCAGGTTAAACGAAACGGCATAAGTGAGTTGGTTGTGCCAACCATCAAGGTCCATGCGCGTTGAAAATATATCCGACGTTCTAAACTCTAAGTCTTGGCCCGGGTCGCTCGCCGCTTCTTTGATCGTTGTCACAGGGAAACCGCCAATAATGACCCAGTCATCATTGCCGTTACCGTCTTTATCTTGCGGAGGGTCGCTCAAGGCGAGGCAGATACCGTCGGCGCAGTCGCCAGGCGAATTGAGGCCGTATGCAGCTAAGTTTGTGCAGTCAATGGATTCGCCAAAATCGTTATCTGTTGTCGCGAGTGAACGTTTTGCAGGGCAAGGGTAAACATAGTCATTGCCATTAAATGGTTCCTCAACGCCGTTTGAGCGGTATTCGACAATCATATCCATTGCGGATTTAACGACAATTTTAGTATAGCTGAGCTTTCTTTGCGTGAAATAGCGATCGACTGCATCAAGCATAGGTAGCAGCATGATGCCTATGATAATAATCACAAAGGAGAGCTCTAACAGTGTAAAGCCCTTTTGGTTGCGGTTGGAATGTGATGTCTTGTTTGCTCTGTTCATGTCTTTTCTATATTTTACGGTGGATCTATACATATGAGATTGCCCGAGGCATCAACGCCCTGCGCAAACTTTAAATCAGGGCAGCCAAAGCCGGTGCCTTTTGTTAGCTGCTCTTTAAAGCCGCCTGATGCATTTAATGTTGCATTGCCTGTAATCGTATCGTTATCTTCGCAGTCTTCTTCTGATGCGATGATAGCTCTCATGGCGCTTTGGCTACCGCAAACAATGCCGCCACCATCTGCAAAGCTTGCGCCGTCGGTGCCGCCTGTGTCCACGCCAATGATTGCGGGGTTAAAGGTGTTTAGTGGAATGTTGGTTACGGTGAGGTCGCCGATGTGCGTCTCTTGGTTGCACGCCGTCGTTGTCGTGTCGCAAATTCTGTTTAAAAGCGCACGATTGGCAACGAGGGCTTTATTGGCGCCCACGACATTTAATCGTGCTCTTGGTGGGTCGTTTGCCGCGCCGCCGTAATAGGGGACAATCGTATCCGTGGCATCTTGATCGCCAACTTTGATCGCCCAGTTGCTGTTCGGCGCAAAGTTTGGCCCTGTGGCAACGCTGTTTCCTGAGCGTATCCACGTACCCTGTACAAGAACCTCTGAATAGCTGACATAGTCATCGTAATACGTCGCGGCGAGGACGTCGCTTTGTACCCTGTTAAAGTCTTGAACGCCGTCTGGGCGGGTGTAGACAACAAAGTTATTCGTATATATGGCATCTAAATCACAATTTTCACGGTCTCTGCCCAAATTGGCGTCAGCGGTATTACACGCGGCCCGTAAAGTGCCGCTTCGTGTATAGGCGCCAGCCCCATTGCGCCCGTGGCTCACGATGGCGAAATGCGCACGATTCGTGACTTCATTGCGTAATGCATCCCAAGTGGAGTTGCCAGATTCATCCTGTACACGTATTACGCCGTTGCTGTCGAGAAACGTAACGGCTGATCCTGTGGTCATATATTCTGAAACGGAATAGGTTAGGCGGTTACCATAGCCGTCAACGCCTGAAGTATATGGCAGGCCGAGTGTAGAAAAAGGGACGTCTCCGCGCAACACAGGGTCATTGCCAGCAGGCCCCGCCTTATCGGCGATGCCGGTTAGGCGGCAAACATTAGGGTCGTTAATAACGCAGTTACTGATAGCACCTGAAAATTCGACGCCAAAGTTGGCGTTGGTATAAACAATGTTTCTTTGCGCGGGTCTGGGGTAGCCGCCATTAACTAATGCATATTGTGTTAAGGCTCTACGCACATCAGCAATGTTGCCGATCGTCGCCATGTGAACTTTTTCTACTCTGTAAATCTTGTAAAATGGCAGTAATGCTGTCACTAAAAGACCAAGTATAATCATGCCGATAGCCACTTCTAAAAGTGTCATGCCTGATTCGCTGGTTGTAAACCGTGCTGTACTCTTGCCCCGTAACATATTGTGTTCACCTAAACATATCTATCTACAATCTAAGTATATTATAAATGCCAATTCTATACAAATAGTTACGATTTAAATAAAACTTTATATAAATTACTATTATGTATTGATTTTTGTGGCGCGATCGGCTTTTATCTGCATTATCAAATTACGTTTTGATGCGCGGGTGTAGCTCAATGGTAGAGCCCTAGCCTTCCAAGCTAGTAGTGCCAGTTCGATCCTGGTCACCCGCTCCATTACTTTCAGCGCATTATTTCTAGTTTGTGGCCTCTGCGGCGCACACCTTTTATCTTTCCTTGCTTTTTGCCGCAGTCTTTTTGTATTATGCCCCATCAAATAATAATTAATTTTAACATGAAGAGCTATGGTGTTGTATGCCTGAACAATTTGACCTTATTCTAAAAAATGGCCATGTTATGCTGCCTTCTGGCCTGACGCAAATTGATGTTGGCGTTAGCGGCGGCAAAATTAAAGCGATCGGCCTGAATGAAGGAGCAACAGCTTCTGAATATGTGGATTGCACGGGCTTGCACGTTTTACCAGGCGTCATTGACACGCAGGTGCACTTCCGTGAGCCGGGCGGCGAGCATAAGGAAACATTGGAGACGGGAACGAAGGCTGCGATTGCAGGCGGCGTGACGGCAATATTTGAAATGCCGAATACAAACCCGCTGACTATTACACCAGAAAGCCTGCAATGGAAATTAGATAAAGCTGGGCAGACATCATATTGTGACTATGCATTTTACCTTGGCGGGACGGCTGATTACGCCGCGCAGCTTGGTGAGTGGGAAAATTTACAAGGCGTCTGCGGCATAAAGATATTTATGGGCTCATCAACAGGGTCTCTTCTCACGTCAGAAGATGATGCGATCGAAGCTGTGCTTAAAAATGGCCGACGTGTTGTAGCTGTTCACGCCGAAGATGAACATATTATGGGCGAGAATAAAACGTCGATGTTAGATGTGCTTGACCCCGCTGATGTCGGTGTGTCTTTACACCCTAAATGGCGCAGCGTCGAATCGTCAGCTAATGCTGTGCGCCGCGTGGTAAGCCTTGCACGTAAAACAGGACGCCGCCTTCATGTGCTACACATTACATGCGCCGAAGAGCTTGAAATTTTGAGAGAGAATAAAGATCTTGTGACCGTCGAGGTTTTGCCTAACCATTTAACGCTACACGCACCAGATTGCTACGATGATTTGGGCAGCCTTGCGCAGCAAAACCCGCCAATACGTGAGAAAAGCCACCAAGAGGCGCTGTGGCGTGCGGTACAGGATGGCACTGTTGATATTATAGGCTCTGACCATGCGCCGCATACTTTGGCTGAAAAATCAGCGCCTTACCCTGCAAGCCCATCTGGTACGCCGGGTGTGCAGACAATGGTGCCTATTATGCTTGACCATGTCAATCATGGGCGCTTAACTCTGGAGCGTTTTGTGGATTTACTTTGTTATGGGCCACAGCGCGTGCATCAAATTGCAGGCAAAGGTCGTATCGCCGCAGGATATGATGCGGATTTTACAATCGTCGATATGAATAAAACACAAAAAATTACGGATGAAGCGCAGCATTCAAAGGCAGGCTGGTCACCTTATACTGGGCGCGACGTTCAGGGGTGGCCTGTTTATACAATTATTCGGGGGTGCAAAGTGATGGACCATGATGAAATACTGGTTGATAAAGGCTTTGGCTGCGCGGTTAATTTCAAAGAAACATTATAAGAAAACAAATATTAGGCGTCGTTAATAAAACTTTTATAAATTTTATCTAAAATTTTATATAGTGTAGTGTTTTTGTGTCGCCCATGTGCTAATATCTTATTTAGTCGCTGTGTTCGCAGTGTTTTTCTCATGAAAAAATAACGCTATATTGAATAAAGCTTGGACAAGGAGCCGGAGCAGTTGAAAAGACAAAAAGAGTCAAAACGCAAATCTTTACTATTCCGGTCTTATATTTGGAGGAGTAAAATCACGTGGCGTATTGCTGTGGCCATTTTTGTGACTCTTTTCGTGATGCAATCTATTTTTATCGGTGCTTTTTTATATAAGGCCGACCTTGACCATAGCCTGCAAACCCATAAATCCCTGAAAAACGAAATTATGACGAGCGCGATTGTCGACCGCATGATTAAAGGGGACTCTAACCCGTTTCAAGGCGAGGCGGGCGCTGTGCTTAAGCGCGCAGATCATATTCTGGGCTATAAAGCTTATGACATTACATTCGAGATTTTGCGCCAAGAAGGTGACGTCAATGGCCTGGATGCTTCAATATTCCAAGATGAGACAGGTTATAAAAAGGCAATTGCCGCGGGCGGATATATCGACGTTTTAATAACGCCAGAAGATGTAAATGATTTGCCGTTTTATCTTGCTCTGCGTTTTGATGACGCGCAGTGGGATAAAGATATAATCTCGGCCTTGATAGAGCATGCAGGTATTTTATTTGGTCTCTCATTAGCGGCGACGGCGATTATGTTGATGTTTTTGGGGCGCTGGCTCCTTGTGCCGACGTTGTTTTTAAGCGAAAACTTACGTAAAGCTTCGCTTAGCCCCGAAAAACCAGAAATTGAAGACTATCCATATGAGGTAAGTGATGAAATCGGCACTGCGGTTGTCACGGTGCAGAGCCTTATCCGCCAGAATGCAGATAACATTAACCGTATTAAATCTGCCGCGCAGGACCAAATTCATAAGCTCGCTTATTATGATACGCTGACTGGGCTACCCAACAGAATTCTATTCCTACAAAAACTTGCTGAACTTGGACGTAATGCTATTTCTGATGATGGCCAAGTTAGGCGCTGGGCTGTTATTACAATTGACCTTGATCACTTTAAAGATGTGAATGATACAATGGGTCATAACATTGGTGATGCCATTTTGCGCGGCGTGGGTAAACGCCTATCCGCCGCTTTACCGGATACTGCTGTTGTCGCCCGTACGGGTGAGGATGAATACGCGATTACGGTGCCCATGGTAACGAGTATTACCAATGCGAAAGAAATTGGTGAGCGTGTACAGGGCGTTATTCGTAATGAACCATTCAAAGTGTTCAACGAAAACTTCCAAATCCGCTGTTCAATTGGTGTCGCGACGTACCCTGATGATGCATCAGACCCAGAACAAGTTCTTAAAAATGCTGATATTGCGCTGAACCGCGCCAAAGAGGATGGCCGCGATACTATACGTGAATATGTCGAAGATTTCGACCGTGCGGTACAGTTGCGTTTCCAAATGCTGCGTGATTTGCGTGATGCATTGGAAGAAGAGCAACTTACATTGCACTTCCAGCCACAGCTTGATTTAAGAACAGGTAGCGTTATTGGAGCAGAGGCGCTTTTACGTTGGTGGCGCCCAGATGATAGTGAAAATGGAGGAACGTACATTTCTCCCGGCCTGTTCGTGCCTATCGCTGAACAGTCAGGCCTAATTGTACCGATTGGTGAGTTTGTACTAAGAAATGCTTGCCGTACCGCCAAGACATGGCACGATAAAGGCCATATGGTGCGTATTGCGGTTAACGTTTCTGGCGCGCAGTTCCACCAAAGTGACGTTGTTGCGCTGACGAAAGAGGTTCTCGCCGAAACGGGTATCGCGCCACATTATCTGGAATTGGAAGTTACTGAGTCTGTATTTATGGATGATGTTGAGTTTACAATTGAAACATTGATGAAGCTCAATAACCTCGGCGTAGAGCTTGCGATTGATGATTTTGGTACCGGTTATTCGTCGCTATCTTATCTGCGTCAGTTCCCAATTGATCGCTTGAAAATTGACCAATCGTTTATCCGTAACGCACTAAAAGACGAAGATGATGCCGCGATTACAAAAACAATTATTAGCCTTGGCCATTCTTTAAACTTAAAAGTTATCGCCGAGGGCGTGGAAGAGCTTGAACATGAAGAGTTCCTGCTCAGAGAAGGTTGCGACGAAGTGCAGGGCTACCGTTATTCTCGCCCTGTGCCACCAGAGCAAGTCATGGAGTTCTTTGAGAAGTATGATGGCAATCTAGATTACTTTAAAAAGAACGCTTAGCTCAGGGGGTGAGCGCGGCGCTCTATGCGCTGGCGCTGCGTAATTAAAAACGCTGTGAAGCCAATATTCATCAACATGATCACGATCGGATATATTGCCGTTGTAAGGGAATAATGTTCAATCGCCAGTGCTGCCATGCCAAAACTTATTGCGGCAATGAAATACGCCAGTGCGTTTTCTTCGTGTGGTTTTGTGATGGATTTTCGTATTGTTGGCAAATACCCCAAAATATCAATAATGAGAACGATTAACACAGCATATAGCGCGGTGTTGGTTATTAACCACACGGGAATGGCAAGCAGGGCGAGAGCAAGAAATAGACAGTCTGTGCGTGAAATGTTTTTCTCGCCATATTTTAAAGACAGCATACAAATAAGTATGGTGACAAAGGCGAAGAATCCTGTTTGGTAAGCTCCGAGATTTGCACCAGCACTGAGCTGCGCGGCAAAAGCAATCGTCATTGTAATGCTCCAAATTGCCCATGTGAAAATATGCGGCTTTGTCATACCAGTTATAATGCTTCTGATATAGGGAATAAAACCGATAACGCTTAAAATGATCGCAGCGCTAGCGAAGAGGCCTTTATAATCAGCGGTGGGGAGCTCTGTCATCACATATCTTCTTTTATATTTTTAAATGTTTATTTCAAGGCAAAAAAAAGCGCCCCATTGTTAGGGCGCTTTCAAAAATATATATCGTTAAACGATTAAGCGGCTTTGTTGACTGACGCAATGTCAATTTTTAGGCCAGGGCTCATTGTTGTTGAGATTGTAATTTTCTCAATATACGTGCCTTTTGCGCCCGCTGGGCGTGCTTTTTGAATGTCGTTGATGTATGAACGCACGTTTTCAAGGATCTTCGCTTCTGTGAAGCTAAGTTTACCAATGCCGTTATGCACGATACCAGCTTTTTCAGCGCGGAATTCAACAGCGCCGCCTTTTGCAGATGCAACAGCTTTTGCAACATCAGGCGTTACTGTGCCAAGTTTAGGGTTTGGCATCATACCGCGTGGGCCAAGAACTTTACCAAGACGACCAACTAAAGGCATCATGTCAGGTGTCGCAATACAGCGATCAAAGTCCATGTTACCTTTTTGGATGCTTTCCAAAAGATCTTCAGCGCCAACGATGTCTGCGCCAGCAGCCTTTGCTTCTTCAGCTTTGGCATCACGTGCAAATACTGCAACGCGAATTGTTTTACCAGTGCCGTTAGGAAGCTCAGTCATGCCACGAAGGACTTGATCAGCGTGACGTGGGTCAAGACAAGTATTAAGTGCAATATCGATTGTTTGATCGAATTTGCGCTCTTTTTCAAAGCCCTTAAGGATTTTTACAGCGTCTTCAAGATCGTAAAACTTTTCGCGATCAATTTGACCAAGAGCTGCAGTGAATTTTTTTGCTTTTTTAGCCATGATTAACCTTCCACTACTTCTACGCCCATAGAGCGTGCTGAACCTTCGATAATAAGCATAGCGTTCTCAATGTCGTTTGCATTCAGATCAACCATCTTAGTCTCTGCGATAACTTTAACTTGAGATTTCTTGATTTTGCCAACGATTTCATTTGAAGGGCTAGACGCGCCTTTTTTGATCTTCGCAGCTTTTTTAATAAAGAAACTTGCAGGGGGTGTTTTGGTTTCGAATGTGAACGAACGGTCTTCGTAGACTGTGATCACAACCGGAATTGGCGTACCTTTTTCAAGGCTTTCTGTTTTTGCGTTAAACGCTTTACAGAATTCCATGATGTTAACGCCGTGTTGGCCTAGGGCCGGACCAACTGGTGGAGACGGGTTCGCCGCACCAGCTTGGATTGTCAGGTTAATAAAACCTGATACTTTTCTCTTTGCCATTTTAATTCTCCGCTATAGCAATAGATTAAACGAAGGGCCGTGGTACGACAAAATGCGTAAATCTTCCACAACCATGAATGTCTTATAAATTTAAAAGACGCCGCACTATATGCGGGGAAGATATAAAAATCAAGTAAAATTTGTATAGGCTAGCGTCAGGTGTAATTACAAAAGAAAGCGCGCCGCTTGGGGAGCGACGCGCTGTGTGGGGTAGTGTGTGTGAGTAGTGGGTAGTGGGTAGTGTGTGTGAGTAGTGGGTAGTGTGTGTGTGTGTGTGTGTGTGTGTGTGTCCTTAGAATAAATCTAGATTAAACTGTGCTGAGTGATCGTCAGCAAAGTTTGTCATAGCATCAACAATGCTATATGAAGTGGAAGTCGGATTAAGTTCACTGTATGAGCTATTGTTAAATGTCTGTGTCGTGTCATCTGTGTGGTATGAGCCAATCACATCATCATATGGGTGTGTGTAGCTAAGCATATCTGATATATTTAAAGCGTTACCTGCCTCTGGCTGCTGTGCCGTTGTGTTTTGTGGCGGGGTATCATTTTCAGGCAAACCGCTGCCAGGCTCGATCTGATTGAGAAGAGCGGCGATATCATCCATGCTGTTTATGTTATATAATTCGTCCATACCATCTTATCTGTTGTTGTGTTCGTGTAGATACAAGCAAAAGGCGTGCCAACAAGCTTTCTTGAGTGAAAAAGCTGTTCATAACACGGTTTTTCATGAATTTAGCTTTTTTTGCGGTGTCGAAAGGTCGATTATGGGACGGTTGGGTCGTGTTGTGATGTGTCGATTGGCGGCGCAGTGGTTGCGGTTTGGGCTGACTTATAACTCAAGGTGGCATTTCTTGCCGCTTTTGCGGGGCGCTAGGCAGGTCTGGCCTTAAATGCGGTTACGGGCCGACTTCATAAATGGGCGGCGTGTCTTCACCATTTGCGGCGGTAAACTCTTTGATATGCGCAAGTTTATTAAGGGCATGAACATATGATTTTGCGGAGGCAATCATAGTATCAACATGCGCGCCTTTACCATTAACGATGTGCTTGCCTTGCTGTAAGCGTACAGTGACTTCGGCCTGCGCATCAATGCCCTCTGTTACCGCGTGGACATTATAAAGTAGTAATGCTGTGTCATCATGCGGGTATATTTCACGAATGGCTTTAAACATCGCGTCAACAGGCCCGTTACCGCTCGCGTCGGCGCTGATGGCTTTGCCTTCAACGTTGAGGGTGATTTTAGCTGTTTGCGGGCCGCTTGTGCCGGCGTGAATAACAAGGTCAACAAATTGTATGTCAGAGCTTTTTTCAAGCCGGTTTTTATCATCTATCAATGCAATGATGTCATCGTCAAAGATCTCTTTTTTCTGATCGGCGAGGTCTTTGAAGCGCGCGAAGGTATCGTTTAGTGTTTTGTCATCGACTTTGTAGCCTAAATCTTCAAGCTTTGCACGAAACGCGTGGCGGCCGGAATGTTTGCCCATCACAAGGTTGGTCTCGCTAAGACCGACGCTTTCAGGCGTCATAATCTCATATGTCCCGCGATGTTTTAGCATGCCGTCTTGGTGGATACCGCTTTCATGGGCAAAAGCATTAGCGCCAACGATCGCTTTGTTGGGCTGAACATTAAAACCGGTGATTTTTGATAACGTGCGCGATGCCTTGGTAATCATCTCCGTCTTTATATTATTGGTGAACGGGTACTGGTTTTGGCGGGTACGCATCGCCATGATCAGTTCTTCCATCGCTGCGTTACCCGCGCGCTCGCCAATACCGTTAATGGTGCATTCAATTTGGCGGGCGCCAGCCTGCACCCCTGCAAGTGAATTGGCAACAGCGAGGCCGAGGTCATTATGGCAGTGGACGGATAAAATCGCTTTATCAATATTCGGCACGCGATTTTTCAGCATCGCGATTAATTCGCCGTAATCTGTCGGGGTTGCGTAGCCTACAGTGTCGGGCACGTTAATTGTACGCGCGCCTGCATTAATCGCAGTTTCAACGGCGCGGCATAAAAAATCATCTTCTGTGCGGCTGCCATCTTCTGCTGACCATTCAACATCATCGGTAAATGTGTTGGCGAAGCTTACGCTATCTCTGATAGCTTCAAGAACGGTGGCTTCATCCATTTGCAGTTTATGTTTCATGTGCAGGGGGGATGTTGAAATAAAAGTGTGGATACGGCGCTGTGCAGCAGGCTCAATCGCTTCGGCGCAAACTTCTATATCGCGACGCACCGCGCGTGAAAGCCCGCATATGGTCGCGTTCTTCGCGGCTTTGGCAATGGCGTTGACACTTTCAAAGTCACCCTTAGAAGCGATGGGGAAGCCGGCTTCAATTATGTCGACGCCCATTTCATCAAGTAACGCTGCAATGGTGAGCTTTTCCTCGAGGTTCATAGAGCAGCCTGGCGACTGCTCGCCATCTCTTAGCGTTGTGTCAAATATATATACGCGCTCAGCTTCAGTGTTGCTCATGGTTAAAACTCCCCAAATTTTTTATATGCAAAGCTCAATGACATGCTTCGCACCCTTAGGATTGATAATATCGAGACAGAAGTCAATTAAATTCAATATGGGGTTAGCCTTTTACATCAAGGTTATAACCTAATGTTTTCGGTGCTTGTCCTGATTCTTTACGGTAATGCGCATCAACGCTTTCGCGGCGTTGCTCCATAATGTCTTTTAGGAGCTTGACGCGTAGGGACAGGTTCTCGTCATCCTTCGGTACTGCAATGCAGGCCGCGCTATAGGCTGCGATAAGTTCTTTGTTTGTATGTGGGGGCTTATATGTGGGCATTGTCAGGGCCCTTGTTATTATGGTTCGTTGTGGGGGCTGCGTCCACTGAAAGGCTAGCTTTACGCTCAAGGTATACATTACTTTGCGCGATAGCTTGAATGGCTTGTTTGACGTCAGATACGACGACATCAACATAATCTGGCTTTGTGTCATTTGTAACGCTGTCACTGATTAATATTGTCATCATGCCTAGTTTTTTGGCTTCAATAAGGTTTTTAGTCGTGTCTTCAACCATGGCGCAGTTCTTACCACGCTCTGGGGTTTCGGGGAGTCCCATTTGATCCAGTAGTTTCTGATAGAAAAAATCACCTTCGTTTTTGCCTTTACAACTGGCGTCATCTTTTGTGAATATATTTGTATCGTTGAAGTAACGTGCAAGCCCGCCATTCTCTCGGACGGAAAACTTGGTCCAAGGCAGGTTACCATGCGTTGCAATATTTACATTTATGCCGGCAATACGTAACTGGCCGATTTCGGCTGTTGGTGCGGCGCTTTGGTCGAAGAAGCCTTTTAAGGCAAGTTGAGAGAGCTCTTGATAGTGTTGGCTGCGTAAGCGCAGCAATTCAGCTTCCCTGTCTTTTGGCTCTGCAATGTCGGCCACAAACATACCAAATGAACTTTTGTGTTCTTGCTGAGACTGGCGAATAAGTTTTTCAATGTCTTCCGGAGATTTTTCAGGGTAGCGCGGCTGGATGGTGCGCACAGCGGCCTGCATGTGACGTTGCTTTACGTCTGGTGGCTCGGGGTAAAGCGTGCCATCATTGTCAAATATTACGTGGTCTATCTTTGCATTATGTGTATATAAAATCGTCACTACTCAGCCCCTAATAAATGCCTATATTTTTCAATTATGCATAGGAAAAACTAATATTGTCTTAATAAGGGGCCCGCAGTTTGCGGGGCGGCGTTTATTTTTTAGCTTCGCCTTCTGCTAACTGGCGCGCTTGTTCAACAAGCATGACGGGAATCCCGTCTTTTATGGGGTAGGCGAGCCCTGCTTGGTCTGAGATAAGTTCAGCTTTGTCGGCGCTATAACGCAACGGAGCTTTCGTTACGGGGCAGACTAAAATTTCTAAAAGTTTTTTATTCACGTCAGTCATGGATTTTTCCTTACAAATACACCGGAAGTATTCAGGTGCATTGGTCGTATATATCACATTTTAGCACGATTGAGGCAAGTGGAATTTAACGCAGGTGCCTTCGCCGACGCAAGATTCTATACGAAGCGTGCCGTTATGTAACTCAACGAGCTCTTTTGTGATTGAGAGACCAAGGCCGCTGCCCTCGTGACTGCGTGTGTCATGAGAGGCTGCTTGCTCGAATGGGTTCGTTATGTCGTTGATTTTATCCGCAGGGATGCCGATGCCATTATCCTTGACCCAAATTAAAATTCCATCATCTTCTTCCTGACAATGTACTGAAATAAGGCCGCCTTCATTGCTGAATTTCACCGCGTTAGAAAGCAGGTTTAGCATGACTTGCAAAATGGCGCGGCGGTCGGCGTCAATTTGAATGTCTTCATTGTTAATATCGAGAGTCATTTTGACCTTCGCGTCATTGGCTTTGCCTTCCATCATGTGAACGGCAAGGCGGACCACTTTTGCTATGTGCAGCGGCTCTACATCAAGTTCATATTTGCCTGCTTCCATTTTTGACATGTCTAGAATATCGCTAATCAGGTCAAGTAAATGTTCACCGCTTTCGCGAATGCCGGCAATATAATCAAGGTACTTTTCTGTACCGATTGGGCCAAGAAGCTGTCTTTGCATCATTTCAGAAAAGCCGATAATCGCATTAAGTGGTGTACGCAATTCGTGGCTCATATTGGCAAGGAACTGTGATTTTGCGGCATAAGCGCGCTCGGCGGCTTCTTTGGCGTTGCGCAGGTCGCGCTCGTGATTTGTGCGTTCTGTAACGTCCTGAATGACGCCAAATAGCGATGATACATCGCCGTGCGTATCTAGTTCACAGCGGCCTTGTAATTTAAGGCTGCGCTCTTCATTATTTGGCAAGGCAATGGAAAATTCCATTTCATAATTGTTCTTCTCAATCATGGCTCGCTGAAAGGCTTGCATCATACGCCCGACATCACGGCGGCGCAGCAGGCTGTTGACGCTATCGATTGACGGTGAGAACTTATCGGAGCAGACTCCAAAAATGCGAAATAGCTCTGCAGACCATGAGATGGTGCCTTGACCTATCTCCCAACGCCAGTGTCCCATTTGCCCGATTTCCTGTGCTTCAGACAACTGGGTTTGGTGGCGTATTAATTCATCTTCATGGCGTTTTGCGTCGGTCATATCGCGGCCAACGGTATAGAGCGCATTTTGTGTGCTGCGTACTTTCCACTCCGTCCAGCGCGTTTCGCCATCACGCGCAACAATACGTGTTTCGAAGAATATCGTGCTGTTTTGCGTGTCAAAGCTGCTGTCATCTGTATCATCGTCATGTGATTCATTAACAATGCTTTTGATGATCGTGCGGACGTGGGCGCGGTCTTCAGGGTGAATAAGATCGATAAAATCCATGGCGCCAAGCTGCTCGGCGCTATAGCCTAAATTACGGTGTATGGTGCTGTTGATGTCTTTTAGGCCGCCATCAGGTTGTATAATAGCCATCAGTTCATGTGACATATTTAAGAAGGTAGAGACATCTTGTTCGCTTAGCTCGCTCGCATCGATGAGGCTGGCTTCTCTATTAAGTTTTTGTTTTGCGTTTTTTGTATGGATGATTTTCTCAATCGCGGCGGGTACAATAACATTTTCAATGTCAGTATCGCTCGGTGCAGGAAAGCTCGCCATAATATAATCGGCGCCATTTTGTGTGTTGATAGTCTGAAAAGCCAACTGCGCGGGATAGTGTTCGCCATCTGTGCTGCGACCGCGTGAAAGGTCAAAATACGATACGTTTTGTATTCCGTCTTCAATAGTTATTGTGCTCGCGGTTTCAGCGGCCCCAAATTGCAGCGCGCCTTTGGCGGCGACTGCGCTCACATCATCAAACATGACGAAGTCAAGCAGGTTCGTGCCCTCTAATGCGCCATCTTTGTGGAGGGCGTTAAATTGTGGGTCGGCATAAACGCAAAGCCCTTGCGCATTGAAAAGGGCGCGTGAAATATGCGCATGTGCTTTTTCAACGGCATCAGATTTTTTTTCCAATGGCGTCTTGATTGATTTTGTTCCGGCGGCTGCCGCGTTCTTAATTTTAAATACAGACTTAAAAGACATAACACGCAAACTGTTAAGGAGAATTCTATATTAGATTCTACATAAGGAGGAATCCCCTTGCCAAGCCGAAGCGGGAAGAAAGCCAGACTTATCCACGCAATTAAAGCGCGAGTCTCTTCATGGAAAACATAGAATCTGTTAACCATATGTAAACGAAGGATATTTATTATGGTACTATTAGGAGTGTATTTTAAGAATAACTGCAGGAGAGCTTGCATATGGCGAATTTGGAACAGCAAATTATTAAAAATTACCGTTTAACAACGGCGGAAATCCTTTACCATCTGCCAGATCACCCTGAGCTTCTGCAAAGCTACATTTGGCAAGAATATGACATATCTCCTAAATTCCCCGTTCTCAAAACCTTCTTAGACTTTTGGACCCGCGAGATTGATGGCAAGCTGCATTCGGTATACGTCGCGAGTAAAAAAATTATTTCCACGAGTGAGATTGGTTTTTACGATGCAGAGTTTGTTTTGCACTAGACTTGACATAACGGCAAAGATGTTTATGCTAGCCTTATTATTATAGGATAAAATAGGGTTTTTAAAATGAGTCTGTCAGAAAAGATTGAAGCGCTGAAAAACGTCGTTGATACTAACGAAGAGAAAAAGCAGCAAAGAATAATCAATAAACGCGAGAAGATCATTACAAATCTATTTAACCGCCTTGCTGAGGGTGACGATGACTTTGCTGCCAATTTGGTCGCTAAAGGCTCTGCCATTGTGACGATTGTAAATTATGACCTCAAAGGCGGCTTTAATTTGTTTGCGCATATGTTGGGCAATAAGCTATCGAGCAAAGCTGTCTGTACAGGCATAAATATGGACGCTATCCGCACGAATAGAGCTTATAATGATTTCAAAGCAGAGCTTTCTCAAGCGGGCTACAACATTGTAGATGAGAATATCCACCATGAACAGGAAGCGCCTAATATTGTACGCGTGAAGTATGTGGTCGGCGTGGCCGCAGCAAACGAGCCTGCTTAGTGTGAGGGCTTGATATATTGAATGGTGCCGTGGAGATTTCTACGGCATTTTTTATGTGGCAGGTCTGAAAAATGACTTGGAAAAACGAGTTATATTCGCTATGACCCTATATCCAACTAAAAACAAACGAAGAGTAAAACGTCGCGATGAGTAATGAGCAGCATAAGACAGATGTGATAATTATTGGCGCAGGGCCTGTGGGCTTGTTTGCTGTGTTTGAGCTTGGGCTGCTGGATATGAAGGCGCACCTTATCGACATCCTCGATAAGCCAGGCGGCCAATGCGCAGAGCTTTACCCCGAAAAACCAATTTATGATATCCCTGCTTTTCCTGTGATATCCGGGCAGGAGCTGACGGATAATTTGATGGCGCAAATTAAGCCGTTTGAGCCGACATTCCACCTTGGGCAAATGGCGGTATCTTTAACGCAGCTTGAAAATGAAAGCTGGTGCGTTGAAACCGACATGGGCGTTAAAATCGAAGCGCCTGTAATTGTCATTGCGGCTGGCGGCGGTTCGTTCATGCCGAAGAAGCCATCTATTCCACAATTAGAAGAATATGAAGATAAATCTGTTTTTTACGCGGTGCGTAAAATGGAACAATTCAAGGGCAAAAACATACTCGTTGCAGGCGGCGGCGATAGCGCGCTGGATTGGACAATAAATTTGCAGCCTGCTGCAAGCTCTATGGCGTTAATCCATCGCCGTCCAGAATTTCGCGCGGCGCCAGATAGCGTTAATAAAATGCAGGCCTTAGTCGCGGCGGATAAAATGAAGCTTTATTCTGGTAACCTAAAACAGCTTCACGGGACGAATGGTCAATTAGAGGCCGTTACCGTTGAAAAGCGAGGTGAAGAACCGTATCAAATTGAATGTGATACGCTGGTCGCCTTTTATGGCTTGACGATGAAACTGGGGCCGCTTGCTGATTTTGGCCTCAACCTTGAGCGTAATTTGATCCCCGTTGACACTGAGAAATTTGAGACCTCAACGCCACGCATCTTCTCAATCGGTGATATTAATACATACCCCGGTAAGCTGAAATTGATCCTCTCTGGTTTTCATGAGGCTGCGCTTATGGCGCAACAGGCGTTTCGTTACGTCTACCCTGATAAGAAGCTACGTTTCCAGTACACAACCTCATCCACTGACCTGCAAGGCAAGCTTGGCGTGAAGTGATTTTAATATTCAAATTGGCATTAAAAAAAAGGCGTAACCCGTATGGGGAGCGCCTTTTTCTTAAGCTGTGCTTTGTTTATTTTGCTGTGCTTTTTAGCATCCATGCGGCTTTTTCATGTGCGGCGATACGTGTAATAAGCAAGTCTGCGGTTGCTTCGTCGCCAGCTTCTTGCGCTATAATCACGGCGCCCTGCATTTGTGCGACAAGTGCAGCGTTATCTTCTGCGAGCATCTTTACCATGCTTGTTGCGTCGGGCATTTGGCCTGTCTCGCTAATGCTGGCATGCTTGGCAAGCTCAGCAAAGTTAAGCGGAGCATAAGCGTCGAGTGCGCGTAATCTTTCCGCGATGTCGTCAAGCGCGACCCAAATTTCGTTGTACTGTTCTTCGAACATGCCATGGAGTGAATGAAAGTGTGCGCCTTCAACATTCCAGTGAAAGCTATGTGTCTTAAAGTAAGCCATAAAGCTATCTGCCAGTGTTTCCTGCAGGGCTTTTTCGACAGAAACTTTAGCGTTTGCGTTTATACTTGCTGTATTTGACATTGTTATTTTCCTTATTTGCTCTATGTTTGCTTGGTCGTTTATTGCTGTAACTTATTTAGGTTTTATTTTCTGTTAATCAACACCATGATATAAAGATTTAAATAATAATTACTGCGTATAATTTCTGGATCATAACACATATTTCAAATGGAGAATAATATGAAGGCGCTTAAAATCTTGCTCGGTATTTTTATCAGTATTTTTATTTTGGTCATCGGAGCGGGGCTGGCTTTAAATTATTTTCTGGATTTAAACAAATATATCCCAACATTAGAAAGCAAGTTAGAGGCGTCAACCGGCTTGGTGTGGTCGATAGAGGGCCCTATAAAGGTAGGGCTTTTCCCAGGAGCAAATTTGTCAGTTGAAGGCATAAGCGCCGAAGATAAAGGGAATGCAAAAGTCGCGCAATTAAAAGGGCAGAGCTTTGCCTTTGATTCTGCGCACGCAAAAGTAGCGTGGTTCCCGCAGATTATGAGCAAAGAAATTGTGATTAAAGAATTTGCATTAGATAAGCTCCGTTATGCGAAACGGGCCAATGATGGTGCGGTACAAAACCTGCGTTTGCAGCAGATTGCCTTGCAAGATATTTATGTTGGCTTTGCTGACATGAAAAAACAGGGCCTGATTATTCGCCCTAATAATACCAATAAAGGCATCGGCCTAAACCTTAATGCAGAAGTGGAGCAGTTAAGTAAGACAGGGCAGAGCCTAAGCCAGATGCATATTGATTTTAAAGCAAATCTTGAGGTTGAAACAGCCGCATCTACGCCATTACAGAAACTAACGATGACTAATACGCAAATTAATTTAGTTTTGAAAATGCCACAGTTTAAGGGCGATGGACTCGATACTAAGATTAATGCGGATGTGGTGCTTGACCTTAATGCTAAGGCAGCCGCGTTGACGAATGTAAAGCTAACTGCAGCTGGTGAAGAACTGCGTGGTAAAGCGCATGTGAATTTCGCGCAATCACAGCCAAGAATAACGTTCGATTTTAATGGCAAAGACCTTTCTTTGGATGGCCTTTTTGCATTAATGGCAGTTGGCGATACAACGCAAACGGCTGAAAAATCGCAGGATGAGGCGGCGACGAACAAGCCCGCCAAACCAGCGAAGCCGCTTCCGAAGTTTAATGTTGATGGCCATATTGTCCTGAGCAACTTGAAAGTAAAAAACATTTTGCTCGATACGGTTGACCTGAAAATCAAAGGTAAAGACGGGGCTTATAATATAGCGCCGCTCAAGGCTGCGTTATATGGCGGTGACGCCGCGCTGAACATAAGTGTGCAGGGGCAGTCTGCGCCTGCAAAATGCGCAGTGGAGTTTGATGTGAAAGGCATTATGCTCGGGGGGCTGTTAAAGGCTGCCGCGAATAAAGATATATTGGATGGCGCGCTGCAAACCGCTGGCAACATGGCTGTGCCTTGTCTGGCGGGGCCAATTGATGTCTCGGCTGTAAAGGGTGTTATTAACTCGACGATTAGCAATGGCGTTATTCAGAAATGGAACGTGTCTAAAGTCCTCAACCAAGCGCAATCAGTCGCGAAAGCACTTGCTGATGGGCAGCTTAAGGACGTGGCCTCTATTCAAAATGCTATGAATGTTAACCAAGGTGATGACCGTTTTGAATTTACGAAGATGATCGCGAATATCACTTTAGAAAATGGTGTCGCGCATAATAGCTTGCTTGATATGCAGGCGCCTTTAAGCGAGATATCTGGTGATGGGCAGCTTGATATCGTGAAGAGCTTGATTGATTATAACTTACGTCTGAACCTTTCAAAGACAAAAGATAATAACAAATATTTTGTGCCGATAAAATTAAGCGGTCCTTTACTGAAGCCTTCATATAAAATTGATACGCAAAAACTGCTGTCTTCACAGCTTGGCAGCAAGCTGAAAGACAAGCTTAGTAAAGAACTTGACGGTAAATTAGACGGTGCATTAGGGGGCGAGCTTTTAAAGGCTTTGCCATTTTAGATCGGCCATTGCACGATTTTGCATTAAAAATGCAAAAAAAAACAGCGCATGATCTGTTCAATGCTTGATTCCTAATGTATAAATATAACTATGAGAACGTTATATCACTTATGGCTGCATCCTTTTTCCCGTAAAGTACGTATCGTGCTTGCGGAAAAGAAGCTCGAATTTAAAAGCGAAATTGAACGTATATGGGAGCGCCGTACGGAGTTTCTGACGATGAACCCTGCAGGGGACGTTCCTGTATTGGTTGAGGCTGATGGAACAACGCTTGCCAATAGCATGGTGATTTGTGAATATCTTGATGAGGTCTATCCTGAGCCGAGCCTGCTTGGCCTAGACCCTGTGCAAAAAGCTGAAGTGCGCCGCCTGACATGTTGGTTCGACATTAAATTCAACCAAGAGGTTACAGAGAACCTCGTCGGTGAAAAACTGATGAAGCGTTTTTTAAAAATGGGCGAACCGCATGGGCCGTCTATTCGTGCTGGCCATGCCAATATTCATTACCATATGGACTATATCGGCTTTTTGACAGAAAAACGCAACTGGCTTGCTGGCGATGCGTTTTCGCTCGCTGATATTACCGCCGCGGCTCATTTATCGGCCATTGATTATATCGGCGACGTGCCGTGGGATGAACATCAGGCGGCCAAAGACTGGTACGCCCGCGTTAAATCCCGCCCATCTTTCCGCCCTTTATTAGAAGACCGTATTCCAGGGTTCCTCCCTGCTCGGCATTACGAAAATGTTGATTTTTAATCGAGGAATGCTGTAGAGTATTAGGGAAGCCTAAAATAAAAATAATATAATAGTGGCACACTTACTTGATGGTGATTTAGGGACATGACTTCAACTGATAAAAAATTATTCTGCTTTGGATATGGCTATGTCTGTGATTTTTTAGGCCATGCCTTGAAAGAGCAGGGCTGGTCTGTCGCCGGGACGTCGCGTGATTCTGATAAGCGTGAAATGATGCGCAATGCGGGCGTAGACGCTTATTTGTTTGATGATGAGCGCCCGCTCGGTGACCCTTTATATGTTTTAAAAGACGTTACCCATATTTTAATCTCAACGCCCCCAGGGCGTGAAGGCTGCCCCGCTTATCTTGCGCACGGTAGAATGCTTTCATCATTGCCAAATTTGGAATGGGTCGGCTATTTATCGTCGACCTGTGTCTACGGTGACCGCGGCGGTGATTGGGTCGATGAATATACGGAAACCTGCCCGACATCTATTCGCGGCACGCGTCGCTGTAAAGCCGAAGAACAATGGCGCACATTGCGCCGCGTCGAGGGGCTACCTGTGCACGTCTTCCGCCTTGCCGGTATTTATGGCCCCGGGCGCTCTGCGCTTGATTCCGTGCGCGTCGGTATTGCACGCCGTATACAAAAAGACGGTCAAGTCTTTAGCCGTGTTCATGTTGATGACATTATTGATGTGATCACAAAATCAATTGAGCTTCCCAATGCCGGCGCTGTTTATAATGTCTGTGATGATAATTCTGCCCCAGCACATGAAGTGATTTCTTATGCTTGTGAACTGCTTGGGCAGCCAGTGCCGCCTTTGGTACCGATTGAAGATGCAAACTTGCCGCCAATGGCTCTGAGCTTTTATTCAGATAATAAACGCGTTCATAACGACCGTATTAAACAAGAGCTTGGCATTAAGCTGCGTTACCCAGATTACCGCGCGGGTATAGACCAATGCTATGAGCATGACCAAAAATTCGGTAGCACTTATGATACGCTGGCTTCATAGCATTGTCTGTTTATAGGTTTAGACCTTAGGGCCTTTGACGGGCTTGCTCACTGTAGCCTGCGCGTAATTGCTTTCAACCCACTCAGATAATAACTTAACGCCATAACCTGTCGCCATACCGCTTGGTGGTATGGCTGTCCCTGCGATATCAAGGTGCGCCCATTTGGTTTCACCTTCGATGAAATAGCTCAAAAATCCTGCGGCGGTACTCGCGCCCATGCCTGACGTATTTGCGCCGTTGCTTAAATCTGCGATCTTGCCGATCATGGCTTGGCGGTGCTCATCATCTAGTGGCATAAGCTCTATAGCTTCGCCGCTATTTTTTGCCGCCTGGGTGAAATTATCACGCAAAGTTTGCGATTCAGTAAATAATCCCGCTCTATTGTGGCCGAGCGCAGCGACAACCGCGCCGGTTAACGTTGCCACATCAACAACTGTGTGTGGTTTATGCTTGCGCTGCAAATACGTTAAGGCATCGGCAAGTACAAGGCGGCCTTCCGCATCCGTATTTTTGATTTCAATCGTTTTTCCTGCCATAGATGTAATGACATCATCAACTAAATAAGCGTCAGGCGCTATGCGGTTTTCGACAAGACCGACAATCGCCGTGACCTTGACCGCGGCTTTTTTCTCTGCAAGGGCCTGCATTGTCCCAACAACGGCGGCGGAGCCACACATGTCAAACTTCATGCCAATTTGTGAGCCGCTTGGTTTTAATGAATAACCGCCTGTATCATAAGTGACGCCTTTGCCAACCAAGCCGACGGGCGCTGAAAACTCGTTATTCGTGCCGTCATATTCCATGACAACCATGCATGGCTTATGTGTAGCAGAACCGCCAACAGCCAAAGCTGCGCCCATGCCCAGTTTTTGCATGTCTTCATAAGAAATAACGTGTGTTTTAACGCCAAGTGGGCCCAGCTTTTCTTGGATTTGACTGGCATATGTTTCTGGGTAGAGCATGTTAGGTGGCTCGTTACCTAAATCACGCGCCCAAACACGGCCATTTGAAACAGCCGTCGCATTTTCAAATTCTTCTTTTAGGCCGTGAACATCATGGTGCGTTACCGTTAAGAATTTGATTTTGTTCGCTTCAGCGGCATTTGATTTGTACTTGTCAAATTCATAGGATGCTTCATAAGCTGCATTGGCGATATTCGCATAAACTTTGCTTGCGCTATACTTAAAGCGCTTATGGTCTTCAGTCTTTAAAAGTGCGCCACCAATTTTTTGCGTCTTTAGTGTCGCGTATAGAGCTTGCCCTATGGTCTCTGCGGTTTGAGAATCTAGATTCTCTGGCTGCCCAAGGCCGAGCAGAATTATGTTCTGATGGGTGGAGCCTTTCGGCGCAGCAAGGATAGACGTTTGACCTGGGGCAGCATCAAAAGCGGGAAGAGCATCAATGGTATCTGTAATCAGGCCACCATGTCCTTTATTAAACTCTTTAACATGCGCGCCAAATAATATTTTTCCCTTTTTGTCGGTAAAAATTGGCAGAACAAGCGTTTGTTCATTTGAGTAGCCTTTTGAACAAATGATATTAAGTTTCGTGCTGGTCATTGCGATCTTCCCTGTATGTTTTTTTTATTCTTATATATGTTAAAGCTTTAACGGTCCGCGCGAGTAAGGTCAAGTCTTTTTACAGAACAAAATATATGATGTTTTATGCGATGAGAGTCGAATTTTCTTGAAATTTGTAGAGCAATGATCTATCTATTTAGCACTCTCTATTACAGAGTGCTAACGCACCTGTGTCGAGGGTTTTAAAGGGGCGGCTTGCAGGCTTTGGATAAAGATGCATGTCGCTTGCTCATATTAACCAATCTTAAGGAGACATAAGAAATGAAATTTCGTCCTTTACATGATCGTGTATTGCTTCGTCGTATCGAAGTAAGTGAAAAAACTGCTGGTGGGATCATTATTCCTGACACAGTAAAAGAAAAGCCTATGGAAGGTGAAATCGTTGCTGTTGGCACTGGTGGTCGCGACGAGACTGGTAAAGTCTTTGCGCTTGACGTTAGCGCAGGCGACCGCGTTTTATTCTCAAAATGGTCTGGTACTGAAGTATCAATTGATGGCGAAGAGCTATTGGTCATGAAAGAAAGCGACATTATGGGCATAATCGAAGCTGCGTAATTTAAGCACTTCGTTTCACCATAAAAGACGCAAAATATTAATTAGTAAGGAAAATTCAAATGACTGCAAAAGATGTAAAATTTAGCACTGACGCGCGTGAGCAAATGCTTGCTGGCGTAGATATTATTGCAAATGCTGTAAAAGTTACACTGGGTCCAAAAGGTCGTAATGTCGTTATCGACAGAGCTTTTGGTTCTCCGCGTATTACAAAAGACGGCGTTTCTGTTGCCAAAGAAATCGTATTGCCAAACAAGTTTCAGAACATGGGTGCACAAATGATCCGTGAAGTTGCTTCAAGACAGAACGACGTTTCTGGCGACGGCACAACAACAGCGACAGTTCTTGCTCAGAAAATCGTACGCGAAGGCGTTAAAGCGGTTGCTGCAGGCATGAACCCAATGGATCTTAAACGTGGTATCGACCTTGCGGTTGGCCGTGTTATCGAAGACCTTAAGTCACGTTCAAAAGCAGTAAGCGGTAACGATGAAGTAAAACAAATCGGTACAATTTCTGCAAATGGCGATGCTGACATTGGCGCAAAAATTGCTGAAGCAATGGCAAAAGTTGGTAACGAAGGCGTTATCACAGTTGAAGAATCCAAATCTATGGAACTTGAACTTGACGTTGTTGAAGGCATGCAGTTTGACCGTGGCTACTTGTCACCTTATTTCGTGACAAACCCAGAGAAAATGGCTTGTGAACTTGAAAACCCACTTATCCTTCTTCACGAAGGTAAGCTAGCAAACCTACAAGCAATGCTGCCAATCCTTGAAGCTGTTGTTCAGTCTGGTCGTCCTTTGATGATTATTGCTGAAGACGTTGAAGGCGAAGCGCTTGCAACATTGGTTGTTAACAAACTACGTGGCGGCTTAAAAGTTGCTGCTGTTAAAGCGCCTGGCTTTGGTGATCGCCGTAAAGCGATGATCGAAGACATTGCTGTTCTAACAGGTGGTCAGGTTATTTCTGAAGATCTTGGTATCAAACTTGAAAACGTGACCATGGAAATGCTTGGTACTGCGAAGAAAGTCACAATTACTAAAGATGACACAACAATGGTTGATGGCGCAGGCGAAAGCTCAGCGATCGAAGACCGTGTTGCACAAATTCGCAGCCAAATCGAAGCGTCTTCTTCTGATTACGATACTGAAAAACTTCAGGAGCGTCTTGCTAAATTGGCTGGCGGCGTTGCTGTTATCCGTGTTGGCGGCGCAACAGAAGTTGAAGTTAAGGAAAAGAAAGACCGTGTTGACGATGCGACTAACGCAACGCGCGCAGCAATCGAAGAAGGCGTTGTTGCCGGTGGCGGTGTTGCACTTCTTTATGCAGCGCGTGCGCTTGACGGCCTTGAAGGCATGAATGCGGATCAAACTGTTGGTATCAACATTATCCGTCGTGCATTAGAAGCTCCTGTACGTCAAATTGTTGAAAACTCTGGCGGCGAAGGCTCGATCATTGTTGGTAAACTTCTTGATCAAAGCAACACAAACTTCGGTTACGATGCACAAAATAACGACTATGTTGACATGGTTGCTAACGGCATCATCGACCCAGTTAAAGTTGTACGTACAGCGATCCAAGACGCAGCATCTGTTGCATCACTTCTTATCACTACAGAAGCGATGATTACAGACATTAAAGAAGAAGGCGATTCTGGCGATGCAGCAGCTGCAATGGGCGGCATGGGCGGCATGGGCGGCATGGGCGGCATGATGTAAATCATCCCCAAACCCCTTATAAACGCCTTAACGCTTTAAGTATAAAGACCGTCCCCTGATTACAGGGGGCGGTTTTCTGCTTTAACGTTGTTATGTGAGGCTACGGTAAACAAAATAAACAGGGAACTTTTATGCTTTCTGTAAGTTAGGAGTATAAAGAAAGGAATTATACTATGGCAAAAGAACAAAATAATGGATTTTTATATTTCATCGTAGGTGCGCTTGTCGTCGCTGTGATCAGCGTGGGCTACATCATGGTTCAGAATGACAACTCAAGTGGCGTAGCGACCGTTGAGACATCATCAGGCGGTTCGAATTTTAAAATTGAAATCGATGATAACGGTTTTAAAGCATCTACTGAAAAGGATGACTAGCTTATTTACTAAAGCGCTCTCTTTAAGGGGGCGCTTTCTTTGTGTTGGCGGGCTGGCATAGCTATGCTTTAAACGCTCGGCACAGGTGCAATATTTCTTGTCGTGGTTGAATATTGTGGCGTGTTACCAATGTCGTCTAGCGCACAGAGCATCGTTTCATCATAGCCAAGGTTTACTTGGTATGCTTTACCCGTGCTCATATTATCTTTCATATACCATGCCTGTTTTTCGCCTACGGCATATTTGAAATCAACCGCGCATTTAAATGTGGCTTTAGGTAGCTCGGTTTTGCTCTCAGGGTTGGGTAGGTGGTTTGGGAAGTCCTTCATATAAACGCGCTCATATTCATGGTCACGTGGTGTCATTTTGACCAGAACGTCGGGCTGAATACCAATCGCTTGATATGCACCGCTTTTGGGCAGATAAAGCGCCGCATTGGTTACAGTTAAGCTTGCGCCTGTGGCTTTTAAATAATTATCAAGTGTAACGTATGATATGCCCTTGCCATAGCTGGGTGTTTTACCAAAAAGCTTTGCGCGTTTAGTGTCTTGCAGCGTACCTGCGAAGACTTCAGCGGCGGAAGCCGTTTCATCATTGATAAGAATTTTAATCGGCAGTGTCGTGATTTGATCTCGGCTGCCTTTTATATGTTCAATATATTCTTGCGCGGCAGATGCGCTGTAGATTAGCTTGCCTAAATCTATGGCAGCCGTGAACGTATCGGCTAGCGCAGCCGTTTCAGTTGCGTAGCCGCCACCATTATCACGTAAATCAATGATAATTGATTCTAGCTTGGCGCCATATTTTTCTTTTGCTTGATGGTAAGCGTCTTGCGTCTGCTCTGTTATGCCATAGGTAAAATTTGGAATTTCTAAATATAGGACACGCTCATTAAAAACAGAGCTCTGAACGCTTGCGGCTTGATTATACCTTGTGTTTTGGCGGTCATGTTTTGCGACAAAGCGTTTGAGGGCGGTATTTGGTTGCGTAATAATATGCTGCTGAACTATCCCCCCCGTAAGTGCCGTAATGATGGGTGAGGCTTTCTCGTAGTCATCCATTGTCAGCTCTCTGTCATAGGGGAGAGCAAGGCTTGTAAATGAATCAAGTTTATAAAGCATTTTTTCACTGACGCGATGTGTAATGTGCTCCATAAGTCTCGCGCTATACTCAATGTCAGGGTTTATATTTAGCGCAATCTCGGGGATGGTGACCCCGCTAATGAGCGCATCGTAATCAGGGTGTGTGTAGTGGTATTTTGAAACAAATTTATAAGGGTCTTCAACACCATAGTAATGCGCGTCAACAAGGCCTTGCGCCTCTTCTGCGTTTAATCCTTTAAAGCCGTTAAATATATGTGTGTCATAATCAGGGCCTGAAACTGTAATCAGGCTGGTATCGACGCGCTGTTCATCTTGTGTATAATCGGTGGCGCTATAATGATGCGTTTCTCTTTGCAGAAAATCAGTAGGAGCTTGTATGGCTATATTCGGCACGAAATGGCTACCAATATAGCTATACAAGACAATGTTTATTACATTGCTTAGCTTGTTCTCGCCAAATATCACTTCGCCCCAGCTAGGGTTGTTGTTATCCATAATGCTTTCTCCCATAAAGGGGGAGTGTATGCTTTTTCATAAGCAAGGTCAAGCGCTCTGTGCGAAAGTTTTTTGACAGTCCTTATCCTTCGCGTACACGTACATAATTCGTTGCGATGCCGTATTGTGGGTCTTCCATGACGTTTTCTTCGGCCATGTCCGCGTGCTTAAGGAGTAGGCGGCAATCAGCGCTTAAATGGACGAGGTGAAGTTTTTTACCTGCATCTTGATATTTAGTCGCAAGCGCGTCAATCGCTTCAATAGCTGAGTGATCCCAAACGCGCGCGTTTTTAAAGTCGATCACGACTTCTGTCTCCGTGTCATTTTGCGGTGAGATTAAGTCTCTGAAATTCGCAATGGAGCCAAAGAATAATGGGCCATGCAATTTATACACTTTATGGCCTTCTTCTGAGACGGCTTGCTCTGCCCAGACATGCTGCGCTGATTTCCACGCATAGACAAGCGCGGAAACAATAACGCCAATTACAACGGCAAGCGCCAAGTCATGGGCGACAGTAACCGCCGTGACCAAAATAATGACAAAAGCATCTTCGCGCGGAATTTTGTTCATAATGCGAATGGATGCCCATGCAAAGGTGCCAATCACAACCATCATCATCAGGCCGGTAAGTGCCGCGAGGGGGATCATTTCAATCCACTGTGATGTAAATAGGATAAAACAAAGCAATGCGAGCGCTGCAGTAATACCAGATAGGCGGCCACGGCCACCTGATTTGATATTAATCATCGACTGGCCAATCATAGCACAGCCGCCCATGGCACTGAAAAAGCCACAGGTAACATTTGCCATGCCTTGGCCGACACATTCTTGCGAAGTGCGGCCACGAGTTTCTGTGATTTCATCAATTAACGTTAACGTTAATAAGCTTTCAATCAAACCAATTGCGGCGAGCGTGAGTGCAATCGGGAAAATAATGAACAGAGTTTCTAGGGTAAAGGGTACCATAGGGATGTGGAATGTTGGTAAGCCGCCTTGCACGCTGGCAAGGTCACCAACGGTACGTGTATCAAGGTTAAAACCAATCACCAATCCACTAACGATCAAAATAGACGCGAGCGGAGCAGGGACAAGCTTGCCAATTTTTGGCAGCTTCGGGAAGAGCCAAATAAGGGCCATCGTTAATGCCGTTAGGCCGACCATGATCATCATTTGTGGACCCTGCATCCAGCCGCCATTAAAGATGACATCTATCGCGCTATGTGCGCCGCTGCTGCCTTCTGCTGATGGGGCGTGATCCGCTGGGCTACCTGATTTAAACTGATTAAGCTGGGCTAAGAAAATAACAATGGCGAGGCCGTTCACAAAGCCAAGCATCACAGGGTGCGGGACAAGACGAATAAACTTACCGAGATGGAACACCCCTGCAAGTAATTGCAAGACACCCGTGAGGACAACGGCTGCAAATAAGTATTCAACGCCGTAAATCATAACAAGGCCAACCATGGCTACGGCCATAGCCCCAGTTGCGCCGGAGATCATACCGCTACGTCCGCCAAAGATGGATGTAATCAAACCAACAAAGAAAGCGGCATAAAGACCAACTAGAGGGTCAACCTTTGCAACAAACGCAAACGCAATTGCCTCCGGCACAAGGGCCAAGGCAACAGTAAAGCCAGATAATATGTCAGTTTTAGGGTCTTGCGTTAAATGAAAACGACGGACTAAACGCAGCATAGCGCACACTCTCTTTTTATAAGATTACTCTTTTATACATGAGGGCTTATACTGCTCTGTTGCAAAAAAGTCCAGAACTTTGTCTGTTTTGCTATGTCAAACAACAGCTTATACGCTTGGCTTGGGGCTGTTCTCTTTGATGGTCGTGTACATCGTTTCTTCATTAAAGCTATCAATAGCGCAGAGTAAATCTGTGTCCGCTCCGATATTAAATTTCTTGGTATAACCGCTATAAATATCCGTGTTCTCAACCCATATTTGTTTCAGGCTGTCGTCATCCTGCCTGTGCGGGCTGCATGTAAACGGAGATGCTTTTGCGCTTGTGCCACTTGGGTTGCGCAGAATGTTATCGTTGTCTTTTTCAAAATAAGCATGGTCTGTCTGGCCTTCAAAATCTGGCGTGACAAGAATGTCGGGCTGGATGCCAATGCCTTGATAAGAGCCAGATTGTGGTAAGAACACCGCGCCCATGGTTATTTTGATCTTGGATAAATCATCTTTGTTGTAGCCAATATCAAATGGGCGTTGCATTGTGGCTTTGCCAAAACTGGCAGTTTTGCCAATAATTTGGGCGCGGCCAACATCTTGTAAATTACCAGCGAAAATTTCAGAAGCAGAAGCAGAATCATCATCGATGAGGACTCGGATTGGTAACGCTGTGATTTGTCCTGCCGTGCTATCGATATGATCCTCGTAATGGTCTTTACCTTGAAACGCCGCGTAGGCCTGAGAAAACAAGCTATCTGTATTGATACGCGTCTGTATATAACCAAGTGTATCGCCATCTGTTACATCATCAAGCATGTCATTCACAGCATAGACAAATCCGCCACCATTATCACGTAGGTCGATGATAATATTTTCAAGCTTGTCACCGTATTTGTCCTGTGCGGTGATGATCGCGTTTCTAAATGTTGCGTTAGAGCTATGTGAAAAACTGCTGAGCTTAATTAACAGGGATGACTCATTAACAATCTGTGCTCGTACAGGGGTTGTTTTCACCTCACCTGCTGTTATTTCAAAGCTATAAGGCGTGTCTGTTTTGTGTTTAACGCCTTTAAATGTTGTCGCTTCGCCTGTGCGCCCGATGTCACGTGTATATGGAATACGTTGATACGGCGGTAATACGGATAAATCTTCATTATTAATATGCGTGATTATATCGCCTTGCTGCAACCCAACTTTTCTTGCAGGGCCATCCTCGACAAAGTCGACGATTATGCCCTTTGGGTGCGGGGCAAGGTTGATGCCGAAAGAATGGGATATGTTGTTATCGCTATCATTCCAACGCTTTGCGGTGTTGTGGTTGATATACATGGAGCGGTAATCAAGGGCTTTGAGCATTTTGTTTGCAGATGTCTCGACCAAGGCTTTAATCTCGTCATGCGTATAAGACTTCTCAGGGGCAAGCTGCCTTACGATGTCAACAACATCATGGCCTTGAATCACGTCTTCATATTTCGGTACGTCATAATGGTAATTGGCTGCAATTTGTGCTGTGCGTTCGATGCGTTGATAATGCTCGCTGACGACGAAATCTAATTCATTTTGCTCTAGCCCTGCGAAGCCGCCAAAGATAAAAACATCAGAATCTGGTGCTTGGCTTGCGACTAAGGCAGCGCTAGGGGCTGGCACTGTAGTTGTGATTAAGTTATCAGCTAGAAAGTTATGGGTTTCACTCGTGGCAGCATCGTATACGCCGCCGCCAAACTCAAAAGCAATCGCGAGCGCTGTGCCTGCAACGGCGCCAATGATGTGGCCTTTAGTAATGCGTGATTTGGCGCGGCTGTTAAACCATGTTGTAAGTCTATGCTGTTTAGCCATGACTGCGTTCCCCTGTTTTTCTTATTTTTTTATTTTTATGGTTTACTATAGGCGATGTTTATGAAAAAGCGCAAGAAAAAAGAGCAGGACGATCGCGCCCTGCTCTTGGTAAGTCCATAATTATGCTGTGTTTAGTGATGCATTGCAGGGTCGAGCGGAGAGATTTCCTGCAGGCCTTGCATATGCCCGTTTACCAAGAAGTGAACGATAATAGCTGCGCCATAGCCTAAGACAATGATCGGAGTCCATTTTAAGTGGCTCATAAAGCTGTATGAACCACGGCCTACGCCCATCAAAGCCACGCCAGCAGCAGAGCCAATAGAAAGCATAGAGCCGCCGACGCCTGTTGTTAATGTGATTAACAGCCACTGGAAATGCGTCATTTCAGGGTCCATGGTCAATACGGCAAACATCACAGGGATGTTGTCAATCAAGGCCGATGCAAAACCAAGTGCGATATTGGTTGTTGTTGCGCCCCATTCTACGTACATAAGGTTGGATGCAACCTCCATATAACCAAGGAACGATAGGCCACCAACTGAGAAAATCACGCCAAAGAAGAACAAAAGCGTATCCCATTCGGCTGCGGCAACGGTTTCAATGATGTCGAAATCTTCGTCTTCATGCGAGTTTTTGGTTTGGTGACGTACGACATAAGCAAAGAACATCAATACAGCAAGGCCTGTCATCATACCAATAAATGGCGGTAGGCCGAGCATTTGTTCAAAGCCAACAGCCATGGCAATCGTACAGATACCAAGGAAGATCATCGATTTTGCGCCAGGTTTAAGTTTTGCCCCTGTTTCCATGTGCCATGGTTTCTCTTTAGAAACAAAAAAGCTCATACAAAAGGCCGGAACAATAAAACAAACAACAGAAGGCAGGAATAGAGCAAAGAACTCAAAGAACTCAACTTTGCCAGCTTGCCACACCATCAATGTCGTGATGTCACCAAAGGGGGAGAACGCGCCGCCTGCATTGGCCGCGCAAACAATGTTTACACAGCTTACGGCGACATATTTTTTATCTGAGGCGCCAACCGCCATAACAACTGCGCCAAGCACGAGCGAGGTGGTGAGGTTATCTGCAACGGGTGAAAGGAAGAAGGCCATAATGCCTGTTGTCCAGAAAAGCTGACGCTTATTCATGCCAGATTTAATCAACTTTGTACGTAGAACATCAAAGACTTGTCTGTTTTCCAGCGCCGCAATATAGGTCATTGCCGCAAGAAGGAAGAGCAGCAAGGATGCGTATTCCTCGAGGCCGTGGAAAACGGCGTCATGCACATCCTGATGAGAGAAACCAAAGCTTGGTGCGACAAGGCCAATCGTTACCCAGATAATGCCCGCGCCGAGCATCACAGGCTTTGATTTCCTTAAATGCGTTTTTTCTTCTAACAAGACAAGCAGATAAGAGAGCATGAAAATCACTAAGCAAAAGATAGAGCCGGGATGCTTAACTAGAGCTGCTTTTTGCTCGTCTGTTAACATATGTGCAGATGCGCCATCGCTGCTCGCGAAGCTATGACCTGTTAATGTGTATATGCCAATAATTGCAATTGAGAAGAATAGGAAATAGACAAAATTACGAAACCCCTCAACGGTGATTAATGGTTTTGTCTGTAAAGCAGCTTGTGTCATTGTTAATTGTACCCCAAAAAAACGTGTCTTTTTATAATTGAAAAATTATATCAGAAATTGCAGCTGACTTATAGGCTTTTAGCTGCGAATAATACTAAATATTATTTACGATACAAAAGATAAAGAAAAAGCCCCATAGAACAGGTCTACAGGGCTTCGGAATAGATAATGGGTATGCGGGCGCTTATGCCGCTTTGCTGTCTTTTTGCGCGCGCTCTAGGCCTTCAATAATCATTTGTTTGGCAACGTCAACATCAGCCCAGCCAAGAACCTTAACCCATTTGTTTTTCTCAAGGTCTTTGTAATGGGTGAAGAAATGTTCAATTTGCTCAACGGTGATTTTAGGTAAATCTGTGTAATTTTCAACGCCATCATATAATGGAATCATTTTTGATACAGGCACAGCGATGATTTTCTCATCCTGACCGCCATCATCTTCCATTTTCAAAACGCCAATGGGGCGTGAACGTAAAACGGCACCCGGTGTGATGGGCAAATGGGTCACAACCAAAACGTCAACAGGGTCGCCGTCACCAGAAAGCGTGTTCGGCACATAGCCGTAATTGCCAGGGTAATACATTGGCGTATGTAAGAAGCGGTCTACAAATAATGCGCCGCTATCTTTATCAACTTCGTACTTAATCGGCGCCGCGCCCATTGGGTTTTCAATGATTACATTAATATCGTTTGGCAAATCTTTGCCTGCAGGTACATTGTCAAAAGACATGCGCGTTTATCCTTTTTTTAAATAAGTTATTCTTTAGCCGCTGAGATTAGCCAAACTCGGATGCGAAATCAAGCTAGTTTATATCTATCCGCCCATTGGCGAGTTGCACGGCGTTGAAGATGCAGCCATCAAGGTGGCCCTCGCGGCGATTTGTTGCTCAAAGCTCTGGCGTATCTGTTCGGCGAGGCCTGACTTTATCGCGTAGTCTTGATATGAACAGCCCTGCATTCTTTTCGGTAAAAAGCGTTTCATGGTTTCATACGCGGTTTCGCAATGTTCTATATTATGCGGGTCAAAGCCGATTTGATTGATAATTTTATTTTCTTCGTACTTTTGGGCGGCTTTGTTACGACCCTCGCGAATTTTTGGCCAGTCTACTTCAATTTTATGTTCATTTATGGCGCTAACTAGCCACTCACTCGCTTTTAATAATCGGCTTTCGGGGGGGCGGTTACTTTCGGCTCTGTTTTGTGTAATGCTCAGTGTTGTTCTACCGCCTTGATTAACTTCGCTAAGCTGTAATGTGGCGTTATGGGGCGTACCATCACTATCGCTTATGGACAAATGCAAAATATGCGCGCCCTGAAGAATACAGTTACTGGCATAGCCGCCGACACAATGAGCCATCGCGGTGCCTTCATCCTCTAATTCTGGCTTTGATGTCAGCGCGGCAATTTTAACGCCATTGGGCGCAACGGTTTCAGGAATAAGTTCAGGCCAGCTGAGGTCGCTATCGACGGAGATTGATTTTAACGCGGCATTTACCGTTTGGGTGCGCTCATGCCATTCTTTTGATCCGCGTATGAGCTGCGGTATCGTAAATAACTCTAGAAATGCATTGCTTACTTTCTTGCTGCCCATCGCCTGTGCTGCAGAAATATGCGCTCCGCCTTCACTGTTCTGCATTTCTTGCTCTATATGTATGGCGAGCGGGAATATAAGAGTCTTCGTCATCTTTTGAATAAAATCACCTATATCGCCCCAGTTCTGTGTACCATTTGAAGCCGTTTCATAGTGGTCAACAAGCCTTTTAATATGGATGCCAGTTTGTTGTGCAGCCCTGTTCAAACGTGAGCAGTCGTCATCAAATGCGCTCCACTCTCTGGCGGTTTTTGGGTAATGTTCGCGTTTGAAATGTGACAAATTATCAATGTTTTTCGTCAAGAGTTTTAACGCGCTATTACCGAATACGGTATCATTTGCGCCATGATATACGCCTAAATATTTGGGAGGCGTATCTTTTGTGTCGGACGCATTTGTAAATGTGTTTTTCAGTGATGCGGCGACGGATAGGCCATCATCAATATGTTTTGCTAAATCTTCTTTTTGCTTGCGTCGAACGCTGGCTTCTATATCTTTGGCGTGGCCTCTGCTATATGTTTGTTCTGTGGTTTTACGGGTGAATAGGGGCATCATCCCTGGATAGCTCATAAATGCGCCAAGGCGTTTATCCTGCGCGCGTGCATCAATATCGCGGGTTAGCCACTGATAATCATGTAGGGACGGTGCGCTATTGAGCAGTATCGCGCGCAAAGCTTTGCGATTTGCGATCGCCAAAAAACTATATTTGGCACTTTTAAGCCATGTCGCTTCAACATCTTGGATAAGGGCGCTTAAATTATCGCGCTCAAAAGTTTCAAAACAGTCATATTTGTTGGCAACTTCACGCAGCCTGCTTTGTAAATAGGCGGCGGGGCTGGTTTTGCCTTGATAACGCGCGATGGGCTGGGTGAATATTTTCTCAAATTCGCCGCGTTCATAATTATCAATCGCGCGTCCGTGACGCGGATTACCATCAAGGTCAATTTGACCATTGGCGATTTTGGTATAGTAATTTAATCCATCTTCAAGGCTTTTTGTGCCTTTATCGCCGCCGCCAAGGCGAAAAATATCCACCGCCCCATTGGAATCGCTTAAGAGTAGCCGCGCAGAAGCTGTGCGAGACATCGCGTTTTTCTTTTTGTTTTTCTTCAGAGGCATTTTTATTTCACTAAGCGGGATAATCAGTAAATTATGACCATTATCAAATTGTTCTAATCTGGGTTTGGTGTGTTCTTGCCACTGTTGAAAAATAAGATTTAAATCATCACGTATCATATCCGTGCTTATGCCTTGGCTTTGTAATGTGCTGTTATGGCTAGCATCTATGGCCTGATTTATATAGGCTTCAATCCTTGCATCTGCAGCGGCGTTAAGGCGCTGCGCTTTATTTAAATATAATGTATTCGACATGATGCCCTCTCTCCCAAGATCCCTGAGGGCAGATTATGAAAATTAAGGCAATATGTCAAGTGCAAAAAGATTAATGGCGACCAAAGAGGCGTTCAATGTCGTTAAGGGACAGCTTGATATAGGTTGGGCGGCCGTGATTGCACTGTCCGCTGGATGGTGTTTCTTCCATTTCGCGTAGTAAATGGTTCATTTCCACGGCGCTTAGGCGGCGACCTGAACGTACAGACCCATGACAGGCCATAGTGGACAGTACATGGTTGATTTCTTCTTCAAGGCGCTGCGGACTGCCATATTCTATGACTTCGTCGGCGAGGTCTTGTATAAGCTTTGTGATGTTGACCTTACCGAGCAAAGCAGGAATGCTGCGCACAGCAATCGCCCCCGGGCCAAAGGCTTCAATCTCAAGGCCGAGTTTCTTCATTTGGTCAGCGAAGGGCAGCAGCCGTGAAATATCGCCCTCATCCATTTCGATGATTTCAGGGGTTAGCAGGCCTTGCACTTCAATGCCGCCAGCGGCCAATTGGTTTTTAAACCGCTCATAAACAAGGCGTTCATGCGCGGCGTGTTGGTCGACAATCACAAGGCCGTCTTGGTTCTGCGCAATGATATAATTTTCATGTAATTGTGTGCGGGCTGCGCCGAGTGGGTTTTTTTCTTCTTCTTTTAGGGCGGCTTCGCTCATGCCTTGTGCTACGTGGCCTAAAAATTCATGGTGATCTGCGCGCGCAGATGGTGCGTCATGAAAAATAGCAGGTTGATAAGCGCCTTGTGCCGCCTGCGCTTCAGCAAAGCCTTGGTTTTGTCGATAACTTATAGGCACTGCGCCGTTTTGCGTGGGGCTATAAAAGCCTTGCGGCACGGTAGGGTTATTGATTGGCGCGCCATTAGCATCTGTCTGGAACAAAGCGCCATTACCGTTCGCAGCGTTAACTTGTTCAATTAAATGCGCTTTTTGTTTTTCTAAATTACGCAAGGCGGCGAGCGATACCGTGCTCGCCGTTTGGTGTCCGCCATCATGCAAAGCATGACGAATGGCGCTAACCATTAAACCGCGCACTAAATTTGGGTCACGGAAGCGCACTTCGGCTTTTGCTGGGTGGACGTTGACATCAACTTCATCACTGGGCAAATCAACAAATAATGCGACCATAGGGTGGCGGTCACGGGCGAGTACATCCATATAGCCGCCGCGAACTGCGCCAAGCACTAATTTGTCACGCACAGGGCGGCCATTGACGAATAGATACTGCCATTGTGATGTCGCTTTATTCATTGTCGGCAGGCCAGCAAAGCCCGTAATACGGACATTTTCACGCTGGGCATCAAGCGCCAAGGCGTTATCAATAAAGTCGCGCCCAAGCAAAGCTTCCATACGCTCGCGGCTTTGACCAAACAAGTCTTCAGCGCGCCCAGCATAAAGGTTGAGAACCTTTTTGCCGTTATGGGTCAGTGAAAACGCAATTTCAGGCCACGCCATAGACAGGCGGAACATGGTGTCTTTCACTGCCGTGTATTCAGAGCGCTCAGTCTTCATAAATTTAAGACGGGCAGGGGTGGCGAAGAATAAGTCGCGGACTTCAATTTTTGTCCCTGCAGGGTGTGATGTCGGGGCTACATCGCCTTTTTTGCCGCCTTCAACCAGTACTTTCCAGCTTTCGCCGCTATTGGCATCACGCGTAGTGACGCTTAGGCGGCTTACCGCGGCGATGGATGGTAGTGCTTCACCGCGAAAACCTAAATGGTCAACATTGAGGAGGTCATCATCAGGTAGCTTAGATGTTGCATGACGGTCAAGCGCGGCGACCAGTTCTTCGCGGTTCATGCCGTGCCCATCATCTGAGACGCAAATATAGGTTTTGCCGCCATCGCGTATTTCTACGTCAACGCGGTTTGCGCGCGCATCAATCGCGTTCTCGACAAGTTCTTTCACAGCCGCAGCAGGGCGTTCTAGTACCTCACCGGCGGCGATCTGGTTAATCAGTGTTTCTGGTAAATATCTAATGCGCATAGTCATTGTTTAGCGCAAATCATTTGCGTTGTCAGAGAATATCGCGTTTCAACGCCTTAAATTACGGGGATAACGCTTATGTGATGAAGCCGACAAGCGCGTCATCATCAATTTGCGCATCTTCAAAATAAACACTCGACAGGTTTGCGCCTGCGAATGTTGCACCGCGTAAATCAGCGCCATTTAAGTTGGCATAACGAAGGTCTGCGTTGGTAAAGTCAACGTTTCTAAGGTCAGCGTTTTCTAGGCTGGCATATTTAAAGCTACAGCCGCTCATATTCGTCACGATTTGGCCTTTACCGAACTGTAAAGGACAGGCTTTTACGCCATCCAAATTGGCGCGGGTAAAGTTGCTGCCTTCAAAATGCGTACCGCGCATGTCAGCATTATGCAGTTTGACGTCTCTGAAATCAGAATGTTCAAAATGAGCGCTTTGTAAATGCATCGATGACATATCCATGCCAATAAAAACGGCTTTTTCAGCGCGGCATGCGGTTAGTGGAATTTTGTTAAATGCGGTAATGCCACGTAGATCATAACCACTTAGATTAAGTTGCGTACCTTTTTTTCCGGCGGTCTCAATCCATGTGACATGTTCTAAAAGCAGTGACTTTAAATCTTTGGCAGACTTCTCTAGTTGTTCGCCGGCGCTTTTATCACTAATTGTGTCGGTGAGGTCTAGCCCGCCACGTTCCACAGCTTCAAATTTTGTCCCTGTAATAATCGCGCCGTTCATATTGGCGTTGGTTAAGACCGCGCCTGAAAGGTCTGAATCTTCAAGGTTTGCGCCTAGAAATTTGGCGTTTTTTAAATCAGCATCTGTGAGCAGTACAGCTGATAAATCAGCATCTGTGAAATCAACATCAGAGGCGCGAATACCATTTAAATTGGCTTCTGATAAATATGCGCCTGTGAATAAGGTGCGGCCATCATGTTGCGGACCGTCCCCTTTTGCTGTTTTTGCAAAGGACATGACTTGTCCTTTGCGTAAATCAGCTTTGTTTAAGTTTGCGCCACGTAAATTTGCGCCAATAACCTGTGCACCACGAAAATCAGCTTTTGTAAGGTCTGCGTTTTCAAGGTTTGCACCGCGTAAGTCGCAGCCAAAAAATATGGCGCTACTAAAGTCGCTATCCGCCATATTTGCATTCTTAAAAAGTGAATGAGAGAAGTCTGCGCCAGACAAATTGGCACCACGAAAATTAAGGTCAGATAAATCGCGATCATTCAACACAGCGCGCGCGCCACCCACAGAGCCTTCGCTATACATAGCGTGATTTTTTATCGCTTTATCGAGTTCTGCCTGTGATACAGGCGGTAGCCCAGAATCGTGGCCTGCCATTTTATTCTCTTCCCCATAAGTTAGATTCTTATAACTTGATTCTTATTATGAAGCATTTTAATAAAAAGATCTTTAATTAAATATCTTTATTCTTCAAAGAGATACGACATGATTTGTTGCGTGGATGGATCTAGGCCTGATGATTCATGCTGTGCTGTCTTGCTGCGCGCAATGTACTGGGCAATGCCTTTTGCCAAGATTTTGCCGAGTTCAACACCGGGCTGATCAAAGCTGTTTAATCCCCATATGTGCCCTTGTACAAATATTTTATGTTCATAAAGCGCCAAGAGCTGCCCTAATGAAAACGGGGTTAACGCCTCAAGGATTAAAGTGGTTGAAGGACGATTGCCGCTAAAGTATTTCTCGGGTTGCTGTATGGTTTCCCCGTTTTTACGCCCGATCATCAAGGCACGTGATTGCGCGATGACGTGGGAGAGCAGCGTATTATGATGCCCTTCCACCGACGATAGCGGTGATTTTATGGCGACAAACTCACATGGGGTAATGACTTTGCTTTGGTGGATGTGTTGATAAAAAGCGTGCTGGCCATTTGTACCGCTTGCGCCAAACAGTGTCGGCCCTGTGCCATAAGGCAGTGGGCGGCCATGGCGGTCAATTTCTTTACCGTTTGATTCCATATCCACTTGTTGTAAATAGGCAGGGAAATGCTGTAAATTCTGCGCATAGGGCATAATAGCCAAGGTGTCATAACCGCAAAAGTTACGATGCCAAAGGCCAATAAGCGCCAACGTCACGGGCAGGTTTTTATCCATCGGTGCGCTGCGAAAATGTTCGTCCATCGCGTGCGCACCATTAAGCAAGGCACGAAAGTTTTCAAAGCCGAGATATAATGCGATAGGCAGGCCAATAGACGACCACAGGCTAAAGCGCCCGCCGACATAATCACCAAAAGGAAAGATGTTGTCGGTATCAATGCCGAAATCAATCGCGGCTATCTTATTGACGGTCATCGCCACAAAATGTTTGGCGATGCTGTCTTCGCTCGCCTTTGCTGTTTGCAAAAACCATTGCCGCGCACTGGTCGCATTCTTAATGGTTTCTTCTGTCGTGAAGCTTTTTGAAGCAATCAGGAATAAAGTACTGTCAACATTGACTTTTTGCAGAGTACTTTGTAATGCGGCGCCATCAACATTGGAAACAAAATGGATGTTAAGGCCGTCTTTAGCATAGGGCTTTAAGGCATCACAAACCATATAGGGGCCAAGGTCTGAGCCGCCAATCCCAATATGAATGATGGTGTCAATTTTCTGGCCGTTATGACCGCGCCATGCTCCGCTATGTACGTCTGCACACAGGCGCTCCATCGCGTTTAAAGTCGCATGTATATCATCGCTGACATTACGGCCATCGACCATATACTGTGCGGATTGCGGCGCACGTAGCGCGACGTGTAAAACGGCGCGATCTTCGGTGGTGTTAATATGTTCGCCAGAAAACATAGCTTTCTTCGCTTCATCAAGCTTTTGGGCTTTGGCGAGGGCGTGAAGGCTTTTTAAACTTTTACTGTCTAGTGTGGTTTTGGAATAATCAAAATAAAGGCCGTCACTTCTAATCGTGAAGCTTTCTGCGCGTTTAGGGTCACGTTCGAACCGTTCGACAATGGAGAGATGCTGTGCGTCACGGCCGAATTGCTCTAATTGCTGCCAAACGGCGCTGTCTTCTAAAGGGGGCATGATTTATTCCACATTTGGCAGCTGATCAACGGGAAGGAATGCATTAAGCTGCGTTTCATCGGAGCTAAGGGCGTCAAGCGTCGCGCCGCCGGCGACAATCGTCACAGCTTTGCCTTGATCTAAGAACTCTTGCGCTAGGCTTTGTACATCTTCTACCGTGACTGCTTTTAAACTCGCGGCACGGGCGTCAAAATAATGACTTGGTAAATCTTGCGTCTGCAAAAACTGCATCAGCGCCGATATTTTATCGGTTGAGGTTAACTGTAACGGCATTGAACCAATTAAGTAATCGCGATGTGCGTTTAATTCATCTTCACTGACCGCTTCCGTGCTGATTTTCTTCAGCTCGTCAACTGTACGGCTGAGTAATTCGGCAACCGTATCGTTCTGTGAAGAGGCATCAATTTGCAGAGTCTGCATGGCTTGGCCTTCGGACATATAGCTATAAATGCCATAGGTTAGGCCATGCTTTTCGCGTATTTCTTCCATCAGGCGCGAACCAAAGCCACTGCCGCCCAAAATAGTGTTTAGCAGTTTCATGGTGTAATAACGCGGGTCATCAAGCCGCACAGAAGGCAAGGCAAGCATAATCTTGCTTTGCGGCACGCCGTTCATGTGAAACAGCACAGATTTACCATTGTCAGGCCATATGAAGTCTTCGACTAATGTGGGGGCATTCGCATTGCTTTCAGGTAAGTCTGCGAATATCGTATCAATCGCGCGCAGCAACGCATCGGCGCTAATGTCACCTGTTACAGAAACTTTCAAACGGTCTTTCGTCAGCATCGTGTCGACATAGGCTTTCAAATCATCCGCATTAAGCGCAGTCAGTGAGGATATTGTCCCGCCGCTATTCTTCGCATAGGGGTGGTCGCCATATAAAACATCGTTAAATAGGCGGGCCGCGCTCCAGCCGGGCTTACCGAGGGATGATTTAATCCGTGCAATATTCGCCGCGCGCATCCGGTCAATCGCTTCGTCTTCAAAGCGCGGTGCCGTCAGGGCAAGCTTTGTTAGCGTAAAGGCTTTATCTTGATAACGCGTCAGCGTTTTGAGGCCGCCAGAGAAATGATCGCGCGATGAGCTAAAAGACAAGGCGATAGAATGGTCGCTCAGCTGTTTTTGGAACGCCTGTCCATCATAAGGGCCCGCGCCTTCATCCAATGTGTTGGACACAAGCCTTGCAAGGCCTTGTTTGTCATCGCTTTCATACGCGGCGCCGACATTTTTGAATAAAAATTGCATCGACAGCACAGGGACGCTGTGGTCTTCGACAAACCAAACCTCAATGCCCGATTTTGTCTTTAATTCCTGCACAGAGATAAAGGGCTTATCGGTATCTGCTGCTTGCGCGGTAAAGCTCGTGAGTGCCAAGCTGCAAAATAACGCAAGCGTCAATAAGTAACGGTGTGATTGTGGTTTGATCGCGGTCTGACTATTCATCTGAACCTCCATGAACTGGCGTGGTTTTGTCTGCGTTTGTGTCAGTTGCATCTGGCGCAGGGTTAAGCGCAGGATCGCCGCCTTTTGGCAGTAAGCGTCCGCTTACACATAAATCAGGAGCCATTAAATGCTTAATGGCGTCTTTTACGGCATCGTCGCTGACGGTTTCAATATCATATGTCCAGTATTCAACGTCATCCATAGTAAGGCCGGTACTCAGTGCCTGTCCAAAGATATATGCGGGGCTTTGTAAGCTGTCACGTGCAAAAACGGCGCTGTCAATCAGGCGGTCTTTGGCTTCGCGAATTTCTACCGCGCTTGGCGGCGTTGCAATGTAATTGGCCAGTTGATCATCAATCGCAGATTCCACGACGGCAAGGCTGACCCCTTCACGTGGGACGGCGCTAAGCGATAATGTGCTTTCATCTCTAGAAAAGCCAGAATAGGAAAGGGACACTGCGCTTGCCAGTTTCTTTTCACTGACAATCGCTTTGTAAAGCCGCGTTGCTGAGCCGCCATCCATAATATTTACAGCAATATCAAGCGCTAAAGATGCGGCTTTGTCGGTGTTGTAGCTCGGCGCGCGACAGAGGCGGATGAACTGTGTTTGCTGGACTTGGCCATCTTCATAAGACACTAATTTGTCTCCGGGTAGTACAGGGGCGCTATTTTGAGGGCGCAGGGTTTTTTCTTTTGCAGGAATGCTGCCATAGATCTCTTGCGCTAATGGTTCTAACTCTGCGCGTGAAATTGCGCCCGCAACAACTAAAATAGCGTTATTTGGTGCGTACCATTTATGATAGAAATCCATCGCGTCTTGGTGGGCAAGCGCGGCAATTTCCGCTCTCCACCCAATGACGGGAATGCCGTAAGGGTGGTTGGGGAATAAATTTGCGCGCATGGTCTCTAACAGGCGCGCCGCAGGATTGGTATCAGTGCGCTGAGCGCGCTCTTCTAAAATGACATTACGCTCAGAAAGGAAATGGTCTTCTGGAATGTCTAAATGCACCATACGGTCGGCTTCCATCCGCATGATTTTTTCTAAATTTTCAGTCGCGATATTAACGAAATAAGCGGTGTAGTCTTGGCTGGTAAAGGCATTGTCATTGCCGCCAAGGGCGCGTACGGTTCTTGAATATTCGCCAGGCTCAAGCGTTTGGGTGCCTTTAAACATTAAATGCTCAAAGAAATGTGCAATGCCTGAATTGCCCCAGTCTTCATCGGCCGCACCGATATTATACCATACCATGTGTGAAACGATGGGGGCGCGGTGGTTTTCAATCAACACAACGCGCATGCCGTTGTCTAAGGTAAACTCTTCGGCGTTAAAGGCCTTTTCTTTGTGGATTTCAGCCAGCTTGACTGTGTCGCTTTTCTGAGCAGAATTTGTATCCTGTGGCGCGCGAACATTATGAATCAGCATATAGCCAGCAAAGCTACAAATAACGGCAATTATAATGATAAGTATACGTTGTTTCGTCATTGTCTAAATCCATTCAGCACAGTTGAAAAGGCAATAAGATTATTGTCTTTTCAGCCTATGGATGCAAGGTGAATGTTTAGAAATAGCGCGCTAAACGCAGCTGCACATAATCATCTCGAGCAAAGCTGTATAAATCCTCGCCTTGATCTGCGCCAACAATAAAGCGTGCGCGCAGCTCGATTTGATAATTATCACCAATGCGGGTTTCTGCTTCGAGATTGATAAAGCTATCTTGTGTTTCGTGGTCGATTGTAAAGCCGGCGAGGATCTCGCTATCTTGCGTATCATTAAAAGCAAGGCGCGCAGCGGCAAAAATATCATTATTTGCAATGGTCTGTGGTGATTTATTTGTGTCACGCCCATCATATTGATATTCAAGCAAAAGACCGAGGTCATAAGCGCTGTCGAAAAGTTGATAAAAACTATATTCGAAACCACCAACCGCTGCGGCGAATTTATCGCCCATGCCTTCGCGTCCAATGGCTTCAAACTTCCATAGCCATGATTCCGTAGTGTATTGTAGCTCAGCGCCGAACTGGTTAATCAGGCCGTAATGTGGGCGTAGCTCGCCTAGCTGAGTGATGTTGAACGTCGGTTCGCGGCTTGTGCCTGAAAAATATGAAAGGGCAACATCAAAGTCGCCAAAATAATGGCTATAACGCAGCGCGAAATCTGTATGCCATTCTTTGGCGCTGCTTTCAAATGTCGGGTCATTTTCTGTGTCATAAGGTAGGGCGGCACGTAGGCGACCATCTTCACCGGTTAATGTGCGCTCACGGAAGTAAGGTAAAACATAAGCGGTGACTTTACCCCAGTCGCGCTGTGAAGCAATTTGTACCATGGGCTGCCCCAAATAATCTTCTTGGTCAGGGTCTTCGATGAGGTCGGTTTGGTTGATGATGTTGACCAAATGCTGCGATTCTGCAACGCCCCAAAAGACCTTGTTTGCGCCGACTAGAAACTCAATTTCATCGCCTAAAAACATGTAGTAAGCTTCACGTAAATCCGCATGTGAACGCTCGCCATCAACATTGCTGCCACGTAGATACGGGATAAAATTAACGCGGTGGTTCCGCTCATCGCTTTTATAACGAAATTCAGGGGTAAGGATGAGTGATAAATCCATCCTGTCATTTTGCTCGGGCCATTTATGGTCTTGAGTAAAGGCGCGCGCTTCAAGCGCGGTATAGCCGCCAATGCGCCATGAACCAGCTTGCACTGTTTGGCTGTGATAAATTGTCAATCCCGTAAGGGCGGCAAAGCAAAATAAGGGCAAGAAACGCTTCATGAAGGCACCTGATATAATATATGTGAAAAAATGGGGCGAAGCGCCCCAAGGTTTCATTAGTATAGCGTGCTTAATACGCCTTTGACAAAGTCTTTATCATCAAGGCCGTTATGAAAGTTATAATCACCGTAGACAAGGTCTGTTGATTTGCCGGTCTGATGATTAACCATCTTCATGACGTGAACGCGCCAGTACTTATCTTCATAAAGTTCATAGTCGGTAAAACTTAATGTTTTAAGCAATGAATCTTTACGGTCGTAAAAATCAATTTTTCTGGTCTGTAGCGTTTCTGTATCCGTCCAGCCAATTTGGCGTGTGTAGCCTGAGCGCTCATAAAGCGGGAAACGCTCAACAACATCACAGGTTAATTCTGCGGCATTCGGGCAAGCCTCTTGACGGAGGAATTTGTATTTATATTTATTAAGCTCCTGCGATGTGAAGTCTTCAAAAGCAAACTCGCTGCCAACAAAGGGGCCTGATTTGTTTTTTGACGATATACGCGCAACCTTGCCTGATTCAGGAAATAACAGCCACTGATTATCGGGCTTCAAAATATTGGTGTGTGACAGCAGCGCCGTGCCGGCAATATCGGCAGGGGAATCAAAAATAATCAGTGACTTGTCGCCTTCATTTTCATCTGGAACTTCTTTGACGCTGAAACGCATTTCGCGCGTTGTTTCTTGGCCTTGCGCATTTCGCAGCACCATTTTCATGGTGACTTTATGATCGTTAAAACCATTGTCAGACCTGTCCGAAGCTTTGGCGATTTCATAGCCTTTTTCTTCATCGCCCATCGCATGAGCAGGCAGCGTGGCAGCACTAAAGATAAAGCAGCTAGAAAGCATGGCGCCGCGTAGAAGCATTGATATTTTTTTGGTTGTTTTCATCGTTTTGTTATCCTTGCGTTATGTCAGAATTTGCAATTTTTTTATACATCGTCCTGTTGTTCGTCTTCAGTGGCTTTATCCTTATTGCCGAGTAATAATAAACTCGGTAGCAGGGTAAAGTCGATAATCAAGGCAACAATCATTGTCGCCGCAGTCATCAAGCCGAGCTGTTCGTTGACCATAAAGCTAGAGGTGGACATCACTAAAAAGCCTGCGGTCAACACGATAGTTGTAACAACGAGCGCCGCACCGACGGTTTTAAAGGCGTAAATGCTCGCATCAGCTTTGTTTAAGCCTTTTTCACGGCGCGCGCGTAAATATTTAGACATAAAATGCACCGTATCATCAACCACAATGCCCAAAGCAACGGCGGATACGCCCGCGGCAGCCATGCCAATCTGGTTGAATGTCAGTGCCCAAATACCAAAGGTCATGAGTATAGGGATGGCGTTTGGTATGATTGATAAGGCGCCGAGCTTCACGCTGCGCAGGGCAAGCATCAAGATAAGTGAAATGGCGATAATCGCAATCGCATTGCCTTTGAGCATCCCTTCAATATTACGCTGTGAGATATAAGAAAACATCACGGTCGCCCCCGTGGGCTTGCTCATCATATATTCGGGGGCATTATCTTTAAGCCAACCTTGTGAGTTTTCAATAAAACCACGCACTTGTTGCGTTGTCACATTATCAAGCGTTGCGGTAATACGGCTCGCTGACTTATCAATGTTTATGCGGTCATTAAGATCTAGGCCGTAAGGCAAAGACATTTCATAAAGCAGTAAATATTGCGCCGCTAAAGGGCGGCTTTCTGGCAGCTTGTGCCATGCCGGGTCATCGCCATTCAGGTTCTTGTTTAGGCGCTTCATGATATCAGTCACGCTGTTGACGTGACGTACGCCATCAACGCCGCGTAGCCAGTTTGCAAAATTATCAAGATGCATTAAGTATTCAGGCTCGCTAACGCCGCCCGCATTTTTTGCAGGGATAGAAAACTCAACTTGGTAAACGCCGGTTAAATGTTCCATGCCAAAATCCGCGTCACGGCGGAACTCGATACTTTCATCAAAATATTCAACCCATTGGTCATTTAGTTCAATTTGCGGTAAGGCGGCGATTAACGCGACGGCAATCAACGTCATGACACTTAAAACGCTTCGTCTGTATTTGACGACAAAACGGCCATGCGATTCTAACCAGCGTGTAAGCAGGGAATCTTTGTCGGCGGCGCCCTGTTTCACTTTTACTTTAAGCGGCAGTAAGCTAAGCAACGCTGGCAAAAAAGTTAGGGAGTAAAGCCACGCCGCGCAAATACCAATCGCAGTGATGTTGCCGAGGTCCCAAAATGGCGGGGAGTCTGAAAAGTTAAGGGTCAAAAAACCAACAATGGTTGTGAGTGATGTGATGCTGACGGGCATAAAGTTGACACGAATAGAATCGACCAACGCGTCTTGCTTACTTGCACCTTGGCGCATGTTTTGAAAGGCTGAGACGAGGATATGAATCGAATCTGCGATTGCTAAGGTTAAAATAATTGTTGGCGCAGTGACGGATATGGGCGTCAGTAAAATACCAAGATAGCCCGCAATGCCCATCGCAATGACGAGAGAAAAGTTAATCACCATAAAGGTTGCGAATGTCGCGCTGAAAGAGCGTAGAGTGACAATCATCACCAACATAAGAATAGCGAACATGATCGGCATAAGGGTCATCGAATCTTTTTTGCCTGCTTCGGCAAAGGCATCATTCATCATTGACACGCCGGTGAGGGCGATATCTAAATCAGGATATTCTGCGCGGATTTGGTCGGCAATCTTTTTGGCGTAGCCTGCGGATGCAGGGACTTCAGAGATGCTTTTTTCAGGGAATTGCAAGACAACATTAATACCAGTTGCTTTGGCATCATTGGCAATTAAAAGCCCTTTAAGTAACGGTTCTTTGAGGGCGATATCTTGGCGCGTGGCTAAATACTCATCACTAAGCGATTTCGCATCGTACACGAGGTCTTCGACGATGAGGTCATCCCCATCTGCATAGCTATATTGAAAATTCGTCAAGGAATCGACTCGAATTGCGTAAGGAATTTGCCATGCCTCTTCCGTGATTTTTTCAACAGCGTCCATGACATTGGCGGAAAAGACTTTCTGGGTCTTTGGTTTAATCACGAATAATATATTGTCGTTTTTCGTATAGGTGTTCTGAAATGTCTCAAATGCGGTTAACTCAGGATTTTCTTGCGAAAAGAACGCGCGGTAGTTATTGGAAAAGCCGAGGTTTTTAGCGCCATAGCCGGCGCCGATAACACTGAGCAATGCGAGCAAGATGACGAGCCAGCGAAATTTAATAATCGTTTTTGCGTAATTAATTATAAGGCGGTCCATGCTCAGAAAATTCCTTTTAACATTTTTATCTGGTAGAAATATGTACTAATGGGTACACAAGTCAAGCTGTGTTGTTCGTCTTAATACGCGCGGCGCTATTTGTGTTGCGTGTCAAAACTTTTTAAGGCTTTGACAATCGCGCCAATGCCTTCATCTATGATCTGTTCGTTTTGGTATAGTTTAACCAATAACACGCTGCCTTGTATCATGCTCAGTAGGAGGTTCGTCATCACCTCTGCATTAATCCCGTTGCGCAGCGCCCCTTGAGCCTCGAGGCCAATAAAGAAATTGCGAGGTCTTTTCATTTTTGCATCAAAAATCATCTGAATATCTTGGCGGATTAACTCTTCTTCTGGCATGGTCTCCTGTGCGATCATGCCCAGAATACAGCCGCTTGCCTCACCCAGGGAACGATAAAACTCAACGAGCTTATAAACCCATTTCTCCAAATCATCCCAGTCTGTAATTGCGATGTCATAGGGCATTTTGCCCTCTTTAATTTCGGTTAAATGGGCCTGTAATAGGCGGTGAACCAAGTCTTCTTTGTTTTTAAAATAATGGTAGAATTGGCTTTTGCCCTTGCCTGAGCGTTCAAGAATATCATCGACGCTAGTCGCGTGGATACCGCGTGCAAGAAAAAGCCCGTAAGCGGCGTCTAAAATTTCTGATCTTGTTTTTAGGCCTTTGGCCGATAATTGTGCAGACATGATGATATTGTACCATCTAGTCTATTTTTTGTCATTAAGTTTCAAATGGCATATATCTCAAATGCGATCTAAAAATAACCCAAGGTGGATAGGTAAATCTGCGCAGCATCAAGGTCAGAGTTTAAACGTGCGCGCTGCTTGTCTTGGGTTGGGTCAATGCCATAGCGATCTTCATCATAAATGGCGCCTTGATAAAGTTCTTCAACAAAGCTCGCGGTAAAAACCGCGTCTTTTTTGGCGTCACCTTTAACGAAGCATAACGCCATAATCAAAGATCCACATGCCGCGGTTAAGGCTTGTGCAATCGCAAGCTGTTCATCGCTCAGGCTATGCACATGTACGTGGACGGCTTTATGCGCGGCGCCGTCTTGTTTTAATGCGCTTAAACCTGTCGTTGTTTGTAGCGAATAAGAAAACTGATTTTTAAACCACACTAGAAAAGGGTCCCAAGCGGCGGCCTGCTGTTGAACCAGCTTGGTTGGGGTTTCTGCGCGGTAGCATGTTAAGTCCGTATCAAGGAAGTTAAGTATTGTCTTGATAATTTCATCACGGTTTTTCGGTATGTAATCAAGCGCAGTGTAACAATATTGTGTAACGGGCATGGTGTGCGGCAGAATTTTTTCTTGCTGTGCGTTCCACTCTAGGCAGACCGCCTTTGCTAAAGCTTCGCTTCGGCATGTAAGGGCGCTCTTTGCGGGCGTTTTAATCGGGCGTTCATCAAGCGCAATGTTAAAATGGCCATGTTCGTCTTGTGTGTATTCTGCGTTTTTGTAAAAGCGTTTCATTTGGCTGGGCTCTACTCTTTACTGTCTATAATGGGTGCTGGGTTGTCTTGTTTAGCGGCCAAAAACTGGCTGCAAATATGGTCTTTTCCAAGACCAAAAACCGTCAAGCTCTCCGCGAGGAGGGCGGGGTTGGCCATGCCGAGCAATGACCCGCTGGGATTCTTGCCGATTTGAGGGGCTTTAAACGGGCCTTTAAGGCGCACAGATGGCATGACATCTAATAATGCTGCGCCCTTCGATTCCGCCGTGAGTTTGAGGTTGTATTGCTGCTTTATCAAATCGAGATCACCTCTACCGGCAAGCTGAAGGCTTGGTGTGTCCGCGAATAAAGCGTCAACACTCGCAATGCCGTCTTTAATGCTAAAATGACCGATAGCGCAATTGATTTGGCTCGTGCTTTCATCTTCCAATTTCGGAATGAGCGCATAGACGAGGCCAGATAGCAGTTTATCTGCGACCGCGCTTTTCATTTCAGTGTCTGCGACGACGATGTTAAAAGCGCCTTGTGTAGCGTTGATAATTTTATTTAGGGCGGGGGCGGTGGACGTTATGATGCTTTTGACGTTAGCTTTGCCTTTAATGTTACTATGGCTGGTTTCTAAATCAGTTAAAAACTGGCCGAAATCCCACTGGCTGAGCGCAATGTCATGGCTATAGACGATCTCACGCGCCTTGTTTTCATGAAGCGCAAGGCTGCCGACAACCGCGCCGCCGTTAAGCTGCCCAGAGAGCTGAGGCACAGTTAATGCGTCGTCCGTTATTTTAACAGGTATCTGCAAGTCGCCTAAATGCGCTCCCTTAAATTGGAGGTTTTTAAGCTGTATGTCGATATCAACGTCTAAGCCGGCAAATAAGGGGCTATGTTTTTCTTCTGCATCTGGATCACGAAACAAAACATCAACGGGTGCGTTAATCAAGGCGAGTATCATTTGGCTAGCATCGTGCAGCGCTTTTATCGCATCGTCTTCGCTGCTAATGGTTGATAGGTCAAGTGCTTTGACACGCATTTCGCCTTTAATGCGTGTTTTATCACCAGCGCCACTTGTATCGTAATGTAGTGTCGCATGGACGTTGGCTTTGTTAACCAGTAAGTCGGCAACGATGTCTAGGCCTTGTGCAATTTTAATTGAGCCGGTCGCCAGAGGCTTGCCGTTTCTTTGTAGTATTAAATTATCAAATAACATGCCGTTACCAGCATTAGAGGTATTAAATGAAAACTCCAGATCGCTAATTGTGCCTTCAACCGTACTTACCTCCGCGAGCTTAAAGCCATAAGTTAAGTCACTCCCCGCATAGAGCGGTTCCATTTCTGCGGTAAAAGCGAATGGGAGTTTACTGTATTGACCTTTGATCGAGAGTTTATTACTGCCCTCTACTGGTTTTACATGATCAATAATAATCGCCTTTTTAGCCAACGTGCCGGGCGCCGCAAAGAAGTTTGTTACTTCGATGCGTCTAAATATAGGGCGCTTTAGAATGATATTAATAAGCCCTGTATGGAATGCAAAGTAATCAGCATTCATCAAAAGTCTTTTTTCATCCCGTGCATCGAGAACAACGGAATCTTCAATCTCTAATGTGACGTAAGGTAGCGCAGAGAACTGGTGAAGATTTTTTATATAACCATTGCCTTTAAAGACGTCACCAATAATGCTTTCAATACTCGATTTTTGCACGCTGCCAGTGCCGTTCAAAACGTTCATCGCCACGAGGCAGAAAACAACAACGACGACAAAAAATATAACAAGGCGGAAAACCCACCGAATAATCGGATTAGACTTCTTTTTTTCTGGAGTATCCAAAGGAGCAGAGGAGCTTGTCATATTCGGGTTTTCCTTGCGCTTAAACCTGTGTTTAAAATTCTAAATCATCAGCTGAAATATGCGTATCAAAGCCGAGGGCCTTCATATTATATTTGAAATCATCTGGCAGCGGCGCAGTTAAATCAAGCGTTTTGTGCGGCGCGTTAGGATAAGGCAAGCTTATCTTATAAGCATGGAGGTGCAAACGTTTTTTTAGGCCGATCGCTTTGAAATCTTCGGGGTCATAACCATATTTAAAGTCACCAATTAATGGACAGCCTATATAAGTGCTGTGGACGCGGATTTGGTGGGTGCGCCCAGTTTGTGGGCGGTAGGCCATGAGTGCGACATTTTTACCGACGCGGTCGAGCGTTTTATATTCAGTAAGGGCGTATTTGCCTTCATTTGACACAACCATGCGGTCTTTGTCTTGGCCCATTTCAGTTTTCAAAATCGGCGCTTTAATTTCACCTTGTGGTATTTCAGGTACGTCCATACAAATGCCGATATAGGTTTTCTTAATATCCTTAGATTTAAAGGACTGCCCCAGCAAGCGCGCCATTTCAGCTGAGCGGGCAAGTAGCAATACGCCAGAGGTGTCTTTATCAAGGCGGTGAACAAGGCGTGGCTTAACGCCGTCACGCTTAATCAATCCTTCGATAAGGCGGTCAACATGCTGCTTTAGGCCTGTGCCGCCTTGCGTGGCTAGGCCGCTGGGCTTGTTGATCGCAATGATTTGCCCGTCGTCATAAATCACGAGGTCACGGATATATTCACGATCTTGCAGTGATAATGGCTTTTTCTCTCTGGGAGCTTCGTCTTTTGGTGTATAGGGCGGAATGCGCACATTCTGACCTTCGCTAAGGCGAACATCGGCCTTGGCACGTTTGCCATCAATGCGTAGCTGACCCGAGCGACAAAATTTATGGGCAAGGAAAAAAGGTACGCCGCGTTTGCCAAGCCAGCGATCTAAGCGCTGTCCGTCTTCGTCTTTTGTTACTGATACATTCTGAACGCCGCTCATGTTGTGAGTGTCCTAACTAAAAATATTGCGAGAAGAAAGGCGCCAATGCCAAAAACAATTGAGCCAATGAGATAAAATGCTAAAAATCCATATTGAGAACGCTCAAATAATGTAACGCTGTCGAGTGAAAATGTAGAGAATGTGGTAAACGCGCCGAGCATTCCTGTGATCAAAAATGTACGCATGGCCGGGGCGGGCTGCCCAAAATGCGCAAACAGCCCAACAATAAGCCCGAGTATGAACGATCCTAATATGTTAACGATCATCGTCGCAATCGGAAAGTTTAGGCCCCATAGGCTAACGGTGGCGTGATTTACGCCATATCGTAATACCGCGCCAACAGCGCCACCAGCGGCGACAGATAGACATGATAGCCATGTAAACATTGTTAAACCAAATTCTAGGCTGCGTCAGCCTGTGTCTCTTTTAAGATCTTATGGGCTTTATCTAGCGCAGATTGTAGGTGCGGTTCAAGTGAAAACTGCGCAAGCCCATTCCATGGCGCCCATTTTAACTTGATCGACTCGTCGCTAATCTGTGGCGTTTCATTCGATCCGTGATTTAAACGGAATAAGAATATCACATCAAAATGCTTATGGGCGGGTTCGCCCTTCTCTGTGTTTTCTGGGATGTCATGAACGTCTATGCTTAATACGCCTTCATAAGCGAGGACGAAATCGCTTAACCCGGATTCTTCCTCGACCTCACGGCGGGCGACATTTAAAATATCGTCATCACCATCGGCATGTCCGCCAAAATGTAACCATTTATCCAAAAACTTATGATGATTGAGCAAGATGCGCTGCCCATCGGCACTCACCAAAAAACCAGAGCCTGTAATATGCCCCGGGACGAAATGGTCGCGATATAAACAGCGCGGCAATGCGGGCAGTAAGCGCAATAAAGCATCTTGCGAAAGCTTTTCTTTATCGCTTTGCGGCGTGAAGGTCGCGATGATTTTTTCTAACTTGGCGTGCATGGCCTACATGATATCAAAATTAGGAGGGGTTTTACCAGATTTGTTTTCTGTTGCCGCGTCTGCTTTTGTTTCTGCTTGTGACGGGGCATCAATATAGCTGTCAATTTTTGCAGAAAAACTGCAATCGAGGACAGCATTATTAAATGCCTTTGTGGCCTTAATATCAAAACCAGCCTGCACTCTACAGCTATCGCCGATAAGGGCGGCCTTGAAATTATGGCCTGATTCTGCGCTGCTTGATGTGCCCAAATTGTCAATTTTAATGTCAAAGCCAGCTTCTAAAACACAATGCTCGCCTGTGGATTTGAGTTTAATGCGGTGGCCAGCTTCACACTCGCTGTAGGCGCCAATATTAGCGCATTTTATATCAAAGCCCGCATTGATTTCTGAATTGTCGCCGATATCGCCGGTTTTAACGCTATGGCCTGTGGTGATGATTGTGCGCTCGCCACTCTCGCCTTGAATTTTAGTGTCAAAGCAGCTTGTTATCGTTGCGTAATCACCAAGGCGCTGGGCAGTAAATTCGTGACCTGCTTTGGCGGTCAGCATATTGCCGACAGTGTTTACGTGAATGTCGCCATGTGTGTCTATGCTAACATCATCGCCGCAATGCCCTTCGATAATAACATTGCCTTCAAAAACTTTATCATCATAACGCTTGGCGCCTTTGCCATTGCGGATAACGATATTTAGGATGCTGCTCATCCCCGTGCCATTTTTGACGATAATTTCAACGTTGTTGCCTACATTGCCCCGAACAAGAAGTCCGCCACAGCCGGTGATTTTTATTTTTGCATTATCGCCAATATTGCCTGTGATTTCCGCAAGGTCTGAAAACTCTAAAAAGCCATCGGCTGCAACCGTAGGGAATGTATAAGGCTTTAAGGCGGAGGAAGCTTTACTGTCTTTGTTTTTTTTGCTGAATATTCCGAACATGGTGCCCTCAATTAATAAAATTATGAGCTATATCTAACAGACATTGGTGGATTATGTCAATTCTTTTCTTCGCGGATTTTTGCCCAATATTTAAGGCGCTTGTTAATGTCGCGTTCAAAGCCGCGCTCTGGCGGCGCATAAAATTGCTGACGGCCTAACGTCTCAGGGAAGTAATCTTGCCCTGAAAACCCTTCTGGTGTGTCGTGGTCATAAACATAGCCCGCGCCGTAATCTTGCTGCGCCATCAGCTTGGTTGGCGCATTTAAAATATGCTTTGGCGGCATATGTGCGCCGTTTTTCTTGGCAAAGGCGAGCGCTTTTTTATACGCCATGTAAATACCATTAGATTTAGGCGCTGATGCCAAATAAACGGCAGCTTGCGCTAAAGCGAGTTCTCCCTCTGGGCTGCCAAGGCGCTCATAAACATCCCATGCGGCGGTGCATTGCGTAATGGCTTGTGGGTCGGCAAGGCCGATATCTTCATTCGCCATGCGCACAAGACGGCGCGCAATAAAGCGCGGGTCTTCGCCGCCATCTAACATCCGGCACATCCAGTATAAAGCGGCATCAGGGTCAGAGCCGCGAATGGATTTATGCAGGGCGCTAATCAGGTTATAATGCCCATCATCTTTTTTATCATATAAAGGGGCCCGGCGATTAATAAACTCTAGAAGCTCTTGGCGTGATAACGGGGCTTCGTTTTCAAGGTAAGCAAGCTTTTCTATCGCGCCCAGAAGGTAGCGCCCGTCACCATCGGCGGCGCTGATTAACGCCCCGCGCGCGGCATGGTCAATATTAAGCGCCACGCCTAAATGGGCTTCGGTCTTTGTTAGTAATTCACCCAAAGCATCATCGTCAAGGCGATTAAGCGTCAAAACGCTGCAGCGCGAAAGCAAAGCAGGGTTCAGTGAAAAAGACGGGTTTTCAGTCGTTGCGCCGATTAAAGTTAATGTGCCGTCTTCTAATACCGGTAAAAAGGCATCAAGTTGCGCCTTGTTAAAGCGGTGGATTTCATCAACAAACAATACCGTATGAACACCGTTTTTCTTACGCGTCTTAGCGCTGTCAAATAAAGCTCGTAAATCGCCAACGCCAGAAAATATCGCGGAAATTTGTTCAAAGCGATAGGCCTCATTATCCTTAACAAGCAGCTTGGCAATCGTCGTTTTGCCGCAGCCCGGCGGCCCCCATAGAATAAGGGACGGTAAGTGTGATTGTTTTTGCAACTTTACCAAATGCCCTTTTGTAGGGTCGGTTAAATGTTGCTGCCCGATAACATCATCAAGCGTTCTTGGGCGCAGTAATTCCGCCAAGGGCTTGTCCTGATTTTGCGCACCATCACTGGCTGCACTCTTAGGGCTATCAAAGTTCAATAAATCATTCATAGCGCTACCTTAGGGCAATTTGCTGGCGCTGACCATTGCGGTTTAGGGTAAGAGCCAAACGGTAACCATTTAATTTCTGGCTCATGGCTTTTTCTACGTCTTTTGGGCTTTTTATGGTGACGCCGTTAATTTCTTCGACCACATCACCAAGGCGAATAAAGCGGCTGGCTTGCGTGCCTTTACCCATGGCGCTAACCACAACGCCCTCGCTTGGCAGCTTTTGGCTTAATTCTTCAATCAGCGCTGGGTTTACGTTTGAAAAACTCATCCCCGAAAAGTAATTTTCGCCTTTAATGGTTACTGTCTCGCGCGCAGGTATTTCTGGCGGTGAAATGCTTTTGAACGATAACGTCTTTTCTTTGCCCTTGGCGCTGGTGGTTAGGCGCACTTTTTCTCCAATCGGCGTCGTCGCGATGCGAAAGCGCATTTCAGAGGCATCTTGTATTGACTTGCCATTAACGGCTATCACAAGGTCGCCGCGCTCTAACCCTGCAGCGCGCGCAGGGCTTGCCTCGTGCAGTTCAGATATTAATGCGCCTTTGGGGCGGTCTAAGTCGAGGCTGTCGGCGATGGCTGCCGTGACGTCCTGTGCTGATAAGCCCATCCACGGGCGTATCACATGCCCAGATTCGGAAATTTGATTATTTTTCTGCGCGGAAATAATCGCCATCACCATTTCTGAAGGGATAGAAAAGCCAATGCCGAGTGAGCCGCCACTACGTGAATAAATTGCGCTGTTAATGCCGACCACGCCGCCGCGCATTGACACGAGCGGGCCGCCAGAATTACCAGGATTAATCGCGGCGTCGGTCTGAATAAAGAAATTGAAATCATTAATATTTAGGGACGAGCGAGCAAGCGCAGAAACAATGCCGCTGGTTACGGTCTGCCCGACACCAAACGGGTTGCCAATAGCAAGCACAAGGTCGCCAACTTCCATGCTTTCGCTCGGCTCTAACGCCGCAAAGGGAAGGTCTTCACCGCCTGGGTCAATTTGCAATAAAGCAATATCGGCATTTTCATCGCTTAATAATGTCTTGGCGGGGTATTCGCGCCCATCATTCAGCACAACGGTGATTTCGTCTGCGCCTTTAATGACATGGGCGTTTGAAATGACAAGGCCATCTTTTTCGACAATGACTCCTGATCCTAATGCGCCTTCAACCCTTTGGCGTTCTAATCCACCAAAGCCGCGCCCCAGAAACTGATTGAAAAATGGATCGTTCATGAATGGATGCGCTCGCCGCGTTACGGTTCGTTTCGTATATATATTCACAACGGCAGGGGCAATGCGCTTTACAAGCGGCGCATAAGACAGGGTGATTTCACCGGTGTTTTTCGGCACTGATTTTGCTGTGCTAGCGCCTGTATTGGCCAGTGGCATTGAAAAGAAAAGGGCAAAAATGAGAATGTGTTTTATCATCGCTTCTATCCTGTGTTATAAATAAGGGGTTATCATTTTATAATCCTTTCATATAAATAAGCAATATAGAAGCACATGGCAATATCTCAAACAAATGAACAAGTGAAATATAAAACGGCTGAGGATTATATATCCGAGAAGCCAAACGTCATTAAAGTCTATCGTGAATTGCTCCGCAATTGCTGGCTTTATGCTTATGGGCAGCGTCTGTGGATCCCTGTAACCTATGCACTGGGCATTCTGGCCAATATCACTTTATTGTTGCAGCCATTCGCATTGGGGCAGTTGATTAACCACATTCAATATGCGGATAGGGTTGATGTTGTTGGCGGCGCGATTATGTGGCTGTCACTTTATTTGGTCTTGATCGGCATGTATTGGTCATTAAATGGCCCCGCACGCATATTAGAAGGCAAACTGGCCCATTTTACCAAAGCGACTTTCTATAAAGATTATTTCATGCGCATGGTTGATATGCCAATGGATTGGCATGAAAAACACCCGACAGGCGCATTATTAACGCGTCTGAGCAAAGGTGGCCGCGCGATGCAGAGCTTTTTTGAAATGCAAAGTATTAATATCAGCGTTGCCATGACGCTTATCGGCGCCACTTTGGCCTTAACAATTTTAAACCCGCTTGCGGGCTTATGCGTGGCGATATTGATTTTCTTGATGTTCACTGTGATGCAGTTCTTTGACCGCGTTTTGATGAACCGTATTGAGGAAGCTGATGAAAAAGATAACGTTTTCTTTTCTCGTTTAACTGACTTTATTAATAATATTCGTACCGTGAAGAGTTATGATTTATCATCGTTCTCTATGCGGACGCTGACCAAATCGCAACGTGATATTTTCAAAGTTCAAGGCCCTGTGATTAAATGGGAAGAGCTTAAATGGTTCGTCCTTTCGATCATGCTTGTCTCGACGCAGTTTATTATTTTGCTGATCTTTATCATGATGCAGCTCGACAATGATTTATTTTTGGTCGGCTCCATGGTTATGGTCTTCCTTTATTTGGCTAAAATTGATATGGCGCTGATTAGCTTTGCGCAAAATTACCGCCGATTAATGAATGCCCATACTGATTTACGCTCGGCCACTGTGCTCTATCGTGATCTTGTGACCTTGTCGCAGAAGAAACCAAAATCTGAAGAGAAAACACTGGATGTTGATAAGGGGGCGCTGCATTTCCAAAATATCAGCTTCGCATATAATCAGCGCCAGAAGGCTTTGGATCAAATGGAACTAAGCATCCCCGCGCGCCAAAAAGTGGGTATTGTTGGTGTTTCTGGTTCTGGTAAAACCACGCTTCTGAACTTGCTGCTGCGCTTTTATGACCCACAGGGCGGAGAGATCTTCATCGATAGGCAGAACATTACAGATGTATCATCAGGCAGTCTGATGCAAAATATTGCCGTGATCCCGCAAGATATTTCTCTGTTTGATAATACTCTGCGCGAAAATATTCGCTTTGGCCGTTTAAATGCTACTGATGCGGAAGTCGAAGAAGCAGGCGTCCTCGCCTATGTCGATCATTTCGTGAAAGACCTACCGCTCGGCTACGCAACGCCAGTTGGGCCGAACGGTCAGTCCATGTCCGTAGGGCAGCGCCAGCGTATTGCTATTGCGCGTGCAATACTGAAAGACGCGCCGATCCTTGTTTTGGATGAAGCGACCTCAGCGCTCGATTCTGAATCAGAGCGCCTTGTGCAGGATGCCTTGGATAAGATCATGGAGAACAAAACTGTTCTTGCTATCGCGCACCGCCTAAGCACGATCCGCCACCTTGACCGTATCCTCGTTTTTGAAAAAGGCCGCGTTGTCGAAGATGGCACGCATGATGAATTGCTGAGGATGGAAGGCATTTATCACGGGCTATGGGAGATGCAGAGCAATGGCTTCTTACCAGATATTCCTGAGGACGAAAATGAAGAGCTAGACGCTAAGGCAAACCCGAACCCGTTAGCACAGTTTGGCGCAGTGCCAGAAGGCAGTGATAACGAGGAATAAGCAGCGGCTTATCCTATTTTAGTCCAAAGCTGTGAATGTCCTTCGCGCCAGCGCGGTGCAATGTCGCTGCAATATCGTCTTTATCCAAATGCGCTAAAGCGGTTTTAGCCGCCATGATATCAATTACCGTATCAACGTGCTTTGCAGGCAATAAGATCACATGGTTTTGATTTTTGCTGTGCGGCATATGCACAGGAACTTCCCAGCGTGCAGAAAGCCAAAACCCATAAATAAAGCGGCGCTTAAGCGCTGCGGTTTCATTGTCGATAGTAATGGTTTTGCCATCCGCGCTGATTTCCGCTGCGGCTTTAAATTTTTCGTGAAGCTTCGTATATGCCTCGGGCTGTGTATTGAGTGTAATGGTGAACATATAGGCGGTCCTTGATGTAGTGCTTTTTTATTTTATGTTTATAGTGCTATGGCTGTGATATGTCAACTGCGCGAGGTTCAGATTTGACATAATCGTAATCTTGGTGTAGTTTTAATGCTTGAGTTTAATGGGCACAATTAAGGAACGCAAAGAATGAAGGCATTACTACAAAATATGGCGGATAATATAAAGGCTGCGTATCAGTCTTTCAAAGGTACTGACCGTTCGGTCGTCCTTGAAAGTGACAGTCCGAATGTGCAGAATGAAGAAATGGACGTGATTTTTGCAGGTTTCTCTGACGGGTATTCAACGGATGTCTCCAAGGCTTTTAGCTTTTATACCCAAGGCGTAGGCGCAGATAAAGACGCTGTCTGGTCAATTGGCATTGCGACGGATGAAAAAGTGATTGCGCAGCTTAACGCTTTAAATTTTGGTGAGGTATTCAATATTGTCAGTGAAAAAACAGCTGGAGCTTTAGCGACAGAAGTTGTTGCAATGGAAACGAAAGAAAACCCTGTGATTTATAGCATTCCCAAAGACACGCCACTTATCATTCCTGCTAGCGCTTTAAACCCATAAGTTCTTCAACTTCACGTGTGATGGGTAAATCATAATCATAAGCGGCGACGAATATGCCGCTTGTGCTGTCGGTCATGCGGACATGAATTTTGACTTGATCTGTCGCTTTGGTGTAGCTACCCGATAATATGATATGGGGGTTGTCCATATATTTCTTCATGTTACCAAGGTTTTGCTGCTGCCCAGCTAAAAACAACTCAGATGATGAGCTTGGGTCAATATTTTGCTGCCCGATCAATTCAGTTTGCTGTGCATAGCGGGGCTGAATAATCTGGTAGCCAAGTTGAATGAGCCGCGTGCTGATCTGTTCAGGGACAACGCGGCCAAAAGCACTGATGTGGCGTGGATTATGGTTGTTCCAGAAGTCTTGGACAATAATTGGCTGGCCTGTGTGAATGCGCTTTTTAAGCTGCTGCGCAACGACATCTGCGGCGGTATGATTCGGTGCTACGATGTTGCTGTCTTCTTCATATAAGGGTAGCTGCCCTATAAGCGCGGCAGCGGAGCAAGCGGAAAGCACAGACAGGCTACCAAGCGCGGCGCAAATCATGAGTGCGCGTCTTAAGGGCTTTGTGCGGAGTGTCAAACGTAATGCGTTCAGATTCATATCTATATTACTGCGCCGTTTTATCTGTTGTTTGGTCATCAGTGATTGCCATGGCCATAGGCTGCTGCGTCGCAGCTTGGTTTGGGCTGTGCACTTGACCATAATGTCCCTGATGGCCTTGCTTTGCGCTATCCATCGTGGATTTCGCAGGGCTGTAGGCGCCATCCATCTTGTCATCAATAGGCGCGAGCATTGGCGATTCATCCATGACAGGCTGTGCTCTTACTGCGGGCGACGCTATGGCCACCGGCATATCAGGGGCTGTATTTATTGGGCTTGTTGCTGTGTCGCTTTGTAGAGTTTTAAAGCCGTGATATCCCGGGATTAGATATGCCTGAGCAATTGGTTTGCCATGCGCGGTATCAACAAAACGTAGCGCGTAATATTTGAGCTGTGCAATCTCATCACGGCTTGGCATGACGGACATGGCCGTAAAGTCGTCTTTTTTCGCTTTGCGAATGGTGTAAATCATTTGGTAGCGTGCCATGCTTGTTAAATCAAGGCTCATGCCAAGGTTACGTAGGCTGAGGCGCAAAGCATCATCAAAGTCGCGGTTTTTTTGCTCACTAACAAGGAAGATGCTATCTTCTGGCGATACTGTGCGCAACGTTGGTTTGATTTGTTCTAAGAGCTGATCAACTTTATCTTTATGTAAGATATGATCAACCTGTACTTCTGCATTGTTATAATGAATGTCTTCATCATAGCTATGCGTTAAACGCGGCTCGGAAATCGGCTTCGTTGTATGGTGCGTGTAGCCTTTTGGCATTGCGTTATGTACTGCGTCCATGTAATTACAGCTGGAAAGCAGCGCAATACATGCAACTGAAAGCACTGAAGGGGCAAGGTGACGTTTTGAAAGAATCTCTAAGAACATAATAGAACCGTATATTGATAAAATGAAGATGATAAGGACTTGCGTATTCGTTGTGCAAGTTTATCACTATCTATATCAATATACAATCACCCACTTGCGGCAATTTATTTGCAGCCCCTATAACGTGTATTTTCTTTAGAAGCTTTTGATCTTATTAATGTTGTTTGTTGTGCTGTGACCATCAACGAGACAAAGTACTTTTGCGTCGCCACCATAAGAGCGCGCGACCTTTGCTTCGGGGATATCCTCTATATTATAATCCCCGCCCTTGACGTATAAATCCGGCTGTAAATGTTCAAGCACAGCAGATGCGGTGTTGTCTTCGCGGTCTTTCTCGGCGCCGAAAAACACAACCATGTCAACGGCTGCTAAAGCGCCAATCACAGTCGCGCGTGCCATTTCATCTTGAATAGGGCGCTCGGGGCCTTTAAGGATTTTCACAGACACATCTGTATTCAACGCAATAATCAAGCGGTCGCATAAACAGCGCGCTTCGTGTAAATACTGAACATGCCCTGGGTGCAGCAAGTCAAAGCAGCCATTGGTCAGGCCAACTTTCATGCCGTGGCGCTGCCACTCTTCGATTTGTATCTTAGCGCTATCCCAGTCGTGAATTTGCGCGATGCCGGCTTCGAGGGTCGGCATGTGGTCAATGCCTGTGTTTAACGATTCGCTGGGCTCTTTATTTGGTGCAAGGCGTTCGAGTATTTCTTCGGCGCTCACAGGGGCGGTGCCAGTTTTTGCGACGACAATGCCGCCGGCAATATTGGCAAGCCGTGCGGCGTCAACAAGGCTTGCACCCGCGGCAAGGCCTGCTGCAATGGTCGCAATCACGGTATCACCTGCGCCGGAAACATCAAAGACCTCTAAAGCTTCGGTAGGGATATGTACAGGGCGCGCGGTCGCGGTATCGGCGGCGCTCTGTACAATGGTCATACCATCTTCGGAGCGTGTTGCCACAACATTTTGAATGCCTGAGTTCTCAATCAAGGATAATGCGGCGCTGACAACGTCACCATCTTCAATGGTTGGCGCATTATAGGTTGCTTTTGATAGTTCATCACGGTTTGGTGTGACGACGTAGCTGCCTTTATAAATACTGTAATCATTGCCTTTTGGATCGACTAATGTTTTTACGCCAAGCGTAGTACAGATTTCAATCGTTTTGGCAATAACACGCGGCGTTAATACGCCCTTATCATAGTCTGATAAAATAACAGCTTGGCAATCTTTTGCATATTCTTGGACCAATGCAATGATCTGATCTTCGATAGCCGCGGCAACAGGCGTTTTGTCTTCTTCATCGGCGCGGAGCAATTGCTGACCATGCGCAACATAACGTGACTTAACGGTTGTAGATCTGTTCGTTTTAATAAGGCTTCGGTCGGCGTGAGTGACATGGCTTAATGCAGAAATCATGTTTGTGACAATTTCGCCGTCACGATCATCACCGATCACGGCGACAAGCTTTGTTCTTACATTTAAGCCATCAAGGTTACGTAGCACGTTACCCGCGCCGCCGAGCATGCGGCCTTCTTTGTTGACGTGCAGTACAGGGACGGGGGCTTCTGGAGATATGCGCGAAACGTCGCCATAAAAATAACGGTCAAGCATGATGTCGCCAACGACGAGAATGTTGGCGCTGTTCATGCTTTCAATATAGCTACGTAGATCGTCAGTTTTGCTCATTGCTCTGTCCAAGTTAAATGCAGGGGAGGAGTTAATTGTCTTCGTTTTTGCCATGATCGTAACTATTCGTCAATCTTTCTTCGTTTAAATAGTATTTATAGGTCAGCGGTGCTGGTCTGTATAAAAGTTAACTTTTTTATCTGCTGTTAAGGGGTTGTTAACATAAAAGGGTGTATTTTTATATATAACAAAGTGTGAATGTGAGCGTTGAAAAACGTATGTAGTGTGAGTTGCTTGGACGAGTGTGTTGTCCTAAGTATTGGGTTTTAATTCAAAGATAATAATTATTGACTCACATCGCTATCTATAAAGATTAAGGGATGTGCCTATGTGGGAAAAGTGTGAGCGCGATAGCGCAAGGGGTAACAGCGCAGCGAGCTGTACCAAAAGAGATTTCTCTCTGGCGAGCAAGTCAGGTAAATCCTCGGGTATTTTCAGAGTTTTCAAATCATTTTTACATCATAACCGTGTCGGCGACATTCTTGTCTTGAGCGGAAAAATTACGCCAGCGCAGCTTGGCCAAGTGATGCGCGAAGAGCGCAGTAGTAAAAAATCTAAAGCAGCATTAGGTCAGGCGTTAATTGAACGTGGCTACATTAGCGGACAAGAACTTAAATTTGCATTATTCAAACAAAAATTCATCCGCACGGCGATTACAGCCTGCGCAGTGTTTATCTCGCTTAGCGGCGGCGCGGTGAAAACCGCAAAAGCAAGCAGTATTAAAGACGTACCTGGGAAAATTCGTTTAGTTAAAGCCACTAGCGGCGCAAAAACTTACGGTGACTTAGCGGCGTATCCTGCTTTATTTGGTCACAACGAACAAAAATCAAGTGAGTTAAAGGCTTTTACCAAATGGAGCGGCATGTTCAAGCGCTTTGAAAACACGATTATTAATGGTAGCGGCGATGTCGAGATTGAAAAGCTACAGCGCGACCTTGCGAAATTACAGAACGTGTCATTAGAAAGTAAGATCGTCGGCGTGAATAAAATCATGAACAAAGTCCGTTACATTACAGACAGCAATAATTGGGGCAAAACAGATTACTGGGCAACACCAGTTGAGTTCTTAAAGCGTGGTGGCGATTGTGAAGACTTTGCAATTGCAAAATATACGGCGCTAAGAATGCTCGGCGTACCAGAAAGCCGCCTGCGGGTAGCGATTGTTCAAGATACATATAAAGGTATTCCGCATGCTGTATTGATTGCCTATACTGATCAAGGCGCAATGTTGCTGGACAACCAAATTAAAGATGCGGTCTATACAGAGACAACACGCCGCTATAAACCAATTTATTCAATTAATCGCCAAGCGTGGTGGTTACACAAAGACGCAGGGCCAACGCGCGTTGCATCATTGAACTAAAGTTTCTTCATATGGTCGAGTTACGGGGAAAATAAAGGCTGGTGCTTGCGCCAGCCTTTAGTCTTTTTGGCGCGCCTTGAGCTGTAAGCGACCTGTTAAGTTAAATTGAACTTTACGGCTGCTGTGTCCTGAGGTAAGAAAAGTCCCCAGATTGCTGCGTGTAATCGTTTTTTATTTGGTCCCAGTTGTCTTCTCTGAGGTCAACGAATTTTGTTTTTGGTATCGCGCCAATGTGATAGCCGACTGTAAGAGCGTCAAGGATGTGGATGCCGAGGGGCAGGCGAAACAGATAGGAGCCTTGCCCTTCGACTGCGACCCCTTGATCCATGGCATATATAGTTTCTGGATACCTGCCGTCAACAGGAGTTGCTTGTTTTTGCTTAATCGGGTCGACTTGATATTGGGTCACGGCAACGGTACAAAAAATGCGGCTTAACTGCTTCTTGCCGTTTGCGTCGAGGGCTGTGGTCACTCTGGTATCGTCTTTGTCGTTAATATGCGCCATAAATAACATGCTCTGTGCTCCTCGTTTTCATTATAGCGAAAGTTAACACACGCCCTTGGTTATGTCAATTTTATTTAACATAACCAGCGAACGTTAAAGCCTTAATGGTTTGTCATTAGGATCAGGCCGAGGGCGCTTATAATTAAGCCGTACCCTGCCCATATGTTCACAGCCTCGGTATGCTTGATTGTTTTATAATAGGCGCTAACCCAAACTGGGCCGGTGACAATAATCGCCGTCACATAGCTTGGGTTGACGGTATAGCTCATGGCTGCGTTCTTACTGAGGTTGGCAAATAAGAATAAAGCTCCAATCACCACGCCGTATTTAAATGTTTGTCGTATCCGCGCGAATATTGAAGGAGGGATTCCCGCTGTGCCGCACCCCGCAGCGTCAGGTCTATGGGCCACGGCGGTAATAATTGTAATCAACAATGCCTGTATCCACGCATACAGAATAATCCCACCTAGCAGTCCAGAGGCATCCATGGCCGTTTTGTTGAGTATGTCAATGCATGCGCCGAGCATGATAATCGGGATGTAAAAGGCCAGTGCTTTACGGCTAACAGGGCATTTATGCATATAGGATGCGCTAATGGCGCCGATCAACAAGCAAGCAAGAGTTCCCCATAAGATCTGGGGAGAGTTGAGTAAGGCTTGCCGTGCATCACTATGAAGCATAAACCACAGCGCAAAAACCAACCAAATGATAAAGGGTTTCATGCGTATTGCTGTGCCTGCACCAAAGCGCGCAGCCGCTTCAAAGTTCTTCGTGTCGGTGAAACTGGCTATAAATGCTGTTGTGATGGTCGCTGCGTAAAATAATGGAGCGCTGGGCCACTCAATAAACAGCAGCGCTGGCGTAAGGCATAGCAGCGGGATAAAGCCGCGCCAGAAGGTTTTCTGTAGCGCAGGCATGGCGACATATTGCCCCATTAAATAAATTGCGGCCGTTAAGAGGCTTGAAATGAATGCGAATATCCACCATAGCTGATCGTGCATAACGCTGTGCTTTTCTACTGTTTATTTTGGCTTTCATCGAGATTCTTACCAACTGTTGCAATGCGCAATGAGTTGGTTGTTCCCGTCATGCCGAAAGGCACACCTGCAGTAATGACAAGGCGCTCATCCTTATGGGCGAGCCCTTCATTATATGCGTATGTACAAGCCATGGTTACGGCTTTGGCAAAGCTATCGACTACATCAACATGGACGCTGTGAACGCCGTAACTAAGCGCGAGGCGGCGCGTGGTCTCTAAATGCTGCGAGAGCGTTAGAATAGGCTGTGAAGGGCGCATGCGCGCGGCGCGCTGGGCCGTTGAACCAGATGCTGTAAAGTTGGCAATGCAGGCAACGCCTATATCTTGCGCAATTTGATAGGCAGATGAGGTGATCGCATCTGACGGGTCTTTAATATGCGCTGGGCGATCTGCCGCCATTAATTTTTGATACAGCTCGTCTTGTTCAACGCTGCGGCAAATACGGTCCATGATTTCAACTGATTCTAATGGATATTGTCCTGCAGCGGTTTCTGCGGAGAGCATCACGGCATCAGCGCCGTCATAAACAGCCGTTGCAACATCTGAAGCTTCTGCGCGGGTTGGGCGCGCATTTTCAATCATTGATTCGAGCATTTGCGTCGCGACGACAATCGGCTTACCTGTACCGCGCGTCAGGCGGACGATTTTTTTCTGCCATGCAGGGACTTGTTCTGGAGGAATCTCAACGCCAAGGTCACCGCGAGCAAGCATAATACCATCGGAGTGTTCTAAGATTTCTGAAAAACATTCAAGTGCGGAAGGTTTTTCGATTTTAGCCATTAATGCGGCGCGGCCCTTAATAAGCTCTTTGGCGTATTTAACGTCATCGGCGGTTTGGACAAAAGATTGTGCAATCCAGTCGACGCCCATTTCTAATGCAGCCTCAAGATCAATTTTATCTTTTTCGGTTAAAGCATCAATCGGTAAGATGACATTAGGGATGTTAAAGCCCTTGCGGTCAGAAAGGCGCGAACCTGAAAGAACTTCAGCGATCAGGTAATCATCACCTTTTTCTTGTATCTTAAAACGAACCTTACCGTCATCAAGCAAAATGTTTGAGCCAATAGAGAGTGCGGTCATTACTTCGGGGTGCGGCAGGCATACACGCTGTTCATTGCCGGGGGTGGGGTCAAGGTCAAGGCGGATCGTCATGCCTTTGGTCAGCGCTATTTTGCCTTCTTCAAACGTACCAAGTCGCAGTTTGGGACCTTGCATGTCGGCGACGACACATGTTGTGCGTTTAAACTTTTTTTCTAATTTACGGATCATTGCGAGGCGCTCTCTATGGTCCGCATGTTCTCCATGGGAGAAGTTTAAACGAAAAGCGTCAACGCCAGCGCAGAATAATTGTTCAATAATTTCTTCTGTACTGGTCGCTGGGCCCATTGTGGCCAGAATTTTTGTGTTGCGCTGACGTATGATTCTTTGTTTTTTCGACACTTGCTTAAATACCCTTTTTAAATGCCTCGTTTGCCTGAGGCCTTATTCTGCATTGATTATACTGCTTTTTGCCCCTAAATAACAAGAGTCTATACGAAATTAACTAGCGAAGGAGGTCGCGCGGTGATGCTGTGCGCCTCACTGGGGAGAATCGCTCTTCCACAGGCCATGGTTTTGATTCCATTGCATTTATATTACTTATACAATTGGCCTTGAAAAAAAGAGGTGATTTTTATGCCTTTTTGATTTTAAAGTGTAGCCATATTTTCGATCAGATTTATGTGATGTTTTGGTGGCAGCTGTCGCTATATATAGTCGCAAAATTGGATAAGTTTTTTTTCGGATATTTAGTCCCCAAAAAGACTCTGAGCACAAAGGCCTGTGTTTAAACGATTCCAATAGCGTCAAGCAAAAAACTACACAAAAATGACAAAATATATTTTTGCGTAAAACACGATATGTAGTATGTTGGTATTGTAATGATCACTAAGGATTGTGTTTCACGCAGTTTCGTTATCAACGCAAAATTTAAAATTACCACCCAGAAACTGAGCTGTGAGGCCTTGTTTTATAGAATGGTAAGTGTAACTGAATTATAAGGCCGTTTTAGGAGCCGATTTTAGGAGTATGTCTATGTTTGATGTCGCGCAGGTAGAAAGAGGAAACCGCATTCAGATTGATCGCAATCGGGATGAAAACCTCACTGAATTTGGTAAAGCTACTTTAGCGGACCGCTATTTAATGCCGGAAGAAGCCTATCAGGATCTTTTTGCCCGTGTATGTATGTATTACGGTGATGATTCAGAGCATGCACAGCGCGTTTATGATTACATGTCAAAATTATGGTTCATGCCTGCGACCCCAATCCTATCAAATGGTGGTACGAATCGCGGCTTGCCAATTTCTTGTTTCTTAAACGAGACAGGTGATTCTTTAGAAAGCATCGTCGAGCTTTGGAATGAAAATGTATGGCTCGCCTCACTTGGCGGCGGCATTGGGTCATATTGGGGTAACGTCCGCTCAATCGGTGAGACAATTGGTCGCAATGGCAAGACATCAGGCATTGTACCGTTTATCCGCGTAATGGACTCACTTACATTGGCGATTTCCCAAGGCTCACTTCGTCGTGGCTCTGCGGCGATTTACTTGCCAATATGGCACCCTGAAATTGAAGAGTTTATTGAAATTCGTCGCCCAACAGGCGGTGATCCGAACCGTAAAGCGCAAAACCTGCATCATGGCGTACTTGTAACAGACGCATTTATGCATGCTGTTGAGCGTAATGAAGAATGGGCGCTGCGCTCACCAAAAGATAACGCGATTATCTCTACAGTGAATGCACGTGAACTTTGGATACGCCTTTTGACAGCGCGTATGGAGCAAGGCGAGCCTTACATCATTAATATTGACCATGTGAACAATCATATTCCCGCGCATCATAAAATGGCCGGCCTAAGCGTCAAAATGTCAAATCTATGTTCAGAAATCACGTTGCCTACAGGCATTGATCACCTTGGTAATGACCGTACTGCAGTGTGCTGCTTATCATCGATTAATCTTGAGAAATATGATGAGTGGAAAGATGATGAAAACTTTGTCGAAGATATCATGCGTTTCCTTGATAATGTTCTGAGTGACTTTATCGAAAAAGCACCAGATAACATGGCAAAAGCAAAATATTCAGCAATGCGTGAGCGCTCTGTTGGCCTCGGCGTTATGGGCTGGCACTCTTTCCTTCAGCAAAAAAGCTTGCCAATGGAAAGTGTTATGGCGAAAGTCTGGAATAAACGCATTTTTGAACAAATCCGTACCCAAGCAGATAAAGCATCACAGGTTCTTGCAGAAGAACGCGGCGCCTGTCCTGATGCTGCTGATTACGGTATTAAAGAGCGTTTTTCCAATAAAATGGCGATTGCGCCAACCGCATCAATATCGATCATTTGTGGTGGTGCTTCCCCAGGTATTGAGCCTAATGCCGCGAATGCTTACACGCATAAAACGCTTTCAGGTTCATTCTCAGTGAAAAATAAGTATTTTGAGCAGCTTTTGGAAGAAAAAGGGCAAAATACAGACGAGGTTTGGTCATCTATCTTTACAAATGAAGGCTCCGTACAGCATTTGGATTTCTTGGACGATCATGAAAAGGACGTCTTTAAGACAGCGTTTGAACTTGATCAACGCTGGCTCGTTGAGCATGCTGCGGATCGTGCAGAGTTTATTTGTCAGGCTCAATCATTGAACTTGTTCTTGCCTGCGAATGTGCATAAGAAAGATTTACACGAAATTCACTATCAAGCATGGAAAAAAGGCGTTAAATCACTTTATTATTGCCGCTCTAAATCTATCCAGCGCGCGGAAAGTGATGCAAGCTGGAAGCGTGGGTCAACGATCGCACCAGATAATTTAAGAGAGCCAGAGCTTGGTGAAACACAATACGAAGAATGTTTATCTTGCCAATAATCGGGATATTATAAGGGACCAACATTCGGAGAAAGCCACGCGCAGCGTGGCTTTTTCTTTTACTATCAGTGATTTAAATGTTCAACTTGCGTGAAGGTGTGTTTTTGTGTAAAATTACATAACATTATGATTGTGTGTGGCGCTTTGAAGTACATATTTGAAGTACATAGTAGAAGCAAGAAAGTTTTTAAAAGAAGGTTGATGTGAAATGGCAAGTTTAAAAGAGTTTACAATGGCGGCAAGTTTATGTGCGGCAACAGCGCTCTCCGGATGTGCAAGCTCAACCCCGACGAGCTATCAGGGTAGTGGCAGCCTATTCAATCCACAGAAAGCAACAGCGCAGCAACAACAGAATAAAGTGCCTGAAGGTATGCTTGTTCGTCGCGATTTTAACGGTTTAAAAGCTGAGTTTTGTGATGTAAAAGATCAGTTCGTGCGTACGAAGAGAGGCACGGAGTACTGCTTCGATAAAAATGACGTGAAGTACGTTATGAATAATAACCTTATCGCGGGGCAGCAGCTTCAATACCAAGGCCCTCAGTATGCGCAGCAAATGTGGGACCAGTTCCGCAATCAAATGAACCGCGGCATTGAAAGCCGTGGACGCAGTAGTAATAGCACAATTCAGCTCGGTCGCAACGGTAAAGGCGGCGTCAATATGGCCAATTCATTCATGAAAATAGATGAATATAAACGCAGTTGCTTTAACTCTTTCGCCTTTAGGGACGAAAACCAAAATATTAATGGGGTTTTACGAGAGTCGCCAGCGCAGCTCGGCACATTTGATAACTGCGTAAATAAACTGCGCATGAAAACAACAATTCATCGTACTGGCCCGATTACAATTAACTTCTAGGTTGCGCGAATAGAAATTTATGAAAAAGCGGTAAGCCATGTGCTTTACCGCTTTTTTTATGTGCGCGCGGCGTGTATCATAACGGCTGTTCGACAATGAATATTTTAAGGATGTTTCACAATGCGCAAACCCGTAATTATCTTGGCTGTTTTTCTTGTTATAGGCTTTCTCGGCTACACGGCCCTCTCAGGCTCAAAAGAAAAGGCATCAACAAAAATAGCGATCTCAGCCGAAGAGCGCGGCATTTTGGATGAGACCTTAGACGATATGAAACAAAAAGCGGCAAGCTACGATGAAAACTATCAGTCGCTGGCCATGTCACGCGCGGCGAGTGAGCTAGCAGAAGATATGTTGGGCGCTGCTGACGACCAGAAAAAACTTGAAACGGCGGCGGGAGTTTTCGCTGGATATATGGTGCGTAACACAATGGGGCTAAAAAATTACTGTGGGGAAAAAGGCGTTGATGTATCGGCCTTCACGGATGCGTTTAAAGCGCAGCATGATGATATAGCTAAAGTGGCAGAAAAATACTACGTCATCGAAAATCAAATGCAGGCTGTCTATAATGAAATGCATGAAACGCTTGCCCAAATGATTGACCAAGAAATGCGCGATGTTGCATCGATGATGGGCTATAAAAACAATGCGCAAAGCTGCCAGTGGATGAACGATAATGCACAAAATGTTTTGCAGCATGCACGGTTTGAAAAAGCCATTCCCTCCGCCTTTGCGGTATTAGATGGCGCAAAGTAAATCACAATTATTACGAGAAACCGACAAGCGAGCCTTGCGCAGTATCATATTTTTTTGTACTGAAAAGGAACGCATTTTAGATTGCGCGTATAAAACCGTGTGCAGCGAAGGAGAAACAAATGGTTATGCTACCGCAAATACAGCGCCATAAGACACAAGCCGTCAAAGTGGGCAATGTTACAATAGGTGGCGGTGCGCCAGTTGTTGTTCAAAGCATGACCAATACGGATACCGCAGATATAGCGGCGACTGTACAGCAAATCAAAGAGCTTTCTTATGCGGGCTCAGAAATGATCCGCATTACCGTTAATAATGACGAGGCCGCTGCCGCCGTGCCGCATATCAAAGAAGAGCTTATAAAACAGCGCATCTATGTACCGCTTGTTGGCTGCTTTCATTATAACGGTCATGATTTATTGGAACGCTACCCTGACATGGCACGCGCGCTTGATAAATACCGTATTAACCCTGGTAATGTTGGCTTCGGCGCAAAAAAAGATAAACAATATGCGATGATTATTGCTGCGGCGATTAAGCATGATAAGGCCGTACGTATCGGCGTGAATTGGGGGTCGCTAGACCAAAACCTATCGACTCACTTGATGAATGAAAATGCAAAATTAGATAATCCTCTGCCATCTGACGCCGTGATGCGTGAAGCCCTTGTGCGCTCCGCAATTATGAGCGCCGAGCAGGCCGAAGCGCTAGGGCTCGGCAAGGACAAAATCATACTCTCGGCTAAAGTGAGCCGCGTGCAGGACTTAATCGCCGTCTATCAGGAACTTGCAAGGCGCTGTGACTATGCGCTTCACCTTGGCCTTACAGAGGCAGGTATGGGCTCAAAAGGCATTGTCGCGACGTCAGTGGGCGAGGGTATTTTACTGCAAATGGGCATTGGTGACACGATCCGTGCTTCACTCACCCCGAAAGTTGGCGAGACGCGTACCTTAGAAGTCAAAGTTTGCCAAGAGTTATTGCAAGTTATGGGCATACGTTCATTCTCTGCGCAGGTCAGTGCATGTCCGGGCTGCGGGCGTACGACCAGTACTGTTTTTCAAGAGCTCGCGCAGAATATTCAAAAATCATTAGACGACAACATGCCCGCATGGCGTAAATTATACCCTGGCGTTGAAAGCATGAATGTCGCTGTCATGGGCTGCATCGTCAACGGCCCAGGCGAAAGTAAGCATGCGGATATCGGCATCTCGCTCCCTGGTACAGGCGAAAGCCCGGTCGCGCCGGTTTTCACTGACGGCAAAAAAAGTCACACATTGCGCGGTGAGAATATAGCAGGTGAGTTTCACGACCTTGTCGATGCCTATGTGAAAATGCGCTATGGCGCTAAGGATAAGGCTGATGATAAGAAAACGGGGACAGCTTAAGGCTTTCACTGGATTCTTCTGTCTTTATGCGCCATGGTACATGCATGGAAACAGCACAAAAAACGAGTCCCGCAATGGATCAAAAATCAAACGATAAAGAACTTTATCTTGTCGATGCCTCAGCCTTTATTTTTCGCGCATATCATGCCCTGCCGCCATTAACCGCGCCAGATGGTACGCCCGTTGGCGCTGTGCTCGGTTTTACCAATATGATGGTGCGCTTGCTGAATGATTATCACGCCCCTTATGTCGGCGTGATCTTTGATTGCGGGCGCGTGACGTTTCGTAATGATATTTACGACCAATATAAAGCCAACCGCGATGCAACGCCCGAAGACTTAATCCCGCAATTTCCACTTGTTCGCCGTGCGACTGAAGCTTTTGGGTTGGAAGTCATTGAGAAGCAAGGCTTTGAAGCCGATGACTTAATTGCGGCTTACGCCAAAGCAGGCGCAGAACAAGGTTTTAAAGTCACGATCGTCTCATCAGATAAAGATTTAATGCAGCTCGTTAATGATGATGTGCGCATGATGGACCCGATAAAGCAGCGCTTCATTGATCATGATGGCGTTGTCGAAAAATTCGGCGTTAGCCCCGATAAAGTTGTAGATGTACAGGCGCTTGCCGGTGATAGCGTTGATAACGTACCGGGCGTGCCGGGCATTGGCGTGAAAACTGCGGCGCTCTTAATCAATGAATATGGTGACCTCGAAACGCTGCTAGAGCGCGCCGGCGAAATTAAACAAAATAAACGCCGCGAAAACTTGATTGAGTTTGCCGAACAAGCCCGTATTTCTAAGCAGCTTGTTCAGTTGGTTGATGATATTGAATTGCCGCACGCGATTAATGTCCTGAACGCGCATGATCCGAAACGCCCCGAAGTGCTCGATTTCCTTAAAATTCATCATTTTAATTCTGTGTTGACGCGCCTTGGTGAAGACAAAGTTAAGTCAGCGCCAACGCCCTCAAAATCATTCAGCGCCCCTGCCAATGATGAAGACGGCGAAGCATTGCCGCATATTGATATGGTGAATATTGAAAAAGACTATACGACAATTTCAACAGCAGATGAGCTATCCGCATGGCTTGGCGATGCTAAAGATACAGGATTCCTATCTTTTGACACGGAAACTACGGCGCTTACGCCTGCAAAAGCTGAGCTCGTCGGTATATCACTGTCTAGCCGCGCAGGCCGCGCCTGTTACATTCCGTTAAGCCATAAAGCAAAGCCCGTCGATTTACTTAGCGATGAAAGCGACGCAGATAACACGCCGCAAATGGCGCTGAGTGACACGATGGCGGTATTACAGCCATATTTTGAAGACCTGAGTATCTTAAAAATCGCCCATAACGCGAAATATGATTTACAGATTCTATGGAATGCAGGCTTTGGTGATGTCGCGCCTTTGGAAGACACGATGTTAATGTCTTATACGCTTGATGGTGCGCAGCATGGTCATGGTATGGATTTTCTCGCCCTTGAAAACATGGGCATTGAAACCGTTAAGTTTAGCGATGTCTGCGGCAAAGGCAAAAAACAAATCACTTTTGATTATGTGCCGATAAAAGAAGCCAGCATTTACGCCGCCGAAGATGCGGATATCACATTGCGCCTGTATAATATTTTTAAACCCCGCATTGCCCATGAAAAAGTGACGCGTATTTATGAGGATATTGAACGCCGCCTATCGCCGGTTATTGCACGCGTTGAAAGCCACGGCGTAGTGGTTGACCCGCTTGTCCTAAAAGGCCTTAGTGATGAATTTGCAAAGCGTATCATCACGATAGAGCAAGAGATTTATAAGCATGCGGGGCGTGAATTTAATATCGCCTCACCAAAACAGCTTGGCGGTGTATTATTTGACGAGCTCGGCTTGCAAGGCGGCAAGAAAACGAAATCGGGTGATTGGGCGACATCTGTTGATGTCCTCGAAAAGCTAGAATTAGAAGGCCACGAAATTGTAAAACAGATCATGGCGTTCCGTTCACTCTCGAAGCTTAAGTCAACTTATACGGATAGCTTGCAGAACGAGATTATTCCAGAGACTGGGCGCGTGCATACGTCGTTCCATATGGCGCTGACCTCAACGGGGCGTTTATCCTCATCTGATCCGAATTTACAAAACATTCCAATTCGCAGCGAAGATGGTCGACGTATTCGCACCGCATTTGTTGCGCCCAAGGGGCATAAGATTATCTGCGCCGATTATTCGCAAGTCGAATTACGTTTGGTCGCAGCAATGGCTGATGTCAAATTGTTGAAAGATGCGTTTCTTAACGGTGAAGATATTCATGCCCTAACGGCGGCACAGGTCTTTGGTCATAAATTAGAAGATGTCACCCCAGAGCTGCGCCGCAGCGCCAAGGCTGTGAACTTTGGTATCATCTATGGCATTAGTGCCTTCGGTCTTGCCAAGCAGCTTGGCTGTTCACGCGGCGAAGCGAAAAGCTTTATTGATGCGTATTTTTCCCGTTTCCCAGAAATCCCTGCCTTTATGGAGGCAGCGAAAGAAGAAGCGCGTAAATATGGCTATGTGAAAACATTGTTCGGGCGTAAATGCTTTATTGCAGGCATTAATGACAAAAACGGTATGCGCCGCCAGTTCGGCGAGCGCCAAGCCACCAACGCACCGCTGCAAGGCACGGCAGCTGATGTCATTAAGCTCGCGATGATCCGCATTGACCGCCGGTTACGTGATGAGCATCCTGACACCAAGATGATCCTGCAAATTCATGATGAGGTCATGATCGAAGTACCAGATGCCAAGGTTGACCTGATTAAAGCGCTGGTTGTCAGTGAAATGGAAAATGCCGCAAAAGCGGTTGATATTGGCTTGCCATTAATCGCAGAAGCTGACGCGGCGCAAAGCTGGGCTGATGCGCATTAATTCATTGACATAATCTGCTCTCCTGCTTATAAATGCCTCTATCACAATTTAGGGAAGAGGGCATTATGGGCTTACGCCGTATATTATCAGTTATCGGGATTGGCATGTCATTCAACAGCGCCGCAGCGGCGACGCTAAGTGGTCTGGATTTGTCAGCATCACCAACCATGAAAAATCAGAACCATAATTATAGAAGCAAAAAAGATATTCAGCGCATGCCAAATGCGGATGCACAATATTACAAAAAACACCAACACGAGATTAGATAATGGATAGAAGCCGTATACGCCTTGTTGTTCTCTTCGCGCAGGCAGGCCTTTTGGCCGACGTTCTGCGCCGCGAATTAGATAGCGACAAATATGAAATTGTTACCCTTGATGATATGATCCGTGCTGAGCGCGAACAGGATAATATCTTTCATTTGGTAAATTACCATCATGATGATGTGAACATAGAATGCATCATAGAAAATGATGATGTGCATTACAGCGCGCAAGCGAAACAGAGTAAATGCAAAATGCCAAACGCGCAGCGTCAATATCTGCAAAAATGGCAGCCTGTTTAAAGTAAGTATGTAAGGTAGTTGAGCCTTACTGCGCGTCTATAACTTCACCATTTAATGTGCAGCTTGCAAGTGCTAACTCCACAAATTTAGGCGCAATGTCGCTTGCGGGCGGAACTTCTTCTGGCTTGCGTCCTGGGAAAGCTTCTTGCCACATTGCGGTGCGGGTTTGCCCGGGATTGATGGCGTTAATGTTTAGCGCCGTTTTTTCATTCTCTGCAGCATAAATTGAGGAAAGCTGTTCAAGCGCTGCTTTGCTTACTGAATATGCGCCCCAATAAGCACGGCCTTTTTGTGCCGCGCCAGATGTTACAAAGATCACGCGCCCTGCATCAGAATTTTTCAGCAATGGGTCTAAGGTGCGGATAAGCTGATAATTGGCGGTTAAGTTCGTATCCATCACTTTTTGAAATTCTTTGAATTTACCATGCGCTAAAGGGCCCATCGTGCTGAGCATTCCGGCATTCGCCACCCAAATATCAAGCTTGTCAATTTTGCTTGCAAGCGCAGGCCCAAGGGCTTCCATTTCTTTGAAATTTGTAATGTCATTGGCAATCAGCGTCACATTACATTCAGGGAAATCTGCTTTGATCTGATCATGGATTTCTTCTAGCCCACCAACAGTCCGTGCAAGCAAGAATAAATCCGCGCCTTGCTTGGCAAATTCATAGGCCACGGCATGACCGATACCGCGCGATGCCCCTGTGATAAGAGCCGTGCGTCCACTTAAGGGGCGCTGCTGATCGATACTCGCGAGATTACTCATTTAAGGGCGCTCCTTCTTGTGCCGAGCTGTTTGCATTGCGCTCCTGCGCTTTGATAAGGTCATCAAGTTGATCACGGTTATCTTCACTATAGCCTGCGTCTGGTTTTAATACTTTTGGTGCGCTGTCTTTTAAAACATCAATTTCTTGCAACTTCTCACGTGTGAATGTGGCGAGCTGGCTTTCTGTTTTTTCCTGAATTTTCTTTGGGAGCACGTTCTTTGGCAAAATGCCCTCAACCCCTGCGGCGGACCACTCAACATAGACTCGGCTAATGGACTTCGGGAATAGTTCAGCGCGTTTTTCGGGGGCAATCATTAAGTAAAGCGGTAAATATAAGAAACCAAGTACAAGCACAGCGCGCGCAAGGCCAAAGAACACGCCTAATGTACGATCAATCGGGCCAAGCCCCGTATCTTTCAATTTTTTAGAAAGAAAATAACTGAAAATAGAGAGAATAATCACGACGGTTAGCATGACGCCGCCATAGGCTATGCCTTTGACAACGAACTCATTGGGAATAGGACCGATAAAATTCTCAGCATCTTTCGCTGAAACGCCAAGCATATTCGCGACAGGCGCTTCGAGGCTTGGTGCAAAGATAATCGCACATATAATGCCGCCGATGAGCCCTGCAATTGTTAACACTTCGCGGACAAAGCCACGTAAGAAAGCTATACCGACGGAGAAAATTAGAACCAGGAGGACGATGATGTCCATGATGATTGAAAAGTTAAAGCTGTCAGCCGATAAATTGGTTAAATCCATGTTGTTTCTTACGCGTTAGGGTTATGGTTAAGAGGTGTTATAGCAGAGCGTTTTAAATCCGCAAGCGCTATGACGGGATCTTATCCGTATGGTCGGCAAAATACAGCATGATGTCGCCCGTGCTGCCTATTTCGTTACGTTTAATGTTTAAATCAGGGGCTTTTTTACCTTTTTTCTTTATGGCGCGAGGGCATAATGCCTGTTTGAAACCAAGCTTCGCAGCTTCTTTTAAACGCAAATCAGGCTGTGATACCTGACGCACTTCGCCTGATAAGCCAATCTCACCAAAAACAATGAGGTCTTCAGGCAAGGGGCGCTGTAAATGGGCGCTAATTAATGCGGCGGCAACGGCGGCATCTGCCGCAGGCTCAGAAATGCGAATGCCGCCCGCGACATTTAAAAACACATCACAGCCAGAAAACTGAATGCCGCAGCGTGTTTCAATCACGGCGAGGACCATCGCAAGGCGGTTATGATCCCAGCCAATCACGGCGCGGCGCGGGGAGGGAAGCGCGGTCGGTGCGACAAGGGCCTGCACCTCAACCAATACGGGACGAGAACCTTCAAGCCCAGCAAGCACGGCGCTACCCGGTACGTTTTCTTGACGCTGGGAGAGGAAAATTTCAGAAGGGTTTGTAACTTCAACGAGGCCTTCATGTGCCATTTCAAACACGCCAATTTCGTCTGTTGCGCCAAAGCGATTTTTGACCGTACGCAAAATGCGGAAAGGGTGACCACGATCACCTTCAAAATAAAGCACGGTATCAACCATATGTTCCAAAATCCGCGGACCTGCAATTTGGCCTTCTTTGGTGACATGCCCAACCAGCATTAAACAAATGCCTTTACGTTTTGCAACGCGGATAAGTTCTTGGGCGGATGTCCGTACCTGCGTCACTGTGCCGGGGGCGCTATCAACGGAATCAACAAACATGGTCTGTATCGAATCTATAACGACTAAGTCATAGGGCTGCGCATCCCCTTCAATCGTCGCAATGATGTCGCGCACATTATTGGCGCTGGCAAGGTCGACATTCGTCCCCGTAACGCCAAGGCGTGATGCACGCAAGCGGACTTGGTCAACCGCTTCCTCGCCTGAAAAATAAGCGCAGCGTTTGCCGGTTAAGGAAAGACGGCAGACAATTTGTAATAATAATGTGGATTTACCAATGCCCGGATCACCGCCAATTAATAAGGCGCTGCCCGGCACAAGGCCGCCGCCAGTGACGCGGTCAAATTCATCCATGTTACTTTTGTGGCGCGTAAGGGTTTCGTGATTTTCGCCCTCTAATTTAAACAGCTCTACCTTGCGGCCTTTGCCAAGGCTCATGCCCTTGGGCACGGCGGCTTCGACAATATCTTCGCTGATCGTATTCCATTCATTGCAGCCATCACATTTCCCTGTCCATTTTCGATGGACAGTGCCGCAGCTTTGACAAATGAAATTTCGTTGTGCTTTCGCCATGTTTGATAAGATAAAGAGCTAGGGTTTTACCGTCAATATGTCCGTGGTGATTTAGCTAAGTTCTTCCAGTTTAATTAGCCATTCAACCGATGTCATTGCGGCATGTAAAGGGGCGCTGAGGACAATTTGTTTGGTTTTTATCGGGCTGTTGCCTTGCCCCATATAAATGCTGTCTTCAAGCTGCACTTGCGCATCAGACCAGTAGAAACGGAAACCTGTTCCCCCCGGAAGGCTGATAAGGATTTCGTTTTTATCACGCGTTAATGAAGCGCGAACGCTAGGGTGCAGGTGGAAACGTATTTGCGCCGTGCCTTGGCTGCCTTCGCCTGATATGTTTTCAAAATGATCCTGTCCGGTAATGATTTTACCGCGGTTTTGTGCGCCAACTTGGCGGTAGTGTTTTATGCCATTGGTTGATAAATAACCATCATGCATCGCGGATATATAATCGCCGCCATCCAGGGGCTCATGTTCATGCGCGATGTTTAAAGGTTTACGGCCAATCGTGTCATTATCTAATATTTCAGCGCTGTCGAGGTTGTTAATCTGTGCGGTACTATGTGCGGCGCTATGACGCAAAGCGCGCTGCCAGTCAGCGTTATACGGATGGGTGCCGCAATTGACAAAGACACGTTGCTTGCCATAGCAAAACTCAAAAGCAAGTGCGCTCGCGTGATAGGCAAGGTCATGGTCGCGCGGCGCTGCGCCACCAACATCCATGGTAATTAATGAACGGCCGATGGCGACGCGCTCAAAACCGCTTTGCGGCAAAGATTTCGGCATTTTTTGACGGTTACCAGCCAACGAAAGCAGCGTGCTTAATAGCTGTTTTTCGCCTTCTTGCGTTCCGTGAAACAACGCGAGCTGCTTATCGTTGTAACAGAAAAAACGCAGTGCGTTATTCATCCGCTCAATTGAGCTTTGTAGGAGCAGCGGTATTTTTTGATGGCCTAATTGTAGCGCCATACGCATATCATGCGCCGCGCAGAGCAGCGGAATTAATGCCGCTGGACTGCGTGAGATATGCCCGCCATCAAGTAAAATCTGTTCTTGCAGGCCGCGCAAGAATATATTTAGCCCCTTCTCATGCAAGAAGCTATATTCGTTGAGGACAAGGCCTGAAATACATAAGGCGCGCCCAAGGCGCATTTGTGTCATGTCATCTAATGATTTTGTCTGAACGCGAGAAAGCTGATGTAATTGTTCGCTCAAACTGTCAAAAAAAACATCCAGAAAATCATCAGGCGCACTGCTGCAAAAGAAATTGTAAAAGGCGAGCCAGTTATAAATACGCATCGCCATAATTTGTGGTGACCATGAGGGGGCGCTTGATGCGCGGTTATGGGTGATCCAATGCGCGATAAGCTGGCGGCCTTTTTGGCGCGATTGTTCGCCGCCAAGCGTCTTTAAATCGCGCAACCAGTCAAAGTTATTCAAGCGGTAAAGATGCTTCTCATCAAGGCCGATCGGGTCCCAGTTCGGTTGTTGCTGTTCAAGCAGCACGCCATCAAGGTCAAAACAACCAGAAAGCAATAAGCGGGCTTTATCAACTTCGCCCGGCCAAGGGTCATTGATTTCAAAATTTAAAAATGAAGGAATGTTTTTCTTTAATAGGCGCTGCGTAAAACGAAGGCGCAGACGGTCGAGCTTTTCTTTCTGAGAAAAACCTTTAAGCGCGAGTGGCGTATCTTTATTTAGCAACACATTGATCATTAGAACTCTTTTTTGTTTTTATTGTTTTTCTGAGGTTTGGTGAAGGCGAAGTATGAGATGGTGGTGGTGTCGAGACGTCTAGCTTGTGCGGAGCTTTGCGATATTTGCGGCATACGCATCTGCCCCGCCTTTGAAAACGGCGCTGCCGGCAACTAAAACATTGGCGCCCGCATTAATAAGGCCTTGGGCGTTATCGGCGCAAACGCCGCCATCAACAGACAGGTCAATGTCGCGCCCCTCTGCGGCGATCATATGCGCAATCGTGTTGATTTTATCATTGAGCTGAATATGTGTCTGCCCGCCAAAGCCGGGGTTGACGGTCATCACTAAGACCATATCAAGCAAAGGCATAACATGTTTTAGGCTATCTGCTGGGGTGGCAGGGTTCAGGGCAACGCCCGCTTTCTTACCTAATGCGTGAATGCCTTGTAATAATTTGTGTAAATGGGCAGTGGCTTCGCCGTGCACAGTAATAATATCGGCGCCTGCATCGGCAAAATCAGCAATTAACTGCTCTGGTGTGTCGATCATTAAGTGAACATCGAAAACTTTATTGCTATGCGGCCTTAAATCTTTTATCACAGGCGCGCCAAAAGTTAAGTTTGGCACAAACTGACCATCCATAACATCAATATGGATGTAATCAGCGCCTGCATTATCTATCGCAGTGACTTCTGCACCGAGCGTTGCAAAGTCGGCGGAAAGTATCGAAGGTGCTATTTTTACAGTATTATTTTGTGACATTGGCGTATCAGGAAACCTAAAGAAAAGAGTGAGGCCAGAACTGGCGTGGAGTATTTATAAATCTAATTAAATGATAGCATCATTTGAAAAAGTTTTCCACAAAACATAATTAATTTTTTCTATCCCCACTATTCACAGGGGCTATTTTTATTTTTCTTCTATTTGTGCCTTAAGCTGTGCCTATATGGTTTCATTATGACGAGCAAAACACAATTACTTGATCCCGCCAACAATCAGGATATTCCCCCTGCTGTTGACATGATGGATCAAGACATGGCAAGCAACAAAGATTCAGACCCGCATTATCGGGAGCTGCCCAATAATATTGAGGCCGAACAAGGGCTTTTGGGCGCATTAATGGCAGATAACCGCCAGCTCGAAAGGGTCAGCGACTTTTTGCGTGCAAATCAGTTTTTCCTACCGGCGCACCAACGCGTTTATGACGCGATTAATATTCTGGTTGAACGCGGTCAAAGCGCGACGCCAGTCACATTAAAAGGCTATTTTGAAAAAGATGAAGAGCTTGACCAAGTTGGCGGCACTTCATATTTAGCGAAACTTGCTGGCAGCGTCGTTTCTGTTATTAACACGCTGGATTACGCACGTAATATTTATGAACTGCATTTAAAGCGTGAGCTTATTGCTTTGGGGCAAGATGTCGTTAATGAATCATACTTACAGTCGCTTGAAAGCAGCGTCAGTGACACGATTGAAGTCACGGAAAAACGTTTATTTGAATTAGCCGAACAAGGCGAAGCGAAAGGTGGTTTCCAGACTTTGCGCGAATCGGTCATGACCGCGCTTGAAATCGCAGAAATTGCCTATCAGTCTGATGGTCATGTCAGCGGCGTCAGTGTCGGCCTGACAGATTTGGATAAAAAGCTAGGCGGTATGCATAAATCGGATTTACTTATTCTTGCGGGACGTCCGTCTATGGGTAAGACTGCTTTGGCGGTAAACATGGCGTTTAATTCCGCGAAAAAATTTGCTGATACGGGCGGCAAAGAAGGTGCGCCTGTTGCTTTCTTCTCGCTCGAGATGTCAGCCGATCAGCTCGCCGCGCGTATTTTAGCCGATCACGCTAGCGTCTCTGGTGATACCATCCGTAAAGGTACGTTTAGCGAAGAGGATTTTCGCCGTTTTGCACAGGCTGCGAATGAGCTTTCACAAGTCCCACTTTATATTGATGACACGCCAGCGCTGTCGATTGGCGCCGTACGTACCCGTGCGCGCCGTTTAAAACGTCAGCATGGCCTAGGTATGCTGGTTGTTGATTATTTGCAGCTTTTACGTGGTTCAGGTTCTGCGCAATCTCAGCAAAACCGTGTTTTAGAGGTTTCTGAAATTACCCGTGGCCTTAAGGCTATTGCCAAAGAATTAGAAATTCCTGTTTTGGCGCTGTCGCAGCTTTCGCGTGGTGTTGAACAGCGTGAAGATAAGCGCCCAATGCTTTCTGATCTGCGTGAATCAGGCTCGATTGAGCAAGATGCCGATGTCGTGATGTTCGTCTACCGTGAAGAATATTACCTTGCCCGTGAGGAGCCTGGTCAGCGCGCGAATGAATCGATAGATAAATTCCACGAGCGCTACGAACAATGGTCACAGCGCCTACAAGAACGTGCCAATGTCGCGGAGTGTGTTATCGGTAAACAGCGTCACGGCCCCATCGGCATTATCGAATTGCATTTTGACCCACAATATATCCGCTTCTCCGATCTGGCCAAAAAATATGGCGGCGCAGAGGAATAAGAAAAGCAAGGAGAAGCCCTGTCGTAGGGCTTTTTTTATACCTGTATACGAGCAAGGTTTTATGCTAAAGGTGAAGGGCATTAATGTGTAGAGCAGGAGCCCGTATTCATGACGATCAATGCCAACATATCCATCCCGAACCTTCTGGCGAATTATGATGTTATCGCGCGCGCTGCGCCGAGCGCAGTGCTTGCCCCTGTTGTAAAAGCAGATAGTTACGGCCTTGGGGCTGCGAATATTGTCCGCGCGCTTGAGGGGGTAAAGTCACCCTATTTATACTATGTTGCGACGTTGGAAGAAGCGCTTGAAATTCGCCCTCTGACACAGGCCGATATCGTTGTGTTCGGCGGTATGCAGCAAGGACAGCAAGACGCGTTTTTAACGCATAAGCTTACCCCTGCATTAAAAAGCCTAGAGGATGTAAAGCTCTGGCAGAGCCATGCAACGGCAGTTGAAAAGTTGCTACCTTGTCACATTCATTTGGATACGGCGATGAACCGCACAGGCATTCAAATGGATGAAGACGGCGCGGCAACCGCCTGCCTTGAGGGGTTGGATATACGTTATATCATCACTCATTTTGCGAGCTCAGAAGAAAACGAAAACCCGTTAAATACTTTGCAGCGCAAACGTTTCATTAGCCGCGCGGCGCAGTATGAGGTGGCCTATGGGCGAGAGATTAAAAAATCGATGGCGAATAGTAGCGGTATTTTTAATTTCTCAGATATGCATTTTGATATGGTGCGCGCTGGCGGCGGCTTATGGGGCATCGAAATGGCTGTCGGGCAAGCGCCTGATTTAAAGCCAGTATTCTCCATAGATGCAAAAATCTTGCAAGTCAGCGCCATTAAGGCAGGTGAAACGATCGGCTATAATGAGCTATTTACCGCAAAATCGTCGTGTATAATCGCTACGCTTGCTATGGGCTATGCGGACGGTTTGCATTGGCCCGCGAGCAATAAGGCTAAATTCTATTGGCGTGGCAAGCCTTGCATTGTTGCGGGGAGTGTATCGATGGATTTAACAACAGTTATTCTACCTGACGGTCTTGATGGTGCTGAGATGCCATGCGCGGGCGACTTTATGGAGCTTATCGGGGCGCATCAGCGTATTGAAACTCTGGCGCAAGATTGCGGCGCACGTGCTTATGAAATGCAAATCGCGCTCGGCGGTGGGCGGCGTACGCAGCGTCATATGCAAAGCTAGACGTAGCTAAAGTTTACAGGCGCCCTTAGATCTATTATTTTCGTAGCAATTCTAGGCTTTCTTATGGGGGAATCTGCTTATCTTTATATAACCCTTTGACCTAAGGGTGAAAAAAATATAAATATATAGCTTGTAATTTATAGCTATTAAGCTGTACTCGGGTGCGTATTTAGGGGGCTTTATATTATGCCATTCACTTTTGTGTTAAATATATTTGCTGCAGTGGGACAGAGCTTTCTGTCTTTCTTCGCAGCTGTCGGACGTCTTTCTGCTTTTGCAGGCAAGGCTGTAGGCAATATCTTTGTGCCGCCATTTTTTGGCCGCATTACTTTAAAACAGTTCATGGATATTGGTTATTATTCTTTGCCTGTTGTCGGGATGACGACGCTGTTCACGGGGATGGTTTTGGCGCTGCAAAGCTATACAGGTTTTACCCGCTTTAACGCAGAAGGCGCGATTGCCTCTGTCGTTGTACTGTCAATTACGCGTGAACTTGCCCCTGTACTCGCGGGCCTAATGGTTGCAGGGCGCGTAGGCGCTTCTATCGCGGCGGAAATTGCGACCATGCGCGTGACCGAACAAATCGATGCATTGGTGACATTATCCGTTAACCCGTTTAAATATTTAATTGTGCCGCGCATTGTCGCAGGTACGTTAATGCTGCCTATATTGGTTTTGGTTGGTGATATTATCGGTATTATGGGCGGTTATATCGTCAGTGTGCATGCGCTGGATTTCTCGGTCGGTTCTTATTTAAAGCAGACTTTTGATGTTCTCCAAGCTGCAGATGTTATATCTGGTCTTGTTAAGGCCGCTGTTTTTGGCTTTATTGTTACCTTGATGGGCTGTTATCACGGCTTTAATTCAGGCCGCGGCGCACAGGGCGTCGGCGCGGCGACAACCAATGCGGTGGTCTCGGCCTCTATCCTTATTTTGATCTTTAACTATGTTCTAACGCAGGTGTTTTTCTCATGATAAATGATAATAAAGAAGCGGCGAGCGCAGACACACCAATGATCCGCATGAGTAACGTTAAAAAATCTTTTGGTGATAAGCATGTTTTGCGCGGTGTGAACTTGGAAGTTAAAAAAGGCGAATCGCTGGTTGTTATCGGCGGCTCAGGTACAGGTAAATCTGTACTACTTAAAAACATTTTGGGCATTCTTGAACCTGACGAAGGCACAATCGAGGTTGATGGTCATGTGACAACGCACATGCGCGGGCGTGCACGCGTGGAATTAATGCATAAATTTGGCATGTTGTTTCAAGGCGGGGCGCTGTTTGATTCGCTTCCGGTTTGGGAGAATGTTGCTTTTGGGCTGATCCATGGCGAGAAAATGTCAAAAGCGCAGGCGCGCGAGATTGCCGTTGAAAAAATTAATGCGGTTGGTCTTTCTGCGCGTATCGTTGCGGATTTATATCCGGCGGAGCTCTCCGGCGGTATGCAAAAACGAGTGGGGCTTGCCCGCGCAATAGCAACCAGCCCTGAAGTTATTTTCTTTGATGAGCCAACAACCGGCTTAGACCCGATTATGGCGGATGTCATTAATGATTTGATCGTTGAATCAGTTAAGGGCCTTGGTGCAACGGCGCTGTCGATTACCCATGATATGGCGAGCGCACGTAAAATTGCAGATAAAATAGCGATGATTTATGAAGGTGAAATAATTTGGTGCGGTGACATTAAGGACCTTGATAATTCAGGCAATGCTTATGTTGATCAGTTTATTCATGGCCGTGCGGATGGCCCAATATCTAAACATAGCGATTTTTCAAAGTCTGCAAAAAACACGGCGTAGGCTTTCAGCCGTCTTGGCCCGAAGCTGGATTTTAGACTAGTTTTATAGTAAAATAGTCTTCGCACCTTTTGTGTGACAATAGACCAAATGATATAAGGACAAAAAGATGAGCGCATTCACTTTATTTATGAAGAAGTATACTTGGTCTGCCATAGGCGTAGCCTGCGCGCTGTCGATTTTATCAGCGCCTGCCGCGGCACAATATATGAGAAATTTGAATAAAGACGCTCCGCAGGGTAATGCCGCACCATCAACGCCGACATACTCTCCTTATGTGCGTAATCAACAGCAGCAACAAGACGCACAGCAGCAAGAGGCAAGCCCCTCAACTTATGAGCAGCTTAATATCAGTAATGCGCTGATGAAAAGCTTCGCTGAAAATGCGCAGCGCAAAGGGCAAGATCGTAACGCGACTGACCCTACCGCGCCAACGTTAAACGAGCTGACGTCACTACAAACTCTTCCAGATGACCCGATAAAATATTGCGCTGAATATGATAAGAAAAACCCGAGCACGTTCTTTTCAAAGACAGCATCGGAGGGGTTTTTGAGTGAGCGCATCAAGCCCGTTGAGCAGATGAACTTTAATTTAACAAAGTCGTGCCTGAATAAGGTAAAAGAAATTGGCGAGCAGATGCTCGTTGATTATGCAAGTTTTAAGCGTAATGACTTATTGCTCCGTGCGCAGAAAGACCCTGAGAATATGGGGATGCTTTCGACGAAGGCGAATGAACTTGCGCAGGCCAATTTAAATTATGTCACATATGCGCGCTCGGAATGCGCTTTGTCACGTAATGATGGGCGCGGCAACGCATTTGAATTAAATGACATGGTCGAAGCCTGCGTGATTCAAATGTTGAAAAAGCGTATACAGAATATAGCGAGTATGTAATGTTCTCTCTTCTTTATAATTCTTCTTTGTTTCCATTACTTACTGTGTCATAAAACGTCATGCGCTGGTTATCTCATATATTTTTGTTCTTGTTATCCGCAGGGTTCCTCTTTGCGATACTGGGTATTATTGCCGTTGTGGGGGGCGTTAGCTTTTATTCGCAAGGCTTGCCAGATCACCGTACATTAATAGATTACAAGCCCTCCGTTGTCACGCGCGTACACGCCGGCGACGGCCGTATATTAGGCGAGTTTTCACAAGAACGCCGTATTTTTATGCCGATTGAAGAGGTGCCCTTGATTATCCGCAATGCTTTCATTGCTGCGGAGGATCAAAACTTTTACACCCATGGCGGCGTTGATTATATTGCGGTTACGCGCGCTTCTGTTGTCAATATTCGTAATATTTTACTCGGTAACGACAAACGCTTAATTGGCGCGTCAACGATTACGCAGCAAGTCGCCAAAAATTTCTTTTTGAGTAGCGAAAGGAAAATTAAGCGTAAAATTAAAGAAGCCATAATCGCCTCACGTATTGAGCGTGTTCTGACAAAAGACCAAATTTTAGAGCTTTATCTTAATGAGATTTTCCTCGGTAACCGCTCTTTTGGCGTGGCGGCAGCAGCCTTGAATTATTTTAATAAACCTCTCGATGCGATTACGATAGAAGAAGCCGCTTATTTAGCAGCGCTGCCTAAAGCACCCAATAACTATCACCCGATCGATGACCATGAGGCCGCATTATGGCGCCGAAACTGGGTGATTGGGCGCATGGAAGCGGAAGGCTTTATAACAGACGACCAAGCGGAAATTGCCAAGCGCAAGCCCCTACGTATGAATGCAAGAAACACAGACCATATTATTGAAGCGCCATATTTCGGTGAATCCGTTCGCCGTGAGTTATTGGCTGAATATGGCGAAGACGGCCTATATAAAGGCGGCCTCTCTGTACGAACAAGTGTTGACCCAGAGTTACAAAAACTCGCAACCCATGCCTTGCGTCAAGGTTTACAAAGCTATGATCACCGTCATGGTTATCGTGGGCCGTTAGCGAATTTGGATGCCTCAGTGTTAAGTGATCCAGCGCAATGGCGCGCGGAGATGAATAATATTGCGCGACCTGATGGTATGTTACCGGATTGGCGGCTTGCGGTTATTTTGGATGTAAGCAAAGATAGCGCCTCTATTGGGATCGAAGGTCATAAAAACGGCAAAATCCTACGTGAAAATACGAAATGGGCGCGTAAATATATTAAAGTGAATGCACGCGGCCCAGCGATATCGACATTAAAGAATGTTTTTACGGCTGGTGATGTTGTAATGGTCGAGGCTAAAAACGCAGAAGAGAATGATAAGACCGATAGTACCTATATATTAAAACAAATTCCACAAGTGCAAGGTGGTTTCATTGCGCTAGACCCGCATACAGGGCGCGTTTTGGCGATGCAAGGCGGTTGGCGTTTCGGCAAAAGCCAATTTAACCGCGTAACGCAGGCAAAGCGCCAGCCCGGCTCAGCGATTAAACCGTTTGTATATTTGGCGGCGCTTGAAAACGGCTTTACTCCAGCGACGTTGATTCTTGATGCACCGATTGTTATCGAAGATCGTCCCGGTCATTTCTGGAAGCCTGAAAACTATAAAAAAGATTTTGCAGGGCCGACGACGCTACGGGTTGGGGTTGAAAAATCCAAGAACTTAATGACTGTACGCTTGGCTGATTATATTGGCATGGAAACCGTTGCAACATATGTGCGCGACTTTGGTATTGACCCGAACATGAAACCTTTGCTGTCATACGCATTAGGCGCGGGCGAGACAACGCTGCATGATATGACGGCGGCATATGCGAAGCTTGTGAATGGCGGTAAGTATATACGGCCGACATTTATTGACCGTATCCAAGACCGTTACGGCAGCACTGTTTTTAGACATGATCAGCGCCCTTGCTCTGAGTGCGGTTCGCTTGTGCGCTGGAATGGTCAGCTTGTCCCTAAACTTCCAGACCACCGCCAACAAATCGCGGACATGCGCCATGTCTACCAAATGGTGTCGATACTTAGCGGTGTGGTTGAGCGCGGAACAGGTGTGCGTTTACGTTCATTAGGCCGCCCAATGGGCGGAAAAACGGGAACAACAAATGAATCAAAAGATGCATGGTTTATTGGATTTACGCCAGATTTAGTTGCAGGGGTTTATGTTGGTTTTGATCAGCCGCAGCCCTTAGGTAAGCGGGAGACAGGTTCATCAGTCGCGCTTCCTGTGTTTAAAACATTCATGGAAGATGCCTTGAAAAATGTACCGCCTAAGCCATTTCGTGTGCCTTCTGGCGTGCGCATGGTACGCATTAACGCCGAAACGGGACAGCGTGCAAAGTCAGGTGATGAACGCGTTATTTGGGAGGCCTTTACAACAGGCAGTGAGCCAGATGATTTAATCACGATACTTGAAAGTGATGGCATCCGTAAGATGTCAAAAATCCCTACAGGTAATACCAATGACCCGACAGCATCGGCATCAACCGGTACTGGCGGCATATATTAAACACTAGAGCGCCGATGTTAAAGCGCCTTATCCATTTTTCGGTAAAAGGTTGATTTTGCAATGCCAAGCGCTTTTGCGGCGTGGGTAATGTTACCGTTATGGAACTCAATCGACATATGCATAGCATCGTTTTCTAACGCGCTCATTGGTCGGAACTGCCCATTACCATCAATTACAGATATTATATAGGGCGCAGATGTGTTGGACTCGATGCCGGTGCCATGAGGCGTGGCTGAGCCGTGACGATTGTTAATTGATGCGACAGCGGATTGCTGTGTGCTTGTCTGGCTTGGCGTGACTTCCTTCCCTGCGGTTTCAAAAATAATATCGTCAGCCTCGATATGGTCAGTTTCACACAAGACCATCGCACGGTGCAGCGTATTTTCTAGCTCACGAACATTACCAGGCCAGCTATGTGTTTGCAGCTTTTGTAAAGCGGCTTCGTTTATGGCGTTAACCCGCGAATTCTCACTTGCAGAAAACCTGGTGATAAAATGATGCGCTAACGCAGGAATATCAATAAGCCTTGCACGTAATGCAGGAAGTTCGATTTTAAAAACGTTGAGGCGAAAATATAAATCTTCCCTAAACTCTCCGCTACGCACGGAATCTTCAAGGTTTCTGTGTGTCGCAGATATAATTCGGACATTTACAGGGACCGCGCGCCCTGCGCCAACAGGTTCGACTTCTTTTTGCTGGAGAACGCGCAGCAATTTAACTTGCGCATCAAGGGGCAGGTCGCCAACTTCATCTAAGAAAATCGTGCCGCCTTCGGCTTCCCTAAACTTACCTGCGGCCTTCTGTATCGCGCCGGTAAACGCGCCTTTTTCGTGACCAAATAGAGTGCTTTCTACAAGGTTCTCAGGAATAGCCCCGCAGTTTACGGCTATAAATGGCGCGCCAGCACGGTTGCTTTCACCATGAATGGCGCGCGCAAAAACTTCTTTACCCACGCCCGTTTCGCCCGTTAATAACGTCGGGATGTCGGATGATGCTGCCTTCTTTGAAATACCGACAATATCTGACAATCCGCCATCATAGCCAATCAGATCCTCAAAACCTGCTGTACCTGATTCCTTTTTCTTTAGGCGCGTGACTTCTTTTGTTAACGTGCTCATCTTAAGGGCATTTTGTACGGAAACAATCATGCGCTCCGATGAGACGGGCTTGGTCATGAAGTCTATTGCCCCCATTTGCATGGCGTTAACGGCATCTTGTACATCGTGTGATCCGGTCAAGATAATAACGGGTTTTCCGGGGTGGTTAATATTGATCTGTTCCAAGACTTCAAAACCGCTGATCTTGGGCATGCGCAAGTCGAGTATGATAAGCTGAATGCTTTGCTCCTTTGTGTCCGCATCAAGTATGGACAGGGCATCTTGGCCGTTTTCAGCTTCTACAATTTTATAACCAAGCTTCTTGATCAGAAGCATGGCAATCAAGCGGCGCTGCGCTGCGTCATCATCCGCAATTAAAATCTTTATGGACATGTTTTGAAAACCCCAAACGTAATATCGCTTTATAAATATTAAAAAATATAAGCGCTGCGCCCATATCAATACTTACTATAATATACATCGTCTCATAATGGGACTAATGAAGCATTAATAATAAAATGTTTTTTTGTATCCATATGTTTTTAAAGCTAATGTTTTTGGCTTGGCGCTTGCATTTATATACATGTAATGGAATGCAGCTTGAACTTATCCCAGCTCTCATAACCTAAATTAAAGGCTGCATTCCTGATACATAATTACAAACGACCTTTTATAGACCAAACGCTTGGTGTAAGTGTTTGGTCTATATCGTTATGCACAGTCAATTCAATTGACATAATATTTTTACGGTGATACATTGGGCTCCTAATGGTTAATGGAGTTTGTAATGGTTGATTATACAGAAACGCTGACACGGTTATTTACTGTGTTTGATCAATGCCAACAGGTTTACTGTCAAGACATAGCCAAAGAGCACAATGCGCATATTGCGTTGATATTTAACGCGCGCGCGGAAGAATTACCGCCATACTTTCAGCAAAGTTTGAAAACAGCAAGTGACCAACGAGACGCTTATGGGCATATGGCATCAATTATTGGTACGAAGCAAATTTTAATGTGCGGCGGTGAGAATCAAGATACCAGTGATTTGCATGCCCTGTTTACTTTAGCACATGAAACAAAAAGCCTGACGGGCATGGCTGTTACGCTAGAGCGTACAGAGGCATTGCTAGATGAATTAAATCAAGGCCTTGATGCTAACAATACATATGATGCGGAGGAGACCGCTATCGCCCAAAGAATGGCTGCTGGCTGTGAAGTTCTCATAGATAAAGTAAAAGAGATGCAGGGTATCTGCATCTCTTTGCAATAAAATTTGCCGCGGTTTAATGTGTTTTAGGCCCGTAAAGCTGCTTGGCATTTCTGCTGTGCGGTATCAATAATTCTCTTTGATAGCGCTTCAATTTCAGCATCGGTTAAGGTTGCGTCTTGTGGCTGTATCGACACGCTTAGCGCAATAGATTTCTTGCCATCGTCAACGCCTTTACCTTGATATACATCAAAGATAGATACATCTGTAATCAGCTTTTTATCTACGCTGCTAATCGCGCGTGTAAGGTTGGCTGTTTCTAAGTCTTCATCAACAATAAAGGCAAAGTCACGTGCTAAAGGCTGCAGAGCGGCAAGTTTCAATAATGGCTTCGCGGCGCCAGATTTTTTCTTTGGCACAGGGATGTTATCTAAAAAGACTTCGAAGCCAGATGCGGCATCCTTAAAATCAGCTAGTTTCAAAATGGATGGGTGTAAATCACCAAAATGCGCTAACACATTTTTACCAAGGCGTAACGTACCGCTGCGCCCAGGGTGGAAATATTCAGGCGCATCACGGGTGATTTGTGCATTTGTCGCGGGGAAACCGAGTGCATTTAATAATGCTTCAACATCGGCTTTGACATCATAAAGGTCAATGCCGCGGTCACTTTCTGTGCTGCCCCAATGCTTTGCGGCGGCTTTACCTGTACGCAGGCCGGACGCCGTTAATGTCTGGTCGTTCTTTAGCCATTTGCCGAAGCTTGGCCCGACTTCAAATAAGGCGATATTGCCATAGCCACGATCCGTGTTACGCTTTGCTGCATCGACAAGGTTCGGCAGAATAGATGGGCGCATTTGCACAAGGTCTTCGCTGATCGGGCGCATCAGGCGCAGCTCAGCGGCCTTGCCGTTACGGTCAGAGCCATAAGCCTTGGCAAGTTCTTCATTCATAAACGCATAGCTGATGGTTTCATTCAGGCCGCGCGCCGATAAGGCAAGGCGTGATTTACGAATACGTGCGGAGCTTGTTGAGTAAAAGGTAGTATCGTCCGCTTCGCTGCGTGTGATTTTTGATGTAGGGATTTTATCATAGCCAATAATCCGGATGATTTCTTCGACAATGTCTGCTTTACCGTGGACATCGGCGCGCCAGCTTGGCGCATCAACTTGCCAGTTATCATTAATAGAAAAACCAAGGCGGCCCAGTATCGCTTTTTGTTCGTTTGCATCAACAGCAAGGCCGATGATTTTTTCGCAATAATCAGGGTCATAAGCAACTCTCTGTGCGACTTTAGGCACGGCGCCAGCCTGCGTAATCTCGCTCACTTCACCGCCGCAGATCTCGACAATCATTTGGGTCGCAAGGTCTAGGCCATGTGCTGTGAAATTCGGGTCAATGCCGCGTTCAAAACGGTAACGTGCGTCACTATCAATTTGTAGGGCGCGGCCTGTTTTTGCTGTGCGGTACGGGTCGAAATAAGCGCATTCTAAAAATACGTTTTGCGTGTCTTCGGTGCAGCCGCTCTGTGTGCCGCCAACAACGCCGCCAAGGGCGAGGGCGCTTTTATCATCTGCGACAACCGTCATGAAATCATCAAGGACGTAATCTTTATCGTTAAGCGCAGAAAGCTCTTCGCCTTTTTTTGCCATGCGAATTTGTAAATTGCCGTTTAGTTTATCTGCATCAAAAACGTGTAATGGTCGGCATAAACCCATACAGAAATAATTAGTAATATCAACCAACGCCGAAATCGGGCGTAGGCCAATGGCTTTTAGGCGGGTCTGCAGCCATTCAGGGGACGGGCCGTTTTTTACGCCTTTAATAGTACGGCCCATGAAATGTGGGCAGGCCGCTTCATCAGCGCCGCTAAGGTTAAGCTTAATGTCAGTGGGGCTAGCAAAGTTTGCTTTTATCTTAGGTGTCGCGAGCGGCTTTAAAGTGCCGATACCTGCCGCGGCCAGGTCACGCGCAACGCCGTATACGCCTGTGCAGTCGGCACGGTTGGGCGTAATTGCAATGTCGATTATGGGGTCATTAAGGCCAAGCACGTCTGCTATGGGCGTACCAACGGGCCATTTTGCATCAAGGTCAATAATGCCGTCGTGGTCTTCCCCAAGGTTAAGCTCACGCTCTGAGGCCATCATGCCGTTTGATTCAACGCCGCGAATTTTGCTTTTCTTTAATGTGATGTCTAGGGCGGGGACGTAACTACCGGGCAGTGCCAATACGCCTTTCATGCCTGCGCGCGCATTTGGCGCGCCGCAGACAACTTGTAATGGCGCGTCATGGTCTGCGGTTTGTACCTGCAATACACGCAGACGGTCAGCATCAGGATGCGGGGCCGCGCTAATCACTTCGGCGACTTTAAACTGTGCCAAGGCTGCGGCAGGGTCTTCAACGCCCTCAAGCTCCAAACCAATCGCAGTTAATTTATCGGTAATCTCCTGCAAAGAAGCATCGGTGTCGAGGTGATCTTTAAGCCATGATAATGTGAATTTCATTTGATCCGCAGTCCTTAATAAAACGATATTTTATAACGTCTTAAAGTAAGCGCGTTTCGGCGTGTTTTTCAAGGAAAAACGACGCCGCAAAGCTTTAATATGCGAGATTGTGGTCTATTATGGCGCTTTGGGGGCATTTCTCTCTGCTGGCGGCGTTTTTTGTGTCGCTTGCAAATTTTTAGAAAGCAGGTGGTCTGGGTTCGCAATATGGAATTTTGGCATGCCAAATTCACTGTCATTATTCTGCGACACCATAACATTTACCGTATAGCCTGCAGGGAAAACATGCCCTGTATCTTCATTGACCAGCGCATTTTGTTTGCTATCAACGCTATACTCGCCTTTTGGTAGTTGGTCGATGTTGATGACGGTTTCTAAATCAAGCTCGCTCAGGCGTATTTTTAAGCCATCTTCACTGACCCGGATAATTTTTGCATTCAAAAGCTGCCCATCTAATTTGTTCAAATAACGCAGGCAATATTGATCGGCGACTTGTTTTGATGCGCGATCAGCGCGGCGTTCAGTTTCTGAACAATGTTCGAGGATCGTTTCAAGCTCTCTTCTGAGCGCGCCTGGCATCATGCCTTGCGCCATATTAAACTTATCTTTGACATTACGATGCACCAATAAATCGGGATAGCGGCGAATAGGCGATGTGAAATGCGAATAGCCCACGCTCGGCTTAATTTGCAGGCCGAAATGACCGATATTATCCGTCGTGTATTTTGCAGCAGATTGCAAGCGCACAATCATGTGCTTACCTAGTTCAGGGTCGCTACATGCATTGGCTTTATCAATCAAGGTCTGAATACCCTTTGGGCTTTTATCAATGCCGTTAAGAAATTCCGTGTGGGTAATGACGTTTAACATTTTTAATGTTTCTAACGCTTCGATGTTACCTGCGCTGGGGTCATCATGGACGCGGTAAATACCATTGGAACATGTTTTTTGATCCATCGCGGCGCACATATTGGTGGCGATCATGCTTTCCGCGATCAAGCTGTGCGAATCGTCCTCTGTGATTTCTCGAAACTCGGGTCTGTCATCATCGCCTAATACATGGATAGAAAGCTGTTCAAGGCCAAATGTCATGGCGCCGCGCTCTATTGACGCATCTTTTAAGAGTTTATAACAATCTGTAAGCGGTTTAAGCAAGGTGTCATAGATTGGCGCAACGTGTTCGTCAGCATTGCCTTCCATGCCATCCATAACCTGGTTATAGGTAAGGCGTGCGCGTGATTTCATGACCCCTTGGTGAAGGCTGCGGTCTATGATGCGGCCTTTTTTATTAATTTGAATTTTATAGGCCATGCAGGCGCGGTGCTCATCTGGGCGTAATGAGCAGAGCCCGTTTGAAAGCTCTTCTGGTAACATCGGGACAACGCGTTTAGGTAAGTAAACGGAATTACCACGATTGCGTGCTTCTAAATCAAGCGCGGAACCTGTTTTAACGTAATGGGAGACATCGGCAATCGCAACCCAAAGGACGTGACCGCCCTTGTTCTTCGGGTCATTATCCGGATATGCGTGTACGGCATCATCAAAATCGCGTGCGTCCTCGCCATCAATGGTGACGAATGGAATTTCGGTTAAGTCTTCACGGCTAGGGTCTTTTAACAAGTCTTCTGGATTGGACTGGGTCGCCATAATCGAGTCGATTTCGGCGCGGACAGCATCCGGGAAATCAACAGGAATGCCCATTTGTTTTAATATTGCGCTTTCAATGTCTTGATTGTCAAACAAACCGCCAAGGCTGTTGGCGCTGTGCATGGCTTGTTTAAATGCGGCTGCGTTAAACTGGCCAGACGCATTTTGGCGCTGTTCAATTTTTGCAAAAGCTGATTTTGCGCGGAAGGCGGTTTGCGATAGATTTTCAAGGTCTTTATCCAATGTAGAAAAATCAATCCGCGCCGCGTGGCCTGCATTGAGGCTAAATTCTGATTTCAGCCTGCGACTGGTCAGGATATGCGTGTAATCACGTATCGGTGATGTTAGCGGGGCATAGGCATCTACCGCGAGGGAAAAATGCCCAATATTATTAGTTGAGAATTTTGATTTTGGCAGTAAGCCAGCAACGGCTTTTTGCGCGCCGCGTGGGTCATCAAGAGCACGGGCGGCTTCGAACATCGCGTTTAAACGTGCGCTTGTAATGTCTTGAGCTTGCAGCTCTTCATCATCACCGATCAGGCCGTAAGCTTTGACGGCTTCAAGCGCGTCTTCGCTGATTTTATATGGCGTCGGCTGAATGCGAAAAATGCCGGCTTTGTCGCTTTGCGCAAGTTTGTCACCTGCGACGCTTTGCACGGCTTGCATGGCATAGCGCACAATCGCATGTGGCAGCGCTGTAAACTCTTCATTAGATGAAATTTCTGCACGGCTATGTTCGACAACCCCGCGTAATGCGCTGTTTTTCTCTAAAGATTTAGTGACGGCAATAAGCGGCGTAATCACGGTGTCTTTTAACGGACGAGTAACTTTATCTGCATTGCCAATAATTGTATGGCTCAGTTGATCGTGGTTAAGCGCTGCCTTTGAATTCATCAGGCCTTTATGCATTTCGCTGTTCAAAATTTCGCCATCGGCGCTGACTTTAAGCTCATAGGCAATACATGCGCGGTCTTTATAAGCCTCTAATGAAAATAGATTTTCTGCCAGTGCCTGAGGGAACATCGGTACTGTTAAGCGCGGGACGTATAATGTCGCGCCGCGTTTCTTTGCTTCGGCGTCTAATGCGCTATCTGGTGTGATGTAATGTGAAACGTCCGCTAAGGCCACCCATAAAATGTGGCCGCCTGCATTTTCAGGGTCACTATCATCTTCTGCATAAACAGCATCATCGCGGATTTTAGTGCGTTCGCCATCAATGGTTACAAAAGGTATATGGCGTAGGTCTTTACGGCTTGGGTCGCTAAGGAGCTTTTCGCTATCAACGCCTGCGGCTAATAATTTGTCGGCTTCATCAAGCACGTTTTGTGGAAAGCTGTGTGAAATGCCCATTTCATCAAGCACTTCTATCGCAACGCTAGATTTACTAGCGGCATTGCTTGCTTTGATGAGGGTGTCTTGTTCAGCTTTGACGCTCTGGCTTTTATCGATGCGGCGGGTAATGATGTCTTTAATGTCGGCAATATAGCTGCCATCATTCGCGCGATATATATAAGCGCTGGCTTTTTCAATCTGGCGTAGTTCGGCAACGCTGAGCTCGCTGTTTAATTTAATTTGCACGGCTTTGAATTTCTTGCCTGCGGCTTTTTTGTTTACAAGGCTGCGGTCATGCAGAACAACGCTTGGCGGTTTGCCGGCCTGTTTAGGAACGTTAAATTTCAGGTCAATTTCAACAGGAAGCTGGTCTTGTAAATGAATCTTCGGTGCTGATACGCCAGATGCAACCAATGCGCCCGCATTTTCGAGTTTTGTTAAGGCGTTTAGCAACGTCTGTTTTTCGGCGCTAAAGTTATCCTGCGTCTCACTCAGTTCAAAATGGTTCAATACGTCTTGAAACGCAATTTCTTCGCCTGTATTACGTAGGCTTAAATAGTCCCATAATGCCGCCTGAGTGATGGTTTTCGCCATTGCATAAATCCTTGCCGGTTGCTTATAATTTTTTTAAGATCGCTGAAGTTAACATAATTAACGGCGTTTTGGCAAGGACTAATTTTATGGGTAAGCGCATGGCTGCTATGGTGCGAAGCAATAAAAAAGAGCGCCCAAATAGGGCGCTCTTTAAATATCTTTGCCATTGTAATAATGGGGGGATTAGCTTTTCTCAACTTGTGAGTATTCCAGTTCAACTGGTGTCGAGCGACCGAAGATTGAAACAGAGACTTTAACGCGTGCTTTATCTTCGTCGACTTCTTCAACCATACCGTTGAATGAAGCGAACGGACCGTCAATAACCTTAACTTCTTCGCCAATATCGAAGGTTATTGTTGGGCGAGGGCTGTCGACGCCTTCTTGGATTTGCTTGATAAGGCGTTCAGCCTCTTTGTTGGAAATTGGTGTCGGCTTGTTGCCTGCGCCCAAAAATCCAGTAACTTTTGGTGTGTCTTTTACAAGGTGCCAAACTTCATCACTCAGGTCGAGCTTTGCAAGCACATAACCTGGGAAATATTTGCGCTCTGCATTAACGCGCTGACCGCGTTTGATTTCGACAACTTCTTCCATTGGGACAAGTACTTCGTGAATCGCAGCCGCTAGGCCTTGCTTCTCAGCTTTTTCCTGGATGGTTTCTTTGACGCGGTTTTCGAAACCAGAATAGACATGTACAACATACCAACGAGCAGCCATAATTTTGTTCCTTTTTAAAACTTTTATTGAGTTATTAGTTTATGCCCCGAGGCCTAAAATAAATTGAACGATATTCGCCATGAAAAAATCAGCGAGGAAGAGGAATACTGACGCAATCGCGACCATAATAAACACGGCAATTGTGCTTGATGTCGTTTCTTTGCGGGTCGGCCAAGATACTTTGCGTACTTCGCTACGTACTTGACGGATATATTCAGCAGGGTTAAAGCCAGCCATATTCTTTGTCCTTATAGATGCAATCGTTTTCAGTGTCCCAATATAACTTTAACCAGTCTGACTTTTAGGTAGAGTTCGTGTTCTGACCAAGCGGCCAAGTTTTATAGTCTAGTCATTTTTGGGGAATATTTGTTTAAGTAATAGTCTATTCAATTTCTTTTGGCTAGTTTTTTTTATCAATTGGTGGATTTTTTTCGCCAGACTATTGCAAGTTTTTCACTTTGTCGTTATCAATAAACATAATTCATATATAAAAAGAATAAATATTCACGGGAGAAGTTATGAATAATGCTTCAGGGAAACGTGCTTTGGATTATGTGCCGGTATTTGATATGGCGCGTCTTTTAAACACAAATGATACAGATTTTACCGCTTTCGCAAAAAACGAATTTGGTCCGCTGACCAGCGCAAATGGTTTTTGCCGCTGGGCGCTAACGCCAGAGGTAAAAGCATTGGAAGATGCGCATTTTGCCAAAGCGCAATTGTTTCACGCACTGCCAGAAGATGTCAAAAAGGGCTTTGTCTCTGATGTCGAGCAAATGGGCTATAAAGGCCTTAATACTGCCGCTAAGCGCCGCAAAAAAGGCGCTATCCCAGATGAAAAAACTTATTTTATGTTAGAGCAGGGCTTAGGCCGTGCTTTTAATCAGGTCTCGCAAAATGTATTGATGAACAAAGATACTGGCAGGCATATTGATAGCTATGTTCCCGGCTATGCGGACGCGATTCTTGATTTGATGATGGCGCGGCAGAATATCGCGAAACGCGTCTTGGAGGGCATTGCTCTTTATCTTGATGTACAGCAGCAATCAATTGCGCAGTATGTTGATGGCGGCCATCACGCACAGCGTGACTTGTATTACCCTCCATGCCAAAATCCAACGCCGGGCGCAATGCGGATTGACACGCACCAAGACCGTGGGCTTTTAACATTGCTCCGCGCTGAAAATGGGTTGGAAGTGCAAGATGAACAAGGGACATGGCACGCGTTAGAAACGCAGCAAGGTGAATGGATTAGTAATGGCGGTTTGCAGCTTGAGATATTCTCAAACGGTTTTTATCGCGCCGCACCGCACCGTGTAAAAATGCCTGATGATTTAGCTGAGCGCCAAAAGCCGCGCTATGCGAACCCTTGGTTCGGGGGCTCACGCCTTGATACGGTGGTTGCCCCTTTACCAGAATTGGTCGCACAAACAGGGCAAAACAATTTCCCTTACGCAATTCGCGCCAAAGCGTTAGCTGAAATCGGCACGCGTGGTTATTCAGAAGAAAATGATAAATTAAAGAGTAAGATTGATAGGCAGCACCCTCAGCCATAATCTTGCCCTTAATCTATGCGCATTATAAGAAAGGCCGCTGCATTGCGGTCTTTTTTGTGATTAAGCAATATTTAAAGATTTGTCCATGATCCTGACTTAATGCAAGCGGCGGCAATGCTTTCCGATGCGGATTTTACGCCATCGGCGGCGGCGACGTGCAATTTTAATCAGCACATGACGGTGAATTTAAATAAGGAAGTGCCTTTTATTAAGCTGGGGCCAGATACGACAAAGTTCTTTTGCGATGTTGTTGTCGGTGGTGGGTTTTCTTCTGAAACGGGCAAGCTACAATCAAATAGCACAATTGCACATAAAATAGCACAGGCCGAACAGCTGATATATCAACGCGAGCATGCAAAAGACCAAAGTGCGGCACCTTCGAATAACTTAGAAAATAACGGTTAACGTGAGGATGGAGACGACAATGACAGAAATGATTTATGTGACACCGTCACGATTTGACCATGATGCCGCCGCGCGCGTTATCGCCTTGGTTGAGGGGCTTGAGGTGATTCAGCGTACGCTATTGAACAATGTAGTGGAGGCCTATGAGGCCAAATCAAGCCTGCCTCAAAGCGACTTAAGCCGTGCGCATGAATTGTTTGCATTTTATCGCGCAGATGGGCGGCCTTAATGGCGGCCCTTATGGTACGGCGGCGGTAAATAGCCCGCCTGTATGGAGGGCGACGGCCTTTTTAATTCCCGAGTGATCTTTTAGCCACGCTTCAAAGCCAAACATCATTTTTCCTGTATAGACGTAATCTAGCGGGGTGTTATGGCGAGCGTGAAATTCTTTTATATAGGTTTTTAATGTGAGCGGTGCTTTGGCGTAGCCGCCAAAATGATGCCCTGTGATGACTTGCCATTTGCAAAGCGGTGTCACGCCGCTCTTATCTAGCAGGGTTTGTATGGTCTGTGTCAGTTGGTCTTCCCCTTTTAAGACGGAGAAGCCGAGCAAGGTGATTTGCGGCGTATCGGCATAGGCGGTAATCATCCCAGCTAACGTGCCGCCACTACCGCAGGCAGTCGCAATAACATCAATATCGTCGGGCAGCTCTGCGCGTATTTCCGCAATGCCTTTTGTTGCGTGGATGTTGGTCCCGCCTTCGGGGATGATATAGGCACTAGGGTAAGCTGTTTGTAGGGCGCTTAAATAATCAGGGCTATATCTGGCTTTATATTCTTCGCGCGAAGTGAAGTTGAGCGTCATCCCCATGTCTTGCGCTTTTTCTAAGCTGGGGCTAAGGCCGTGCTCTGCATGTCCGCGTATAATACCTGTCGTCGGCATATTATGAATCTGACCTGCACGCGCTGTGGCAAGGATGTGGTTGGAGTATGCACCACCAAAAGTAAGCAGACTATTTTTGCCCTCTGTTTTGGCAGCTTCAATGTTATATTTGAGCTTGCGGAATTTGTTGCCGCCAATAATGGGGTCAATCAAATCGTCTCGCTTGATCCATAAGGGGCCATATATATGTTGTAATGCTGCGTGCGCTGTGTCTAATTCCATATCTTTACTCATAGCCATATTGCCGAAGAAGACAAGTGTAAATGCAGGGCGCATTAATCGTCATTGCAGAAAAAGCATAAAAACACTTGACGCCCTGTGTTTTATGCCCTAGTAATTGCGACGTCCTGTCCAAGACTGTAGGTGTTTGCCACGGAAGAGCAATCATAAGTCCTACATAGATAGGTAAACGGTATTAAGTTATTAGTTTACCAACGAGGCGCCAATATTAGCGCCTTGTTTCGGAAATTTTTTGGATGGGTATTGGCTGTAGTTGGTCGGTATCCTTTTTTTGTTTTTTAACGCGGAGAAGATTTTATGGATCGCGCACGGAAAGCTCAAGAGCTTGATTTTTTAAAAGACGTATTCACTGGAGAAGGTGAAGGCGCGAATGAAGGCATTATGCTTGCGCATTATGCTGGTCTAACAGTTGCTCAAATGACAACACTGCGCCGCAGCGGTCGCGCGGAAGGTGTTACAATTAAAGTAACAAAGAATTCACTTGCGAAACGCGCTATTGTTGGTTCGCAATTTGAAGGTATTTCTGAACTATTTTCTGGTCCTGTATGCATGGCGTTTTCGAACGACCCAGTTGCGGCTGCGAAAGTAATTCAGGGTTTTGCTAAGGAGAACGACAAGATGGTTGTCCTTGGTGGTGCACTTGGTGTAAACGTTCTGGATGCTGCGGGCGTAGAAGCTCTTTCTAAGATGCCATCCATGGACGAGTTGCGCGGCAAGATCGTGGGTCTTATACAGGCTCCAGCAACAAAAATTGCTGGCGTACTACAAGCCCCTGCTGGTCAGCTTGCACGTGTCGTTGGCGCGAAAGCTGCCAAAGGCGAATAAAGAAATACGGTTATCGCTGCTTTATTTTCTTAAATAATGTGACGATAACTAAAACGTTTTACTAAAGATAAACTGGTCAAAAAGGAGAATTTATTATGGCTGCTGATCTAAACAAAATCGTTGATACACTATCTGAACTTTCTGTAATGGAAGCTGCTGAGCTTGCTACACTTCTTGAAGAGAAGTGGGGCGTTAGCGCTGCTGCACCTGTTGCTGTTGCTGCCGCTGGTGCTGCTGCACCTGCTGCTGAAGAGCAAACAGAATTTGACGTTATTCTTGTCGCTGCTGGCGATAAGAAAATCAACGTGATTAAAGAAGTTCGTAGCATCACAGGTCTAGGCTTGAAAGAAGCTAAAGATCTTGTTGAAGCTGGTGGTAAAGCTGTTAAAGAAGGTGTTGACAAATCCGAAGCTGAAGCTGTCAAGAAAACACTTGAAGAAGCAGGTGCAACAGTCGAGCTTAAGTAATTTACTTAAGTTTAGCTTTGCTAAAAAATTGAAGAAAGCCTCGCAGATTTGCGGGGCTTTTTTTTTGCCTGTCTATCTTAAGGCCAATTGTCCGGGGTGCGGACTCTTCTGTTGTTAAGGTCGTGCTTGCCACGGCGCTCGGCGTGGCAAGGCAGTTATACACAGAAATAACATCGAATTTAAGGTGTCAAAAACAGTTATCTGTGGATAAGTGGCAACAAGCAAGAAAAGTCAATGAATTTGACGAATCGTCCTTGACAATTTGGCACGTATGTTGCATACATGGCGCACATTTATGAGTCCTACAAAAAGGCGGCGAATGTTGAAGTGCCCAAACATTGGGAAGTAAAAGCAGTTTAGATCATGTATTAACCATCCTCTGACAAGGGGGAATAAGGCGTTGATGCATGTTTTTGTGTTGTCGTGGCTATTGCGCTAAATAGTCATAACAAAATCGAAAATAAGGTGATAAATATTATGGCGAAAACAGCGAAAAAATCCGAAATCACGAACAGCGTTAGCTTTGCTGAGAAAAAGCGTATGCGTCGTTTCTTTGGCGAGATCAAAGAAATTGTCGAAATGCCGAACTTGATTGATGTTCAGCGTGATTCATACGAATTATTCCTCCAAAGCGACATCCATTCCGATGACCGTAAGATGCAAGGCCTTCATGAAGTGCTTTCAAGTGTCTTCCCAATCAAAGATTTCGCGAACCGCGCGGAAATTGATTTCGTGAAATATGAGCTTGAAGCCCCTAAATACGACACAGAAGAATGTAACCAACGCGACATGACGTATTCTGCGCCTTTGCGCGTAACGTTGCGTCTGTCTGTTTTTGATGTTGATGAAGAAACAGGCTTACGTTCGATCCGTGATATTAAAGAACAAGACGTCTATATGGTTGATATGCCATTAATGACAAATAACGGTACGTTCATTGTTAATGGTACGCACCGCGTAATCGTTTCGCAAATGCACCGTTCACCTGGTGTGTTCTTTGACCATGATGGCGGCAAGACACACGCTTCTGGTAAGTTTTTATTCTCAGCGCGCGTTATTCCTTACCGTGGCTCTTGGCTCGACTTCGAATTTGATGCAAAAGATATCGTCAATGTGCGTATCGACCGTCGTCGTAAATTGCCAGTTACAACATTCCTGCGTGCCTTAGATAGCGTTGCAACTGCTGAATATCGTGCGGAATGTATCGCTAATGATGAGCCTGTTGACCCATTAATGGTTCAAGGCATGTCAAATGAAGAGATTATGTCGACATTCTACGATCATAATGTCTACACAGCAGTTAAAGGCGGCTGGGCTATTCCGTTTGACGCAGAGCGTATGCGCGGCGTAAAAGTCCCGTTTGACCTGATTAACGCAAAAACAGGTGACGTTGTCGTCGAAGCTGGTACAAAAATTACGCCACGTAAGGCGAACAAACTTGCTGAAGAAGGCCTCAAAGATTATTTGGTTGAAGACGCCGCGCTTCTTGGTACATATCTTGCGAAAGATATGATTGAGCCAAGCACTGGCGCAGTTGTATTTGAAGCTGGCCATGAACTGACTGAAGACGACATTGCGCGTTTCCACGATGAAAAGGTTAAACAGCTTCCAATTCTTGCGATTGACCATTTGAACGTTGGCGCTTACATGCGTAACACGTTGATGGCTGATAAATGTGATACACGTGAAGAAGCGTTGATCGATATTTACCGTGTTATGCGCCCTGGTGAGCCACCAACAGTAGAATCTGCAGAAGCACTATTCGATTCTCTATTCTTTGATCCTGAGCGTTATGATCTCTCGGCTGTTGGTCGCGTGAAAATGAACGCACGTTTGGACATTGACCAAGAAGACGAATTCCGCGTTCTTGATAAAACAGACATTCTTAAGATCGTAAAATACCTTGTTGGTCTTAAAGACGGTCAAGGCGAAATTGACGATATTGATAACCTTGGTAACCGCCGTGTTCGTTCAGTTGGCGAATTAATGGAAAACCAAGTGCGTATCGGTCTTCTTCGTATGGAACGTGCAATCCGTGAGCGTATGTCATCAGTTGATATTGATACATATATGCCACATGATTTGATTAACTCAAAACCTGTACAGGCTTCTGTACGTGAGTTCTTTGGCTCTTCACAGCTGTCACAGTTTATGGACCAAACCAACCCACTTTCAGAAATCACGCATAAACGTCGTCTTTCGGCGCTTGGCCCTGGTGGTTTAACACGCGAGCGTGCTGGCTTTGAAGTTCGTGACGTTCACCCAACACATTATGGCCGTATTTGCCCGATTGAAACACCTGAGGGGCCGAATATTGGCCTGATTAACTCACTTGCGACATTTGCCCGTGTGAACCCTTATGGTTTCATTGAAAGCCCATATCGCCGCGTTGTTGACGGTACGGTTTCTAATGAAGTGGTTTATATGTCAGCCATGGAAGAAGCGAAATATACAATCGCACAGGCTAACTCAGAGATCACAGATCTAGGCGGGTTTTCTAATGACCTTGTTCAGTGTCGTGAGGCTGGTGAAAACTTGATGTCACCACCTGAAAACATTCACTTTATGGATGTTTCTCCGAAACAGGTTATCTCTGTTGCGTCATCACTTATTCCTTTCTTGGAAAACGATGATGCGAACCGTGCTTTGATGGGCTCGAACATGATGCGTCAAGCTGTTCCACTTCTTAAAGTGGATGCACCTTTCGTTGGTACGGGTATGGAGCGTGTCGTTGCACGTGATTCCGGCGCCGCTATTTCTGCGCGCCGTGCAGGTGAAGTAACGCAGGTTGACGGCAACCGTATCGTTGTTCGTGCAACTGAAGAGTTGAACGCGGATGAGCCTGTTGTTGATATCTATAAACTAATGAAATTCCAACGTTCAAACCAAAACACTTGTGTAAACCAGCGCCCAATCGTACGCGTTGGTGATAAATTGCAGGCTGGCGATATTATCGCTGATGGCCCGTCAACACAGCTTGGTGAACTGGCGCTTGGTCGTAACATCATGGTCGCGTTTATGCCATGGAATGGTTACAACTTTGAGGATTCCATTCTTATCTCTGAAAAGATCGTTCGCGATGACGTATTTACTTCTATTCACATTGAAGAATTTGAAGTTATGGCGCGTGATACGAAACTTGGTCAGGAAGAAATCACACGTGATATTCCAAACGTTGGTGAAGAAGCGCTCCGTCACCTAGATGAAGCGGGCATTGTTCACATTGGCGCGGAAGTCTCTCCGGGTGATATTCTTGTCGGTAAGGTGACACCAAAAGGTGAAAGCCCAATGACACCAGAAGAAAAACTTCTGCGTGCTATCTTTGGTGAAAAAGCGGCAGATGTTAAAGATTCATCTTTGCGCCTTCCGCCGGGTACAACGGGTACAATTGTTGAGGTTCGCGTATTTAACCGTCGCGGCGTTGACAAAGATGCACGTGCTTTATCTATCGAAAAAGAAGAAATCGAAAGATTGGCAAAAGACCGTGACGACGAACGTAAAATTATCGAAGTCGGTTATTATGGCCGTCTGAAAGAATTATTCGTTGGTCAAACAGTGACTTCTGTTCCAAAGGGCTTGAATCTTAAAAAGGGCACGGCAATTAACGCCGCCGACCTTGATGAAACAGAAAAACGTGGCCTATGGCGTCAAATCGCAATTGAAGACGAAGCAATTATGTCCGAAGTTGAGGCGATGGCACGTACGTTTGATGAAGCTGTTGATGACCTGAAAGCTCGTTTCGACAACAAAATCGAAAAACTTCAGCGCGGTGACGAACTGCTTCCTGGCGTGATGAAGATGGTTAAAGTTTTCGTTGCTATTAAACGTAAAATGCAGCCTGGTGATAAAATGGCAGGCCGTCACGGTAACAAAGGTGTTGTATCTCGTATATGTCCTGTTGAAGACATGCCATATATGGAAGACGGCACGGCTGTTGATCTCGTGTTGAACCCACTTGGTGTTCCATCACGTATGAACGTTGGTCAAATTCTTGAAACCCACCTTGGTTGGGCTTCTGCGAATATGGGCTGGCAGATTAACGAGATCATCAAAAACTTTGAAAACATCAAGGAGCCACAAACCGCTGAAATCTCTGTCCTTAAAGACAAGCTTAAAGTTGTTTACGGTGATCGTGAGTTTGACAATAAAGTGAGCACGTTAGATGACAATGAAGTCGTTGAAATGGCGAAAAATCTAGACCGTGGTGTGCCAATGGCAACGCCTGTGTTTGATGGCGCCTCTGAAGCGGACATTACAGATCTTCTTGTTAAGGCTGGCGTAAATAGCTCAGGTCAGACACCTCTTTATGATGGACGTACTGGTGAGAAGTTTGACCGTGATGTAACTGTTGGTTACATGTATATGCTTAAACTCCACCACTTGGTTGATGATAAGATTCACGCCCGTTCAATCGGTCCGTATTCGCTTGTTACGCAGCAACCACTTGGCGGTAAAGCTCAGTTTGGTGGACAGCGCTTTGGTGAGATGGAAGTTTGGGCACTACAAGCATATGGCGCAGCATACACACTACAAGAAATGCTCACAGTTAAGTCGGATGACGTGGCTGGACGTTCTAAAGTGTATGAAAGCATTGTACGCGGTGAAGATAGCTTCGAAATTGGTATTCCAGAATCGTTCAACGTTCTTACAAAAGAATTACGTGCGCTTGGCTTGAATATCGATATGAAACAAAGCTCCGCGAACAAGTCGTAATGTAGAACCATTGAGGGCGCCAAAAGCATTTGCTGCGGCGCCTTCCCTGATAAAGAATTTAATGTAAAGTCAGATCGCAAGATCTAAAGGTATAAGGTAGACGTCAAATGAATGAACTAATGAACCTTTTCGGTCAACCAACGGGCCCACAGAGCTTTGATAGCTTACGTATTACAATTGCTTCTCCAGAGCAGATCATGTCATGGTCATATGGCGAAGTGAAAAAGCCTGAAACAATTAACTACCGTACATTTAAGCCTGAAAAAGATGGCTTATTCTGTGCACGTATTTTTGGCCCGATTAAAGATTATGAATGTCTTTGTGGCAAATATAAGCGCATGAAGTACAAAGGTATTATCTGTGAAAAATGTGGCGTTGAAGTGACGCTTACTAAAGTACGCCGTGACCGTATGGGCCATATTGATCTTGCGGCGCCTGTTGCGCATATCTGGTTCTTGAAATCATTGCCTTCACGTATCGGTTTGATGATCGATATGACTTTGAAAGAGCTTGAACGCGTTCTTTACTTCGAAAACTACGTTGTTATTGAGCCAGGCATGACACCGCTTAAGCAGTACCAGCTTCTTAGCGAAGAAGAATTCATGGATGCTGAAGATGAATACGGCGAGGAAAACTTCACCGCAAGCATCGGTGCAGAAGCGCTAAAAGAAATTTTGTCAGCGATGGATCTTGAGATCGAGCGCGAGAAAACAGAAGAAGACTTACGCGAAACTAATTCAGAAGCAAAACGTAAAAAACTTGTGAAGCGTCTAAAGCTTCTTGATGCGTTCATCGATTCAGGCACACGCCCTGAATGGATGATTTTGGATAACCTTCCTGTTCTTCCTCCTGAATTGCGTCCATTGGTTCCACTTGATGGCGGCCGTTTCGCGACATCAGATTTGAACGATCTATATCGCCGTGTTATCAACCGTAACAACCGCCTACGCCGTTTGATTGAGCTGCGAGCGCCTGATATTATCGTACGTAACGAAAAGCGTATGCTACAGGAATCTGTTGATGCGCTATTTGATAATGGTCGTCGTGGCCGTGTGATTACAGGCGCGAATAAGCGTCCATTGAAATCACTTTCAGACATGCTTAAAGGTAAGCAAGGTCGTTTCCGTCAAAACCTACTTGGTAAACGTGTCGATTACTCTGGTCGTTCTGTTATTGTTGTTGGTCCAGAATTGAAACTGCACCAATGTGGCCTGCCAAAGAAAATGGCACTGGAGCTCTTCAAGCCGTTTATCTACCATAAACTTGAACTTTACGGCATGGCATCGACCATTAAAGCCGCGAAGAAAATGGTTGAAAAAGAACGTCCTGAAGTTTGGGATATCTTGGAAGAGGTTATTCGCGAACACCCTGTCATGCTAAACCGTGCGCCAACATTGCACCGTCTTGGTATTCAGGCGTTTGAGCCAACATTGATCGAAGGTAAAGCTATTCAGTTGCACCCACTCGTTTGTACAGCGTTTAACGCTGACTTTGATGGTGACCAAATGGCTGTTCACGTTCCGCTTTCTATCGAAGCACAGCTTGAAGCACGCTGTTTGATGATGTCGACAAATAACATTCTATCACCTGCGAATGGTAAGCCGATTATCGTACCATCACAGGATATTGTTTTGGGTCTATATTGGATGACGCTCGGCCTTGAAAAGCAAGCCGGCGAAGGCATGATTTTCCGTGGCGTTGGCGAAATCCAGCACGCTTTAACAGCTGGCGTTGTCTCGCTACATGCAAAGATTAAATGTCGTTACACTGACGTTGACGAAGATGGTAAAAAAGTTTACCGCATCGTTGAATCAACACCGGGCCGTTTGATTGTATCAGAGCTATTGCCACGTAACATCAATGTTCCGTTTGATATTGTGAACCAAACACTGACGAAAAAAGAACTGACAAACATGATTGACCTTGTCTATCGTCACTGCGGTCAGAAAGAATCTGTGATTTTCTGTGACCGTTTGATGAAGCTTGGTTTCAAACACGCTTGTACGTCTGGTATCTCAATCGGTAAAGACGATTTGATTATTCCTGAGTCGAAGAAACAATTAGTCGCTGATGCGCGCGGCAAAGTTGGTGAATTTGAACAGCAATATCTTGATGGTTTAATCACGAAAGGTGAGAAATACAATAAAGTTATTGATATTTGGTCACGTTGTACTGATGAAGTCGCCGAAGAAATGATGAAAGAAATTTCAAACATTGATGATGGTAACCTAAACTCAGTTTACATGATGGCACATTCTGGTGCGCGTGGTTCTGCTGCGCAGATCCGTCAGCTTGCTGGTATGCGTGGTTTGATGGCGAAACCTTCTGGTGAAATCATTGAAAACCCGATTGTTTCAAACTTTAAAGAAGGCCTTACGGTTCTTGAGTATTTCAACTCGACACACGGGGCTCGTAAAGGTCTTGCGGATACAGCGCTTAAAACAGCGAACTCTGGTTATCTAACGCGTCGTCTTGTTGATGTTGCGCAGGATGCTGTAATCGTTGAAAAAGATTGTGGTACAGAACAAGGCGTTACATTACGCGCAGTTATGAACGGCGCTGATGTGGTCGTTTCGCTTGCGGAACGTATACTTGGCCGTACTGCGGCGTTTGATGTGATTAACCCACTTACTGGTGATCTGCTTATTAAAGCTGCTAAAATCATTGACGAAGAGAAATCTGAGGAAATTGAAACAGCTGGCATTGATGAACTTATCGTACGCTCTGGACTAACATGTCAAACGCGCGATGGTGTTTGTGCGGCGTGTTATGGTCGTGACCTTGCACGTGGTACAGAAGTCAATATGGGCGAAGCGGTTGGCGTTATGGCTGCTCAATCAATTGGTGAGCCTGGTACGCAGCTTACTATGCGTACATTCCACATTGGTGGTGCGGCGCAGAAGGGTGCTGAAAAATCGTCTTACGAAGCAACAATGGAAGCAAAAATTGAGCTGCGTAACGAAAATACAGTGAAAAACTCTGATGGCATTAACATTGTCATGGGCCGTAACATGGAAGTTGCGCTTGTTGACAAAAAAGGTAAGGACAAAGTTGTCCACCGTGTTCCTTACGGCGCACGCTGCCTTGTTGAAAACGGCGTCAACATTAAAGCCGGCGATAAAATCGCTGAGTGGGACCCCTTCACCGTGCCAATTATCACGGAAAAAGATGGTGTTGCGACGTATTTCGACCTTGTTGAAGGTGTATCGATTATCGACGAATCTGACGAAGCAACAGGTCTTTCTGCGAAGAAAGTTGTTGATTGGCGTTCACAGCCTAAAGGCGGCGATCTTAAGCCACGTATCTCACTTGTTGATGCGAAGGGTGAAGTCATCATCCTGCCAAATGGTTTGCCAGCAAATTACTACATGTCAACAGACACAATTTTGAACGTTGCGAACGGTGAGACTGTGCGTGCGGGTGATATTATCGCTCGTATTCCACGCGAAACATCGAAAACACGTGATATTACTGGTGGTCTGCCACGTGTTGCTGAGTTGTTTGAAGCACGTCGTCCGAAAGACTTCGCTGTTATCTCTGACCTTGAGGGTACTGTTGAATTTGGTAAAGATTATAAATCTAAACGCCGTATTATCGTTAACCCACTTGATAAAGAGCAAGAATCTCACGAATTCTTAATTCCAAAAGGCCGTCACTTGGCTGTGCATGAAGGTGACTTCGTGCGTGTTGGTGACCCACTATTGGATGGTGCGCTAGTACCGCATGATATTCTTGATGTTCTTGGCGTAGAAGCGCTTGCAGCTTATCTTGTTACTGAAATCCAAGACGTTTATCGTCTACAGGGTGTGAAGATTAACGATAAGCATATCGAAGTTATCGTACGTCAAATGCTTCAGAAAGTTGAAATCACTAAATCTGGTGATACAACATTCTTAGTTGGTGAGATTGTCGATCGTGAAGAGTACGAAGAGCTTAATCAGAAATATATTGCTGATGGCAAGATTGCTGCAGAAGGCAAGCCGGTCCTGCAAGGTATTACGAAAGCTTCGCTACAAACGCGTTCATTCATCTCTGCTGCGTCGTTCCAAGAAACAACGCGTGTACTTACCGAAGCGGCAACGCAAGGTAAAGTGGACACGCTACGTGGCTTGAAAGAGAACGTTATTGTTGGTCGTCTTATCCCCGCGGGTACAGGCTCTTACGTGAATGACGTTCGCGCCGTGGCACATGATCGTGATTTGGTCGCAATCGCTGCGCAGCAACAAGCCGCTGCTCTGGCGCAAAGTGAAGCAGCAGCAGCTGCTGCTGCGAATGATGGCGCAACGGATGCAGAAGGTGATGATTCAACACCGAAGACCGCTGTAAGCTAAGCATAAGTCTATAAAATAAGAAAACGGGCGAAGTTCACTTCGCCCGTTTTTTGTTGCTTGTTTTATAAGCGGGGCCTGTGCCCGCCCAGTGGCATTTATTTTTTAATGAAATTATGGCAAAAATATTGCCCTTCGTAACCTTCTGGCAAATAATCTAACAACTCAGTCGTAAGGTCGTGGCCGAGTTTGAAATCCTCAAGCAGTGCGTCACGTATATTCAGGCCATCATTACCCCAAGGTTCGGGCCCTTCTATGGGCAGCCAGCGCTGCGTAGTATTGGCGACAAAAAACGTACCTTTGTCCGGCAGCGCATCACGGATAAGCTGGTGTAATTCATGGTAGTTCATACAGTGCTGCAGAACCCAAACGCCATAGGCGCAGTCAATCTGGAGCTTGTTTTCCATGCGCATTTTTTTAAACGCATTTATACTCATTGGTATGTAATTAGGGTGGCTGACATAGTTAATCGATTCACGCAGCATGTCTTTGGAAATATCAACGCCAATAACTGTACAATTGGTTAGTTTTAGGATCTCTTTAGCTAGCCGCCCAATGCCAACCCCAAAATCAAGTACTGTTGATGTTGCGACAATTTGCATGTGTTCAACAATTTTTTTTGCGAAAATAGGAGTCTCTTTTTCCCACCGTGCTTGCGTATTACCTGTAAGAATAATCTGTGCTAATTCAGGGACGCTTTCTTTTCTAAAACGTGCGTCGTCATATTGTGCGGCCATTTTACCCTCCTTGAATGAAACCTAATTCTGTATAGAGTATACCACAAGGAGGGGGCGGGGAGATAGAATACGCATAAGTATGTGGCACTGATCATAAATATAGGCCAGTGTGCTGCGGAGGCGTTAATGGCGATGAAATGATTGTGGCTGAATTTAAATTAGCTTATGGGTGCGTATTTAGCAATTTTATAGTTATTGACATAATTAGTTTTTTGCTATAGTTTCAAAGTGAAGAAAAAAGGGGCAAGGGCAATGCATGGCATAATTACAAAAAAATTAGAACTGGCTAGCGATTTTAATGCTGCAGCGGCCTCGTTTAAAGCTGATCCTAGAGTTGAAGAAAACGCCAATTGTTATGCTTATGCGCTTGGGCTTACTGACCATGGCTATGCTGCCCCGGGCAAATTGCTAGAGCTTCCCAATAGCCCGCAAAAATTATTCACGGCCGAAGAGCTTACAGTAGAGAATATTGATAAGCTCCTGACTGAAAATGACGGCTTAATCAAAATAGATCCACAGGATTTGGATCGTATGATCGACAAAGTTACGATTATTGCGGCCTTTATAAGTCCGCATGATGATGTGCATTTTTATCGCTCGCATGGTGATAAAACATGGAGCAATCATAAAGGCGATGTTGGCGGGGTTTCAAACCGTGACTGTAAAGGGGATTTACTTACTGACCCTTGTCGGGCGCGGCGCGGACGTTATACAGATTTGGTTGGCTTTTACCATGCCCCGAAACAAGGTGTATCTTATATGAAGCACCCTTAAGGGGGACTTCGCATTTTTATATAGACAACGCAAACTGTGTTATGGTGATTATGTCCGGTGTTAAAATGAAAGAGCGTCATGTCAAACATATTTAAAAGCATCCAACGCTATCTGGTCGGGGACAACTGTGAAGTTTCAGAGCCGAACGTTGTTGAACAGAAACTCACAATGCAAGATGATTTTGCCAGCGCAGCGAAACCATATTGCAATCAACCGGAACTACGCCACAACAGTAATTGTTATACATATGCATTAGGTATACCTGAACATGGTAAGGCAACGCCTGGTAAGCTAATTCACAACAAAACCCGCTTGGGCGAGAGTATGAGCTGTTCGGAAATGAAGCTACAAACAATCTATAATGCTTTGTTACGTGATGGCTTAAAACCTATTGCGCGCCCTGAATATGCGCCTTATGAAGACGCACCAGTGATTGCGGCTTTCTTGGCGCAGGAATATGATTATCACTTCTACCGCTTGCACAAGGATGGTACATGGAGCCATCAAGGTGGCCGTGGCGGTCCGATATCGCAGCGTGATGAAAATGGCGGCATTATAGAAGACCTTTTCTATGCAGATCGAGGGGTATATAAAGATTTCATTGGTTATTTTACTATTCCAGAGACAGGGTTACGTTATGTGATCCCTAGCGGAAGCTAAAATGCAGGGTGCTGTTCAATATCGACCAAGTATATTGGCCGCTGATTTTGCAGCGGCGGTAAAACCCTATCATGATAACCCTGAGCTATATAAACGGACGAATTGTTACAGCTATGCGCTCGGCCTGCCAGAACTGGGCTGCGCTGTCCCTGGGCATTTAACAGACCCTTCTGGGCGACTATACAGCCATATGGCACACGCGGATTATATGCGTAAATTATTTGAGAAAGACGGCCTGATCGAAATAAGCCATGACACATTATGCATAGCTAAGACGCAGGTCATTGCCGTGGCCATCAAAGAATATTTTAATGGCCACGTCCTTAAATACCATCAAGACGGCACGTGGAGTCACCAAGCAGGCTTCGCTCAGCCGATTACGAACCTAGATAGCGACAATAAAATTATCATTGACCCACGTCAGGCAAATCTAGGGTTTTATGACGAGTTTGTCGCATACTTTAAAGTGCCTGAGGCTGGCCTTGCGATTGCTTCTTTTTAAATTATGTTAGTCTGATACGTGATTATCTCATTGAAATCAAATGAGAAGGAGCGCCTTTTTGCAGTACGTTGCATAATGTTATATACTTGTATGCATAGAACGTAGGATCGTATATAGATAGAGGAAACATCATGACAGCTTTAACAGCACAGATTTCAGAGACATTTAATGCTTTCGCCGATAAAGCAGAGCGGCTATGGGATAAGGCTGTGGTGAAAACTTTGGATGCGTCAGAGAGCTCTGTTGTCGCATTAACTGATGTGAGTGCAAGCTTCGCTAAATCAGCTGCTATGATGCTACCTATTGGTGCGGGTTTAGGCGCAGCGCTTTACGCTGGAGGCGGGTATAATTCTGTTAGTCTTATGGGCGCAATGCAAGGTGGATCCGTTGTTTTTGGTGGGTTCGCAACAATGATTTGGGGACTCGGTGATATAGTTGGCACAACGGGTGACGAGCAATCTATCGGTGTGCGTGTCGGTGAAAAGATGAGTGCATATAAAGAAGAATATGCGCAGCGTAATAATGTGCAAATAGCGCAGCCAGCTTGGGTATAATAAGCGCGAGTTTATAAAGTGATTAATATAATAAAGGCCGCAAAAAATCAGCGGCCTTTTGTTATTTACATTATGCCGCTTTCTGTTTGTGCGCTTCATACCATTTAACGGCATCCGCGTCACGCGCTGAAAGCTCAGGGTAATCACTATCGCGACCGACATCGGGAAGGATTTTCCAGCAACGCTGGCATTTTTCGCCTTCTGCTTTGGCAAAAACTACGCCGATATGTGGCGCATCATTCAAAGTAAATGCATCAGCAGGCAAATCATCAGATACGGTTAATGTCGCCTGCGACGTGATGCAGACTTCCGCTAAATCGGTGTCTTTAAGAGTACGCGCAAGAGTGCTGCTGACAATAATTTGCGGATGGGCTTCTAATGATGATCCGATGGTTTTATCGGCGCGTTTAGGCTCTAACGCACCTGAAACAACGCGGCGTACGGTGCGGATATCATCCCATTTTGTAGCCAAGTCATCATTCTGCCATATTTGTGGCAGGGCTCTAAATTCGCGCAGATGAATACTGCCGGCATCAGGGAAAAGACCTTCTGGGCGGTGCGTCCAAACATCTTCGCATGTGAAGCAAAGCATTGGCGCGAGCCAGCTTGTTAAACATTCAAAGACCTCAGCCAGAACGCTGCGGCAAGCGCGGCGTTCAAACATATCAGGGCGATCACAGTAAAGGCGATCTTTACGGATATCGAAATACAGCGCTGAAAGCTCACTTGAACAAAAGTTATGTAATTTATGTGCAAGTTTTCCAAAATTGTAATTTTTAATATCGCTACGGATCTCTTGATCCATCTGCTGTAATTGGTGCAGTACAAGCTGTTCGAGTTCTGGCAATTCAGATGGCTTGCTTAAATCAACACGCTCTTCTTCGCTAAAGCCCTCTAAAGCGCCGAGAAGGAAACGGAATGTGTTTCTTATACGGCGATAAATATCGGTGGTGGATTTGATTGCATCTTTACCAATGCGAATGTCTTCGCCGTAATCAGATGTTAATGCCCATAGGCGCAGAATATCGGCGCCATACTGTTTGATAATGTCTTCGGGCGCAACAATATTGCCAAGTGATTTGGACATTTTATAGCCCTTATCGTCCAACACAAAACCGTGGGTCAGCACCGTTTTATAAGGCGCGCAGCCACGTGAACCAACTGATTCAAGCAGTGAAGAATGGAACCAGCCGCGGTGCTGGTCAGAGCCTTCTAAATAAAGGTCAGCAGGGCTACTGAGCTCTTCGCGGTCTTCAAGGACAAAAGCATGGGTAGAGCCTGATTCAAACCAGACATCAACAATGTCGAAAACTTGATCATAATCTTCGGCTTTATAGCCATCGCCAAGGAAGCTTTGCGCGTCATCTGTATACCATGCATCGGCGCCGCGTTCCGCAAAGGCATCATAAATGCGTTTACAAACTTCGGGGTCTCGCAGTGGCACACCATCTGCTTTGGCAATGAAAATAGCGATTGGGACGCCCCATGCGCGCTGACGGGAAATACACCAATCAGGGCGCTGTTCGATCATCGCGGTGATGCGGTTTTGCCCTGCAGCGGGAAGCCAGCGTGTTTGTTTAATTGCGCCAAGTGCTTTTTCACGGATTTTACCTTCGCCATCCATCGCAATAAACCATTGCGGTGTCGTGCGGAAAATCACAGGCGCTTTTGAGCGCCAGCTATGTGGATATTCGTGACGCACGGAACCTTTTGACAGCAAACGCCCACATTCGTTAAGCGCTTTGATTACAGCGAAGTTACCATCGCCCATTTTACCTTGTTGATCGTATATTACGCCGCCAGCAAAAAGTGGGACATGGGCACGGAATAGGCCATCATCAGTCACGTTATCGGTGATTTCTAAGCCGTGCTTGAGGCCAACCTCAAAGTCATCCGCGCCGTGACTTGGTGCTGTGTGTACAAAGCCCGTACCCGCATCAGCCGTAACGTGGTCACCGCTAAGCAATGGCACAGGGAATTCATAGCCTTTGCCAACTAATGGGTGTGCAAGTACTGTTCCTTCAAGTACTTCACCTTTGAAATGATCAACAGCGTCCCACTGCTCAATGCCGGCTTGCGCTTTTACGGCGTCGGCAAGGTTGGCAGCCAAGACAATGCGGTCACCGACTGCGGCGCGGCTATCGTCCTTAACGGCTTGAACTTCATAAAGGCCATATTCGATGTCATCATGGAAACACACCGCGCGGTTTGAAGGAATAGTCCACGGCGTTGTTGTCCAGATGACAACATCTGCGCCATTTAAGATGTCGTATTTGGTGCTAACAACAGGGAAACGTACCCATATTGTGATCGATTTATGTTCTTTATATTCAACTTCGGCTTCGGCGAGGGCTGTTTTTTCAACCACTGACCACATAACAGGCTTCGCGCCTTTATATAAATTGCCATTGAGCAGAAATTTGTGAATTTCATCAACGATGCGGGCTTCCGACTTCACATTCATAGTTAAATATGGGTTTTCCCAGTCGCCATTAATGCCAAGGCGTTCAAATTCAGTGCTTTGAATATCAACCCATTTTTTTGCAAACTTACGGCATTCATCGCGAAACGCAATCGGCTCAATATCGTCTTTATCTTGGCCTGCTTCGCGGTATTTTTCTTCAACTTTCCATTCAATAGGTAGGCCGTGACAATCCCAGCCAGGGACATATGGCGCGTCATAGCCCATCATTTGCCAGCTGCGGACAACAACGTCTTTGAGGACCTTGTTCATCGCGTGACCCATATGCAGATGACCATTCGCATATGGCGGGCCATCATGAAGGATGAATTTTTCTTTGCCTTTGGACTGGGCGCGCATCGTGCCATAGATATCTTCATCATCCCATTTTTTTAGGATTTCCGGCTCTTTTTGTGCAAGGCCAGCGCGCATAGGGAAATCTGTTTTTGGTAAAAAGACAGTTTCTTTGTAAAAATCGGCATTCTTCGCCGTATTCTCGTTACTCATTTTTAAATCTCTATTCTTGAAGATGTTGGTTTCGAATGTTGCTTATGTGATCTTGCCCGGACTTCTTTATAACGAAGCCGGGTTGATAATTCGAATAATAGCGATGTCTCTAAGCACTAAGTCCATGCTAAAGTTATGCCAGTGAGCGCGTGCAATATCAAGAAAAATGTAACTTTTAATGCGCTTTGAACGGATTATATAATTAGGTGACAACAATTTCAGGGAAGTAAAATCATGATGAGGATATTCACACTCGCGATGGCTTGTTTATGCTTGGTTTTCGGCGTGAGCCTATTTGTCGGCGCAGAGGCTGCGAGCGATAAAGGCTTTGAAGTACAAAAAAGCAATAAGGAATGGCGTGAGGTATTGAGCGAGGCTGAATATCGTGTTTTGCGTAAGCATGGCACGGAGCGCCCTGAAACATCAAAATTGTTACATGAAAAACGTGAGGGACAGTATATATGTGCGGCGTGCGGACATGAATTGTTCTCTTCGCAGAGTAAGTTTGATTCAGGCACAGGCTGGCCATCTTACTATCAACCAGCATCAGGTAAATCTATTGGCACGAAAACGGATTATAAAATGATCCTCCCGCGTACAGAGGTTCACTGCGCGCGTTGCGGGGGTCATTTGGGACATGTGTTTAAAGACGGCCCAGAACCGACTGGCCTGCGTTACTGCATTAACGGGGCTGCGCTAAACTTCACGCCCAGCCCGTAAATACGGAACTATAGCTTGGGCGTGGTAATCGCGTTTAAGCTTTGGTCTAAATGCGCGCTATCTTTTGGCTTCGCTTTTAGCGTGTCTTTAAAGAATTGCTGCGGGCCGTTATCCTTTACGCTTTTATACAGGCCTTGCACGTCAAAACGTAGCGTGGACTGGTTCTGTAATGCTGAATCAAAGTCATTGATAAACGCTTCGTTATAAAGCGCATTATGTTCCATTAATTCATATATGGCAGGGTCATTGGCCCAAAAATCATTCTCATCCTTCGCATATTTAAACATAAGTTTGACGCCGAGCATGGTGAGCTCATCACGGTTTGCTGCGCTAATATTTGGCGTTCTCAGCGATGTTTGTTTATCAACGTTATTTCCTGTCGTCGGCGCGATTGGGCCGGCATAAACTTTAGGCTGCGCAGGACCGCCATTCCACTTGGCGTAACGCATACGCATTGTGCTATAGAGGCTGTTGGCATCATGCTTTTCAAACAAGGCGCTTTCGCGGGCTTGGAGGTAGACTTCTTCAACGTTTAGGCGGCGGCCGCCGCCTTGTGTTTCGGCTCTATATTTGAACATCCACTCGCTAAAGGCTTTGATTTGCTCTGAGCTAGCTTCCATTGCGCCTTCGTCAGTTTGTAATAACTCACCTTTTTTACCACGTGGCTGTAGCTCGGCTGTCGCAATTTGTTCGAGGGTTGTCGCCAAAAAGGTCATCGGCTCTTGGACGTTATGCAGGCCGTTTTTCATCATGTGGTGCATTAAGTTGACTTGGTCATGCTTATATTCACCAGCATTAATGTTAATTGTGCCGCTGTGCAAATCGCCGCCAAATGTTGCATAAGCATTAAGCGCTTCATCTAAATTCGGGTTGGCAAGTGCCATCTTACTTTCAGTATTTGCATACATCATAATAAAGACCTGGCGGGCGCGAGCTTGAATGTTTTCATAGGCAACGATATCGCTATCTTTCGCAGCTGTAATCAGTTTATCAACGGCGGGGAATTTCTTTTTAATCGCAGCGGCTTGCTTGGCAAGCTTTTCTTCGCTAACGCTGTCTTTGCTCTGGTTAAGGTAGCTCGACACTTCTTTTTGTAATTTGCCGCGCTGTCTGTCGCTTAACTTTGTTGTGTCCTTCACGGCGTATAGCAGCGCGTAATAATTCACAAGGTCTTGGACGTTATGCTCGTAAAATGTGACGCCAAGGCCATCTGCAAGGTCTTTGGCGGCTTTACGTGTCTCTTTGGAGCTGTTCTGCGTTGGCATTGTGACGCCCGTGGCGAAACGCTTGATTAGCGCGCTTGTTGCTTCTTTCTCGCCCTTTTCTGCGGCGAGGGTCAGGATCTCGTCCTGATATGGCAAGTGGGAGAAATCTTTCATCACAGCCTTGATGCCTTTTTGGCAGATGGCGGCGCGCATTGCAAGGACAGCAATTGTTAAGTTAAATGCAGAATCTTTACCGCCACTTAACGCTTGTACTACGCCGTTTTGTTTCGTTTTTGCCATGTAATCATATGTCCAAAGGGCGAACATACGAATTTCCTCTTCTTCAAAGCGTCCCGCAAAATCGCGCTTATCCCAAGAGCTATCTTGGTTCGCGGGCTCATAGGCCATGAATAGGTTCTCAGGTTGACCTGCTTGGTTAAAGTGGTCCGTTAATTTGCGCTCAAGGACAACATGGGCCTTGGCTTCTGTGCTTTTCGGTGCGGACTTTATTTTGGTAATTGTGGTTGAACGCGCGCTATCTAGAAAATCAAGGCGAGAGCCACTATGCATTAGGCGACCATCTTTCGCTGCGAGACGGTGGCCCATCTGCGCAAAGGTTGAACCGCTTGTGCCAAGACCATCTGTGTCGTAAACAACGCCTGCAAATTGTGAAGCAAGCTTCGCCAAATGGGCATGTTTGAGGATTTTGCCGCGCGCAGGTGGACTTGCATTCGAAACCGCCATGACAAGGCCGTCTTTGCTGCCTAAATGACGCGCATATGCTGGTAATGGGTTGAATGTGCCGTAACTATCATCATTCTCAAACATGTCATCATATTGTGACGCGACCCATTTCATCTCGCAAATTAGCTGACCGAAATTGTATCGTGCATCGCTGCGTGGGTCTTTGACATGAATAATCGGCTGGCCAAATGGAATTTCATTTTGGCCGTCACCAGTAAGCGAGAGCTTAATGGTACCGAAATTGCCTTCTAGGGCTTTAATAACAGGTGAGCTTGTCGCCCATTCAGGGAAGTAGCGCTTCTCATAGCCACGCTCATCGTTAAACAGGTTTGTTTTCGCGCTCATAGATAATATACGGCCGCCGCCCAGAACCGTCATCACATTAAACGGTAGGCCGTGCCTGTTGACGAGAGGGTCTTTTAAAAGCTGTGCAGGGTCATTAACGCGCAATGCCATGTCTTTAAGGTCAAGGCCAAGGCTGTCCAAATTAACGCGCCATGGGTTGCCCACGGTGACTAACATGTTTGGGTTTGCCTGATAGGCGCGCTGCGCTAAATACATTAAGCGTTCGTATATTGTCGCGTTATCAGCGTGCTGGAAATCATCCCCGGAATCGTAAGCGACAAGGTTCATTTCATCGGTAAGCAGCAGGTCACTATTGTTTTCACCTGCGGCGATGATGCCTTGTTCAATAATTGATACATTGCGCGGCATATTAAACGATGTTGTGTTTGTGCTTAGCTGCGTAACTTTTAAATCAATCTCGCTCTGCGTGTTCCAAAAATCAAAATTCATGGTGACCCCTAATATTGTCCTGCTAAAATTTATTACATATTATGTATAAGGGTGTTAAAGCATAGCGGATTGGTTATGTCAAAGTTTTTTTACGATGCAATGAACATATAATAAAGCCCAATAGTGCTTGGGACATAAACCAGCGCGAATATCGTGCTGAGCAATATTGCCACGGCGGTTTCTTCTGCGGGCAGCTTTAACTGTGTGGCATAGGCCACTGCATTGGCAGGCAGAGGGCAAACACCCAATAGGAAGAGCATTAAATGCGCGTCGCTATCAAGCAAATGTGTAACGTTCTTATCAAAGATAATAAGCGCAGTGAAGGTCAGCGGCCAGATAAGATATTTATGGATAAAGCACAGCCCTGTAAATTTTAAATTAATTTCCAGCCCTTTTAATTGAGATATGCCGACGCCAATAAGCATCATGCCAATAATAATGAAAGCGCCAGTAGCGTGCGTCCAATATGTATAGACAACATCTGGTAAGGTCACATGCGTAATGTTAAGCAGAAAACCGGCAATGATGCCATAAAGCGGCGGTAGCTTTAGGACTCGCTTTATGCTCTGTTTAATGTCCATATTCGAGCGGTTGGAGAGGTAATATGAGGTGGTAACTTCAGTGACGCTAAAGGCCATGTTAAACAACATATAAACACCAATCGCAGCCGGACCAAGTAAAGCGGTCACAATAGGTATACCAAAATAACCAGTATTTGCCGTGCCACCAAGTAGGGGCATTAGCGGGCGATATTCTTTATCGAGGAACCGTTTACCAAGGGAATTAGCAATATGGCACAGCGCTGCACAAATAAAGAATAGAAATATAGGAACGGCGATATAGCTTGGTTTAAGCTCGATTTGCATTAATGAAATAGCAATAACAAACGGCACTAATATATAGATAGAGAGCATGCTCATCGAGTGCATATTGACGCTAAGCTTTTTACCAGCAACATATCCAATGCCTATTAACGCGAGCAAGGGAATGATTTGCACAAAAAGCGTTATAAATATATCCATTTTATTTTATCTTACTTTCATTTTATTTACGCTTTTATTGCCGTGTCAGTTTCGTTAATAACGTCTTGGACTTTGCCACAATCCTGCCTTATCTGCGCGATAAGCTCTTCGAGCGATTCAAACTTCATTTCATTTCGAATTTTGCGCAGCGGCCGGATACGTAATTCTTGGTCGTATAAGTCGCCGTCATAACCGAGAATATAGGCTTCAATAAGGGCTTCAGGGCTCTCAAACATCGGGCGGATGCCAATATTCGTCGCCGCAATGCGCCAGTGATCTTCACCGGGGATTTTGACCTTGCAGGCATATACGCCATATGCAGGGTGAATATATGTACCAAGGCGAATATTAGCAGTTGGGTAACCAAGCTCGCGTCCGCGTTTATCGCCGTGTATCACTTTACCGCGAATTTCGAATGGGCGGCCCATGATCTGTTCTGCTTTGTGCATGTCGCCGCCGCTTATGGCGTCGCGTATACGGCTGGATGAATAGCGCCGTCCGGCGTTATCTGCCATTTTGCTTAATGCGGTAACGTGGAATCCTGCTGTGCGCAGTGTGTCAACGTTGCCTGTGCGGCCTTTGCCAAAACAAAAATCATCGCCAATCACAATTTGCTTCGCGCCAAGTGCGCCTTTTAAAATATGATCCATGAATTCATCAGCGGTTAAATGGGCAAGTTCATTATCAAAGCCTAAGTAAAGTGCGTAATCTGCCTGCGTGTGTGCAAGTAACTCTTCGTGCTGTTTACCTGGTGTAAGTAAAAATGGCGGCGCGTCGGGCATAAAATAACGCCGTGGGTGCGGATTAAACGTCAGGATTAAAAGCTTGCTTTCGGCTTCTTTTGATTTTTTGCGTGCAAGTTCAATCAGCATTCTATGGCCAACGTGAAGGCCATCAAAATTACCAATGACAACTGTGCTGCCTTTGATCTCATCGGGGAGGGTACGATAATCTGTAAAAACCTGCATGTGCATACTCATCTGAAATGTCTGGGGCAAGTATTGAGTGCCAAAAACTACTCCGCGTAATTTAGGGCGTTACCATGGTAAATACCAGTGCTTATTTAGTGTATTGCCTATTTAGTGAATTGATTAATAAAAGGAATAAGGAATAAGCGTAGCGCTGCTTTTATGCTTTCTGCCTGAGCGGCGCATTCTTCTTGACCGTGCGTGTATTCAAAACTGCGGACGCTTTCGGCGATGAAGCCGATAAGGCCGATGATGAAAGCATCAAGCACATCGGGCGTGGCGGATTTTGATATATTGCTGCGGTCCAGAAAATTTACGCATAGCGGTCGATAATAATCGAGCATGGTTTTCCGCCGTATTTCATGGGGCAGGGCAACAAGGGACTCAATAACAATGATACGGCGATATGCAGGGTCTTTAAAAAGATCAATGATAAGGTCGAGCGTAGCAAGAAAATCCTCTTGCGGGTCAGCGACGCCGCATTGTGCCCGTTTTTCAATGCGGGCGTCTAGTAAGCTGCGCATCGCGACGTTTTTATCATTCGCAACGGCCGTAAACAGTTCCTGCTTATTTTTGAAGTGGTGATACAGCGCGCCGCGCGCCATTTCTGCGTCACGCACAATGTCATTTGTTGAAGTCGCAACATAGCCCTCGGAGATAAAACGGTCATGGGCTTTATCCAGAAACTTTTGCCGTGTGCTATCGGCCATTTCTTTGTTGGATCCCCTGTGTTTACTCATTTACTCTATTCCTATCCGAAAGGTGATACGCGTACAATCTTGACTATATACGTAAACTTTTTTCTTTACAAATGCAAGCGAAGGATGATATTCTAAAACTACATACCGACAGGTAGCCTTTAAAAAAGAGCCGTATATTGAAGCTCAAATAGTAAGGGTGAATATAAGCCGTGTTCGTTATGTTTATTTTTAAAACGATTTGTTTAAAGAGAATGCAACAAAGGCGCGAGGGAATTGATATGAACATCCATCCATTACATACAGTGATCTGTACTGATAGACTTGTGAAAACAGTTAACTTCTATGAAGATTTTTTTGAATTTGTCCCTGTTTTTGAAACAGAAGACCACGTGCTTATGCAGCGCGGTGATGATGTGAAGTCGCAAATTGCGATTATTGATGTCAATCATGCGTCCTTACCTGATGGCTTTAGAAATGTGACCTCAGGCTTGATGCTGAGCTTCCCGGTAGACGATGTAAAAAAATCATACGAGCATTTTTATTATGAAGGCGTTGATATGGCGAGCGCACCTGCGACAGCAAGCTGTGGCCAAGAGTATTTCATGATGAAAGATCCTAATAACAACCTGATTACCCTAATCGAAAACGAACGAACAGAATGTGTGGCATTTATTGATAACGAACGCCCCCTCGAAACTATGAGTGCCACGCAAGACCAAATTATGGCGTCCTAAATATAAGAGAGACCAAAGCCATAAAAGATAAGAAACACTAGGGAGGCAGGATGCCTCCCTTTTTTTTTGCCTGCGCTTGGCGTAGACTTGTGTGTAAATTTTAAACGGACAGGTTTGCGTTATGCCGATAAGCGAATATCTATTTTCAGCCTTTATTCTTTTTGCGATTATGCTCGCCTGTTCGTGTCTTTGGCATGAGCGTAAGGCGCGCATTCCCCCTGTGCCGGTATTGCCGCATGTAAAACGCCGCGCCATAAAGCTTGCCTTGGCGCATAGTGATGCAGATGCAGCCTATAATATTGTCGACTTAGGCGCTGGGTGGGGCGGCGTGGCGGCTTCTTTGGCGCGAACATATAAAAACGCGCAGATTTCTGGTTATGAAATTTCCCCATGGCCGTATCGCTTCGCCAAAATGCGCAGCGTGTTTGGCGGGGGGCGCATAACCATGAAACGCCAAGATTTTTTCAAAGCCGACCTTGCTAATGAAGACATTGTTTTCTGTTATTTGCACCCTGAAATTATGCGCGATTTGCGCCCCCAATTCCAAACCCTTAAAACCGGCGCGTTTATTATATCATGTTCCTTCCCCATCCCAGATTGGACACCATTAGCGACCGCAGAAGTCAGGGGGCCGATAAAATTGCCAATTTATATTTATAAAATAGAGAATAAGAAATAACACCATAACGCCGCAACTTAAGAAATAACCAAATAATGCTTTGCCATTTCCCAAACTTTACATAAAAATATTTCTTGATTTTTTACCAACTTTGCTATATGATACGGCATCGAAAAATTAAGCTTTGGGGAATATAAGATGCGTAAAGAATTCATGAAAGCGGCAAAATCTGTTGGTAAATACTTAAGTGTTGCCGCACTGACATTTGCCTTAGCCGCTTGCGGTGGTGAGGCGAGCGCTGAGAGAAGCCCTAACGTATCTGAGTCAAAGCAGAGTGTCACACAAACACTTCCTTTTCCTCAGTTGCCAGCGTCTATAGAAGGGGCGGAGTATAACGGTAAAAAAGGATGTATTGCTGCTGATAGTAACATGCTGGCAGCTGTATCTGCGAATGAGGGCTTAATGGCAGTCGGCGGATTGCGCGTCATTGAGACACCAGAACAGGGCTATCATTCAATTAACTTTGTGTATAATGAGAATGCTGATTATGCTTACACTCTTGCTTTTAAAAATAAAGGTGAACTTTGTATATCTGAAAAGTTAAATGACCTAACCTTTCAGAATATCGGTAACTATCAACCGATTAACTTGACCAAAGATGGTAAATATGAAGCAAATGACTGTGCTTTTGCTGAGCGTTATGGACAAATTTGTGGTACATTCACGCAAGTTTCAGGGGCTTTGCAGAAAAACGGTTTCGGTGTTGACTGGCAGGGCGTTAGAGATAACGGTGACGTGCTTACTTCCTTATCTGGTGGTGGTAAGTCTTATTTTTTAACTACCAATGGTAAGACAGGTGCAACTGTCGTTACTGGAGCTGGTAAGTACGAGTTCCAGTATGTTAATGTACCGAAGAAAAATGCAGCACAGTTGGTAGCAAGGAACAACTAAGAAATACCAAAATCATTCATATTTAGGTCGGCACTTTGATTTACTTTGTGCGCGGCAAAATCTTCTTCAAGCTCCTTCGAGGGATCATTGCTCTGATGAACAAGGATAGAAAAGTCATCGGCAGAGAAGGTTGACGCCCCGCTTTGAGCGTTGAAAGAGTTTCCTACTGTTAGTGATAGGTCTGGATTTTGCTCAGCATACGCCTCGAGCCGAGATATTTCGTTGCCTACATCTTGGCTATAGGTGAATTCTTCAACTTTTGCATGGCTTTGTAACTCTTGTTTAAACGCTTCGTTCCGCTCGGCGTAATCATTAACGATGAACTCAAGGTCATCTTCTGAAAGCGTCTGGCCTTCGTCCATGCGCTGCTGGATCTCTTGAAACCGCATTATGTCCCTAGATATTTGAGCGCGTTCTTTTTCTGTTGTAGCCTTTTTTAGCCTGTCTTTTAAATCTTTTGTTTCGTTTTTTACCATGGCTTTCAAGTCGCCATGTGAAATTTCATAGTCTTTACCATCAAATTTCATTTCATACTTATGATTGTCTACATGATGGCGCGCCGCTTCAAATGCCGCCGCGATGCCCGACTCCGAATTCTTTTCTCTTTTTTCGCGCTTTTCTTCGATTTTTTTTGCTTCGCCAACGGTATCGATCGCCATGCCGGATTCTTTTAAGAACTCGTCTTGTTGCATACCGCGTTGCGTTGTGGTTACTGCATCGTAACCGCTAATCTCAAGCGCCTCTTCAAACGCGCCGAGATCACTCTCCGCGACGTTGTCAAAGCTGTCATAATCACTCATCGTGACAACCCTTAATAAACTAAAATTTAACTTTGGAGGATGGCTAAAGATTGAAGCACTACCCCACACACGTTTACGAGTATGCCTGAGAAAACTTAACATATTATTACTTATACATAAAATTGCATATAGTTGTGTTTGGAGGTGAAAACCTGTTGTTTTATAAGGGACTAATGGAGGAGCTGCGCACATGAAAATGCTGCGTGGCGAACAAATCCACGCAATAAATTATGATATAGATATAAGAAAAAAGAAAAATGGTAGCGGAAGAGGGACTCGAACCCCCGACACGTGGATTATGATTCCACTGCTCTAACCAGCTGAGCTACTCCGCCACATTTTTGGCTACAGGAATTTCCTGTCTGGTGCAGATTTATGCCGTGATCTGGCTGCGTTGTCAAGAGGTAATTTTACGCCGCAAGCTGAATTTGTGAATTTTCTGTACCAGATATCCAGCCACCGCCAATAACGCGGTTTTCAATATAGCATACTGCGGCTTGTCCAGGGGCGATGCCGTATTGCGGGGACGTCAAAGTAAGGAAGGCTGTACCGTCGTCGTTGATTGTTAGCGCGGCGGGCATAGGGCGCGATACAGAGCGCAATTTGGCCTGTACGCTGTATGTATTGCCGCTTGCGGTGCCAAGCCAGTTCGCACCTCCAATATGGATGATATCGCGTGCTAAAGCTTCTTTGGGGCCGACAATCACTTGGTTTTGCGGCGCATCGACGCGGACAACATAAAATGGTGAATTGTCATTGTTTACACCGCCGCCAATGCCAAGGCCGCGGCGCTGACCGATAGTGTAATGAATAATGCCGTTATGTGTACCGATGACATTACCGTCAAGGTCAACAATATCGCCGGCTTTTTCAGCCTCGGGCTTAATTTTTTTTACGATGCTTGCGTAATCACCATTGGGAACGAAGCATATATCTTGGCTGTCTGGCTTGTCGGCGTTAATTAAGCCAAAGCGCTCGGCGTGCTGGCGGGTAATGTCTTTGGTCCAGCCACCAAGTGGGAAGCGTAGAAACTCTAATTGTTCTTGCGTTGTCGCAAAAAGGAAATAACTTTGGTCTTTACCGTTATCAACCGCGCGATGTAGTTCAGATAAGCCCGTATCGGGGTTCTTTACTTGCTGTACATAATGGCCGGTTGCCATGCAGTCGGCATCAAGGTCTACCGCGGCTTCTAATAAATCACGAAATTTGACGGTTTGATTGCAGCGTACGCAAGGAATCGGCGTTTCGCCTTTCATGTAACTATCAACAAAGTCATCAATGACGGCTTGCTTGAATTTGCTTTCGTAATCGAGCACGTAATGTGGGAAGTTAAGGGTCTCGGCAATGCGGCGGGCATCATAAATATCCTGCCCTGCGCAGCACGCGCCCTTGCGCTCAATCGCGGCCCCGTGGTCATAAAGCTGCAACGTAATACCGATGACGTCATAGCCCTGTTCATGCAATAATGCAGCCGTGACGGAGCTGTCGACGCCGCCAGACATGGCAACAACAACGCGTGTATCTTCTGGTTTTTTATCTATACCGAGCGAATTCATGCTTTTTATATAGGGGAGTGCGGATGAAAAATCAAGGTTTTTTCATATTGCGAAAAGTCGCGCATCTGCAGTGCGCGTCCTGCCTCGCGCTTTATCTGCTTTGCGGGCGATGCGGCGCAGCATAGCTGTGCCCTTGCTTTGGGGGTGCGTATACGTTAGAAATTAAAGAAAAAATAACGTAAAACATCTTAAAACAGGGATGAGTAATCATGAATAACGTAAGAAATAAAGGCGTTTTAACGCGCAGTTTTGGTCAGTTTGACGCGAAAGCAGGCTATGCAGAGCAGGCGCATGATGTAACGATTGCAGTGGATGCCGTGGGCGGCTTTATTGTCACTCAGGCGACATCTGACCCGTTGGCGGCATATATTAAGCAGCGCCGTCTCGACCTTGGTGGTGGTTCTAGCAATCTTAATGTCTTTTGTGATGAGCTTTTTGAAGATATCGCGCGTTATGTTGATACATATGCGCAGCGCGGTGGTTATCCGGCAAATCATCATTCAACGTTTACAGTCAAAGACGAATGTGACGCTGTCGTGGCTGTGTTAAAGCTTAGCTCGGACGTTGTGTTACAAAAACGTGATGCAGGTAAAAAGCAGGGGCCGTTATGGCGCGGCTTCGGCGTCCAATAATCCGCGTGATTAAGCGCAGGCGTTTCGAATAAAGAAAAGGGCACCTGCATAGGCGCCCTTTTTTACATGTTGTTATTTATTCGCCACGTGTAGGCTGCCCTTCATTTGGTTATAGGCCTTGAGGGCCTCACCTGTTGGGTCACCTATTTCACTTGTCATCAGGTGTAGAGCCATTATTTTTCCTGTTTTAGGTGTGGGGAAAACAAAGTAATATATGGTGCCGTATTTGGTCTGGCGGATAAGTTCAATCCCGTGCTGCCCACTAGCAAGTTGATGTTTATGTTCTTCGACCTGACCGAAATAGCCGCCAGATTTTTGCTCAGCATGTTCGCGGGTAATAAAGTCATCTAACGTGCCGATGCTCCCTGTATCTTTCAGTAACACCGAAACGCTCATAGGCGGCGTGCCAGCAGTGAAGGGTATCTTTAATGGCGCGGTGCTTATATTTGCACTGTCGCGCTTTATACTGTCTGGATACGTGAACGCAATGCCCAAATCAGGGTTGTGATACTCTGCGGCGTTTGCAGAGATGCTTACGCAGCTAAGCGATAATGTCAGCAATGCAAATCTTTTTAAAAATGGGAACATAATGACCTCCATAAAGTGATTAGAATCTAGATATTTTTTCATTTATGCGTCGCATATGCAAGTAGATTTACTTTGACATTATGAAAACTGTTTGCTCGTGTTCCTTATTCATGGATGCGCAACAATACTCTTGGGGGTAATATGCCGATTAAAACAGTTTCTCTTTATACGGGGTCATCATATTGTAAAAATGACGCGGCATTTCAACAGCGCTGCGTGGCGGCTACGAAGGCGATGGCACGGCTTGCCGGTGAAAATGCCGATTTGGTGTTGTATGGCGGCGGTCTATATGGCCATTTACAGGATGTGATGGATGAAGTCGGAAAAATTGGAGGTCAGATGCAGGCGCTAATTTCTCCAGCGTACTTTGATCCTGCGGAGGTCTACCCCTCCCATGTTGATGTTAAGCGAGTTGTGGATGATCAGGAGCGTACAAAGCTCTTTCTCGGTGCAGATGCGCATATTGTGACTCCTGGCGGTGATGGTACAATCTGTGAGGCTTTTTTCTCGCACAATGATAATCTGGCAAAGCTTTATGGCGGCGGGGCAATGAAGCCAGTCGCGATACTGAATCTGGATGGTTACTATGATGGTTTGCGTGCGTGGTTTGCAAAGGCTACGGCTGTTGGGTATTCAAACCCAGAGCGTCAGAAAAATCTACATTTTATCGACACACCAGAGGATGTCGCGCAGCTACTTTGGCCAAAGCCGTAAACTGACTTTATGTATGTAGCGCGGTAATCGTGCAATTTGCAGGGTTGGCCTCAGACCATAGGGCGGTGTTACAGCTAAAGTGGCACAATGTACCTGCGCCATAATAATAGGCAATATCTTTCAAATATTTAGCTTCGCTATTCTGCCCAAGAATCTGGACAATGCCGTGCATGGCTGGGTTATGGCCGAGGATCATAATGTTTTTATAGGTCTCAGCGCTGCCTTGAATAAGTTCAAGCAGCTCACCGGGCATGCAGCCGTATATATCATCACTATAAATGATCTTTGGCGCGTCAATAGTTTGCAGCAAGGCCGACAAGGTCTCGCGCGTGCGCTTCGCACCAGAACAATAAATAAGATCAGGCTGAATATTATTTTGCAGCATCTTCGCGCCAATTGTGAGGGCGTGCGCAGTGCCTTCATCAGACAGGTGGCAGTCAAAATTAGGGCCGGGTCCTGAGCGGTCATCATATTCGCAGTGGCGAAGAATAAAAATATTGCGCATGATCTAGATACTCTTCCTTAGGTCTTATTCTTATTATTATCTTTATAGCAAAAAGCGCCCAAAAATGTGAGCGCTTTTTAAAAATTCCTTGTAGAAATACCTGAGTAGTCTTGTACTCAGCTTTTCTTTGCCTAGTTCTTTTTTGAAGGTGGCATTTTCTTTTCTACGAAATCAACATGCATACCAGGTTTGCCTGTTTCAGCGTTAAGAGCACGTGGATCGTACTTACGCAACTTCATTTTTTCCGTAATGTTACGAACGTTTTTCTTAATGTAATACGTGAAGCCTGTAGGATTGCCTTTAGCATTTGTTCCTGTGCTTACAAGACGGATCTTTTCAACTGCGCCTTTTTTTGCCATGGTTCTTACCTTTTCTACTTACTTAATAGGTTGTAATTCGTTGTCTATCGCGCACAGTTGCCCCGTAAGCGAATAAATAATTCAGATGCGCACAATAGCCGTTTTTTAGGCTATGTCAAGAAAGTTTTTTACGTTTGCACCGCCGCGAAGATTGATTTTTTCTATGGCTTGTTTAATATGGCGAAAATGGGGAGAATAAATCATGACAAAAACAGATAATGAAAACGTGATTGAAGGCAAGTTGATGCCTTACTATGAAACGGGCTTGGAGGGCACATTGTGGAGTGTCCATGAAGATGGCAAGGACGGCTATGATGGCCTGAACCCGCTTAAAAGCGGCCATATCCTGACGGTGTTTAATGACGCTGCGCGCACGCAGGTGCTATGGAGCGGCGTGATTGATTTTGAGATGGATCGCCAAAGCCAGTCTGACTTGCTGCATGCCCAAAAATATAGCCCGCGCCTTGGGCCATGGGGTTATGGATTGCCGCGTAACATGCACCCTTATGATTGGGTCAATATGTTTTCTGAAGAAAAGCCTGCACGTCTAGAGCTTGCTTCGCCGGCTTAAGCGTTAAGGGTGTGGCTTGTTTTTGTTGCGCTTGTGCTTGGGCGTTGTTTTCTTCTTCTTCTTTTTCTTTCTAAAGCCATTATCAGCTTTTGTGTCGGCAGCTTTTGGGCCGGCCGGCTTAGCGCCATGTTTTTTGCCGCCTTTAAAGTCACCCTTACCTTTTTTGTAGCTATGCGATCTGGTGCGCTTCATTGTAAAGCCTGGTATGTCTGCGCCATCTAAGCCAACAACTTCAAATACGGTCGATCCGCTCATGCCGTGGGCTTCTTTTAAGCGCACGGTTATCGCTGCGCCCATGCGGTATGTGCGGCGCGATTTGCGGCCAATAAGGGCGTGTTGTTCTTCGTCATGTATATAGAAGTCGTCTGGCAGCGTGCGAATGGGCACAATGCCGTCTGCGCCACTTTCGTTTAATGCGACGAATAAACCAAAGCGCGATAGGCCGTTAATGCGCCCTTCAAATTCTGCGCCAACTTTATCTTCCATATATTTGGCAACGAAGCGGTCAATGGTTGAATACTCGGCGCTCATTGATTTGCGCTCGTTGGTAGATATAATATCCGCAATCTCGTCAAGGCGTACTTTTTCTTCATCTTTTAAGCCGCCAGGCCCTAAGCTGAACTCACGAATAAGCGCGCGGTGGACGATTAAATCGGCATAACGGCGAATGGGTGATGTGAAATGTGTGTAATGCGTTAGCGCTAAGCCAAAATGCCCAATATTCTGCGGTGAATAATTTGCCTGTGATTGGGTGCGTAATATGGTCTGGTGAATAAGTGGCGCGTATTCCATTTCATTGGCTTTACGCAAAATCTGATTTAAGTTCCCGGGTGTCGGTTTGTTGCCCTTAGGGAGGGACAGGTTGAAGCCCTCTAAGAAGTTGCGCGCGTTATCAAGCTTTTCTTGCTTGGGCATATCATGGACACGGTATAGCCCTGGTGTCTTGCCTTTGTCTAGGGCGAGTGCGGATGCGACATTGGCGAGCACCATAAACTCTTCAATCAGCATGTGCGCATCAAGGCGTGATCGGCGCTGTACGCCGCTCATGCGGCCTTTATCGTCGATCATGATTTGGCGCTCAGGCAGCTCAAGGTCAAGTGCACCACGTTTATCACGTGCCGCTTTGAGTATGCCAAACGCTGCATAGAGCGGGTTAATCACGTCATCCATCAGCATGGACGTTGTGTCGTCTTTAATCCCGTCTTTCGCGGCCTGTACTTGTTCGTAAGTCAGGCGTGCGATGGACTTCATCAGCCCGCGTACGAAATTGTATTTTATTAGCTGACCATCCGCGTCTATATATAAGTGCGCGGCCATGCAGGCGCGATCTTCTTTCGGGCGCAGTGAGCAAAGGTCATTTGATAAGCGCTCTGGCAGCATCGGAATGACGCGGTCTGGGAAATATGTTGAATTTGATCGCCTTAGCGCCTCTTTATCGAGGGCTTTATTATGTTCGACATAATAAGCAACGTCGGCGATGGCAACAATCAGGTGGAAACCACCAGGGTTGCGGCCTTGGTCTGGGTCGGGCTCAGCGAAGACGGCATCATCAAAATCTCGTGCATCGGCGCCGTCAATTGTGACTAATGGATAATCGCGTAAATCGGTACGTCCTTTTAAAGGGGGTACTTTCATGCTTTCGGTCGCGTCTAAAACGGTATCGGGGAAGGTGAGGGCTAAATTGTATTCATGCGCAGAGATTAGGCTGAATATATTCGTGTCATTTTCATTGCCCAAAACGTCGACGATTTTGCATTTTTTGTGGCGAAGGCCGACAGCGTCCACGGGATCAGCAAGAACAATGTCACCAATTTGGGCGTCTTTCATGTCCTTGGCGTTTACAAGATATAGGTCGCGCGCCTTTTTTTCGACGGGTTTGACAACGATGCCGTCCTTATGATTCTCTAAGATGCCCATAATGCGTTCACGGCGAGAATCGATTATCCTTATAATGCGTGCTTCATATAAAGTGTCAGAAAGTTTGTGCAGGCGAGCGAGGGCTTGGTCGCCTTCTTTCAATGTTGGGTGTCCGTGTTTGTTTGGACGGATTTCAATGCGTGGCATCGGGCCTTGTAGGTCTTCGTCCCATTTTGTTGGGAAGGCAATCTCATCACCATCAATATCAATCTCGGAGACTTCAATTGTGGTCACAACAGGGAGGGTGTCGGGGATTGTGTAGGCGCCCCCTTGCTTTGTAATGAGGTTCTTGCTCTCTAGGAGTTTGAGGCCCTTCTTTATATCTATGCGGTCATCGCCTGTAACGCCAAAGCCTTTGCAGACGTCGCGTTTGGTAGCGGGGCCGCCAAAGTAACGTATGAAGTCGAGGAGCTCTTGCTCGGTCGGGGCGGTGAAGTCTTTGGAAAAAATGTCAGGCAATGTTTTGTGTCCTATGTATATAAAGTCTATATATAATGATGCGCTACTCTATGAAGCGGTGCAAGAGAAGACTGGAGATATAAATGCAAAATACGTGGGTTTGGGGCTAAGCGCATGAAATGACTCTAAAAATGTGAAAAAAGCACATTAGTGGTTGACAAATGTTTTGTCGCTGCGTATATTCCGCGCACATATTAAAAGGATGGGTTGGCTGTAGGCCGCACCGTTACTAAGTTCAGTAATGAATTTGATGGTCTAAACGCAGCTCGTTGTTCTTAATTTCCTTGAGGGTGAAAAATATTTTCACATTAGAAGTTAAGCGCAACATCTGGCCCGGCTCCTAAGGTTGTTTGCAAGAATTGCTTATAAGGTGTCGGTTTTGTTTTGGGCGGCTAGATGCTCTGCGGATTAAGATATAAGTCACACTATGTTGGCGTCTCTTCTTCCTGCATTCAGCTTCTCATCCTGTATAATGAACTGTAGTGAAGAAAAAGAGGTTTGGTCGTATGCCAACTATTCAACAATTGATTCGTAAGCCGCGCGCAGTCGGCGGTAAAAAAGCCATGAAGGCTAAAAAAACACGTGCACTAAAGCGTTGTCCTCAACGTCGTGGTGTGTGTACTCGTGTTTATACAACAACACCTAAGAAGCCAAACTCTGCTTTGCGTAAAGTTGCAAAGGTCCGTTTGACAACAGGTTTTGAAGTTATTTGTTATATCCCTGGTGAAGGTCACAACCTTCAAGAGCACTCGGTTGTTCTTGTCCGCGGTGGCGGCGTTAAGGATTTGCCTGGCGTACGTTACACGGTTGTTCGTGGCGCGCTGGATACGCAAGGTGTTAAAGATCGTAAGCAATCCCGTTCTCGTTACGGTGTGAAGCGTCCTAAATAAAGAATTAAGAGGATTTAAGATATGTCTCGTCGTCATAGAGCAGAAAAACGTCAAATACTACCAGATCCAAGATTTGGAGATTTGATCCTATCAAAATTCATCAATAACTTGATGCTTGATGGTAAGAAGTCTACAGCTGAAGGTATCGTTTACGGTGCGCTTGAGATATTAGACGCTAAATCAGCTAACGTTGAGTTGGCTGAAGAGGCTGCGGAAGCAGAAGTTTCAGACCTTGCTGGTGGTAAAGGCCTTTTGGTTTTCCGCAAGGCGCTGAAAAAAGTACGTCCACACCTTGAGGTCCGTTCTCGTCGTGTTGGTGGTGCTACTTATCAGGTTCCTGTTGAGGTTCGCTCTGAGCGTGCACAGGCGCTTTCAATTCGTTGGTTGATTGACGCTGCGCGTAAGCGTAGTGAAAACACAATGACTCAACGTTTGGCTGGAGAGCTTCTTGACGCAGCGAACGAGCGCGGTACGGCCACTAAAAAGCGTGATGATACGCATAAAATGGCAGAAGCAAACAAAGCGTTTGCACATTACCGTTGGTAGGGATTATTTAGCCCGTTTAGTTTTAAGCGGGCTAAAATATGGACAAGTTATAAGATTTTAAGGATTTAAAAATATGACACGCGAAACCCCAATTGAGCATTACCGTAACTTTGGTATTATGGCGCATATTGATGCGGGTAAGACTACGACAACTGAGCGTATTCTTTACTATACTGGTAAGTCACACAAAATTGGTGAAGTGCATGATGGCGCGGCCACTATGGACTGGATGGAGCAAGAGCAAGAGCGCGGTATTACAATCACATCTGCTGCGACAACAACTTACTGGGACGGCCCTGCTGATGGTCCTGCTGCTGGTAAAAAGCTCCGTTTCAATATTATTGACACTCCAGGGCACGTTGATTTCACAATTGAAGTTGAGCGTTCATTGCGCGTACTCGATGGTGCGGTAACTGTTCTTGATGCGAATGCTGGCGTTGAGCCGCAGACAGAAACTGTGTGGCGTCAGGCTGATAAATATAATGTTCCGCGTATTATCTTTGTGAATAAGATGGATAAAATCGGCGCAGATTTTTATAACTGCCTCAAGATGATTAAAGAGCGTTTCGGCGCAACACCTGTTCCGCTTCAGCTTCCTATCGGTGCTGAAAATGATTACTTGGGCTTAATTGACCTTGTGAAAATGAAGGCGATCATTTGGGACGCTGAAACACTTGGCGCGACATTCCATGAGGAAGAAATCCCTGCTGAGCTTGCTGATAAAGCTGCTGAGTATCGTGAATTACTTGTTGAGCACGCTGTTGAGCAAGATGAAGCGGCGATGGAAGCTTACCTTGATGGTACAGAGCCTGATATGGCGACGTTAAAGGCGTGTATCCGTAAGGCGACACTGAATAATATTTGGGTTCCTGTTCTTTGTGGTACGGCGTTTAAAAATAAAGGTGTTCAGCCTCTGCTTGATGCTGTTGTTGACTACCTTCCGAGCCCGACTGATGTTGGTGCGATTAAGGGTAACAAGGTTGATTCTGAAGAAGTTGAAAACCGTGAACCGAAAGATGACGCGCCGTTTTCTGCGCTGGCTTTCAAAATCATGAACGACCCTTTTGTTGGATCACTAACATTTGCGCGTATCTACTCTGGTACGCTAGAGGCGGGATCTTACGTTGAAAATACTGTAAAAGGTAAGCGTGAGCGTATCGGCCGTATGCTTCTTATGCATTCAAACTCTCGTGAAGAAATCAAAGAAGCTCATGCGGGTGATATTGTTGCCCTTGTTGGTTTGAAAGATTCAACGACAGGTGATACTTTGTGTGTGAAAGAACACCCTGTTGTTCTGGAGCGTATGATTTTCCCTGATCCTGTTATTGAGATCGCGGTTGAGCCGAAAACAAAAGCTGACCAAGAGAAGATGTCACAAGCACTTCAGCGTCTATCTGCTGAGGATCCATCTTTCCAGGTTTCTGTTGATCACGAAAGTGGCCAAACAATCATGAAGGGTATGGGTGAGCTTCACTTGGATATCTTGATTGATCGTATGAGACGTGAATTTAAGGTTGAAGCAAATATTGGCGCGCCTCAGGTTGCTTACCGTGAGACGATCACAAAAGAAGCTGAGATTTCTTACACGCACAAAAAACAATCAGGTGGTTCTGGTCAATTTGCGAAAATTGACTTGGTGTTCTCACCGGGTGAAGCTGATTGTGGTTTTGTGTTTGAAAGTGAAGTCGTTGGCGGCTCTGTTCCTAAGGAATACATCCCGGGCGTTCAAAAAGGTCTTGATACTGCAAAAGATGCAGGCATTATTGCTGGTTTCCCAGTTATTGACTTTAAAGTACGTCTTGTTGATGGTGGTTACCACGATGTTGACTCCTCTGTCATGGCCTTTGAAATTGCTGCACGTTCAGCGTTCAAAGAGGGTATGGCTGCAGCTGGGCCTCAACTTCTTGAGCCTTTAATGAAGGTTGAGGTTGTTACACCTGAAGAATATATGGGTGACATCATTGGCGATCTTAACTCTCGTCGTGGTCAGGTGTCTTCTATGGAAGACCGTGGCGTAGCGAAAATTGTTACAGCCGCAGTGCCGCTTGCAAATATGTTCGGTTACATTAATACACTTCGTTCGCTATCATCTGGTCGCGCACAATTTACAATGGTCTTTGACCGTTATGAAGCTGTGCCGAATGCGATTGCTGAGGAAGTAAAAGAAAAATTAAACGCGTAATACGCAAAAGAATTAAGACTTATAAGGAGAATATAAAATGTCTAAGGAAAAGTTCGAAAGAAATAAGCCGCATGTAAACATCGGCACAATCGGTCACGTTGACCACGGTAAAACAACACTAACAGCAGCGATCACAAAATATTTTGGTGATTTCAAAGCTTACGCTGATATTGATGGTGCTCCTGAAGAGCGTGAACGCGGTATCACAATTTCAACAGCGCACGTTGAATATGAAACAGAAGCACGTCACTATGCTCACGTTGATTGCCCAGGGCACGCTGATTATGTGAAAAATATGATCACCGGCGCGGCGCAAATGGATGGCGGTATCTTGGTTGTTAACGCAGCTGATGGCCCAATGCCACAAACACGTGAACACATCCTTCTTGCACGCCAAGTTGGTGTTCCTGCTTTGGTTGTTTTCATGAACAAAGTTGACCAAGTTGATGACGAAGAGCTTCTTGAGCTTGTTGAAATGGAAATTCGTGAACTTCTTTCTTCTTACGATTTCCCTGGCGACGATATGCCGATCATTTCAGGTTCAGCTTTGGCTGCAATGGAAGGTCGCGACCCAGAGATTGGCGAAAACAAAATTCGCGAATTAATGGCTGCTGTTGACGAATATATCCCAACACCAGATCGTCCTGTCGACAAGCCTTTCTTGATGCCTATCGAAGACGTGTTCTCAATTTCTGGCCGTGGTACAGTTGTTACTGGTCGTATTGAACAAGGCGTTGTTAACGTTGGCGACGAGATTGAAATTGTTGGTATCAAAGATACACAAAAAACAATCTGTACTGGCGTTGAAATGTTCCGTAAGCTTCTTGACTCGGGTCAAGCTGGCGATAACGTTGGTGTTCTTCTTCGTGGTACGAAACGTGAAGAAGTTGAGCGTGGTCAGGTCCTTTGTAAGCCTGGTTCAATTAAGCCACACGCTAAATTTGAAGCAGAAGCTTACATCTTGTCAAAAGATGAAGGCGGTCGTCACACACCATTCTTCGCAAATTACCGCCCACAATTTTACTTCCGTACAACGGACGTAACTGGCGAAATCATCCTTCCAGAAGGCGTTGAAATGATTATGCCTGGTGATAATGCAAAAATGATCGTTCAGCTTATTGCGCCAATCGCAATGGACGAAGGTCTACGTTTTGCGATCCGTGAAGGTGGCCGTACAGTTGGCGCGGGCGTTGTTGCGAAGATTGTTGAATAAAAAACTTGCTTTGTGCGGGCGTTATATGTTAAAAAAACGCCCGCTCATAACGCAGATATAAAGAAGACATAAAAAGGTAAAAACAATGGATACACAAACCATCCGTATTCGACTAAAAGCATTTGATCACCGCGTGTTGGACACTTCAACAGGTGAGATCGTGAACACAGCAAAACGTACTGGCGCACGTGTACAGGGCCCTGTGCCGTTACCTACACGTACTGAACGTTTTACAGTTTGTAAGTCACCGCACGTAAACAAAAATGCTATGGAGCATTTTGAAATGCGTACGCACAAACGCTTGATCGATATCGTTGAGCCTACACCGCAAACAGTTGATGCTTTAATGAAGCTAGACTTGCCAGCTGGTGTTGATGTTGAGATTAAAATTGGAAATGCGGCTAACGCGGCATAAGTTATGAGACACGGTCCTCTGTCTATATTGGGTATGACCGAAAATTAGGAGTTATTAATATGCGGACTGGAGTTATCGCACGTAAAGAGGGTATGGCCCGTGTGTTTGATGAGAATGGTCATCAGGTACCGGTTACTGTTCTTAAAATTGATTCATGTCAGGTTATTTCTGTACGTGATGAAGCGACAAACGGTTATACAGCGGTTCAGCTTGGTGCTGGAACGGCTAAAGTGAAGCGCACATCTAAGGCGATGCGTGGAAATTTTGCGATTGCAAAAGTAGAGCCAAAGAAAAAATTAGCAGAATTTCGTGTTTCAACTGAGAATCTTCTCGAAGTTGGTGCAGAGATCGCGGCGAGCCATTTTGTTCCGGGTCAGTATGTAGATGCTGTCGGTACATCTAAAGGTAAAGGTTTCCAGGGTGCGATGAAGCGTCACAACTTTGGTGGCATGCGTGCTACTCACGGTGTGTCAGTTTCTCACCGTGCACTTGGTGCAACTGGTCAGTGTCAAGACCCTGGTAAAGTTTTCAAGGGTAAGAAAATGGCTGGTCAAATGGGTGACGAGCGCGTAACGGTTCAAAATCTTGAAGTTGTTGCTATTGATGAAGAAGAAAACGTAGTTTTGATCCGTGGCGCAGTGCCCGGCCCAAGATCAGGTTGGATCCTTTTGTCTGATGCTATTAAGAAAAAACTTCCAGAGGGCGTTCCTTTGCCAGCTGGTTTGAAATCTGTCGCAAAAGTAGCGGAAGCATCGGCTGAAACACAAACGTCTGCGGAAGCTCCGGCTGAAACGCAAGACGATAACACTCAAGAATAAGGATGTTAGTGATGAAGGTTGCAGTTAAAACATTAGAAAACAAAGACGCTGGCGATATTGAACTTGATCAAGCTGTCTTTGGCGAAAAAATAGAAGGCCGTGAGTCTTTGCTACACCGCGCAGTACATTACAGCCGTAACAAAGCGCGCTCAGGTACGCACAAAGTACAAACACGCGGCGAAGTTACAGGTACTGGTAAGAAGCCTTGGGCTCAAAAAGGTACTGGCCGTGCACGTGCGGGTGACTTGAAACGTTCGCAAGATCGTGGTGGCGGTGTTGTCTTTGGTCCGGTTGTGCGTTCACACGCAACGGCTTTGCCAAAGAAAGTTCGTAAGCTTGCTTTGAAACTTGCACTGTCTTCTAAAGCGAAGAATGACAAGATCATTGTTCTTGAAGACGTTAAGGTTAAAGATCACAAAACAAAAGCAATGTCAGCGAAGCTTGAAAAGCTTGGTTTGAAAAACGCTCTTGTTGTGACTGGTTCAGAAGTAGATGAAAAGTTCTCACTTGCTACGCGTAATATTCCAAATATTGATGTGTTGCCATCTCAGGGGGCAAATGTTTATGACATTCTACGCCGTGACACTTTAGTTCTTACTAAAGATGCTATTGAGAGCTTAACAGCAAGATTGAAGGGTTAAGACTAATGGCTAAAAAGGCAGAAAAAGCTCAGCTAACTGAGCGTAATTATAACGTTATCGTGGCGCCACATATTACTGAAAAAGCAACTTTGGCGCTTGAGAATAACGCAGTGGTATTTAAAGTTTCTATAGACGCGACAAAGCCTGAAATTAAGAAGGCAGTCGAAGGTTTATGGGGCGTTAAAGTTAAGGCAGTGAATACTGTTGTAACAAAGGGCAAGACAAAACGCTTTAAAGGTGTTATGGGTAAGCGCTCTGATTTCAAAAAGGCGTACGTCACATTAGAAGACGGTCAGTCAATTGATATCTCAACGGGTGTTTAACTAGATTTATATGGTGGTCCGCCGATAAAGGAAAGAAGTAAGGAAACGTAAAATGGCATTAAAAAAGTTTAATCCAGTAACACCAAGTCAGCGTCAGCTAGTAATGGTTGATCGTTCTCACCTGCACCGTGGTGCACCTGAGAAGACTTTGACTGAGGGTTTGAAAAAAACCGGTGGTCGTAACAATAATGGTCGCATTACATCACGTCATATTGGCGGTGGTCACAAGCGTCGTTATCGTCTTGTCGACTTTAAACGTACAAAATGGGAGATGGAGGCTACTGTCCTTCGCCTTGAGTATGATCCAAACCGTACGCCTTACATTGCGTTGGTTGAATATACAGACGGTACAAAATCTTATATCCTTGCGCCACAACGTTTGGCTGTAGGTGATAAAATTATCGCAGGTAACAAGGTTGATATTAAGCCTGGTAACGCGATGCCGCTTAAAAACATGCCAGTGGGTACAATTATTCACAACATCGAGCTTAAACCTGGTAAAGGTGGTCAAATGGCTCGTGCGGCAGGTGCTTATGCGCAGCTTGTTGGTCGTGATCAAGGTTACGCACAGATTAAATTGACTTCTGGTGAGCTTCGTATTGTACGTGGCGATTGTATGGCTACTGTAGGTGCGGTTTCGAATCCTGAACACCTTAACGAAAATAAAGGTAAAGCTGGCCGTAACCGTTGGTTAGGTCGCCGTCCTTCAGTTCGTGGTGTTGTGATGAACCCAGTTGATCACCCACATGGTGGTGGTGAAGGCCGTACTTCAGGTGGCCGTCATCCGGTTACTCCTTGGGGTAAACCAACTAAGGGTGCGAAGACTCGTAAGAATAAATCGACTGATAAGTATATTGTCCGTCGTCGTAACAAGAAATAAAGGGATTAGATAGACATGGCACGTTCAGTATGGAAAGGCCCGTTCGTAGACGGACATCTATTGAAGAAAATTGAGGAAGCTAGCGCTTCTGGCAAAAATCGACCAATTAAAACATGGTCACGCCGTTCGACAATTCTGCCAAATATGATTGGCAAGACAATTGCGGTGCATAACGGTAAACAATTTATACCTGTCCTCGTGACAGATAACATGATCGGCCATAAATTAGGCGAGTTTGCACCAACTCGTACTTATCATGGTCATGGCGTAGACAAAAAGTCTAAGAAATAACGGCTAAGGCTTTAGGAGATAGTTAAAATGGGACAGGCAACAAATGCTAAACGTACCGCTGAGAATGAGGCAAGATCGTATGTGAAATACATACGTACGAGCCCTCAGAAGTTAAACTTAGTGGCACACACAATTCGAGGTCAAAAAGCCGAAAAAGCTTTGGTCGACCTTCAGTTTTCAAAGCGCCGTGTTGCGCAAGACGTATTGAAGGCGCTTCAGTCTGCGGTAGCAAACGCTGAAAATAATCACGGCCTTGATGTTGATCGTCTTTATGTAGCGGAAGCTTACGTTGGTAAGTCAGTTATTATGAAGCGTTTTCGTCCACGTGCTAAAGGCCGTGCGGCAAGCATTCATAAATTGTTCAGCAACTTGACCGTTGTTGTTCGCGAGAGAGAGGAATAAGAGTCATGGGTCAGAAGGTTAATCCTATAGGTCTACGCGTCGGTATCAACCGTACATGGGACTCCCGCTGGTACGCAGGTAAAGATTATGCAACGAAGCTCGTTGAAGATCTTAAGCTCCGCGATTATGTGCAAAAGCGCTTAAAAGCGGCGGGCATCAGTAAAGTTATTATTGAACGTGCAGCGAAAAACATCAAAGTAACTGTTTATACAGCGCGCCCTGGTGTCATCATCGGTAAAAAAGGTGCGGATATTGAAAAGCTACGTGGTGAGCTTTCTAGCCGTGCAAATGGTGCAGATGTCGCGTTGAACATTGTTGAGATTCGCAAGCCAGATCTTGATGCACAACTTGTTTCAGAAGGTATTGCGCAGCAACTTGAGCGCCGGGTATCTTTCCGTCGTGCGATGAAGCGTGGCGTACAAGGCGCAATGCGTCTTGGAGCTCAGGGTATTCGTGTTAATATCTCTGGTCGTTTAGGCGGCGCTGATATTGCGCGTACAGAATGGTACCGTGAAGGTCGTGTTCCACTACACACTCTTCGTGCTGATATCGATTACGGTACTTCAGAAGGTCTAACGACTTACGGTATTTTGGGTATTAAAGTATGGATCTATAAAGGTGATGTTCTTGAACATGACCCTATGGCACGCGACAAGCGCATGAATGCGCATGGTGGCACACAACGTACTGATAAATAAGAATTTTAAAGAAAGAATAGGATTGGAACAATGTTACAACCTAAAAAGACAAAGTTTCGTAAAGCATTTAAAGGCCGTATTCATGGTAACGCAAAAGGCGGTTCAACTTTGAATTTTGGTGCTTTTGGCTTGAAAGCAGTTAGCCCAGAGCGTATAACATCACGTCAGATTGAAGCCGCGCGTCGTACGATGACTCGTCACCTTAAACGTCAAGGTAAGCTTTGGATCCGTATTTTCCCTGATGTTCCTGTGACAAAAAAGCCATTGGAAGTACGTCAAGGTAAAGGTAAAGGTTCAGTTGAATTCTGGGCGGCACGCGTTAAGCCCGGTCGTATCATGTTTGAACTGGATGGTGTTTCGGAAGAATTGGCACGTGAAGCGATGGCTTTGGCTGCGTCAAAACTGCCGGTTGCGACAAAATTTGTTAAGCGTCTAGGCGCTTAAATATAAGACAGTAGTTTTAAGGAGGCCATTATGAAGGCTCAAGAATTAAAAGGTAAGTCGGCAGACGAATTGAAGAAAATGTTAATGGACTTGCGTAAGCAACAATTTAACCTTCGCTTCCAAAAAGCTGGCGGTCAATTGGATAACACAGCGCAAATGCGTCAGCTACGTCGTGATATTGCACGCGTAAAGACGTTCATTACTGCTGTCGCTGCTGACAAAAAAGCAGCATAAGAGATATAAGGTAAAAGGAGCAACAAGATGCCACGCCGCGTACTAAGAGGAAAAGTCGTTAGCGACAAAATGGACAAAACTATTACAGTTTTAGTTGAACGTCGTTATATGCACTCATTATATAAAAAGTTTATTAAGCGCACAGATAAATACGCTGCGCATGATGAAAGCAATCAGTTTAAAATGGGCGATTTAGTTTCTATTGAGGAATGTAAGCCGATTTCTAAACGTAAAACTTGGACAGTTGTTACTGGCGATGCGCCAGCAGCAAAGGTAGAAGCTAAAAAGCCTGCGGCTAAAAAGGCGCCTGCTAAGAAAGCTGAAGAGAAGAAAGCTGCTCCTGCGAAAAAGCCGGCTGCTAAAAAAGCGCCAGCTAAGAAAGCAGCAGAGAAAACAACAACAAAAAAAACAACTGCTAAAAAAACAACAGCCAAAAAAGACGATAAGTAATTTTTGACACTTTGTTTAATTAGCGTGCAAGAGAAGAAAAGGCAGAAGTAATATGATACAGATGCAAACAGAAATGGAAGTTGCAGACAACTCTGGCGCACGTCGCGTTGAATGCATCAAGGTCCTTGGCGGCTCGCATCGCCGTACAGCTAATATCGGCGACGTTGTCGTGGTATCAGTTAAAGAAGCAATTCCACGCGGTCGTGTTAAAAAAGGTGATGTACACAGAGCGGTTATCGTTCGTACAGCATTTGGCCTTAACCGCCAAAATGGTGAAAAAATTCGTTTTGATACAAACGCAGCTGTTCTTATTAGTAAGAACAACGAGCCAATCGGAACACGTATATTTGGCCCTGTTACCCGTGAACTTCGCGGTAAAGGCTACATGAAGATTATTTCGCTCGCTGGCGAAGTATTATAGTAAGAAGGTATAAAACTATGTCAAAAGCAAAGTTAAGAGTTAAAAAAGGCGATCAAGTCGTAGTCGTAACTGGCCGTGACAAGGGTGCAAAAGGTGAAGTGACAAAAGTTATGCCCAGTGATAACCGCGTTCTCGTTTCTGGCGTGAACATGGTGACGAAGCATAAGAAACCAACACAGTTCGCTGCTGGTGGTATTGAAAAAGTCGAAGCACCAATTCACGTATCAAATGTCGCGTTGATTGATCCTAAATCGGAAAAAGCAACACGCGTTGGGTATAAAACTGATAAGGACGGCAACAAAACACGCGTTGCATGTTCTTCTGGCGAAGAAATTTAGAGACGGGATAGTAAGAATGAAACCGCGTTTTAAACAGAGATATGAAGAGACAATCGTTCCGGCGTTGACCAAGAAATTTGGTTACACGAACGCTCTTCAGGTTCCTAAATTGGAAAAAATTGTAATTAACATGGGCGTTGGTGAGGCTTCACAAAATAAAGCTTTCATCGAAAATGCTGTGAATGATTTAACGCTTATTGCAGGTCAGAAACCTGTGGTTTGTAAAGCACGTAAATCAAACGCCTCATTTAAAATCCGTGAAGAGATGCCTATTGGCTGTAAAGTTACTCTTCGTGGCGCGCAAATGTATGAGTTTTTAGACCGTTTTGTAACAATCGCTCTACCTCGTGTTCGTGACTTTCGCGGCATTAACGGTAAGAGCTTTGACGGTCGTGGTAATTATGCGATGGGCATAACAGAACATATCATTTTCCCTGAAATCGAGTATGACAAAGTGGATAAAATTCGCGGTATGGACATTATCATGTGTACAACAGCGAATACTGATGAAGAAGCAAAAGAGCTTTTGACACAGTTTGATATGCCATTTAGTGACATTAAGCGTTAAGGGTAGGAGATTATTAGATATGGCAAAAGTTAGTGCAGTACAAAGAGACTTAAAGCGTCGTAAGCTTGTTAAACAGACAGCAAACCGTCGTGCAGCTCTTAAAGCAATTATTAAAAACCAAGAGTTACCAATGGAAGAGCGTTTTCAAGCAGTTTTAAAACTTGCTAAAATGCCTCGTAATGGCGCAAAAGACCGCGTTCGTAACCGTTGTGCACTTACAGGCCGCCCACGCGGTCACCACAGAAAATTCAACATCTCGCGTGTTGCCCTTCGTGAACTTGCTTCTAGAGGCGAGCTTCCCGGTGTAACAAAGTCGAGCTGGTAGAGAAAAGGATTTAGAAAAATGACAATGAGTGATCCTATTAGTGACATGCTAACACGTATTCGTAATGGACTTGGCGCAAACAAACCGACTGTGTTGGTTCCTGCGTCAAAAATGAAAGCTAGCATGCTTGAGATTTTTGCAACAGAAGGTTACATCCGCGGTCACAAAGCCGTTAAGGGTGAAGATGGCCACGACTACTTGCAAGTAGAATTGAAATATGACGAAGGTCAGCCTGCTATTCGCGAAATTCACCGCGTTTCAAAGCCTGGTCGTCGCGTTTTTCGTAACGTTAAAACAATGCCGAAGTTCTATAATGGTCTTGGTGTTTCGATCGTTACAACGCCAAAAGGCGTTATGACGGATTATCAGGCCCGCGAACAAAACGTTGGTGGCGAAGTTTTATGCCAGCTTTACTAATTTATTAGTAAGCTTGGTAGAATAGAAAAGTTAAGGATAGTAACAATGTCTAGAATTGGCAAAAACCCGGTAACAATTCCGGAAGGTGTAAATATTGATCTTTCTGGTCAGGATATCAAAGTTAAGGGCCCTAAGGGTGAGCTTAACTTCGTTATTCACGACGAAATTTCTGCAAAACTAGAAGACAATGTAGTCGTTGTATCTCCGCGCACAGGCTCACGTTTGGCACGCTCTCTTTGGGCGACAACACGTAGCGTTATTAATAATATGTGTGTTGGCGTTAAAGACGGTTACGAAAAGAAGCTTGAAATCAACGGCGTTGGTTATCGTGCGGCTATTGAAGGTAAATCAGTTGTTTTGCAACTTGGTTTTTCTCATGAAGTGCGCTACGAAATTCCTGCGGGCGTAGAGATTAAAGCAGAGAAGCCAACTTTACTTACCGTTTCTGGTATTGATAAGCAGTTGGTTGGTGAAGTCGCTGCTAAAATTCGCGCATATCGTCCACCGGAGCCATATAAAGGCAAGGGCGTACGTTATGAAGGTGAATACATCATGCGTAAAGAAGGTAAGAAAAAATAATACGCTTAGCGTTGCTATTAAGCGCGCTGGCTTGTTAAAACAAAGGTTAGAACAATGGCTAATAAAGAAACAAATCAACAACGTCGCGCACGTCGCGTTCGTCATAAGATAAAGCAAATTAACCGCGCTGAGCTACCACGTCTTTCAGTTCATAGAAGTGGTAACAACATTTACGCGCAGCTTATTGACGATGTAAAGGGTGTGACTTTAGCATCTGCATCAACTTTGGATGCTGAGCTTAAAGGAAAACTGAAAAACGCGTCGAATAAAGCCGCTGCGGAAGAAGTTGGTAAATTGGTTGCGAAGCGCGCGAAAGCAGCAGGTCAAACTATATGTGTATTTGATCGCGGTGGATTTTTATTCCACGGTCGCGTGAAGGCTCTTGCTGACGCTGCACGCGCCGGCGGTATGGAATTTTAATTAGGTTTTGAAGGGATAAATAGGAATGGCTCGTCCAGTAGAAAAAGAACAAGACAGCGAATTTAACGAGCGCCTTGTCGGTATTAACCGCGTAGCAAAAGTAGCTAAAGGTGGTCGTCGTTTCGGCTTTGCAGCACTTATGGTTGTTGGCGATGGCAAAGGCCGTGTTGGCTTTGGTCATGGTAAGGCGAAAGAAGTGCCTGACGCAATTCGTAAAGCGACAGAACAAGCAAAACGTAACGTTGTGCGCGTTCCATTACGTGAAGGCCGTACAATTCACCACGACATTAAAGGTCGCTATGGTGCAGGTAAAGTTCTTCTGCGCGCAGCGCCGACAGGTACTGGTATTATTGCTGGTGGCCCAATGCGTGCGATATTTGAAGCTTTAGGTGTTCAAGACATCGTTGCAAAGGCTGTTGGTACGAGCAACCCTTACAACATGGTTCGTGCAACTTTTGACGCGCTTGTAAATGTTCAAAGCCCACGTCAAATTGCTGCACGTCGTGGTAAGAAAGTAAGCGCTATTGTTGCGAGCCGTGAATCTGGCAAGCCAAGCGGTTCTGAAAACCTAGACGAAGAATAAATCGGCTTTAGTAATAAAGTTTAGCATTTAAGGAATTGAAAAATGGCTGAAGATAAAGAAAAAAAAGCACCGGCGAAAAAAGCACCGGTAAAGAAAGCAACAGCAGGTAAGGCGGCCGCAAAAACTGCGGCGCCAAAGAAAACGGCCCCTAAGGCTGTTGACAGAAAACCTGCTGGCAAGAAAACTTCTGGTAAGACATTAGTTGTTACCCAAACAGGCAGCGCAATTGGCCGCCAAGGGTACCAACGTAAAACTTTGATTGGTTTAGGTCTTAACAAATTGCACCGCACACGTACTTTGGAAGATACTCCAGCTGTTCGTGGTATGATCAACAAAGTTAACCACTTGGTTAAGGTAGAAGGAGAAGTTGCTTAATTGCGGCTCTCTAAAAGTAAGGAATATAACAATGAAATTGAATGAATTACAGCCACAAGACGGTTCCAATAAAGAGCGTATGCGTGTTGGTCGTGGTATCGGTTCTGGTAAAGGCAAAACATCCGGTCGTGGTGTTAAAGGTCAGAAAGCCCGTTCAGGCGTATCTATTAACGGTTTTGAAGGCGGTCAAATGCCTTTGTACAAGCGTCTTCCTAAGCGTGGCTTTACAAATATTTTCGCGTTAAGCTTTTCAACGGTTAACCTTGGTCGCTTACAAAAAGCAATCGATGAAAAGAAATTGGATGCTAAAAAAGAGATCACAGAAGATATTCTTGTTGCAGCAGGCGTTGTTCGTCGTAAAAAAGACGGTATTCGTCTTCTTGGTAATGGTGAGCTTACAACAAAAGTCACATTGACTCTTTCCGGTGGTTCTAAGCCAGCAATTGCGGCTGTAGAAAAAGCTGGTGGTAAAGTTGAAATTATCAGCCGTGAAGTTGCGCCAATCGTAAATAATAAAAAGAAGTAATTATTTTACGAACTTTAGATTTTAAAAAGTCGGCTTTTGCCGGCTTTTTTTTTGTAACTTGTTGATGGTTATTCATTTTTTATAATGCGGCGTAGACATTACGTTAATTGCGTGTTATGAATATAGTAATCATAAAAAATTAAAAACAAGTTCATGGGGGACGCCATGCCGACACCAGAAGGCCGCTTACGTATATTATTTAGTGTACGTACTTTATTTAATTTAGAACAAGCGCATCAGCTTTTTCTCAAGGATCCTGCGCAATACAAAGAATATATGCGCGACACTGAAAATGAGCTGCTTGATGCCGGCCCGTTAATGCGGCTGTATCAGGCCTGCGAGCGTATTAACATGCATAGTGATGCACTTGGTTATCGTCCGTTTAACATCGGCGTGAGTAGTAAGGATGACTTAGGCACGCAGCGCAAAATTTTAAATAGTATTGGTCAGCATGAAATTCTCGATGCTGCTTTTCACTCTCAGCCTCATGGCGGGGCAGGCTATCGCAGGGAATGGATTCGTCGATATTTTAATAACCAAGCGCAGCCAAGTGTGTTTTTCACATGTAACGAAGAAGACGCGCAGATGGCCGTTGATGATGGCCTCGCGGCAGCGCGTATTATCATTCCAGAAAACGGACACTACACACCTTTGGGTAAGGATGAAGGGTTTAGTTGGTGGTTTGATCTTGATGCTGTTGCGTGGGGAACGAGTGGTGAGCTCGCGTACAAGAAGAAAGGCCTCGAGGCTTTTTTCAAAACGGAGTGGCGTGATCGTGAAAAGCCTATAGAGCCAGGGCCATTCACCAACCCTCTTACTGCAATGTCACAAATAAACCGTGATTTGGCAGCCTTAGATATCGAGTCGCCATTAAAGCTTAATTTTTGTACCGCACGTGGCGGTAAATCGATGATGCGTGCCTCTAATACAATGCAGCATTACGGCATGAGCTTTGGCCAAGGGCATTATATGGCAGGAGATAGTAAATCAGAGTTATTTAACATTGTCCGTGCTGATGGGGGGGCTGATTTGTTTATTGATGATCAACTCGCTCATATGGAACCATTGCTTGTTGATGGTCATACAGCGTGCGGTCAGGTCCCGTATGCTGCAGATAGTGCTATGGGCAAGTTCTTGAAAAACGTGAATAATACGCCTAAGTAGCCTTGTTTTACGCTTTTGGCTGCGGCCCATGTTAATTGATTGTTTAGGTCTTTTGTTTACTATTGTGCTTAATGTAATCTTCATTAAGGTGCAAAATGTGGCTCAATTATTTTTCCAACGTGCTATGCATGGCCTGACTTTGGCTTTGCTTCTAAATGTTATTTTCTGGACGCATTCTGCGCAGGCTGCAAGTTGTCGTTATCGCGCTGTCAGTGTTGATGTGAGGCAGGTTAAGCTGCCTGTACGCCTTGATAAAACACACTCCGCTAATCAGCTTACTGCGACGTCAGGGCGCCCTGTGGCGCACAATCAAATCGTCCTTGGTCATGGCGGCGGCGGAATGCAAATTTCAGGCAGCCTTGACTTTTCTATTGGCGGTTCGGCAAAGGACGGCTATTGCCCTAAAGTTAAAAATGTAAATATCGAACTTCAAGTCGCGCCGAGCATTAAAATTGCGAATAGTTTACGTACAGGGACGTGCGAGTATAATGCTGTTTTGCAACACGAGCAATTCCACGTTGCTGTTTTAGAGCGCGCTTCGCAAGACGCGGCGCGGCAAATCCCGTCTTTGGTTAATGCGCATTTGCAGCGCCTATACGCAAATGTTGCGGCCTATGGTAGCAATCCACAACGTTTAGACGCGCAGGTGCGCATGCAATTTTCGCAAAGCTTAAACTCTATCAACCAGCAAATGTCCGCGCACATGAATAGCGAGCAGCAAAAAATCGATAATCCGACAGAGTATGCGCGTGTTCAAAACAGCTGTTCTTTCCGATAGGTAGCGCATCGCTTCAAAAATCATTGTTAAACTGTGTATATAATTCCAAAATTTGCTTCAAGATACCCTTGCGCTATTGCGTATAATTTGCTTTATAGATTCCTCATATAATTTTTATTTACGTTAAGGGTGAGTATAATGGCATCAGCTGTCGAACAGTTGGCGAAAAACGCAAATTGGGGCGCTTTAGCGAAAGCAAGTGAACTTAAAAAGAGAATTTTATTCGTTTTGGGTGCGTTGCTCGTATATCGTTTAGGTACATTTATACCGGTTCCTGGTATTGATCCGCAAATCTGGAATGAGATTTTCTCGCAAAAGGGCAATGGCATTATTGATATGTTCAACGTCTTCTCCGGTGGTGCGCTTGAGCGTATGACTATTTTTGCCTTGAATATTATGCCTTATATTTCGGCGTCTATTATTATGCAGCTTGCTGCAGCGATGGTGCCCTCATTAGAAAAAATGAAAAAAGAAGGCGAATCGGGGCGGGTTAAAATTAACCAATATACGCGCTATTTGACCGTTCTTTTGGCAACAGTGCAGGCTTATGGCCTTGCTGTTGGGCTTGAAACGATGCAGGGCGCTTCTGGTAGCGCTGTGATTGACCCTGGTATGTTCTTCCGTTTGTCGACGGTGATTACAATTGTGGGCGGTACAGTATTCCTTATGTGGCTGGGTGAGCAAATCACGCAGCGCGGCATCGGTAATGGTATCTCTCTTATTATCTTTGCTGGTATCGTTGCGGGCTTACCTTCAGCGCTTGCCTTTGTGCTGGAGCAAGGTAGCACAGGTCACTTTAGTGCCGCTCTGATGATTGGCCTTGTTGTGATGGTTGTTAGTGTTATTGCGTTTATTGTCTTTATGGAGCGCGCACAGCGCCGTGTGATTGTTCAGTACCCCAAGCGCCAGCAAGGCGGCGCAATGGCTGGTGGAGAACAAAACCACATACCATTGAAATTGAACACAGCGGGGGTTATCCCGCCGATTTTCGCTTCTTCACTTTTGCTGCTGCCTTTGACGATCCTCGGGTTTTCTGGTGCGGATGGCAATGAATGGACAGCTTCTATTGCACGTTTGTTGCAACATGGTGAGCCGCTTTATATGATTATGTATGGTTTGCTGATCGCATTTTTCTGCTTCTTTTATACGGCGATTGTGTTTAACCCAGAAGAAAATGCGGATATGCTGCGTAAATATGGTGGCTTTGTTCCAGGGATTCGCCCAGGGAAAAACACAGCTGATTATTTAGACTTCGTTCTAACGCGGATAACATCTATTGGCGCAATGTATCTTGTGCTGATTTGTTTGTTACCTGAATTTCTTATGTCAAAATATAGCGTCCCATTCTATCTGGGCGGTACGAGTTTGCTGATTGTTGTTTCTGTAACAATGGATACGGTTGCGCAAGTGCATTCCCATATGATTGCGCATCAATATGAAGGCCTGATGAAAAAGGCTAAATTAGGAGGGCGTAAACGATGAACATAATATTTTTCGGCCCGCCAGCGGCTGGTAAAGGCACGCAGGCGAAAATCTTGCAGGATAAGTACGGCTTACAGCAGTTGTCTACGGGCGACATGCTGCGTGCGGAAATCGCGAATAAAACGGCGCTTGGCTTAAAGATGAAGTCTTTTATGGATGAAGGCCAACTTGTGCCGGATGATGTTGTTATCGAAATGATCGCTGGGCGCGTCGATTCCCCTGATTGCGCTGAAGGGGCTATATTTGATGGCTTTCCGCGTACGCAGGCGCAGGCGCTTGCTTTGGATGAGATGCTCGCAGCGCGCGGTAAGCAGATTGACTGCGTAATTGAGCTTGCCGTCGATTTTGATGCGCTGAGTGCGCGCGTTGAAAAGCGTGCGGCAGAAGAGGGGCGTAGTGACGATAATATTGAAACATTTAAAAAGCGCCTTGATCAGTATAAGTCTTATTCAAAAGAAGTCCTGCCTTATTATCAAGACAAAAACTTGTCACGCGCAGTTGATGGCATGACGAATATCGAGGATGTCACAGCGCAGATCCTTGCGATTGTCGCCCCAGAGGCCGTGTAAAGGCGGCTTTTTATCTCTTATTTGACTTTTCTTTCTTGAATCGTCTTTTTTCTATTGACGATGCGATAAAACCACTTATACTGCCGACGGCTTTGGTGTGCTTTTTGCGCATATATGTGCGTGGGAATATTCACTTACCAAGGTCTGGTTTACAAACCGGCGCTACTTCAAAATAATTTTTGTGGTTTTACGGTTTGGATAGAAATGACTTAATAAAGAAAAGGAAATGACATGGCTCGTATTGCCGGTGTTAACGTACCCGATAATAAGCGTATTTTAATTGCGCTCACATATATTCACGGTATAGGTCGTACAAAAGCGGCTCAAATCATTGAAAATTGTGGTTTAGATGTATCTCGTCGTATGAAAGATCTTACAGAAGATGAGTTGAACCAACTCCGTAAAGAAATTGATACTGATCAGTACAAGATCGAAGGTGATCTTCGTCGTGAAGTGTCTATGAACATTAAGCGTCTTATGGACATGGGTTGTCTGCGTGGTTTACGCCATCGTAAGCATTTGCCAGTTCGTGGTCAGCGTACAAAGACAAATGCGCGTACACGTAAAGGCCCTGCCAAAGCAATTGCAGGTAAAAAGAAATAGTTCATAAGTTAACTTAAAAGGATAGTGGAGCAATAAAATGGCTAAACCACAACGTAAAGGCAAGAAAACTGCCAAAAAGAATATTGTATCTGGTGTTGCACACGTCAACTCTACATATAATAACACAATGGTTACAATCACTGACGCGCAAGGTAATACTGTATCTTGGAACTCTGCTGGTGCTCAGGGCTTTAAAGGCTCTCGTAAATCCACACCGTTTGCTGCGCAAATGGCTGCGGAAGCTGCTGGTAAGTCAGCACAAGAACATGGCATGAAAGAGCTCGACATTAACGTAAGGGGCCCTGGCTCTGGTCGTGAATCAGCGCTTCGTGCATTGTCAGCGATTGGTTTTACAATCAAGTCTATTAAAGATATTACGCCAATACCACACAATGGTTGCCGTCCTAAGAAGCAGCGTCGCGTATAATCTGTATAATGGTGGCCTTTGTTAAAAGGGTCACCTTTAGACTTGTTGAGATAAGAATTTTTAATATACGGTTTATAAGAGCCGTTTAAATTTAGGAAAGGAAGAGCCTTGATACATAAAAACTGGCAAGAGCTAATCAAACCTTCAAAAGTAGATATTGCACACGGTAAAGACGCGCAATCTGCTGGTAAGGTTGTTGTAGAACCATTAGAGCGTGGCTTCGGTCTTACGCTAGGTAACGCACTTCGTCGTATTTTATTGTCGTCACTACAAGGTGCAGCGGTAACTGCTGTACAGATTGATGGTGTTCTTCATGAATTTTCGTCTATTGAAGGTGTCCGCGAAGATGTTACGGATATTATCCTAAACATTAAAGCGATCGCAGTACGTATGCACGTTGAAGGTCCTAAGAAAATGCGTTTAAACGCAGTAGGTCCTTGTGAAGTAACTTCTGGCATGATCGAAGCTGGTGCAGATATCGAAATTATGAACCCAGACTTGGTGATTTGTACTTTGGATAAAGGCGCGAAGCTTAGCATGGAAATGACTGTAAATACTGGTAAGGGTTACTGCCCAGCCGCACAAAACCGCCCAGAGGATGCGCCTGTTGGCCTTATCCCTGTCGATTCTGTGTTTGCGCCAGTACGTAAAGTTACTTACGAAGTTGAAGATACGCGTGTTGGTCAAATTACCGACTATGACAAGCTGACTTTAAACATTGAAACAAATGGCGTTATTACTCCTGAAGATGCTGTGGCTTTTGCTGCGCGCATTCTTCAAGATCAGCTATCTGTCTTTGTGAACTTCGATGAACCTGAATCAGCGAAGCAAGAAGAAGAGGAAGAAGAGCTTCCATTCAACAAAAACTTGCTTCGTAAAGTTGAAGAGCTTGAACTTTCTGTACGTTCAGCAAACTGCCTGAAAAACGATAATATCGTTTACATTGGTGATTTGGTACAGAAAAGCGAGAGCGACATGCTTCGTACGCCAAACTTTGGTCGTAAATCTCTTAACGAGATCAAAGAAGTGCTGACAACAATGGGCTTGCATTTGGGTATGCAGGTTGAAGGTTGGCCTCCTGAGAATATCGAAGAGCTTGCAACGAAGGTCGAAGATCCTTTTGCGTCTTAAGCTTTAAGGTTATATTTTTTTAAATTGGGGCGTATTCTCTATGCTCCAATTTAATATTTAGGGGCACGGTGCCCCGCCCAAAATGTTACATGTATATGTGTGTGTCTTGGTAATAACGATGGTTTCACCCGTTTGAAATCGTAGCCGCTCAATAAAATGAGCAAGTAGAAAGGTCAATTTCATGAAACATGGAATTAAACAACGTAAATTAAACCGTACAACGTCTCACCGTAAAGCAATGCTTGCCAATATGGCGGCTGCGTTAGTGAAGCACGAACAGATCACAACAACATTGCCAAAAGCAAAAGAGCTTCGCCCGTTTACAGAGAAGCTTATTACGTTGGCGAAAAAAGGTGAATTGTCACACCGTCGTCAAGCGATGTCTAAAATGCGTGATGAAGAGCAGGTTAAAAAGCTATTTAGCGTCCTTGGTGAGCGTTATGCTGACCGTAATGGTGGTTATATCCGTATTATGAAGGCAGGCTTCCGCTATGGCGATTGTGCGCCAATGGCTGTGATTGAGTTCGTTGACCGTGATGTTAGCGCCAAAGGCAAAGACAGCGGCCCAGTAGAGTTCTTGGACGATAGCGAAGACGTGAAAAAGGTAGCTACGGCTTAACCTCTTCCAAAAATAAATATTTTTTGTTATATTAAGAGCGCTTAATTCTAGGCGCTCTTTTTTTATTTCTTTAATCTTAAGGTGATATTAATAAACATTATATAAAATTTTAGCTAATGTAGTGTGTTTAAATTAAAAAAGACAGGTAGGGCGATTTTTAGATGTTTTGTTAAATGTCTATATAAATCATAGAGTTAAGTGAGTTTATTGCAGCGTGTATTCTAAATATGTTTAGATGTATGCATGCATTAGAAAATTAGGGTGATGAGTATGTCAAGATTTGTAGGGTCTTATATTTTTAGAAGTTTCGCGTTGGTATTATTGGCGCTCGTGCTCGTTATGGCGAGCTCCAATACGAATACAGCGCAAGCGGGTGAGCCTGGCTTTTTGTCAAGTCTCGTCTCGTCAGTGACAACAACCCTTACTGGCGGATCAGGTAGCACTACTACGAGTACCGGTGGTGCGAGCACAGGCAGTACTGGCAGTACAGGTGGGATTTGGGATACAATCACAGGGTCTGCTGGTGACGCTCTTGGCGGCATATTTGGCAGCATTTTCGGGCCGATCGCCCAAACTGGTGACGCGGCAGGTAATTCATCAATCGGCATTTTCGATGCGATTGGCAACGCGCTGAGTACGGACAATTTAGGCAGCTTGATAACGGGCGGTATTATGGGGGCGATTACGGGAACGTATCAAGTGCCTCTTGATTTCGGCGCATCTGGTAGTGGTGGCCTCATCTATGATGATAATACAGGTAATTACTCACTAATGGTGCCTGACGGTAATGGTGGCTCTATGGTTGTTAACAGTATTAACGACGCGGTTTCTCTGGGCTTAGATCTTGGGCAGTATGGCTCGATCATGGCGAATGGTAGCGGCGCAATTATTAACGTTGGTGGCTTGTTTACAATTAATCTTGGTAATTTCATGGCGGGCATGTTTGGTGGCGGTGGTTACTGTGGTCAGACAAGCGGCGGTGGTTTAGGTCAAGTGCTGTGTAATGTATCCAACGCAACGGCTGGCTTGCCGCATCTATTGGGTGTATTTGCGTATATCTCGGCGATGATTATGACTGTGATGGGGACATTAAAGCTTGTTGAGCATGTAAGTGACCCGCGCAGCGTACCTATATGGGAGCCTTTAAAGCGTTTTGTGGTCGGTGGTGCGTTGTTCTCACTTCCGTTCCTAACAGAGGTTGTCGCAAACCTTGTCGGGCTGGGAATTGGAACGACGGCGACAACAGGTATGGCAGGACAAATTTCAGGGGGTGGTCTTGACGCAATGCTTGTGCGCCTAATGTCTGATATTTGGTCGCCAATGCTACATGCTATTACGTGGTTTGCTTATGTCGCAGGTTTCTTCTTTATGATGATTGGTGTGCACCGTTTGCTTAAATCTTCACAGGATGGTCCACGTGGCCCAGCGGGTATCGGTACGATTATGACGTTTATCGTTGCGGGCGCATTATTCTCGGTTGACTCAATGCTTGCAGCATTCTCCGGCTCGATGTTTAATGCTGTTGCTGGCGGTGCGAATGTCCATACCTATGGTGTATTGGCACAAACAACAGGCGATGCCGCTGTGGATCAGCACGTCGCCGCAACTATCGGCGTAGGGGTTGCCTTTATGGTAATTGTCGGCTGGATTAGTTTTGTTAGAGGATTCTTCATCATTCGCGGTGTCGCGGAAGGTGATCAACAGGCTTCGCTTATGGCTGGCGTAACACACTTGCTGGGTGGTGCGCTTGCTGTAAACATTGGTCCCGTCATTGAGGCGGTACAAAGTACTTTAGGTTTATCTCAATTTGGGTTAAGCTTCACTTAAGTTGGTATTTAAAAATTTCTTATAAGAGGAGAAAAATATGTTTAAAAGAGTAAACAAGACTATGTTATCTGCAAGCGCAGCTTTCACAATGGGCATGTATTCACAAGCAGCACACGCTGGTGGCGGTGGTGGTAACACTTTCGACAACGTTTGGCAGAGTGTAACGGATTCTGTTGGTGGTCTTCCATCACTTATCTCTGTTGGTGCATATATCTTTGGTATTTTGTTTGCCGTACTTGGTATTCTAAAAATCAAAGAGCACGTGGAAAACCCACAGCAAACACCGCTAAAAGATGGCGCAATGAAGCTTGCTGCTGGTGGTGCGTTGTTCTCGCTACCATTCCTAACAGACATCATGTCTAACTTGATCGATGGTAACACAGCAGGTACGCTACAGACACAAACAGGTGTTGCTGCTATGACTTACACGGGTACAGCAGGTTAATTCTGTTTAACGTAACGAAAGTTAGAGTATTCAAAATATGAAATACACTAAACTGACATTAGGCATTGCGCGCGGATCTGCGCGCAATGTTTCTTCATCAGAAGATAAGAAAAAAAGGGACGCGCTGAAAACTAAAATTTTCGAGCGCGATGATTATGTCTGCAAGTGTTGCGGCTTTCGTTCCCAAAAATACCAAGAGCTTCTGTATCGCAATGGTGACCATAGCGATGAGAGCGACAAAAATCTAATGACGACATGCATGTTTTGCGCGCAGGTCTATGAAATGGATCGCGCGGCGGATATGAAGTCTGGCGTGCTTATCTGGTTGCCAGAAATTGAGCAGCATACCTTGCATCATATTGTCCGCGCTATTTATGTCGGGCGTATTTCGCAAGGACCTATGGCGGAAGCCTCTCGGCGTGCGCAGGATGTTTTGTTGGGGCGCCGTGAAGAGGCAAAGCGCCGCCTTGGTACAGATGACCCTAACGTTATGGCGATGGTGCTTAAAGATTATATTACGCCGCGCCATTACGCGCAGCGTGTCGAAAAACTTAATGGCGTGCGTTTGCTGCCGTTGGATCGCCGGATTATTCAAGAATCAGGTTTACAGTTTAATCAATTCCCACAAATTCTTGCGTATTGGCGCTCTAAAGATGGCCCCTTCGGCGGAAAGATACCTGCCCAATGGGTGAATTTTTACCAAGATGCGCTTCTGAGCGCTTAAGCGTAAGTCGTATTGTCGGCGTTTATGTTTTGCCAATATATCTGATTAACTCTGAAAAATAACAATAAGGCCTTTCCTCAAACCTGAGAAAGCTTTAAAATATTAGCTGTGCCTGTATTCGCGGCCAATGCGGTCTTTGCCAATTAAATTTGAGGAATAGTTTTACTAATGGGGTTACTGGATAGATTTTTAGCACCATTCCAAACGTTGATGAAGTCAACGGTTGAGAGTTATATCCGTTTGGAAACGGCGGATAGCAAAGATACGTTCGCGGCGAAAGATGGCTCTTTGGTCTCTGTGCTCCGCGTAGAAGGCAGCCGCCAGATTATCGGCGAAGAAGAATACCGCTTATTGATTGAATCTGCGACATTAAAAATCGGCGCACGTTTTGACAGGCCTGGTCACGCATGGCAAGTCGTGTTTGTGCGAGATCCAGAGCGTATTCATCGCTTTATGAACCGGATGACAAAGCCTTCACGCGTTACAGCGAGTAACGCTGATCTTGAGTTAGATGATTTGTTTGAAGAGCGTATTAATCATCTCTCGAAGTTTTTAATGTACGAAGAATGCTATTTCGTTCTATGGACTCGTCCATCGGTGCTCACGAAAAGCGAAGTACAGCGTTCCGCTGCTGAACGTAAAGAAGAGAAATGGGTTAATGCTGCCTTTGCGCAGTTCCCGCTCGCGGGGGTTGAGGCCTTAAGAACGCGCCATAAAAGTTTTATTTCTGCTATCTTGTCTTCATTGGACGAAATGGGCATCGGCGCACAGATTACAGAAACTCATGAAGCGCTAAAATGTATTCGTAACAACCTTTATCCTTCTAAAGTTAGTGATAATTGGAAGCCTTGTTTACCGGGTGATCCTATCCCGCCGCGCGCGCCGATGGATAAGGTTGATATGTCTGATATCATGTGGCCGCCAATTAGCGCGCAGCTTGCTGTGGGCGACGTGCGTTACATTGAGAACAACATTATCCAGCTCGGTGATTTTTTATGGGCTGGCGCTGATATGACCTTAGGGCCAATGGACCCAAGTCCGTTCCCGATGCTGCTAAACCGCCTGTTTGAGGCGAAAGTGCCTTACCGTATTTCTTTCTTAATTGAAGGCGGCGGCGCACATGGCGTTGCGTTTAAATCGCAAGCCGCAACAATGCTGAGCGTCACTAATGTTGCGAATAAGCAGATAAAATACTCCCTAGAAGGGCTGCAGGCTATGGCGCGTAGTGAGCCTGTTGTGAAGTTGAGAATATCAATCGCAACATGGGCACGTCGTGACCAGCGCCGTCTGTTAGAAGATCGCATGTCAATCTTGACTCAGTCTTTTGAAAGTTGGGGCTACTCACAGGTGAGCGATGCTTCTGGTGATGGGCTGGATTGTGTCATGTCATCTGCGCTTGGTATACACTGTGCAGGTACCGCGCCTGCAGCGATTGCGCCAATGATTGAAGTGATGAAGATGCTGCCGTGGCAGCGCCCTTCTAGTCCTTTCAGCGAGGGCTCCATCATGCTGAGAACCCCTGATGGCAAATTATGGCCATATCAAACAGGGTCTGCTTTAACAACAACATGGTTTGATTTGATTTTCGCGCAGCCTGGTGCTGGTAAATCTGTATTGATGAACTCTTTGAACCTCGGTACAGTTCTAACGCCCGGTTTGAATAAATTACCTTACGTCGCGGTCATTGATATTGGCCCATCTTCATCTGGTTTGATTTCGCTTGTTAAAGAAGCGTTGCCACCTGACCGTCAACATGAAGCAGGATATTACCGCCTGCAAATGTCACATAAATATGCGATTAACCCATTCGATACGCAGTTAGGCTGTCGTTATCCTCTGATCAATGAACGTAGTTACTTGATTGAATTGATGACGCTACTTTGTACGCCGCCGGGCTATACGCAGCCATATGATGGCATTCAGCAGCTGACAAGTATGGTTATTGATGAGATGTATCGTTGGCGCGATGACGTGCAGTCAAGCGCAGAGCCACGCCCTTATTTGCCGCGTATTGATGACAAAATTGACGACGCGTTACAGAAAAATAACGTGCATTTGCCATCTGATCCTTATTGGTGGGATGTCGTCGATAAGCTTTTTGAAGCTGGTGACACAATATCCGCAACTATTGCCCAACGTCATGCTGTGCCGCTGCTTTCTGATGCCATTGCTGCTGCCCGTAAGCCGCAAATCAGAACGCTCTTACAGGAAACACAAATCGGCACAAGCGCTGAAAACGTGATTAATGCTTTTGAACGAATGCTGACATCGGCTATTCGTGAATACCCAATCTTGGCTTCTGTTACACAGTTTGATATTGCAGATACGCGTATTTGTTCTCTCGATTTAATGGACGTATCACCGCAGGGTGATGATACGGCGGATCGCCAAACGGCGATTATGTACATGCTTGCGCGTAACGTTTTGGTACGTAATTGGTGGCTGGGTCCAGAGGCTCTACCATTTATGCCGGAAAAATATCAAAGCTATCATGAGATGCGTTTGCAAGACATGGCGGAAACACCGAAACGCCTTTGTTTTGATGAGTTTCACCGTACCAGTTCATCATCAGCCGTGCGTGGTCAGGTTATACGTGACGTGCGTGAAGGCCGTAAGCGTGGCGTGCAAATCGTTTTGGCTTCACAGCTTCTTGATGATTTTGATGATGATATGGTTGATTTGGCGACAGGGGTCTGGATTCTCGGTGCTGCGGTATCAGAAGCCGCGGTTGATAATATTCAAAATCGCTTTGGTTTAACCTCGACGGCGCGTAACGTTATTCGCTATAGCTTGACAGGGCCGAAATCTTCGGGTGCACCTGCCTTGCTTGTCTTGGGTACTAAACAAGGCCGTTATGAGCAGCATTTGATTAACACTCTAGGTCCGATTGAGCTTTGGGCGCTGTCAACAACGACAGAAGATGTTGCGGTGCGGACGCGTTTATATTCACGTATGGGGGCATCACGCTCTCGTCAAGTTCTGGCCGCAAACTTCCCTGGTGGTAGTGCGCGCTCTGAAATTAAGCGTCGTGTTCTTGCATTGTCTGAAGAGGGCGGCGAAGGCGGTAAGGCTGCAGCTGTGAGCGCCGTTATTGACGGTATTGTGGAAGAACTTGTCGAAGCTGGGATGCAAAAAATGGTTGCACCTGAGGACGAATAAGAAGGACCCTTATGACAGACAAAAAACAACCCATTGGAAAAGCCGGAAAAAAGTCAGCAAAAAAGACAAAAGCTGACTTGGCTGCACATGGCGTAAAGGTTGAAAAGAGCAAATCGAATAAAAAATTCTATTTAGGCGGCGCAGGTGCATTGCTTGTTGGATTAGTTCTCGTATGGGGGTTGCAGCCAACAAAGGCGTCTATGAATTATGGTATTTGTAAAACGTATATAGAATTGAATGTACCGTATCCACATACTTTGAAATTTATGGATTTGATTGACCGTAAACTGTTAGTGCGCATGACATATTCTTATATTGACGCATACGGTCAGACTATATTCTTCCCGATTACCTGTAAGTTTGACCGTGATGAGCAGGGCCGAAAATATTTGGATAGTGTTGATGTGAACCGTGATAAAACGCACCCATTAGAAGATGAGGAGCGCCTTGCTGAGTTTAACAAATCATTTGGTATTCAGTTGTTTCAGACATACAAGCCGGCATTAATTCGGCCGCCGAAAATGCCAAAGAATATTATTAATTATAAGAAAAAATAACAAAGAATTACTGATGTAAAAAGCCCCGCAAAATTAGCGGGGCTTTTTACATGAGGTTTTTCTGTTTATTTACCCACCTGCCCCGGGCGCATCCATGCCTGGCGCGTTAGGGTTCTGTCCGTTCTGCTGCTGCTGCTGGAGTGCTGCCGCTTGGCGTTTCTGCTCTTCTGCTGCGAGCTCTGCGGCGCTTTGTGGCGCTGCGCCTAATGTGACTTCGCGAACAATTGTGTTGGTCTCACCATCAACCAACGTTACGGTGTTTGCAGGGAGGTCAGGGTTGTGATGCGCCATATATTGACGGTCATGTGCCGTCATATCTAGCGCGTCTTCCGCTGCGCCCATCCCGACGCTAAATACGGAGCTTAATGAATCCATGAGCCCCATATTATTATTACTCATGCCAATGGCGTTATTCATGCCGCCATTAAAGAAGGCTTGGAAGTCTTTCATGATTGAGCTGAAATCCATTTCCGCCCAGCCGCCAAGTGTGCTGTCTTGGCCAAATAAGCCACCAATCCAATCAAGTATTGGTTTCGCAATCATGCTTGCTGCTTGGCCGAGCGATGAATACTGCATAAACGCTTCCGTTTGAAAGTCGGGGTTAGAAAGCGCAGCATAAGCTTTGTCCGGCGTGTCCTTGTAGCTAGCAAGCAGATCACTGATCATGGCGTCTTTATTCATAAACCCTGCCATCATATCATCACCATCGCCGCCTTTAAGCATGTCACCATTATTTGCTTTAAAGGTTTTTAAGGCTTCGGCAAGTTTTGGGTCGCTTGCAGCTCCTTTTAGAAAGTTTTCGGCAAGGGCCTGGTCTTGTGGGTTTGTTTTTAAATGATCGTTTAAAAGATCTGATATCATGTTTAATGATGCGACTTCTTCCGATACTGGCGGCTCTGCTGTCGCTGTTTTGTCTTGTTTCGGCTCAACGGCTTTTACAACAACGGGCTCACCCATGACTGTTATGGGGGCGGCGGGCTGTGGAGGGGCTTGTGGCGCTGGCTGCTGAGCGGGGGGCGTAATATTGGGCTGCTGCGCGACTAAATAGTCGTTCATTGTTCCGTTTTGATGTTGCTGTACAAGTTCTTTTGTCGCAGCTGCATATTGTTCTGGCGTGGTTGCGGATTCCATTATTGCAGTTATGCGTGGATCTTTATCCATGTCGAGTAAAAATTGTGCGGCGTGATCTGAGCGCCCGTCAAACATTTGCAAGAATTCTTTTGCATTTGTATTCGCCATGTCTGCTGGCATGTTTATAGGGTCTTTTGTTAAGTACTCACTCACACCTTCGATCAGCTTTTTGTCTACGTCGACAACAGTCATTTTGGTAATACCAACGTCAAGTGTTACGTTCTGGTCTTTCCGATCTATTAACTGCTGAAGACCATCTTTTGTGTCTTTATCTAAAGCCATCTTACACCGCCTCTTTCATATTTTCATTGTTTTCATCGGCTTCTGCTGCGCTGTTTTCAGCGTCTTGGGAAGCGTTTTCTTTTTGGTCTCTATTCTCTGTGTCATCTTCTTGCACTTCTGCCTGTGGGGCAGGGCGAATTTCTGGTTCTAGGGCGGTCATCGTTTCGATGAATTTAGCGCTATTGCCGTCATAATCCTCGATGAGCGTGGTCAGCTGCGCGGGCATTGTTTCAATGGCACGGCCAAAGGCTTTTACATGCTGTGCACGCCGGTCAAGTGCATAGGTAAGTTCTTGTAACTGTGGCTCATTTTTGAAATAAATTTCAATAAGCGCTTCAATGATTTGCGGGTGACTTAAAACAACATTTATATAACTGCGCAGCGTGTGCGTGCCGTAAATATAGTTAATAAAGCCCCAAAAATCTTCACGCGCTTTTTGGACATTTTCAGGCGCGGTGAAATGATTGGCAAAAATCATAAATAATTTTTCACGCTCATATTCTTGTTGAATGTGAAACTCTTCAAGCTTCTTATCTTTCAATTTTTTTAATTGGCGGGGCTTAATGTTTAAATTCTGCCCTGTAATCATTTTAGATACAGTGCCAAGTGCCATGCCAAGGGGCATTTCTTTGACTTTTCTAAGGTCTGTCCAAGCCATTTTAAGCCCCCTCAGTTTTTTGTGGTTTTGCGCTGGTCTCAGCAGCAGTCGGGCTGCCAATAATAGGCGCATGGGCAACACGATTAAACTGTGCGCCGTCAAGCCTGACTATTAATGGGACGCGCTGCGTGTCAGCAAGTTTTTCATCTTGCATTCTTACTGCTGTAATATATGTGGCCTGTGACATGTAAGGCCTAAACATTGTTGCCACAGGTTTACCTAAGGGCAGGATCTTGCCGCGCACAGTAACAAAAAATAATTCGTCAAGGTCAAGGTCATATTCAGCCCAATAGAGCACCTCTGCAAATGGCTTGTCGACAATTAGCATAGATTTTTGTTTGTCATTAATGATCAAATCAAACTTCATGCTGTCGTTAATAGACGATAAAACAGGAGCCTGCTCGCCCGGATGCTCAAACATTTTAAGCTTGTTATCGGGCTCTTGTTTTTTCTGTGCTTCCGCAGCGCTTGCGTTCATCTTTATGTCCTTAAACCTTACTTTTGTAACTCGAGAATTTATACTATGTACATATTATATGATATTTAAGCATAAAAATACAAATTTGATAGTTACAAAATACCCTAACTTCCTTAATAAGCTGCTAATTTCATGAAACAAAATATAGAATGGATCATAGAAAAAGCGCCATACAATCTGTGTGGCGCTTCATAATAAGGGCAGCAGCATAGATTAAGTAGATTGGCCGATTGGTTTTAGGCGAGCTCTTCTACAAAATTGTCTGCAGGCTTTGTATTGCCAGCCGTCTCGAGTTTTTTATGCTTTGGTGTGGGGGTGAAATCTTCGCGGGCGATATAATCACCGAGTATGTCGAGATCGAGGAAATGGTCAGCTTGTCGTCTTAGATCATCGGAAACCATAGGCGGCTTTGTACGTATGGTGCTGACAACGGTGACGCGCACGCCCTTACGCTGTACGGCCTCAATAAGGCGGCGGAAGTCACCGTCACCTGAAAATAACATAATATGGTCAACGCGGTCGGCAATTTCCATCATGTCGACGGTTAATTCTATGTCCATATTGCCTTTAACCTTACGGCGGCCTTCGCTGTCAATGTACTCGCGTGTTGGCTTGGTAACCATACTGTATCCATTGTAATCAAGCCAGTCGACTAGTGGCTTGATGGGGGAGTATTCTTGGTCTTCGATAATGGCGGTGTAATAAAATGAACGCACAAGTCGGCCTTGTTCTGTTGACCATTTGAGCAGCGCTTTGTAATCAATATCAAAGTCTAGAGCCTTGGCTGCGGCATAGAGGTTTGAGCCATCAATAAAAATAGCGAGTTTTTCTTCGGGGTAAAAGGGGATGCCTTTTATGTTTTGGTTTTTTATGTTGCTGCTCATTGTACTCATTTCTTTTATGTTATATGCACGGCCTATTATCCTAAGACTTCGTCGCGGTTAACAAAATCCTTTAGGCATACTACTACACTAAAGTTTACACAGTAAATACGTAAAGGTGCATTGGCTGATTTATTTAGGGCATAACAAATATGTATATTAAGAGATTATAATATAAGGGCGAAGAAGGCAAGGGTTTTTTCATAACGCGTCAGTTTTATGATTAAATATATATATGGGTATATTTTGCTTGAATAAGCTGCGCTCAGGCGTTATAAAACATAGCAATTAATAATATATCGTATGGCGTTAGTGTCTACTAAGGCAAGTGTCGTACATACGAAGTGCAAGATTTGAACATATAGAAACATATAAAAGTAAGGCAGCAAAATGGCGCGCGTAACCGTAGAAGATTGTATTGATAAAGTCACAAACCGTTTTGAGCTTGTAATGGTTGCCGCACAGCGTGCGCGCAAAATTGGCGCTGGTGCGCAGTTACTTGTTGACCGTGACAACGATAAAAACCCTGTTGTTGCTCTGCGCGAAATCGCAGAAGACCTCGTTGCGCCGACAGACCTCAAAGAAGAATTGACCCGTTCTCATCAGCGTGTGATCCATATGCAGGATGATGAAGACGAAGCTGAAATCGAAATGATGGATGGCGAAGAAGAGTGGGTAAACGGCGCTGAGCTTGAAGCTAAAGCGAAAGAAGAAGGCGAAGCGGCGCCATCTCTTGATGCGATTGCAGGTGCTACGGAAGAGAAGACGGCAGAGTAATCTGAAAAGTCTTATAAAAATCAGAAGAAGCGGCTTAGGCCGCTTTTTTTATGTGTGAAACTTGGGGCGGACGGCAAATGTCGAACTAAAGGCCGTTCATCATGCCGCGTACCATGTCCGATAAGCCTTTTTGGCGGCGGCGGCGCATACGCTCTGCATCTAAAATCATTTGAGCATTTTTAATCGTGGTATCAACATCTGTATTAATCAGCACGTAATCATATTCAGAGTAATGCGACATTTCATCCGCAGCCTTGGCCATGCGTCCTGAAATGTCTTCTTGTTTTTCGCGTGTGTCGCGTGCCCGATTGTTCAGGCGACGCTCTAATTCTTCTGAAGATGGCGGCAGGACGAAGACTGTCACCAAATCATCGCGTGCAATTTCAGCAAGCTGCTGTGTGCCTTGCCAGTCAATATCAAATATAATGTCTTTGCCGGCTTCCAATGCGGCTTCTACGGGGCCGCGTGGCGTGCCGTAATAATTGCCAAAAACTTTGGCGTGTTCGAGCATGTCACCCTTGGCAACCATTTCATTAAACTCAGCCATATCAATAAAATAGTAGTCCTGACCATGTGCTTCTCCTGCTCGTCTTTGGCGCGTAGTGGCAGAAATAGAGATAACAGCATCCGCGTTATCATCAAGTAATGCGCGCGTTATCGTTGTCTTTCCTGCGCCAGAAGGAGAGGAGAGAACGAACATGAGGCCGCGGCGTTTTAAACTTGATTCTGTCATATAAAGATGTGCTCAGCTATGTATTGGTAATTGTAAAAAATTTCATCTATATTAACGCCATAAAATTTGAATGCAATATTGAATTACGAGAGATGGACAAAGCTGGGTATGAAAACGATATTAATTACAGGCGCAACAAGCGGAATCGGGCATGCTTTGGCGCTGCATTATGCGTGTGATGGCGTCCGCCTAATTTTGACAGGCCGTAACCCTGAGCGCTTGCAAGATGTCACAGGCGCATGCCGTGACCTTGGTGCTGAAGTTCATAGCGCGATGCTTGACGTGCGGGCACGTGATGTAATTTCGCCTTGGTTGGTTGATATGGACCGCCGTTTTCAAATTAATTTGTTAATCGCTAATGCGGGCATATCGGGCGGCACGGGCAAGGCTGATGGGAGCATGAGCGCGATTAGCGAAGATCCGCAGCAAGTGAAGGATGTTTTCGACATTAATATAAATGGCGTAATTAATACAGTCAGCCCAATTATATCGCGTATGCAAGAGCGCCAGACAGGACAAATTGCGATTATGAGTTCACTGGCGAGTTTTTCTGCATGGCCAACGGCGCCTGCTTATGCGGCATCAAAAGCGGCAGTGCGTATTTACGGCGAGTCGCTGCGCGGGGCGTATAAAAAAGATGGCGTAAAAATAAATGTCATCTGCCCGGGCTTCATCAAAACGCCGATGACGGACATCAACCCCTATAAAATGCCGTTTTTAATGCCTGCTGATAAAGCGGCTGCATATATGGCGAGGGCGCTGGATAAAAACAAAGGACGGATTGCATTTCCGCTGCCGACATATTTAATTGCGGGCTTTATTGGGATGTTGCCATCTTCATGGGCGCTGGCGCTGCTGTCTCGTTTCCCGAGTAAGCCTGCGAATATTACTGCGGAATAAGGCCTAACTACTTGGCAGAAACCATGGGGCCGATCACTTCGCCGCCTAAAAGGTGTAGGTGGAAATGCGGGACTTCCTGCCCGCCCCAGGCGCCTGTATTGGCAATGGAACGAAAGCCGTTTTCCGTCAGGCCGTTTTCACGGGCAATATGGGCTGCGGCTTTGTAAAACTCATGAACTTCCTGCGCGCTGCCATTTTCACTAAAATCAACAATATCTGTATATGCGCCTTTAGGAATGACCAAAATATGTGTTTTAGCTTGCGGGGCAATATCTTGAAAAGCGAGCACAAAGTCATTCTCAAAAACGGCGCTGCACGGAATGTCTGCACGCAAAATTTTGGCGAATATATTGTCTTGGTCGTAAGCCATGGCCTTGTTGTCCTTATAATTTGCGCCGTATTTATTCGGGGTCAAATTTCATGTGTTTTGTTATTTCATGTTCATAATGTCCTGCGGCAACATGCAAAGATTTAAAAATCGTTTGGCTCATGTTCTTCAGTGCTTCACGATAAAAAATCTGCGTGTTGGTCGGCAGTAGGTGGAAATTCTTCGCAAAGCGTTCGCTTTGGGCGCGAAGCTCCAAATACTGGGGGTAATTACTCATGTAATTATCTTCGCCTTCTGCTTCTTCGCAGCTATGTAATGCAAAGTCGATGATGCTTTTCTGTGCGTCGACAGGCATTTCTTCAAATATATGACCGGCAATATATAAATTATGCTTATCCATACGGAAAATCATGTCATTAAACATGTCTTTAAGTGCGTTGGCTGATTTGATAGAGCTTTCTAAATACGCGTCATGCTTTTCTTCGCAGCTTAGGGCTGTGTATTGACTCGCGACTTCTGACCATTGCTCGGGAGAATCCGAAAACAGCTCATTAAATGCATCTGATATGCCCATAAGAAAAACTCCTCAATATTTTATTTGTATGTTTATATTTTTAATTTGCGAGCCATAGAGTGTCAAACCATTTCATAAATATGCGCGATCAGCCTTGTATAATTGCCTTTGCGCTTGCAAGAAGACATGAAATTTCTTTATAGTCGTAAGTTGAAATTTATAAAATACATAGCAATATGATAAGGCAGCACACGATGAAAACGGTAAATGAAATTCGCTCAACTTTTTTAAACTACTATAAAGATAAAGGGCATGAAATTGTTTCTTCATCGTCACTTGTGCCACAAAATGACCCGACATTAATGTTTACTAATGCGGGGATGAACCAGTTTAAGAATGTATTCATTGGCGCCGAGGAGCGCGATTATAACCGTGCGACAACGTCGCAAAAATGCGTACGTGCTGGCGGCAAGCATAATGACCTTGAAAATGTTGGTTATACTGCGCGCCACCATACGTTTTTTGAGATGCTCGGTAATTTTTCTTTCGGTGATTATTTCAAAGAGGACGCGATTGCTTTTGCGTGGGAAATGGTCACTAAGGAACTCGGCCTTGATAAAAGTAAATTGCTCGTCACCGTATATCATGAAGATGAAGAAGCAGCAGAGATTTGGAAAAAAGTCGCAGGTCTTAGCGATGATAAAATCATCCGTATAGCGACGTCTGATAATTTTTGGTCAATGGGCGATACTGGCCCTTGCGGCCCGTGTACCGAGATATTCTATGACCACGGCGAACATATTTGGGGTGGCCCGCCAGGTTCCGCTGACGAGGATGGCGACCGCTTTATCGAAATTTGGAACCTTGTCTTCATGCAATATAATCAGCTCGAAGGTGGTATACGTGAGAATTTGCCAAAGCCATCTATTGATACGGGCATGGGGCTAGAGCGCCTTGCTGCGACATTAATGGGGTCTAACTGTAATTACGATATTGATATTATGCGCGGCTTGATTGAGAAAAGCGCAGATTTAACGGGTGTTGACCCTGATGACAAAAACCACTTTGCTTCGCATCGTGTGATTGCCGACCATATCCGCGCAACATCATTCTTGTTGGCTGATGGCGTTATGCCTTCAAATGAAGGGCGCGGTTATGTATTGCGCCGTATTATGCGCCGTGCAATGCGTCACGCTTACTTGCTTGGCAGTAATGATGCGATGCTTTATAAAATCATCCCGACATTAATCGGCTCAATGGGCGAACACTTCACTGAACTTCGTCGCGCCGAAAGCTTGATTACTGAAACTTTGAAAATGGAAGAAACCCGTTTCTTAACGATGCTCGACCGCGGTATGAAGTTGCTTGATGCGGAAACATCTGAGCTCAGCGCAGGAGATAGCCTCGCCGGGAATGTTGCCTTTAAACTTTATGATACTTTTGGTTTTCCGTTAGATTTAACGCAAGATTCACTCCGTCAGCGTGAAATTGATGTTGATAAAGACGGCTTTGACACATGCATGGAAGAGCAAAAAGCCAAAGCCCGCGCAGCATGGAGCGGTAGCGGTGATGCTAAGCTTGAACAGGTTTGGTTTGATTTAGAAGATGAAGTCGGTACGACTGACTTCTTGGGTTATGAAACCAACCATGCCGAAGGCGTTGTCAAGGCGCTGCTCAATGATGGTAAACGCGTCGATAGCGCAAAAAAAGGCGATGAAATTCTGCTCATCACGAACCAGACCCCGTTTTACGGTGAAAGTGGCGGTCAAGCTGGTGATACAGGTACAGTTAGCGCGCCAAAAGGCAAAGCTGATGTAACTGACACCATTAAGGTTCTTGGTAAAATATTCGTTCATAAGCTGACGGTGAATGAGGGCGAAATCAAGCTTGGTGATGCATTGGAAATGAAAGTTGACCACGCACGCCGTGAAAACATTCGCGCCCATCATTCGGCAACGCATTTGGTACATGCCGCCCTGCGTCAGGTCTTGGGTGATCATGTCACGCAAAAAGGCTCGCTCGTCGCGCCTGAACGTTTGCGTTTTGATATTTCGCAGCCTGTGCCATTAACGGATGCGCAAACCGCCGAAGTTGAACGTATTGTGAACGATGAAATTCGTGCCAATAGCGAGGTGCTCACCCGTCTGATGAATAAAGACGAGGCGGTTGAAGCTGGCGCAATGGCACTATTCGGCGAAAAATACGATGATGAAGTCCGCGTTTTAACAATGGGGACAAAAGATGCTAAAGGCAGATATTTCTCAGTTGAGCTTTGCGGAGGAACGCATGCGCGCCGCACGGGTGATATTGGTCTGTTTAAAATTACAGGAGAAAGCGCTGTTTCATCAGGCGTGCGTCGGATTGAAGGCATTGCTGGCGCGGCCGCATTGTCATATTTTAATCAGCGTGATGCGCAATTATCCAAAATTGCAAACCGTGTGAAGACCACACCAGATGAGCTTTCCGACCGCCTAGAACAAATTCTGGATGAGCGTAAAAAACTTGAAGTCGAAGTCTCGCAGTTGCGTAAGAAAATAGCTATGGGCGGCGGACAAGGCGGGGATAATGACGATGTGAAAAACGTTGCCGGCGTGCAATATATTGCAAAGGTCCTTGATGGTTTCCCACCTAAAGACCTCAAGCCTATGGCCGATGAGCTTAAGGCTAAAATCGGCTCTGGCGTTATTGCGTTAATTGCGACCAATGAAGGCAAGGCCTCAATCGTTGTTGGCGTTACGGATGATTTGACAGATAAAATTAGCGCAGTGGACCTTGTGCGTGTCGGCGCAGAGGCATTAGGCGGTAAAGGCGGCGGTGGGCGCCCCGATATGGCGCAAGCAGGCGGCCCGAATGCCAATGCGGCCAATGACGCGGCCATCGCCATTGAAGGTAACTTGGCAAGCTAAGCTCTTGACATAATGGCGCGCGCGTTTTAAAGTCCTGCATTGTATTTGGGAGAGAAATAATGCAGGATCAACAACGTTTTGAATATCAAAAAAGAACGCGCAATGAAGTTGGGACGATATGGCAGCCTAACCGGTTAACAATGGCGCATTTGCCGGCTATCTTTGATCGTGTCGCGAGCCGCAGAGCCTTTGATAACCCTGTGAGTTTAACATCAAAATTTTCTATGACGGTACAAACGCCGCAAGGTATTTGCGCCGTGCCTCATGCGCAAGACGCATCCTTCATCACGGCTGAGGGCATGTATATCGAAGACTTGCCGATTAAATTCCCACAGACAGATTACCGCATCCCACAAATTATATGGAATAATTATGGCGATTTGCTAAAGCGTGAAATTGAATTGGAACGCATGATTAACCCACATTTGGATGATCAATATATCTATCTGACGATACAGCAAAGCATGGTCAAAAAAGATGACACGCACCGCCCATCAGGTGTGCATATTGACGGCTTTCAAAAGGCGAGCATTATCCCGCAAGTGGTTCAGCACCAGATGTCAGTGTGTAATATGCTGCCAACAAAATTTTACGCAGCGCCGTTAGGTGGTGACCTTGCACAAATGCAAAAGAAAGAAATCTTCAATGCATTGGCGCAGGCTTGCCAAGGCGTTGCGCCATATCGCCCGCCAGCATATACGCTGCATTTGTTAAATGCCTATTGCCCGCATGAGCCAGATACGGCCCCAGCCGATGGCTTTAGAACCTTCATCCGTTTCAGTGCATCATCTATACCATTTATGGGGCAAGACAATACACGCAATGAGCTGTTCAGCTATAATTGGGACGCACAGCGTAAGAAAGATTTCTACAAAAGCATCACCAAGCCAAGCTGCTAAATTTGCACAAAGTGATAATTCAATGATGTATGACTACGTGTAGAACGCATTTATAGACCTTGACATTTTGCTGTATATTATGCAAATTAAACATCAAATTATAAATGCTTACAGGGGAATTTTATGGCTGAGTTTATGTATTGGAAAATTGGTGAAGGCATTGAGCTGCTGATCAATGAACAAGCTTACCTTGATTACAGAAGCCGCCTAGAGAAAATAGGCTTCACTGTTGGAAATTATATAGCGCGCGTCAATGGCGTTGACCCGCGCGCCTATCATTCCGTTGATGGTTTCATCGCTTTAAATACGGTTGATGAGCGCGGAGATTTGCAAGAAACGTTCTTTAATGCGCAAAACATAGAAATGGCCGTCACTCACGGCAAGGGCAAAAGCGCCATTACAAATGTGCTGCTGAATTGTTCTGATGAGTTTTACCAAACCATGCAAAGTGCGGAACAAATAAGCCGCGCCGGCATGTGTGACGGATGGTATGAGAATGAGGGTGAACATAAGCCTTCGATCTATAGAAAATCTCCGCATGTTTATGAGTGCCCGATGTCTTCAGTAAAGGTACATTTTAACGAAGAGAGCGGCTTAGAGGTTTCTATCGATCAAGTCGCTGTGATTGAGCGGCATTATAGTTGGGAACAGGAGCGCGTCACTGTACTGCCTTACCTGATTTATTCACGTGAAGATATGCAAGGCCTTGTGCCGAAAGCAGGCCATGCGGCATTTTCAACGCAAAAAGAAGACCTTGAGAAAATGTCGTATATTTACCCCACACCTTATAAGTAAATCATGATCGCTTAGGTTTGCTCATGCGCCTATGCCCTGCGGCTCGCCGCGGTGCTGCGTAGAATTTTGCCGCTTAGTGTGCTTTGCTTTGTGCCTGTCGTTGTTGGCAGAGATATCGGTAAGCCTTGTAAAATGCGCGCGGTAAGGTAAGCGAAGCCCTGTGCTTCTATCGCATCACCATCATAGCCAAGGGTTTCTATTGGGCGAACGGGACATTGCAGGGCCTTAGAAAGCTCCTCCATAATAAATTGATTATGCCGCCCGCCGCCGCAGACATAAACGTCATGCGTTGCATCAATATGGTGAGCGATGCTGCGGACAGTAAAGGCGCTAAGGGTCGCGGCTGCATCGGCGGTGCTCATAGAGCTTATCTCGTGAATGTCCCATGCGTCACGGTCTAAAGACTTTGGCGCTGGGCGTTGGAAATAGGGGGCGCTGAGCCATCTATCTATACAGGCGGGGTCAGCCACGCCAGATTTAGCAGTGATACCATCCGTGTCGTATTTATTGCCAGTGGCTTTTAGCATATAGTCATCAATCAATGCATTACCGGGGCCGGTGTCGCAGGCAAACATATCGGCATCGCCATGCCCATTAATCTGTGTGATGTTACTCACGCCGCCAATATTTAAAAATGTTACGGGAAGGTCGAGAGATTCTTTTAAAGCGATTGCGCGGTGATATAAGGGCAGTAAGGGGGCGCCTTCGCCGCCATTGGCCACATCAGCGCTACGGAAATCATGTATGACGTCAAGGCCTGTTTGTGCGCTGAGTAAGGCCGCATCACCAATTTGCAGTGTCAGCTTATCATCAGGGGCGTGGTGTATGGTCTGGCCGTGAAAGCCAATCGCATCAATCGGTGTGCTGTTGCGCGCCATAAGCGCGTGAACAAGCTCCGCATTAAAAGTGCTCATGTCATGTGCCGCGTCTTGAACAAAGTCCTGCATGGCGTCACGCTGGCCAAAGCAGCGACGTAGCTTATTGCGTAGTGGCTGTGGGTATTCAAGGCTCAAGAAATCGATGATTTCGATATGTTGATGACCATCCGTGCGGATGATCGCCCCATCCGCGCCATCTAAAGAAGTACCGCTCATTAAGCCGATTATTGTATAAGTGCTTGGCATTTTTCTCACGCTTTGTTAAAGATCAATAGAGTAAATAGTTTAGCACGAATTTAAGATGAAAGAATACATGTAATGGCGCAATATAAGTCAGACTTTCTCAACGTTTTGCAGCAGCGTGGATTAATCCACCAAATCTCTGATGCGGAAAACCTTGATAAGAAATTATCCGAAGGTATGCAAACGGCGTATTGCGGCTTTGATGCAACGGCGAGGTCTTTACATATTGGCAATTTGATTAGTATTATTATGCTGCATTGGTTTCAAGAATGCGGTCACCGTCCGCTGACATTAATGGGCGGCGCAACGACAATGCTTGGCGACCCCAGCGGCAAGGAAGAACAGCGTCAGCTCAAAACCAGAGAAGAGATTGAAGGGAATATTTCGTCGATTAAAAAGGCGTTTGATTCGTTCCTTACGTATGGCGAAAGCGGTAATGGCGCACAGATGGTTAATAATGCCGACTGGATGCTTGATTTTAAATATATTGATTTCTTGCGCGATTATGGCCGCCATTTCTCCGTCAACCGCATGTTGACAATGGATAGCGTCAAGCTCCGCCTCGAGCGTGAGCAGCCGCTGAGCTTCCTTGAATTTAACTATATGATCTTGCAGGCTTATGACTTTAGCGAGCTCAATAAACGCTACGGCACGTCTTTGCAGCTTGGTGGCTCTGACCAATGGGGCAACATGGTTGGCGGTATCGACCTTGGTCGCCGTATCAATGGCGCGGAGCTTTTTGTGCTGACCTGCCCATTGCTGACTAAGGCCAATGGCGAGAAAATGGGAAAATCAGTTGGCGGCGCGATCTGGCTTAATGATGATATGCTCAGTGCCTATGACTATTACCAATTTTGGCGTAATTGTGATGACGCGGACTTATCGAAGCTCCTGCGTATATTCACTAAGCTGCCATTAGATGAAATTGCCAAAATTGACGCGCTTGAAGGCGCAGAAATGAATGAAGGCAAGAAAATCCTCGCTTATGAAGCCACTAAGTGGCTTCATGGCGTGAAAGCCGCAGATGACGCGCAGGAAACGGCCCTTAAAACCTTTGAGCAAGGCGGCGTTGGTGATGATTTACCGCGCATCGAAGTGCCGCGTGCAAAAATCGAAGCCGGTGCGATCAGCGTGCTGGATGCGTTCCAAGATACAGGGCTTGCGGGCTCTGGCGGGGAAGTTAAGCGCCTTATCAAGGGCGGCGGCGCGCGCGTTAATGGTAAATCTGTACAAGATATGGGCTATGTGATCTCGTTTGCCGATATGGATGGCGAAAATATAATCAAACTGTCTTCTGGCAAAAAGCGCCACGCATTATTGGTTGTCGTGTAAGGGGCTAGCGCCGTGTAACACGCAGTGATGCGCTCTACTCGCTTAAAGCAACGTCGAACGGTAGGTCGCTGTCGAGCTGCACGTAGCGTGCCCAGCTGCCGCTAGCGACGCTATCAAGTGATGGTGTGTCTTGGTTCATGCGTTGACGGTAGATCCAAAGGTTCCTCATGACGCGCTCAACAAAGCTGCGTGTTTCAGAAACAGGAATAAGCTCAACGAATAATAATGGGTCGTCTATATCTGGGTATTGATTTTTCCATTTACGCAAATTCCCAGGGCCTGCATTATAAGCGATAGCCAATGAAAATAGGTCATTTGACACTGCAGATTGTGAAATAAGCTGCTGAATATATTTCTGGCCGATTTCAAGGTTCTCTTTCGGGTCTTTTAATAAGTAGCGCCCGAGTTTGCCGCCATAGCTTTTATCGCCAGCAACATAACTTGCGGTACGGGGCATAAGCTGCATTAGCCCTGTTGCGCCGCTCGGGTTTTCTGCCGTCGGGTTAAACTCTGATTCTTGGCGAATAAAAGCGTGAATAAGCGCCTTGTCCATTTGATAGCCGTTCTTAGGCTCCCATCCGCCGACGGGGTACAACGCGGCGTCGTATAATTTGCCGCCCTCGGTTTTGTATGTATTGCCAAAACGTAGCGCGAAAGAGGCAAGGCCATTATTCAAAGCATATGCGAGCATGGCTTCTTGTAGGGCTGGGTTTGCACCCGGATAGACCTGACGAAATTCTAATTCTGCTAAATGATGCTGACCGCTTTCAACTAAAGATATCGCGCGGTTTGTGCTTGGAATTTTCGTTAAGATTGTTTTATGTGCAGCGGTAAACTTTGGCGTTTGCCAGTTAAAGCTTGTGAGCGCACTTTGTCCTAAGGCGCGCGTCGCGATTAAGCCGTAAAATGTGCGCGGATGTTGTGCGGCGTTAATCAGCCATTTTTTATGGTTGGTGCTGTTGCGTAGCTCTTTGTAGCTACGCGCCGCCCAATAGGCGCTTGCGGATTTTAGCCAACCATTGGCATATTTTGAACTGGAGGTATTGGCAAAGTAATTCGCGGCGGCTATATAATCGCCTTTCATCCAAGTGCTTAGGCCTGCGATCCAGCCAGCAAGAGGAACGGCATCATGTGAACCTTCTAAAGCAGCTTGCGCGTGGATGAGTGCGTCTTGGGGCTTGCCTTCGTATAAATAGGATGCAGAAATCCGTGCAAGGAGACTATCACGTTCAGCGGCGCTCATATATGGCGCTGCACTGGAATTGTTCAGTGTGGATAAGGCTTGTGTCGGTTGCCCCTTAGACAAGTGGCGCCCCACAGATTTTTTCAATGTGCGTACTAATCTGTTTTGTTGCTTGCTGCGTTTTTTATATGGCGCAGATTTCGCGACATCGGTTAGCAAATACTCAAGTGAACCGTGCATTTTTCTGGCTTTTTTAGGGCGAACCAGATTTATATTGGTGTCTTGGGGTTTGCGAATATTAGCCAGCCTATAGACGTCATTAGCGTTCGGATGGTCTGCATAGTTGTCGAGCCAATAGGAGAGTTCATCAAAACGTGATTGATATTTTGTCGGGTGCATATAACGCTGATGCATGACGTGCCCCATCAGCTTTGTATTGTCGAGCTTCGCGATTAAGGCGTCGGCTTCCGGCCAGTGTCCAGATTGTTGGTGTTCAAATATACGGTTATAACGGTGGCGGTCATTTTTAGAGAGGCTATCGTCTACTTTATGCGCGCTTTTCTTTGTCGCTTGTTTGGTAACGGAAAGTGGTCGCTTTATCGGACGCAATGTTTCTGTCGCCGTCACTACGAGCGTTGGTTTTATCGTAGCGTTGGCTAAATTACCAAGCTGGGCAAATATGATAGATTTGTAAAGAGCATCGGGGCGGAATTGTGGGCGCGTATCAGTTGCGTCCTCTTGCTGAGGTGCGTTATTTGGTGCTGTATCCAATGTCGTCAATTCGGGGCGCGCTTTTGGTGTTAGTGTAGGGGACGCCATTATGGTCTGTGAGCACACAATAAGTGTACATATAGCCATAAACGCCACTACAAGCGCACGTCCGTAGACGCTGTATTTTATTTGCATGAGCAGAGTCATACGCAAAAAAAGCTACGCTGTCCAGCATTTTACGCAAAGCCATTGAAATGCTACACTATTTTGTCATTGGTGGCGGTGGTGGAAAGCCTGTATTTTTGTGTTATTTGAGGGCGTTAAGCTTGTTTTTGATTGCAAGCATATCTTGCCAGAAAAGCTTTTTATTTTTCGCAGAGCCTGCTAAAGCGGATGGATGGAAGCTTGGCATAATCAAATAATCATCCGTACTGACATCGCTGCCCGCATATTTAAGTGTCTGCCAATTGCCACGTAATTTGTTGATGTTAGTTTTGCACTCGAGCATGGTTTTACAGGCGGTATTACCAAGCAGCAGCACGAGTTTTGGCTGCGCAAGCGCGATGTGTTTTTCAAGGAATATTCGGCTGACGGCGATCTCTGCGGCTTGTGGGCTGCGGTTACCAGGCAGGCGCCAATTGAGTAAGCTGCTCATATACACGCTGCTATTTGGGCTGCATTCATCCGTGTTTTTGCTGCTGAGGCCAATACCTTGCAGCGCATAATCAATAATTTGTCGCGTAGCGCCTGCAAAAGGCTTGCCGCTTAAGTCTTCATCATTTTGTGGGATTTCGTTGATAATCATCAAGGGGGCGTTAACATCGCCTTCGGCAAAAACAATGTTTGATGCTGTTTTTTGTATGCTTAAACCATCAAACTTGGCAATTACGGCTTTTAGCGCGTCAATGCTCTCAACGCTTTCAAGCGCTTTATGCGCGGCGGCAATCAGCTCAGCTTTACCAAGCGGCGCGGCGCCATCTTCGTCATCAAACTGCACATCGGGCGTAGGCATTTGTGCTTGTGCCAGAGGGCGCGGCGCAGAGATAGGTGCAGGCGCGTTCAACGCTAAAGGCGCTTGGTTGCCCCACGCATACATATCCTCAGCACCATCCATGCAGAAATCACGGACACCGCTATCTATATGAAATTCTAAAGCGCCAATTAAAGCGGCTTGTTCTATGGCAATTGCATCGGACATGTTTAATCAAAAAATTTATAAATTCAGCATAGGGATATTATTGTTTATAGGGTAGAATACCAAACGAAGACAAGTAAAAACAAGGAAATATACATGGTTGATTCAATGCTGCCTATTCGCTCCGATCGTGAATCGATGCCTTATGATGTTGTGATTATCGGCGCAGGGCCTTCTGGTTTATCCTGTGCGATACGCTTGATGCAAAAGGCGCAGAGCGAAGGTAAAGAGCTTTCCGTTTGTGTGCTTGAAAAAGGCGCGGAAGTCGGGGCACATATCCTCTCTGGCGCAGTGTTTGAACCACGTGCTTTGAATGAACTGATTCCTGATTGGCAGGAAAAAGGCGCCCCATTAAAGGTTCCTGTCAAGAAGGATAGCTTTCATTTCTTTACCGAGAAAAAATCATTCAGGCTGCCAACCCCGCCACAAATGAAGAATCACGGTAATTATATTATTTCGCTTGGAAATCTATGTCGCTGGCTTGGTGAACAAGCTGAAGCGCTGGGCGTTGAAATCTTCCCCGGTTTTGCCGCAGCAGAAGTGCTATATAATGACGATGGCGCCGTTGTCGGTGTTGCCACGGGCGATATGGGCATAGATGCGAAGGGTCATAAAACAGATATGTTTGAACCCGGCATGGAACTTCATGCAAAAACGACAATCTTCGCGGAAGGCTGCCACGGTTCACTGACCAAAACATTAATTGAAAAATACGATTTGCGTAAAAACTGCGACCCGCAAACCTATGGCCTCGGCATTAAAGAAATTTGGCGCATTGGCCCTGAAAAGCATCACGAAGGCAGCACAATGCATAGTATTGGCTGGCCGATGGATACGAAAACCTATGGCGGTTCGTGGCTGTACCATATGGAAGACAACCAAATCTCGATTGGTTTCGTCGTTGGACTAGATTATCAGAACACTTATATATCGCCTTTTGAAGAAATGCAGCGTTTTAAGCATCACCCGAAAGTAAAAGCGTTATTAGAAGGCGGTGAACGCCTTTCATATGGTGCTAAAACTTTGGTTGAGGGCGGCTATCAATCACTGCCAAAACTCACTTTCCCTGGTGGCGTGTTGATTGGCGATACTGCGGGCTTATTGAATGTGCCCAAAATTAAAGGCAACCACACCGCTATGAAGTCCGGCATGGTTGCGGCAGAGGCTGTATTTGACTTGCTTGCAGTTGGTGAGGTCGCATATGGCGCAGAGTGTGGCGCTTATGAAGAAAATCTGAAGCGCAGCTGGGTGTATAAAGAGCTGCATAAAGTGCGCAATATTAGGCCGGCTTTTGTCAAAGGCTTATGGTTTGGCCTCATTCATGCAGCGTTCCAGACTTTTGGTGGCTGGCGCCTGCCGTATACATTAAAAAATCATGCTGACCATGCGCAGTTAAAAACTACAGATCAATGCGAAAAAATCAATTACCCTGCCCCTGATGGTAAAATCAGTTTTGATCGTCTTTCCAGTGTCTATCTTTCAGGTACAAATCACGCTGAACAGCAGCCTGTGCATTTAAAGCTGAAAGATAAAAACATGCCGATGGCTGAAAATTTGCCGAAATATGATGAACCAGCGCAGCGTTACTGTCCTGCGGCGGTTTATGAAGTGCTGAAAGACGAAACAGGCGCGCCATATTTGCAAATCAACGCCCAAAACTGCGTGCATTGTAAAACATGTGATATTAAAGACCCTTCTCAAAATATTGATTGGGTGACTCCGCAAGGTGGCGATGGTCCTAAATACCCCAATATGTAGGGTGCGTTGCATATAAATATTGAACTTGCGTTGAAATAAGGCTTTTATGCTATACTTATTTACTCAGTAGAAGGAAAAATGAGAATTAACATGTCGATGATAACTTCACTAATCGCTGCTGGCATATTATGCGGCTCTTGCGCCGCGCCGTATAATGGCAAAATGCCTTTATGGTTAGCCTCAATGGATGGCGGCAATGCTTCCGCTGTTGAATATGGTCAGAATCCTGAGTTTCAATATAAAGCGGCCTCGAAAACGGGGGCATATTTGTCTAGCCGTATTGCGCGCATGGAAAATGACTGGGAAGCGGCCAGCTATTACTTTGACGACGTGATTGATGACAAAGAGACCAATCTGGATTTTCATTATCAGGCGATGATTATGGCGATGAATGCAGGGCGGTACGAAGAATCCATTGACCATGCGGACTTTCTTGCTAAAAATGAATATGGCAACGCTCTGGTGTCTGTGATCTCTGCAATGGGCGCCATTATCGAAGGCGAATATAAGCTCGCCGGAGATATCATGAGCGTGATGCCTGAAGATAACCTTTCTAAATTAATGCGGGCACCTATGGCGGCTTGGATTGATATCCAGCAGGGTAATAAGGCAGGTTATGATAAGCTCGACTTGACGAAACCTTTTGTCGCGTATCAAGCGATCATTGCAGCAGATGTCAGCAATAACAATGATCTTATCGCGAGTTTCGCAGAAAAATCACAAAATTTAAATGAACTTCCACCCGCGATACAGCGCCATTTGGCGGCAGTATTTGAGCGCCGTGAAATTTCATACGCGCAGGAGCTTGTCGTTACTGGTGAGTACAACGATAAACGTAATGTAGCGAATGTTCGTGAAGGCGTGGCGTGGATTTATTATGACTTAGCGATGCCGCTTTACTTGCAGTATCAGGATGAAACAGGCCGTCTACTATTTAATATGGCTTTAGCACTAACTCCTGAATTAACAGAAGCCCGTATCCGCGTGGCTGAATATGCTGCGATACACGGGCGCACTAAAGAGGCCATTCAAGCGCTACGTAATGTGACGCCTGAATCTCAATCGTACACGCTTGTGCAGAAAATCATTGCGGAACTTATGGTCGCGAACGGTGAAGTCCGCCCTGCTTTAAGTATTCTCAATAAGCTGGCTGCAGCACAAAAAGACATTGGGCTTTATGTTCAGATTGGTGGCATTTACGCCAAAAATGAGATGTATAAGGAATCTTTGGAGGCTTACAACGCCGCACTAAAACTCGCAGGCGATGCTAGTGCGCCGGATTATTGGCAAGTTTTCTTTGCGCGTGGGCGCATCCATGATGCAATGGGACGGTGGAACTCCGCAGAGAAAGATTTGTTACAAGCTCTCGAATATCAGCCACAGCAGCCATTTTTGTTAAATTATATCGGTTATAGCTGGGCGGATCGCGGCAAAAACCTCGATCAAGCGCTCAAAATGATTGAGCAAGCGGCAAGTCTACAGCCAAATGATGGCTCTATACGTGATTCTCTGGGGTGGGTTTATTATCGCCTCGGTGATTACGCAAAGGCGGCCATACAGTTAGAGCAAGCCGCCGCGTTGCTGCCTTATGACCCTGTGGTCAATGATCACCTTGGTGATGCTTACTGGAAAGTTGGTCGCCATGCTGAAGCTGAGTTCCAATGGAAACGCGCTTTAAGCAATGCGAATACAGAGACTCTAATTACGCAGCTAGAAGAAAAGCTAAGCCGTTATTAATCTGTAGCGCTTAGCCTTCACGAGAGAAATATTAAACTTACTGAAAAGGTTTCTGATATGGCGCTAGCGCATGTCAAAACATTATCGATACTTGCGCCAGCAAAGGTAAATTTATTTTTACACATTACAGGCAAACGGGATGATGGGCTGCATTTGCTTGATTCGTTGGTGGCGTTTACAGATATTGGTGATGAGGTTAAAATTGAGCGTTCTACGGGTTTTTCGTTTAACGTTAAGGGGCCTTTTGCGAGCAGCTTCGAGGATGATGAGCAATCAAGTGCCGCCAATTCAAAGAATATTGTTGTTAAAGCAGCGCGCGCCTTGGCGCTTTTGGCGGGGCAGCCACTCGATGTGGCGATCACACTTCACAAAAATTTACCCTTAGCGAGTGGCGTTGGCGGCGGGTCTTCTGATGCTGCGGCCTGTATTTGGGGCTTGATGAAATTATGGTCTCTTCCACCGCAAGCGCCTTATTTGAATGATTTGCTGCTTACATTAGGGGCAGATGTACCTGTATGTTATCAATGTCAAAGCGCTAGGATGCGTGGCATTGGCGAGGATATTGAACCGTTAGCCCGTTTCCCAGAGGTGCCGATCCTTTTGGTGAACTCAGGGATCGGCTGTAGCACGGCTGATATATTCAGCGCTTTTGGCGAGGCGCCGCAAATGCATTCAGAGATGCCAAGTGGTTTTGATGACATTTACAGCTTATGTGAGTTTTTAAAATTAGCCGATAATCATCTTTACAGCGCAGCCTTGCAAAAGCTGCCTGTACTCCCGGATGTGATAAAGGCGCTGCAAGCAACGTCAGATGTTTTAATCAGTCGGATGTCAGGCTCGGGCGGTACATGTTTCGCGCTTTATGATACGGCGGAAGCGGCGCAGCGCGCTGCAGAAGAGATGACGGCCGCACATCCCACGTGGTGGGTAAAGCGTGGCTGGCTTAATCGTCCTGAGCGCTATTAGGCTGCTATCTATCATGGCAGCCTTGTTCTTTGTATACATGCAGCACCAATGTCGCCATTAAAATGAAGGCGCCAGCCTGATGCGTCGCGGCGGGGTGGATGGCCGCAGCGCTTAATATCGTCGCTATGCCGAGGCCAATTTGGGCGATTAACGCGGCGCCAACGCCATAAGCTTTGTGCTTATAAGCATAGAGCCCGACGACGCATGTGCTGATCAGCGCCAAAACGCGATGCGTGAACTGTACCCAACCATGATTACGTAGCAGGTCAAAAACATTTTCTTGCGGTAGCCAGCTGTCAGGACTCATCATGGGGAAGTGGTTATAGATTTTACCAGCATCAAGACCTGCGACGAAAGCGCCCCAGATCAATGTCATGAACACGCAGGCGAGCCCCGCAAAAGCAAGGCGATCAAAGCGGTAGCGCTGCGTATGATCTTGAGCGATCTGGCGGGCTGCTAAAATCAGTAAGCAAAATATTAATGCCGCAAGGCTAAGGTGTGCAGCTAAGCGGAAATGCGACACAGATGGGCGGTCAACTAGTCCGCTTTTCACCATAACCCAGCCCATAACGCCTTGCGCCGCGCCGAGGACGAATAGGCCGAGCAGCTTAAGCCCCCACCCCTGTGGCACCTGTTTACTAAACCAAAAATAACATAGCGGCAGCGCGAAAACTAAACCAATGAAGCGCCCCCAAAGGCGGTGAAACCATTCCCAGAAGAATATCTGCTTAAAGTCATGCAGGCTCATCCAAAAATGCTTGTGTTCAAATTCGGGGCTTTGCTTATACAAATCGTAAACACGCTGCCACTCAGTTTCATTCAGTGGGGGTAGTGCGCCAATGAGTGGCTTCCATTCGACAATGGAGAGACCTGATTCTGTCAGGCGTGTAATGGCACCGATCACGGCCATTGCGAAAACCATAAACGCGCAGCTATATAGCCAGAACTGAACGGCGTTAAACTTGTGTGATTGCTGGTGCATCTTCAACCTGCCTTGCGCTATGAATCTTGTGCGTGATGAGGTATACGCCGCTTGAGATGACGAGTAACGCCCCGATAATCATTGGTGTGTCAACGGGGTCGTGGAATATTAAGGTGCCAAAAAGTATAGCCCATATGATTTGAGAATAATGAAATGGAGAGGCGAGGGCTGGCGGTGCCTTGGCAAAGCCCAGAGCCAAGAAGACATTACCGCTAATGCCACAGAATGCAGCGAAGCCAACGATAAGATATTCTGTGTGATTGAGGGCGAAAGCAGTATCAATGTTACCGCCAGAAAACACGGTGACAGTAGATATGATTAAGACGCTGAAAATTGGATAAAACGCAGTGGTAAAGCCCGAATCATTACTGCGCTGCCCAATGAGGCGCGCTAAAATTTGTGAGATCGCTAGAAATAGGGACGCGCTGACAATACAGCAGATTGCGATAATGTTGTAATCAAAGGCACCGCCCATAAGTGAGGTCCATGGCTTTAATGCGACGCACACACCGCCAAGTCCGACAAAAATAGCGATCCAGTTGTTTTTTGATACGGGCTCTTTTAAAAGTACCATACTAAGGACGGCGGACATAAAAGGCGCGGTAAAGGCTAGGGTGTAGAAAAGCGGTAAAGGCAGGTAGCGGATGCTGTAAATGGAAAGTAAAAACTGTATAGTAATGACCAGAGCACGCGATATTTGCAGCTTAGGTACGCTGGTTTTCAACAGCGATAACCCGCCGCCAAACGGAACATAGGCAAGCATTGATGATACGGCAATGATGCTGCCAATAAATAGAATTGTGAAAAAAGGGTGGCTCTGCATCAACCACTTATAGCCAGTGTCTCCAAACGCAAAGGATGAAAACCCCAAAAATGCAAAAAACACGCCAAAAAGATGGGTATGGTTTTGAGATGCGTGTATTTGTTGTGGCTGTTGCATGAGTATCCTTATTATAATCAGCGCTGCATTTCTGTGCGAATGTGCATTGAGATACGTATATCACCGAAAACTTGGATTAATTCAAGGGAAATCTTGAAACGTACTGGTTTTCACATGGTATTCAGTTTATAAATGTTTAGATAGGCTTTTACATTGTTAAAGGCAAAATATAATTTAGGTAGCGATAATATTATCATGGATGATACTTTAGAAGACGGTTTAAGATACGACAGAATGGTAGAAAAGGCCTTGCGCAGCGTTGTGAAAACGGTTGTGGAAGAGGTTATTGAGCGCGACGGATTGCCCGGCGAACATCATTTTTACATTACGTTTAATACGGATTATCCGGGCGTACAAATCCCAGAATATTTGGCGGAACGCTATCCTGGTGAAATGACAATTGTTCTTCAGTACCAATTCTACGATTTAAAAGTAGATGATGAAAAGCTTGAGGTTACATTGTCGTTTAATTCAGTGCCGGAACACTTAATCATCCCACTACCATCAATCAGCATATTTGCTGATCCGTCTGTGAATTTTGCATTGCAGTTTCAGCCTTTGTCAGACGAAGATGAAACAGGATTTGACCCTGATGATGACCCTGAGCGCATTGACGTGACGCAAAGCGTTGAAGACAAGACAAACGCTGATGATGCAGGCGCGGGTGAAGTTATCTCGCTTGACCAGTTCCGTAAAAAAGACTAAATATTAGGCTGTGTGATGTTGGCGCGTTTCTTAAGATTTGATCGGTTAAATATTCCTGATCAAAAAAGCGCGCCAAACACAGCTAAAGTTAGATCGTGGATATGGTTTTTTGCTAAGCCCCATAAGTGGGAGCTCGGCGCCTATATGGCGATGCAGTTGTTGCGACAGGTCTTTTTCATGTCCTCAACGCTTTATATCACTAAAATCGCTGAAATCTATGAAACGGGCAAGGTGAATGACTCGCCTTCGTTACCGTTTTATATCTTAGGGTCCTATTTGTTTATAGCCATGCTGTGTTATGCGTTATGGCCATTAATTTTGCGTCGTATATCTATCAACGACAAAATATCGCGCGAGTTTAGTCTGTACGCTATCCGCCATTATATGGGAATGTCGCTTTCGTGGCATGAGCTTTCTGGCTCAGGCGGCAAAATGCAGCGTATTACAAACGCGCGCTCTGGCTTGTTTGAGTTGTTTCAAAGTATGTTTTGGGATGGCTCTGAATTTATAGCTATCTTTATTAGCGTTGTGATCTCTGTTTATTTTATGGATATGCCACTTTATTTTGTTGCCTTGTTTTATGGTTACATCATCAGTTATTTATGGGTTTCATATGTGACGGGAAACTGGCTTATCAAGCTAACCAATAAATACTTTAAAACGTTAGAGACATTAACGTCTAAGGTTTATGAATTTGTGAATTCCATCGCCACGGTAAAGGTTTTCAATCTGCAAAATCATTTAATGCATGCGGGCGCGGAGAAGGAAATTAACTGTCACCGCGCATTTATGGGGATGGCGCAAGTGCGTGGCCTTCGTTGGGCGCTGACTGATATGGTCGCAACGTTTTGGATTATCGGCGTTTCTTTTCTCTGCTTATTCGAAATTAATCGCGGCGAAATGAGTGTTTCAGCCTTTGTTATGGTTGCATTATTTATGATGAGCATCTGGAACCGTCTTGGTGCATTCACACGTATGTACGGTAATTTAATTGAATATTATATTGCGGTGAAGCGTCTTGTATATAATCTTGCTGTCAGGCCTTCGATTAAAAATCGCGCCGATGCTGCGGATTTATCTGTCAGCGAAGGCAGAATCCATTTTGACCATATAGCTTTTGAATATAGTGAAGGGCACTCTATTATTCATGCGCTAAATTTTGACATTAAACCGCATCAAAAGGTGGGTTTAATTGGTGGATCTGGCGCGGGGAAAACAACGCTTGTAAAGCTGTTGATGCGTTTCTACGATGTTAAAGCGGGGGCGCTGCGTATTGATGGGCAGGATATACGCGATGTTACTTTGGAATCGTTGCGTGAAAACGTTGCGATCATCCCGCAAGACATCTCCCTGTTTAATCATAGTGTTTTGGACAATATTCGTTATGGGCGTATGGCTGCGCGCGACGAAGAAGTGGTTGAGGCGGCGAAAAAAGCCTATGCGCATGACTTTATTGAAGGGCTCCCTGATGGTTATGATACCTTGGTCGGTGAGCGCGGCGTGAAGCTTTCAGGTGGGCAGCGCCAACGCATAGCCATTGCGCGCGCCATTTTAAAGGATGCACCAATTTTGGTCTTAGACGAGGCGACATCTGCGCTTGATAGTGAAAGTGAACGCTTGATACAGGAAAGTTTGAAGGAGTTGATGGAAGGCAAGACTGTGCTGGCTATTGCGCACCGTCTATCAACCATTAATCATCTGGATCGTTTGATTATTATGAACGAAGGCAAAATTGTCGAAGATGGTAGCCATGAAGAGCTGCTTAAGAATCAGCAGGGGCTCTATGCTAAATTATGGCAGATGCAATCCGGCGGCTTTGTTGGAAAGTAATGTTAAGGTGCTTTCGGGCTATCTTTTGCATCTATTGGTGCGTCAAGGGCATTCAGCTCTTTTTGTAAGCGTTTGAACCCTTCGGCGCTTTCGCCAAAATGTGTCATACCCATCGCGCAATTACTCATCGCCGCAGCGATAGCGAATTTATCCCAGAATGTTTTTAATTTTTCGAAGCCAGTTGCTTTGCTGTTGCTGTTCATTATTTTGTCCTTCATGTAGCTTTACAGTGATTTCCGTGCCGTTTTCTAGGCCGTATTCGTTTCTTAAATGCTTATCAGACATTATTTCGATAACGTCAGAATAGGCCGAGCCTATGCGGCGTACAGCCCATGCGTTAAATTCAGTTGATGTGTTGGCAGCGGTGACTGTGCATTCCCAAATTTGCGCAGTGCCGCGCTCGGGGTTATTTTTGCTTGGCGTGAGCATATTGTTACCAATATCATTTTGCGCAATATTAAAAAGCGCTGAGAATTTTTTGTTATCGAGCTTTTGGACGCCCCAACCTTCGCCCATTTTATCTAGAGGCTTGGGAAAACCTTCAGGTAGAATGTTCGCGTTTAATGATCCTGCGTGCATTTCTGCTGGCCATAATGGATGGGTAGGGAATTCAAGCTCGCTATACATACCGATGCCGCTACTCACGACACAATTGAAAACTAAACTGTTATTCTTTGAACCTGACATGACATCCCCTTGCATATTTATGTTTATGCAAGGGACATTATCATGACGAATGAGGCAAAAGCAAGAAAATTATGTAAACAGCTATTCTTTGCTCGTGCTTTTCTTTTTCGCAGCAGGCTTTTTCGCAGCAGGCTTTTTCGCAGCAGGCTTTTTAGGGGGGGCTTTTTTAGTCGCAGGTTTCTTTGTTGCAGGCTTCTTTGTTGCAGGCTTCTTCGCAGCGGGTTTCTTTTTTGCTGCAGGCTTCTTTGCGGCCGCTTTCTTGCGTGGCGGTGCGTTTTTCTTTTTCTCGGCGTCTTCAGCAATAATATCAACGGCGCGATTAATGCCGACTGTTAATACGTCTTCGCCTTTTGGCAGAGATACAAATTTGCCGTTATGCTTCAAGAACGGACCAAAACGGCCTATGCCAGCTTCGATAAGCTCGCCTGATTCTGGATGCGTGCCAACATCACGCGGCAAAGCAAGCAAGTCTAGCGCGCTTGCCAATGTAACGTCATCATAGGTCGTGCCCTTTGGCAGGCCTTGGCGTTTAGGCTTTTCCTTTTTCTTACCCTTCTTTGGCTCTTCAGTTTCTTCTGGCAGGTCAATCTGCACATAAGGGCCGTAAGGGCCGCGGCGCAATGTAATGGTGCGCCCTGTGTCTGGGTGGGTGCCAAGAAGTTTAGGGCCTTCATTCGCCTGCTTTGCGGCGTTAGGGTCGTCTTCGTTCTCAGTTTCTGCCAATTGGCGCGTAAATTTACATTCAGGGTAATTTGAACAGCCAATAAATGCGCCAAATTTACCGAGTTTCAAAGATAGGCGGCCATCATCGCAGCTCTTACATTTGCGTGGCTCGGGGTTTTGTTTTGACGGTTCAAAGAAGTGCGCGCCGAGCGTTTCGTCTAAATGGTCAAGCACTTCTGTGATTGTGAGGTTCTTGGTTGCGTCAACCGCGGCTTTAAAATCACGCCAGAATAAATCAAGCGCAGTTGTCCACTGCGCTGTACCTGATGAAATCGCATCAAGCTGATCTTCTAGGTTGGCGGTAAATTCGTAATCAACATAACGCGTGAAATACTCTTCCAAGAAGGCGGTCACCAAACGGCCACGGTCTTCAGGGAAAAAGCGGCGCTTATCAAGGCGAACATAGCTACGGTCACGTAATACCTGCAAGATTGACGCATAGGTTGATGGGCGGCCAATGCCGCGCTCTTCCATTGTTTTAACGAGGCTGGCCTCTGTATAGCGCGGTGGTGGCTGCGTGAAATGCTGGTCAGGTGTCACGCCATTAGTTTTTAAATTGTCACTTTCTTTCAGTTCAGGAAGAAGGTGTTCTTTGTTTTCGTCTTCCTTACCTTCTTCAACTTCCTCTCGATATAATTTCATGAAGCCGTCAAAGGCAATGGTTGAGCCGACGGCGCGTAAAATTACGTCATCTGTGCCATCTGATATATCTGCGCTAACACGGTCAAGAATGGCTTGTTCCATCTGTGATGCCATTGTCCGTTTCCAAATAAGCTCATAAAGCTTTAATTGTTCATCATCCAGATATTGTGACATTTCTTTTGGTGTGCGGCTTAAATCTGTTGGGCGGATCGCTTCGTGAGCCTCTTGTGCGTTCTTCGCTTTGGATTTAAACAAACGCGGTGCATCGGGCAGGTAATTATTACCAAAATCAGAAACAATTTGGTCACGGCACTGTTTTACAGCGTCTTCTGATAATGTGGTGCCATCGGTACGCATATAAGTAATCAAACCAACGGCTTCGCCGCCAATATTTGTACCTTCATAAAGCTTTTGCGCAGTGCGCATCGTTTGCTGGGCGCTCATGCGTAATTTACTTGCGGCTTCTTGCTGCAAAGTTGATGTAATAAAAGGTGCATGAGGGTTGCGGCGCACTTGTTTCTTTTCAACCTTTTGAATAGTCAGCGCTTTGTTTTCAATGCGTGCAACGGCGGCCATTGCTTGTTCTTCGCTGCCAATATCCATCTTGCCGAGTTTGTTACCAGATAGGTGCGTTAATTTGGCTGAAAACGGCGCACCTCCAGATGTGAGGAGGGTTGCGGCAATGCTCCAATATTCTTGCTCACGGAAATCTTCAATTTCAAATTCGCGTTGGCATATCAGACGCAGCGCAACAGACTGTACGCGTCCGGCTGATTTTGAACCTGGTAATTTACGCCATAAAACAGGCGAGATATTAAAGCCCACCAAATAATCAAGCGCACGGCGCGCCAGATAGGCTTCAATTAATGGATCATCCAGCTCACGCGGCGCTTCAAAGGCTTTGTTAACGGCGGTTTTTGTGATCTCGTTAAATGTCACGCGGAAGACTTTTTTGTCTTTCAGGAGCTTTTTGTCTTGGAAATATTCTTTTAGGTGCCATGAGATGGCTTCACCCTCGCGGTCGGGGTCAGTCGCGAGATATACGGCGTCGGCTTCTTTAAGCGCATCGGTTAATTCTTTGAGGGTTTTTGTCGCGCGTCCGCTGATTTCCCATTTCATAGCAAAGCCATTTTCAGGGTCAACAGAGCCGTCTTTTGCCGTTAAATCACGGACGTGACCATAAGATGCTAAAACGCGGTAATCTGGCCCGAGATATTTTTCAATCGTTTTTGATTTTGCGGGTGATTCCACGATTACTAGATTTTTGGCCATTTATTTTCTACTCCGATAAGCTAATACGATTGCCACTTTGGCGGAGGATGTTTCCTCCAAGTTCCATTTCAAGCAACACCGTTTGGACGTCTGATATATTGAATTGACATGTTCTGAGCAATTCGTCAACTGTTACTGGCATATGCGACAGGCTAGCGGTGATGTGCTGATATATAGTTTCGCGCTCAGTTTCAGTGGGCGCGGCCTGTTTATTTTCTATGGGTATAAGTTTTTGTTCTTCGCTTAAACCGCCATGTGAAGCGGCGGTAAAGCTATTAAGTGCGTCTAAAATATCTTCGGCGCGCTCGGTTAATATCGCCCCGTCACGAAGCAAGCTGTTGGGGCCCTGTCCGCGCGGGTCGCTTGGGAAGCCAGGGACTGCGAACACGTCGCGTCCTTGCTCTGCGGCATAGCGGGCGGTGATTAATGACCCTGACTTTCGCGTGGCTTCAACAACCAATGTGCCAAGCGATGCGCCTGAAATAATACGGTTGCGCCGTGGGAAGTGACGGGCAAGTGGCTCAGTGCTCCACGGGCTTTCGGCTATTAATGCGCCGGTTTCGATGATCTGTTGATATAATTTTGTATTTTCGCGTGGATAAATCACATCGGCGCCGCCAGCAACGACAGCGACAGTACCATGTTCTAGGCTTGCTTCATGGGCGGCTGTATCAATGCCGCGCGCGAGACCCGAAATTATAGTCAGGCCTTTTATCCCAAGCTCATGGGCGATTTTACGTGTAAATTTCTGACCGTTAATCGACGCATTACGGGCGCCGACAATGGCGAGCATTTTCTGTGAGAGTAATTCTGTATGGCCGAGTACGCTAATTATTGGTGGCGCATCGCTAATTTGCGCTAGGCCTAAAGGGTATGCCGTATCAAATGGAGTTAACATGCAGCCGCCGGCGCGTTCAACATGTGCGATTTCATCTGCTGCGCGCGCGGCATTATAGGCGACAAAAGGCTTTTTGCGTCCGCCGCGTTTGGCAAGTTCAGGTAAGGCCTCAATCGCTTTTAAAGCGCTGCCATAGCGGTTGATCAGTTGATAAAAAGTGACAGGGCCAATATTATCGGAGCGGATCAGCCGTAGCCATGCCACGCGCTCTTGCGGGCTTGGTGGGCGTGCTGTGCGTTCATCACTTTGTGTGAATAAATCCAAAAATTTTATCCTGCTCTTTGCCTTTCTTATATTTTGAAAAGCGCATTCATAATGAAAGAAGATGGCGAAAGTGCAAGTACTATTTTAAGGCGAGGCCTGATTTGCGTTTTCTAGTCGGCTTGAACCACCGGTTTTGACTTTTTGCCAATTTTTGGCTCTGTGCCTTTAATGATGCGTGTGATGTTTTGGTGGTGCTTTATCCAAACGAGCAGCGTAATCAAGGCTGTTGGCAGTGTAACGTGCAATACGTCATTATAAAGAAGCTGTGCAAAAAGCGGCGCGCCGAGCAGGGCGACCAGTGCAGATAGAGAGGAAATGCGGCTAAGCACGGCAGTGAGCAGCCAGAGACTACTGCAGGCAAGCCCGACAAGTGGCATGGCAGCAAGCAGGCCGCCAAGTGTGGTCGCAACGCCTTTGCCGCCTTTAAACTTAAGCCAGATAGGGAAACAATGCCCGATAATTGCGCCAAAGGCGGCGAGTATATAAAGAGAGGTTGGGCTAAACCCATTTACGTTAATGATGTTTGTCTGTAGCAGTGTCGCGCTGAGGCCGACGGCAATCGCACCTTTGCCGCTATCTAGTAATAAAGTCGCTAACGCCAATGGCTTGTTACCTGTCCGCAAGACATTAGTAGCACCAATATTGCCAGAGCCAATTTTGCGAATATCGCCATAGCCGCCTAAATAAGCAAGCACAAGTCCAAAGGGGATCGCGCCGAGCAAGTAGCCTAATATAATAATGATCAGCATATCCATGGTCTATCCTTTATTCTGTTCAAGTAGCCAGTCAAGAACGGCCATACGCGTTGGCACGCCATTGGCGACTTGTTGGCGAATGACGCTGCGCACAGGGTCGTCCGCAACGGCGTCATCAATTTCAACGCCTCTGTTCATTGGCCCAGGGTGCATGATAATGGCATCTGGTTTGGCGTGTTTAAGGCGCTCATGGGTCAAGCCAAATTCTTTGAAATAGGCTTGGTCAGATGTAATAAGCCCTTGGCTCATACGTTCTTTCTGTAGGCGCAGCATCATTACGACATCACAGCCCTTTATGCCTTCGTCTAATGATGTGAAGGCTGTGGCGTTTTCATAGCCAACGTCCTGTGGCATTAGATATTCAGGTGCGACCATGTGCAGCTCCGCGCCTAGTTTATCAAGCAATGTTGCGTTAGAACGCGCGACACGGCTATGCGCAATGTCGCCGCAAATCGCGATTTTTAATTTAGAAACATCGCCTTTGGCTTGCTGGATGGTCAGCAAATCAAGCAAGGCTTGCGTCGGGTGTGCGCGATAGCTATCGCCGCCATTAACTACAGGGCAATCCATGAAGCGCGCAACGGAGCGCGGCGCATTATATTCACTGTGGCGCATAATCAAAATATCTGGTGCAAGCGCGGCTAATGTCTCAATTGTGTCCTCAAAGCTTTCGCCTTTACTCAGTGAGCTGCTCGCGCTGTCCCAGTGAATAAGGTTTATGCCTAGGCGCAATGCGGCCATTTCAAATGAAATGCGGGTGCGGGTTGAGTTTTCAATGAAGAAGGAAAGGCCGACTTTACCGCGATGAAGGTGAGAGACATCATTTTTATGCGCAAGGTCGACGCAAAATTTCTCAGCGCGTCCGATGATGTCGCGAATATTATCGGCGCTGAGGTCGTTAATATCTCGTAGGTGCTGTATGTTTTTACGCATGGTTTTGACCCTTCATATTTTGCCGTATTTATGCCCGATAAAAAAACTATTGTCTAGAAATGATATCAGATCTAGATTTTTGTTCCTCTCTATGGAATACTTGAGCAGACCAGTTCTTATTAAAGTATCCAGATGCATTTTCTAATATTTACATTTCAGACCATATTGGCCGTATTGCTTTTTCCGTTTAAGGCCGCGCTTTGGCTTGTCCGAAAATTACGCGGTGACGATGATGCGTTATATGCGCAGGACATGGAAGATGAAAGTTACGACTTTGATGATGCGCAATCTGAGCTCGCGTTAAGCCCAGATGCTTTAGATTACGACGTGCAAGGCTATGAAGATCACGAAGTCAGTAATAAGCGCGGTTTGCGCCCCGCACAGGGCTTGAGCTTGGTCGAGGATGAAAAGGTGCGCAATGTTGGTGAGGGCAATCTATTGTTAGACCACCATGCCTTGTTTGTACGCCATGAAGGGCGTCAGGTCCTTGTCGTGGATTATGTGCTGCCTGATGTCCCATCATGGCTTGAATATCAAAAAGAAATTGGCCACTTCACGATTGTTATGACGAATGGCGCCATTGCGCATATTGACTTAAAGGTGGATTCTAATTATATCGCGGACTTAACAGCAGAGCACCGTATTCTGCTTGTTACAAGCGGTGAGGGCGAAAAAATCGTGCACCATTTAATGTTTATGGTGAAATAAGCTAACATTATCACGTTTCCATGTGATACTGAATGTCGATGATTACTATATGGCGGGCAATCGCTCTTGATATGCTTTTTTACCGTTCTATATGTGGTCTATAATCTTGCAAACCCTAACTTGTTGATGTTGATGGCACAAAACTTTATTACATATATAAAGAAATTCTTTACCTTTTGTCTGTATTTTGGAAAGCGTAAGAAGGTCGATAAGGCGCAAGCCAAAAAAGCATCACCAAACTTACAACTAAACGGTACGGATGGACCGCTAAATGCAGGAGCGTCCTTTGTTCGTCATAACGGCCGCACCATATTAGTTGTAATGAAAGATTTAGGAGATGTACCGTCTTGGATAGAATATGATACGGCTCTTGGCCAATTTTCTATTGTACAAAATGGTGGTTCTGTGGCATACTTGAAACTATTCTTACAAGATGAAGACCAAATTGCGGTTAAAGATGACAGCCGTATATTACTGGTAACAAAGGTTCAAGAACAGCAGGTTATGCATCATTTGCAATTTGTGGTTCGTTAATTTTATCTTTGTTTATTTGGCTTCGGGGGCAATGATAAAAGGATACGATTATGAATGAACCAAAACAACAACTAGTAGCATATTCCACGACAACCGATGAGGCTGTACTTGATAAGCTTACAGAAGGTATGCTCGCGGCGCTAGCTTTACAAAACATACCAGAATTAAACGAATCAACATCCTTGGGTGTTGATGGGCGGACAGCAAACGCAGAGGCGCTAGGCATTTCATCGTTTCTGTTTAAAAATGATGCGGATAGCATTATTGTGGCTGCTGATGGGCGTAAGGTTGAAGCTACGTCACATAAAGTTGACAGCACGCCAAAGTTTGACGGGTAAAGAATCAAATAAATTCAATAGGTCAATTGCCTTTGAATAGGGTATACGCTATTATTTAAGCTGGCGCCTTGTTCAAAGGCTTTTTTGCGTGCAGGTCTTTGTATGTATATTGGGTTATGATTTTTACTAAACTGGATCTAAATAGTGTTTCACTGTTCAATTCGAAAATTTTTTCAATTAGGGCTTGTCTGTAGCGCTTTGCTCAGCGTCAGCGCCTGTGAGAGTTTTGATGCAGCATTAGTTGATATGGGCGTCTTACTTGATAAAAAACGCCATGGCGGCTCCGAAGACATGCTTGTTCAAGCCGATCAGCAAAATTCCGCAAAACAAAAAATCTTGCCCGTGACGTATATGCCATTAGGGCTGGGTGTGTTGATGCCCGACGTCATTACAACGCAAAATTTACCACGTGAAGATATAGGCCCTTACGAATTGCGCGGCGAATCTTTGGCGGGGGCGCTGCAATTTATATTATCCGAATTTGATATTCCTTTGGCTGTTGAGACTGATTTAGCAACGGCGCGTAAGGTGACCATCGCAAATTTAAACGGCCGTCTTGATTTGATGGTTGAGCAGCTTTGTGCAATGTCGGACCTGTACTGCGTTTATAAAAATGGCGTTTTAAGTATTCAGCCGCGCCATGATTATGCTGTGACAATCCCGCCATCGGGCGCGACGGTTGATATTATCGACGACGTGGCGAAAGCGATTGAGGACGTGACTAAGGCAGATGTGGTCGTTGATCGTGCGACGCGCACGCTTGTCTATAGCTCGTCACGGAAACAGGCATCAACGTTGGCACGTTACTTTGAAAAGCTTCGCGGGAATATGGCGCTGATTAATTACGAGGTTGGTATTTGGAGCGTGCAGCTTGACCCTGCGCATCAGCAAGGTGTGTACTGGGAAGCGTTAGTAGATGACTCTGCAGGCCGTGCCGGTGCGATTGCAGGCCTATATGCAGGTGAATATGGTGCGCCAGTGTCAATTGGTTTGCCTGGCGATGTCGGTGATGCTTATGGCATGTATGATATTTCAAAATTCTTATCACAGTTTGGTTACGTTAAGGCGCTGTCCAAGCCGTCTATCTCGGTGATGTCTGGTGCAAATGGCCTTTGGCATGTGAAGCAAAACGAGGCTGAGGACGGTGAGAAGCTTGACCAAGTGACAATTGGCTTATCGTCTCTTTGGGATGGCGCGTCGGTTTTTTCTGATTTGAATTTAGAGCTTGATGGTGATGTTGAGCGACAAATCAAAACACAAATACGTATCCGTCCGGGTGATTCTTTGATTTTGGCAGGCATGATGCGTCAACGTGCGGATGGCGATGCGCGCGACGGTAAGGCGCTTACAGATGAATTGGTCGTCATGTTGCGGCCCCGCGTCGTCGTCTATAGAGCGCGCAAAGATTATTACGGCGTAAATGGTATTCCACGCGCAGATGATGCGAACGTGGAGGAAACTGATATATGGCATTCTATTGGTGATGAGCCGATGATTTTAGTGCCTGAAGCAGCCCCTTGGCCGCCGTTACCTGCGAAATAAGTGAAATATTAGGATTTGAGCATAATGCATGACGTGAAAAAAATGAGAGCAAAGAAGAAAAACATTATAGCTACGGCTGTTGCGTTTTCCGCTTTGTCTGTTTTTGCGCTGTCGGCACCGCATGTTCTTGCCAGTGGGTTTAATGACCCTTGGGCCGCGACAAGCGGTGAAGACCGCTCGGGCGTTGTCATTGAGGGCGCAAACCAAGATATTTTAAGGGAAGCCCTCAACTCACCCGGGCAGTTTGTGATGCCGATTGAGATTGCGCCATCAATGATTGGTCCATGGAAGGCTGAAATGTTGATTTCGCGTGATGGTACCGCAAGCTCAATCAAGGCAAGTATACCGCTTTCTGCCAAATTTGTGCCACGCCGCGCTGACTATAAAGACGGCGCTCTGCGTACCGAAGATAGAGAAGTCGAATTTATTGGTGATGAAGACCAGATTCAGCCGGATTTGTATGAAGAACAGCTGCTTTTACGCAACGCGTCTTTACTGCCTTTAATGGTACGTAATTTTCACTTGGAAAACGAAGCGAAGACGGGCATCTCATATCGTCATGATTGTTCGCGCGTTGAGCCCAGCGAATCTTGCCGCCTCACAATCATGTGGCGCCCACAAGAGCCGGGCGACCTTGAGACATTCCTGAATGTCTCACATACAGGGCAAGTTGGTATCCTGCCTTTGCGCGTGCGTACGAAAACAACGCCGTTAATGGTGAACCCCGAATATGCGAAGGATGACTTGCTGTTCTTGGTTGATAGCATTGATTTTGGTGGGCGGGTTGATGGCATTACGCGCTTTGTTACTTATTTGCTGAATACGGGTGATGAAGATGTCAGGCTAGATGCTGTGCATTTTGAAAAACGTACAACGGGCCTGTCTATGCTTAATAGCATTTGTAAGGCGGGCGTTGTTTTGCCGCCGGGTGAATCATGCATGATTGAAGTAGAATGGGTGCCATCTGCATTGGGGCAAATTGATAACCGTGTTGTGGTAACGTCGCTTGATAACATACGCTATATTCCTGTAATGGGTAACGCGCTCGTGTCGGTCGTTGATACTGATGGGCATGATTCGACGTTACAAACTTTGCAAGTACGTCCGACTCGCGACACATTAAAAGATTACTTTATTTCGTCTTTTTCACGTGACCGCGCCATGTTGTCATCACCTGACGGTTACACGCTTGTGCATAATGGACAGGGTGCACGTTTAGCGGGGTTCCGCTGGGACGTGAAAATTCGCAGCGATGCTGTGCGTATGATTTACGATGATATTGAAATTAGTTTGCCATTTGAACGTTCTTTAAAAACTAAAGGACGTACGAAGGCTTTGGATTATAACGAAGAATAAAATATGGTTTGGTTCTTTAAAGGTAAAGCGCGCTCTAGCGCAAAGAAAAAGAAACGCATTGAGCCGAGCTTGAGCGTGGAAGAGCAGCATGGCGAAAGCGCGCCAGCGGCGGGTTCTTTCTCAGCGTTTGATGATGCTGTATTGGCGCGTGCAGCGCAGGATGCAATGGAAGAGGTCAGCGATGGCCTCGCACCAGAGCGGAAACAAGAAAGATTTTTCGCGGAAAAGATTGCCGGTGAAGAGCCTGTCATCTCGGCGCTTACATCGTATGTCCCGCCAAATCTTGTTGGTGGCGTGATTCCTCATATCGGGGGGATGGAAGACGATGTCGTGATTAAGGCTGCCACACAAGGTTGCGGCACGAGTAATGTCTTTTACAAGTATAGCGTCCATGAAGGGCGCCTGTGGTACATAGCGGCCCCAGCCTCTGATTTGGCATCTTTCCCTGATACATGGTGTCCGATGGTATTGGCTTTGCCCGGTCAGGCTGCGCACTGGGATATTTATCATGCCTATGTGTTTGAAAAAGAAAACAAGTCGACCCTGCTTTATTTTGAAGAAGGTGGCACAGATATTATCATTCAGCATGGTGAGCCGCGCTTTATTAATTCACGTGCGCAAGTGATTGACCCGAACTATAGAACGCTGCATACATATTCTGGTGAAACCCCGCGTTGGTATCATGCGAATTTACGCGAAGAAACATTGCGCCGTGGCACGCTGCGTATTTTATTTGGCTTTGGTGTACTGCTTAACTTGCTCTTGGTTATTTATATTGGTACGGGCGCTTTTGTCACAGGCTCGATCAGCAGCGAAATTAAACAAGCTAAGCTCAACACTAAAGATGCGATTACGCAGCTTGAAACACTTTCCCGTGATGTGCGCTCGTCAAAAATTCACCCGATGTTATCAGATCTGGGTATGTTGCTTGACGAGATGGAAACCGCCGAGGGCACACTAGTTTTATATGAGCTGCAAACGGATGGGCGCATTAAATGGGACGCTCTGGTGCCGTCAACTTATTTGGAAAACCCAAATGCGCGTAAAGCGCAAAAACTTTCAACAGTAGATAAATATGGTCGCGTGCGTATCCGCGGCTATTTATCATGGGGAGAATAAAATGGGTATTTTTACAGATATAAATGATGTTATTTTCGGTTCAGGTAGCAGCGCACGCCTTGAGCGTATGCGTTTTTGGAACCGCTTTAAGCGCCACACGTCTGAATTCTTAACGCTTGTTGCACAGGGCAGTATGTTGACGATTGCTGTTGTGCCATTGGGCGTAGCGCTTATTCTTTCCATTGTAATTGTCGTGCAGTCAGGTACGGTTGAGCGTGCCCGTGTGAAATTACAAGCCGCAGAAGCCCTGACCCCGATTGTACCTGTCTTAACGCGCATGGCGATAGCGGATTCTGAAATGTCAGGTTTTATGGATGACGTAACGTCAAAATACCCTGTGCTGAATTACAGCTATGATGAAGGCATTTTAAAGGCAGAGGCGCGGAGCACGGATTTTTATCCGACTTTTGAACGCTTCCTCGCTCATGCGGATATGTATCATCCTGATTGGCGTACGAAGGTCGTTGCGTTCTGTGCGGGGCGTGAGTGTGGCGGCGGTGCACCACTATCGGTAAGCCTAAGCATGTTTAAGATTGCAATCGGCGCGCCAGTAGTGCTAGAAACCAAATAAATCTCATAATATAAATTAACTATAAAAAGGTGGTAACCAATGGGTTATAAAGTGGCTGTTGTTGGCGCGACAGGTAATGTCGGCCGTGAAATACTAAAAACATTAGACGAGCGTGGCTTTGCCGTCGATGAAATTCATGCATTGGCTTCGCCGCGTTCAGCAGGCCGGGAATTGTCGTTTGGCAAGAAAGACCTTAAAGTTAAGGGCGTTGATGATTTTGATTTTAAAGGCATAGATTTTGCCTTTTTTGCAGCGGGTTCTAAAGTGTCGGCCAAATTCGCACTCCGCGCAGCAGAAGCTGGCGCTGTTGTTATCGATAATACTTCACATTTCCGTATGGACCCAGACGTGCCCCTTGTGGTGCCTGAAGTGAACCCATATGCTTTAAAGGATTTTAAAAAGAAAAACATTGTAGCAAACCCAAATTGTTCAACAATTCAAATGATGGTTGCGTTGAAACCGCTTCATGACCTTGCGATAATTAAGCGCGTTGTTGTCTCAACATATCAGTCCGTTTCTGGTGGAGGTAAATCTGGCATGGATGAGTTGTTCAATCAAACTCGCGGTATATACGCGAATGACTACCCAACGCCTGAAGTGCACCCAAAGCAAATTGCCTTTAACTGTATTCCGCAAATTGATGTTTTTATGGATGATCATATGACGCGTGAAGAGTGGAAAATGGTTGTTGAGACCAAGAAGATCCTTGACCCCAAAATTAAAGTCTGCGCGAGCTGTGTGCGTGTTCCTGTTTTTGTCGGTCATGCTGAAATGATTAATGTTGAATTTGAAAATGAGATCACGGCTGTGCAGGCCAAGCAGGCGTGGCACAAAGCTGAAGGTATTCAGTTGATTGATTTGGAAACTGAAATTGAATACGTTACGCCAGTTGAAATTGCAGGTGAAGATAATGTGTACGTTTCGCGTCTGCGTGAAGACATTACGGTTGAAAACGGCCTGAATTTCTGGTGCGTCGCTGATAATTTGCGTAAAGGCGCGGCGCTTAACGCCATCCAAATTGCAGAAAAAATGATTGAAATGAAATTGAAATAAGCGCTTTGGCGCGGCGTTGAACGCCATATTTAAATGATGCTCCGCGTAGTGAAAACCTGTGTGGAGCATTTTTTTTATATTATTATTTAAATAGTTGTGAAGTTGGCTGCACGGTTATTGTGTTTATGTGCGGCGCTGTTATACTAAAGGCCGTTTTAATAATGATTCTCAAACGTAAAGATGGAGTCTGTGAATAATGTCAGTACTGGTTAATAAAGATACAAAAGTTATATGTCAGGGCTTCACTGGCTCTCAAGGTACGTTCCACTCAGAACAAGCCATTGCATATGGCACAAAAATGGTTGGCGGCGTTACGCCGGGTAAGGGCGGTACGAAGCATCTCAACCTTCCTGTTTTTGATACAGTTATTAATGCCCGTGAACAAACTGGTGCAAATGCATCTGTAATTTATGTGCCGCCGCCATTCGCAGCGGACGCAATTTTAGAGGCGATTGACGCTGAGTTGGAATTGATTGTTTGTATCACCGAAGGTATCCCTGTTTTAGATATGGTTAAAGTGAACCGCGCTCTTGATGGCAGCTCTTCACGTTTAATCGGCCCTAACTGCCCAGGCGTTATTACGCCAGGTGAATGTAAAATTGGTATTATGCCAGGTCACATTCATACGCGCGGCAAAGTTGGCATCGTTTCACGTTCTGGTACATTGACTTACGAAGCCGTGGCACAAACTGGTGCGGTTGGCCTTGGTCAGTCGACATGTATTGGCATCGGCGGCGACCCTGTAAATGGCACAAACTTTATTGATTGTATCGAGATGTTTATGGATGATGATGAAACCGAAGCGATCTTGATGATTGGCGAAATCGGTGGCACCGCTGAAATTGAAGCGGCCGAATACTATAAAAGCTTGAAAAAGAAAAAGCCTATCGCAGGCTTTATTGCTGGCGCAACGGCTCCTCCGGGTAAGCGCATGGGGCATGCTGGTGCGATTATTTCTGGCTGTGATGATACGGCGCCTGCAAAAATGGATGCAATGCGTTCTGCTGGTTTCGTAGTATCAGAAAGCCCTGCAGGTCTAGGTGACGCGATTGTTAAAGCTATCGCGGCTTAATTGACAGAGTAAAAAGATTTTAAAATGAATAAAGCGCTGCCTTTAGCCGTTTTTGACTGGAATGGGACATTATTAGATGATGTCAATGCATGGGTCGAAGGGTGTAATGCGGCGCTTTCTGTTTTTAATCATCCTGCGCGCGATGTCGCTGCATGGCGGGAGCTATATACTTGCCCTATTATTCATAGCTATGAAAAAGCAGGCGTAAGCATTGATGAATATCTCGAAAAATCTGATGAGGCGAATACAGCATTTTATGACGCTTACGTGGCTGCGATGCGTTCTGGCTATAAGTTGCGCCAAGGCGCAGAGGCGCTTTTGGATAACTTAAAGAAGGCTGGGTATCACATAACGATATTAAGTAACCACCATCATGACTTGTTGGGGTGTGAAATAGTGTCTGCGGGCATTGTTGAGTATTTTGATCATATCTGCGGTAATCTTTCAGGCGATGATATAACGCATAAGCTAACTAAGCAGGAGCGTTTGGCGCGGCATATGTCTACGTTTGAGGTTGATCTATCGCGTAGTTTTATAATAGGCGATTCTCATGAGGAGCCTTACGTCGCGCGCGCGCTAGGCTTGCGGAGCGTTGCTATTAATGGGGGCTACGTGTCCTCTAAGCGCTTAGCCGCAGCGCGCCCTGATGTGCATATAGATGCGCTTTCAGGGCTTCTTTCTGGCCTTGAGGCTTTCCCAACTGGGTAAGAATGGTACGCTTGGGCAGTATTTACTCGGCAACATTTGCCATAAGTTGGCCTGTAGGCTTTTTCTTTCTTCTGGTTTGGATTCTAAATAATCATATGAATATCAATATGATAGATGCGCGTATTCGATCTTTCTTTTTGTGTAAACTGGTCTTGGCACGGTGTTTGCTTATGTAAACATAGGTTTTTAAGATGTAAACGAGCAAAAGGATTTAAGCTATGGGAAAGAGTATTTTTTATACAGCGACAGTAATTTTTTTAGGAACAATGTTGATCGGCAATGTCGAGCAAATTATACCAAACAACGTCGGTTACTATGTTGACATGATGTTACCGTTCTAACAAAGCGCAAGTTTACAGCTATGGAATAGAGTTTATACCCAACACACACACACATTAAACCTACCCACTTACTTCACACACTAGCCTCACACACCTACACACACGAGCTCACACTCACATTTACACCGGCGCAATGCCGGTGTTTTCTTTTGTTTTTTGTTGTTATGGGTGTTGTTGTATAATTTGGCACAAGTATTGCATATGTAAAATAAGAAGAATGAAACACCAAGGTTATGTATACATATAAGGAGCGAATATGGGAACGAATATGAACGCAGCATTAATTACAGTTACAGTCGTTATGCTAATAGGGAGCGTTGGCTTCTACATTGATACCTTATTGTCCTTCTAAAGCTTGAGCGCAAAGCTTAAATGCAAGGCTACCTTATAATGCTTTGCTGTGATGATTGTAAATATTTCAAAAATGTGCGGTATGACCGGCCTTTTTAAGGCCTACTTTTAATGTTGATGTGCCATTGTGAAACGCTGGACGGGTGCGGCGTAGTCTTTTGGGACGGCTGGTGCGACCTGTATCACGCGCGCAAAAATACAAGCCATTGATTTGTATAGGTTAAAACCAGAGTGAGAAATGGCATGATCGTTGCTATATATATAGTGCGAATGAGATGTAAAAATTTTTAAAGTATATTTAAAGCCTTATAGAATGCTAACAGGAGCTCCTCGGAGTTCCTGTTTTTTTATGTTTTCTTTAATCTTTTGTGGTTAGATTATAGCGCTTTAAAAAATGCTGCCGAAGTGGTATTATTGTGAGCGTCAATTATTTGTCAAATAATGGGTCTGATTATGGATTTTATAGAGCTGCTAGAAAAAGAAGAAGTCGATTTACTGGTCAGAATGCCTTACCGCGTTGGCTACTGGGTGTCTCAGTCTGATACGACAGGCGGCGAGGAGTCCGAAGAGAGGGAGCTGCAAGCTTTGTCCGCAATTGTACGCGGCTATTCGGAAGATTTTTGTAAATCAGAGCTTGTCCAGCGCATCATGGAAATGACGGTTGCTAAACAGGATGAATGGCCTGAATGGCAGGAAAATTTAGATGCTGTACCTAATGAATGCCGGCAGTTGATTGGTAAGTTGCGGGATGAGTTGCCACCGCGTGAAATGGATGCGATGCGCCAAAACCTTTATGAAATTGGCCTATCTGTTGCTTTAGCGTTTCGTGAAATGGATATGGATGGCGAAATGACTGACTTGCAGCGTCTGTGGATCGCATTGCGTGAACGCATTTATGCGTGGCGTGAGGGGCGTGACCCAAGAAACGGCGTGTATTTATATAATATTTCTGGCGAAGAATATATGGCACTAAAGCAGCTGGCTGATGTGCTTTCCATCCACCCTTCACAAATGTTCTAAAATGCCTATTTGTAAAACGCTCTCAATTTAAGGAACCTCCCCATGTCAGATTTTAGTATCTTCCACCCAGACGAGCAAAACCTTCTTGCTGGCTCTGTTTATAAAGTTGGCGTTTGGATGAGCCATATTGATGACGAGGGCGCAACAAGCGCTATTGAAAAAGAGCGTGAAGCCTTAGAAAAAATCCTTAAAAAATCCGCAGGAAAATTCTCATCACACCCGATCATCGCTGAGATGGCAAGCGAAGCGCTGCGCCGTAAAAACTATTGGGCTGCTTGGGAGCAGGACACAGAAAACGCGCTGAGTGACGTTGCAAAATCTATAAAGATGCTTAATGGACGTTTGGTTGACAATGAAGTGAAGGCTTACAAAGAGCTTGTCATGGGCGTTGCAACCTACATTGCAGGCGCATTTGATGAAAATGAAGACGATGAAGAAAAGGGCCTTTGGGGAGCGCTTTCCAGCTTAGTTGTTGGCGCGGCAAACCCTTCGCTTAAGGCGGATATGAACACGTCCCCTGATGAAGACACCGCACTGACAGATTTAACAGAAGTGTTAAGGGGCTAAAATAGTGCATAAATGTATGAAACGGCTTTCGACGATTGGCGAAAGCAATTTATGCATTTATATAAGTAATAAGTAATTTTATAAGGTAACTACTGTAAATAGGAAACAATATGACAGCCGCAGCTCAAAACCTTGACGCGATCCTTACTGGCACGAACGGAGAATATATTGCGCATCTTTATAGCCAATATTTAATTAACCCTCATAAGGTCGATAGTAGTTGGAAATCATTTTTCTCTGCCTTAAATGACAATGAAGTTGAAATATTAAAAGAGCTTAACGGCGCAAGCTGGACGCCAGAAGAAAATAAGCGCGCACGCAATGCGTTTACGTCTTTTGAAAAAAGCACGCATGTGCATCAAGGGGCAGGCGCAGATATCGTCGAAACAAATGCGCAGCCGCAAACAACGACATCAGACCCAGAAGCTGTCCGCCAAGCCGCTAACGATTCCGTGCGGGCCTTAATGCTGATCCGCGCATATCGTGCCCGTGGTCACCTGATCGCTGACCTTGACCCTTTGCAGTTAAAAGAAAAAGAATATCATCCAGAATTAGACCCTTCACATTATGGCTTTGAAGCAAGTGATTATGGTCGCCCTATATTTTTAAACGGCGTTCTTGGTATGGAATACGCGACGTTAGATGAAGTGCTGAACGCCTTGAAGCAAATTTACTGCCAAACAATTGGCGTAGAGTTTTCGCATTTGTCGGACCCAACAGAAAAATCATGGATACAAAAACGTATCGAGGCACCACGTAACCAAACAGATTTTACAGTTAATGGCAAACGCGCGATTTACCAGCGTATTGTTGCGGCGGAAACCTTTGAAAAGTTTTTGAATACAAAATATACAGGCACGAAGCGCTTTGGCCTTGATGGCGGCGAATCGGTTATTCCAGCGATTGAACAAATCATGAAACGCGGCGGGCAGCTTGGTCTTGAGGAAATCGTCCTTGGTATGGCGCACCGTGGCCGCTTGAATGTACTGACGAACATTATGGGCAAGCCGTTTACGGCAGTCTTCTCAGAGTTTCAGGGCAATTCATCTACCCCCGAAGATGTACAAGGCTCTGGTGATGTGAAATATCATTTGGGTACATCATCTGACCGCGATTTTGATGGCAACACAATCCATCTTTCTTTGACCGCCAACCCGTCACATCTGGAAGTCGTAAATCCAGTTGTTATCGGTAAGGTGCGCGCTAAACAAATGCAGCGTAATGACCATGACGGTACAAAAGTAATGCCCATGCTGCTCCACGGCGATGCGGCGTTTGCAGGGCAGGGTATTGTTGCAGAAACATTGCTGATCTCAGAGCTGCCTGGCTACCGCGTTGGCGGTACGGTTCATATCGTCATTAACAACCAAATCGGTTTTACAACAACGCCAAAATTTGGTCGCTCTGGCCCGTATTGTACAGACGTTGCCAAAATGCTTTCGGCGCCGATCTTGCACGTGAATGGTGATGACCCAGAAGCCGTGGTTCATGTTTCGCGTATTGCGGCGGAATACCGCCAAGAATTTAACAAGGATGTGGTAATTGATATTTTCTGTTACCGCCGCCATGGTCACAACGAAGGTGACGAACCAAGCTTTACGCAGCCTTTAATGTATAAAAAGATTAAAACGCATGAAACAACGCGTAAAATCTATGCGGACCAATTGGAAGGTGAAAGCGTTCTCACTGAAGGAGAAGGCGATAAAATCGTTGAAGAGTTCACAGCGTATCTTGAAGAGGCGTTTGAGGCGACAAAGTCATACAAGCCGAATAAAGCAGACTTCTTAGAAGGCGCGTGGACGGGTATGAAAATTGCGACCGGTGATGATCGCCGTGGCAGTACTGGCGTACCAGAAGATGTCTTGCGTGCAGTCGGTAAAAAACTGACTGAAACGCCAAGTGACTTTAACTTAAACTCAAAAATCGCACGTCAGTTTAAAGCGAAAGATAAAATGTTCGAAACGGGCGAGGGGTTTGATTGGGCAATGGCTGAAAACATGGCCTATGGTACCTTGTTACATGATGATTTTGCCGTGCGGCTTTCTGGTCAGGATGTCGGCCGTGGCACGTTCTCTCACCGCCATGCGATTTTATATGATCAAGAAACAAACGATAAATTTATCCCATTGCAGCATATTAAAAAAGATCAGCCGCTATGCGAAGTGCATGACAGCCCACTGTCCGAGGTCGCTGTACTTGGGTTTGAGTATGGCTATTCGCTTGCTGACCCCAAAACACTGACAATCTGGGAAGCGCAATTTGGTGACTTCGTCAATATGGCGCAGGTTATCCTTGACCAGTTCATTTCATCAGGCGAAGCAAAATGGCTACGTATGTCTGGTCTCGTGATGCTTCTGCCGCATGGTTTTGAGGGGCAGGGGCCTGAGCATTCATCAGCAAGGCTTGAGCGTTTCTTGCAGATGTCAGCCGAAGACAATTGGCAGATTTGTAATATTACAACGCCGGCAAACTTCTTCCACGCTATGCGTAGGCAGATGTGCCGTGAATTCCGTAAGCCGATGATTAATATGGCACCAAAATCGCTATTGCGCCATAAGCTCGCGGTTTCTAAACTTCATGAATTCACAGGCGACAGCACATTCCACCGTGTCTTGTGGGATGATGATATGGCTGAACTCGCGAAGCCGGAAAAAATTAAGCGTATCATCCTTTGTTCGGGCAAGATTTACTATGACCTGTTACAGGAACGCCGTGAACGCAAGCAAGATGACGTTGTGATCTTGCGTGTCGAACAGCTTTTCCCATGGCCGGTAAAATCATTGGTTGAGGAAATGTCAGCGTTTAAGAACGCAGATGTCGTTTGGTGCCAAGAAGAACCTAAAAATCAGGGCTCGTGGCACTTTGTTGATGAAAACATCGAAGATACTTTGAAGGAAATGAAGCATCAGGCTGGCCGCGCGAAATATGTAGGTCGCCCCGCAGCAGCTGCACCTGCAACAGGTTCTAATAAACGCCACCTCGCCGAACAGGCGGCGCTTGTTGATGCGGCATTAACTGTGAAATAAAACCCCACAGTCGACGCCGTTATAAATAATTTAGCGGGGTTTCTTTTTTTTGTGATCGCTTTATAGTTATAAGGCTATAATAAACGGCAATAAAATGAGAAGCCCTAAACCATAATTAAAAAACTAGATCAGGATAGATAAATGACTGAAATTCTTGTGCCAACACTTGGTGAATCTGTATCAGAAGCGACAGTAGCAACATGGCTGAAAAAAGAAGGCGAAGCGGTTAAGGCTGATGAGCCCATCGTAGAGCTTGAAACAGACAAGGTCACCTTGGAAGTAAATGCACCAAGCGACGGCGTCCTTACAAAAATTAGTGCTGCAGAAGGCGATAACGTCGAAGTTGGCGCATTGCTCGGTGAAATCGAAGTCGGTGCGTCTGCAAGTGACGCAGCGCCAAAAGAGAGTAAAGCGGCCGAAGCGCCAAAAGCGGCAGCGGTTTCAGATGATGATGAAAAGCTTTCTCCTGCTGTACAGAAAATGGTTGATGAGCATAGCCTCGACGCAAGCAAAATTGCAGGTACAGGCAAAGATGGTCGTTTGATTAAAGAAGATGTTCAAAAGTTCCTCGATACACATGGTAAAGCGGCAGAAACGCCAGCGCCAGAAGCAGTCAAAGTACATAAAGTACCTACGCCGGCTGCGCCTGTGCGTGCGTCAGGTGAGCGTGAAGAGCGCGTGCGTATGACGCGTCTGCGTCAATCGATTGCAAAGCGTCTGAAAGAAGCGCAAAACACAGCGGCGATGTTAACGACGTTTAACGAAGTTGATATGGGCGCGGTCATGGATCTGCGTAAACAATATAAAGATGTGTTTGAAAAGAAGCATGGCGCAAAGCTTGGTTTTATGTCGTTCTTCGTTAAGGCCTGCGTTAGCGCGCTGAATGAATATCCTGCTGTAAATGCGGAAATTCAGGGTGATGAAATTGTTTACAAAAACTACTGTGATATTGGCGTCGCGGTATCAACGCCGCAAGGCCTTGTTGTTCCCGTATTACGTGGCTGTGAAGATCGTTCAATGGCCGCCGTTGAAAGCGGCATTGTTGAGCTGGGTACAAAGGCGCGTGACGGTAAAATCTCTATGGATGATATGGTCGGCGGTAGTTTCACAATTACTAATGGTGGTGTGTTCGGTTCATTAATGTCGACACCGATTTTGAATGCGCCTCAATCTGCTATTTTGGGTATGCATAAAATTCAGCAGCGACCAATGGTTATGGCTGATGGCTCAATCGAGGCGCGTCCAATGATGTATACGGCGCTGTCATATGACCACCGTGTTATTGATGGCCGCGAAGCCGTCTCATTCCTTGTTCGTATTAAGGAATCATTAGAAGATCCACAGCGCCTTATGCTTGATATCTAATATTTAGTGGCATTTAATTCTTAGAAAGCAGGGCTATTTGGCCTTGCTTTTTTTGTGGGCGCATGGCATAAATTACATAATCAACCAGAAAAAAAATAAAAAATGGAACAGGGACGATGTCTAAAGATGATCTCAGGCTAAGGCAAACAGGTATCTATGTGAGTTTATGTCGCAATTTTAAAGCGCAAGCAGAGCTAAGGTCACCAGATTTTGACACCACGAAATTATTAGCAAAAAAATTCCCATGGGTCTCTAATCACCCTTGGTCCGAAAATGGTATCCCTGATGACTTTGAAGGTTTGGAGTTTTCGGTGCTGAGAGAATTGCGCGAAGAGTTTGCAATAATCGCAAAAACCTATGACCCAGAAGAGGCGCGTTTGTATGAGGATGCGGCTGTGGATATGCAACGGTTGCTACAGGCGCAGCGCGATATAGACTTTGGCTATGTTGTTGATCACGGCACGCCTGAGGAAATTGAGAAGGTCATGCAGGCTGGTGAGCGCCTAATGCAAGGGCATTTTAATAATGAAGATTCTCCTTATTATGGTACATACGCACCGGTACAAGGTTTTGGGCTTAACCTTATTTTAGGCAGGCATTTAAAAGAGCAAGAAAACAAAGGTCGCGATAAAAACGGTTTTAATAACACGCCTTAATAATGATGAGCGCTAAGCAATGGATTACGAAAGAATTAGAAATAAAAAGCTATCACGTCTGTGTTTGAACTTTAAGGAGCAAGCGCAGGACCGTTCTTTGGATGCGCCTTCTATTTGGGTGCAGGCTGAAACGCACCCATGGATAGATTCTCATCCTTGGGCCGATAACGGCATCCCAACAGATTTGGATAATGCGGTGTTTAACGTGCAAAGCGATATACGCGAAGAGTTTGCCCGCGTCACGGCCACTTATGACCCTGCAGAAGCTCAAATTTATGCTGACGCCGCGTTAGCGTTTAGGCAGCTTTTTGTCAAACAGGCGCAGGTGGATATGGATTTCCTACTCAAGCGTGGTGATGAGCAACAGCAGCGCGCTATGCTGCATGCGCTTAATCGTTTTTATGAAACGCATAGTGATGATGTGTATGCTGCCTATTATGACACGCGCGCTATTGGTTTGGTGTCTTGTATGGCACGGAACACTGAGGTGTTCTTAGAGCAGGGCTATCAAGCTGTTTACGGCACCCGTAATTTTTAGTATTTGCGATTTTTAAACCGTTTTATCTTTAAAACCACAATACGCATAAACAGGACAGGCGGCGCAGTCTGGTTTGCGGGCTTTGCAGATATACCGCCCATGCAAAATCAGCCAGTGATGCGCGTGGAGCATAAATTCTTTCGGAATGACTTTCACTAATTTTCGTTCAATTTCATCTGGCGTTTTGCCGCGTGCCATTGTTGTGCGGTTCGAGACTCGGAACAAATGCGTATCGACGGCAATTGTCGGCTGCCCAAAAGCGAGGTTTAAAACAACATTGGCTGTTTTGCGCCCGACTCCGGGCAGCTTGATAAGGTCTTCTCTGTTCTCGGGAACAGTGCTATCAAACTCACCAATAAGCATTTTGCACAGGGCGTAGACATTCTTAGCCTTGGTGTTAAACAGGCCAATTGTTTTAATGTAATCGCGTATTTTGTCTTCGCCTAAAGCGTATATAGCTTCTGGTGTATCTGCTACGGCAAATAATGGGCCGGTGGCTTTGTTGACCCCAATATCTGTTGCTTGCGCCGATAGCACGACAGCAACCAAAAGCGTGAAGGGCGACGACCAATTGAGTTCGCCTTCTGGCTCAGGGTTTAATCGTTGTAGTGTCGAGAAGAAACCGATGACATCTTGCTTATTCATAAGAAACGATCCTGTGCGTATTGTTATAAAAACCACTAAGTCATTATTATATATAGAAAATATTGCCGAAGCGCAAGGGTTGTAAACATATCTATGGAAAACATTAAATTTTTGTTTTTATTTCTTGCAAGGTAAGATGCAGATTGCTAAAGTCCACTGATCATCGAAACGGATAGGTTCGTTTTTTGCGAACAATATGCTTAATAAGGGCTGTGTTTAATTATGCACGACTATTAAGGTTCTGCGCAGGTGACTTTGGTACTCAGATTTTTAAGGTAAGCCAAAAGGGAAGATATAATGTTTCACAGACCAAAAACAACGAATACAACAGGTACAGAGCCTAGCAATAATTCTGTAGACGTGGCGTCAAATAACAGCGCGGCGGAAACAGAAACGAATGTAAAATCTGTAATGAAAAGCCCTGCGAGCTTTTTACAAACACAGCAAGCTTTGAACACAAAAGATGCTGAAAAAGATAGCAAAGACAACACAACACAACAAAAAGAGATTAAAGCAATGGATGTTAAAGAAGAATCAGTCGACAGCACAAAAGACGTGTCTGTACCAGCGGCGGCCCGCACAATGAACACTGCTTACAATGCAGGTAACACATCATATAACGCAGGATCAACTTTTGGTTCTACGGCGTCTACGCCATCTGCGAATTATGACCGTGACACAGGCCGCAAGCTTGTCGTTGGCCAAGGCATTAACATGTCAGGTGAAATTGATTCATGTGACCATTTAATCGTTGAAGGTACGGTCGAAGCAGCCCTTAAAGGTGCACAAATCCTTGATATTTACGATAATGGTACATTCTTTGGTACTGTTGAAATTCAGGAAGCAACAATTGCTGGTAAATTTGAAGGTGACTTGATTGTTCATGGCCGCCTTACATTACGTAGCTCAGCTGAAGTGAGTGGAACAATTGCATATGGTGAGCTTTCAGTAGAAGCTGGTGCACAAATGCAAGGTATGATCCGTCCGACAGCAGCGATAGCTGATGAGGTATCAAGCCCAGCGAAAAAGAAAACTGTAAAAAAGCTTAAAGCGGCGAATAATGCTGCAAGTGAATCTGATACACAGCTTCCTTTCGCATCTGACGCCGCAACCGCTTAATATCGGTCAATTTTAAAAATTATGCCGATCGCAGGACGCCTTGCGATCGGTTTTTTTATGCGGGCGTCTCTCCGCTGAGATAATCAGCTACGCAATACTAAGGAACTCTAACTGCCATTTCATATCAGCTTCGGGCAGAGGGTAATCTGTACCGTCTTTGGGGTAAATTAGTTCATCTTTTTGTAAATGGGCAATGTCCTGCTGGACGCGCAGGGCAAAGCGCATAGATAATTTACAATGCCAGCAAAGGGAGAGGATAGACTTGGCGCTACGCATCGCCATAATCTTTTCTATATCGCCTTCTTTGGATTTGCTTAAATGCGCAAGCGCCGCAATAACAAATGTACGCTCACGCATCGCCATCGCATCCGTAATGAGATCTTCATCAAGCTTCTTTGCTTTTGCTAGACGCTTAACGTGCTGTAAAACGCTTTCCCCGTCTTTGCGTGGGTGCTCGTTCGTGAACGAAGCACGCCTTTTAGCAATGCGGGCAATTTCGGCGCGGGTTTCATCATCAAAATCTTCACGCCCCGCAAGCAGCGCCTTGATATGGTCATCCACGAAAGACAGCATAGAAAGTGCGACTTCACGCGGTAAATTTTTTCGTAAAGCTGTTGGCTTGTGCCATTCTGGTTTTGAGCGCGCCTTATCAACAATTTCAACTAATAAGTCTTTTGACAGCGCTGCGCCGTCATTTTCAATTAGCATCTGTCCTGCAGGGACATCATCCGTTTTAATAATGGCGTGCGATACATCGGTACTCACTTCACTACGCCCAGCAATGGCTTGTACGGCCCAGCTTGCCGGATGCTTACTAATTATATCCAATAAGTCTTCATCTGCGACGGCCGTACAGAATTTTAAAATAGGCTCAGATACTTTGCGTTCAACATCTCGGGCGAGCTGGCCTGCAATTTTGGGCGGGGTAAAGGCGTGGTCTTTTAGCGCGCTTGTCAGGGCAAGGCGTATTTTCAAAACTTCATCAAGGGCGAGGGTGCCCAAAGCTTGCACCGCATAAGCATAAAGCTCGCTGTGTTTATCTTTGGATAGCTCAGGCAGCAATCTAATGAGGCGCTCAGCTAATGCAAGTCGGACGTCGACATTTTCATCTGCTGCTAATGCGCCACTGGCCTGCACTGGCAATGCGGCGTTTTGCGCTAAGGCACGGCGCACCTTAGGGTCAGGATCATTTTCTGCTAAATAATAAAGAATCTCGCGGTGGGTTTCTGTGTTTTTTGCGAGTGATAGGCGCTCACTTTTGCGGCCAGAGACTGCGCGGCTACGTTCATCATCATAGCGTACAGGGTCTTTGCTTTGCTGCGTCGCAGGGAGCAGCAAGGCTTTCTTATTTTTACGCATGAAAATGGATAAAAGGCCCAATGTTACAATACCCTAATAAAGAAATATAAATTGATTCGTATAATATAAGTGTAACACCCTCAAGCCAAAAAAAGGTTAAAACCATTAAAGGTATGCCTTAGTTACAGGCCGCTCTTTGCTTGGTGCGCTTCGCGGTAATCAGTGCTTTGCATTTCCAGCAGGCGGCTGACGGTGCGTTCGAATTCGAATTTATGGTCGTGGCCTGTATATAATTTATCGACGTTAGAAGCTGCGGAGATAATCAGCATGGTGTTTTGTTCGTATAAAACATCAATCAGCGTGATAAGCCGCTTGGTTTCATTGCGGCGGTCATAACCAAGGCGCGGAATGTTTTCTAGAATAATAGTATGGTATGTTTCGGCGAGCATCAGGTAATCACCCGCGCCAAGTGGCTTCTCACACAAGTCCTGAAAGGGGAAGCGCGCAACGCCCTTCGCACTTGCAGGCACATGGATCTCTCGGTTTTTATGGCGCAGCGTTTCCGGCTTGGCAGCGCTGCAATTCGTTAGGGCGGCGAAAAGGGCATCAATAGCATTCTCACTATCGCGGTTATTCGGCGTGTGGTAAAGGTCACTGTCACTTAGGCGGCCTAAACGGTAATCATTATCGCTATCAAGGTGAATGTCGTCCATATGAGCCTGTATCAGCGCAATAGCGGGTAAGAACCGTACGCGCTGTAGGCCGTCTTTATATAAATCCTGTGGCGGCCAGTTTGAAGTACAGATAATCACGACCCCACGCGCAAATAACGCCTCTAATAAACGGCCTAATATCATGGCATCGGCAATATCGACAACGTGAAATTCATCAAAACATAAGATACGGCAATCTGCGCTTATCCATTCAGCCAAAGCCGGGATAAGCGCATCGGCGTTTTTGGTGGAGCTGTCTTTGCGCTTACGATGGAGGAAATCATGTGCATCACGCATAAATTCATGAAAGTGGCGACGTTTTTTTTGAAAGTTCGCGGGCAGGGCATCAAAAAACATATCCATTAGAAATGTCTTGCCGCGCCCAACGCCACCATGAATATATAGACCTTTTATGAGCTCTCTGCGGGTAAAGCGCTGTAAGAATGATTTTTTAGGCGCGGTAAGTTCATGATACAGCCCATCAAGCGCTGTCATCACATCTTCCTGTGCGCCATCGTCATTAATCTCACCAGAGGCAAGGGCGTGTCTATAGCGCTGTAAAGGGGAATCGCTGCTCATTTTTATATGTTACCATATTTTATCAACACCATCAGCCCTGCAATATAGCCCGGAAGTAAAATCGCGCTAAGCGTATAGAAGACGATTTTATGGAGCATGTCCTCGGGGATTTCATCACCGATTTGGTCTTTGATCCGGCTGCTTTTTAAATCACCGAGCGCATTACTGATTTCAAAATACGCACTAAGCGGCAGTAATATGATAAGAAATGGCGCAAGAGCCTGCCCGATAAAGGGGTAAAATAGCCCCAGAATACAGCTGGTGATAGTGACGCTCGTGATCACGTTTTCAACGGATGACATCCGGCGTTCAGGGCGGCTTAAATCTTGAAAAACTGAATATATTGATATCGCCCAAAAGACAGATAGATACAGCCCCCAAATCACCATGTTACTTGTCCTTTTTTTGCAAAAAACGAATAATAATGATCGAGCATTCATAGAGCACCCAAACGGGAAGCGCTAAACCAATTTGTGAAATAATGTCAGGCGGGGTAAGGAATGCGCCGATAATGAATGAGAACACGATGATGTAGCGGCGTTTGCGTGCTAATGTTTCTGCCGTCACCACGCCCATTTGCCCTAGCATGGTTAAGATAACAGGGATTTGAAAAGCTAGACCAAAAGCAAAAATTAACACCATAACAAGCCCCAGATACTCGCTAATTCTTGCTTCCAATTCTATAGATAGCCCCGCAGGATTATCAAAGGACTGAAAGCTTAAAAAGAACGGCCATGCAAGGGGCATAATCACGTAATAAACCATCGCGCCGCCAGCAATAAAAAGCAGCGGTGCGGCAAATAAATAAGGCAGAAAAGCACGCTTTTCTTTGGGGTATAGACCTGGCGCTAAAAATGCCCATATGTGGTAAGCAAAAAGTGGAAAGGTCAGCGCGGCGCCTGCAAATAAGGCGACTTTTAAATAAGTGAAAAAGGCTTCACTTAATCCTGTATAAATAAGGCGGCCGCTGCCGTTATTATCCATGGCTTCTTTTAACGGGATGGTCAGAAAGCTATATATATTCTCGACATAAAAATAGCTAACGGCGCTGGCGAGGACAAAGCCAATAACCACAATCATCAGGCGTCGACGCAGTTCCAATAAATGTGTCATAACGTTATCTTGCGGCTGCTCGCTCATGTTTCAGGCTCCTGCTTTGCCGTTTTTGCTGCAGGGTATGCTGCGTCTTCGATAGGTTCTAGGAAGTCTTCATCTTCCTCTTCGTCACCGGCGCCGTCTTCAGTTTTATTTTTTTGATTTGCAAGCACTGCACCGTTTTTCTCGCGCGGTAGCATGTTCAGGCTATCTGTGGCTTCATCGCCTGTTTTTGACACATCCATATCATGCATAAAGTCTTCAAATTGGCGCGATAGCGCGAAACGCATATAGGTTAATCGGCGCATGATACGGCCAAAATTATACATTATTTCAGGTATCTGCTTTGGCCCCACGATTAATATGAGGACAGCGCCAATTAATAATAATTCGGTGAATCCGAAATCAAGCATCAGTACTTATTCGTCTTTTTTTTCTATGGATTTTGAAGCCGTGTCTTCGCCGTCTTTCTCGTCCTTCATGCCTTTTTTAAAGCTTTTTATACCCTCAGCCAAATCGCCCATAATGCGCGGGAGTTTGCCTGCGCCGAAAAGCACAAAAATTATTAATACGACAATGCCGATTTGCCAAAAACTTGGGGCCATTTACTCATCCTCATTTTCATTGATATTTGCTTCGAAAAGATCGCCCATTGTGAGCGCGCTGTCAAGCGCTACGCTCTTATCAAGTAGGCCTGATACTTTTAATTCGTCCAGACCAGGTAAGTCTCGGATAGATTCGAGGTTAAAGTGATCTAAAAATCCTTGTGTGGTCACCCATGTTAGGGGGCGGCCAGGTGAATCTCTGCGCCGCCCTGGTTTGACCCATGCCGCTTCGATTAATATATCCAACGTGCCCCGCCCAGTGCTGACCCCGCGAATAGTTTCAATTTCGGCGCGGGTGACGGGTTGATGGTATGCGATAATGGACAATGTTTCCATAGCTGCGCGTGATAATTTGCGCTGCTCTTGGCGCTGCAATGTTAAATGCTCTGATAAATCAGCCGCTGTTTTAAATGACCAGCGCCCTCCAACGGTGACAAGCTCAACGCCGCGACCTGCGTAATCATCTTTCAGGGCGGAGATAGCTGCGCCCGCATCGGCATTTTCAGGCAAGTACTCATAAATCTGATCAATGCTCAGCGGTTCTGACGTCGCAAAAAGCAGCGCCTCGACAATCCGTTTATGTGTGTCTTGATGTGTAATGTCAACCTCGGCGGTCATGATGCTTCTTCCTTAATGTTGGCACGCATATAGACGGGGCGAAGCGGGGCATCTTGGCGGATTTCGCAGCCGCCATACTTCGCCATTTCTAGCCCTGCGGTAAATATAGAGGCAATGGAGGAGCGCGTCAGTAATTTGTCTTTTTCTTCTTTGTCGACAAGGCTTTCTAACGTCAGCCATGTGCTGTGATTGCCTTTGCGCGGTAGTTTTTTAAACGCGGCTTTTAAGCGGTCCATCGCTTCATCCATTGACAGCAAATTAAACTCAACGGGCTTATAATGCGATTCATTACGGCGGCGGCTAATCGCGCCATAGCAGTTGAGCAAGTCATAAAGGCTGGCATCATAATGTGCATCTGTTTCAGTGCTGAGTTCAAACCCCATGCCGCGTGCGTAAATATCTTGGCCTAATTGCGGACGCGCGAAAAGTTGATCAGCGCTATCTTGCATCGCTTCTAGTCGGCGTAATTGAAACTGAAGCGCGGCGGCCATATCTTCGCCGCTTAGCTCGTCTTCATCTGTCTCATCTTTGGGTAGAAGTAAGCGAGATTTTAGATAAGCAAGCCATGCTGCCATCACCAAATATTCTGCCGCTAAATCGAGTTTTAAATCGCTCGCCTGTTCAATGAATTTCAGATATTGCCGTGCAAGGTCAAGGATGGATATATGCATCAAGTCAAGTTTTTGCTTGCGCGCAAGGTCCAGCAGCATGTCGATCGGCCCTTCATAACCGTCAAGGTTTAGAAGCAGGCCGCCACCGTCATGGCAGGGCTGTTGATCTGTGGTTTGGTCTGTATCGTCAATTAGCGTTTCTGTGCCGTCCATATACGCGCTCTTTTAAGCAAAGCGGCCAAGGCGCAATTTTAGACTTTTGTCCATTGGCGCCACGGCGTTTGCGATGTCTTCCATATCTTTTAGCTTACCGTCACAATATAACGCGATATCACAGCCTGCTTGCAAGCATTTCAATGCAATTTGGTCGATATTTCCGTGTGCAGATAATGCCTTCATGCTCAAGTCATCGCTAATTAATATGCCATCAAAGCCAATGTCTTGACGGATAATGTCATGAATGACTTTTGGCGAGAGCGTTGCAGGGAGGGGGTCAACATCTGATAAAATCACATGGGCAATCATCCCCCACGGCGCGGCTACTTTTTGAAACGGCAGAAAGTCGGTTTGCTGCAACGTTGCAAGCGGCGTATCAATCACGGCTTCTTTGAAATGTGTGTCGGCGCGCGCGCGGCCATGGCCGGGTAAATGTTTACTGACGGCAATCAGCCCTGCTTTGTTAAACGCGTCACAGACGACTTGTCCCGCTTTAATGACCTCATCAGCCTTGTCACTATAAGCGCGGTCACCAATGATATCGGTGGGGACATTGCAGCGTATATCAAGCACGGGCGCGCAGTTGACGTTAATGCCGTGGTCGATCAGCATTTGCGCCATGTCATACATGTCATCATAAAGCTTTTTATAATCTTGCTGATATGTCCCTGCGGCAGGCCATTTAGGCCAGTGCGGCGGAGCCATACGCTGAACGCGGCCGCCTTCTTGGTCGATGAGGATCGGGCAATCGCGGCCTAATAAATCTTTTAAGGATGTCGTTAGCGCTTTGACTTGGTCAGGGGTGTCAATGTTGCGGCCAAATAAAATAAAACCAAGTGGGTTGGCACTTTTGAATAAGGCGCGCTCATCATCTGTGATTTTTGTGCTTTCAAGGGCAAATATAGCAGGAAGCATCAACGCGCCTTTCTGTTGTTACATTATGACCATGCCATAGAAAAAAAACGCCACAGCGGTCGCCGAAAGTGGCGCGCCAAACATCACGGGCATGCCGCCTTTAACAAAATAAATATACATCAAGATATGTACAGGCAGAACGGCGACAATGAAATTTTGCGCGTGGGCTAATGGGCCACTTTCCATAGGGAATAAAATCAGGCTAAAAATTAACGTTGCAGCCATCATGCCAGCGGTGACTTTATACCAGATATCTGCATGATCGGAGAGCAGCGCCATGCTACGCATCATGATCCAGACAAGGGCAGGTATGCTGACCCAAATCGCGCCATATAGTGACAACCAATAGATTTTATTATTGGTGAATAAATGCGCCATAAAATCCATGCCACCAAATTTAGTGGCATAACCAAGTAAGCTGCCTAAATAAGTCAGGCTTGCCACGGGCAAGTAACGATTAAGCAAGATATCGAAAAACTCTTTGGGAAGAAGCCTATCTTCACTTACAGGAGAATGGAGCTGTCCGCTTTCGTATTCTTCGTCCATCGGTGATAACTTACTTATTATCTTTTAATTGCGCGAGGATCGCGAATGGCGAATCAGCTTGTGCGGTCTTTGTCGGGCCTGCGCTGTAAATACGGCCTTGATCCTGCTGTTTCTTACCACCTTTTTTGGCGTCTTTCTTGCCATCCTTTTTAAAAGGCTTTTTACCCTTATTGTCGCCAACTGCGTTTGGTTTTTTGTTTTTGTTAAACGGGCGCTGTGCTTTGGCGTTAGCTTTACCTTTTTTCAGGCGGAATAAAGCAAGCTCAGGCAGGATTGGCGCTGCCGGTTTGTCTTCGCTTTTGACAGCATCAGCCTCTACAGGGTCTGTAGCTTTACCTTCAGCTTTTGCATCGGGTGTTTCTACAGGCGTTTCTGCTATTTCAGCGGACGCTTTAACAGGAGATTCAGCCGCGGTTTCTTGTTTTTTATCCGCGTCAACTGGCGCAGGGACTTCTGCTGCTGTCGGGTCTTCTGGCTTTGCTTCTACAACGGCGTCGTCTTCAATTTTGCGATGGCCCATTGCGGTCAAAATCTCATAAAGGTCATCAATTTTACAGCCCAGCCACTCACACATCTTATGCTGTGCGCGGAACTTACCATTCTCAGCGCTGTCATAAATGGCGTTAATCACGCGGTCTAACATATCAATGCGAATTGCGCGTTTACCGTAAACAGGGTAAGAGATCGCTTGATAAAAACGGCGGTCAATCGCATTGGGGTCAACTTCAATAGACACGGCGCCGTCATATGGCACAGGCATTGGCAGTTCACGTTCATTATATAAGCCCCAAAGCAAAGCACGCAGGCGTACTGCTGCGGGTTTGTTCAGGCTGTGAATAAATACTAATAAAGGGCCAAGCATGATACGGCGCTGACGAATTGATCGGCGGCCTTCAGGGTCAAGCCCTTCAATTAATTCTTCTACGTCGGCGCGGGGCAGTAAGCCAAGAGATTCATAAACTTGGAATGCGATGCCGCGTGCGGCGCCTGTGATTTCTGCATCATCTTTAAGTTTTGCAAGTGGCTCTAGCACAGTGTTGATATGGTCTTGCACCCAACGTTCAATGCGGCCAGTGATTTTCTCACGTTGCTCCGCTGATAATAAATCATTATGCGGAATAAGGATTTTAGGCTGCATAACATGTTCGCCTTTAACAAGCTGAACAATGGCTTCACCGGGGCGTGGATCAGTTTCATCGGCTTGCCATGCAATATAACCATTATCGCTCAATGAAAATTGGCGGTCTAGCGACTTAGATATATCGTCTACCCGTGTGTTTAGTTCTGGCATTAAGGCCTGACGTGTCGCATTCATGATGGCTTTCTGATCCTTTTTATTTTGTGATCCTTCAGGTATAAACCGAAAACCCTGTAAATGTCCAACGCTATGACCTTCAATAAACACTTTTCCATCGTTTTGTATGGAAGCATAGAGCTTTTTGCCACTTTCGAGGGTCTGAATGAGTGCTGCGGAGCGTTTATCAACGAATCGGTCAGTCAATGCGCGATGCAGCGCATCGGATAATTTATCTTCTATATGGCGCGTTTTAATCTGCCATGCATCGCTATGCTCTAACCACTGGCCTTGGAACGATATATATGTCCATGTTCGAATGGATTCCAGACGCTGGGTGAGGGCGTCAATCTCGCCTTTAACGCTATCAAGGTTGTCAACTTGCGTATGCACCCAGCTTTCGTCAATATAGCCTGTGTCCTTAATGTCTATATACATGCGCTTCAACAGGTTAAGGTGCGCCTCTTGCATGTTTTTGCGAAAGTTCGGCGTTTGGCAGACGCGCCAGAGCAGCCGCACATCATCGTCACTCTTTATCCGCGTTTTGATTTCATGCTGGCGCATTAGCTGGCGCAGCGCAAAATGATCAGAGCTTACCCGCCCATGAATAAAGAAATCACTTGGCGGCGGCGTCATTAAACTGGTGTTCAATGCATCAGGGCTATCATAGTTTAAATTGTTACTCCGCCAATAAAGCTGGGTGACTGGGGCCAGGTTGTTATGCTCAATAGCTTTGATCAAAGGGTCGTTTAGCCCCTTTAGGTTAGCCGTAACGCCAAATGTACCGTTTTCAACATGCCGCCCTGCGCGCCCTGCGATTTGCGCAATTTCTGCAGCGCTCAAGGTTCGCTTGAGCTGGCCATCGAATTTTTGTGTCGCGGCAAAGGCAATATGTTTGATGTCCATATTCAGCCCCATGCCAATTGCATCCGTCGCAACCAAATAGTCAACTTCGCCTTTTTGGTACATGGCGACTTGTTGATTGCGCGCACGAGGGCTCAGCGCGCCAAGGACAATCGCCGTGCCGCCACGTTCGCGGCGTAAAATTTCGGCGAGTGTGTAAACGTCATCCATTGAGAAAGCCACAACCGCAGAGCGTTTAGGCAGGCTGCTTAATTTACTAAACCCTGTGTAGCTTAATTCAGAGAAACGCTCCGCACGGTCAAATATGGCATCAGGGAAAATCTGGTTCAGAATAGGGCGCATGGTATCCGCGCCAAGGATCATCGTTTCTTTGCTGCCACGTGCATGGAGCAAGCGGTGAGTAAAAACATGACCGCGATCAGGATCCGCGCAGAGCTGAATTTCATCAATCGCAACGAACTCGAAACTCTTTTGCATGGGCATAGATTCGACGGTGCAGCAAAAATACCGTGCATTGGGCGGGATGATTCGCTCCTCCCCCGTCACTAAAGCAGCATAATCTTTGCCCTTAATTGCGCAGACACGGTCATAATTCTCACGCGCTAACAAACGTAAAGGAAAGCCAATCACTCCATCATGGTAGCTCAGCATTTTCTCGACGGCGCGGTACGTCTTGCCCGTATTCGTTGGGCCGAGGACGCAGAAGATATAATCATTTTTATAGCGGTGCTGTTTCATTTTGCTTCGTGGCTAACTTAAGGAGATCTTAAGGCTTTTGGTTAAAAATATTACTCTGGTTAATCAGAGTATAATTTGTTAGCCTTTAAATTACAGTATTGTTTAGGATTTTTAGATATTTTGGTGGGAAAACTTATGAGTTTTAGAAAAATGCGTTTATTGACGCTATCTCTTATTGCGTCAGCTTCGGTTGGAATGGCTATGGACGCAGCATATGCGGCGCCGGTTGCCGATGTCGATGGGGCGCTTTATTTGCAAAATGAACTGCAAAAAATTATGGAGATGCCAAATTTCGGCATTAACCCAGAAGGCGAAGTCGAGGTTGAAGCCGCAGGTACATATTATGCCGTAACGCTGCCACATTTAAAGCTAACCATGCCGACGCCACCCACACAGCATGCACCACAAGGCGGAAAATTCGCTTTTGATTTTGGTATATCGGCGCTGAATATGGTGCCGACAGATGTTAAAGGGCGTTATGTTTTTGCGCAATCTATTCCGACGCCATGGCGTTTTTATACTAATGATAAGGAAACGCATCAATTACAAATAGGCACACAAAAAACCAACGGTATTTTAGATTTACCAATGCAGCTTGCCACGCGTATGGATGCTAAATATGACGATGTGAAGCTGGTTGACGTTGCCACAGGTCGCGCCGTATTACATGCAGATAGCGTGGTCGCAAAAGGTGGCTATGATGAAAATAAACCAAATTTCTTCACCGGCCGCATTCCTTTTGAGGTCAATGGCTTAAAGATATATGGCGACACAGCCGAGCCACTAGTAACGATTGGTAAAATCAAAGCCTATAGCGGTTATACGGATTTATCACGTGAAAATTCAATGAAATGTGTCACGCAAATGCAGCGTGTGAATAAGCAAATTACAAGCTATATCAAAACACAGCAAATTGTAGATCCACCTGTTATTGCAGGGTTTTTGGATAATGCATTAGCATGCCTCGGCATCGTGGCTGACGGTATTGAAGGTGGCTTGGTCATTGAAAATGTACAGGTCAGCCCTGCGATTGCGGCGGCAGCAGGCATGGGGAATGTTAAGTTAGAAAGCCTTTATTCACAAACCTTCCTGACGGATATTTCAAAAGATAAAATGGGCTTGGCGATTAAACTGGGTATGCAAAACGTAGAGCTTGACCCATGGCCAGCACATATTAGCAAATTCGCACCGCGTTCATTCCATGTTGATATTGGCGTAGATAACATTCCACACAGCAAGCTTTATGAAATTTTACGTGGCGTGCTTGGTATGTACTCGAAGGACGCACAGTCTGTTGTATCTAACCCTGCTATGGTGATGATGCCTGTGCTTGCACGTTTGCCACAAATCCTTAATGAAGCACAAAGCGGCATCGTGGCCAATGATGTGCGCATTGTCGGTGATGGTTATCAGGTTATTATGAGTGGGCGCGTACAGTCAGACTTAAACGCAATCTATGGTGCATCAGGTAAGGCGACGATCACCTTCTATAACATGGATACATTCATTGCAGGGCTAACGGCAGAAGCGCAAGACCCTAATAATGACAACGCCATGGGCGCTCAGGGCGCATTAAAGCCATTAAACGACTTTAAAAAATATGGCAAGGACGACGGCAAAGGTAATCGCGTTTATGACTTTGAATTAACGCAGCAAGGTAAAGTGACGCTGAATGGCCAAGACTTCCGTGAAGTCTTTAAAGCTGCGCGTCAGGGGGGCGCAGCTCCTGCACCGCAGTAACGACGACGTATATTGTATATTTGATATGGCGCAGCTTTTGGTTGCGCCATATTTTTATGGGTTTAGTTCAGTAAATTGTCCAGAATGACATTAATGCACAGCGCCCCTGCAGCGCTTGCGCTTACATGCGTGTCGGCGCTGACATGGAGGAAGTTTTCATCTTCTAACATCTGTAACTTGGCGAGGTTAATTTGCTGCTGCCATTCAACGCCTGCACGCTGGGCGAGGGCCTGTAGATGAATGCCTTCTTTTAGGCGCAGCCCCATCATCACAGATTCGGTAAAGGACATTGCGGGCGTGATGTCTTCTAAAGGGTGCGCGCCATGACTATGTGCGGCGCATTTCTCTAGCCATTTTTGCGGCGCTAAATGAGTGCGGCTCGCCTTTTTCTGTCCGCTTTTATCGCGGTAACGCCCATGCGCGCCCGGGCCAATGCCGATGTAGTCATGGTAGCGCCAGTAAATCAAATTATGGCGCGATTCATCGCCAAGTCCGGCGTGATTGGATGTTTCATAGCTTGGTAAGCCATAACGCGCGGTGATTTCTTGCGTTGCGTCATATAAATCAGCAGCAAGGAACTCATTTGGCGTGGTGAAATCGCCGCGTTGATACTGCGTGTGAAAAGCAGTGCCTTGTTCTATGGTCAGCTGATAGAGAGATAGGTGGTTCGTCCCGTAATCTAACGCTTTTGTCAACTCGGCCTGCCACTGGGCAATGGTTTGCTGCGGGCGCGCGTAAATAAGATCAAAACTGAGGCGGTCAAAAATCTTCTGTGCGGATTGAATTGCGGCGAGGGCTTCACTTGATGAATGCTGTCGCCCAAGGAACTTTAAATCGTCATCGTTTAATGACTGCACGCCAATTGAAACGCGGTTGATTCCAGCGGCTTTGAAGTCTTTGAATTTTTTGGTTTCAAATGATGTCGGGTTGGCCTCTAAGGTGATTTCACAGCCTTGCTCAAGGCCAAAAATCTCATTGGCATCATCAATAATGCTTTCAACCAGATGCGGCGGCATTAATGATGGCGTCCCGCCGCCAAAAAATATTGAATGTAACGGGCGCGTATGAATTTGTGAAGCGAAATGCTGAAGCTCACGACGGTAGGCGGTTTTAAACGCCTCATAATCAATGGTGCTCGCAACATGTGAGTTAAAGTCACAATACGGGCATTTTGACAGGCAATATGGCCAGTGCACATAAAGCCCTAAAGGTGTGTCATTCTGGCTGTTTATAGCGTGAAGCATTGTGCGAATATTTTATCTAGAGCTTTTTTACGGTGAGAGAGTGTTTGCTTTTCGGCAAAATCCATTTCACCAAAGGTGACATCATAACCGTCAGGCTGAAACATCGGGTCATAGCCAAAACCATCTGCGCCGCGTATAGGCCACACTAACGTACCTTCACATTCACCGCGTACGGTTTCGACATGACCATCAGGCCATGCAAGGGCAATCACGCAGACAAAGGCGGCGTGACGGTTAGGCGTGTCGCCAAGTTCATCATGGACGCGCGCCATGGCCGCTTTGAAGTCTTTGGTGTCACCAGCCCATCTTGCGCTGTATATACCTGGCGCGCCGCTTAATGCGGTGACGCTCAGCCCGCTATCATCGGCGAGGGCGATTTTGCCGGTTGCCTTGGCGGCGGCAAGCGCTTTGAGCGCGGCATTAGCTTCAAAGCTATCGCCGTCTTCAACGGGCTCAGGCAGCTTTAGTTCATTCGCGCTAAGCACGGTTATTTTAAGGCGCTCCAAGCGCAAGGCGATTTCTTTAACCTTGCCTTGGTTATGCGTCGCAAGGATTAATGCCTCGCCATGAAAATGCCTGTGTTCGGTGCTTTGTGCTATCATGGTTATGGGGCTTCAATTGCGCTGCTTTGCGCGTCTTTAAGCTCGATGCAGCCTTTTTTGGCAAGGCGCATCAGGCTAAGAAATTCTTCTTCACTAAATGGTGCTTCTTCTGCTGTGCCCTGAATCTCGATGATCTTGCCGCTGCCTGTAAAAACGAAATTCGCATCAGTTTCAGCTGTGGAATCTTCGGCGTAATCAAGGTCAAGTACCGGCGTGCCTTTATAAATACCGCAAGAAATGGCGGCAACATTGTCGCTTAATGGGTTTGTATCCAATGCGCCGATTGACATTAGGTAGTTAATTGAACGGGCAAGCGCAACATAGCCGCCTGTAATCGCCGCTGTGCGCGTGCCGCCATCAGCCTGAATGACATCACAGTCAATTTTAATTTGGCGCTCGCCAAGTTTCTCCATATCAACGACGGCGCGCAGGGCGCGTCCGATAAGGCGCTGAATTTCTTGTGTGCGCCCAGATTGCTTGCCGCGCGCGGCTTCGCGATCCATACGGCTGCCTGTTGAACGCGGCAGCATACCATATTCTGCGGTAACCCAGCCTTTGCCTGTGTTACGCATCCAGTTTGGGACGCGGTCTTCGACGCTGGCGGTACAAATTACATGTGTGTTACCAAATTTAATGAGGCATGAGCCTTCGGCCTGCGGAAGGAAATCAGGGATGATTTCAACGCGGCGCATTTCGTCACATTGACGCTGTGAAGGTCTTGATGTTGTCTGGCTCATGGCTTGTCCTTATAATCTGTCATTTAAAACTTGTTTGTCATCCTTATGGCTTATATTGTAAGAGATAATAGAATGCAAGATGCGATAACGTGTAAACGCGCGTATTAACGGTAAAATGAATGTCACTTGTCGAATTAAATCAACGCTCCGAACAGGTTTTTAGCTATATAGTTGAAAATTATCTGCATATGGGCGCGCCTGTTGGGTCAAAACAAGTGCTTACGGCGCTCGGGCTTGATGTGTCTTCTGCGACCATTCGCAACGTCATGGCTGTACTTGAAAACCAAGGGCTGCTTTATGCGCCGCATACGTCGGCAGGGCGCATCCCAACGCATCGCGGATTAAAGCTATATGTCGATGGGTTGATGGAAATTGGTGATGTCGATCAACATGACAAAACGCAGATTGACCAAATGTGTGATGATGTCGGGACATCGACCAAGGAGATGCTTGAGCGCGCGAGTCTTGTTCTCTCGGGCCTATCGCAGCATATGGGCCTAGTTTTAGCGCCCAAGCAAGATAAACCGATTAAGCAGATACAGTTTGTGAGTATTGCGCCGGAGCAGGCTTTGGTCGTTATCGTTAACAGTGACGGCTTGATTGAAAACAGGTTAATTGACCTTGGCCGTGATGTAAAAGCATCTGAGCTAGAGCGCCTGACAAACTTCCTTAATGAAATTTGCGTTGGACGTACCATCGGCGAAGTCTCAGGCATTATAAAACAAACATTAGAGCAAAACCGTCACGACTTGGATGAAATCACGGCTGACCTTGTGAGCAAAGGCCTCGCTGTGTCCACAGCTGACCGTAATGCCGCGCAGCATTTAATTATCAAGGGGCAGTCAAGGTTACTGGAAGATGTGCAGGCGATTGAAGATTTGGGCCGCGCGCGTGATTTGTTTGATATGATAGAAGATCAGCAGCGTATGATGCAATTGGTCCAATCGACAAGTGAAGGTGAAGGGGTTAAAGTCTATCTCGGCGCTGAAAATGATGTCTTTAGTCATACAGGATGGTCAATGATGATTGCCCCATATAAAAATACGGATAATAATATTATTGGTGCGTTGGGGGTAATTGGGCCAACACGGTTGAATTATGGTCGAATAATACCGATACTGGATTATACTTCGCGCGTTCTTACAAGATTAATAGGTTAGCCACATGATAAATATTTTTAAACTTCACCGCAGCTTACGTCAGGGCGCATTATCTGCATTGATAATCGGGACAGGGGCATTAACCGCTATGCCTGCGGCCGCGCAATATGTTTCAAACGAAGATGGCGGCTACATTGTTAAGCGTTTGGGCGCGAAGCCTTTACCGTTCGGCGCAAAGCTGTCCATTTCACATTCTTATAAAGTGCCGGGCATGGCATCGCTAGATTTTAAGTCGACAAACGTCGAAAGCAGCTGCGCGAGCATTGATGAGCGTGATGTGGTCTTAAAAGACACAATAGGCATTCTTGAAATTGAGTTCTCTGATTGGGCAATCCAAACCTATAAAATGCTTGATAAGGATAACAAGGATGTTTGTGGGCAGCATAGCTACGCTGAATATAAGCTACCATTAGACCTTGAACAGATGGTCGCGGACGGCGTGAAGCAGTTGCGTATCTGGAACCAATCGGCTTCTGATGCATTTAAGCTAACTAAAGAAGACGATGGCAGCTATGTACTAATGCCTGTGACGGAAGGCAAGTATTTCAAAGTCGATAACTATGAGAATATATTGACGTATATGCCAATGCCCGAAGGCGTTTTTCGGGTTTTCCCAGATTATGCGCCGCATAATGAAGAATTAATGCTGCGTAAAGTGCGTGCAATTGCACATGAGCGTGATTATAAGCTTTATGATTACACTGTGCGTTACGATGACCGTAAGCGCCCATATTACATTATGCTTGATAATAAAGAGATGGCTGTGATTGCGCGCCTTAAAGATGAGCGTTTTTTCAACTTTGATGTGATCGACATTGATGAAGATGGCCGCGTTGTGCCTTTACGCATTAATATTGGTCGCCTATAAGCCTTAATCCTGTAAAACCTACTAATAAATAATAAGAAAGTATGTTCGATATGACAGAGCAAAATAAAGATCCTTTATCTGGTGAAAACACATCACAGGAAAACAATGAAAATATCAGCCCTATTGACCCATCCACGGCGCAAGGTGAAAGCAGCGCGCAGCATGACGACCTTTCTGCGTTAGCGGGTGATGACCATGCGATGTTTACGGATGAAAGCCTTGGTGGCATTGACCACAGCGCCCGCATAGCCGAGCTTGAAACTGCGCTGGCAGCCGAAAAAGAACGTGGTCTCCGCGCTTTGGCAGAGGCAGAAAACACAAGACGTCGCGCGATAAAAGACCGTGAGGACGCAGGTAAATTCGCGATTTCACGTTTTGCGCGCGATTTGCTTGATGTGCTTGATAATTTCGCCCGCGCAATGGATGCTGTACCAGAGGACTTAAAAGAAGTCGATGAGCGTATCAACGGCGTGGTTTCAGGCGTTGAATCTGTACAAAATGATATGCTGAAGATTTTCTCAGCCCATGGCATTCAAAAAATTGAACCTTTGGACGAAAAATTTGACGCGAACTTTCATGAGGTTATGTTCGAAGCCCCAGGTTCAGGTAAACCAGAAGGCATGATTATTCAAGTCATGGAGCCAGGCTACGTCATTAGCGGGCGTTTACTGCGCCCTGCGCGCGTTGCCGTGGCAAAAGGAGACGCGAACGCCTCTCCTGTCGGTAATGAAATTGACCAAGAGGTTTAGTCACGATCAGAGCCTTAACGGCGGGAGCACGAATTACGGCTCCCAAGGCGGGGCTGTAACCTGTATTTAATTGTACTGAATACTTTGTCCATCAACACGCAAATACTCTCCCGCATCAGCAAGTTTATATAACGGGGCTGATTTTGTGATGTCATTTGTTGTTGCTTGCCATGATGATAATACCGGCTTGTATTTATATAAATCGACCTTAAATCCACCAGTATGTTGTTTGTGGCGATCTGGGCATGTGCCATAAGTATCAATGCAGCTTTGAAAGTCCATCGCGTTTACTGGGTCGCGGAATGCATCAGTAAGGCTTATTGCGTTTTCCTGTGATGCGGCGCATGATGGGGCATCATACCCCTTATTCATGCAGTCTTGATGTGAATTAAACACAATCGTGTCTTGGCTGTTCAGGGCGTTGATTACATCTTGTGTGTCTTGGCGTTCTTCGTTTGTGACGCCATAGACCACCCCGCCGACGAAAGCGACGGCGACAGTAAATGCGCTGAATGATTTTAATCTGCGGCGAGTGGTCGAACCAGTATCTAGCCATTTATCAAAAGCATTACCCGCGCGCTTAAAAATGTTGCTGCCAGTATTGTTGTTGTGCTGTGCGTTCATTGCTGATCTCCCTTATTATATTTTTTATTCTGCATGAAACGTAATCAGGCAATTTACCGCAAATTATAAGGCAAGTCAACATATATGGAAAACATAATTGAGGGGGTGATGAAACGGCATAATTTTCGCCTTAACCCTTGCAGTATTGTTGATTTGGCGTATCTTGAACGCAGTATTTAATTTTGTCTTATTTTCAGGAGAGTCTCAAATGGCACGTAATAAAATTGCACTGATCGGTGCAGGTCAAATTGGTGGTACGCTTGCATTACTTGCAGGTATGAAAGAATTGGGCGATGTTGCATTAATTGATATCGCAGAAGGCGTACCGCAAGGTAAAGCGCTTGATTTAGCAGAGCTTTCACCAGTTGAGAATTTTGACTGTAACTTCCAAGGCTCGAATGACTACGCGGCGATTGAAGGTTCTGACGTTGTTATCGTTACAGCAGGCATTCCACGTAAACCGGGTATGTCACGTGATGACCTTATTGGCATTAACACAGGCATTATTGAAACCGTTGGTGAAAACATCAAAAAATATGCGCCTGATGCGTTCGTGATCGTTATTACAAACCCGTTAGATGTGATGGTTGATGTGATGCAGCGTGTTACAGGTTTTTCTGATAAGAAAGTTGTTGGCATGGCAGGCGTGTTAGATAGCGCACGTTTCTCACACTTCCTTGCTGACGAATTTGGCGTGTCTGTCGAAGACATCACAGCATTTGTTCTTGGTGGTCACGGCGATACAATGGTGCCATTGGTACGTTATTCAACAGTTGCGGGAATCCCGCTGCCTGACCTTGTAAAAATGGGCTGGACAACACAAGAAAAAATTGACGCCATTGTTGATCGCACACGTAAAGGCGGCGGCGAGATTGTTGCATTGCTTAAAACAGGATCTGCTTTTTATGCGCCTGCATCCTCTGCAATTTCTATGGCTGAGAGCTATTTGCGTGATAAAAAACGCGTCTTGCCATGTGCTGCACGTTTGAACGGCGAATATGGCATTAATGGCCTGTATATTGGCGTGCCTGTGATTATCGGCAAAGATGGCGTTGAGAAAATCATTGAAATTCAGCTGAACCCAGATGAACAAGCTATGTTTGATAGCTCTGTTGCTGCAGTTAAAGAATTGCTCACGAGCGTTAATAAAGCGGCGTAGCCCCTTATATAGAAGACAACAATTTATAAAAGCACCTGTTTCGGCAGGTGCTTTTTTTATTATATTGCGTCATATGTGATCCATTCGCATTTTGAAACGTATAAAGTATACCAAGGCAGTGAGGCGATGTGGAGTTTTAAGATCACAGAAACCCGCTGCTGAGGGAAGCTTCTTAAGCGGGCACGTAAGAGTGCCGGATAGAAGCGGGCGCAAGCCTAGTTCTTGGCGCCAATAAAGCCCACACTACCCATAGGCTATTCTATATAGCCCTCACACACGCAAGTAGAGTTCTCCCCCAACTCTACTTGCGAACTTTGGGGGAGGGGAGATTTCTGAGACTTTAAACACGATTGCTGTGGCTAGGCGGCTGCTTTTTGTTCCATCAGCGTGATAACTTCACGAATATGGCCGAGTGCCCAATCAATATCTTCTTTTGTGATTGTTAGCGGCGGTGCAAGACGGACTACGGTTTCATGTGTTTCTTTACACAGCAAGCCGCGCGTTTTTAGTTCTTCGCATATTGCACGGGCTGATGCTATCTCAGGATCAATATCAATGCCAATCCACAGGCCCGCGCCACGAATTTCTGTAATCAAATTGGTATCAATTTTGCGCAGCTCATCCATTACATACGCACCAAGCTTAGCGCTACGCTCAGAAAGCTTTTCTTCCGCCATTATATTAAGCGCTTCAATGCCAATGGCTGCGGCAAGCGGGTTGCCGCCAAATGTCGAGCCGTGTGATCCTGGGTTAAAGACCTCCATCACATCTGCACGTGCAAGAAATGCGGAGACAGGATAGATCCCGCCGCCAAGCGCTTTGCCGAGGATCAAACCATCAGGCTTATCAATTTCATGCTGAAAGGCAAAATCTTTACCTGTACGGCTCATGCCGGATTGGATTTCATCACAGATGAACAGTACGTTATGTTTCTTACAAATCTTTTGAATGCCCGTCAGCCAGCCTTTTGGCGGAATGATAATGCCGGCCTCACCCTGCATAGGCTCGGTAATATAAGCACACACATTTGGGTTGGCTGCTGCAATCTCAAATGCTTCAAGGTCGCCATAAGGCACTTCAATAAAGCCACCATCAAAGGGCCCGAAGTTTTCTTTATATTCTTCATCCGATGAAAACCCAACAATGGTTGTTGTGCGGCCATGAAAGTTGCCAGAAGACACAAGGATTTTTGCTTGATCAGCAGGGATCTTTTTATGCGTGTAACCCCAGCGGCGCGCCGCCTTAATCGCGGTTTCAACAGCCTCTGCGCCGGTGTTCATTGGTAACATTTTATCCATGCCAGTCACTTTACAAAGTTTTTCGGCAAACAGGCCAAGCTTATCCGTATAAAAAGCGCGGCTTGGTACGTCTAAGATTTCTAACTGATCAACAAGGGCTTTTTTAAGGCGCGGGTTAACATGGCCAGCGCTCACAGCGCTATAGGCACTGAGGAAATCAAGATACTTATTGCCTTCAACATCCCAGACCCAAACGCCTTCAGCTTTGTTGAGAACAACGGGCAAAGGGTGATAGTTATAGGCTAAATATGTTTCTTCGCGGGTGATGTAATCTTGTGTTTTCATTTTATAGTGCTCCCTTATTATTACTTGAAATACAGGAGGAGACTATCAATTTTACGTCATATTGTCTATTGAGGGGCGATATTTCGCTAACCGCTTTTTGATTTGAGCTAATCTGCGAGTGGTTCATACCAATCACGGATCATGCCTGCCTTAAGGCGATCATCATGGTTAAAGGGGCGCTTTAATGTGCCGTGGAAATATGTGCGCACCAATTCTTGCCAAAATGTTTCAACATCTTTTTTATGCGCCGCGCAGTAATATTCAAACCACTGGCGACCGACACGTACATGGTCCACTTCTTCACGGAGGATGATTTGCAGAATATCAACGGTGTCTTGGTCGTTTTTAGATTTAAATTTATCGATCATATGCGGCGTGACATCAAGTCCTCGAGCTTCAAGCACCATCGGCACAATTGCAAGCCTTGCTGCAATATCATGGCTTGTTAGCTCGGCGGCTTCCCATAGTCCGTCATGGGCGGGATAATCTCCATAGGCGGCGCCAAGCTGTTTAAGGTAGTCATTAATCAGTAAAAAATGCTTGGCCTCATCACCGGCGACACTAAGCCACTCCATATAAAATGCGGTGGGCAAGGTGAATGCGCCCGAGTTTGGCGCTTTCTCATTATGTAACGACGCAAATCGGGCAAGGATATCCCATGCAAGGTCTATGGCGTTGAGCTCAATATGGGCAATGGCGTGGAGGAATAAAATTTTATTTTTCAATGACCCTGCATTGCGGCGCTTGGGCATTTTATGTGCCATGAGTAATTCTGGTGTCTCGGGGCGGTTTGGGCGCATATCTGGCGCGGCATCACCGATGATGATACGCGTGGGGTCTTTGGCGATTGCGTCAATATAGCCGCGCGTGAGGCGTGCTTTTTCATCGCCATTGGCGCAGCGCAGCACGGTGCAAGCACACTGTGTTAAATCTATAAGTTCCATAGCGCCTTATATAGCGTTACGGCTGAGGTATTGCAACTTGATTATTCGGCGCATCATCGGGCATATTGGCGATAGCGACAGGGAACCAGCGCTCTAATGGCTTACCGTCCATCATATTATTATCGATAGCAAAGTGGACGGCTCTGTGAATAGCATCATAACCCATATCTGCGGGATTGTAGCCCATATAGGCGCAGAACTGTTCATGAAACTGATCGTTGATTTCGGCTAACTGATCATTAATCGCTGACAGGCTTTGCGCATCGAGCGCTGTAACAGCATCGCTGTCGCCTTCTAGAAGTTTTTGCGTTAATGCAGGGTCGTGACTGACATATTGAACCAGAGCCTCGACGTAGAATTGCGCACAATTGGCTTCTATGGCCTCTTCCTTGCTGTCTACCGACATGAGTTGTTCAGTAAACATGGCAGGGGTAATTTCTTTACGTGATATTTCAAGAACGTCATCATCAAGCATATCTGTTAGAACGCTATTATCAAGATTGCCATCAATCACCATATCATTAAGGCAGATATGTAAGGCTTGAAAAATTTGCAAGCGTGCCTCAAATAAGACATCTGCCGGTAAGCTGTCCTTCGGTGCGCTTTGATCAAACGCTGCTTTGATTTTATTGAGTATGTCGAACATTTTTAATCTCCCTTAACTTATAAATGTGGTTTTGGGCTTGTTGACGCGTCATCGTCATCAATCATCGCATTTGCGACCGGAAACCAGTGTGTTAACTCTTTATTTTCGCACATATCGTTCTTTATAGCGTAAGCGACGCTGTCAACTATGCGGTGTGGTGGCATTTGGCCGTTTTTATAGCCCATAAAGCTGCAAAACATGTCATGACATGTTTTATTAATGTCAATTAAGCGTTCATTGGCGTCGTTTATAAGTGCATCAGTAATGTTTTCTTTTTGTGTCTGCTCATCAAAGCCATGACGGATCGCTTGTTCAAGGAATACAGCATCAGGATAGAAAAGTAACCATTCATTACGCAGCGCGGCTGTGCACTCTTCAAGGCTCATATTTTCTTCGCTAAAGCCTTCAAAATAGAGTTTTTTGGCAATTTCAATGGTGCTGGGGTGTAGCTGGCTGACAAGATCATTGATGTCGAGCTCCTTATCCAAACATAAGGTTGTTAGGCAGTAGCTCAGCGCTTTAGACTCGCCCATTAAACCTTCGAAAACCTGAATGTCTAATGGGTTGGCGAGCGCCATAGAATCCTCCAAGGACTCTACTTTGTTTGAAAAGATTTCTTTTAGTTTTGCAAATAATGCCATTGTGTCTTCCTTATGGTGGTGCGTAACCATAAGCGAAAACGGACATTATGTCAATAAGATATTCTTATTCAGGATTAAACCAGAATTCAATGACTTCGGTGGCGTCATCGCAGCGTGCAGAATGGTTAGCTTCTAGCGGGACATTAAACCACTCGCCGACGCGATAGGTTTTTTCGACGCCTTCAACCGTTAAATGCATGGCTCCGCGAGTGATAAGGCCCCAGTTGAATGTATCATGTGTGTGTGGGTCAATATTTGTGTTGGCGGGGTATGTTGCAAATAAGATTTTGCAGTTTTCACCGTTCATTTGGAAAGCATCAAAACGACACTTAAACGCAGGGAGCTGTTGAAAAATTTCTGGAAATTGAATGTTGGGCACGCTTGCCATGGTATATACTCCTTAAAAGATTTTCTAGGGGCATTTTATAAGGAGTGCCTAAGATTAGATAGCGTAGAGCTAAAAAATTTATGATTTCTCAACAAGATAAGCATTGTGAAAAACGCAATGCTTGCTGTGCGTTAAAAGTTCATCTTGGCAGTCAGCGCCAGATGTGCGCCTTTTTTATCGCTCATTACTTGGCTGGAATCTGCACCGTAAGATGTTATCTGGTAGCTCACGCTGCTGCAGATATTCCAGATATTGCGCAGCTCGGTGCAGTTTTGTACGCCGCTATGACGCTGCTCTACTTGACCGAGGAGGTCATCATTTGTGCGGCCTTTACCAATGAATATATTTGTATTCTCATTCAGCGCATAACTCAGGCGATGGTAATGTGCGGTGGCATCATTAGAAAACCCTTCCAGCCCAAAGCGGTTTTTAAATTTCTCTTGAGTGAAGACGTTAAAGTAATTCAACCGCTCTGAAATATCCCAGCTTGCTGCGCTGTAAAAGCTTTTGCGCTTTTGAGGTTCTGTACTGCTGGTCATGCCGTCAGTTTTTTGTTTTTGTAGGCCCATACGCCATTCAAAGCTGTTGGTTTTGTAACCAAGCTCGCCCCGTAACCGCACACCAGGCTGTGTTCGTACAGCGTTGTAATGGTCAAGTACAGAGGCCACATCGTGATGAATGGTGCTATCAAAGGATGTGAATCCGATGCTTTGTCTGTGGGGTTGGTTAAGTGCAGTCTGATTAAACAACCCGGTACTCAGGCGGTTTTGATGCAAGGCGTCTGTTACGTCTGCTGAGCTTTCGTATAGCTCTGGATTGTTCTGTTGCACGGTTTCTGCATAGGCCTGTAAACGGTTAAACGCTTCAACGCGCGCATAATGTAGCTCTGTTTTTGTTATGCGTTTATGCAGCGCTTTATTAATGCTTGTTTCTAAAGCTTTGCCTAATATGGGTATCCCTGTCGTGATCAGGTTCGGGAAGTTGATGTATCTCTGCGCATAATTTTCTTTATCATCTCGTTTGATCTTAACATACTCACGAGAATGGGGTTTGTTATTATTTTGGGCAACGCTAGTACTAGCGTTCCAAAACCAGTTTGATTTGTTTTGGCTGATTTGAGCTGTAAAACGCTGGGCTTGTGTGGGGCTGTATTGATGCGCTAAGTTGTATGCATCCTGTTGCTGAATAGGAGTCGCGGCCCCAGTTGTTGTGATCTCTACGGCGCTGGCCATGATGGGGAGGCTTAACATCGTGCCTAAGCTTAGTGCGTATTTTAGCTGTTTCATTTGTATCTCCCCAAATTTGGCGGCTGTATATTTTTGTTTTAAGTGCGTTAAGCCGCGCAATAATATTATTATTATGGTTGCTTGTTTAACATAATATAATTACATAATCAAGCAAAAAGGTATATTTAAACGTAAAAAGCTATGAATATCTGTAGCCTTTTTTTGTCTGTCGTACTATTGTGCAGTACAAATAAATAAAATAAATGCCAATTTCAGGGGGCAAATAATGAATACATCAAATGATATGGAGCTTTACCATTCAAAAAGCGAAACCCAAATGTGCTGGGCGTTTGCGCGCGCATCTCGGCGTGTTGAATTAGACGTTAGAATGATAGCTGTCCCAAGTGAATACAAATTTTGGCTGTATATTGCCTTGCCTGAACATGCGAATGAAAAAGCGCAAGAGCAGTTTAGTTCAATAAAGGAAGAATTGCAGACGGGCTATGAATACTCAACGTTAAAAGCTTTTGATAGCAGCGCGGACAAAACGGCGACGGCGCGTAAGTTGTTCAACATTCCAAAGCCAGCTTAGCGCAGGCACATAAAGCCTCTATATATTGCAAGGCATAATACTGAAATTATGCCTTGAAAAGTAATCTATATGTGATGTCGGCTGGGCGATTTGGCTAGTTATCATCGCCCATTTTAAGTGCGTTAATAAAGGCACTTTGCGGAATTTGGACATTGCCGTATTCGCGCATTTTCTTCTTACCTTTTTTCTGCTTGTCTAGCAGTTTACGCTTACGGCTAATATCGCCGCCATAACATTTGGCTGTAACATCTTTACGCATCGCACTTAAATGCTCAGCGGCAATAATCTTGCCGCCAATCGCAGCTTGTATCGCGATTTTAAACATCTGGCGCGGTATAAGCTCTTTTAAGCGCTTACATAGGGCGCGCCCACGCGTTTCTGTGACGGAGCGGTGGACAATCATCGACAGCGCATCAACAGGTTCTTGGTTGACGCGGATTTCCATTTTAACAAGGTCATTCGTCGCATAGCCTGCAAGTTCATAATCAAAGGAAGCATAACCGCGTGAGATTGATTTCAAACGGTCATAGAAATCAAAGACAACTTCGTTTAGCGGCAGTTTATAAACCAGCATTGCGCGGTCACCTGCATAAGTCAGATCAATTTGCTCACCGCGGCGTTCTTGGCAGAGCTGCAACAGGCTGCCCAGATGTTCATCCGGTGTCAGAATTGTGGCTTTTATCCACGGTTCTTCGATATGGTCAATATGGACAACATCAGGTAAATCTGCGGGGTTATATAACTCCTCTATTGTGCCATCATTTTTATGAATGTGGTAGACCACGCTTGGCGCAGTGGGGATCAAATCCAAGTCAAATTCGCGCTCAAGGCGCTCTTGTATGATCTCCATATGCAGGAGACCAAGGAAGCCACAGCGGAAACCAAGGCCTAGAGCCTGTGAGCTTTCCATTTCGTAATGCAGCGAAGCATCATTTAAGGCGAGGCGGCCAAGTGAATCGCGCAGCTTGTCGAATTCTGATGTGTCAACCGGGAAAAGTGAGCAAAAGACCATCGGGATCGATGGCTTAAAGCCCTCCATGGCTGTTGCACAAGGCCGTTTTAAATCTGTCACCGTATCGCCAACTTGCGTTTCGGATATCTCTTTAATGCCTGCTGTAATAAAGCCCATTTCACCGGGGCCGAGTATGTCTGTAATCAGTGGCTTTGGCGTAAATACGCCGACACGATCAACGATACGTTCAGCGCCAGAGTTCATAAACAGAACCTTTTGGCCTTTACGCAGGAAACCATGTTCAACGCGCACCAAAATAACCACGCCCAAATAAGAATCATACCAACTATCAACCAATAAGGCGCGTGTTGGTTCTTCGCCATCACCATGTGGTGGGCAAGGCAACCTTGTCACAATAGCTTCTAATAAATTGTCAATGCCAATGCCGCTTTTACCTGAACATTCAACCGCGTCTGAACAATCAAGCCCAATAACGTCTTCAACCTCTGTCTTGACGGCTTCAGGATCGGCGGCAGGTAAATCAATTTTATTGATCGCCATAACAATTTCGTGGTCATTATCAAGCGCCTGATACACATTGGCAAGCGTCTGTGCTTCAACGCCTTGCGTTGAGTCAACAACCAGTACAGAGCCTTCACAGGCTGCAAGTGAGCGTGATACTTCATAGGCAAAGTCAACATGGCCTGGTGTGTCCATTAAGTTGAGCTGGTATTCAATGCCGTCTTTCGCCGTATACATAAGGCGAACAGTTTGTGCCTTGATCGTGATGCCGCGCTCACGTTCAATATCCATGTTATCAAGCATTTGTTCGCCAAGGTCGCGTTCTTCAACGCCGCCACATGTTTGGATCAAGCGATCCGCCAATGTGGACTTACCGTGGTCAATATGCGCGATAATTGCGAAATTTCGGATGTGTTCTAATTTATGCGTTTCGTTACTCATGATCGGCTTAAATACTCTGTGCTCAAGGCGTTAATATTGGAATTGTGAACATATATATAAATGCGGCTAAACGCAAGATATGAAGTTGTAAAAAGCACAAAGCATTTGACATATTGCTTGACAGCGGGGAGAATCTTACGTAAATTAACGCGAATTCTTATATGACGCAGCAAGGAATAGTGAAATGACTAAGAAATCTTTAGTAGAAAAACTGGCCTCAGCCCTTGAGGCACAAGCCGAGCGCGAAGCATGTAAAGTGAAAGGGCAATATGAGTCCTGTGCAAAGCTTGTAGAGCAAAAATGCACGGCCGAAGCAAAGAAAGCCGCTAAACAAGACGTAGAGCTTAAATCTTTAAGCAAAATCTTTGCCGCTGTGAGTGATGCTGACATTATCCAGTCTCTTGAAAGTAATAAGCCTATTGTTATGAAGTCGTGGAAAGGTCTGTCGATCATAAACGGTACGGATGGCTTAAGCCTTACGCAATTGCTTGATACGCAAGGTGGCAACGCATTAACCACACGCTTGGCTGAGGTGTCGGCGGGAGTGTCATCTGTTAATCTAGAGCGTAAGCATTTTTCGGATATGAATATAGAGAACTTATTCTTAAGGCATGCACTGAGTATCCATTTAGAGTGGAAAAAAGATGAATTTAAACAAGCCGTGCAACAAAAAACACTGCAAAACACAATGTAAGGGTAACCCGTCATGACGGATTTAAAAAAACAAATCATATTCTCAGAAGATGCCGAATTTATGCCAGAAGATGTAGATCGTCATGATGAGGCTGCACAGTCTTTGCGCGGCCCGATATATTTTTCCCCTGATGAGGTTGTGCTTGATGACGAGCCTGAACAGGTAAAAATACAGGGCGCTGTATTCTTTGATGAGGAGGATCTCGTGAGCGAGGGCAAAAAGCAAACCACGATTTACCCTGACGGCGTGACATTTAATGTCGCGGATTTGAAGCCCGCTGCGACGTTTAATGCGGTGACAGGGGAGATAGAATTTATTGAAGAAAACCAAGGCGATAAAAAGCAGGATATTAAACCTGTAATTATCATTGACGGTCCTAATCCTAAATAATAAAACTTGATTGCAAGTTCAAAAGTACCAGAAACAGGATTAGGATCGAAAATGCCGCATATAATTGTTGAATATTCAAAACAGCTTGATGACCAAATGCCGCAATTGCTTAAAGCGATGCATGAAAAATTGGCAAGTGCAGGGATTGACAAAGCGCGCATTAAAACGCGCGGTATATCTGTCGACCATAACGTGGTTGGTGAAACAGGGCTGCGCGGGCTGATGATGCATGCGACGCTGCTGATATTAGAAGGGCGCGACCTTGCCACCAAAAAATCATATGGCGATCCGCTCCACGCATTAATGAAACGCACAGCGCCAGCAGGCTGTGCGATAACGCTAGAGATTCGGGACATGGATAAAGATACGTATTATCTGTAAAGGCAAACGGGAGAGAAGAAAATATGTTTAGCAATAAAAACAAAACAGAAATTTCTGTAAATGATACGGTAGCATTACAGGAAAAATTCCTTGAAGTGGCCAGAGCCTGCAATGAACAATTAGATGCCTTTTATCAGTCTATTGTTTTTGACGATAAGATGTTGGCTAATATTGTTCAAAAAGGATATTTTAGTGCGCGGTTCGGTAAGCGCCCTGCGACAAATTTGGTCCTTGAACAAATGCCCGCAACTCATGGTGTTAAAGAAAAAATGAAGAATTTAGGTGTGTGCGTTAATCGTGTTTATCACGATGGTTATGATGATATATACTTCGAGGCGACTTTTTCCCCAGAACTGTTAGGGAGCATTTCGCCTGTCGCGATGCTTGAGCATAAAAAACAAGAAGAAACTGCGGCAGTAGCACCGAACATCAACGTCCCTAAAGCTGCGCCGATACAATAGGAATGCTTTGGCGCGGACGTTCATGATAATGTTAAAAATCACTTTTAAAACAATTCGGTAGCGCGCTTTGCCGCTGGGCGACCTACGGGGCACTTATTCAACGTTCTCATCATTTTTAGTGAAAAGAAGCCTTGCAAAAAATAAAGCAAGTTGATAGATGTGGCGCATGAGCTTTCGAAAAACTATATCCGTATTGGCAGTATTAGCTTTTGCATTCGCACAGATTGCGATTGCACAGCATAATGCCGTCCATTTTGATCATGGTTTTGAAGGCCAGATGGCGCAACATGTCGATGTGGATCATGGGGAACCTGATAAAAGGGCCCCTTCTTCGCATGTCTGTCCTGAATATTTATTGAGCAAAACACTGCAGGTCGCGTTTTATGCTGAGGACGTGCTAAGTATTGATTTCTCTCTCGGCAATGACTTGTTTTCACCAGTTGAAATATCCTTTGTTTCACATGCCACAGCGCTGCCTTATAACCCTCGTGCTCCCCCTGTTCTTTCTATCTAAATCACTAGCCTATTACAAAAAATTAGATAAGAAAGGACATATCATATGTCTAAAAAACTGCTATTAGCAGCCAGTGCGGCTGCTCTGTTAACTGTATCTCCAGCTTTTGCTGCAAATACAGACCTTGAAGCGTTGCGCAGCGAAATCAGAGCCATGCAACAAGCTTATGAAAGCAAAATTGAGCTGCTTGAACAAAAAGTAGGAATACTGGAAACCAAGCAATTACGTACAGCGGAAAAGCACGATGTGGGTAAGCTTGTAGTCGGAGAATCCTCTATCCCCGCTACGGCTGAGCGGCGCATTAACGATAACAGCTTTAACCCTGAAATTAGTGTTATTCTACAAGGGCAATATCAAAACTTCACCGCAGATAACAATGAGTTTGCTGGGTTTGCGGTTGGAGAAGAGGCTGAACGCGGCAGTGAAGGTTTTGGCATTGATGAAACGGAACTTAACTTCTCTGCCAATGTTGATGATATTTTCCGTGGCAGTGCAACGGTTGCCTTAGTCGAAGAAGGCGGCGGGACGGAAGTCGAGATAGAGGAAGTCTATGTGGAAACGACATCTCTTCCCTATGGTCTTCAAGCAAAAGCTGGACGGTTCTTCTCTGAACTTGGTTATCTTAATTCACATCACAGTCATAGCGATGATTTTGCAGACAGACCGCTTACAAATCGTGCGTTTTTAAATGGTAACTATGCGGATGATGGGCTACAGATCTCGGCAATATTACCAACGGATCTTTACTCAGAAGTTGGCGGCGGTGTGTATCGCGGGGATGATTTTCCCGGTGGTGGCGCAGATGGCAATGATGCCGGATCATGGACAGCATACGGCCGCGTTGGTGGTGATATAGGCGATGATACAAGCTGGCGTTTTGGGCTTTCCACGTTGCAGATTGAAGGCGCAGAGCGCTCTGCCAATGAAGATATGGTTGTATTTGATGGCGATAGCGGCCTTTACATTGCTGATGCACGCATGGTTTATGCGCCAACGGGGAACAACGCTGTGCAGGAAATTACCCTGCAAGGTGAGTATTTCTATCGTGATGAAAACGGCAGTTATAACGATATGGATGCCGGCACAGGCGCTGTTTCTTATGATGACTCCCAAAGCGGCTGGTACGCGCAAGGCGTTTATAAGTTTCATCCGAAATGGCGTGTAGGGGCAAGGTACTCGCAGCTTTATGCTGGTGATGTCGCCGCAGGTCTGTCAGGGAGCGCTTTGGATGATGGCGGCCATAACCCATGGGCTGCCGCCGCGATGGTGGATTGGACAAATAGCGAGTTTTCTCGTGCTCGTGTTCAGTTTAACCGTGAGGAATTATCCGATGGTAACGCAGATAATCAGTTCGTTGTTCAATATATCATGAGCCTTGGCGCTCATGGTGCGCACGCATATTAAAGGGGGCTTGCTATGAAAATATTACTTTTTTTAATAGCTGGCTTGGGGGTGCTTTTTGCACCTCCTTCTCCAGCGTTTGCTAAGGTGAATATCTTTGCTTGTGAGCCTGAGTGGGCTGCACTGGCAGAGGAAATTGGCGGGAGTTTTGTGACCGTAAAGTCAGCCACTAATGCACAGCAGGATGTGCACCATATCCGTGCTAAGCCAAGTCTTCTTGCGGCGATGCGAAAAGCTGACCTTGTCTTTTGTAGCGGCGCTTCCCTCGAATCTGGCTGGCTTCCTATTTTGCTCAAAAAAGCAGGAGGGCCGGATGTTCAGCCCGAAACAATCGGCTGGATTATGGCTGCGGATTACGTAGAAAAGCTGGATGTAATGACAGGGCATGTTGATCGCTCAATGGGCCATGTTCACCCCGAGGGCAACCCGCATGTGCACCTCGACCCGCACAATATTTCTGCCTTAGCGGATATTGTCGGGGATCGTTTGATGTTGATTGATAATGCCAACGCAACGAACTATCAAAACAATTTAGATGCATTTCAAGCCAAATGGAAAGTTCTAACCAAAAAATGGGAGGTTAACGCACAGGGGCTAAAGGGGAAGAAGGTTGTTGTCTATCATAATGCTTGGGCATATTTGCTCACATGGCTGGAGGTAGATGTGATTGCAAGCTTAGAGCCCAAACCCGGCGTTCCACCAACGGCATCTCACCTTGAAGCTATATTGAAGGATGTGCAAGGGGCGAATGTCGCAGCAATTTTGGTTGCGCCTTTTGAAAGGCGGGATGCTGCAGAGTGGCTTTCTGGGAAGTCAGGTGTTCCTGTCACCTATATGCCATTCACCGTTGGTGGAAGCACGCAAGCATATGACCTCACCACACTCTTTGAAGAAACCATTCGCTTGCTCATGGCTCGATTATGAGTTTTTCGATTGAAACTATGGCACTCCTCGCGCCCGCTTTTGTAGCGGGGGCGGTGGTCTCAATTGCTCATGTGCCCTTGGGGCAGGAGGTTCTTAAACGCGGCATTATCTTTCTTGATTTGGCCGTTGCGCAGTTTGCAGCCCTTGGCATGATCGCATTTAGCGTTTTGCTTAATATTGATGAATATAGTTATTTGGGGATGTATGGCCCCTTGGCCGCGGGACTTATTGCTGCACTGATATGTGCTTTTACATTCCATGCTTTAGAAAGACACGCAGGGCAATATCAAGAACCTCTAATCGGATGTGCTTTTGTACTGTCGGCGTCGATGTCTTTGTTGCTAGTGGCCAGTGATCCGCATGGCGGTGAAGCCATGAAGAGTATTCTCGCAGGACAGGTTCTGTGGACGGATTGGTCAGATATTAAAATCGCAGCACCGGTGTTTATTTTTATCTTTGCGACGTGGCATCTATGTAGAAAGCAAAGAGAGGTTTTATTTTATCCGCTCTTTGCGTTGGCTGTGCCGTTTGCGGTTAACATGATCGGCGTTTATTTGGTTTTTGCTAGTCTGATATTTCCAGCATTAGCGACCGTAAAATTCAGTAGCTATAAAGTCATATCGGGCATTGCTGTAACGATGATCGGTTATGGGCTAGGTCTGTTTCTTTCATATGTTTTTGATTGGCCTAGCGGCCCCGCAATTGTGTTGTTGATAGCTTTTATTAGCCTTGTCACACATAGTTTACGTCTGTTTTCAGGAGTGAAGGTCCGCTAACTTTATTCATGGGAATCAAAAACTGATCCGTATCGTGGCTTAAGCGCGTGGATGGCAGTCTTTATACACTTCTAGTAACTTCGCATTGTCGACATCGGTATAACGCTGCGTTGTACTAAGTGAACTATGACCCAGTAATTCCTGAACCTGTCTTAAATTCGCGCCTTTTTCTAATAAATGGGTGGCGAAGCTGTGGCGCAGCGCGTGGGGCGTGGCGCTTTCTGGTAAGCCGAAAACGGCACGTAGGTTACGTAGATGCTTTTGTGCAACGCCTTGATGCATTCTCGCCCCGCGTACGCCGAGGAATATCGGGCGCTCAGGCATTTGAGCGAAAGGCGTGGTTTTTATGCATTCTAACACGGCATCATGGACTTCCGACAAAATGGGGACGCGGCGCTCTTTCTTGCCTTTCCCTTTGACGGTGAGGAAGTCGATGTCTGAGCCTTGCGGCCAGTCTTCGATATTAAGAGATAACGCTTCTTGTATACGCAGCCCCGTACCATAGAGCAGTGTAAACAGAGCTTTGTCACGGCAGTCAACCCAATTGGCGGTATCGTAATCATTCAGCAGTTCAAAAATACGCTCAGCACTGACGGGGCGTGGCAATTTACGCCCTTGCTTGGGGGCGCGCAGTGCTTTGATGTACGGGTTATGCGCTATGCCCTGCTTGTCCATCCAGTCAATAAAACGGCGTACAGCAGACAGCGCACGCGCACGGCTTGCGGCGCTTTGCTCGTTATCAATTGTTAATCCGGCGAGCCAAGCCCGCAGCGCCGTGATGTCGCTATCTGATACCATGCCGACGGATAGCGCCGCGCCATAATATTTTGCTAGAAAAGTGACGAAGTTTTTGATGTCTTTTTGATAAGCGCGCAAAGTATGTTCAGAGACATGGCGCTCATAGCGTAGTACGTCATACCAATCATGTATGGTCTTATATAAATCGTCGGCTGTGACGTTTAAGAGAGGGTCAAGTTTAGGCGTGTTGTTCTTTGTCATCTCAAGCCGCTAGTTGTTTAATCAGGTAAGCTCAGCCATAGGCGTATTGAGCGCTCAATAACACGGGCGAGAAAAGAGATTTGCTCAATGCCCTGTCCATCTTCAAATGTTAGTGCATTGCGTGAGCCGAAACATAGCAGTGCAGGGGGCATATCTAATGAAATATCAATACGTATTAGCGCCTGAGAGCGCACAAGGTTCGCGCCGCTGCCATATATGGCCTCTAGCCCCGAAATGTCAGATTGCAGAAGCGCAGGGCGGTCTTCCATCCACTTATCAATTGTACCCTCTGGTACCATTTTTAAACCAGGGGTCTGGACATGCGGAACTGTTTTACCTTCGGCTTCAACCAGTAGAGCCGTGATGTCAACATCAAGCATTGCCGTTAAATCCATTGTGACGCTAGATATAAACTCTTCAAAGCTTTTTGCTTCTAATATATGCAGCACGGCCATCTGAACGCGGGTCTGATTATTCATGTTGTTGCGGGCGTTTTCAACAATTTCACGGGTGGTTTCCAGCACCATTTCTTTGTCAGCCTTAAGGCGGTCAACCATATAGGACTGAAAATCAGCAATGCCACGCGCCTTTTTTACTTTTGGCGGTAAAAGTGCATCAGCGGCCTCGGGACAATCTTCTAAAAAATCAGGATTGTCTTTTAGCCAGTTTAAAATATCGGTTTTATTTAGCTGTTGTTCGCTCATGATATTGCTTCTTATTGGAAGGGGTGTTTGAAGGACGTATTGTGCACTGAACACCCTTATATTGTGCATGGTATCGGCAGTGTGCGCAATACAAAATTGAATATAAAAAATGGGGCGTGTTTACCCCATTATTTTTAAGATTTTCTACGTTTTGTTGATCAGAGACTGCTTATGCGCGCGGTTTAGGCGCTGCAGGCAAATATTCATTGCGCTTAATGGCTGTGCGTTTAAGTTCAACAGCGTGCACATCTTCTGGCGTTAATGCGGAGCCATCAAGGTTATAAAAGTAATAATTCTCACATGGCATATCAACGCCATTAGGCAGGTAGAGGCTTTTGACGTTGACGTAGCTCTGTTCAAGTAAATATTCATCTTTAAGGATTTTGTATTGTTTTTTGTTGAGGTGAAACAGGCCGCTCTCGTGGTCTTCGCCTGTACAATACTCGACGACGTTCTTCCATATCTTGGATAATGGCCCTTTAATGTCTTCCATGCGCTGTCTCCCCCAGTCTTATTTTTATTATTTATAAGTATTTAAAGGAGCAACGGGCGGCGAGGCAAGTAAAAAGCGCCTAAAATAAGGTGCTTTTTTATAAAGTTAACATATCTAAACCTTTAAGCTTGGATTATGCGAAGTGTCATTATTAGGATTGCGCAGCGCCTTTAGTTTCTCTTCTATCGCAGTGATCTGTAGTTCATTTAGTGGGCTAAGATCAGGGTTGCTTATTTTATAATGTGATGTCGGAATGGAGGTGCAACCGAGACCGCCATATTTATTAATTATAAAGGTATGCTGCTGGAAAAGGCTGTATTCTTCACGTAGCTGATCAGCTTCGTCATTAGATAAATAGAAAAGGCTACGGCGGTGGTCTTCATTATTCAATAAATCACGAACTTTATCCCATGCGGTTTTGAGGTGTTTTTTCAAATTAATCATGCGGGTCACTCCGGTTTTCTGTGTGGTGAGGCAGGGGCACTATTATCGCGTTGCACGCTAAGCATGTCTTCAAGTACGCTGATCTCTTGCGCGCTGAGTTTGTCGCCATTGGCCTTGGTAACATGTTGTACGGTGTAAAACCCTACTGGCGGCATGGCGTAATGAGGCGCAATAATCGGCTGTTGAAAGTCTTCAACCTTATAGCCGATTGATCGGAACTGGCTTTTTTCGCTCTCTGTGAGAACCCATTCTTTGGGGAAGAGAGCCTCTTTATTGCAGTGTTGTGCAAGCCAGTTAAAAACTTTTGTGATGCCGTTCATAATAACTCCTTTACGTATGTTAAATGGACGAGATACTAATTTTCTATGCTGTTTTACGTATTATTGCAAGAGAAATGTCTTTAAAGTTGTCCTTGCTTTTTATGTCTGCTAAGGTCAAAAAAAAGGGAGGATCAAATAAAATGAAAAATATAAGTCAAGAATGGGATAAAATTCCACAGCAAGTACTAGATTTTGCGCCGCATATCCAACAAAATTTAGTGGATTTTTGGGATGCTGCAGAGCGCTGTGATGTTGAAAAATGGACAGATGCACAGATAAGTGCCGTGGCACAGCTCCAGCAAGAGAAAACACAGAACTTACTGCAAGACTTTAAAGCTGCTGGCGGGACTGACGCACATTGGAATACGATGATCTATGTGGTGAAAAATGGGCAATTTAGAATGCAGCAACCATAATTTATGTGTCGCGATCATTTTGTAATAAAAAAGCCGCCCAGTTTGGCGGCTTTTTTATGATTATAATTTGTGCTGCGGCGCTTGAGCTGGCGGGGCAATCGTTGCTAGCTTTTTAACAATTTCTCGATACTCTCGGTTGCTTAGCTCTGTGCCATCTTGCTTTGAAATATAGTCATATGTCAATGTCGGCGTGGTGACGGTATAGGGAGCCATCATGATGGGCATTTCACAGCGCGTGGCTTTATAATCATGCGCTTCTAAATATTTTTTCTGCGCATCATCGAGCTGTAAGCTGGGGATGATGAATAAAATGTCACCAAGTGCTTTCGCTGCTTTTTGAAAGATATCTTTCATCTCTGAGGCTCCTTTTAAAAACCTTAATTACTGTGAATGCTCACCTTTATAACTCTCTTTATGTCAAAAGGCAAGAGGCTTGTTACTTTGCGTTGCGCATAAAAAAGCCGCCTGATAAAGGGCGGCTTTGAAGTATAAAAATAACGGGCGTGTCTCTTATAAAATAGACTGGCCTGTTTTCTCCCAATCTTCAACAAATGCCGCAAGGCCTTTATCAGTAAGAGGGTGTTTATAAAGCTGTTTAATCACGCTTGCTGGGCATGTCACCACATCGGCGCCCATTTTAGCTGAATTGATAATATGAGTCGGGTTGCGCACAGATGCGACAAGCACTTCTGTTTCAAATTCAGGGTACATGCTGTAAATGTGGCAAATATCGGCGATTAAATCCATGCCATCATAACAAATATCATCAAGGCGACCGACGAAAGGTGAGATAAATGCCGCGCCTGCTTTTGCTGCCAAAATCGCCTGACCCGCAGAGAAACATAATGTCACATTAACCATTGTGCCGTTATCGCTCATTGCCTTACAGGTTTTAAGGCCAGCTTCGGTTAGCGGTACTTTTACGGCTACGTTTTCAGCAATTGCCGCAAGCTTTTCAGCTTCTTTAAGCATGGTTGGAAAATCTGTGGCGGCGACTTCGGCGCTTACTGGGCCTTCAACAATTTTACAAATCTCGCCAATAAGCTCAATAAAGTTACGGCCTGATTTTGCGATTAACGATGGGTTGGTTGTTACGCCATCTAACAGGCCAGTTGCAGCCATGTCTTTAATGTCGTCTATCTCGGCGGTATCTACGAAGAATTTCATTTCTATGCGCATCCTTATATGAGGTTTAAATCTGGGGTGAAGATTACCGATAAGGACTTCATATTGCAAGGTTGAAAACGCTTGCACTGTCGATTGTCGGCTTATACTGTGTCGCATATGTCTGATTTATTTGCAAATGATCCTAATGCGATGCCACCAAGCGCTCCTCTTGCCCAGCCTTTGGCGCAAGTGCTTGTGCCTATGCCAATTGATAAAGCCTATAGCTACAGCGTTTCTGCGGATATAAATGTCCAGCTTGGTGATTATGTTGCTGTGCCGCTTGGCAGCCGAATGCTGATTGGCGTGGTGTGGAATCTGGATCAAAATTATGACGGCAACCGGAATAAGCTAAAAGAAATTGCTCAAAAATATGATTTGCCGCCAATGGGGCAGGCGCAGCGCGACTTTATTGATTTTATGGCGAAATACACATTAAGCGCTTTAGGTGCGGTGTTAAAGCTTTGCCTTTCTGCGCCATCGGCATTTGATCTGCCCAAGGAAACATTGCTTTATAAGCTCGCCCCCGATATTGAAGAATTTTCACTACAAAAACTCTCCCCGAAGCGCAAGGCCGTATTGGAGAGCCTAAAAGATGGCGCGCCGCGCCGCGCCGCTGACATAGCTCGCGACGCAGGGTGCAGCGCATCTGTGGTTAAAGCAATGGGGGATGGCGGCTATCTGCGCTCCCTGTTGATGCCTGAGATTCCGCCTTGTACCAAGCCAGACCCGACATTAAAAGGCGCTGTGCTGCTGGATAGTCAGCGCATTGCCGCTGATGAACTGGTCGCAGCCGTCAGCGCGGATAGCTTTGAAACATTCTTGCTTGATGGTGTCACGGGCGCGGGTAAAACCGAAGTCTATTTTGAAGCGATCGCGCAGGCGCTTAAAGAAGACAAACAGATTATTTTGATGCTACCAGAAATCGCGCTATCCAATGCGTTTTTGGATCGTTTTGCAACCCGCTTTGGTACGCGCCCTGCGCTTTGGCACTCGGCGCTATCCACGGCCATGCGCCGCAAAACATGGCGCGGCGTGGCGGAGGGTAAAACCAAAGTTGTCGTTGGCGCACGCTCTTCTTTGTTTTTACCGTATCGTCAGCTTGGCCTAATCATCGTTGATGAAGAACATGAGCCTGCTTATAAGCAAGAGGACGGCGTTTTATATCATGCGCGGGATATGGCGATACTGCGTGCGAATAAAGAAAAATGCCCCGTAGTGCTAGTATCTGCCACACCAGCGATAGAGACGATCTATAATGCGTGGCAGGGGAGATATCAGCATTTAACGCTCGAATCGCGTTTTGGTAGTGCGGGTATGCCCGATATACGTATATTGGACCTCAAACAAGATAAACCAGAGCGCCAAGCCTTCCTTGCGCCTAGTTTGGTGAAGGCTATCCGTGAAACGGTAGAGCGCGGCGAACAGGCGCTGCTATTCTTAAATCGCCGTGGCTATGCACCATTAACATTATGCCGTGGCTGTGGCTTTCGTATGCAATGTCCACGCTGCACGGCGTGGCTTGTTGAACATCGCCGCAGCAATAAGCTGCATTGTCATCATTGCGGCTATTTTTGTTCTATTCCAAAAAACTGCCCATCTTGTAATGATGAAGACAGTTTTGCTGCTTGCGGACCAGGGGTGGAGCGCATTGCAGAAGAACTAGGCGTGCTGTTCCCTGAATATCGTCAGGTGACTTTATCGAGTGATGATTCGGATGACCCAGATGCCTTGCGCGACCGGCTACAGGAAATTCGCGAGGGTGAATATGATTTGATCATCGGCACGCAAATTATCGCCAAAGGCCACCACTTTCCAAAACTCACCACAGTTGGCGTTGTTGACGCGGATTTAGGTTTGTCGGGCGGCGACTTACGGGCGACTGAACGCTGTTACCAATTACTGCACCAAGTTGCAGGCCGCGCTGGGCGTGAAGACGTTAAGGGCTCTGTGTATTTACAAAGCTATTCCCCACAATCAAAAGTCTTACAGGCTTTGGCTAGCGGTGACCGTGATGCCTTTTTGGATGCAGAATGTTTTGAACGCGAAGCGGCGCATATGCCGCCATTTTCGCGCCTAGTTGGCATTATTGTCGCAGGCCGCGACGAGGCTGAAACGGAAAAACTCGCTTATCAACTTGGTCGTGCCGCGCCCCGCGCAGAAGGGGTCAATATCTTTGGTCCTGCGCCTGCGCCGCTTGCAAGGTTGCGCGGTAAGTATCGTTTTCGACTATTGGTGCAAGCGGATAAAAATTTGAACATTCAAAAAGCGGTTGCTGCGTGGCTGAAATCAGTCAAGACCCCGTCGACCATTACCGTGCGCGCTGATATTGATCCACAAAGCTTCTTTTAATTCAAAGTGAAATCGTTAACTTTATCGAGAACTGACCTGTCGGCACTTGTGCCTGCTTTATAAGGTACAAGGACGGCATCTTCGCCAGATTGCGCTAAGCTGAGAACGTTAGCGCGAAATGTGTGTTTGATTGTAATGTCATGACCGATGATGTTCTGAATCATTTTTTCGTCTAGCGAATTGCGCAGCTGCGTTTTGTGGGCAATGTAATCATCCGTGTCGGTGAGCATTTGTGCAAAACTATATTCACCTGCAATGGGGGCGTTACTTGGCGCGTATGAATTGAGATTTTGCGTATTAAATGCCTGTGCGAGTCCTGTATCAATATATTCAAATTGATGGGTGTTGATACAGTGTAGGGGGGATTTTGTCTCACTGCCTGCAATGGCAATATATATTTTACCATCCGCGATCATGTCACGAATCCTGCTCTCTAGCCTTGCATAGAAAATTTCGCTTTTCTCTTTTTGCTGATTTTGCGCATGCGTGCGCCCTGATTCGCAATAGCTTTGCAGCTGCCGTAAATCAAAAAATAATCGCTGTGCTGTGTAGTTTTGTTCTGTGCTCATATGCGCCCTCAGCTTATGGAAATATTATATGTGATTTTGAAATATTTTGCAAACACGTAATGCTTTCAGTTCGCAGTCGACAAAATTTCCCTTTAGTCGCTTTTGGATATGGGGTATCGTAAGGCGTCATAATCAATGTGAGCGCGCTATGTATAAAGACCTTATTTTTGCCCTAAAATTTTTATTCGTTATTTTTATCTTTGTCTATGGCTTCGCAAGCGCTCAGCTCAGAATATTCCCTTACAATCTGGTGGCGCCTGTGGTGTCATCATATGGAGGCTATTTCAAATCCATCATGAATGTCGAGGTTATTAATAATGAGTGGCGCTGGTACGAAGAAGACGGTCTACCAACCGGCATGGTGATCAATGATCCAAACAACGCACTTCAGCACCCGATTATTTATACATCAACGGCAGATACATCAGCGCATCTTATTTCTGCTGATGGTGACGAACTTCATAAATGGACATTAGATGTCGCCGCGCTTTGGCCTGACCAGTCTCATGTGAACGCCCGTAAAATCGTTCCATTCGAATATTTTACGCTGCGTGATTTTCATGTCTTTCCTGACGGGCGCATCGCCGTGATTGTGAGTCTTTATGGCACAACGCCATGGGGCGCTGGGTTGGTGATGATGGATAAAGATTCAAACGTTATTTGGGCGCAAGAAGGCAATTATTATAACGATTTACATGTTGATAAGGCAGGCAACATCTATGCGCTGCGTCATAATATCATTACGGCTGCAGATGATGGGCGTTTTGATGAAAAAGTGGCCTTTAACGCGCCTTATTTGCAGGATACGATTGTAAAGCTCGATCAATCTGGTGAGATACTGGACCAATACCCTGTCGTCGATATGCTGCGCCAATCTGATTATAAAGACATTATGCCTTACATAAACGACGAAGGTAAGGGCGATTACACGCATATGAATGCCCTCGATGTCGTGGAGGTTGGCACGAATGCTGCGCCTTATATGGCGGCGGGTGATATTGTCGCGCTTATTCGTAATATTGATACATTAGTCGTGATAGACCCAGTTAAAAAAATTGTGAAGTGGGCAGGGCGCATGCCTGTGCATATGCCCCATGATATTGATGTGCTACCAAATGGTCATTTGCTCCTTTATGATAATCAAGGACATCTAGGGGCAGAAGGTTACTCGCGGATCGTCGAGCTTGACCCAGAGAGCCTAGGTGTTGAATGGCGCTATGTAGGCAGTGCAGACAAGCCTTTTGAAAGCGAATTTTGGGGCTTTCAGCAGCGCTTAGAAAATGGCAATACTATGAGCGTTGTGCCGAATAAGGCGCGTTTGTTAGAAGTTGATATGGCGGGAGAAATTGTCATGGAGTATTATTTGCACGCCCGTAAGCTTGAAAAAGGCATTTCATACAACCCTGTGATTACGAGCGCTGAAAAAATAAATCCTACGGCTTTGCCGTTTCTTGATAACCTTTTGCAAAGGGATGCACCATGAATAAGCTCTCATTAATGTCTCTGGCGGCTTTGCTGATGGTCGCGACATCTGCGTCCGTCGCGCAGGCCTATGTCGGACCAGGCCTCATTATCATGGGTAATTTTCTTGGCCCATTTTTACTGCTTATCCCATTTTTACTGTTGCTGTTAATACTGGCGCTGCGGTGGTGGTTTAAAAAATTAAAGTATAAAATGATGCAAAAAAAATCTCAGCCTAGTGAAACAAAACGCGAGGATAGTGAAAACCCTGATGATTAGTCTACGATTTTGGGTATTCTTCACTTGAACTATCTAAAAAGCTGTGCTAACTGTGAGCCCAATTATTGTTGTCAGAGGATTCTTAATGAATAGACTGACTTATGTAACCACTTATATAGCAAGCAGAGGATTGAAGCATTGCCTCAAATAGGTTCTTCTTACTCTTTAGTCGCACGACGTTATGCGAAGGCTCTTATTGAAGCCGCGCAAGACGCCAAAGCACTAGACGCCGTTGAAAAAGATTCTCTCGAACTGCTTGCGATGCTTGCAGATAGCGCGGATCTTAGAACGTTAGTGACTTCACCCTTATATAAAGGTGAAGCGCAAGACGCGGCGATGCAAGAAATTGCAAAACAATCAAAATTTCATAAAATCACAACGAACTTCTTTGGTGTTCTTGCGCATAATGGGCGTTTAGATGCACTTGAAGATATTCTTGGTGCAGTGCAGGCGCGCCTTGCCGATATGCAAGGTAAAGTAAGCGCAAGCGTTGAAGTTGCACAGGATTTAACAAAAACACAAATTACAGCGCTTGAAAAATCTTTGTCCAATTCAATTGGCAAGAAGGTGGCTGTAGACGTAAGTGTGAACCAAGATCTTTTAGGCGGTATGGTTGTTACTGTAGGGTCTAAAATGTTTGACAGTTCTGTGAAGCGTAAACTCGAGATGTTAAAAATCAAAATGAGTAGCGCTTCAAACAATGAAGATAATATAGCAAATCAAAATTTATCCAGTAAAAAAGAGGTCGTCTAATGGAAATCCGTTCAGCTGAAATTTCAGATATCCTAAAAAAGCAGATTGCAGACTTCGGCGCGCAAGCTGATGTTGCAGAAATTGGTCAAGTTGTCTCCGTTGGTGATGGCGTTGCCCGTGTTTATGGCCTTGATCAGGTGCAAGCCGGTGAAATGGTTGAATTCCCTGGCGGTACTAAAGGCATGGTATTGAACCTTGAGGTTGACTCCGTTGGTGTCGTGATTTTCGGTTCTGACCGCGCGATTAAAGAAGGTGACATTGTTAAGCGTACAGGTGAAATCGTTCAGGTTCCAGTTGGCCGCGAAATGCTTGGTCGCGTTGTTGACGCACTTGGTAACCCAATTGATGGTAAAGGTCCGCTCAAAGCAAAAGAGATGCGCCTTGTTGAGGTTAAAGCCCCTGGCATTATCCCACGTAAATCAGTACATGAGCCAATGCAAACTGGCCTTAAGGCTGTTGACGCACTTGTTCCTGTTGGCCGTGGTCAGCGCGAATTGATTATTGGTGACCGTCAAACTGGTAAAACAGCCGTGGCGATTGATACGATTTTGAACCAAAAATCAATCAACCAAGATCCAGATGAGAAAAAACACCTTTACTGTATCTATGTTGCGATTGGTCAAAAACGTTCAACAGTCGCGCAGCTTGTAAAAGAGCTTGAAGACAAAGGTGCTATGGAATATTCAATCGTTGTCGCTGCGACAGCGTCTGACCCTGCGCCGATGCAGTTCCTTGCACCTTATGCAGGCGCTGCGATGGGCGAATGGTTCCGTGATAACGGCCTGCACGCTCTGAACGTATATGATGATTTGTCTAAGCAAGCCGTTGCTTACCGTCAAATGTCACTTCTTCTTCGTCGTCCACCGGGCCGTGAAGCTTACCCTGGTGACGTTTTCTACATTCACTCACGTTTGCTTGAACGCTCAGCAAAAATGAGCGATGCAATGGGTGGCGGTTCTATGACAGCGCTTCCAATCATTGAAACACAAGCTGGTGACGTTTCGGCGTATATTCCAACAAACGTGATCTCTATTACAGATGGTCAAATTTTCTTGGAAACTGACTTGTTCTATAAAGGTATTCGCCCAGCGATTAACGTTGGTCTATCGGTTTCTCGTGTTGGCTCTGCAGCGCAAATCAAAGCGATGAAACAGGTTGCCGGTACAATTAAACTTGAACTTGCACAATACCGTGAAATGGAAGCCTTCGCGCAGTTCGCATCTGACCTTGATGCATCGACGCAAAAACTTCTTGCCCGCGGCGCACGTTTGACACAGCTTTTGAAACAGCCACAATACTCTCCGCTTAAAGTGGAAGAGCAAGTTGCCGTTATCTTTGCTGGTACAAAAGGTTACCTTGATGGCATCGAAACAGATTCTGTATCTGATTATGAAGCGAAGCTTCTTGCTGATCTACGTGCAAATGGCACGAAGATCCTTGATACAATCCGTACAGAGCAAAAACTTACTGATGGCTTAATTGCTGATTTGGTTGCGTTCTTAGAAAGCTTTAACAAAGGCTATGCTGATCCAAACAAAAAGGCAGCTTAATTTTAAGCTGCTTTAATGGATCATCTTTTGTAAAGTTTTCTAATTAAAGGGAAAAAAAATGCCAAGTTTGAAAGATTATAGAGACCGCATTACCTCCGTTAAATCGACACGTAAAATTACGTCGGCGATGAAAATGGTTGCGGCATCTAAATTGAAAAAAGCGCAGTCCCAAGCTGAGGCATCGCAGCCATATGCTGTTGCGATGTCTGAAATGCTTGCCCGCGTGGCGGCGAGTTTGCCTGCGGATTTTGCAGGGCCAAAGCTTTTAGTTGGTACGGGCGCTGAAAACACACATTTATTGATCGTTGTGTCTTCTGACCGTGGTCTTTGTGGTGGTTTTAACTCTAACCTTTCACGCCGCGTTAAGCGTGAGGTCGCGAAGTTAACGGCTGAGGGCAAAGATGTTAAAATCATTTGCGCAGGCCGTAAAGCCTATGAAATTTTGAAGTTGCAACATGCAAAAATCATCATCAAAACCTATTTTGGTATTGGTCAAAAAGGCCGTGTTGATTTCTCATCTGCGCGTGAAATTACAGATTTTGTATTGCAGAACTTTGAAGACGAAGCCTTTGACGTTTGTACATTAATGTATAACGAATTTAAAAACGTTCTGGTGCAGACACCAGCAGCGCAGCAGCTTATTCCGTTTAAGTTGCCTGAAGTTGCTGACGATGTGAAAGAAGAAGTATCAGGCCCAGTTGCTCCTTATGATTTTGAACCAGAAGAAAGCATTATTCTGGGTAAGTTATTACCGCGTAACCTTGGGGTTCAGTTGTTCCGTGCATTGCTTGATAGCGCTGCGGGTGAGCAAGCGGCGCGTATGACAGCAATGGATAACGCAACGCGTAATGCTGGTGATATGATTAATGATTTGTCGGTACAATATAACCGCGCACGTCAGGCACATATTACACGTGAATTAATTGAGATTATCTCAGGCGCAGAAGCGCTTAAATAAAGTTAATAGAAGTAAACACGAAATTATTGAGTTTTTTCGGAAAAGGAAGAAGTGAAGATGGCACAAGCTAAAGGTAAAATTCAACAGGTACTCGGCGCTGTTGTTGACGTTGAATTCGCGGATGGCAACATTCCTGCGATTTTGGATGCATTAGAAACAGAAAACCAAGGCAAGAAATTGATTTTGGAAGTCGCGCAGCATTTGGGTGAAAACACAGTGCGTGCAATTGCGATGGATGCGACAGAAGGCCTCGTCCGCGGGGCGGTTGTTACTGGCACAGGTACAGCGATTGAAGTTCCGGTTGGCGAAGGCACACTGGGCCGTATTTACAACGTAACTGGCGATACTATTGATGAGCTTGGCCCATCAAAGACAACTGAAAAATGGGCTATCCACCGTGAAGCGCCTGCATTTTCTGAGCAAGCGACAGACACTGAACAGCTTGTAACAGGCATTAAAGTTGTTGACCTTCTTTGCCCGTATTCAAAGGGTGGTAAAATTGGTCTGTTTGGTGGCGCTGGCGTTGGTAAAACAGTGACAATCATGGAATTGATTAACAACATTGCAAAAGGCCATGGCGGCGTTTCAGTTTTTGCTGGTGTTGGTGAGCGTACTCGTGAAGGTAACGATTTGTACCACGAAATGATGGAATCAGGCGTTATTAAAGAAGGTGGCGCACCAGGTTCTAAAGCTGCACTTGTATACGGTCAGATGAATGAACCACCAGGCGCACGTGCGCGTGTTGCGCTTTCTGGTTTGACTATGGCTGAATATTTCCGTGATGAAAAAGGCCAAGACGTTCTTTTCTTCATGGATAACGTTTTCCGTTTCACACAGGCTGGCGCTGAAGTATCTGCGCTTCTTGGCCGTATCCCATCAGCCGTTGGTTACCAACCAACACTTTCAACTGATATGGGCGCGCTGCAAGAACGTATTACATCAACAAATAAAGGTTCAATTACATCTGTTCAGGCCGTTTACGTTCCTGCCGATGATTTGACTGACCCTGCACCTGCGACAACATTCTCACACTTGGATGCGACAACAGTTCTTTCGCGTCAAATTGCTGAGCTTGGTATTTACCCTGCTGTTGACCCACTTGATTCGTCATCACGTATTCTTGACCCGCGCGTTGTTGGTCAGGAACATTATGACGTCGCAATGGGCGTTCAGAAAACACTTCAAACATATAAAGCGTTGCAAGATATTATTGCTATTCTGGGTATGGATGAGCTTTCTGAAGAAGACAAAATGACAGTTGCCCGCGCACGTAAGATTCAGCGTTTCCTTTCTCAGCCATTCCACGTTGCAGAAGTGTTCACAGGTTCTCCTGGTGTGTTTGTTGACCTTGCCGATACAATTAAAGCCTTTAAAGGCATCATCGAAGGTGAATATGACCACCTTCCTGAAGCTGCTTTCTACATGGTCGGTACAATTGACGAAGCGCTAGCTAAAGCGAAAAAAATGGCTGCTGAAGCAGCATAATTATGGCTGATAAAACATCCGCTAAAGAAACGCTTAGACAGCATTTTATCGAAGAGGGGTACTCTGAAGATAAAGATTCATCTGGGCGTTTCTTTACTAAAACTGCCGATAACGGCGATTTGAAGCGGGTGTTTATCGCGATTACCGGCGTGGTTATGTGGACTATAGATGCCCAGACATCTACGCCGATCCGTGATCGACATAGCCACGATGCATATATACAAAAATTAGATTTGTGAAAGTAAGAAAATGACAGAAGCAGCAGCAGACAAAACATTTAGTTTTAAACTTGTTTCACCAGAGCGCATCTTAATGGATGAGCCTGCAATGCAGGTTGTTGTCCCTGGTGAAGAAGGTGACCTTGGCGTGCTTAAGGGCCACTCACCATTTGTTGTTTCTGTGCGTCCTGGCGTTGTCAGCATCCAAAAGACAGTTGATGGTGACATACAAAAAATATTCGTTGCAGGCGGCTTTGCTGATATCTCAGCTGAAAACTGCACAGTACTTGCGGAAGAAGCAATTGCTGTTGAAGACCTTAATCAAGAAGAACTTGAGCAAAATATCTCAAACCTAAAAGAAGATCTTGGCATGGTGCAAGGCGCACATGACAAGCAGCGGGTGGAAAATGCATTGGTGATTGCGAAAGCAAAACTCAGCGCAGTGACAGGCACTTTGCAACTATAAAAATAAATCGGGTTTGAGAACGCTTTTAAACAGGAAGCATGTTCTCATGAAGAATATTATCGTTTACCAAGACGCAATGGCGTCTACGCAGGCCTTGATCTACTTTCTTAATGAAAGGTACAAGGGCGATAATATTGAGATTATTCAGGCAAATGGCGCTGATGTCCGCGCCCATAAATATCCTAATGATGACACGCTCGCTTTCTTTCTACCCGGTACGCCATCGGGCAGCTCTGCTTACCGTGACCAATTACAGCAAGACGGTTTTGATTACCTGAAAAATCGTATTTCCCAAGGCATGCATTTCTTTGGTATTTGCGCAGGTGCATATTTAGCTGTCGAGGATTTTTCCTATAAATTTTTACAAACTGGCGAGCGCCGCAAGGTGAAATCACCCTTGGCGGTGATAGAAGGCCGCGCTGACGGGCCAATCATTGAAATGGTGCATCCTGACCGCTTCGGCGCGCATTCGGGGATGAGCGCGGTGAGCATTGCGTTTAATAATCTTGCTGGCAATGCAGAAGAAAGCCGTGTCTTTTATTCGACAGGGCCAGAATTAAAACCAAACCTTAATGCTCAAGGGTGTTATCAGGTGCTTGCACGCTTTAACGGAGCTGCGGGGACGCCTATTGGTGCGTTACGCCGTACGGACCTTGCGGGGCAGGTTACGGTTAGCAGTTTCCCCTTCGAATACGGAGATCAAGAATATATTGACTATATCGATGCGGGGCGTGTCTTGCCGCAATCATTTTATGATGAGCTTGATAAAGTTAAGCCCCATCAAGCCGCGCGTTTAAGGTTTTGTGACGTTTTCTTGCGGCCGATTGACCTGAGTTTATAATCCATAATTCAATTTATTGTTCTGTTACAACGTTTTGCAGTTTTACTTTGCGTGTCTTGGGGCCGTTATGTTTTACTTCATCACCATAAAAACATAAAACGGGGATGTATAATGAATCATAATGATGACGCGACAGGCCGCACACCAAACATTCAGGATAAATTATTACATCTCGGTTTTAAAGCTAGCGCGAGTGACCAAAGTATATTCGCGCGCCCTGATTTAAAAGATTTTCACATCGTTCTTGATGAGTGCCGCTTGAATATACGCCACCAAGATATAAGTGGGGAAGTTGTGCATGAAACACATTTACATCAGAAGGCTGCATTAAGTAACACACACTTAGAGCAACATGTACGCGGAGCAATCTGTAAAGCATTTGGCGCAGAAGCAGGGCAAGAAATCACGAACTACCCTTACAGTGAACAGCGTATGGCACAAGTATTATGTCACAAGCATATGGACTTGACATAAAAGCCTTGAGTTTTTTTAGCAAACACGCTAATAGTATAGACTAAAGAGGGTTGTAACATGAGAAAATTAGCACGAGTGCGCGCGGTGATACTTGGTGTCCAAGGCACGCAGTATAAAATTACAGATAATATTCAACGGCATTTTGAGAATGCGGTTGTTGCCGCAGTAAAAGAAAAAGATCACAATAATATTTATCCAGATATTCTGGGTGCTTATGCGCAGTATAATGAAGAGCGTGTAAGCCCTGTAAAGGCATTTTCAGACACATTAAATGTGTCTGAATACTCGTTGCAACGCGGCATATATGCGCGGCTTCAAGGCGGTATTTTTGGTCTTCCCGTCCAGCATATTAAACATGATACAAAGCTCTATAAGGCAATCGACCGTCTGACAAAAGATGTAACCTTCGCGACAGTTACCAAGCTGAGCGCTGATTTGGCGCAGGAGTTTTACCGTGTTAACGGCCTGCGTGAGGTGCACAAGCGCGAGAGTATTTTTGCCCATGAAGATGTCGATTTTGCGAATAAGTCGAGCAAGCAGGCTTATATACCTGCCCTCGAGTATCTCGGCTATGCAGAGGGGGATGATTTGTCATCTGTTCTGGTGGTTGGTGATGATAAGGCGCATTTGGCCTGCGTACGTGAAATGGGCGCTATGACGGCGTATATCGGGGATCAAAACCGCTCCATTATACATGGTGGAGATGTTGATTTTGAATACCAAAATGTTAAAGTTCTACTCCATGAAATGCATGACGCAATTCGCCAAGAAAAAGCAAAGGCTGTAATCCGCCGGAGTTGGTGCGATAACATTGTTTGGAACATGCCTTAAAGTCAATTCTGACGGTCGGCTTAGTGTTTAGCGAGTTAAGCCGAGTTTTTGCAGCCATGTTTTGTTCTGCGCGGCATTATCGGGCGTTACAACTTGACTGTTTTCTGGTGCAAAGGCGTTCAGGCTCGTTTCTCCTTCTTCCAAATCAAACAAAATGCAATTATCAGCATTCATATAAGGCTGACCATTTGCGCATTTTTCATCCGTGAGTTTTTTTACTGTGTAATTATCGCGGTTTGCGCCGCGCTCTGTCAAATTGTCACATAATGGTTTTGCATCATTAGGGAAGGGGAATGCATAGACTTTATCAAAGCAGTGCGCGCCTTCAATATCGCCCGCTTCAGGGTTGGTGCCATAGCCGAATTTAAACAAAGCATTAAGTTCAAATGGCGTGTTGCTTTCTAAAAATTCGTATAATTCTGTTGGTGTCCCTTCATCATAGAATATGGCGATAACATGGTGTTCAGGGAACTGGCGGGCGAGTGGCTCGGCTACTTTGCGCGCGCGGGCTTCTTGGTCTTCAATCTCGCCAATATCTTCGCCTAATGCGGCTTTTGCGGTTTTGATATCTGTCATGCTTTTATCGGAATTTACGGCAATAACCAGTGCTTCGCGTGGCTGAACGCCGTTATCCTTTGTATATTGGAAACCCGCAAGCGTGGTTGGGGCAACGAATTTTTGGGGCGCGACATATGTGCCGTTAGTGGCAGAAAGGCTGCTCGCGCCCGTTTCAGCGATGCCTTGGAAAATATCGTCTTTATCTGTGCTATTAATTATCTTTAAATTGCTGAGCTCACTCATTATTCACACCTTAACTGTTTTTTGATTTATTGACATATTTAACAGTATCAACATTAATTTTCAATTAAAAACGGCCTAGAATATAAAACTCTAGGCCGCTTACTCATTTATTTGTGTGCTTTGCTTTAAGCTGACTTTGCCAAATTACGTAGAACATAGTGCAAAATGCCACCATTCTTATAGTAATCAAGCTCATCAAGCGTATCAATGCGGCAAAGAAGCTCCGCTGTTGCCGTGCTGCCATCTTTATAAGTGATGGTCATGGTCAGCGCAGAGCCTGGGCTCAAATTTTCAGTGCCAGTAATTCCAATCACCTCGCTGCCATCAAGCTTATATGTTTCGCGCGTTTCGCCTTTGGTGAACTGTAGCGGCAAAACGCCCATGCCTATAAGGTTGGAGCGGTGGATACGTTCAAAGCTCTCAACGATAACAGCTTTCACGCCAAGTAAGCGCGTACCTTTTGCTGCCCAGTCGCGTGAGGATCCTGTACCATACTCTTTTCCGCCAAAGACGACGAGCTGGGTGTTCTCAGCCTTATACGCCATTGCTGCGTCATATATGCTCATTTCCACGCCGCCCGGCATGTGCAGGGTGTTGCCACCCTCTTTGCCGCCCATCATTTCATTGCGAATACGAATATTGGCAAATGTGCCGCGCATCATAACTTCGTGGTTGCCACGGCGGGAGCCGTAAGAGTTGAAGTCACGTACCGATACCTGGTGATTACCTAAATAAGCGCCAGCAGGTGCGTCCTTCTTAATCGCGCCAGCGGGGGATATATGGTCAGTTGTCACGCTGTCGCCTAAGACAGCAAGAACGCGCGCATTTTCAATCGGTGCAACCGCGCCAATATCATTTGAAATGTCTTCAAAGAAAGGTGGGTTTTTTACATATGTTGATGAACTGTTCCAATCATACGTCTGGCCTGCATCGTCTGCGCCAAGTGCTTGCCACTGCTCAGGCCCTAGGAACACATTGGCGTAACGCTCTTTGAACATTTCAGGAGTAAGGAATGTATCGACCATTTTGCGGACTTCTTCATTGGTCGGCCAAACGTCTTTCAAATAAATGTCATTACCGTCTCTATCCTGACCAAGTGGTTCAGATGAGATATCAATGCGCATAGAGCCTGCCAAAGCATAAGCAACAACAAGCGGTGGGGAAGCCAGATAGTTTGACTTCACATGGGGGCTGATGCGCCCTTCGAAATTACGGTTACCTGAAAGCACAGATGTAACGTTCAAATCGCCTTTTTCTACCGCCGCTGCAATTGGCGCAGGCAGCGGGCCTGAATTACCAATACATGTGGTGCAGCCATAGCCAACAAGGTTAAAGCCAAGTGCATCAAGGTCGGCTTGCAGGCCTGCATTTTCCAAATAATCAGTCACAACCTGAGAGCCCGGTGCAAGCGACGTTTTAACCCAAGGCTTCACTTTCATGCCAAGCGCATGTGCCTTGCGTGCAACGAGGCCAGCGGCGACCAAAACAAACGGGTTTGATGTATTTGTACAGCTTGTAATCGCGGCAATAACAACGTCACCATTATCCAATGTGTAATCAGTGCCTTCAACGGGAACTGATTTTTCTTCTGGAACAAGCCTTGCAAAATCTTGTTTACCGTTCGTCAGTAAAATTTTATCTTGCGGGCGTTTCGGGCCTGAGATTGTCGGCACAACAGTGCTGATGTCCAGGTGCAATGTGTCTGTGTAATCTGCCGTATGGCCTTTGATGCGCCATAGGCCTTGTTCTTTGGCGTAAGATTCAACAAGGGCGACAGTATCATCATCGCGGCCTGTGAATTTAAGGTAGCGCAGTACTTCGTCATCAATTGGGAAGAAGCCACATGTCGCGCCATATTCAGGCGCCATGTTTGAAATTGTCGCACGGTCAGCAAGGGTTAGGTGGTCTAGTCCGTCGCCATAAAATTCAACAAATTTACCGACAACGCCGCGTTCGCGTAGCATTTGCACTACGGTCAGGACAAGGTCAGTTGCTGTGATGCCTTCAGCCATTGCGCCTGTCATTTCAAAGCCAACAACTTCGGGGATCAACATGGAAATCGGCTGGCCGAGCATAGCGGCTTCAGCCTCGATGCCACCAACGCCCCAACCAAGAACGGCAAGGCCGTTAACCATCGTTGTATGTGAATCTGTACCGACCAATGTGTCTGGGTAAGCGAGCAACTCACCAGTGACGTCGTCTTTCTCGCTCCATACTGTTTTGGCAAGGTATTCAACATTGACTTGGTGACAAATGCCGGTACCCGGCGGTACAACGCGGAAGTTTTTAAAGGCTGATTGCCCCCAACGTAGGAATTCATAACGCTCTTTATTGCGTTCAAATTCACGCTCAACATTTTCTTGAAAGGATTCGGCGGAGCCAAATTCATCAACCATAACGGAATGGTCAATCACCAAATCAACGGCAGAAAGCGGGTTAATTTTTTGTGGGTCGCCGCCAAGGCTAACCATCGCCTCGCGCATTGCAGCTAAATCAACAACGGCAGGAACGCCTGTGAAGTCTTGCATCAAGACGCGCGCAGGACGGAAAGCAATCTCATGGCTAGATTTGCGTTGCTTGAGCCATTCGCCGACGGCTTTAACGTCGTCAACCTTAACCGAACGCCCATCTTCAAAACGTAACAGGTTTTCCAGTAATACTTTTAAAGTATAAGGCAGCTTGGATATATCGCCCAAAGTCTTTTCAGCGTCTTTTAGCGAAAAATACGTGTAGGCTTTACCGTTTACATCAAGTGTTTTCTTGGTGCCGAGGCTGTCATGTCCTGATTTTGTCATTATCTGTTGGTCCTTATGTGGTTGTGCGTTGGGCAAGGCATTGTATTAAAATACTCTTAAATATTAATTAACGCAGCAGAGCTGCGCCACTACATAAAAAGCAGCTCGACTATACCACGAAATCAAGTGGTTAAGAATAGCGAGAATAATATTATTCAAGAAAATCTATTAAACCAATTTAGCGTGTTTTTGAATAAAGCAAGGTCTTTGCCTGTGCCGTAAAAACAGTGGTCGGTTTGGTTGATGGTAATAAGTTCAGCGCCGTTAGTGAATTTGCGTTCATATTCGGCCGGTGATGTGTGGGGGCTCGCCATAAAAATGCTTTGCTCTGGAATGATAAGCTGGGCGGGCGTGCTGAATGTTTCGGCAAGCGCAAGGCAGGCCGCATTGGGGTAGTGGGTGATCTCTTCGACCATAGCGCGGCCGATAACGTACTCTGCGCCGTAATCGAGAATATAGGCGTCTTTTTCCTTAAGTGGCGTAAGGCACTGTGCGACATTCCAAAAATGAGTAACGTCAAATGCCGGATCCCAAAAGCTGATGGCTTTGATGTCTTTAGGGTTAAGAATGAGAGAGACTAAGCCGCCAAGGCTGTGTGCGGTCAAATAAAGTGAATCATATTCAGCTTTGAAGTGGTTGATAACATGCATTAAATCGTCTTGATGTGTGCTGAGCGTTGAGGTGCTTAGTCGACGTGATTTAGGCAGGCGATCGTAAAAGCTAAAATTAAAAACATCGTAACCGGCATCCGTAAACGGGGTGACGCTGTTTAATTGTAAATACCCCCACTGGCTTTCCGTTAGGCCGTGGATGTTGATGATAAGACGCTTGCACCCTTTATCGTTACGGGCAGCGTAATGTGTGCCGTAAATGACATGTGGCGTATTGCCTGGGATCTCTAAAAGGGTGGCTTTTACGGCGGTGTTATCCATTTTACGGCTGTTCCTGCGTAATTATTGCGGTGATTTGTTTTACGGCGGCGCGGACTTTTAATTGAACCATCGCTTCGCCTTTCTTTTTGCTTGCGGCTTGATAGTCGCCATTATGGTCGCCGTCAGTGAATCCTGGCGGTGTGAATGGGGATTTGCGGTAGCCTTTCGGATGAGTGAGTAGCATTTCTGATGTGTCGCGTATACCTGCGTGCCCGCCAATTTCACTCATTGAATAGCCCTTATCTTCAAGCCATGCAATTTGGCCGTTGGCATCATAGTAATCTGATATGCTCGCGACAATTGCGCCTTCACCGAACCATTCGAGGTTGAGCTTTTCTGCAATATCAGCCTGCGGCACTTGATTGCCAAAGCTATCACCAATAAAGAAAATGTATTTAAAGCCGTGACGCTTTAGGCTGCGCGCGGCGTCTTCTAAAACAGCGGCAAACGTTTCTTCGCTGACGCTGATTGTGCCGGGGTAGCTCATATGCACTTCTTCGGGGACGTAGCTGATTACAGGGGCGATAAGCGTTCCACCAACATCTTGCGCTATGCGTTTGCTCGTCGCTTTGATGACATAGTTATGTTTGCCTAAAATAAGGTGGCGGCCATTTTGCTCAACGCCCCCTGTGGGGATGATAATTTTATCATAGCCTTTATGCATGGCAGCAGCGGCCTCTGACCATGTGAGGTCTTCTAGGTACAAGGTCTTTGGCATGGCTTGAAAGCTCTGAGCGGTAAAGAGAACATGATAAATGAACCCAAGCACGCCGAGTAAAATAAGGAGCTGTGCGGTTGCGCGTACTTTGCTCATGCCTTTGCAGCTAACGTGCCATGCTTCTACAAAGGGCTTGATGAACATGCTTGCAACGCTGTCATAGGGGTTGGGCTCTTTCTTGCTTATGCCATAAGCGAAGTGCGGCTCATCTTTTTTGGGGATGTATAATGTGCGAAAAGCCCAGTCCCAAAAGGCGAAGATTAAGCCCATGTTTTTGTCCCAATGGTGGCGTTCTGCACTGTGGTGGATTTGATGCTGTGCTGGGCTAATCAATATGCGGCTCAGCCATTGTGGGTAGGGTAGCCAAATATGTGAATGCCTTAGATTATAGCCAAAAACATAATAAGCAAAAAATATGGCGTTGATGCCCAGCAATTCATAATAACTAATGCCAATATGTGCAAAGTAAATAAATAGGCTCATGCCAAGCCCTGTGCAAATCGCAATCACAAGCCCTGTAAGGAGTAAATCAACGGGGTGCATCCTATATAGGGTCATTGGATTTAGGCGCTCTGCGCTGTGGTGGACTTTGTGAAAACACCATAGAAACGGGATGCGGTGCATTAAGTAATGCATAAAAAATGCTCCAAAATCATAAAGCAAAGCGAAGCATAACGTCAGCGCGGCAAGCTGCAAGTTGGTGGCGTCATGCAGTGTCCCATCAGTCTGTCCAAATGCATTGGTCAGCACGGCAAGTGAGATAAAAACAAAGAATGGCGCTGCGAGTGCATAGCTTGCAACTATGCCGTAATGTATAAAGGCGTTGACGATGAAGAAAGCGTAATCTTGCTGCGATGATTTATGTAGATAAACATCCTTAGGGAAAACGTAGCGTAAGAAGCTTTTGATTGATTTTGGCGCGTTGGCTTCTCCACCAAGCATGCTTTTGTTGCGCGCAAACAAATATACACCAACGGATAGGGCGAGAGCGCTTAACAAATAAAGGATGTATGTGCGCTTATTTGTATCAGCAAATGCGTCAATACTTTCAAGTGCTTGGTGCCAAATTTCATCCATATTATTTACCTGTAAATCAAAGTGAAAATAGTGCTGCTTAGAGTCTATGGCGAATGGCAGAAAAAAACAAGTTCCGTATTTATCCCCGCCTTTTCCTTTGACCGATTCGCATAGTTTTTTGAAAATCAGGAAAATCGTGCTATCCAATATATATACGCGTCGCATTTCCCAAATTCGACGTCCTGCCTATAAATTTGATACCATAAACATATAAACCTAAAAGAAAGGTCGTCAATTCATGACGCTGCTTCTCTTTGCGAATATTTACATCTCTGATAGCGATTGCGACGGCGGCGGCGTGATGTCGCGCGGCTGTATGCGTGTGTGCGGAGGTCCCCGATGAGTAGTGCTGATCGTCCACATATCCCTGTGATGTTACCAGAAGTTCTGCACGCACTTTCACCGCAAGATGGTGGTGTGTATCTTGATGGTACATTTGGCGCAGGCGGTTATTCGCGGGCAATTGCTGAGGCGGCAAACTGTGAAGTCATCGGCGTTGATCGCGACCCTATGGCACATGAAATGGCAGCGCCGTGGCTTGGTGAATATGATGGGCGTTTGACGCTCCGTAAGGGCTGCTTTGGTGACATGGATAAGTTGCCAGATGTGCCGCCTTTGGATGGTGTGGTGCTCGATATCGGTGTGTCATCCATGCAGCTTGACCTGGCAGAGCGTGGTTTTTCTTATGCCAAAGACGGTCCACTTGATATGCGTATGGAGGGCGAAAATTCTGACCTACCAAGCGCGGCGGATGTTGTGCGTGAGATGGAGCAGGATGCACTTGCAAACCTCATTTATAAATATGGTGAAGAGCGCCATTCGCGCCGTGTTGCCCGTGCAATTGTTATTGCGCGCGCCGAAGAAGCTATCACCACGACAGCGCGTCTTGCTGATATAGTGCGCAGCGCTGTACCGTATTCTAAAAAAGATAAATCAGACCGCGCAGCGCGCACATTTCAGGCGCTACGCATCGCAGTGAATGATGAACTGGGTGAGCTTGAGCGCGGTATGGAAGCGGCCTTGACGCTACTTAAGCCAGAAGGGCGTCTGGTTGTTGTTACGTTCCATTCATTGGAAGACCGCATTGTAAAAAACTTTATGCGTGCACAGGCAGATTTACAGCGTTCCGTATCGCGTTATTTGCCAGAGGCCAACGATGCAAATCAGCCTAAGCCATTAGTATTACTGCGAAGCAAGAAGGCGATGTCGGCAAGTGATGAAGAGACGCTTATCAACCCTCGTTCGCGCTCAGCTAAGCTGCGCTGTGCTTTCCGTACGGCTGAACCATATTATAAATTGGGGGATGTGTAGTGAATTTGAAACGCGTTTTCCTTGTTTTCCTTGTTGCCCTGTTTGGTATTTCTGCAATGACGCTTTACCAAGTGTCACAGGCTGTACAGCGTAAAGAAAAATTGCTTGCAGAAAAACAATATGTTCTGCAGCAGTTAAAGGAAAATAAACGCGTTTTAAAGGCCGAGTGGTCGTATCTTAATCGTCCAGATCGCTTGGAAAGCGCCGCACGTAGCGTCCTTGATTTTGATCAGCTTTCTATTGAAAACGTCACGGGTAATGTTAAAGCTGTACCTGAGCCGTTAACGCCCTCTCGCCCTTTAGCGCGCGCCATGCAACGTGGTGATCAGCCTGCGCAGAATCCTCAAAAGTCGATGCCGATACTTTATGATGCAAAAGCTGAAACTGAAACGGGGGCGCCATGAATGGTTTAGATCTACGCTTCCGTAAGCAGCGCATACATGTTGGTGATAATCGCGATCATGCGTTGCGTGTTATGCGCGGACGATTGGTGCTGTTTCAGACGATTGCGATTATTGGTTTTGCTTTTATAGGGCTGCGGGCTGCTGATTTGATGGTTCTGCAGGCGCTGCCGCCTGTGGCCTCCGTAGATGGTGATGGCGCAGCGCAGCGCGCAGATGTCGCGCCGCAAGAAGAATATCGACGCGCGGATATTGTTGACCGTAATGGCGTGATATTGGCAACAAGCTTAAAGACAGATTCCCTCTATGCTGACCCTGCGCGGCTGATTAACAAACAATATGCAGCCGAAAGATTGGCAAAAATATTCCCAGAATATACAGAGGATGCATTGCTTAAAAAGTTTAACATGCCACGGCGTTTCGTTTGGATTAAGCGCGGCGTGACGCCTTTGGAGCAAGAAGCGATCCTAGATATTGGTGAGCCTGCCTTGGCCTATACCCAAGAAGATCACCGCTTCTACCCGCAGGGGAATTTGACATCACATTTGGTCGGTATGACGAACCGCGATGGTGCGGGTACAATGGGGCTTGAGCGCGGGCTTGACGAGCAGCTTTCTCATTTTTCTGCGCAAGATGTCGAAGACGAAAACGCAGAAATAAGAACGACTTTGGATGTGCGCGTTCAGCATGTCCTGCACCGCGAGATAAAAAAAGCGATGACGTCTTTTGAGGCGAAAGCAGGCGCGGGCATAGTGATGGACGTCGAAACGGGTGATGTGCTCGCCGCAGTATCGTTGCCAGACTTTGACCCGAATAATCCGCCAAACCCAAATGCCCCTGAAATGTTTAATCGTTTTTCACAAGGCGTTTATGAACTGGGCTCATCGTTCAAGCTGTTTTCCACGGCGGCCTTATTTGAATTTAAAAAGGTCAAAATGAGCCACCGCTTTGATGCGCGTAAACCGATTGAGAGTGGCGGTTTCAAAATTCATGATTACCATGCTGAAAAACGGATTTTGACAGTACCTGAAGTGTTTATGGTGTCGTCTAATATTGGTTCAGCCAAAATGGCGCAAATGGTAGGTACGGATAATATTCGGTCTTTCTACCGTGATTTAGGCTTGATGGACGCACCACCATTTGAAATTAAAGAAGTCTCTTCTCCTTTGGTGCCAAACCCATGGCGCGAAATTAATACCTTAACCACGGCTTATGGGCATGGTATAGCGATCAGTCCATTGCAGTTGGCGCGCGCGGCGGCGTCTATCGTTAATGGCGGGAACTTAATTGCGCCGCGTCTCATCGCAGCAGAGATAGATGATGAGCCAACATATGTGCGTGTTATCTCTCAGCAAACGGCGCAGAATATGCGTGCCTTGCTACGTCTTGTAGTGACGCACGGTACTGGCGGGTCTGCGGACGTTAAGGGGCTTTTGATTGGCGGCAAGACAGGTACAGCAGAAAAGCCATCTAAAAGTGGTCGCGGTTATGACCGCAAACGTTTGATTTCGTCTTTCCTTGGTATGTTCCCGATGGATGCACCGCGCTATGTGGTGTTTGTTATGGTTGATGAGCCCAAAGGGCAAGCGCATAGCTTCGGCTATGCAACAGCTGGCTGGGTTGCTGCGCCTGCGGTTGGTGCCATTATCGAAGCGATGGCGCCGATGGTTGGTATTAGCCGTACAGATACGGCAGAGCGCGATGATCCTGCAACAGGTCTTAACCGTTACATCTCTTTGAAAAAAGGGGCGCATTAAATCATGATTGACCTGTCCAAATATAGCATGATTACAAATGATAGCCGCGCGGTTAAAACGGGTGCGATATTCGCAGCACTTCCTGGTGTGGCGCATGATGGGCGCGACTTTATTGGCGCGGCTTTAAAAGCGGGCGCGACATATATTATTGCGCCAGAAAACACGCCACGTCCAGCTGGTGATTTTATATGGCAGGAAAGCGCGAATCTTCGCCGTGACTATGCCCAGCTATGCGCCGCATTTTATGGCGCGCAGCCTGAACATATTATGGCGGTGACGGGCACAAACGGGAAAAGCTCCGTTGTCAGTTTTGTTCGACAGCTTATTGGCGATGATGCGGTCAGTCTAGGGACAATCGGGATGCAAGGCGCGGGAATGGATCGGGGTGCAAGCCTAACAACATTAGATCCTGCGCTCCTCCATTGCTTATTGGCAGAAGCTGCGCATAAAAATGTGAAGCATCTGGCGTTAGAAGCGTCTTCCCATGGTTTAGAACAAGACCGCCTTTCCGGCGTTAATTTAAGCGCGGCGGCCTTTACCAACTTGACGCATGACCATTTAGATTACCACAAAACGATGACGGCTTACTTGCAGGCAAAGCTACGTGTATTTGATTTGCTACCTGAAAACGCCCCAGCTGTTATTAACGCTGATATCGCCGAAGCCGCAGAGATCATCGCGTATGCGCGATCTAGAAACCTTAATGTTATTACGTTCGGTGAAAACGCGAATGATTTAAAAATCGTCAAGACCATACCCGTCGCAACAGGCATTGAGGCCATTATTGAAATTGATGCAAAGCAATACGATATTGCCGTGCCGCTGCTGGGGGTTTTCCAGCTTTATAACGCCTTGGCCGCTTTGGCTTTGGCGTATCCAGATGATCTCGCAGGCAATATAGCGCGATTAGAAAATCTGACTCCAGTTTATGGTCGTATGGATGAGGTTTTAGGGCACCCAAAGGGCGCGCAGGTTTTTGTTGATTATGCGCATACGCCAGATGCTTTAAAGACAGTTCTCCATGCATTAAAGCCACATCTTGAAGGTGGCGGTCGCCTTGTTGCGCTTATTGGCTGCGGCGGCGACCGTGACAGTGCGAAGCGCGCACCAATGGCGCAAATTGCAGGCGAAATTGCGGATCATGTCATCATTACAGATGATAATCCGCGTACAGAAGATGCCGCGGCAATACGTCGTGAAATGTGCAGCGGATTCCCAGAAGCTGAAGAGATCGCTGGGCGGGCGAAAGCGATCAAACAGGCAGTAAACATGCTTGAAGCAAAAGACATTCTGCTTGTCGCCGGTAAAGGCCATGAACAAGGTCAAGCCGTAGGCAAGGAAGTAATACCATTCGATGATAGTGAAGAAGTTAAAAAGGCGTATATAGGGGCATAATATGACAGTATGGTCAGCGAAAGAAGTTGCAAAAGCAACTGGCGGTAAGTTAAGCGGTAACAAAAAATGGGCTGCTATGGGGGTGTCTATGGATAGCCGCACAGTTGGCGTAGGGGATTTGTTTATTGCGCTAAGTGGCGATAACTTTGATGGGCATAATTATGTCGCGGATGCATTTGAAAAAGGCGCAGTTGCAGCGATTGTTTCAAAGCAGCCAATCGGTGTTTCTAAGGATGACTCTCTGGTTTTTGCCGAAGACCCCTTTGATGCTATGCTTGATTTGGCTGAGTTTGCGCGCGCGCGCAGTGGGGCTAAGGTTATTGCGGTGACAGGTAGCGTGGGTAAGTCTTCGACGAAAGAAATGCTTGCGGCCGCTTTTGATGCGCAGGGTCAAACTCATGCTGCGCAGGGCTCATATAACAACCATCTTGGCGTTCCGTATACTTTGGCCTCTATGCATGCAGGTACAGATTATGGCGTTTTTGAAATTGGTATGAACCATAGCGGTGAAATTACGCCGCTCACGGATATGGTTAAGCCTGATATTGCGATTATAACCAATATTGCAGCTGTCCATACGGAACATTTTCCCGGCGGCACGGATGAAATTGCAGAAGCAAAAGCGGAGATATTCTCTGGCGTTAAAAAAAGCGGTGCAGTCATACTAAATCACAACGACGCGTATTTTAATGTGCTTTCCGATTACGCGCGTGAGCAAGGCATTGAACAGATCTATAGTTTTGGCATTGAGTCTAATGCGGATGCACGGGCGACAAATATTATTCAAGGCGGCAATGGTGTGCGGGCGCAAATTAACATTCTGGGTGAGGAGCGGGAGTTATTTCTGCCTCATGGCGGCGAACATACGGTTATGAATGCATTGGCGTCATTACTCTCGATAAAGCTTTGCCATTGTGATCTGGATAAAGCGATAAAAGCGCTGAGCCATAATGAGCCCTTAGAAGGGCGCGGCAAGCGTGAGATGATTGCTTCTGGCGACGTGGAAAACCCTATTACATTAATTGATGACAGCTTTAATGCTTCACCAACATCTATGCGCGCTGGATTTAAGGTTCTTGCCTTGATTGATCCTGGTCGCGGTGGGCGCCGTATTGCTGTGCTTGGTGATATGCTAGAGCTTGGCGTCAATGAAAAACAAATCCACGAAGAGCTCGCGCTACCATTGCGCGCGGCGAATATTGACCTTGTATATACTTGTGGGTCATTGATGAAAAATCTGCACGATGCATTGCCAGCGGAACAAAAAGCAGTGCATAAAGAAACCAGTACCGAACTCGCGCAGATAGTTCCCGATGCTCTGATCCCAGGTGATGTGGTCATGGTAAAGGGATCAAAATCATCCAAAATGGGTGTGGTTGTCGAAGCCATGCGTGAGATTGAGAAAGCAAAAAATACACAGGAAAAATAACCAGCTTAAGGTCGATCTCTTTATATGCTTTATAATCTTCTTTCGCCATTAGGTGACCAGCTTCAGTTTTTTAACTTATTTAATTATCAAACATTTCGCACTGGTGGGGCGTTGATGACGTCGCTTGTCATTAGTTTTTTAATGGGCCCCTCGCTTATTAGTTGGCTCCGGGCTAAACAAAAAGAAGGCCAGCCCATTCGTAAAGAAGGCCCTGAGAGTCATTTTAAAAAAGCAGGCACGCCAACAATGGGCGGTTTGATGATTTTGATTTCAGTGACGGCAAGTACACTTTTATGGGCGGATTTTTTTAACCCGTATATATGGATTGCGCTGCTTGTTTTAGTTGGCTACGGCATGATTGGCTTCGCTGATGATTATTTGAAACTCACAAAAAGAAATACTGATGGCTTGTCTGGACGCTTAAAGCTGCTCTCTCAGTTATCCATTAGCGCGGTCGCTGCAATCGCGGCAGCTTTGGCGCTTCCGCCTGAAATTGCACATGGCGTGGCTGTGCCATTTATGAAACATACCTACATTGATTTATCATGGTTCTTCATCCCGTGGGCGATGCTAGTCATGGTCGGCGCATCAAACGCCGTCAATTTAACAGATGGGTTAGACGGCCTCGCGATCGTGCCTGTCGCCATTGCCGCGGCCTGTTTTGGTTTTATTGCGTATCTGACAGGGCGGATTGATTTCTCTGATTATCTACAAATCGCATATGTGCCGGGCGCAGGTGAGTTATCAATTTTATGTGGCGCGATTATTGGGGCTGCAATGGGCTTCCTTTGGTATAATGCACCACCAGCCATGATATTCATGGGCGATACGGGGTCATTGTCACTTGGCGGCGTTCTGGGCGCAATTGCTGTGTTGGTGAAGTCAGAGCTTATTTTGGCGATTGTCGGTGGTCTTTTTGTTATGGAGACATTATCGGTTATTGTACAGGTTGCATCGTTTAAATTAACAGGAAAACGGGTTTTCCGCATGGCGCCAATCCATCACCATTTTGAGAAAAAGGGCTGGTCAGAGCCGACAATAGTAATACGTTTTTGGATTATTTCTGTCATATTGGCAATTCTAGGGCTCGCAACATTGAAGCTGCGTTAATACCATTAAAAAAGGAGTGCTGTATTATGAAGCTATTTGTGACTTTAAGTCTTATATTGCTAGGGTCTGTTTATGCACATTGCGCCTTTGCTGATGTTAAAGCGGCGGATGATGTCGCGACTGATGCTCCGGCGCAAGGCGAAACGTCAACGGCCAAAGAGGCTTTGGTGCCCAATGAGACAGATGACACGCAAGCGCTCGTTGAACCGAACGTAATCTATGTGAAAGATTATGCTAAGACGTTAGAGATTCAGGCTTTGGCAGCCACGAGAAATACAATGGATGACGCCGTAAAGCGCTGCATGAAACAAGGGGGCACGAATGCTGTTTGCCTGTGTGAACACATAACAGAGTCGCAAGACTATCAGTCCACTTTGAAAGCCACGCTTACAAACCATCCTGAGTGGATCGGCCAGACTACAAATTATATTGATGATCAAGGCGTGGGGATTACCATTTCTTTTATTGGTCATCAACGTCAATCAGAGATGCTTGATAATTTACAATGTTCAGAATAAATATATTGTTTTTTAAGGAATGTTTATGAGCGTATTACTCGCAAACCTACAAGGTAAAAAATACGCCGTATTGGGGCTCGGCCGTACGGGGCTTAGCACTGCGCGCGCTTTGAAAAAAGCGAAAGTTGATGTCGTCGTGTGGGATGACCATGACGAGCAACGCGCAGCTGCGCAGCGTGCAAAGTTACCGCTTTGTGCCTTTGGTGAAGATGATGATTTTGCAGGTGTTGAGGCGCTCGTATTGTCGCCTGGTATTCCGCATAATTTCCCGCGTCCGCACCCTGTCGCGGAACGTGCTATGAAACTTGAGATCCCTATTATTAGTGATATTGAATTATTGCGTCAGCTTGACCCCGATACGCCATTGATTGGCATTACAGGCACGAACGGCAAGTCAACTACCACGGCGCTTGTTGGGCATATATTGTCTCAATATAAAGATACACAAATTGGCGGTAATATTGGCGTTCCTGTGATGGATTTAAAACGCCCGAAAAAAGACGGCGTTTTTGTTTTTGAGCTCTCGTCTTATCAGCTAGAGCTTACGCCCTCGCTTCGTCCTCGCGTGGCCGTGCTGTTGAATATTACGCCAGATCACCTGGATCGGCATGGCGGTATTGACGGTTATGTGGCGGCAAAGGCGCGGATTTTTGAATCGCGCTCACAAGATGAAATGCCGATTGCCGTTATCTGTATTGATGATGAAAAAACAGCTAAAATTGCCGATGAATTACGTGCTAGTGAGGCGTGGACTATTATTACAGTGGCCGCAATGTCAGACCGCCCCGCGGATATAACCGTTCAAGACGGTATATTAAAGGATGTTCGCGCTGAAATTGAAATAGACCTCAATAAAAATAAACGTATGGGCGGAGTGCATAACTATCAAAATGCGGCGGCGGCCTATGCGGCGTTACATTATGGCTTTGACTTATCGGCGAAAGAGTTTGAAAAATCGTACAATAAATTTGAAGGTTTACGCCATAGGCAGTATTTAGTGCGCAATGTTAACGGCGTTCCTTACGTTAATGATAGTAAAGCCACCAATGCGCAAGCTTCAGAGCGTGCTTTGGTTAGTCTGCGCAATATATATTGGATTGTCGGCGGGCAGCCGAAAGATGGCGGACTAGAAGGGCTTGAACAGCACAGTGACCGGATTCGTCATGCTTTTTTAATTGGCGAATCTGCGGAGAGCTTCTCTGATTGGATGACTCGTAACAATGTAGAATTTGAAGTCTCGCATACGGTTGATATTGCCGTTGCGCAGGCGCATCAAATGGCGCAGCAACGCCGCGGCGCACCGGGCGGTGCGGGCGCTGTTTTATTCTCGCCAGCCTGTGCGTCATTTGACCAATATAAATCATTCGAACAGCGCGGAGACCATTTTGAAGAACTTGTCCTAAAGTTGGAGGACAATCTGTAAATGAGTTTGCTTCCTGAAAGAACAGACCAGTCCCTTATTGGCCGGTGGTGGTGGACGGTTGATCATGGTTTGCTTCTCGGCGTTCTTGCATTAATGGTCGTTGGCATTGTACTGGTTACGGCGGCAGGTTCAGCCGTGGCGCTGCGGATTAATTTACCTGACATGCATTTTATCTTGAAGCATCTTATTTTTTTGGTGCCGTCGGTGACGGTAATGTTGTTGGCGTCGCTTTGTTCACCGCGCATGATTTGGCGTTTAGGTAGCTTATGTTTTATTGGCACGATTATCGCGTTAATTTTGGTGCCGTTTATTGGCCCTGAAATTAAAGGCGCGCAGCGCTGGATTCCACTACCCGGCTTTTCTTTACAGCCCAGCGAGTTTGCAAAGCCTGCCTTTGCTGTCATGGCGGCATGGCTGTTGGCACGCTGGAAAGAAGACACCAATTTCAAAGGGCCGCAATATGTTGGTATACTATATGGCTTGGTGCTGTTTTTGTTTCTTATTCAGCCTGATTTTGGGATGAGCTTTGTTCTGAGTGTGATGCTCGCCGCGATGGTTGTTGTGGCGGGGCTTTCTATGCGTTACGTGTTGGCACTGCTGCCTGTTGGCGGCGTCATGGTGCTTGGCGCTTACAGTTTTTTTCCGCATGTCAAAAGTCGAATTAACCGCTTTTTATTCCCCGATAGCGGCGATAATTTTCAGGTTGAGAAATCGATTGAAGCATTTCGTAGTGGCGGCATATTAGGTAAGGGGCCTGGTCAGGGCACTGTAAAAATGGACATACCCGATAGTCATGCTGATTTTATATTCTCAGTCGGTGCGGAGGAATTTGGCCTATTCTTTATTTTTGTTGTGATTGGTTTATATTTATTTGTGATTATGCGTGCGCTGAAAAATTTACAAGAATGCGAAAATTTGTTTTCCATTTTATGTGTCAGCGGCATATTGGCAATGTTCGCATTGCAAGCTATGATACATATGGGGTCAGCTTTGGGCGTTTTGCCAGCTAAAGGCATGACCTTACCGCTTCTTAGTTATGGCGGTTCATCATTATTGGCAATTTCTCTCTCTATGGGTATTGTGCTGGCGTTAACGCGTAAAGAGCCCAAACACTCCATAGCAAAAAAAGGCCTGACAGCCAGACGTAAAGGTGTTTAGCGTATGATTTTATTAAGTGCTGGTGGTACTGGCGGTCACATTTTTCCTGCAGCCGCTTTGGCGGAAGATTTAAAGTCTCGCGGCTTTGAAGTCGCGTTGGCGACAGATTTACGCGCGCTGAAGTATAAAGATTCCTTCGTTGGTGTTGATGTTCATGTTTTAAAATCAAGCGCATGGTCTGGCGGGGTAGCAGGCAAGCTTAAAGGCTGCGTGTCTATGGGGCTTGGTTATATGCAGGCAAAAGCTTTGTTGACGAAGTTAAAACCAGAAATTGTTATTGGCTTTGGTGGCTATCCATCTGTACCTGCAGTTTATGCGGCGCAACGCATGAAAATCCCGACGATTATCCATGAACAAAACGCGATTTTGGGTAAAGCCAATGTGCTTTTATCAGCCCGCGCGGAGCGCATAGCACTTTCACATGAGGATTCTATCGGCTTAGATAGTGAAGATAAAATCCGTGCCGTTGTTACGGGGAACCCCGTGCGTAAAGGCGTGGCGGATTTGTTTACTGAGCCATACCCTGATGTGCAAACAGATGGCGCATTTAATATATTCGTGATGGGGGGGTCGCTCGGCGCGACGGTTTTGTCTAAAGTTGTCCCTGCGGCATTAGCGCAATTACCTGATGTTTACCGCAACCGGATCAATGTGGTGCAGCAGTGCCGCGAAGAGGATAAGCAGCATTTAATGGCGAAGTATAAAGATGCAGGCATATCCGCGGAAATTGATGTGTTCTTTAATAATGTACCGGCGCAACTTCAAAAAGCGCATTTAGTGATTGCTCGCGCGGGCGCGAGTACAGTGTCAGAGGTGTCTACGGCAGGGCGCCCCGCGATTTATGTGCCTTATCCTCATCATGCTGATGACCAGCAGAAAATTAATGCAGAAGCTGTCGCCAAAAAAGGCGGTGCATGGGTGATGGTTGAAAGCGGATTTACCGCGGATGCTTTAAGCGCACGCCTCGAAACATTTTTGCAGACCCCTCAAGTTTTGTTCAAAGCAGCAGAGGCAGCGCAAGGCTGCGCGAAACCGGATGCTGGGCGCCGCCTTGGTAATTTGGTTGTGGCATTGGCGCGTGGCTGGGAATAGTTCTTCACATCACTCCTTAGGCCACGGCATTAAAGGCTTTATTTTCTAATCAGCCTCGTTTATACCTTGTTTCTTAACATATAAGAAAAGGTAAGCGTTTATGCGTCTTGATAGTATCGGCACTATTGGAGTTTTACATTTCATAGGCATTGGCGGCATTGGTATGTCGGGCATTGCAGAAGTGCTGCATTCAATGGGCTATAGCGTCCAAGGGTCAGACATGGCATTAAGCCCAAATGTGGAGCGCTTACAGGCCAAAAATATTACCGTCAATATTGGCCATGACGCACCGCATATTTATACAGATGGCCTGCGCCCTGCCGCCGTGATTATTTCATCGGCCGTGCCGAATGATAACCCCGAACTTATCGAAGCTCGTGCGCAAAAAGTCCCTGTAGTGCGCCGCGCTGATATGCTGGCGGAACTGATGCGCTTCAAATCATCCATCGCTATTGGCGGTACGCATGGCAAAACCACGACAACATCATTAGTCGGCACTTTGTTAGAAGAATGTGGCCTAGACCCGACCGTTATCAATGGCGGCATCGTCAATTCATACGGGACAAATACCCGCATGGGGCAGGGTGACTGGATGGTGGTTGAGGCTGATGAAAGTGACGGCTCTTTCACGCGCCTTCCTGCGCGGGTTGCGGTTGTTACAAATATAGACCCTGAACATATGGAACATTACGGCGCTTTTGAGAATATGCGCAAAGCGTTCTCGTGCTTTGTCGAAAATATTCCTTTTTATGGCTTTGCCGTGTTGTGCCTTGATCACCCAGAAGTGCAGTCTTTAATCGCGGCAACGACTGACCGCCGTATTTTGACTTACGGCTTTAATCCGCAGGCTGATATCCGCGCCGATAATATTCTCGCCAAGGCCGAAGGCAGCTATTGTAGCGTCACTTTCGCAGGCTGGTTGACTGACCAAGATGAAGACACTGTCATTGAAAATGTCTTCCTTCCTATGCCGGGGCGTCATAATTTACAAAATGCGCTCGCGGCGCTCACCATCGGTTATGAACTTGGCCTCGCGCCCGAAGATATGCGCCAAGCCTTAGCGCGCTTTGCCGGCGTGAAGCGCCGCTTCACCAAGGTGGGCGAAGTGAACGGCATCAGCATTATTGATGATTATGGTCACCACCCAGTGGAGATCACGGCCGTCTTAAAAGCGGCGCGTCAGGTTGTGCAGGAAAACCAAGGCCGCATTATTGCGGTGGTGCAGCCACACAGATATTCACGCTTAAATGATTTGTTTGATGCGTTTTGTAAATGTTTTCATGACGCGGATATGGTCTTCGTCGCCGATGTCCACGCAGCGGGTGAGCAGCCGATTGACGGTATTGACAAAGAGCACTTTGCTGAAGGGCTGATCGCCCACGGGCATCGCGGCGTGCATATTCTTGATAATGAGGACGTCCTTGCTGCAATGGTGCATGAGCATGCGCAGCCAAATGATTTAGTGGTCTGCCTTGGTGCGGGTAGCATCACAAAATGGGCAAACGCACTGCCCGCAGAATTAGAAAAACTGCACAAAAAATCTGGAAAGAATGTCGCATGAATCCGCCAATAAACGCGCCACTTGAATCTTGCGATCTGCCAGAAATTAAAGGCAGCTACCGTTTTGATGCTGCGCTCGGAGCGAAGGGCTGGTTTAAAACAGGCGGCAGCGCTGATGTGATGGTCTGCCCAGAAGATAGCGCAGATTTACAGCGTTTCCTAAAAACTTATCCCTCTGACTTACCTTTACATATTTTTGGCGTGGCATCAAACACAATCATCCGTGACGGCGGCGTTTCAGGCGTGACCGTAAAGTTAAATCGTGAGTTTAATTATGTTGAACGTGAGGGCGCAGATAAACTACGCTGCGGGGCATTGGCCTTAGATATGAATGTCGCGCAGAAAGCGGCGCAATTAGGCCTCTCTGGATTGTCATTTTTAAGCGGTATACCCGGCACTATTGGCGGCGCATTAAAAATGAATGCGGGCGCATATGGTCGTGAAGTTGTGGATTGCCTTGAATGTCTGCGCGGCATTGACCGAGATGGGAATATGCATGAATTATCCGTTGATGATATGCGCTATACATACCGCCATTCTGCGCCTGATAAACAGCTGATTTTTGTCGAAGCTGTTTTTAACGCCACTGCAGGTGACCCTGAAATTATTAAAGCCGAAATCGCGAATATTCGCACCAGGCGTGAGGCGTCGCAGCCGATTAAAGAAAAAACGGGAGGCTCTACATTTGCGAACCCGAGCGCCGCTGATCTGCAGGCCGCAGGGCTTGATCCTTCATGGGGCGCGTGGCGCTTGATAGACGCCGTTGACGGGCGCGGATTTGCCATTGGCGGCGCGCAAATGTCAGAGAAACATTGTAATTTTATGATTAACGCAGGCGATGCAAGTGCCTTTGACCTAGAATGTCTCGGCGAAGAAATGCGCCGCCGTGTGTTTGAAAAATTGGGCATTACCCTACGCTGGGAAATCCGCCGCATCGGGCGCTATGGTGAGGGGCAGGCTCCTCTGGATAACTGGATCGATTAAGCAGTGTTGCTTTGCGTATCTGCGCCATCTGCTTATAATTAATCTCAGTTAATTACGGGATGGATGATGATGGATAATGCAAAAAACGCGCAAATAAAAGTGGCTTTATTACTCGGTGGCTGGTCTGTTGAGCGCATGGTGTCGCTAACCAAAGGTAAGGCCGTTGAACAGGCGCTTATTGAGGCTGGTTACGATGTCCACCTTATTGATGTTACAGATAACCTTTCTAAGTTGACGGTAGAGCTTGAAAACATTGCCCCTGATGTTGTGTTTAATAATTTATACGGTAAAGGCGGCGAAGACGGCACGATACAGGCTGTACTTGATATGCTGAAACTGCCTTATACCCATTCAGGGGTAAAGGCATCTGCCGTGGCTATGGATAAACCCCTGACAAAAACAATTGCGAAGGCTATCGGCATTAATGTCGCCGATGAAGTATTGGTCAGCAAGGACGAGATTACGACCCAAAATGTGATTAAACCGCCATATGTGATTAAGCCAAAAGATGAAGGTTCTAGCGTTGGTATTTATTTGATCGGCAGCGATGGCGCGAATCTTTTGCCGGCGATTCAAAAAGAATGGCCTTTTGAAAACGATGTGATGATTGAGGCTTATATTCCGGGGCAAGAATTAACCGTTGCGGTTTTGGATGGCAAGGCGCAAGGTGTAACGCGGATTATCGCACAGCAGGATTTCTTTGATTATCAGGCCAAATATGTTGACCAAGATACTGTTTATGAGTTCCCTGCACAGGTTGCTGATGGCGTTTATAAGGCAGCAATGGCGCAGTCCGAAGCGCTGTATAATAAGCTAGGTTGTCGCGGCATTGCCAGATGCGACTTTAGATTTAATGACAAGCAGGGCATAGATGGGTTATACTTGCTAGAGATCAATACTCAGCCTGGTCTAACAGCTGAATCTATTGGCCCTTCTCAGGTCATTGCCAATGGCTCCACATTCGCGGAGCTTTGTTCACATCTAATTGAAGACGCTTTATGTTACGACAAACAAAAACACGACAAGCCCGCCTCAAAAGCCGTGGATCAAAAAGCAGGCTAAAGATTATTGCTGCACGCTTTCAGCGTATAGGCCTGCGTTTCTTTGCTTTAATGATTGTTCTTTGTGCCGGTGCGTGGTTCGCGCTGAGCGGTGGCATAGGTAAAACGCAGAATGTTGCCGAGGGCGCTTTTGTTGAGGCCTCGGCCAAGGCAGGGTTTCGTTTACAAAACATATTTGTTGAGGGGCGTGAATATGCTGACCCTGATTTGTTGATGGCGCTGATAAATGCCGAAAAAAATATGCCGTTATTCAAAGTAAAGCCGCACCAAATTCACGAAGCATTAAGCGGTATTTCATGGGTCAAGAATGTGAGCGTGAAGCGCGTATTTCCAGACAGCCTGCACATTACCCTGCAAGAGCGTCAACCTGCGGCGCTGTGGATGAATGAGGGGCGGCTTGTTGTTGTCGATGATGCGGGGTATAGAATCACCACGCAGAATTTAGAACGTTTTGAATCGTTGCTGATCATACACGGCGAGAACGCCCCCGAAAATATTGGTGCTTTTTTAAAAATCGTGACTGCGGTGCCTAAAGTATACGAACGCTTAGACCAAGCGGTTTTCGTGGGTAAACGCCGTTGGGATTTGAAATTAAACAATAAAATAATTGTGAACTTGCCAGAAGACAACGTAGCGCTTGCTTTGCAGCGCTTGGTTCGGGCGCAAGAAAAAGACGAAGTTCTGGATAAGAAAATTAAAAACATAGACATTCGTCAGTCAGACCGCTTGATTATAAAGGCGTATCCAGGGGCGGCGAATAAAAGCTATGACTACATTTCTGGCTCAGGCGCCCCCATATAGGTATTTAATATTAACAAGGCCTCGGCCTTTAACAGACGCGTAACACTTAACATGCAACAAAAAACATTTTTAACGAAGGGCTCTGCTGTCGCCGCTGTAGATGTTGGCTCAAGCAAGGTTGTCTGCCTTTTGGGGCAGGTGCAGGACGAGTTTGGTCATATTGAAATTATGGGCCATGGTTTTCGCTCCTCAGAAGGCGTTAAAAATGGCGCAATAACAAATTTGACGTCGGCAGAAAATGCGATACGTGAAGCTGTGCATATGGCTGAAAACATGGCAGCGGAAAAACTTAAAGGGTATCCGCTGCGTGATGTCGTTGTCAGCGTATCTGCGTGTCATGCGCATTCATCATTTATTGAAGCCACTGTCGATGTGCGCGGTGATAACATCACGAAAAAGGATATTGATCGCGGCCTCGTCAAAGCGCAGCATCAGATCCTAGAAACGCAGGACGCTGAACTGATTCATACGATACCTGCGGCTTACTGGCTTGATGGACAGGGCGGTATTAGTGACCCTGTCGGCATGTCAGGGGATGAGCTGAACATGAACATCCACATTGTCATGGGTAATACCTCAGGGGTGCGTAACTTGGCAGCGGCAATTAAGCGCTCGCATCTAGATATTTCAGCGCTCTGCGTTGATTCTTATGCAAGTGGCCTTGCTTGCCTAGTTGATGATGAAAAAGATTTGGGCTGCATTGTGATTGATATAGGCGCGGGCGTTACAAGCTTTAGTGTGTTTCAAGCGGGGCGTATGTTGCTGACGGATTATGTTCCCCTTGGCGGCGCGCATGTGACGAATGATATCGCACAGGGCCTGACCACAAGCTTTGCTGAGGCGGAGCGTTTAAAAAACCTCTATGGCAATGCAATGTCTACATCATCAGATACTCATGACATGATTGAAGTGATGCAGATCGGTGATAATAATGAAGCTCACCCGCATCATATTCCGCGCTCTGTTTTGGTTGGTATTATTCAGCCGCGTATGGAAGAAATATTTGAACAGCTGCGCGCAAAGCTGATGGATAACGGGGTCACGGAAGCGATTGGTCGGCGCGTTGTTTTGGTCGGTGGCGCTTCGCAAATGGCGGGCTGTCGTGATTTGGCGCATTATGTCCTCGATAAACAGGTTCGTTTAGGGAAACCTATTGGTGTATCCGCGCTACCTAAAGAGATGAACTCCCCCGCATTTGCAACTGTTGCGGGGCTATTTACTTATTTGGGAAGGCACTCAAATGAGATGCCGGCGGAGATTATGGAGTGTGGTGATACGCGCTCGCTTTGGCAGAAAACCAAAGTCTGGCTACAAGAAAACTGGTAGCCCTTCGCTGTGTTGATGCCCATTTCTGTCCGTAAAAATCAATTTACAAAATAAAAGTGCAGTATGTGGGTAACGTTATCCACTTATCCACAGAACAAACTTCACAAACCCTTGCTTCGCATGATTCCCAGAGGGTAACATATAAATGTGATTCACGAATCGCGCCGAGTGAGTACAGGGGTTCTCTTGTTCTTTATTAGGTATAAAAATTAGAATGTTTTACGTTATGTGCGAAGTGCCACCTTGTGGATAAGCTTGTGCATAAAGCAAAAGACACTGTGTATAAGTTTCAGTCGTGCTACGGAGGATACCCGCATGATCAATGTAAGAATTCAAGACCAAAAACAAACTGAACTAACGCCAAGAATTAAAGTTGTCGGTGTCGGTGGTGCGGGCGGTAATGCTGTCAACAACATGATCACATCAGAACTAGATGGTGTTGATTTCTTAGTTTGTAATACAGATTCGCAGGCTTTGGCTGGCTCAGCTGCCGAACATGTCGTTCAGCTTGGACGTACAGTGACGGGCGGACTTGGCGCTGGTGCAAACCCATCCGTGGGTAAAGCAGCAGCTGAAGAATCTCTCGAAGATGTCTTGCAGTATATTGACGGCGCGAACATGGTTTTCGTTACGGCTGGTATGGGCGGCGGCACAGGTACAGGCGCAGCGCCTGTTATTGCGAAAGCAGCCCGTGACCAAGGTATTCTGACTGTCGGTGTGGTGACTAAGCCATTCCATTTTGAAGGCACTCTACGCATGAGAATGGCGGAAGAGGGCATTGAAGAAATGCAGGAATATGTCGATACATTGATTGTTATTCCAAACCAAAACCTATTCCGTATTGCGAATGAAAAAACAACATTTGCAGAAGCGTTTAAAATGGCTGATGGCGTATTGCAATCAGGCGTACGCGGCGTAACAGATTTAATGGTGCGTCCTGGTTTGATTAACCTTGATTTCGCAGACATCAGAAGCGTGATGCACGAAATGGGTAAAGCCATGATGGGTACAGGCGAGTCTGAAGGCGAGCGTCGTGCAACAGAAGCTGCTGAAGCGGCGATTAACAATCCTCTGCTTGATGATATATCAATGAAAGGTGCACGCGGCGTTATTATTAACGTAACTGGCGGCTCTGACATGACGTTATTCGAAGCAGACGAAGCGTGTAATCGTATTCGCGAAGAAGTCGATTCCAATGCAAATATCATCTTCGGTTCTACCTTTGATGACAGCCTTGAAGGTAAAATGCGTGTTTCTGTAGTCGCAACTGGTATTGATGGTGTGCAAACATCACGTATTATTGGCGGCGGTAAAGGTCTTATCGGTGCAAACCGCGCGCAGCCAGTGACAATGTCGTCAGAGGAAAAAAAAGATGAGACTGTAACATCTGAGCCTGCACGCGCGCAGCACAGCATGTCGCAGACAACTATTCAAGCGCAAACACAAGCTCAAATGCAGCAGCAACCAATGTCTGGTTATGTAGCGGCGCCTGCGTCTCGTCCTACATATAACCCTGCTGCTGTAACGGCATCAAGACAGGGCGATGTGTTTGACCAAACAGCGTCAGTTATGCAGGCTTCAGATGCGCCTTCTGTCGCAGCGGCTCTTGGTGGAAATAATTCTGTACCGCGCGCTGAGCGTATGGGCAGCACGTTTATCCCGCCAATGCCAATGCAGGTCAATAAAGAAGACTTGCCTGAGTATCAGTATCAGACGGCAAGCATGGCTGAGCAGCCCGAAATCGCAACGTCTCAACAGGTTGAGCAAGCGTCAACATCGTTTAGCCCACAGTTAGATGATGCTCACTCGCAGCACGTTCAAGAAGAGCAAATGAACAACACTTCTACAGGTTCCAGTTTTACATTGCGCCCACCAGTACCGGCTGCGCATAAGCAGGCATCGACAATGAAGAAACGTTCACCATCTTTATTTGAAAGAATCACGGGCGTTCTTCGTGATGACGAAGCTGAGCTAGTAAACTTGAACGAAACATCTGCGTCACAAGGGCCAGCAAAGCAAGGGCAGTTAAACATTGATGCTCCTTCTGCGCCAGCGGCAACCAAAAACCCAGAAGATGAGCTTGATATTCCGGCATTCCTACGCCGACAAGCTAACTAAAAAAAACTAGAGTTCAAACAAAAAGCGGCTGTAATGGCCGCTTTTTTTTATGCCATAACTCTATTGACATTTATTTTATGGCAATTATAGTGGCGGCTATAGAAAATATAAAAAACTTCAGGGATGTTAAAAAAAATGAATGACTATGATGATATTAGAGAAAAATTAAAAGAAAATTTTGAATATGCGGCTGGCCGTAAAGATGTGCAGGGTGCGTCTATGGCCGCAATGGCGATCGCGGCGATTGACACGGCTGCTGTAAAAGGAGATCAAAAAGACGCGGTGGATGGTCCTAAGACACTACTTATTAACATTGTCGATATGTCGGGCTCTATGCAGTATGGAAGTGTTCCGAGTTGTGTAGAAGAGGCCTTTAATGCGAACCAAAAAGAATTTAAGTCTTCGTTTCCTGAGGGTGCAGAGCAATTATTTTTGCAGCATACAACTAAGGCGGACTGGGTGAGCGGTGAAGATTTTCTCACGCCATGTGCTCCGGGCGGTAGCCTTCTATCACCTGCATATGAGAAGGTGCGTGACGTTGTTGAAAAGTATAAATCCACCGATACGCAGCTATTTATTCACCATATAACAGATGGTGATAGTTATTCTGGTGATGTTGATACACTCAAGGAATTATTAGATGGTATAATGCCTCATATTACAGGGTTGCGTTATAGTAAAATTGATGGGGTTTGGGGCGACAGCTCCGTTAAGCGTGAGCTGGACAAGGTTTTGGACGGGGTCGTTGAGTGCGGTAAAGTGCATGTTGAGCCATGTGTGGTCAGAAAGCCAAAGCAGGACTTTTATCCAAAACCAATAGTTTAAGGTTTAGCAGAATAAATATAAACGCCCCTTATTATGGGGCGTTTTTTTTTGCATTCTAATTCAAGGTGAAGTTATCACGTGTTTCAAGATATTAACGCCAGCCACTCATCCTCACTCAACACGCTCACGCCAGCTTCTTTCGCTTTCTTGAGCTTTGATCCTGCATCTGCGCCGGCGATTAAATAATCGGTTTTCTTTGATACGGAGCCTGCGACCTTTGCGCCGAGGGATTCGGCTTTGGCTTTGGCTTCGGCGCGGGATGTTTTTTCTAATGTGCCGGTGAATACTAAGATTTTGCCTGTGATCGGGCTCTCGGTTACTTGCGGGGCATCGTAATCAAGCGGCGTTATATGCGTAGTTAACTTATCAAGAAAGGCGCGGTTGTGCTCCTCTTTGAAAAATTCGATGAGATCTTCTGCCATTAACGCGCCGATGCCATCAATATTAATCAGCGTTTCATAGGCGGCGCTTTGCGGATCTGCGGCTTCTCGCATTGCTACGCCCCATGCGCCGTAGCTGCCGTAATTTGCGGCAAGCATTTTGGCCGTCGCCTGCCCAACTTGACGAATGCCAAGCGCGTAGATAAAGCGCGGCAGTGCAATTTTACGCTTGGCGTTAATCGCATCAAATAATTTCTTTGCGGATGTTGATCCCCATCCTTCGCGGTTGCGCAGCGGCGTTAGGCTGTTTTTATCTTGCGCTTCGAGCGTGAAAATATCGGCAGGGTCTTTGATAAGCTCATCTTCAAGGAATTGCTGCACGATTTTTTCGCCAAATCCGTCAATATCATAACCATTTTTGCTGACGAAATGCTTTAGCCGCTCTGTCACTTGTGCTTTGCAAGTTAGGCCGCCTGTGCAGCGCCGTGCAACTGTGCCGTCTTCGCGCGCCGCATGTGCGCCGCAAATTGGACAGCTTGTTGGGAAAACGTAGCTTTGCGAATCTGCGCTGCGTTTATCATGCATGGCTTTGACAACCTGCGGAATGACGTCGCCTGCGCGCTGAATAACCACATGGTCGCCAATCCGCACGTCTTTACGGGCAATTTCGTCTTCATTGTGCAGGGTTGCATTTGATACTACCACGCCGCCGACGCTAATCGGCTTTAATCGGGCCACTGGGGTAAGGCTGCCTGTGCGACCGACTTGTATATCAATAGCCTCTATAATAGTGATGGCCTGCTCAGCGGGAAATTTATGCGCAATGGCCCAGCGTGGCGCGCGTGCGACAAAGCCAAGGCGCTGCTGCCAATCAAGCCTGTTGACCTTATAAACAATGCCGTCAATGTCATAGTTCAGCGCCGCGCGCTCTGCGATTAGGCGGTTATAATGCGCAATAACGCCCGCAGCGTCGGTTAAAACGGCGTAAGGCTCAGGGAGCTGAAAACCTTTATCGATTAAATAATGACGGATGCCGTCTTGCGTGTCAGCAATCGGCGTTGATGTTTCGCCTAGCGCATAAGCATAAAATCGTAATGACCGCTTGGCTGTAATCGTGCTGTCAAGCTGTCGTACGCTGCCTGCTGCTGCGTTGCGCGGGTTGGCGAAAACTTTATCGCCGTTTTCTTCCTGCGCTTTGTTTAGCGCCATAAAGTCATCTTTGTTAATGTAAATTTCGCCGCGCACTTCAAATACATCAGGGCAGGGCGCGCTGATTTCATGCGGTACATCAATAATAGTGCGCACATTGGCGGTAATATCTTCGCCCGTTTCGCCATCGCCGCGCGTTGCCGCTTGAATAAGCTTGCCTTGCGCATAGCGCAGCGAACAAGAAAGTCCGTCAATTTTAGGCTCGGCGGCAAGCTCTAACGTTTCGTCACTGCCAAGGGAGAGGAAGCGTCTAATGCGCTTAAAAAATTCTTCAATATCATCATCGTTAAAGGCGTTACCGAGTGAGAGCATTGGTAAGGCGTGTTTGACTTTTTGAAAGCCAGATTTCGGCGCAGCACCAACATTTTGTGAGGGGCTATCTTTGGTGGCGAGTTCAGGGAAATTTTCTTCAAGCGTTAGTAGCTCAGCGCGGAGTGCGTCATAGTCCCCGTCACTAATTATCGGGGCATCTTGATTGTGATATGCATCATCATGCTTGCGTATTTCTGCGCTCAGCGTCTTGTGGCGCTGCTGCGCTTCATTAAAGCCGCTTAACATATCAATCGGGGCGTTATTCATTATCTGTCCTTAAAATGTAACTGATGCTACGCCGCGTGACTGTCGAGTAGCTTGTTGGCGGCGGCGCGTGCTTCAGATGTAATCTCTGCCCCTGACAGCATGCGGGCAATTTCTTCTAGGCGCTCAGTGCTGCCAAGCGGCGTAATTGATGTGTGGGTGATGTTGTCAGCCGTGATGAATTTTTGCACATGTAAATGCGTACTTGCACATGCGGCAACTTGCGGCGCGTGAGTCACAACAAGCACTTGTTTATCTTCACTCACCCGCGCTAAACGTTCACCAACCGCGTCTGCGGTTGCGCCGCCAATGCCGGTATCGACTTCGTCAAATATCAAGGTTTCAACGGGGCTTGTTTTAGCCAAAATAACTTTTATGGCGAGCATCATTCGCGCAAGTTCACCGCCAGATGCAACCTTGTTTAACGCACCAGCATCGGTGCCAGGATTAGTTGAGACGAGAAAGCTAACGTCGTCAACGCCGTGCGGCGCCCATGTGTCTGTTGGTGCAAAATGGACAATAAATTTGGCGCGGCCTAATTTTAACGGGGTAAGTTCAAGCCCAATGTCTTTAGACATTTGAGAGGCTCTCTTTTTGCGTTGAGCGCTTAGCTTACCTGACTTATCAAGGTAAAACGCTTCGGACCGTATTAGTTTGCTTTCTAGCTCTGAAAGCATGTCGCCTTGCTGATGTATTGATTCAAGTTGTACTGTTATCTTTTCAAGCAGTTCGGGTAAATCATCAATCATACATTGATGTTTTCGAGCGGCAGCCTTTAGCGCAAAGAAGCGATCATCGACGGCCTCGACCGATAATTCGGGCTCATACAGATCATGCAATATATCGTTTATCTCATGGTTTACATCCTCGATTAATGCATAGGCATTATCAAGACGTTCAAGCAAAGCGGGGGTTTTGCTGTCGTCTTTTTCGCCGAGGCGTTCTAGGGCGCGCATGGCTTGGCGTAGGCCGCCTTCAACGCCCTTGTCGCCGTTTAATTCTTGCTGTGCTGAGCTTGCATAATCAATCATAGTGGCGTTGTTTTTAAGGTGATTTCTTTTGGCGGTTAGCTCGGCTTCTTCTCCTTGTTCGGGCGCAAGTTTTTCAAGCTCTTCACGGCAGTCGGTGAGGTATTCCTCTTCTTCTTGTGCCTGCGCTAATGCAGCCTTTTGCTGATCAAGCGCCTTCTTTGTTTTCTTCCAGTCTTTATAAGCGCCTTCAACGGCTTTACGTTGCTTGTGTAGCTCTGCGTAGCTATCGAGGTAATCAATATGTGTGGCGGGGTCAAACAGGCCGTGTGTATCAAACTGACCATGTATTTCGGCGAGAAGCGGGCCAATTTGCTTTAGGGCATTGAGGCTAACGGCAAGATCATTGATAAATATTTTTGAGCGACCATCTTTATTAAGGCTGCGGCGTATAGTGAGTTCATGGCCGTGTTCTAAGTCTAAATCATCAAGCAGCGCCCAGACTTCGTGGGATTTTGGTAATGCAAACTCTGCAATTACCTGGCCTTTATCTGCACCTTTACGAATAAGCCCTAAATCGGCGCGGTTACCAAGGGCGAGGCCCAGCGAATCCAGCAATATGGATTTGCCGGCGCCAGTTTCCCCTGTAAGCGCACATAGCCCTGATTGAAAGCTGATAGAAAGCTTTTCAATGAGGACGATATTTTCAATATGAAGCGCCTTTAACATGCTTTTGCTATGCTTGTTTACGTTGTTACTTTTAAAGTCTTATTCAGGGGCCAAAATGGCATCAACCGTGCGGTCAAGCCATGAACGCTCGCTGTTCAGCTCATCGCGTAATTCTGGGTTCAGGATTTTATATGTTTTCTCGTACCATTTATCTCCCGGATAGTTATAAGCAAGGATAGAGGCGATGCGCAACGCTTCGTCTTCGATGCCGAGTGAGAGGTAAGCCTCGACTAACCTATGAAGAGCTTCTGGTACATGTGTGGTTGTCTGGTAATTACGAACAACATTTAAGAATCTGTTGATAGATGCGTTGGTGTGTCCGCGCGTTAAATAATAACGGCCAATTTCCATTTCCTTGCCCGCCAAGTGGTCAAGTGTCAGGTCACGTTTAAGCTGTGCATCACGCGTATATTGACTGTTCGGGAAACGTTTAATGAGTGTGTCGAGCGCTTTGAGTGTGTCCTGCGTCATTTGCTGGTCACGGCTGACATCAGATATTTGCTCGTAATAACATAGCGCCTGTAAGTAATAGGCGTAGTCGATCTGATCATTGCCTGGATGCAGTTCAATAAAGCGGTCCAGTGCGATAATGGCATCATCAAAGAAACGTCCCTCATGCGCGGCTTTACCGGCAAGGAGCTGGGAATCTGTGGCGTATTCTGAGTAAGGGAACTTACGCTCAACGTCTTCAAAGTTTGTGATAGCTGCGCGGTAGCGGCCTTCTTTCATTGCTTTTAGGCCAGCATTATACAGTTCAATCGGCGTTGCTTCTTCGCCAGCTTTTTCTGCGGCCTGCGCTTTGCTTTCATCATCTTTTTTAAATGTTGAACAGCCGCCAAGCGTGAGTGCGCTAAGCATTAAGCCGTATAGTGCTAATTTATAAATCTTCATGCGAGAGAACCTAATTGTACTAAAATAAACTTACTTGTTTTACCTTAGTAAATTCGCAGGCATTTAGCAAAGTGGTTTAGGTGATATAATGCGCCCATCCTCAGAAAAATAAGGGATAAGCGTAATTGTAATGCTCGGGGCTATGCGTTGGCGAGTGGGTTCAATAGAACTTGGTCTCGCAGCGATGTGGCGCTCTTGCCTTATAGGCATCTTCTTGAGCGCGATGCCATAGAATACGATCAATCTCTATTGCGCTGCGGCCTGATTTTGCTGCCATGATTTCCACGGCATGAACGGCGCAGGCGCGCAGTTCAACTTCATAAGCGCTGCCTGATTCGATGAGGGACTGAGTGTCGATAACCTCGCACAGCTCTCCATCGTATTTAAGGATATTATCAAGGCGTAAAACATGCGGAATGTCGCAATCAGCCAGGCAGGGAAGGATGTCAATGTCGGTAAATAGAGTTTTGCCCTGCGAAACGTATAGGTCTTGCAGGTCCGCGGCGCAGCTAATCGCGCGTTTGTAAAACGGCACGCGCTGCCCACGATAGGAGCTGCTGTCATTATAGCTCGCAAGGCGGGTCAGCATATGTATAAAGTTCTCAGAGCGGCCTTGGCAGGCGTAAATCATTTCTGAAAAAGACCCGTTATGATGCGCGTTCACATAGGTGCCGACCTCTTGGACGGAGCTGCTATATTTGGATGCGAGGCGGAAGCTATATGGATTGGATGATAATTCTGGCAAGCCAAGTAAGTTTGCAACATCTAAGGCTGTCATATTGGCAAGGTCATTGGCGGCTAGCGCGCCGTTTTGTTCATAGTGAGCTTTTAGAACGCTAGCCACTTTAAAATAGAAACCTTCTGGCTGCTCATAGCCTTCAGCCTTGATTTGTTCCTGAAACCCGCTACCAAAATTCATTGAATCGAGCGATATAATATAAGAAAGGTCGGCTTCTGGCTGGCCTGATATAAAGTGATGATCTGTGTCGAGGATATCTTTAAGCGCAAGTGCGGGGAGGTTGGTTGCGTATGATTCTAGAATATCGTAATTAATCTCGATATGCTGTGCATTACGAGCGACAAAAGCGTAGTTGCTTTTGAACGATTCAACAAAATTCTCTGGGGCGCATTGTGTATTTGCACCCTTAAGTAAAGCCAAGCTCACCATGAAATTAATCCAGTCACTTTATTAATATGTATATGCGAAGTTGATAATAAAGTAACTGTCTTTAATGAAAAAGTCTAGTTTTAAATTTTAGCTGTATGTGTATAGCTTTTTTACAAGCGTCTAAAAAACACCTAAATCATACTAGGCCGCGACTTCTTTAATGTTGAAAGCTGTGTTTTTCATATCAACAAGCGCCCATTTGTCAGGGTTTGCATATAAGGCGCGTAAAGCTTGATTATTTACAGCGTGACCTGATTTATAGCCTTTGTATGTGCCAATAATGCGGTGGCCTGCAAGGTAGATATCGCCAACAGCGTCTAATAATTTATGACGTGCGAACTCGTCATCATGGCGAAGGCCTTCGGGGTTAAGCACTTTGTCACCATCAAGAGCAACAGCGTTTTCTAATGTGCCGCCAAGGCATAGGCCAAGGGAGCGTAAATGGTTGAACTCATGAAGGAAGCCAAATGTGCGTGCGTCGCTAATGTCTTTTGCGAAGTTATCTGCATCTAGACGCATGGCAAAGCTTTGCTTGCCAATGGATTTGTGGTCAAAATCAATAGTGATCGAGAATTCAGCAAACTCTGAAGGTGAAAGCGTAACGAATTTATCGTCTTCTTTGAAGGTGATCTCTTCAAGGATTTTGATGGCTTTTTGCGGTGCATTCTGTGCGCTGATACCGACTTTTTTGATCGCGGTAATAAAGGGCAGGGAGCTGCCATCCATGATGGGCACTTCAGGGCCGTCAAGCTCGATCATTGCATTGGTGATGTTCATCGCGTTAAGCGCGGCCATCAAATGTTCAATTGTACCAATGCTCACGCCGTCTTTGTTACCAATAACGGTACATAATTTTGTGTCAACAACGTGGTCCCATAATGCTGGAACAAGGTTGTTGCGATCAGAAACATCGCTGCGCATGAAGATAATACCGTTATCAGCTTTTGCGGGGTGGATACGTAAGATGGCGTCCGCGCCTGAATGCAGCCCAGTGCCTTGTATGACAATGTGATCTGCAACTGTGTTTTGTGATAATGTCGATTCAAGCTTACGCATAATATTCTCTTCAATAACGTTAGTATTATTAGTCTTTTCTATTAGCTAATATAAAGACACCTTGTGTAAAGAACAAATCACGTAGTGTTTCCTAATGTTACAAACGCAAAAAGCACGATATCAACACCGTGCTTTTTTATCTTATTTATCTGTCTTGGATTAGTCTTCCGCTTTGTGCTGCAGCTCAAGCATACGGTCTAACGCTTGCTCAATCTCAGGCGGGTAATCACGGCGTTCAACAAAGGCGCCGCCGCCTGTGTTACGTGTCATGGACATTTCTAATGCCTTTGACAGTGTTTGCGCGACCTTAAAGTCGTCTTGATGCAAAGCGAGGTCAAGCGCAAAGAGAATGCGGTCACTAAGTCTTAACTCGTTAATATTTTTTCTGTCTATGAGCATTTAACGCTCTCCCATATTAGCAGCAAATCTGTAAGGCTTATTTATACGATGATAAGTATTGAAGCCTAAAATAGTGTTAACCGATTATCGTTCTGTCTAACTTCCTCGTCAATGAATTTGTCAAATAATGTTAAGAATTGGTCACGATACTTATCGCTTTCCATTAATATTTCGTGGCGTGCGCCAGCAATTTCATGCGTTGTGGCATTAGGCATCATTTTCAATGCGCGGCGTATTGCGCTATTACTAACCAATTGCTCATTGCCGGCAATGAAGCACTGGATCGGTAATTCTAGCTGCGCTAAATTGCCTTTTTTGTTAATGATGTTATAGGAATCAATCGCCGCTTTAACCCAGCCAAATGTTGGTGCGCTCGTTCTCAGTTCTGGGTCGGCTATCAACCACGCACGGTGGATAGAATCGCGATCAACATCACTTGAATGGATATCGTTACCGACATTTGAGCGGTGCTGGTCATTCCAATCTGAGCCACCCCATGCGTAGTTTTGGCTAAAGCATGAAAAGATTGTCGCAACGCCGCGCTCTAACCATGCAGGCAAAAACTGAGATGCTTTAATGCCGAGTAATGGTGCGGTGAAGCTTGCGCAGATAAAGCTCTCAGGCTTAGTTAATAGGTAGCGCAAGCCAATATTGGCCCCCATAGAATGGCCGAGCATGATCATGGGGATACGCCCCTTATCAGGGTGAACGCTAGAGGGCTTAATGTAATCCATACATAGGCGGTCTAGAGCCTCAACGCAGTCATAAAAATTAGTGCTATGGAGTTTATTTTTGTTGCGTAGGCCACGACTTGACTTGCCCTGCATTGGCCAGTCAATAACCCAGAAAGCAAGGTTAAGTTTGACCATGTCGCGTGCAAGCTCGTAGTATTTTTCAGCAAATTCGCCAAGACCGGGAAGGCAGACAATAACAGCGTCAGGTATAGAATCTTTGGGAAAGACAGAGCCGTAGCGAACGGTTTTGTCTTTGACTTTGAATTGGTGCCAGCGCCAGTGTTTGGGCTCTAAAAAACGCGCTTCAATATCAGGAGCGTGACTTGTCGGGCCAGTCTTTTGGGCCGTATTTTGCATATGGTTTTGTCTTTCAATACTTAGCGATCTATACGCTAAGTTAAGTTATAGCGTTAAATGGTTTCCAAAGCTTTAACAATTTCTTCTGTCATCTTCTTTGCATCGCCAAGTAACATATAGGTGTTGTCTTCAAAGAAAAGTGGGTTTTCAATCCCTGCATAACCAGAGCCAAGTGAGCGCTTAGAGAATAGCACAGTTTTGGCGTTTTCAACATCGAGTATAGGCATGCCATAAATCGGTGATGTGCTGTCATTTTTAGCCGCTGGATTTGTGATGTCGTTTGCGCCAATAACGTAAGCGACATCGGCCTGTGCGAATTCGCGGTTGATATCTTCCAGTTCAAAGACTTCATCATAAGGTACGTTTGCTTCGGCAAGCAGCACGTTCATATGGCCAGGCATACGGCCTGCAACTGGGTGAATGGCAAATTTAACATTTACGCCTTCAGCTTTTAAAATGTCAGCCATTTCACGCAAAACATGCTGGGCCTGCGCCACGGCCATGCCGTAACCAGGGACGATAATCACGGTATTCGCGTTTTTCATGAGGAATGCTGCATCGTCAGCTGAGCCAATCTTTGCATTCTTGTCCGAATAGTCAGCGCCTGTACCAGCAGCCGCTTCGCCGCCAAAGCCACCCAAAATCACATTCATGAAAGAGCGGTTCATGCCCTTGCACATAATGTAGGAAAGGATAGCACCTGATGAGCCAACCAATGCGCCCGTGACGATAAGCAGGTTGTTGTGCAGCGTAAAGCCAATGCCAACAGCGGCCCAGCCTGAATAAGAGTTCAGCATAGAAACGATAACGGGCATATCCGCACCGCCAATAGGAATAATCATCAAGATGCCCAAGGCAAGCGCAATGATGATAATGAGAAAGAAGACAGTTGCGCTTTGTGTTGCCATCAAGACGACGAGTAAGACGAAGAGAGTGAAGCCCAGAAGTGCGTTTAACTTGTGCTGTCCAGTAAATGTAACGGGCTTACCTGAGATTGTGCCTTGGAGTTTGCCCCACGCAATGATGGAGCCTGTAAAGGTCACTGCGCCAATAGCAACGCCTAAAGTCATTTCAATCAAGCTGGCAATGCGAATGTCACCGGGGGTGCCGATATGGTAAGCTTCGGGGCTTAAAAAAGCCGCCATAGCAACAAATACGGCGGCGAGGCCAACGAGCGAATGAAAAGCAGCAACAAGCTGCGGTAAGCTTGTCATTTCAATTTTTTTGGCGATAGTCGCGCCAATACCACCACCGATAAACAGGCCAAGTAAGATTACGCCGTAAGAGCTAACGTCTTTCATAAATAATGTTGTTACAATGGCAAGCGCCATGCCGGCGATACCGAAATTAAGGCCGCCTTTTGCCGTGACAGGGCTAGATAGCCCGCGCAGCGCCATAATGAAGCATATGGATGAAATTAAATATGATAATGCGGGTAAAGTGTTCATTTTAATTATTACCTTTAATACGTATTCTTACGTGTTCTTATGTTGTGTCATTTGATGAATGTCTAAGGGGACGTTTAGTCTTTTTTCTTAAACATACTGAGCATACGGTCTGTCACGATAAAGCCGCCAAAAATATTGATAGAGGCAAGCGTTACAGCAAGGAAGCCAAGAAGTTTAGATATGCCGCCATTTTCAGGACCGGCAGCGATGAGAGCACCGACAATAATCACAGATGAAATAGCGTTCGTTACGCCCATAAGCGGGGAGTGAAGTGCAGGGGTGACTTTCCAAACAACGTAATAGCCAACAAAACATGCGAGCACGAAAACCGTCAGGCCGTTTACTAGAAAGCTATCGCCGCCGCCTTGGCTTGCAGCCTGCGTGGCGTCTATTGCGATTTGCTTCGCTTGTTCAGCGAGTGTTTTTGCGCTTTCAGCCAACGCGGAAGCTTGGTCTAATATGGTGCTTGATACTGTCTCAGACATTTATTGATCCTTCTTTATCTTGGCTGATAATTATTTGTCAGATTTTTTGGTTGTTTTCTTTACCTGTGCTTTTTTAACAGGGGCTTTTTTAGTGGCCGTCTTTTTAGCAGGTATTTTGGCAGCGCTAGTTTTTTTAGCAGTGCTTTTCGTTGTGGCGGCGGCTTTTGTGCTGCTTACGTCTGCTTTTTTTGCAGCGGGCTTTGCGGCGGCCTTTGTGCTGCCGAATTCTTCTTTTAGCCATGCGCCATCTTTGCAGATGCTCATGCCCTTAACGATGTCATCTTCCCAATCAACGGCTAATGCACCATCTTTAACAAGCAGGTTCACAAGGTTCAAAAGGTTCTTCGCATAAAGCGCAGAGCTATCTGCGGCAAGGCGTGAAGGCATATTGGCATGACCAATAATTTTGACGCCGTGTTTCTCAACAATTTCGCCCATTTTTGAAAAGGCAACATTACCGCCAGCTTCAACAGCCATATCGACAATCACGCTGCCTGCACGCATTGACTTGATCATATCTTCGTCCACAAGCTTGGGCGCCGGGCGACCAGGGATAAGGGCGGTGGTGATGATGATGTCTTGCTTGGCAATAGTCTCAGCCACCAAAGCGGCTTGTTTCTTTTTGTAATCAGCAGACATTTCTTTGGCGTAGCCGCCAGATGTTTCTGCGGCTTTAAATTCTTCATCTTCGACGGCAACAAATTTACCGCTAAGCGATTCGACTTGTTCTTTGGCTGCGGGGCGAACGTCAGTCGCGCTGACGATAGCGCCAAGACGCCTTGCCGTAGCAATGGCCTGTAGGCCAGCAACGCCAGCGCCCATAACAAAGACTTTTGCAGGGGCAACAGTGCCCGCAGCTGTCATCATTAGTGGAAAGGCATGCGGGTAATATTCCGCAGCATCAAGCACGGCTTTGTAACCAGCAAGGTTAGATTGCGATGATAATGCGTCCATCGACTGCGCACGTGAAATACGCGGCACCATCTCCATCGCCATAGCTGTAATGTTTTGTTTTTTACAAAGCGCTAATAATTCTTTGTTTGCGAAGGGTGAGAGCAGGCCAATTAAAAGCGCGCCCTTTTCTATTTTTTTTAAGCTGGCTTCCTTGGGGAATTGTACACAAAGTACGATTCCAGCCCCTTTTAGTGCTTCATCAACGGTTTTGATGATTTTTGCACCTGCCGCTTTATACTGTTCATCACTGATATATGAGGCATCGCCCGCACCCGTCTCTATCTGTACAATAGCGCCGGCAGCGATATATTTCTTAACGCTGTCGGGGGTGGCGGATACGCGCTTTTCATGCGCAGCACATTCTTTTAATACGGCAATCTTTAGGCCCACAGGAAACCTCACTCTAAGTGTTAATGGTGCACTAGAAAATTATGCTCTGCATAGTCTTTCAGCGGCTTAATTACAGGATTGTCTATAACATACACGGATAAAGCTATTTGTGAAGAGGGTATTTCGCAGTTTTAAGCAATTAAATTTACTTTTTTGGGGTAAGTGTATCTGTGTGTAGGATTGAGAGATTGGCGTCCGTGCTTATCTCTTGGCTGTCCTGCGATATGAATACGATATGCTTGCATGGAAGGGGAGATAAGGCGACATCATTAAAATATTGCGTACAAATAAAGGGTAGAGGTTCCGCTTTTGTATTCTTTTGTGCCTTGTAGCTTTTGTAATCATCATACAAAAGGTAGCAACCGACAATATTGTTAAAGGGAATGAAAAAAGCAGCATGAATACCACATTGCAGCGCTATCTTTTCAGGAATAGTTGCGGTCTTATAAAGCATTTGTGCGTATATCAGTGGTTTGCCAGCTTTGTTAAAAAAGCTTTTAATGGGAGATGTTGCGGTTTTGGGTGCTGGGATGCGGCCTGAAAACTCGGGATCGTCTTGCTTTCTGATTGGCTCAGCCATGCGTTCTCCTGCTTTGTCGTCCTGTTCAATAATTTGGTTGGCCCAAATTTATTTGCAAGCAATGCTTGCGGCTTATGGCTATCTGCTTTAGAATCAGGGGGCTAGTTTGTTATTAACTGACTATTCCTATGATTGTTTTCACATGATGCTCTTTTATAAAAATATTACGTCAATACCTTACATAATTGCGCTGGGTTTGTCTAGCGCGATCTTATCCCTATCCCCAGTGGCACCTGCATCAGCAGAAAGCCTGCATGAAGCCGTCGAGGCGACCCTCGGTAATCACCCGCGCCATGAAATTGCGGTGCTGCAAATTGAGCAAGCCGAAGAAAGCCGCAAAGAACAGCGCGGCGCTTTCTTTCCCACCTTACGCGGCGGGGCAACCGTAGGGCGTGTCTATGGTGACAATTCAACAAGCCGAGGGCTGAGCGTGACACGCGGCTCGGGTTATTCATGGTTAGGCGAGGGCAATATCGCGCTGACACAAAATTTGTTTAATGGTCTCGGCACCGTTAATAAAAACCGCGCCGCAGATGGGCGTGAGGCTGCTGCGCGTTATTCTAAAGATGATGTCCGCGAAATGCTGGCAAGCGAAACGGTGCTGGCCTATATGGATGTCATGCGCACTGAGGAAAGCTTATCTTTCTTAGGAAAACAAAAGGCCGCTCTGGATAAGTATGAACCACAATTTTCTGTTTTGGTTGAACAGGGCGCCGTGGATAGCACTGACCAAACGCAAGCGCATGATGCATTAGCAGATTTACAATCGGTACAAAGTGAAATTGAAAGCCAGAACCACTCAGCCTTAGCGCGCTATCGCATGATGACGGGACGGGCGCCGGTGGGAAAACTGGTTAAACCTAACTTGATGCTAGATATGCCCGCTGATGTTGATATGGCGATTGGCTGGGCGCTTGAAAATCACCCTCAGATTTTGGCTGCAAGTGAAAGCGCGCACGCGGCATGGCATGATTCTCTCGTTGAGCGTTCGGCCTTTTTACCGAAAATTGACAGTGAGTTATCTTACTACAAAAAAGAACAAGACGATATTATTGGCGGTGAAGCTACGGATGCACGCGCAGTTGTAAAGCTGAACTGGGCGCTGTCAACGGGCGGCGTGGAAGCCGCTAAATTTAGAAAAAGCCGTAAAGTGTATCAAGAAAGCCTTGCGCAGCGTAAAGATAACGAGCTGACGATTATCAATAATATTCGTGAGTCATGGATCACAAAAGACAAAATCGCGCAGCAGCACGGCATTACAACACGCCGGTTAAACCTTGCCAGAGCATTAATGAATACACGCCGAGAGCAGTTTGAAGGTGGCAAAGTCAGCTTGCTACAATTGATGCAAGCGCACAGCCAGTATTACGCATTAGGGTTAGAAAAATTACAATTAGATTACGCGCAGCATAATGGAGATTACATGGTGCTAAGTGCCATGGGCGCGTTATATAGCCGCCTAACGCCTCAAGTCGCACTGGCGGTCGTGGCTCCAGAGCTTAAAGAAAGTGAACCAGAAATAGAAGATTTCTGTGAGCATCAACAAGAGCACGGGCATAAAGGAAAGTCAGGCAAACAAGCCGGCAGTGAATTATGCCCAGAATCTGAATAAACACTTATCGACACTTTAAGTAATTCTTTATGTTTAGCTGAGATCATAGAAGATGTCAGATTCTTTGTTTTAAAATAATATGTTGGCTAAAATTATATGAGTAGTGACCAGCAAGATTCATCACAGATATTCTTAACTTGCCTGTCGTTCATTACGGCATATCACGGTCATGCGCGCACGGTATCAGCCTTGGCGCAGAATCTAACCGGTGGCCTCGGCCATGGCGCAGGAGGGCAGACAGTGGTAGAAGCAGCAGAAAGCGCAGGTTTTAGCGCTGATGTATTTACCAAAAAAAAACTGAGCGATGTGTCATCACATTTATACCCTGTAATGGTTTTAGGTAAGGATCATGCCGCTTATGTGCTGATTGAAAAAAACGGCGATAACGCCAAAATATTTGATCCTCAAAACCATGAAGAAAAAGCAGTCAAATTTACAGAGCTTGCTGCAGATTTTAGTGGGCGCGTCATTGCCTTTAAACGCCAACAAATAAATGCTGACACATTAGATAACGCGCAGGGCGCTAAGTTATCAAAAGCATGGTTCTGGACATATTTTAAAGATAATATTCCAACATATCGCCTTGTGATTATCGCGGCGATTTTGATTAATGTTTTTGCGCTCGCATCGCCGATTTTTATTATGAATATGTATGATCGCGTTATCCCAAACCTCGCCATTGAAACAGGTTGGGCACTAGCGATTGGCGTGTTTATTGTCTTTAGCTTTGATTTGTTCGTGCGCGTTTTGCGCGGAAGGTTAATTGATTTAGCGGGTCGACGCCTGGATGTGCTCGTCGGTGCGCGTATTTTTGACCAGCTCCTCAATATTAAGCTTGCCGAGCGCCCGCAATCAAGCGGCGTATTTGCCAGTATGCTCAAAGAATTTGATTCTGTGCGTGATTTTTTCACCTCGGCAACGATAGCAAGCTGCGTTGATTTACCGTTTGCGCTGTTCTTTATAGGCGTGATTTGGTTAATCGCGGGGCCGGTCGCGCTTTTGCCGTTACTGGTAATTATTGTGATCCTCGCCACAAGTTACGTTTTACAGGTGTCGATTAAAAAAGACGTGATTAAAACCATGCGCTCAGGCGAAGAGCGCCACGGCGTTTTAATTGAAACGATTAATGGACTGGAAACTGTGAAGGCCATCGGCGCGGACCGCAGACTGCGCAACCTTTATACCGAACATCTGGGGAATATGGCGCGCTATGGGCAAAATGCGCGTTACTTGTCTAATCTCGGCGTGAGTATCGCGAATTATTGTCAGCAAATTATGACGGTGCTGATCGTGCTTTATGGCATGTATCTCGTTAAGGATAATGCGCTGACGATGGGCGGCTTGATTGCAGCTGTGATTTTATCAGGCCGTGCGATTGCGCCAATGACCCAATTTGCCAGCCTCATGTCACGTTTTTATCAAACGCGCATGGCCCTGGAAACCATTACAGCGATCATGCATAAAGACGTTGAACGCCCGAAAGATAAAGCGTTTATGCACCGTGCGCATATTAAAGGTAAGCTGCGCTTTAATAATGTCAGTTTTTCATACCCGCATGTTGAACGTAAAGTGCTGGATAGCGTCTCTTTCTCAATTGAACATGGCGAAAAAGTTGCGATTATTGGGCGTATCGGTTCTGGTAAGAGTACTTTAGCACGGCTAATTATGGGGCTATATGAGCCTGAAAGTGGGCAGATATTAATTGATGAAAGCGATCAAGCGCAAATCGACCCTGCTGACCTTCGCCGTGATTACGCGTATATAGCGCAGGATATTACCCTATTCCGTGGCACAATACGTGACAATATTACCGCCGCGCGAATTGAAGCGACAGATGAGGAAATTTTGCGCGTGGCGCAAATATCAGGGGTGTATGACTTCATAAAAACCCACCCTTTGGGCATTGATGCGCCAGTGGGAGAAGGCGGCGGCGCATTAAGTGGCGGGCAGCGCCAAGCTGTTGCGCTTGCACGGGCGATGCTCACTAAACCAAATTTATATGTCTGTGATGAACCAACCAACGCGATGGATGTGCAATCAGAAAACGCCTTTTGCGAACATATACGCGGCGAGGTTGCCAATAAGACGCTGCTGCTGATTACGCACCGTCTGTCCTTATTGGAACTTGTTGACCGCATCATTGTTGTTGAACAAGGCCGCATAATTATGGATGGCCCTAAAGCCAAAATCATAGCAGAGCTTTCCGGCGGCGTATCGACAGACGCGGCGAAAGGTGGCAATGCATGAGCCATAAAACTGAAATAGAATATATGAACGCTGTAGAAGAAGCGCGCGCATTAAGCGCCAGCACAACGAGCAGGCTGTTCTTGATACTCATTGCGGCTTTGGTTGTCATCTTTACCCTTTGGGCTTCAATTTTTGAGATTGATGAATTAACCCGCGGTTCTGGTCAAGTTATCCCGTCGCAGGAAAGGCAAATCATCCAGAGCTTAGAAGGCGGCATTTTAAAAGAGCTTTTGGTCAAAGAAGGCGACCGCGTTGAAAAGGGACAGGTTTTATTACGTGTCTCTGACCTTGCCTTTGCCTCAGAAGCGCGCGGTGGCGCGGCACAGTTATTCGCGCTTAAACTAAAGCAGGCACGACTTGAGGCTGAAATTAATGCTACGGATTTCGTGATTGCGGATGAAGTGAAGACACAAAACAAAACATTGGTTGAGAATGAAATCAGCTTGTACCGCTCCCGCCAAGAAGAGCTTTCTAATACAGTGGCAATCTTTGAAGGTCGGCGCAAGAAAAGCATGGCGAATAGCGCCGAAAATGGCGCCGTCATTAAAAAAGAAACAAGAAACCTCGCTTTGTTGAATGAGGAATTGCGCGCCACAGAAAAAATGGTTGCCAGTCGCGCAATGTCAAAATTAGACTTAACGCGCCTCAAACGCCGCGTCAATGAAGTGCGTGGTAATCTCAATGAAGCCAAAGAAAAGGCTGTTGGTTTACAGGCTGAAATTAACGCGCTTGCATTGGAAGCTAAGCAAAAGAAAGACATGTTCCGCACGCAGGCGCTTGGCGAGTTGGGCGAAGTTAAAACGAAAAGAGTAGGGTTAGAAGAAAGTCTGAAATCGATTGATGATGTGGTTGACCGTTCATCACTACGTGCCCCTGTCGCGGGTATCATTAATGCAGTGTCGATTAAAACTATTGGCGGCGTTATTGAACCCGCTAAACCGCTTATCGAAATTGTCCCTATGGGAGATGATTTGAAAATTAGCGCTAAAATATCACCGAATGACATTGCGTTTATTTCATTAGACCAAAAAGTGAAGGTGAGAATATCGGCCTATGATGCACAGCGCTACGGCCTTTTGAACGGTCAGGTGTCACGCATTGGCGCGTCAACGATATCCGATGGTGACGGCAATGTTTATTTTGAGGTTGAGGTCGAAACCGATAAAAATTTCTTAGGCAGCGCCGCTCATAAACTACCAATCACCCCCGGTATGCTGGCGGATATTGATATTATCACAGGCCGTAAAACGATTTTATCCTACTTACTTCGCCCTGTGTTGAGGTTAAAAGACCGCGCATTTAGGGAGAGATAAAGACGTGGTATGGACGCTGATCAAACGTTATATTCCTTTGCATGTTGTCGCCCTGCTAGCTGTGCTTGCCGCGGGTCTGCATGTGCAAAGTAGCGATTATGCGTATCGTCAGCAAATTCAGAACTTCTTATTTGATAATCTGAATAAAACCTATCCGCGTAAAGCGTCTGATCAAGTCGTGATATTGGACATTGATGAAAAATCCCTCGACAGGCCAGAGCTTGGCCAGTGGCCGTGGCCGCGCCCGATTGTCGCGGACCTGATTACGAAGTTAAAAGATTATGAGGTCAAAGTAATCGGCTTTGATATGGTTTTTGCTGAGGCGGATAACACATCACCAGAGCAAATCGTGAAGTCATGGAAAAGCCGCGGCACACAAAGTCCACTTTTTGAAGAAATAAAGCGTCTAGAAAGCCATGATAAAATCATGGCTAAAGCGGTGCGCAGTGCAGGGAATGTTGTTCTCGGTCTTAATTTTGAAGACCGCCGCGATAAAGGTGCGTTCGGTTATACGCCGCGCCCGAAAGCGCAAATTGGTATCGAGCAGCAACAGCATATCGAACGCTATGTGTATCCGTATGACACGGTCGCGAATTACCCCATTTTATCACGCTTCGCTTATGGTGAGGGGCATTTTTACGCCACGCCCGATACCGATGGTATATACCGCACCGTCCCCGTTATCATGGGCGTGCAGAAGAAAAACATTCGTGTGAATGCAGATAAATTAGACCGCTTTTTTTTCTACCCATCTTTAGCGTCAGAGCTCTTACGCTATGTTGCTGGCGGCCATAATGTTTACCTTGGGGGAGAGGGGAACAGTCAATATTATATTGAAGGGGCAAGCGGTAAGTTTGCCATTCCTGTTGATGATGATGGCGATTTTTATGTCTGGTATGCGCAGCCAAACCCTGAGTGGTATGTGTCTGCATATGATGTGCTAAATGATAAGATTGACGCAGAGCGCCTAAAAGATAAAATTGTTTTAGTAGGCACATCCGCCATTGGCCTTAAAGATATTCGCTCAACGCCGCTTAGCCCGCATCGCCCCGGCGTTGAGGTGCATTTAAATATAGTCGATCAGGTGCTGCAAGGGCAGTATCTGCATCGTCCTCAAATACTGGTCTATGCAGAACAAGCAACTTTAATTGTTCTTGCGCTATTGGTAATTTTGGCTTTCCTTCGCTCGGCTTTAATCGGTCAGACGATTATTATGCTTGGTGGGGTGGTACTGCTATTCGCTGCGACGAATATTGGGTACGCGCAATATGGATTGCTGATTGATGGTGCGTATCCTGCGATTGTCTTATTCCTAATTTATGTCACGGCTGTGGCGCTGAGCTATATTTTATCTGAGCGTGAACGCAAGGAAGTTCGCCATGCTTTTCAACATTATATTTCGCCAAGCTATATGAAACAGCTGACGCAAAATCCGGATAAATTAAAGCTCGGCGGTGAAGAAAAAATCATCACAACTATGTTTTCTGACATACGCAGTTTTACAACAATTTGTGAAAACCTAACGCCGGATGAGATTATCTCATTAATGAATGACTTCCTGACGCCGCTTTCAACGTCAATTATGGAACACCGAGGCACGATTGATAAGTATATGGGCGATGCCATCATGGCGTTTTGGAACGCTCCCATTGATGATGACGACCATTGCGTCAATGCCTGTAAGGCGAGCTTGCAGATGATCGGACAGTTAGCCGAACTGAATAAGGCGCGTATAGATATTGATGGGTCGGCGCCTCCATTAGCGGCAGGTATCGGGATTAACACGGGGTTGGCAGCTGTTGGTAATATGGGGTCAGACCAGCGTTTTGCGTATTCCGCCTTGGGCGATTCTGTGAACTTGGCATCGCGCCTCGAAGCACAAACAAAAGCGTATCGCGTTGATATAATCTTAGGGGAGGGCTGCATTGCTGAAAGCGGTGTCGAGGCCTTAGCGTATCTGGAATTAGATTTACTGCGAGTCAAAGGACGCAGCGCACCGACCCGTATTTATACGCTTCTGGGGGATGAGAGTTTAGCGCAAAACGAAGACTTTATCGCTTTGCGCTTGGCGCATAATAAACTGCTGGCATTGTACCGCGCTCAAAACTGGGACGAAGCACGTAAAGAAATAAAACCTTGTCGCTATTTAGTCGAAAAACTGTCTGTGAACCTTGATGGGTTCTACGCATATTTACGCACGCGCATGGCTGAACTGCAAGAGGCTGATTTGTCTCAAGACTGGGATGGCGTTTATGACGCGCGCTCTAAATAACAGATGGTTTTTATTTAAGTTAAATCTTCTGCGTAGTCGCAACGGCGAAATCAGAATCTATAAACAACTCATAGCCTCCAATATCATATTGCTGATAGCCGCCTGCGGTCGAGGGCGCTATGCCGTTTATAGCCGTTAGGTTTTCAAGGGAATCACCAATGCCGTTAAAGTCATCAGTATGGTTACCGGTAGATTCAATCGTTAGCGTACTGCCCGTATCGAGCGCTGTAATTCTAAGGCTGCCATTATCGCTGCTTTTCAGCAGGTCAAATATTTGCTGCACATTAAACTTTAAATCATTGCCACTACCGACATTGATTTGTTCGATACGCTGTATTTGGTTTTGATTAATATTAGAAAAATCGATGCTACCTTGTCCGCCGCTTAACGTTAGCCTGTCAGTGCCGCCGCCGCCGTCAATTTGTTGAAAATTGGCGACGCCTGAAGTTTCTGCATTGTTGATAATAAAGCCATCAAGCCCCGCGCCGCCATTAAATGTTAAGCCTGTTTTCCCATTTTGCCCCATTTTGTCGTTTAGGGCTGTGCCGGTAAGGTATTTGTCATTGCCATCTGCGGCTAGGTTGTTGCCTTCCATATATAAGGCGCGCGCATGACCGACTTTGCTGCCTTCAATAATATAGGCGCTATCCTGCATAGGGTCGGAAATCGCGATATCATCAAAGCCATCGCCGTCGTAATCCCCATAGGCAAAGTCCATATGGTATGTGCCGCTAGGCAGTGAGTCTAGTGTGTAGTCAATCATATAGGCAACCTCTGAGTGGTCTTCTAAATATTGTAAATTCGCTGTCACACCGGCAAGGCTGTCTGACCCTAAAATAATAGCGATTTTAACGTCTAGTCCATTGCGCATCATCACGACAAAATCGCTATGGCCGTCTGCATTAAAGTCACCAGCAGCATTTGCTGTTTCAATTGTGTAGCCATCGCCGCTAACATCAAGGTTAAACTGAGAGAAGCTAGATTGAGAAGTGTTGCCAACCCCAAGCGCAGATTTGCCGTAGAGCAACTTGAGGCCAGTGGTGCTTTCATTGACCAGTATATCGTTAAACCCGTCTGCGTTAATGTCGCCAACGCCCTCTATGTGGCGACCAAATCCGGTGCCGCCATCAACGCGGAGCCCGTCGGTCAAGGCGTCAAAAAAGCTTGGGTTTGCCCCTCCGCTAAGAATATAAAATGAATTAAGATTGGATGTCACATTGCTGCCATCTAACATGCCGTCATAAACGCCAATGGCGAAATCATCATAGCCATCGCCATTAATATCACCAAGTCCTGTGACATCGCCACCTAAGTAGTCGCCAGTTGTCATGCCACTATAGTTTATGGTCTGGGTAATGTTAAGGAGGTCCGTGCCATTTAACTCTAAGCGGACGCGCCCGGTATCTGCAGTGCCGCCAGGAGCGCCAATGGCAAGGTCTGTATAGCCATCATTGTTAAGGTCGCCTACATTTGCCAGTGATTGGCCGAAAAGCTGTTGATTGCCATCTGATGACACTGCACCGCCATAATTGGCATAGCCGCCTGCAGCGGATCCATCGGGCTTGTATGTGTATAAAACGCCATCATCTTGGTTCGATGCGAAACTGTTTGACCCTTGAGCTGCGCCAATAATCAGTTCGTTTACGCCGTCGCCGTCGAAATCGCCGCTAATTGCAGAAGTCACATTTTCTCTGCTTGAATTGGCTGCGTTATCTGTAAAATCTGTATATGGGTTGGCAGAAATGTTGATATTTGCGCCAAGGCTACTGCTGCCCGTGAGCGTCACAAAATTACCTGATGTCGTCGCGCTATGATCGCCGCGGAAAAAGACGAGATCATCAAAGCCTGTGGCGGCGTTATGTGCCGTGGTTATAACCGCGCCGTATTGATCCCCCGCGCGAATCCCATAAATTTTATGTGCATTACTGGCGCCGTCAACAGCGTTTAGATTAATACGCGTTGGTATGTTTTCTGTGTTTGTGTCTGTTGACGATGGCTTTAGGAGGCTTGGTGGGGTGGGCTCTGAACCTATTTGTGGCAAAGGTCCGTCACCTAATGGCTGTGTGCCTATATTTGTGCCTGTTCGGGTGGTGTCTCCTGCTTGTGGATTTATGCCTTGTAAGGCGTCAGCATCGCTACCGCCGAGCCGACCTCTAAGCTGTAGAGGCTTAAACTCACCACCATTGGTTGGGGCAGGTGGCTCGCCTGTCTTGTTATCAAGGGCTGGGCGCGTTTGCTCAGCGCCATCTTCGCGGGAGGCGTCGTCTTGTGCGGCTTGGCCTTCTGCTTGCTCAGAGTCATTACGTTCGTTATTGCGGCTTTGGCCTTCTGCGTTATGTTGCAGGGTGTTATAGAAACCTCCTGCGACACCTTGTATGCCTTGTGTGCGCGCCGCGACATCATTGGCATTAAGTATACCAAGCTCGACAATGTTGTCCTCTATGCCGTTAAGCTGCACTGTATCAAATTGTTGCGATAATACGCGTTCGCCAGTTTTGTTGCTAACGACAATTGCACCTTCTATTACTGTAATCTCGCTATTTGTACCGTCTGCTGTAATGGTGCCGACCAACACGGTGCCACGTATGCCAATAGAGCCAATTGGCGTATCAATACGAACGTCATCTGGGTCGCTGCCGCCAATTGCACCTGATGTATACATAAATACACCTTGCAGCATTGAAAAATTTGAAATGCCATCTAAGCTTGAAGCATCAAAGATAAATTCATCAATAGTCATCCGCGCATCATTGGAAATAGCAAAGCTAGATTCATCGGCAAACATAATATTCACCGCGCCATTATCGGCGGTTTCGATGATGTCACCTTGATATATTAATGTGCCGTTTTCAGCTTTGATCAACTGACCTGCGCTACGGGTTATTTTGACTTCACCGCTGGTCTCTGTAATTTGCCCGATGGGCTGTGCGCCGTTTTCGTCGGATATAATCTGGTCGCCTTGCGCGTAACGCATGTTCTTATTAATCAGAAAAGAATCGACGAGTTGTGATGAAAGGTTTTGTCCATTTGTGCTCGTGAGGTCTGGTGCATTACTTTGTAAAAAATAATCGTGGATGACAATGTCCTGCCCATCCTGAAAATCAATTTTTAAGTCAGTGCCATCTTGTATGAAGCGCCCTTGCGTCAAAGGTTGGGCTGAGTTGATGCTTATGCTGTCGCTGCCATTTGCGGCGATATGTAGGGCGTTCGCAGGTGCTATACCGCTTAAGTCAATGCTCCCTGCGCCTTCGCTATCAAGAAAATTTACATTATTTGTATTTGCTGATTGTTTATCTGTCATAATCTACATCCCTGAAAAACGTATCATGCGCCAATGTGCAATTATTGAACAATTATTATAGCTTAATTTTGTTCTTGTTTATAGCACGCAAATGTTACGTTTTTTCTCACACTAAAATCACTTCCACTTTATAACTATAAGGGATAAAGCTTTAAAATTAGTGATTTTTATAATGTATTTATATTGAATGTATCTAAAATTTTATTTATTCGCTGAGTGTCCATTTGTGAAAGCTACCACTGACTTCACTTTCGGGCATTGGCTTCGCAAAATAATACCCCTGCACCATGTCACATTTAAGGGCAATAAGCTTTTGCACTTCTTCAATTGTTTCTGCGCCCTCTGCTATAATGTCCATGCCGAGGGTTTTTCCTAGGTGGACAATGGTGCGAACGAGTTCTTCTGATGTTGAGTCCGCTACCATTTTCTTGACGAAGGCGCGGTCAATCTTCAGCGTGTCGATGGGGAAGTCTTGTAAATAGCTAAGAGAGGAATACCCCGTACCAAAGTCATCAATAGCGATGCTAAATCCGGCATCGCGGCATGCCTGTAAGGTTGTAGCTGCGACGTCTGGTTGTAAAATCAGCAAGCGTTCCGTAATCTCGATTTTAATCTGCTGCGGCGTTAAATGGGTTGATTTAACCGCTTTGTCGAGCTGCTCTAAAAAGTTAGGTTTCGTTAAGTCATGGCTAGAGAAGTTAACGCTTATATATAAATCTTTCGGCGCGTTTTCTAACTTTTGTATTCGTTCTAGTGCCGCCGTGGCCTCGTTCAGCGCCCACTCACTTAGCTTCACGATTAATCCTGTATCCTCGGCAAGGGGTATAAAAATATTGGGTGAGACCATGCCGTCACTTGGGTGGTTCCAGCGCATTAACGCTTCGTAGCCGCGTGTTTCAAACGTTTGAAGGTCAATGATCGGCTGATAAAACAACTCCATTTCATTGTTATCAATGGCGTTACTGAGTGAGTGTTCCATGCGCATAGTAGAGACAAGTTCGCTTGTCTCCCCAGCATTTGCGCTGCTTTTGTCAGTTTTTGGTATCTGCGCAACCTGGTTGCTGTCTGGGGACACGGTATCAATCTCAAGCCTTTCAAAAAGGTTTAAATATTCATCACTGTTGCGGTCGAGGAGGTGTTGGCAATAGCCCACGAGGTTTTGCGTAATCAGTTTTAAGATGGGGTCAGTTGAATCGATGCGACGGTTAAAGTCGGCGCGTGTGATGCAAATAAGCGTTGTGTCCTCCAAGGCAATAGCAGAAGCTGCGCGTTTCGTGTTTGCCAGCAGGGCAAGCTCGCCGAACAGGCAGCCTGCACCTTCTCTGATATGCTTCGTTGTGCCGTCACTTAATTCAATGATCATTTCAACCTGACCAGATTCCACAATATAGGCGAACTCGCCAGCTTCGCCCTGGCGTAAAATATACTCACCCTTGTTGACTTTGCGGATGGCCCCTGAATTTGATGTCATAATATGCCCCCATGATATGCACAATAAACTGAAACAAAAAAATCTTATCTTAATAATGTGTTGAATAGTTTTACTATACTATTAATAACATAAGAAAAATCTGAATATTCTGTGTATATAGTATAGTAGAGTGAAGAAAATAAAAAGTTAAAGGTCTTGAAATGACAGCGCTAGGCATAATCATTCTGTATTTAAGTTTTCGGTTAAAGCATGTGAGCTGTGATTTCCTCTTGAATAATGCGTGGATGGCACTGAATAGAGGTAAAAAGGGGCTAGATGGTTATGTGCCGCTAGCTGCTCACGCCGCAATTCATGGCGGCGGTACGTTGGTTATTTGTTTGCTGTTTTTTCCAGCCCTTTGGTGGCTTGCAATCGTGGATTTTTTTGTTCACGGCCTCATTGACAGAATAAAGGCTGTACTGACACTGAGAAAATCTTGGGGTGAAACAGATAAAGCTTATTGGGTGTCGCTTGGGATAGATCAAGAAGCCCATAATTTAACGCATCTTTGCTATATTATTCTCATTATCATGAGTGCAGGCGGGATTATTTTATAAACCTTTTTTTAGAAAAAATCTGATTTTTCGTTTGACAAGATGGTGAGGCTCCTATAGTTTGCGCCTCTGGAATTCATATTTACTTATAAGGTGAAGAGCGATGAAAGTTGCAAACTCTCTGAAGACATTAAAAAGCCGTGACCGTAACTGCCGTGTGATACGCCGCCGCGGTCGCGTATATGTAATTAACAAAGTTAATAAGCGTTTTAAAGCACGCCAAGGTTAATTCATATTATTATACTGCGTACTTTACTGTATGGGGTTGAACAATAACTCGCTTTGTATTCGAAGCGAGTTTTTTGTGTTTATATGATGATAACTGTAAAAAGAATGCTTCTTTTTCTGTGGCGTTCTGCTATTTATATACAGCTCTATTATAATATTTTTAGGTGTATTCAACGAATCCCTATTTAACAAAGGTCTCAAAGGCAATGTTTTCCAAATTATTTGGTTTTTTATCTGCAGACATGGCAATCGATCTTGGTACGGCAAATACACTTGTATATGTCCGTGACAAAGGTATTGTCTTGAATGAACCTTCAGTTGTCGCTACGCGCCAGCATAGTGGGGGCAAAGAAATCCTCGCTGTGGGTAACGAAGCGAAATTGATGCTCGGTAGAACGCCGGGTAGCATCGTGGCAACCCGTCCATTGCGCGATGGCGTGATCGCTGACTTTGATGTCACTGAGGAAATGATTAAGCATTTTATTCGTAAAGTGCATAACCGCCGTTCTTTCGTGAACCCGTTTATGATTATTTGCGTGCCTTCTGGCTCTACTGCTGTTGAAGAGCGTGCAATTGTTGAGGCGGCTTTGAGCGCAGGTGCAAGCAAGGCCGAGCTTATTGAGGAGCCAATGGCCGCGGCAATTGGCGCAGGCTTACCTGTGACGGAGCCCTCGGGGTCTATGGTTATTGATATTGGTGGCGGTACAACGGAAGTCGCTGTTATTTCTATGGGCGGCATTGTTTACGCACGTTCAGTACGTGTAGGCGGCGATAAAATGGATGAAGCAATTATCGCTTATATCCGTCGTGTTCACAATTTATTGATTGGTGAAAGCACCGCAGAGCGTATCAAAAAAGAGATTGGCTCAGCCTGTCCGCCTGCAGATGGTGAAGGCCGTATGCTTGAAATCAGGGGGCGCGACCTTATGAATGGCGTACCTAAAGAGATTAAAATCTCAGAACGTCAAATCGCGGAAAGCTTGTCTGAGCCTGTTGGCCAGATTATTGAAGCTGTGAAAGTTGCTTTGGAGCACACTCCCCCTGAACTGGCGGCGGATATTGTTGATAAGGGTATTGTCCTTACGGGCGGCGGCGCGCTACTCGGTAATATTGATTTAGTTCTGCGTCATGCCACTGGCCTTGCCGTTGCGATCGCGGATGATCCATTGTCTTGCGTTGTGCTTGGTACAGGTCATGTGCTGGAAGAGCAGCACCTTTTCAGAAACGTTATTAAGCGTCACTATTAACGATATCCTTAGATATTCAGTTATAAGATATTGTTATAGGTGAATTTTATTCGGAATAAGCTGATTTTATAATTTGCAGCCGATTCGTTTGGCATCTATACTAAATAATAGATAGAGTAACGCATCGTTTTAAGAGTGCTGTTTTGATAAGAAGAACCAGAAAAAATAATGTAAAAAAATATGGCCTGTTTGTAGCGCGTGCAAGGGTTGCGCGTTATATGCCGACGTCTTTGATTGCGTGCTCTTTTTTGCTTTTCGTCTTAACGAGTTGGAATATCGATCATCTCAACACATTACGCGGTGGCTTATCTAATGTTTTCATTCCAGTATTAAACACAATGACGGCGCCGATACAAAGTGCTGCGAACCGCATTTCTGAAATTAGCGGCTTGAGCAATTTGCGCGCTGAAAACACGGCGTTAAAATTAGAGAATCAGCGTTTAACATCATGGTATCAGGTCGCACAACAGCTGAAATCGGATAATGAAAGCCTGCGTCAGCTAATGGATACGAAGCTGCCTGAAAGTTATGGTTTCATTACAGCGCGTACAATTAAAGATAACAAAAAGTCATATGTCAGCAGTATTCTTGTTTCGGCGGGTAGCGCTGAAGGGGTTGCAAAAGGGCAGGCCGTAATTGGTCGCAATGGCGTAATCGGCCGCGTTATAGAAACATCAGACCATGCTTCGCGCGTTTTGCTGCTGAGTGATACCAACGCACGTTTGCCTGTTATTATTGGCAAACAACAAACGCCGTCTATTGTTGCTGGTGACAATACGGGCGTCTTAAAGCTTTTACATACACCGCGTGAACGTGAAGTGAACGTTGGGGACGCCGTGATTACATCGGGGCATGGCGGCCTTATCCCTTCTGGCTTAAGCGTGGGCATGGTTGAAAAAGATGCGATGGGTAGGCCCTTTATTAAGACGTTAAGTGGTTTCGGTAACACCGAATATGTGCGCATCGTAAATAAATACACAGACCCTGCTTTAAAAGCATCTTTGGACAAGCTTAATCAATAGCTTGAGCCTACGTTACCGACATGGTAAATCTGTACTATTATGAACCTATCGTCCAAAAACATTTCCAGCTCTTTACAGCTAGTTGCGCCTTATGCGCTGCTTATGCTGATGTTTGTGCTCGATAATATTTATCTTTCATGGAGCGCTGTAAGTGAAATCAGACCAGGTTTCACCTTGATGGGTATTTTTTATTGGGCGATATATCGTCCGACATTATTTCCACCGCTCGTGATATTTATTATCTCTCTAGCAATGGATATTACTAATGGCACGGCGCTTGGCTTGCATTGTCTGGTGTTGTTACCCGTATATCTATTTGTTAGACGCCAGCGCCGTTTTTTACATGAGCAGCCTTTTTTTGTTGTCTGGCTTGGTTATGTCGCCGTAAGTTGCGTTGTTAATGCAGCGCTTTGGCTGCTTGTGCGTGTGTCGCAATATAGTTTTGACTTGACGCTGAGCCCGACCACTTTTACAGCTATTTTATATGATGTCGCGGCGGGTGTTTTTTTGTTTCCTGTCATTGCGACGCTACTTTACGTGGTACATAGAATGTTGCCGCAAACAAGCTGGCGTGCAAGTGGAGATATTAAGTAATGTTTGAAAAGCGTAAGCGCAGAAAAAATAAGTCGAGAGGACTTATCAAACAGCATAGCCAGCGCCTGAATCGTAAAAGCTTGAGTAAATCGAATGCGCGTCAAAACCATGATAGTTTAAAGAGCTTTAGGCGCCGTGCCTTTTTTATCTCGGCCTTGCAGGCGGTCCTCTTATCTGTTCTGGGGGCACGCTTAGCTTGGCTGCAAATCGTTAAAGGTGAAAAATATCACACACTGTCGGAAAAGAACCGTATCGACCTTAAAATGCTAGCACCTATTCGTGGCGATATCATTGACCGCACAGGGCAAAAATTAGTGGTGAATGATGATAATTACCGTGTTGTCGTGGTGCCAGAGCAGGCGCAAGATCTTGAAGCGACTTTATGGAAGCTTGCGGATTATATAACATTGGATGAGCGCCGCATTAGAAAAATCCTTCGCCAAGCGAAGAGGCACGCACGTTACCTGCCTCTAGAAGTCAAAGACCAACTGACATGGAAAGAGGTCGCGGCTATTGAAGTCAACCTCCCTGACTTTGCCGGAGTATCTGTTGAAGTCGGCGATATTCGTCAATATGAGTTTGCTGAGGCATTTGCCCATGTAACAGGCTATGTCGGGGTGGTGAATAAGTCTGAGTTGGCTAGCGGTGATAGGGTTTTACGTCTACCGGGTTTCCGTATTGGTAAAGACGGTCTTGAGAAGTTTTATGACCTTGATATGCGCGGTAAAGCAGGGCAGGCGCAGGTTGAGGTGAACGTTGTTGGACGAGAAGTCAGGGAGCTAGCCCGTGTTGCGCCAACGGTTGGTAAAGAGATCACGCTATCATTAGATGCCGAACTTCAGCTTTATGCATATGAACGTCTATCTAAAGAAGTCAGTGCAAGCGCTGTCGTTATGGATGTACATAGTGGGGCGGTGTATTCAATGGCATCTTACCCAAGCTTTGACCCCAATCTATTTACGCGCGGTTTGCCCTTGGATGTCTGGGAGGAGTGGCGTACGAACCCTGGACACCCGTTAACGAACAAGACCGTATCAGGCCAGTACCCACCGGGATCAACATTTAAAATGATAACCGCGCTGGCGGGCTTGCAAACGGGTAAAATCAACCCTCGTGATACGCAGCATTGTTCTGGTCATTACGATTTCGGTCGCGACCGTTTCCATTGCTGGAAAAGAGCCGGCCATGGCAATATGAATTTGATTAATGCGCTTGGGCAATCTTGTGATACATATTTTTATAAATATTCGACAGAAATTGGTATTGATAGAATTTCAGAAGTGGCGCGGCAATTTGGTCTTGGTGATAAACTCGGTATTGGTTTGCCCGCAGAGCGTCCAGGCTTAATGCCTGACAAAGACTGGAAATACGGACGTTTTGGCACGCGCTGGCAACCAGGGGAAACGATTGTTGCAAGTATCGGGCAGGGTTATCTGCTGACTACGCCGCTACAGCTGGCCGTGATGACGAGCCGCCTTGTGAATGGCGGCTATGCCGTTGAGCCGTGGTTAACAGGGCTGGTTGGGCAAGAGTCGCGTCATTTAGAGCGGTGGGAAAAAATGCACGTCGCGCCTGCGCATTTAAATGTGCTGCGCCAAGGCATGGAAAATGTAATGTTCGGTTCGCGCGGTACTGCGCGGGCGATGCAAATAGAAGACCCCAACTTTGCTTTTGCAGGGAAAACAGGAACTTCACAGGTGCGGCGTATCAGCGCCGAACAGCGCTCATCAGGTATGTCACAAGCGGAGCTTGACTGGAAACATCGACACCATGCTTTATTTGTTGGTTATGCCCCTTATAAGAACCCGCGTTACGCTTGTGCTGTGGTTGTCGAACATGGCGGAAGTGGTACGGCTGCAGCGGCGCCAGTTGCACGGGATTTACTGCTAATGGCGCAGCGCATTAACCCTGCGGCAAAGCCGTTAATTTCGATGAATGATGGTTTGAAGAATTTACGACCAGCAAAAAGAAAGTTATAGAGGGCACGTATTATGAGGCATCTGTCATCTTTATCAACGGCGCGCGACACAGTTTGGTTGAAACTCAAGCGTCTTAATTGGGGTATGATCTTTCTGATTTGTGTTGTGACAATGGTTGGCCTGCTGTCGCTTTATTCTGCGGCAGGGGGGCATTTTGGCCCATGGGCAAACCGTCAGTTCTACCGCTTTTTGTTTGGCCTTGCTGTCATGTTCTTCATCGCAATGGTGGATATAAAATGGTGGTTTAGGTTATCCTATCTCGCTTTTGCAGGTGGGGTTGCGCTGCTGCTGATTGTTGAAATTATGGGGCATGTTGGTATGGGGGCACAACGTTGGATTAACCTCGGCTTTATGAAGTTGCAACCCTCTGAGCTTATGAAAATTGCTGTTGTGATGGCGCTCGCGCGCTATTATGCGATGAAATCTCCGGAAGAGATTCGCCGCCTCTGGATGTTAATTCCACCAGTTGCGATTATCCTGCTGCCGGTTAGTTTGGTGTTGTTGCAGCCTGATTTGGGGACGTCTTTAATGATTGTTATGGCGGGGGCATCGGTGATTTTTTTAGCCGGGGTGCCGTTGTGGATTTTTATAACATCGGGCGTGGCGGCGGTCGCGGCGGTCCCCATTGCGTGGCACTTTATGCATAGCTATCAAAAGCAGCGTGTTTTAACTTTCCTCAACCCAGAATCTGACCCGTTAGGCGCGGGCTATCATATTACCCAGTCTAAAATTGCTTTGGGTTCAGGTGGTATTGAGGGTAAAGGCTTTTTAGAGGGCACACAAAGCCGCCTGAACTTTTTACCAGAAAAGCAAACGGACTTCATTTTCACGCTCTGGGCAGAAGAATGGGGTTTAGTTGGTGGCTTGTTCTTGCTCTTTGTTTTTGGGTGCTTATTCGCCTATGGGCTTTATATAGGCTTGTCATCGCGCCATGCCTACGGGCGACTTTTGACCATGGGGCTTATCGTTAATTTTTCACTCTACGTGTTTATTAATATCGGTATGGTGATGGGGCTAATGCCTGTTGTCGGTGCACCGCTGCCATTAGTGTCTTATGGTGGCACGTCGATGCTGTCTGCGTTGATTGGTTTCGGTTTAGTTCTATCATGTTCGGTGCATCGGGATACGAAGATGCAAAGTAATTAGCGCGCACAAATTTTTGCGCGCGCTGTAAAATCTTAGAGTATAAATAAAGACGCTATTATTATGCTGCAGCGTTAAATGAAACGCCTTTTTCGGCTAATAAATCTGTTAACTCGCCGGTCTCGTACATTTCACGAACAATATCACAGCCGCCGACAAATTCGCCCTTAACGTAAAGCTGAGGGATGGTCGGCCAATTGCTAAACTCTTTAATGCCTTCGCGAATGTCATTATCTTCAAGGACGTTGAAATCATCAAACGCAACGCCAATTTGAGAAAGTACTTGAACCACAGCTGCTGAAAATCCACATTGTGGGAAAATGGCTGTGCCCTTCATAAATAGAACAACATCATTTTCAGATGTTTCTTTTTTTATGCGTTCGAAAATTATATTTTCCATGATTATCTATCCTTAATTTTAACTGTAATGTGATGAATTATTTGTTGGGAACGAAAGTTTGTAGCGCAAGTGCATGCAGCTCGTTGCCCATTTTACCCTGCAGGGCAGCATAAACCATTTGGTGCTGCTGCACGCGTGATTTGCCTTCGAATGATGCGGATGTTATGTAAGCGGCATAATGGTCGCCATCACCACGCAGGTCTTCTATGCGAACATCTGCATCAGGGAGTGCTTTTTTAATCATATCTGTAATTTCAGAAGCTGGCATTGCCATAGTCGTTGGTCCTTATACTCAGAATGAAACTGCATTAAAGCAGTTGATATGTTCATGTTAATATATCTACCAATATGGAGTTTTTAGACCAAAAAGCAAGGGTAAAGCTAAAAACGGACGCTTATTATATGGGTATGCATTTACGTCAGCGTTGAAATCTTGATCTCTTGGTTGTTAAAGCTCAGGCGATCTTCTTCGCTATTGCCAATTTCTAAAAGGCTAATCCCTAAATCTTGCGCCGCGACTTCAAACTTTGCCATCTCTACGGTTTTGATGGTCACGATGTAGCGCCCCTGATCTTCTCCATACCAAAAGCTGGCATTGCCGATCCCGCCAACGCTACAGCCAATGTTGCTGCCAAGCGCCATTTTTGCCAGTGCCAGCCCGATGCCACCAATCGAAACGCTTTGGCATGACGTAATGTAATCGGCCTTATGCATGTCTGTTATAAACTGCGCTAATAACAATTCACGATCAAAATGTAGCGCAGGGATGTCGCCTTCTTGACTATCATGGGCATCATTCAAATAGGCGGATAAGCCTAAATGTCCATGTTCACGCCCAAGGACATATATATGTTGATCTTCTGCTCTGAAGTATGGTGACAGGAGCTTCGCTCCGTCCGGCACTTGTCCGACGCCGAAATGGGTGACGTTAAAACAGCCTTTGTCAAATAGCATATTTAAACTGCAAGGCTGGCGTGTGACCCCAAGCGCAGCATAAGCATCATCTAGCCCTAACATTAACTGCGCAAGCGCGGCGGTTTCTTCTGTCGTATTGGCGAGTGTGATGTGTAAACCATGTGCGGCTAAAGTGCTGCCAGTTGCCGCAATGGCGCGGTAGAGTTCTGCTGCGAGCCTTTGCCCTGCGGCATAAGGTGAATTTAGCCAATATGTAGGCATGTTGATCTGGGTAAAAACGCTCTGAACATCAGCATTTTCTCGGCGTGCGATAGGCGCAATATTGTTTGGTTTATAAACTGATTTGAGCCCATTGGGAATGTGTTGATCTAATAATGGGTAAAGGTCATCATTTACATCTTCAATTTCGAGTTGCTGCGCATCATGAATATTTTCTTCGCCAAGCTGCGTGCAATACTGTTTTAAATAGCTTTCTTCGCCGCCTTTTTGCATCAGCGTTAAGGCTGAATCAAAAAGATTGTCGTCTATTGCGGGCAAGGCTGCCGGTGTCATTTTTGGAGTTTTCATGTTCTGTGTTGCTTACTTTTTTCAATTAAGGTCTAGGCTTTAGGTCTAAACGTAATTGCGGGGTGGGTTCAAGTGTTTTTAATAAATCACACAAATTAAAATAATCATCGAGTGTAATGCCGTTATGGCCATCAGTCTGAATAAAGCTTGGCATGTGCCAAGCGAAGAAGTCGGCATCATCATCAATGATGATATATTTTTGGTCCTGATCTGCATATAATTCGAGCCATTTATCAACGTCAATGCCACGCGGCGCAGATAAATCAGGGTTGACCGGTGTGCGCCAGCTTTCCGGCGCAGTATCATCAAATTGAATTGCATAGGGAATGTTTCTGATCTTTGACGCGGCACATAAACGCTTATGTGCATTTGTAAAACATGTGGTGATTTCATCTTGCGGGCTTGTACGCCATGTCGAGCTAAATACAATGCGTATGTTGGCGTTATCAAAACATAGCTTGTTTAGGTATCCAACGGCAATTGGGCTCAAAGGCGGGTTTTCTTCTTGCGCATTAAATTTTTCCATGAGTTTGTCAGGCAGAGTAAACAGAAGGTCGTGATTATTCACCACGCCGTCAGCATCTAAAAAAATGATAATCTTCTCATTCATGTTTTTACCCTGTCTAATATTAAGGGAAAATCGCATAGCCAAGGCTTACTGTCAATCTGTTACGAAGAATTAAGGACACACAAAACTTGACAGAATTATGTAAATTGTGTAAGTTTACGACATTCAATATGTAGAGGATGCCATGCAATATAATTCCGAATTCACCCCTGAACGGACAAAGCAGCAAGCACAGGACGTCGTAAAGATGTCAAAAAAGGCTTTTCGAGGTCATGTGGACTTTAATATTATGGCCGCTTATCATAATACAGCCATCGCTGTTGTGAAGCATGTTGCCAAAAAAGGCGGCGACTTGAAAACGTTGTTTGATGATAAAATGTATGATAAAGGCGGCAAAGAGTTCCGCGCTTTATGCCCGCAAGGCTATGATTACTTCCATCAATCTCTAAACCATGCCTTTGGCGTGGTCAGTGAACAAAGCCCTGATGTTTCTAAAGTGAAAATATTTGCACGGCAAGTCGCTGACATGGCGACCGTCAATGTCGCGCAGTCTACGGGCGCTTTTGATTCTGTCTTGCGTAAGTAATTCAGATTACGAATTGTTCGTTGATAATGCGCTCTTCAAGGTTTTGCTCAGGGTCAAACATCAGTTGACGTTCAATGCTGCGTGACTGCCAAATCGTGACTTCTTTAATATCTTTCACTTCAACAGAATCTGCTGTTGCGCTTACGGGGCGGTTTGCGGGGTCCTGCACAACAAAGCGTATTTCGTGATGTTGCGGCAATAGCGCACCGCGCCAGCGCCGTGGGCGGAAGGGACTGATAGGGGTTAACGCCAACAAATTTGCACTTAGCGGTAATATGGGCCCATGCGCTGAGAAGTTATAAGCGGTTGAACCAGCAGGGGAAGAAACCATCACGCCATCGGCGACTAATTCCGCCATGCGTAAATGTTCATCAACGTAAATAGCTATTTTGCTTGCTTGACGGGATGCGCGGAAAATTGCGACTTCGTTAAAGGCAACGCTTTCAAATTCTTCGCCATCACATGTGGTCGCACGCATACGTAAAGGGTGGATTTCATAGAGCTGCGCTTTCGTCAGGCGTGCGATCAAATCTTCTGTGGAGAAAAGATTCATCAAGAAACCAACAGAGCCTTTATTCATGCCGAAAACGGGAATATCTTTTGTCGCTTTTTTATGTAGCGTGTCTAATAAAGTGCCATCACCGCCAAGCGGTACAATGACATCTGCCTTATCAAGATCAGCCTGACCGTATAGCGCAGTCAGTTCTTCGAAAGCGTTTTGTGCGTCTTCATGCGGCGCCGCGGTAAAATGAATATGTCTCATAATTTAACTATAACAAATCAAAAAGCGAAGCGAAAGCCGTTAAACGCTTTGTGGGAATTGTTCCTGCCATGTGGTGGGCGCTTGCAAAAACTTTTTCACTTCAGCCAAAGTATTCGCATCAAAATATTTCATGTCTTCGGCAACTTTTAGTACAGCCCACCAATCGGTGAGGCTATGCAGCGTGATGCCCAGTTCTTTCATGTTCTGGGCGCTCGCTTCAAAAATACCGTAATGGAAGACGACAAAAGCATGTTCAACGTTTGCGCCTGCATCGCGTAGGACATCAACAAATAATTTTTTTGATCCGCCATCTGTCTGTAAATCTTCGATCAACGCAACATTTCGGCCGTCTTTATCTAAGCAGCCTTCAATTTGTGCCATGCGGCCAAAGCCTTTGGGCTTTTTGCGCACGTAAAGCATTGGAACATTTAAACGCTCAGATAAAAACGCGGCATAAGGAATGCCTGCAGTCTCGCCGCCTGCCAGCAGTTCAAGCGGCTTGTCTTTTGTGGCTTCGCGTAACATCGCTGCGCCATCATCCATTAATTGTGTGCGCTCCGCAGGGAATGAAATCAGACGGCGGCAATCAATATAAACGGGGCTGCGTTTGCCCGATGTTAGTGTGAATGGGTCCTCGACATTAAATAAAACTGATTTTGTATCGAGCAGAATTTTTGCTGCGCGCATCGCGATAGCGTCTTTGTCAATCATGGTCAGGCCTCATTCTCATCTTCTTTATATTATGCTCAAAGTGATACTGGATTTATATGTGCAAACGCAAGGCTTAATTATTCAGCCGCTTTGCACTGATCAGGCACATGAAAGCGTGCATCCGGGTTTAACAAGCTCTTGAGGTGCAAAATTTGCGCACAGGGATAACCTTCTTCGCTTGTTATGCCGCCGATCATTAATGCTGCATTGCTGAAGAGGGGGGTGATGTCTGTGACATGGCTCGAATAAACCTGTAGCTCAGTTAAGTTTGGTTTGTTAGCGAGGGCGGAGATATCACTTATCGGGTTATAGTTCAAAACGACCTGTTCAAGCTTATCAAGCGGCGCTAAGGCTGAGATGTCGCTGATATCAGTCATCATAGCTTGGATATGCGTTAAACTTTTTAATTGGTCCAGCCCCGCTAAGTCAGTCAGGCCAGCTTTGTTCGCGTAAAATTCTTTTAGGTTCGGCGCATTCATGATGCCGCGCGTTGTGGTCAGCGTTTTTGCGCCTGCGACGGATATTTTTTTAAGTTTCGGGTAATATCCGAGGCTATCTAAGCTGCTCATTTTATGGCCTTGTAAATAAAGCTCTTCCAAGTTTATCAGGTCGGAAATTGATGATATTTCACTGACTTTATCGCTTTGGCACAGCAAATAAGTGATTTCTTCACGGTAACGAAGGTCTTTGTCGATCATTGTGCGTTTAATGCAATGGTCGAGGGCGATTTGCGAGGGTGTGCTATTGGTGGTTTCTTGTACGCTTTGTTTGCCTAAATTCATGACGTTAAGTTCAGCGCATATAAGATAAGCGCCGCCGCCCATAAAGACCAATGTTGCCAACATGCCAATAAGTGGGCGCTGTGCATTAAGCAACATCGCGAATATCAAATAACCAAATATTGCAGGGAATAACCAAAACTGTAACAGGCTGTTAATACGGCTTTTCTCAGGATCTGTCTTATGAAGGTAAACCTTTACGGCTGTTCCAATCATGCTGTCACACTGTTTTTCGGGGACTTTCACAGTGCCAGTAACTTTCTGGCCGCCATCAGTCATTGCAACAGGCGCGGAGACTACGACGTTACGGTAAGTTGTGGATGAGCCTGTGCGCATTTTTGTCCAGCTATTGTCACAATTCAGAACAGTTGCAGGCTCAACCGTACTATTTGTTATCACGCCAAGGCGGTCATACATGAACCAGCATAATATGAGGGCAAAACAGAGAATAAAAATATTTCGTGTACGGTCTGATACTTGGTGTGACTTGCTCATGCTTTGCTCCTTTAGCTCTATCGATGATGATAACAAATAATGATTAATTTGCAAAGATCGCGACATCGTTATATGTTATGAGAAATAACTAACGGGGAAGCAAACAAGATGGCAATTAAGAAACATTCATTAGAAAAAGCAGGCAAGATCGCAGTTGATGGCGGCGAAGTCGGCTACCGTTATTACCTCCCCCACAATGAAAAATTTAAAAACCGCGCGCCATTGGTTTTGGTACATGGCGGCCCTGGTGGGTCGCATATTGGGATGTATGATTCTTTGCATGATATTGCCGATAGCCGCCCGATTTTAGGCTATGACCAATTGGGTTCATATCTGTCGCCTGCTGCGCTCACGGACAAGCTAATGGATGTTGACCGGTTCGCCGAAGAACCGCTTCACTTATTGGATGCGCTCGGCATAGACAAAGCTATTTTACTCGGTCATTCATGGGGGGGCGTTATTATTGGTGAGTTTGCGCTCAAACATCCAGATCGGGTGGCGGGGCTAATATTCTCAGCGCCTTTAATTTCGACCCAGAGATGGGTAGAGGATTGCAATAAGCTGCTTGCGCAATTGCCGCCAGAAATGCAAAAAACTATCCGTGAGTGTGAGAAAAATGGCACGACAGATAGCGCTGAATATCAGGCCGCCGATGCCTTTTTCGGCAAACGCCATTTCTCACGTGCTGCAAAAACGCCATCGGCCGTAATCGCAAATGGCAAGCGTTCCAATCGAGAGCTGTATAACGCGATGTGGGGGCCGAGCGAGTTCACACATAGCGGCACATTATCTGACGTAGATTTATTCCCACGTTTAAAGGATATCACCGCGCCGACGCAAATCATCTGCGGCGAATATGACACAGCAACACCAGCTTACATGAAAGAAGTGCAGGGGCAGATTAGCGGTGCGCAGTTGCACGTCGTCCCCAATGCAGGACATGCCGTTATGTCGGACGGTAATAAGGATTACATCCGCACCGTCAAAGGGTTTTTATCAAATAAGGTGGATATGAAGACAGCGCCCAAGCTCACGTCGCCAAAGCCTTAATCCGCAAGGTTTTTGAAAAATATTTTTGTTTGCGGTGTCATAGCGATCTTCTGATAGCCGTGCTTTAAATAAAACGGCGCGGCTGAAATTTTCTTTTGCGCGGTCTCATAGGCATCAGAATTAAACAGCAGCACAGCATTATAATCACGATAACGTGCATCTTTTTCAAACGCTTGCAGCAAACGGCTGCCGACACTTTTACCGCGCAGCGCACGGCATACATAAATGTTGTACAGCTCTAAAATATCAGGCGCGAAATCATGGCTGTAAATAAAACCGACCATATCATTATTTGGTGTATATGCGCCATAAGCGGGACATTTTTTGAGCTGCTGCTCCGTTGTTGAAGGCGGGACCCAGTCAGGGCGCAAAACCCGATATAAATTAATTATATCGGGCAAAGCTTCAATGTTTATTTGTCTAATCTCAATGTCTGTGGACATAGGCTTTAGTCAACCAATGTCAGGCGGACATCAATGTTTCCACGTGTTGCGTTTGAATATGGGCAAACTTGATGCGCTTTTTCAATTAAGTCTTGGGCGGCTGCTTTATCCATACCGGGTAGGCTGATGAATAATTCAACGTCAATCGCAAAGCCGCCTTCTGTCGGGCCGATGCCGACTTCGCCTGTGATGGAGAAATCTTCAGGCAGCTCTATTTTCTCATTGCCAGCAACAAAATGCGTTGCGCCGATGAAGCACGCGCTATAACCCGCGGCAAATAGCTGTTCAGGGTTTGTGCCTTCTTCGCCTGTGCCGCCAAGCTCAGCAGGCTTCGCAAGTTTAACGGATAGTTGACCGTCTTCCGATTTGGCTGTGCCATCACGGCCGCCTGTTGCGGTTGCTTTGGTTTTATAGGCAATGGATGTAGGTGTCTTCATGTAAAAAATCCTTAAATGTTTAAGTGTTTAAAGTCATACTGGTACTAACGTAGCAATGTCCCGTAAGGTTTCAAGCCCCGTTAAATTTATTGGCTAACCCACGCGACGCGCCCTTGCCAAAGCACGTCTTTACGTGCCAATTTTATATCATCAAATTCTGGATTGAAAGACTTTAACGTAAAACCTGCCGTGGTTGATTTCCCGACTTCTTTGACCATGATTTCGCCATTGGCGAGTTTAAACACGCCGCGATCGCCATTCTTTAAAGCATCGTTTTGAGAGATGATAATAAGGTCACCATCACGGTAAAGCGGCAGCATAGAATCACCATTAACTTCTAAGGCAAATAAATCGTCACCCATTAAATTATCCAAAGGCACTTCACCCCATTTATCAATAATGGGCGCGCCATCAGTGTCGAAATACCCGTCGCGGCCAGCTTGGGCGAATCCTAAAACAGGAATCGCAGGTTTTTTTACCGGAGAATCGCTGACAGAAGGGGGGCTGTCTTCCATGAGCTTCACGAAATCAAACATAACCGTATTTGTCACGGAGAGAACTTTTGAGATACTCTCCATTGACGGCCACCGCGCTTTACCATTGGGTTGAATGCGCTTACTTTTATTAAAGCTTGTCGGGTCTAGCCCTGCTTTTATTGCAAGGCCAGATGCTGAATATCCTGATATTTTTGCAAGGCGGTCAATTGCGCGCCAAATCGCTTCATGTGTGTACATATCCCTAGTCTTACATATAAGTTCAAAAATAAAAATAGGAAAAAAATCATATTTTAACTTGACACCCTGATGGAATGGTAACATATTAAGAACATAAAGGGAACAGCTGTATTTGTTTTGTGCCTTTAATGTGCAAGGGAGAAAGACATGAGTAAGAAAAATTACTACCCAGTAGTGAATACACTGGGCGATATCGATAAATTTCCATCAGTAGAAGACACGTGGTTTTGGTTCATAACCGCCAATCAGGCATTGCTTGATGGTGCGCGTATCGGGGCCGGCGCGGGGAAGTATAACCGTCCGTGTTTACCATCTGACATCTTAACAATTGTGGATCGTCTGCGCCGCAACCGCCGCTTATTGCGTGACCATATAATGGTGATGCGCCATTATGGCCGCCGCCAGCATGCCCCAGACCGTTACCACCCCAAAGAAATGCGCGCCGCGAGCATATGGCAAGAAGCCATGGAGGTGCTCGAAGAAGTGCTGATCGCTAAGGGCATCGTGGCAAAGGCCAATGACTGGCCAGACCTTAAAGCCTATGAAGTCGAAGCGGATGAATATCCTGTCTTCGCGATGACCTCGGCGAATGACACCGTATTCACGGAATTCCAACAGTAATGCAGTGCTGGGTAGTATTTTCCGGCGTTAGCGAAATTTGGTATCTTAAATTTTTAAAACCTGGTTTTCGGCATTGCTTTGTCATGCTTAATGACGGTCAGAAATGGGTGAGCATAGACCCCATGGCCCATTACACAGAAGTTATAAGCCACGACTTACCCGCGACTTATAATGTTATTCAATGGATAGAACAGCAAAATTGCTTGGCGGTAAAAGTGCCACTATCCGCTCCTGAAAAGCGTGCGCAGGCACCAATGTTTTTCACTTGTGTTGAAGCGGTGAAACGTATTATTGGCCTGCGCAAATTTAAGGTGTTTACACCGTGGCAGCTATACAAGGCGCTACGTAGCGAATTTTAAATAAAAACCATATATATCAATCTGTAACTAAGGAGAATCTAATGGGCAGCCTCGTTTCAAACCCCAAGACCCCAGCCCCTATGCGCGTGCAATATGTCAGCGTACCCGCCGTATCAAACCTGTCGTCAGTAAGTTCAGTATCTACCGATACAGGCACAAGCGCAACGAGTGAAGATACAGCAACAAGTGATGCAGGGCTAAGTGATAGCGAAGTATCAACGCTCCGCGCTGAAAACTTAGTGCGTCGATCACGTGGCCGTACGGGCACTGTAAAAACAAGTTTCGGCGGATTGTTGAGCACCAACAAAATTACGCCAAATCGCAAATCTCTATTAGGGGAATGATCATGGAAGAGCGCAAGGATATGCGAATTATTAAAGAGCGCTACCAAGCCGCGCTTGAGCAAAAAAATAAATGGGAATCCCTCTGGGCGGATTGCTATGAATATACATTGCCGCAGCGCAGTTCGTCTTTGGCGAATAACTCAGCAGGCAAGTCTTATGGGGCGCATATTTATGATGGCACAGCGATGGATGCGACGGATCAGCTCGCCTCCAGCCTACTGGCCAACTTGGCGCCGCCTTGGTCTGCATGGTTTGGTTTTAAACCGGGCCCAGACCTTAGCGACGAACAAGCTGATAAAATAGCCCCGAAGCTCGACCGTATCGCTAAAATTATTCAAGACCACCTTGATCGCAGTAATTTTAATGTCGAAATTCATCAGTCGTTTTTGGATTTAGTCATTGGCGGTACAGCAAGCATTATGGTTGAAGAAGCCGCAGCAGGGGAGTTTTCGGCATTAAAATTCACCGCATTGCCACTGCAGCAATTCGCCGTGTCCGAAGGGGCAAGCGGCGCGATTGATAGCACCTACCGCATGTTTGAAATGACCATCGAACAAATTATGGCGCGCTTCCCCCAAGCAGAATTACCCGTCAGCCTCGAGGCTAAACTGAAACGTGATCCCAAAATCAAAATTAATGTCCTAGAATCTGTTACGCCTGTGGCAACGTATTTTATGTATGACGTGATTCTACCCGATGAAGATGAGTTTATTCATCGCCAAAAATTAATGCATTCGCCTTTCATTAATTTTCGCTGGATGAAATCCCCTGGTGAAGTCTATGGGCGCTCGCCTGTGATGAAAGCGCTGCCCGATATTAAAACCGCTAATAAAGTGGTGGAATTAGTCCTGAAAAACGCATCCATAGCGGTGACAGGTATTTGGCAGGCTGATGACGATGGGGTATTAAATGCGGCGAATATTGAATTAAAACCAGGCGCGATTATTCCAAAGGCTGTTGGTTCGCGCGGTCTCACTCCGCTCGAGATGCCCGGCAAGTTTGATGTGTCAGAATTAGTCCTAGAAGATTTACGCGCGCGCATTCGCCATGCCCTGTTAATTGATCGCCTTGGCATGGTCGGGGGGCGCTCAATGACGGCAACAGAAGTGTTAGAACGCGCATCAGCAATGGCAGAGATCCTAGGCGCGACGTATGGGCGTTTACAGGCAGAATTGCTGACTCCATTAATTCGCCGTGTTTTTGATATTCTTAAACGCCGTGGTGAAATTCCTGACTTGATATTGGACGGGCGAACAATCTCGCTTGAATACCGCTCACCTTTGGCGCGCGCGCAGGGGCAGCGTAACATTCAAACCACTTTGTCATGGCTGCAAACCGTGCAGGCTATGGGCCCCGCCGCGGCAATGGTTGTTGACCATGTTGAGGCGGCAAAGTTTTTGGGCGAAGCACTTGGCGTGCCAAACCATCTGATTAAACGTGACGACAGTCTCGACGCTGTACTTGGCCTAGACGACGCTGATTTATCCACCATCGCCGAAAGTTTAAGACCTGCCGCTATAAATCAAGGAGAAATCACAAATGTTTAAAACACGCAAAAACCAAAACGTAAGCTGCATTTCACCCGCCTTTTCCAAATGCCGCAAAGAATATCTCGGTGGCGGGGCGCCGCAGGCGCGGGATATTGCACCTGCTTTCTTGCGCTGTTTTTCAACAGGGGACGGCGAAAAAGTTTTGGCATGGCTACATAGCCATTATAGCTGCAATACCCTTGGCCCAGAGGTCAGCAATGAAATGCTTCGCTACCGTGAAGGACAGCGCCAATTGGTGCAGCACATTGAACGCCTGATGGCACAGGCCAAAGGCGGGTAAATAACGCCATCGTACAGCGCATATAGCACGCATGTGCGGCATTTAATACCCTTGCCTATAATGTACAGATTTAAGGTCATATTAAACGAACCGCCAGAATGTTGTTTAATAAACCAACAAGTACCAAGCGCTAAATTTTACTTGCTTGTTTTTACATATAACTGTATCGTGGTGTGATAAATTAATATTACTGCGGAAGGTTTTTATCGTGAAGTTACAAGGAACATTGGAAGCAGCGCAAGCGCCAGAAAAAACTCACTCTAGGCCCTTAGAGATTAAAATTCTCAATGGTGCGTGTGATATTCTAAGCCCAGAAATAGAGCATGATACTTTCGAGGGGCAAGAGTTGTCTACACAGTTTCACCTTGCTGTCTTGATCACAGATGGGCTTATGCGCGAGAATTCAATTGATAGCTATCTCTTATCCGCAAATTCTGAACAAGAGCTAATAACCGCATTACAAGATGGTGTGGATGTTCCCTTTAATATGGATGTCTGGTCTGAGGCACGAGGAAATAAAGGGCATGTGAACGGCCTGACAGTAAAAACGAAGTATTTCTCTCCAAGTTAACACTCTTCGACGGCAGTATTATGTTTGTTAGCCTTATGCTCGTTTTAAAGTGCCGTAAGCGGTGTGGTTGTTGAGCGGGATAATTAATTTTAAAATTAAATCTTGACATTTTGTAGTTATAGGAATATAGTCATAAACACAAAGGGGAGAGTTGTCTCCACATTATATATGCCGCGGTGGTCGAAAGGTCAGCGCGGTTTTTTCGTATTTACCATTCATAAAAAGGAGATAATCATGGATGAAAACCTGTTAAATCAAGCGCGGCCAGATGCACAGCAAACGGCGAGTGCGGGTATGGACATACCTGAAAAGTTTCGCGACCCTGAAACGGGCGCATTGCGCAGTGAGGCGCTGTTAAAGTCTTATATCGAGCTTGAAAAAAAGCTTTCGCAAGGCGGTAGGGTTAATGCGCTACAAGATAATGGCTGTCCAGATTGCGCCGATGATTACGAGATTGATTTGTCCCATGGATTGTTTGAGCGTGACGACCTGCTAAATCAAAAGTTATTTGAAAAAGGTTTCAGTAATGATCAAGTGCAAACGGTTTATGACGTCGCGGCTGAAAAGCTTGTGCCGATGATTTTGGATATGGCATCTGAATTTCAGGCTGAGCGGGAAATAGAGCGTCTTGCCGCTGAATTTGGCGGCGCTGAAAAATGGCAGGAAGTATCCCGTCAATTACTGGCTTACGGCCAAAAGAATTTACCGCAGGATGTATTATCTGGTCTTGCAGGTTCATATGAAGGTGTGATGGCGCTGTACCGAATGATGAATACTGAGCAACCAATGATGCGTGAAAGCACGAACGCAGAGGGTGTCGCGGGTGAAGACCAGCTAAAGTCAATGATGTCTGACCCCAAATACTGGAAAGCAAAAGACCCTGCCTATATAGCCAGGGTCACAAAAGGATTTAAAGCGTTATACGGAGATAACACATAGAGATTATTTAAATCTTATGCTTGAGAAGCTGCAAACTGAGAAGCCGCATCATCGTCAATGACACGCTGAAAGTCGTGGAAGGTACTTTTACCCAGTGGTGAAAATTCCATCGCAATGCGTTCTTTACCTTTGCGTACAACATGTGCTTGCTGCGCGATTTCGACGATACCCTTTGATGTTTTATATTTCAAAGTCATATCAACGTTGTCGCCAACATTATACATGCGTTCATCGCCGTTTAATAAAACGCCGCTCATGCTCCAATTTTCAATAGGCATGAAATGGTCATTAATGACGGATACGCATTTATCCTGTCCACGGCGTGGATAAGCACGACGCTGTGCATCGTTATCTTGCTGAACCTTCAATGAAGGCTCCGCATTATTTGCGCTCTCATCGCGTAGCGCTTTCTCGACTAGTTTTTTCCAAAGCATTAATATTCTCCCACAAAAACATGACCCAACACTACTTTAATATAATATAGCGTGGGGGCTCTGAGTACTCTTTTTACCAAATTTAACTTTTCTATCCATAAGAAGATGTTTTTTTAGTATTCACATTGTCCGTATATATGCCTCGCAGGCTTATCATCATCTTATATTAGAGAGGCTTTATACATAACATAAAGAGCCTTGTCAACTTTTTTATGAAAATATTAATTCTGTAAAAAGTATGTAATTCTTTTATGCGTATAAAACGGCTAACCAGCGACTAGGCCCGTATTCTTTAGGCTTCGGCCTTAAATTTAACCAAATTCACAGGGCTCACGGTCAAGATATTCTGTCTTCAGAGCATCTTACAAACTGCTGCGCATATCTTTTAACACTATAAAACTTAACAAGAGGTTAACAATGACAACAAGTCTTGAAAATTCATTTATTAAACAGTTCGAAGAAGAAGTTCATCAGGCTTATCAGCGCCAAGGTTCCAAGCTTCGCGGTGCTGTGCGCACAGTAAGCAATGTAAAGGGCGCATCAACAACATTCCAAAAAGTCGGTAAAGGCGTTGCATCCACAAAATCATCACATGGCATGGTCCCTGTGATGAATTTAGATCACAGCTCTATCGAATGTATTTTGGAGGATTATTACGCCGGTGACTGGGTTGACCGTTTAGACGAACTAAAACTCAATACTGATGAACGCATGATTATTGCCAATGCTGGTGCATATGCGCTTGGCCGTAAAACGGATGAGCTGATTATCAATGCGCTAGATACAGCAAGTGATAACGCTATTGCTGATGGCGGCCTCGGCCTGACCAAAGAAAAAGTGCTTACCGCCTTTGAACTGCTTGGTGAAAACGATGTGCCTGATGATGGGCAGCGTTACGCCGTCATTGGTTGGAAACAGTGGAGCGATTTATTAGCGATTGATGAATTTTCAAGTGCGGATTATATCGGCCCTGATGCATTGCCATGGAAAGGTACGCAGGCGAAAGAATGGCTCGGTACCGTCTTTATCCCGCATTCAGGCTTACCGATTGACGGCACTGGCGTAAGAAGTTGCTTCTGGTTCCACAAAACGGCAGTTGGTCACGCTTCTGGTACAGATGTGAACACAGATATCAGCTGGCATGGTGACCGCGCTGCGCATTTCGTCAATAACATGATGAGCCAAGGCACATCACTGATTGATCAATCAGGCATCGTTAAAATCGACTGTGATGAAACGCCTGTTTAACGTATAGCGCGCAATTAACGCCTCAATAAAAAACGAAAGAAAGGACCATACATTATGGCACTAAAAATCAACGAACTGAGTGTTTTGGCTTATGCTAATAAATTCACCATGTGGCATTACACGACAATAGATGCCTCTGTCATAGCTGCGGGCTATTTTGACGGTGGCGCAAATATGCTGCGCGTCAATGACCTTATTATTGCGAACCTTGATACTGACGGTGTGCCGGATACGACATTTTATATCGTAACGGCGAATACTGGCAGTGCAGTAACCATTGCTGCTTATGCGTAATCCACGCTAAGGGGCATGTTACTTGCCGCCCATCTGCGCCGCCAGACACGTTCATTGTGTCGTCCTCAATTACCCACCACATACAGCGCTGCGCAGATGGGTACTTTTTAAGAATGAGTAATAACACGACAATAAATTTTATCATGATCAGGAGAAAGAAAATGGCATTAAACGATGTTGCATTATGTTCACGTGCGCTTATACGCATCGGCGCGGCGCCGATTACGTCTTTTGAAGATGGCACAGCAGAAAGCGAAATTGCAGGGGCGCTTTATGCTCCTGTGCGGGATTCTTTGCTCTCATCCTATCGCTGGAGCTTTGCCACAGGGCAAATTAAACTGAGCGCATTAAGCGAGAGCCCTGTTGCGGATTATCCATATGCGTTTCAGCTGCCTTCTGATTTTTTAAAGGCCGTGTCATGCGGCGCTGGCAATAAAGGCCGCGGGGTGAATTACCGTATCGCGCAGGGACAAATCCACGCGAACCGCAATGAAATCACCCTAACTTATATTTACCGCCCCGAAGAAGAAGCCTTTCCGCCATTTTTTGATGGCGCGGTAATTGCGCGGCTGTCGGCGGAGTTCTGTATTCCCGTCACTGAAAGCACATCACGCGCTGAGGCTTTGTTCCGCATTTCAGAAGATGAATTTGCCAAATCACGCCAAATCGATGCACAGCAACACAGCCCAACTGCACTGCAGAATTTTAGCCTGATTGATATTCGCGACTAAAAACGGCGACCACAACAACAACCACAAACATCACAAAACAGTAAAGAAGAAGGGGATGCACAATGTCACGGATTAGACAGGTGAAAACGACATTCACCGCCGGTGAAGTTTCACGCGATTTGTTAGGGCGCGGTGACTTAAACGCCTATGAAAACGGCGCATTAACTTTGCGCAACATGTTCATCCATCCCACAGGCGGCATCACGCGGCGTTCTGGTACTTATTATGTTGATGAAGCGGCAGGTAATGGGCGGTTAATACCATTTGAATTTAACACCCAGCAAACGTACTTACTGGTTGTGACGGATGAATTAATCTCAATTTACCTTAACGGCAGCTTTGTCACTAACATTACTTCACCTTGGGCCGCAGATGACATCGCGCAGCTTGCATGGACGCAATCTGCTGATACATTACTGCTCGCTCATCCCGATTATCCGCCTAAACAGTTATTGCGCCAAAGCGGCGGCATTTGGCTTTTGCAGGATTGGTCATTCTTTGCAGATAATAACAAAACCTACCAACCGTTTTATAAATTCGCAGGGGCGCAGGTGACGCTAACCCCATCGGCAACATCTGGGACAATCACCTTAACGGCATCCGAAGATGTCTTTGTCCTCGCTCATGAAAATGTATCCATGCGCGTTGGCGGCAAAGAAGTGCTGATAACGGATTATCAATCCGCGACTGTTGTGACCGTCGAAACGCAGGAAGGCCTTATTGATACCGCTGCGACGATTGATTGGCAGGAACAGGCGTTTTCCGCTGTGCATGGCTTCCCGATAACGCTAGCATTCCACCAAGACCGCCTTGTCATTGGCGGCAGCCGTGATCTGCCAAACCGCATCTGGTTTTCAAAATCTGGAGATTTGTTTAATTTTGATCTTGGCGAAGGGCTAGATGACGAAGCAATTGAATTCGCGATCCTTTCCGACCAAGTCAACGCCATACGCGCCGTATTCTCAGGCCGTCACTTACAGGTCTTTACCAGCGGCGCGGAATGGATGGTCACAGGAACGCCGCTTACGCCATCAACAGTGCAGCTACTGCGCCAAACGCGCATAGGCTCGGTGATTGATCGTTACATCCCACCCATTGATGTTGATGGTGCGACCTTATTCATCGCCCGTAACATGCAGGAAATACGCGAATTTCTGTATACCGATGTTGAACAAGCTTATTCTTCCACCGATCTCGCGCTACTCTCACGTCACATCATCAAAGACCCGCTTGACCAAGATTACGATAAGAAGCGCCGCCTGCTGTTTATCTCGCGCGGTGATGGAAAATTTGCGACCCTCACAGTCTATCGCGCAGAACAAGTCGCAGCATGGACGGTGCATGATACGCAGGGGTTTGTAAAATCAATCTCCGTCGTCGGGGATGAAGTCTATATGTTGGTGGAACGTGATGGCCAGCACCTTATAGAATTGTTTGACGATGACACCTATATGGATTCAAGCCTTGCAGGCGAAGAGCTTGGCGGGGCAACTATATGGGGCGGGCTTGACCATTTAGAAGGCCGTTCCGTTGACATTGTCGCCGATGATATCCGCCTTGATCCGCTTGTCGTCACAGGTGGCAGCATCACGTTGAATGCGCCTGCAAACAAAGTCACAATCGGACTAAGCTTCATTCATATTGTCGAACCTCTACCGCCAAATCTTATCGGAGAATCTGGTGGAGGTCGCGCCATTCGTTTGGTTGAGGCTATCTTCCGGATCGAAGAAACACAAGCGCTGCGCATTGATGTTGGGCGCGGTTTGCAAGCCGTGCCGTTAAAACAGATTGGCGAAGATGCTGTGCTTGATACGCCGCCGCCATCGGTTAGCGGTGATATTCGCCTGCGAGCGCTGGGATGGGTGCGTGACCTTACTAAGCCATTATGGCGGATCGAACAATCTGACCCGCGCCCGTTTACGCTGCTCTCGGTCACTTCGGAAATAAAAGTTAACGATTAACACATTAGATCTATCTTCATTTTGAAAGGAATAACTCATGGCCTCTTTCGGTTCTACGATGAGCGCGCTAAACGCTGTTACGCCAATGCTCGGCACAGCGGCGCAGTTTATTAATGCAGGGACGTCGCTTGCTAATGGTTTAAGCGGCGGCGGATCAAGTAATGATCTCTACCGCCAGCAGCAACGGGAGTTAGATCAACTCACCGCGCAGCAAGCGGCCAATACACAAGTCGCGGCGCAAAACGCAGTCTTAAAACGTGAAGAGATTTCAGCGCAGGCGGATGCTGATAATCGCCGCCGCCAAAATGCCCTTAAACGTTCTGTGGCCAAGCAGCGCGCGCAGTTCGGTGCATCGGGCATTGGTGCGCAGGGTGGGGGCAGCGGTGATGCCGTCTTGCTCGGCCTGTTCGAGCAGAACGAGGAGGATAAGAACGAGGCCGCTGCGCTCGACCAGCTGCGTTTTAAGGCGCTGGATAGCGACCTTGCCAATAAAAGGACACTCAACCTACTGCAAGCACAGCAGCTAAGGGCCAATCAAAACCTTGAGCGCGCCATGATGTAACCACACGATAGAAAACAGGATACAAGACCATGAGTACAGACCATATAAAAGTCCCCGAGGTCACGCCGATCACGCGTTATAGCGCCAATGGCAATGAAACGCGCTTTGATTTTCCTTTTCCAATCTTTGCAGATGAAGACTTAAAGGTTTATTTGAACGGCGCGCTGCAAAACGGTGCTTACACTGTCAGCGCAGCAGGGCAAAGCGCCGGCGGTTATATAACTTTTGATACTGCCCCAGTGGCGGGTATTATCGTCACATTAAAACGCGAATTGCCGTTAGAGCGCATGACAGATTTTATCGAAGGTGGTGATTTTTCTGCGCGCGCAATTAATAATGAATTGGATTATTTGGTCAGCGCCGTGCAGCAAGTCTCCCGCAGCCAAGACCAGATGCTGCATTATTCTGAATATGAGGCTGCTGCTAATAATGAACTGCCTGCAAAATCAGTGCGGGCGAATAAAGCACTTGGCTTTGACCAAGATGGCAACCCGATTGCTGTTGAGCTTGAAAATGCCGCCGCCGCACCAAACTTCACGGCGCAGGGCTTTGGCGCGACAAGCCGTAGTGCGAGCGATAAGCATGGCGATATCGTCTCAATCAAAGATTTCGGCGCAGTCGGCGATGGCCTTTCTGACGACACCCTGCCGATACAGCAAGCTTTGGCGGCGCATGGCGCGGTTTACGTCCCCGAAGGCTCATATTTAACCAGTGCGACAATTACCCTAAATGAAGGGCAGCGCTTGTTTGGTGCAGGCAATAAATCAGTCATTCGGGCTAATGCGAACAGCTTTGTCACCTTGGCGCTTACGGCAGATTTCATTACGGTTGAAAACATTAAAATTGAAAATGGCGCGATTGGCATTAAGCTCTATGGTCTCAACCGTCCATGCGTGCAGTGTAACGTCAGCAATGTTAGCGTTTTTTCATCTGATATTGGTATTCAGCTTGATGGCTATAATGACACCAACAAACCGTGTTACTGGAATAATTTTGACCGCGTGTTGGTTGAACAGATGGGCGTGCATGGTTTCCACCTGACCAAAAGCGGCGCGGGCGATACGCCCAATGCCAATAAATTCCACGCTTGCCGTGTGTATTCGCATGGCGTGTCATCGATGGGCAGCGGCTTTTACGTCGAATATGGCCAGTTTAATAACAGCTTTGTTGACTGCGAAGCCAATGTCGCGCCCACCGCGCAGGCCTGTTTCCACATCGGCGGCGGGTCCTATAAAACATTGCTGATAAACCCTTACGCCGAAAGCTCTAACGGCGTACCGAATGTGAAGCTTGAAAACGGGTCAGAAGAAACGGCGGTGTATAATTTGCTGTCGGTATCAGATGGCGCCGCCATTTGGGATTTATCAGGCGGTAAATATGCGGCTTATAGCGCAGGTTATCCTGAAAAAAACTTTATGCAAAAAACCGTTGTAACGGATTTGAAATCAACCTTGCAGCGTTATGATACTGAATATATCGACACATCAGGTACTGTTAGCTTGGACCTGTCCCATAGTGTGCATTTAGTCTCTGCCTATAGCGGTGCATTGGTGGTGGAGCTTCCTTTAGCCAGCACGGCAGAAGGCGTCAGCATGACCGTCAAGAAAATCGATGTCTCTAAAAATATTGTCACCATCCGCGAGGCTAGTGGCGGCAGTGGCCCAGATGGCGGAGATTTTATGCTTGGCGGTGAAAATGATTATATCACCATGATTTCAAACGGCGCTGGCTGGCATGTCGTGTCATCAAACCGCTCTGCTGGTAATACGCGATTTTACGAAGGGACGGGTAATTACGACATTGATATGGCCGTTGATATCTATCTTATATCGTCTTATGGCGGCGCATTAAGCGCCCGTCTGCCACCAGCCAATGCGGTCGAGGCGATTGGTCGCGTGATTACCATCAAGAAAACAGACCCTTCAGCCAATCATGTCACGGTCAGCGAGCTTGGCGGATCAGGGCCTGATGGCTATGCGCAAAACTTAACGGGCCAGTATAAGGCGATCACCGTCGTTTCTAACGGGGCGGCTTGGTATATTGTTTCAAGGTTCTAATCGATTAACAGAAAGTGTGTTTATGTCTCAGTCATTGGAAGAAAAATCCCGCGAAAAAATTGCGAAATTTTTACTAGACGCGTTAAAGCATAGCATGGAATCGTATCATCATTTTATCATAAGTGATGATGCCCCCGATGACGCAAAAAGTTTTTCCGCCCATCATAGCGCCTGCAAAATTGCCATTGCCCATATTGAACTGCTGCTCAAGCTTGCGAAATGGGCGGATATTAATACAAATCAAGAAAAAGAGATGCCGAATGATGCGCTGTTAGCGGCGATGATTGCCAAGGCGCAAAACGAATTAGACCACTATACGAAGAAAAACAACTGATTTTCACGAAAAAGATTGACATAAGCCTGTGTTCTGTGTAAATGATTTTTCATAGTAATATTAAATGAATTGGGTGATTTTATGACGACGCCAGATAAAAATAAAAAAACAGACGATATTCTAACAGATTTAGAAAACCAGCCAGCGCCTAAAAAATCAAAGCTGCAAAGCGCATTTGGTTTTGCGGCTGCAATCGGCGAACTTTGCGTCAAAGCAAAAAATGTGGCAGTTGACGCATTTAATTACGCCAACCGCGTATATCAAATCCCTGGTGTAAAGCGTACGATTTACTCACCTTTCGGTAAGGCAGAAACACCAACGGAAAAAGCAATCGCCGTCGGCGCATTGGCTGCAGGCGTGACCGTTGGTTACTTGACATATGGTACAAGCTTCACCGTAATGGGCTCTGGCTTTTTGGGGAGCGTTGTCGCAGCGAAGGGTACGCAGATTGGTCTCGGCCTCTGTAAAAGGCTTATGTTCAACAAAAAGGCCTCACCCGTTCCTGAATATACAGTTGATGATACACCAGTGCAAAAATCACAAGCCGATGCTGAGATGGGCGAAGATAGCACACCTAAAAAACCTAAAATTACAGGTAATAAATCAGATCACAACATCTTCTAAATTGATCAGATAAATTCTCCCACTTATATAAACAGCCCCGCTTTTGTGGGGCTTTTTTCTTGCCTAAACCACCTATCTGATAAGGTCACCGTTTTATGATTTCATTCCCGCTATTCCTTACAATTTGGAATAGGGGGCAAGGTCTATCAACGCCTGACATTCATTATGATATTGCGCATTGGCTAGAACAATGTTGGAAAAAAGACCAAGGATATATGCTGCTGATGGCGTTCCGCTCTTGCGGTAAATCAACCATTGTTGGGCTATTCTGCGCGTGGCTTTTATTTACTGACCCGAATTTGCGGATATTGGTTTTGGCGGCGGATTTAAACCTTGCCCGTAAAATGGTACGCAATGTCAAAAAAATCATCGAGCGCCATATGATGACTCAGCACTTACTGCCTGAAAAAAAAGAACAATGGGCATCAGACAGCTTTATGATTAAACGTGATTTGGAACGCCGCGACCCATCAATGCAAGCAAAGGGCATTACGTCCAACATTACCGGCTGTCGTGCTGAAGTGGTGATCTGTGATGATGTCGAAGTGCCTAAAACATGCGACACAACCGAAAAACGGCAAAATTTACGCGAACGCTTACTTGAAATTGAATATATATTAGGGCAGGGGGGAACGCGGCTTTATGTCGGGACGCCGCATAATTACTATTCTATCTATGCCGATACACCGCGCAAAGAAATTGGTGAGGACGTGCCGTTTTTACAGAACTATAGCCGCAAGCTCTGCCCTATCTTAGATGACACGGGGGCTTCTGCATGGCCTGAACGTTACAGCATTACAGAAATTGAACGGATGAAAATCCACACCGGACCTAATAAGTTTGAAAGCCAAATGATGCTCAAACCCGTGGCCTTAAACGAAGGGCGTTTAAACCCAGAAGACTTAAACGTTTATAACGATGAGATTGATTATAAGGAAGTCGCAGGCCGCCCGCAATTATGGCTTAGCGGGCGGCAGTTAACTTCATGCTCCGCATTTTGGGACCCTGCCTTTGCTTCGTCACAGGGGCGGGGGGATAGCTCAGTCCTCGCGGTTGTCTATAGCGATAATGAAGGCCGCTATTATGTACATCGTACTGAATATATCCGCGCAGCAGAGGGTGATAGGGAAGACGAAGCAACCCAACAATGTAAAATTGTCGCACGGATTGCAGGGGCGTTGCTGCTGCCATCTATCACAATTGAGATTAACGGCCTTGGGCGGTTTTTGCCCAATATGCTGCGTAAGCATTTAAGTGAACTGGGAATTGCTAGTGCGGTGGTGGAGTTATCATCACGCCGACCAAAGGCTCTGCGCATTATCGAGGCCTTTGATGCTCTGATGGCTGCTAAGGCGCTTTATGTGCATCAAAGCGTCATTAAAACGCCGTTCATTCGTGAAATGCAAGAGTGGATGCCTGAAAAAACGGGGGCACGTGATGACGGTTTAGATGCCGTTGCGGGTGCGCTCGCTAGCGAGCCTGTGCGTATCAGAACAATTGGCGGGCTAGGAAAGCGTCCGAACTGGCAAGGGGCATCGTCCATGCATGTCGCGGACAGCCAGTTTGATGTTTAACCGCATATTTAAAAGAAGAGGGAGGATGGCCATGCCACCGAGTTTAGATCTACAATGGTGGATATCGGCGATAGATATCCCTGCGATGAGCGCGTTATTTTGGATGATTTGGCGCGTCAAGCAGCAAAGTGAAACCGCCTTGCGTGAATTGCAATCGATCATTGATAGTCGCGCTATGCAATTAAGGGAGGGGCTTTCTGCACACAAGCTGGAAACCGCAAAATCTTATGCACGGCTTTCGCATGTTCACGCCTTAGAAGACCGGCTGACAAGTCACCTGCTGAGGATTGAAGCTAAGCTTGACCGTACTGCACTAAAAGCAGAATCCTTCAATAGCAAAAATAATATTTGACATAACGCTAACGCACTGTTAGTTTACAGCAGGATTTTAAATATTATGGGTAATGGAGACGGTATGTCATTTTTTAGTAAAGACAATTTAAACAAGTTAAAAGGCCAGCTCAATGGCGCTTTAGACAAAGCGGCGGAGCAAGGCAAGAAGCTTGCAGAGCAAGCACAGGATGCGGCAAGCAAGGTCAAAGATCAATATGATGATGTTGCCGCCAACCCAGCCGCAGCTGCAACGAAGCTGCAAATTAAAGCCGTAAACGACAAGTTGCAACAAGCGCGTATTAACTGGATGTCAGTCTATGCGGATGAAATGTTGAATGGTCTATCTAAAAAAGATGCTGACGGGAGCGCCAAAGGCGGTGATGTCCTTAATGCGATCAAAGATTTATTGGTACAGGCGCAAGTCCGTGTTAAGGGCGTTAAGGCAGGTCAAAGCCTTGCTAATAAAATTATCGACTTTGGGCAAGCGACGGGTAAGTCAGGCGAAGTAAAAAATGTTGAAGACCTATATGGGGCTCTCACATCAGTAGCCTTACATATCAAAGAGTTATCATCCGATCCTGCCGTCCAAGACGCACTCCAAAAAAACGGTGATGCAGAAACATTTGCAGTTTTGGTCGATGGCTTTGATTATCAAGGCCGCTGTAACGCTGTGGTTAAAAAATGCAACTACGAAGAGCTAAGATCGCTATCTGCGATAGACTTTGCTCAAAGCGAAGGTCTGTTTAAAAAAATTGATGCAGAAACAGTAGAAAAATCAATTACCAAGAGCGTATCGGCTTTACAAAATGCGGCGCTCACGCTAAATGATCTCTCTGTAGAGCAAGATATTAATGCACGCGCGGCATTGGAAGATTTTAGCGATGCCTTAGGTAGCTATAACTTGACAGTAACGGTCTCTCCACATGCGCAGGCTTATGCCAAGCATTACGGCGCGCAATTAGCTAATGGCGCAGTAAGCGCTGCAAGTAAAGCGCTTGAATGGTATGCAAAACGTCAGAATACACCAAATTAACTAGAGGAAACGATGCAATGGATTTTAAAAATTTTGGATCAAAGCTAAAACACACATGGACGAAAGTCGCAGATAAAACGGCGGATGCTTATGAGGCGACCGTTGATGCTGTTAAGGATAGCGGTCAATTTGCAATCGACCTACAAGGCAAAGCGCTGCATGGCAAAATAGAAACGGCAGCTTTAAGCTGGGATGCTATTTTTGTAGATGAAATGCTTGATGGCACAAAAAGCAAACCAGAAGGCGCGCCAACTGGCGCTGATATCTTGAAATCAATTGAAGAAATGCTCGTTGATGCGCAGGCCAATATTACAACAGTGGGCAGTGGCAAAAAAGTCGCTGGCGTCATCAAAGAAATCAACAAGGCGCTAGATAGCACACAAAACTCAGCCGCGGATTACAGCGCGATTTATAGCGCGGTTACAACATTAGCTGATGGCTTAGGTGCCCTAAGTAATGATGATAAAACACAAAAAGCTCTGGCAAAACAAGATAACGCAGAAGGCTTCGCAAATTTAGTTGGGATGTTTGATTATCAAACGCGCTGCGAAGTGGTGTTGGCACGTGGTAACTTTACTGATCTAGTTGCGCTTGCAACGGCTGATACGACGGCAACCGTCCTGTCAATCAGCGCAGGGCAGCGAGAGGCAATAACGAATACAGCCAATGCATCAAGTATTGAACAAGTTGGCGCCGGGCGTTTCATTTTAGACGTACTGAAAAGCAAGTCATCCTACATATTTGTGGTTGATGATGAAGTGGAAGCGCTTGCTGCATTAAATGCAGATGTTGGTACATATAACTTAAGCTTATCTGTCCCGAAAAACGCCGCAGCGCTTACCAAGCATTACGGGAACCAAGCATTAAGCTCGACAGTTGATTACACAGGCCGTGCGGTTGCCGCGACAGGTAAAGCGAGCAACTGGGTCAAAGATCAGTTCAAAAAAGAGCCTAAATAAACAAAGCTAAATATCAAAATTTATGAACGCCGGCGCAGTGATGTTGCCGGCGTTTTTCTTTGCCGCGCTCGTGATGTCTGGGACGCGGCTTTTTTATGCAAAAAATACGGAGCATGTTATGAAGAAGAAGCGTTTAAAGCCTTTTACGGTTGTCCCTAAATCAAAACCAGAAAATATGGCCGCGAAGGCGTTCTATGATCAAATCGCGATTGATACATTGGCGCGCACTTTATGGGGGGAGGCACGCGGTGAGGGCAGCGCAGGTATGCAAGCCGTCGCGCATGTTATTTTGAACCGCCGCGCCATTTCAAAAACTCTGGGCCGTTATTGGTGGGGCAATGATATCGTCCAAATTTGTCAAAAACCGTTTCAGTTTTCATGCTGGAACAAAGACGACCCAAACCGCGCTAAACTTATTCAGCTCGGCGCGGATGATGATATTTATTTTGTCAGCGCCCTGCGCATTGCCCGCCGCGCCGTTGCGGACGTTCTCGGCACGGATATCACCCAGGGCGCAACCCATTATCATGCCGCAGGTATTTCGCCTTACTGGGTTAAAGATAATAAACCATCGGCGGTCTTAGGGCTCCATATTTTCTACCGCCTCGTCAACGTCTAATGGAGAACTATCATGGCGATTAATTTATTAGCGCAATTCGGTCTGCCGTTTTTGGTGGAGCTTGTCAGCGGCGTGCTACGTGGTATATCTCACCCTAGCGCGCAATCAACCGCAGATGCATTAGACAGTCTTGATGATGCGATAAAAACAGGCGGTGTCTCATCGCAAGCGATTGGCGAAGCGAACCGTCACATAGAAGAAATGACCAAACTGAAAATAGAAGAGCAAACAAAGCTCGCCGAAGAAGTAAACAGTTCACTGCGCGCTGAAATCACATCTAATGATAAATTTGTCCGCCGTATGCGCCCGACATTTGGTTATCTAATGGCGCTTACATGGGCGGCGCAAATGTTTGGCATTGCCTATATCATGATATTTCGCACCAAAGACGCGATTTTAGTAATTGAAGCCATGGAAAGCCTTGGCACCATTTGGGCGGTGGCGTTATCTGTCCTTGGCGTATATGTCTATAAACGCAGTGAAGACAAGAAAGTCCGTAACCGTTACATCAACATGCCAGCGGAAAAGGGGGAAGAAAAAGTCGCAATAAAAAAGCCGCCATCACGACCAAATAAGGCGCAGGGGGCGGCTTCGTATAATGATTAGTCTGGTTTGTAACTGTTGAGGCGTGCTGTTAAACTAAACTGGTTTTGCAGCATACCCCATAGTTGGCTTTTCAAGACCAAAGGCCGTTTTTGCTTTGGCGAACATATCGTCATCAATTGTCCAGAACAGTCCTTGTTTAATTTCATACCAACCCACTACATTTAAGAAGCCATGTCGCTGCTTGATAAGTTTTTTCTGGAGCAATAAAATGTATCGGAACGCCGCGAACCTGGCCGTAACCAGAAAACTCTCGTTTATCATCAGCATAAACGTTCTCATCAGTTTCGGCGTTAACACTAAACGTGGTATTGTTTTGATCGGCGCATCGTCCAAAACGACTATAAGATTTGATTTTATTCATAACGTGTAGTGATGGTAATTGGTCTAAGTTTATATTTTTTATACCTATGGGCTTAATAGTAGCGGAAATATGTAACGTGAAAATTAAAACTCAGGCTTATCGCCCCATTTATCTTCATGCAGGTCAATGTCAAACGCAGCAAGTTTGCTGAGGCTCTCGGCAAGGCTCGCTTTGTTATCTGTGATGGCAAATAAGTCGGTGCATTTTGCGGTGATGTAACGTGCGGCGGATGCGTCGGTGACCCATTTCATAAGGGGGCTGAAATCGCCGTTTTCGTTTAAAATGCCAATCGGTAGATTATGTTTGCCAAGCTGGCGCAAAGTAAGCGCGGTGCCAATTTGATATGCACCTTTTGCTGTGGACTGGTCAATGATGATGCTGTCCATGTTTTCTGCGCTAAATGCATCTTCAAAATGCGGTAGATCTTCTTGGTTTTCGCTATGCGAACTGGCATAAGTGGGGGCTTGCCATGCTTCGGCTTTGGCGAAGGCATCATCAACAGTTTTTGCCTCGATTAAGAAATCTGCGCATTTGCCAAGCTCGCCTTCGCCTTGGTGAACATGGTTGTTGAAATAATCAATGAAGTCATCCCAGTAACCGTCTATGTTTAACAGGACCATCGGTTTACTGTGGAAACCTAGGACGCCCCAATATAGCACTTCCGCCACTTCATCATAAGTGCCGAAGCCGCCAGGCAGCGCGAATATTGCGTCAGCGCGGTAATACATTTCGCGTTTACGCTCCCAAAGCGTTTCAACGGTAATCAACTCATCTAATTCTTTGTGCACGCGTTCGCTGTCTTTTAGGCGCGAAGGAATAACCCCAATCACACGCCCGTTATTACGACGGGCGGCTTCGGCGACTAAATACATTAGCCCGGCATTCATACCGCCATAGCATAAGTCAACTTTGCGCGCCGCGCATTCCTGACCGAGCGCACGTGCGGCCATGTTATGAGATTCTGGTGCAAAGCCCGAAGAGCCTGCAAAGACGGTAATTGTCTGCATGATATTCCTTACTTCTTATCTTCATCGATATCGTTTATCTAGGCGCGAGGACTAGAGCCTATTTATATAGAGGGCATCAGGGCGATGCAAATAAATATTTAGGTATCTATGGTTGCTGTTGACATAAATCATACGCCTGCTATAACCAATGCATAATTATAAAAAACAGATTCAGGGAGATTGTGATGAAACCAATCAAAGATTTATACAATAAAGCCGCAAGCCACATTAAGCAGCATAGTAATACAGCTATATTTGCTGCCGTGTTTGCAGGCATCTCAACATTTCAAGTTGCGCCAGCGGTGATGTCCAACCCGACATCAAATATTGTGCAGGAAACAGCTTTCCTTGCAACAACAGGCACGGCTAAATTTGGCGTTTTATATGCTGGTTTCTTGCTTGGTGCAGCCGGTTATGGCGCAGCGCGCCGTAAAGGTTACATCAAGAATGTACAGAATGATCAGCTATGGAGCAGCGTAAGTTCAAGCGTTACCGCGATGGCACTTGCAAGCTTCACATTTAACGGTATTCATGGCGTAGCAGGCCCATTATTAGCAGATGTTAATGATGCGAACCCAGCAGAGTATCAAGTCGCAGCCACCGAACAAGATGATGCAATGCGTACATCGGACGGCCGCACCGTAACTTACGACGTTAAAAATAACGTTCTGAAAATCGGTTAATTATACGATGTCCCATTGCATAACATTATGCAGTGGGATTTTTTTATACATAATATTTGACATAACTATTAATGTTGTGTTATATTATGAACAGAATACGAAAAGGCTCATATTCGGGGAGGGATAAGAACCATGATTATGTCACAAATTAACATTCAAAAATTCCGTAAATGGGGCGATACGCCACAAATGCGTAGTGTTAAGAAATCCGGTAAACTTCTGACATCAAAGAAGTCTTATAGCTGGTTTAAAAAAGCGTCTTAAATAAATGCTGATAACCTTATTCAAGATGATAAAGCGCTGCATATATAATGCGGCGCTTTTTATTGTTCGGTTTTTAAAAATCCCGTAATAATCTTCCCTGCTTCGGCAATGCCAACGCGCTCGACCTCTACCCCTTCGGGGAAGGCGGTAGTGAGACGCGTGGGCAGGGCGTTATCTAACATCACAAATACGCCTTTATCTTGTTCATGGCGTATCAGACGGCCATAGGCTTGCTTGATTTTCATGCGGGCGCTGCGTTCATCATAGGCGCGCTGACCAAAGGCTTCGCGGCGCGCTTTATGCAGTAAATTCGGGCGCGGCCACGGCACGCGGTCATAGACCAATAACTGTAAAGATTTCCCAGGGATATCCACGCCGTCACGCACTGCATCAGTGCCGAGCAAGCAGCTTTTTTCTTCGGCGCGGAAAATATCAATCAACGTGCCAGATTCCATCGCATCAACATGCTGGCCATAAAGGGTCAGCCCTGCATTCTCAATCTTTGGCGCAATGCGGCTATGCACGGCCTTTAGCCGCTGTATCGCCGTGAACAGGCCAAGTGCGCCACCGCCAGATGCTTTAAACAGTAATTCATAGGCCGCAGCCACTTGGTCGAGGTCATTTTTATTGACGTCATTAATCACTAAGACTTTGGTTGAGGCCTTGTAGTCAAACGGCGATTCATAGGCGCTGTGCTGCGCAAACTTATCCATATGGCGTGCGCCGCTATGGGCATATGCGTCATGCCAGCGCTGTTTTTCAACATCTGCACTCTCAGTTTTATTTTCATTTTCTTCAGGCGCTTTATCGCGTTGATCCGTTAGGGTTGCGGATGTTATTAATATGCCCTGTGCGTGGGCGCGGATCACATCAGAAAACGGCTTAAGCGGGTCGGTGTAATGGCGGAAGTATCCGCAATCAAAATCCTGCCCGTCTACGCGGCTGACTTCAAACCAGTCGACAGTGTCGTTTCCACTATCTAGTGATGTTTTCTGTGGCGTGTAATTGTCGTTAGATAAGGAGTTTTCTTTGCGGCGCAGGGCGTCTAACATATCAAGCCAGTTTTTCAGCATGATTTTGGCGCGGCGCTCTAGGCTGACGACGAGGGCTTCGATGCGTTGGCGTGTTTCGGTGCCGAGGCTATCTGCATCATCAACAAGTTTGGCGTCAAATTCATCAATCAGCGTTAATAAAGGGCGCTGCATTTGCAGCACAGCCGTCTTCAGTGTATTGATTTTATCTTCAAAGCCTTCGGCGAGCGGGAAGGGTGTGCATTCTATACTGTAATAACCGCCTTTTTGGTGCGGTGTGCGGGCGTAAACTTGCTTGGCAAGCGCGCTTAAAAACTCTTCAAATGGGCCTTGAGGATTGTCACTGCGCAGGCGCTGCAGCCAGCCTTCATTAGGCAGTAAGCTTGCCGCAGCAAGCGCGCTTTCAAGCGCGCGTTCGGCGGCGGCATTAGGCAACATATCCTCACAGCGTTTTTGCAGGCCCCGCGCACGTCGTTTTTTACCACCTTCAGGCCCACGTAGCCAAAGGCGTAAATCAAAACATTCCTGCCCAGAAATATGAGAACTAAAGGCGTTGTCTGCGGCGCTTAATAAATGGTGGCCTTCGTCAAAAATATAACGCGGCGGCAATGCGGAAGGGTCGCCGGATGCAGCCATATTAATCATCACCAAAGCATGGTTGGCAATAACGATAGAAGCTTGCTTTGCACTGCGGACATTTTTTTCAACAAAGCAGCGGCGGTAATGCGAACAGGCAGAATAAATACATTCACCGCGCCTGTCTGATAAGCCGCGTGTATTGGCATGACCAAACAAGCCACCAAGCCAGCCATGATAACCGCCTCCCGTAAGGTCGCCATCTTCCGTCTTCATCGCCCAGCGGAGCATCAAGCCAAAGCCTACGGCCTGCGTCATGTTGTGAGAAAGCGGCAGCGATTTGGTTGCATCTTCTAAATTCAGCATACACAGGTAATTTTCGCGGCCTTTGCGCACGGCGGTTAAGTTTTTGCGTTGCGTTTCTTCAGGGTAAAGTAGTTCCAAATCTTCAGAAATTTGTTTTTGTAGATTGCGGGTAAAGGTCGACACCCATATCTGCGCTTTGTTTTTTTCAGCATAGACACTTGCAGGCGCAAGGTAGCCGAGGGTTTTACCTGTGCCTGTGCCGGCCTCTGCCAATACAATATTCGGCTGACCTTCCTCCTTGATGGGAGAGAATGCGGCGCTTGCCTGCGTCGTATAGCTTTGCTGTGCGATGCGTGTGATGGTTTGCGTGTCTTTGCGTGCGAGAAGGGCATTAAGGCGCTCACGGCTTTCCTCGCCTGTGACAGGGTAGCTATCAGGTGGCGGCATTGGCGGGACATCCTCCCACTCTGAGAAATTATCCCAGTCTACGACTTCTGGCATTTTAATATCAACGCGCGGGTCATAAGGGCAGCCAAGTGCCGCGCAGACGCTCTCGCTCCATGCCCAGCCGCGCCCTTTAAGCCCCATTGCGCCGGCAAGCTTGGCAAGTTGAATACGCTCTGGTAGTGATAAAACGGCAAGGCGTTCCAGCAGCGCAGGGACGGCCTCAACCATACTCATCAAATAATCATCAGGAGAATGCGGAGCATCAAGGCCGAGGGCAACGGCAAGTCCGTGCGGCGTAGGCACTAAAGGTTCAATCGGTTCAACAAAAGCGTATAAATCAAGCAGGTCAAAACACTGCACTTTCAAACGCGGTAAGCGCTTCAACGTATAAGGCGCATGACAGACGAGCACAGCTTTGCCATGTAGAATCTGCATCGCCTGCGAAAGCGGATAGGCTTTGACTTCGCCCTCAACCGTCAAAACATGCACAGCGCTATGTGTCGCCCATATCGCAGGGATATGGGGCAGCTTGATCTCAGGCATATAGCTATCCTGAGTGCCGTTATTTTCAGCATGTAATGCTTCTGTGATGGACATCGTTTATTTCTAGCAGCTATTACGGCGTGCGAGCAAGCTGCAAGACAGAGTTAATCACGTAAAAGCTCATATTAAAATATAAGCTGCTTTACGCTGCGCTTGGCGGTACAAATGTTTCTGGCGCGTCGGTATCGGGCATTGATTCCACATAAATAGATGTACTTGGGAAGGCAAAACCACTGCCAGCTTTTTCTTCAACAAGCTCTTTGATGAAGAAGGCTAATGCTTCTTTGACTTTCAACCACTCGCCCCAGTCGGTTGTTTTGGTGAAGGTGTAGATCATAAAGTCGATAGAGCTATCGTTAAACGCATCAACGCGGACGAACTGTGCGACTTTTGGCGGCTGTTCAATATCATCACTGTTTTGCAAATAATCACTGATGCCATCACGGATGATTTTTAATTGATCAACGCTTGTGCCGTAAATAACGCCGACTTTCCAGTAAATGCGGCGGTTGGTCATGCGTGAAAAGTTGGTAATCGCAGCATCTGATAATGTTGAGTTTGGTACTTGCACGGGCGCCTTGTCAAAACGGCGCACCTGCGTAGAGCGGAAACCAATGGCATCGACAGTGCCTTCAACAACGCCATCAACTTTGATCCAGTCCCCAGGATGAAATTTTTGTTCCGCCAAAATAGTAATGCCGCCCAGTAAGTTTTTAAACAGATCCTGTGCACCAAAGGCAATAGCCGCGCCAAGAATACCAAGGCCAGCAAGCAGAGGTCCGACTTTAATACCCCAGATTTCGAGGATGATCGCGGAGCCAAGGAAGATAACCATCACGGCAAGAAACTTAAACAGCCATTGCACCATAGTTGGCGTTAAAACTTGTTCTAAACGTTTAAACGCATGGGATAGCGGCGATATAACGCGATACAGCCCCCAAAAAATAGTAAAGGCAATAAGGGAGCGCGTGACGCGCGAGAAAATATCAGGGAATTTTTCGTCTAGTCCAGCATAATGTCCGGCGACAAAAATACCAATCAGCAGCGGCACAAAACGTATTGGTGGGATAAGCGCATCTATTATTTTATCATCATAGAGGTTCTTTGTTTTATCGCTTAATTTATGCAAGCGCATTAAAACGTAGCGGCTGAATAAACCGCGAAGCAACATAAAACCAAATAAAATAGCCAGTGCAATAACCATGCGCCCAATATCAACGCCGAATAGGCCGTCATGCCATACTGTTTTGGTGTGACCCCATAATTGTAATGTTGTTTCGTTCATTGCTTTACTCTTTTATGTTGCTAATGAAGGCTAACATAAAGACCCAAACCGTGAATCGCAAGGTGGCATCAGAAAATAATTTTGATGAAGGGCGTCGTGACTTTCTGAGAACTCTCGTCTTAATACGCGCAGGCGTATAGAACGCAGTCCTTTAAAGCTTTGGCAAACCAATATTAAGGATTTTGTGGCGTAGGCTGTACTTCTGATCGCTCAAGATGCCTTCGGCTTGGTTGAGGTTGCGCTCATCCGCCCAGACGTCAAAACACTCCACATCAGCCTGAGAGGCTTCAAACTTTTGCAAAGTTTTAACAGCATCTTCCAAAGTTAATGCGTTATGCGTAATTGTGTAATTTGTATCTGATAGGCTGCCATCATTGCGACTAACGCGCGCGCCACTTTTAACTTGCCACACTTTAACGTCAGGCCTGAACGATGCTTCTAGCCAATTCATTGTTGATGTGTCATTAGCATCATCATGTGAAATAAAGCCTGCGCTGCGAAAACCTGTGGATTCTATAAACTTTGAACGTATCCCTGTGAAGAACATATTAAACCTCCTTATTCTTATTTTTATAGCATAGTAATACGACGGCAGGAGTAATATGTCAAAGCAATTTTACGCCTTTAACTCTCTGTGCGGTAATTAGGCGCTTCTGCGGTGATAGTTACATCGTGGACGTGGCTTTCGCGGTAGCCTGCGCCGCTCATGCGTACAAACTGTGCTTTTTCCTGCATTTCATTAATCGTGGCAGCGCCAACATAGCCCATTGACGAACGTAGCCCTCCAACCATCTGGTGTGTCACAGCTGTGACGTGGCCTTTATACGGGACGCGGCCTTCAATGCCCTCAGGGACAAGTTTCTGCGCTTCGGTAACGCCGCCTTGAAAATAACGATCGGCAGAGCCGCGCATCATCGCACCGACTGAACCCATACCGCGATAAGATTTATAAGAGCGCCCTTGATAGAGGATCACTTCTCCAGGCGCTTCATCAGTGCCGGCAAACATGGAGCCAATCATTACGCAGCTTGCGCCAGCGGCAATGGCCTTGGCAAGGTCGCCGGAATATTTTATACCGCCATCGGCAATAACAGGAATATCGACTGTGTTGCAATATTCAACGACATTCATAATCGCGCTAAGCTGCGGGACGCCAACGCCAGCAACAATACGGGTTGTACAAATTGAGCCTGGGCCAATGCCAACTTTTACAGCATCCGCTCCTACATCTATTAATGCTTTCGCCGCGTCTGCTGTGGCAATGTTGCCAGCGACGATTTGTAGGTTTTTGTAGCCAAGATTTTTTGTGCGCTCAACCGTTTCAATTACGTTGCGCGCGTGACCATGAGCTGTATCAATGCAGACCACATCAAGTCCAACATCGGCCATTTTCTCAATACGTTCAATCGCGCTGTTCCCCGTGCCGACGGCGGCGCCGACAAGTAAGCGGCCATCTTTATCCTTACTTGCATGGGGGAAAAGATGTGACTTTTCAATGTCTTTAACGGTCATAAGGCCAATGCAGCGCTTCTGCGCATCAATGATCAGGAGTTTTTCAATGCGGTGCTGCTGTAATAATTTCTTTGCTTCGCCGCGGGAAATGTCAGATGTCACCGTTATAAGGTTGTCTTTGGTCATTAACTCGCGCACCGGCGTATCAAGGTTTTCAACAAAACGAATGTCACGGTTTGTCAGGATACCGACAAGTGTGCCGTCTTCTTCAGTGACGGGGAAGCCAGATATATTATGCAGGCGTTTTAGCTCCTGTGCATTTTTCACTGTTTCATTTGGGGAGATTGTAATCGGGTTCATCACCATGCCGGATTCAAAACGCTTAACACGTTTAACGCGCGCCGCTTGTTCATCGGGGGTCATATTGCGGTGGAGAATACCAAGCCCGCCATTTTGCGCCATGGCGATGGCCATTTTTGCGCCAGTAACAGTATCCATTGCGGCGGACAGGACAGGGATTTCAAGGCTGATGCTTTTGGTTAATCTGGTTTTTGTAATCACATCAGCGGGGTGAACATCAGATGCACCGGGAATCAAAAGCACATCATCAAAGGTTAATGCCTCTGGAATGTTCTGCACTATAGACTGTATTTTTGGAGTGGTTTTATCTGACATCAGCAAAATCCTTATATCGCGTGATTTTGCCTATATTTTAATAAGTTAATATGCATCTATTGTAAAGATGATTTTTGCTTATTTGTTTTATTTATGCTACTATAGATTATTAGGGTTTATGGTTTAGCGGTTAGGGAGCGCTATATTATTTTTGTATAATATGCGCTTCCGCCGTGATCATCATAGAAATAGTTAATAGTTATAAGGGACATGAGAGGATATCATGGATGTAACTAAGATATTGGCAGGGGTGCCAATTCAAAAAACGAATCTTGAAAACGCCAATGCGCAGAAATCAGCATCGACGTCAGGAGCAAAACCTTCAAGCAGTGCCATAGAAGATAGCGTGGATATTTCATCTGCGGCTATTAGTGCTGAGACATTATCGGCAAATGATGCAGAATCCTCAGCGAAAGAAATCGGCGCTTATTTCACGAATAATGATGAATCTTTTGGCGCAGATACCAATAAATTGGCGCAGCTATAAGTTTCGTCTGATTTAATTCTGGAATAATGGTTATTTATCAGCTTCATCACCGATCGGTGATGAAGGTTTTTTTGCATCTGCTGCTAAGTATAGAGAATCAAGTAAGTGAGTGTACTCTTTAAATGATCCAATGATATGGTGCTGCGGTAAACCCTGTTTCAGTGCTTCAAAAAAAGCTGTGCTGAATAACTCATACGCAAACGGGATAACCTTTTTAACGGTATCTTCGCGGCTAGATAGGTAATAATGCGCGGCCATCGCGGCCTTAACATCTTTGTTGCGATCCCCCAAATACCAAATCACATCATCGTGGCGTAATGGTCGTCCAATTTTATCGAGGGCGCGTAGCAGCGGGTCAGGATAAGGCTTGGCAAAGGCGTAGTCTTCGCGGAAAATCGCGGTTTCAAAGAAATCAGCCAGTTGAAAGCGCTTTAAAATATCATGCCCATAACCGCTGCCGAGGCCGTTACTGACTAAAGCCATAGGAATGCCATGGCTTTGGGCTGTTTCTAAAAACTTTCGAGCGCCGTTTGATACACGGACAATTTGATTTACTTCCTTGCGGCGGAGTTTATGAATTGTGCCATGGACGAACATCGTTTTGCGCTTCGCGCTCATTTTGCCGCTATCATCACCGGGCAATAAAAATTTAGGGAAGTTTTTGTTGCGGCGTAGGCGAATGCGAAAGATGCGAAATAGGCGACCAAAACGTAGTAGAAAATCATCTAAACGTTCTAGCATGTTTAAGACAAATTTATTGCGGTGACGTACTAATGTGCCATCCATATCAAGTAGGATGATGGTAGGTTTTTCAATGTCCATATTTAAATCATGCATTTTTCGTACTCAGTATACTCTAATTAATAAGGCTTTGTGCCATTTTAAGTATTGACGCAGCATCTAGGCCAGCATCTGCATATTGTTTATCTTGCGTGTCTTGGTCTTGATATGCATCGGGCAATGTCATACTGCGTAGTTTAATCGGTTTGTCATCCATCAGGCCTGCATTGCAGATATACTCTAAGACATGTGCGCCAAAGCCATTTTGTGCGCCTTCTTCAATCGTGATAAGGGCGTCATGCGTGGCAATAATGTTTTTAATCATTGCTGTATCAAGCGGCTTTGCAAAACGCATGTCAATCACGGTGTAGTCACCATCATTGGCAGCCTCTAATGCATCCTGCATACGGCAGCCCAAATTCAATATGGCGAGTTTTTTGCCTTCACGGCGCATTTGTGACTTGCCGATTTCAATTGTTTCACCTTGCGCAGGTAGCTCGACGCCAGTACCTTCGCCGCGTGGGTAACGTATCGCGCAGGGGCCGTCATTATAAGCGGCGGCCGTTGTCACCATTTTGGCGAGTTCGGCTTCATCAGATGGTGCCATCACCACCATATTGGGGATACAACATAGATAAGCAAGGTCAAACGCGCCTGCATGAGTGCAGCCATCAGCGCCCACTAGCCCTGCGCGGTCCAAGATAAAACGCACCGGCAGGTTTTGTATTGCGACGTCGTGTACCAGCTGGTCATAGCCGCGCTGTAAAAACGAAGAATAAATTGCACAGAAAGGCTTCATGCCTTCAGTCGCGAGCCCCGCAGAAAAAGTCACCGCGTGCTGCTCTGCTATACCGACATCAAACATACGCTTTGGATGCGCTTTGGCAAAAACATTCATGCCGGTGCCATCTGGCATCGCCGCCGTAATGCCGACAATTTTGTCATCATCATGGGCGAGGGCGGTTAATGTTTCAGCGAAGATTTTTGTGTAACTCGGCGCGGACGGCTTTGATTTGCTTTGCGTGCCAGTCGAGACATCGAACTTTGCTACGCCGTGCATTTTATCCGCGGCTTGCTCAGCAGGGGCGTACCCATGTCCTTTTTCAGTGATCGCATGGATCAGGAAAGGGCCTTCTTGTTCTGTATCACGCAAATTGCGCAGTACAGGAATAAGTGCATCCATGTCATGGCCGTTAATTGGGCCAATATAATAAAAGCCGAGATCTTCAAAAAATGTCCCGTGACCAAGGGCAGAGCGCGTACCTTCTTCGACAGATTTAGCCATGTTGCGCAATGGGCGCGGCAGGTGGTCTGTGATCGACTTGCCTTTTTCGCGCGCGCCAAGATAAGGCCGTGATGAAACAAGCCGAGAGAGATATTTACTCATCGCGCCAACAGGCGGCGCAATCGACATGTCATTATCGTTGAGAATGACGATCATTTTTTTCTTAAGCTCGCCAGCATTATTTAAGGCCTCATAAGCCATGCCGGCTGAAATTGAACCATCGCCAATAACGCAGATAACGTTTTTTGGATCATTTTGCAGGTCAGCGGCTGCAGCCATGCCAAGGCCGGCTGAAATTGATGTAGAACTGTGCGCAGCACCAAAAGGGTCATACTCACTTTCACTGCGTTTGGTGAAACCAGAGAGTCCACCGCCTTGGCGGATGGTGCGAATGCGATCACGGCGTCCAGTTAGGATTTTATGCGGATAACATTGATGACCAACATCCCAGATAAGGCGGTCATGCGGGGTGTCAAACACGCTATGAATGGCAACAGTGAGCTCAACTACGCCAAGGCCTGCGCCAAGGTGCCCGCCAGTTTGGGATACGGCGTCAATTGTTTCGTGACGGAGTTCATCGGCAATTTGTTTAAGCTGCGCAACAGAATAATTGCGAAGACCGGCGGGAATTTTTACCGCGTCGAGTAATGGGGTTGCACTATCATTGGAAAGTACGTCCAAATAGATTGCTGTGTCCTCGGTATTTTTGTCTTCTGATGCTTTGTTATGCACTTTGAAACCCTTATTTTGGCGCTTTATTTTTTTGAGTGGCCTGATTAAAGGCTTTTTCACCACTAAAGGCAAATAAAAACCGCCCGTAAAGGCGGTTTTCTGAATTGGCGTAATGGAATATGATTAAGCTCTGCGGCCCAAAACATAATCAGCAAGGTCGCGTAATACATCAGCGCGTCCACCAAAGACATGCAGGTGACGTACAGCTTGACCAATAAGCATTTCTGCGCGTTCTTTCGCGTTATCAATGCCCATTTCTGAAACGAAGGTTGATTTACCTGCGTTATCGTCTTGGTTAGCAGGCTTGCCAGTTTCTACAGGGTCTGCTTCAACGTCCAAAATATCATCAGTAACTTGGAAGGCAAGGCCAAGGTCATGCGCAAAGTTTTTCAAAGCCTTGCGCTGTGGCTCACCCGCTTTACCGAGAATCGCGCCGGCTTCACATGCGAAGCACATGAGCTGACCTGTTTTCATGCGCTGTAAGCGGCTAATCGTGCCAAGGTCAAACTCTTCGTTTTCACCGATAAGGTCCAGCATTTGACCGCCGAGCATACCGTGACCGCCAGATGCTTTGGCAAGTTCAGTGATAAGCTGACATCTAACGTGTGGGTCTTCATGTGTGTCGGAACTGGACAGGATTTCAAACGCGAGAGTCAAAAGCGCATCGCCAGCAAGAATAGCTGTCGCTTCGTCATAATGCGTGTGCACCGAAGCTTTACCGCGGCGCATATGTGAATTATCCATTGCTGGTAAATCATCGTGCATAAGGGAGTAACAATGCACCATTTCAAGTGCGGCTGCGACGCGGCGTGCGCGGTATGGGTCAACATTAAATAATTTTGCTGTTTCAACAACCATGAATGGGCGTAGGCGTTTACCGCCATCAAGTACGCCATAACGCATTGCATCGAATAAGGGAGCTTCCGCTAAATCTGTATCAGGCAATAAACGTGTTAATGTGCGTTCTAACGCTTCGGCCACTTCATCCATTGCCGTTTGAAGGCGGGGGGATGCGGATCTTGGGGATGGCGCCATATTGGGTACTCCTTGATTATAATCTATATATTATGCGTTTAGCGGTGCTGTGTTTATTGCTCAGCTGCGAAAGGCGCAGTGCTTACTGTGCCGTCTTCGTTCTGGGATATTTGTTCGATTTTCAGCTCAGCTTCTTTTAGCTTTTTCTCACAGTGCTTTTTCAAGGATACACCACGTTCATAAGCATTAATGGAATCTTCCAAGCTTGTCTGTCCGCTTTCAAGGTTCTGCACGAGTGTTTCGAGCTCTCCCAATGCGGATTCAAAGTTCATGTCTTTAATATTCTGTTCAGCCATGTCTTTTTATCAATTCATTACTATTAATTAAAACATCGGCATTGTATTTCAGAATGGGGTTAAGTACAAGATGATAGATTGTAAATACGCACAGCTCTCTAAGTGAAGCGCTTAGAGCCTTTGTATGTAAGGGACGAGATGCCTAAATATTACTTTTCATACGGTTCAAACATGTATTCAGTGCAGATGGAGAAACGCTGCCCTGACGCGCTTTATGTCGGAAATATAGGTTTTAAGGGATGGAGATTCGCTTTTAGCCCGAAACATAGTGGTGCGAATATATTCCACACAGGTGAAACCCAAGATCAAATTTGGGGCTGCCTTTATGAAATCACGAGCGCATGTGAAGCTGTGCTCGACGTATGCGAAGGTGTGAAAGACGATCATTACGAAAAAGTTCATCTGACCCATGACGATTACCCTGATAGCCCGATACTTATTTACGTTGTAAAAGATTGCGCAGGACAATCCGCGCCGTATATGGATTATCACAGCCGTATTCTTAAGGCTCTAGTGCTGCGTGCAATGTGCCCTGAGTATATAAAGTCGATCGCCGACATTACGCATCTTGGTGTGAATAACCCTAAACGTAATTATCAAGGCGATGCAGACGGGCGCGCAGTTAAGTCATAAGTTTTAAGAAGCTGTAATTGATATTTGATAGGCAAGGGCATATACTCTCACCGTTACTAAAACGCCCCTCAACACATTTCTTCACGGATTATTATGAGTATTGAAACTTTGTTCTCTTCGGTTTTGGCAAAAGGCCAAATCATCGTAAGTGATGACTATCAAAACGCTGCGACAACTGGACATGCACCGCGCATTGCAGGCGTAATTAAGCCCACAAAACAGGACGAGATACAAAAAATTGTGCGTATTGCGCAGGCAGAAGGCCTGAAGCTTTACCCGATTAGTAGTGGTAAAAACTGGGGCTATTCGGACGGATCACCCGTTAGTGCAGATAACATTATTGTCGATTTAGGCTTAATGGATAAAGTCCTCGAATATAACCCGAAGCTGGGTTACGTCACGGTTGAGCCAGGGGTTACGCAGCAACAATTATCTGACTTTCTATATGCGAATGGCGATGTCCATATTATGTCGCCAACAGGCTCAAGCCCGCAGACAACTATTATTGGCAATTATCTAGAACGCGGCTTTGGCATTGCGCCGCACATGGATCATGCTGCGGCTGTAACGCATTTAAAGGCGGTGCTTCCTGACGGGGGTCTTTATGAGCCAGTGCTCACTCAGCTCGGCTGTGAGGGGGTTGATAAATTGTATCGACATGGTCTTGGGGCTTATACTGACGGACTGTTTTTTCAAAGTGGGTTAGGCATTGTTACGCAAATGACGGTAAGGCTGTCTCGCAAGCCTGAGTCTTCATTGGCCGTGATTGCCGAAGTGGGAAGTGAAAACTTGGCGTCAATCATAGAAGATTTGCGCGTGTTTCGTCAGGGCTGGGACGTGCCGAGCCTGTCGATAAAAATATTTGATAGCGCCTACGCTATGGCGGCAGCAGGTGTGGCGTACCCAGAAGATTTGTTGGCCTCACAGCAAGCGATAAGCGCGGAGCGCTTAAAGGCGCTCGGGGCGGAAAACCATATGGCGCCATATACCATTGTAATCACAGCGATGGGGCCAAAGGCGATCACACAGGGCATTGCAAAATACCTCGCACGGGCATTAAAGCCGCAAGCGAAAAAATATGTGATGATAAATGGGCTACGTTTTGCCGCCCTGCAAAAACTAAAATCTTTCCTGCCGAAGAGCCTGCGTCACAAAGTGGCGCCGCTGACATCGCTGTGGGGGTTTATGCATGGCCGGCCTTCGGATGAAATATTGAGTTTTGCGTATTGGCGTAATCAAAAGCCACCGCAACCTAATGCGCCTGTTGACCCTGCGCGAGATGGCTGCGGCCTTATATGGTACGCGCCTTTACTCCCCATGACACATGAGGCCGTCAAAAGCTTGCAGGATCTACTAAATGAAGTCTGCCCACAATACGGAATTACCCCCGCTTATAACTTTACCAATTACGCCGATAGCTACTTTACTGCACTTACGGCGCTGATCTATGACCGTGATACGCAGAGCGCAGCAGCGCAAAAATGTTATTTACATTTAATGGAGGAGGGGCTTAAACGTGGCTTTGGCCCGTATCGTGTGCCCAGTTTTGCTATGGATCGCCTGTATGACGGGGTAGTCTCGTTAAGTAAGAGGATAAGCCAAGCAATTGATACAAAGGGTATAATCTCTCCGGTGCGCTATAGGTAGATGGCTGGCTATGCGCGCTATGCATAACTGGAGCCTGTGCTCTGCAAACAATGCACGGCTGATTAGGGACTTTTTACGCTATAATATATTATGAAAACACTTATAGCAGGAGGCTTTTATTATGAATGATAAAGATACAAGTAGTTTAAAAGCGAATCTTTTCGCGTGGCGTGTCTCTCAGGCACAAAAACTGAACCATAAGTTTGATGTAAATAGATTGTTTATAGAGCGCCCACGTATACGTACAGTGTAAGAGGCGTTGCACCAAAACTTTTTATCGAAAGGCATCAATATGGGCAGCGTAGCTGCCCTTTAATGCATCTAGATCATAGCCGCCCTCCAGAATAGAGACGACGCGTCCTTCCGCATATTTTTTCGCAATTTCATATATTTCAAGGCTGAGCCAATGATAATCTTTTTCGGTCAGATTGAATGCGCCGTATGGGTCATTCTTATGTCCATCAAATCCGGCTGAAATGAAGACAAAATCAGGTTTATAGCTGTGCAAGGCAGGGAATATTTCATCAGCATAACACGCACATATTTCTGCGCCGCTGCTACCCGCGGGAAGGGGGATGTTTAAAACCTTCTGTGCGGTGTTTTCTTCGGCAAGACCCGTATGGGGGTAATGGTGTTGCTGATGGGTGGATATATAAAAGCAGGGCAAGCTGACGTGGTTCAAGATATCTGCGCAGCCATTACCGTGATGAACATCAAAATCAATCACAGCAATGCGCTTGTAACCAAGCGCAGCAGCCTTTGCGGCGCCAATCATCACATTGTTAAAAATACAAAATCCCATGGCATTATTATAGGTTGCGTGGTGCCCTGGCGGGCGGCTCATGCAGAGGCCGACTGTATTGGTGCCCGCATGAATGTCGCTTACGGCCTGTACGGGTGCACCCGCAGCGCTAAGCGCGGCATTAAGGCTGCCATATGATAAGATGGTGTCATGGTCAATATGTTCATATTCACCAACTTCGCTTGGCGCGGTTTCCTTGATGATTGTAAGGTGCGCATTGGAGTGGACACGTAATATGTCGTCATCGCTTGCGGTGAAATCGTCAGTTCTTGCAATGTCATTATAAGGCGCGCTGGCGATAAGTTCGCGTAAAACTTCTAAGCGCGCCACACGTTCGGGGTGGTCTGCGCGTGTATCATGTGTTAACCCTAGCGCTGAGCTGTATATTTTTATATGATCAAACATATAAACCTTATGGCTGAAACCATAAAATAATGCAAGCGAGTAGAGTGGATCAACATGCCAAGTTTAAAATCAGGAAAACGTATTTATGCTATCGGAGATATCCACGGCTATCTGGATGCATTAGAAAATATGCAGGCGGCGATCGCTGATGATTTAAAAAATAGTGACATTGACCCGAAGGAAAAGGGACAAGATGTTTTTATTATCTACCTTGGTGATTATATTGATCGCGGGCCAGAATCGGCAGGCGTACTTGATAATTTGATCGCACAGCAAAAAATAAAAGACGGCATTACACGCATATTTATATGCGGCAACCATGATTTATGCTTGCAAGATTTTGCACAAGGTCGCATTGGGCCTGATACATTGAATTGGTTTAAGTGGGGCGGGCTTAATACGCTTAAATCTTATGGTGTCAATGTTGATGATGTTGAATATGAAGCACTGCGTCCTGCGGAAATTGAGCGGCTACAAATTGAGCTTTCAAAATCCATGCCTAAAAAGCATAAGGCCTTTATCGGCAACGCGCCGTTTGTGCATGTTGAGGATGACTATCTATTTGCCCATGCCGGAATTGACCCGCAAAAGCCTGTCTCAGAGCAAACGCAAGAGGATTTAACCTATATACGCGAGCCGTTTTTATCATGGGAAACACCGTGTGAGAAATATGTTATTCACGGCCATACCATTATAGAAGAACCCGAAATATTGCATCACCGTATTGGTGTGGATGTTGGGGTCTATAAACATGGACGCTTAGGCTGCGTCGTCTTGGAGGGGGATACAAACCGCTTTATTTATGCACCAACGGCACATACAGGGTTTTATGACCCCAAGCCATAGAAACATTTTATTGTTTGATGTGATATGTGGTGGGGTTTAGCTTTTAGCTTTTAGCTTTTTCGAGCTGTTCGTTAACTGTACGGACAAGCACTTCCGACTTAAAAGGTTTTTGTATCGTTGCGCTTGCAAAGGCCTCTGCGCCGGTCAGGGCCCAATCTGCAGTTAATGCTGCGCCGCCACCAGAAATGACGATAATTGGGATTGTTTTGTCGCGCGCTCGTGCAAACGTCATAATGTCAAAGCCGTCTTTTTCTGGCATGAACATATCTGTGATAATGAGGTCGTAATCATTTGCTTCAATCGCAACTTGACCTTCGGCGCCGTTGCTTGCTTCGCTTACGACATGTCCTTCATTTTCAAGAGTGTTCATGATAGCTTGGCGAATGCCTTCCATATCATCAATTACCAGAATTTTTGCCATTTGTGATTAGTTCCTACCTGTAAATGCTATAGCCCTTATTGTAAGTGGTAATGCGGATGAATACAACGACTTTTGTTGTGAAAAAAGCATTAAGGCCTATGCTTTTGTATAGGGTTACCTACAAGTATATCTAGCCCGTGGTCTAGTTTTTTGAACATAATATCAAAGTCAGCCTGCCCACCATAATAGGGGTCTTCCACATCCGTCTCGTGCCCATAAACTTCATGGTTGAACAACTTTATTTTATGATGAAGTGCCTGCGGGGCGTCATCCTGCAATGTCGCTAAGTGGCCACGATCCATTGCAAATATTATATCAAAGCTTTGGAAGTCTTCAGTTTTGACTTTGCGCGCTTGAAGTGACGACATGTCTACGCCGTATTCTTGCGCGCTAATAATGGCGCGATGATCTGGCGGATTGCCAATGTGGTAGCCTGCCACGCCAGCGGAATCTATATGATAAGATGTTATGCCGCGCTGGGCTAATTTATGCTTTAACAGCGCTTCGGCGCTTGGAGAGCGGCATATATTTCCCGTGCATACAAAAAGAATGTTCATGTTATTGTGCCTTTGACCTGAAATATGTTGGCGGCGGTAAAGAATAGATTGACCTTAGCAAGATTATTCTTAGGATACAATCTGTCTGTAGGCTGCATATGAGCGCGTTGTTTTTCTATACAATTGAAAGTTACCATGACTACGAAGAGTGAAAACGAGATTGAAATCGAAGTTAAAATCGCGGACAGCCCTGAGCTGATTGAGGCTGCGCAGCGTGTGCGCTATAAAGTTTTTTATGATGAATATGGCGCGCAGCCAACCTCAACGATGGAAAAACAGAAGCTTGATGTTGATAAATACGATGTCATGACAGACCATTTAATCGTTATCGATCACTCGGAAAAAGAAAATCATGGTGTCGTCGGCACCTACCGTATGTTGCGCGCGGATAAACTCGCTACAAACCACGATTTTTATACCGCAAGCGAATATGACATCCATAAACTTAAAGAATCTGGCGCGGATTTGTTGGAGCTGGGCCGCTCTTGCGTTTTGCCGGCATATCGAACGCGCCCCGTTTTACAGCTTTTGTGGCAAGGCATCGCAAATTATTTAGCCGAACATAAAATTGATTTAATGTTTGGCTGTGCAAGTTTTAACGGCACAGATATAAGCAAAATAGAAAAAGAGCTTTCTTACCTTTATCACTATCACCTTGCGACTGATTCTTTGCGCGCACGAGCTTTGGATGATTTATATGTCGATATGAACATCCTACCAAAGAATGAAGTTAGCCATGATATGAAACGCATTTTCACAAGCTTACCGCCCTTGATAAAGGGGTATTTGCGTGTCGGTGCGTCTATTGGTGATGGTGCAATCATAGATCGTCAATTTAACACGGTTGATGTCTGCATTATTATGCCAACGCATCTGGTTACGGAACGCTACCTTAAGCATTATCAACGCAAGACGCAGGGCCAGATATCAACGGCGTCTCAATTCGCAAGAGAGATGCGTGCCAATGACCAAAATTAAAGCGGTTCTTAAAATCACGTTGTTTCTTGTCTGGTGCTTATTATGCGCACCAACGCAATTCATCTACTTGTTGTTTGTTAAGGGGCGCAGCGCCTACACATTGCCTTATTTTTGGCAGCGCGGCGTGTGCAAGATTTTTGGTATTAAAGTTGTAGTATCTGGCGCGCCTATTTCTACCGCACAAACGGTGTTTTGCTCGAACCATATTTCTTTTCTGGATATACCAGTGATCGGTTCTGTGCTGAAGGCATCTTTTGTTGCTAAAGGGGAGGTTGAAAGCTGGCCTGTTTTTGGTTTTTTATCAAAACTACAGCAAACAATTTTCATTTCGCGTAAACGCAGTGATGCGCATCGCGCAGGTCAGCAAATTGAACAAAGCCTCAAGCAGGGCAAGAACATTATCATTTTCCCTGAGGGGACATCTAGCGATGGCAGTAATGTGCTTGGAATGAAGGCTGCGCTGTTTTCCCCGCTTGTTGGCTTGGAAAATACAGTTATTCAGCCCTTTACAATATGGATCAAAGCCGTTGATAAGCAGCTTGTTGCCGGCGCGAGTGACCCGCAAAAGCTGCGCGACCTTTATGCGTGGTATGGTGATATGGAGCTTGCGCCGCATCTTTGGGCGTTTGCGCAGCATAAGGGCGCTGTGATTGAACTGGTTTTTCACGCGCCAATTGCAGCTGATTCAGGCGCTGATCGCAAAGCCTTGGCCGCGCTATGTGAAGAAAAAATAAGAAACCCCCTTGTATCCTAAATTAAAACTGTTAAAAAATAGAGCAGTCGATTTAATAAAAATGAATAGAAAGATTAAGTTATGAGCTTTTCAGGCGAAGAAATTACCCGCGTCCAAAAAACATTACAAAAACGTTTTAATAACGAAGAAGTGACCCTGCGTCGCCGTGATAAAGCGGATGATTCTGTGGAAGTTTACATGAGTGGTGAATTCATCGCGCTTGTCTATAAAGACGAAGATGAAGGCGAAGTTTCCTATGATCTCAACATGTCTATTTTGGAAGAAGACCTGCTGAAATAATATTATTTTCTTATAATTATCAGTTTATATATCCAAAGATTGCAAAGTAAATGCATATTATAGTACAATAATAAGCGGTATATGATTTTAGGGTAATGGCGCTTAAGCGCGTCACATATAAGTATTATTCAGTTAGCTAGGGGCACATATGTTTAAATCCGGTTTGAAGTTACGTTTAGTAGGGCAGTTAGCATTTGTGTTTATGTTAGCACTCGCGATAACGCCGTTTTTACCCCCGCAGAATAAAGCGTGCGCACAAAACCTCGAATCAAACGTTTGCGACCCTAATATTTGGGAAACGATGGTTGGGCGTGCGTGGATGGAAGCGCAGCGCGAAGTTGAAATTAGCCAAAGTATAATCACGAGACCAGATAGTGTCCTTGAACTTTCATGTTTTGATGCTTGGTCTGCGAATGCAGGCGATGTAGTGGGGAAAATTTTCTCTGCTGCGGACAGTAATGGTTCTGCAACGCGTACGCAAATTGAGCTTGTTACATCTGTGGCCATGGCCCAGTATTTAGGTAATTCAGGGTTTTCCCAAAATAATCTAGGTGGCGGCACATTGATAGACGGCGGATTAACCTATGTATACGCAGCTGGCGTCGGGCAAAGCTTTTCAGCATGTATTGCGCAGAAAAATGTCTGGGTGGCATTTAAGTGTAAAAACATGATCGATTTACGTGGTGTTGTCTTTGATGCGCTAAGAGATAATGACCCACGCCTGAACTATGTTGGTGATACTGGGCATTCTTGCCCAGATGCGGGGCCTTCCGGGGCAACCAACTTGCTCTTTGACCATACGGATGTATGGGAAAAAGTTATAAACTCTCTTAATACGCCAGCGCATGCTGCGACGGTCGCAAGTGGTGATTACTTTGATACAGTGCAGACGTTCTCAGAAATGACAGCGCCAACGGGTGCATGTTCTGCGGCTATCCCAACAGGGGTGATGATTGTACAGACCAATGGCAATACAACGCCTGAAATGATCTGTCCGAATCCAGGCTGCTCATATTCGGGAACGGCTTGCGTTAGGTAATTCACGCAAGGTCATTCTTGGCTTTATAATAATTTGATTGTCTTTGTGCGCGCAGTTTCTCCGCGCACAATTTCTATGGAGGACTTGCTTACAGCTAAGGCTTTGGACAGTAAATTGATGACGGCTTTGTTTGCTTTGCCATCTTCAGGCACGGTTGTAACATAAAGGCGGATCTCTGTAGCGCCGTGTTCTTTGCAGCGTATATCTATTCTCTCGGCGGACGCTTTCGGCGTAACATGTATATTAAATATGTCACCATTCAGCGTCGAGATATGTTTGATGAGAGCGTCATGCTTTTTTGCCATGTCCTGCCTTTAGCTTTATAGATGCTTGATTTGTATATATTTGATTATATCGAGCAATATGAAGCTTGGCACTGTAAAAATGAAATTTACAGCGTTATAATGCTGTTGTGTTTTTAGTATCCCTAATAAAGAAATGAGCAAATAATGAGTGAATTACCAAAATGTACTGAATGCGGCTCTGAATATACGTATGAAATGCAAAATATGTACGCATGCCCTGAATGCGGTCACGAATGGCCACAAACAGCCGTGCTGGCCGATGAAGATGCCGCGCCTAAGGAAATTAAGGATGCTGTCGGAAATGTGCTGCAAGATGGTGACACTATAACGGTCATTAAAGACTTAAAAGTCAAAGGCTCGTCTTCAGTTGTCAAGGTAGGCACAAAAGTCAAAGGCATTCGCCTTGTTGATGGCGATCATGATATCGATTGTAAAATCCCAGGCATCGGCCCAATGGGTTTGAAGTCACAATTTGTCAAAAAAGTCTAAACTTACGGCTTCATTTTTGAATACTAAATATGGAGAAGTAGGCTTTGGTATGTTTGCTGATTCGAGGCACCCATGTTCATAAGAATGCGTGACATGCATTGCCATTACACATAACCGCGGTGCTATCTCTTGATTTTAAGTTATGTTTTTAAGGGAAATGGTGGAGGGGGCAGGATTCGAACCTGCGTAGTCGTGAGACGACGGAGTTACAGTCCGTTGCATTTGACCGCTCTGCCACCCCTCCTTAGAAGAGAATTGTTTTATATCTAACTCTCAAGATTTAATCAAGAGCTTATATATAAGAAAATCAAGAAATATAACAATTTTTCCTGAGTGCTAAAAAAAAGCATTCCCTTTAGCCTGTCAATATGCAATTTATAAGCCTTGTAAAAAAGATGGGTACATAATGAATAAGCCAAGAAGCAAAGACCATAAGCACAAAAGCAAAGGCCCTAAGGGCGCAGCTAGCGAGCGTAGTAATCATAAGCGCAGTGATACGCGTGATAAAAAGCCACAGGGTGGTGCGAAACCGCCACGTCAGGGGCGGGAGGGGGCGCAGCCACGCACTCAGAGCGGCACAAAACGTGCGGAACGACCCGCAGCGCGTAAAATTGAGCGCTTAAGCTTGTTCGGCGTCCACGCTGTACGCGAGGCATGGCTTAACCCACAACGTCATATTGACGGTCTTTATATTACCGCAAGGTTATTGGAAGATTTTCAACCACATATCCACGCAGCAAAAAAGGCAGGGCTAAAGCGTCCTGAGCCTGTTTTGGTTGAAAGGTCACGGCTTGATGCATCTTTCCCCGAGAATACAGTGCATCAAGGCATTGCGTTGCGTACAGAGATATTAGAAGAGTATAGCGCAGTTGATATTATCAACGCAGGGGAAGAGCGTATTAACGCGCAAGGCAAACGTAGCCTTGTCATGATCCTCGATCAAGTCACAGACCCGCATAATATCGGCGCTGTTATCCGCTCAGCATCCGCTTTTGGCATTACGGGCATGATTGTCCAGAAAAAGCACACACCGCCGCTACAGGGCATTGTCGGCAAAACAGCATGCGGCGGTTTAGATCATTTATTAATTGCGCATGAAACCAATTTATCGCGCACGATGGATCATTTGAAAAGTAAAGGCTATTACGTGATTGGCCTTGATGAGCAGGGCGAAGAAAGCCTAGAAGATTTTACGCCGCCAGAGCGCTGCGCCTTTGTCCTTGGGGCAGAAGGCCCCGGCCTACGCCGTTTAACAAAAGATGGCTGTGACCAGATGGTGAAACTACCGACAGGTGGCGCGGTTGGGAGTTTAAATGTCTCTAACGCTGCGGCTATCTGTTTGTATGCACTGTCGACACATAAATAATAAGGATTAAAAAGATAGAGGGACTGCAATGTGCAGCCCCCCTATCTTTTAAAATCTATATATCCTCAGTCTTGGAAGGCTAATCAATAGTGATGCCGTTAATCCGGTTCTGTGACTGCGCATCACGTTCCATCCTGTCATAGGCGCTTGTCGCTGAGAATGCAGGCCCGCGATTACCCATGCTGACCGTTGGGTTGTTATTGCCAATATTAACGGTCATGCCGTTTTGAATCATACCTTCAATCATTTTGCCCGCGTTGCGTATACCGTCCCCTGTCGCGTCAGCGATTTTTTGGTTACGTGCGCTTGATTGTTGTTCGTTATACAGGCGCTCTTGAATGGGGTCTTTACCCGCAACATAATAATCAAACCCAGGGTCTTCCTTGGCAATCTCAGCGTTACTTTGCCCTTCGGCTGCGGTTAATGCAGCGCCATTGCTTTGTTTATATGCATCATTAACAACCGAGACAGAATATCGGCCCTGAGAATCGAGCTTTGCATGGAATTGAAGCTGCTCATTTTTAAGGTCTTTACCATCAAAGAATCCGTCATCAAACTCTACGGTCTTGACCATACCACCTTGGGCGTTGAATCCTGTTGTGTGACGGTCATTCGCCATCATCATATTGCCAAACCCGTCAAGGCTTGATTGTGACCATGCAAGATCATTCAGATTCGGAATGTCATTGATGTGGTCATTAACGCGGTATGCCGTGACATCGCCATTTGCGTCTTTGTTAATATATAAAAGGCCTTCATCTTCGTCCATATGGAGCATACCTTTTGTACCGCCATCAAACTTGCCATCAATGTTTTCCTGATAGATGCGGTCAATGTCTGCATCTCCTGTTATAATTTCGTCCTTATCCCATTTGACTTTTGACGTGTCCATTGCGGCATAACTCATGCTGCCAGCGCTTATCGCTTCATGGGTACCTTGCGCATAACCACGGTGCTGTTGTAAAAGCGCATTTTCGGCGACTTGCTCTGGCGTTAAGCTTGGCTGTTGTGGCGTTGGCGCCTGTGTGGGCGAAGGTGATTGTTGGCGCGTGCTTGTCGCTGCGCTTTGCTGCGCGGCTTGGGCGCTATTTATGCCGCCTTGTAAGTTACCAAATAAACCGCCACCTGCACCAAGCGTTTTCATGAAGCCTTGGATCATTTCAACAATTTGTTTGAACATGTCCTGTATGCCTTCGAAAAAGCCGCCTATACCGTCTTTTGGCGTGTCGGCAGGTGGTGGAGTGGCTGCCCCCGTCGCCGCGCTAATAGACTGGCCGCCAGCAAGGGCGCTATCAAACTTCTGGCGGGCCTCCTGCCATTTTTGTGCATTCGCTTGGAATACCCCGTTAGCATCAACTTCGCCTAAACCATTGTCGATTAATGCTTGTTGGCGCAATGCAGACATTTTTTCAGGGTCGATCGGGCCTTGCTGAGTTGCAATGTACTCGTCAAACTCTGCATCTGTCATAAGGTGGAGGGGGATGCTTGAAACATCAAACTCTTTGCCGCCGATTATTGTCTTACCGTCTACAGCGGCAGCTTCAGCGGCCTCTTTCGCAGCTCTTTCTTCAGGGGTTAGATCCGTATCACCGGTTAATAGGACGCCTGCAGCTACGGCGCTAAGCCCCATTTTCGTTAAGTTAGACATAGGCTTTTTCTGTTTAGCCGCGGCTTCTGCACCTTCTTTTGTTGATTGCTCTGCGCCTTCTTTCGCGGCTTGCTTTGGCGCTTCTTGTGCAGCCTGTTCCGCGGCTTCTTTTGCAGCTTGTTCTTGCGCTTCTTTCGCGGCCTGTTCGCTCGCTTCCCTTGCTGCTTGCTCGGCAGCTTCTTTTGCAGCTTGTTCTTCGGCTTCACGCGCCGCGGCGCGGCTTGCCGCTGCAGCTTGGGCGCGGATGCCTTCTGGCGACGTCGGGCGAGAGATGCCAGCTAAATCATCAGCCAGGCCATCAACCATACCGTCAGTTGTTTTCATTGCGCTTGTAATCGAATCTTGCAGGCCAGAGAAGCCCTTGGCAATGTCATCAGTGGCGTTAATATCTAATGTTTTTAAAACGTCATCAACATTACCTGTTCCTGCATGGAAGCTCGGCTCAAGCTTTTTGATTTCACTCAGGCTATCTCCCATTTTCGTGGCAACGCGCATAAATGTGTCATTTGTCAAAAGCTCTGGCGCATTTTTAGTGATGGCCTCGGTAAGGCTACCGCCAGTTTCAATGGCAGCAGTTATCGCCTTGGCAGCGCTATCTGAAAGGGCGCCTTTGAGGCCAGTTGCCGTGTCGGCGATGACATTTACGATACCTGATACAATACTCATTATAGAATTATCCTACTGTTAATGTTGCTTTATTATCTGCGTCAAGGGCAGGGGCTGTGTTCTGTTGTGGGCGGTCTTGAATATTCATATCACCCGTTTGGCTGACCATAGCGGTAAGGCTGATGCTTTCATCTGCTTCATAAGCGTCAAGCTCTGCTTCGCGGATAGTGGCGACATCGGCTTGTAACTCGGGTTGTTCTATATTTTGCTGCGCGAGCGGATCATTAGGCTGAATTTCATCAAGGCGCTGGTGTAATTCTTCGCGGCGCTCTTCGGGGATTTCCCTGCGTAATTCTTTGATAATCTCATGGCCCTCTTTAATCTCGTCAACGCGGTCATACAGCGCATCTTTTTCCGCAGCAGATATATTCGGGTCATTCAGCTTTTCTTTGATTCCTGCGACTTCTTCGCGCATTAAGGTCATTGTTTGCTGTAAATCTTGCTGTTCGTTTAATACGCCGCCGACAATGCCATCAATTGTTTCAGCATTAATATCGTCGACAATGGCGTTCGCGCTGTCCTCAATGTCTGTCAGCTGGTTGTAGCGAAGCGCACCAACGCCGCCTTCGATCGTGGCTGCTGTGCCGCTCGCGAGCGGATTAACAAATCTTGCAGCCGTCACCATTGCGGATCTTCCGGCAGCAACAGAGCCGCCGATAACTAAGCCGCCAACGCCTGCTGTGGCGACTGTTACGGCAACAAACGCGCCGACTTCGCCGATAACTTGACCGCCAGACATAATGGCGCGCTCATAGTCACTTTTAGGCTCTGTCCATGTTAAGGCCTCTGCGGCTTTACCAGCCATATTGAAATTTGCATATTCAATCGGCTCGTCAACAACTTGGTTGGCGATAAGAACAGGTAGATTATAGCCAACATGTACGACTAAATCCCCAAGAACGCCCGCGCCTGAACCGAGGCCCTTAACGAGCCCTTGTCCGGCAACTTCAACCGTGCGTCCGGCATCTTCCAGAAAGCCCATCGCGCCGCGCTCTTCAAAGTAATCTGCTGTCGCGCCCATCGCATCTGCGGTAACGTTTACGGCTTTGTTATAAGTTTCTGTGGGGTGGGTGACGGCATGTGCCACCGCGCTTGCGCCGCTCGATACATTATCGGCGACAGTTGATGCGGTTTCACTTACCCAGTTTGTTGCGTCATTAAACCAACCCATTTTAAACCTCTAAACCCTTTCTTTGAATTTCCTTTATATGGTAAAGGCATAACCTTAATATTACGTTACTATTTTATGGTGCTGTGTACATTATCTTACATTTTATATATAGAATGCAAATTTAACCAGTTTTTATTAGGGTTTATCAGGGCTTGCGACGTAAAAAGCCTGCAGCATGTACCGCAGGCTTTACTATATTTTCAACGCGTTAAGGCGAAAGTGACTAGCTTCTTGGCTTTAGTGTTGGGAATAACAATACATCGCGAATGGTAGTGCTGTTTGTTAAAATCATCACTGTGCGGTCAATGCCCAGACCCCAGCCACCCGTTGGCGGTAGGCCGTATTCAAGCGCGGTGACAAAGTCTTCATCAAGCATTTGTGCTTCTTCATCGCCAGCTTCTGCCGCTTTGACTTGATCAAGGAAGCGTTCATACTGGATTGTTGGGTCGTTAAGCTCTGTAAAGGCATTGGCAAGTTCCCAGCCGTTAATATAACTTTCAAAGCGTTCAACAAGACGCGGATCATTGCGGTGCTGTTTAGCAAGTGGGGAGACTTCAACAGGGAAGTCTGTAACATGTGTTGGCTGAATAAGTTTATGTTCAACGCGTTCTTCAAACACGAAAGCGAGGATGTGGCCCCATTTCATATGAGGCTCAATTGTTAGGCCAACGCTTTCAGCGGCTGCTTTTGCATCTTCGTCATTATCAATCGCCATGAAGTCGAGGCCAGTTTCTTCTAATACGAACTGTGCCATTGGTTTGCGTACCCAAGGCTGATCAACGTTAATTTCATGTTCGCCAAAGTTAAAGATGCCTTTTCCGTGTACTACATGCCCCAGATGCTTCATTAAGCCTTCTGTCATGTCCATCATGTCGGTGTAATCGGTGTAAGCTTTGTAAAGCTCCACGGCTGTAAATTCAGGGTTATGCCTTGTGGAAAGGCCTTCATTACGGAAGTTACGGCCAATTTCAAAGACGCAATCATTTAGTCCGCCAACAATCAGGCGCTTTAAGTAAAGCTCTGGCGCAACGCGTAAGAAGAAATCTGTATCCAGCGCGTTATGGTGGGTGATAAATGGCTTCGCCGACGCGCCGCCCATAATAGGGTTAAGCAGCGGCGTTTCAACTTCCATGCCGCCCCATGTGTCGGTTAAGTAACGGCGAATTTCGCTAACAATTTTTGAGCGCATGCGCAGTACGTCGCGTGATTCTGGGTTAGCGATTAAATCGACATAACGCTGACGGTAACGCATTTCAACGTCATTCAGACCGTTATGCTTATCAGGCAGCGGCTGCAATGATTTGGTGAGCATGGTGATGTCAAAGCTGCGGATGGATAATTCACCGCGCGGCGTACGGCGCATTGTGCCTTTAACGCCGATAATGTCACCAAGGTCAAACAGCTTCAGACGCTCTAATGTTTCAGGGTCTAAATTCGCATTGCCTTTATGAGAAAATATTTGAATTTTACCGCTATTATCTTGCAGGTCAATAAACATACCATTATTACGCAGCGCCATGATGCGCCCAGCTACGCAAACTTCATCTTCCGTTTCGCTGCCATCGGCCAAATCATCATATTTTGCTTGGAGGTCAGCCGCCAGATGCGTTGGACGGTATTCGTGTAAATAAGGGTCTATGCCTGCCTTTATAAGTGCATCGCGGTTGGCTTCTTTAGCTGCCTTTGGGTTGCCAACAGTCTCGTTATTCACTGTATTATTATCTGTTTTGTTTTGTGCAGCTTCAGCCATTTTAATACTTTCTTTTCGACGTCACTTAAAAAATTAATTTATTCAGTGCTTAGATATGCGCATTTTTTACGAAAATTTCAAGTAAAACCTTATAGTACGGTAAGTGAAAATACAGCTCATTATCTTTAGCGATATCTATTTTTCAGCTTTTTGGTGCCTCTCTTACATTTTGCGCTGACGCTGTCATATTCTTTTTTTGTATCTACTTTTTGCTGAGCGGCGCGGCGCGCGGTTTTTAATTCTTCGACATAGCGTTTAATAATATCGGTGACGCTGCTCATCATTTGCTGTTGAACGCCCGCAGTCTCCGATTCTGGGATAGGGCCGTATAGAGGAACCTCGGTAAGCTTTTTGTTGATTTCATAGCCGATTTTATTGGCATATGTATTAACCATGTCAATATCAACCTGAATATGCTTCATTTCATGTTCCATGATCGCGTTATGCATGCATGTGCCTTTGTTGTATTCTTTGGCGATGTAGATCGTTGGCTTAATGCCAATATCAATCTGCAATGTATCGTACCATAGGCAGCTCAGATTGTAATTTGGGTTGGTGATGTAACCAATATTCGCACGGTGGTTTAGCTCAATGCCTCCAGCCATCAGGCCGCCGACGTCAACGATGACCTCTTTGCCATATGGGTTTACGGTATCAATTTTAAAATTATTGAGTTCTTGCTCAGACTTACTGAAATCAAAAAATATCTCGTCAGTGGTCGGGGTAATGCTTATACGCGCGGCAGACCGTGGGTAACACCAATCGTCATGGCTTTGCCCAAAGCTTGGCGCCGAAAAGGAAAATAGCGAAGTGCCGAGCGCAAAAAGCAGCAGGCTCTGCCTAACAATTGCGTATTGGATTATAGTTTTGATTGTCATTGTAATAGCTTTGCCTTAAAATACTGAAATTGCTGATGAATAAAAAACTCTTTTCATCTTAATGCAATTTCTTTAATAAAATCTAGTCAACGAACATAAATTTATATTTTTGCTTAAAATAAGCATCAGGAGCACGGCATGTTATTACTTCACGGACTATCTTATATTGTGAATACAGCAATCGCGATTTACATTACAATTATCATTGTTGAAATCATTATCCACTGGTTGATTGCCTTTGAAGTTATCAAAGCCCGCTCTCCACAAGCGCAAAATTTGATCGGTTTGCTAAACCGTGCAACGTCGCCAGTTATGGATCGTGTGCGTAAATACGTCCCGCCAATAGGCGGCCTAGACATTACACCCATCGTAGTGATTATTGGCTTGCAGCTTATTGGTTATCTCATCAATGTATTCTTTATTGGCATGTTCATATAAGAAAGAATTTGCCTTTTTATGGCAAAAGTGAGTAAGACTATACCTTATGAGCAAAATTATAGACGGCAAAAAAATTGCACAAGACTTAAGCGCGCAACTCAAAACTGAGATTGCTGCGCTTTCTTATGCGCCTGCTTTGGCGGTTGTGTTGGTCGGCGATAATCCTGCTTCAGAGGTGTATGTACGCAATAAAGTGCGCGCCTGCGAAAAAATAGGAATTGCTAGCTTTGAACATGTTTTGCCGGCCAATAGCAGCCTTGCTGATATTGAGGCCGTGATCGCGCAACTTAACAATGACCCAGAAATAAACGGCATTTTGTTACAGCTGCCTTTGCCTGAGGGCTTAGACAGCACCGCGTTGATTGAACAAATTAGCCCTGCAAAAGATGTTGATGGGCTGACATATCAAAATATGGGGCGTTTAACGGCGGGGGCAGATGGCCTGCGTCCTTGCACGCCAAGCGGCTGCGAGATCCTCCTTAAGCAAGAATTTTCTTCATTGGCAGGTAAGCTTGCCATTGTCATTGGGCGCTCTGACTTATTTGGTAAGCCCATGGCGCAAATGCTGCTGCAAAATGATTGCACAGTCTTGCAGTGCCATTCCAAAACTGTGGGCCTGAAAGAGCTCTGCCTGCAAGCTGATATTGTTATCGCCGCTGTGGGGCGCCCGCAAATGGTCAAAGCTGACTGGGTCAAAGACGGGGCGTTTGTGATTGATGTTGGCATTAATCGCGACGTTGATGGCAAGCTTGTCGGGGATGTTGATTTTAATGCTGTCGCGGCAAAGGCGGGATATATTACCCCAGTGCCTGGCGGTGTTGGCCCGATGACAATTGCAATGTTAATGCAAAACACGGTAAAAGCAGCTAAAAGCCAAAATGAGAAAAACGCCGATAACGCCAATAGCCCTAAGCTATAACCGCACGGCCTCGCAGGATATCTTCTGCAATATCACTATATGAACCATCATCATTATGAAGAACTATGCCCGGTGAAATTTTACACGGGTCTTTACGGTCTTTCAGCGCGCGAATAATTACGCGCTTTGCCTGTCGGTCTTGCTTCGGCCATAGGGGGATGATCTCCACTGCGCCAAAGCGATGACCGAAGGCCTTTATGATTTGGTCAGTATAATCCGCGCGGTGGATAATCGTGACGCTGCCCGAGGGTTTCACAAGGCGATGTAGGGCACGTACCCACAGCTCTAGCGTAAAACCAGAACCTTCATGCCCAATGGCAATCGCTTTTTTCTCATGCGGGGAGTTTAAATATTCCCCTGCATTTAAATAGGGAGGGTTTGAAATGATGTGGTCAAATATTGGAGTGTCTTGGCGGCGAAATTGGTCAATATCGGCGCAGTGAAATGCGGCGCGATCCTCTGCGAAATTGTTGATCTCTGCATTTTTTTTGGCCATATCGACAAACTCAGCATCAATATCAACGCCCGTAAGTTTCAGTGCATCTAAGCGCTGTGCGACGCAAAAACCCGCCGCGCCAACGCCGCAGCCTGCATCAAGCAGATGGTCACCATTTTTCGCAGGACATGCAGCCGCAAGCATAATGGTATCAAGCGAAGTGCGAAACCCTTGCTCTGGCTGTAGAAGCCGCAGTTTTTTGTCTAATACATAGATTTCTGGCATGTTCTCTCTTGCTGCGATGCTCAAACTCGTTTAATCATGACATTGTTATGAGTGATACAGCAAGCCAAGTGCAAGAAAAAAATGATTTCGACGCGACGACCATCATTAAGGATGTGTCGCCAGCGCAGCGCCTGTCTGCTTTACTCTCAGCGGATATGGCGCAAGTCGACGCCGAGATTATCGCGCGGATGCAATCTGACGTACCGCTGATCCCCAAACTTGCGGGGTATTTGATTTCTTCTGGCGGCAAACGTATTCGCCCTTTACTGACACTCGCCGCGACACGTTTGTTTGATAGTGAAACGCAGCGTCCATATCCACTGGCCGCCGCCGTAGAGTTTATTCACACAGCAACCTTGCTGCATGATGATGTGGTCGATGGCTCAGAAGAGCGCCGCGGCAGGGCACCGGCAAATTTGGTTTTTGGTAATCAGGCAAGCGTTCTTGTCGGTGACTTTTTATTCTCCCGCGCTTTTCAGCAAATGGTCGGTGATGGCTCGTTAGATGTTTTGCGTATTTTGTCCACGGCATCTGCTGTGATCGCAGAAGGCGAAGTACTTCAGCTTTCTGCGCAGGGCAATGTTGACCTGACAATGGATGAGTATTTCAAAGTTATTGCCGCAAAAACCGCTGCTTTATTTGAAGCTGCCTGTGAAATTGGTCCAGTGATTACGGGGCAGGATGCGGCTGTCGTTGACGCTATTCGCCGCTATGGTTACCACCTTGGCATGGCGTTCCAAATTGCCGACGATGTACTAGATTATAATGCAGATCGCAAAAAATTAGGCAAAGCCATTGGTGATGATTTCCGTGAAGGCAAGCTAACTGCGCCTGTTATATTGGCGCTGCAAAATGCCACGAGCGCAGAAAAAACATTTTGGAAAAAAACTATGCAGAGCCTCAAGCAAGAAAAGGGTGACCTTGAACGTGCTTTGGATATTTTAAACGCGCATGATTCATTGAATGCGGGGCTTGCAATTGCCAAGGACTTCGCCAATAAGGCCGTTAATGATTTAGATGTTTGTCCGCAGAGCGAGCTAAAAACGTTAATGCAAGAACTTGCCCTGTATACGGTTTATCGGGACGCCTAATACACGGCACTGACATCTGACAAGAAAGGTCTGGCTATGACACGATTTTGCCGTCAATTTATAAGATTATGTTTTGCGCTCTACCTCGGCGTCTTTATGTGCTTTGCGCCACTGCCCAGCAAAGCGCAGAGCTTGCAGGACTTTGTCGCGGATTATAACAAGCCGACCAAAATGCAGCATATGAGCGTTGATAATGCCACGCCAGAAACAGCTATGAAGCATTATAAGGTTGAAGAAGAGCTAGACAATAAAGCCGAACAGGAAGAGGGTGGCATCGCGCAAAGCGATGACAAAAAAGCGCGTTACTTACCAAAGGGGCAAAGCCCGATAGCTACGCCAGACACAACCCCATTAGAGCCAGAAGGTGAGAAAAGCTTTTCTTATAAATCGACGGGCATTATTTTGGCAGAAGATGAACATTTCCCAGCACTTTCAGGTCTTTCAGAGTGGCCTTGGTTAAAAGAATTAACCTATGGCCTTGAAAATGCCGCGACACAAAACGCAATGCAAATTTTAGACCGCGATTTATCGAAGGCACCGCCACTCGCTATGATTTGGGCCGCACAGCATTATTATGATGCAGGACAGCAGGATAAAGCCTTGTTTTTATATCTCGCATCGCGTCTACGTTCATCGGTCGATCAAGCACGCTTTGAAACAATCGAACGCCAAGGTAGCCTTAGTGCGAATGACGACAATGTGGAGCTAGAAAGAACTGCCGGTGCACATGCTGCGCGTCAGTCTTCAGGTTATGAAGCGTATAAGGACTTATCAAGTTATAATGCAATCGCAGCGTCTATTGGACGTCCTATTCTGCGTTACGGCTTGAAGAACCCAAAGAAATATAAAACGCAGCTTCGTGGTGCAATGCAGTGGGATGGTGAAACGCCTTATGAGTATCTGCCATCTGTTAATGATTTACGGGTCAGCGAAGACAGCAAAGATGACTGGCATAATGTTTATACGAAACTGCGTGATGTATATAACCGTCAGATGTTAAAAGTCGTCGGAGCAAAAGCAAAATAAACGCATTTAAGCCTATCCACATTGGCGAGGTTTTATGCTATTCTTATAGTTAAATTTTTTGATGTAACACTTTATTCTAATCTTAAGGGGCCGATATTCGTGGATTTTAGCGGATCATTATTAAGAGAAAAGTTCGATATCTATGAAGGGCGCGGGGATAACCTTAAAGGTGATCCTCTAACAGTCATGAGCAATCGCCTTGTTGTGCCTTTGATTGATAATGCGGGTAAAGTGGGTGAGCGCTTTGTAATACGTGGCCAGTATATGCATAGTTGTATTCGAATGGCAGCGCGTATTATTCACGCTTTTTTAGATAAAGGCCCGATCTTGGTACGTGATAATGAGCCCTTTGACTGGGACTATGCATGGACGCGTTTGATTGAAGACCATGATGCGAAGTTTCATCCTGATATGTGGCTGGTCGTTTACGCAAATGGTAAAATTATTTACGAGTATGGCGAACATCACATGTTTTTTGATGTGCTGGAGCAATGTGACCATAAACATTCTGATAATTATGACGCTGCGATTACCTATGCAGAACAAATTTTTGAGCAATACGGTAAAACAATAACGATAAAACATGATGCCAGCGTCGCGCTCGTTATAAATTTAAAGGACCATGAAGGGCGCTGCGGCGTTGTGCTGCGTGGAGCTGAAAAAACTACAACGTTTAATTATCGTGTTGGAAAAAAAGCTAAAGACGGTGACGATATATTCTTGCCGCAATTAATGGGCTCATGTGCTGCTTTTCTTGAGGGGATTCAATTGAGCTTTGCGATTGGTATGGTCAATGAAAAATTGCGCCAAGACGTTTTGCTCCGTTCAGACCCTGAAGCTAAAGAAGCGGCATCTTCACGTACACGCCTTGCTAAGCTCAATGCGCAGCTTAATGCGCTTGAGAAAAATTATGATGTGCGCTACCGCCCTGAAAAACCGGTATTCAGTGAAATGGTTATCGCCGCAGAAGATTTAATGGGTAAAATTATTGAAACCAAACGTCAAGAAGAAGAAGACGCAAACGCCGTTTGGATTTGACCGGTTAAAAATGAATGTAATAAAAAAGGCGCAAAATATATTGCGCCTTAATTTTTGAATTTTGTTTATAACAAGCAGATGCGTTGTTTATTACTCTTGCACAGGCTGATCAGGGATCTCGCCTGTAGGATCGTTTTCAATAAGATCCGCAGCTTGCATGTATATTTCTGCGTTTTCTGTCATTTGTGGTGCGATAGCAGGGTTTTGTTCTGCAACGCTTTTGAAGAAGTTAGCGGCTTCTCTTAACAGATCACCAGCGATTTTTGCGTGTGTAGGCATCATAATTCCTTAGCTTTATTGAGTTTCAATCTTACTTCACGACATTAACATGACGTTTTATCCTTGAACACCCCTAGTTGAGAATAATCCAGAGGGGGATCTTTATTGTAAGGCGGTCAAAATCTCTTTGAGTAAAACGCGCAGGCCTTGAATACGCTTATTAGCATTAGGCCAGTTTTTCACTGCGCTTATTTTCTGATCGGGACGAAGTTTCACCGCACCTTTGCGCTGCTGTAACCATGCAAATAGTTTATCGACATTTGGCGGCGTGTCGTTATGGAAGCCGATAATCGCCCCTTTAGGTCCGGCGTCGACACGGTCGATATTGGCAGCTTTACACATTAATTTAAGACGTACGGTGTCTAGTAAGTTATCAACCTCGCTTGGTAAATCTCCAAAACGGTCAATTAACTCAGCGGCGAAGTTTTCAATGTCATCATCAGATTCAATATCGGCAAGACGGCGATATAGGCTCATACGTAAGCCTAAATCCTCGACATATTGCTCAGGGATAAGCACTGCTGCTCCCATATTAATATTAGGGACCCATTTTGTATCATCAGCTTGGTCAATATCGTTTAAATCAACGCCAGAGCGCGCGGCCGCGACGGCTTCTTCAAGCATTTGCTGGTAGAGTTCAACACCAATCTCACGTATATGACCTGATTGTTGATCGCCAAGCAAATTGCCTGCGCCCCGAATATCCAAATCATGGCTGGCAAGCTGAAAGCCTGCGCCAAGGCTATCTAAAGTTTCAAGCACTTCTAAACGCTTTTGCGCATGATCAGTAAGCTTTTGTCCGACAGGGTAAGTGAGGTAGCAATATGCGCGTAATTTTGAACGACCAATGCGCCCGCGAATTTGATAAAGCTGCGAGAGGCCAAACATTTCAGCATGATGGATAATCATCGTATTGGCGCGCGGAATATCAATGCCGCTTTCAATAATGTTGGTTGCAAGCAGTAGGTCATATTGACCTTCGTAAAAAGCGGTCATGCGGTCTTCTAAATCAGTCGGTGGCATTTGCCCGTGAGCGGTGATGACGCGGATCTCAGGGACAAGGTCACGCAGCATGTCTTCAATTTCTTGCAAATGCTTGAGCCGCGGCGCAACGTAAAAGCTTTGCCCGCCGCGATAATGTTCACGCAGTAGCGCTTCGCGTATGACCATCGGGTCTGTGGGGAGAACAAAACTGCGCGTAGCAAGGCGATCAACGGGCGGCGTTGCAATAATGCTCATCTGCTTCACGCCCGTGAGTGACATTTGCAGCGTACGTGGTATAGGCGTGGCTGTTAGGGTCAGGACATGAACATTGTCCTTAATTTCTTTTAGTCGCTCTTTTTGCTTTACGCCGAAACGTTGTTCTTCATCAACGACCAATAGGCCAAGGTTGTTAAACTTGATCGACTTGGCAAACAGCGCATGGGTACCAATCACAATGTTAACGTTCCCATCGGCAATGTTTTCTTTAATGGCCTTAGCACGTTTGCCTGTGACAAGGCGCGATAATTGGTCAATACGGATGTTCGTGCCGTGAAAGCGCTTCATAAAGTTTTGGTAATGCTGACGCACAAGCAAGGTGGTCGGGGCGACTATGGCGACCTGCATGCCGCTCATTGCCGCGACATAAGCCGCACGCAGCGCTATTTCTGTTTTTCCGAACCCTACATCGCCGCAGATCAAACGGTCCATAGGGCGTTCCATGGCGAGGTCAGCGATAACGTCATTAATCGCGTTGAGCTGATCTTCTGTTTCGTGATAGGGAAATGTTGCTGCAAATTCATTGTAAACTTCATCACTCACTTCAAGCTTATCAGCTTTCTTTAGCTCACGCGCGGCGGCGGTTTTTAACAAGTGATCTGCAATTTCCATCAAATTGCGTTTGGCCTTGGCTTTGCGTGCCTGCCAGCCTGCGCCGCCAAGCTTATCAAGCTGCACGTTACCTTCTTCGCTGCCAAAGCGCGAGAGCAGCTCTATGTTCTCAACAGGCAAGAACAGCTTATCATCATTAGCGTAGACAAGTTTTAGGCAGTCATGTTTTGCACCGCCAATATCAAGCGTTTCAAGGCTGACGAAACGGCCAATGCCGTGATCAACATGGACAACTAAATCACCGACATTTAACGATGAAATCTCTGTAATGAAATTATCAGCCTTACGCTTACGCGCGGATGATTTTCGTGTCAGCCGATCCCCTAAAATATCGCGCTCTGTACAGATGGCGAGGTCTGGAGCAACAAAGCCATGTTCAAGCGGCAATATGATAAGGCCAATTGCGCCTTTGGGCAGTTTCTTAACGTCTTTTATGTCATCGCATTTTACCATATTGGTAAAATTTGCAGCTTCCATCATCGTGTGGATACGCTCGCGTGCGCCTTTGGAATAACCTGCAATCAATATAGGGCCGTCAACATCGCCGCTTATATCCTTTATATGTATGGCAAGCGCGCCGAATATATCCGCATCTGGTTTTGCGCGAATATCTGCAAAGTTACGCCCGCTGCGTGCGCCGATTTTATCCACATCTGTGGGGGCGCCAAATGGGTTTAGTTCAAACGGCTCATGAGGCGCGACTAAACGCGCACGTTCTTCGCTATCAATGTATAGGGTCGTCGTAGGTAAGGGGTGATATGCCTCGCCGACGCTTGCTGTGGCTTTTGACTTCTTATCTTGTGATGCTTTAAGCAAGGTTTTGCGCGTTTGGTAGAAATCATCAATTTGCGTGATGCGGTCATTCCACACAATCGGCGCATCATGGTCAAAGCTAACCACGCTATTGGGCGCGTAATCAAAAACAGTATCCATTTTTCCTTGGTAGAAAAGCGGCAACCAATGGTCGCAGCCATTCATTTTACGCCCCTCAGATATCGCCTGATATATAGGGTCTTTTGTACCAATCATCCCAAAGGCTTCGCGGAATCCTTGGCGGAAGTTTTCAATGCTTTCTTGGTTTAAGAAAAACTCACTGGCGGGCAGAAGGGCGATGCTTTTTATCGTCTTTATGCTGCGCTGTGACGCGCTATCGAAAATCTTGATTGATTCAACGTCATCACCAAATAAATCAATTCGGATTGGGTTTTTGCGCCCAGAAGGGAAAAGGTCGATAATACCGCCACGCACCGCAAATTCGCCTGCATCGCGCACGGTGTCTGTACGGCTGTAACCGTTCTGGGTTAAGTAAGATTGTAATTCTTCGGCATTAATCGTGTCATTTCTTTGGATGAAAAACTGCGCGTTGTCGAGGGCATGACGCGGTGTGACACGCTGTGATATTGCACCGATAGTCGTCAGCAATATACGCGGCGCACGTTTGGTTTCTTTTTGCCAGTTTAACAATGTACATAATGCCGTGACGCGCTCTGCGATGATATCAGGGCGCGGTGAAATACGGTCATAAGGCAAGCAGTCCCAAGCAGGAAGGTGCAAAATCTCAACATCTGGTGCAAAGAATGTAAATAAATCGCCTAATGCTGCGAGGCGTTGATCATCAGTACAGGCGTGAATAAGAATGCGGTCTTGCGGCATGAGCGCGCGCGCTTTGCTGGCAAGCAGGCGCACATCTTCACCTTGTGGGGCATGGTAAAGCTGTGGAATAACCCAATGGTCTTTATCGTTTTCTTGCTCGCGGTATGGCTGCGCTTTATTCTGTGTCATGGTGTTTTATATAGTCGGGCTGGTGGCAATAATAAAGCTTTTTATTGCAATTTTTGCCCATTTTCTATAATGTTACACGCTGTAATACAGGGAGAAGTGACAATGTCCTATGACATCATTGGTGATGTGCATGGCTTTGCAGAGCCACTAGAAAAATTACTTGCGAAAATGGGCTACGCCGAAATTAACGGCAGCTATACACACCCCCAAGGCAAAAAAGTCTGTTTTTTGGGTGACTTAGTCGATCGTGGCCCAGATCAAAAACGCGTTATTGAAATCGTCCGTAACATGATGGATGCCGATAACGCTGTATGTATCATGGGCAATCATGAATTTAACGCTATTTGTTATGCTATGCAAACGATAGACGGCGCTTATATTCGCCCCCATTCTGAAAAGAATTTCAAGCAGCACGAAGCCTTTTTAAAAGATTATCCGCTGGGCTCGAAAGCGCATGCGGAGATTATCGACTGGTTCAAAACCTTGCCAGTTTTTCTTGAGCGTGATGGCTTCGCCGCTATTCATGCCTGCTGGGATGAGCCACATTTACAGATGTTAAAGCCTGCGTTAAATCAGCAAAATTGCCTGACAGATAACGCCTTTATACAATATTCAGATAAAACGTCAGATGTGTATCAGGCCATAGAATATTTGATGAAAGGCCCCGAGCTTGAGTTACCAAAAGGCGTTAGCTATACGGCTGAAGACGGCTCTGAGCGTACAGCTGCGCGTATAAAATGGTGGGCAGATAAAAATGAAAACATCAGCGAACGCCTGTTTGTTCGTACGAAAGATTTAGATCCACACACCAAAGCGGCGATAGATGGGCTTTCTATAACAGATGCCTTTAACGCGCATGCACAAGATAAACCTGTATTTGTGGGTCATTATTGGATGTCTGGTGCGCCGGCGCTGCTCTCAAATAAGCTCGCCTGTTTGGATTACAGCGCAATACATAGCGGTATACAGGTCGGGTATCGTTATCAAGGTGAGCGCAGCTTAAAACTCGAAAATTTTATTTAAACATTATTTGATATTTTCTACGTAATATAGGTAGAAAATGCTGCGCAGCTTTCATCGGCTAATTCACGCAAATCATCAATTTGCTGACGCAGGGTTTCCGGTGTGTGCGCAGGGCCGCTCGGCATGTCCATAATCTCGCGGCAGGAGACTGAGAATTTAGTCATCCCTAAATTACCGGCTGTTGACGCCATTGCGTGCGTTTCCGCCTGGATGGTCGAGAGCTCAAAATTACTTTGCTGCATGTCTTGGAAGCGCTGCGCAACATCAGATTTAAAGACATCAAACACGGAAACGATTTTGTCTTTACCCATAAATTCCATGAACTGGCTCAGCATCTCGTCGTCAATGATCGGGCTATTTTCGGCAGTCTTACCTGCTAATGCATTGGTAACGAATGGGTCGTCATCGTATTCATCAGCATCTGCATCTTTATCTGCGCTCATATACGGGTTTTCACTACCTGATATGCCGGAGATAAGGCTTGTTAACGAATTGTGACCATCACTAAGGAGTGAATCGAAAGAATCGACACCACTCGGCCTTGCCCACTGTCCCGCTTTTTTAAGAAGTAAATCTGCGTTGATTGGCTTGGACACATAATCATCCATGCCAGCTTTTAGACAGTCTTTAATCTCAGCGCCCAAGACATGAGCCGTTAAGGCGACAATAGGCAGCTCCTCATGGGAGATATTAAGTTCGTTGCGAATGTATTTCGTCGCTTCTATGCCGTCCATTTTAGGCATGCGAATATCCATGAAGACAAGGTGGAATGGACCATTTTCTTTGACGGCTTCGATCGCTTCTAAGCCGTTGCTTGCGACATGGACTTGAAACCCACTATGCATCAACATTGATGCAGCGAGCTCTTGATTCATTTCAATGTCTTCGACCAATAATATGAACCTGTTATCACCCATAACAATGCTCGGGTCGTTACCCTCGTGGTCATCAACGTTGCATATCTGACCGCTCATAGTTGGTTTGTCAGTTGATGGTGTTGATTTTGTGTCGATTTCATTCTGTGTTGGGATGATGTAGGGAATACGGATGTTAAATGTCGCGCCTTTGCCGAGGCTACTTTCAACACTGACCGTGCCGCCCATTAAGGTGACTAGCTTCTTGACGATGGCAAGCCCAAGGCCGCTACCACCAAATTTGCGTGCAGTTGTTGCGCTTTCCTGCTCGAATGCCGAAAATATGGTTTGTTGCTTGTCTAGCGGAATACCAATACCTGTATCTTTTACAAAAATGTTTAACATGCCATCGGCATCATTAATGGTCTTGATCGGTTTGTTGAGGAGTGTTTTCTCTCCTTTGACAATTTTCATTAGCTTGTTGTTAGGGGCTTTTTGGAGTGGGGCGCCGTGCTCAGCTTCAATAATAAGCTCAATTTTGCCGTTTTCTGTGAATTTTGCAGCGTTCGCCAAAAGATTATAAAGCACCTGACGGATACGATGTGTATCGCCATAGACATATTGAGGGACATCTGATGCAATACTAAGCAGCATTTTATTGTGGTTTATATTCCCTTCAGCTTCCATCAGGTCCATTGTCGCGCGAATGGTAGTAATTAGGTCTATTGGCGTGCTAGATAGAGAGAACTTTCCTGAGTCTATTCTGGAAAAATCAAGGATATCATCCAGTAGGTGCATCATCGTTGTGCCTGCCGTTTTAATCTGTGTTAAGCAGTGAGCTTGATATTCATCAAGGCTCGTTTGACTCAAAATCTCAGTAAAGCCTAAAACTCCATTCATCGGGGTTCTTATTTCGTGGCTCATCATCGCCAGAAATTCAGTCTTGGAAGAAAGCACCTTGCTGGTTTTGCTATGTGCATGCCCCAAGGCGTTTTCAAGATAACGGCTTTTATAGGTAGCAATCAGCAATATGCCTAGAATAACCGACGATAAAAAGCTTTGTGCAATATATGCAGGAATAAGTACGGTGAGAAGTTCATGTAGATACTTCATGTCGAAAAAGGGTACGCTGATCATAGGGACCAGCAAGGCAAGTAGGGCGGAGATATAGAAAATGTGTTTTTTGTTAATGTGGCTCTGGAGTCTATATTCGATAATATACTTAGCAAGTATACCTATACCGGCGGAGAGTATAATAACGGAAACTCCCAGACCAACGTGCCCGCCCAAAAAGATGCGCATAATTGCAGCGGGAATGATTGCAACTGCTGCTGTGATAGGGCCAAAAAACAGGCCTGCCATCGTCAGGATGGTCACGCGACTGTCTATAATGACACCCGGCATTATTTCCACGCTGAATAAAATGGATAAGGCTGCGGCTAAACCAAACATCAAACCGATAACGATTTGGTGGTTTTTTGTATCAGTTAATTTGATAAAATTAGGAAAAAGCGTTAGAACAGTGAACAAGCCGGCAAACATACCAAAATTAATGAACAGACTGTGAAACAGTGAATAAAAATCGAACGGCAAGTCCATTTAAGGGGTCCTAATGTTTGAAAAACAGTTTAAAAGTAACGCTTTAGCTCATGCTAATGTATGGTATTATAAAGCTTTAAAGCTATAAAGTGAAGCGTTTTTGAAAGGAACAAGTCAATGCTAAGTTACCGTCATGCATTTCATGCTGGCAATCATGCCGATGTGCTAAAGCATATAGTGTGGATAGAGATTCTGAGCTATCTGTCCAAAAAGGATAAAGCGTTCTATGTGCATGACACACATGCTGGCGCAGGCACATATGCTATCGACTCTGATATGATGCAGAAAAGGCAAGAGTATCTCTCTGGCATTGCAGGGCTTTATAACTACGCAGGTGAGTGTGATGAGATACGCCGCTATGTGGAGGTTATTCGTGGCTTTAATCAACCCGATACGCTGGAGACTTACCCTGGCTCACCGCTGATTACGAAGGCGTTGCTGCGTGAGCAGGACAGAATGTGCGTCACAGACTTGCATGGGAGTGACATCCCGTTATTAAGGCGTGCGCTGGGGCGTGATCGTCGGATAAAGGTCAAGCAGATGGATGCCTATGAAGGCCTGCTGTCGATGCTTCCACCACACGAAAAGCGCGGTGCAACGTTAATTGACCCGTCATATGAGATAAAAAAAGAATATACAATATTGCCGCAAAAAGTCGGGCACGCGCTCACCAAGTTTCCAAATGGTGTGTTTGCAATTTGGTATCCTGTCTTGCGCAGGTCTGATACTGAAAGCTTTATCAGGCAGTTAGACGCTATCTTGCGTTCAAAGAATCAGGCAAACCCATTAAGCGCATTACGTATAGAGTTCAACGTCGAGCCTGATCGTGAAGATGGATTCGGTATGGTTGGCTCTGGTATGTATGTGATTAACCCGCCTTATGTTTTAGAACCCGTTATGGCTAAAGTTTTGCCGATACTCAATCAGCAACTTACTGGTGGCAAGGGGCGTGTTTTCTTAGATGCAAACAAATGATTTATCGTTTTAACCTATTCTATGATATTATTGATATTCAAGGAGTTTTTCCCGATAACAAAAACAATATAAGAGGGTAAGTTGAAGAAAATCATTAAAACAAAAGATGCTGAAAAAGCGTTTTTGACTGTAGAGCGCCTGTATAACGAATCGGTATCATTTTTAACCGATAACTTTGTAGAGTTTACCAAAGGCAAAACATTTAAGGATAAAATTAAAGCGTTCTACCCCTATGTGCGCATTGAAGTAGAGGCGGCAAATCGCCGTGATACTCGATATTCCTATGGTTTCGCGTCACGCCCTGGGGCGTTTATGACGACAATTACGCGCCCAGATTTATTTGACTTTTATTATCGCGAACAATTCGAACAGCTAATAAAAAACCATGACACGCCGATTGAGGTTGGCATTTCAGATGTAGAAATACCGCTGCATTTCGCGCTGGGAGAAAGCTTTCACCTTGAAGACACGCTGAATGAAAAACAAATAGAGGCTTTGCCGTATTTATTCACCCAGCCAGATCTGAACGATATGGATGATACTATTGCGAACGGCACCTTTTATAAAGCAGAAGGGGCTGATAACCCATTGGCATTGTTTCAGGCCGCACGCGTTGACCTGAGCTTGCTGCGCCTTAAGCATTATACAGCGACCCTCGCAGAGCATTTTCAGAACTATGTGATTTTTACAAATTACCAATTCTATATTGACGAATTTATAAAAATTGGTCAGGACTTGATGGCGGCAACGGATGATCCGAAGAAGCTTGCTGAAAGCGCCGTTTATAGCAGCTTTGTTGAGCCGGGTAATAAAGTAACGGTGAATAAGAACATCAAAAACCTAAATGAGGAAGATCAAGACGGTGCAACCTTGGCCCGTATGCCGCAAATGCCTGCTTATCATCTAAAACGTGCCGATGGTTCAGGCATCACGATGGTGAATATTGGCGTAGGCCCTTCAAACGCAAAAACCATTACTGACCATATTGCCGTGCTGCGCCCACATGCATGGTTGATGCTTGGTCACTGCGCGGGTTTAAGAAATTCACAAAGTTTGGGTGATTATGTACTCGCCCACGGTTATCTACGCGAAGATCATGTTCTTGATAAAGATTTAGACCCGACTATTCCAATACCGGCATTATCAGAAATTCAGGTTGCTTTGGAGCAAGCGGTCTCAGAAATTACTGGTCACCAAGGTTATGACCTGAAAAAGCTGATGCGCACAGGAACCGTCGCAACCATAGATGACCGTAACTGGGAATTACGCCCCGCAATTAAGCAAAACAGAAAACTTTCGCAAAGCCGCGCAATTGCATTGGATATGGAGTCGGGCACTATTGCCGCGAATGGCTTTAGGTTCCGTGTGCCTTATGGCACATTGCTCTGCGTATCGGATAAACCGCTTCATGGGCAGCTTAAACTGCCGGGCATGGCTGAAAGCTTCTACCGTCAGCGCGTTGAACAGCATTTGCAAATTGGCTTGCTGACAATGTCATTGCTACGTGAGATTGGTCCTGCAAAACTGCATAGCCGAAAGCTACGCTCATTCCATGAAGTTGCTTTTCAGTAAAAATAGTTTTTTACATAGAAAAAAGGCCGCAAAGAGCTTTCTTCGCGGCCTTTTTAATGCTGTGGCGGTAAAGTTTTAACGCAGTGGGTTCGGCGTATAAACGTTCAGCGCCTTTTGGTGAGAAAGCTCTTGGTTGAGCTCAACCAGCGTTTTCACAGGGCTGTCCATCATGATGCTGTTGACGGCTTTAATGTTTTCACCGCCCATGACAAGGTTGCCGATGGAGACGCCAAGCAATGACAATATTGCACTCATGCCGGCTTGCGGGCTTGGCATAAGTACGATGCCGGCTTCTTCTGCTGTATCGTAGCCAAGGTCTTTCGCCGCCCAAAGCAAGGTTGCGTTCAAACCGCCAAGGGAATCAATTAGCTTGTTGTCCAAGGCGCGCTTACCGCTCCATACGCGACCTTTGGCAATTTCGTTGGCGCTAGAATAGCTAAGGTTTCGTCCATCTGCGACGCGGGTAACAAAGGCATCATAGATAACATCCATCATTTCATTGTAACGCTCAGCGCCAGCCTCGCTTAGGGGCACGTTGGTTGAAAATAAATTGGCATTTTCGGCTGTGCTGACAGCATCCCAATTGACAAGCGCCTTAGCCCATAAATCTTCTAAGTTGAACTTTGCGCCAATTACACCAATAGATCCTGTAATCGTCATTTCATTAGCAAAGATATGGTCGGCGACACTAGCTATCCAGTAACCTCCAGAAGCGGCCATGCTACCCATAGAGACAACAACGCGCTTGCCTTCATCTTTTGCGCGCTGAAGGGCACGGCGCACGGTCTCTGATGCTTGCGGCGAACCACCAGGGCTGTCGATACGGAGTACAATCGTTTTAACGGCCTTGTCGCGCGCCGCATCATAAATCCATTCTGCAAGGCGCTCTGCTGCGATCATGTTTGAGTTGCCGAAGTCTATACCGTGATTATTTGGCGCGTATTGAACAATCGCGCCCTGCGCAAATATAAGCGCAATCTCGCCAGTGTTAGGCTCGCTTTTGCCTAGTTTGTCTTTCGCCATTTGCGATAAAATTTGCAACGGGCTGATAATGCCATGTGTCTTATATGTATTATACTGGTCTAAGCCGATATAAGGGATAAGTTCATCTTTCGTGCCGCCAAGTCGCTCGTTTAATTCAAGGACAAGTTCATCACCATAACCAAGGCGGTCAACAAGCTTCGCGTCTATGGCTTCTTTATCGGTCAGAATGCCGGTATTGACATAGCTTTGGAAAATATTCGCATCAATATTGCGGCTCTCGGTAATCGCCTTGCTCATCGCGTCATGAAAATCACCGAATAAAGTGCTCATCGCTTCACGACTTTCAGGGCTCATTTCTTCGCGAATCATATTGTCCATTGCGGATTTATATTCTTTACGTTTAAAGACGTTGGCTTTTACGCCGAGCCAGTCCATTGTTTTTTTAATGTAAGGTTGCTCTGCATAAAACCCAGTTAAAGACATCATGCCCACAGGTTGCATCCATATCTCGTCAAAGGCTGAAGCTAGATAATAACTGGCAAGGCCGACGCCAAGCGTGTCATAAGACGGTGCATAGATAATTGTGGGTTTTGCACTGGATTTGAAATCAACAATCGCCTCACGTAGCTCGGCCAGCTGGGACGGCGCATAGTTACCAGAGCGTAGTTCTAAGACAAATGCGCTGATGCTTTCATCCGTCTTTGCAGTCTTTAGGGCATTAATAACTTCGTAGAGTGATGCTTTAGACACGCCAAACGCCGCAAGGACAGGGTCTTTTTGTGGTTTTTCAGGCAAGCTGTCTTTGAGGGTCATTTGTAAAACAATTTGCGGAGGCAGTTCAACGGGCGTGTTTTTTGAGAAAAAGCTCAGCGTAAGGCTAGAGATGAACGTGCTCAGAATAATCAATAAGCCCAGTATCGTACACATTTTAAGAAAAACGCGGCCAACCCACTTTATCAGCCGGATGAACTTGGATTTTTTAACGGGCTTTTGCGCGATTTGTGGTGAGGCTGTGTAGAACAAATTCTTTTTCGTAAGGCGGTTGCCGTTAAACTTCATAGTAAACCCTTTGCAAAAGCGTAATAAAACATTAATCTTATATATGATAAAAAGAAGAGGCTGTCTAGTGAGAGGGGCGTCCTCTCTCGTCAATATAGTTTATACAATCACATCGTAGAATGAGAGCGCTGTTAAGTGACCCTAAGCCCCGTTGAAATTGAGACACTATCAAACCCGCTCGTTGAAAGCCTAGCGCAGAAGCTTGAGCAGCAATGCAGCGCAGGTTTTGCGCTTGCCGTGATTAAAGACGGCGTAACCATCCACAAGCAGCATTACGGCGCGGCGGATGTTGCACATAGCGTTGATGTCAGCGCAGAGACAAAATTTCCAATTGCATCAATAAGTAAAATTTATACAGCGGTTATCCTTCACCACTTAGCCAAAGAAGGTATGGTCGACCTCGATAAGCCGTTAAACCATTATGTGCCAGAAACAGAAGGGGCTGGGAAGTCATCCTTGCGCTCGGTCTTATTAATGACATCCGGCCTATGTGATGCGTTTGAAGTCTTTATGCTGTCAGGGGCAAGTAATTTAACCACCCATAAAATAGAAGAGCATTTTCTCGCGGAACAAATTTTCCTCGCTGAGGGGCTGAATTACAAGAATCATTTTATCTACAGTAACTCTGCTTACATATTCTTGGCGCAGCTTATTGAAAACGTTACAGGTAAAAGCTATGAGGCGGTTTTGAAGGACGTTATCCTCGAGCCGCTAGGCTTAAAAGATACGGATTACTTTGATGGACGCTGGCGTGTTGTCGAACACTTGGCGACGCCTAATGTGCTTGGCGCCGATGATAGTGAAAATGCAGGGGCGGAAAATTATATAGGGCGTTTCTTTCGTAATATGGCAGGCGCCGGACATTTGGCGGCAACTTTGGACGATATGGTTGTTTTTGCCAAAGCTTTGGCTAGCTTCAAATTGTGCGGCGTCAATGTCAATGATATGCTCAAGAAGCCGAGCCTAAGCCGTGAGACACCTAGTTTTTACGGTCATGGTTTGCAGGCTGTGCCGCTCAATAACCGCTTTAGAATGATCGGTCACAATGGATCATATCATGGCATCAAAACGGCGCTATTTATTGAACCTAAAACCAATGCGATTGTTGTCTTGCTTTCGAATGACAATGATATTGATGCTGTGAAATGGGCAGTTGATTTCCTTTCTGCCGCGAGCGGCGAAGATTTGGCATTTCAAACGCTTGCTGATGATGTTGAGAACAAAGATGACTTAACCGCCGAGCAATGGTTATGTGCAGATACTGGCCTAGGTGCAACGCTGTACCGCGATACGCATTTGCGCCAGATTGAAATGTTTGATGCAAAGAAAGAACTGATCTTCCTTGGTGAGGGGAAATATATGGTGCCATATGCCGTTTCGCCGGTGTTCTTAACCTTTATCGATGCAGAAAACTACACATTAAATATTGGCGGCATACAACATAAGCTGCAACGGGCACAAAGCTTTGCTGAGGCGCCAAAAAACCTGATGGAATATGTCGGGCGTTATAAAAACCCGAATTCTGAAATTGAAAATCAGATCAAGTCTGACTTTAAAGGCGGGTTGAATATTCAGTTTGGCGGTGTGTTTAACGCGATTGAAGATGCGCCGTTACGCGCACTAGCCAAAGATTATTTTAGCTGCGAGATCACAGAATATAATGGCGCGCCGTTAAGCATTTATGTGCATTTTGAACGTGAGCAATTCTCGCAAATGATATCAGGCTATAGCATTCATGCTATGCGCGTGCCGTCATTAACATTTAGGCGCCTAAAAACTGTTTAAGCGCCTAATATAAATCTCTAAAATTGCTGATGTTTTATTCTATCGGAATGCCGGGTAGGTTTTTCGCGCTGCGCATGACCATTGATGAGCGTACAGAATCGACATTCGGCGCCGCAGTAAGCTCATTCGAGATAAAGTTTTGATAATCTTCCCAAGCCTTAGCAACAATGCGTAATAAGAAATCAGTCTCACCTGAAATAAGGTAACATTCTCTAACTAAGCTCCATTGCCCTACAAGTTCTTCAAAGGCGCGTAGGTCTTTATCAGTTTGTGATGCAAGCTTGACGTTGGCAAATACAGAAATGCCATACCCCAAAGAGGCGCTATCAATATCGGCGTGATAGCCTTTGATAAATCCAGCATCTTCCAGCGCGTTAACGCGGCGCAGACATGGCGGGGCGGAGATACCGGCCTTTTTGGCAAGTTCAACATTTGTTATACGGCCGCGCCCTTGTAGGGTTTCTAAAATGGTTTTATCAATTTTATCTAGCTTTTTATTACTCATTGTATGGTAAATGCCTTTTATCTGGACGCGTTTGCAATAGCTTGAAGTATTATTATAAATTCGATTATAGTTTTGAACAATTATTATTTGTTTAATATTCAGAATTATCTATAACGTGCAGAATAATAAAACTCAACTGGCAATTACTTATTTCGCCCTGCTGTGTAATAAATAATTGGAAATAGTCAGCAATAACGCATAAGCTACTCCACGATAAATGGAAACTATTGCTGTAAAATGAATGACATGATGAATATTTGGGTTTTAACAGAAGGTATTGCGGGTACAGAAAATCAATGCCTTGGTGTCGCAGAGGCATTGCAGCGTAATTTGTCTATGCCAATCAAGATCACAACATATCGTCTGCAGTTAAAGCAGCCGTGGAAAACGCTGCTGCCTTATATTGGTTATGTGGGGGAGCGTATTTATGATATGCGGGCAACGAACGAGATTCCAAATGCGCCTTGGCCTGCACTGGTCATTGCATCAGGGCGCAAAGCGATCGCCACGGCCCTGCACATCAAAAAACAAAGCCACGGAAAAACATCTGTGGTGAATTTACAGGACCCACGATGGGCGGCGAAGCGCTTTGATTTAGTTGCGGTGCCATTTCATGATAAATACCGCGGTAAAAATGCGCTCGTCACACACGGCGCACCGAACCGCGTTACGGTTCAAAAGCTGAATGCAGAAAGCACGAAATGGTCGCCGCCAAAAGCATGGGGCGTGGATAAAGCCACGGATAAAGAAGACCATAAGCGTGAGACTGTGGCCTTTCTCATCGGCGGCAAAAGCAAGGCTTATGATTTTACAGGCTCAACTACAGGCGAAATCATCACGATGATAAACCGCCTTGCGCAGGAAAAATACAATGTGATGGTCACGGCGTCGCGGCGCACGGGGGCGGAGAACTATGCCGCGTTACGTGCTGCATTTAGTGATGCACCGCATGTTTATTTCTGGGGTGGTGAGGGCTACAACCCTTATTTTTCTTATCTTGCCCATGCGGATCACATTATCGTCACGCCGGATAGCGCTTCGATGCTTTCAGAGGCTGCAAGTACAGGGAAGGCCGTGTACTGTCTCGCCTTGCAGGGCGGCAATGCAAAGTTTAAGCGCTTTCATCGCCATATGGTAGATATCGGCGCAGTTAAGATGTTATCTCTCGGTAGCAGCATTTTGAACTTTTCGCCGCGTATGATTTTAAATGACGCCGCGCTGGTTGCTGAAAAAATCAGCGCATTAATCGCAGAAAAGCAGGACTAGCCCCTTGCGCCGCTATGATAGCAGCGCTATGTGTATTTAATCACCGTTTGAAATTTAATCTATGCACCCCATATCATTTAAGGGGGCAAGCGTATCTATGAAGCTTTAAGGAAAGAGACCGTCTATGTCGACAAAGCATTACACAAAAGTTCTTATCATCGGTTCTGGCCCTGCGGGTTATACTGCGGCGATTTATGCAGCCCGTGCCAATTTGGAACCGATCCTTGTTTCTGGTGATAAACCAGGTGGCCAGTTGACGATCACCACAGATGTTGAAAACTATCCAGGTTTTGCTGACCCGATCCAAGGCCCTTGGCTAATGGAACAAATGAAGGCGCAGGCCGAAAACGTCGGTACAAAAATGATATCCTCTATGGTTAAAGATGTTGATTTTTCAAGCCGTCCGTTTAAAGCAACCGCTGCTAATGGCGACGAAATAGAAGCAGAAACAGTTGTCATCAGCACAGGCGCAACCGCACGCTGGCTCGGCACTGAGGGCGAAGAAAAATACCGTGGTTTTGGCGTATCGGCTTGCGCGACTTGTGATGGTTTCTTTTACCGTAACCGCGAAGTTGCGGTTATTGGCGGGGGAAACTCAGCCGTTGAAGAAGCTTTGTTCCTAACGAACTTTGCAAGTAAAGTAACATTAATTCACCGCCGCGATGAACTGCGCGCTGAGCGTATTATGCAAGAACGCCTGTTCGCCCATGAAAAAGTCGAAGTCATTTGGGATACTGTGATTGATGAATTTGTCGGTGAACAGCCTGAAGGCATGCCAATGCCGGGCTTAACGGGATTAAAACTGCGCAATATGAAAGATGGTACGACAAGTGAACTTAAAGTCGATGGCGCATTTGTTGCTATTGGTCATGACCCTGCAACAGGCGTTTTTAAAGACCATTTAGATATGGATGATGAAGGTTATATTCTTGCTGCGCCAAACAGCACGGCGACAAATGTCAAAGGCGTATTTGCCGCAGGTGATGTCACGGACAAAATTTACCGCCAAGCAGTAACAGCCGCAGGCATGGGCTGTATGGCTGCGCTTGAAGCCGATAAATTCATCGCAGAGCACGGCATCAGCAAAACGCAAAGCAGCGCCGCCGCGGCTTGAGAGCCGCCTCAATAATAATAGACTCTGCGTAGGATGCTTTTCGCTTGGTGTCTTGTGTATAGCAATGCTAAAATCATAGCCTGTTTTAATACCTTAGAAACGCTGTAAAGCATTTTGAAGAAAGACGAAGCCGATGGCGATGGACTGGGATAAATTGCGGATTTTTCATGCTGTGGCGATTGCGGGCAGTTTTACCCATGCCGGTGAAGCCTTGAATTTAAGCCAGTCGGCGGTATCACGCCAAATTTCATCATTGGAAGATTCTATCGGCGTACCTTTGTTCCACCGCCATGCGCGCGGCTTGATCCTGACGGAGCAGGGTGATTTACTTTTTAATGCCGCAAAAGATATATTCTCCCGACTTGCTATGATAGAAGGCCAGCTTGGCGACAGTAAAGAGCTTGCCGAGGGGCCGCTAACGATCACAGTCGCAGAGTTTTTCGGTACAACATGGCTTGCGCCAATTATAAAAGAATTTCATGCCAAGCACCCTGAAATTAATCTAACAATATTACTGGAAGACCGCGTCTTAAACCTTGGTATGCGTGAGGCGGACGCCGCTATTCGCCTTTTTGAACCGCAGCAGCAAGACCTTATTCAGCGACATTTAACCAGTATAAAGTTAAATGTCTGCGCGAGCACGGAGTACATTACCAAGCGCGGCGCACCACAAAAACCAACAGAGCTTTCTGATCATACTTTAATTGCGTACCCAGAAGACGCCGTGGTCACACCATATGATAACGCCAACTGGCATTTGGATATTGCGGGTTTGAAAACGCGCAGACCAAGCGATACCGCATTCCAAGACCTTGATATTATCTGGATTAACTCACTCTCAGCGGTCTATCAATCGGCGCGATCAGGCCTAGGCATAGCAGCGCTTCCTGATTACTTGGTGCGTAATGCCGTGGAATTAGAACCGATCTTACCGGAAGAAAAACAGCCTTCGATTGATGTGTATTTTGTTTATCCCGAAGAGCGCCGTCATTCAGGGCGTATTGCGAGTTTTCGTGATTTTCTTTTGAAGCATATATCACAAATTGGCGTATAAAGTTTTTTAAAAGACTTGCGCTTTATGGCAAGTCTTGCTAATCAATATTTATATCTTGTTAAATTATATTGTGCTAAGATTATCAAGTCGATAGGAATCGATTCAGCAGCAATGTCTGCCCCTAGGAAAGGAAAAAGTGAATGACCGGTCCGGTTGTATTATCATCAACGATACGTACAAACTTGCTTCAACAAAGCAAAGACCCCAGCAGCATTGGCACAGCCAAGCTGAACAACACACTTGATTCCCAGAAAATAGCAAAAATAAAAACAATTGAAGAGAATTTTACGCCGCCGAGATTAACCGCGCAGGCGAGCGAGCTTGGTCAGTCCTTAGATACAATTTCTCAAGGCTTAATGATTTTAACCAAAACGCAAGACGCCTTGCATGATCTGTCAGATCTACTGCGTGAAGCTTCAAACTTGCTCAGCAGTGAAACGGACCCCGCAGCACTGGCCAAGGCCTTTACCAAAAACACGCTGGCGATTGACGACTTTATTGCCAAGAGTGAATATGCAGGTGTGAACTTGCTTGATGGAGACGAAATTAACATCATTACCAATGATACAGCCGTGCCAGTCGCCATAGAAGGCCGCCATTATAACGGCGAAGCCCTTGGTTTTGAGAAACCTGATTTTAAAAAGCCCGAAGGCCTAGAAGCTCTTAGGGAATCGGTACGTTTTGCGCTTGATAGTGTGCAGAATTACGGCGTTTTAATTAGTGATGCCGTTGACACCATTCAATCTCGCCATAACTTCACCCAAAGCACAATAGATGTTTTAAAAGAAGCTGCCGAAGGTTTTGATATTAAAGACTTGAGCGAAGAGGGCGTCAACCTTCTTGCGCTACAAACGCGCCAGCAACTGGCAAACCAGGACATATCCCTTGCCACCAAAGAACAAAGCAGCCTGCTAAACTTGTTTTAAACGGTAGGTTTTGTCGGTCATAGCGCCTATAGCGCTCTATGGACGGACGTTCCAGCATTCAGCGACCCATTTATCACCTTCATAGCTTAAAATGCCATATGCGCCTGTTTTCAGCTTTATGGCATGATTTTTTTGAAATGCTGCAAAGTCGCCTGTTAAATGTGGTGCGAAGCGGGCTGTGCCGTTGGACGTTACCAGCAGAATGGTTTGGTCTTTGAAATGATGCTGCGCGTAATCACCGAATGATAACCAATCACCGATAATGAAATCAGGGTTTGCATCCCAGCCTTCGGGGACAATGGCATGTTCATCCCACTGCGTAATGGCGTCTTGCCCAATGCGCGCAATAACTTCGGTCTCGGTTTTGTCTTCATCGGGGCCGTAATCAATTTCGGTTAGGAAATTTAGAGGATCAACATTTTGGTCGTCGCACATAGCATCAAGCGCAATTTCTGCGGTTTGGCGTGTGCGCTCTAAATGGGAACAAAACGCACGTGAAAATGTCAGGCCTTGTTTTTTGAAATGCTCACCAAGGGCTTGGGCTTGCGCTTCGCCGCTATGGACAAGCGGTAAATCCGTGCGTGCGCCAACGCGCGTCGGCGTATCGTCGGGGCCAAATGTATTGCCGTGACGGCAGATAACTAAACGTGTCATGGGGAGCTGATCCTAAAAATATATTCTGTGTATTCTAACCGTTTAATCTGGGGGGTTAAACAGAAATCTAAAGCCTTTAAGAAATTTCGCCGTATTTGGCTAAGGCCGCCTCAACGCGCGTGACGTCTTCGGGACTATCAACACCAGCCTGCACTAGCCCTAGCGGCACATCAAGAATGAACGCTTTAATCGATATGCCATTTTCTAACAGGCGTAACTGTTCTAAGCCTTCCAACTGTTCGTAATGGCTCTGTGGCCACGCAACGAATTTTTCTAAAATATCACGGCGGAACCCGTAGAGGCCGATATGTTGATGGACGGGCGAAAACTCATTTTCGGCCTTTAAGTTATCCTCTTTGCGCAGAGCGGGGATAATGTTTTTTGAAAACCAGAGCGCATTATCAGCTTTATCAATAACAACTGTTGTGCCTGAAAATGGTGTGGTTTCTTTGCTCGCGCGCAACGCGTCAAGCTCACCCCAGCGAAGGCGGACAGCAGGGGTGAGTACTTCTGTATCTTGCGGCGCGCTTTGATATAAAGCGATCATTTGTTCAATCGCACTGAGCGGCGTGAAGGGGGCGTCACCTTGCAGCCCGATGGTGAACTTAATATGGCCGCCGATTTTCGCGGCGGCTTCTAATACGCGGTCGCTGCCTGTTGGGCATTGATCGGAGGTTAAAATGCACTCTGCGCCAATTTCTGCGCAATGCGCGGCGATACGCTGATCCTCAGTCGCAACGGCAACGCTGATTTTTGGATGCTTGCGCTGCGCTTGCTTGGCAATATCAACCACGCGGCTAAGCATACTCTGCCCCGCAATATGTACCAAAGGTTTGCCTGGAAAGCGTGTGGAGCCATAACGCGCAGGTATAACTAGTGCAATGTCTGAACCGTCTTTGTTCATACTACTGCGCCCCTGTTTTTGACCACCATAAATCGGTAAAACCTGGTGTGTGGGGTGACAGGCCTTCAGGGTGACCAAGCGTTGCCCAGTAAGCAATGCGCCATTTGTTTAAGTACCACTGGGGCACGACATAATGATTGGCAAGTAATATACGGTCAAGCGCACGAGTGCGGGCGACCAGGTCTGCGCGGCTAGGTGCTTGAATAATCTCTTCGATGATCTCATCAATTACAGGTGACTTCACGCCAATGTAATTACGAGAGCCTTGCATGTCTGCTTTGTCGGACGCCCAAAAATCACGTTGTTCATTGCCTGGGGATTCTGATTGGGCGATGGTGCCGATAATCATGTCGTAATCAAAAGCATTCACACGATTTTGATATTGCGCAGGGTCAATGATGCGGAAGTTGGCTTCAACGCCGATACGTTTGAGGTTTTTAATAAACGGCAAAGTCCAACGTTCCATTAATGGTGAAACGGCGAGGATTTCGAATTTCAGCTTTGCGTTCGTATCAGGGTTATAAAGGATTTTATCCTCGCCCATGACAAAGCCAGCATCTTTCAAAATGTTCTTGGCCTTGCTGAGGTTTTTACGGTCTTTACCGCTGCCATTTGTAACGGGCGCTTTGTACAGTTCGGTGAAAACGTTCTCGGGTATGCGCCCTTTGTAACGTTCAAGGAATGCAAGCTCCGTGGTATCAGGCAAGGCGTGCGCCGCAAGCTCAGAGTTTTCAAAATAGCTTTGGTTACGTTGATATGCGTCAAAAGCATATTGCTTATTCGCCCATTCAAAATCAAAGGCGTAAGATACGGCCTCGCGTACTTTAATGTCTTTAAACACGTCGCGGCGGATGTTGTAAATAAAGCCTTGCATACCTGCGGGGCGTTGATGGTCAAACTGACCTTTAATGATTTTGCCTTCATTCAAGGCGGGGGAGTTATATCCATTTTCCCACTGTAGCGAAGAGTTTTCGAGGCGAATGTCATACTCACCGGCAAGAAATGCTTCGAGGGCAACATTTGAATCTTTGTAATAATCATACTGGATAAGGTCGAAATTATAACGGCCTTTGTTGAGTGGTAAATCTGCGCCCCACCAATCTTTAACGCGCGCATATGTTAATGAGCGCCCTGCGTCAACGCTTTCAACCTGATAAGGGCCGCTACCGAGCGGTGGCTGCATGCTTGTTTTGCTAATGTCGTTACCGTCTTGTTCCCAGTAATGCTTGGGCAGTACAGTGAGCTGAGAGAGAATAAGCGGCAGTTCAGCGTTTAAATTATGCTTGAAGGTGAACTTAATATCATGCGGAGAGAGTACCTCAACTTTTTCAACGTCGCCGTAATAGGCTTTGAAAAATGGCATGCCATGTTCAATCATTTGATGGAACGTAAACTCGACATCTGCGGCGGTAATCGGTGTGCCATCATGCCATTCTGCGCTATCACGTAGAGTGAAATGTACCCAGCTGCGGTCTTCTGGCATTTGAATGCTCTCAGCAATATAGCCATACATTGTGAACGGTTCATCATAGCTTTGTGCCATAAGCGGTGCGTAGAGAAGCGAGCTGCCAAGGAAGCTTACGCCCTCTGCTTTTGTGCCTTTAATAACAAATGGGTTGAGGCTATCAAAGCTGCCAATACTGTGCAGGACTAGTTTACCGCCCTTTGGGGCATCTGGATTCGCATAGTCGAAATGAGAAAAATCATCACCATATTTAATGTCGCCATGCATGGCGACTGCGCCGTGAGCTGGGATAGTTTCCGTCGCTTGTTCAGCTGTATCGCTTGCGTGTGCTGCGTTTAATGGTGCTACGCATAATGCTGCGCCAATCATAATGGTGTTAAGCCAGTGTCTCATTTTATGCTCTTTCTTGATTATGGGCTGCGCCAATCGCTTCACTGATATGAGCATAGCCATCTGCCCGCATCAGGTCTAGTAAACCTTGGTTAATGTCCTGCACTAATTCAGGGCCGTGATATACCATCGCAGAATAAAGCTGCACAAGCGAAGCGCCTGCCTTGATTTTATCGTAGGCATCTTGGGCGTTTTCAATGCCGCCAACGCCGATAATAGGGATTTTACCTTTTGTCAGTGCGTAAAAATTATGAATGATTTGCGTTGATTTGTTTTTAAGCGGTGCGCCTGAAAGCCCGCCTTTTTCTGCGGCAAATTTATCGGGCAAGGCATCGGGGCGCTCTAATGTTGTATTGGTCAGGATTAAGCCATCTATGCCGACTTCAAGGCTCGCCGCTGCAAGCGCTTCTTGCTGGGCTACGTGAAGGTCAGGTGCAAGTTTCACGAGCAGTGGTGGCGGCGTGTGGTGGCTACAATACTTACTGCGCGCATCAAGTGCGGCCTTTATCAAGTCAGAATATTGTGCGGCGTGCTGTAAATCGCGCAGGCCTTCTGTATTTGGGGATGAAATATTAATCGTAATATAATCCGCTAAAGCGCCAATTTGCTGAATTAGTAATTTATAATCTGCGGCTGGCGCGCTCTGGTCTTTATTCATGCCAATGTTTAAGCCGATAATGCCCTCTGGCCGCGGTTTATGGTTGAGGAAATGGATCAAGTTATCTTTGAAAAGCTTCACGCCTTTTCCGGGAAAACCCATGCGGTTAATAATCGCGCGCTGATCGGGGCACCTAAAAATACGTGGCTTTGGGTTGCCGCTTTGCGGCTTGGGCGTGACTGTGCCGCATTCAACAAAACCGAAACCAAGGCCGAGTAACGGCGCAATGACTTCGGCGTTTTTATCAAACCCTGCCGCCATGCCAACTGGGTTTGGGAAGTTTAAATGCCAGAGCTGCGTTTTCAAAGCTGTGTAATCAATATCGCGTTTAATCGGCGCAGGCATTAAGCCAGATTTCAACGCCTTAATTGACAGGCCGTGTGCGCATTCCGCAGGTAGCGTAAACAGCAAGGGGCGGAGATGTTTATACTTCATAAAAAGCTCTTTAAAATGATAAGCGTGAGAAAGATTATTTAATGTTTAGATTGTGATGTGTTTTGTGTTTCTTGCAAGCCAAGTAATCATGATTTTCAACCGTTTCAAATGTTGGCGTGCTCACCATCTCAGCAATTGAAATGCCATGAGATTCGATTTGGGACACTTTATCAGGGTTGTTTGTCAGCAGGTTTATACGTTCAATATTAAGCGCTGCGAGCATTTGCGCTGCGGGCGTATAATCACGCATGTCATCAGGGAAATTTAAATGGCGGTTCGCTTCGTAGGTATCCATGCCTTGCGTCGCTTTCAGGAAATAACATTTCAGCTTGTTATAAAGGCCAATGCCACGACCTTCTTGGTCCATATACAGTAAAACGCCACCATGTTTTGAAATTGTTTCTTGTGCATGCTGCAGCTGCGGGCCGCAATCACAGAGAAGCGAACCAAGCGTGTCACCGGTCAGGCACTTAGAATGAATGCGGACTAACGGTGCGTGTGGGTTAGTGGCATTGTCATGTGCCCATTGGTCACCATTATAAACCAATGCGATATGTTCGCCTTTATCAGCAAGGTTATTAAACGTGATAAAAAGCGGCGTTGATTTATGCGTACCATGTTCGCATGGGACGTGAACCTGCGTATCAAGCGTTGCGATTTCGACGGTCTTTTGTTTTGCTGATGTTATCTGCGTCATTTGCTATCAATATCCTTCATGGCTTTGAGGCCGCTCACTAAATACTGAGTGCCTGTAATAAACGTTAATAATGCAGCAACTAATAATGTGATTTGCCCCGCAAGCAATGCGATGCTGAGGGAGGGCGCTAAAATCAATAGCGCTAAAGCAACCATTTGAATAGTCGTTTTCCATTTTGCAAGCTGGGTCACGGGGAGTTTTATATTATGCGGGCCTAAAAATTCACGCAGGCCAGAGACGAGTAATTCGCGCATGATGATAATCAGCACAGCAATAAGCCATAGGCCGTTAATCGTTGCGAGGTCAACTAATACGAGTAAAACGCCGAGGACAAATATTTTGTCAGCGATAGGGTCAATGAAAGTGCCAAAAGCTGTGGTTTGGTTTAATTTACGGGCAAAGTATCCGTCAAAGTAATCTGTTATCGCGCTGAGGGTATAAAGCGCAAACGCCCATAAAGCCCACGCCGCGGAATCCTGATAAATCATCCAAAGTAAAAGCGGCAATGTAAGAATGCGCGCAAGCGTTAATATATTCGGTATATTAAGGGGCATATAGCTACCTAGCAAATTCAAGTTTGTGTAATGCCCAGAGTATAGTTGAGATATGGTGCCAGTGCAACATTATTTTGAATTATGTCAATATTGCTTTGTGGAAGGAATATGAAGGCTGCCCTCTAATGCCAAATGGTCAGAACCTTGACCTTTCAAAGTCCTAAATGATAGCGGCGTAAGGCCATCACTGATCAGCATGTGATCAATTTGGAACCGTAAAAGCCACGGCGCAAAACTTGGCCAGCTATGTGCGGGAAGGGCATAGCTCGGGGGCAAGGCAAGGCCACTGGTTCTAAGTAAGGCCTTGAAATGTGGATTATAGGGGGTGATGTTAAAATCACCTAAGGCCAATATATGGCTTTGTGGCGCGTCTCGGCGCCCTTGCGCAATCAGCTGCGCTAAATACCTAAGCTCTGCGTTGCGCTCCTCTATACGGCGATAGGGGATAGGGGCTTTGGTGTGCAAGGCATAAACTTGTATAGGATGTTGCGCCGAAGAAGGTTGAATTTGGAATGTGACGATAAAGTTCTGCGCAAGGTCGCCTTCAAACATTTGTATGCGGTCAAGCTTGAGCATCGGCCAGCGACTAAGAACAATCATAGATTTTGAGCTGAGACCCATGGCATAGAATTGATGCGGGAAGTCTGCTTTCATTTTTGCGGCTTGCTGCGCGCTGCTTTTGTTGGCTTCGATGATGACAAGCAAATCACTATTTTTAACAGCGTCCGAACGTAGAAAATCAACGGCATTTTCATTGTGGCGCAATTGGTTGAAGCTGATCACGTTTAGCTTATAGCCACCCTCAATGAAAGAGGGCACAGGCGTAAAAACATTATTCGCCGTGACGTATTCTCCGCCAAAAAGAAGCGTTAATATCGCCGCGCCCGTCGCCCAATTCTTCTGGCGGGCTAAGGCGAGGATAATGCAGAGCGCCGCGCCGCCAATGGTGTATTGAAAGACAAAAGGCGTAATTAAGTTCATCGGCGTAATCCACTGCGCTGCAAAGAGCGAGAGGTAACAAAAAACCAAGGCAACTGCGGCTGCCTTGGTCAATAATTTAATGGATGTGCATATGTGCCTACGCATTAAATGAAATTACGCGCGCACTTGTTGCTGGCCTTCTGTCGGGTCACGCAGAACGTAGCCGCGGCCCCAAACGGTTTCAATATAGTTTTCGCCGCCAGATGCTTTTTCAATTTTCTTACGTAATTTACAAATAAATACGTCGATAATTTTGACTTCAGGTTCGTCCATACCGCCATAAAGGTGGTTGAGGAACATTTCCTTGGTCAGTGTTGTGCCCTTACGCAGCGACAGCAATTCAATAATGCCGTATTCTTTACCTGTAAGGTGTAGTGGCTGACCGTCAATATTTACCGTACGTGCATCAAGGTTAACTGCGATTTTTCCTGTTTTGATTTCGCTTTGTGCGTGACCTTGTGAACGGCGAACAATGGCCTGAATACGGGCAACTAATTCACGCTTATCAAACGGCTTTGTTAGATAATCATCTGCCCCGAAGCCAAGGCCTTTGATTTTGTTTTCCATCTCGGCGAGGCCAGAGAGGATAAGAATGGGGGTTTCAACCTTTGCAGCACGAAGCGCTTTTAAAACGTCATAGCCATCCATATCGGGGAGCATGAGGTCAAGAATGATAATATCGTAATCGTAAATTTTGCCGATTTCTAGGCCGTCTTCGCCCAAATCCGTTGTATCAACAACATAACCTTCAGATTTAAGCATTAATTCAATGCTTTTTGCTGTTGACGTATCGTCCTCTACCAATAATACACGCATGTGCTATTTCCCTTTAAATATAGACGCCCATATAACGCTCTTTGTCATATAAACATTGAATAAATCTGTGTAACAGCCAAAGTTAACTCGCGAGGCTATCTATATGAGACAGACGAAAAGTTAACTTAGGTTACTAATATATTAACAAATATTAACAACGTTAACAAATTATTTTAATATTTTTACATGCTAATGGATGAACTCATGTATAATAAAGTGTAGTAAATTTAACCGTAAACAGAAGATATATTCGCATTAAATGGATCGCCTGTATCAAAAAGCAGAAGCCGTAATTAAGCAAATACCGGATAATGAATCGTTCGGTAAGGTAACTAAGATTCTTGGTTTGCTTGTCGAGATTGCAGGGTTTGGTAGTGAGCTTTCTATTGGCTCCATCGTTCATTTGCGCCCGAAACCTGATAAAGACATTCCCTGTGAAGTTGTTGGTTTTCGTGAGCATCGTGCATTGTTGATGCCGTTTGGTACATTAGAAGGTGTTGGTCTTGGCTGTCAGGCTGTTATTCAAGATACCCAGCCTGTTGTTTTGGCCGACGATTCATGGCTTGGGCGTGTTATTAATGCGCTTGGTCACCCTGTCGATGGTAAAGGGCCGCTTAAACAAGGCGCACACCCTGTGCCATTAAAAAACAGCCCGCCAAATGCACACTCCAGAACGCGAATTGGCTCAAAACTTGATTTGGGCGTGCGCTCAGTTAACAGTTTTACTCCAATATGCCAAGGCCAGCGTATGGGGATTTTTGCAGGCTCTGGCGTTGGTAAGTCTGTGTTGCTGTCAATGATGGCGCGCTACATGGAAGCTGACGTCGCAGTTATTGGCCTTGTCGGCGAACGTGGACGTGAAGTACAAGAATTCTTAGAAGATGATTTGGGCCCTGAAGGCCTCGCGCGCTCTGTTGTGGTTGTCGCGACAGGTGATGAACCTGCTTTGATGCGCCGTCAGGCCGCTTATATGACTTTGGCCGTAGCGGAGCATTTCCGCGCGCAGGGTAAGCAAGTACTTTGCCTGATTGATTCGATCACGCGTTTTGCGATGGCGCAGCGCGAAATTGGCCTGTCAGCTGGCGAGCCGCCGACCACAAAAGGTTATCCGCCAACTACATTTGGCGAGTTAGCGCGATTACTTGAACGTGCTGGCCCCGGTGAGCAGGGTGAGGGCGCGATTACAGGCGTATTCTCTGTCCTTGTTGAAGGTGATGACCACAATGAACCTGTCGCCGACGCGGTACGCGGTATTGTTGATGGGCACATTGTGATGGAACGTTCAATTGCTGATCGCGGGCGCTATCCTGCGATTAACGTTACAAAATCAGTTTCACGTTCGCTGCCACATTGCTTTGATGATATGCAGAATGAGACATTACGCCGTGCGAAACAGGTGCTGACCGCCTATGAAGATATGGCAGAGCTTATTCGCCTTGGCGCCTACCGTAAAGGTTCAGACCCCGCAGTCGATGAAGCGATCCGGCTATATCCGCAAATTGAAGAGTTTTTGCGCCAGAACAAAGAAGAAAAAACATCAATTGATGAAGGCTTCCAGAGGCTCAATCAAATCCTAGGTGCGCCGCGCGGTAATGGCGCAGGGCATCAAGACCAGAGCACTGCGCCCAATGGACAGCAAAATGCAAATCGCCGCTGATCCAAACATGTAAAGGTTTTTGGCTATGGCTGAATTAGACCCCTTAATCAGATTGTATAAAAAAACCGTTGATGATAAGCAGCGCGTTTTGGCGGATCTTTATCGTACTCTTGAAGAGCTTGAGCAGCGTAAACAAGCCATGCTTGATGAAGTTGCAAGTGAGAGTAAGGCCGTTGAAGATATGAACAGCCTTGATACGCAAAGTTTCTTTGGTGCTTATGCCGCAGGGATGCGTAAAAAAATCAGCCGTGTTGATGATGAGTTGCAAAAAATGGAGTTATTGGTTGATGCTGCGCGTGAAGACGTGCGCGAAGGCTTTACGGAGTTGAAAAAAGTTGAGTTAACCGCCGAGGCGCGCGCTGAGGCCGAAGCCAAGAAGAATGCGAAGAAAGATAGCGACATCATGGATGAAATTGGCATTGATGCGTTTCGCCGTCAGCAAGAAGAAGATTAGGGCCGCGCCCTATAACGGCGTAGAAGGCTTCTGAATTCTCGTTTTTGAACCCGATATCCTAATATCAGCCTTTGCGCCAAGCTTGCTTTGGAGCTGCGATTCAATGGCAGCGCAAAACGCATTGCCGCCAGCGACGTAAAAAACAGGGCTGTTCAAGGCATTTAAATCAATATCATCAAGTATCTCGGTTGCGCGTTTGCCTGTACAAAAATGTTCATGGCCTTGCGCGTGTGGGGCCTTTTTGTCACGTGAAAGGGCGTAATATATGCGCGTTAATGTCCCATCTTTTGCCAGCGGTTTAAAAGCATCATTTTTTGGAATGTCTGCTTCTGTTTTGAATCCAGAAACAAGTATAAACTGTTGTTTTAGCGTTGCTTTGTTTGCCTGTTTTTCGTGTAGATAAGAGAGGCTACGCTCATGGGCGTTGCCTTGCGCGATGAAGACGACGTCACGCTGTGGTTCATAAGGAGCTTTAAACGCTTTCTGCGGCTTAACGATGTTGACAACTGGCAATGTATCGCCCGCTTTTAATGCGCATAAATAGGTAGATACTTCACCATCATGGATTTGGTTTGTTGCTGGGTTTTCATCCAAAAGCCGCTGCGGCGCGCTTGCCTGTTGTCGGCGTACTGAAATGCTAAAGCAGGGTTTGTTTTCTGCCTTTGAAAGTGCAGGCTCTGGTATGATTGTATATGTTTTTGTCATCGATGCTGCGGGCTGCAATGCCCAGAGGTCTCGCGCTGTAACCGTGTCGGGGAAGTGTTCAAGAATATCGGCAACATCATAGACCGCTTGCAGCTCCTTTAAATCATTAACGCTGTTTAATATTGCATTTAAGCGTTGCGCCTTGACTGATAAATGGGGGCGGCTTTGCGCCGCGTGCTGGATTTTTTTAAGAAGTTTTTTACTTGGCGCTGATAAATCTGGCCCTGCATAACCGTCATGTGGCGCAAGGTAATCACGGTCATCTGCTTGCTGATCACGCAGAGCTACGCAGATTCGCGGTAGTGCGGCGCTGTCATTATGCGGCGGTATACCGAGCCCGCTACCTACAGGGAAGTAAATGCCGTCTTGCGCAATGAACGATGTATGTTGCGCTTTGCTCATGTTAAAAGTTTGCGCCATATCAGCATCATAATCAGCGTCGATAGAAAGTGTAATCGTGAACGTGCCTGCCGCGCTTTCAGCAGTCTTGATAACGTTGAGAGTTTTGAGTGGATATTGCTTGCGCCCAACAGCTTTGTTTAAAGCGGTGACATTCGGATTGATCTGGCGTCCCATTTTATGCTCCCTTGTTGGTGTAAATGATAATCATTCTCAAGCGCTTTGTAAAGGGAGCGAACGGATAAAACAAAAAGCCATGATGATGCAGGCGCACGACCATGGCTTTTTTATGATAAAATATAAGGTCTAATCGAGTTTTAAACCATTCACATAGGCACTAAGTTCGTTGCGTCTGCGGGTTAGGCTCGCTTGAATGTTTTCTTCTTTGTTCAAAATGTTTTCAAGCTGTGTTTCCTGTTTGTCTAAGTTGACGAGGTAACGCTTACCAATGGCTGTATTTTGTGACACGCTACGTAGATTCTCACGTATGCGGTCTTGGTCTTGTGTGATGCGGCTGCGTTCTTGGCGCAATTGGTTGAGTGCTTGTTCCTCGGTGTTAATGTCTTGGCGTAGTGTGCTAATTTTTTTCAGCGCATCTTTAACGCGCGGAGAGATTTGTGATCCGCTCATGCGTAGGCGCGCGGTGATATCACTTGGGCTAATATTCACCAAAGAAATCGTCTCTTGCCCTTTATTGCGTAAGGTTACAGGTACTTTCTTACTCTCATTTGGTTTTACATCAACGCGAAGGCGGTAATGGGTCAAGGTCTTGTCGGCTTTGTCGGCCCATTCGCCTGTTAAATCCCAGCCGTGGCGCAATGGCTGCTCTAACAATATAGTGCGGCCTTCTTCTGCAGGGGCTTTGATGGTGTAGATGGTTGTGTTTTCGTAGGCAACTTCCTGCGTTAACACGCCTTTGTTTAATTTGATCAGGCCAAGCTGACGGTCATTTTGTGTGGCGCGATCAATCTTGGTGTGTGTATCAAGGGCGAAATTAATCAGGCGGTCTTCATTTTTGGGGACAAGCGGCATTTCAGCGTCACCAATATGCAGCATGTCTTTTTGCTGCGGGCGGTCGTAAATCGTTAATATCCCTGGCGGTAGCGCACTATCTGATACATTCTTAATTAGTATAGAAGAGAGGGGATGGATAGGGTTGGTGTCTGGTTGATAGACATAAAGTTCCTCTGCAGGAAGGTTGAGCTGTGCATAGGGTAACATCAAGCTGTGACCGGCTTTTAAATCAATGCCATGGGGGAACTTAAAGACCATTTGTGATGCCGTTTCACTGGCGGCAGCGCTAATGGTTTGTGCCATTTGTGGGGCGGATGGCATTGGCGCATTGCTTTCTGCCATCGAAAAAGAATCCATGGCGAGGCTGCCCGCACCCATTGTTTTATAAAGGGCGCGGCTGTCCATTTTCTTTGCCTCGCGTCGACCATATTGCGCGTCGCTCTCGTCCAGGGCTTCTTCTGCGTAGCTTGCGCCGCTCATCACGCCGCTATCAGTGCGTGGCATGATACGATCCATAATTTTTACCGGTAATTCGGGGCGCGCCACATGGTAACTCTCATAAAGTGCTTGATGATATGTGACAGGTGAACCTGACATTAACGTGACGTGTACATCATCCCAGTCTTGACCTGTGGTGTTTTCTAATACGGCCCAGCCTTGTAATATCGCTTTGCTATCTTTCGCGCCATCCTTTGGTACAACAAGACGGTAAGAGCTTTTCCAGAGCGGCGCTTCTTGGATATACGCCATAGAAACATTCCGCTGGCCTTTGCCCTTTAGGGAGATTTCAACATTACGGCGGTCTTGGATACGGTTGTCATAGAGTGCCTCTAACCCGTATTTTAGCTGTTCGTTTATTTCGTCATCGGTGAACTTTAGAAATCCCAAATCTTCAATAATTGCAGTTTTGATGCCGTCTTTTGTAAGAACGCTCAGGCGGTGATGCGTCACGATGCCATCGCGGGTTCTTTCCTGTTCGGCGGAGACATTCATTAGTTGGCCGCGAATATTATCGACATCTAAATGGACTTCTGCGCCGCGTAATGTGTTTAAAAGGCTGACTTGAGAGTTGAGATCATTTTTATCAAATGGTAGGTCGCGGAAAATTTGTGAGAGCGGTGTGCGTCCAGGCAGGGTTACGCCGCCTAATGTGCCGTTACTGTCTAAAACGACGAGACTTTTTAACACGTCATCAACGCCATCAAGGCGGACGGAGAGGTTTAGCGTCTGGTTATCGATGACATTGCCTGCGTGCTCATAAAGGGCAAGACCGCTTGTTGTCATGACTACGCTTTTTAAAGGAAGCTCCGTACCTGTGGCGCTCTGGGCAGCAGGCGCGCCACATAATGTTGATGTCGATAAAAGTGCAGCAACTAGATATGTTTTCAATGCTCTATTCATGGTAATCCCCTTTGTGAATTTCACAGAAGTTTATCACAAAATAGGGCGTAGCAATAGAGGGTAAAATGGCGCTGGCAAGCGTGTGCTGCGGCCAAAAATAAGGCTCGCAATATTGCGAGCCTTACCATGAGTATATGTTGATTTGCAGCTTAGTGGATATAAATATGCACTTCGCTGTCATCTGCCTTGGCGCTCGCGAACTGACCAATCTCAACGCGATCCATCGGCATGCCCATTTCAGTGATGTTGCGAAGAACATCTTCTGCATTGCGGCGTGCAACGGTTGAGCTAAGTGCCGCTTGTGCTGCGTTACCAGTTTCAGGGTAAATCGCGACTAATTTGAACATCGCATTTGGGTATTCTTCCAAAGCTTTGCGCATAGCGCTATAGACTGATTGTTGATAATTCACGTTGTCTTTTTCAAAACGAATTTTTGCAAGTAGCTGATTTTTCGGTGCAGCGACGGCAGGGTGTGAACCTCTGTAGTTATGTGCATTCGTGCCCGCAGAAAGCGCAGGGTCAGCAGAATAAACCGGTGAGCGTGAAAACGGGTGACGTGATAAGCTTTTGCCCATAAGGTCGCCTGTTGTGATGGCCAGTGACATTGCGCGCAAATTGCTACGCTCTGTGCTGAGGTAGTTCGCGGTACGTGAAACGTCGTCCGTTACGTTGCCCAATAGGCGGCGGATCAATGTTTGCGTATGGCTGATTTCGTCTTCGAGCTGTGCGAGCATCACGTGATCTTCTTCGATCGCGCCTGAAATGCCGTAAGCTTGTTTTGATGTTTCATAAAGGTAATTCGCAACAGAATAGCTGTTTTTAACTTCAACGCTTAATTCGTTTAAATGCGTAATGTTTGATGAAAGCTGATCAAGGCTATCTTGTGCGTTGGCAAGTTTTTGTACCAAACGCGGATTACCCGGCGTTGTGCCTGATTGTAACTGCGTGCTGATTGTCGCGATGTTGGCAAAGTAATCAGCTGATACGTCCTGACCTTCGCGCTGCAAATCAATTAGGCGTGCTGAAACGGTCTGGATCTCTTGGCGTAAATTACCAAGGTCATGATTAAGTTCGTTAATTTTGCGGCCAACAATTGTTGCCTGATTGCCGTAATAACCTTGTAGCAGATCATTCTTCGTAATGTCTGGGCCTTGGCTCGGCTGCGTGTAAACGTTTTTTGTTAATGCAACAGGCAATGGGTCAGTTGTGACCAGCAATGCAGGCTTCTTTGCATAGGATGTGTTTTGTGACGCATTCTGAGCATGTGCATCTTGGTGCGCACCAATGCTGAAAACAAGAGGGGTCAGAGCGGTAAGTAATAATATTTTTTTCATGACGAAGCAGCTGCCTTCAATATTTAAACATATGTTTTATTTGTACAGTAGAGTAAATAAATTCGAATTTTCTACAGGTAATTTTTAAGTCAATGTAATGATGAGGTCAATGACCTTAAACAGATAACTCCCAGATATGCACGAGATATACAGAAGTTTTACATTCACATTCTATGCTTGTAATCGCCGTATGGCAACCCAATATATAATGGCATAAAAAACAGTCCTCAGATGGTTATAAAAAAAACTTTCAAAAAACGGAAAAAAACTCTTGCATTTATATTGGGGGTTAGTTAGTTTCACCCATCTTTGACGCGCCCGTAGCTCAACTGGATAGAGCATCGCACTACGAATGCGAAGGTTCGGGGTTCGAATCCCTGCGGGCGCACCATTAGATTTTCCCTCTTTATATCACCTTCTAAATTCTGCAGCGTATCTATTCAGCGTAAATTGTGGCCTAGAGCGCGTTGAGCTAAGGTGCTAGTTTCGGTGCGTCATCGCCTTTATCATCTTTAGGGGCGGTTGCGACTTTCTGTGCTTTTACAAAGGCTTCAACTTCCTTCGCATAAATCTTTTTGTTTTTCCAATATATATCAGCGAAAATCTGTGCTTCTTTGGGGAAAGGGATGTCTGTGCCATTTGTGATGTTATCGGATGTTAGCCAGTCCATGAAGTTTGTCATCGCTTGTTTGCGCCCAATGCTGGGGTCGAGGCATTCACGGCGGAGCTGCCATGTCGCATGTTCAATTTTATTATAGCTATCCGTCCACACAGAGCCTGATTCTTTGTTCTGCGCGGAAAACAAATTGATCCATTTTTCGGGCATGTCTTGAGGCACAAAGTCTTTATGCATTACGTTACGGCGCTTAATAATCATCATCTCTTCAAATTCACGGCGGTTGTGACGCCATAGGCTTTGATAGGTTTGGTCGCCTAAAAAGCGGTCAGCGTAAATTTCAAAGCCGAATGTTTTTGCGCGTAGCCCCGGCATTGCGAAATAAGCTGAAATTTCAGAGCAGACGCTTGCATCGCTTTCATTGTTGCCGAGTTTTTGTAAAAATGCGCCATATATAGTGTCAGGGCAGCACGGCATTGTGCCGGAGTGATACATTTCATGCAGATAATATAAGTCGTGCACACCGTCCGATTTATAATCATCAGGGCGCAGTTGAATGCCGCCCCACCATGATGTGAAATGACCTGTCTCTAGGCGGTCATCACTGCGTTCGTAAAAATAACGCGGCAAGCTCGCCAGTTTTTCAACAACGTCAAAAACAAGCCCGCCATCGTCATGTGACTGGCGAAATTCGTCTGTGCGCCATAATTTGCGGCAATAAGCGTGGATTTCGTCTTGTTCTGTGAGGACTTCTACGTTTTTCATGGTTTTAATCCTTCATGTGGGCGGGCGCGGACAATATTACTTAAACGCGGGTCTGTCATATGCGCCATTGTGGGCGTTAAACAAACGCGGACAAGGTCTTGCCCATCGCTGCCGCGCGTTAAATAGCGCTCTAAATCGCTTGGGGTTTCACGTGGCTGCATTGTTCCGAGTAAATAAACATCACTGGGGGCAAGCTCCAGGCCGAGGGCTTTGTTGGTTTCTGCAATAGCTTGGCGCTGCGTGGGAGCATATTTAGTCGGCAGCTCCGTAACGCTATGGCTTTGCATGATCTCTGTACCAAGTTTTAAAGCCATCAGGTTCTTAAACCATTTATTGCCGAATAAAGACGGGTAGGGCTCTTTACTGAGCATGCCGCCAACGCGGTGGTAATATGCACCGCAAGGCTTTGATAGGGAAAAGATCACAGCGGGAATGTTGTCATGGGTTGCGTTGACGGTAAATTCTTTGCCAACGCAGCCAACATAAGTGACATCAAGCATTAGCGCGGCTTTAGGCTGCGCGGTGTTGAGGGCATCTGCAAACGCGTCGAAATCATCCCAGATATTGCCGTCTATGGCAGAAGGCTGGCTTATATAAAACTGATCGTCAGGGCCAATATTCTTGATAGCGTTTTGCCAATCAGCGCGGCTATGGGTAATCACCTCAATGCCAGCTGCATCCGCATATGCGGCGAAGCCTTCATATTCACCAATGAAAGTATGAATGACGGGGGATTTGCCGTCGATGCGTGCCTTGTGACCATAGCTGTTGATTGTCTCACGTAAGGCTTCGCTCGCGCCTGATGTTGGGTACATATAGGCGAAATCATCCCAGTTGGCGTTGATAATCGGGCTTGTCCATTTTTTCCATGTCGCAAAAAATTCCTCATGCATTGAATCTTGCTTTTGTGTCCACGCTTCGCGGTAATTGCTGCGGAAGGCTTCGCGTGCTTCATAAAGGGCAGAGGAAACTAAATTGCTTAAGGCTGCTTCATCCAAATTCTGACCTGCATTATCAAAAGCGTTCTGCAGGGCGGTTGCAATTAATGCATCCTGCGACCCGCCATCAATGACGCGATCAATCGCCGCTTCAGTTTCAGGCATTGTAAATGAGTATATCGTTTTGGATACACCGGCATTTTCTAATACAGCATTTAGGCGCTCATAGTCATGTGTCATTGGTTTGTTCATTCCTCGTTTGCATACTGATTTATTAAACATAACGTGGCATGAAGTCAATCTATTTTCATATTCTGGCTATCTTTGTATATTTAGCTTGCTTGCGCCATTATTATTATGTTAAATATAGTCGCGTAATAGGTAATTTATAACTAAGGTGTGGCTATGTCAGGTGAAGACTTAAACAATCTCGTCGATACGATTAATCAAAAACAACAAGATAAACAGCGTAATAACGGTATATTGGCACGCGCAAAACGTAAGTTTTTAAACTACGTTGCGTACCCTGCGCTCGGGGCTGTGACGGTGATTGGCGGCATTAATGCATATTTGTACAATGAGAACCCTGACAACTACCTTGAATTTGCGAAGTATAAGGGCGGGGAGTGGTTAAAAGACAAAGCGCCGTTCCTATATCAAGACGAAGCCTATATATACCCTGACATCGCCATAGAAGAAGCAACATTAAATGATATGGCTGTGCCGCGCTATGTAGAAAAGCGTATGGTCTTTGCCGTATCATCGACCGAAGTTGAGTATGACATGCTGCGTTTAATGGCCGCGCAGGAAAGCTCGTTTAAGGCGACGGTCAAAAATGACTTTAGTAAAGCTTGTGGTTTGATGCAGCTTATCCCTTCGACGCAATTAGAACTGATGTATAATTACGGCGAAGATTACGGCTATGAGCGTTTGTCGAAGCATATTAAAAACAATGAGGGCATTAAAGATATAGATGACCCTAAATTGCGCGAGACAGTATTGAATATTTGCACGGATGCGTTCTTCTCCCTCGAAATGGGCGCAGAATATGCGCGTGAAAACATTGCAAAGCTGCATAAAGATTTTTCGGGGCGCTATGTCAGTTATGCTGACGTGTATATGTATCATTTCCTTGGTGCAAATGGCGGAAAAAAGTTTATTGAAAACTTAGAAAAAACCCCCGAACGGGCTGTAAATAAAGATTATTCTGACCGTGTTGTGCTCGCCAATAAACCAACATTCTATAAAGATGAGGGCAAAGGGGCTGCACGTAGCTATGCGGAAATATATGAATATTATGCATCCAAACTCAGTACGCAGGTGATTGCGCAAGATAAACTACGCCATGAAGAGCATTACACATGGGGCGCATTCCTAGGGCGAGCCTTCCCATCAATTTAATATATGAATTTCGTTTAGCTCGTCACTGACCTTGCTGCGAGATTGCATTTATTTTAAGCCTCTTATTTACGAATAAGAGGCTTTTTTGTGTGTTTTTTATATCCATGAGGAAGTTGTTATATAAGAAAATACAAATAAATTTTTCTTCATGTTTTTAGGGGCTTATGAAGCAAACATGAGGAAAACAAAAGTTTTGATTAATAAAATGCCAGCTTTAACATAATCTCCGCGCGCAATTAAATTACAAGCTGGGGAGTGAAATAAAAATATACTTGCCATATTATTTTTTGTGTTCTAAAGTTCAAAAAACATAAAAACAAGATACTCACTTGGGAGAATTATAAAAATGGCGAATTCATATAATGGTAATGCGGTTTGGGTTAATAACCAAATCTGTTCAGATTTTAACCACGCAGTCTTAACTGGCGCGGTAAACCCGATGCTTATGGCGCAGTTTGGTCAACCAAATCACGGTGGCATGATGCCGGCATTTAACAGCGCAGCAATGCCAGCGCAAAATGTTATTGTTCCACAATATGAAACTGTTGTTGGTGGCGTTCGTACAGTGACAAACCCATATGCGATGCTTTTCAAGGAAGGCCGTCAAATCATGGTCAACGGCGTTGTCGAAGAACAGATGGCGAATAACATTGTTGCACAAATCATGGCGCTTTCTCACGAAGACGAAACACAAGACATTACGTTGATTATTAATTCACCAGGCGGTTCAGTGACGGCGGGGATGTCTATTTATGACACAATGAACTTTGTGCCAAATGATATTGTAACTGTATGTTCAGGTCAGGCTATGTCTATGGGTGCATTCTTACTTGGTGCAGGTAAAAAGGGTAAACGTTTTGCACTGCCAAGTTCATCTATCATGGTGCACCAGCCATCAGCGGGTACGCAAGGTACTGTTGATGTGATGCAAAACTCACTTGCAGAATTCCAACGTTTAAAAGATTATTTGAACGGCGAAATGGCGAAGCATACCGGCAAAACAGCTAAAGAAGTTGAAAAAGAACTGTCTTACGATAATTTCAATTCAGCGCAAGATGCAGAGGCATTTGGTTTAGTTGATAAGGTTGTGACTACAAAAGCTGAACTTCTTCAGTATATGAGCGCCAACCAAGCTCCAGCTATCCCAGCTCCTACCGCTAAGCCAAGCAACCCATAATATTAGGGCCACAGAATTTTAAAACGCCGCCATGTTATTGGCGGCGTTTTTTTGTGCGTGATCTTTAGCTTTCGGGGGAAAGGATCTTTGCATTTGCTGGACGCTCGTTTATATATCATCACATGCATATAAAGTTTAAATCAGTTTATCAATTTCTTATCAGTGCGCGTATGGTGTTCTTCCTTATGCCACCGCTTATGGTGCTGCTGATTGCGGGGACCGTCGCGCAAAAGGAACTTGGTTTATATACGGCGTCAAAATATTTTTTTGCAGGACCTGCTGCGTGGGGGCTGCTCGGTGTTCTGACATGCTCACTAACGTTAAAATTTCTTTGCGATAGCGTATGGTCATGGCAGAAATTAGGCATAATTTTATCGCATCTTGGCGTGCTGGTTCTGCTTTACGGCGGTGCGCTTACGGCCGTTACAAACCAAGAAGGTTATTTGATTGTCGCCGAAGCGGGGCGCTCTGCGACAGTGCTTGATTACCATCAACGTAGCTTGGTTGTTTTAGATGATGGACAGATCATAGCAGAATGGACACATGATGAGCTAAAACAAGGTGCTTTATTGCCGATCGGGAGGGCGGGCACACATATTGAAATAAATGATTTCTGTTTAAACTGCAACATTACTCGCCGCGAAGGTGACGCTGAAAATGCCTTTGGCATGGCAGCGAAAGTTAAGTTGAGCAATAAACCTGCGGAAAAGAATGACGAAGAAAATATATCGGGTGTGACATTCACCGTATCTGATATGCAGTATATATTATTTGAAGGTTTCACCAAGCCAATCGGCATTGAAGGGTTAGAGGTAATTTACGGACGGGCGCAGCGCCGCTTACCATTTTCTGTAGAGTTAGTTGATTTTACAAAGAACCTTTATGCAGGCACGCAAATGGCAAAGGCCTATAGCTCTGATATTATCGTCCATGATGGTGATGTTTCGTGGCCGTCGCGCATTGAAATGAACCAGCCGCTGCGTTACAAAGGCTACACACTATTTCAATCGAACTATATTGAAGCTGCAGATGGTCGTGATTCAACCATCCTTGCTGTCGTCGATAATAAAGGCTGGATTTTCCCTTATATCGGCACGGCGATCATGGCGTTTGGTCTGCTTTATCATATGTTTCTGCACCTATCTGCGCGGGTGAGGCGTAACCTCTCGTTTGTGTTTGTTGGCGCAGCCATCGCAATACTCGGCGCATCACCTTCATATGCCAAGCCGTTGGATTTCAAAGGTTTTCAAGAGTTGCCAGTCTCACATGAGGGGCGGGTAAAGCCTTTAGATAGCTTTGCGCGGATATATTTAAAACGTTTTTCTGGGCATGAAAAAATTGACGGTCAGCCAGCTATTGTTTGGCTGTCGGAGCTCTTGTTTGACCCCGCGCGCGCGGCACAGCGCCCAGTGTTTAAGGTTACGCACCCTGATCTGCGTCAGAAAATAGGCGCGGCAGAAAATGCAGGACGGCTTTTCAGCCTTGAGGATTTAATGGACGTTTTGGCGGAGACTGCGCCGCAAGTAAATACGCTCGTCCTGCAGGGGGAATCAGATTTCTCATCAGGCCAAACGGCTTTGCTGAATTTGCATGAAAACGTATTGTCTTACCTGCAGATTATGCGCAGTTTTTCACTGGTTATGCCATTGGAAGTCGCATTGCCAGAAGACATCGCGCAGAGCTTTACTGCAGATGACACGGTGAATTTTTTAAGTTTAATGCCCTATGAGCAGCGTATTTTAGAACGTTCAAAAGCTGTGGTGGAAACCAAGAAAGGCGATTGGGGGGGCTATAGCGAAACTGAGGGGCGTTATGTCTCACTAGGCTTTGCGCAAGACTTGATCCGCAAACAAAATCAAGGCAATGTCCTGTTCCGCATCATGCCTTTCATTAATAACGATGCGCTTGAATGGGTTAGTCCTTGGGCGATGATTGCCGCGGGCGGTGGTTCACCTGTAAATAAGATAAATTTAGAAAACTGGTCAGGGCTTATCAGTGCATATCAAATGCAAGATGAAGCCGTGTGGAGTAACCATGTTTCGGCGCTTACGGCGCTTTATCATGAGAGTTTTAATACTCAGCAGCTTCGTTTACAGGCGGAGAAACTTTATAACGCATGGCCTTTAGGGGCGCTGCTGCTTTGGGGCTATGGCGTGGCTTTGGCGTTACTCGCTTTTTATGTACTGCGTGTAGGCCAGACACGCAGTCATATATTCTTTTACTTAGGCATGAGCGCGGCAGCGCTTAGCGCACTGACCCATAGCGCTCTTGTTGGTCTGCGTGTGTATATTCTTGACCGCCCACCGGTCGGGACGCTGTATGAATCCATTCTTTTTGTCGCGCTTGTCGCCTGTTTTCTTGCATTACTGATTGATATGAAACAGCGCCGCGGCTTTGCGCTGCTCAGCGGCCTGTTTACGGCGCTTGCCTTATTGCTTGTAGCGCCTTATTTCGTCAAAGAAGGCGAGGGGCTGGATGTTTTGGTCGCCGTGCTTAATACATCTTTTTGGCTGACAACGCACGTGCTGTGCATCACAATTGGTTATGGTGTGTGTATTTTGGCGGCGTGCTGTGCGCATATCTACCTGTTTAGGCAGGCTTTCGGTGCGAAGCAGCAGGGCGATAAGCTTTTGACGACATTACACCGCCTGACAATTGCGGCGCTATTTTTTACGGCTTTCGGCACAGTGCTCGGCGGTATATGGGCGGATCAAAGTTGGGGGCGTTTTTGGGGCTGGGACCCGAAAGAAAACGGCGCATTACTGATTGTTTTTTGGCTGATTTGGGCGCTGCATGGCCGTTATAGTGCGATGCTTTCGCCAAGGTTCTATGCGGCGGCGATTGCTTACCTCAATGTGATTGTAACTTTATCATGGTTTGGGGTGAATCTATTAAATGTTGGCCTGCACTCTTATGGGTTTATTAGCGGCATCGCTTATGGCATTGTCGGGGTGACATTGTTTGAAACGGCATTAATTGCGGGGCTGCTAATGCGGCGCGCGAAACTTAAATAGGGGGCGTTATGCGACCAAACTTTATTATACTCGGCGTTATTATTTTAGCGGCAATCGGCAGCGCCTATTATTTCCAAAATACGACACCACAGAAAATGATCAACTACGCACCAGTTGAAAGCGAAGTGCCCAAACATCAGCAGCAACAAACACCGATGTTTTCGGTTAAACGTTTTGGTGATGAAACGCGCACGCTTTTGGTGCCGCGCGACACAGAAGGCAAAGTCGTATTGCTTAATTTCTGGGCGTCTTGGTGTGCGCCTTGCGTCGCAGAGTTTCCTTTATTACTAGAAATTAGTAATATATATGCGGATCATCTGGTTTTCTTGGGGCTATCAAGTGATTTAAACGAGGCAGCAATAGACAATTTTTTTAAGAATATTAATTATAGCGCAGCAGAAAATGAATGGATCGTTTTTGACGAGGGCGGCAACGTCACGCGTAATTTATTTCAAAGCTTTATGCTGCCTGAAACATTACTGATCGACCAAGAAGGCTACATTGTCAAAAAGTTCGTCGGGGCGCAATGGACGAAAGAAGAGATGACGCGTGATATAGATGCATTGCTAAATGCAGAATAAAGCTATTCAACAATGTCTTAATGTGTATAATCCTACATTCGCTATGTTAAATAATAAAGGTACGGCACTGAAGGCTTCATAATGTTCACACCAGATATAAATAAACACAAAATTACGGGTAAACCCGATGATATTCGTTTAACGTCCTTACCACAAAATAAGTGGGCGTTTATTTGGCTGTTTATTTTGCAGGATAAGTGGAAATACGCCATTGTTGCTTTGTTCTTCGCGTTATCTAGCGCATTAGATGCTTTGCCACCAGTATTTGTGAAGTATATTCTTGATGCGATGACGGAGCTTGATAATAAAGAGGATATCTGGGAGGCTTTAAAGTTACCATTAACCTTGTTTATAGTCCTCTGCTTATTCTTTCAGCCTTTAACTGCGCAAATTGGCGAGTATTACAATGCACTTTATCGCCCTTTGGTGACCAATAAAATCCGTCGTCGTTTGGCTGTGTTCTTGCACGGGCATAGTTATGATTTTTTTCAAAATGATTTTGCTGGGCGTCTATCAAGCAAAGTGATCGAAACCCCGCAAGCTATTGTGGAGGCTATCCATATTTTCATGGGAAGTATACTTTATGGCGTCATGACATTGATTGTGACTGTCGTGTTCTTCGCACAAGTGGGCTGGGTTATCCCTTACGTTCTTTTGGTTTGGCTTGTTTCATATTTGCTGCTGCTGCGTGTGTTTGTCCCCAAAATTTTGATTAAATCAACGGCGTCGCACGAAGCACTGAGTAAAGTACGCGGGCGTTCCGTGGATACAATCAGTAATATATACACCGTAAAGCTGTTCTCGCGTTGGCGTAAGGAGGATCAGTATTTAACGGAGTCTATGAACAATGTCGTGCATAAGGGGCAAGGTGAAAACTTGCTCAACGTCAAAATGCGTATGTTCCTAGAGATTATATCGGCGCTTTTTATCGGAGTCATGTTCTTTGTTGGTATCTATGGCTGGAAAGACGGCTATTTAAGCGCGGGCGACGTGGCGATGGTACTGCCGATGTCGATCCGGGTAATGCAGATCTCATGGTGGATGCAGGAAGTCTCTGTCTTTATGTTTCAGAATTTGGGACAGGTGCAAGAAGGCTTAGTTGCGATTAATATGAAACAGAAAGTCAACGATACAAAAGACGCGCCAAGTTTAAATGTTACAAAAGCGGCGATCGATTTCAACCATGTGGACTTCACATATGGCAGCACCCCGATCTTTAGTGGCCTTAACCTGCATATCAAGGCAGGTGAAAAAATTGGCCTTGTGGGCACGAGTGGCGCTGGTAAAAGTACGCTGACGCAGATTTTATTGCGCTTTTATGATATTCAGGGCGGTGAAATCACCATTGATGGGCAGAACATCGCAGGGGTAAGCCAAGAAAGCCTCCGTAGAAGCGTCGCGATGATCCCGCAATCTACGGATTTATTGCACAGGTCAATTACAGATAATATTTTATATGGCCGTTTGGACGCTAGTGAAGAAGAAGTCATAGAGGCTGCAAAGCGTGCTTATGCCTATGAGTTTATTCTCGATCTGGAAGATAAAGAAGGCAAAAAAGGCTTTGCTGCAACTGTTGGGGAGCGTGGGGTGCGGCTATCTGGCGGACAGCGTCAACGTATCGCGATTGCGCGCGCCATTCTTAAAAATGCGCCAATCCTTATTCTTGATGAGGCGACGTCTGCACTAGATAGCGAGTCAGAATTATTGATTCAGGAGTCTATGAAGGATTTAATGCAAGGTAAAACCGTAATTGCAATCGCGCACCGTTTATCGACAATATCGACGATGGATCGCCTTCTTGTTATGGAGGATGGTAAGGTGATTGAGCAGGGTAGCCATCAAGAACTTCTTGATAAGCAAGGCCATTACGCAAAGCTATGGGCAATGCAATCAGGCGGCTTTATATAAAGAGATGTGCGGGATGGTTTAGCCGAGCGTTGGCGTCGCGGGGCCTGCATTTGCAGCAACCATTGTTCTTTGATTATCGTTACGCTCGTAAATATCTTCGATGGCATCACTTAAATGCGCAATGCGGTTATTCCAACCATTAAGGAACACGCCCTGCGATGAATCGCGGTCAACGATGCCGTCATAAAAGTCTAAACGCCATTTCAACATGTCGCCAACATCGCCATTGGTTTCACGCAGCATGTTTTTTGCCGTGCCGACGCCGTGATTAACCGAGGCATCAAAGGCAACCAAAGCTGTCGCCATGTTCATATTGCCCGCGCCGATGCTATCCCAGTAACGGTCTTTATAGAGCGCGATCGCATCATTGCGCGTTAAATTCGCGACATCAACATCAGGATTGGCTTTTTGTGAAATACCGTATTTTGTTAGGCCGCCACGGTCATTCACGTGGTTACTCAGTAGGCCTTCACGTTCTAGGACAAATTCAACCGCCTGATCGAAGTTGGCTTTACCGCCAAAATCAACGCTGCTGAATTTTTCATAGCTTGGCGTCCCGAATTGTTCGGATGCTCTTGTAAACTTATCTTCAATAGAAATATCATCATTGAATAAATCTTGGAGGAAATCGCCAATAAGAGCTATTAAGCTTTCATCAGTTTGCTGACCATTTTGTGTCGCGCCGCCAATGACAGCATCAGCAAGTAGGGAAAGTATGGCAAGGTTTTTATTGTGCTGCTTGTCTTTCTTTTCTTCACGGTCAGCTGCACGCAAAAAGTGTTCCTGATGATGCGGCAATGCATTCGTATCAAGCCCATGGCCAACCATGTGCAATGATGTCTTAATGCCGTCTCTATCCTGTGAACCTGTTTGTGTCATGTGACCTCTAAATAAACTTTCTTATATACTGTTATACATTATTATATATAAATAAGTCGTTAAAGTCAAAGATGCATGGTTAAGTCATTGATTTTAAATGATCTCTATCTTCCAGCGCCGCAAGGTTTACGGGGCGATTTCCTTCAAAGTCTTTTTCAAAGCGCGCATAGACGTCATCAAATGATAGGGCGCTGCCTGTGGAATTGTAAAATACCCACTTATTTGCACTGGCTGCGGATGTGAATTTACTTGCCGCTAGGCCTTCTGGGTTGTTTTCAACTTCGCGAATAAACTTAATCGCGCTGCCAGCACCAAGAAAATGCGCCATATATAAATCCGTGTTGGATATGTCACGATCGGGGAAGGCACGTTCTAAGCTGTTTTGGTTGCTTTGTGTAAAACGTGCTGCCATATGGGCAGATACTTTGTGATCAAAACGTAAGTCGAGAATTTTCTGTTTAAATTCGTCGTTAATCACATCAGCGTACTTTCCCGATGTGTCAATTAAGTCAGCATACTGTCCAAGGCCAACTTCGTGCCCATGTTCTTTAAAGGTACGCAGCCATGTATCATTAATAAATTGATACGCGCCGCGTGCAGAGCTTGTTGAAGCAACCATATTGGTGCCGAAGCTACTTTCTTTAAAGGCGAGGTCAACCAAATATGACTGGCTCAACCCTGTGTTTTTCTCAGTGTTTTCAATGGCGGTGAGCAGGTCTTGTGCATCATCATCAAAGTCGTTTTTGCTATAGGTTACGTCTATATTCGTCGGGCGTTCATGGTCACCGTAATTACGCTGACCAACTGTACGGTCATTCAGGAAATCTTCGATCAGCTGACGGTCAAACAAGTCAAGAACATTGCTTGAATCGCCATCACCGCTTTGTGGTATCTCGCTCATTACTGCGCTCATTAAGGCCATGTAATTTAAATGATATTGCCCTTTGGACATCAAATGCTGACGGCGATAGAAAAAACGCTGTAGTTGTGCCTGTGAAAGCTCGCCATTATTGATAAATTCGTTTTGAGATTTCTTTGGAGAGTCGTTTTTTTGCTCATCGCTCGGGTCTTTTGTCCCAACAATGCGCTTAAACTCATCGCGATGTGCAGATGTATGTTTCATATTGTGAATCTCTCCAACATTTTACCAGTATTTAAGATGATGGATAATAGCACTATTATCGCAAATATGCAAATTTGTAGAAAGTTTTATCTGCATTATTATGGCGCAAATCCGTTCGGCGCTGTTGGTGGGGTTAGCGGTGAAATTACCGGTAGTTCTTTTAGCGTTTCTGGCGCTGCGTTCATGTCACCAGACTGGCTGATCATTGGCGTTATATTTACAGGTCCATTCGGGACGGGCAACTGCGCTTGGCTTACCGAGTAATTTTTGATTCCTTGATTAAAATCAGCGAGCTTATCATTATCAATTTGCGCGGGCGGTGTATATTTGCCGCCATTATTTTTAATATCAGCAAGCTGTGCATCAAGTGCGGCTTGCGCATGGCTATCAATATTGGCATCAAAATCAGCATTAAACTGCGCTGCGAAGGTATCATTTACAGCTAATCTTTCATTGAAAATGGCGCTCATTTTAACGGCATTATAATCACCGCTCATCCGTGCCTCTTCAAATACGTCAGATGCGCTTTTGCCATCTTGCGCGGCAAAGCCATGCTTCTCGGCAATCTTGTCCATAGCGTCCATACGTTGGTCAAGCGTGTCGGTATACATGCTATTCATTCTGTCATCACGCAGCTGTTCTAAAATTTTCTCAGGAACATCACCGGCAGTAAGGCTGCTTCTAGCCTCAGGATCTGCAAGTTTTTGATGATATTTATTTAATGCCATGCCGTCTGTATAAATGGCACTAACGCTTGTTGCGCTTGGAGCCAGACAAACATTATGCTCTGCTTCGGCAGCGGCGATTTCTTGCGCGTTCATAAATGTGCCATCTTCATTTTTCGGGGCAACATCTAAAGCGTAGTCAACACCATCCTTCAGGTGGTAGTCGATAGCTGACGTCACGTCATCTGACGCATCAGCGCTGATCACTTCGACTTCAGCCGCGCTCACTTCAGATTGGGCGTAATGTTTTATCTTTTGCAATGAAGGCGCAAAATTCATAGCGAGGTCTTCTGTCATTTGTTCAAATTTATCCGCGAGATTATCAGCCTGAACGACACTTTGCATCGCGTTGACGTTTTGACGCGCCAATGCGTAATTTAAAGATCCTGTATTGTTTTCTTTTTTGCTTGTTTCAAAGCCGCCATTTTTTACACTGCTTAAATGGCTTTGTAGTTTAACGCCTTTTTTCAGGGCGCCGTGTTGAATGATGCTACTGGATAAGTCGCTTTCACTGTGTTGTGCAAGCAGTTCAATATCATCATGTGACATCGTGACATGGGAGAACGCACCAACCAATTGGTTGTGCATGTTTTCTTTAATTTGCTCTGTAACATATCCGCTCATGCGTATGATTATATGCCATAAACGATTAAATTGGCGTTAACGACAGCGCAAGCTACTGAATGAAATGAAAAACAAAAAAACGCCCGATAAGTATAGTTATCGGGCGATACAGGTCTAGAGACTAAAAACTTTTTAAAGGCGAGGGGCTGGTGCCGCATAAGCCATCGCAGGTCTTGGTGCGCCCATTAGGTTGCCGGCAATGCCTGTGCCGCGTAGCATATTCATGCTGTCTTCTGTCAGCTCATTGAAATAATTACCTGCAGATGCCCAACCTGATTTTAGGCCGTTGGCTGCATAGGCATAACCATTTGAAAATGCTTCGCTTGTGGCTTCAATGCCGTTATTAACTTTGCCTGCTACATATGCGTAGCTGTTTTCAATAGCATCTGACGTTGTTTCTGCGGCATTTTGAAATGCGTTAGATAGCTTGCTGTAACCGCTTTTAAAGCTGTCTTCAATGCTGTTGAAGCTGTCATGAATATACGTTTTAACATGGTCAGTTGTGTCTGCAATCCAGTTCGCTGCTTTGCTAACCAAGTTATCGATGGTTGGGCTAACGCTGTTTAACGCAGAAGTTGACCATGCCTGATTGAGCATAGTATTTTGTCTATGCATGTTTGCAATATATGCAGCATTTTTTGCTTCGCTAATGTCGGTGTGACGGTAGCCTGTAATGCCCAGCATATTCATCATGTTTTGGTTCGATGCACGTTTACCTTCGGTTCTGTTTAAACCGAAATACATATTGTCTTTAAACGCAGCGTTTAAGTCTGCGTCTGTTTGTATGTATTGTTTTTTTAATTTTGTGCTTACCATTGTTCTTTTATCTTTCTGCAAACTGAGGCGCCATAATGTTATATTTCTCGCTTCAGTATCTAAACTATATAACAAAAATAAAAGTTATGCAACAATTATTTTCAATGCATAACATGTGTGTGTGGTTATGTGCCGCTATTGGGTGTGAATATAAAAATTGTGGCTTAAGCTGATATGGTGGCTTTTTCTTTGCGGTAATTAATGTTAGATTCATGGCGCTAATTTAAGCATGGAATAGCAAAAGCGAATTACAAAGGTATACAGATATGAATATTCATGAATATCAAGCAAAAGATTTATTAGAAAAATTCGGCGTTGCCGTGCCTAAAGGCATCGCAGCGATGAGCGTTGATGAAGCCGTTGCCGCGGCGGAACAGCTCCCAGGTCCTTTATATGTGGTTAAATCACAAATCCACGCAGGTGGACGCGGCGCGGGTCATTTCACAAACAACCCAGAAGGCAAGGGCGGCGTACGTCTTTGTAAGTCAGTCGCTGATGTTAAAGACGCAGCGCAGGCGATGATGGGTAATGTTTTGGTCACAAAACAAACTGGCCCAGAAGGCAAAGAAGTACAGCGCCTTTACGTCACAGACGGCGTTGATATTGAAAAAGAATATTACTGTTCAGTTGTTCTTGACCGAGACACAGGCCGCGTGACATTCATGGTATCGACCGAAGGTGGCATGGATATTGAAGAAGTTGCAGAAAGCACACCTGAGAAAATCGTCAAAGCGTCAATTGACCCAGCGACAGGCATTTCTGGTTTTCATGCACGTAAGCTTGCTTTTGCATTAGGCCTTAAAGGCAATGCAGTAAAAAGCGCAGTAAAGTTCTTCGTTAATCTTTACAAATGTTTTGTTGATCTTGATGCTTCAATCGTTGAAATTAACCCAATGATTTTGGTCAATGATGAGGTCATGGCGCTTGATGCGAAAATGACTTTTGACGAAAACGCATTATTCCGCCACGCGGATGTTGCAGCCCTTCGTGATGAAACAGAAGAAGATCCAAATGAGAAGCTCGCCACTGATGCTGAGCTGTCTTATGTACGTCTCGATGGTAACATTGGCTGTATGGTTAACGGCGCGGGCCTTGCAATGTCTACTATGGACATTATCAAAATTTATGGCGGCGACCCTGCAAACTTTTTGGACGTTGGGGGCGGCGCAACTAAAGAGCGTGTGACTACTGCGTTCAAAATCATTCTATCTGACCCGAATGTTGAAGGTATTTTAGTGAACATCTTCGGCGGTATTATGCGTTGTGATGTTATTGCAGAGGGCGTTATCGCGGCTGCAAAAGAAGTGAACCTCAATGTTCCGCTTGTTGTACGTCTTGAAGGTACAAATGTTGACCAAGGTAAGAAGCTTATCGCAGAAAGTGGCTTAAATGTTATTTCTGCTAGCGACCTTGATGACGCGGCACGTAAAGTTGTTGATGCAACCAAGGCTGCTAAAGCTGCATAATGTAGCATTTACAGTATTATTATAAAGAAAAGGCTGCCTCGTATTTAGGCAGCCTTTTTTCTACTTTTTGTATGGTTGCTATAGTTTCAGCAAGGCTAATCGCGTCTTTCAACGGCGAGCGGGCCAAAACTTTGACGCTGGCTCATAATCTCTAATGTGTTGATGTTGACATGCTCAGGCATAGTTGCACACCAAAATACAGTCTCGGCAATGTCGTCAGCTTGTAGTGGTTTTGCATTTGCGTACACACCACTCGCTTTATCTGCGTCACCCTTAAACCTGTTGAGAGCGAAGTTTGTCTCCGTCATGCCGGGCTCAATATTGGTCACGCGTATGTTTGTATCACCAAGGTCGGCGCGTAATGACAGGGAGAACTGGCGTGTAAAGGCCTTGCTCGCACAGTACACATGGCCGCCCGGTACGGGCCAGTTACCAGCAACAGAGCCGATATTGACAATGTGGCCGCGCTTGTTTTTGTTCATCAGCTGTAAGGTTTTGTGAGATATGGAAATAAGTGATGTGATGTTGGCGCTGACCATGCTGAGGCTGTCGTCTAATTCGCTTTCGTGGAATTTTTCACCGCCAAGCGCGCCGCCCGCATTATTGATCAGCAGGTCAATATCCTGAAACTCAGCAGGAAGAGTGTCGAAAGCGCGCTGAATGCTGGCTTCATCATTGCAATCAAACACCATTAAATGATGGTGGACATCAAGCTCATCAGAAATAGCCTGTAATTTGTCGCGGTTACGCCCGTGTAGGACGAGTTTAATATCATGTTCAGCAAAACGCTTTGCAAATTTTTTACCAAAATCGCTTGTTGCGCCAGTGATTAATACGCATTTAGGCTTGTAAGCAAGCATGCTCATGTTCAGAATCTTTCTGTTTGTGTTGTGGTATGGTGTTGGTATTCTCTGTTAAACGAGGCCGAGTTCTTTTTCAAGTAGGCCGCAGAATATATGCCCTAATGTGATATGCATTTCCTGTATGCGCGCGGTGTCGTTATGCTTTACACATAAATTGACATCAACTATGCCGCCAAGGGCGCCGCCATCTCTGCCTGTGAGCGCTGCGGTTTTTATATCCATTTTTTGCGCAGATTCAATCGCTTTAATAACATTAGGGCTTTGACCTGATGTGCTGATGCCGACGAGTAAGTCTCCTGCGCGCCCTAATGCCTCGACTTGGCGGGAGAAGATAATGTCAAAACCAAAATCGTTGCCGCAGGCCGTAATCGCCGATGAATCGAGCGTTAAGCAAATACCTGCAATTGGCGGGCGGTCTTTGAACAGCTTGACAGACAGTTCGGCGGCAATATGCTGTGCGTCCGCTGCACTGCCGCCATTACCGCAAAACATAATTTTACCGCCACCTTGAATAGTCTCTACGCCAAGGGAGAGCAGGGCTTTCATATCATTCTGCATTGATGAAAATACAGTTTCCACGACCTCTGCATGGGCGTTATGTGTGTCTGTCCAAAAGCTATCAATATTAGTCTTAAAGGTTTGCTCTGTCATTTCTGTTGTCTCTATTCTATTAGAATTGGTAATCACGGCGGTTATTTTTAATTTGTGATTTTGTTAAAATAAAGCCCATCACGACGCGGTAATCTTTGGGGTTTTGCGTGGCATCATAGGGCATAACATATTTGATTTTTTCAAGCTTGGAGATCTGATTTTCCTGCGGCTCATATGCCATGGATAATGTCTCAACTTGTTTGTTGATAATATTGTTGTCTTTATCAAGCGTCGCGATAAAATAGGGGTGTGAAACACTGACGGGTTCATTGGGTTTAAAGCGCCCTGCATCGCCAAGCTCGGCATAGAAGCGAATGTAGATTTCAATGTCGGCCTTGTTTTCATCCGGTAGCACGCGGCACGAGCTTTCAAAATGTGCGATATTGGCGGTGTATTCTAGGCCGTCAGGGTGCGGCGCGTTATTATCAACGTACTTATCAACAATGCTTAGTTCCTCAATGTACTCAATGCGCGGGCATTCTAAAACGGCGTTTTCGTTGCCTGTATCACCCTGCACGTCGTCAGCGTTCTTCTGCTCTGGCTCTAAGCTCGCTTTGTAGCTTTCTGATACGGATGGCGTGAATATCGAACCGACAGAAAACAAACTATCCTTAACGCTGCCCAGATTATGGGAGATATCAGCGCCCGAACATGCGCTAATCATTAATGTTAACGTCGATACTAAAGTAAAGCGTGCTGCGAAGTTCATTTGTCTATCTTCTTTCTCATTGCTATATGCGCATACAATAAAGCAAATAAAAAACATGGCAAGTTTTCAGCGGATGCACTATATAAAAGAACATGGATAAAACGAATTTCACGGAATAATCGGATGAATGAAGAGCTAAAAATCCTTCTGGCTGCGCCGCGCGGCTTTTGCGCTGGCGTTGACCGTGCAATACAAATTGTTGAATTATCAATCAAAAAATATGGCGCGCCTGTCTATGTGCGCCATGAAATTGTGCATAATAAATACGTTGTCGAATCCCTAAAGGCGCAAGGTGCTATTTTTGTCGATGAACTTGACGAGATTCCTGATGATGGCCAGCCGGTTATATTCTCCGCTCACGGTGTGCCAAAACAAGTGCCTGCAGAAGCTAAGGGCCGGAACATGTTTTATATTGATGCAACGTGCCCATTGGTCAGCAAAGTGCATAAAGAAGCAGAAAAACATCACAAAGCAGGGCGTGAAGTCATCTTGATCGGCCATGTCGGCCACCCTGAAGTGATCGGCACCATGGGGCAGCTGCCTGTAGGTGCGGTGAGGCTTGTCGAAACCGCAGCTGACGTTGCGGCGCTCAAAGTGGATCAACCAGATGCACTGGCATACTGCACGCAAACGACCTTGTCGATTGATGATACGGCAGATGTTGTTGCGGCTTTACTTGAAAAGTTTCCGCAAATTGAGGGGCCGTTTAAGCAAGATATTTGCTACGCCACCACCAACCGTCAAGAAGCGGTCAAGGACATTGCGGCAAAGTCAGACGCAGTGTTAGTGATCGGCGCGCCAAACTCATCAAACTCAAACCGTTTGGCGGAAGTTGCGAAAGTTTATGGCGCAGAGAAATCATTGCTAATTCAGCGTGCTGAGGATATTGACTTTGCTTGGCTTGAGGGCGTAAAGACGCTCGGCATTACGGCAGGCGCGTCGGCGCCAGAAATTTTGGTGAAAGAAGTTGTTGATGCAATTTCCAAGCGCCGCGATGTACGCGTCGAGGAGGTTGTCTTGCGTGAAGAGAACGTTGTCTTTAACGTGCCGCGTATTTTGCGGGATAACGAACAAAGCGTAGCTTGACGTAACTTTCCACCTTGTGCCAAGCTGTCGCCATGGCTGTTTTCACCACATTAGATTCGCATGATATTGAGATGTTCCTAAAGGATTATGACCTTGGCACGCTAGAGCGTTTTGAGGGCATTGTCTCTGGCGTCGAAAATACCAATTATCATATTTTTACGTCTCAAGGGCGTTATGTACTCACCGTGCATGAGGGCAAAGTCATTGAAGCGGATTTGCCATTTTTCCTCGGTTATATTCAGTATTTACGTGCCAAGGGCGTACCGACATGTGAAGTTTTGGCACAAAACGATGGCGCACTTTATGGCTTAATTAAAGGCAAAACAGCCGCGATAAGCGCGTTTTTAGAAGGCGCAGATACTGCGTTAAGTGCCGTGCAGCCTGAGCAATGCCATGCAGTTGGTGAAATGCTCGCGAAAATGCATATTATGGGCGGCGGCTTTGATGAAAAGCGCGAAAATAAAATGGGGCTAAGCGCCTGGCATAATTTATGGATGCAAACAGCGGCGCAGGCTGACAGTGTTGTGCCAAACCAAAAAAGGCTTGTAGACGGTGAATTTGAACGCCTCATGGCTCTTTGGCCTGATTTAGCGTCTCGTAATATGCCTACGGGTGCTGTGCATTGCGATATGTTCGCAGATAATGTCTTTTTTAAAGATGGCAAACTCAGTGGTATTATTGATTTTTATTATGCCTGTGACGAATATTATATTTACGATCTCGCCTTAACTGTGAATGCGTGGTGCTTTGATGAGCGGGCGGTTTTCGTTAAAGCGCGTTATGACGCGATGATGGATGGCTATAAGGCGCAGCGCCCCCTCAGCACGGATGAGCAAGCAGTGTTTAATATGATGCTGCGTGCAAGTGCTTTGCGCATACAGATGACACGGCTTTATGATTATCTAAACCACCCCGGTGATGATGTCGTTGTGCCGCATGACCCAAAAGCGTTTTTAAAACGTATTTCATATTGGAAGGAACAAGCCTAAATGCGCGTAGTGATTTATACAGATGGTGCCTGCAGTGGCAACCCTGGTCCTGGCGGATGGGGCGCAGTGCTGCGTTATGGCGGAACAGATAAAGACATATCCGGCGCAGAGGCAGATACAACCAATAATCGCATGGAATTAATGGCGGCGATTATGTCTCTTGAAAGTCTAAAACGTCGCTGCGATGTTGATTTGTATACAGACAGCACTTATGTGCGCGATGGCATTATGAAATGGATGGATGGTTGGAAAGCCAAAAACTGGAAAACGGCCAACCGTAAACCAGTAAAGAACAAAGATTTATGGCTGCTTTTAGATGAGGCGGTGTCCAAACATAATGTCGCTTTCCACTGGGTAAAGGGGCATTCGGGCCATCCCGATAATGACCGCGCTGATGCTTTGGCGGTTGCGGCTATTGATACGCTGTAGCTTCGGCATAGTTATCTAGGTGCAAACTAATTATAAAGGGCTATATAATGCAAACGATCACATTAAATAACGGCATTGAAATGCCACAGCTTGGTTACGGCACAGCAGCTATTGGCGGCTGGCAGGCTGATGACGATCATGTAAAAGATACCATCTTAAAAGCGATAGAGCTGGGTTTTCGTCACATTGACACGGCGTCTCTGTATGGCAATGAACGTAGCGTTGGTCGCGCAATAAAGGAATCTGGCATTGCGCGCGAAGAGTTTTTTGTGACAACAAAAATGTGGCATACAGAACAAGGCGCTGGCAACGTGCGTAAAGCGCTGGAGCGCTCTTTAGCGCGCCTACAAATGGAATATGTAGACCTTTATTTGATTCATTGGCCTTATCCTGAAAAAACCAAAGAAACATGGGTGGAGATGGAGGGGCTCTTAGATGAGGGCCGTGTCAAGGCATTGGGCCTGTCAAATTTTAGAGCGTCAGATATTACGAATTTGCTCAGTTATGCGCGCCACAAGCCCACTTATAACCAATTAGAACTGCACCCATATTTCACGCAAAAGGAACTCGCCGATTTTTGCGTGGCGCATGATATTGCCGTGTCCTGTTGGTCGCCGCTTGGTACAGGGGAATGGAATGACACGCCCAAAGATGAAAAACCAATAATGGATGTAACTATTGCTGAAATAGCAGAGAAGTATAATGTTTCTGCTGCGCAGGTGATTTTGAAATGGGACTTACAATCAGGGCGCATTGTTATTCCAAAATCAGAGACGTTGAAGAACATCGCAAGTAATCTTGATTTAGATGGCTTCAGCCTCAGTGTTGATGATATGACGCGTATAGACGCTTTGAATAAAGATAAACGTTTAGGCGGTGACCCTGATAGTGTGCATGATAGTGCAATGGCTCAAACTGTCCCTGCGTAGGGAGGGGGATTGTTCCCTGCTTTATGGCTCTTCCTTTGGAATTTAGAAATAAAAAAACGCCTTCATCCATTACAGATGAAGGCGGAGTTGTGGGTCGAAACTAGATTGCTCTAAATCTAGAAGGGGAATAATACGTCGAATACTTGCTGGCCGTAGCGTGGCTGCTGTACATCTGTGATTTGGCCTTTACCGCCATATGAGATGCGCGCTTCAGCAATTTTTTCATACGAAATTGTGTTGTTGATGCTGATGTCTTCTTTACGAATAACACCCGCTAATTCTAAGACGCGTTTTTCAAAGTTTACGCGGACCTCTTGGCGGCCCTGAATAACCAAATTACCATTTGGAAGTTCTTGGGTAACAAGGGCGGCAAGTTTTACCGTGATCTCTTCTTCGCGGTCAATGCTGCCTGTGCCTGAAGAGTTTGAGGTTGATTCAAAGTCAGCCAGGCTTGAATTGTTTATGTCTTGCGGCAAGATGCGATCTAGGCTTGTCTCGTATCCTAGTAAACTGTTAAGGCCAGCGCCTTCACCTGCGGAGCGTGATCTGGATGATGTGTTGTCGACCTCTGCCTTGTCGTCAATCTCGATCATGACGGTGAGGATATCGCCAACATTTGTCGCGCGCTGATCTTTAAAGAAGCCGCTTTTGTTGCTTGACCAAAGGGAGTTCGCTTGGCGAATTTCAGGTTCTGGCGTTGGCATCGGTAGGCTAACAGGTTTGTAACCGCGTGCTGTTGTCGGGTTTTCTATGCCTGCGAGCGTCGGCGGCTCACCGATGCTTGCGAGGCGATCAACCGCGCTACATGCGCTGAGTGATGTTAAGGCTAATCCGATACATAGTGTTTTTATAATATTGTTTTGCATGACCCATTTTTCCTTTTTTATTATGATGTTAATAAGAGCTTTTAATTATAAACTGTAACAATTCTGTCTGCTGTTACTTGTGCTTCGATGGGGCGTGAACTCGCAAGGTTGACCACGCGAATAGTGTCGCCTTTACTGCCGCCTTGAAGGGCTTTGCCTCTTGCTGTTAAGTCCATGCCGGCATGTTTGTATACCATGGTGACTTCATTGCCGCGTTCAACAAGGCGTGGGGCGATGATGTCTTTGCTCGATATTGGTTTACCGCTAAGTAGGACGCGGCGCGGCGTCATATTGTGTAAATCTTCAAAGTTAATGATTGTGTCGCTTTGCAATTGACGCTCTTCTATCTCAACCCAGTTAACCATAGTTTTGTCAATTAAATCACCGTTTTGCACCATGTCTTTAGCAACGGGAATAGTGACGGTTTTAACAACTTCACCAGAAAGCTCCAGTGTTTGGATAGGGTTATCAACGCTTGGGGCGGCAAGCAGAACGCTAAAGCGATTCTTGCTGCGATCAAAGCTTATGGACTTTACGTCAACATTGGCAGCAACATTACCAGGTAGAATGATTTTTGGGTAAGCTTGGTAAAAGTTAACTTTAAAACCGCTGCTTAGGCCTTCTTTCTGAAGCTGCTCTTTAACACTTTTTTCAATCGCGCTTGAGCCTATAATGGTCGCATCTCTGCGCAGGGTGATTTGCTCATACGATGTTTTTGGACGCCATGTTAAGTCGAAAGCATGTGCAACGCGCAGTAATGTACGGGCATTTAAAACCATGTTTTGACCGGGCTGCGGCGCAGGACCGAGGATACGTTCGTTGTCTTGCTTTAGATCGTCAAATAAGTCGCCAAGAGTAATCATGTTGCCAGTAATAATGGCCTGTGATTTAAGCGCTATTGCGTGCGCCTTGCTGGTCGGGGTGGCGATAAAAAGAAACATGCCTAGCACTGCAGCCATAACGGTGTGTGTGATAACCCTTTTGGTGGCTACCAGCTTTACGCTTTTCTGTGCTGTGCTGTCATTTGTATAAATACTCATGGTGTTTCTCCTTAATAATGCCCTAATTTTCGACCGTCTTTTTTTATTTTATTTATCTAAGCTGGGCTGTTGTGCTCATCATTTCATCTGATGTTGTGATGACTTTTGAGTTCATTTCATACGCACGCTGCGCAGTAATCAGGCTGGTGATTTCTGATACTGAATCAACGTTAGAGCTTTCGAGGAAGCCTTGTAAAATGCCTCCAAATTGTTCTGTTTGTGGGTCGCCCGTAATTGGTGAGCCTGAAGCGGCGGTTTCTAAGAATAGATTATCGCCAGTTGCCTCTAGGCCGCCTGGGTTGGGGAAATCAACTAAGGTTAACTGGCCAACGCTTGTCAGGGCGGGGTTGTTTGGCTGCTGTACAAATACTTCGCCGCCTTGTGCAATGTCAATGCTGATTGCGTCATCTGGAATGGTGATGCTTGGTTGTATCGGGTGGCCTTGAATGGTTACAAGTTCGCCATTTTCATTAAGCTGAAAACTACCGGCGCGGGTATAGCCGCTATCGCCGCTAGGCAGTTCAACTTCGAAGAAGCCTTCGCCTGAGATAGCAAGATCAAGCACGTTATTTGTTGTCGCAATCGCACCTTGTTCGTGGATACGGTAAGTGGCTGCGGCGCGAACACCGAGGCCAAATTGTAGGCCAGCTGGCGTTGTGTTGCCTGACTGGGCTGAAACTTGGCCCGGACGCTGCTTTGATTGGTACATTAAATCTGCGAACTCAACGCGCTGACGTTTAAAGCCAGTCGTGTTCATGTTCGCGATGTTGTTTGAGATTGCATCAACATTCATTTGCTGAGCAAGCATGCCTGAGGCGCCGATGTTAAGTGATAATGTCATTATATTGCTCCGTTTATTCTTGTGTTTTTATCTATGTTCTATGGTTTGGCTTTGTGCTCTGCGTTTATGAAACGCGAGCAAGCTTTTTAATGCTGTCGAGCTGAAGGTCATGTTCGCCTTGCATGAACTTGTGTGTGCTTTGGTAGTTTCTTGAAATTTCGATCATGCGTGTCATTTCCAAAATAGGGTTAACGTTTGAACCCTCAACGGCGCCCTGCATAACGGATGTATTCTGTGCGGGAAGCGGTGCGCCTTCGGTCTTATAAAGGCCGTTACCTTGCGGCGTTAAGTCTTGGTAGTTTTCAAATTCAGCAATCATAAGGTCGCCTAATGCGCCATTTTCAGATGAAATTGTACCGTCTTTACTAAAGACAATGCCGCGCTCGCCGTCAGGGATGATGATTGGTGCGCCGCCAGCATCAGCAACGGGGAAGCCTGTCGCTGTTACAAGTTCGCCGTTTGTATTCATGGATAAGTTGCCGCCGCGTGTATATTCAATGCCACCCGGTGTAACGACGCCAAGAAAGCCTGGGCCTTGTAGGGCGATATCAAGCGTATTGCCTGTTGTTTTAACTGGGCCGGCGCTCATGTCGTCATATTGGCCGTAATTTTGCACCATTGAAATCGGATCGTTTAGCTCAGCAATGGAATCTTGCTCCTGCATGTACTCTTCGAATAGGGCGTGCTGAGATCGGTACCCTGCGGTGTTCATATTGGCAATGTTGTTGGCGACAAGATTCATCTGGCCTTGTAAGGCTGTTTGTTTTGATATCGCTACATAAATACTGTTATCCATTTTAAAACCCTATTCGTTAGTTGAGGCAAAAGCCGCTATTCGACGCTTAGAGTGATGCGAAAATCGTGCCAAACTCTATGTGATTGAAATACATAGATTTTGTTGTCGTGGGAGGCATTGCGCATCTGCGTATAAAGGGGATCAGGAGTAAAACTTTCTCACTAGGGGGCAAAATTTTCCGTGAACAGCGCAATGTCTGCGCGGGCGGCGATGATTTCCCTGTGGGCAATATATAGGCGAACGCTTTCAAATATGTTATTATAGCTTAGAATAAAAGCTGGTATGGATAGTATTCATATTAGACGTGCCATGAGTTTAAATGTTAATTATATAAATAGGATACACGATGTCGGAAGACCTATCTGCAGATGTTGATGAGCTAGCTGACGGTGAAGACGGTGGCGAAGAGGGCAGTGGTGAAGAGAGCCTCGGGGCAGGCAAAAAGAAGCTGCTAATTATACTCGTGCCTGTGATCCTATTGCTCGGCGGCGGCGCGGCGGCATTTTTTACAGGTATGCTTGATGGCGTGCTTGGTAAAGGCGCGGCGACGGAAGAGCATGGCGCAGAGCAAGGCGATGAAGGTCATGGCAGCACTGATGACGGACATGGCAGCAGTGCAGATGATGGGCACAAGGCCAAATCTGATGATGGTCACGGCAGTAGCGATGATGGGCATGGCGGATCGTCAACAACAGGCGGCGTAGTATTCCTAGAAATACCAAAAATGATAGTCTCGTTAAGTTCAGATGATGATCAGCCGCGTTATTTAAGTTTATCTGTGCAGCTAGAGCTAGAAAGCAATGCAGATAAAAGCGCGGTGCAAGATGTTATGCCGCGGGTTGTTGACCAGTTCCAAACGTTTTTACGTGAATTACGCGTGCAAGATTTACGCGGAACAAAAGGACTCTATCGTTTAAAGCTTGAATTATTGGGGCGCGTTAATGCTGCAGCTTACCCCGTTGAGGTTAAAAATATTTTGTTACAAGACATGATTGTGCAGTAGCGCTTGAGGGCAAGTGAACGGCGTACTGGTACGGTATTTGCATCTTATTCAGGGATATGTGTTAAAATAAAAGCACGAGGCGTATTTTAAGGCGCTGCAGATATAAGTTTGAATAAAGTGAGATTCATTTAAGTGTGATTTTACAAATTGGTTAAAAAGTATGAGTGATACAGAGAGCGAAGAGCTCAAGGAAATGAGTGAAGAAGCAACCACCGCGACGCCCGAACGGGATTCTGTGGCCGCTGATGATTCTGATGCTATCGCTGATGAAGACGGTATGTCTGAAGACGACCTTGATGCCCTATTTGATGAAGATGATGGCGGGGACTCCAGTGCGCGTATTCTTAATCAGGATGAGATTGACTCTCTGCTTGGTTTTGATGATGATTTAGATGGCGTTGACGAACAATCTGGCGTCATGGCTTTGGTGAACTCTGCCTTGGTGAACTATGAACGTTTACCCATGCTGGATATTGTTTTTGACCGCCTTGTGCGTTTGATGTCGACGTCACTGCGTAACCTTACATCAGATAATGTTGAAGTGTCGCTTGACCAAGTGTCGACAGTGCGCTTCGGTGATTACATGAACTCTATACCACTGCCTGCGCTGCTTTCAGTATTCAAGGCAGAAGAATGGGACAACAATGGCTTGATGGTTGTTGATTCGGCGCTAATATACTCGACGGTTGATGTTTTGCTTGGCGGCCGTAAAGGCAGCTCAGCTATTCGTATCGAGGGGCGCCCCTATACAACAATTGAAACCAAGCTTGTTGAGCGCATGATACAGGTGATGTTATCTGACTTATCCTCTGCCTTTGATCCGCTATCTCCGGTAAGTTTTGCTGCGGATAGAACGGAAACAAACCCACGTTTTGCGACAATTACACAGGGCGGTAATGCTTGCGTATTGGCGCGTTTGCGCGTTGATATGGGCGAGCGCGGTGGCCGCGTTGAGATATTGCTACCTTATTCAACGCTGGAACCTATTCGCGAGCTGCTTTTGCAGATGTTTATGGGGGAGAAATTTGGACGTGACTCCATTTGGGAAACTCACTTAACCGCAGAGCTTTATAAAACAGAAGTGCAGCTGCAAGCGATTTTAGATGAAATTAGTATGCCGTTAGGTGAAATGCTTGAATGGAAGGTCGGCACGAGGATTATGCTGAACGCAAAACCCGATGAGGAAGTCGAGCTACGTTGTGGCGACTTCCCTATGTTCCGTGGCCCCGTGGGGCAAAAACAGGAGCGACTTGCCGTGCGCATTGAAAAGTACCTCGAGCAAGAGAAGGGCGAAAAATCGTGAATATAGCATTGTTGAGCATTGTTATGGATATCGTAATCGTCATTTTGTTGGCGGGCACGATTTATTACGCTTACTCGCTTGCGCGACAACTTAAAATTTTCCGTCAAAGTAAGGGCGAGTTTGAAGGGCTGCTGATGCAGCTAACCGGACAGATTAACACGGCACACGATGCGATTGAACAAATGCAAGGTGCCGCTGATACTAACGGTCAGGTTTTGAACAAATTAATTCGTGATGGCCAGTTTTTGGCAGACGAATTACAAATGGTTAATGAGGCCAGTAATAACCTTGCGAATCGCTTGGAGCGCGCGGCGTCTTCTGGGCGCGGCAGTGCTTTAAGTGTTGATCATACAGCAGAAAACGCAGCAATGTCGCAAAAGACTGTAGAGCAAAGAGGCGGCTCTCAGCCACAAGCGGCGGCAAAAGAGCCTCTGTCTGGCTTCTCTATCAGGGACCGCGAGGTCGAAGACGATAGCGGCGACGCAAATTTTTTGGTGGATGATGACGACGATGATGTTGGTAATTTTCACTCGCAAGCCGAACGCGAATTATATACGGCGTTAAAAAGAAAAAGTTAGAATTTAAAATATGAAAAAACGTAAACTTACATTGCTATCCGTGCTTATCATCGTCGCCAGCGTAACAATGGTGGTGCGTGTAAGTGACATGGTCAATGCGATTCTTCATTATAATACGGATGGTGCGACATCCCCGAAAGGCGTTGCTTTTGCGGAGTCAAATACTGCGCCGTCTGAAAATGAAGACATGTATGCAGAGGCGCCGCCAGAAACGAGCGCGCCAGAAGCCAAGCAAGACGTACCGATGCAGGATACAGACGAAGATATTTCCCGATGGACCGATGCGGATGATACTGATCTGGAGCTGCCGCAGCTACGCATTGAAATGTTTAAAGAGCTCATCACACGTCGTGAAAATTTGGACAAACGCCAGCGTATTTTACATCAAAGAGAAGCGCTTCTACGCGCTGCAGAGCAAGAACTTGAGCGTAAATATGATGAACTGACACAGTTAAGGTCTGAAATTGGAGCCTTGCTTGAACAGCAATCAGAAGAAGAGCAGGCGCGAACAAGATCTTTGGTTAAAACATACGAGGGTATGAAGGCAAAAGATGCCGCGCGTATTTTTAACACGCTTTCAATTGATGTTCTTCTCGAAGTTATGTCGTCGATGTCAGAGCGAAAAATAGCGCCGGTTATCGCCGCTATGGACACAGAGCGTGCACGTCAAGTCACGGTTCTGTTAGCAGAACAAAAGAAGCTTCCATCTTTACCTGTTCAATAAAAAATATTATCCTTAATCACGTCTTTATATATGAGTATTTCTTGCGTAGGCCTGTAAGGGCATTATAATTACAGTTTGAGTTATTTATTTTCATTTCAATTTTGTTACCCATAATGTGATTTCACAAAATGAGGAGTCTGCCAAATGGCAATAGATAAAGACATGAATGTCTTAGTCGTGGATGATTACAATACGATGCTGCATATTATTAAAAGCCTTCTGAAGCAGCTGGAGTTCAATAATGTTGATGAGGCCTTAAATGGCGCGCAGGCTCTGCAGTCTTTTGAAGACAAGTCCTATGGCCTTGTGATATCTGATTGGAATATGGAGCCGATGTCAGGGCTAGATCTTTTGAAATCAATTAGAGCGGGCACAAAGAATCAAGATGTGCCGTTCATTATGATTACGGCTGAAAGTAAGACGGAAAATGTAATCGCAGCCAAAGAGGCCGGCGTCAGTAATTATATAGTGAAGCCTTTTAACGCGGAAACATTAAGGCAAAAAATCGCGAGTGTGGTGGATGAGCTTTAAGCGTTACGCGTTGCGATGAAGAAGTGTTAAGCGCGCCAAGTGCTCATAGGCCATGCATTAATGAATATGTCGCAAACCGCAGATAGAGCCATTTATCAGGAGGATATTGCTAAGCTTCTTGCAGAGTTTGACTAGATAAACTTACGCTATGCATGTAAACTATATTTATGGATAGGCTCTGGACACAATATATCAAAGACGAAAACGGTGAAAGCTCTCAAGTTTTAGCGCTTGGGCTATTTATCATGCTTTTAGCATTCTTTATTGTATTAAACTCCCTCTCAACATTTGATGCAAAAACCGCTGCGCCAGTATTAGCATCGCTCGAACGTACTTTTGCGCCGCGCGTTTATCGCCAAGATATCGGTCAGACACAGGTTATCGCTCCGGCGCAAGGTAGCCAGGATGGCAGCTCTTTGGAGCGTATATCAGGCATGTTTAATGCGCGTATCCCCGGCACAGAAGTGGCGCGTGAGCGTGATGGGATTTTACATGTGCGTGTGCCGACGCGTGAATTGTTTAATGCTATTGGTGCGCTGTCTGTGATTAGTGAATATGATAAGGATGAATTTGTGGCGTACCGAGATATTTTCGTCGCGGTCGTTGCTGCACAAAAATCAAAACATCCATTGCGCATGGATTTTACAGTCAGCTTGCCTTCTAGCCCGTCTGATATACGAAGAGGCAAGAAAAATTTAACCGCGCAAGCGATGAAAGAAACATCAGAGATCGCCGCGATCCTTCAGAAAAACGGTTTGCCTTTGCACTTATATTCTTTTGCCTACCGAAAAGGTATGCGCGGCAAAACGAATATTACTTTTTCACCTTATGAAGCGTATGATTTTACTGCGATCACAGGGGGGGGCGAATAATGGTTGAGATTAAAGCCTCAGATATTGAATTTATAAATGAGCCGCAGAGGGGCGCGAAGACAGAGGACACGGCGTATAAAGACTTACACGACGGAGACATTAAGGACTTAGGCCTTTTTGCCCTTAAGGCGGCGTCAAAAAAACCTGCGCAGAGTTCAGAGGCTTGGCTTCTAACATTCACAGATATCGTGGCATTAATGTTGACGTTCTTCGTTTTGCTTTTTTCAATGTCGGTGCCAGATGAAGGCATATTTAACGACGTGGCGGAGCGTACATTGGATGCGAATAGGTTTTTGGGGCACCGGAATTTTGCAGGTGAGATGCAAGCAAACTCTTTGAATACTAAGCCGCAACAGGCGGGATTAAATCTAGGTTACTTATCATCGTTGATCGAGCAAGCCAGTATTGATAACCCGCGGCTAAAAAATATTACTATATTAAGAAACGCGGACCGTTTAGTGCTGTTATTGCCGAATGAAGTTAACTTCGCTTCTGGTCGTACGGATTTATCTAAGCTTGGCGAAGAGGTGCTCCGTGATTTGGCAGGCGTGTTAACGAATATCGATAATCAAATTGTTATTATCGGTCATGCGGATCCCAGTGGTGTGGACTCGGCGGATGATTATTGGGTTAATTGGGATATCTCGTTACGCCGCGCCCATGAGGTTGCTTTACTGCTGTCGAAATACGGTGTGGACCAAAATATGATTGTGCGTGGAATCTCTCAGGCACGTTATAAGGAACTCCCAGAGGCAATACCTGAGGCGCTGCGCATGAGTTATGCGCGCCGCGTTGATGTCATCTTACGCCCAGAGCAGGCCGACTAACTTGCGTGGCACAAAGCCCGAGAATATAGTGTGCTCGCTTTGGAGCATTTAATATGTTGATTATGTGACATTCATAGGGTTCAGCACTTGTTCATATAGGGGCTAAATGCAAAAATTACAGAATGTTACGTGCGCCGTTGCTGTGTTTGCATTAAGGCATCTAAAGATGTGAATATAAAGCAGATGAAGGGGCGCTTCACTTAAGGAACGAGATGAATATTGCGTTGAAATTAAAGCAAAACAACATGACGAAAATAGGGCGTATAGCCTTATTGGCGCGCGCAGTTTTCTTGACAGCTTTCTTTGCGGTGTTGTCGCAACCTTCTGCGGCACAGAACTTAAATATTCGCTCAGGCCTTCATGAGGATTATACACGCATCGTTTTTGATTGGTCCGTCGCTGGCGTGCGCTCAGAGCTTATTGAAACGTCCCCTCAAACCACTGATATTTTGTTTAGCCGTAACGCTGGCGCTTTAAACCAATCGGCGCTTGACCTTGCAGATAGTCAGCATGTTTCATCTTTCTCTGTGTCGGCAAGGAGCCCGATGCGCGTGAGCATAAGCCATCCACGTGGCGCGGATTTACGTATATTTAATATCCTGAACCGTGTCGTGCTTGATATCAAAGCTGAAGGCGTTAAGAACAAGATAAGCAAAACCGTGAGCGACGCCGCGCCAGCAGCTGCACCCGTAAAGTCACCTGCCGTAAAGGCCGCCGCTCGCCCGCAGCCAAAACCAAATGAAATACCCGATAAGTTTGAACAGGCGCGAAAGAAAGCCGCGGATAGTAATATAGAGTTCAGTGTTGATACTGGGCAGACGCAGGGCGTGAAAACGATTACGCGAGTGAACGATGAACCGCCTGCGATGGACGCCGCCGTGAATACAGCGCCAGCAGCTGCAAGCAAAGACACCTCGTCTGTAGATGGTGTAACAAAACAAAAGGGTTCACAGCCGCCTTACTTTGAACGCTTGGCCCAAAAAGATGCTGCAGCTGCGCCGCATAAAGTCATTATATCTAGCACGTCATCTATGGATATGGGCGCGTTTATACGGTCAGGGCGCTTATGGTTGGTGCTTAGTCTGCCGGATTATTACGTTACGCCTATTTTAAGGGGCGCGAACGCAGAATTATTCGGTGATTTTAAACGTATTGATGTACCCGAAGGCACGGCATTTTATATGGACCTGCCTAAAGATAAACAATTTTTTGCACAGGCAGAAGGCGGCGGCCTCAATTGGACGGTGATTATTAGTGAAACGCGCCCTAAAACCAAACGTAAATGGCCAACACGTAATGTTGATGAAGCTGTACTGCGTGGTGGAGAGTCCTTAGTCTGGCAAGTGCCGTGGACAAAACGCGTAGTTACTTTTGAAGACCCATTCTTGGGTGATGAAATTCTTGCGTCGTTGGCGGGGCAGGCAGATATATATGCTGGAGCGGCAAAATCATATGTTGATTTTGATATGCTTGATTCGATAGTCGGCATGGCCGTTGTGCCGAAAGTTGATGATTTGAAAATGTCTTATGATGAAAAGACCATTACGATCAGCCGTACAAATAAACTGGCTCTTATGGACCCCAGCGATATTCGCGTTTATGAACTCGCGCAAGATGATGGCGTGAATGCTGATGACCCTAATGCTGATGATAATGCAAGCGTCCTCGGCCGTATTTTTAAGTTTGATCAATGGCGTCTTGGTGGCAAGGCTGCCTTGCGCAAAAATCAAGAAGTTATGATGCAGGGTATTAGCGAACGCACCCCAGAAGGCCGGGCGGAAAACCTTGTCTCATTAGCGAAGCTTGAAATTTCCAATGCGCGCGGCGCAGAAGCAGTCGGGTATTTAAAGCTTGCGGGTGAAGAATACAAGCCTTTCCGCCAAAGCTCAGAATATTTGGCGCTTTTAGGCGCTGCCTATGCACTTAACAATCAATATGATGTTGCGTTTAGAGTTCTTATGGTGCCCCAGCTTGATACATTTGAAGAAATTAGGTATTGGCGTGCTTATGCTTTGGCCGAACTTGATGATTGGTCACAGGCAGGTGATGTTCTTCCCGAAAACACACGATTTTTAAGAAGCTACCCCAAGGAGCTGCGCTTACCATTAGCTGTTGTGCTTGCGGAGGTTTATTTACGTAAGGGTGACGTTGAACGCGCCGAAGAGACGCTGAAAGTAATTGAAGCAGAATCTGATGATTTTAGTGCACATTATGAAGGCGCGATGCTTTATTTAAAGGGCGAATTGATGCGCCAAAGAAAAAACAATCAAGGCGCATTAACGGAATGGAATAAGCTGCTTAAGCACCCTGATGATTTTTACCGCACCCGTGCGCGGCTCGCTGTTACAGATTTAAGATATAGCCTGAAGGAAATTACCGTTGATAAGGCGATTGACGACCTTGAAAGGCTTCGTTTCTCATGGCGCGGTGATGACCTTGAAACCACCGTAAACTTTAAGCTTGGCCGTTTGTATATTGAAAATCAGCTTTATATAAAGGGGCTATCTGTTTTAAGGAAAGCAGTGGCGCTTAGTGGCGGCACAGGCATGGGGCGCCAAATGGCGGCTTATATGCGCGCGCAATATAAAGATCTATTCTTAGGCGATAACGCGAATACCCTCACGCCCTTGCAGCTTGCAATGATTTATGAAGAGTTCTCAGAGCTGACGCCATCTGGTGATGAGGCAGATATGCTAATGCAGCATTTGGCAGAGCGTTTGGTTGAGGTGGATTTACTTGGCCGCGCGATTAAAATTCTAACGGACCAGGTCGAGAACCGCTCTTCGGGCAAAGAACAAGTGGAGCTAGCCTTACGCTTAGCGGGTATACAGCTTATTAATAATGCGAATAAGGACGGCCTTAAGACGTTGAATTTGGCGGAGCGCGCGATTAACAAGATGCCGATTTTAGCTTCAGTGCCATATCGCCGTGATGTAAATTTATTGCGCGCACGTGGCCTTTCGCGTGACGGGCGTTCGCGTGATGCGTTAGTTCTACTCAATAACATGAAGCAGGATGATGATGTCGTTCGCCTTAAGGCTGACGTTGCTTGGACCGGCGGACATTGGAATGATGCGGCAGAGGCACTGGAAGAGCTTGTCACGCGCTTTGATATAAAGCCCAAGCAGCCGATAGAGGAGGCGCAGGCGAACATGATTTTAAACTGGTCTGTCGCGCTCAGCCTTTCAGGAAACCGTCACGTCATCACTAATGTGCGTGGCCAGTATGCAGAGCAAATGCAAAAGACGTCTAAGGGTGACTTGTTTGAAGTCGTCACTCGCCCGCGCCAAAACGCTATTTTAGCGGATCGCGACACGATTAGCAGAATCGTATCTGAAGTTGATATATTTAGCGATTTTCTTGAAAGCTACCGCGCGCCTGCTGTAAATAAAAAACAGTAGTGTATCGGCTTGAGGGCCTCCAATACTGTACCTGCGCTCATTATTTAACATAACACACATCCGTTGTGCATACTTGCTTTATATTATATGGAGTAACGGAAATGCACGTCACAATAAAGCAGCCTTTTAATGATGCACAAACTTGGTCGCAGCGTGTTTTAAGCGCTGATGGTATCTATAAGCAAGTTAAACAACTCTTGGCTGCAGAAGGTAAAGATCTGCCAACAACTCTGCGCCGCCCTGATATCCGTTTGATTCTTGATAACAATTCGGGGGAAGAGCTAAAATTCCTAAACCCTGGGGATCACGCCAAAGAAAACACAGAGATTATTCCAGCAGATGGTGACAGTAAGGCTGTGATGGTGATGCTGCAAGGCGAAAGCCTTGCTGAGCAAATGGCCAATGCTGCACGCCTTGTTGAGATGTTTGATTTAGCGGAAAAAGGCTTAACCAAAGAATTTGTTCACGCATTGGGCCAAGGGGAAACCAAGGGGCTCGTGGCGGAAGCTTATGGTCCGGCACCATTTGCAGGGCAGTCTGAAAAACTTGTTGCGCTGAATTGGAAGACACAAAACAGTGATCCCTTAATGGTTGATCCCGTAAAAACAGGTGGCTGCGCGTATGGCGCCCGTAAAGCAGAACAGGAAGCTGTCTTTGGTGTGGCTGTTAATGTTTTTGTTAAAGGCACGAATACTGTTCCTGAATGCGCGGAAGGTATAGCGATGTGTATTGCGGTGTCTGAAGACTGGGAAACGGGAGAGGTTTCAACGCGCCCTATAGTGCCGAGCGTAGCTAAGGAATTTTATGGCGTACATTATGATGCTATGCCTGAAATCGCCGTTAGTGCAGAAGGTGCGCTTCTTGAAATTAACTTGAAAAATGGTGAGGCTCCAATAAAGCCTCGAGTAAAATCAGTAGGTTATAGCGCGGGCGATCAGAGCTATTCCTTTGGTGGAGGCACCGTGAGTTTTAATTTTTAACAATCCTTACCTTTAAGAAAAAAGCATAAAAAAAACCGGCACACAGCCGGTTTTTTTTATTTGATTTCTAGAAAATCTTTAAAGTGATTTCTTAACGCTAGCGCTAATTTTATCACGTGAATCCATCAGTTTCGTCATATCTTGAATGTTGCCAGATAATTTGTAGACATCCAAGTAATCGCCGTTTTGTGTAAAGACGAGAGAAGACGTTGTGCCGACATCACCATTTACGCAGGCAACGTCATTGGCAGAGAGCTGCGCGCTAGATTTCTTTGACGGCATCACTGCAAAGTCACCAGAACACTGTGCTGATAAAGCATTGTTATATGCGGATGTCCATGTGTCCAAAGCCCCTGATTTTACAGAGAAGCGTTCGTAACTGCCGGTCACGGCACCTGATGTCCAGCTGTAGCCTTGGTCAAAACTTGCACCGTGAAGCTGAATGCTCGTTGTATATTTTGTAATCTCATTGCTCAAGTCCATATTTGCACCGTTAAGTACATTGACGAGTGCGATGCTGCGGTCTTCTTTTTGTACGTCTTTTGGCGCGGTGGCCATTTTAACAGCCGCCGGTGTGCTTGTCATCCCTGCAGCAGGTGCAATTTCTGCGACGCGCTGTGCGGCTTCAAGCTCATGTGCTTGTGCGGCCATGGTCATCGTCACGTGGTCTAGCTTTTCCCGTGTGATAACAGATTTCTGATTAAGCTCAGCCATTTTTGCATCACAATTCTGCTGCACTTTAGATGCGTCGTGTAGTTTTGCTTCTAATGCGGCGAGTTTGTCTTGCTGCTGCTGTGATGTGATTTTTGGATCGAATAATAGCTTTTCAATATTCTCTTTTTCAACAGAACATTGCTGTTTGCTACTTTCTAAATGCATCGCAAGGCGGCGGATTTCACGCTGCGCTTCGTTGTAACGACTTGTGGCTTTTTGAACGTCCCAGTTTTTACTGTCATTCGGTGTCAGTTTGGCTTCTGAGAGCTGTTTTTCGGTCTGGATGAATTTTTGATACAGCGACGCATTTTCTTTGCCTGCACGATCAAGCGCTTTGTTCGCCTCATCAAGTGACTTTTCTAAGCGCGCAACGATAATCTCAGAGTTATCTGTTTTTATCTGGCGTTGCATTGTTGAAATATCAGCCTGTAAGTTTTTCTTTTCCATCTCAACAGCTGTAAGCTGCGCTTCAAGCGCCATGATTTCGGCGTCAGGTGTTTCTAGGCCTGCGGCGGGCTGCATATTGGCAATGCCTTGTTCAAGCGAAGAGATTGTTGCTTGCGCTGATTGTAAAGCGGAATGAAGGTTTTGAATCTCAATATCTTTTTGAGATACGGTCGCATTAACCTGCTGAACGTTCATTGCGCTTTGGCGCAGTGACGCGATTTCTTGCGTTAGGTTTGTATTCGCTTGCTGCAACTGCATGATTTGTGCGTTGAGCTGGCTAATAACAGTGGCTTGATCACTGGCTTGTGCGCTGCTGTGTTGTAAGGTTGCCGTCTGCTGCGTTAGGTTTGTGTTGGCTTGCTGTAGCTGTGTAATTTGTGCGTTAAGCTGACCAATAACAGTTGCCTGTTCACTGGCTTGTGCGCTGCTGGCCTGTAAAGTTGCTATTTGTGAAGATAGGGCGCTGTTTTGTTGCATCGCATTGGCGAGGTTGGCTTCTGCGGCTTGCAATTTACTTTCAATCTCATGGCGCTGGCCTTCCATACCTTGGTAGAAAGCAATTTTTTCATTGCTATCTGCCAGCTGCACCTTCATTTTCGCCATATCTAAGCTTTGCTTTTCAAGGGTGGACTGCATGGTGCTGACTTGATTTACAAGGCCGTTTTGCTGCGTTTTTGCAACGTTCTCAGTTGAGAGAACTTTGTTTTCGAGCGCCGCAAGCTTTGCTTGGTTTTCCTGCAGAGCGGCTTCAAGTTTGTTTTTGCCGTTTTCTAATTCGTTGATTTTTGCATTGGCTGTGCGGCTGTATAAGCTGTGCGCGGCGCTTGTTGCATCGGCATCGTTTACGCTGTCGCCAGCTGCGGGGGCAATATCGGCCATACGTTCAGCCATTGAGCTTGATGCATCAGCCGAACGCATTGGAGTTGCGCCGCTATGACATGTCTCAAGCTGTTCTAAGCCTTTATCAAGATCAGATACGTTAAAGGTTGAAAGCACACCTGCAATATTGACGGATAAATCACCTTTAGCAGCGATGCGCTCTAATATGGGGTCTTTGCGGTTAAGTTTTACAACAACAGCCGAGCTTGATGCTGGTTTAACTTCGAAACGACGTGAAAAACCATCGCCATCAGAAAGTGTTATGCTGTATGCGCGGCCTTTATCAAGGAATTTATCACCAAAATCAATTGCTGCAGAAATTTGTGCGCTGTCACGTTGGGCAAATGATAAAACACGTTCGTTACTGTAACGTTTAATCATTGCGCAATATGGCTGCGTCGCTTTGCTGACTTTTTTCACCATCCAAGCGTTAGCCTGTGCGTCATTAGCGCTGATAAGTGAACCGCCTATAAGGATAGTGCTGGCCATTAAAACAGATGTTAGATTTTTAGTTAAATTCATGATGCGTAAACCCCAAAATATTCTTTTTCGATTATATGGTCATTTGTTCTGATTGTGAACGTCATTAATGCGAAAACTTTACTTTTTTATAATTAATTTATTATTATGTATAAGGTTTTGGCGTGAAAAGCAAGCTTTCTGTAAATTATTTTACAAAAAACTGGTGGCTTAACGGCTAATGACAATTAACTGTGGCTTACTATGGGTTTCACTCATGCTCATAATGCCGTTTAGATTAAAGGGCTTGTGGTTATACTGCGCTAAAAGCTGCTCAATAACATTTGCAAAAGGTGCGCGAATGCTAATTGTTTCTTTAAGGGGCATGCCCTTTGGCGCGTTCCAAATTAAATCAACGCCGGCCTCGTCAGCCCATACTTTTGCAACTTCATGAAGTGAGGCGCCTTTGTAGCCACGCCAAAGGCGCGGGCGAAAGGCTTCGTGATTGTAAATATTTTGAGGTGTGACATCGCCATTTGGTGAAAAGCCGGTCAGCTCATGTGGCTGCGCGTAATAATGGGACGTTTCTTTTTCTGGGCGTTTATATGAAGTGTTGTGGCGCTGCTGGTGCGGAGCGTGAGCGTTTCTGCTGGCGGCTATCGGTATGGGCTCGGCATCATGACGCGGCGGCACAGCAACAACCTTGCTGACGCTGTGTGCGCCTGCGCTGTCTATTGTTGCATGTGGTGCGCCGTCCTTAGTATCTAGTCGTTTTTTTTTAAGCCCGTGAGGCGATGACCAGCATTATGTGTGTAATGATCAACATAATTTTTAGGCTTGGTTTCACGGTCAAGTAGCTCTTTAACAGCGTCTGAATACGTGCCGAAGTATGAGAATGCACGGTGGATCTGTGATGTGTCTTGTGTTTTCCATGTGAATGATTGTCCTGCGCGACCGCCCCAACGAGAAATCACGTCTTGCAAGTTTTCGCCGCCACGTGCGCGCCAAGAAAGTACAACATCTGTATGTGCCTGCATCGCAACAGGTAATATCTCAGCTTCTGCTGCGCTATCCGCTTCGCTTGCTGGCATTGGTGTCAATTCTTGTGGAGCTGCTTTTGCTTTTAACGCAATCTGTGGTACAGCAGCGTCAACGGCAGTATCATTTGTTATCGGCATCACATCTGTTTCAGATGTTAAAACGTCAACGGCAGCATCATCACTTGGAATGTAAACTTCATTACTAATCACGAGCGTTGACGTTGTTGTGCTCATATCTGCTTGCGCGCTTGATGGAGCGGCAACGCTTAACGCGAGGATGCCAGATAAAAGTGTTAAAGTTTTTAATGCTGTTTTCATTTTTAGTTCACTTCTGCTTGCTGTTTATACTTTATAAAAATTGGCTTATGTATTCTAGGTTTTAATCATCTTATTTTGCGGAGTCAACTTTAGATGCAAGAGAAGCCTCCAAAAAACCATCTATATCCCCATCTAAAACGGCATTTGCGTTTGTGTTTTCCACGCTTGTGCGTAAATCTTTAATCATTTGATACGGTTGCAATACATAAGAGCGGATTTGATGTCCCCAGCCAATATCAGTTTTTTCGCCATGTGCGGCGTTTTTTTCATCGGCGCGTCGCTGTAATTCACGCTCATAGAGGCGTGCGCGCAGCATACCCATCGCTTGCGCACGGTTTTTGTGCTGAGAGCGCTCATTTTGACACGCAACGACGATGCCCGAGGGGCGGTGGGTAATGCGTACTGCGCTGTCAGTTGTGTTGACGTGCTGACCGCCTGCGCCGCTTGAACGATACGTGTCCATTTTCAGATCTTTTTCGTCGATGTCAACGTCAATAGAATCGTCAATGACAGGCGCGACAGAGACAGAAGCGAAACTTGTATGGCGTTTCGCATTTGAATCAAACGGTGAAATGCGCACAAGGCGATGCACGCCATTTTCTGACTTTAACCATCCATAGGCTTGTTCGCCTTCAATTTTGATGGTTGCGGATTTTATACCAGCTTCCTCACCATCGCTTTTGTTGAGTAGCTGTACTTTGTAACCATGCTGATCTGCCCAGCGTGAATACATGCGCAGTAGCATCGCCGCCCAATCGCATGCTTCGGTGCCGCCAGCGCCAGAGTTTACATCAAGGTAAGCTTCGCAATCATCGGCTTCATCGGAAAGTAGGGCAGAGAGTTGTAATTTTTCGGCTTTTTTCTTTAGGGCGCCGAGTTCTTTTTCTGCGTCCTTGATGATCTCTTCGTCATTATCGCTTTCGGCAAGTTCAATAAGTTCAATATTGTCCTCAAGCCCTTGCGCTATAGATTTAACATTGCCGATTTGCTTATCAAGTTTTGTGCGCTCGCGCATGATTTCTTGTGCATGGTCGGAATCATTCCACAAATCTGGATCTTCGACCAAGGCGTTAAGCTCTTCTAATCTTAGCTGGGCGTTTTCCCAGTCAAAGATGCCTCCTTAGCAGAGATAATGCACTATTAATGGCATCGACGGCTGCTTGATGTTCTGCGCGCATGAAATGTAATCCTTGTCTAAAGTCTTTTATCCGCTTTGAGAGTATTTATGTACGCTAATCGACAATGTTCAGCAAGTTTTGGATGAAAAAAATCCAGAACAATGATGCTCTGGATTTATACAATTTTAAATTTAACGTGAATTAAGCGGCTTCGCTCATTCCAGCATAATATTCCATGACGGCATTACATGCAGCGTCATAGACTTCTTTATGATTCTCACCGCTTGTCATCGTTGTAATCACATGTTCGTCAACGCAGACAGCTTCAGATGTGAAAGTTGCACCTTCGCCTGTGATGTCTGAATGCAAGCTTTCTGGTGCAGATACTTCGTAACCACGTAGCATGCCGCTTTCAACAAGGACTTTAACGCCATCAGAAAAGGCAACAATTGCTTTCTGTGCACGCATGAAGCCGCTAATGAATCGCTTCGTGTGCTCTGTTTTTAAAAGTTTCTCAACGTGGGCCATGCCACCAGGGATAACGATCATATCAAAATCAGCAGCTAAAGCTTTGCTGACGGAAATATCTGAAGGGAAGTGGTGACCCCAGCCGCTACCTTCCCAGCCGTTTACAAGGCCGTTTTCTGAGCTGATAAGTTTAACAGTAGCTTTGACGTCTTGAAATGCGCGCTGTGCCGCAGTGACGTCGCTTTGATTGAAGCCGTTAGCGATTAATATCGCTATTTTTTTTCCAGATAAATCGTGATTCATTATTAGAGATCTCCTTCGAAGAGTTTTAGTTACGCTTTATTGTTTCCGCTATATATATTCATATACTGTCTCAGGGGCGCATGCGTGTTAGCCGAGCGGGTATGCATATTTATATGCATGGCATAGTTTTATATATCGTGACGATAAAAGTGCGCTATGTAAATATCCTGAGCGCCGCTTTTTATGCTGTTTTTCAGCGCATATGTCAAGTATAATTTGTGAGAAGCTGTGAACATCGTTGAAAATAAAATGTTTTTTATCTTTACTTTATCTCTAAGATACTTATAAATCGCTTTGAATAATGTGAAAAATTTAGTATTTTACACGTAGCGTCGATTTTGAATCGGCAACGAATATTTAAACTTAGCAAATTTGGGAGCTATTTAATGAAAAAGCTTAGCGCAGTTATAGCCGCTTCTGGTCTGATATTTTTATCAGCTTGTACAGGCGTAGATAGTTATAAAGAAGTAGAGGCACTAAACGAAGCGCAATTCGTTGGTAGCCCCTTTACACAAACTCTGGCCGGTGAGTACCGCACTTTCGCGAATACAGAGCAAGAAGTCATGTTTGATTACCCTGATGCGATGCACTTTGCACGTAAAGGCTTATCAGCAGCAACAGGCGTAACAGTATTGCCTGAGCCTGTAAGTGATTGGAACCTGAATGAAACGCATGTTGCAGAACTTACTGTAGCACGTGGTCGTTTGGTTCGCGCATTTGATATTGGCGCACGTGAAATTGCCCCGACCGAATCAGCCGTTGCGCAAGCACGCTTTGATTGCTGGATCGAACAGCAAGAAGAAAACTGGCAGCTAGCTGACATTGTAGCTTGTAAAAGTGAATTCGAAGACGCTATGGCGAACTTAGAAGCACTTCTTGCACAGCGCGTTGTTAGCCCAGAAGACACAATGAAGCCTGTTGAGGCAATTGATGTTCCTGCGGAAGCAATGAAGCCTAAAGATGCTATGTACCTTGTGTTCTTTGATTTTGATAAATCAAAAATTGCATCTTCAGCAACCAGCGTTGTTGACGCGATTGCAGACGAAGTTAAAGCACGTAGCCTTGCTGGCGTGAGCATTATTGGTCACACAGATACATCAGGCGCAAGAGCATACAACAAACGTCTGTCACTGAAACGTGCGACTGCAGTTAAAGATGCACTTGTTGAGCGTGGCGTTGACGCAGCAATTATTTCTATTGATAGTCGCGGCGAAGGCGAGCTATTGGTTGAAACTGCTGATGGTGTACGTGAACCTGCTAACCGCCGTGTTACAGTAACGTTCCAATAAGGGCAGTACATATAGATTTTGAATAGAGCGGCATTTTGCTGCTCTATTTTTTTTGTCTTTAAATGATTATTGTTGTTAGTAACGGCGTGCAGGAGAGGGCGCGGCTTGTGTGTTATAAGTGAAGTGCTATAATTTGCCTTAGTGAAATCTGCTTGATTGAAGAAAATGAATGTAATGGACCTCCGCCCTGTCTTATATGTAAATGGCCTGTTTCTGTTTATCCTTGCGATCAGCATGAACTTCCCGATGCTGGTGGATTTATACTTCGGCAACGATGACTGGATTGTCTTTTTCATCTGTATCATTGTCACGGCGTTTTTTGGCGGGGCCTTGGCTTTTACCAATGCGCCATCTGGCGGCTTTACCGTGAATATCCGTCAAGGATTCATGTTGACGGTTATGTCATGGGTATCCTTGTGCATTTTTGCCGCAATCCCATTTTGGTTATCTGGTTTAGATATATCTTTCGTCGATGCTGTTTTTGAGGCAACCTCAGGCATAACCACCACCGGTTCAACTGTAATGACGGGGCTTGATTATGCACCGCCGGGCATATTGATGTGGCGGGCTATTCTGCAGTGGTTGGGTGGCATTGGTATTATTGTTATGGCCTTATCTGTCCTGCCCTTTCTCAAAGTCGGTGGTATGCAGCTATTTAAGGCGGAATCTTTTGAAGTTGAGAAGGTCTCTCCGCGTGCGCGACAAATTGCGACGGCCATTGCTGTCTTTTATGTCGTTTTCACCATCCTTTGCGCGCTGTCTTACAATGCTGTCGGTATGACGGTGTTTGATTCGGTCGCCCACGCTTTGACAACAATTTCAACGGGTGGCTTCTCAACTTATGATACATCATTTGCGCATTATGACACGGCTCACAAAGAAATTGTTGCGATCGTATTTATGTTGCTAGGTGGTATTCCGTTTATTTTGTATTTTCAATCCGTCACTGGGCGGCCGCTGGCGCTGTTTAAGGATTCGCAGGTGCGCGGGTATTTGTCGATTTTGGCTATTAGTGCATTGGTCATCAGTATATATTTGAGCACGACGCTGGATATGGAGTATATACGTGCGCTGCGGCTTGCGGTGTTTAACTCAGTGTCGCTGATGACGGGGACAGGTTTTGCTTCTGGTGATTATACGCAGTGGGGCGGGTTCGCGGGCGCTATATTCTTCTTCCTTATGGTTGTTGGCGGCTGTGCGGGCTCAACAAGCTGTGGTATTAAGGTCTTTCGTTTCCAAATTTTGTTTTCTATTACATTGGTACAGTTCCAAAAATTGATCCACCCCAATGGAGTTTTCTGTACGCGTTATAATGGACGGCCTATCCCAACTGAAGTGCTGACCTCCGTGATGAGCTTCTTTTTCCTATATGCGTTGAGTTTTTCATTCATTACGATTGCTTTATCATTTACGGGGCTTGATTTTATTACTGCAATGTCGGGTGCTGCGACGTCAATCTCCAATGTTGGCCCTGGCCTTGGTGAGTTTATTGGACCGAGCGGTAGCTTTGCAACACTGCCAGATAGTGCCAAATGGATTTTGTCTTTTGGCATGATCTTGGGACGCTTAGAACTGTTTACTTTGCTGGTGTTGTTCGTGCCACAATTCTGGCGTAAATAAATTCTGGCGTAAATAAGCGCCCATATAGGCAGCCGAGCACAAAAAAACAGCGCTAAATAAGCGCTGTTTTTATTTTTGTTTTCTTAACTAAGGGGCTAATAGCCGTCTTGATAGCGATAGCCAACGCTATCACCTTCGCCAGCTTCTAGGCCTGCGCCATAGCTAATGTCAGTATCGCTTGTCAGTACGTTGCCTTCTAGGCGCTCATTAAGCACTCTATCGAGGTCTATGATGAAGTCATCAAGGAATTCTTGCACATGTCTCTCTTTGCGCGCGAGAGAGAAGTGAGAAGGCAGTACCAAGGATTTATTGACATCAAAAGATGTATTGCCATGACCTAGGCCTAATCTGTTTTGCGAGATCACTGATACATTGGCGCGTAATGTATATTTGTAATTATCATTAAACTCTAACAGGCTGCCAAGAATGTTGTCTTTGCCACCTGAAACGCGAACACGATCAAAAATCAAATCGCTAATATCGATGCTGACCTTACCATCGCCGTATATGCTGCTTTTAAAGCGTGCGTTTAAGTAAGATTGTAATGTTGCATCAGGGGATTCTGCAAACAAAGCGAGTAATTGTTCATTGCCAATGACAGACGCAACAGAAAAACGCACATCGGATGCATTAATGTTAACTGCGCGCATATGTGTGTAACTTTGCTGCGCAACGGTAACTGAGTTTGATTCCGTATTCATAGAGCACGCCCCAAGAGCGAGGATACTGATACCGCTAAGAAGGAGTTTTTTTGCGGCGCTTGTTTTATCTGATAAACGGATCATGAAAGACCTTTCTGATAGAGCCTAATGGCTTGATTATACTTATTGAGAGTTTAAATCATCTTTTGTTATTGTATAGACTTTACTACAAAATTCACATTTTAATTCTGCACTATCCTCATCGAATATGTGGTCAATGTCATCTTGTGGCATCATTCTGACTGCGCCAACCAGACGTTCTTTTTCGCAGCGACATTTTTTCTTTACGAATTTTGGTTCAAATATCCGTAGGCCTTCTTCGTGAAAGAGGCGGAAAAGTAGTGCCGGCGCGTCTAGCTCGGGCGAAATCAGCTCTTCTTCAGTACAGGTTTCCAATAAAATCATCGTGCGGCGCCAGTCGTCTTCAATGGCGTTACCGCTACCGGCCTGAATGTTCGCTTGATCCTCTGGCATATGCTGCAACATTATCACGCTTGCCCGCCAATGATCATCAACTTTTGCGCAGGCCATTTTAATGCCGCTGCCAATTTGTTCCGATTGGTTGAAGTAATGCTGTACGCTTTCGACCAATGTTTGGCCTTTTAGTTCGACGATGCCTTGATAGCGCTCTGTGTCGGGGCCTTGATCAACAGTAAAGGCCATGTGGCCTTTGCCGAGTAGCTCTTCAAGGCTAAGCTCATCGATTTTTCGGCCATTCAATAATGTGTCGAGGTCTTCTTGGTTATAGCTGGCGCAAGCTCTGATGTGTCCCGCAGACGTTTTGTCAGCCACTAACATTGTGATTGGGCCGCTTGTCTGAATTTGCAGCGTGAATATGCCTTCATATTTGAGCATAGATGCCAAGCTTACTGCGACGACCAAAGTTTCGCTAACGAGCTGGTTTACAATCTCTGGATATTCATGCGAAGTGATGATGTCATCAAGCTCACGACCCAAACGCACCATGCGCCCGCGCAATGATGAATTGTCGAGCTGGAAGTTCTGAATAATGTTATCTGCATCTGTTGCAATGCTTGTAATGTCGTCTGATAAATCTGTCATTGTGTGAATACGTTATGATTTAATTTTATAACCCTTGCGGATCATATTCCATGTTACACCAAAAAGGCCAATATTGACAATCAACATAATGAGGGCGCCGCGGAATATTGACGCTTCATGCTGACCGATTAACCCATACCTAAAACCATCAATCATAAAGAAAAATGGATTAACCAATGCTATATTATACCAGATATCAGGCAGCTGTGATACTGCGTAAAACGTGCCAGATAGAAATGTTAAGGGCATAATGATAAAATTAGTAAATGTTGCGAGGTGATCAAATTTTTCTGACCATACGCCAGCAATGATGCCAAGAAGCGCTAAGGCAAAGCATCCTGTCACTGCATAGTAAAGCACGGCCCATAAGTGCGCGAGGCCAAAGCCTGCAAAATATGATAAGGCGAGAGAGCCCAGTACGCCGATTAATAAGCCACGCGTTAAGCCGCCAATAAGAAGGCCCGTAAGAAGCTCTAATGCGTTGAGCGGCGGCATTAAAATGTCAACAATGTTTCCTTGGATTTTTGCGACCATTAATGACGAAGATGTATTTGCAAAAGCGTTTTGGATCATCGCCATCATAATTAAACCAGGGGCAAGAAAAGTCATATAAGGCACTTCACCAATGCTGCGGCCATTGCCGCCAAAGGCGAGCGAGAATACAGCGTAAAATAATAAACTGGAAACCACGGGGGTTAAAACCGTCTGTGCGCCAACACTTAAAAAGCGCCCGCATTCCTTGCGAATCAATGCCTGTAGGCCAATCCAGTTCACGCGACCAATATGTATGGGTTGCAAATTATTCATGAAATTCCTTATTTTGCCCTATCTTTTGGAGCTGTTGTATACTATAGCCATTGATTATAGTGTTTATAGAGAAATTACAAGTCTTAGGGGCTTTTATGCAAGAAGAAGTTGATCGTGATAATAGTAAGCAAAAAGCGCGCCCACTGGCGCGCAAGATAAGTAAAAGCTATTTGCAAAATGCGGGGCTGTATTATTTGCAGCGCTTTACAGCAAGTGAAGGCCATTTTAAAACGGTTATTCGCCGTAAAATTGACCGCTCACTCAGAGATCATGCTGAGCCAGAATTAAATATTTGCCTGACATGGCTTGACGAAGTCGCCAGTAGCTTTGTCGAGGCCGGGTATTTAGATGACAAACGTTACGCCAAAGGCTTGGTGGAATCGCTACAGCTCAGAGGTCGCTCTCTTAACCAGATGCGCGCCCGTTTAAAGCAGGCACAAATCGCGCCAGAGTTAATTGAATCGACAATTGATGCACATTTAAAGACGATTGCTGAGAGTCTAGATGTAAGTGACATGCCAAGTAATTGGCCACAAAACACAGCTAACGTTGTTGAATATATAGCCGCTTTGAAATGCGCTAAAAGACGCCGTATCGGGCCGTTTTCAGTGCTATCCCGTACAGAAAAGCCGCATGATAAAGCTTTGGCTATTTTGGCGCGCAATGGCTTTTCATATGAAACAGCACAGATCATATTACAAACAGACCATGGTGAAGCTGAGGCGTTTTTACGTTATGCACGCTCTGTTTTGTAATGCTGCTTAATTTAATACGCTAAAAAAGATTTAAAGCTTCTCGTCTTCAGATGTGGCGTTTGCCGCATTCGCGGGGGCAGTGGCATCGCTATTCGTAGCCGCGCTTGTCTTCGCGCTCTTCTTCGGTATGGCATTGTAATCAGGCTGCGTGGCCATCATCTGCAATTCTGAACGAGAGACGTTTTTTGGTAATACGCGATCGAGCGGGAATAGCAATGTTGCTGTTGTGCCTATGCCTTTTTGGGACACCAATTCAAGGCGACCATTATGCATTTTGATTAATGCGTTCACGAGTGTCAAACCAAGACCTGTCCCCGAGTTTTGACGTGATAAATCGCTGCCATCTAGCTGTGTGAAAGGTGACAGGGCGCTCTCAACTTCGTTTTCGTTAATACCAATGCCAGTATCTGTAATCGCAAACCTCAGGCTGCCTTTATCTTCGACCTCGGCGGAGATCGTGATTTTGCCTTTACTTGGCGTAAATTTAATCGCGTTGGATAAAATATTCATTAGCATTTGTTTGATCGCGAGCTCTTCACCAAGGATATTCGGCGTTTCATCAGGGATCTCTATCACTAGGTTCAGCTCTGCGCTGTGAATTTTGCCACCAAGAATATCAACGCATTTCTCAGAAAGCTTCTTCAGGTCGACCATGCTATCGTTAAGCTCACGCTCGCCGGTTTCAATACGTGAGATATCAAGAATCTCATTGATAATACGTAGAAGGCGTTGACCGCTATTGTTAATGTCGCGTGCGTATTCCCAGTAAGCTTTTTGACCAATAGGCCCCATAACTTCATCGCGGATAATTTCAGAAAATCCGATAATTGAATTGAGTGGTGTACGCAGTTCATGGCTCATATTTGCAAGGAATTCTGACTTTGCACGGTTGGCCATATCGGAATCCATTTTTGCGGACTGTAAGCTACTAGATGTTTCGACGCGCTCCGTAACATTTTCAATACTGCCCTCAATATAAATAGGGTGACCTTCAGCGTCTCTGACAAGGCGGGAATTCTCATTGATCCAGATTAATACGCCATCTTTGCGCTTGATTTGAGTTTCCCAATTTTTAATTTCATTGTTCTGTTCAAGCGCGCGTAAGAACTTCATGCGTTCACGATAATTGACATAGACTTGCTTGTTCGCATTATCAATGGAGGCCTGCATTTCTGGCAAAGACTGATAGCCGAGGATTTTAAAAAGGGCAGGGTTAGCTGTAATATATTTACCGTCAACACCCAACTGGAACAGGCCAAACGCCGCGCGCTCCCAAATTGACTTATAACGCGCTTCCACTTCAATAAGGGCTTGCTGCGCTTGGTTTCGTTCTTGCATGTTGGTGATTGTGCCTACAACGCGTACATCTTCATTCGTCTCATTGATTTGGATCGGGGTGAGAACAATATCAACATCCTTGAGCTCGCCGCCATTGCAAATCAATTTGGTGCTAAAGCTGTAACGATCTTTGTGCCCACGCACGAGCATTAAAAACTCTTTTTTGTACTGTTCAGTGTTTTCATCGTCAATCAGATCAAAAAGTTTTCGGTCTAGACAGGCAAGGTTCCCCAGATTGGTGACGCGGTTCCATGCGCCATTGACGAATACAACGGTACCGTCCATGTTGGCTTCGACAATGATGTCATTAATGGAGTTGAGCAAAGCAATGTTTTTCTGCTCAACATTATCAACGCGAGACTGAAGCTCTTCTTTTTCAGAGGCCTCATAACCAAGGGATATTGTTCGTTTGATGAGGTCGTCTTTTTCATGTAAGGCGCGGACGCGACGCACGCGGTTGCTGCGAACTACGGAGAATAGAAACGCCGCATAAAACACACCAAAAACTAAAAAGGCGTTGAGCGCGTATTCTAAAACTTGGCTGCCCGCATGATGAATAGTTTCTGTATGGGAGTTAAATTGGTAGCCGCTCCATTTATTTAACTGTACTTCACGTTTCTCTATTTTGCCGAGCAGCTTTTTTAGCGAGTCTATTTTGGTTGAGTAGGCAAGTAAGGTCACATTGCTCTTGGCTTCATTGACCGTTAAATAGGTCAGACTCGGAAAGACACTTAGCCCGTGAAGGTCAAATGCTTTGTTGCTACGCGTCAGGCCAATAAGGTAACCAAGAAGTTCATTGTTTAGGCCGTAGACTTTTTGTGACAAGGTAAAAGGCTGAACCAGTACGGATGTCTCTTCATTCAGTTCCTCAGTGAACATGGTGGTATGCTCAGGATTAAAATCTGCATGAGTTTCATTTTGTTGAATGCCGCTCATATTCTTTAGCAAACTCGCGATTACGGGTTTGTCCGGTGTGTTGAGGCTAAAGTTGTAGCTCTCATTCCTGCGCTCAGCTGGGGGCGAAATTAGGGGGTAGACACGCAGACGCGTCGCGGTTTTCTTTATCCAGAAAAATTGATCGAATTTTGTATCAGGGAAGCTTGCTTTTATTAACTCTTGATATCCCGCACGCGTGTCTATGGCGTTATTTTGCGCCAAGCTACGTGCTGTGTCGCGCAGTTCACTTTCGATTAAATCAAAATCAAGTTGTATGCGGTGGTCAATCTGCTCGATTTGCGCCGTGCTAGGTGCGTTGTTGTGCTGAGCGACAATGGGCTTAACCCACATATAGCCACCAACAATAATGAGGATGGCGTTAATTAAAACAGCGACCTCACCCAGACTAATAAAGCTCACACGCGCCTTGGTCGCGGGCGCGATGCTACGTGTGTTCTTTTTTTCATTTTTATTGTTTTTGATGCTGTCTGACATGTACAAATTTATAAAAGGGTTGCGGCGCATTTCACTATCATAAGGCTATAGATATTAAACAATAATGAATAGGGAGCGAATAACTCATATATTATAGTATAAAGTGAATCACATAGGCAAATTAATACAGACGTTTAAACCACCCTGTGGACTTTTATCAAGCGTAATTTGTCCGCCATGGCTTAATATAATATCCTGCGCGATCGATAAGCCAAGCCCGATGCCGCCAGTGGAACTGTTGCGTGATGTCTCGACGCGATAAAATGGTTTAAAAACATCTTCAAACTTGTCGGGCGCAATGCCTGGTCCGTTATCACTTATGCTAAGGGTGAAGTGTTTGTTGTATGGCTCTTCAATGATCTGCCCAGAGATCCAAATCTGTGCGCCGTATTTGTCGGCATTATTAAGAATGTTAGTGAGGGCACGCTCCATAGATTTTTCTTTAATATTGAGAATGGCATCTTCAGGGAGATCAAGAGTCGTTGGCTTTAGCCTTTTCTTGTTGCGTGCATAGATAGCTTTAATCAACTCTACAAAATTGATTCTCTCTGATGCTTCTTTAATATCGGCGCCACGGGCAAAGTTTAAATAACCGTCAATCATCGTTTCCATGTCGGCGATGTCTGTTTTCATGTCATCAATATCCTGTGAAGGCGGCATCATTGATAGCCCTAGCTTTAGGCGCGTAAGGGGCGTTCTTAAGTCGTGCGATACGCCAGCGAGCATAACAGTGCGCTGAGAGACCTGACGGCCGATCCGGTCTTTCATGTCGAGGAATGCACGAGCCGCTTGGCGGACTTCGCGCGCGCCGCAAGGTTTGAAATCCTGCGTGTCGACGCCGCGTCCGTAATTCTCTGTCGCTTTCGCGAGGGCGCGTATAGGGCGGATTTGATTGCGCATGAAAATTGCAGCAATGGTAATCAGCAAAATACCAGATAGGGTAATCCAAATGAGGAAGATATAGGCGGATGAAGAGAATATGCGGCGCAATGGGACGCTAAACGTGATTACGCCTTGTTTGACACCAATTTTAATGTAAATAAACTTGTTATTATTCGCAATATCAATGCGGTACGGGCGGGCTGTGCGCTTATCAAGTGCGCCAGTCAGGGACTTGCGCATGATCCGTTCCCAGCTTCCGCTGTCTTTATAATGCGGCGGTAATGTGGCGGTTTTGTCGTATGTGATGCCAAGTTCAAGGTGTGCCTTACCATAGCCTTGAATGTCAGTGTAATCCCAGCGAGAGGATTCAACCATATCTGAAAGCCAGACAATTTCTCCAATCACGCTTTCGGCGAGGCGGTCGGACATCCTATTCCAGTGATTATCGACAAAAACAACGGAGGTAATCATCAGCACGAGCGTGATAGGAGTAATCAGAATCAATAAAGAGCGCACGAACAAACCGCGCGGCATGAATCTTTTGAACATCTTGTTTACTGCATTTGCCATGAGGGATGTTTTATAAGGTTTTTCTGGTCGCAGCAAGTTTAAACTACTGGTTCCGCATTTAGGACATAGCCTTTACCGCGAATGGTCTGGATGCTTTTTGGTACTTTGGGGTCAGCTTCAATTTTGCGCCTGAGGCGTGTGATCTGGACATCAATAGTCCGCTCTCCCGATTCAATATCACATAAAGCGGCGAGCTGGTCTCGGTCTAATATCTGGCCGTAATTTTTGGCGAGGGCTTGTAATAGTGCATTTTCACCGCTGGTTAAAGTCAGGCTCTCGTCACCTTCAGGTGTTTCTTGTCGGATGGTACTGTATTGGGGGGAGTATACCCACTTGCCAATGGCGTAGTCTTGGTATTTCTTTTGACCGCGATGTGTGTTTGCGCGGCGCGTTATCGCTTTTAGGCGCAGGGCGAGTTCTTTTGGTTCAAACGGTTTAGGCAGATAGTCATCTGCGCCGCTTTCAAACCCTTTAATGCGGTCTTCAGTTTCACCAAGGGCGGTTAATAATATGATGGGGGTTTTATTATCTGGTCTTAATTCCTGCGTCAGGCTCATGCCGTCTTGCCCGGGCATCATCACATCAAGGACAATGGCATCAAAGCTGCATACGTTTAAAATTGTCTTGGTTTCTATGGCATCAGCGGCGCAGGAGACAACAAAACCCTCCTGCGTGAGGTAGCGCCGAATAAGCGTACGAATACGCTCATCATCATCAACGACAAGTATATGGGGCTTCTCTTCAAAGGAATTCGTGCGCACGTTCATAAAATTATTGTTGTTATTATCGTTATTTGGTCATTTTTACATACTCTATGTCAGCATATCTTATTATACTGGCATCCACCATATATAAAAATGATTAAGGGCTACGTGCAAGATGAGTTTACTTCCATATGATGATAGAGATGGCGTAATTTGGTTTGACGGTAAGTTTTTGCCTTGGCGCGATGCAAAGGTACATTCAATCTGTCATGGCCTTCATTACGGCAGCGCGGTCTTTGAAGGCGAACGTATGTATAAGGGTAAAATTTTCAAATTAGAAGAACACACCGCACGTTTGTTTAAATCGGCTGAGTATCTGGGCATGAAAATCCCCCATACCAATGATGAAATTAATCAAGCCTGCATTGATGCCTGTGCAAAAAACAATGTCGTTGATGGTTACATCCGTCCTATCGCATGGCGCGGTAGCGAGGAGATGGGCATTTCAGCGCAGCGCACACAAACACATGTTGCTATCGCGACTTGGGATTGGCCAAGCTATTTTCCTAAAGAAATCAAAGAGAATGGCATCGCCCTTAAAACAACACATTGGAAGAAGCCTGCTCCTGACACTGCGCCATGTTTTAGTAAAGCCTCAGGCCTATATATGATAAACACAATCGCTAAACATGAGGCTGAGGCCGAGGGCTTCCAAGATGTCTTGATGCATGACTATCGGGGCTATGTCGCGGAATCATCGGGTGCGAATATATTTATGGTCAAAAATGGTGTGATCTATACGCCGATTGCGGATTGTTTCCTTAACGGTATTACCCGCGCCACAGTATTTGAAATGGCGCAGGCCGCAGGCATCCCTTTAGAGGAGGTGCGTATTATGCCAGATGAGCTGCTTGAGGCGGATGAGATATTCATCACCGGCACAGCCGTAGAGGTGACGCCAATAGGGCGCATTGATGAGACGCTATTCAGTGTAGGGTCAATCACAAAACAAATGATGGCGGCGTATACGCTACGGACTAATGAACATGTAACCGCGCTTTAACAAGCTAAAACTTGCTGTATATAAGGGGTTGTTAAGGCTCTTTTAAGTTTTTTTTGCTTTTATGTAATAAGGTGCGCTATAATATGCGCATACTATATGAAAAAAAATTGACCTGATGGTAGGGTGAGATTTAGTAATTAAGCGTAGCCTTGGTGTGATATGACAAGTTTAAAATCATCTTTTGCAGCTGTAATGTTGGTCGGTTCTCTGACCGCAACGAATGTTAGCGCAGAAAATGTCATTCCTGATGGCACGCAGTATAAATCTGACGACCGGCAAAACACCCAAATGTACGAACGCGTGAATGAGCTGCCAGAAGGCGCGACTCATATTTATGTCCCTGAACAAGAATATCATGACAAACTAGGTGAACGGACATGGATCACTGAGAACCAATTTATGCGCGGCCTGTCATATATGCAATATATGGGAGTGTATAATGGCCGCTTAGAATATTCGCATAGCGCCGTACCTCAATTTCAAAAATTACTAGATCAGTTCATTGATAGACATGTCGTGACTGACGCAAAGCCAGAAGATTATAAAAATGATCTCTACGCCAAATACGATATGCTACGTGTACATGCACTTGAAAATGAAGTCTTTGTAGATCATGTCCTGCAGCAAGGCGAAGAATATCAGCGCCTAAAGAAAAATACAGATTACCACGGCGACATTAAGCAGTTAGATGGTCAGCTTGGCTTAATGGGGCAGGACTATAACGTTGGCACTAAAAATGATGGCCTTCGTATGCAGGCAATACAAAAGTTTCGCGAAAGCCGCACCGCCTTAGATTTCCTTGAAAGCCCACAGTGGGATAAAGGACAAAGCCTTAGCGCCGGACAAACGGAACTCATGAAGAACGGTTTAGCCTTGCTTGGTTATAATGATGCGAGTGAAGGCGGCGCGCTGGCGGCGTTTTATAAAGATCAAAATATAGAAATTGACCCACCGCAATATAATTTAGAAGCATTGGCGAGTCTGCATGAGCATGTTGTAAAAGACGGCAAAGCTTTTGACCGTGTTGAAGCTGTTTTATATGACTTTGATACGGTTGAGCAGCAAGTCGGCTATGCGCAATCTGTCTTGACACTTTATGGCGAACATACAGAAATGGATAACCAGCGCTGGGCGCATACAATGCTCAACGTCGCGCAGCTTTCACGCCGTATGGGCGATGACCTTGAAATTGTTAAGGAAGACGCGCCACAAAAGATTTATTCAAATGCATCGCATGTGTTCTGGGATGCTGTGCGCTGGGGCAACGATGAAGCCGGTGCGCCGCATACTCTGCCAGATATCAATGATGTAGCGAATATGTCCCCACCAAGTGAGGCTGCGAATCTTGGAGGTGAAGATATGCGCTGGGGGAATTTATCGGGGCAGCAAAAAGCAGAATTTGAATCAAGCTTTGTATCTATCCCGCTATCTGAATTTGAAAAGTTTCTACCTGAGGGGGCGGATGAATTAAAAACCACTCAGCAAGGTAAAGCGCAAATTCAAAATCATATATTTAAGTTTGACGCAAATGGCATCGCAAGTTTTAAAGATCCGGCATTAACGGAGCGTTATGCGCAGATGCAAGATTTCTTTAAAGAACAAATCTCACAGCGCAGCGGCGCTCAAGATTATTCGGCGCAAGAACTTGAAGGTGCGGCGAACAACACAGCGCGCCTCGCGATGATGCAAGTTATTGATTTCATGACTAACCCACGACGCGGCGAGTATAGTAATGATGAGACATCAACCCTCTATATGTACATGCCCGATAGAGAAGGCAGCCGTAACGCGATGAAAGATTCAGGCAACACATTTATGCGCACAGAACATTATGACGCGGTTGTCCATTGCGTAAATGAACGTAACTACCTTAATTACCGCGCAGAGGGTGGCGATAAAAATGCGCCGATCCCTTTTGAAGAGGCACAAAGCGACATTAACGTTGATCGCCTCGCGCAAACAGCGCAGCAGCTTAGCGAGGCACGTGGCATTGTTGTACCGAGCGGCGATAGTAAAGCGCCATCAACAAATACATTACGTAACGACCAAACACTGGGTCTTTAGAGGACGTATAATTTATCCGGTGCATATGGCGTGACTTTTGTAGTATAAAGCTTACACAGCGTTTATTGGTTTCGCTAGGTTAAAAAGGTTGCCCCCCAAGTGTTTAATTTTCAAAATGCACCGTATATTGTTTCGGATAGCTGCGCCGCTATAGTGAAGACGGCGTATCCATATGTTTGTAAAACGATTGATGCCGCTCCATTAATGATTATAGGCTGCGGTCGTTCTGGTAACACTTTGCTACGGGCAATGCTTATGGCTGGAGATGATATTGCCATTCCGCCAGAATCTTATGTCTGGGGCTCTGTCGCAAAACATTTTTTGTTGTGGCGTTTCTTACCTTGGACGCAGGTTTGCGATAAAGTCATTCATAAATTTGTCGATTACCCTGAGTTTTCGACATGGGGATTAGACGCAACGGCGCTATACAAACGTGCTTATGATATTCCCGAAGAGCAGCGCTGCTTATATAGTATCATCGAGGTCATCTATAAAGCCTATGCGCAGACAATAGATTGTAATATTGGGCGCTGGGGCGACAAAACGCCATTAAATACGCTTTATTTGCATCACATTAATCACATCGTACCCAATTCAAAATATGTTCATCTTGTGCGTGATCCACGCGCGGTTGCGCAGTCCTATGTTAAGGCTGCGCAGACGAATGCGCAGATACAGGAAAAAACGATAACAGATGCTGCACAAAGATGGCAGGCCTCAGAAAAATCTGTTGCGGCGTTTCGGGCGCAGATTAAACCTGAACAATATATGCAGATTAAGTTTGAAGATTTAATTTTAGAGACAGAAAGCACGCTGCGTAGAACCTGCGATTTTTTATCATTGGATTATAGTGATACGATGGTGAGTAGGGCACAGGCTCAGGCGTTAGGCGACGTTGAAAAACATCAACATCATGCTATGACGATGAAGAATATTGATCCCTCAAAGATTGATCAATGGAAAACCAGCCTGAGTGAAAAGCAGGTAGCGCTCATTGAAGAGATGACCAAAGAATATGCGTGCGCCTATGGTTACTTTAAATAATATGCGTTGTGAAATAGGAAAAACGAGATCCAGAATCCTTCTAGATCTCGTTTCAGTTTCGGCCTCGCCAATTCCTTTAGCCTTATGCCATTAATTTGTTAACGTCACATCTGCGGTTTCGTGGGGTGTGAGTGTGTGAGTGTGTGTGTTCCACCGCGAAACATGACGTTAACGAAAGTCGTTTGTTATGTCAGCATATCTAACCTCAGATTGCCGTTATTATCACTATACCAATCCATTTTTGTGTTCATGATGACGACATCTTGCGCGTTATCGTCATCAACGCTGTCTGCACCAGATGATGCGCCGTTTTGGTTTCTATTATCGTCACCATCACCACGGTTTTCGCCTTGATTGTCACTGGATAGAGAAAATTCTAATGTGTTGTCACCCATATCAATGCCAGCCTCTGCAAGTGCTTTTTCAAGCTGCGCAGAATCGCGCTGCATCATCAGGAATGTTTCGGGTTTGTCAAAGCTAAGCTGCGCTTTTATTTTGCCGTCGCCTTCCGCAATCATCTGAATGCGGACACGACCTAGCTCTGGTGGGTCAAGCTCAATTTGTAACTCGGCTTCACCGCTTTTTGTTGCGTGCTGCGTTAGTTTTGCGGCAATAGTCTGTGTCGCTTGGTGGGGCGCGGCGGCGTGTGCATGCATTAATGTAGGTGATGTATGCGCCGTGTTGTGCAGAACCTGTCCAAGGCTTAAGCCTTCTGGCGGTACGTCTAAAGAGCTCGCTTCCGCAAGGCTGTCCCAAGGCACAAGGCCTGATGCGTTAGCAACGGCTTGTGCTTTTGCGCTCGCGACCTCCGCTGCATTTTTTCCTGTCGTGCCAGATGCAGTGCTCTGTGTGCCATTGCTTTGCGCGGACCCTGTTGGTCGTGCTTCACCGCCAATAAAAGGTAAATCACGGTTTGCGGATGTCGCGGCATTTTCTTTGGTAAAGACAGTTAAGTCCTCAGGGGCAAGAAAACCAGTTTTGACCAGCGCTTCAAACGATACCGCAGCGCCGTTATTATTTGCTTGCCCGTCAACGCGGCCAGTCATTTGAGTGCCTTGGGTGTTTTGCTGCCCTGTACTGTTATCGGCATTGTTTTGGTTTAGCGGCGCAAGCTGGTCAATTGTTTCCTTTAATGCCTTTATATCTGCAGAGGAAAGCGGCGCGTTTTGCCCAAGTTCACCATGTTTAGCTCTGATGTTTCTTAATGTGTTGTCGCTACTTGGCTGCGCGGCGCCAGTTTGCACGGGCAACGTATTGGCAGAGACAGCAACAACAGAAATTAAGTTGACATCAACATCGCTTAACTCTTGCATGGATTGCTCACTTTGCGTGGCTGAAAGCGCGGTCATTTGGCTCGGAGTCAATCCTGTCGCTATTAGGGCAGAGTAGGATGTATCCTGGGCGTTATGGCTCGTCGCTGCTGTGTTTGTGTTGCTCACTGCATTGTTTGTTGGTAGCTGCCCTTGTAAAGCTTGTAATGGCTTAATTGGGTGCATGAATATGTTGTTGGCGACATCATCACCGTTAACGCTCGTTGCCCCTGACGCGGCCATGTCATAGCTCTCAATGCCTGCGGCAACAGTAAACTGTTCAAACCCAGTATTGATAACATCAGCAGGCAGGCCGCCAATAAGCTGCGCGACAAGGTCGGCTTGGCCGGCTTGGTCGAGTCTGCTTAAAATGGTTTCGCCTGTTTGCTGTGTGGTCAGGTTCAGTACAGGGTCAAAATTAAACGCACGGCCAAAGCTTTCCATATCCGTTACTTGTGCGGGCATAGGTCTTACGCCTTGCGTTATAGCGGGCTCTCTATAGACATCAATACTCGGCTGCTTCGCTGATGTGATTTGTGAAAATGCAATATCAAAGAAATTAGCATCAACGCTCTGGTCAATACCAAGGCCAAAACCTTCATCTGTGCCGTAATCAGTTGTCCACTCAGCTTTCCATTCAGGGTCTGCTGTCAGGTAATCTTTGGCGCTGCGTGCGTTGCTGTTTTGCTTCGCTGCGTTGTCTGCTGCGCTGCTGTGCTGCGGCTGCGTTGTGTGTGGGATATATGATGCACTCATGGGTGTAAATCCTTTTGCCTAACGGCTTATCTTACGTTTTAAACAGTTTCGGTTAAGCCGACAGAAATTGGCGTTTTATTATTGTCGTATACGGTGCCTTTTGCACTATAGGCGAGGGCGTTGCCCTGTGATTTTTTACGGGCGAGCTTTAAGATGCGCTCACTTATACGGTTCAGGCTTTTTGTAGTGCGACTTAGCGCTTCTAAGTTTTCATTGCTCGCCGTAATCATTTCGCTGCGCGCTTGTTGCAGCCGTTCTAAAGCTTCTGGGTTGGCACTTTTTAACTGCGCTTTATTCGATACGAGCTTCATAAACTGTTCCTGATAGGCGTGGGCGCGCTCGGTCTTTTGATTATGCAGCGCTTGAAAGCTTTTTGTGTCAGCGGCTCTTAGATACTCAGTTTCTTTTTGGATGATCTCTGTCAAGCTTGTCGCTGAGACAATAATGCTGTCAATTGCTGCATTTTGTGCGTGGCTGACGTCGCTAATTTGCTTTTCCATTGTTAATCTCCTTATCCGTATATGCTGCGCTATAATCGGGGCGGCATATAAAATTATCTCTGTGTTTTATCGTGTTGTTCTAATTGGCCTTTTGCATGGCAGCCTCTTGGATTTTTATCATCTCTTGCTTGACGTGATCGGCGATACCGATACCGCCAGCTTTGCTGAGTGACTTGCCGTATTCTTCAATTAAAAAGCCTTGAAAAACTTCTTCGCCTTTACCGCCGCCAAACATTGGGTTGACTTCGAGTGTTTCAAATAATGGCTTAAGCATCTGGGTAATAAACATCGCTTCAAAGTCAGCCGAAGATTCATCGACATTACCGTCAGCGCCTAATGTGAGGTCGCTTGCTTTTCTGGTTGCGCTCGCATCGCTTAACTGCTGCTGTGCAAATTGAATTGTGCTGTCTATTGTGCTCATGGTCTAAATCTCTTTGTTACGTTTGTTACGTTATCGTGTTGTTGACGTTTGTGCTTACATTGTTTGTATTTCTGCCTGCAGCGCACCTGCTGCTTTTATGGCGTGTAAAATGGTGATGATGTCACGCGGCCCTACGCCTAATTTATTCAAGCCTGTCACTAAATCCTGCAGGGATACTCCAGTATCCAATTCGGCCAGGCGGACATCATCACCGCGATTAATTTCAAGTTCAGTACGAGGAACAACCACAGTTTCACCTGTTTCTGAAAACGGGCTAGGCTGAGAGACCTGAGGGGTTTCGGTCACTTTGATGGTTAAACTGCCTTGTGCAATCGCGACGTTGTTTATGCGAACATTGGAACCTATAACAATGACGCCTGAGTTTTCATCAATAACGATGCGGGCAAGCTGGTCAGGTTGAATAGGGAGCTGTTCAATATCTGTAATAAGGTCAACTAATGTACCTTTGTAACTCTGTGAGCGGTTTATTTTTACGCTGCCTGAATTTTCTGCAGTAGAAATATCCGCGCCAATAAAGCCGTTAATTGCGCGTGAAATACGGCGAGCAGTTGTAAAGTCTGGGTTGCGGAGCGCTAAGCGGATGCTGCTTTGTTTGTTAATGTCATATTTAATCTCGCGTTCAACAATCGCACCTGCGGCAATGCGGCCTGTTGTGGGAATATTACGCGTTACTGAGCCTGCATCACCTTGAGCGGCAAAACCACCAGTGGTGATTGTGCCTTGGCCAATCGCATAGACTTGATCATCTGCGCCTTTAAGCGGCGTGACTAATAATGTGCCACCTTGAAGGGAACTCGCATCACCCATGGCTGATACATTAACATCAATGCGTGAGCCTTGGTTTGAAAATGGAGGAAGGGTTGCGGTGACCATAACGGCGGCAACGTTGCCGGTATTAAGGTTCTCTCCACGAATGTTAACGCCAAGGCGTTCTAACATTGCAATTAAGCTTTGCTGTGTAAAAGGGGAGTTATTTAAAGAATCACCTGAACCATTAAGGCCAACAACAAGGCCATAACCAATCAGCATATTGTCACGTACACCTTCGATGTCGACAATATCTTTAATGCGTGTACTTTTTGCCTCAGCACGCACTGAAACACCAAATATGCAAAAACTTGCAATAAGGACTAAATAAAGTAAGACGAGGTATCCGCTTTCTTTTATCATTCTGTCGCTATTCGATTCTATTTGTTTCATATCGTGCCTCATGTAAATTCTATTATCAGCCCTTCCTACTGTGCGAAATTCGTGCCAGTTTCATTTTTGACGATAAGTCTTTGAAATAATGATGTAAATAATTTACGGAAATAGCGTTTAGGGGTGTAGATATTACCAGCTAGGCCAAAGACGTGATGCTTTTTAGGCAAAAAATGCCGTATACGCTATTTTTAGATGCGGCAAATATGGTATAGTTAAAGTGTAAGAGGGGTTCCCCCTGTCATTTAGTATAAGAGTTGATTATGAAAGTTAGCGGCCCAGGTCCTACAAGACCAACCACCGGCAAAGGTAAGGTTGGCGATAAAAGCAAAGATAAAGGCGGCCAGAGTTTTGAAATCTCGAGCGGCGACGAAACGAGCGCGAGTGATAACGCCGCGCCGATCAACACAACGCAGCAAATTGCGTATGTTGATACACTGCTGGCTGTACAGGGCGCAGAAGACCCCGCGCAGAAAGCATCAAAAGGCCGCATGCGTCAGCGCGCAATGGGCTTGATCGATGAACTTGAAAAAATACGCAATGCCCTGACACTTGGTAATATTACCGTCGGCCATTTATTGAATATTGCGGATGTCGTGGCATCGCATCGCGAACGCATTGACGACCCACAAATGACATCTATCTTGGATGAAATTGACCTGCGTGCCCAGATTGAGATTGCTAAGATGCGTTACTCCTTAGACAGGCAAGAAAGCGTAGATAGTCAAAGCGCATAAGTTATTTCCGTATGCAGTTTGCGCGTAAATGCTTTTAGCTATTGCTTTAAATGAGTTTATTGATATTTTAGTAACCAATTTGTGTCATTCTAATAAATCGAAAATTTCTAGAGTGATACAAATTAAGACATTTAGGATTTAATAATGACAAGAGGCACGACAATGGCGAAAGAAGGCAGCGTTATTTTACCGCAGGACTATAAGCCAAGCAAAGACGAAAAGTTTATGAACCCTCAGATGAAAGAATATTTCCGCCAAAAGCTTATTGCTTGGCGTGAAGAATTACTTCAAGGCTCATCTGATACAATTCAGAAAACATTGCAAAGCACAGAGCTTCAAAAGCCTGACCTTGCAGACCGCGCTTCTGCTGAAACGGACCATGCGTTAGAATTGCGTACGCGTGACCGCGAACGTAAGCTCATTAGCAAAATCAACAAAGCACTTATACGTGTTGATACCGACGAATATGGTTATTGCGAAGAAACAGGGGAGCCAATTTCTGTTGGCCGTCTTGACGCGCGTCCTATCGCGACATTGACCTTAGAAGCACAAGAGCGCCACGAACGTATGGAAAAAACGCACCGTGATGACTAATTAAGTCATATCTCTTGCTATAGAATAAAAAAAGCGCTCTGTCATGGGGCGCTTTTTTATAACGTGACTAGCCAACGTGTAGGCGGCTGTTTAGGAGCTTGTTGTAAGCGTCTTGAGTATGTTTATCTACAATATCATCAATATAAGCATTCGCCTCTTTAAGCGGGGTGCGAATATTGTCTGTTTGTATGATAACCTTTCTTTTCTTTATAATACGCCAATGCGTGATAATGGCTGCCACTTTCAATACATTGTTTTTGGTTGTCCTCACCGCTAACGAGTGAAACGCGACCCGCAATGTTTGAATACTCAACAATATAGGGCGTAAACGTGTTCTAGTTCGTAACGTTATTGGCATGAACAGTAATGTTAAAATTATCAGCGAGGCTCACAGTCTTATCCTTTTCTAAATTATGTTTACACGTGCTTCACGCAGCATTTTTAAATGCGCTTTTTGTCCGTCTTGTTTTAATTTTGCGATTTCTTCGGCTGTTTCTAATGTGAAGAGGGCAGATTTGGCCTTTTGAAATTCTTTGCTAGAATGCGCGCCGCCGCCTGCGCCTGCCGTTGCGATTTGAGTAGATGTAGAAAATAAATGCTTTAAATCTAAGCGTGCGTGTTGCTTATCTCTATTCGCAATGTCGTCCAAATTTTGTTTATCGTCTTCGCTGCTTACATCGCTCACCATAAACACGCTGTCAACATTAATTGTGCAAGGCTTGAAGCCTCCGCTTTCGGTAATGTCCATTGCGTGGACGGTAATTTCAAAATCGTTGATTAGGCTCATTGTTCTTTCCTTTATATGACAGCGCTTAAGGCCATGCGTTTAATAAGCAGTGCTTGCTGCTTTTGTTTATCGTAGATTGTTTTTTCAATATCTTCGGCTGAGCCAGCGATGGTCAGCTGCATTCCATTTATGCCGATGGTATTATAATAGATTATACAGCTAGGGGATGGGGCATCACATTTGGCAGATGCAATGCGTTTAATAGAGTCAATGGGGAGCTGCGCTGTCAACTCATTGTTCATAAATGAAACAGGGATAAAGGCCTTTAACAGGTTGCCGCCGAGAAGCTCTTTCTGTTTTTTTGTGATTTGGGATACAACTTCGTCAGGCGTCTCTCTGATACAAATTTCTTCATTCTTATCGTCAGATTTAGCAAAGCGTAATAAGGCTTTCGCGCCAGGTTGGCAGTCTCTGTGCTGTGAAGAGAAAATTCCACCTATGCGTTGTATATCAATATAAAGGGTAGTGCCTGACATATTCCCCGTAACAGCGGCAAAAACTTTAAAGTTCTCAGTTAAGCTCATGGTGTTTCCTCTTTATCCTATAGGGCTGAGTCTGTATTTTTTTAACAGCTCTAAGTTTCTGATTTTCTCGTCTTCTAAGGCCTGAGCGCAAAGCGCGCTAACCTCATCAATATTCTGCTGTACAGTGAGTGTTGAAAATGTGTTGTAGCTATCAAAGACTTGGACGGATTTGTTTAACGTTATGATGGTATGGTTTTCATCATTTTTAACATCAACGACCTTTCCGCAGATTGCGGCTACGGGGATTTTGCAGCGTATTGTTTGCTCGTTGTATAGCATTGTTAAGTCAATTTCAGCTTCGCCATTGGTAAGATTCATAGCGCTCTCCATCCCATAAAAGCTATTTTTATAACATAGCGTTATGTAAAAAACAAGACCTTTATGAAAATTACATTTTGTGCTGGATTTCTTTATAAAGTGCAATAAAGCTTTGTTTCAAATCTGCGCTTAGCATGGCAAGGCGATGTTCGTCGATCTTGTGGGTGGCTTCGTGCATGTATAAGCCGCGATTGATTTCAATTTGAATACTGTGAATGTGGTTCTGCGGCGTGCCATTGGCGTTGATAAGTTCATCGCCTTGGAAAGGGTCGTTACTCAGGACTTTATATCCATGCTCCGTGAGGGCGCGGCGTAAGATTTTGCCGATAAAAGGGGCGGAAGTATGCCCAAAATTATCGCTAATCACAATATCGGCGGTGTAATTTACGCGCGGGTTTATCTGCGGCTTCATAATACTATCCGGCGCAGAATGGCAGCTGACATGCAACGCATAGCCGTAGCGTGTATGCATACGCATAAGTTCATCACGTATGGCTTGGTGATAGGGGCTGTAAAATGTTGAGATGCGCGCTAAAATATCTTGGGGGCTAAAACAGGCGCCATCTTTATCAGGCCAAACAAGACCGATGCCGTTATGGCTTTTTTCGCTCGGGGATAATGGCTGGGGCCACGGCGCATCAAACCAATCTGGGCGCATATCGTCCAATGCACGGTTGGCGTCAATATAACAGCGGCAGAAGAAAGCGTGCAGTAGCGGCGCGCCAATTTCAGGAGCAAAGCCGAAAATCCGATGCACAGCACGATCGACGCCCGCATAAACATGGCCTTGGCTGATGTTTTCTTCGCCGTGTTCGGGGTGAAACGTGCCACTATGGGGAGATTCAAAAAGAATCGGCAGGCTTTCTTCACTTTTTGGCGGTATGAGTTGATAGATTCTCTTGTCTGAAACCATATTTATCGTTATTTTCTGTGATAGGTAATAAACACTACAACATAGAAGATAGACATGTTTGATATAAGAGCAATAAGAAAAGAGCCTGAATTTTTTGACAAAGCATGGGCGCGAAGAGGCCTAGAGCCGCAAACACCGCAAATTTTGGCGCTTGATACGCAGTGGCGTGATGGTCAAACGAAATTGCAGGTCTTACAGCAAAAGCGCAAAGAACTCTCCAAAGAAATAGGCATGATTAAATCAAAAGGCGGTGATGCGGATGCAATCATGGCTGAAGTCAGCAGCCTGAAAGATGAAATTACCGCTTTGGAAGAGCGCGATCGCGAGCTGGCTGGCGAAGTCGAGACATTGCTTTTCAAATTACCGAATATTATGAATGAAAATGTGCCTGATGGCGCAGACGAATCTGATAACATCGAAATTCGCAAATGGGGAGAGCCGAAATATGTCGGCGATAAAGATTTTCCTGACCATGTCGCGATTGGCGAAGCTTTGGGCATGATTGACTTTGAAACCGCAGCGAAAATATCTGGTTCGCGTTTTGTTATGCTGCATTCTGGCATTGCGCGTTTAGAACGTGCTTTGGCGCAGTTTATGCTTGATACGCACACGCAAGAGCATGACTGCATCGAAGTTTCTCCGCCTTTATTGGTGCGCGATGAAGCCATGTATGGCACAGGGCAATTACCAAAATTCGGTGAAGATAGCTTTAAAACAGAGCAAGGCCACTGGTTGATTGCAACGTCTGAAATATCTTTGACCAACATTGTTGCCGATATGATTGTTGATGAAGGTGATCTGCCGCGCCGTTACACTGCATTTACGCCGTGTTTCCGCTCAGAAGCAGGGTCAGCAGGGCGTGATACGCGCGGGATGCTGCGCCAGCATCAGTTTTACAAAGTCGAAATGGTATCAGTGACAACGCCTGAGGAAAGCTGGGCAGAACATGAGCGGATGACAAATTGCGCTGAAAATATTTTAAAAAAACTCGAGTTGCCATTCCGAACAGTTATGCTGTGTTCTGGTGACACAGGCTTTGGTGCATTAAAAACCCATGACCTTGAAGTTTGGCTGCCAGGTCAGCAGCTTTACCGTGAAATCTCATCAGTGTCTAACACGGGTGATTTTCAGGCACGCCGCATGAAAGCACGCTGCCGTAAAAGCAATGAACGCGAAACACGCTTCGTTCATACATTAAACGGTTCTGGCGTTGCCGTTGGCCGCGCCTTGATCGCTGTTGTCGAAAATTACTATGACAAGGCCGATGGCGGCGTATTTGTGCCGGACGTGTTGAAACCTTATATGGGTGGCATTGATAAAATTCTGCCCAAAAATGGCGAAGCACAGCAGCTCGTCAAAGCAGGTTAAGGGATAACGCGCGGTAATGAATACAGCAAGTACGCGAAAAATACGTTTAATCATGAAGTTGCGCAATATGGGAGTACAAGATACTCGTGTCCTTTCCGCAATTGAAACTACGCCGCGGGAAAATTTTATCCCCGAGGCGCTGCATGATAAGGCCTATGAAGACATGGCGTTGCCGATAGGCTTGGGGCAGACGATTTCCCAGCCTTTCGTTGTCGCGGTTATGAGCGAGGCATTAAAGCTGAGCGACCGTGATAAAGTGTTAGAGGTTGGAACGGGCTCTGGTTATCAGGCTGTGATCCTTGCTAAAATATGCCGACGTTTATATACAATTGAGCGTCATAAGCCTTTGTTAGATATCGCGCAGCAACATTTCAGCGAGTTAAAAATCAATAATATCACGGCAATGGCCGCGGATGGCATGAAAGGCTGGACGCAGCAAAAGCCTTTTGACAAAATCATTGTGACTGCGGCGGCGTTTGAGCGCCCGCCAGATGCATTATTTGAACAGCTGAAAATTGGTGGTATAATGATTGTTCCTGTGGGTGATCGCGTGAACCAAGTTTTGAAGCGCTACGAAAAACTAGATGAAGATACGTATTCGATTACAGATATTCTTCCTGTGAAATTTGTTCCTCTATTACCTGATGTCCCTAATGCAAGTGAATATGCACGCAATGAATTACCAACGAATGCTTAAATCAAAACAAAAAGGATGCACCGCTATAACGCTTATAGTGGCATCCCTATGCTTGAGCAGCTGCCTTGGTAGTCGCGCGCAGCACCGTGCGCCGGTTATTCATTACGGTGAAGGCACGGGGGCGGGCAGCGCAGGTATCCATACCATTGTTGAAGGCGAAAATATTTGGCGTATATCTAAGAATTACACCATACCGATGCAAGAGATTATTCTGCGCAATAAGCTTTCCGCGCCGTATATGTTGAAAGTCGGGCAGCGCTTAGATATGCCGCCGCCGCGCCAATACACGGTTAAGCCAGGTGACACGATTTATGAAATTGCACGTTTGTTTGCGTTAAGCATGAATCGCCTTGTCCATGAAAACAATCTGCGCGCACCGTATACAATACGCGCGGGGCAAGTGCTGAGATTACCGACATCTTATGATTTGGATAAAATAGAAAATGCGCCGGATGCACAGGGTGAGCAGTTTGCTCATGTGCGCGTGCCAACGTCGCGACCACAGGATAACACAGATAACGTAGAGAGCGCTGTAGGGAAGCCCGTCTCGCGTGCCAAGCAAAAGTCGGGTGGTAGTAAATATATCAAAACGCAAATCCCACAACGTGCCGGTAGAGACTTTAGCTGGCCTGTACGCGGCAAGCTTGTGTCGTCTTATGGCGGTAAGCGTGACGGGCTATATAATGACGGCATTAACATTGCCGTGCCACGCGGTACAAAGGTGCAAGCCGCAGAAAACGGCGTGATTGTCTATGCGGGTGATGAAATTAGCGGCTATGGCAACTTGCTGCTTGTGAAGCACATAGATGGCTGGGTTTCAGCCTATGCACATTTGGATAAAATAACCGCTAGGCGTGGCAGCGCTGTGCGCAAAGGGCAGGCGATAGGCACTGTTGGTTCAACGGGTAATGTTGAAACGCCACAGCTTCACTTTGAACTGCGCAAGGGCGCGCAAACAAAGAACCCGATACAGTTTTTACAAAAATCATAATGCTCGTTTAATGCTTTGATTGGCCGTGTGCTTGGGGGCTGTCTGTCTACTCTTCTGTGACTGGATCAACGGGGCTTTCTTCGCTTGCTTGCGCTTCTTGTTTGAGAAGCTGCTTATTAAAGAAGTCAGAGAAGAATGTGTAGTAATCCATTTTGTCGAGGATTATACGTTTGAACGATGTACGCTTTAAGGCGAGGGCGCCACCATCATCAACGTATACTTTATAAGGGATAGCTTCATCTTCTACGTTGATATGGATGTGAAAGACATCTTTTTCTTTCTTTGTATACGACTCCACACGTTTAATGGAATCTGCGTCTTTATAAAAAACCTCGTAATAATTCTGGGTGTTGAAATCTAGGTGAGACATCATCTTTTCAACATAAACGCTGTCTTTTAGCTGCCATACAGGATTCGGTAGTATATTTGAAATGGGGTATTGGATAACGATTCCACTTTTTTTGGGCTTGATTTCGTAATCAATATACTCGCCAAATGACGCGAGGTTCATTTGCATTTCGACCATGTCGAGGAAGAAGTAATCGGCTTGATTTAAACGCTCAAAGAAAGAGACTTCAAAAATGTTCGTCTGAATCAACCCTGGCGTAAATACGGTTTCGCGCGTGATTAAGCCTTCACTGTCATACTCTTTGACCATAACAAAGTCTTCGGTTGAAAAGTCACCGAGCTCGGCATTTACTGGCGCAGACGCCATATCATCAACCTTGACGGAAAAATCAAACCAGCTTCGGTAACTTCCGAAGTTGATGGGTGGGCTAATCACGTGCTTTCCTGTTGTTGCATCATATGTGCCCAAGATGACGTCTATCTTGACGGTCATATTGGACGCACGATAAACTTCTTTTTTCTGTGCCCATGCTTGTGTGGGCATAAAAATCAACAACACTAAAGCGTAAAATAGCGCTAAGTTTTTCACGGTGTAAGTCCTTTGTTCTTTGAGTCAAAAATTTGATCGAGGCAATCTACAACTTAATTACATCTTTGATATAAGTCTACTTGCTATTCCCACGAATATAATTATAGTCCTGATTTCTAAAACATGCAAAAACTATGAAAGGATATTTGGGCCATGCTCATTAATTTAGCTCATGCAGCAGAAGATGTTGCGATGGATGTTCTACCAGAAACAGCGGGTGCTATGCCCAGTACAGGCGATGCGTTTATGGCGAATATGGTTTTGATCCTTATTCTTGTTGTAATGTTCTATATCTTATTGATTAGACCACAGCAAAAACGTTTTAAAGAACATACGAATATGCTTCAAGGCCTAGAAAAAGGCGCAAAAATTGTAACTCAGGGCGGCCTTATTGGCAAAATTGAGAAAATTAACGATGATGGCGAAGTTGTCCTTGATATAGGCAATTCACAAAAAGTGACGGTTATTCGTTCTGCGATTTCTTCTGTTTATACTACAAAGCCAGGCAATGATAATGCTAAGGCAAAAGCTGCTGCTGCGGCTGCTGAAAGTAAAGCACCAGCAAAAGCAAAGAAAAGCAAAACACCTAAAAAATAAAGCTACGTTTTAAAAAGGCTCGAAGGACATGCTGCAATTTTCGCGCACTAAAATTTACATGATCATTTTAACCTGTGTGTTAGCATTTTTGTTTGCTTCACCAAATATGATGAGCGCATCACAGCGCGCATGGGTAAATGAAACACTGCCATCATGGTTTCCTAGTAAAACTGTGAATTTGGGGTTAGACCTCAGGGGCGGTGTCCACCGTGTAATGGAAGCGGATATTGACAGCGTTGTCCTTGAACGCGCCGATGATTTAGCAGCTTTAATTCGCTCAGATCTACGTAAAGAGAAAATTTCATCATCGCGACCGGTGACTTCGACCGAAGGTGTGCGTATATCACTGCGTCAAGGTGAGTCTGTTGAAAAAGCCCGCAAAATTATGTTTAAGGCCGCACCGAATTTGGTGCTCAGCGTAGAAGGCAATACGCTGGTTGGTAAATTTGATGCTGTGTTTCTTAAAGACGTCACGGATAAAACAATCGCACAGTCGATTGAAATTGTCCGTCGCCGTATAGATGAAACAGGCACGCGTGAGCCGATTATCCAAAGACAGGGTGATCGCCGTATTTTGATTCAAATCCCAGGCTTAGAAGACACGTCAGAACTTGATGAGATTTTGGGCAAGACAGCAAAGCTAAGCTTCCACCTTGTCAATGTTGGGGCACGTCATGCAACAGGCTCTAAGCTTCTGCCTATGGCTGAAAACCCAGCTGAAGAAATAAGCATTCAGCGCCGTTCAATGCTGACGGGCGATATGCTGACGAATGCACAGGCCGCTTTTCAAGAAGGTCAGCCACTTGTTACCTTCCGCCTTAATGGTCTAGGGGCTAGAAAGTTCTGTAAGGTTACCAGCGATAATAGCGGCAACCCTTTCGCTATCGTACTTGATGATATTGTTTTAAGCGCGCCGCGTATAAACGAGCCAATATGTGGCGGCAGCGCGCAAATTTCAGGCAGCTTCACGGTTGAAGAAGCCTCTCAGCTTGCGCTGTTATTGCGTGCGGGCGCCCTGCCAACGGAATTATATGTCGTTGAAGAGCGTAGCGTCGGTCCATCACTTGGCGCCGATTCTGTTGAGGCAGGCAAAAAAGCTTCACTTGTCGGTTTAATTCTTATTCTTGTCTTTATGGCCGTGGCTTACGGTACTTTTGGTGTGTTTGCTGATATTGCGCTGATGGTCAATATGGCGCTTATTTTTGCCGTGCTTTCAGGATTGCAAGCGACGTTAACGCTGCCGGGTATTGCGGGTATCGTTTTAACAATTGGTATGGCCGTTGATGCGAATGTGTTGATATTTGAACGTATACGCGAAGAACTGCGCGAAGGTAAAAACGTGATGGCTGCTGTGGATTCAGGATATAGCCGTGCGATGACAACCATTGTCGATTCAAACGTAACAACATTAATTGCCGCTATATTGCTTTTTGCCTTTGGCACGGGACCAGTGAAAGGGTTCGCCGTCACGTTGGCTGTGGGGATTATGACGTCATTTTTCTCTGCGATTATGGTGACACGATTATTGGTTGTGCTTTGGCTTAAAAATAAGAAAAATGCCAAGCGCAAAGAACTGCCAATTTAATAAAATAGGTTAAGGTATAGATATGTTTTTAAAAGGCCTTCAAATTATCCCTGCGGATACAAAGTTTGATATTATCGGTAAGCGCAAAATTGCTTTCGCGCTGTCGTTTGTTTTGCTGACAATGTCGATTTTCTTTATAGCCACCAAAGGGCTTAATTTCGGCATTGATTTCACAGGTGGTACCGTCGTTGAAATCCAAACAGAAAAAGTAGAAGACCTGTCGGCTCTCCGTGTCGCATTGAACAACCTTGGCCTTGGCAGCGTATCGCTGCAAACCTTCGGCGCAGAAACAGAGCTTCTTATCCGCTTGCGTGAACAAGAAGGCGATGCAAAAGTACAAGATGCAGCAATTGATAAAGTCACGGATTTGCTTACGGAGCGTATAACGGCTGGTTATGAGCTGCGCCGTACTGAATTTGTTGGGCCGCAAGTTGGCGAAGAACTTAAAAAAGCGGGCTTATTGGCGATTATTTTCTCTCTCGGTGGTATTCTTGTTTATATCTGGTTCCGTTTTGAATGGCAGTTTGGCGTAGCGGCTATCGCAGCGCTTGCCCATGACGCGATTGCGACAATTGGTCTCTTTGCTTTCCTACAAATGGAGTTTAACCTTTCGACCGTTGCTGCGCTTTTGATGATTGCCGGTTATTCGATCAACGATACGGTTGTTGTTTTTGACCGCGTACGTGAAATGCTGCGTAAATATAAAAAGACAGCTCTGGGTGAGGTGTTTAACCGCGCCATTAACTCCACATTATCGCGTACCGTTATGACATCGGTTACGACGCTTCTCGCGCTCGTTGCCCTTTGGGTGTTTGGCGGCGAGGTTATTCAAGGGTTCGTTGATGCGTTAATCTTCGGTATCTTGATCGGTACATATTCATCTATCTTCGTTGCATCACCTGTATTGATGTTGTTTGACTTACGTCATGGCGCGAAAAAAGCTGCGGTTGACAGTGACTCTGAAAATGACGCGAATAAAGCTTAATGGATATTACGCCCCGTATTTCAGCGCAAAGCATGGTCGTTCAGTCTTATAAGGGCGGACAGTTTAAAATTAGTGGTGATGTTCATCAGGGCAATGTTTTAGTGTTCACGGAGCGCGTCATTGACTGGCCTGTTGATAAAGACGTTGCCGCGTTAACAATAGAAGACTTCGCGCCGATTATTGCCGCAAAAGCCGAAGGCGCATTTGATGTGCTGTTAATGGGAACGGGCGCGGATTTTCAGTTTCTAGCACCAGCCTTAAAGTTAAGCTTACAGCAAAAAGGCATAGCGCCTGATATGATGAACACAGGCGCCGCGTGCCGTACTTTTAATACTCTGCTTGCCGATGGGCGCAGAGTTTGCGCCGCAATGCTGACGGCTTAACGCCCCCTAATAATATTAGGGTGGGCTCCGCGGTTTGCTATTTACCCTATACCGTTTGCAGCAAGCTTGTTCACTGTGCTTTGTATGTCACGGCGGAAATCAACATCATCCATGCCTTGCTCTCTATCTAGCGTTTCGGCTAAATCTTTTACGGTTACGGCTAAATCATTAAGGTCTCTTGCAACTTTTTCATCTGGTACAATACCGTTATGTTTTGCGACAGACATAAATGCGCTACCAAAATGGTTGAACGCCAATAACGTGCCAATGCTCTGGCCTTTGTCGTCTGTGTTCGAAAAGCTATCAAGGCTTTTTGCTAAAAAGTTATTTAATTTTTTCGCGACGCTTAAAAATTCATCATGCAACATATTAAATTCTCCTATTTTCTACATTGCTGGCGTTTATATAACATCCCGCGCCAAAAAGCAAGACTTATGCAAAAGGAGAGGCCGTACCTATAAGTCAAAGCTGAAAGGTGACTGGGGTGCGAAATTTGGGCGTTCTTTACGCTCTGATTTTATTGACGTCTTATTGTCTTTGTTCAGTAAGACGCGCTTACGTTCGACCTGCGCATTCATATTACCGAAGTTGAGGGAGACTTCATGGAAATAACCAGTGGGATCTTTCAGGCCCTTGCGGCCTTCATCAGCGACAAAAGAAGGGATGTGACGGAAGGAGGGCATGGTTAAATAATTCACACCTTGGATTTGGTCGTACATAATGCGGTGAATATGCCCCATATTCACCAAAGCGACATTGCCCGCTTGCCCCAAAATATTCCGCAGCGCCGCAGATTCTTTATAGCTGCGCGTTATTGAATACGGGTCTTGTTCCGGTGTTTGGTCAAAGCTGATCGGGATATGCATATTGATGACTGCGTGACCTTTTGTCGCCGCGAGTGTGTCTTGTAGCCATTCGATATCATATGGCGCAAACACAAGGCCGCCTTTGGCGTGGTTATGGACGTTGGCGTTAAAGAAAATTTCACGGGCATATATGGGGTCGCGCCCTGCATTAATTAATTCAAAGTCTTTATAAAATGAATATTGATGGCTGGTGCGTGTGACGCCCTTGTGTCCAGAGGCGCGGTTAAAAATACCCGCAACTTCACTTTCAGACAGCGTGATGCATTCGTGATTGCCGTGTAAAATATAGAACGGTTTAGCACTTGAATTTTGCTGGGTGATAATGTGACGCATGACGTCGCTATCATGGGTGCGGATCTCATTTAACTTATGTTCAATTTCAGTCAATGTCAGCGGCGTCTGATAACCGGATGCGCGTGCGAATTGCTGAATCAAATGCGATATAGAATGAAAGCTATCTGGCTTGACGCTGTCATGGCGCAGACGGCGTCGAGTAAGCTGCTCTGCATATTCTTTGCGGCTTTGTTCACTTACATTTGGAGCAAGAGAGTTGCTCGATAGGCTGTGTAAATACCATAAATATTCAGATGATATCGTGTCACCATAATTCACAATAAGGTCAGCATCACTTTGCGTGGCATAATCGACAAAGCCTTTATAAAGCGCGGACATTTGACTGTTAGGGTCAATGAAGTCTTTATAAGTGAAATGCATATCACTTATACAAAGCTTGCGAATTTCGTCGCCATGAATGGTAATCATCTGTTCTAATTTTTTGTTTTTTGTTAAGCTTTAAACTTAAGCGTATTTACGTCAAAACGCAAAGGTTCTAAGCATTATTCATAAACTTTATTGTCGATAATTTGTTCTAGCAACGTGCTGTAAGGCGCATTCGCGGGAGCATCAGCCTTGCCTGATACCCAATCATAGACATCTAAATCCGGCACTTCTAACAGGATTTCATAGGCATCAAGCTGCTCATCGGATAGGTCTTTGATATATTTATCAGCGAAATTGCCCATAATCAGATCCATTTCCTTTGTGCCGCGGTGCCATGAGCGAAAAAGTATTTTTTTACGACGATTATCCATTGTCAGATGCCTGTTTTTGAGTAATGTTATGATATGCAGAATACAAAGCTTAAAGCCGAGGTGCAAGGTCGCCCCTTTATTTTAGATCCGTTATACAGATCCGTCACCGCATTGCCTGGTGTTGGGCCAAGAAGTGCGAAATTATTTGAACGTCTATGCGATGGTGAGCGCCTTTGGGACTTACTTTGCCACGCACCTGTAGATGTGGTTGAGCGCACCCATATTGAAAACCCCGTCGAGGGCGACAGCGGCAAAGTCGTTATCGTCAATGTGAATGTACATGAATATAGCATTGGCCGTAAACGCAATATGCCTTCACGCATTCATTGTGTGGCTGGAGATGCGCAGCTCGATTTAGTGTTTTTCCACGCCCGAGAAGATTATTTGAAAAAGAGTTTCCCGATTGGTGAAACGCAGCAAATTAGTGGCACTTTGGCGTTTTACCGTGGGCGCGCGCAGATTACGCATCCAGATTTTGCAACCTCAAAAGACGAAGAGGGCATATTTGATAAAGTCGAGCCTGTCTATCCTTTGACCCAAGGGCTCGGGCATAAGGTACTACGCAAAGCAATTCTAGTGGCATTGGAACAGGCTCCCGATTTAGAAGAATGGCAAGACCCAAGCGTTATTAAGGCACGCGGCTGGAGTAAATGGCGAGAATCGCTGCTGTCATTGCACCACCCGATGAGCGAGAGCATGGTCTCCTTGGACTGTAAAGCACGTTTACGCCTCGCTTACGATGAAATGCTCGCGCATCAATTGGCGCTCACTTTAATTCGCCGCGCGCAGCAAAAAGCCAAAGGGCGTGCTTTTACGGGCATATCTGGTGCGCTGCGCTCACTGTTATTACAGAATATTCCGTTTACGCTAACTGCGGCGCAGCAGCGCGTGATTGGTGAAATTGACGAAGATATGATCTCACCGCTTGCGATGGTGCGTTTGGTGCAGGGGGATGTTGGCTCAGGGAAAACTGTGGTCGCCTGCGCCGCGATGTTAAATGCGGTTGAATGTGGCGCGCAAGCCGCGCTAATGGCGCCAACAGAGATTCTGGCACGTCAACATGCAGAAAGTTTAGGGCCGTTATTCGAGAAGCTTGGCGTACGTTATGTCGTGCTGACTGGCCGTGATAAAGGTAAAGCGAAAGACTTGCTGTTAAAGCAGGTGCAAAATGGCGCGGCACAGATTGTTATAGGTACCCATGCCTTGTTCCAAGATAAAGTTGAATTTCAAGATTTAGGCCTCGCTGTGATTGATGAGCAGCATCGCTTCGGCGTGCAACAACGCTTGCGGCTTTCACAAAAAGGTGTCAGTGACGTACTGGTGATGACAGCAACGCCAATCCCTAGAACGCTGGCGCTAACGGCTTATGGCGATATGGATGTTAGCCGGATTGATGAAAAGCCAGCGGGGCGTAAGCCCATTGATACACGCTTGCTGCCCAAAAGCAAAATCGAAGGCATGGTAGCGGGGCTTATTCGTAAAATTAAAGAGGACCGCGCGCAAATATACTGGGTCTGCCCGTTGGTTGAAGATTCTGAAGTTTTAGACCTCGCCGCCGCTGAGGAGCGGTTTGATGTGCTGCAATCTATACTGGGTGAGCGCGTCGGCCTTGTTCATGGGCGCATGAAGGCCGAGGATAAGGACGCAGTGATGAAAAAATTTGCGGCGGGAGATTTAGATATTCTTGTCGCAACGACCGTGATTGAAGTCGGGGTGAATGTGCCAAACGCAACCATCATGGTGATTGAGCATGCCGAGCGCTTTGGCTTAGCGCAGCTCCACCAATTGCGCGGGCGTGTGGGGCGCGGTGAGCGGCAATCGCACTGCATGTTACTTTATGCAACGCCCATATCTGAAACAGGGAAGTCACGCCTTAAAATTATGCGTGACACTGAAGACGGTTTTTTGATTGCTGAAGAAGACATGCGTCTGCGTGGTGTTGGTGATATTCTTGGCACACGCCAGAGCGGTCTTGCTGATTATATGCTCGCCGATTTATCATCGCACGGTGAGTTAATTGCTATGGCGCGTGATGAAGCGCAGCTTATTGTGCAAAAAGACCCGCGCCTAACGTCAGATCGCGGACAAGCATTAAAAAACCTGCTGTACCTTTTCAATCTGAAGGAAGCTTTGGAGAATTTGCGTTCAGGATAAGCGTTTGTTATTCACCGAATAAATGGAATAAGCCGCCGCGTTTGCGTTCTTTAAGCCGCTCTTCGCCGTTTTCTGCCAATAAATGGCAGACTTTATTGAAGTCTCGCTCATTCTCGCTCATGATATCATAGGCAAACTGGCGTAGTTTTTTGATGTTCTCAGGTGAGCTATCATCAGGGGCTGCGTTCGGTATTGTGGATTTGTCTTTTTCATTCAGTGATTTGTTGAAAACAAATGTGTTGTCACCAAGTTCATCTTTAAAAGCCCCAAGCAGCGCAGATTCAGGTGCGTGGAAGAAGATATTGATGAGCGGGAAGTCATTGCTTGGGTCAACCACGCCAAGCGCGCCGTATTTATTCCAGTCACGGTGCGAAACGGATTTGTTAGTGTAGCCTGTACCAAGGCAAATCATCACGACTTCGGCGTCTTTTGGTAAGTGCTGGCGTATTGCGCCCATGTAACTGATACATGGATTGTCAAAAAGGCTGCCATCAATCAGGGAAACAGGAAAGGTGTTTTTGTTTTCCGCTTGTTTGTGGACGAAACGGTGGCACGGGAATAGTGTCGGCGCCGCTGTACTGCCCATAACGGCATTATAAAGCTCTATGTCTGGTACGGGGTGTAAATTGCGCGCATTTGCAATGCGTATATTTTTAAACCACATGGCGTAGCCGCCACTATCAATTATGTTGTTCTTAGTGTGCGCAGGGTCATCTGGCGTTTCTTCAAGCTCTTTTATCGCCTGCAGGGCATTGCCTTCAATATTATAAGCGGGAATGATGAGTGATGATAATGAGTCTTCTAATTTATGTTTACCGAACAGGGCACGTAAAGCGCGTCCAAGGCGTGCAGGGTCGTAATGACCATGCCTTAAAAGGCGGTCAAGCTGGCCAATCTTCATCATGCGATTGTTAAAGTCATGAATTAAGCCACGAAATGCCCGTGTGGAGTCGGTGGGGAACAGATAACTTGCCTCGCGCTCATAAAAGCGCACCATCTGCCTTGCGGCGAAACGTGGGCGATCAGGACGTCTTGGGTGAGGCATGTTTAATGCCGAGTTTAAAATGGATGCTGTTGAGGGGCCGCAGAAAATATCAACCATATCTGACATCGCCATTCCTGTGACGGATTCAATACGTGCCATTATATGTGCAGGGATAAGACCGCGAAGACCGCCGCCATAAGTGAAAAGGACTACTACTCTTTTTTTATTCTTACTCATCAGACTTGATTATACTCTAAAAAACAATTACTTGCCAATAAAATGATTGTGGGCGGGAATAAGGGAGACCAAAATTTAGGTAAAAAAATACCGGGCACAATGGCCCGGCGAGTTGAACAGGGAGGTTTCACGTCTGGGAAGACGCTAGGGCTCTGGGAGGAGAGCCCGTACCGACGCCTCAGCGCCGATGAACAGGGTTATATAACGGTTTGACTCTCCACGTCCATAAAAAAATGAGAATACGTCATATGCATAAAATGCATAGCTATGGCTGCGCTGCAATATGCACCCATAGCGTGTGTTTTTGCTGCAGTGAAGTAATGCTGTAAAAAGTGAAGGAAACGGCTCCAAACTTAACAAATAAGCAATTTAAATTTTCATTTCCAATGCAGGAATAACGGCATAAAATGAAAAATATTAGTAAAAAGTAATTATATTGAAGGGGGAAGAAATTTATTTTTCTTAACCTTTTTTTTGTTTTCACGCATAGGAAGTAAATAAAAAACGACTCGTTATGCGTGCATTGCAGTATAATGACAAATAAGAGTTTAAAGTCATGTGCGACGTTAGGTGCGTTTACATTGACGGCGAGCGGGGTATGAAACGAATCAAAATATTTAACCACGCCCACGGCATTATGCATTCGTGGTGGATTTTTCGCATTCTGTGAAATTTGCACTTGATAATTAGTGCGGCAGCCCTTATATAAGTCATGGAAGACTGGCGCGGGCGAAGACTTTGTGAATCCGGTCAGGTCGGAAACGAAGCAGCCGCAACGATGCTTTTCGGGTCGTGTCCAGTCTTCTTTTTCTTCTTATCTTTCCCTTTCCCAAATTCCTGTTTTGTTCAGCTTGACGTTTTTATAACGCGCGCAACCCTCGCATGAACGTAAAAATTTGCGTTCATGACTTTCAGCTTGCTCAAACTACTAGGCTGCTAGGTATGAACTCTGGATTTCTACACAGGCTATTGCCGTTTGAATCTTAGTTTGTGTTGTGATTGGGGGCGAATCTCGTTATTAAGTCATTATGGCTGAAAACAATATTGAACCAAATAAAGAGTACCGCGTCCTCGCGCGGAAATACCGCCCGCAAAACTTTGATGATTTGCGTGGGCAGGACGTATTGGTTAAAACCCTTAAAAACGCTATCGATTCTGGGCGTATTGCCCATGCCTTTATGCTGACAGGCGTGCGCGGGGTTGGTAAAACAACCACGGCGCGTATTATCGCGAAGGCGTTGAACTACACTGGCGCTGATGGTAAAGCGGGGCCGACAACGGGCCCAACGGATGACTGCGAAACATGCCGTGCAATTGCCGAAGACCGCCACCCAGATGTTATTGAAATGGATGCGGCGTCAAATACTGGCGTTGATAATATCCGTGAAATTTTGGACAGCGTGCGTTACGCGCCGAGCTCCGCGCGCTATAAAATATATATTATTGATGAAGTTCATATGCTTTCAAAGTCAGCGTTTAATGCGCTGCTGAAAACATTGGAAGAGCCTCCTGAGCATGTAAAGTTTATTTTTGCAACAACGGAGATTCGTAAAGTGCCTGTAACGGTACTTTCGCGCTGTCAGCGCTTTGACCTCCGCCGTATTGAGCCAGCAACGTTAATCGAGCTGTTTTCGGATATCTGTAAACAAGAAAACACGGATGTCGATGACGAGGCATTTGCCATGATTGCCCGCGCCGCAGATGGCTCTGCGCGTGATGGTTTAAGCATTCTTGATCAATCAATTTCTATGGCTGAGGGCGCGGTCACAGCGGAGCAAGTTAAATCGATGCTTGGCCTTGCTGATCAAGGGCGCATTCTTGATTTGTTTGAGGCTGCGGTTACTGGCAAAACCGAAGACGCGTTAGACATTCTGGATGATTTGTATAATGCCGGGGCGGAGCCGATGGTCGTTATGCAAGACATGCTTGATATGTCACATGTTTTAACGCGCCTTCATACAACAAAAAATCCTGAGAATTTAAAAGGCCGTTTCCCTGAGTCTGAGCTGACGCGCGCCCATGAAATTGCAAGTAAGTTATCATTGCCTGCATTAGCAAAATCTTGGCAGATATTATTAGCGGGCCATCAAGACGTTATGCAAGCACCGCGCCCACAGGCCGCGCTTGAGATGATTGTTATCCGTCTGGTTTATGCAGCAAATCTGCCTGATCCAGACCGTTTGATTAAGCAGCTTGAAGCGCTAAAGAAAAGCGGCGCTACGATGTCTACAGGCGCAATGAGCAGTGATGGCGGCGGCGCGGCGCATTCCACTCAAATGAGCGCTGAGGCTCAAAAAAAAACTGAATCTTTAGCTGGGCGCTCTATGCAGAGCAATGTGCATGGCGCGGGGCAGGCGGCGACGCAAACAAAACTAGCCGCGCAAGGTCAGTTCGTCGCGAATGCGAACTTACAAACCTTAGAAGATATCGTTGCGCTTTTTGAGCAAAGCAAAAAGATGGTGCTTGCGGGGCAGATATTTCATTATGTGCATTTGATCTCATTTAAAGGCCGTCGTTTAGAAGTCGCGCTTGCTGAAGATGTTCCTGCGCGTTTTGTTGGTGAGTTTACGACGGAGATACGTAAGCTGACGGGGCATCGTGATTGGGTGATTAGCATCGGTGAAATGGCTAAAGGCCAGAAAACGTTGGCAACGCGTGCTGCGGAAAAAGTTAAAATAAGATTGAAAGAGGTCATGGAAGACCCTTTTGTGTCGCAAATTCTAACCGCTTTTCCAGGCACTGAAATTAGAAATATTATCGAACCACAAGAAGACGAGAAGGATACATAGAGATGATGAATATTCAAAAAATGATGAAGCAAGCACAAGATATGCAGTCAAAGATGCAGGAAGTGCAAGACCGCGTAGGTCAAATGGAAGCTGAAGGCAGCTCTGGCGGAGGTCTCGTGAAAGTGTCGATGAGCTGTAAGGGCATGGTCACAAGTCTCAACGTTGACACGTCTTTAATCAAAGAAGATGAAGCAGAAGTCATGGAAGACCTTATTGCGGCGGCTGTAAATGATGCGCGCACAAAGGCGGATACGATCATGGCTGAAGAAACACAAAAAGCAATGCAGGATATGGGCTTACCGCCGGGTATGGAATTACCATTTTAAAGCTTGGCTTTATATTGCACACATAAACAAAATGCCCGTTCTTGTGACGGGCATTTTTTTTGTCTTATTTTTTCGTCTTAGCAAAGAATCCTTATGGCTTCGGGCCGACAATTAGGCAGTCATTAAAATGCTGGCAGGCGCTTTTGGCTTGGGTTTGCGTTAGGCCAGCAAGGCGCGCGCGGAACATCCAGCCGCTTGATGCTGTGCGCAGAGGTGCAATGATAGGGTAGGCGCCTGTAAGTCCCTCTGGGAGTACCTTGACGGCGTCTTGCAGTAAGTTATCTGTTCTTACGCGGCTTTTAAAGGCGCCAATTTGCACGGACCACAAAGAGGCGCGGTCAGAAGGGGGGGCCGTGTTAATGCTGCCGTGTGATATCGATATTCCAGATGCAGGCTCTATCCGGCTTGAAGGCACAGATTTATCCGCGGCGGCGTAAACCATTACCGGCTTTTTCCTTGGCAGTGGCATGTCACGTAGGCGCGCTAAATGTAGCGTGTCCATTTTCTTAAAGCCGTTATCTAATATGACTTTCATATGGTTATTACGTGTGGTGCCTGAGCGTCCGCCAAAAACGACGCCAATAATACGACTGCCATCACGCTCGGCTGAGGCAACAAGGTTAAATCCTGATTTTGATGTGTAACCCGTTTTTAGGCCATCCATGCCTTTATATGTACGCATTAGTTTATTATGGTTGTTATATGTCACGCCCTTATAGCGAAATGATTTCCGTGAAAAGTAAGGGTAATAATCATCGTAACTATTAATAAGTACGCGGCCCATTTGTGCCATGTCACGCGCGGTGCTGAGCTGGCGGTCATTATGTAGACCGGAAGCATTTTTAAATGTTGTATTCGCCATGCCAATACTGCGCGCCTTTGCGGTCATCATACGTGCAAATCTGTATTCAGTGCCTGCTAAATGTTCTGCGAGGGCGACGGCTATGTCATTGGCTGATTTTGTAACCAATATATTGATGGCGTCTTTAACGCGTATCGTCTCGCCCGGCTTTAACCCAAGCTTGCTCGGTACCATTGACGCGGCATAAGGGGAAATTTTCACATGGTCATAAAGACTAACTTTTCCCGCTTTTATGGCATCAAAGGTAAGCATTAATGTCATGACCTTTGTTAGTGAAGCAGGGTAGAGCTTTTTACTCGCATAGCGCTGAGATAGAATAGCGCCTGTATCGGCGTCAATAACAATAGAAGCATATTTAGGGTTGGGCTTTGCCTGTGCGCTTGGCACAGCGAATCCCGATGCCGCTAAAATAGCAAAGCATAAAATAAGATATGTCTTGATAGTGCTTAGCAGCGCCATATACAAACAGTCTTTCTTATTGGAGTATTTAAAGATTCCCCGCGAGGATTATTTTATTTTAGCGAGTGATAAGCAAGAGAACAATTATAATATGTCGATTATGCACATAACTCTATTATGAGTATATCATATCATAATTATGAGGTGTCGCGGCAAATAACTGTTTCGAATTTTAGATAAGTTATAACCATTTGTGGGGCTTTGTGGAAAATCACGCCGTTTGTTTTACATTAGATGAATACAATATTGTGCGCCGCACAAATATGCTTGACACTATATAAAATGCGTGTGATAATGATTATGTTGCAATGCAAAATAATAAGGTCTCGATTTTGAGCGAACCCATTGCAAATAACAAAATTCACGAGAGTATATGTTTGAAAATACTATTGAAGGCGAGGAATAGCAATGAGTACCACTGACAATAAAGTGACGAAACTGAAAACGGTAAAGGCAAAGCCTAAAGCGAAAGCGCCGCATACAGCAGATGCTAAAAAACAATCGCGTAAAACCACTGAAAATAAAAAACAAACGACTAATTTTATGGAGACTATTATGACAGCTAAGACATATGACTTTGACAAAATTACAAAAGACGCAACAGCAGGCAGCCAAGAATTATTCGGCGCAATGCAAAAGTCCATGAGCATTTGGGCTAAAGGCGTTGAAAAAATGAACCAAGAAGCCGTTGCATTGGCACAAGATATTGCCAATAAAAACCAAGAAGCTTTCAAAACAATTATTTCTTGTAAGGACGTTAACGAACTTACAGAGCTTCAAAACAAGCTAACGCAAAAGCATTTTGATACAATCGTATCAAGCGCAACAAAACTTTCAGAAATTAGCGTGAAAATCGCAACTGATAGCTTTGAGCCAATTAACGACCAAATCAACAAGGCCGTTAAAAAAACAACTGAAAGCGTTGCCGCTTAAGTTAAAGAATTCGCCTGTTAATGGATAATTAGGCTACGCCGCCATGTGTAATGCATGGCGGCTTTTTTTGTTTATTAAGCGGCCTTGCTTGTGGCGAGATTCTCCTCAGCCCATTTGCTTAGATCTTCAAGGGCGCGGCCTGCCATGGCTTTTTTCTTCTCGCGGCCTTTAACGTATTTGCCGCGTTCATTGCGGACGTCCATATGTGCCATCAGCCCGAAATTCACGTTCATTGGCTGGAATGTTTTGGCATCCGCGCCGCCTGTAATGTGGTGGATTAGCGCGCCATGCGCCGTTGTTTGCGGCGGCGTATCAAACGCTAGGCCAAGCTGCTCAGCCGCAGCCAAACGTCCTGCGATAAGGCCAATAGATGCGCTTTCCACATAACCTTCACAGCCTGTAATTTGCCCAGCAAAACGAATATGTGGGCGTTTTTTCAGGCGCAGCTGCCCATCAAGGACAAGTGGTGAGTTGATGAACGTATTACGGTGCAGGCCGCCCAATCGTGCAAATACGGCGTTTTCTAAACCGGGTATCGTTTTAAAGACGCGTATTTGCTCGGCATATTTCATTTTTGTTTGAAAGCCAACCATATTATAAAGCGTCGCAAGCGCGTTATCTTGGCGCAGCTGAACAACGGCGTAAGGCTCGTAATCGGCTTCTTTTTTATGGGGGTTGTTAAGGCCAACAGGTTTCATTGGGCCAAAGCGCAGAGTTTCTACGCCGCGTGAAGCCATCACTTCAACAGGCATACAGCCTTCGAAATAAGGGGTGTCTTTTTCCCACTGTTTAAAATCGAGGTACTCTGCCGTGCATAATGCGTCAATAAATGCGAAATACTGCTCTTTGTTCATTGGGCAGTTAATATAGTCCTTGCCTGTTCCTGCAGGGCCAGATTTATCATAGCGGGACTGAAACCATGCCACGTCCATATCAATGCTGTCTGTTTCGACAATCGGCGCAATCGCATCAAAAAATGCCAGAGCGTCTTCGCCTGTTTCTGCGCGAATAGCTTCTGCCAAAGCGCCCGATGTTAATGGGCCAGTCGCAACAATCACGCGCCCCATGTCTTCACTCGGAAGCGCTGTAATTTCTTCACGCGAAATGGATATCAACGGATGGGATTCAAGCGCCGCTGTCACGCCGTCAGAAAACACATCACGATCAACAGCCAAAGCGCCGCCAGCAGGGACGGCGGCTTTATCGCCTTCACGCATAATCAGCGAACCTAAATGGCGCATTTCTGCATGTAAAACGCCAACCGCGTTATATTCCGCGTCATCAGAGCGAAACGAATTTGAACAAACAAGCTCCGCCAGACCATCTGTCTTATGTGCATCTGTACCGCGCACTGGGCGCATTTCATGCAGCACAACAGGCACGCCCATTGTCGCAATTTGCCACGCCGCTTCACTGCCAGCTAATCCGCCGCCAATTACATGTATAGGTTTTTGTTCAATGCTCATACGATTTATCCTTGTTAATGCTGCGACCTATTTAACGAAATATACTGGGGAATGCAAATTTATTTATACTATGCACAATGAAATTATTTGATATAACTATATTATTTTTGATATATTCTATACATGACAGGAAAATGGCGCATAGTTTTAGCAGAACAAAATATGGATCTAGGGTCTATTGACCGCATGATATTTGGTAAAGATACGTGCCATTCATTTTTGGCGTTAATGAACCCTGATAATGAAGTTGTTTCGGAATTGCATGGTACTACCTACCACCCCCACACGAATAAATTAATGCATAATGGCCAGTCGGTGCAAAGCTATATGGGCGTGATTGCTAGTTCGGTTAACTTGCTCGCGGACTTTGAAAAGGCTTGCCGCTATTTAGAGGTTGATGAACATTTCTCACGTTTAAAAGTTGTAAATGCTAATGGCGCATGGCGCTCTAACATGGCGCAGACAATGCGCACGGTAATGGTTGGCGATAAGCATGATGTTCTGACGGAGTGGCTGGATGGCTGCGCGATTGGCCGCAAAATAAATGAGCTTGATATTTTCTATACGCCAATATCGATAATGGATGAAGGGCGTCAAAACTGTAATGCAGTCACGCGCTCAATGCTCCATGCCATGGATCTAGACGTGTCACGCGATGATTTTGATTTGATGCCACATGGCTATAATAATAAACTGTGGCAAAAATCACTCGTGAGTGAATTTAATACGAAAGGCGCATATAGCGCCGAAATAATTGATAGTTATTTAGCCTATGTCGATGGTAACATTAATAAGCGCATGCCAAAAATTGTTGATGACGAGCTGGATATGCGCAGCTGCGATTTAACGCGCGCCCCTGCTGGGCAAGCATGCCAAGCAATCGTAAAGCCTTCGGCAATATAATCTTCATTCCTTTAATACAGCGCGGCTTTTAACAGTTCTTGCGTGTATTCTTCTTTTGGGGTTTTAAATACATCTTCGGCATTACCGGTTTCGACGACTTTGCCGTTCTTCATGACGATGATGCGGTGCGATAGGGCGCGGACAACGCGTAAGTCGTGGCTGATGAAGATATAGGATAAATTATGCGCGGTTTGCAGCTTGCGCAGTAAGTCGATGACTTGTGATTGGATGGAGACATCAAGCGCCGATGTTGGTTCATCAAGCACTAATAATTTTGGTTTCAGCACAAGGGCGCGGGCGATGGATATGCGCTGGCGCTGTCCACCTGAAAATTCATGAGGGAAGCGGTGGCGCGTTTCTGGGTCAAGCTCAACTTCGATTAGAGCCTCAATCACGGCGGCGTCACGTGCGGCTTTATCCATTTTAGGCTGATGAATTTTTAAACCCTCGGCGATAATCTGCCCGACGCTCATACGTGGTGAGAGCGAGCCAAACGGGTCTTGGAAAACAATCTGCATGTCTTCACGTATTTTGCGCAGTTCTTTGGTATTTAGCTTTGTAACGTCTTTGCCGCAAAATACGATGCTGCCCTCTGCTTTAATCAGGCGCAATACGCCAAGGCCGAGCGTGGTTTTACCAGAGCCAGATTCGCCAACAATGCCAAGGGTCTCGCCTTCTTCTAAAGAAAAAGAAATATCATCAACGGCTTTAACAAAACTTTTGGGCTTACCAAATATCGTTTTTTGCAGAGGGAAGTATATTTTCATGTTTTTGGCTTCTGCAAGCAGGCCGTGAGGCTTGTTCGGATCGCGTGGGTGCGCACCGCCAGAAGGCACGGAATTTATCAGTTTCTTGGTATAGTCCTGCGTGGGGGCATCGAATATCTTGGCGGTTTCATTGCTCTCAATAATATTGCCATGCTGCATGACGCTGACATGCCGCGTATATTTTTGCACCACGGGCAAGTCGTGGGTGATGAGGAGCATCGCCATGCCAAGGTCTTTTTGAAGCTCCGCCAGCAGGTCTAATATTTGCGCCTGTACGGTAACATCCAAAGCGGTTGTCGGTTCATCCGCGATCAGTAAATCTGGTTTATTGGCAAGGGCAATCGCAATCATTATGCGTTGGCGCTGCCCGCCTGATAATTCATGCGGGTAGGCGTTCATGCGCTCTTTCATGCGCGGCAACTGCACCATGTCGAGCAGTTCTTTAATGCGCATTTTAAGGGCGCTGCCCTCTAGGCTGTCATGCAAGCGTAGCACTTCGCCGATTTGTTTTTCAATGCTGTGTAGTGGGTTAAGCGATGTTAGCGGCTCTTGGAAAATCATGCCAATGTCATCGCCGCGCATTTGGCGTAAATCTTTATCGTTGAGCGTCAGGATGTCGCGCCCTTTATACAAAATTTCGCCGCTTGGGAAATGTGCTGATGCGGGCAAAAGCTGCATCGCCGCCATAGCGCTAACGGATTTACCAGATCCGGACTCGCCGACCAAAGCGTGCGTTTCACCCTTATGGATGGTTAAGTTTACATTTTTAACTGCATCAGTGACTTGCCGACCATTATGAAAGGATACGGAAAGGTCTTTGATCTCGAGTAATATATTGTCTTTATTGTCTATCATAGGGGGAATGATAGAAGATCATATAAAAACAGCAAGCTTAACCGATGCAAAGCGGCGGCTTATCAAGTGTTTATTTAGGCGGGGGGTGGCTTAGAAAATACTGTAAGTTTTATCGGCTCCGTGTTTGATCTCTGCAAATGGGCAGGTGGCATTGCGATCAATAGGGCCGTATTTTGCTTCGTGGTGCGCGATGAGGTGGTTGGGTATATTTGCGCAAAAGGGTGTAATATCTGATTCATACAGAGCATCAGGCGCATCTGCAGCCTGCGTAAAAAGCATCGTTGCGGCAAGAAAAACGGCGCTTAAGGCGCGGCTTGTATTTTTTGAATATTGCTTATGCATAATATTCTTTTCTTTTATTGTTATTATTCCCTGTATGGGCAATATAGGTCAGCGCTGGCGTTATGTCAATATAAAGCAGTTTAATTAATATTCTTGCGAGGGTCAAATGCATCACGCACGGCCTCACCAATAAAGGTCAGCAATGTCAGCATCGTTGCAAGTGAGGCAAAGGCAGCCATGCCAATCCATGGCGCTTCCTTAACATAGTTTTTACCCTGTTTTAACAGCTCGCCAATTGACGCAGAACCAGGGGGCATACCAAGGCCGAGGAAGTCGAGGCTGGTTAGCGCCACAATAGAATCGGTGAGGATAAACGGCATAAAAGTAAGCGTTGCGACCATGGCATTGGGCAGCACATGGCGGTGCATGATTGTAATACTTGAAACGCCGAGCGCTTTGGCGGCGCGGACATATTCAAAATTACGGGCGCGTAAAAATTCAGCGCGGACAAGATCCACCAGACGTACCCATGAAAATAGCAGCAAGATAGCAAGCAGAGTCCAAAAGCCCGGCACGAACATCGCAGAAAAGATAATCAATATATAAAGACTGGGCAGAGATGACCAAATCTCAATCATGCGCTGCATAACAAGGTCAAGCTTTCCGCCATAATAACCTTGGAACGCGCCTGCTAAGATGCCAATGATCGAGCTAAATACGGTCAGGATCAAGCCAAACAAAATGGAAACACGGAAGCCGTAAAGCATACGTGCAAATACATCACGCCCTTGGTCGTCTGTGCCAAGTATGTTGGTGGTATCAGGCGGCGCAGGGGCGGGCTGCTTTAAGTCGTAATTAATCGAGTTATACGAAAAACGCACTAACGGCCACACCATCCAGCCCTTTGATTCTATAAGGTCAATGGCATAAGGGTCACGGTAGTCAGTTTCCGTTTCAAAGTCGCCGCCAAAGGTGGTTTCGGCATAGTCATTCATGATGGGGAAGTAGTACGCGCCATCATAATGAATCAGTAACGGCTTATCATTGGCTATAAATTCACTGCCAATGCAGATGAAGAATAAGGCGATAAACAGCCAAAAGCTATAAAAGCCACGTTTATTGGCTTTAAAAAGAGAAAGGCGACGCTGTGTAATCGGTGATAAAATCATAAAAGGATTTTAAGAAGCAAAACCGCTTTGGACAAGCGCAGATATGGTTTCATGCAGAATTTATTTTGTTTTTTACCGTCGATGATGCTAACTTGCCCTAATACAGGGATAAAAATAAAAAATAACAAAGTGTGGACATGAAAAAATTTCCAGAAAACTTTGATGCGTTACAAAACGATTTCTCACGCGCATCATTAGCATTGCCGCTACCGCAGGATTTATCAAAACAAATCAACCGCAACCGTTGGGCACTTTATGCGTCATCATTGCCTTTGCGTCAGTTAGTCGGTGAGTTTGCAGAAGGTATTGACACAATGAACCGCAAGCTGAAAGATGCGCCTTATGCGTTTGATTTTTCAGATAAAAGCGAAGGTTTTCGTGCTGAAATGTATTCATATATTTTAGCGAATGAGACATTAGCGCAGCAAGTATGCCAGCGCCTACGCATTGAAGGCGCATATGATGTGCGCCGCCCAGTATCGCGCATTGTGGCGGCTTGTAACGGCTTGGTTGAATTTGATGATGATGACAGCGTGACCAGACAAGAATGGGTAGAGCGTTTTGCAAAAGGAAATTTACTGCTACAAAATACATCAATGATTATGATGCAAGATAAAATCCGCAAGGATAATAAGCTGTTTAAGCGTATGGCGTATTTTATACCTTAAGCCTATTTATGCTCAGCGAGCTTCAAAGTCGATCCGTGGGTCAACTATCACATAAACAATATCGCGTATGATCGTCATTAACAGGCCAATAAGTGCATAGAAATAAAGCGTACCCAGCACAACAGGGTAATCACGATTAATGATCGCTTCATAACCAAGCAGGCCAAGCCCGTCGAGGGAGAAGATCACTTCGATGAGTAATGAGCCTGTAAAGAAGATCGAGACAAAAGCCGCAGGGAAGCCTGCAATTACAATCAACATCGCATTGCGGAAAACATGTCCATAAAGAACTTCGTTTTCTTTCAGGCCTTTAGCGCGCGCTGTTAAAACATATTGTTTGCCTATTTCATCAAGGAATGAGTTTTTGGTCAGCATGGTTAGGCTGGCAAAGCCGCTAATCACCATCGCCGCAGTCGGCAGCACCATATGCCATGCGTAATCAAGGGCAAGCTGTATAAAGCTCATATCATCGGCGTTGTCCGAGACAAGGCCGCGCAATGGGAACCAGTCTAAAAAACGCCCCCCAGCAAAGATGATAATTAAAAGAATCGCAAACATGAAAGAGGGGATCGCATAGCCAATAAAGATAAACGCGCTGCTCCACATATCAAATGCCTGTCCATCACGCACTGCTTTTTTAATGCCAAGCGGAATAGAAACAAGATAAATAATCAACGTCGACCAAAGACCAAGTGAGATAGACACCGGCATTTTTTCTAAAACGAGGCCGAGCACATCAATGTCACGATAGTAACTGGTACCGAGGTCAAATTTTAAATAGTTAACCACCATTATAAAAAAGCGCTGATACGCAGGCTTATCAAAGCCATACATGGCTTCTAATTCTTTAACGAAGTCAGGGTCAAGCCCCTGCGCGCCGCGATAGGTAGAGGTAGAGCCCGATGCGCTGCTTTGCGGTGTATTGCTGAAATCTGCGTTCGCCCCGCCAGAAAAGCTTGAGGTCGCGCTCGTGCCGTGGCCCTGCAGTTCAGCAATCATGCGCTCAACAGGTCCACCTGGGACAAATTGCACAATGACAAAGCTGGCAAACATAATGCCAAGCAATGTAGGAATAAGAAGTAGTAAACGTTTTAAAATGTAATTAGCCATGCGCGTATTATTGATTGCGCAGAGGGGATTGCCAAGCCTGCACAATAACTTATCCATAAACTTCATCATTGCAAAATGGTTAAAGCCTATTTATCCTGTATATAGGATTTAATTTTTGCATGGGAACATACTGTGGTTTGGCTTTTTATCTGGCTTGCATTAGCCGTCTTAATCTTAGTTGTTACGTTTTGGACATACGCGATATTGATTAAACAAAAATCAGTATGGGCTTCGTTTGCGGAACGTTATAACTTAAAATTACGAAAACAAGGTCTTTTGGTCTCCCCCGTTATTGAAGGACAGTTTAAGGATTTGGAACTACAGGTGTTTTCAGAACGCCAAGTCATGCCAGACGGGCGTGGTCACCAATACCGTTCAGTCATACAGTTCGTATTGCCACCAAATATGCCAACTGACGGCGTGATTGCCAGCCGCTATTTTACGCCTTTTGTCGGTGACTTAAACCTGCCGAAAAAATGGAAATTACCTAAGAATATGAAGTGGGAAGAGGAGCCTATTGCGCGCGTCGGTGTTGCTACGCGCCTCAAAACATTCCTGACAGAAGATCGGCTTCGTGCATTAGAAGTCGTGGCGAACATCAAAAAATCAACGTTTGTATTTATCTTTGATGAAACGGAAGGCTACCTCCGCGTAGAATCGCCAGACCCATTAGATGACAGCGCACGCATGGACAAAATCGTTCATAAACTATACAGCATTGCGACGATACTTTCTGTCAAGGATGACGAGATTGAAGGCTTTAATGAGCTTGCAGGCCGTGAAGAAGCGATTGAAGCGTCAGACTCGTTAGATCACGAAGAAGAAGAAGATGATGATGACGGCGCGCTATAAGTTTTTTAAAGCGCTCTGGAATTAAATAAAGGCCTGCATTTTGTTGCAGGCCTTTTTATTTTGTAAAATTTATGCGATCTATGCCGTAATGATTTTATGGCCAAAGGCCGCAATAGTTTCGTTTTCAAAGCTTTGCGCGTGGTTTGAAAGGTTGAATATGCACCGGCATCGTGCATCGCCCAAGCTGCGATCAAAAATAAGCAAGGTTTCACTGTCGCTTTCAACAAATTCAATGTCGCCTGTAATTAATGCAGGCTGCGTTTTCCTGAATCTCAAAAATGCGCGCGTAAAGTTCAGGATAGAGCTTTCGTCTTGATCCTGCACGGCAACGCTCTTGTTAACATGCTTGTCTGATATCGGCAGCCATGGCTTTGCGTTGCCTGAAGAAAAGCCGTAATTGGTCGCGACGTTACCATCCCATACCATCGGCGTGCGACAGCCGTCGCGGCCTTGCCATTTGGGGTAAAGGTATATGCCCCAAGGGTCTTGTAGTTCTTCAAATTTTAATGTGGCTTCTGGTAGGCCGAGTTCCTCGCCTTGATAAAGGAACACGGTACCTTGCAGGCAAGTCAGCAGCGCGATCAGCATTTTGCTGAATTCAGGATTCTGCTCGCCGTCATTTTGCTGTCCCCAACGCGATGCGACGCGGACAACGTCATGGTTACAGAACGCCCATGCCGGCCAGCCTTTTTGTACAATTCCATTATATTTCTTTATGGGGGCAGCAATGAGCTCAGCGGTGAGCTTTTTGTTCTGCCCGCCCAGATGTGAGAAGTTATAACAGGTGTTGAGCATATCAGTGCCCACTGTGTAACGCGCCGCTGCACCAAGGGAATCATCCTCGCTTACTTCACCGACGGTCATCCGCGCATCGTATCGGTCCATCAACGCCCGTATACGTTTAAGAAACGGCGTGATTTTCTGCGTGTCTTTATCATATTGATGGCGCTGCATAGTGTAAGGGTCAGTATGCTCTAATTGGTTGGTGCATAGGTTCTGTGCGGCAGGCGGGTTGTTTTCCAAGCCCTCAGAGTGAAAGAAGTGTGAAATCGCATCCAAGCGAAAACCATCAACGCCGCGCTTTAACCAAAATTCACATGCATCAAGCAGCGCATCCTGGACATCCATATTATGCAGGTTCAGATCTGGTTGAGAAACAAGGAAGTTGTGTAGATAATATTGCCCACGATGCGAACAATATTGCCATGCACTGCCGCCAAAGACAGAGAGCCAGTTATTGGGGGGCGTGCCATCGGCTTGAGGATCTTGCCATACATACCAATCTGCTTTGTCATTGCTGTCATTCTCGCGGCTCTCAGCGAACCATGGGTGCAGGTCAGATGTGTGTGACAGCACCATATCAATAATCACTTTAATGCCTCGGCCATGCGCGGCGGCGATAAAGGCATCGAAATCGTTGAGGTTTCCAAATAAAGGGTCAACGTCACAGTAATCAGCAACGTCATAACCAAAGTCGCGCATCGGCGACGTCTGAAAGGGGGAGAGCCAAATCGCATCGACGCCAAGCGATGCGATATAGTCGATCTTGCTTGTGATGCCAACTAAATCGCCAGTGCCATTATTTGTGCTATCACAATAGCTACGCGGATATATTTGATATATGACCGCGCCTTTCCACCAATTTTGATCCATTTATTTTTCCCTCAATATATAAGCCATAAATAAGACATTAAAAAAGGCAGCTTATAACAAGCTGCCTTTTTTACAAAAACAAATATGCTTACTCAGCATCAGCGGCGATTGTCGCTTTGTTGATTTTATCAGGGTTCGCAGGTGGCTCACCTTTTTCGATCATATCAACATATTTCATACCTTCGACAACTTTGCCCCATACGGTGTATTGACCGTTAAGGAAGCCTGCATCATCAAGGCAGATGAAGAACTGAGAATTCGCTGTATCAGGGCTCATTGTGCGCGCTGCGCCAACAACGCCGCGGGCGAAGTTTGTATCGGTAAATTCAGCTTTAAGGTCAGCAAGGTCAGAACCGCCAGAGCCAGTGCCTGTGGGATCTCCTGTTTGTGCCATGAAGCCATCGATAACACGATGCCATACAACGCCGTCATAAAAGCCCTTGCGGGTAAGTGTCTTAATGCGCTCGACATGCGCAGGCGCAATGTCAGGCATTAATTGAATTTCAACTCGGCCATAGTCCAGGTCAAGGTAAAGTAAGTTCTCTTTGTCAGTCTCGGCCGATGCGGCGCTGCTTGCGGTCATAATTAAACTCCAAACCAGTAATTGTAAAAATTTGCGCATAGTTTTCCCAAATAATTTGTTATGCATGAATATTCGCCTTTATTCCTGCCATAGCTTATCCTAACATGCAAGTCGTGAACAAAATTTTGCGCAATTTTTTTGCGTATTACTTACAACTTAAGTAGGGAATGATGAAAAAGCTTATATATACCGCCGGATTTTTAGTTAGTTTATTGGTCTTTACGGGCGATTCGTCTGCGCAGGACAATGTAGCGCTAGATCAATTGATTGCACAAAAAGAGCAAACCGTATTAGAAAAAGCCTACACATACGCGCATGACGAAGAGGCCAAACTTGAAATTGTTGCAGAGCTCGACGTTCGCCCCGCGAATATAGCGGTCTCTGGCAGCCAGCGCATATTCCTAACCATTCACCCTTTTGAAAATTACAAATATACGGTTGTTGAATTGATGGACGATGGCACATTAAAGCCATACCCGAATGAAGCATGGTCAAGCAAGCCTGATAAGCAAGGCAAGGGTATGACGGCGGCGATTGGCATTTCTGTGACCTTTGAGGATGAGATGTTCGTCCTTGATATGGGCAGCGCGCAGCACCAAGCCAAAATATTTGCATGGGATATGATTAATAACGAAATTGCTGATGTGTATTACATCCCCAATCACGTCACAACGCCGCAGAGCTTTTTCCAAGATATTAGTTTTGACTGGGCGAAGAAGTTCTTCTTTGTTGCGGATATGGGGCAGGCGGACTTCACTAAGGCGGCGCGCCCTGCGCTGATTACCTTAGGACAGCTAAACGGCTATGCGCGTCGTTTGCTTGATTCTCACCCTGCATTAATGCCTCCTGAACAGCCTGTAACTGTCGGCGGTAAAGTCTTGAAACTTAAAGACGGTACGCCTATTCGTGCAGGCTTTAACCCGATGACTATCCTGCCTTTGCGTAACTGGCTTTATTTAGCGCCAATGGGGCGCGGCATGGTGTATAAAATCCGTACATACCACCTGATAGATGAAGATCTCAGCGAAGAAGAGCTCAGCGAAAAGCTTGTTCCTATTGGTGAAAAACCTGCGAGTGATGGGATGACGATTGACGCCGTGGGGAATATCTATATTACTGATTTAGAACAAGGCGCAATTGGCGTTATGGATAAACACGGCGAATATAGCGTCTACCTAAAAGATGAGCGTATCAAATGGGCGGATGGTTTTTCTTTTGGCGCCGATGGTTATTTGTATGTGACCTTAAATCAGCTCCATAAAGCTGCGCCGCTGAATGGCGGTAAAGAAGAGGGGAAACCTCCATATTACATCGCGCGCTTTAAGCCTTTGGCTGCGGGGTCAATTAGTCGATAATATATGAATTTAGATGATACGCTTATTATCGCGCCGTGCGTCAGATGACTTTACTACGTCATCTGGGGGCGTTGCGCTACGTAGCTCTGTGAAGGTGCTGTCATCAATATTTTGCCCTGCATTGTCGATAATATAAAGCAGTGTGTTTGTGCAAACGCGCATACAGCCAGGAGCGCGATCAAGAATTTCAGTGTAGACAAGTTCATAGGCTGCGCCAGCATTGGCGAGTAATTCTTCGCGTAAATCTTCAGGGGCGGGGCGTGGTCTACCTAATGTTTCAAAAGCGTTGTCTAGCGCGGCATTGATGCGCTCATGTGCTTCAGCGGCATCATTAAATTCACGTTGAAAGTTGAACCCGTGGCAATTGCAGTCGAAAGCCATAATATAATCCCCATTCTTGCTTGTTTTATTTTTTATAATTTTTTTAATGATAATCATTCTCAATGCCTAGAGTCAATATTAATTTGACACCATGTGAGATTTTATGTAAATTAAATGCGTATTAACAGTGCCACAATTGTGGTCTTACACAGAAAGAAATATGGCGATGGCTTCAGTTTTTGGGCGTGATTATAAAGGTGATAATGTTTTAACGAACATTTTTAAGGAAGCTGCCGCGTTTTCTAAGTTTTTCTTTGAGGAAGCAGTGACAAATTTTATCGCGCTGGCAAAGGGCGAGGAAAGTAATTATCTAGGGCTAAGCGGTGATAATAAATCCGAGCGTTTGATCGGGTTAGTAACTGCGCCATTATCTGTGCCTGCACATGCGCTAACATATGCATGTAGCCTGCCATTGGTTGGGCTTTATGCTGGCTTGGCGGCGCATGATATTGAATCAGGTAAGAAGGCGGCGAGGTGTGCTGCAAGTCATAAGAGTGACATTATGTAAGCTTATACTTTTTTACCGAGGGCAATGCCGCGCTTTAATGCAGCGTCGACCGTGCCTTGAAGTAGGCTTTCCAAGTTGACGTCACTGTGCATCAATACATTCAAACCAGACTCGGTCGTTCCGCCGGGGCTTGTTACGTTTATACGCAATTCTTCGGCGCTAATCGCCGATTGATCATTAGCTAATGCTGCTGCGCCGATAACAGTCTGACGGGCAAGGCGCATGGCGCTGTCTTTATCAAAACCAATATCTTCCGCAGCTTTAGCAAGCGCTTCAATAAAATGAAATACATAAGCGGGGCCGCTGCCTGATACGGCGGTGATGCCATCCATCTGCGCTTCATCGTTAATCCAAAGTGTTTCGCCGACCGCCTGCATTAATGTCTCGGTCGCTGTTTTTGCGGCGGGCGTAACATGCGCCGCGGCGTAAATGCCGCTCATCCCGCAGCCTATGGCGCAGGGCGTGTTAGGCATGACTCGAATAAACGGCTGACTGCCGCCTATATACGGGGTAAAGAAGGCGTGGCCTAAACCAGCGGCGACGCTAATGATCGTGAGGTCTTTGGGAAGATCGCTTTTTATATCGTCTAATAACTGTGCCATCCCTTGCGGCTTAACGGCAAGGATGAGTAAATCACTTTTAGCGAGATTGCTTTTGAGGTTTGCGGTGGTGGTATATGCTGAAACGGCTTGGTGATCGCGAATATCTGCGTCTATCGCATTACGCGTGTAAATAAAGCTGTCTGCGATAATATCGGCATTAAGCCAGCCGCGCATCATGGCGCCACCCATTTTCCCGCAGCCAATCATCGTTAATGTGATTTTAGCTGCGTTTTTGCTTTGGGCGTTCATAGAATGGGGCTTTCTTACGCGTTGCCAGCCGCAGCTAAATAAGCGAGGTTATAGCTGTCATCTTTCACGTCGCTAAACGCAAGGTGAGATGCTGCTTCTTCTTTTTGCAATACTGCGAATAATGCGCCGTAATGTTTTTCACATTCGCAAAGCGCAACTTCGATAATCTCAGCAAGGTAATCGCTGCCTGTAAGGTCGCTCATGCCGCGTAATAATGTTGTGTAGCGGAATGTTGGCACTAAATTTGTCTGTGAAATATCAAAATGGCCCATCCATAGCATGCTGTTAATGCCGCTAATCACTCCAGCTGCTTTTTCAAATTGGTACGTGCTGTATTGGATATCTGTTTTTACAGCGATTTGCAGTGCGCTCATTTTTTCCTGCCAGCTAAACTGCATCTCATATGCGCCGTGCTCGCCTGAAATCTCTACGGTGATTTCATCATCGCTGATGCGCTCAAAATGCCAATCCTGCGCAGATAAAATTTCTTCTACTGAGTTGATCGGGTTTTGTGTATCTAAAATATCCATAAACTTAATACTCTTATTTTTTTGAGTTATTTCTTAACTTTTTTGCCCTTTTCTAGGGCTGCTTCTAGCGCTTCGATGCGCTTGAGCATTTCGTCTTGTTCGTTGCGGGCTTTAACTAACATCGCTTCGGTGCGGTCAAATTCATCGCGGCGGACAAGGTCCATACGGCTTAGGCGCTCTTCGATCCACATCTTCAGATCATCTTGTATCTGCTGACGAAGGCCGTTCGCTATGCCCGCTGCATTTCCTGCTGCTTTCGCGATGCCGTCTAAGAACTTTGAATCAGTGTTTAACATGCTCTTACGTTCCATATATTTTTGAATTATGGACTCCTACCATCCCTTGGCAGGACTCCGCAAGGGCAGGTTTCCAATTAAATCTGTGGATAGTGCAGATAAATATTTAGGGGTGTTTTTGCGCTGTGTATAACTGGTTTTTTTGAAATCGCCACCACGCAGTATTTCGCTTATACTTTATGCAGATTCGCGGTGAGATTCGCCGCTTAAATATTTAGATTAAGGACACATTTATGATTATCGTTACAGGCGGCGCAGGTTTTATCGGTTCAGTTTTGGTCGCAGCGTTAGAAAAAAAAGGCGTGGGCGATATTGTCGTCTGCGACTGGCTCGGTGAAGATGATAAATGGAAAAACCTCGCAAAGCGCGGCCTGCGTGATGTGGTTAAGCCTGAAAACTTCTTTGAATATTTAGAAGCCCATAAAAGCGAGGTTGAGGCGATCTTCCATATGGGGGCGATTTCATCCACCACGGAAAAAGACGCAGACCTTATCATCGATACAAATTTCACCTTGCCACGTAATTTGTGGAAATGGTGTGGCAAGAACGATGTTCGCTTTATCTATGCTTCATCTGCAGCGACTTATGGCGGCGGTGAATACGGCTTTAAAGATGTCGACACACCGGAGGGGCTTGAACAGTTACGCCCATTAAACCCATATGGTTGGTCAAAGCATTTGTTTGACCGCCGTGTATCATCGCTAATGTATGATAAAGAAAATGTGGGAACAGAGCCTACGCCACCACAATGGGTTGGCTTAAAATTCTTTAACGTTTATGGCCCAAACGAATATCATAAAGGCGACCAGATGTCGGTGGCCTGTAAGCTGTTTGAACCTGTGATGGCGGGGGCGGCGGCCAAATTGTTTAAATCAGATCATGCTGAATATGGGGATGGCGGACAGCTGCGTGACTTTGTCTATGTCAAAGACTGTGTATCGGTAATGATGTGGATGCTAGAGAACAAGGATGTTTGCGGCCTGTTTAATGTTGGTACAGGCAAAGCGAGAAGCTTTAAAGACCTTGCGACAAGCGTGTTTAAGGCGGCGAATAAAGAACCAAAAATCAGTTATATTGATATGCCGCAGCAGCTAAAAGGTAAGTATCAATACTTCACAGAGGCTGATATGACCAAGCTGCGTGAAGTCGGTTACGATAAACCTTTTACAGAGCTTGAAGATGGCGTGCGTGATTACGTACAAAACTACCTGTCTTCTAAAGATAAATTCGAATAGATTTAGCGACCCATGATTATTGAATTTCCACAAATTGACCCTGCTGCCTTTAGTGTTTTTGGTTTAGATGTGCGTTGGTATGCGCTGTCTTACCTTGTTGGCTTTATACTCGGCTGGCGTTATATTATTCATCTGACGAAATCATGGGGGCAAAGCGATGTCTTCACGAAAGAACATATTGATGACTTCCTCGTTTGGGCGGTTCTTGGCGCCATATTAGGTGGACGTATTGGCTATGTGCTGTTTTATAACAGCGCACAATATTTGGGCAATCCGTCTGATATATTGCAGGTCTGGAAAGGTGGAATGTCATTCCATGGCGGTTTGATAGGCATGACTCTTTCAATGTTTATTTTTGCTAAATTACGCCATTTATCATTCTTACGTTTGGCGGATTTTGTCGCTTGTGCTGCGCCGATAGGCTTGTTCTTTGGGCGCATCGCAAACTTCATTAACGGTGAGTTGTTTGGCCGCCCGACCAATGCGGATTGGGGCATGATTTTTAGGTTTGTCGATGACCAACCGCGCCACCCTTCGCAGCTTTATGAGGCCGCCTTAGAAGGTGGATTATTATTCGTACTGCTATTATTGCTGACGCGTTTGCGCTTTGTGCAATCTGCGCCGGGCTTTGCCGCGAGCATCTTCCTTGGCGGTTATGGTGCGTTGCGTTTCCTTGTTGAGTATACGCGCGAGCCCGATGCGCAGCTTGGTTTGTTTTGGGACATGCTTACCATGGGGCAAATCCTAAGCGCGACGATGGTGCTGACGGCAATTACCGCGGCTATATATTGTAAGGCGCGGGCATGAATGGCCTCGAAGACACATTAAAGAAATACATCGCGGCTGATGGTCCAATGCATTTGGCACGTTATATGGAGCTATGCTTAACCCATCCAGAGTTTGGGTATTACGTCACGCGTGACCCCTTTGGGGAAAAAGGCGATTTCGTTACAGCGCCTGAAGTCTCGCAAATGTTTGGTGAGATGATCGGCCTTTGGGCAGCGTTACTATGGGGGGATAGTGGTAAACCGCAAAAGCTGAACATTATTGAACTTGGGGCAGGGCGCGGCACGTTAATAGCGGATTTTATTCGCGGTACGGCAAAAGTGCCTGATTTTCACGATGCCTTGCAGATCTCTTTTGTTGAAAAAAGCCCCGTATTGCAAGAAAAGCAGAAGCGCTCAGTGGCGGATGCAGGTTTTGCCCGTGCTCCGAATTGGGCAGATGATATTGAAGGCCTTGATGTTGATGGCATGACATTTGTTATCGGTAATGAGTTTATAGACGCGCTGCCGATTAGGCAGTTTGAATATACGGATAAGGGCTGGATGGAGCGCTGCGTTGGCATCGGCGAAAAGGGGGCTTTGTCGATGGGGCTGATCGCAGCCGCCCCTTTGTTAAAGACACATTTGCCGCAGCACGCCGTAATAGGTGACATATGCGAGCGCTCTCCGCAGCGCGATCATTATATGCAGCGTATCGCGGCGCTGATTAAAAAGAATAGCGGCGCGGCGCTGCTTATTGATTATGGTCATGACATGCCAGATGCTAAGGGCGACACCTTCCAGGCGATGCGCCATCATGAATTTGTCGATCCGTTAGAAGATGCAGGTAATGCGGATTTAACGGCCCATGTTGATTTTTATCGCCTGCGTGAAGTGGCGAAAGCAGAGGGCTGCGATGTTTTTACATCAGCGGCGCAAGGTGCTTTTCTCCATAAACTGGGTATTGGTCAGCGCGCACAAATATTAGTGGACAGCGCCCCAGAAAAGGGCGCCGAAATATATGAAGCCTATAAGCGTTTAACCGATAATGATAAAATGGGTACATTGTTTAAGGTCATGTGTATCAGCAGCAATATAGATGGAGCGCCTATAATATGAGCAATATAACCAGAATAGAATTACCTGAATTCAAAGCGGAGAAAAACGATTTCGTTTATGGTTTCTACGGCAAAAATGGCGGTGTGAGCGATAGTTTTTACGAAAGCCTTAATGTGAGCTACCAGTCAAAGGATGACCTTGCATCCATCAAAGAAAACAGGCGCCGGATTGCGACCATGCTCTCACGGGATAACATGGAGATTATGACGGTTAACCAAATCCACAGCCATAATTGCCTTGTCGTTGAAAATGCTTATGAACCATCACAGCTTGCGCCCGACGCTGATGCGCTAGTGACTGATGTGCCTAATGTTCCAATCGCTGTGATGAGCGCAGATTGCTGCCCTGTTTTATTCTACGCCCAAAAAGCTGATGGCGCGCCGATTATTGGCGCTGCGCATGCCGGCTGGTGCGGCGCGCTTAAAGGCGTTATCGAATCAACGGTTGAGGGTATTCGTCATTTAGGGGGCGAGTTGGCGTCTATCAAGGCCTGTATTGGGCCAACAATCCAGCGCAAAAATTATGAGGTCACGGCCGATTTTGCAAGGCCCTTTTTAGAAGAAGACCCATTATCTGAACGTTTTTTCTCAGCTGGTAAAAATGAGGACAAGCTACAATTTGATCTGCCAGGATATGTCGCAAGCCGCCTTGGGCGCAGTGGTATTAAGTCCGTATGTGATAGCGGCCTTGATACCTATAGCCTTGCTGAGGATTTTTTCTCTTATCGTCGCGCACAGCATAAAACAGAAAATGATTATGGCCGCCAAGCCAGCGTTATTATGATTAAATAAAAAGCTCTGCACGAAGCTTGGGTTTTTTTGAATCGGGTCTTGAGTTTTTCTAATATATGCGTAATATCAGCCTTGTAAATTTCGCGCGTATGTAGACAACCAAAGGCAAATATAATGAAACTGATCGCTGGTAATTCCAACCTTAGCCTTTCTCAGTCAATTGCCGATGCCATCGGTATCCCCCTTACAAACTCCACAATTAAACGTTTTTCAGATAATGAGATCTTTGTTGAGATCAATGAAAACATCCGCGGCGAGGACGTCTTTGTTATTCAGTCCACATCCTTTCCTGCCAATGATAACTTGATGGAACTTTTGGTTATTATTGATGCGCTGCGCCGTAGCTCAGCGAAACGTATTACGGCTGTTATCCCTTACTATGGTTATGCACGCCAAGACAGAAAAACATCCGCGCGCTCACCTATTTCAGCGAAACTTGTTGCGAATTTAATTACATGTGCAGGCGCAAACCGCGTTCTGGCGATGGACTTACATGCAGGGCAAATTCAAGGATTCTTTGATATCCCGACTGATAACCTAATGTGCTCGCCTGTCTTTATCCCAGATATTGAACAATACCAAGGTAGCGGCGAAGAAGTCTGTATCGTTAGTCCGGATGTTGGCGGCGTTGTCCGTGCGCGTGCCTATGCGAAACGCTTAGGCGCGTCATTGGCGATTATTGATAAGCGCCGTGAACACGCCAATGTTTCAGAGGTCGTCAATGTTATTGGCGATGTGCGGGGTAAAAAATGCGTTATGGTTGATGATATTATCGACACAGCAGGTACGCTTTGTAACGCGGCCGCTGCGTTAATGGAAAAAGGCGCAGCCGAAGTGCACGCTTATGTTGTCCATGGTGTCCTTTCAGGTCCCGCAGTTGACCGGATTGAAAAATCAGCGATGTCATCTTTGGTTGTCAGCAATACAATTGTTGCGACCGAAACGGTGAAAGCGTCAAAAAAAATACGTCAGCTTTCGATCGCTCCATTAATGGGCGAGGCGATTAAGCGCATCAATGAAGATCGTTCAATTTCCGTATTGTTTAATTAACAATAACGCTATGCATCATGCGGCTTTGAGTCTACATGTAATCTGCAGGCTGTCCTGCGGGATGAATATGCAATTAGTGCTTGCTTTTATAAGGCAAATGCTGTTTATTCACACGGCTTCTATGATCCTAATTCCCCCCCTGGAGGTATAGGGTAGAAGCTTTTATTAAACTTAAAACTCAAGTAAGAGGAAAACACTATGGCAACAGAAAGCTATGTACTTACTGCTGAAGTAAGGGAACGTGCCGGTAAGGGGATCGCTCGAGCTCTACGTCGTGAAGACAAAATACCTGCTGTAATTTACGGCGGTAAAAAAGAGCCTACTCCGATCACAATACCATCACATGCAATGACACTCGAATATACTAAGGGTGGCATCATGACAAAAGTTTGTAAGGTTGATCTTGCAGGTAAAGAAGAATTAGTACTGGCGCGTGATGTTCAAATTCACCCAGTAACAGATCGCGTTTTACACGTTGATTTCCTTCGCGTTACAGATAAAACAAAAGTTGTTGTTTCTGTACCGGTCGTATTTATCAACCAAGATAAATCCCCTGGTATTGAAGAAAAAGCTGTTTTGAACATAATCCGTCACACTGTTGACCTTAAATGTTCTGCGAAAAACATCGCATCTGAAATTGAAGTTGATTTGACAGGTCTTGAAATGGGCGATACTGCGCGTTATTCACACGCAGTCCTTCCAGAAGGCTCCACTTTTGCTGATACTGAACGTGACTATACAATCGTCACACTCGTTTCTTCACGTGCTGCGGCTTCCGCTGCTGATGAAGACGGCGAAGAGGGTGAAGACGGCGAAGAAGGTGAAGACGGCGAAACAGCAGAAGGCGAAGAAGCCGCTGCTGCAGATAGCAAAGAGTAAATTACGCTCACTACCGTTAAGAATGTTAAGAAAGCAGGGCTGGAATATGATGTCCTGCTTTCTTTTTATTAAATTAAACGACGAAGACAGATTTCATCATGTGGCTGATAGCTGGTTTAGGTAACCCCGGACAGAAATACGAGAAGAACCGTCATAACATTGGTTTTATGGCCGTAGACGCGCTCGCCTATGATTACAGTTTTTCGCCTTGGAAAAAGAAATACCAAGGGCAATGCGCAGAAGGCAAAATTGACGGAAAAAAAGTTCTGCTGTTAAAGCCCGATACATATATGAATGAGTCAGGGCGTAGCGTCCAAGAAGCGGCAAAGTTTTATAAAATCGCTCCTGAAAACATCTGCGCTATTCATGATGAGCTGGATTTAGAACCAGGACGGCTGCGCGTAAAAATAGGCGGCGGTACAGGCGGGCATAACGGCCTGAAATCATTAGATAGATGCTTGCCGAATAAAGATTATTGGCGCGTAAGAATGGGCATCGGCCACCCCGGTCATAAAGACCGCGTTCACGGCTATGTTTTAAGCGACTTTGCGAAAGTCGAGCGTGAAAATTGGCTCGAGAAAATTATTGAAGCGCAAAGTGATCATTTTGGCTTGATTATTAATGGCGAACATGAAAAATTTATGAGCAATGTTGCATTGGATATGCGCGGCGCTTAAAGGGCATCAGCCCAGCGAATTTAACAACTCAGTATAAAGGTGAATTATGGGTTTTAATTGTGGTATTGTCGGACTTCCAAATGTTGGTAAGTCAACTTTGTTTAATGCCTTAACGGCTACAGCGGCGGCGCAAGCTGCGAATTATCCTTTCTGTACAATCGAACCGAATGTTGGGCGCGTAGGCATTCCTGACCCACGTTTGGCGAAGCTAGCGGAAGCCGCCGGCTCTGCGAGCATTATTCCCGCGCAATTGGAGTTTGTCGACATTGCGGGCTTAGTTAAAGGCGCAAGTAAAGGCGAAGGGCTTGGTAATCAATTTCTGGCGAACATCCGTGAAACCGATGCTATCATATACGTGCTGCGCTGTTTTGAAGATGATGATATCACGCATGTCGAAGGGTCAGTTGATCCTATGCGCGATAGCGAGATTATTGAGACAGAATTACTACTCGCGGATATGGAAAGCATTGATAAGCAGCTGACAAATGCAACGCGTAAGGCGAAGTCAGGCGATGCCGAGCTTAAGGCGCAAGTCGCGCTGATGGAAGATATCAAAAAACTTTTGGAGGACGGTCAGCCTGCACGCAAAGCCGAAGTAGCTGACGATATGGCTGAATATGCAATGCAGCTGGGCTTGATGACAATGAAACCTGTACTATATGTATGTAATGTATCAGAAGGTGATGCCGCTGAAGGTAATGAATGGAGCGAGAAGGTCGCTGAAATGGCGAAAGTCAAAGAAGCCAATAGCGTCGTGATTTGCGCCGCCATTGAGTCTGAAATCGCGCAGCTTGAAACTGATGAAGAAAAAACAGAGTTTCTTAGTGACATTGGTCTAGATGAGCCAGGCCTAAATAAAATTATTCGTTCTGGTTTTGACCTGTTGAGCCTGCAAACATACTTCACAGCAGGGCCAAAAGAAACACGCGCATGGACAATCCATAAAGGTGACAGCGCTCCAGAGGCTGCAGGCGTTATTCACACGGATTTCCAACGTGGCTTCATCAAGGCCGAAGTTATCGCTTTTGATGATTACGTCGCCTGTAACGGCGAACAAGGCGCAAAAGAAACCGGAAAAATGCGCCAAGAAGGTAAAGATTACATCGTCAAAGATGGTGATGTAATATTGTTCCGCTTTAACGTGTAATATCAGCCATTGTCGTCTTGATGGTTGGGGTGCATAGTAATATCAACAATTGATGGAGAATGACAATGGCAAAATCAGCAACATTATACCGTATGGTTACGGATAAGCATATCTGTCCTTTTGGCATTAAGGCCAAGGACTTGTTAGAGCGTCAAGGCTACGAGGTTGACGACCGTCACCTTGTTAACCGCGAGGATACAGATGCTTTTAAGGCTGAGCATGGCGTTGAAACCACGCCGCAGTCCTTTATTGATGGTAAACGCATTGGCGGTTACGATGACCTTGTTGAACATTTCGGCGTAAAGACAATGAAGCAAGAGGGCGTAACCTATAGGCCGATTATTGCTATATTTGCGAGCACGTTTCTTATGGCGCTCGCTGTAAGTGCGGCGATAAGCGGGGGCTTGCACCTTTTGTTGATATTCAAAATGTTTATCGCTATCAGCATGTGCGTTTTAGCTATTCAAAAACTCCAAGACCTTTATGCCTTTTCAAACCAATTCGTAACCTATGATTTACTGGCTATGAAATGGGTGCGCTATGCTTATATTTATCCATTTGTTGAGGTCTTAGCAGGTGTGTGCATGATTGCAGGCCTGTTTGTGCCGATCGCGGCGCTCGGAGCGTTTTTTATTGGTAGCGTCGGCGCAGTGTCGGTTGTTAAAGCCGTCTATATTGATAAGCGTGAGCTTAAATGCGCCTGTGTCGGCGGTAATAGCAATGTGCCGCTTGGTTTCATCTCGTTAACGGAGAATGTGATGATGGTCGGCGTGGCTCTTTGGATGCTGCTATAATTTATAGTATTGCTACAGATACAAAAAAGGCTAGCACATTTCGGCTAGCCTTTTTTATGTCTGGATAAAGCGGTTTTGTTTATAAACCGAGCCAGCCCTGCATTTTGTGGACGATGCTAGCTTCTTCTTGCTTTGGTCTCTGCTGTGTTGTTTGCGCGAGGTCTAACTCTCTTACCGCGGGCACAAGGTACTCGATGCCTTCCATATAAAGTTGACCTGCGCGTCGCGTCGCGTCTGTGATGTCAGCGTCACTATTGATGATGTCGTTAATGGCGAGATAGGTAGAGAAGAAATAAGGGCCATCATACTGAGGGTGGTAATAAGTCTGCTTGCTTTTGACGAGTTCGTTTAAGTGGACATAAGCTGCATATACGTCTTCTTTCGCGTATTCATCAAGTAATGGCGTTTTCATTAATGGTGTCGTTGCGTGAATGGCATCAACGCCATACGGGCTGGCGAGCGGTGCTACAGCGCGTATGTTGTGCAATAATTCAGGCATGATTGAATCTGCATAATATGTTTCAATTGCTTTTATTGTATCATTGTCGCCACGAGACTCACCCTGCAATTTGAATGACTTCATGTAATATTCAATCATCGTGCGTGGTGGGTTATTAGAACAATGCGATGCTTCATGCAGCATGACGGGTATTTTGGGGTCGATGTCTTTGACGCCATGAAGGTCAGCAAGGTCACTTCCATGAATCCCCGTAAACATAGACGTAAACTCAAGTAAGGTCATATCACCCGGTGGGTTAATGTAACATGTCGCGCCTTCGCGGTAGTCAGGCCATGCATATGCATTCAAAGGGTGCTGATTGTAATGTTGATCCTTGACGGCGCTCATGTACTTCACAAGGGTATGTGGTGCAACGGTGACTGCAGTCCATGCGCGGCCTAATGTGTCGTCTTCATCGTTTTCATTGTCGATACGATAGTTTGTTTCCAAAGCTGTCATCTGGCCAACCTTGAACAGGTACGCCGCAGTGCCATCACCATAAACACGGATTTGATCCGCAACAGGGGATTGATTAATCGCTTGCTGGGTTATGCCGATGCTTGCGCCGTAATCACGATACGATTCTGTCGCCATGCTTTCGCCAAAGCTGTAAACGGATGAGACTGATAAAGCGACCGCTGTAAAGGCGGATATTGCGGTGATTGCGGTGTACTTAGCGGCTTTTTTAAAAATATTTTTGATGCTTCTAAGCGCTGTTTTCGCGGTTGATTTATCAAGCATTTTGTTTCCCCATTATATTTTATTTTTGTGCTTATAATCTTGATGCTTATAAACTTATGATTTTCATAACTTATCACGATGATTTGGCAATGACAATAATTTTATTTACCTGAATGCATTGTTTTGAAATAAGGCATAATTACAATGACTTGGGCATGTAATTAGATGTGTGTAAAGTATAAAATAAAGCGATACACCTCCTTTAACACGCAGCGATAACTTGAAAGAAGAAAAGGGAGATTAAGGTTTTATAATTTTTTTTTGCTATTTGGTCTTGCTATTTGACGTGAATATGCTTTTATAAAATTATGAATTATTTTGATGAAAAAGCGCAAACAGTAGACCTAGTGGGTGAGCAAATCACGCCGCTTGCAGCTATGCGCATCATCCGACGACGAATTTGCTACTGATACACAGTTGCGTTCTTCGTTTGTTTTTTGTTTAAACAAAGCATTTACCCCAAATTGTGATATCAGCGCCGATTAAGGCAAAGCTGCTTTAAGGCTAATTTTTGCAAATTTAAGCTAGATGTGATGAGAATAAAATGAAAAACCTTCCAAAAATAAAAATAGATAAAAATGATATAATTAGCAGTGACAATTTTGATAACGGTGATTTGTTTCATATTGTGGCCTTGAATAAGACCTATCTGCAAACCATGATGATATTCCAGAAAATGATATTAGAATCGCTAGACGCTGACGAAAAATCGTTCTTCTTGGAGAAGTCAGAGGGCTATTTAACGCAACATTTTAATAATGGTTCAAAAGCCGTCGGGGTTGTCAGTAATAACAAATTACTTGGGCAGGCGCTGATTACGCAGCCGACGGATAACCACCCTGAAACGGGGATGACGGATATGGCAAACTTACCTGCAGCGACCACCGTGAGTGTCATTCAGGGGGTCGGCGTCCACCCATCAACCAGAGGCATGAAAATTGGCGATAAATTAATCGCAGCATGGCTTGATATCGCGGCGAATGATAAAAGAGTAAACGCCCTTGCTGAGACAGATCAAAACAATAAATATAGCTGGAGCTTATTTGTTAAAAACGACGTTGATATTGTTAGTGAAGGTGTTGACCCAGATGATGGTACAAAGCTTTACAACCACCATAAAGTCCTGAAAATTTAAACGTAACAAAAAGGCAGCCTGACGATGGATATTAAACAGTTTCATTTTAAAGCAGAGAAAGCAGGACCTTCAGTCCTTATTCTAGGGGCCATACATGGTAATGAAAAATGCGGCAGCAAAGCGGCACAAAACCTGATTGCACAAATTGAATCTGGTACGCTTGAGCTTGTATGTGGCGCGGTGACGTTTATACCTATCTGTAACCCCAAGGCCTATGACGCGAACCAGCGTTATATAGACGTCAACCTCAACCGCGTTATAAAGCAACATGACGCGCCATCACTTTATGAAGAACATCTTGCAAATCAAATTACGCCGATTATAGCAGCGCATGATTTTACGCTTGATTTACATTCTATACATTCAAAAGGTAGCTCTTTTGCTTTCCTCGACTTTCCGCATCAAGACGCTCAGGGGGTTTGCGCTGTACTTGGCGTTGAAACCATTATTACCGGCTGGCCTGATATGTATGAAGATACTGATGATGCAACCACGCTGTCTTTTGCGCATGAAGCGGGTAAAGCATCTGTTACGGTCGAATGCGGTCAGCATGATGACCCGAAAGCTGTTGAGGTCGCGCAGGAGACCATTCTTAACACCCTAAAATACTACGGCATTATCGCAGGGCAGGCTAAGCCGACGCAGCATTGCAGCTTTGTGCAGGCGAAACATCGCATCGTCAAGGAGAATGAAGGCATTTTAGGCGATGGCACAATCAATAATATTCAACATATGCGCGCGGTTAAAAAAGGCGAAAAAGTTGCGGAATACAGCAATGGAAACATCGTTAAAGCCCCTGAAGACGGCGTGATTCTTATTCCATTTACGGAGGCGCAAATTGGCGATGAGTGGTTTTATGTCGGGACGCTACTGGCGAAAAAATCAGTATAAAAGAAAAATGCGCCTTGCTTATAAGGGCGCATTTTGTCGCTTTTTCATTGCTGTTTGGCTTTAGCCAAATGTCCGCTCAAACAGATAGTCTATATTTTTCGTATAGAAGTTATAATCAAATATTGAGTCAAGCTGTGCCCGATCAATTTTGCTCATGACAATTTCATCGTCTTTCAAATACGACTTAAGGCTTCTTTCCGCATCATTATTCCAAACCTTCATCGCGTTACGCTGTACAATTCGGTAGGCGTCTTCACGAGAAATCCCGGCTGAGGTTAATGCAAGCAATGTGCGCTGCGAAAAAACAAGGCCGCCCATGCTTTCCATGTTCTTTTTCATCCGCTCAGGATAAATCACAAGGTTTTTCACCACGCCAGTTAGGCGGTGTAACGCAAAGTCGAGCGTGATACAGCTATTCGGCGCAATCATACGCTCTGTTGACGAATGTGAAATATCACGTTCATGCCAGAGCGTCACATTTTCAAGCGCAGGGACAACTGATGCACGAATATTACGCGCGAGGCCTGTTAAGTTTTCTGATAATATCGGATTGCGCTTGTGCGGCATTGCTGAGGAGCCTTTTTGCTTCTCAGAGAAAAACTCCTCAACTTCGCGAACTTCTGTGCGCTGTAAGTGACGAATCTCCGTCGCAAAATTCTCAATCGAAGACGCCACAACGCCAAGCGTCGCAAAGAACATCGCATGGCGGTCACGCGGAATAATTTGCGTTGATACAGTCTCAGTTTGTAAGCCGAGCTTTTCGGCTACATATTCTTCGATGCGTGGGTCAAGCGTCGCAAAGGTACCAACCGCACCAGACATTGCGCAGATGGAAATTTCATCGCGCGCATGTATGAGGCGTTCTTTCGCGCGCTTAAACGCGGCGTAATGGCCTGCGAGCTTAAGGCCGAATGTTGTTGGCTCCGCGTGAATGCCGTGACTGCGGCCAATGCAAAGCGTCATTTTATGTTCTTGTGCGCGCTGCTTTAACGCATTGATAAGCCCGTCTAATTCTTTGATAATAATGTCAGCAGATTGCTGAAGCTGTACGCCAAAGGCAGTGTCAATGATATCTGATGACGTCATGCCTTGATGAATAAAACGAGAATCATCGCCGACATGTTCCGCGACGGAGGTTAGAAAAGCGATAACGTCATGTTTTACTTCTTTTTCAATTTGGTGGATGCGGTCAACGTTAAAATTCGCTTTTGCGCGAATGTTTTTACCAGCCCCAGCAGGGATAAGGCCAAGCTCTTCCATCTTTTCAGCGGCGAGCATTTCAATTTCTAGCCAGATGTTGAACTTGTTTTCAAGTTCCCAAATTTTTGCCATTTCAGGGCGGGAATAACGTGGAATCATATGTACCTCTTAAAAAATTTGTGAGCGTGACCCTAACAACAAAGCTACATTAAGTCCATATTGCGAAGTGAATTACAGCCTGACTTAGACACAATTATATGGTCATGGACTAAAATTTTCAGCGGCCGGCCAGCTTCTATAATCTGGTTCGTCATGTCTACATCATCGGCGGACGGCGTCGCGTCGCCGCTGGGGTGGTTGTGACACAGGATAATTGCAGTCGCCCCAAGTTCTAATGCGCGCTTCATAACCTCACGCGGATAAACGGGCGTATGGTCAACTGTGCCGCTTTGCTGAATTTCATCTGCGATTACTTCGTTTTTTGTATTGAGGAAGAATATGCGGAAGTGTTCTTTCTTTTCATGCGCCATTGTTGCCTTGGCGTAATCCATCACCTGTGTCCAGTTACTTAGAATTTCTTTACCAGTTAAGTCATCTTTTAACAAGCGGTGGGCGGAGGCCTTGACGCTCATTATGCCAATCGCGGCATTTTCACTTAAACCAGAATCCATTAATGCGTGGATAGGGGCGCTGATAACGCCCGGAAATGAACCAAAATGCGTGATAAGCGCCTTGGCAAGTGGCTTGATGTCTTTGCGTGGGATCGCCATGAATAAAAGAAGCTCTAATAATTCATAATCAGCCAATGCCTCTGCGCCGCCTTTTACAAAGCGCTGGCGTAATCGTTCACGATGACCTGTGTGGTGCGGTTTTTCTTCTTTTATATCTTTGGGCATAGGCGAACCTGTTCATTATCTATACGTTTTTTTAATCATAGTATGGATTACGGTTTGAATTACAATAGACTTAATATTAGCAATGTCCGCTATATCTATAGACAGGCTCAGCTACGTTATGAGGTAACACGTGCTTGGGTTAAGCTAAGGTAATGCTTGTGCACATTTCAGGGTTAGAAAGCCGTTTAAAATATAACTCCAAAATGCCCACAATTTTGCATAGTTTAAACAATTTCGTTTTGAGTTGGACAGAATATTATTTTTGATTACAATGCCTTGTCTCTATTTATTTGACATAATAATTGGTGTTGTGGTAGTTTAATCACTTAAATTATTAAGGATTACTGTAATGGCTAATTATGAAGATAAAAAAACTGGCGATGGTGCTGTTGATATGCAGCGTGATTTTATAACTATAGACAGCAGTGAAACGTACGAAGTCGCAAGTTTTGAGGAACTACAAAAGCTTGGCAACCTATTTGCAAAAGCCGCCCATGGTATTGTGCATCTGGATAATATAAATAACGATACTATAGATATGTATAAGCCTGACCCAAATCAGGTAAAATTTGAATGGGATGCAACGGAGCTACCGAGCCTCTTGGACGGAAAACTACTCGATTTTGGTGTCCGTGGTGGTGAGCTTTATACCAATGCTGACGGTGATACTCTGAGCGTTAAAACAGGGATGCCGAAATTTCCTTCACACGCCTTTAATCGTTAAGTTTTTACAAGGATAAGGACTCTAAAATGACTTTAACAAAAACAGCGAATACCAATTACCAAAAACCATCACAAAACTCAGAAGGCGAAGAGGTCATCACGCATCGCTATCTCGGCTCCTATGATTATGCTGCCCATCAAGCGCAGCAACAAAAGCCAAGCATTAAATTATAATTGACGGGCGCTGGTTTGGGTGTAAAAGTGGCGTTTAGCCGTTAATTGCAAGACGAGAAAGAGAAGAGAAGAGAAGAGAAGATGTCACAATCTATGATTATTGATTTAAGTGATGAGAAACTTCGCCAAGAATTGGTCGATGATCCTGATTTCTTTACTAAGTTTCTACTGGAACAAGATGCTGTTAATGGCAATATCTTTACGCTTAAGGCACGCCATAAGGATGAGCGTGCAAATGACGACTTAAACGCCGTGAAATCAGTCTTGCGTAAATATACTAATGTCTTACCAAATTGCAGTGATTTATCAGATGAAGATAAAGCCGCGATTGAGAGCGCGATTAAGAATCATCCACGTGCAGTGGAAGACCGCACGCATTATCAAAGCTACCAACGCCGGTGCCTTGGTTAATTGCCTTATTCTATTAAAAGCGCTTAAGGCTTAGAGGAATGGCGGTTTTGTCCAGCCTTTTGGCGACATAGTAAATATCTCAAAACCATCTTCAGTCACAGCAAGTGAATGTTCATACTGCGCAGAAAGCCCGCGGTCTTTAGTTACCGCTGTCCAGCCATCAGCCAGAATCTTACTAGTTTTTTTGCCTGTGTTAATCATCGGTTCAATGGTGAAGAACATGCCCGGCTCTAACATTAAGCCTGTGTTAGGCTCGCCATAATGCAGGACGGATGGCGGCATATGAAAAACTTGTCCAAGGCCGTGGCCGCAGAAATCTTCGACTACTGAAAAACGGTTCGCATGGGCAATTTCTTGAATGGCATAGCCAATATCACCTAGTGTATTACCGGGTTTTACTTGTTCAATCCCAGCCATCATACATTCATAAGTGACTTCGCAAAGACGCTTGGCTTTGACAGAAACTTTATCGCCAACATAAAACATGCGTGAGGTGTCGCCGTGCCAGCCATCAATAATCACTGTGACGTCGATATTCACAATATCCCCGTTTTGCAGCTTTTTAGGCCCCGGAATACCGTGACAGACAACATGGTTGATCGATGTACAAATTGATTTTGGGAAGCCTTTATAATTTAACGGCGCAGGGACGGAGTTATGCTTCAAAATAAATTCATGGCAGAGGCGGTCTAATTCCTCAGTCGTTACGCCAGGGACAACATGGGGCGTAATCATATCAAGCGTCTGGGCGGCAAGCTGGCCTGCGCGGCGCATGCCTTCATAATCCTCAGCTTGGTGAATAACAATACCGTTTGTATTTTTTTGTCTTTGTCCGTAAATCATAATTCTTCCGTTTTTTTTAATTCACTTCTTTTATAAAATATAATCGTATTAAGTACAAGTGTAGCCAAGCAAACAGCGTGGACTTTTTGTCTATTTTAAAGCGCGTAGCGGTATGCTCGTTGCCATAAGCGCACAGTTTGACTTCATAACATTAATCGGGGGCTGCTTGGTTAATATGTCCAAGCAAACAATCTCTAACTCAGTCTTTAAACGTATGGTCTGGTGGCGTCCATTCGGCAGGACGGTGACGCCATTTGCGCTGTAATGGACTTCGGTTTCAACGGTGTCATCGCGTTGTTCAATGTGTTTGATATCATGCGTTAGGACGCTGTGCTTATGGATGTTGAGCCACTGAATAAGGTGGTCTTCGACTTTTTCTGCGTTAATCTCTAGCGTTTTATGAAACTTGTAATCAATCAAGGCGGGGACTTTCGCTGTGATTTCAACGCTAATTTCGCTGTTCTTGTCTAAATGCGTATCAACCCATTGCTTTAATGCAGGAATGTTTGATTGTTGCACGGCGACCCATTCGGCGTAAAAAGCATCTATTTGGGCGGCTGTGTCATCATCCATAGCGTGCAGCGGCGCTGCGTTAAAAATCAACACGGCGATACTGATGAGGGCGCAGAAAAATGCGCGCTTAACTGCGTGGGTTGTGTGGAGGTTTTTTATGGCTTGACCTTGCATACATTCCATGTAGCATGAAGCGCCTAATAAACACAATGAAAATGGAAATATATTCATGTCTATGGACGAGCGTAAAACCGCAGCGATTTTAATTATTGGTAATGAAATGCTATCCGGGCGCACCCAAGATAGAAATATTCAGCACATTGCGACCAAGATGACCGAGATTGGTATCGCAATGATGGAAGTCCGTATTATCCCAGATGTGCCGCATCGTATTATTGACGCAGTTAAAGCGTTAAGCGCGGCATATAGCTATGTTTTCACAACGGGCGGTATTGGTCCCACTCATGATGATATTACAGCAGAAAATGTCGCGGCTGCATTTGATGTTCCGTTAGAAGAAAACACAGATGCGCGTGAAATGCTCAATGCTTATTATGGCGCAGAAGGGCTAACCAAGTCACGTCTGCGTATGGCGCGCATTCCTAAGGGCGCGCAACTTATTCCTAACCAAGTGACCAGCGCACCGGGCTTTGTGATTAAAAACGTTCATGTGATGGCGGGCGTGCCGCGTATCATGCAAGATATGCTGACCCATATATTACCAGCACTTCATGGTGGCGCACCGATATTATCAAACACGGTGACCTGTGAATTAACCGAAAGCATTTTGGCCGAAAAGCTTTCTGACCTACAGGATGATAATGCTGATGTTGAAATTGGCAGTTACCCGTATTATTCGGATGGTAGCCTTGGCGTAAGTCTTGTTGTGCGGACAACTGAAGCGGAGCGCCTGGAAATTGTGACTGTCGCGCTTGAGGCGCTTGTGCAAGAGCTCGGCGCAGCGCCAAAGCGGATGGAAATCACTCCAAAATCATAAAGCCGGTATCCTGCAAAAAGCGATGCATTGGAAAAAATTCTCCATTGGCAAATAAAATCACCATATCACCATTGAGCGGGTTGATATAAGCAAGCGAACGATACCCGATGTAATGACCAGTATGGCCGTATAATAAGGGCATGTTTTGTGTGTTTTCAGGGGCATCGTTCAGAACCATTAAGCCGCGACCGCCGCCATCTTTATAAGCGGCTTTGTTATCGGCGCTCATCATAATGTCGAGCATATCTTGTCGTAGCAGCGTTTTATCCATCACCAAAGCATTTAAGAATTTTTCAATATCAAGCAAGGTCGAAACCAGCCCGCCATCTGCAAGGCCTTCGCCCCATTCAATCTCTGTGACATCAACGGCTTTACGTGAATAACCGACTGATCTTTTGTAACCGTGGGCAAGGTTATTGGCGCGGGGGCGTTTGCCATTGGGGAAATAAGTGTCATGCATGTTCGCTTTGGCAAATATAATGTCATGAAATATGGCGTTAAAATCTTGCTGCCCTGTAATTTTACGAATAACCTCGCCTAATAATAAATACCCAGTGCTGCTGTAGCTATATGCGCGACCAGCTTGATGCGTTGCGGGCTCGTCTAAGGCGTAGGCAATGGCTTCATAGGGCGTCCACAGCGTGTTTTTTTTGGTCATTGCAGCCATATCAAAGCCGTTATTCACAAAATCAACCATGCCTGTGCTGTGTTCAAGCGCCATTTTAATGGTGCTGTCTTTATAGTTATCTAAGCGCCCGTCAAACGGGTCACCAAGAATATCTGTAAATTTAGCATCTAGGGTGAGTCGCTCTGTTTCAATAAGGTGCAGGATGGTAACGGCAGTGAACATTTTGGTTAAAGACGCAATATGGAACCGTGTGTCAGGCTTTAAAGTCTGCTGCGTGTCTATATTGGCAACGCCGCTGGTTATAATGTGCCGCGCTTCGCCTTGCTTGAGCAGGACGCTAACGCCGGCAGTCTCACTCTGTGCGGCGTAATCATCTAAAATATTATGGATCTCTAGCTTTAAGGGCAGGGGGCTAGCCTTTGCGGGTAGCGCGATGCTAAGCAAAAGGCCAGTAAAAAGCGCAATATATAGCGTAATTATACAACAAGAACATTTCATAACAGTAGTTTAACGCATTTATTCTTTGACATGGAAGGAAAAACAGTCAAAATAGCGTTCTCGTTTTTGAATTTTACAAAGAGGTTTATTATGAATTCAAAGTTTATGAAGAAAATCGTTTCTAAAAAGACATTCGCACTAGGCGCAGCAGCAGTGGTTGCAATGGCAGCAGTACCTGCTATGGCAGAACACCATGAAGGCGGCGCAGCACCTTGTGCAGCAGAACATGGTCACATGTGCGCAGGCCACGAAGATGCAGCGCATCCTTGTGTTGCTGAGCATCCTTGTGAAGCAATGCACCCATGTGGCGCAGAGCACCCTTGTGAAGCAATGCATGACGAAGCGCACCCATGTGGCGCGGAACACCCATGTGAAGCACATGAGCATGATGCAAATCCATGTGAAGCTGAGCACCCTTGCGAAGCAAAGCATTAATCAAGATTTAGGCTGTTTTCGTTTACACGATGCAGCTTTTGTTTTAAAAGAGGGCGTTAAGCGTCCTCTTTTTTTATGGAGTTTTTATGGCGAATATGCAGACGGGCAGCACAGAAAAGCTGAATGATACATTAGATTTAAACCTTTCTTTTGAAGCTATTTTCGCGACGATGAACGCGGAAGAAAAAGAAACGCTGTTTGAAAACCTGATGATGATGAATGAATGTCAGCGTGTTTTGGCAAACACTAAGCACAGTATCGTCAGTGAAGTTCTGCGCTTTACAGATAAATTTGAATATTGGAAGCATGTGCCGCCGAAAGACGTGCTTGATGGGCATTCGGGCTCCCAATATTATTATCATGCCCACCCTGCATCGGAGAAGAAGACCGCGACGACTTTACATGATGGCGAACATGGTCATTTTCACACTTTTATGCGCCGCGCTGCGATTCTAAACACTGAAAAGCCTTTCCCCGCTCTCGATTATAATGATGAAACCGATAACCCTAAACGGCATACTGCCCATATTATCGGTCTGTCTATGGATAAAGCAGGCAATCTTACCGGCATGTTCACCACTAACCGCTGGGTGACAGGAGAAGTTTGGTATAATGCCGATGACGTTATTGCGATGGCAAGTCGTTATCAAATTGACCATGCGCAGCCAAGCTGGCCTGTAAATATGTGGGTGTCACATTGTTTTGCGGCGTTTCTACCTGTAATTAAGCAGCTTGTCTTGAAGCGCGATCAAAACATAGCGCAGTGGACGCAGCTATATGGCGATAGCGCGGACTATAATATATTCGAAGACCGCCGCTTAGAGGCGCTGTCTTACTGCCCATTAGACCTGCCAGTCTTGCTAAAGCTATACCAATAAGCGTTGACATTATGGCAAGTCGGCTCTATAGCTTTTATCAGCTTTGAAAAGGGGATGGCACATGGCGTTAGGCATATTTAAATCAAAAGAAGATAAATACTGGAGCAGAATCAAAAAAATTATTGAGCGCGGGGCGAACCAGAACGCAAGCTGGAACGGTATGTTTATCCATCATCTAATTATAGCGAATAATGTAGGCTTTCATTGGGATGATGATTTCTCTGCGCGCTTTATGGCGAAGCATGGCCGCGAATACCTTAACCTCATTCGCGATGAAGTCACGGCAGGGCGCTTTGATGCAACGGATGTCACGTTCATGGAAAAACTTCATTTTGGCGGCTTGTTGGATGGTACGGTCGATGTACGTCACGAATTATTGTCGCTCATAAGCGCGATGCTGGCGTCACCAAAGGACATGTCCGTGCCGCTTAAAGCGTTTTCTATGCACGCGTTGAAACACAGTAAAAAAGTACTTGATAGCGATATTTTTAATGCTGTTATTAATGCCAACTTTTTAAACGTGGAGCTTGCTTTGCGTGACAAACATCGTCCCGGTAAGGGGGCACTGGCCAATTTATGCGAAATTATCAAAACATACCCAGAGCTACTCGGCGAAAAACATAACAAAAGTTATGTGTCCATCGCTGAAGCTTTTGATGAAAGCGCAGAGAACTCATCAGCGGGGGCGCTCTTGAAATTATTTAGCTTGCTAGGCGACGAAACTGCAGCGCAATGTAAAACTCTCGTGACACAATCGGTCAAAAACTACGTGGAAAGCTTTAATGCCATCGCGTCTTTTAGCGAAGAAGATGAACAGCGCATCATTGCGATTTCGGGTAAGTTTGATGAAGGCTTACTTGGTGAAGTGGATGTCGCGCCTAAAGGCGTGGGTGTCAGTGACGTTGAGATTGTTAAGCTTGGCGGCAGGGATAAACTTATCGGGTCGCTCGTCAGTTTTAATAATGCCGCATGCTCTAAAAAACACGTATTATTCACACAAAAACAGGGCGTTAATGCAGATGGAGAAATATCAGTAAGTAAGAGAAGCGCACAGCTAACTGATAATGTCGAGCAGGCCTTGATTGATAAATATGGGGAAGACGCAGCGCCGCTTGCGAAAAAACTCGCGCGCTCTATGCCCTCAGCGCGGTTAATCGTTTAAAATATTGGCATTTTGGTCAAATCCGTCTATATAAATCGGATGGATACACAATCAAGCAAGATCAAAGCAGTAACAAAAGCGCCCGTTGAACAATCTCAGCCGTTTAAAGTGCACTCGGAATATACTCCCGCAGGTGATCAGCCGACCGCGATTAAAGAGCTAACCCAAGGCATTGAAGACGGTTTGATTGACCAAGTCCTGCTTGGCGCGACGGGGACGGGTAAGACCTTTACCATGGCGCATGTCATTCAAAATACGCAGCGTCCCGCATTGATATTAGCGCCGAACAAGACACTCGCTGCGCAGCTTTATGGTGAAATGCGCAGCTTTTTTCCTGATAATGCCGTTGAATATTTTGTTTCTTACTACGATTATTACCAGCCCGAAGCATATGTTGCGCGGAGTGACACTTTTATTGAAAAAGATGCTTCGATAAATGAACAAATTGACCGCCTGCGCCACGCAGCAACGCGTTCGCTGTTTGAGCGCCGTGACCTTATTATCGTTGCTTCTGTATCCTGTATTTACGGCATTGGTTCAAAAGAAGACTATCAAGGGATGACGCTAGACATTCGGCCTGACACAAGCATGGAGCGCGATGATTTCATTAAACGCTTAGTCGAGTTGCAATATACGCGTAATGACATCGCCTTTCAGCGCGGCACATTCCGTGTCCGTGGTGACACAGTTGAGCTGTTCCCAGTCCACGTCGAAGACCGCGCATGGCGCTTTGCTTTCTTTGGTGATGAGATTGAAGAGATTATCGAGTTTGACCCGCTGACGGGGCAGAAATTTGCAAAAATGCCTGCTGTGCGTATTTATGCAAACTCGCATTACATTACATCAGGGCCGACAATTTCACAGGCCGTACAAAGTATAAAAGTGGAGCTGAAAGATCGCCTTGCTTACTTTGAAAAAGAAGGCAAGCTGCTGGAACTGCAACGTATCGAACAACGCACGAAGTTTGACCTTGAAATGTTAGAAGCCACAAATATGTGCCAAGGTATTGAAAATTATTCACGCTATTTAACAGGCCGTGATGCAGGGCAGGCGCCGCCGACTTTGTTTGAGTATTTACCTGATGATGCGCTGCTATTTGTCGATGAAAGCCATGGTATGTTACCGCAATTACGCGCCATGTATAATGGCGATAGGTCGCGTAAATCGACTTTGGCCGAATATGGCTTCCGTCTGCCAAGCTGCCTAGATAACCGCCCTTTGAAATTTGAAGAGTGGAATGAACTGCGACCACAAACTATTTTTGTTTCCGCCACTCCCGGCCCGTGGGAGCTTGAACAGACTAATGATGTGTTTGTCGAACAAGTTGTGCGACCGACAGGTTTGATTGACCCACCGGTTGAAATTCGCCCGACGGATACGCAGGTTGATGATTTGATGGAAGAGTGCCGAAAAACGATTGCGCTTGGCGGGCGTATTTTGGTGACGACTTTAACCAAGAAAATGGCAGAAGACCTTAGCGAATACCTCAATGAAAATGGTTTAAAAGTGCGTTATATGCATTCTGACACCGACACTATTGAGCGTATTGAGATTATCCGCGATCTGCGCCTTGGCGTGTTTGATGTTTTAGTGGGGATTAACCTGCTACGTGAGGGGCTGGATATTCCTGAATGTATGCGGGTCTGTATACTTGACGCTGATAAAGAAGGCTATTTAAGGTCACGGACGTCGCTTATTCAAACCATTGGCCGCGCGGCACGTAACGCTGAAGCGCGGGTCATACTTTATGCTGATCGTGAAACCAACAGCATGAAAGCGGCGATTGAAGAAACTGACCGTCGCCGACAATTACAGGTGTTATATAATATTGAACACAGCATCACGCCGACAACGGTCAAAAAAGAAATCAGTGACATTTTAGAACAGGTCTTTGGCCCAACAAGCGCGAAGCAGGCGGGCAAAGGCGGGCGCGACATTAAGAAGCTTACTGATGATTTAGACTTAATGCGTGATCGCGCCAAGATGAAAACGCATATGGCAAAATTAGAAAAAAACATGCGCGGCGCCGCTGCGAACTTAGAATTTGAAGAGGCCGCACGTCTGCGCGATGAAATAAAGCGTCTGGAGACATTAGCGCTTTCTACTTAGGCGCTATTTTGCAGCAGGTCTTTTTAATGCATATCTTTTTTATCTGGCAGGTTATCAGGTGCCTTCGCAGCATAGTTGGCGTAATGATAAGCGAGGGCTGTAACCGCGTAGATTAATATGAGCGGGAACACCAAATACTTCACTGGTGCGAGTAATATCATGGTTATTGTTTTTGATGAGACTTCGGCAAATATGGTTTGTTCTGCCCAAGGTACAATGAAAAAAGCATAAATGCCAGTAAACAAAATCAAAGGAAAAGCAGAGCGAATAATGGTCGTTGCCAAGACAAGTGATTTGTTCTTTGTTGCTTCTAAGGCTTGTTTATAACTAAGGTCGTGCCCGCTAACATAAAGCGGGATCAGGAAGCTTAGGCGCAAAAACAGTAACGACAATATAATGCTTAGCACAGTCGCTGTGTAATTAAAATCGCTAGCAATGTATTTGTTAATCAGGTTGTCGAGTAAGTGAGTGATTTCTGGTATTTTAATATAGATTATAGTGACGAGTATTAAAATAAGGTTTGTAAGGTAGGTTTTACTGCACCCTAGATATGAAATAATATCGCGCTCAGGGTTGTCTGTCTCAACGGTGCTACGCAGCCACAATGTTGGGATAAGCATGAATATACAAATATAAAAAAAGCTCATCGCGATCCATATAAGGCTATCAGGCAAAAAGAACTGCCTTAAAACATCTATGGCGATTAATGGGGTGATTAACAGCAAGAGAAGGTCAATCAAACTGTCCCCGTTACCATTAATATACGCATTGGTTTTTAAAGTCGCGCGCTGCGCTTCTTTTAAAAATTTCATGGTGAAGCCTGTATGTCTAAACATTGAAGATATTGCATGAAACGCAATATATGAAGGGTTATTATAGCGTGATTTACTGTGAAGTTACAGCGAATAATTATGAGGTTAGACAAAAAAGGGCTTAATCTTATACCGCGTTCCGTGGTAATAAGGGGGAGAGCTTTCATATGAATAGGATTTAAAATGACAAATACAAATGTTTTGGGCGTAGGTAACGCGATCGTTGATGTGTTAACCCATGCAAGTGAAGAATTTATCGCAGACCAACATGAAAAATACGGCATGGAGAAAGGGTCGATGACCCTTATTGAAACGAAACGTGCGACCCAGCTTTATAGTCAAATTGGGCAGGCGACAGAAATGTCGGGTGGGTCAGCGGCAAATACAATCGCAATTATTGCTGGGCTCGGCGGCAGCGCTTCATTTATTGGCAAAGTTGCTGATGATCAGCTTGGCGATGTCTTTGCCCATGATTTACAGGCAGCAGGTGTAGAGTTCACAACGCCGCGCCTTGCTGATCATGTACCAACTGCGCGCTGCTTTATTCTGGTGACGCCAGATGCCCAGCGTACGATGAACACATATTTGGGCGCAGCAGCAGAGCTTAATGCAGATGACATTGATGAGTCTGTCGTTGCCGCTGCTGAAGTCTCATATTTAGAAGGGTATTTGTTTGATAAAGATCATGCAAAACAGGCCTTTCGCCGCGTAGGTGAAATGGCCCATAAGCACGGCAGAGAAGTGGCTTTGAGCCTTTCTGATTCATTCTGCGTCGAGCGTCATCGTGAAGATTTCCAAGAGTTGGTTGAACATCACATTGATATTTTGTTCGCCAATGAACAGGAAATCATGGCTTTGTACCAAACGGAAACATTTGAACAGGCGCAAGATATTATTCGCGGTAAATGCAAGCTCGTCGCTTTAACGCGCGGTGATAAAGGTTCGGTTATTTTGACACAGGGTGAGACGATTACTGTAAAAGCGGTTAAGCCTGAGCAGCTCGAAGACACAACAGGTGCTGGTGATGCTTATGCTGGTGGTTTCTTGTATGGTTATACAAATGGCTATAGCTTGAAACAAAGCGCGGAGCTTGGCACGTTGCTGGCAACAGAGATTATTTCTCATATGGGGCCACGTACGGATAAAAACCTGAGCGTTTTCACTGAAGAGCTGAAGAAAGCTTCTTAACAGGCTGGTTCTTCAAGTGAGACATGCGTGATAAATGGTTGATTTCTATGTAATTTTATTGTCCTGCTTGCCGCTTGGTGCGCTGGCAGGGTTCGCAGCAGGACTTTTTGGTATTGGCGGCGGCGCGGTAATCGTGCCGGCGCTTTATTTTCTTTTCTCAGCGCTTGGTTATGATGAGCTGTATATTATGCATATGGCTGTGGGGACGTCTTTGGTGACGATTATTCCAACGGCAATGTCTTCTTCTTTAACGCATTATCGTCATGGCGCCATTGCGATGCCTTGGTTTTTAAGCCTCGTTGTCGGTATTGCAATTGGGGCGGTTATTGGCGGCTTCCTCGCTGTGTCTATCTCGGGGGAGTATTTGCGTCGTATTTTCGCTGTTCTACTTTTTGTTATGGCCGGTATTATGCTGCTGAATAAAAGTAAGCTCAGTCAGCAACCACCTGAAATCAACTTGTTCATAAATACCATATACGGCGTTTTTAGTGGCGTTGTTTCAGCGTTGATTGGTATTGGCGGCGCGACGTTGAATGTCCCCTATATGACTAAAAAGGGCCTGAGTATTAACAAGGCGATTGCAACCGCATCGCTTCTAGGGCTTTGCGTTGCTTTGCCTGCTAGCTTTGTATTCTTGTTTACGAATAGCCCCACAAGGGCAGAAGCTATTGCGCCGTATAGCTATGGTTATATTCATTTGCTGGCAGCGGTGGCTATTGTGTCATCAAGTATGATTTGCGCTAAGTATGGTGCAAAACTGACCCATGGGATTGATGCAAATAAGCTGAAATACGCTTTCGCGTTCTTCATGGCATGCGTGGCGGTTAAAATGCTACTCTAGATCTTATTGACATATTCGCTTTTCAGGTATATAAAAAGAAAAATAAATATAAATATAAAAAAGAACAGAGCAGAGGTCGTCATGAATTATAAAATTGGTGAGTTAGTCGAAGGTGAAGGCGTGTATATGGGCACGGCTGCGGTACTTTCAAATTTAGGTATTACAGAAAAATTTAATGTTTTCTCTACGCCAGATAATTTCTATATCAGTAATGATGTTCCGATGTTTGAATTTGAGGACGCGGTTGATTTCGTTGCAAACCTACAGGGTTTTTTCAATCATGATGGCGTACGTATTTCCTCGGAAGAGGGGCTTGCTAAGGCTGTATCTGATGGTACATATGAAGGCCAGTGGGTTTTGCCAAATTACAAAACAATGAAAAACGTTATCGCTGCAAATAAAGATCAGGGTAGCTTTAAAGAGAGCGTGATTAAATCTGCGTTTAACTCGTTTAGTGGCCCTGAATATGCGTGGGTACTACGTGATGGCGAAGATATGCCAGAAGCAGCAAATAGCTTTTGCCTTGATACAGAGCGTTTTTTAACCAAGACAATTGGCGATGAAGCTGAGGCGTCTATCCGTCCTATACGTTTAGTTCCTGCGCTTTAAGCATATATCTTACAATATAATAAGTAAAAAAACGCGGTATATCACCCGCGTTTTTTGTTGTTCTCTGTAAATGCTACGCTGTTTCTAGGCGGCGATGCTGGCATTGTCAAACATGTGGGTGTTACGCCACATATCCTGCAACACGCCGACAAGCTGATCTATGTGATGTAACTCGTGTGAAGCGGTTGCTGTTAGGCGTAGGCGCTCAGTGCCTTTGGGCACTGTTGGATAGTTGATTGGCTGCACATAAAGGCTGTGCTGATTAATCATTATATCCGTAACTTGCTTGCAGCATTTGGCGTCGCCCACGACTAAGGGGATGATGTGACTCTCACCTTTTAGGTAAGGCAAGTCTGCTTTTTCAAGTAAGTTTTTCATATACTTAACATTGCGAATTTGGCGCTGACGTTCAATGCGTGAAACTTTTAAATGTTCAACGCTAGCAAGTGCGCCGGCTAATACTGCAGGCGGCAAAGATGTTGTGAAAATAAAGCCTGATGCGTGTGAACGTATGGCATCTATAACGCTTTCTTTACCTGTTATAAAGCCGCCCATAAGGCCGTAGCCTTTACCAAATGTGCCTTCAATAATATCAATGCGGTCAAGCAAGCCACGTTCCTCGGCAACGCCGCCGCCGCGTGGGCCATACATACCAACCGCGTGGACTTCATCCAAATAAGTCATGGCATTGTATTTCTCGGCAATGTCACAAATTTCTTTGATCGGTGCAATGTCGCCATCCATAGAGTATACGGATTCAAAAGCAATAATTTTCGGCGCATTTTTCGGCGCATCTTTTAAAAGTTGTTCTAGATGGTCGAGGTCATTATGTTGATAAACAAACTTGGCGCAGCGCGATGATTTAATGCCGTGAATCATTGACGCGTGGTTAAGTGAATCTGAAAAAACAATGCAATCAGGCAGTAAACGTGCCAGTGAGCTAAGCGCGCCTTCATTGGCAACATAACCTGATGAAAACACAAGCGCAGCTTCTTTGTTGTGGAGGTCTTTTAGAGAATCTTCGACAAGCTTGTGATAAATCGTTGTGCCTGAAATATTACGCGTCCCACCAGCGCCAGCGCCGCATTTTTCGACGGCTTCTTTAACGGCATTTATAACGACAGGGTGGTGCCCCATGCCTAGGTAATCGTTACTGCACCAGATTGTAACATCTTTTTTTGAGCCATCTGCTTTGTGCCAAACTGCTTCGGGAAAACGTCCAACGACGCGCTCCATTGTGGTGAAAACGCGGTAACGGCCATCTTCTTTAAGGTCAGCGACTTTCTGTGCGAAGAAGTCATCGTAATTGATGTCACTCATATTATCTGCTCTGCTCTTTTATTATATAATCTTACTTATGGTATTTTATGCCTTATTTCAAAATTGAAAGCAAGCTGCTATAATAGCTCGATAGAATTTAGTAATAATAACTTTTAAGTGATGCGTATGTTGATTGTTTTTGGCTCCCTTTGTACCGACTTTTTCATGAATATTGAAAAACACCCGACGGATAAAAATCCGGCCTCAGCTGATATGTACAAGATGCATCCAGGCGGGCGCGGTGGTAATCAAGCTTTGGCTGCTACGCGCATTGGTGCAAAGACGGCAATTGTCGGGATGATTGGCGATGATCCGATGGGGACGAGGCTGTCTGATAAGCTGCGTTCTGAAGGCGTGTTAACATCAGGCCTAGGGCGCTCAGACAAACCGACAGGCTGTAACTGCATTGCCATTGATGCTGATGACAATCCGCGCATTTACCAAGCTATGGGCGCGAATCAAGATGCGACGGCAGAACAAATTCCAGATGAGATCCTTACCGAGTCATCAATGCTGGTTTTGCAAATGGAACTGCCAGAAGAAGAAAACTATAAACTGATGCAGCGGGCAAAAGAAAATGGCGCGAAAGTCTTGCTGAATTTAGCGCCGATGAAAATGATCCCGCGCAAGTTTTTAGGCATGATTGATTATTTGGTTGTCAATCAACTCGAAGCAAAGCAAATTGCGATGGCGACAGAAATGGATAGTAAAAACAATGCGGTTATGATTGCGAAGGGCCTTGCGCAGGAAGGTAACTTGACATGCATCGTGACCTTGGGCGCGAAGGGCTCCGTTGCTGTCACTGCAGAAGGGCAGTCATGGGGGATGAGCGCCTTAAAAATCGGCGATAATATCAAAGAAGAAAATATATGGGGTGCAAGCGATGCGTATTGCGGCACGTTGGCGTCGTGTTTATACCAAGACATGCCGTTAAAAGATGCGCTTAAACGCGCAAGCATAGCGGCGTCTCTATCGTGCGGTGGCGCAGGCGCGCAGCCATCTTTTGCATTTTTAGATGACATTGAACAGCAATTGGCTGACATGCCAGATGCGGAGCCTACGCAAGTATAACTCAGTCATATAAAGGCTTAGTGCTTTTCTACTTATTTATGAGGATTGTAGGTGCGTATTGACCATTTCAGCAACTTCTTCTGCTGTGTATTCATGCTCAGCTGCGACTTCTTCAAATATAACGCGCGTGACCAACTCGGCAAGGTCTTCTTGAGTCTCTGCCCAATAATCAATAATCGCGCGTCTGTATAAATGCAATGTATCGTTATTCGAAGAGCTGACACTCTCAATACCTGGCGAGATTTCTTTTCCCGATTTTAGGTAGAGCAAAACTTCGTAAGCGTCTTCTGTATCAAGCAGGCTTTCTGTGTGTTCATCAACAAAATCCTCGACAACAATGTCAATATCTTTGCAGAACGCAGCAAACTCATCAGGCATGTTCTCAATAGAGTTGCGTGCTAAAACCAAAAGATCGTCATCGCATGGGGGCGTAGAAAAATTCATAATTATTTCTTGGCGACTCGGTTGCATCAACAAACCCTTTAAATGTGTCATATTAGATATATGATATTTTAATCTTTTTACGTGGCTTTGCCAATATACAGATTAAAGTTGTACTGTATATTTATACCCTTTTTACTATCTTTTTTTCATAACGACTTTGCAATGTTGTGTCTGATGGTATATAAGTAGTGCTTCTCTATATTAGGTGACAGATGAAGAAGTCAAAAAAAGCTAAGCGCGAAGCAAAGCCAATGCTCAATAAAATGGAAAGCCTTTTGCTTTTCGCGATGAAGTCTTACCCTGCGACAACGCTGGGAGAAGACATGTGGGCTTCACTAATTGGGGAAGAGCCACATGCGGACGCATATAAGAGTGCACGAGATGGTTTGGTGAGCAAAGGCTATGTTCACGAGACTGCGAATAGTGCAAAGAGCCAGAACGGTCAGGCTGCGGTCTACCGTATAACTAATGGCGGAGATATTCCTAATTTCTTCGTTGCGAAAATCCCAAAAACATTAGGCCCTGATACCGAAAAATTCATTCAATTACAGCCTGTCGGCGGCGTGGAAAATATTGATATTAGCTTTGTTATTCGTACAAAAGATTATCATAAGTTTTCATTTTTGCCAGACCAGAAGGGCGTCTTTACGTTTCAATCGTTGCGCCTGTCGCAAGAAGAGGTCAACGCCGCCAATTATGATGGCAAAGCCACGGTGTGCGTAGAACCACAATTCGCATTCACAAAAAAGCGTGACGCTGTGCATATTATTGGCCACGCTATTCGCGGTGACCGTAAAACGTTAAAATTTGTGGCGTCTCCCATGCGCGGGCTTGCCATTGTTGAAAGCCATAAGGCACCATTAAAGTCCGATTGTTTTTATCGCTTTAAGATATCAGAAGATTTTTCTCCGCTTACGCCGCGCGTCACGCTGTCAAAAAATACAGAAATATACAACCCCTACAAACAAGACCATGACTTTGCGCATATTATGAAGCACTTCAACTTGCTAAGAAAACACAGCAAAGAGACAATTGAAGAAGCACGTAATGTGCAGCAGAACGCAGGCCCATATATTGCGTCGGTTGCAAATGATAATAAGTTTATCATCAGCATCGATGACCCAGGCACAAAATGTATTGATGATGCATTCACCCTGCAAAAGCACAGTGATGGTTATAGCCAAGAAACATATGTGATTGCCGTACCTATGATGTTTGGGCTGGATTCGCCTTTATATGAGGCCGCGCTTAAAGCTGGCCCGACATTATATGCTGGTAGCCGTACGGTCTGCCCATCTATTCCAGAGGTACTTAGCCACGGTAAATCTTCGCTTCATGAAGGGCAGCATTGCCCTGTATTGGTGATACGTTCGGAATATGACCGTGACGGACGCTTACTCGAATTAGACTTCGAACAAAGCTTTAGGCAGGACGTTATTAGCGTGTCGAAAAATATAACGCCGCGTGAGTTTAAAGCCGGCGTTGCATCGGGTGACCCACATTATACCGTTTATAAAGAGCTGATGGCCAAACGCCGTCACTTGGCGCAGCGCGCGACGCGTCAGCCATTACAGGGCATATTCAACGCCTGCGCAGATACAGGCATAATTGATAATAATATTGTGGCGGACAGAATGCTCAATGCAAATGCATTGGCAGGATACTGGCTGGATAAAAAAGGTCTGGCTGCGGGATATCGCAACTACGCACTGGGAACGTCACCATCCTATTATGATCATGCACGCCATAAAGTAGGTCAAATATCACAAGATCTGGCGAATATCTTGCCACGTGATGCAGGGGACTATAAGGCGTCTCATATTATCCAATTGCTTGATACTGCAAAGAAAGTGGGGCATTTGGATGAGGTTACGCGCATTATCAAAGAAGGTACTTTAGACCGCTCTCTTTATGCATCCGTCAATAGAGGTCACCAAGAAATTGGCGCAGCTGCTTATGCTACGATATCATCTGCTGCGCGCCGTCCGATTGATTATATCAATCAATCGCTGATCCTTTCGGAACTTGGCTGTAAAATCAGCGGGGTTGAGCAACTTTATGATGCAAGTAAAGTTCAGCAAATATGTGAGCAGCTTAATGATGTGCAAATAAGGCAGGCAGCCTTGTTCCAAGCCAGTAAGCAGCGCAGTGATAGAGCGGTAATGAATGAGCTTTCCCACAGCGTAGAACCTGCAACTATTCTTGATATTACAGCGCACTCAATGCTGGTTAAATACGACAATTATAACGTCACGGATTATTTTAATACGCAGGCAATGGCAGAGAGTGGTTTCATCGCCGATGCGCAGCGTCAAGAAATTGTGCTGCCTTCATATTATAGCGGCTTGCCCGAAGAGCGCTTTGCGGTCGGCAATACGGTGAATATACGCCTGTTTAAAGATGACTCGCAGACAAAGCCTATCCAGTTATTCAATACAGTCATACTGCCTAAGTATAGTTTGTAGCAGCTTTAGCTGATGAATATTCACGTATTCAGTCGCATCTCACCATGTATTTATTAATGAATTAAGAGTATAATAAAAATCAAGGTAAGGTTTTTCTAACCTTTTTATACTAAAATATACTAATTATAAAATTATGGTGAATGCGTAGTGAGTTATTCTCTTGATCGAGCATCAGTATTGGTTGTGGAAGACATGATCCCCATGGCCATGTTAACAAAGAAAATCCTTGAGACCTTTGGTTTCGAGGAGATTTATATTGCCCATACGGGGGAGAAAGCCTTTGAGCTTTACCAAAAACATGCTCCTGACCTTGTCATCACGGACTGGATTCTAGATGACATAGATGGTCTAGAGCTTGTAAAACTTATCCGCCGTGACCCTTTATCTAAAAATTCTTATGTGCCCATTATTCTAATGACGGGCTTTTCGCATAAATTACGCGTTATGGCTGCGCGTGATATTGGTGTAAGCGAATTCCTTGTGAAGCCGTTTACAGCCAAAGATTTGTATGCACGTATAGTACAGGCGGTTGAGAAACCGAGAACATTCGTCGATAGCGGCGAGTTTTTCGGCCCCGACAGACGCCGTAAAAGAGCCGGTGGATCTAGTGACGCGCCTTTACGACGCCTGGATGACACGCGCGGTTCTGCGTTTAAAAAATAAAATATAGTGACATTTAACACTTAACGGCGCGAGTAACATTGTAAGTATATGAGTGATAAAAACACAGAGAGAAAACGCCTCAATTCATTAAAGGATAAAGTTGGTTCAGGCGGCATATCGCCGCTGCGGATTGAGCGCGCAGAAGATTTACTACAGAAAAGTAATGTTGAGTTCGGCGCATATGTGAAAGAACAAATTATCAATCTTGACCAAGCCATTTCAGAGGTTAAGGATTGCGCATCTTTAAGTACGATAGAGCAATTAGCACTGCTTACACCAGTAATGACATTAAAAGCTCATGGCGCAATGTTTGGCTACCAAACAATATCTAACGTTGCGCAAGACACCTTGCACCTATTAGAGCATGTAGAGCGTGTAAATGATGACCTATGCGAAATACTGGATGCTTTTAAATCCATCCTTCATACAGTCGTAGATAAAGACCTTAAGCATGATCAGGACATCACCGCTTTGAAGCCCCTAACGCAGGAGCTTCGGCTTGCCTGTGAGCGTTATTTAAAAAAGTACTAAATATAAACCGTTCGTTATGTAGCAGTGTCTGTGTGCGTAGCGTTCAATGCTGCTATGACTGCTGCCGCATGGGGCAGGGCGGATTGCGCACCAAGTTTTAAACAGGCAAGGCTGCCTGCGTAGGCTGCGAAGCGCAGAGCGCCCCCGACGTCACCTCTATCTTTGGATAGGGCTGCGGCAAATGCGCCCGCAAAAGCATCCCCCGCGCCAGTTGTATCAATCAAGTCTTGCGCATCTATCGGCATTGCTGGCGCTGTGTATGTTGTGCCATCCGTCATGTACGCATAAACCCCATCTGCGCCAAGGGTTATGATGCAGTGGCTTTGCATTGCGCCAGATATAAGTTTCGCTTGCTCTGCATATGATAGGCTCATTTGGTCTGACTTAGGGGCGATCTGCGTGCAAGCACTTTGCGCTTCTAATTCATTCGCGATTAAATAATCAACATTATCTAGCAAGCCGTCAGGGAAAATTTTCGGCGCAGGGGCAAGGTTCAATATTGTCATAGCGTCGCAGCTTTTTGCGTATGCGAGAGCGCCTATAATTTCGTTATGGCTGATTTCCATTTGTACAATAAGAATATCCCCTTTGTTCAGGCCGCACTGTTTAAGCTGGGCGGCGCTGGAAAGCCCATTAGCGCCAGCGTTTAAAACAATATTATTTTCACCAGCTTTGTTAATGTAAATATTTGCCGTACCTGTCGGGGCGTTTTCACGTGCAATATGCTGCGTATTAATGCCTTCTGAATTGAGAGCTTCTATATGCGCGCTGCCGTAATCATCATCACCAACGGCGCCAATCATAACGGTATTCGCGCCGCTGCGGGCTGCTGATACTGCCTGATTAGCACCTTTGCCGCCATTAAGCACAGTAAAGTTAAGTGCGCTTATGGTTTCACCGGCGAGGGGGAAGTCATCTAACTGGTAGCATAGATCCGTATTTAGGGAGCCAAAAATAATAACGTGCATTATAGCCTCAAATCATGTTGTTACGCATCATCATAATCAAGCGGCGGGCTTGCGTCAATTTGTACGCGGGAAAGGTTATTTGGTATTTAGTAGGGAAATATGATATACTTAGTATTCATTATATTAAAAGTTATAGTTACGGGAATTAGATATGAATATATTGTCAGGTGTGTCCACGAATTCTGCGCAAACGACGCAGCTTCAAAGCCAGCAAAATGTTGTTAAAGCTAATGCTGAGCAAGATGTCAAAGCCGTCAACCAACAATTGGATGAAGGCAACCAAATCCCTAAAAACGCAGTGCGTGGCACTTTGTTGGATATCGTCATCTAATCGTTTTTTTAGTGAGACATCAGAATATAAAAAAACGGCGCTGATTTAGCGCCGTTTTTTATTGTCTATAATTGAAGCTTTAAATGCCGCTTTGAATAAAGTCCGACATGTTCTGCGCAAAGCTTGTTGGGTCGCTAACCGACTCGCCTTGAATGATGCGCGCTTGATCGAGTAATAAATGCGTCGCTTTTTCAAGCTTTTCACTGGTATCATTTGCGGCGATTTCGGCCATTCTCATGATTAATGGATGTGTCGCGTTAATTTCCAATATGCGCTTAGACTCGCTTTGATATTGCTGCTGTAGGCGGAGCATTTTTTCAAGGTTGAGGTCGGCTTCTTTGTCGCCAGCAACCAAACAAACAGGGGAGCTTGTCAGGCGCGTCGATGTCCGGACATCACCAATTTCATCACCAAGGATAATTTTCATCCGGTCAATAAGTGTAACGAGGGTTGCGTCATCCTTCTTATCTTCCTTTTTATCATCGTCGGTTTTGTCTTTTGCTTTTTCGTCAGAACTTTGGGCAATATTATCAAGGTCAATATCGCCTTTAGTGACAGACACAAGCGGGTGGTCTTTGAAGCCCATCGCGCTTTGTATCCAAAAATCATCAATCGTATCTTCGAGCAATAACACTTCAATGCCACGTGCCTTGAAACCCTCAATTTGTGGGCTGTTTTTTAAGGCTTGGGCTTTCGCACCACTAATATAGAAGATTGATTTTTGACCGTCGCCCATACGTGATACGTAATCTTCCAATGTTGTCATTTTTCCATCCTCGTGCGTGGAGTAAAAACGGCATATTTTGAAAATTTCGTCACGGTGTTGAACTGCGTCATAAAGTCCTTCTTTAATCACGGGGCCGAATTGTAGCCAGAACGCTTCGAATGCAACCGGGTCATTTTCAGAAAGCTTGTTGAGGTCTTTTAAGACACGGCGTGTAATCGCGGTGCGAATTTTTTGCAGAACCATATTATGCTGCAACATTTCGCGTGAAATATTTAACGGCAAGTCTTGGCAATCAACAATGCCTTGTACAAAACGTAGCCAAGGGTGGAGAAGTTCTTCACATTTATCTGTAATGAATACGCGCTTCACATAGAGCTGTAAACCCGCCTTGCGTGAAGGGTCGTAAAGATCCCAAGGTCGCAGAGAAGGGACGAATAGTAACGAGGTGAACTCCAATGTACCTTCAGCTTTCCAGTGTAGCGTGGAAAGCGGTTCATCAACGCCGTAACCGCCACTTAAGTGACCGAAAAAGGCATTATATTGTTCTGTCGTAATTTCAGATTTTGGGCGCAACCAAAGGGCTGAGGCTGTGTTAACGGCTTCCCATTTCTGGCCTTCTTCTAGCTCATCTTTATAGCCAACATAAATTGGAATGTCGATATGGTCAGAATAAGTCAGGATGATGTGTTTTAGACGCTCATCAATTAAATAATCACTGCCGTCATCTTTAACCGTGAGGATGATTGTTGTGCCGCGCGGGCCAATAAGTAATTTTTCTTGTTCTTTGTTTGCGCTTTCGATGGAGTAACCTGTCTTGCCATCCGATGTCCAAAGCCATGTTTCTTTATCACCGGCTTTGCGTGAAATAACTTCAACGTGGTCTGATACGGTGAAGCTGGCATAAAAACCGACTCCGAACTGGCCAATAAGGTTCAAATCACCTTTTGTGCCAGACTCTTGTTGTGATTTAATGGCGTCCATAATTTTGCTTGTGCCTGAACGAGCGATTGTCCCAAGGTTATCGACGAGATCATCACGGTTCATGCCAACGCCATTATCACAGATGTAAATTTTACGCGATGTCGCATCTTTACGAATTTCAATGCGCAAATCGCTATCGCCTTTGATAAGCTTTTCATTACTTAAGGCGTCGTAACGCAGGCGGTCACATGCATCTGCGGCGTTTGAAATAAGTTCACGTAGGAATACGTCACGGTTAGAATAAAGTGCGTTGGCTACAATATCTAATAATCTTGATACGTCAGCGCTAAAGTCTAGATTTTCTGTGGTCATGTTTTACCTGTCATCAATATCAGTTGGTTGTCTTATGGATACAAGATCGTCTTGTCCCACGATGAATCCTCACTATTTCTAGTAAACACGTGGCGTGTATGCAAGCGATATTCCCCTTCTTGCCAGAATTCTATGGATAAAGGCGCAATTATATATCCACCCCAATTCGGAGGGCGCGGAATAGCGTCTTTATCCTTATATTTATGAAGGACATCTTTCACACCTTTTTCAAAGGCTTCGCGTGATTCCATAGGCTGGGATTGTTGTGATGCCCATGCGCCGGCTTGGCTTTGCGGGTGGCGAGTCGCAAAATAGCTATCTGACTTCTCTTTGCTCGCCGAGCTAACGTTTCCGCGGACACGCACCTGCCTGTTTAATGATTTCCAATAAAGGCAGATTGCGGCCTTTGGGTTCTCGGACAGCTCTTTGGCTTTTGCGCTATTGTGATTTGTGTAGAAATATAAGCCCTCAGGCGCGATTTCTTTTAATAAAACTGTACGAATATCAGGCAACATATCATGCCCTACAGTTGCAAGTGACATTGCGTTTGGGTCACGAGATTCGGTTTTTTCGGCCTCGTTTAACCATTGCTGAATATGCCCGATGGGGTCAGTGATGCTATTCATGCCTATATTCATAGAAAAAATACCCTTATTTCATTTATATGTTGCTTTTCTACCCTAATACTTCATCTATATATATAGATTTTTTTCAAATTAGGAGATCAATAATGAGAAAGATATTTTCGGTAGTTACAATTTTTGCAATGTTGTCACTTACAGCATGTGAACAAACTGGTATTAATAAGTCACAAGTGGGCACTGTTGGCGGCGCTGTTCTGGGGGGGCTTGCTGGCTCTCAAGTCGGTGGCGGTTCAGGTCGTATGTGGGCTGTTGGCGCAGGTACGTTGCTCGGTGCATTCCTCGGTAATGAGATTGGCGCATCTTTGGATAAAGCTGATTTGGTTTACGCGGAACGCGCTGCAGAATCTGCACATAAAGCCCCAATTGGTGAAACTATTTCATGGAACAACCCTGAAAGCGGTAACGCTGGTGACATTACGCCTGTCAAAGATGGATATGCAGAAAACAGCGGTCGTTATTGCCGTGAGTATAAGCAAACCATCTACATCGATGGCAAAGCTGAGACAGCTTACGGCACAGCATGCCAAGATAAAAATGGCTCGTGGAAAGTTATCTAACACGCAAGATGACGGTATAAATGATAAAACGCAGCTAGATTTAGCTGCGTTTTTTTACGTTCAAATAAGGGCAATGAATGCTTTAGGATTGTTCATCGTCAGTTGGGCTGGTTTGAACATCTTGCTTTTCAAGTGGGGGTATGTTTTTGCCCAAAGGCTTTGATGCCCGTAATGGCGGGCCGCCGCCCATGCCGCCCATGCCGCCCATAGCAGGGGCAGCGGCAGGTGTCGCGGGCGTTGCAGCTTGCTGCGGTGCCGCGCTTAACTCAAGTGCGGGCGTTTGCGGCGCGGGGCCTGCAGGCTTTGCTGCGGGCATAACAGGTGAGGGGTCAACAGAAAGTTTACTTGTATATGCAGGATCAGCCAGTGTCTTCTCGAAAGATTCTAATATGTTCCGGTAATCTTGATTTTCGGCATAATGGTCCACAACGCCCTCTAATGTAGTTGTACCTCCATCTTGGCGTGCCTCAAGAATTTTATGACTTAAAGACTCTAATGATTCCCATTCGCTATGCGATTTGACGCCTTCATATTCGAGGCGCGCGGCTTGTTCAGGTGTGCGCCCTGTTTTTAATGCTTTATCAAACGCTTTGGCGGAGGCTTGAAGTGCGGATGCTGTCCAGCCAAGCGCTTTGCCTTGGCTTAACCGTTCGTTTTGAAATAGTGCTTCATCGAGGAATGGGCGGTTGCTCGACGTTTTAATGCCTTGGATCAGCGCTTCTTCAAATGAGGTATCCCCTTGTTCTTCATGAAGTTCTTTAAGGGCAGCCTTGTCGCCAAAACTGTTATATATTGATTTCAGATCCTTAGGAGAGAGCAGTTCAACATCAAGGATTTCTTGTAACAAAATGCCATTTGCACGAATAAGTGGATCTAAACCACTATTGACGCAGGCGCTGAGTATTTCTTGCTTTGAGTAATCCAGCCACGCCATTGTCGCCGCAGGCTCTGCAAATTCCCACCAACTCTGAATGCTTTCATCGTTAACGTTACTTGAGACTTCTTCGGCGAGTTTTAAGGCAATCGTAATTTGTGATTGCTGATTAATGGGCATGCGTTGCAGGTCGTCTAGCAAAAACTGACATGCCTCCATCGCAAGTGGGAATGCGTAATATAAAGCTTTATGTGACGGCTCAGCCTTCACAGCTTGCGTAGAACGTGTTTTACCAAGCGTGAGCGGGGCATCAGGAATGTTTTCGAAAGACTGCATCAAAACAGAAAATATATCTGCGTTTAAGTTGCGGCGCGTTAAGGCGAGCTTGTCAGATTTCATGGGATATTTATGGTGCTCATGCTGCCCGCCATGCTCGGCTTTTTTAATTTCGGCATCTTTGTTAAGGGCAAGCCATAAATGATGATATAAATCGGCCTTAAGTTCATTCAAGTCATCATATTGGTCAATGTTGACGGTTAATAATGATATCCTCAATGCTTTGTAATACATACCAAATAGACCCTGCTCAAAGGCAACGGCTGCGCCCAGATATGATGTCTGGTCATCTTTTAAGCGGTTGTTACTAATGATACGGCGCATAAACTGTTCGGCTTTGTGGCCTGAAAAGTTTGTGGCTTCGATGGTGAGCGCATCATTACGCTGTCCATCATGGTGCGGTATGGCAAAAAAGGACAGGCCATGCTGCATTTCATTGACAGTTTTCGAAAGGTTTTGGCAAATGAGTTTTGCGTTTTTATACAGAATGGCCATGAATGGGGTCTCGCACAGGGATTTATAACTGGGATAATACTATCATAAAAATTAATAATTTTGTAGGTTAAGAAGATAAAATACTATTTGTCTATTTGACCTCTGTGCTTTTATGTGTAGGATGCACAAGTTAATTTTGAAATTTGAGCTAAACGAAGATATGTAGCGAATAAAAAGGTAAGTATGATGTCAGAACTTATGGCTGGTAAACGTGGTTTAATAATGGGCGTGGCAAATGAGCGCTCAATTGCGTGGGGCATTGCGAAAGCATTGCATGATAATGGCGCAGAAATTGCGTTCACATATCAAGGCGACGCCTTAGAGAAACGCGTACGTCCACTCGCGGAGAAAATCGGCGCTGAGATTATTGTACCTTGTGATGTTACTGATGATGCAAGCGTTGACGCATTATTTGACACCTTGGCTGAAAAATGGGGCAAAATCGATTTTGTTGTCCATGCAGTCGCATTCTCGGACAAAAAAGAACTTGACGGTTTATACCTTAACACTACGCGTGATAATTTCCTGAGAACAATGGATATTTCAGTATATTCATTCACGAAAGTCGCACAAAAAGCGGCGCCTTTACTCTCTGAAGGTGGTTCATTGCTTACACTAACATATTACGGCGCAGAACGCGTTATGCCACATTACAACGTCATGGGCGTTGCAAAGGCTGCATTGGAAGCATCTGTACGCTACCTTGCAACAGACCTTGGTGGCAAAGGTATCCGCGTTAACGCGATTTCAGCAGGCCCTATCAAAACATTGGCTGCGAGCGGCATTGGTGATTTCCGTTATATCTTGAAGTGGAATGAATTAAACTCACCATTACAGCGCAATGTCACAATTGATGAAGTTGGTAATAGCGGCCTGTACTTGCTCTCTGACCTTGGTTCTGGTGTTACAGGCGAAGTGCTTCACGTTGATTCTGGTTACCACACAGTGGGTATGGTTTCGATTGATTCCGCAGCTGAAACAGCAGAACTTCTCAGCAGCATTGCACCGAAAAAAGTAGAAGCCGCTGAATAAGTAATAATATAGGGGGCGAGATGCTCTGGTTTAAGCCATACACAGTCAATGATCTGGAAGGCTTCCGTAATGCCAATATGGGAACCCATGTTGGCATTCATTTTGAGGAAGTTGGAGATGATTATCTTAAAGCGTCCATGCCGGTGGATCACCGCACTGTGCAGCCTTTTGGTATTTTGCATGGCGGCGCGTCTTGCGTATTGTCGGAAACATTAGGCTCTGTTGCCGCATGGATGTGCGTTGATCCTGAAAAACAAATGATTGTCGGGATTGAGATTAATGCAAACCATATCAGGTCTGTCCACGAAGGGCGCGTTATTGGAACATGCAAACCTTTTCAAACAGGACGCAAGCTCCATGTATGGCAAACTGAAATCCACGAAGAGGGCACAGGCAAGCTTGTGTGCGTTAGCCGCTTATCAGTGATGGTATTGGATAAGCCAGCACAAGCCAACGCCTAACCTTTAGCGCCCTAAGATTTTCTGTAGCCGAGAATCGTAATCTAATGATTTCTGTACGAAATCACCTTTGCCGCGATTGGTCATGTTTAGCGTTGCGTTACCTTCATCAAGCCAGCCAGTACATAGACGATCACCGCTTAAATGCGCCATTCGGCATTTAAACCAAAAGTTTTGCATGTAAAAAGGACGGTCACTCGTCCATGCTTTGTAAAAGCTTTCCTGTAAGTCACTGACAAAGGCGGAACGCTGCTGGATTTGTTCAACATTCGTGCCGAGGTACTCATTATGCTGGGTGGAGTTATTAAAAATTGGAAAGACGGTATCAAGCAGCATTAAGTCATTCGCGTCTGTGTGCTTGTTACTGCGGAATCCCAAATTACGTTCACCAGAATCGTGATTAGAGCCGATGGTTCTAATATATTCTTGCTGTATTAGGTCGGCATATTTATGGCGCTTGCGATCATAAGGTACGACCCCAGGCATGATTTGAATTTTAAATTGTGGTAAATGCACAACGCCAAGCGGCGGTAGAGATTTATGGTGATAAACATGCCCATATTGCATGGATGAGAAGGCTGTTTTTCTCTCGCCTTTTTGCCACGGATACATACGCAGCACACAGCCGTAATGGTTGAGGAATAAGTTAAATCCTTTTTCATGGGTACGCTGTACTTCGCTTATATCAGGGCGCGGCAAGGCAAGTTTATTGAAAATTTCATTCAGGTGAAATAGCGAAGGATGGTCGCTTTGTTCATTTCTAATCAACGGCTTGTCGAAACCCTTGTCGGATATCTCCACAATCATAGTTATTCCCCAGTCTGTTCTGTATGTATCAGAGATGCTTAACTATGTGTGATAGCGCATATTTTATTGCGAGCGATTTAATCGCCTGCCTCTAATATCTTTTGTGGGGATCATAACGTGTTTGTTCCGTATTGCCAGAAGTTTTTACACTCTATGCGTTTAGCGGCAGCTTATGGGGCGTTTTCAAAGGTGCGCTGATGGTAGGCTCTGGATTTTTCGATAAACCAGTGCTTGGTCATATTGACGTTTTGCAGCGTCTTTATGCTTTCTTCAAGCCAGCCTGAGTACAGGCGGTTATCTTGGTCTGCTTCTTGCCTTAGTTGCGCCCAGAACGTTTGCATGGCTTCGGCATTATCGTTTGTCCAGCAATCATAAAATGCTTTCTGTAAATCGTCATAATCGGCGAAGTTTTCTAAGATGCTATCTTGTTTTCGCGCAAGGTAATTATTGTGCTTTTGTGGGAATCTTGTTGCGCACACAGTGTCCAATAATGTCGCGGTTTCAAAGTTACGCTCTAATGGTGACTTGTAGCCGACATTAGCGTTAATGCAGTCTATATCGTCGCTAAAGGCGCTATTAAACTCTTGGCGTAATGTGATGCTATGACAAAATTCATCACATAGAGCAACGCCGGGCATAAGCTGCATTGTGAAGTTTTCGAAATTAACGCATCCAATATAAGGTAAAATACGAGCATGGTATAAATGTTCATTCATGATAATGTGTTCGTCCACATCGGCGTGTTTATATAAATAAAGCGCACGCGGATAGAAACGTAATACGGCATTATATTCATTGAGGAACAGGTTAAAACCGCCCTCGCGGGTAAGCTGCACTTCATCAACTTTAGGGCAGGGAATACCAGTGCGCTCAAAAAGCGGCGCTAAGTGGTCAATCTGCCCCTTTTCGTCAAAAAGCGTGTCGCGAAATTGATTTTCGAGTATTTCGACAATCATGAAAGACTTTACCCTGTACTAAGTCATTTTTTAGATCTAAAATTATCATAACTTTATACTTAACAATTATGGAAAAGTCAAGATATGAGCGGTAATTTATTTGGCACGTTGTTTCAATACATAAGCTGGGGCGAAAGCCATGGTCCTGCGATTGGCTGCGTTGTTGATGGCGTTCCGCCGCGGATTGCTTTATCAGAAGCAGACATTCAGCCTTACTTAGATCGTCGCGCGCCAGGTCAGTCAAAATTCACCACGCAGCGCAAAGAGCCTGACCAAGTCAAAATCCTGTCGGGTGTGTTTGAAGGTCAGACTACAGGCACGCCGATTAGCCTGTTGATTGAAAATAAAGATCAGCGCTCCAAAGACTATTCAGAAATTAAAGATAAATTTCGTCCCGGCCATGCGGATTATACCTATGATCAGAAATACGGTATCCGTGATTATCGCGGCGGCGGACGTTCATCTGCACGTGAAACAGCAATGCGCGTGGCGGCAGGGGCGGTTGCACGTAAAATATTGGAAACGCAAATATCTAAGGATGTATCGATCCGCGCTGGCGTTGTTCAAATTGGTGATTTAAAAGCTGATGCGGCACAGTGGAGAGATGACGAGATTGATAACAATCCATTTTTCTGCCCAGATGCGGATATCGTTAATGCATTCTCTCTCTATTTAGATGATAAGCGTAAATCAGGCAGCTCGGCTGGGGCAATCATTGAAATCCGTGCGCGTAATATCCCTGCGGGCCTCGGGGCGCCAGTCTATGATAAATTAAGCGCGGATATAGCCAAAGCGATGATGTCGATTAACGCTGTAAAGGCCGTTGAAATTGGTGAAGGATTTCACGCAGCAGAGCTTGGCGGCGAGGAAAATGCAGACCAGATTTACATTAATAAAAACACTGGCGAAGCTGAATTTTCATCCAATCATGCTGGCGGCGTTTTAGGCGGTATCAGTTCAGGGCAGGACATTATCGTCCGCGTTGCTTTTAAGCCGACAAGCTCAATTCTGAAACCGCGTGATACCATCACAGCAAGCGGTGAAGAAACGCAGATTATTACCAAAGGCCGCCACGACCCATGTGTTGGCCTGCGCGGCGCACCAGTTTGCGAAGCGATGCTGGCCTGCGTTCTTGCTGATCATTGGCTGCGTCATAAGGCGCAATGTTTGTAATTACGCACACAGTTTTGTTGACATAATGGTGTGCGCGTGTTACAAAACGCACCATAATCAACTATGGTGCGATGGATGTCGAAAAAAGAAAAAATACTCTTAAAGATTGAGAATGATTTAACGTCCCTCAGTAAGGAACAATCATTTAATAGTAAAGTGGGGAAGATGGGCAAGGATTCCGCTGTAAGTGGCCTTGCTATTGCGGCATTTCTATTCGCGACCCACTTTGGCCTTGCGGCGCTACATGACCCCGAAGAATACAATGCGGTAAAAGCGCAAATAAAAGCAGAAACATTCACTGTACCAACGGAGTATTATGCTGATTTGCAAGAGGTCTGTATCCGCAGCGTCTTAGGTGATGATGAGGGTATGGATTTGAAGGGTATGTCGCAAGACGACATCCTCAACTTGAAAGACACATATAATCAACAGCTAGATGAGCACTGTAGTGACGAGAAATATAGTCGCTATTCGCAGTATAATTACCTGCAAACATTAGATGCGCCAAGCTGGCCGCTAAATGCAGGGCTTGCATTTATGGCGAGCTCGATTTTCTATTTGGGCATAACAGGCTATGTTGCAAACCGTCGCCGCAAAACACAAAAGAATATTGATAAAAAGTCACGTGATTTGGATTTATTAAGCTAATAAAGACATAAACAAAGTAAAAGTAAGCAAAGGACGTAACATGTCAGTACAAAAACTACCAAAAGCAGAGCTACACATGCATATTGATGGCGCAATTGAGCCTGTTGTTGCATATGACGTTGTAAAAGCGGCGTGTCCTGAACGTTTAGGTGAGCTTTTTCGCGAAGACGCAAATGGCGTTCTTGAATATAATTATGATGATTTTATTGGTTTTTTGAACTGTATTGATACCGTGGCGCCGCTGACCCTGCAAACACCCGATGATTACGAAGCGTTGACCTATGGTTATTTAAAAAATGCAGCATCAGAAGGCATGGTTTATTGTGAAATGATCGTCTGCCCTGGTATGTGGCATCAATCTCCTGATTACGATTTTGCGGATATGATGGCAGCATTAGAGCGCGGTATTGACCGTGCGGAGCAAGATTTCGGCGTCTATGCGCGCTGCAAGGCCACGTTAGAGCGCGGCGATAGCCAAGAAGCTGTAGATAAAAACTGGTGGGCAGCAAAGCAGATTGTTGCAAACTCAGCGCATTCTTACCTTGTCGGTCTTGACCTTGCTAATTTTGAACAGCTTGGTGATATTCCTGGGCATCAGGGTTTGTTTGATTATATTGAACAGAACCAAAAGAAGCCTTTGTTGATTTCAATGCATGCAGGCGAAAATGCAGGGCCGCAAAACATTAAAGATGCCATGGCCGCTGGCGCAAAGCGCGGTGGCCATATTACCTGTATTATGGAGGATCCAGAGCTTGTAAAAAAAGTCGTTGATGCCAGATTCCACGGTGAGATTTGTTTATCAAGCAATGCTTTTTCTAAGGCTGTGCCAAAGTTGGAAGACCACCGTATTACTGAAATTTACAATGCGGGTGTGCGGATTTCATTGAATACAGATGACCCAACATTTTTTAACACGACAATTGGTAAAGAATACCAAATTGCCAAAGACACTTTTGGTCTTACGGACTTACAGCTTGTGGACATTACTCTGATGGCGATTGAAGACTCCTTTGCAGAAGACAGCCTTAAAGAGAAATGCGTAGAGCGGGCATATGAATTAATCGAAGATGCGTATAATTATACGCGCAAAGACGTTGTCCAAAATCGTGGATCAGCCGAAGCTAAGGCGCAGCCTGTTTTAAAATAGTCGGCGATCAAACCAGATAAACGAAAACCGCCAGAGTGTATTGCTCTGGCGGTTTTTTAATGCTGTGGCGTGCTGCGTTTTAAACGTAGCTAACGGATAGGATTTCGTAATCTTTCCCGCCTTTTGGTGTGACAACAGAAATGCTATCACCTTCGCCTTTGCCAATCATCGCACGGCAAATTGGCGCAGTAATGGAAAGCTTGCCATTATCCGCATCAGCTTCGTGTTCACCAACGATTTGGTACTGGGTTTCTTCTTCTGTGTCTTCGTCAATGACGGTTACAGTTGCGCCAAATTTAACAGTATCATGGCCAACCATGCTTAGTGGGTCAATGATCTGTGCACGTGACATCACGGCTTCAAGCTCCCTGATGCGGCCTTCAATAAAGCTCTGCTGTTCACGCGCGGCGTGGTATTCTGCGTTTTCTGACAAATCACCATGTTCGCGAGCCGTTGCAATAGCTTCAATGACTTCTGGGCGGCGTACAGATTTAAGGTGTTTTAGCTCTGCTTCTAAAACCGCATGTCCTTTTTTTGTTACTGGAATTTTTTCCATTATTCTTATTTCCTTTGTCTAAGGGGGATTTATTTTTTTCTAAACCGTGAAAACTTTTGTGTATTTTAAAACAGAAAGGTCAGATTAAATATATTTCATATGAGGTCAATAGAAATCTGGGGCTTAGGGTCAGACTCTATACATTATACGTATTTATGAGACCTGACCCTTAGGGCGCTTTGACGAAGGCCTTCCATTCAGGAATAACCAGACCGTCATTGACGAGCTCGTCTGTGATTTGCTGTATTTTGATTATACTGACAGCCATGTTAAACAGTTCCTGTAGGCAGGTTTTCCCATCATAGGGGCGTCCATGCTCTTTTAGGTGGGTCATATTTTTTAAGTAATCTGTATTCCACACACCGCTAATTGTATTATTAAAGATCACATTGGCATCTTCTAACAGCGCATAATATTCCTGTGCTTGTTTATGCGTTATATACACATATTCATGTGGTTCGCGTCCGCAGTTAAATTCACGCTTTTTTGCATTGTGTATATAGGTTTTGTGCTCTTTTATACGGTCTTGAAATTCATGTATGACGTTCAAAAACATGGCTTCATTTGGCATGTTTTGAAAGTGCTTGCGACCATTAAACATAGCATATTGATGTGTGCCGCACATGATGGTTTCTTCAGCCTTGATGCTCACATCACGGGCTAAACGATAAAATTCGAGATAGGAATCATATAACTCACGCGGCAATATAACGAATCTCACGCGTGGAGTTTTCCCATTGAAATCTGATGAGAGTTTACTGTGCTCTCCCATATACCTGCTCTTATTGTTTTTATTTATTATGTACATTAAGTAGCATAGTTAACTATGCTCTGCAACCTGTAAACTCATATGGGGCGCTTTGTCCCCTAACCATTGAGTATGGGGTTACGTGCAGCGAGAACCTCATCTAGACGCTTGCGCGGCGTGTTTACGGGGTAGCTGTGGAATATATCGCCGTCGCCGTCTTTGGCTTTCTGCGCGATCATTTTCATCACGGCAATAAAGCGATCCATGCTTTCCTTAGTTTCGGTTTCCGTTGGTTCAATCAGCATCGCGCCACTAACAACTAATGGGAAATAAACCGTCATCGGGTGCATACCAAATTCGATCAGCGTTTTGGCGACGTCTAATGTAGTGACACCATGTTCTTTTAACCATTTTTCTGAAAGCAAAGCTTCGTGCATACACGGGCCTTCGAAAGGGACGTGATAATCATCCTGAAGCTGGCTTAAAATGTAATTCGCCGCCAGAACAGCGTCACCAGAAACTTGGCGCAGCCCGTCATTGCCGTGAGACAGCATATAACTTAACGCGCGCACATGCATACCAAACTGGCCATTAAAGCCGCGTAGGCGCCCCATAGATGTCGGGAGCGCGTCTTTATCAACCAGTTTGAATGATCCATCATCATCCTTTGCGATAAGTGGCACAGGCAAATAAGGGGCAAGTTCATCTGTGCAGCATATTGGCCCAGAGCCTGGGCCGCCGCCGCCATGCGGAGTTGAAAATGTTTTGTGCAAATTAATATGCATGACATCAACGCCAAAATCCGCTGGCTTCACACGGCCAACAAGTGCATTGAAATTTGCCCCGTCGCAGTAAAAATAACCGCCGGCATCATGCAGTAATTTTGAGATCTCAATAATATCGTTTTCAAACAAGCCGCAAGTATTCGGGTTTGTCACCATCATGCCAGCAATATTTTGGCCATCACCAAGTGCGTCTTTAAACGCAGCAACGCTTAGGCGGCCTGTTTCCTTGGTCGATATCGTTTTAACTTTAAAGCCACACATCGCTGCTGTTGCGGGGTTTGTCCCATGCGCAGAATCGGGAATTAAAATCGTGTCTTTATGTATCTGCCCAGCATCAAGCAGCTTGGCGCGGATCGTCATGATACCCGCATATTCGCCATGCGCACCTGCCGCAGGGGAAAGAGCAACGCCGTTAAGCCCTGTAAGCTTGGCGAGCCAGTCTTGCAGTTCATGCATTAATTCAAGTGCGCCCTGAACCGTTTGAGGGGGCTGAGAGGGGTGAATATGTGCAAACCCAGCAAGTCGGGCCACTTTTTCATTAATGCGCGGATTATGCTTCATTGTACATGAACCAAGCGGAAAAAAGCCGTGATCGATAGAGTAATTACGCGTCGACATGCGAACAAAATGGCGCATGATTTGTGGCTCGCTCAAATTCGGCAGTCCCGTATCCGCGCGCATATCTAGCCCCGTGCGATTGATATTGCCTTTAAGGGGCTTTAAATCAACGCCGCTGTGGTCCGTCTGCGGTAAGTCCCACAAGAAAGGCTCTTCGTAATGCAGCCCTCTGTTACGATCATCTGTGAGGTCGTAATCATTTGAAGGCTTATGTTGTGTGTGTTGATCTATAGCCATATCCGCGCTCATATATCTGTCCATCCATAAGTGAATGTCTAAATTTAAAATTTTACAATGAGATTAATATAAATCGGATACGCAAAATTGCCTATAGGGGCGCGTGATTAATTCACTGTATATGTGGGTAATTTATAAGCGTCTGGCGCGGCCGTAAGGGCGGATATAATATACATGTGATTACAGTAATTAAACCATTCTAAGCTTTGCTCCATTGCTTTTTCAATGCTGTTCGCGGCATTGAAATTATGGTCAGCGCCCGTGATAGTTACGCTTTGTGCATGGGTGTTGAGATAAGCTTTATAAAGCGCGGACATATTCTCACCAAGACCATTTTCAGCCCAGATAAACTGCGAAGGCTTGTCCATTGACTGGATCATTGCACGGCATGATGCATGGTCAAATAACTTACAGCTTTCGACAAGGCGGGTGCTTAAGCATTCCATTGGGTTCATTAGACTTTGGTACATGTTCAAGTCACGGCGGTAAGTATAGCCGGACTCGACAAAGTTTTCATATGGGACAAAGCAGGGCTCAATAAGAGACTGCCCATCACAATCTGCATTAGATAATGCAACGGCAAAGCTGCTTAGCCCATGCGCGGCTATGAATATATTATCATAGGATTGACGTAAATCAGCGCAAATCTGGCGCATGTCGCTCGCCATATGGCCCAATGTGACGTCTTGAAAGCAGCGGCCATTTTGATTGAGGCTCGAAAAGGAAATACGTAATACGTCATAACCGTTTTGATTAAAAAACTTGCGCTGACTATGCGCTAAATGAGTATGAAGACCTGTATCTTGCAAGACAGGAAGAATAACAATTTTTGAATGTAAATCGGTTATCTGTGTATTTTGTGGCGCATTTAACAGGCCATGAATAACATAATGGTCTGAAGTATTGATGCTATAAGGGTAGTCTGTGCTGCTAATATCACTGTGCATGTGCGCGCTCTTCTTTTTGATAACTACGAATGAATATTCGGATGGAAAAGGTAAGAATCGCCATAAAGAATTTTATGACTATAGGTAAATGTTACCATTAACCCTTAAGCATCCTCAATTCCCTGCACAGAGTTATCAACGGGAAATCCTTATGCGGGGCTTACAATAAAGTTTTCAATCCTGATGCGAGAGCATTCATGTCATCTTCGGTTGTGACTTCGGTGGCGCACAGGAGGAGGCGGTTTTGATTGAGGGCTAGGCCTGCGATGATACCTTGGGCGGCGAGTTGGTTGACGGCGATTTCTGCGCTGATGGGCAGGGTAATGACAAACTCGTTAAAGAAGGCCGTGTTCTCAACCTCTATGCCGTCTATGGCACTGAGTTTATCGGCGAGTTCACAGGCTTTTTCGTGGTTGAGCTGCGCCAGCTGGCGGAAGCCGAGATCACCAAGCAAGCTCATATGTGCTGTGAAGGCAAGGGCGCAGAGGCCTTGGTTCGTGCAAATATTGGATGTCGCTTTATCGCGGCGGATGTGTTGTTCACGGGTTGAAAGGGTCAGGACGTAGCTATCGTGACCGTCGAGGTCTTTCGTGCGCCCGCATAAGCGTCCGGGGACCTGTCTTAGATAATCCTTCTTGCAAGCAAAGAATCCTAAATGCGGCCCGCCAAAGCTCATCGGCAGCCCAATGCTTTGACCTTCGCCGCAAACAATGTCGGCGCAGGTTGGCGTCGGCAGCATGCCAAGGGAGACAATCTCTGTAACGACAATGATTAGCAGTGCATCTAGTGCATCGGCCTTTGCGCGCCAAGGCGCATATTTTTCAGGTTTGCCAAAAAAGTCAGGTGACTGGACGATGATAGCGGCGATATTTTCGCTTTCGTCTTCGGTGGCAAAGTTATCGTTGTTCAAATATGTTTCTAAGGTTTCTTTATAATCTGGATGCAGTTCATTGGCGACGATGACTTTGTCGCGGCGCTTGACGCGCATAGCCATTAATGCTGATTCCGCGAGGGCTGTTGCGCCATCATATAAGGATGCATTGGCGATATCTTGCCCCGTAAGCTTTGCGATCATGGTCTGGTATTCATAGATAACCTGCAATGTGCCTTGTGCGATTTCGGGCTGATAAGGGGTATAGGCAGTTAAAAACTCACTGCGCTGAATAATGTGGTCTACGCTCGCAGGGATGTGATGGTAATACACGCCGCCGCCAAGAAAGAAAGGCGCATGCGCGGCGCTAATGTTTTTCTGCGCATAGTTATTCATTATGCGTTCAACATCCATCTCGCTTTTATGGGCAGGTAAAGATTCGATCAAATTATCATTATATGCGCTGTCAGGGACATCTTTAAACAAGGCGCGCAGGTCTTTTGCGCCTGTCGCAGTGAGCATATCTTCACGGTTTTGTTGTGATAGTGGCAAATAACGCATGTGACGGCCTCGTCTGTTTTGATGTTTGTATTTTTATATATTAAATTATTTGCGCCATAGGGCAAGTGAGGGGCGTAAGCGCGCACCAATATATGCACAAACAAAAAGCCGCCCAAATCAGGCGGCTTTTAAAAAAAAATCTGTGTGTGGAAAGTCTTATGCGACTTTCATTGAAGGTGCAGCCACGCGACGTGCATGATCCACTGTGTTTGCCTCTGGAAGAGCGAAACAGCTTTTAGCAATCTTACGGAGTGCTTGCGCATTGTCGATCTTGTTAAGTTGTGTAAAACTCTCTGTAATAAGTCCTGATTTCATGATGCACCTCATTTTTTTATCGTTATTGTTAACCTTATGGTGACTCGATATCATACAGGAGTCAATGCACTAAATAAAATCAGAGCAACAATATGTTGATAAGTCGCCCTTCTGTATAATTATATTGCGCAAGGTTGTGGTTGGCCAGCGTTAGGGATGGTGGGTGAGCCCATTAACTGTAAGGGCTAAGCAAAAAAAACCGCCTATAAAGGCGGTTTTTAAGAATTCTTTAATATTTGGCATCTATTGTCTTACATGCGCGGGGCTAGGCCGCGGGCTGGGCCGCCTTTTTTCGCATGGATGCTGTGGCCAGTTTCTGGGATAGTTGATACCGCAGCTTTAGCAGCACGAAGTGCTGGCGCTGGCATCATAGATCTAGCATTTTTTAACATTGTACTCATATTACCTGCGTTAGTCATATTACACCTATACTTTCTACTTACTCACTATTACCTGTACTATTTTCATATGTTTCGATGTCTTTTTCGACAAACAAGTCGACGAACTCTTCATATGAAACTTTATTAATGTATGCTTTGTATACATCACCATGTCCCAATTCAATAACCTTGTCAAGAGGCTTCTTATCGTCATGGGTATCATGGAACTCACTTGCTATTATACACATATACTTAGTTATGTCAACACTCTTTGTAAGAATACGTTGACAATATGTAATATCGTCCATGTCCTGTGTCGGGCGAGTGATCCCCATAAGGCCTTGCTCTAATTCGCGCAGGCCTAAGCCTAGTGCCATCCCAAGCGTGCTTTCCAAGCCTTTATATTCAGGCGGTGCGAACAGGGTTAAGCTTTTTTCATCAGGGCTTAAATACGTGATTTCTTTGCCTTTAAGAATGTTTATCGGAAAGTTATATTTATCAAGCACGGCAAGCAAAGCTCTGCCGGTTGCGACTTTCTCCAGAGATTGGCGTGCTTTTTTCAACACGACATCATGGTGGTCATGGCGCAACGCATCTAATGCACCAGGCTGACCCATTTGTGAGAAAGGGCCTTGAAGCTCGCTGTTTTTATTTATGTTATTCTCTGTCGTCATTAAAGTTCATCTCACTTAAATATAATAAACTAGATTGTTTTGTTCTGGTGGCGGCTTAATTATCAACCTTATGATAGGCTGGCGTTGAGTGTATCATCATTGATATTGAAGATACGTTAATATTACCGTCCCCCAAAATCGATGTTGTGGCTGTGACTAGGCTGCCTTGGTACACCATGCAGGCTTGGATTTCAAAACGTCCATCGTCAAGTCGGCGGATCTCAGGCTCTGAAAAACTTGCTCTTAATTTGTTTTGCTGCTCGGCCTCTAGAAGGTCGAAAAAGACGAGGTCGTCTAAATCTTCGATAATATAAATATCGCCTTCAGGGTCAGGTGCGTTTTTGAAGAAGAAGCTAACGTAAGACACGATGTTTTCTTCCGTTATTGAAAAGTTATCATTTCTAATGGCTTGCAAAATACAGTTCTTGGAACCGTCGAGATATATAACGCTGTTATTATCTGTTTTGTTCTCATTAACAAGGTAGTCGAGGGAAATGATAGGGAGGGCTGCGTAATTCGTCAGGCGGTATATGGCAAAGTTATCAAGGAAAGATAAAGACGCACGTCTTGCTTCGCTCGTTTGTGGCGAAAATAATACAGAAGCAGAGCCGGCCTTTTGTATAAGGTCTTCGGTCGCTTTACGATCTAAACGTTGCCAATCCATATTCGAGTAAAACCTGACTTTGAGCCTACGGCCAAATGAATTAAAAGGTGAATACTATATTCGAGTCCTCTAACAGACCACGTATAATATAGTTAATATTGGGGAGGGATCAAGCAGCTATGCAAGTTTCTGGCTTTTTACTGTGCATATTATCCAATGCATCTTGTATTACATCAAAGTAGTCTTCAGGGTGCTTATGCGCCTCAGACAGGGTGCGCCGCCACCTTTTTGATCGTGGAAGGCCTTGATAAAGGCCTAATATATGGCGGGTAATTGATTTCACTGGCGTTTGGTAGATTTCGTATTGTTCGCGTGCATAATCAATCATTTTCAATGCAACTTCATCACGCGACGGCACAGATTCGTTTTTGAATATCTGTTTTTCAATCTCAGCGAGTATGTACGGGTTTTGATATGCTTCACGGCCTATCATCACGCCATCGACAAGTGCGAGCTGCTCTTTAATTTGCTCTATCGTTGTGATGCCACCATTAATAACGAAACGTATATCAGGGAAATCTTGCTTTAATTGATGTACAACATCGTAGCGCAGCGGGGGGATTTCACGGTTCTGTTTTGGGCTGAGGCCTTTTAACCAAGCTTTACGGGCATGGACAATAAATTCATTGCAGCCTGCTGCATGTGTCTTCGCAACAAATGATTTTAAAAAATCATAATCTTCAAATTCATCAACGCCTATACGGCATTTGATATTGACGGGTTTATCTGTCGCGCCTGACATCGCTGCAATACAGCGTGCAACATGATCTGGGTCTTTCATAAGGCATGCACCAAAAGCGCCGCTTTGTACGCGGTCACTCGGGCAGCCACAATTAAGGTTAATCTCATCATAACCAGCATCCGCGCCCATTTTAGTGCATGTCGCCAGATCATCAGGATCGCCGCCACCAAGCTGTAAGGCGATAGGGTGCTGTGTATCATCAAAACGTAAGTGGCGCTCGGCGTCGCCATGCAGCAATGCACCGCATGTCACCATTTCAGTATAAAGCATGACGTTGGGGGAGAGTTGACGTAGGAAATAACGGCAATGGCGATCCGTCCAATCAATCATGGGCGCAACGCGGATATCAGCTATTTCAGTATTAATCTGTTCATTAACCATATTTGCTCTTGACCCGTTAGGGGCATATCTATGAGTATTATTACACTGTGTTATATTTTCTATAAGACGGAAAAGTCAAGAAATGATTGTGAATAAGCCTGTGATGCACCATATGAACAAAATAAAAAACCGTAAATTATTCCGAACATTCACGCTGTTAACTCTGGCAGCTTTGATATGTATGGGTGGCAATATAACGCTGAGCGTGGCGGCCAAAGCCCAGAGCGCTAAATCCAGCACGTCATTTGGTAAGGTGACGGGGCTACCGCTACCGCGCTTTGTTTCTGTGCGTTCATCTAAAGTGAATGCTCGCACAGGGCCAGCTTTGCGTTATCCTATCCAGTGGATATATAAGCGTGCAAACATGCCTGTTGAAATTACGGCTGAATTTGATGCTTGGCGCCAGATCAAAGATATCGAAGGCTCTGTGAGCTGGGTACACAGCACTTTATTGAGCGGCAAACGTACGGCGATTATCATGGCAGAGGTATCAGAGCCATCCGAAGCAACGGACGATTTGATTCCTGCCTATAAAAAAGCGAACACGCAGAGCAGTAAGGTTCTTGAGGTTGAAAACGGAGCAGTTGGCGAGATTAAGAAATGTGTCGAGGGCTTCTGTTTAGTTGATTTTAAATCTTATCGGGGATGGCTTGCAAAAAACTATCTATGGGGCATTTACGCCGATGAAGTTATTGAGTAACGTTTAAATATGATTCTGGTTTAACAGAATCAACTGTATCGAAATTCTCGGCTACTACTGGCATTCGCCAATTCAAAAAGTAGCTTGGTTTCAAATGTTTATAATATTATCTAGGGCGCATCCGCGCAATTTTAAGCTATGTCTTTAGCCTATGAATCGAATATAAAAGCCAATACGGCATTAGAAATGACGCGCCATGTCGCGACATTGTCGCATGTGCGCGGTAAAGGCATTGATGTATTTATGGCGCTACAGCTTTATGCTGGTGTCATGGTCGAAACGGCGCTTTATTTTGAAGAACCTATTGATGCGTTAAAATCTATCCTTGATAAATTCACAGCCAGTATGGATAAAAAACCCTATTCAGGCGAACTACCTTTGTTTGTCTGTCCCCCTGCTTATATTGTTGAAGACAATGCAGAGCGCGGCCGTGAACTTGCCCGTCAGCTGATGTGTGATTGGGAACGTGACATATATGGCTTTGTTGATCTTATCGTCTATCTTGCCTACCACAACCTATCAGAATGGGATAATCAAGACATCCCAATAGATGAAAGCAGCCGCCTTGTTATTGAATGTGCATGGCGTGCGCTTGCTTATGAAATTGCGGCACAGGAACTGTGCGATGCATCGCTTGACCACATGATGTTAAAACAAGAATGGCAGTTGGCAGATTGTTTAGTATCCCTGAGCGGCGCAGCAGGTGGTTACGTTAGCGAAGAGCACGCAAAGCGTGAGACAGCAACCCCAGATAAGATGTTTTATGTCGGTGAGTTTTCAGGCATGAGCCTGCCAATTCAGTTTGATGAAATTGTCTATGTTATGACCCGTGAAGCTGCTCGCCATGGCGTGACGTGCGGAGAGGACTGGCGTTTAGGGCTCGCGGCGAATGATTGCCCTGCATATGCGCCAGTTGATGTCGTGCGCTCTTTTAAGCCATATTGTGAAAGCTTGCTGCCGATATTAAAATTAGAAAACAGTTATGATTATGCGGTTGTCTGCGCAAAAGCAGCGGGACGCATGCTTGCGGTTGTTGCTGGCGGTGAAGAGCCTGAAATCGCACCTGTTATAGCAAAACCATTAGCGCTTGCTGCAATGATTGAAATGTTTAAGTCTACGCGCCCTGAATAACACTTCTTTTGTATATGTTTAGGCGGTTTTCTTTCTAGATATAAAATAAGGCTGTGGATTTTAACGCAGCGTCTACGTACCGTAGCTACAGTGTTCGCTTATATAACAGGCAAATTTCCCCTTAAGAAAAAGAGTTTTTTGGCAAAAAAGGTTTGCGCCTATACGTTTCAGCCAGTATAAAAAAGTCATGTCCGTACAAACAGAAAAAATTGGTGATATGACCTTTGAACAAAAATCTTCCTACAGCTATGAGGAAATAATCTCCTGCGGTAACGGCGAAATGTTCGGCCCAGGAAACGCGCAACTTCCACTTCCACCAATGTTGATGTTTGATCGCATCACGCATGTATCAGAAGATGGGGGAGAACACGGTAAAGGCCAAATTGTCGCTGAGTTCGACATTAAGCCTGACCTATGGTTCTTTGATTGTCACTTCAAGGGCGACCCCGTTATGCCGGGCTGTCTAGGTCTAGATGCGATGTGGCAATTGGTTGGTTTTTATCTTGGGTGGATTGGCGGCAAAGGTTCTGGCCGTGCGATTGGCTTGGGTGAACTGAAGTTCAGCGAGCAAATTCTGCCAACAACCAAGCTTGTGCAATATGAAATTAACTTTAAGCGCGTGATAAACCGCCGTTTGGTGCTTGGCATTGCAGACGGTAAAGTAATTGCAGACGGCAAAGTGATTTATGAAGCGAAAGACCTAAAGGTCGGCTTGTTTGATAATTCACAGGCTGCAGCGGCTTAAGGGCTGGTACTCGCTTTTAATCGAAATATATATTTATCTTTAATTTAGTAAAAGAGTAAGAAAATGATGAAACCAATTACGCCTAGACGTGTTGTTGTCACTGGACTTGGCATTGTATCTTGTATCGGTAATACAGCAGATGATGTTGTTAAATCTCTAAAAGCAGGTAAGTCTGGTATTACATTCTCTCAAGAATATGCTGATTTAGGCTTCCGCTCACAAGTGCATGGCAAGCCAGAGATTGATTTGGAAGCTCTTGTTGACCGCCGTACACGCCGATTCATGGGCGAGGGCGCACAGTATTGTTATGTCGCGATGAGCGATGCGATTAAAGATTCTGGCCTCAGTGAAGACCAAGTATCAAACCCACGTACAGGTATTGTTATGGGCTCAGGCGGCCCATCAGCAGTCAACCTTGTTTTGGCCGCAAACACAGCCAAAGAAAAAACGCCGAAACGCGTTGGCCCATACCAAGTGCCGCGCTGTATGTCTTCAACCGCAAGTGCGACATTAGCGACTTACATGAAGATCAAGGGCGTGAATTACTCAATTTCTTCGGCTTGTGCGACATCAGGTCACTGTATTGGTAATGGCCTTGAACAAATTATGTACGACAAGCAAGATATTGTTTTTGCCGGTGGCTGTGAAGAGCTTAGCTGGGAATTATCATGCTTGTTTGACGGCATGGGCGCAATGTCGTCTAAATATAACGACACGCCAGAAAAAGCATCCCGCGCCTATGATTCAGGCCGTGATGGCTTTGTTATTGGCGGCGGCGCTGGCGTGCTTGTTCTTGAAGAATACGAACACGCAAAAGCACGCGGCGCGACTATCTACGCTGAGCTAACGGGCTATGGCGCGACATCTGATGGACACGACATGGTTGCCCCAAGCGGTGAAGGTGCTGTGCGTTGTATGGAGCAAGCGATTAGCACTGTTGATGGCGATATTAGCTACATTAACACCCATGGTACATCAACGCCTGTTGGCGATATTACAGAGCTTGGCGGCATCAAAGAAGTCTTTGAAAAACGCGGCGAAGCTGTACCGGCATTTAGCTCAACAAAATCAATGACAGGCCACTCACTTGGCGCGACATCAGTGCAGGAAGCTGTTTATAGCTTGCTGATGATGAAGCATAACTTCATTTGCCCAAGCATCAATGTTGAAAACAGAGATGAAGGCGCTGAAGGCATGGATTTGGTGACAGAATGCCGTGAGAATGTTGAGCATACGACAGTCCTCTCAAACAGCTTTGGTTTTGGCGGCACGAATTGCTGCTTGGCATTTTCTAAAGTTGACTAGGTCACTATGGGTAATTCTGGTTTATAAAAACAATAACAAGATAATCGAATAGATAAAAAAATGAGCAATACACAACTCTTTGCAGGTAAACGCGGCCTTATTATGGGCGTCGCGAATGATAAATCAATTGCATGGGGCATGGCGCAAGCACTTTACGAACATGGCGCAGAAATTGCTTTTACTTATCAAGGCGATGCATTTAAAAAACGCGTTGAAGGTTTAGTCGCGCCGCATCATGGCAATGCGCTTTTGATGCCATGTGATGTCAGTAATGATGGTGATATTGCCGCTGTCTTTGAAACGCTAAAAAAAGAATGGGGCAGCATTGATTTCATTATCCATGCTGTGGCTTATTCTAATAAAGAAGAACTCAAAGGCCGCTATGTTGATACCAGCCTCGAAAACTTCCTGCACACAATGCATATTTCTTGTTATTCATTCACATCAGTGATGAAGCATGCTGAGCCATTAATGACAGAAGGCGGCGCGGCAGTAACGCTGAGTTATTACGGCGCGCAAAAAGTCATGCCAAATTACAATGTGATGGGCGTAGCCAAGGCGGCGCTTGAAGCATCAACGCGTTATTTAGCTGCCGATCTCGGCCGTAAAAACATCCGCGTTAATGCGATTTCAGCGGGGCCAATGCGCACATTAGCAGGCTCAGCCATTGGCAGCGCCCGTAAGATTTTCAAATATAGCGAGCTCACTTCACCGCTTCATCGCAGCGTTGATCTGAAAGAAATTGGCGGCACTGGTGTGTATCTGTTAAGTGAATTATCAGGCGCGGTAACAGGTGAAATACATTACGTTGATTGCGGTTTTAATGCCGTCGGCATGTGCCCTGCAGAATACTGGGATGAGCTAAAATAAGCTGACACGGGCTCATATGAATTTAAAAAAAGCGCATGCTAAAGCAGGCGCTTTTTTTGTGCTTATTTCAAATGAGATAGGCCGAGATAGTCAAGCTTGGCATGAACGTAATGCTGTTCTTCTTCCTGCGTGACAATATCAGCAAGCATATCAGGTGGGTTTTTGGGTATTGAGGGGATATAATGTGCGCTAACATCAGGCAGGCCCTTCAAAGTATGCATAGAGGCCTGCATTTCTTTAGTCGGTGCGTAGGTTAAGCATTGTTCCGATATAAGGTTTAGATAGGGCAGGCCGGCATCACTGAAATGCCGCGATAGGCCGTCGAGGTGATCCGCGCCGGTGCAGTGATAGACAATGCGTGCGCCTGTCGCTTCGGCGTGTTCTTTCATCTTTGTGAACATGTGGTGGTCACGTATCATTGTACCAATTGGCGATGTCGTCGAGAATTTGCCATCAGGCGCCTGCGTTGCGATAAAGCTTGCCTGCGTACTTGGGTCATTAATGTCGACGACGCGCATATAGTTTGTATTCTTGCTTGATACGTCTGAAAAAACGCAGCTTAGTCGGCCTTGTTCTAAGCCTTTTTTGCACTGGCGTAAAAGCAAGCGGTTTGTGTAGTTACAATACGGCGTTTCAAGTTCATTTATCGCATAGTTTAAATTCCACACGGATTTAGCAACGCTTAGGTAATCGGCGTTATTTTCAATTCTAGAAAGCTTGGGCGCAGCGTTGTGCTTGATTTCGAAGCTAACGGCAAAATTATCACTGACTCGGCTAATTGCATCAATCAAAATCATGTGGTGAATGTGTTCAGGCAGGTTTTCATGGTTTTCACCAGCGGAGACAAACAGAGGGTGCGCCGCTTGTGGGCTATTATCAAGCGCTCTCCGTAGCGCCATTATAAGCTCAAACGCCGTTGCCGCGCTTTTTTTAAGCGCGTCGCCTTCTTTGTCTATTGCTGCAGCGTTTGTGTTATCCATGTGTTCTTCCTGGTTGCTTTCGTGGCAGCGATACTGATTCATCATCGGCCTTGAATGGGCGGTCATACAAACCGAAAGGGCTAAAACAAACTGTTTTTATAACGTTATCTTTGCCATCAGGCGTTGTGACGTTGTAATCACGACTTGGTACATTTTTTAATAAACAAAGATTAAAATACGTCCAGTCTTCGCCGTCGCTCACATTAGTGTAGCCTGCGTCTTGTAGGTACTCAATGCCTTCTTCTTTGTCTGGGTTATAGGCATTACAGGCTGATAAGGTAAAAGCGACGCCAAGCGCTGCGGTTAGGGTACAATACTTATTCACTTCGTAATACTCCTGCTGCTTATTCATTGACATAATTAAACAACAGTCTGGCGTAAGTCAATAAAATAATAATTTGAGCGGGATAGATTTATGTGTTGCCGCTGCTTTCCTCTTCAACCTTGGTGAGGGTGATGATGAAGTCATCTTCGCGCGGCGCAATTTGAGATGTCGGGTCTTCAGTATAAAAGCTTACCACACCCGATTTGCCGATTATACCCGCGTGAATATTGGTAAAGCTATCTTCTGGGATAATCAATTCGTCATCTTTTTTGCCGACGCGTGAAATTTTAAAGCGGTAACCGCTATCATAATCTTTATGCAGGCTTTCTAAGGTGAGCCCTTCGCGGACAAAGGCTTGACCTTGCACATGATGTGATATTTTGCGGTGTTCTGCTTTTTCATCTTCAGCAGGGGCAACGCTAAACACGCGCTCTGAGCCAAACTCATAGCCAAGGTTTTCACAAAGCAGCGCATTATAAGCAGGGTTTGCCGTTGCCGCGATTAAGGTGTTATAGGCTGTGAAATCAAGGCTAAACTCGGTTTCCTCTGATAGTAGCTCCCCGTGATAGACGGGGATTTCGGCAAGTTTGGCTTTGCTGAGTGAGCCCCAGTTATTATCAACAATAAGTACAGGGACACCGCGCAATTTTAACGCTTCGGCGAGTTGCACGGACCATGTGTAGCTGCCGGCAATAATCACGCCATTTTGTTCCTCTGATGTCAGCTTTAACTTCTCAGCCAGCGGCTTAATCATAAAGCTATGCAGCGTCACACTAATCACAACAATCGCAAAGGCGATGGGGAAAATCTGCGCGCCGCTTTCAAAGCCGCTTTTGACCAATAAGGGGCCGATAATACCCGCCATCGCGGCGCAAACAATGCCGCGCGGCGCAATAAGGCTGGTAAAGACTGACTCAGCAAAGGTGATATTGGTACCTAGCGTCGAGATGAATACGGTAATCGGGCGTATAACAAACAGCAGCATGAAAATAAAGACAAAGCTTTGCCAATTTAGGCTAAGCAGCGCTTCTAGTTCCAAATCCGCGGTCAGCAATAGGAATAGGCCAGAGACTAACAATAAGGTTGTTGTTTCTTTGAAACGTTTAATGTCTTCAATGCTTCGGGAGTGGATATTCGTTAGCGTTATGCCCATCACAGTCACAGCGATAAGCCCAGATTCATAAAGCAATGCATTGCAGCTAAAGAAGAGGATAAGTACAGAGGACACCAAAAACGGCGCTTTTAAATATTCAGGCATATGGCCGCGTTCAAATATGCGCTTGGTCAAATGGGCAAAACCAAAACTGACCAGCGTCACCATCAACACGGATAGGCCATTTTCAGCGAAGAAAGACAGGCCAGAGACACCTTCAGATGTTGATACAAAATATTCGTAAGCCAAAATCGCAAAAATAACGCCTAATGGGTCATTCACAATACCTTCCCATTTTAGCACAGAACCAATACGTTTATTAAGCCGCGCTTGCTTTAACATCGGCATAATCACTGTCGGCCCAGTAACAATCAAAATACCGCCAAGGGTAATCGCTGTCGGCCAATCAAGACCTATGATGTAATGGGCGGCAATACTGATCAGCAGCCAGCCGATCGGCGCGCCAAACATGGTTATACGCCGCACAATGCGCTGCGTCCCGCGCAGCTCTTTAAAGTCGAGTTGTAAGCTGCCCTCAAATAAGATGATGGCCACAGCAGCGGCGATCGCGGGTTTAAGGAAGTCTCCCATTAATTCATGCGGATTTAATAGACCCAAAACAGGGCCGAGCAAAAAGCCGCTTCCTAAAAGGAAGATGATCGACGGTATGCGCAGCTTCCATGCAATCCACTGTGATGCGATAGCGAAAAGGGCGATTAAAACAATCTGAAACGATAATGCTTCCATAAATAATGCTCATTCTTAAAAGGGTACAAAAAAAGCAACATACCGATGTGGCACGTTGCTTTTGAAAATTATAAAGTTATAGCGTTCTAATTGTCTATAATTAAAACTTAATACCCCACAGAATGCATTTTGGCGGCTGTATCTAACATACGGTTAGAAAAGCCCCATTCATTGTCATACCAGCTCATAACACGCACAAAGTTACCATCCATCACCCTTGTTCCCGCAAGTGAAAATATAGATGAATGTGGGTTGTGGTTGAAGTCGGTAGATACAAGCGGCGCGTCATAAACATCAAGGACGCCTTTTAATGCACCCGAAGCTGCAGCGCTAACCGCTGCGTTAACTTCTTCGACTGTAGTGTCACGGCTTGCCGTGAATGTAAGGTCAACAAGTGATACATTGGGTGTCGGTACACGAATAGCAACGCCATCAAGCTTGCCGTTTAGAGCAGGGAGGACTTTGCCAACGGCTTTAGCCGCGCCTGTTGATGTTGGGATCATATTCATCGCTGCTGCGCGTGCACGGTGCAAATCGCTATGCATTGTATCAACAGTGCGCTGATCGCCCGTATAAGCGTGAATTGTCGTCATGAAACCTGTTTCAATGCCAATCGCGTTGTGAATGGCATGTGCAAATGGCGCGAGGCAGTTTGTGGTACAAGATGCATTCGACACAAGCTTATGTTCAGTTTTCAAATCATCAGAGTTCACGCCGTAAACGACGGTTAAATCTTCACCGCTTGCAGGAGCAGAGATCAGAACTTTCTTTGCGCCAGCTTCAAGGTGTTTGCCGGCCATTTCGCGTGATGTGAAAATGCCTGAACATTCAAATACAATGTCGATGCCCATATCGCCCCAAGGCAGCGCTGCTGGGTCACGTTCTTGAAACGCTTTGATTGTTTTGCCATTCACAACAATATCATCGCCAGATACCGAAATATCCGCTGCTGATACGCCATGCACTGAATCATATTTCAGCAAATGCGCGTTTGTGTTTGAATCCGCAAGGTCGTTAATTGCGATGACTTCCATGTCTGTACGGCCAGATTCGATTAATGCACGAAACACCAAACGACCAATACGGCCAAAACCATTAATTGCTACTTTTACGCTCATAATATTCTCCATTTTATATGCGTTTATTAAACTTGTGAGTTAAAGCTGTTCTTTTACAGCGGTGACGGTGTCTTCTACTGTGATGCCGAAATGCTTATAAAGCTGATCTGCTGGCGCTGATGCACCAAAGCCTTTCATGCCGATGAACTTACCCTTACGGCCGATAAATTCATCCCATCCCATGCGGCAAGCAGCCTCGATCGCAACATGCGCAGGCGCATCATCAACATAAATGCTCGCTTTATATGCATCGTCCTGTCTTTCAAAGTTTTCAAAGCAGGGGATAGATACAACTTGCGTTGGTATACCTTCGCTTTCAAGCTGCTGCTGCGCTGTAACCGCGATTTCGACTTCTGATCCTGTTGCGTAGAGTACTGCTTTTGGCGCTGCGCTCGCAGGGCGTAATATATACGCGCCGCGTTCCGACAGGTTGAGGTCTTTATCGCTACGCAGTGTTGGCAATCCTTGTCGTGTGAGCACCAAGACAGATGGGCCATGTACATTGTTCAGCGCAATCTGCCATGCTTCGGCCGTTTCGATACCATCACATGGGCGGAAGACTTTCAGGTTCGGGATTGAGCGCAAAGCGGCAAGATGCTCAACAGGTTGGTGCGTTGGGCCATCTTCGCCAAGGCCAATGGAATCATGCGTCATGACAAAAATTGTACGGGTTTCCATTAATGCGGCGAGGCGTATCGCTGGGCGCGAGTAATCAGCAAAGCAAAGGAACGTGCCGCCATAAGGAACAATGCCGCCATGCAGCGCCATGCCGTTCATTATTGCCGCCATACCATGTTCACGTACGCCGTAGTTAATGTACTGACCTGCGTAATCCGTGTCTGGGCCAATAAAGCCATCGTGATGTGATGTTTTTGTGTTGTTTGAACCAGTAAGGTCAGCCGAGCCGCCAATAAGAATCGGCAATTTAGGCACAAGATGCTCTAGCACCATGCCCGACGCTTGACGGGTCGCGACTTTAGGTTTCTTCTCAAGGAACTCAGCTTTGGCATCAGCAATAGAGCTTGCAACGATATCGCTAATATCTGCGGATATGGCGACTTCAAAATTTTGAATATTATCTTGATTATACCAATCTGAACATTCTGATTTGTATTTTGAGCCAACATCACGCCAAAGCTTCAGTACGTCATCAGGGATTTCAAATGCCCCATGTTCCCAGCCAAGGTTTTTACGTGCGCCTTGAATTTCTTCTGTGCCCAGCGGCGAACCGTGAGATGAGGATAGGCCTTCTTTTGTTGGTGCGCCAAAACCGATTTTTGTTTTACAGCAAATAATGCTCGGCGTGTCCGTTTTTTGTGCCTTAGCAATAGCAGCTTCGATTTCGCTATGATTGTGGCCGTCAACGCTTTGTACGTCCCAGCCATAAGCTTCGTAACGTTTGCCGACATCTTCTGTGAAGCACAAATCAGTCTTACCATCAATGGTAATGCCGTTATCATCATAAAGCACAATCAACTTAGAGAGTTTTTGTGTGCCCGCAAATGAGCATGATTCATGGCTGACGCCTTCCATAAGGTCGCCATCAGACGCAATCACATAAGTGAAGTGGTCAATAAATTTGCCCTCATGCATTTTATGTAGGACACGTTCCGCTAGCGCAAAGCCAACAGCGTGTGAAATGCCCTGCCCAAGTGGGCCTGTGGTCATTTCAATGCCTGCGCCCGGGTAATATTCAGGGTGGCCATCTGTAAGGGATGTTAGTTGACGGAAATTTTTAATCTCGTCTAAGGTAATTTTTTCATAGCCACAAAGGTAATTAATGGCGTAAAGCAGCATGGAACCATGACCTGCAGAAAGAATAAAGCGGTCACGATTTGGCCATGTCGGCGCTTTGGCTTCAAAACGCATGAACTTTGAATAAAGCACAGTTGCCACGTCGGCCATGCCCATAGGCATACCAGGGTGGCCTGAATTTGCGGCTTGCACGGCATCCATTGCTAATGCACGAATGGCGTTTGACATTGTTTTGAGTTGTTCTTGGCTCAGATCCATAGTTACTTTGTCCTTATGAGAGTCTTTATTGGAGTGTGCTGGTTCAGCAGCTGAAGTTATTGTCATGTGACTATACCTTATCTTTTGAAATTCTGGCACCTAGAATGCGGTCTTTTGATCAATTGGTCAACAGAGAATGGGGATATTTAAGGGCATATCTATTGACCTAGGGCGGAAATAGTGGATAGTTAGCCATATTCTATTTTATTTGTATTAGTGCTGAGGTCACCATGAGCCGTGAAGTCTTAAAAGACGCTTTAATTAACCTAGATAACGCTTTGGCGGGACTAGAAGAAGCTATACCTGTTGCCGAAGGTAAACTTAAAGGCGCACAGCGAGATTTATTTGCTGGTGATATGCCGCCTGTTGATGCAAGCAACGATTCTACGCTCGATGTCGATGTGATTGCAGGGCGCTTAGACGCCGCAATTGAGAAAGTCGAAACATTATTAGCTGAGGGGCAATAAGCAATGGCTGAAGTATCACTTTTGATTAATGGTAAGCAATATAGCCTCGCATGTGATGAAGGGCAGGAGCAGCGTATCCTCGACCTTGGTCAGTATATTGATGAAAAAGCACGCGACCTTGGCGCGGGCGGCGGTATGAGCGACAATCATCGTCTGATGTTGACATCCTTAATGCTTGCCGATGAACTTTTTGAAACAAAAGATCGCCTTGATGTTGAGAAAAAAAGCGCGAAAACGCCTGAGGCTGACAGCAATGATGGCGGCGTAAGTGTTGAAGAAACTGCGGCGCTTGCTGATGCGATCAACCAAATGGCAATCCGCATCGAAGGCCTGTCCGCGCGTTTAAACAAAGCATAAGCGAACCTTTATAAAAATAAAAGCACACCATCTTGAAAATTTAACTTCCCCTTATCATATAATATGTACTATCAAGGGGAGGCAGGCTGCGTTATGCGTGATGCGACATTAATCTCGGAGGCCGATATTTTTTCGTAAGGGAGCTGTCCCTGCTATCGTTCGCGGACTTTGGCATTATGGCGCCCACCTAGTTTTACTGGGCCACACGAAGATTCTTAAGCGCACGGTAAGGTGGCCTGTCTTCTTCTTTTTTTCTTCCTTTTCTATATTGATTACATCTCGCCAAGGCGCTATCTTAAACCATGTCTTCACATTTAGAACAAAAACAAATCATCAGAAAACAAGCGAAAAAAAACCGCGCTATGCTTCATGTCGATGCAAATGCTGGTGAGTCTTTAGCGTCCAATTTTTTTGATATTTTTGAAAGCCAGCTCTCTGCTGAGCTTGTTATTTCGGCCTATTGGCCGCTGAACCAGGAATGTGACACATTGCCGCTGATTGATGATTTGCTCGGCAAGGGGCATAAGGTCGCATTACCTTATATTAACAACGGCGCGCAGGGGCTTGATTTTTATTTGTGGGATCACGACAGCCCCCTTGTTGAAAGCAGCTTTGGTGCGATGCACCCTGATTTGAAAAGCAACAAATATGACGCGCCAGTGCAGCCGGATATTATATTACTGCCTTTGCTGGCTTATGACCGTAAAGGCAATCGCCTTGGTTACGGGGCAGGACATTATGACCGCTATGTTGACGATTTATGCCAGCAGGGCAAAACGCCATTATTAGTTGGCGTTGCATATATGGAACAAATCTGTCTTTATCCGCTGCCCGCGGAGGCACATGATAAACCATTAGATTGTATTTTAAACCCAAATGGGTATACTCCGTTTTCATCCAAAGCCCCGATCGCGGAATAGCCGCGATAACGACAATGAAAAATAGAAAGAATTTTAATGCGCATAGTTTTTTTAGGTGATGTTTTTGGCAAAACAGGCCGTCAGGCTCTCAGCCGCGAATTGCCACAGATACGCCGTCAATATAAGCCAGATGTTATCATCGTTAACGGCGAAAACGCAGCGCATGGCATGGGAATCACCACGAACATTGCCAAAGAATTTTTTGCTCTTGGGGTTGATGTCATCACTACAGGTAACCATATTTGGGATCAGCGCGAGATTATTCCTTATCTGGAAAAAGAAGACCGCGTCTTGCGCCCGATTAATTTCCCGGAAGGTGCGCCGGGTAATGGCGTTATCGACTACCGTCTAGAAAACGGTCAAATTGTACGGGTGATTAATGTCATGGCACGTTTGTTTATGGACGCTCTGGATGATCCGTTTGCGGCAATGAATGAAGTGTTAAAAGATAATCCGTTAAGGACTAAACACGCCCATGCCGTTGTTGTTGATGTCCACGGCGAAGCGACGAGCGAAAAAATGGTGATGGGGATGATGCTTGATGGCCGTGTAAGTTTTGTTGTCGGAACGCACACACATATTCCAACGGCTGATACGCGTATATTGGAAAAAGGCACCGCCTACCAAACAGATGCAGGGATGTGTGGTGATTATAACAGTGTCATCGGCGTCACGTATGAAACTGCCGCGCCGCGCTTTATTAAGAAATACGCAAACCCACGGATGGCACCAAAAGATGGCGGCGTTGGCACAGTGTGCGGGACATTTGTTGAAACGGATGATAAAACAGGGCTCGCTGTAAAAGCTGAACCTATTCGCCTTGGCCCAGAACTTATGGAGACCCGTAAGTAAAAATGATAAAGCTGCTGATGCGGCTTTATTTTTTATGGGGGTCGATGTTCTCAGGGAATTTAATGAAATATCTATGGCAAGCGTCGTCTAGCGCCTGCACAAGCTCTGCGCCATAGCGTCCGCCTGTGCCTTGTATCTGGCCAAGCAACACGGCGCGCACAGTGGTGTGGAAAGCTTGCACAATTTCAAGCGCCTCCATATCAGGCTTTTCGATGACTTCTAAAAACTGTACTAATTTATCACCGATCACGGTGACAAGGTCATAATGAAACATGCCGCCATTGGCTTTGAGCTGCATACTCGGGTAAAGCATCTGACGAATGAGCTTTTCAGTGCTCCGTTCGCCGTTTTTTTTGTCGAGGTCAGCGGCAGCTTGGTTAATGCCGTCCTGTAATTGGTCTAGATACATTTCACCGAGAGGGCGAAAATCAACAGTATTATTCTCCAGTAAAATCTGTGCCTTTGACAGAATAGACTGGCTAAGCCCGCCTGAGCCAACTTTTGACTTTATAATGTTCGGAGGATTTATAAACTCCGCGCGGCGTATCTGTTTTTGATTATAATGTGTGTCTGTCGTCTCACCCATAATAGTTGGCTGCCTTTTACTTTAATGTGTTCTTACTCTGTTTACACTCTAATTTGTTCTTATTACTCTTCAGAGTCTACAAAAGCAATATCGTAATCCTCAATCGTAATTTCTTCATTTTTCTTTATGCCTGCTTCATCCCGTACCGTATCGAGGTGTTCTCGGGCTTTGGCTAAATCTTTTTTCGTTGCATTGGACATCTCGGAACGGCTTGCAGGGAACATTTTTTCAACGTCGTTCTGTCGGCGGCGGTGGCCACTATAGCGTTCTTCGCTAAGGCGGCGTCTATCAGGGCCAAAAAAGTCTTCTGCGCGCACAAATTGACGTGGTTTTTCAATGATTTGGTAGAGGCGTTTGTATAAATCCCTTGCCTTGAAGGGCTTAACGAGGATTTCAGTAATGCCCTCGTCGCGAGCTTCGAAAATACGATGCTTTTCGGTGAATCCTGTCATTAAAACAATGGGGATGTAGGGGTTGACTGTGTCGCGTTCACGCCTAATTTTTTTCGCAAGCTCAATACCGTCAATTGGTTGCATCATCCAATCTGTGATGATGAGATCAGGTTTGTATTGCTGATATAGCTCAAACCCGCGTTTGCCGTCTTTTGCTGTCAAAACATTACCCACGCCAAAAGTAAGGAGCAGAGATTTGGTAATTTCGAGCATCGGGTGGTTGTCATCGACCACTAGAATAGTTACAGACTTAAAATCATATGCCATAAAATTGATAAAAATGTAGTTGTAAAAAAAAATCCTAAACACATTATTACACAGTTTTGTATGTAAAAGATTAAAAATATCTGATAATTAAATCTTTTTTTAGACAGACCTTCCTTGAAACCGTGTGGAACCAGTATTATAAAGGGGTTAGTAATATCTTAGGATACGCTATTCGCTATCCAAAAAAACAGATTAAAAGGTCGAACGCATGGCAGGTCATTCCAAATTTAAAAACATTCAGCACCGTAAGGGCGCGCAAGATAAAAAGCGTTCAAAGTTATTCTCAAAGCTTGGTCGAGAAATTACAGTAGCGGCAAAGCTTGGCGGCGGTGATGCGGATATGAACCCACGCTTGCGCTTAGCAATTGCAACAGCGCGCGGCCAGTCCATGCCGAAGGATGGTATTGAGCGCGCTATCCAAAAAGGCGTAGGCTCTGACGATGGTGATGATTACTTTGAAATTCGCTACGAAGGTTACGGCCCTGCAGGCGTGGCGATTATCGTTGAATGTCTATCAGACAATAAAAACCGCACTGCATCTGATGTGCGCTCAACATTTTCTAAATATGGCGGCAATCTTGGTGAAACAGGTTCAGTTGGTTTTATGTTTGACCGTAAAGGTGAAATTATATTTCCGCTTGATAAAGGCGATGCAGATACTGTGTTCGAAGCAGCCTTAGAAGCTGGTGCAGAAGACGTTGCCAGTGACGACGAAACGCATGACATTACAACCGCTCCTGAGGATTTTGCCGTCGTGCGTGACGCACTAGAAACAACATTTGGTGAGCCGCAAGAGCAGGGCCTTGTTTGGCGTGCAAACGTTAATGCGGAAGTTACCGTAGACCAAGCGGTCAGCGTATTGAAACTTATTGACGTTTTAGAAGATAATGATGACGTGCAAAATGTCACAAGTAACTTAGAACTTACAGAAGAAATTATGCAGAAATTTATGGAGGCATAATTTAGGTGATCATTACACGCGTATTGGGCATAGACCCAGGTTTACATCGTACAGGCTGGGGCGTTGTTGAATTTCGCTCTGGCCTATTGCGTTTTATTGGCAGCGGCTTAATTAAAACCAAGCCGGTTGACGCCACGGCAAAACGTTTAGTGCAAATTGATGCTGGCCTAGCCGATGTACTGCGCGATTTCACGATTGATGAAGCGGCGGTTGAAGAAACTTTCGTTAATCAGAACCCAGCATCGGCCTTAAAACTTGGTCAGGCGCGCGGCGTATGTTTAATGTCCGCAGCACGCACTGGCATAGATGTTGGCGAATATGCCCCGACAGTCATTAAAAAGTCAGTCGTTGGCACAGGGCGTGCCAGTAAAGATCAAATGGGTATGATGGTTAAAACGCTGCTGCCCGCGATTGGTAAAATTAGCGAAGATGAAGCCGACGCCTTAGCCGTTGCGATATGTCATGGTCACCATATACAATCGCGGCTTATTACGCATAACAAACAAATTTTTTAAAAATGAGGAACTGAAGAGATGATTGCGAAGTTAAAAGGCAAAATAGACACGCTCGGCAGTGATTACCTTATCATTGATGTCGGCGGCGTGTGTTACATGGTGCATGCTTCTGCCAAAACGTTATCTGTTATTGGTGATGTTGGCTCTGATGTCGCATTGTTAATTGAAATGCAAGTCCGCGAAGACAGCATGACGTTATTTGGCTTTGCGTCCGCCGAGGAGCAGGCATGGTACAAGCTGTTAACATCGGTTCAAGGTGTTGGCGCGAAGGTCGGTATTGCGATCCTTAGTGCTTGCCCTGCGGATCAACTTGTTATGGCTGTGATGTCAGGTGACAAGGAAGTCGTCCGCCAAGCTGAAGGCGTGGGCCCAAAGCTTGCTGTGCGTATTATCACCGAGCTAAAAGATAAAGTGTCAAAAATGGATATCGGCATGGGCGCAGCAAGCGCGCAGTCTTCTCCATCTGGCGATGATAAAGCCGCAGGCGGCACTGTTAACATTACGGCGGAAGGTAATGATAATCAGCTCAATCAAGATGCGCTTTCTGCATTGATTAACCTTGGTTATGCCCGCGCAGAGGCATATAAGGCGGTTATCTCGGCACGCAGTAAATTCAAAAAAGATCCTGATTTAGGCTTGTTAATTAGCGCAGGCCTTAAGGAGTTAGTATCATGATTCAAGAAAGCGGCGAGCGCGCCGAAGATTTTGAACCAATGGCAGATCAGGAGGAACGCAGCGATGAACATTCACTGCGCCCACTGACGATTGAAGAATTCATCGGCCAAGAAAAAGCCCGCGAAAATCTGCGCGTTTTTGTCACTGCTGCCAAACAGCGCGAAGACGCAATGGATCATGTTTTGCTTTATGGCCCGCCAGGTTTAGGCAAAACAACTTTGGCGCAAATTATTGCGCGTGAATTAGGCGTTGGTTTTCGCGCGACATCAGGGCCTGTGATTGCAAAATCTGGTGACCTTGCCGCGATTTTAACTAATTTACAGCCCCATGACGTATTGTTCATTGACGAAATCCACCGTCTAAACCCAGCCGTAGAAGAAATTCTTTATCCGGCAATGGAAGACGGCAAGCTTGACCTCGTGATTGGCGAAGGGCCAGCGGCGCGTTCCGTTCAAATTGAATTGCCGCCCTTTACATTGGTCGGCGCAACAACCCGCAGCGGGCTGTTAACCAACCCACTACGTGACCGTTTTGGTATTCCTGTGCGTTTGGAGTTTTATACGCCGCAGGAACTCACGCGCATTGTTGTGCGTTTATCATCAAAGCTTGATATGCAGATTGACGAAGAGGGCGCTTTTGAAATTGCCAACCGTTCACGTGGGACGCCGCGCATTGCAGGGCGGCTGACACGTCGCGTGCGTGATTTTGCATCCGTTGCGGGAGCAAAGTTAGTCACGGCAAAAATCGCCGATGGCGCATTGCAGCGTTTGGAAGTTGATGCGCAGGGTTTGGACTCAATGGACCGTTTGTATTTAACGGGGATTGCTGAAAATTACGGCGGCGGCCCTGTCGGAGTGGATACGATTGCCGCTGCGCTATCAGAGGAACGTGACGTTATCGAAGACGTTATCGAGCCTTATTTGTTACAAAAAGGCTTGATACAGCGTACCCCGCGCGGGCGTATGCTCTCACAGGCCGCTTATGCGTATTTGGGCTTAAACCCACCGCGCAAAACGCATTTAAACCAAGGCAACTTATTGGATGATGACTTATCATGAAAACACATAGTATAGATATTCGCGTATATTATGAAGACACCGATGCAGGGGGCGTTGTCTTCTATGGTAACTACATGAAATATGCGGAGCGTGGACGTACCGAATTTTTACGTGCGATAGATGTTGAAAATAAGCAAATACATGATGAACTTGGCCTTTTATTTGTTGTCCGCGCCCTCAAGGCGGATTATTACTTACCTGCGCATTTGGATGATATGCTGAAATTAACAACATCCGTTGAACGCATTGGCGGCGCATCGCTTGATATGAAACAAATTGTAACGAAAAACGACGAAAAGATTTTTGAAATGGACGTAACTTTGGTCTGTGTTGATACGAACACAAAACCAAAGAAGTGGCCTTCTTTTATTAAGGAGAGAATGAATGGCGAATGAAGTAAGCACAGCAATTGGCGCTGTTGATGGCGTAGCCGTAGGAAACAGCGTTGGCGCACATGATATGTCAATGATCGGCCTGTTTTTGGAAGCTGACTTAATTGTTAAAGTCGTGATGATGATGCTTATTTTTGCATCATTTTGGTGCTGGTCAATCATCATTACCAAGCGTAGCCGCTTAATCGCGCTGAACAAACGCGCCGACCGTTTTGAAGATGCGTTTTGGTCAGGTGAGCCACTGGATAAATTATATGACCGTGTGAAGTCCCGTAATGGCGACCCGCTACTGGCAACCTTCACGGCAGGCATGGAAGAATGGCAGAGCGGCGTTTCAGCCGGCATTCCATCTTCAGAAAGCTTGCAAGCCTCATTAAAGCAGCGTGTAGAACGGGCAATGGGGCTTGCGATTAACCGCGAAATGCAATTACTTGAACGCGGCATGACGTTTTTGGCATCTGTCGGTTCAACTGCGCCATTTATCGGTCTGTTTGGTACTGTCTGGGGGATCATGAACAGTTTTTCTGCAATTGCAGCGACGAAAGATACTTCGCTTGCTGTTGTTGCCCCAGGTATTGCAGAGGCTTTGTTTGCGACGGCTCTTGGCTTGGTGGCGGCTATTCCTGCCGTGATTGCATTTAACGTGTTCTCAACAAGCCTGAACCGTTATGCTGACCGCCTAGATGCTTTTACGACCGAGTTTATCGCGATTTTGTCACGTCACCTTGACCAAGGCGATGTCACGCATAATACAACAGATCAGGCGGCATAATCATGGGGATGAGTTCAGGAAACATGTCATGGAAACGCACGCCGGGTACGCGCCGCCGTGGTTTTCAGCCAATGTCAGAAATTAACGTGACGCCGTTTGTTGATGTTATGCTCGTTTTGTTAATTGTCTTTATGGTCTCTGCGCCGCTTTTAACTGCGGGCGTTGCCGTGGACTTGCCGCGGTCTGACGCATCGGCACTAAAAAATGAAGATGAAAGCCCGATTGAAATTACCGTACAAAAAGACGGGAAGCTTTTTGTCGGGGAACAGGAAATATTAAAGGAACGCCTTATACCGTTTCTGCGTTCGGTAACAGGGCGTGACTTGGATCGCCGTATTTATATTCGTGCTGATCAAGGGCTTGAATATGGCCGTGTGATGGAAGTTTTGGGCGGCATTAACCGCGAAGGCTTTAATAAAGTGGCGCTAGTATCGACAAAAGATAGTTCAAAGTAGTTAATGTTAAAAGTGCAGCCAAATAATGCGCAAAGCGCCACGCAAACGACGGCGGAGTATTCAGCTTCGTCGTGGCTTAGTGATGCGGGGCCTGTTGCTTTAACCCTGTCATTTTTACTGCATTTTGCGGTTGTGTTTATCATGACTGCTGGTTTGCCATTTATGCCAGATCATCCATCAATTGAAATGGATGATATTGTCGCGGTTGAATTCGTTGAAATTGCAGAGAAGACGGAATCGACCCGTGAGCATAGTCGCGCGAAAGACGAAAATGAACAAACACGCGCTAAAAATGTAAAACCAGAAGCCAAGCCAGAGATTGATGAAAGCCTTAGTAAGCCGAAGCCGAAATCAGCGCCTACTGTTGATGCAAAAAGCCAGCCGCTGACTGTGAACAGTGAAAAGAACAAGGTCGAAACCGCGCCGCCGCCACCTGCGGATTCTGTACCGATGCCTGAAGAGGCTGACAAAGAAAAGCCCAGCTTGGCGCCGACCAAGCCGAAAAAACCAAATAAGCGGCCAAAGAAACCAGAAGAGAAAAAGGCAGAAGTTGCAAAAGAAGAGCGTAGCTTTGATTCTGTTCTGAAAAACTTACAAATCACAGAGAATTCAAACGTGGCGGAGGAAGAGGGCGACAATGCACAATCCGCAGCGCCGAAGACTCCGACGTTGGGTCAGCGCATTACTATGTCTGAACTAGACGCGCTGCGCTCGCAGCTTGCGCAGTGTTGGAACGTGCTCGCGGGGGCGAATTTTGACCAAGCGTTGGTTGTCTATATTAAGTTATATATGAACCCCGACCGCACCATTCGACGCTATGAAGTGAAAGACAAGCTGCGCTATAGTACAGATTCGTTTTTTAGAGCCGCGGCAGATAGCGCGACAAGAGCTGTGACTAACCCATCATGTTCCCCTTTAAACTTACCAGCAGGTAAGTATGATCAGTGGAAAGAAATGACCATCAAATTTGACCCAAGCGAAATGTTATAAGAAGGATTTTTAAAATGCCTATACGTTTATTGCTACAGAATTTACTCATCATCGCATTAATGGTCTGTGGCGCACATTCTGCGCGGGCAGAACTGCAAATTGAACTCAATCGCGGGACCGTGAAAAAAATTCCACTTGCGGTATCTGATTTTCATTATGATAGCGAGAATGTTTACACAATTGGCCGCGGCATGGGCAATGTCATCCGCGCGAATCTGGAACGTACAGGCCTGTTTGAGATCCCTGATAAAAAAGCATATATCCAAGACGCAGCTTCAACGGCTGAACAGCCGCGCTTCGCTGAGTGGAAAGCGCTAGGTGTTGAAGGTCTTGTTGCCGGTAAAGTGACCGAGCTCGGTGATGGGCGCGCCCGCGTTGAGTTTCGCCTATGGGATGTATATGGGCAAAAGCAGCTCACTGGTATGGCTTACACCACGACCAAAGACAACTGGCGCCGTATTGCACATATTATCTCAGACGCTATCTATAAGCGCCTGACGGGCGAAGAGGGTTACTTTGACTCGCGCATCGTTTATATTTCTGAAAAAGGCCTGCCTACGGCGCGTGTTAAGCGCCTTGCCATTATGGATCAAGACGGCGCAAACCACCAGTATTTAACAGATGGTAGTCATTTGGTCTTAACGCCGCGTTTCTCACCAAATATGCAGACTATTACCTATCTGTCTTATTACCGCAACAAACCACGTGTTTATATTTATGACCTCAACACGGGCCGTCAAGATGTATTGGGCGACTTTCCGGGCATGACTTTTGCGCCGCGTTTCTCACCTGATGGGCGTAAGGTTATTATGTCGCTTGCGAAAAACGGTAACACTGATATTTACGCGCTAGATATAGCATCAAAGCAAGCCACAAAACTGACGAGGCAGCCATCTATTGAGACTTCACCTTCATATGCGCCTGATGGCAAACAGATTGTCTTTGAATCCGACCGTAGCGGCAGTCAGCAGCTATACGTCATGGATGCGAATGGCAATAATGCCAATCGCATCACATTTGAAAAAGGCCGCTATGCAAACCCTGTATGGTCGCCGCGCGGCGACCTCATCGCGTTTACAAAAATGCTACAAGGCAAGTTCTACATCGGCGTTATCCGCCCTGATGGCAGCGGCGAGCGTCTCATTACAAGCGCTTACCATGTCGAAGGCCCAAGCTGGTCGCCAAATGGTCGCGTACTAACCTATTTCAAAGAACGCCCGCAAGGCAATAACCGTATTGCAAAGCTTTATACCATTGACCTGACGGGATATAACGAGCGTTTGTTAGAAACCCCTGTCGATGGTTCTGACCCAGCGTGGTCGCCGATTAATCAGCAGTAAAATCGTTTTTGAGTTTGTTATAAAATTAGAAAAAGCCTTGGTTGCGCCAAGGATTTTTATTTGTTGTTGTTTTAAAACAATGACTTACTGCATTTTCTTTACCGTTTATTAACTTTTATGCTATTCTTCCCATATACAAATACACGTTAGAGGAGAGTGGCTATGAAAGAGCATAGTAGTCTATCAGCAATATTCGGAACAACTGTAGCAGGAACAATGCTAGAGAAAACCGTTGATATGATGAATGTCATTGCCCCGAACGACCTCGTGATGACAGGCGCTGCGCTTGTCCTTGGCTCGATAGTTGGCGGGCTTGCTGGTTATGCGTCTTCTTATCACTTTAACGCGTTTATGCACTCACCCTCAGCGGATAATCAAGACGGTTATAAAAATAGCCCATAATTAGAATCACTTTGCGCATAAAAAAAGCCCCAAACGCATTTGCGCCGGGGCTTTTGTCATTCTATAGCGTGTAAGCTTACTTACGGATGCCAAGAGCTTTAATAAGCTTCTGGTAACGATCTTCGCTTTTGCCGCGTGTGTAATCAAGAAGTTTACGACGGCGTGCAACCATAGCCAAAAGACCACGGCGGCTGTGATAATCTTTTTTGTGGTCTTTCATGTGACCAGAAAGCGCAGAAATACGCTCAGTAAGGATAGCAACTTGAACTTCTGGTGACCCAGTATCGTCTTTTTTTGTTGCGTATTCTTTTATAACTTCAGCTTTACGTTCATTAGTAATCGACATCATTTTCTCCTTTTATCAATTGTTTACATGTTAAAGACGCGATAAGGCTTTAAGGTTGCTTTACTCACGGTGAGTATCGCTAAGGCTTTGTCTTGATACATTGCCACAGCATCTTGTGGCTGGGTGCATCTCATATCAATCCCTGCAGCTAAAAGGCGCTGTACATCAGGTTTTGCTATCATTGACAAGGCTTGTCCTTGTTTAAGCTTCGATGCTTCTTGATCGTTTATTATTACGGCCGGGATGTCGTCTAGCGCGTAATGAACAGGAAGTATCACATCTTCAAGGGCTGCACTATCATCCATTTTCTCAAAGAAGTCCAGTGAAAAAGCGTTCTCTAGGGTGAAACAGCCAACTTTTTTACGATTAAGTTCTGACACATAGCCATAGCAGCCAAGTTCAGTGCCAATATCACGGGCAATTGCACGGACATAGGTGCCTTTACCGCATGTGACCTCAAAGCTTGTTGATGTATCTGTATGCGCTGTAATATGCAGATCGTAAATCTCGACTTGACGGGTCGGGACCTCAAAATCTTCACCATCACGGGCGAGGTCATATGCGCGCGCGCCGTTAATTTTGATCGCGGAAAATTTTGGCGGGGTCTGTGTTACCGTACCGATGTATTTAGGCAGCAAAGCTTCAACGTCAGCCCGAGAAGGGCGCTCGGCACTTGACGCGATTACTTCACCTTCTAAGTCGTCAGTGCTGCGCTGCTCGCCCCATGTGGCAGTAAAGCCATAGGTTTTTTCAGAATCTTGTACGAAGGGAATCGTTTTTGTCGCTTCACCAAGAGCAATCGGCAATATGCCTTTGGCTAGTGGGTCTAGCGTGCCCGCATGACCAATCTTTTGCGGCTTTAATGTGCGTTTCAAAAAGCGCACAGCATCGGTTGATGTCATGTCATAGGGTTTATTAAAATTAATCCACCCGTCAATTTTATTGCCTTTTTTCTTACGCGCCATTATGTGATCTTTATTTCGCTAGAGCTGAGGTGAGCTTATTCTTCTTCATCCGCATATTTAGGGATGTTTCTAAGCAGTTCATCAATTTTTGCGGCCTCTGCAAAAGTATCATCACTCTCGAATTTTATACGAGGTGTGAATTTTAAGCTATTTGTACGGCCAACCTGTTTTTGGAAGTAATAAGCAGATTTATTCAGCGCATCCAAAATTTCCTCAATATTATCTTGCCCAAGGGGCGTAATATAAGCTGTCGCGTTCTTAAGGTCAGATGTTAGACGCACTTCGGCAACGGTGACGAGTGGTGCGGCGTCAATCAACGCAGCTTCGCTGAACTTGCCACGCTGCAGTGTTTCCACTAAAGCGTGACGTATTTGTTCAGCAATACGAAGTTGGCGTTGAGAACGGCCTGATTCTTTATTTTTCATGTTCTAATCTTGATTTATATGTTGTCTACTATTCGAGGACGCGGACTTCTTCAGTCACATCGTAACATTCGATTACATCGCCAGCTTTCATGTCATCATAGTTTTCAAAAGCCATACCACATTCCATACCCTCTTTAACTTCTTTGACTTCGTCTTTGAAGCGTTTAAGGGTTTTCAATGTGCCTTCATGAATAACAACATCATCACGCAATAGGCGGACTTTCGAGCCACGCTTAACTGTGCCACCAGAAACCATACAACCTGCAACTTTACCAACTTTAGTAATGTTGAAGACCTCACGGATTTCAGCTTGTCCAAGATATTCTTCGCGTATATGCGGGTCAAGCATACCTGAGAGGAGCGCTTTAACATCATCAACAATGTTATAGATAACGTTAAAGTAACGCATGTCTACGCCATCACGCTGCGCCATATCGCGCGCCTGTGCATTTGCACGGACGTTAAAGCCGATGATTAGCGCATTTGATGCTTTGGCAAGTGTGATATCAGATTCAGTGATACCGCCGACGCCATAGTGAAGAACCTTCACATCAACATCAGGGTTGTCTTCCGAAATTTTGTCAAGCGAACCCATAATAGCTTCAACCGAACCATGCACATCACCTTTGATAAGTACAGGCAGGATAGTTTTACTGCCATCTTCAAGTGACTTGGCAAGCAGCGCTTCAAAGCCAGTTTTGCCGGAGCTAACAAGATTCGCGTTTTCACGTCTTTTATGAATACGGTAGTCTTGAATTTCGCGCGCACGCGCTTCATCTTTAACTACAACCATTTTCTCACCAGAATCCGGTGTACCGTTCAGGCCTAAAATCTCAACAGGCTGTCCAGGGATTGCTTCTTTAATGCGGGCGCCTTTATCATCAAGGATCGCACGGACGCGGCCCCACTCAGTGCCTGCAACAAAGATATCACCAATGCGCAATGTGCCTTTTTCAATAAGCACTGTTGCAACTGAACCGCGGCCTTGTTCTTGTTTTGATTCAACAACAACTGCAACTGCTTCACGGTCAGGGTTTGCTTTAAGGTCAAGAAGTTCAGACTGAAGAAGGATCGCCTCTTCAAGAGTGTCGAGGTTCAAACGCTTCTTAGCAGAGATCTCAACACATTGTACGTCACCACTTAATTCTTCGACGATAACTTCATGCTGCAATAAATCTTGCTTCACTTTATGCGCTGCAGCGTCAGGAAGGTCGATTTTGTTGATGGCAACAATCAATGGAACGCCAGCAGCTTTTGCGTGGTTAATAGCCTCAATTGTTTGTGGCATAATTGAATCATTCGCCGCAACAACCAGAATAACAATATCCGTTACGTTGGCACCGCGCGCACGCATTTCAGAGAATGCCGCGTGTCCAGGTGTATCAAGGAAGGTGATTTTCTGTCCCGTTGAAGAGTGGATCTGATATGCGCCAATATGCTGCGTAATACCGCCAGCTTCGCCAGCAACAACATTTGCCTGACGCATCGCATCAAGAAGGGATGTTTTGCCGTGGTCAACGTGACCCATAATCGTCACAACAGGAGGGCGAGATTCTAAAGTCTCATCCTCATCGTCAATGCCTTCAATGCCGATTTCAACATCAGCTTCGGTGACACGTGATATTCTGTGACCAAATTCATCAACAACAAGCTCGGCTGTATCAGCATCAATAACTTGGTTGATTGTCGCCATAACGCCCATTTTCATGAGTGACTTAATAATATCTGCGCCACGTTCCGACATACGGTTCGCGAGTTCTTGTACTGTTATTGTTTCAGGAACAACAACGGCGCGGACAACTTTTTTCGCGGCTTCTTTAGGTTCCTGTGCGCTTAAACGCGCTTTTTCACGCGCACGTTTCTGTGCTGCAAGTGACATAGACTTTTCACGGCCATATTCTTCATTAAGTGCTTGCGTAACTGTAATTTTACTACTGCCGCGACGCTTGCCTGCGCCAGGCTTAGCATTTGTTTGGTTACGCTTGATGCGGTCTCGATAGCTGAGTTTTGCATCGTCAGCTGAAGGCGCACCGGGGCTGCTAGGGCCATCTTGGCGGTTTGGAATTGTCGCCATGCGTGCTTTTTGGTCAGCAATCTCTTTTTGACGTTTATTACGGTCATCGTCTTGCTTTGACTGCTCTTCACCTTGAATGCGCTCCATTTCACGAATTTCAAGCTGGCGCAACTCATCAGCAGAGAGTTTTTGACGGCTTTTACGGCCGGTCTCTTCTGCAGGGGCTGCGGCTGCATTTTTCTTGTCTTCAGCAGCGGCGAGTTTGTCTTCAGCTGCTTTTATTTTTGCTGCTTCTGCTTCTGCCTCTAGGCGTGCAATTTCTTCAATGTCTTTTTGCTTTTGATCAATCAAGGCTTGCTTGAGGACAGCTGCGCGTTTGTCACGCTCGGCCTGCGTGAGGTTTGTGTCGTCTTCATGCGTGTTCTGAGACACCGCACTTCCTTTGCCTCCAATATTAATTTGGCGCTTACGTTTTACTTCGACGACAGCTTTTTTACCACCACCAGCAGCAGGGGCAGATGTGCCGCCTAACTTGAGGGTTAATGTACCTTTTCCAAGGCTGGGTGTCTTTTTTTCTTTATTCTCGCTCATAGCTACTATTAGCCTTCCTTATTTGATCGTGTACTATACGATAACTGCGTATAATTTCCTATATTCTTTTATAATTTTATTTGCGATACCGCTGCGCTTGATAACGATGTGGTTTGTATTGTCGGTGCCAAAGTTTTTAGACAGTGTGTCTGCATCCCACAGGCTGATGATTTTAGCATCGTCGGATAAGGCATTTTCAATCTTTCGGCGTGAATCGCTGCCTTCTTCTGACCCTGTGATATATAAGGCAATCGACAGCTTTTTTGCGGCTATAATTGCTTTGTCAAAGCCAACGACACAATCACCACTGCGACGTGCTAAATTGAGCGCGTTTAGGCAGCGTTGATTAAGCATTTCACTTAGGCGCTCTAACATATCGTCGGGGATTACAGCTTGAGATTTAAAGCTTTTGGCAAAAAGGTTGCCTTTAATGGCGTTTTGTAATGCTGCTTTGTCAGTCTTAATCCACGCGCCACGACCTGGAAGATTTTCATCAAGGTCAGGGGTGACGATATTATCAGGGCTAAGGACGAAACGGATCATTTCATCACGTTCATAACTTTGCTTGGTCGCAATGCAGCGGCGCGAAGTTTCTTTAGGTGGGCGTGCACAGGCGGGGGTTGCGCTTGTGGTATGAGAGGAGAGGAGCGCATCGCTATCTACGGCATCATCAGACACGGCACAGTCAGGCGCAGCAAGATCAGTATTTTGATCCACTGTTAAGTCATCTGGCTGCGTTGTCTTTGTGTCGTCTGTTAACATGTAAATATGCGCTCCTCATCTTCTTTAACTATGCGACATTTTCTGATTTGTCTTCTGCAGGTTTTGCAGTAGCGCTCTCAGTATCGTTTTCATTTGTTGCTTCAGCGTCGCTTTCGGTTTCGCCTTCAGCTTTTGCAGCTTCTTCTGCCGCTGCGCTGTCTTCTTCGGCGAACCAGTGTTCACGTGCTTTCATGATAAGTACGTTTGCATCAGCTTCAGTCAGTGAATCATCACCAAGCATTTCGACAAGCTCGTCACCAGCAAGGTCAGCAAGGTCATCACGTGTTTTGATGCCTTTCTCGCCAAGTTTAAGTGCAAGGCTTGCAGCAAGGCCCTCAAGTTCGATTAGGTCATCACTAATGCCAAGTACGCTTTGTTTTTCTTTAAGCTCGTTTTCCTGTGCTTCTAACCATACGCGGGCACGGTTTTGAAGTTCAGCGGCAACATCTTCGTCAAAGCCTTCAATCTCAACAAGCTCGCTTGATTCGATATACGCAATTTCCTCGATTTGCGTGAAGCCTTCAGCGACAAGCAAATGCGCGATAACGTCATCAACATCAAGTGCTTCGATAAATAGGCTTGAGCGTGTTGTGAATTCAGTCGCACGACGTTCAGATTCTTGCGCTTCGGTAAGGATATCAATATCCCAGCCAGCAAGGCCTGATGCTAAGCGTACGTTCTGACCACGACGGCCAATCGCAAGTGAGAGCTGATCATCAGGGACGACAACTTCAATGCGGCCATTCTCTTCGTCAAGAACAACCTTAGAGACTTCCGCTGGTTGCAGTGCTGCAATAACGAGGCTACCAAGGTCTTCTGTCCAAGGGATGATATCGATTTTTTCGCCGCCAAGCTCGTTAACAACGGCCTGAACACGGCTACCACGCATACCAACGCAGGCACCAACAGGGTCAATGCCGCTATCGTTAGAAAGAACTGCGATTTTTGCACGGCTACCAGGGTCACGGGCAACAGCTTTAATCTCAATAATGCCGTCATAAATTTCAGGGACTTCTTGTTTAAACAAGCTAGCCATCATTTCAGGGCGGGTACGTGAGAGGAAGATTTGTGGGCCACGTGTCTCGCGGCGTACATCATGGATGATCGCACGAACGCGGTCGCCATTTTTAAGGTGTTCGCGCGGGAGGCATTCATCACGGCGGAGTAGGGCTTCTGTTTTACCCAAATCAACCGTTACATTACCGTATTCAACACGTTTGATTGAACCGTTAATGATTTCGCCAACGCGGTCTTTATATTCATCAAACTGCTTCTCGCGTTCCGCTTCGCGAATTTTTTGCATGATAACTTGTTTCGCTGTTTGTGCAGCAATACGTCCGTAATCGAGCGGAGGGAGGGAATCAACAAGGAAGTCGCCAATTTCAGCATCAGCTTTTTCACGAACGGCCATTTCAAGTGTAACTTGAGCGGCTTCGTTTTCAATCTCTTCCTCAACGCAGACTTCGCGATAACGTTTCAATGTTAACTCGCCACTGAGTGTGTCGATTTTTGCACGAATATCGTGATCGTAACCATATTTGGTGCGTCCAGCCTTCTGGATGGCTTCTTCCATAGCGTCAATAACGATATTGCGCTCAATGTTTTTTTCGCGTGCTAGAGTGTCTGCGACTTGTAATAGTTCCATTTTTTTTCCTTCGCCTTGAACTTAAAAAATAAATTTCTTTAGGTGTTTGTTAATTTGCGTCTTGTTTTTCAGCTACAATCTCGGTCTCAGTTTCAGTCGGTGCTGATGAAACAACTGGGATACCGTCTTTTGTGGCTTTGATCAGCTTGTCAGTTAAAACGAGTTTGGCCTTGGCCACACTCTCAATGTCAAATTCAATATCACCTGTATCCGTATTAAGTCCGACAATACCGTCATCACAATCAAGGATGAAGCCCCTAAATCTTTTTTGGCCGCTATCGGTTGGCATTGTAAGCTCAACTTTACATTCAAAGCCAATAAAGCGGATGTAGTCATTCTGGTGGATAAGTGGGCGGTCAATGCCAGGGGAGCTAACTTCTAAATTATATTGACCATTAATTGGGTCTTCAACATCCAGAATGTCTGAAATGCTATGCGAAAGTTTTGTGCAGTCATCAATGCCGAGACGACCTGTTTTTGGGTCTTCGGCCATGATCTGCAAAGTATAGCCAGTATCTTTACCAGAGAGCTTAACCTGTATAAGCGCAAGGCCTTGTTCTTCAACAAGCGGGGTAATGATATCGGTTACTTTTCTTTCTTGTGGCGTTAGCTTCATTTATATTCTTGCTTCTGTTTCTATGTGGCCTCATCAGAGGCTGAATTTAAGTAATAAAAAAGGCGGGTCTTTTTAAGGACCCACCCATTTAAATGGATGTTATGCAGCGTTTATAACGTTCACGCTGCGTAAAAGCAAGCTTTATTTTGCTGCTTTTTTACCTTTAGTACTAACTTTTTTCTCGATATCGTGGCCAGTAGTTCTTTCAGAAATACGTGCTGATTTACCGCGACGGTCGCGAAGATAGTATAGTTTCGCACGACGGACAGAACCGCGACGAACTAATTCAATTTTTTCAATACGTGGGCTGAGAAGTGGGAATACACGTTCTACGCCTTCACCAAGTGAGATCTTACGAACTGTGAAGCTGCCTTCTACGCCTGTGCCTTTACGTGAAATACATACACCTTCGAAAACCTGAACACGCTCACGTGTACCTTCACGAATTTTAACGTGTACTTTTATTGTATCACCAGGGCTGAAGATTGGGTTTTCTTTACCTTCACTTAGCTTTGCTGCTTCTTTCGCATTAATGCGATCTACTAAATTTGTCATTTTATTTCCTTTCATGACTCTCTTATTTAAAGCCCGAAATAACGTTTATTTAAACACACTCTAGATATAAACATTATGCGGCTTTTTATCTTTTTTTGAGTTTTATCGCTGCATTGATACCGAATTACAGGATATTATGCAAGTCTAAATTAAGCATTAATGTTATTTTTTACGGTACTCTTTCTAATGATGGCAATGCTTAGCCCCATGACATGCTATTTTGCGATGTCTTTAACATTTTATGTTCTTGCGATGTTTTCCTGCTTGGGCATTCAATATAGAAATAAGCCCATGCCTTAACATTATTGTTCAGATTAATTTCCCTACGGTGATATTCATGGTCAACGTCTTCAAGGGCGTCAAGGCCTTGCAGGGCTGCGGTGGGAATGGCATAAACCTCACCTAGTACATGGTGCTTTCCATTATCAACAAGCCCCGGATAATCATAACGCTCACCATGTATATCACCTTGCACGTTATTGATAGCGAGTAGGGCATAATGCGCATAGGCGGTTTGGTTGCGACCAAGCATCTGCGCTTTTTCTAAATATGCAGCGTTTTGTAAGCCTCGCTTCAATGTGCCATAGACAAAGACCAAGCATGTTTCATTGCTCTGATCTAACTGATGCATTACACGCACTCTTGTTGTTGCTGTAAAATTTTCGATATTTTTTCAATGTTTAAAGGTTTTGTGAGGAACTCGTCCATACCGCAGGCTCTACATTTATCCTCATCTTCTTTAAAGGCATTTGCGGTTAACGCAATAATATAAGGCTGTACAATTTCAAGTTTTCTAATGGCCGCGGTCGCCTCATACCCATCCATTACGGGCATGTGACAGTCCATAAACACGGCGTCGTAATGCTGGTTTTTGATCTTATCAATAGCAATTTTTCCATTGTCTGCTAACTCTACACTGCAGCCAAGATCTTGTAATATAGCCTTAATGATGAACTGGTTTGTTGGCACATCTTCAACAAGGAGTATATTCGCGGTGATATTTGTGATTACGGCCTCGTCGTCATATTGCTGTTCTTGCTCAGCTGTTTGCTCTGTCGATTCAATCAAAGGTAAATCACACCAAAATTCAGAACCTATGCCGAATTTACTTTTTACGCCAATCGATCCGCCCATAAGCTTTGCTATATGTTTGGTGATAGCAAGGCCAAGACCTGTCCCTGTATCAGACGTTTTTGCGCGGCGTTCTAGTATCTGCTCATAGGCTTTAAATATGGTGTCTAAATCATCGGCCTTGATGCCAACGCCGCTATCAATAACTTTTATTCTTAATTGGTCACTACCATAACGTTTGATATTAACATCAATGCGCCCTTTAGGTGGCGTGAACTTTATAGCGTTACCAATGAAATTGGACAAAATTTGTTTGATCCGCGTCGCGTCTGTAAAAATATACTCAGGGACATCTTCGTCGATATGAAGCTTGTAAGTGATCTCTTTTTCATCTGCAAGGCTCTGCAATAATGAAAAATGATCATTAACAGCACTTCTTATATCTGTTGATTTTTTGTGCAGCCGGATTGAATCATTTTCAATTTTTGCGAATTCTAGTAACTCATTAATTGTTTCTAATAATAACCGACCCGATTTCGTAATAACCTCTATATAGGCTCTCTGCTTAGCGTTGAGTTTTGATTTTTGAAGGAGTGTGGCGGCGCCCAACACGCCATTGAGTGGTGTGCGGATCTCATGCGACATGCCAGCAAAAAAAGCGGATTTTGCCGCGTTTGAAGCCTTTATACTGCGGTTACGTTGGCGTAGCTCCGCCTGCGTAACGACAAGCTCAGCAAAGGTCGTTAGGGTTAATATTTGTTCATCAGTAATGTCATGGCGTGGTTTTGTGTCAATCGCGCATAACGTACCAATGGCATAACCATCGGTAGTCACCAAGGGGACACCAAGATAAAAACGAATATGTGGCGCGCCAGTAACTAATGTATTGCCTCTAAAGCGTTCGTCCGTTGCCGCGTCGGGGATGTGTAAAATTTCTGGTCTAGCAATAGCATGTGCGCAAAATGACTGCTCACGGTCGGTCTGCGCGGCATCTATACCGTAGCAGGATTTGAACCATTGGCGGTCTTTATCGACAAGGGATACGAGCGATATTGGGACATCAAGAATCTTGCTGACGGCTTCAGTTATGCGGTCAAAGCTTTGCTCTGCTTTTGTATCAAGGATATCAAGGTCATATAATGCATGTAAACGCTCGGTTTCATTCTCTGCTGGGGCAGGCGTTTTCCAGCCATCTGCTAATTCTATGTAAGACATACTGTAAATATAAGCCCAATTAAGTGATTGAAAATTAATTTATTAAAATAAAGAATAAATATAATTATCTAATATACATTGAGTTAATTAATTTTTTGTATCCTCATTATACTTTGTCCACATATCAGGTCGGCGCTCCTGTGTCAGGTCCTTTGCGGATTGTTCGCGCCAAGCATCGACTTTGGCATGGTTACCTGAGCGTAAGATATCAGGGACAATATGTGTTTGGTTAAAGCAATCCGTCCATTCTGCAGGGCGTGTGTAATGCGGGTATTCCAAAAGGCCGTTACTGTGGCTTTCGTCGCCAGCTGTTTCAGCATTGCCCATAACCCCTGGAAGTAAGCGTATACAGCTATCCATTAGGATTTGCGCGGCAGGTTCGCCGCCGGATAATACGTAGTCGCCAATGCTGATTTCTTCAAAGCTATGCGCGTCTAAAAAGCGTTGGTCGACACCTTCATAGCGCCCACAAAGCAGTGTGATTGATTGCTCTGTGTGTGATAATGTTTCTGACAGTTTTTGATTGAGAACTTGACCGCGCGGACTGAGATATATTTTGCGTCCCGGGTTTTCTATGCTTAATAATGCTTTTTCAAGAATATCGGCACGTAAAACCATACCTGCTCCGCCGCCAAAGGGCGTATCATCTACAGATTTATGTTTGTCTTCGGCAAAGTCGCGCGGGTTGATGATGCTGTATGACCAATCACCGCGCTGTAGCGCTTTGCCCGCAAGAGACTGCCCCAGCATGGCGGGAAACATTTCAGGGAAGAGGGTGATTATATTGACGTGCCAGCTCATTATATTTGCTTACCCTATATAGTCTTCATAATCAGTGATGATGATCTGTTTTTTGTCTGTGTTTGATTCGACAATAAAATCACTGCGATAGGGCAGATAAAAATTATTTCCCGCGCGTGGCGAAATTTCAAGTAAATCTTCCGCGCCAAAGTTACGTACAGCCTTGACGATACCTAATGCTTCGCCGTCTTCATTTAAAACGGTCATTTCGACAAGGTCACGATGGTAAATTTCATCATCAGCTAGTGAAGGAAGGTCAGCCTCATCCATGAATATTTCTAAATGACGCAGCTCTTCTGCGCCGTTTCGGTCGCTTACGCCGTCGACTTCGGCAAGGTAGTCACCTTTAAGCGCATTTTTCAATGTGAGCTCAATTGTGTTGGCAGTGGTTCCATCACGATATAACGTGATGTTCGGGTCACGGATAAGTTCAATGTTCTCAGCATGGATACGCAGCTTTATGAGGCCGCGAATGCCGTGTGCATTCAATATTTTTGCGACGCAGATACGCTTCATCATTTAGGCTGCCTTCTTGTTGTTTTCTAACGCCGCAATCCCAGGGAGGGTATTGCCCTCTAACCATTCAAGGAATGCGCCGCCAGCGGTTGAAATATAAGTAAAATCTTTTGAACTATCAGTGCCATCAAGCGCCGCGACTGTATCGCCGCCGCCAGCAACAGATTTAATTTTGCCGTCTTTGGTCAGCGCTGCAACGAATTGTGCGAGCTCATTTGTACCAATATCAAAAGGCGCGATTTCAAATGCGCCCATTGGCCCGTTCCAAATGACAGTTTTACACCCTGAGAGCACGTCTTTTACATTTTGAATGCTTTCTGGCCCAATATCGAGCACCATTAAATCATCTGAGATTACGTTGGTTTTTTGTATTTCTGATTTTGCGCCCTCTGCAAATGCGACGGCGCAGTTTGCGTCTATAGGTAGGATGATTTGGCAATCAGAATCCTTCGCAACCTGCATAATATCTTTCGCTTCATCAATCATGTCAGGCTCCGCGAGGGATTTGCCTATGCTGTGCTCATTAGCGAGCAAAAACGTATTGGCCATACCTCCACCAAGGATTAAGACATCAACCTGCGTGACAAGGTTTTTAAGCAAGCTCAGTTTGGTCGAAACCTTTGCGCCGCCAACTACGGCTGCGATGGGGTGTTCTGGTGTTTTTAAAATATGTTCTAAATTATCAAGCTCTTCTTCAACCAAAAGTCCCGCGGCAGAGGGAATCAGCGCGGTAATCGCATCAATTGATGCGTGGGCGCGGTGCGTGGCGGAAAACGCATCATTAACGTAAATGTCACCAAGCTGCGCTAATGCAGCGGCAAAGACTTTGTCGTTGCTTTCCTCTCCGGCATGAAAGCGCAGGTTTTCGAGTAACATAACTTCGCCTGTGCCCATCTCATCAATTTGCGCTTTTGCATCATCGCCGATGCAGCCTTCGGAAAAATGCACAGGGCAGCTCCAGCGGTCAATAAGTACGGTGGTCAGGAATGACAGTGAATAATCAGGGTTAACTTGGCCCTTAGGGCGGCCAAAATGTGAAATCACAACGACTTTGCTGTTGTGAGAGAGTAAGTAATCAATGGTTGGTTTGAGGCGATCAATCCGCGTAAAGTCGCTAACGACACCGCCCTGTACAGGAACATTGAGGTCAGCCCTTAGCAAAACGGTTTTATTGGCGAGGTTTAACGTGTTTAGCTTTGTGTATGACATCGTGCTCATCCTTTGATTTATGTGTTTTTATAATGCTCAGCCAAGTTATATGTCACGGTGAGCAGTTTGTCTTTTATTGCAGGGTCCATCATAGAGTGGCCTGCATTATCGACCAGATAATACTGCGCGTTATCCCAAATATCAATGACCGATTGCGCACTTACCGGCGGACAGATAATGTCGTATCGCCCTTGGACAATGGTCAGTGGGATATGTTTGATTTTGGCGAGCTGATTTAAAAGCGCATTTTTACCATCCATTGTGTGGTTTTTAAAATAATGGGCCTCAATGCGTGCCATCGCTAAGGCCTGCGGTTTATGCTGTTCGTGAATGGCTATGCCCTTATTCGGCGAAAGAGTCGCGCATGTGCTTTCATAGGTAAACCAATCAACCGCAGCGTCTTTTTGTATGGTCAGGTCTTTATGGGTCAGCTTGTTGTAATAAGATTTAAGAATGTCTTTTTGTTCTTTTTCGCTCAGATGCGCTGTAAAGCGCGCCCATGTTTTAGGGAAAAAGCCTTTGATACCATAAAGGAACCAATCAATTTCTTTTTGCTGGAACAAGAATATGCCCCTGAGAATCATGCTTTTGACATGGCTCGGGTATTTTAACGTATATAAAAAGCCGAGCGTGCTGCCCCATGAGCCGCCAAAAACATGCCAAGAATCAATATCTAAATGTTTGCGGATAATGTTGATGTCATCAACAAGATGTGCAGGGGTGTTTTCTTTTAATTCACCATGCGGTGAAGAGCGCCCACAGCCGCGCTGATCGAATAAGATGATACGGAATATGTTCGGGTCAAAAAAACGACGATGTATAGGGGAACAGCCTTCACCCGGTCCACCATGCACAATTAACACAGGGACGCCATTTGGATTGCCGCATTGTTCCCAATACATACTATGCAGAGCACTGACTTCTAAGAAGCCAGATGCGTATGGGTCTATCGGTGGGTATAAATCGATACTACTGTGCATAGAGCTATAGTAGCATTATTAAATTTTTGCGAAAGGGCTAATTCGCTGTTTTAATCCATTCAATTTGCTCTGCATGGTCAATTTCAATGAATGGGCCATTATAACTATCAATCCAGCCGCGCACGCGAAGAATTTCGCCGCCTTTGCCCATTATGTCGATACCGTTTTTAGCAAATACACGGCGCATGGTTGAAGGCACAACAACGGTAAAGTCCTCACGCCAATTGTCACCAAAGTTTAAATAGACTATGTTTTTATGCATAGCAACGCTGTGCACGCGGCCTTCGACGAGGTGGAAGCCGCGCTGTTCGTCTGTAATTTTAAGGGCGTCCATTATTGATAAATCAGGTATCAGCCACAGGCCGATCTTTTCTATGCGTGCTGTGCTTTCTATGCGTTGCATTCTTGTGATAAGTGCAGGCCAGTCACTGCGCGTTCTTAACTGGGCATGGCCGGTGGTGAGGAGGGCTGCTTGTAGCCATGTTTTATCTTTTTGCGTCACGGCATGTACGCGTAAGTGACCGTAACGGTCAGTGCTTTTACACTTTGATTCTTTGCAAATATAAAGATCGATGTCTTTATCAAGGTAATGTTCTTCAATAAATTGTTGCGTTTTGATGTCATTATCTTCGTTCTCAGGAATGAATAAACCTTCTAAATAGATAATCTCGCCCTCACTGGTTAGTAAACGCTGAGAATCTACAGCCTTAGTGAACAGGACTGTTTTTAAATGCTTGGTTTCTCGTGCATCTTCGTCTGTAAATAAAATCTCAGTTTTATCTAAGGCTGATTGCGCGCGGGCTTTTACTTCTTCTTCACTTTCGGGTGTGATACTGGCATCGCTGCCTTGTTCAACCGTGACATGCTGAAGCCCTTGCGCAAAAACATGTTTATTAAACAGTGATGTTTCGATAGTATTCAACGAAACCGTCATTGTTAAAATGTATAGAAGGAACGAAATTATGCGTGCCATTTCAATTCAAAGCCCTTTGAAAGTGTCATTAGTGATACTGAGCTTAAGCTTTAGCATGTTTTTAGGGGCGTGTTCAACTAACCCTGCGACGGGGGAGCGTCAATTTGCGAGCTTTATGTCGCCTGAGAAGGAAAATCAAGTCGGCGCGCAGGAGCATGCGAAGATTTTAAAACAATTTGGCGGCCTATATAAAAACAAAGCAGTCACAGATTATGTGCAGGCCGTTGGCCAAAAAGTCGCTAAAAACACAGAACGCCCAGATGTGCAGTACAGATTCTTTGTCCTCGATACGCCTGAGGCAAATGCTTTCGCTGTTCCGGGGGGCTATGTCTATATCACGCGCGGTATTCTTGCGCTGGCAAGTGACGAATCAGAGCTCGCGGCTGTGTTGGGCCATGAAGTCGGTCATATCACAGGGCGCCATAGCGCTGAGCGTTATTCGCATTCTATTGTCACAGGGATAGGCGCGACGCTTCTTGGTGCAGCTGTGAACAGTCCTGATGCAGGGCAGCTCGTGAATATGGGTGCAAGCCTGTACCTTAATAGCTATTCGCGCTCTCAGGAAAGTGAAGCAGATATGCTCGGTGTGCGTTATCTCTCTCGTTCAGGTTATGATACAACAGGTATGACGCGGTTCTTAAAAACGCTTGGTGCTTATACGCAGTTAGATGCACGCGCAAATGGTAAAGCGTCATCACAAACACCCGTATACTTCTCAACGCACCCTTTAAATGCAGACCGTGTTGAAAAGACTGTGGCCGAAGCCGCGAAATATACAGGCGGCAGCGCGACGGCGCGAAATAAGAATGATTACTTAAAGAAAATCATGGGGTTGCCATGGGGTAGCTCAGCGGCGCAAGGCTATGTGCGCGGTAATACATTTGTGCACCCAGAACTTGGCTTTAAATTTACAGCGCCAGCTTTTGCAAAGATTGTAAACAAGCCATCAGAAGTTATTATATCTGCACAGAACCAAGAAAATCAAGGCGTCGCCGTGCTTGATATGGCGACATCAAAGCAGGCTTTATCTGCTGCGGCCTATATTCAATATGAATGGATGAATGAAGAACCGTTACAGTTAGTCGAGCCAATCAAGATTAACGGCTTAGATGCTGCGACGGCTGTGTTCCCTGGTCATGTGAATGGGCGCGCCGCGCAGATCCGTTTAGTGGCTATTCAATGGGCGCCTGATAAGTTCTTTCGCTTCCAAATTGCGCTGCCCTCAAATATAAGTTCAGCGGATAACAATGCGTATAAATCTATGACCTATAGCTTTGAGCGTATAAAGAAAGAGAATCTTGGGAGTGGTGATGCGATATCACTTGTACATGCACGATCTGGTGATACCGTGGGTAGTCTTTCGCAGCTACAGAATAAAGTCTTTGAGCAATATAGTAGTGAGTATTTCAAGGTGCTCAATGGTCTAATTGACCCAAGGGACAACATTCGCGTGGGCGACTTGTATAAGGTTATCAAGCGAGATTGAACCGGAAAAATTTAATTTTTGGTACTTTATCCCCAGAAAACAATATGTGGATTTTAAGGAAAGACTCTGCAGATTGCTTTTTTTAGTTTAGCTTCAATTCTTAAGTCGCCATGAGAGGCTTCTCTAGCGAGTTGAACGGGAAAAATAAAACCCCCAGAATGCGGTAACAGCATTCGGGGGCTTTTTATTGTCTTTAACTCTGTAAGGTGCAGTCGAAAAGCTTATTTTACTTCGCTCATAAGCTGTTCCTTGGCCTCCGCTTCATATTCCTCAAGCTTAGTATTCAGCATATGATCTGAAAGCTCTAAACCTTTTGCGTCAATGTCAGGACGAACCTTACGGATCACATCGTTGTAACCAACTTCTTCAAGGTTCGCGGAAACAACTTCACCAGCGTAGCTTTTTGCTGTATCGGCATCTAGGCCAATTTGCTCAGCGACCCAGAGGCCGAATAACTTACATGTGCGCGCTTCGACTTTAAAAAGCATCGCGTCGTCATGTGCAAACTTAGTTTCGAAAGTCTTCTGGCGGTCTTCCATGCTGCTCATTTATTTTTATTCCTTATCATATATTATTCACTATAAAAGCTTCTACCGTTATATTAGATATAATAATAGTAAAAAATATATAAACAACAGGCCGTAAATACGAATTGTCTACAATGTTTTTCTGAAATGAATATCTGAGCAATATTAAAGAGGGCCACATAAGGCCTTTTCTTCTGTATTTTTGGCGTTTATGATTGAGGCTTATTGTATTAATCGGTGGTATGAATAAGGGAAGCACAACGCAGCTCGATCATGCTTTAAGTCTAGATTTATAAGAGATTTTTTATGGCACGCAAAGTAATCATTAACGACGGTCTAACCAAAACATTATTTGAAGGCGACGAAGCAGCGCACGCCATTGTGTATTTTAAGGACGATATTGCCGCTAAAGGTAATGATAAAATCCAGACGCTGACAGGTAAAGGCGTGTTAACAAACCGTATATCTGCACATATAATGACGCGCATTGAACAAGTCGGCGTACCGACTCATTTTATCAAACAGCTAAATATGCGCGAACAGCTTGTCCGCCGTGTTGAGGTTATTGGTTTAGAAGTCATGGTACGCAATGTTGCGGCGGGCTCGCTTTGTAAACGCCTTAATGTCAAAGAAGGCACGGTTCTTAATCAGCCAATCTTTGAAATATATATGAAACACGATAATGGGGAGAGAACGCTCGTGAATGACTACCACGCTATTGAGCGCGGCGTCGTTGACCCATTTGAGCTTGAAGACATTACCTATATGTCTATGCGCGTCAATGACTTCCTTAATGGTATGTTTGCAGGTGTGCATATGCGCCTTGTTGATTTCAACATTGAATTTGGCCGTATATATGGCGAATATGGTGAGGTTTATTTATTACTCGCAGATGAGATCTCGCCTGATAATTGCCGTATATGGGATATTAAAAGCGATGACCGCTTAGGGCGTGACCGCGTTGATGCAGGGGGAGAAGTGCTGATTGATGGCTACCAAGAAGTCGCCCAGCGCTTAGGCATTATTGAAAAAGACTTAATTCAAGGCGGACATGTGAATGAGAAAGCCGCCTCTGAGCTTGAAGGCATTGAAAATGAACTGGCCAGAGCGCGCCGCCTCAGAAGCGTTAGCCGTGGCGGTCAGCCCCGTAAGATATAAGCTGCATAATATATAATAATAAAATACAGACGAGGTATATAAAATGGCAAAACAAACAGCGCTTCATGCATATCACGCCGCGCACGCCAAAAGCATGGGCGAATTCGCGGGCTATGAAATGCCTTTCTATTATGAAGCAGGCGTATTAAGTGAACATAAAGGGGTGCGCGACAGTCTTGGCTTGTTTGATGTCTCCCATATGGGGCAAATACAGTTATCAGGTAGAGGTTGCGCAGCTTTCCTTGAAACTATTACGCCTTCGGCTTTTAGCAAAGTCAAAAACGGTGTGTCTAAATATACAGTACTGACGAACGCACAGGGGGGCATTATAGATGACCTTATTGTGACGCGCCTTGCTGATGATGTGTTCTTTGCTGTGATTAACGCAGGCTGTAAGGATAAAGACATTGCATGGATAAAAGAAAACCTACCCGCTCATATAAGCTTAGAGGTTTTTGATGACCGCGCGTTAATAGCGGTGCAAGGACCAAAGGCTGAAACTGCTTTATCAAACTGTATAGGGGAAGACCTCTCTGCGCTCGGATATATGCGTATGGCGAAATATGAAGACTTGTGGGTGTCTCGATTAGGCTATACAGGGGAGGATGGCTTTGAAGTCAGTGTCCCTGTGGATCAAGCCTTAGCTTTATGGCAGGAGCTTATAGACGAGCAGGGGGCATTACCTTGCGGTCTCGCAGCGCGCGATTCCCTACGCTTAGAAATGGGCTATCCTCTCTATGGGCATGACATAGATGCGACAACCTCACCTATAGAGGCTGATATCGCTTGGGTTGTTCGTAAACAGGATGCTGATTATATAGGGGGGGATGTTATATCCGCACATCGCGCAAATGGTGTGTCCCGTAAGCGTGTAGGGGTAAGCCTTATTGATAAGGGAATTGCCCGTGAAGGCGTGAAGATACTAAATGCAGATGATGAAGAAATTGGCGCGCTTACAAGCGGCGGTCATAGCCCATCTTTAAACAAAGCGATTGCAATGGGCTATGTTTTGTCAGATTATAGCGCGGCTGATACGGAAATCTTCTTAGATGTAAGGGGACGTAAGTTAAAAGCCGCGATAGCGCCGCTACCATTTGTAAGTGCAAAAACAAAAAACAATAAACAAAACACAGGAAAGGCCGCATAAGATGAGTGACCTAAAATTTACAAAAGACCATGAGCAAATCAAAATTGACGGTGACGTTGTATGGGTGGGTATTACCAAACATGCAGGCGAAGCGCTGGGCGATCTTGTTTTTATTGAATTGCCTGAATTAGGTGCATCTGTTGATAAAGGCGCTGATTTCGCCGTGATTGAATCGGTAAAAGCAGCGGCAGAGGTTTATACCCCCGTAAGCGGTGAGGTTATTGCCGTTAACGATGATTTGCCTAATAACCCAGAGCAAGTTAAAGAAGATATTGATACGGGCTGGATTGCCAAGATAAAGCTGACCGACGCAGAAGAGTTAGAGGGGCTTATGGATGAGGCGAGCTACGCAGCGTTCTGCGAAGCGGAATAAACCCGTTTAAGGCGTATTGTAAACGACTTTAAAATGTTCAGTAATGACTTCTGCTTTATCAAGTTCATCAACGCCCCATGTCTTAAGATGTGGGGCGAATATTTTTTCATGTCCCTGTTTCCAATATGCTGTGGACAGGTCACCTTCACCTTCTGCTAAAACAACGTGCCTTGGGATTGTGCCAAATTGATTAAATTCAACCTTAATCGTGTTTACAATCAAGGCGGGCTCTTTCTTGCTGTTCAACACAATCCAGTAATCGCCAATTTTAGGGAGTGGGTCATGACAATAGTTGAAATCAGCAACAAGACCGCTGCCAGCGGTTTTCTGACCACCCAAGTAAAGCTGTATTAATGAATCCGTTATTGCGTAGTCACCACATGGCCCTGCTGTAATAACAGGGGCGCTGGGATGTTCGTCTACTGGTAAACTGGTTAAGTAACTGTTCCAGTAGTTTTGTTGTTCTTTTGTAAGAGCCATATTACTTTTTCCACCTTTTATGTACCCATAGCCACTCTGCGGGGCGCTGTTTTATCCACTCTTCGATGACTTCATGTGTCTGTGCTACGGCTTTTTCTGCATTTGTGAAGTCAAGTTCAAGCGCAGGGTGGACGTGCATGCGGAAATAACAGCCGCTCATGCGTTCCATCTGCACGGGAATGATTGGGCAGTCAAATTTTCTGGCAAGCTCAACATATGATGTGCTGGTCATTGCAGGTTTACCGAAGAAGTTAGCCTGAATGCCTTCATTATATTTTTGATCAATCAACAGGCCAATCTGCCCGTCATCTTTCAGGTGCTTAATCATATCGCGCACGCCTTGGGTTGACTTGGCGAAGTATTTTTCACCTTTTTTGTAATCACGCAGGCGCTGTAAAATAGCCTCCACCCATGGATTGTTCGGCGCGCGGTAGACTGCGCCAACATCTAGGCCCGGTTGGCTGCGCAGCCTTAAGGCCGCGACTTCCCAGTTGGCTTGATGCATCCCGATGAAAATACAGGGCTGATTATTTTCTGCGAGCTGCTCGAGGATCTCTATGTTTTCAACTTCACAGTATTTATCTGTCAGGCAGCGTAAATGTGGGTATTCACCTATAACACGGCCTAAGTTCTCCCACATATTGATCAAGATCTTATTCACTTCGGCTTCGCTTGCATCAGGGAAGGCATGTTTGATGTTGTTGATGGCTGTCTTTGACGCACCTGTGCGCGGGCCAATTCTGCGTGCGAAATACGCGCCTGTATTGCTCGCCATTGGTGGGGGCATCGTCCTGAAAATCAAAATAAGAATTAACAATGCGATGGTTTCAAATATGTATTTAATTTGGTTCATAATTCACCTGAAAGGCTATGCTGCAAAAAACGGCTTACTTTGTCGCTGTCTTGAAATTTTAAACGTATAGGTAAAACATCAATTTTATCCATCCATGGCCCTTCAGGAATCCGCACAAAGTCTTTTTCTGTGGTAATCAGTCGCGCATCTAGGCGCTCTGCAAATGCAGCAAGGGCATGCATTTCTTTTTCGGTGTATTTGTGGTGATCCGAGAATGCGCGGGTTTTGACAATATTGGCATTTATGCTGTCCAGTGTGTTGATGAATTTATGCGGATGCGCAATCCCACAAAATGCGACATATTCATGGAGTTTATATTCATCAGGAAGAGCATCAGGCTCGACTTCTATGATAGCGTCAAAACGCGGTACGGCTTTTGGTAGAAGGGCCTCGACTTTTTTGTCGAGGTCACCAATGATTATAAAAGCATCTACGTGGGTTAAGCCTGCGGCAAGGGGCTGGCGCAGAGGCCCCGCAGGAATACACTCCATATTACCAAATGCCGTTGGGCCATCAACCACGCAAATACGCAGATCTTTAAACAGTTTCGGATTTTGCAGGCCGTCATCCATGATAAGAAGTTTGGTTTGATGTTGCTCTGCGAATTTAGCACCCGCCACGCGGTCACGTGAAATGAGGGTTGGTGCAATGCGCGAGAGTAAAAGGGGCTCGTCGCCTGCGTCACTGGCCTTGTGTGCGGCGCTAACAATTTCAGGACCTTTAATATTTCCGCCATAGCCGCGGGTGAGGAAAACCGTGTGCGGAACATTCGCGAGTTTGGCCAGCGCGATCGCTGTGGGTGTTTTACCGCCGCCGCCTGCTGTCAGGTTACCAACACAGATGACTTTGCACTGTGCGGCGTATGATGGGCGTTTGGCCATGCGTTTTTTACTGATGTAACCATAGATGCGCGCGAGAGGACGCAGCGCGTTTGTCTGCCAGCAATCTTGCTTATACCAGAATAGAGGAGTTTTAAATGTCATTACGAAGTAGCCTTTACGCTAAATATAGTTTTGGGCAAGATTTTTAATATCTCGTCATAGGCGCTGTCTAGGATGGCGGTTTTCGATTGCGTGTATGCAAGCGCTTTGTCTTGCATATGTTCCATGTAATCTGGCTCTGAAAATAATTTAAGCACCTCATCATATAGCGCATCTTTATCACGGCACAGCACCGTCGCCTCATGTTTATGCATATCATCAAATATGTCTTTTTGGTTTTGATATAGCGGCCCGTGCAGTGTTGCACAGCCAAGCTGTGCGGCTTCAATCGGGTTGTGACCGCCGCCGCCATCATTGCTGAGTGTGCGCCCAATCACAGCCGTTTCTGAAAGCCTGTAGAACAGCCCAAGCTCACCGAGTGTGTCGATAATATAAATTTCGGTGTCTGCTGGTGGTGTCTGCATGGCAGAGCGAAAGATAATCTCATTTTGCTCATTATCGCAAGTTTTTGCAATTTCATTGCGGCGTTCAGGGTGGCGCGGCACAATAAAAGTCAGCAGGTTAGGTAATATTTTTTTGATTTTATTGTGAATTTCACAGGCGATAAGCTCTTCACCATCGTGGGTGCTGGCATAGACCCATGTCGGGCGCCCTTTAAAGCGGTTCTGTAAGCTTAGTAGGTTTTCATGCTCGGCAGGAAGCTTCTCAGCGCTATATTTAATATTGCCGCATTCGTGGACGTTGGTATGACCAAGTGCAATGTAGCGCCGCTTGTCTTCGGCGCTTTGCGTTAAAATAACATCAAAGCAGCGCAGCAGTGGCGTAACGGATTTTCTAAAACGCCGCCAGCCTTTATATGATTTATCAGATAAGCGCGCATTGATTAAGGCGGATGGTATATTACGCCGCCCAATCTCGGTCAATAAATTCGGCCAAATTTCAGATTCTGCAAAAATCACAGCGTCAGGCGCCCAGTGGTCTAGGAACGTCTTGACCCATAAAGGGTGATCCATAGGGATGTACTGATGGATAACATTCTTGAGTCCGCGCTTACTGATGATTTCCGCAGACGTCTTGGTTCCTGATGTAATCAGAACGGTGATCTCTTTATTTGCGGCCTGTAGTTTATGCACTAGCGTGAGCAGGGATGTGACTTCACCAACGCTTGCGCCATGCATCCATATTAAGGTGCCGTTGGGGCGCTTTATTTTAGGCTGTCCCATACGCTCATTTATACGCTTTGCGTCTTCTTTTCCTTTCGCTAGGCGGCTGTTCAAAAGCGGCTTAGCGGCAAGGCGTGTGACTATGCGGTATAGTGGATACATTCGGGGCGCGGTGTCCTTAAATTAATCTTTTCTTCAGCTCTTTGCTTCAGGATATATATAAAATAGGTTTAAACAAGATGGTGTGCAATGGCAAGACGTGTATATATCCCAGCTAATAACAAGAATAAGCAAGTGCCGGCGGAAAGCAGCGCCGAAGATCAACCCGAGAAAAAGCAAAAGAAGCAAACAGCCGCCGTCCGCGCCGCAGCGCTCGCGATGGTCAAGCGCACGCGCAAGTCGATTGACCCCAAAATATTGGAAGCTGCACGTAAGGCGCTCCCTGAACATGAAGAAGACGTAAATAAGCTGTTTTTTGGTGAAAAAAACCTGATAGAAGAAGAAGTCGTGCCGATTGACCGCAAAAAGAACATCGAGACCCTGTTTTCATTTCTTGAAAGCGACACAATAAGCGATGCTATGCGTCAAAAAATCGCATCAGCGATGAAAGAAGCCGCGCTTCAATAAATTTACCCATTAAGTGTTAATGCTAAACCCTTAGATTTTTCTGGTGTCAGGTATTCTGGATGGCGGCTAATTTTTGCTGTGTAAGATTCCTTAAAGATAGGGTAGACCGCATCATAATCATTTTCTGAATAAATTGAGTTGTGTGCCGGAGCATTATCTATTTCATCCATTGTGCGGTAACCGCTTTTTACATACCCCTCAAATTCCAGAGACGCAGCCCCTAAAAAGGCTTTGTCGCACCATGCACTCAATGTGTATGGGTGGCGCTTGTCAGCAAGGCGTTTAATCGCGCCGTCAAAGTCAAGATGAAGAAGTGTAAAACGTAATACATCTACCTTAATATCATAAAGCTGGTTGTTACTATAGCCGAGGGTTTTTAACTCGAGCAATGCCTTGCGCAAGGAACGTGGGTGTTCATGTTCAATTTTAACGGCGTCGTTAAACTCTAATGTCAGGCTACGTTTTAAGTTTTGTATATAGCCCTTAAACCCGTTTTTATGCTCCGTGTCATTTTTGTTCGTTGTGGTGAATAAGCTGCTGATCCATTTAGAAACATGGCTTTGCTTATTAAGCGCATTGGCCGTGATGCGATTATCTGTTTGGAACAAAATATCAATTAATTGATCCGCGGTAAGTGTATTGCGCATATGAGCAGCTCCGTTTGAATGTTGACGGAGTATAGGTAAGGATCTGCATTATGTCAACTATTTAGATGGTCGCATTATTCCCTTTACGCTGCGCATAGAGGGATAAGTACTTTTCACCGCGATCACATAAGAACGTTAAGACTGTTTTGATCTCTGGATGGCGGCGTTTAATCTCTAATGCGGCGAGGTAATTTGCGCCACTGCTAGGTCCGACCATCAGGCCGCGTTCTATGCCAAACCCGATTGCGGTATCAATGGCAAGCTCACTATCAATATTGATGATTTCATCAACCAAATGCTTGTGTCGGCCGTAAATAGTGGGGATGAAGCCATCCGAAATGCCTTCTATATTGTGGCAAGCGGTAATGCAGCATTCAATCGTACGCGACTCGCTGGGCTCCATCGCGAAGACTTTAAGGTCAGGGTTGTGCCATTCTTTAAGCGCCATCGCATTGCCGAGCAGCGTGCCGCCTGTGCCGACGCCCTGCACAATCGCGTCAATTTTTATGCCTTTTTCATCGAGCTGGGCAATGATTTCTTTACCGAGCCAGTTTTTGTTTTCTTCAACATTTAATTCATTATCGAATTGCTGCGGGCAGAAATAACCGTCCTTTTTACCAAGTTCAATGGCTTCTGCACGCGCTTGGTTGACATGAAAATCACCAACTAGGCGAAGCTCCGCGCCATAAAGAAGAGATATGTTGCTACGTTCATGGGTGTAGCCATTGGGCATTAACACAATCATTTTATAGCCCTTGGCAGCGGCGATCATCGACAGCGCATTACCTGTATTGCCGCTGGTCGATTCTACAATCGTGTCCCCCGGTTTTAACAAGCCATCTTTTTCGGCCTGCTCAACAATGTACAGCGCCATGCGGTCTTTGACTGAGCCGCTTGGGTTTAAAAATTCTGCTTTTGCATATATGCCGCTTTCAAGATCGATAAGAGGCGTATTGCCCACTGCATTTAGCGTGTTCTTTAAATATACGTTTTCCATGTGCATACAATATCACGAGATTTTGAGAAGGTCATGATGCGCTGCGGTAAAATGAGACGATTTTTTTGCTTAGCCGTTACGCTTTGATTTTAAGTGATAAATTAACTCTAGCGCATCGCGTGGGCTAAGGCTATCTGGGTCAATCTCATCAAGTGCATTTAGAAGCTCGGCATGTTCAGGGGCATCTAACGTGCTACCTTGTGCAAGGTCTGTGCTGCTTTGAGGCATAAAGAGCGGCAAATCATTCGTCAGCGCCGATAAGGTGCCTGTCTGATCGCTCTGTTCCAAATTAGACAGCACCTCTTTCGCGCGGGCAATCACGGCCTTCGGTAGGCCTGCAATTTTGGCAACGTGTATACCATAGGAGCGATCCGCCGCGCCTTGTATAACTTCATGAAGGAAGACAATATCGCCTTTCCACTCTTTTACGGCCATCGAATAACAGCGCATATAAGGCAAGGATGCCTGCAAATGGGTAAGTTCATGGTAGTGTGTGGCGAACAGCGCGCGGCATTTATTGACTTCGTGTAAATGTTCGACGCAGGCCCATGCGATGGATAGGCCGTCAAATGTTGCTGTGCCGCGCCCGATTTCATCAAGGATGACGAGTGACTTGTTTGTTGCTTGGTTCAAAATCGCGGCGGTTTCAACCATTTCTACCATAAAGGTCGATCGCCCGCGTGCAAGGTCGTCTGCTGCGCCAACGCGGCTGAAAACTTTATCAACCATGCCGATTTTAGCGCTTTGCGCAGGGACGTAAAGTCCGGCCTGCGCCATAATCGCGATTAATGCGTTTTGGCGTAAGAACGTTGATTTACCAGCCATGTTAGGGCCTGTTAAAAGCCACAAACTGTTGTCGTCGTCCAAATTACAGTCATTGCGAATGAATTCTTTGCCTTCATTCTTCCGTAACGCGTCTTCAACAACAGGATGGCGCGCGCCGACAAGTTCAAACCGTGTGTCATTGGTGATCTCTGGGCGCGTGTAATTGTTATCTAAGGCTAGTCGCGCTGATGATGATGCAACGTCAAGAGCGGCAAGGGCGTAGGCGATCTCCTGAATGTTTTTGGCGCTCTGTGTAACGTCAGTGATGAGCTGGTCGAAGAGCTCGACTTCCAATGCTTGTAGTTTTTCACTTGCGCTTGAAATGTCACGTTCTAGTTCCGACAAAGCGACGGATGTAAAACGCACAGCGCTCGCCATTGTTTGGCGGTGGATAAATCCTGTTGTGTTCTCGCTATCGTCATTGCTAGGCATTAATGGTCTTGCGCGCTTAGATGGCACTTCAATGAAGTATCCCAAGACATTGTTATAGTTGATCTTAAGGTTATCGATGTTTGTTTTTTTTGCGTAATCGGCTTGTAGCTCAGCAATGAGTTTTTTGCTGTTGGTTTTTAGCTGTCTGAGCTGGTCTATCTTGGTGGAGTAGCCATCTTTAATGAAGCCGCCGTCGCGTGCAAATAACGGAGCGCTGTCGTTTAATGCGGTATTTAGCTTTTCTTTTAGTTGTTTGGCATCTGTTCTTAATGTGTTGCTTTCACTTATTGTGTTTAGTGCCTGTATGTTGGCGATAAGTTGCTGTAAAATTTCTGCGCGTTCTAGGCCTTCACGCACCATGATAAGATCCTTGGGGCCGCCGCGCCCGATGGTGATGCGTGATAAAGCCCGCTCAATATCTGGTACCGTTTTTATCAGTGTTTCAGCTTCTTCTAACAGGCGTATGTCCTTGTAAAACGCATCTATTTCATTGTAGCGCTGTTCAATGACGTCTTTGTTGTAAAGGGGCGCAGAAAGGCGCTTTTGTAATAACCTGCCACCAAGGGCGCTTTTGGTTTTGTCTAATATGCTGATTAGCGCACCTTTACGCGTCCCGTTGAGCGTGCGCAGTATTTCCAGGTTCTGGCGGGTGGCGGCGTCAATTTCCATGACGTCGTGGCTCGCAATTTCTATCGGCGGGCGAATATAAGGCAGATTGCCTTTTTGCGTGCGGATAATATAATCAAACACAGCGCCAGAAGCGGCTATTTGTGTGCGGCTGAAGTCACCAAAACTATCAAGTGAATCAACCTCAAAGCTGTCTTCTAGTTTCTTTTTTGCGTTTTCAGCGTTAAAGAAAGTCGGGCTTTGCGGGGTAATAACGTCCTTAAACGGGGCAAAGCGTTCAAATAAACTCGGTTCGTGGATTAATTTGTCCGAAATCAGCAGTTCTTTGCAGTCAATACGAGCAAGTGCAGCAAATATCTCTGTGCAGTTACCTTTTTGTGTCCAAAATTCACCCGTAGACAGCTCTAGCCATGCTAATGCGTATTCGCCTCTGATTTCGCAAAGCGCGGCAATGTAATTGCTTTCTTTTGCGTTTAGTAAGTGGTCTTCGGTTAATGTGCCTTGCGTCACAATGCGCGAAACTTCTCTGTTGACCAGTGTTTTGGATGTCGACTTTCCATTAGCTTTCGCGCGCGCTTTGGCTTGGTCAGGCGTTTCTGTTTGTTCGCAGATTGCGACTTTATGACCGGCGCGGATCAGTTTAGCTAAATAAGGCTCATAAGAATGAAAGGGAACCCCGCACATGGGAATGTCGTCACCATTGCTTTTGCCGCGTTTGGTGAGCGTAATATCGAGTATTGATGATGCGGCGATGGCATCATCATAAAACATTTCGTAAAAATCACCCATGCGGTAAAACAATAGGCACTCGGGATGCGCCTGCTTTATCATATGGAACTGCGCCATCATTGGCGTATGACCACTGGCCATTAACTCGTCCAGTTGATCTTGTTTTGCTGCGTGTTTGTTCATAGCGCTAGTTTTAGCGTGTTTTTTTTAAATCGCTTAGTATTTTCAACTATGTTATGCTTATTAACTGTGATTATTTTTATTTTTTAACCTGAATGGTGCCAATATATGACACGTTTTAAGTTTATTTTCATTGCCTTACTCGGCCTGTCCTGCGTTTCTATGTTTGCACATCAGGGCAGGGCGCAAAATAGCATAGATACGCATAATCAATTTGAAAAGAACGCGCGCTCACTCTATTTGGAACAGGCCTATGATCATTTTAAAGTGTCGAATAGCCGCATTCCTCATGTGTCAAAGCGGGGCATTGAGCTCTACATTAAAAATGACTTTATTAACCGTGCTTATGAGTTCTTGGGTGAACGTGGCAAGGATGTGAATGTTAATGACATTAACGCTGTAATCGTAGAGCTTAAAGACAACAAAAACCTTGTCCACTTTTTAGGTGAGGATGTAACGGGCGGCATTAAGGGCATTTTTGGTGTTGAGTTCAAGGGCAAAAAGCCTGTTTACGTACACTTCCCAAAAGTGGCTGACCATTTAAAGGAAATGTATGAGGTTTATCTTCTTGCACAGAAATCTGTTAAGGGGCCTTGTAAGTTAGAGTATAACACGATCGTTATTAAAGATGGCCCTGAGTTCCTGACCTATAACGTCGTTGCCCAGCCCCATAAAAAAAGCGTCATTATGGGCGGGCATTTCTTGTTACGTATTCTTAAAGAAAACAAGAAATGGAAAATTGAAGAATACCGACCATTTGACACGCTGTGCGTCCCTGTGAATAAACGCTTTGCTGATAAAGAAGGGCGAATTTCTGTTAATTACGGCGCCTTGCCGCATGAGGTTCACGCTTTTTTATCTTTGCAATATGAGCAGCCATTACTGATTAATACAGGGGCAGATAAATGGGATGTGAGCATGAGTATGATTAGCCGTGCGGAGGATTAATCACCGATGCCGAATGTCGTCACTCTAAAATAAAAGCAGCCCACTTCAGGCTGCTTTTTTTGTTGTGTAATGCTGATTGTCGCAGCCTTATTTGCTCTGTGTACCTGTGGAGCCAAAACCGCCGCTACCGCGCTCTGTCTCGTCGAGGTCTTTAACAACGCGCCAGCTAACATTGGCGTGGCGAGCAATAACCATTTGGGCAATACGCATACCGCGCTCAATGGTGAAGTCATCTTGTCCTAAGTTGACAATCAAAACTTTTATTTCTCCGCGATAATCAGCGTCTATAGTGCCGGGGCTGTTCAAAACAGTAACGCCGTGTTTCATCGCAAGGCCTGAACGTGGGCGGATTTGTGCTTCGTAGCCAGTCGGCAGTGCAATAGTTAGTCCTGTTGGCACTAAAGCGCGCTCACCCGGGGCAATTTCCAAGGCTTCTTCTAATGCGGCGGATAAGTCCATGCCTGCAGATTGTTCTGTTGCGTATGTTGGTAAGTTTAATCCAACCGCATGTTCATGTGGCTTTAGTGCGATTTCCACAGTTTCTTCGTTACTGCGTACTTCTAGCTTTACAGAGCTTTGTTCACTCATTGAATGGCCTCTAATTTTGTTGAAATTGGGGTGGCGGTATTATGAGGGATGCCCTCAGCCTTTACAAGGTGCTGAATAATTTTGCGCACAAGCATGTCGGCGGCGTCTAACTTGCTTTGTTTAGGCCAGTTTTCATGATGGGGTGCTGCGCCCACGTCTGTCTTGCTGATGTATAATATAGTATTCTCATCTGCGCCAAAAACATTGTCGGTATCTGCGATATGATTGGCGAGCAAGGCGTCGCAGCCCTTGCGCGCAAACTTCGCGGCAGCGTTGTGTTCTACATTCTCAGTCTCGGCAGCGAAGCCCGCGACGAATTGCGGGCGCTTTGTCTTGTGGGTTGCTATATGTTTTAAAATGTCAGGGTTTTCGGCGAAGCTAAGCGCAGGTCCGCCGTCACTATCGTGCTTTTTAAGCTTTGTTTGTGATGGGTTGCTGACCTGCCAATCAGCAACAGCGGCCGCGCAGACCGCGATATCGCAAGGAAGGGCTGTATTGACAGCTTCCAGCATCTCCGCTGCGCTCTCAATCTCTATTCTATGTACATTCTGAGGTGCTTGCAGTGCGGTGGGGCCTGAAATTAACGTAACATCCGCGCCATAAGCGGCAAGCTTCTGGGCGATCGCATAGCCTTGTTTACCTGATGAACGGTTGCCAATAAATCGTATTGGGTCAATAGATTCATATGTTGGCCCAGCAGTAACAATGGCATGCTTCCCCGTTAAAGGCAGAGCCGCGCGCGCGGTATTGAGTTTCTGGATAATGCTCTCATATATAAATTCGATATCTGGCAAGCGGCCTTTACCCGTCTCACCGCATGCAACTTCGCCACTATCGGGCTCAATGACGCCTATGCCTCGAGCGCGCAGAGTTTTCACGTTATCCTGCGTCGCGGGGTTGTCCCACATTTGTGGGTTCATTGCAGGGTAGAATTGAATAGCTTTGTCAGCGGCAAGCAATACCGTGCTTGCAAGGTCATCGGCCATGCCATGCGCTGTGCGTGCCATTATATTGGCGCTCGCGGGGATGACAGCAATAAGGTCAGCTTCGCGTGACAGGCGAATATGGCCCATTTCTTGTTCGTCTTTTAATGAGAATAAATCCGTATAGACGGCTTCGCCGCTTAATGCACTAACGCTTAGCGGCGTTATAAATGCTGCGCCGCCTTTGGTGAGAATCGCAGGGGTTTTAATACCAGATTTTTTCAGCAGACGAATAAGCTCTAGTGCTTTATATGCAGAAACGCCGCCTGAGATTATAATCAGGACGCTATGCGTATGCGCATCATGAGACGTTTTATTTGTTGAGATAAATTCTTTTGTCATCGAGTTTGTTTAATGCCTGCTGATATGTTTCCATCCCAGAGTTGTAGCTGATACCTGCGGCAGGATCAAGCGCTGCAAGACTTGATGCATCAACAAATTCAGGGCCACCGTCAACGCGCGCGGTTTTATACTGTGTTTCGTGCATAAGAACGCCGAAACCAAGTAATAGGACTAATACACTTAATAAAACATATATCTGTTGCATGGGGGATCCTTGTTCACCATTAGCATTATTTACATAAGGTTATATAACATTAGTCATATAAAATCAAGCTATATTCAACTTATCAAACAGGCGAGCATTTGTCACTTAATTTATTTGTAAGTTTTAACAAGGTTTGCTTGTGATTAACTAAAGTTTCCAACCCCAATGCATCGCAGCAATGCCGCAGCTTAGGTTTTTGTAGCCGGCTTGGTCAAACCCGGCATCTTGGATTCGTGCGACCAAAGCGTCTTGTTTTGGAAATTTTCTGATACTCTCAACCAAATATTGATAACTCTCAGCGTCTTTTGCCACAATCTCTCCCATCTTGGGAATCACATTATACGAATAGCTGTCATATAATTTTTGCATGGCTGGATCTGGGAGGTGAGAGAACTCTAAACAATAGAAGCGCCCGCCGGGTTTAAGTACGCGATAGGCTTCTTTTAATGCCTTATCAATGTGGGTAACATTACGCAGGCCAAAGGCGATGGTGTAAACATCTTTTGACTTACTGGGCAGCGGCAAAGACTCTGCGTTGCCAGTGACCCATTTCATGCCATTAATATAGCCTTTATCAATCGATAAGTCGCGCCCAACGCTCAGCATAGATGTGTTAATGTCACAAACGGTTATATCTGGCGCGCTTTTGGTTTTTTTATAGAGCCTGAAGGCAATATCGCCTGTGCCGCCTGCAACATCCAAATAACTTAACCCTGCCTTTGGGTTAATCATTCCGACAAAACGGTCCTTCCACACGCGGTGTATGCCCATCGACATAACGTCATTCATCACATTATAGCTATCGGCGACGCTGTGGAATACACCCAGTACTTTTTCAGTCTTTTCTTTCGGAGAAACGGATGTTTCGCCAAACCAAGTGCTTTCGGGATTTTCTGTGTTCTCTGTATCGCTCATCGTGCTTCACGGTCAATTTGTTATGTTACAAATTTAAGTGTTAAGCAGTTGCGCGCTATTTGACAAGCCTTAAGCTTGGGCGCGCGGCATCCTTTTGTGTATGAAACTCAACATCAGACCAACGCCCGCCTGCGCTGTTTAATGCGTTGATCATTTGATGAATGTTTGGAGCTTGTAGATACTGCCCCATGCTTGGGTTTTGTTCCTGATGGAAGCGATCCATGATGAGCACAGATTCTTTTCTGTGCGGGCAATGCCTATAGGTAATTAAAGGGACGTTGTATTCTTTACGCAGCTCTGTATCAAGATAGCGTCCGTTAAATACCATATTTATAGGTGCTCTAACGGTATCTTTTAGGATCATCGGCTCAAGCAGGGCGCTTTTTGTATTGCCAACTAAATGCGTCAGGTATTCGGCTGCGATTTGTGGTGTAAAAGGCCTGATTAAAATTTCAGCGCCTGCTTCGGTATCAACATTGATGAAAATTTCTTTGGTGAGTATTGTGCGGTCTTGTGCTGACCCATTAAATAGCTCCGTGAGCAAATTTGCTGTAATTCTATTCATGACGTATCCCTGTAAACTTTTTTTATATTTATTTTTATAGCCTGTTTATAAATATGAAAACTAACCTTGTCAAGATTATCCGCTATTGCGGCAGCGAAGAAACGCTAGCAAAAGATAATCAGCTGTTTATATCATTAAATACTGCACTTAAGGGTGGTGACACATAATAAAAAATTCCCCATAACTGTTTCATGAAGTTTTTCAAAGCAATAGCAACTGTCGGCGGTTTAACGCTCGTAAGCCGGGTTGCTGGTTTTATACGTGATATATTAACGGCGGCGCTTTTAGGGGCGGGGCCGCTTGCGGACGCTTTTTTTGTTGCGCTGAAATTACCAAACTTTTTTCGCCGGATCAGCGCAGAGGGGGCGTTTACTGTCGCTTTTGTCCCTATATATACATCGATTAAAGAAGAACGTGGCAGCGCGGATGCCGCCAAATTTGCAGCGCATGTTTTGATGCTTATGGCAGGGATACTTAGTATCTTTGTAACATTGTCAATTTTGGCCATGCCCTATATTGTCACCATTATTGCCCCAGGGTTTGAAGCGGGCAGTGCGCGTTTTGACGCAGCGGTTGGTTATGCGCGGATAACCTTTCCGTATTTGCTGTTGATGTCGATTACGGCGATGTTTGGTGCAATGCTAAACGCGCATAACCGTTTCGCGCCCTTTGCGATGGCACCTATAATATTCAATCTTACTTTAATTTTTGCAATGTTAATAGCAAACCATCATGGCTATGAAATATCCAAAGCATTGTCACTCGGGATAACAATATCGGGCATTATACAGTTAGGTTTTATGTGCTGGATGACGTTTAAGGCGCGGATACAACCACGTTTTTCAAAATACGAACATTCAGGCGACGTGAAGAAAGTTTTTTCATTAATGGGCCCCGGTGTTTTGGGCGCAGGCGTCATGCATATTAACTTATTCGCGGATATGATTATTGCGTCTTTCCTGCCTGTAGGCGCGATTTCGGCGCTGTATTATGCTGACCGCTTAAATCAATTGCCATTAGGCGTTGTTGGTATTGCGATGGGCACTGCCTTGCTGCCTATGCTTTCTGTGGCTTTGGCAAAAAAGAAAAGTGCAGATGCCCAAAAATTATTCTCGCAGGCGTTAGAAGCCTGTGTGTTTTTGGCGCTACCTTCTGCGCTTGGTTTGTTTATTTTGGCGGAGCTTATTATATCTGTCCTGTTTGAGCGCGGTGCATTTGGCTCTGAGAGCACGCTGCGCGCATCTTATGCATTAATGGGCTATACGGTCGGACTTGTACCGTATGTGGCGAGCAAGGTGCTTTCTACCGTGTTTTGGGCACATAAAGACACGTGGACACCTGTTAAAATATCAATGCAGGTTACGGCGCTCAATATCGTGCTGTCGCTTATCCTTATTTTTCCGTTTAATGAAGCAGGCATTGCGCTATCTACGGGGCTTGTTGGTTGGTTGCAATTCTTTATGCTGAAAAAGAAAATGCGTGGCTATGAGAACATAACGATCCCCGCCGCGGCAAAGCGCCGTATTGTAAAGCTGGTCATTGCAGCCTTTATTATGTCGGCTGTTATTTATGGCGGCTCCATAATTTGGACTGCATATATGGGCGCTGAAAATACTGAGTTTATACAGATGTTGGCATTGATTGGCTGCGGCGTTATAAGCTATGGTGCGGCGGTGTTTATGTTGCGCATCTATAATTTACGTGCTATCAAACATTTTTTCGTAAAGCCGTAAAATCACAATCAAATTAGAGGTAAGAACAGAGCAATGACAAAGCGTATTTTATCTGGCATGCAGCCAACGAACCAACTACATTTAGGCAATTATTTAGGTGCGCTGCGTAATTGGGTTAAGCTGCAAGATCAAGGCGACTTTGAGACATTGTTTTGCGTGGTTGATCTGCACGCGATTACTGCGACATATGAAGCAGGCAAGCTCAGACAAAGTACGCGCGAAATTGCGGCTGCTTATATAGCGGCGGGGGTTGACCCTGAAAAGTCCATTTTATTTGCACAGTCATCTGTCCCCGCACATTCACAGTTAATGTGGTTGCTGGCGACTATGACGCAAATGGGTAAGCTAAACCGTATGACGCAGTTCAAGGATAAAGCAGGCAAGAATAAGGAAAAAGCAGGGCTTGGCCTTTATGCGTATCCTGTGCTTATGGCGGCGGATATCTTGATTTATAAAGCAACTCATGTTCCGGTAGGTGATGACCAAAGACAGCATTTAGAATTAGCGCGCGAAATTGTGGGCACATTCAACCACCGCTATGGCGAAGATTATTTCCCTGAGCCAGAATCAGTTGTGCTTGCAGAAGGCGCGCGCATAATGTCGCTGCGTGACGGGGCTGAGAAAATGAGTAAGTCAGCGCAAAGTGATATGACGCGTATCAATCTGACCGATGACGCCGATTTGATTGCTAAGAAAATAAGAAAAGCCAAAACGGACGCTGAAGTGTTGCCTGAGAAATTCGTAGATTTAGAAACGCGCCTAGAGGCCAGAAATCTTGTTACGATATACGGCGCATTAACTGATAAATCAGGCGACGAAGTGTTGGCTGAATTTGCAGGCAAGACGTTCTCTGATTTTAAACCAGCTTTGGTTGATGTCGCTGTCAATCATTTGGCGCCAATTTCAGCGAGAATGAATGAATTGCTTGCTGATACGGATCAGATTGATGCTTATTTGCGCCGTGGGGCAGAGCGTGCAAATGCAATAGCGCAGCCACATATTGACGAGGTTATGGACCTTATGGGGTTTTGGCGTTAAGCCCATTTGTGTAAAGCGATATAGAAACAAGATACAAAAAGCGGCGCTATACAAAACGCCGTTTTTTATTGTTCTGATTTATGGACGCAGCGCCGCGCCGATATTGATGCGGTGTAAGATGCCGTGCCATCGCCAACGTTGCCGCTCGGCGATTTCATCATAGCCTGCATTAATTGTGCAGTTTACCCGCAGGCGGCCAGAGCTTGTTGTGCTCTCAGGCAGCACGATATGAACGCGTTCATCGCCAAGTATATCTGTTGAGATTTTACCAATGCCAGAATGGAAACATTGCAAGCTATTAAGGCTATTGCTCAAAATACTAGGCACTGAAAAACTCAGGCTCGTTGGCGCATCTGGTAAGACGGTATCTTGCGGTATCATATCAAAATAAGGAAACGGTAAGTTATACGCCGTGTCAATAAAACGCTGATTACTGCCAAAATTATCCGTCATGGTAAAGCGGGGTAAGTGATATTGCGGGCTTGCTGTGTGTATAACGCCAGATTGTAGGCCAAAGCCAAAGGCGATGTTGTTTTTCTTTAAGGTATCCGCCAGTGCGGTGTCATGGTCACCATATGGGTAAGCATAAAGCGCAGGCGCGTGATTAAAAACCTCTTTATAGCGTGTAATTGCGCTGGTCACCGCGTGGTTAATATCGTCACGGCTTTTGTAAGCTTGCATCGTTTTATATGTGGCACTGTGGATGCCGATTGTGACAAGCGGATTGCGCTTTAATTTTTTTAGTTCACCCCACGGAATAACATAGGGCTGGCCTTGGTCTATTTCGGCAGGGCTAATGAAAATAGTGAAAGGCAGTTTCTCTTTTAACAGCAAGGGAATAGCCTTATTCAAAATTGATTTGTGACCAGTTTCAAATGTGATTGCGATGCTCGGCGCGCTTTGTTTTTTTTTCTTTGTATAGCCTTTAAGGTCTTTGAGGGACACAACCGTAAAGTTTTCATTCTTAATCGTCTCAATATGCTGTTGAAACGTATCAAAATTAAGGCTCATATCAGGAAAGGCATCATCATCAATTTGGAAGTAGCTATACGCAACGATGGCGGACTGGTCGTACTCGAGTGCTGCATAATCCTTATTGGCAAGCGCGGCAGGGGACAAAACAAGCTGAGCAAGCGCTAAGCATAAGCAAATAACGCAAGGTAAAAAAGTGAACTTATGATGTATCCGTATTCTGTGATCCACGCTGAACCCCAAAGATGTTTATGAATGTTACACAAGATATGCTTTATCACTTAACTGTCAACCATAAAGGGTGTTAATGCGTATATTAGCGACAGATTGCTTTTTAAATTTGACGCGAGGCCTGATATTTACTATCAACGCTGAGGATAAATAAAGAGAGATCTACAGTGAATATATTATCTATTGATACCGCATTGACGGGGTGCCGCGTCAGCATATGGCACGCTTCGGAGCGCCAATATTATACGACATTTGAAGATATCAAACGCGGGCAGGCTGAACGACTTGTCCCGATCATTGACGCGACTGTTGGGCGTGCCGCAATGAGTTATGCTGATATTAACGCTGTGGTTGTCACCAATGGGCCTGGCGCGTTTACGGGGTTGCGCGTGGGCTTGTCTACGGCGCGGGCTATGGCTTTGGCGCTAGATGTGCCTGTGCTTGGTGTTTCAACGTTAGATTTATTATATCGTCAATTTCTACGAAGCAATGCGGGGGACGCAGACAATGTCTGCGTTGTCCTTGAAACAAAGCGCGATGACTTTTATGCTGCAACATGGCAAGCGGGGCAGGCAGAATTACCCGCGCAAGCAATATCAGGGCCGGCGCTCCATGATCATCTACTTTGTGGTAAAGCGCGGGGCGTGATTATTGGTGATGCGGTAGAACGTTTCGTACAATCATTCGTGCAACCAAACACCGACGTCGCAAGTCAGTGGCGCGCGGAAATGTCTTATAACCAGACATCGACTGAAGTCTTAGCGGAGATGGCGCTTGAGTATTTCACAGCGCAACAGGCGAGTGGCTATCAGCCCATTAATGTCTCCCCAGCCTATTTAAAACCTGCGGATGTATCACTGAGCAAGAAAATCTATAAGACCATAGGGTAGGTTTAGAGAAGCGCGCTCTGTATAAATGGGCTGCGTTGGAGATTAATATCTTGCCATAAGTCTGTTTACATGCATATTAAGGTTCATAATAAAAATATATTTAGGGGACTTATTTCATGAGACGTCAGCTACGTGCAGCGCGCCGTGCGTTAATCGGCATTGTTACTTTTCCATTACTCGCCGCGGCTATTGTGACGCAGGGCGCAATTGTTGGGCCAATATTTCGCAATAAAACGCTGATACCAAATATGGTTTATAATACAATGCGCAAGTTAATCGGCATTAAAATAGAATTCAACGAAGCCTCGGCAAAGCTTGAAAAAGACAAGCCAACATGGTTTGTCGCAAATCACATGTCGATGGCGGATCCTTTTGTCGCAGGCAGTGCACTTAATGGTAACTTTGTCGGCAAGGGCGAGATATTAAAATGGCCTGTTGTCGGTCAGCTTGCTTTGGCCATGAAATTTATTGGTGTCCGCCGCTCACGCGAATTTAACCCTGAATCAATTGGTAAAATTGCCAAGAGTTTTAACAAAGGCGAGAATGTCATTATGTTCCCTGAGGGCACTACGAATGACGGTTCACGCGTTGACCGTTTTCGTGCAGGTTTAATTAGCATGCTATATGGCGAAAAAGGCGTTGATAAAAAAGGCCGTGAGGTGAAGCTTGAAAAAGATGTCGTTGTGCAGCCGATCGCCATACGCGTCAAAGATGTCGAAGGCCAAAGCACGCAAGACAATCCAGAGCTTCGCGCTTATTACAGCCGCTTTGATGAAGACAATATGCTGAAGCGTATTTGGAACCGTATGGCAACCAAAACAATGACGATTGAAGTTACTGTGTTCCCTGCAATGAATCCTGCGGATTATAAAGACCAGTTTGAGCTTATTAATGCAGCGCATAAACAGGTGCAGCAAACCGTCGCTCCAGATCAGAGAGAAGTGAAGGCAGGCACTATAGCTTACACTAGCTAACAGCCCCGCATTAAAACGGTTTTTATTTACAAGGCAGCGCTATAAAGGCGCTGCTTTTTTTATAAGTATTTATTTACTTTTATTTGTGAAGATGTAATTTGTACTGCTTTTACTTTTATAAATATGAGGTTTATTGTGCAAGATACAGTAACGAATAAAGAATTACTTCAAATGACGACAGATATAGTGTCGTCACATGTCGCCAATGCGCGTATGGAGGCTGGTGATATTCCTGATGTTATCAAGCAGGTTTATAAAAGCTTAGCTAGCGTGTCAGGTGAAGGTGGGCGCAATAAAGATCGCCCAAGCCCTGCGGTGCCAATCAAAAAATCCATCATGCCTGATTATATTGTTTGTTTGGAAGATGGGAAGCATTTGAAAATGCTCAAGCGCCACTTGAAATCTGTTTATAATTTGACGCCTGAGGAATACCGTGAGCGTTGGGGGTTACCTGCGGATTATCCTATGGTCGCGCCAAACTACGCGGAAAAACGCAGTCAGCTTGCTAAAGACATTGGGCTAGGCACTAAAAACTAGATTTTTAATCTGCGTTTTGTTTTGTCGAGGTTTTGCTATGCTGTGGCTGGTCGCTTGCTTTGAGCGCGCGTAATGCAACGTCAAGCTGCGCAGCATAGCTTTTAGACCACTGGTTTTCCTTATTGAAGGCAACATGTATATCAGAGCTATGATTAAGGAATGCACGACGAAAAAGGTCTTGTGGTAGCCCCATTTTTATTCTCGTGTGTTCATAAACTTCATCATACATAATAATAGCATCTAGGCGCCCCGTTTTTAGCATCGCAATCAGTTGCTCTTGCGTGCGGACTTCGGAGAGAAAGAGGCGGTGTTTCTCGATTTCAAATTGTTCACCATACTCATACCCTGTGATAACGCCGACTTTGTAATGATCGGGCGCTTCGCGTAGTGATTGCATCGGGAGCTGGTTTTTTGGAGAGACAAAAAAATAGGCATCGGCAATGAACAGCGGCTCTTCTCCAAAATGAAAAACACTTTCTGTCGAGCTCTGTCTCGTCACGTTTAAGCAGGCGTTAACAAGACCTGACTTCGTTAAATACAAGGCGCGCGAGTAAGGCTCGACCTGAACGCGGTACTCTATTTGTGTGAGCTCTAGTGCACGCTCAAGAATATCGCGGGAGTGCCCTTGGCCGTTTATATCTGCATAGGGAGGCCATGAATCTTCGATCGCAATATTAAGTTGGTGATTATGCACCCCGATATCGGCGTCAGCCGTTGTAATAAACGCAGCGCTTGTCAGGGCTAAAAAACAGATGATGTGAATAGCGCGCATAATTACATTCTCTTATTTTTTGCGAGTGTATCTGTATTTATTTTATGATCTTGATGGCGAAACGTCAATACGAAGTACACGCAAAACAAAAGGCTCATAACCATCATTATGAGCCTTTTGTCAATGTGCGGTGTAAATTTGCCGCATTTATGATGAGTAATACATCGCAAATTCAATCGGGTGAGGCGTTGTTTCATAAAGTGAAACTTCTTCCATCTTGAGGTCGATATAGCTTTCGAGCATTTCATGCGTGAACACGCCGCCTTTTTCAAGGAAAGCATGATCAGCAGCAAGCGCTTCTAAGGCCTCGCGCAATGAGCCACAAACCGTAGGCATCGTGCTCAATTCATCAGCATCTAGCTCATAGAGGTTTTTATCCATCGCGTCGCCTGGGTGGATTTTGTTCTCAATGCCGTCAAGGCCAGCCATTAACATCGCCGAGAAGGCTAAGTATGGGTTCGCCACAGGGTCAGGGAACCGCACTTCGACGCGCTTTTCCTTAGGCTCATTACCGAAAGGAATGCGGCATGAAGCGGAGCGGTTGCACGCTGAATAAGCAAGCATAACAGGCGCTTCATAACCGGGCACTAAACGTTTATATGAATTTGTTGACGGGTTAGTGAATGCGTTTAACGCTTTGGCGTGCTTAATAATGCCGCCAATGTAGTATAGCGCTGTTTCAGATAGGCCGGCATAGCTTTTGCCAGCAAAGCTTGGCTTACCAGATTTCCAAATGGATTGGTGAACATGCATACCTGAGCCGTTATCGCCCATAATGGGCTTTGGCAGGAATGTGGCTGATCGGCCATAAGCGTGGGCGACATTATGTACAACATGTTTATAAATTTGTATATTATCCGCACTTTCCGTCAATGTGGCATATTTGATACCTAATTCGCATTGGCTCGGTGCAACTTCATGGTGGTGTTTTTCAACAGGCACGCCCATTTCACGCATCACAGAAAGCATTTCTGCGCGTAAGTCAGCTAAACTATCCACAGGCGCTTCGGGGAAATAACCGCCTTTTAATCCTGGGCGGTGGCCTAAATTACCGTTATCATATTTTCGGCCTGAATTATAAGGGCCTTCAATGCTGTCAACGCGGTGACCTATGTGATTCATTTCATTATGAATGCGTACATCATCAAAAACAAAAAACTCAGCTTCTGGGCCGAAATATGCTTCATCGCCAAACCCGCCATCACGTAAAAACGCCTCGGCTTTTTTTGCAATGCTGCGCGGGTCTAGGTCATATGGCTTGTTGGTTATAGGGTCATACACGTCACAGAAAATTTTAATCGTCGGGATTGATGAGAAGGGATCAACGGTTACTTTTAACAGGTCTGGCCGTAGGTTCATGTCTGATTCATTAATGGCTTTCCATCCTGCAATAGACGAGCCATCAAAATAGATACCTTTATCAAAAAGGTCTTCATCGGCTGTATCTACATGCTGGGCTGTGTGTTGTAATTTTCCGCGTAAATCTGTGAATTCAAAATCAATATTCTGAATGTCGTTTTCTTTAATGTATTTAACAAGATCAGATGATGTTTTGAATTTTAGGTGTTTAGACATTATACTTTCCTCTGTTTTGCCAAGTAATTGGCGTGCCTTTAATAGTGTTCATGATATTTGATTTGTTGCCACATTGCCTATGCAGTATTTGCAGCGCAGCAATGTTATTATTGCATGATAAGTGAAAATATCAATATTTTTCTATTAAAAGTGCATTTTCCGTCCCCATAACTCTTGACGCGCTTCAATAAATTCAGTTATAAATCTGGCCTAGTCACATTTAGCTGACTAGCAAGATAATGTGGCGGCTGTAGCTCAGTGGTAGAGCTCTCGGTTGTGGTCCGAGTGGTCGCGGGTTCAAGCCCCGTCAGTCGCCCCATCTATCTTATTCTTTTTCATGTGAAATTTACGTTTTTTTAAGTACGCTGTATTAACTTAGATACAGTAGTTATTTTATTTTAGATATTTGAGCGCATTTTATGAATCAAACCGAACACTTTATTGAGCGTATGCAAAAAAAGAACCGCGTAAGTCTTGCACTTTATACCTCTGCGCAAATGCAGCGGGCTGAGAAGCTTATAAAAAATTCTGGCGTTTTTGAAATCGACCTTATTGTAAAAGCAGGGCGTGGCATTGCCGAGTTCGTGGCAAACCGTTTTGAACGGCGCCCTGTAGCTGTGCTTTGTGGCTCAGGTGCGAATGGCAGTGACGGGTTTGCTGCAGCGGCCATTTTGGAACGTGCCGGCTGGAATGTACATGTCTACTGTATTAAACCAACAGTTATGTTAGACGGCGTTGCTGCTGAAGCGGCGCAAATGTATAAAGGCGATGTTTCTGTGTTGTCTGAAATTGTTTTGAATGAGGACTATATTGTCATTGATGCAATATTCGGGCGTGGTTTGAACCGGAAGCTATCAACAGAAATAAATGAAACTTTTAATGCAGTGCGCCAAGAGCATGTAACGGTCATTGCTGTGGACGTACCGACGGGGCTTGGTAAAGATATGCGGGTGGATAAAAACATCCTAAAGGCAGACTATACCGTGACTTTCGCTAGGCCGCGCATTGAACATGTTTTGCAGCCGGGATCGCAATATTGCGGAAAAATCCATGTGGTCGATATTGGCATAGACCAAAGCTGCTTTGCAGGCATGGAAGTGCCCGCGCATCTAAACAGTCCAGAACTCTGGAACCAATTTTGGAAAGTGCCAGACGCCAGCACACATAAATATATCCGTGGTCACGTTGCTGTTTTAGGCGGCGAGGATTTGATTGGCGCGGCGCGACTTGCTGTAAGTGGCGCGATGCGTACTGGGGCAGGGGTAGGCAGTATTGTCACAACCAAAGATGCCGCCAGAATTTATCAATCAACAGTCGCACCAGAAGTTATGGTGCGCGGCTTTGATAATGCACAGGATGCCGCTGACCTTATGCATGAAAGGCATGTGAGTGTCTGTTTAATTGGGCCGGGGGCAGATGATGCTTTGGGGATGCAGGCTTTAGCAGATGCTTGCCTGAAACACGATATGCAGGTTGTTTTAGATGGTGATGCTTTGGGGAAAGTGTCACTTAATGTCGCGAGCGTGATTACGCCGCATGATGGTGAGTTTGCGCGTATGTTCCCTGATTTAGCAACGCTTCCTAATAAGCTCGACCGTGCGAAAAAGGCAGCAGAGCAAGCTGACTGCGTTGTTGTGTTAAAAGGTATGGATACAATTATTGCATCACCAGATGGCCGCGCTTGTGTCAACACGGTAGCTTCGCCTTGGTTGTCAACAGCAGGTAGCGGGGATGTTCTCGCAGGTGCTGTGGCTGGGTGCCTAGCGCAGAAGATACCGCCATTTGAAGCTGCGTGTGGTGCGGTGTGGATGCATGGCGCGGCATCAATAAAACTAAGCGCTGGCATGGTCGCTTCGGAGCTGCCAATCGCGATGGCGCGTACTTTGACAGAAATTTATAAAACCAATCAAAAGGCACAAATACCCAGATAGTTCATGGTTTGTTTTGAACAATAAAGTGCAGTGTTTTCAACGCTATTATTTGTTTTCTGTTATTTTCTTTAAAAAAAAGCAAAAAAACACTTGGCGAAGCTGAATCAATAGTGTAAAAACGCGCTCTGTAACCAGTTGCCTTACACATATAAATGCGGGTGTGGCGAAATTGGTAGACGCGCTAGATTTAGGTTCTAGTGTCTTAGGACGTGGGGGTTCAAGTCCCTCCACCCGCACCATTTATAGAGTAGTAAAAAAGATCAATGTTATTTTGATCTTTTTTTTTAGTTGGCAATATATAAATAATGAAAAGTGAAGAGATATCATGAAAATCAAAGAGCTTAAAAGCGAAGGCCTTAGCCACGAGTTAGAAATTACTATCCCAGCAAATGACCTTGATAAGCGCGTTGAAGATCGCCTTGTTGAATACGGTAAGGGTGTAAATATCCCTGGTTTCCGTAAAGGTAAAGTGCCAATGCCGGTTTTGCGCCAGCGTTACGGCAAAGCAATGCTTGGTGAAGTTCTTGAGAAAGCTGTAAATGAAACATCTTCACAAGTTTTAAGCGATAAAAAGATTAAGCCTGCGATGCAGCCCAAAATCGAAGTCGTTACTTTTGATGAAGGCAAAGACCTTGTCTATAAAATGGCAGTTGAGTCACTTCCAGAAGTTAAAGTCATGGATCTGAAAACGATCAAGCTTGAAAAACCTGTTGCAAAAGTTCCTGCTGAAAAAGTAGAAGAAACTTTGGCGGAAATTGCGTCTAACAATTCAACAAGTAAAACGGTTGAAACAAAGCGCGCAGCTAAAGACGGCGACATTGTTCTTATGGACTTTGCTGGTCGTCGTAAGCGCGATGATTTCACAGTTGACGGCATGTCTTCGCTTGGTTTTGAACTCAAACTTGGTAGTGGCCAATTCATTCCTGGTTTTGAAGACCAGTTGGTTGGCAAAAAAGCAGGCGACAAAGTTGACGTCCTTGTAACGTTCCCTGCTGATTACGGCATGAAAGACCTTGCTGGCGAAGAAGCAATCTTTGATGTAACGGTTCACGAACTTAAAGAATCTGTTGCTTGTGAAGTTGATGATGCATTCGCTAAAACAGTTGGTTTTGATGACCTTGCCGCACTTCGTAAAGTTATCGAAGAAAACATGAACGGTGAATATGACCGCATGAGCCGCCTAAAAGTGAAAAAAGCACTTCTTGACGTGCTTGATGATGCACATGTGATTGAACTGCCTGCAACTATGGTTGAGGCCGAGCATAACAGCATTATTAGCCGTATTGAGCAAGAACGCGCACAGGAGCATAATCATGCACCAGGCGAAAAATGTGATCATGATCACAGCGTTGGTGATGAAGAAAAAGCAGAGCTTAGAGACATTGCAGAACGTCGCGTCCGTTTAGGTCTTGTTTTGGCTGAAATTGGTAACGCAAACGAAGTGACTGTTGCTGAACAAGAATTACACCAAGCTGTTATTCAAGAAGCACAGAAATACCAAGGTCAAGAAGCGCAAGTTTTTGAATATTACAAAAACAACCCACAAATGATCGAGATGCTTCGCGCGCCTTTATTCGAAGAAAAAGTTGTTGATTTCATTCTTGAACAAGCTGCAGTTAAAGAAGTAACTGTTGACGTTGAAGCGCTTCTTAAAGAAGACTTTGATGATGAGATGCCAGCGAAAAAAGAAAAAAAGCCAGCAGCAAAGAAAACAGCAGCTAAAAAACCAGCAGCGAAAAAAGATGGCGACAAAAAGCCTGCTGCGAAGAAAGCACCCGCAAAGAAAACGGCCGCTAAGAAGTAAGCTGTTACAATTTATTCTAAGAAAGCCCGCTTTACAGAGCGGGCTTTTTTGTTTATGTGTTATTGAAATAAAAAAAGTAAAAAATGGCTGGGAGGCTCTATGTTATCAAAATTATTTAATCTGGCCGCCAGTGTTGTAACGGATACAGCGCGCGCACCTGTTGATGCTTATACAGTGTTCAAAGACGCGAATTTGAATATGTTTGCCAAATTAGGGCAGAAAGAAGTCAGCGATAGCTCTGCGTTAGATAAGGCCTGTGCATCAGTAGGCGCTGCTGGCCTGTCAGGCACTTTTACATGCGGGATCACAACGTTATCTTGGCTTGGCTTAGTCGGGGTTGGGGTCACATCTCTTCCTGTTATAGGCGTCGCGGGCGTTGCGTGTGGTTTTGCGGGCAGTGGCCTTATCGGAAAGTTGGCAGCAGGGGGAAACGACCCTATCTACGCGAAAACTAAAAAAGCATGGCAAGAGTTACGTAATTAATACCAAATATCGATAACGACATTGCGCCTTGCTAAAAAGGCTGAGGGCCAACGGATATGATTTGTGGGTACTTGGTTTCATCTATGGCGGCGCTTATTTGTACTTGAGCGCGCTGCATTTCTAAACCAGAGGCCGCATCGCGCGTTTGTTCAGATAATTTACTGCCTTCATATAAGGCGTTCCTTTCAAGTCCCTGTTCGTTTTGTATATAACCCCTTAGTGCCTGAATGGCATTGCCATCTTCAAAGCCTCGTAGTGTGAAACTTGCTTGCTCAGTTAATTTGGAGTTAGTTTCAATCCGTATTTTGTCGCCCACTTGTACGTCTTCTCCAGAAAACGCGCGTGTGGAAACATAGCCGCTTAAGCTGCCTGCGAAATCTGCTTGCATGCCTGCAGGGGTCGTGATTCTAATGTTGTTAAGCCCCGCTTGTGCCAAGAACAGCGTTTGTTTGTCTAGTGTCATGTCTTGGTTCACATCAATGGTGTAAGTATATTTGAATACAGCATCATCACCATCATTATATTTAGGCGCTGAAAGCTGAGCGTCTTCTGAAATATACGCCGCCTCGTGTTCAAAAGTCGACTTGAGGGCTGTTAGGGTGTTGAGCTTATCAACCCATTTATCAACGCTCAAATAACCTGCACCTGCACGCTCATGAAATGGTATGCCTGCATCATTGGTGCGGAAGGTTGTGTCTGGAAAGCTTTTGATTTCATCGGCAGAAAGCGTCTTGTCAAACTGCCTTACATATTCTTGCTGGCCAGATGTCTCAATGACCATTTCCTTGTTTAATTTTATGCCGAGTGCGTTTGCTTTTTCCATGGTGACATTGTGCACGTTAAGATCTGTGCTATAAAGCGCGGCGATCATGATTTCCTCATGTGTGAGGGTGTCGCTAAAGCTTTCTGCGATTTGGTGGTAATACTCGGCGGCTGTTGGTGTAGAAAAAGACGTGCCTTGAATTGGTGCGCCGTAAAAGTCAGGCGTTTCCATCAGGAAGTCAGCGCCCGTGGACGTGTAGGAGGGCATGTAAAGCGTATCGCCATTTACATGCGCTGCGCCGACAGTCACGCTTCTTTGTGCATGGCTTTCGACTGCGCTTACAGAGGTGATGTTTTTATAAGCATCAAATATATCAGGGGTTTCGTCGGGGTTCACGTGGCTGCTATAACTATTGCCGGCTGCTATGAACTGTATTGTGCTGTTTTGCTCATGAAAATTATATTTTAATATGTCGGTAGGGTCAGCGTTCCGCTGGAAATCACCACCTATATTTATCTGCGATGGGTTGTAACCATAGCTTTTTGAAAGAATAATGTTATTGGCGCCGTAGCTCGCGATCGCAAGAATGCTATCTGTTTCATTAAAGTTGGTGTCAGTGGACATATAATAGACATCATCTTCGCCTTCTTGGTCGGGGGATATTTTTAAGGCGAGCTGTTCGGCATATCTATGCGTGATGTCACTATGTACATGATTGTTGGGCTCGACCACGATTAGACTGAAGTCAGAGCGCTGTTGAGGGGTACTAAATGCCTCAGCCTGCGTGAAGAATATGCCATTTTGACTGTCGTAACCTTTGTAACTGGCGGTAATGTGTTCTTCCACGTTTATTTGATAACTATTATAAAGGTTCATCGATACTTCATGTTGGAAGTTGCGCTCTCTGCCTTCTAGCGCAGTTTCATATGATGGGTCTGCATATGTGGCGGCAAGCTTAATCGCTTGTATGGGGTTGGCTTCGCCGACTAAGCCGGCACCTAATGGGACAATATCTTGTAACGTTGGCGCGCTATACTCTGGATCTTGCAGGCGGCGCGCTCTGGTGTAAAGGTCAATTTCTGCGTTTGCACCGCTTAATAACTCTTGTGGAATGTTGGCGTAATGACCGTCGTGTTGCGCTTGTGCCATAAGGTAGCTGCTATCTAATTCACGTTCTATTTTTTCTCCGACAAAGTCATAAAGGTGAACTTCTTGTCCTGTCATGCGCGCCTGTATGACTTGATCTAACACGGCGATGTCCAGCCCATGCTTTTCTAAAACAGTGATTGTCTCAGTGTTTAAATATTTCTCTTGCTCCCTACCAATCAATAAGGGCAAGGCTAAATAGGGGGATGTACCTGAAAAGTCGAGGTAACCATCAAGGCTGTTCACTTTGACAATATTACTGTTGAGCTCTTCAAATTTTGGGTTGTTGCGCAGGGTGTTCAGCAGGTCCACGGCATCGCGGCGCGTTTCTATGCTTACAAGCAGGGGGAGTATATGTTCGTTGCTTGCCGGATTATTTTCTAACCCAAACAGGTCTTCATTGTCTAGTTCCGCTATGAGTGTGCTGTCTTGCGGATCAAGTACAGATTCATAGTGAACAACATCAGGGGTATCAGCGGCAAGTGCGTTAAATGCCATGCTGGTCGTTAAAGCCACTGCGGCGAAATGTCTTTTTAGGCTGCTCATATCGTTTTTACCAAATTAACCCCTCACGCGTATACTATATGCAATATGTTAATATAGGTTTAATTGAAGTTTTGGGATAAAGCGCAGGAATGAATCAGAACATCTTGCGCAATGGGCGACAAGATTGTAGATTCTTGAAGGAATCAAAAATATAGTCTTACTGATTAGGCTATTTCTACAAAGTTTAAACACAAAGAAAGTACTGTAAATGCAAGAGCATAATCCTTTAGACACTTATATGAATAATTTAGTGCCAACAGTTATTGAAACGACGAATCGCGGCGAACGCGCTTTTGACATTTTCTCACGCATGCTTAAAGAACGTATTATTTTCCTTTCAGGCGAAGTGAATGACCATGTGTCGACACTAATTTGTGCGCAAATGCTTTTCTTGGAATCAGAAAATCCAAATAAAGATATTTCTTTTTACATTAACTCTCCTGGCGGCGTTGTTACATCAGGTCTCGCAATGTATGACACGATGCAGTACATCAAACCTGACGTCTCTACAGTATGTATTGGTCAGGCTTGTTCAATGGGCTCATTCTTGCTTATGGCGGGCGCAGCCGGTAAACGTTACGCGCTACCAAATGCACGCGTAATGATCCACCAGCCTTTGGGCGGTGCGCAAGGTCAGGCGACAGATATTGAAATTCAAGCAAAAGAAATTTTGAAATTACGCCACCGTTTGAACGAAACATATTCAAAGCACACTGGACAAAAACTTAAAGTCCTTGAGCAAGCTATGGATCGTGATAATTTCATGAGCGCACATGAAGCGAAAGATTTCGGCCTTATTGACCACGTGGTCGAGAGCCGTACAGAAATCGGCGCGAAAGACGGCGACAGCAAAGCAAAAAAATAGTTTTGCACTGTAATTTTTAGTTATAAAAGAAGCCTGTAAAAATTTTTACAGGCTTTTTACTTGATATCTCAAAAAAATTAACCAAATCATTAATAATGGCCTATAATCTAAACGTGGGTATTACTATTTATTTGGAGCTCTATAAGCATGTTTAATACAAATTCCTCTACGACAGAATCAACCGTCTATCCTGTTCTTCCGCTACGTGACATCGTTATTTTTCCGCATATGATTGTGCCGCTTTTTGTCGGCAGGGAAAAGTCCGTTAACGCTTTAGAGCAAGTGATGAACGAAGATAAGCAAATCTTGCTTGTGACACAAAAGACACCGGGGGAGGATGATCCTTCGGATAAGGACCTGCATGATGTGGGGACTATTGGTAAGATTTTGCAGCTGCTGAAGCTTCCTGACGGTACAGTTAAAGTGCTTGTTGAAGGTACGGAGCGTGTGAAGATCACAGAGTTCTTAAAAACGGACCCTTATTTAGAGGTGACGGGTGATATCCTTAGTGATGAATCAGAAGCGTCAGAGGAGCTTGAGGCATTAGGGCGCGCAGTGCTTGCGCAGTTTGAGCAATACGTAAAGCTTAACAAGAAAATTCCACCTGAAGTGATTGTTTCCGTCAACCAGATTGAGAGTTCATGCAAGATGGCCGATTCTATCGCTTCACATTTGGCGATTAAGCTTGATGAGAAACAGGAATTGCTCGCAATTCCCAATACGGCAGACCGTTTGGAAAAAATCTTCGGTTATATGGAGGGCGAAATTGGCGTTCTGCAAGTTGAAAAACGTATCCGTAGCCGTGTGAAGCAGCAAATGGAAAAAACACAGCGCGAATATTACCTTAATGAACAGATGAAGGCGATCCAGAAGGAGCTCGGTGAGGGCGAGGATGGTGTTGATGAAATCGGTGAGATTGAGCTTGCTGTTGAAAAAATCAAGATCTCGAAAGAGGGCAAGGAGAAGTGTGAGGCAGAAATCAAGAAACTGCGTCAGATGAGCCCGATGTCGGCTGAGGCTACGGTTGTTCGTAACTACCTCGACTGGATGACCTCTATTCCGTGGAAAAAGAAGTCGCGAGTCAAAAAAGATATTAAACTCGCGAAAAAGATTTTGGATAAAGATCATTACGGCTTAGAAAAAGTCAAAGAACGTATCCTAGAATATTTGGCGGTACAGCAGCGCACAAACAAAGTGAAGGGGCAGATCATTTGTTTGATGGGGCCGCCTGGCGTTGGTAAAACATCACTAGGTAAATCAATTGCCAAAGCGACAAATCGCGAATTTATTCGTATCTCCCTTGGTGGCGTACGTGATGAAAGTGAAATTCGTGGTCACCGCCGAACTTATATCGGCGCGATGCCAGGTAAGGTCATTCAAGGCATGAAGAAAGCAGGGAAGTCTAACCCGCTAATGATGCTTGATGAGATTGACAAGATGGCGTCTGATTACCGAGGCGATCCAGCGTCTGCGATGTTAGAGGTCCTTGATCCGGAGCAGAATGAAACATTCAACGATCATTACTTAGAAGTTGATTATGATTTGTCTGATGTGATGTTTATTTGTACATCAAACTCGTTAGACATGCCGCGCCCATTATTGGACCGTATGGAAGTCATTAATATCTCTGGTTATACAGAAGACGAGAAACTACAAATTGCGCGCCGTCACCTGCTGAGCAAGCAAATGAAGATGACAGGCCTGAAAAAAGCCGAGTTTTCAATAACCGACCAAGCGATCAGAATGCTTATTCGTCATTATACAAGAGAAGCGGGCGTGCGTAATTTAGAGCGTGAACTTGCGAATCTTTGCCGCAAAGCAATTAAAGAGATTCTGATGAAGGGTAAGACGCAGGTGAAAATCACACCGAAAAGCTTAGCGCGTTTTGCTGGCGTTGAAAAACATCAGTTCGGTGAAGCGGGTGAGCAGGACCGTATCGGCGTTGTTACAGGTCTGGCTTATACTGATTCTGGTGGTGACCTCTTGTCTATCGAAGCTGTGACGACGCCCGGTAAAGACGGCAAGGTGACAACAACAGGTAATTTAAAAGACGTTATGCGCGAATCGATTACGGTTGCGGAAATGTTGATTAAGTCGCGTGCTTCTAATTTGGGGATTAACTACGAGGAATTAACCAAAAAGAATATCCACGTCCACGTTCCTGCTGGCGCCGTGCCTAAAGATGGGCCTTCTGCAGGTGCCGCTATGGTCACGGCAATTGTCTCTGCGCTGACTGAAATTGAAATCCGTAAGGATATTGCAATGACTGGTGAGGTTAACTTGCGCGGGTATGTTACGGCAATTGGCGGTCTTAAGGAGAAGCTTCTGGCAGCGCTGCGTGGTGGTATAACAAAGGTTCTGATTCCAGCTGAAAATGAAAAAGACTTGGCTGATATTCCCGCAAACGTGAAAAAAGGACTCGAGATTGTGCCTGTGCGCACGATTGAAGAAGTGCTCTCTCATGCGCTTGTTACACTGCCGGAACCGATTTCTCTTTCCAATAATCCGGAAAAAAACGATAAAATTGATAAAATAGCCACAGATTCGGCGGAAAAAGATGAAAATGATGTGATTAGGCATTGAGTTTTTCTTTGATTCGGCATAAAACAGAATCACTGGAGGTCTTGCGGTGCAAGGCCTAAAGGGGAACGATGTTACATGATTTTGTTTTGTGTAATGTCACTTTTTCCTTTTTATTAAGAGCTCGCTTTTGATGAAAAGGGATTTTGTTTTAACTTAAACTCTAGGGAGAGCCCTCGTGAACAAAAAAGAACTTATTGATGCGATCGCTGAAAGATCTGAACTAACTAAATCACAAGCTGAAAAAGCATTGTCTTCATTCATCGACACAGTATCTGTGACTTTGAGCAAAGGTGACAGCGTTGAGCTAGTTGGTTTTGGTAAATTTGAAGTTAAAAACCGCGCAGCTCGTGATGGTCGTAACCCACAAACTGGCGAAACTATCAAAATCAAGGCTTCTAAAGTTCCTGCTTTCAAAGCTGGTAAAGGTCTTAAAGACACAGTTAACGTTTAATTTTAAATCGTTTATAGATTTTAAAGCCCGCCCTGCGCTAATGCGTAGGCGGGTTTTTTCTATTTATATTCGTTTTTTTTGTTTTTTTGTGTTTTTAGGCTTGACGTTACAGTCAATATCTATTAATTATCCTCACACCACGCGCGGTTAGACAGCTGTGCAGCATCCTAAAAAGGGCGGTTAGCTCAGTGGTAGAGCATCTCGTTTACACCGAGAGGGTCGGGAGTTCAAGTCTCTCACCGCCCACCATTTTCCCAGTGTTCATTTTTCAGATATATATAAGATATGAAGTGTTGTGCTTTTAGCTTCGGCTAAATGGGCAAGCCGACTTTATCAATGCTTACGCGCAGCTTGTCTAGCGTTGTAGGCTTTTGAAGGTAGTCATCTGCGCCAGCGGCGAGTATCTCGCTCTTCTTTGCTTCATCCTCGACGCCTGTAAGGGCAACCACGGGGAATGTATAGGCTTTGTCTGCTTTTATCACCTTGATTAAATCAATACCGCTTTCGTGGCCAAGGTGAATATCGGTGATGACAATGTCAATCTTTTCGTTTTCTAAATGTGCCAATGCATCAGCACAGTTCTTCGCTGTGTAAACATCATAATTTAATGTCTCTAAAATGTTGCGGGTTACGAATAATGTGACGTTACAGTCATCAACAATAAGGCAGTTCATGTATATAGCTCGCTCTTAAGAAAATTAATGTAGCCTAATATAGCATGTTTTAGAGGGTAAGTGGTTAATTCTGTACCATGTATTTCATTTTTTTACTTTGTAATTGCTGCGCTGCGTATATATCTGCTTCGTGCTGTGATGTATGATCCGAAAAATTTATACTTTGGTGTCTTCTAAGGAGAATCGTTATGTTGATAGGTGTACCAACTGAAATCAAATCACAAGAACACCGTGTTGGCCTCGTGCCATCTTCGGTTAAAGAGTTTACGGCGAGTGGTCACAGCGTGATCGTGCAGTCAAATGCAGGTATCGGTATTAACTTCACGGACGAAGATTACATCAATGTGGGCGCTGAGATTGTCGGCACTGCTGAAGATGTTTACGCCAGAGCAGATATGATCATTAAGGTTAAGGAGCCTATGGAGCCTGAATATAAGCTGATCCGTAAAGATCAAATTTTATTTACGTACTTACATTTGGCGGCTGATCCGGCGCAGGCGAACGCATTAATAGATTCTGGCTGTGTTGCAATCGCTTATGAAACAGTAACGGGCTATGGCCGCAGAGGGTTGCCTCTCCTTGCGCCAATGAGTGAGATTGCAGGGCGTCTGTCGGTGCAGGTGGGGGCATATAACCTTCAGAAGCATAATGGAGGCACAGGGCGCTTAATTAGCGGCGTACCGGGGGTGCGTCCAGCGGAAGTATTGATCCTTGGTGGCGGCGTTGCCGGTTTTAACGCGGCGCAAATGGCCACGGGTCTGGGCGCGAATGTCACGATATTGGAGCGTTCGAATGACCGTATGCGTTATTTGGATGATTATTTCCGTGGCCGTGCTAATGTTGTGTACTCAAATGCTGATATTGTTGAGCGTTTTATCCAAACGTCTGACCTTGTTGTTGGAACCGTATTGATTCCAGGCGAATCTGCGCCGCGTATTATTACCAAAGACATGCTCGGCACCATGATGAAAGGCTCTGTATTGGTTGATGTCTCAATTGATCAGGGCGGTTGCTTTGAAACATCACGCGTCACCACGCATAAAGACCCAACATATATTGTCGATGATATTGTGCATTACTGCGTTGGCAATATGCCGGGTGCGGTGCCGTTGACATCTGCATTGGCGCTGAACCATTCTGTGCTGCCTTATGCGCTGAATATTGCCAATAAAGGCTGGGTCGATGCATTACTTGCGGATGAAGGCTTGCGTGACGGTTTAAATATATGCCACGGAGAAGTGACCCATAGCGGTGTTGCGACATCTCTTGGTCTTCCTTTTAATGCGGAGCCAAGCGCATTATGTGCGTAAATGGAAAAAAAATGTAAAAAATGAAAAAAGAGCGTTGACAGTTTTAAACGGAAACTGTAAAACTCCTTTCACTGCTTGGGCGGACGTAGTTCAGTTGGTTAGAACGCCGGCCTGTCACGCCGGAGGTCGCGGGTTCAAGTCCCGTCGTTCGCGCCATTATCTTGCAGTAATAAGAAAGCCTCCATTCGTGGGGGCTTTTTTTATGCCTGCTTTTTGGGACGCGGTTTAAACGGCCAATGTTTTTGGTTTTTCGGGGTAAGTGTGCTGCAGAGGACGGATATGTTCATCGATCGCGTATTCCATACGACTAGTCAGGGCAATGACTTCGCGGGTTGTCATGGCAAATGTTGTTCTGACGATCATATCATCGCGCGTGTAGCCACAATGTTCACCTGCACAAAAACCAAGCTGCGCTTCGCGGTGCATAGTTTGTAAATCCCACTCATCCTTTAACGTACCAATTATTGGCTCATAGTATCTTTTTTGTTCAATAAACGGCATCCCCTTAAAGGCACTGTAATCAACGAGGTGGAAAAAGCCTGATTGCGGGGTGGTGGTGATGTTGATCCCGTGGATACCTTTTGACAGGCGCTCTTCTGCATCTACGGTGGAGATCTTCTTTATATTGCTATAAAGACTAATCATTTTTTCGCGCTGCGCAGTGGTGATCTCAACATCATCAAGGCCGTTGACAATGGCTTTCATCAGCAGGCCAGAAAATTGATGCTTTGTATTGAGTGCCTTTAAATGCTTTTTACGCATTTTGATATGTGCATCTTCACTGGGGAATACTGGTGTTAGCGCATGCATATTCAGCGTCGATGGAAAATACTGTTTGAGCTTTTTTTCTTTTTTATAGGCCTCAACATATTTCTCTGAGCCAATCATCACGCCTGTGCGCAGGCCCGTCAGGCCAATTTTTGAACCGCCGGCAAGCATGACGGTATTGTCATACATTTCTGACACATTCAAAAACGGCATTGGTTTTTTGTCAGTATATTCAAGCCCAAGATAAACCATGTCATCAATTGCAAGCAGTGTAGTAGGGGTGTCACGCAGCGCCCTGAACTGGTCACGATTAAGGGTGAGTAACAGTTCTTTTTTCTGGCGGCTTTTATATTCATTATAACGCACAAACACAGCGGCGAGTTTTTCAGTGTCTTCCTGTCCGCGCACATAGCCTGTTGGGTTGTTTGGGTTGGAATCGTAATAAGCAATTAATTGCTGTTCGCCTTTTTTCTCAATACTGCGCATAAGTTCAAGGAGTTTTTCCGGGCAGACACTGCCGTCAGGCTCGCGTTGTAGCTTAATAATGTCGATGCCCATTTGTTCAGGCTGGGCAAAGAAAATTCCATATGTTGGCACGGGCATAATAATAGCTGGCTTTAAGTTTGTGCCTGTAGTTTTATTGAACGTCTTTGCGTGTGCTAAGCGGATGGCCAGCAGGCTGTCATAGCCGTCGGTTATGCCATTTGTGTATGCATAACTTTGTAGGCCGACGCCACTCCATCCGGGCTGCTTAATATCAAATTCGCGGTCAAAGAAATCCATAATCTGAGTGGGCATATAATGCGCAACATCACCGTAATTGTCGTACTGGTTCAATGTGGTCATGACTTTGTCCATGGCATATTGCGCCGCTTCTTTAAATGCGCGGCATGGGTCGCCTATAGATGCGTCGATTCTTTTTAACTTTGTCATGCAGGCAACCTTTCTTTGGGTGAGCTATATTAACGTAAGGATTATGAAAAATCAAGTTTTATACAAAATGGCAATAAAAACAGTGAATCATTATAGGTAAGGGGGTTTGATATAATAAATTTTTGCTATAAACTATGCAGCGCATTGAGTTAAAGGAAAGAATCATGGCCTCTAATGAATTTCTTCTGGAATACCTTCCAGTCTTAATTTTTATCTTCATCGCTTCAGCTGTGTCGCTGGCGATGTTTCTTGCGTCTATTCTCGCAGGACGTAGCAAACCAGACGCAGAAAAGCTCTCTGCTTATGAGTGTGGTTTTGACGCCTTCTCTGATGCGCATAGCAAGTTTGATGTGCGCTATTACTTGGTTGCGATCTTATTCATCATCTTTGATTTGGAAATCGCTTTCCTCTTTCCGTGGGCAATTTCATTGGGTGATATTGGTCTTTATGGCTTTTGGTCGATGATGGCGTTTTTGGGCGTGCTGACAATCGGCTTTATTTATGAGTGGAATAAAGGCGCGCTTGATTGGGAATAATCAGGCCAGATGAAAAAATAAAAAGGTTTTAGTATAATGGGACATGATCGTCATAATTTTGAAGCGCCAGCATATGATTTGAGCACAAATCTGAAGGCGCCGCCAGCTGAGCAACAAGATGTTGTGGCCGCTGCGATTAACAAACACGTGCAAGAAAAAGGCTTTTTGCTGACGCAAGCGGATAGTTTGTTTGATTGGGCGCGTACGGGCTCTATGTGGCCCATGACGTTTGGCTTGGCATGCTGTGCAGTGGAAATGATCCACGCTTATATGAGCCGTTATGACCTTGACCGTTTCGGGATTATTCCACGCCCATCGCCGCGTCAATCTGATGTGATGATTGTGGCAGGAACGCTAACCAATAAAATGGCACCAGCTTTGCGTAAGGTCTATGACCAAATGCCAGAACCCCGCTGGGTGATTTCTATGGGCTCATGCGCAAATGGCGGGGGGTATTACCATTATTCTTATTCGGTCGTTCGTGGCTGTGATCGCATTGTACCGGTTGATATTTACGTTCCAGGCTGCCCGCCAACCGCGGAAGCGCTGGTTTATGGTCTGTTACAGCTACAGAAGAAAATTGGACGCGAAGATACGCGTATTGTGCGATAAAACATTACTTAAGTTAAGAAATTAGGGTTTTACTATGGTTGATAAGCCAATAAATACAGAAGAGCAGCATGACGATGATAGTTGCCTCCAAGCTTCTCGTGAAGAGCTGGCGCAATATATTGCTGCAAACTTAAAAGATTATTTAGTGTCACGCGAATGGCAAAAAGATGAATTATGCCTGAACGTGCAACGCGATGATATCATCTACGTGCTTAAATTCTTGCGTGATGATGCACGTTGCCGCTTTACGCAGCTTGTTAATGTTACTGCGGTGGATTACCCAGATCATACGGAGCGCTTTACGGTGGTCTATAACTTATTGTCGATGACAAATAATGACCGTATCCGCCTGAAGACAAGCGCAAGTGAAAACGATATTGTGCCTTCTGCAACATCAGTATTCAGCTCTGCTGGTTGGATGGAACGTGAAGTCTTTGACATGTTCGGCGTTGCATTTTCTAATCACGCGGACTTACGTCGCATTTTGACAGATTATGGCTTTGAAGGTCACCCCTTGCGTAAAGATTTTCCGGTAACGGGCTATGTTGAGCTACGTTATAGTGAAGAAGAAAAGCGTGTGGTGTATGAGCCTGTGCAATTAACGCAGGACTTCCGCTCATTTGATAATCTTAGCCCTTGGGAAGGCCTGACGGATGTGCAGCTTCCCGGTGATGAAAAAGCTGTGCGCCCTGAATTCGGCTGGCAGCCCACATCAACCAACGTTGAGCATAAGGAGTAAACACAATGACAGCATTACAAAAAGCAGAATGTGTTGACCTATCTGACGAAACGCAGATCAAACCATTTACATTTAACTTCGGCCCACAGCACCCTGCAGCGCATGGCGTGTTACGCCTTGTTTTGGAAATGGAAGGGGAGGTTGTAGAACGTGCCGACCCGCATATTGGCCTTTTGCACCGTGGCACAGAAAAGCTGATTGAGTATAAAACATATATGCAGGCACTGCCGTATTTTGACCGCCTAGATTATGTTTGCCCAATGAACCAAGAGCACGCTTTTGCGCTCTCAACAGAAAAGCTTTTGGGCATTACAGCGCCAGAGCGCGCGCAGTATATTCGCGTACTTTTCGCCGAACATGGCCGTATTTTAAATCACATGTTGAACCTCACAACCTTTGCCTTAGATGTCGGTGCGATTACGCCTGCGCTTTGGATATTTGAAGAACGTGAAAAAGGCATGGAGTTCTATGAACGCGTTTGCGGTGCAAGGCTGCACGCTAACTATTTTCGTACAGGCGGCGTGGCGCAAGATATGCCCGCAGGCCTTGCCGAAGATATGATGACATGGCTGGAACAGCTGCCTAAGCATATTGCTGACCTTGAAGGGCTTCTGACTGAAAACCGTATTTTCAAGCAGCGTACAGTTGATATTGGCATTGTGAAAAAATCAGAAGCACTCGATTGGGGCTTCACGGGCCCAATGCTACGTGGTTCTGGCGTCGCATGGGACCTACGTAAATCTCAGCCTTATGATGTTTACGACAAAATGGACTTTGACGTACCGATAGGTAAAACGGGCGATTGTTACGCGCGTTACCTTATCCGGGTTGCTGAAATGTACGAATCAATAAAAATTATGAAGCAGTGCATTGAAAACATGCCGAAAGGCGATGTGCGTGTAGATGATTATAAAGTTTCACCGCCGCCGCGCGCTGAAATGAAACAATCTATGGAGGCGCTTATTCACCACTTTAAGCTGTTTTCTGAAGGTTATCACGTGCCAGCCGGCGAAACATATACTGCCGTTGAAGCGCCAAAAGGTGAATTTGCGGTCTATTTGGTGGCTGATGGGACAAACCGTCCATATCGCTGTCATATTCGCGCCCCAGGGTTCTTACACCTGCAAGGCTTTGACTTTATGACGAAAGGCCACATGCTCGCCGATGCCGTATCGATTATCGGCTCGTTAGATATTGTTTTTGGAGAAATTGATCGATGAGAAAACCCTTTGATTTAGACGCTGATTATCAGCCAAAAGAATTTGCATTTACGCCGAAATATAAAAAGAAAACGGCTGAAATAATCGCGAATTACCCTAAAGGTCGTCAGCAAAGCGCCGTTATGGGCTTGCTTGATCTTGCGCAGCGCCAAGTCGGTGATGATGGCGCCAAGGCTGACAAGCCTTATGGTGGCTGGATTCCAAAAGCGGCGATGGATCATGTCGCTGAGGTGTTATCCATGCCAAAGATGAAAGTTTATGAAGTCGCGACTTTTTATTCGATGTACAATCTTGCCCCTGTTGGTAAATACCTTGTGCAAATTTGCGGCACTTCACCGTGCTGGCTTTGTGGCGCGGCGAAAATTAAGAAGGTCTGCGAAAACCATCTTGGTATTAAAATGCTTGAAACCACTGATGATGGCTTGTTCACACTAATGGAAGTTGAATGTCTAGGTGCATGCGTCAATGCCCCAATGGTACAAATCAATGATGATTACTATGAAGACTTAAACGAAGAAATCATGATTAAAATGCTCGATCAGCTTAAAGCGGGCAAGAAAATCACTATTGGTTCACAGACTGGCCGCAGAACATCAATGGCGGCATCAGGCCCAACAAGCCTGATGGAAGAAGCAAAAAAAGCTAAAGTTATTTAGTTACTGGAATAAGGAAACGCACATTATGTTGCAGGATAAAGACCGTATATATACAAACCTTTATGGTTTTGAATCTTTCGCGCTCAAAGACGCGCAAAAACGCGGCGATTGGGATAAGACTGGTAGCTTTGTAAAAAAGGGTGCGGATTGGATTATTAATGAAATGAAAGCATCTGGCCTGCGTGGTCGCGGTGGGGCGGGCTTCCCAACGGGGCTTAAATGGTCATTTATGCCGAAGGATTCCGGCAAGCCGCATTACCTTGTGATTAACGCGGATGAATCAGAGCCAGGTACATGTAAAGACCGTGACATTCTACGCCACGAGCCACATAAATTAATTGAAGGCGCGCTGCTTGCAGGTTACGCAATGGGCGCCCATGCGGCATATATATATGTGCGCGGTGAGTTTTATAACGAGGCATCGTCACTGATGATTGCTGTAAAAGAAGCCTATGAAGCAGGCTTGCTTGGTAAAAACGCAGCGAAGTCTGGCTGGGATTTTGATGTTTACATCCATCGTGGGGCGGGCGCTTATATTTGCGGTGAAGAAACCGCATTGATTGAAAGCCTTGAAGGTAAAAAAGGCCAGCCTCGTAATAAACCGCCATTCCCTGCGATGGCAGGGCTTTATAGTTGCCCAACAACGGTGAATAACGTTGAAACAATTGCATCCGTGCCAACGATTTTACGTCGCGGCGGCGCATGGTTTTCAGGGCTCGGCTCTGACGAGAAAAACACAGGCACTAAATTGTTTTGTATTTCTGGTCACGTTGAAAACCCATGTAATGTTGAAGAAGAAATGGGCATCCCGTTAAAAACGCTTATCGAAACACATTGCGGCGGCGTAAAAGGTGGATGGGACAATCTTCTTGCTATTATTCCGGGTGGTTCATCTACGCCGTTACTGCCAAAAGATGTTTGTGATGATATTAAAATGGATTTTGATTCTTTGCGCGGCGCAGGCAGTGGTCTTGGTACTGCGGGGGTTATCGTCATGGATAAATCAACGGATATCGTCTACGCTATTGCGCGTCTATCTATGTTCTATATGCATGAATCTTGCGGTCAGTGTACGCCGTGCCGTGAAGGCTCGGGCTGGCTATGGCGCATGATGATGCGCATGGTTGATGGCAATGCAACACTAGAAGAAATTGATCAGCTTTGGGATGTTACCAAAGAAATTGAAGGCCAAACCATTTGCGCCCTTGGTGATGCCGCGGCATGGCCTGTGCAAGGTTTGATCCGCCACTTCAGGCCAGAGCTTGAGGCTCGTATTATGCATTACCGTAAACAAGCAGCTTGCGCGGCTTAGAAAAGGACAGTGATGAGATTTTTGATATTAACATTATTCGCCTTTGCTTTCAGTCTTTGTTTGAGTGTCGCTTTTGGCGTCGGCTCGGCGCATGCGCGTGATGGTAATGATCCAAAATTCACAAGTAGTGAAGCATCTGCTTTTGTCGGGGAACGTTATGTCGATGGCTGCATGAAACAGTATATGGGCATGTATAATACGCGGGATTTACCCGCTGATCAGCAATTAGGCTTTAAAGAGCATGCAAAAACTGGCTGCGAATGCATGTTACAGCAAGCACGTTTGCAGTTCACGCCCAGAGAGATGGCCGATATTTCACGTATGTGCTGTGCAAATCTGGATGAATTTATAACGCCCGATAATAACGAAGAAGCGGCAATGAATTTGCATATGCGCTACATTAAGTTTTTTATGGATAGCGATGCGTCACGTGCATGTGGTCTTGTTGTTTACGAGGACACCGAAAAGCGCCTTTATAAAAGCACAGACGACTATGAAAAAGCTGTTCGCAAAAATAAAAGCAATGCGAAATACAGATAAGAAAACGAAGATAACCTAATTTTTTTGAATAATGGTGAGAGAATATGCCTAAGTTAACAATTAACGGTGTTGAAGTCGAAGTCGAACCGGGCACGTCTATTCTGCAGGCGGCTGAGGAAATTGGCGTTGAGATTCCGCGCTTTTGTTACCATGACCGTTTAAGTGTCCCTGCAAATTGTCGCATGTGTTTGGTTGACCTTGTCGGCGCACCAAAGCCAGTGGCATCATGCGCTATGGCATGCGGTGAGGGTATGGTCATTAATACAGACTCCGAGCGCGCTGAAAAAGCACGTAAAGGCGTCATGGAATTTTTACTAATCAACCACCCATTAGATTGCCCAATTTGCGACCAAGGCGGTGAATGTGATTTGCAAGACCAAGCTGTTGGCTATGGTTATGACCGCTCGCGTTACCATGAAACGAAACGCTCAGTTCCAAATAAAGAACTCGGCCCACTGGTTGATACAGTAATGACGCGCTGTATTAACTGTACGCGCTGTGTACGTTTCGCCGAAGAAATTGCTGGTGTTGATGATATAGGTCAGCTGCACCGCGGTGAAGATGCGGAGATCACGACATTTGTTGAAAAAACAGTCAGCAGTGAGCTTTCAGGTAATTTGGTTGATGTCTGCCCAGTTGGCGCGTTAACCAACAAGCCTTATGCTTATAAAGCACGTCCTTGGGAGCTAAAGAAAACCATCTCTATTGACGTTCATGACGCAGTTGGCTCAAACATCCGTATTGATTCCCGTGGCCGTGAGGTGATGCGTGTGATGCCACGCCTTAATGAAGACGTGAATGAAGAGTGGATTTCGGATAAAACACGTTATGCTTTAGACGGTCTAGCTAAAGGCCGCTTAGACCGTCCATATATCCGCAATAGCCGCACCAAGAAATTGGAAGAAGTAAGCTGGGGCGAGGCCTTAAGCCTTGTCGCAAAGAAATTAAAAGCATCAGACCCAAAAAAGACAGCCGCGCTTGTCGGCGATTTGGCAGATATAGAAGCGACAGTTGCATTAAAAGACTTAATGAGCGGCCTTGGTGTTGCGAATTTAGATTGTCGCGTTGATGGTGCGATGTACCCAGCGGATAACCGCGCAGGTTATTTGTTTAATACAACAATTGCGAGGCTAGAAGATGCTGACGCTGTGCTGCTTATTGGCACTAACCCACGCATCGAAGCCGCTATGGTGAATGCACGTATCCGTAAAACATGGCTTGCAAAACGCATTAAAGTTGGCGTTATCGGTGAAGCGTCGGATTTGAATTACCCTTATGCACATATAGGTGATGACGCTAGCGCGCTGAGTGAAGCCAACAAGTTTTTCAAAGGTACAAAGAACCCTGTTATTATCGTTGGCAGCGCGGTGTTTAAACGCAGCGATGTTTTGGCCGTAATGGCAGAAATTGAAGCCATTTGTGATAAGTCTAAAGTTGTTACAAAAGACTGGAACGGTTTTAATGTCTTACACAGTGCTGCGGCGCGTGTCGGCGCTCTAGAAATTGGCTTTACGCCAGCTAAAGACGGCATGGATGTATCGCAGATGGTCAAGGCGTCAGCAGATGATGCCCTTGAAACATTATTCCTTCTCGGCGTTGATAATGCGGAAATCATTAACGGTCTCGGCAAGAAAACATTTGTAATTTATCAAGGTCACCATGGTGATTTAGGAGCATCAAATGCAGATGTTATTTTACCTGCTGCGGCTTATAGCGAAAAAGACGCATCCTATATGAACATGGAAGGGCGCCTTCAGCGCGCACAAAAAGCCGTGTCCTCACCAGGTGAAGCAAAGCAGGACTGGACAATCATTCGTGCGCTATCAGATAGCCTCGGTGCGGCGCTGCCATATAATGATTTATATGAGCTGCGTAAATCAATCCGCGCGCATTATAAGAATTTGCCCGCTATTGATGAAATAAACGGCGCTGAGTGGAAAGGCTTAAATGGGAAAGGCAAGTGCATTAAAGCTAAATTCACGCCAGCCGTTGAAAATTTCTACATGACAAATGTTATTTGCCACGCATCGAAAGTGATGAAAGACTGCACAGGTAGTTTTGTTACAAAAGATGATAAGGCGCTAGCCGCAGAATAATACTTATTCTGGGAGATATAGAAAAAAGAGCTTATGGGCGTATGTCGATGAGCTCTTTTTTTATGGTCTGAGCACATAGTAAATATTTGTAGGGCAAAAGAAATGGGGCGAGATATGCATCTCGCCCCATTGGTGTCTTCAATATTAAATGCAGTGCTAAGCGCGGTTTACAACATTTTGCGCGGTGATTTTACCGTGGCAATGTTTGTATTTCTTGGCGCTGCCACACGGGCAATCTGAATTACGCGGCACTTTGCCCCATGTATCCGGATCATTTTTATCAAATTTAGGCTTAATCAATGTTGCGCTAGGCTGCATCATTGGAGCGCCATTATCACTTTCACCGTTCAGGCTACGGCCTGTTTTTGCATTTTGTGAATCTTGATAGTCTTCGACCATTTTTTGTAGAGTTTCTTCGTCGAGATTAAATTCAACAATGCTCAAATTCTGTGTGATGTTTTCACCCATAGTATTCAGCATGACTTCAAACATTGTGAAGGCTTCGGTTTTAAACTCGTTAAGCGGGTCACGCTGGCCAATGGCACGTAAGTTAATGCCCTGACGTAAGTGGTCAAGCTGTAACAAGTGGTCTTTCCACGCGTTATCAAGTGTTTGTAAGACGAATGATTTTTCAATTTCTCTAAAAAATTCAGGGCCAGATTTTGCGGCTTTGGCGGCCATTTTTCTGTCCGAAGCATTAATGATCCGTTCTAAAATCTCGCTATTGGCGATACCTTCTTCTTTGACCCATTCATCAATTGGTAATTCCATACCAAGTAAGCGGATAGATTCTGTTTTTAAGTGATCTGTCAGCCATTGGTCGGCATAGCTTCCTGCCGGCATAGAGGCATTGACAATGTTTTCAATCACTTCATGGCGAATATCAGCCACAAGCTCTGCGACGCTTTCACTATCCATGATTTCACGGCGTTGCTCATAAATGATTTTACGTTGGTCATTCATAACGTCGTCAAATTTAAGAAGGTTTTTACGAATTTCAAAATTCTGGCGCTCGACGCGGCCTTGTGCTTTTTCCAGTGCTTTACTTAGCCATGGGTGCGTTAACGCTTCACCATCACGCAAGCCAATGGCTGAATTACCCAAAACGGCTTCTAAAGCATCAGGAGAGAAAATACGCATAAGGTCATCTTCGACAGAAAGGAAGAATTTAGTTTCACCAGGGTCACCCTGACGACCACAACGACCACGGAGCTGATTATCAATGCGTCGGCTTTCATGGCGTTCTGATGCAATGACCATCAAGCCGCCAGCCTCTTTGACTATCGCTTCATTTTCAGCAATCTCTTTTTTTATTTGCACAATTTTTTTCGCGCGCTCAGCTTCTGATAAATCATCCGCAACTTCTTGCGTGATACGCATATCTAAGTTACCGCCAAGTTTAATATCCGTACCACGACCCGCCATATTCGTCGCAATGGTGACTGCGCCGGGAATGCCAGCTTGCGCAATAATATGAGCTTCTTGCTCATGGTAACGTGCATTGAGGACTTGGTGCTTGATCTTGTGTTTTTTAAGGACTCTTGCAAGCGCTTCGGATTTCTCAATAGAGACGGTGCCGACCAAAATAGGCTGCTGTTTTTCATTCGCAGATCTAATCAGCTCAAGCATCGCAGTTTCTTTGTCGGCCTGAGATTTGTAGATCTCATCATCACGATCGATACGAGTGACATCAACATTTGTCGGAATAGCCAAAACGCCTAGTTTATAAATCTCCATAAACTCTGTCGCTTCGGTAAGCGCGGTACCTGTCATACCCGCAAGTTTTGGATACATACGGAAGAAGTTTTGGAATGTGATCGAGGCAAGTGTCTGGTTCTCTTGCTGAATTTCAACATTTTCGCGGGCTTCTAAGGCTTGATGTAAGCCATCGGAGAAACGGCGACCATCCATCATGCGGCCTGTAAATTCGTCAATCAAAATCACTTTATTGTCTTTAACAATATAGTCTTTGTCCTGTTCAAATAACTTATGGGCACGCAATGCTTGGTTGACATGGTGTACTAAGTTGATGTTCTGCGCATCATATAGGTTTTCTTCACCCAATAAGCCATGTTCTTTGAGAAGTTCTTCAATATGCTCAGAGCCTTGATCGTTCAATGAAATAGATTTCATTTTTTCATCAAGTTCATAATCGTCTTCGACAAGAAGAGGGATAAGCTTGTCAACCTTGACATAAAGGTCAGGTGAACTTTCAGATGGGCCTGAGATAATTAACGGGGTACGTGCTTCATCAATTAAAATCGAGTCGACTTCATCGACGACAGCAAAGTTAAATGGACGCTGTACCATTTCATCTAGGTTGAACTTCATATTATCGCGCAAATAATCAAACCCAAACTCGTTATTTGTACCATAAGTGACATCAGATTTATAAGCATCGCGGCGCTCTTGGTCGCGTTTGTTTGATGTAATGCAGCCAACGCTGAGGCCAAGAAAGTTATGAACCTTCGCCATCCATTCAGAGTCACGCTCAGCCAAATAATCATTCACAGTTACGACATGCACGCCCTTACCAGAAATAGCATTCAAATATGTTGGCAGAGTAGCAACAAGCGTTTTACCTTCACCTGTACGCATTTCGGATATGTACCCCTTATGCAGTGCAACGGCGCCGATCATTTGTACGTCAAACGGACGCAGACCCAAGGCACGTTTTGATGCCTCGCGCACAACGGCAAAGGCTTCATAAATAATGTCGTCTTCTGTTTCACCATTTTCTAAACGCGTTCGAAACTCGCTCGTTTTGGCTTTCAGTTCGGCATCATTTAATGCTTCTAGTTCAGGCTCTAATGCGTTGATTTTTTCAACGTAGCCATTCAGCTTTTTTAGCTGACGCTCATTGCTTGAGCCGAATATTTTAGTTGCTAGGTTTAACAGCATATTTCCTCAGTTAAATATATAGTTAAGGGTCTGGTAGAATATATAGGTAGTTTTGTACAAATCGTCAATCAATGCCCATTAAAACTTATGCGTTATACCTTTTTTTATTGCTTTTTAACGGCCATCTGTGCAGAAATGGAAATCGTTATATATATATTGTTATACATAAACCACTCAACAACCGATTTTAAAGGGGCTTATTATGAAGATTAAAGGTTTTGTTGGACGTTACGGCATATTAGTACTGTCAATGTTCACTATATCCCTAGGCGGATTTGTTTTTGCAAACTCTTACGGCAAAGACGTTATGAATTCTGATGCAGACATGTTTGGTGCAATTGAACCAGCAGCAGGCGATGAAAAACAGGCGGCTTTAGGCCTTCAAAACGCAAATGTCGAAATCAAACCGGGTGACCCCATTGTCGCTGTTATTGATAAAGTAGAAATCAAGCGTTCTGAAATTTTTGACATGATTGATGAGCTTTCAGGCCATCAGCAAGTTGTACCGAAACAGGTTGTTTTTCCTGTGGTTCTCGATCAGTTCGTTAATGGCAAAATTGTTGAAATAAAGGCAGATAGCTCTGATGTTACGGCAAGTGATGAGTATAAAACACGCCTTGATGAAGCTAAAACGCAAATTGCACGCGCTGTATTTATTGAAAAAGAAATCAACAGCAAGATTACAGATGAAACTCTAAAGGCTGCATATGACGAATATGTCGCTGAGCAAGCTGCAGTCGAAGAAGCAAGTGCACGTCACATTTTGTTAGGCTCTGAAGAAGAAGCCCTCGCGGTTATCACGGAATTAGATGGCGGTAAGGATTTTGCTGAACTTGCGAAAGCAAAATCAACCGGCCCATCTGGCGCAAATGGCGGTGACCTTGGTTACTTCAAAAAAGGCGATATGGTTCCTGAGTTTGAGGCCGTTGTATTTAAGCTTGATAAAGGCGCATATACCAAAGCCCCTGTACAAACACAGTTCGGTTACCACGTGATTAAGCTTGAAGACAAGCGCGCTGTTAAAGCGGAGAGCTTTGATTTGAAGAAGCCTGAGCTTGAAGCAGGCCTTCGTAATAAAGTTTTACAAGACCTCCTTGGTAACTGGCGTTCAGAATCAAAAGTGACTTTGTACGACATTAACGGCGAAGCTGTTAAAACCAAATAATACATTCTGACAGGATAATGAAAGCGAAATTGCCATGATGTCCTGTGAAGAAGCATTAGAATATCCGCCGCCGCCACGCTCTGGACTTGAGATAGTTCTTGTGGCGGCGGCGTTGCTTATAGACAAAGATAGCCGTATCCTTGTCGCGCAGCGCCCCGAAGGTAAATCTATGGCCGGTATGTGGGAATTCCCCGGCGGAAAAATAGAGCAGGGCGAGACTCCTGAATTTGCCCTAATGCGTGAATTGCGTGAAGAGCTAGACATTGAGACGCGCCCTTGCGGGTTCTATCCACTTGGCTTTGCATCCCATAGCTACGAAAAATTCCATCTGATGATGCCTTTATATGCTTGCCGTGTTTGGCGCGGTATCCCCAAAGGTCAAGAGGGGCAAAACCTTAAATGGATCAAACCATTAGAGCTTTATGAACTGGATATGCCGCCTGCGGATATCCCCCTCATCTCAACGATTATTGAATATTTATAGATGAAAGCCGCTGAAGATATAAAATATATATGGTAAGAATTCGGCAGCGTAGAAAGCTGCGAAGCCATTTTACGCGCTTTACCTGATTGGTTTGGTGTGGAAGATTCCATTGTTGATTACATCGAAACGATGCAAGGCTACCCGATATTAAAAGCAGTCAAAGGCGACGAAGTTATTGGGTTCATTTCAATTAAAAAGCACAATGTTTCCGCGGCTGAAATATACGTCATGGGTCTTTTACCTGAGTACCATCGTCAAGGTGTTGGCCATGAGATGATCAAAGCCGCAGAGATACGTTTACGGGCGGTGAATATGCAGTTCTTGCAGGTAAAAACGCTTGATGAAAGCCGTCCGAATTGTGCCTATGCCAAAACGCGGCGTTTCTACCTGCAGCAGGGTTTTCTGCCTTTAGAAGTTTTCCCAAATTTGTGGAATGAAAAAAATCCATGCGTCCAAATGGTTAAAGCGTTATAATGGATAGAATTGTAACGCAAAAAGAACGTATTGATGCTCGTCACCGCCAAAGATTATGATGATTTTTATTTAACGCGCACGGGGCGTTTAGTCCGTAATGTCCTGCGTCATCACATCCGTAAAACATGGCCGAATGTGAAGGGTTCGCGGGTTCTCGGTTATGGTTTTTCTTCGCCTTATCTTGACCTTTTTTTACCAGAAGCAGAGCTTTGCGTTAACGCAGGGCGCGTTGAAATGGGCGTGTTGCCGTGGCCGAATAAAGATAAAAGCTCATCATTGCTCGCAGCAAGCGCAGAGCTACCTTTTGAAATGTCTTACTTTGATAATGTGCTGTTGATGCACGCGATGGAACATGCAGGCTCTGTACGCGGCTTGTTACAGGAATCATGGCGCGTTTTACGTAGTAATGGGCGCTTAATTTTAATTGTGCCAAACCGCACAGGGCTATGGAGCATGGCGTCATGGTCGCCCTTTGGCGTTGGGACACCATATTCGCGTATGCAAATACAAGACTTTCTTATCCAAGAACAATTTGATATTGAATCAGTGACCCCCGCGTTGTTTGCTCTGCCGTCAACAAAGCAATTTACTCATAGAATGGCGCCAAGCCTTGAAAAAATTGGCCCCTACACGATGCCCGCACTGTCGGGCGTTTATATTATCGAATGTACGAAAAAGCTTTATGCACGGGCGACGCCGAGTAGTGGCAGCAAGGCGCCGGTCCGTAATGGCGGACGGTGGGTGTATGTGCCGAAACCGGCTGCAAATATCAGAGGAAAGCTATAAAGGCGAGGGCGGCTTTACCAGTCCATACGGTTTAGGTTTTCGCATTGTGTGCCAAGGCAGAGATACTCAACGGTACCATCACCATTTAATTCACTACCTAAAATTACGCCATCAGTAATCGATGTGACGCCGAGATAAAGCATAATCGCAACAAAAAGCAGCACGCCAAATGTGAACAGTGAAGCGGATAGAAGCTCCTTACGTGGAGTACCTAGGCCGTAATGAGATTTATGTCTGGTTTCTATCTTTAGTAACATATGACTATACTAAAGATTTAACTGCTTTATGTCAAGTTACATGTAGTTATATTAAGACATTTTTAATTGGGTTACTGGGGTCAATATCATCCATAAAAGGCTTGTTACGTTCAAATCCTGTAACTTGGTAGACAGCCCCAACCCAATTTTGAATAATAGAGCGCCCTGTATCTTGCCAAGTATTATCAACATATTGCGCTAAATAATCCTCGTCAAAGCGCGCGATATCTTTGGTTTGATATACGCCGTCAATGTATTTGCGGACAAGATCCATTTTATCATTTTGGAAATAGCCAAAAGGAAAAGGTGGGGAAGCACTCGTTTTGCCATCAAAATAAAAACCGATATCACGTTTATATTCTTTGAGCAGGCTAATGCGGTCGTATTCAGGATGACCTTGAAAACATATCAGCTTTAAGCCGTCTTTTGAGCTTGCTAAATGTACGCCTGCTTCAGGGCTTTCAGCAAGGATGCGCATGTCGTGCTTTTCAAACTGTGCGCGTTCTATGTTATTATTCCGCGCATGCGGGGCATCAAATGCAGTGTTAATTCCGCGCGTAAGGGGCTGTGTTTGGTCAACAATACTGTGTTTGTACACGCCAAAAAGCTTTTCTTTTAAGGGGCTGCGTTTTTCATTAAAGAGAGCGCGCATCACGGCATGGGTTGATAGGCATGAACAAAGGACAGATGTTACATTATCAGCCGCCCATTCCAGAACATCTTTAAGCTCACTGTAAAAATCTGTGTCTGCAAGTTCACAAGTAGAGATATTCGCGCCGCTGATAATCAGGGCATCTAGACCTTGTGCTTTTATCTCGTCAAAAGTCTCATAGTAATCATGAATATACTTTTGGGCTTCGCCACCGCGCTCAATACCATTAACTGTAAAGGGATGCATATAAAACTGCATGATACGGTCTGCACGACCGATAAGGCGAAAAAACTGACGTTCAGTAACTTCCAAAGCGGCGTCGGGCATCATATTTAAAAAACCAATATGTAGGCCGCGATAATCCTGCCGTAAGGCGCGGTCTTCACTCAGAATAAGATGACCATCTTTCTGTAGACGCTGAAAGCTTGGAATATTTTTATAGGCAACGAGGGGCATCTTCTTATACTCTTCCCGTATAATATTGTGTTACAGTGTTTCGATTGTAATGTCCCTCAGATTAACGGTTAAATAAATTTATCTCAATGTATAAGTCACAAACTCTTGATAATATTAGACAAAAGATCGATTCAATAGACAGTTCTATTCACGATCTTTTAATGGAGCGCGCGGCGCTTGCCTCATCCATCGCGGCAGAAAAGCGTAAGCGAGGTATGCCGGTTGTACACCCTGCGCGTGAAGCGCGTATGGTAAGGCGTTTGCTTAGCCGTCATAAGGGCGATTTACCCAAACAAGCGGTCACGCGCATCTGGCGTGAGCTTGTTAGCGCGGTGTCGATGCTGCAATCAGGCCTTACAGCGCAGTTTTATAGCCATCAGGGGCGTGGTGATGATTTGAAAATTGTAACCGATTATTTTGGCAGCATTTTACCTGTTCGTCGCGGGGGCAGTATCACATCAGTAATTAACGCTGTTGCGACGCAGACGACAGATTTTGCAATTATTCCAAAAACCGTGAATGAAGAAGGTCAACAATACTGGCTACCTGCATTGTTACAGGCGTTGGATGACGATGTGGCAACGGATGGTGTAATGCCGATCTCGATTGTGCAGTCAATGCCATTCATTACCTTGAGCGCAGATCAAGATAAGGCCGATGGTCAGTATCTGATTGTTGCGCGGACATATTTCGATTCATCGGAAGATGATTTCAGTTACATCGCTTTACGTGGAACACAGCCCTTTAATGAGGCTGATATGCGCCAAGCCATACAGGAATCTGCGCTGCATGTCGTCGAAAGCACTGATTACGCTCAGGACGGCGCTTATTATCGTTTGTTACGCGTAGATGGCTTTGTTGACCGCAGCGCTGCAAGTGTCGCAAAATTACAAGATTTACTCGGCGCAGTGCATAGTGTATATGCTATTGGTGGCTATCCTAAGCCCATATATGTGTAACTTACTCCCTTCAGGAAAAAATCATGTCCGCGTCACTTCAAAATGTTGTTATTATCGGCTTCGGCTTAATTGGGTCTTCCATTGCGCGGGCGGTTAAAAAATCATCCCCTGACACCGTTATCACTGCCGTTGATACGCAGCACGAATATCTCGACTATGCCGTTGATAATGGAATTGCTGATTGCGGCTATGATTACGCTGATACTTATTTAGCCGAAGCTGACCTAATCGTGCTTTGTACGCCCGTTGGGCAAATGGCGAAGGTCGCAGAATCAATGGCGCCTTTTTTAACCAAAAATGTTGTGATTACAGATGTTGGTTCCGTGAAGCAATCCGTTATTGATAGCGTCAGTGCTGTTTTACCCTTTCCTGAAATGTTTGTACCTGCTCACCCGATATCAGGCGCTGAAAAATCTGGACCATCAGCTGGCTTTGCAACGCTGTTTAATGATCGCTGGGCGATCATTACGCCAACAGAAACCACAGACTTAAAAGCCATAGAATCTGTAACGGCTTTGTGGGAAATCTGCGGCGCGAATATAGATTTTATGGAGCCTAAACATCATGATCTAGTTTTGGCGATTACATCTCATCTGCCGCATTTAATCGCATATTCGATTGTTGGCACCGCAAGTAACCTCGCTGAAGATTTGCAGCGTGAAGTGATTAAGTATTCAGCTGGCGGCTTTCGTGACTTTACACGTATTGCGGGCTCAGACCCGACAATGTGGCGTGATATTTTCCTTGAAAACAAAGATAGCGTCCTAGATGTCTTACAGCGCTTTAATGAAGATCTGTCGGAGTTACAAAAGGCCATCAGGCAAGACAAAGGCGACTTCTTGCAAGGACAGTTCACGAAAACGCGTGAGATTAGAAACGCCGTTATCGATTCTGGCCAAGCGGGGCGCGCACCTTACGAAGATAAGTAATTGGTGCGGTTTAACTTTTTAATTTACATCAAAGATTTGTAATTATTGCCCTGACGTCACAGCTTCGGCTGGTGGTGTACTTACCGATGCAGGGGTGGCAGGCGCTGTGAGTGATGTGTTTACCGCATTTGCAAATATAGGCTCTGGCCATTGTATCATCGGGAAACTCATTACTTTTAGGAAGCTGAGGAAAATTGAGTTGTTGCGTACACGAATTTTATATTCTAAATCCTTCGCCGATGTTAGCATAGAGAGTGTTCCATATTGACGCTTCAGATTTGCTTTTTGACGGTCGCTTAAGGTCTCTTCACTCTGTAAGCGGCTTTTAACTTCTTCTTTTTTCTGCTCAAGGTAAGTGACATCAGCAAGTTTTAAGGTAAATATACCAGCAGGTTGAAGGTTTCTATCAAGCTGTACATAGCCATTGGCCATGACGTGAAAGCCTATATCTTTAAAAATAAGCTGGAAGTTATGAATATCAAGCTGTTCTTGCATAGTTTGCCACTGGCCAAGGCGCGTTGCTCCTGCGGCATGTCCAGGCCAGTTCTTAGGTACAGTGAGGCTTAAATCCATCCGGTCTAATTTTACAGGAGCAGAGTCTTTTGTACGAATTTCAATGCCTTGCGGCGCGGAAATGTCTAATGCCTGTCCTGGAACAAACCAACCTTTGGCGCGTATGGCAGGTACAATCAATGAACCGTTTGCTGCGTCCAGCTGACCTGACCACGTCACATTAAATTTCTTAGGGAAGCCTTTAAGCGTTGTTTTGCTATTTGTAAGCGTAATTTTCTGACCTGTTTTATCAATATCTTCTTGCGTGATACCAACAGCGTCTTTTATTTTTGAGCCAAAATAATACCATGTAGCGGTGTAAGTCAGGCCGAGAGCAACAATGATTATAGTCAGTATTTTTAAGGTCTTATTCATTTTATTTTCCTGCTTCTAAGCTTTCTTTGACTAACGCATTAGTTTTATTTTCAATTTCTTTTTCAAGTATAGCTAAGCCTTGCTGTGTAGACAAGCCAGTTTCAAGCGGCGGCATAAATTCGAAAATAACTTTGCCGCTTTTTTTGAAAAAAGCATTACGCCCCCAAAATACGCCGCTATTTAAGGCCATAGGCACAACTTTAAGTCCTGAGTTTTTGTGCATGCGCATAATGCCAGCTTTATAAGGCTTGTCTTTGCTTGTCACGTCAACGTTAACGCGCGTCCCTTGCGGGAATATAACGATAGGGCGCTTGTTATCTGCGGCCATTTTTGCGCCATCAACGACGGAGCTGAGGGCTTTTTCCCGGCTTGAGCGGTCAATACCGATAAGCTCCATCTTTTTTGCGTACCAGCCCCAAATAGGAATTTTGAATAATTCTTTTTTCATGACAATTGCAGGGTCTTTGAATAAAAGATGCAGTTTCAGTGTTTCATATGATGACTGATGCTTGGCGGCAACAATGAACGCCTCATCTTTAGGCAAGTGTTCTGCGCCGCGTATTTCATAGTCAAGCCTGAGGATATGTACTTCAAGCAAATGAACGATTTTGACGTAAAGTTCAACCATTACGCAAAGCCATGATCGCGGAGTCAATAAAAACGGCAAATATAGGAAGCACAGCATTCCTGTGATGGGATAATATATAAAGTTGAAAATTATTGATCTGATCATGTTTAATCCAAACAGTTTATAAAACGCTGTATTAAACAGGCTTCAACCAAAATGGTTTTGTTAAATTCGCGGTACATTATATGCCAGAACTTTAATTTTTGTGGCGGTAAATGTGTTGTTTTTACCGGATACGGTATGGTTTTAATCTCAGGCATAACGGCTTTCATAATTGAATGTGCGCGTAGCATATGGTAACTCGATGTAACCAAAACAGCGCTGGTATACTGGTTTTCCTTTAGCCATTTTGCTGACTGCTTTGCATTATCCACTGTGTTTAATGCATCATGATCTAGGCTTATAATGTTGATATGCTCACCGACATTCCAATTGGAAGACAGCGCATCTTTTGTGACGCGGGGATCAACGCCAGATATTAATATCGCGGGGCTATTTATGGCATCGGCTAATGCAAGCCCAGTATCAATGCGCCCATTATCTCCAGTTAAAATGATAACAGCTTGGCGCTGCAGGCTTTCTAAGGCGGGCGGCTTTTGAAAGTAGCTATAGGTAATAAAGCCCATAAGCCCAAATAGCCAAACAACAATGCCGAGCTGAGCGATAAGTATAAAGAGGGCTAATTTATGTTTACGTGTTTTTTTCATCACTCTGTTCTTACGGCATTTTCTTCATTTCACGCAAGACTGTGTGCGATCCAATTAACATGGTCAGGACGAGAATGCTAAGTGGAACGCTAATCAGCGTCAAGAATTGTTGTGAGTGTAGGCCGAAACTAGGTAAAAACGCAATTTCAGCACCGAGAAGCAGCTGCGAGACTGCAGCAAGGATCAAGCATGAGAGTATATAACCAAGCAAGCAAGCGGGTAGGCAGATGCTAAAAAGATATGTGATGAACTGCTTGAGAATAAACTTATCACGGGCACCCATAATATGAAGAAGTGAAAGTTCCTCGCTATAAATATTCATCCGTGCCCGCACGGAGCTTGAAATGACAAATACAGTTGAGACCATTGTAATGACTATAATTAACAGGCCTAGAATATGTACGCCGTGCAAAATAGCCAAAAACTTATCTAACCAGTTTTGATGGGTTTGTAGTCTGGCACGCGGGGCAATTTTTTCAATGCGTGTTGCAAGGTTCTCTATCTCTTGTGCTGTACTTGCGTTGAGTTTGAAATTTATAATCGTCGGCAGTTCAATATTATCCAGGATTTTACCATCGTCCCCAAGCCACGGCGTAAGCAGTGCGGCAACTTGCTGTGAGTCCATAACCTCGATATCCTTGGATATCTGTGTGTTTTTCAGAAAATCGACGACGCGGCGTATGTTTTGTTTAGATTGCGCAGGGTTAAGCGGCGTTCCATCTTGCTTTAAAGCAGGGATTTCAATGCTTGCTTGATACTGAATCAAGGACTGCCAGCGATCCACCGTCTTAAACAGTGATAAATGCACAGAGACAATAATAACAAGCAAAGATGTCATAAGTGCAAGAAGAATGAATAGCTGCACGCTGCCTGAGCGTTTATGAAGCGGTAATATATAGGATTTAGGTGTGAAGAATTTGAATACTTTTTGCATGTTACATATCCTCCGCTTTATCTTGCATTATATTACGCGGATCTTCGACGATAAGTTCGCCAGCATTGAGGACGAGTTTTTTATGATGAAAGCTGTTCATCATTTGCTGATTATGTGTCGCGATCACCAATGTTGTGCCCATGCGGTTAAGCTGTTCGAATAACCCCATTAATTTATAACCAATTATATCGTCAAGGTTACCTGTTGGTTCATCGGCGAGGAGCATACGCGGTTTTGATATCACTGCGCGCGCAATCGCTATGCGTTGCTGCTGACCGCCCGATAAGGTCATGGGGAGGCGGTGCATATAGTCACCAAGTTCAACCCATTCAAGAAGCTCGCTCACGTCAGATTTTATTTGCTTCTCGCTTTTGTTACTGAGACGCAGTGGTAAGGCAACATTTTCAAATGCGGTTAAATTATTAAGCAGTCTGAAATCTTGAAAAACCACACCGACCTTTTGGCGTAACAAAGCCATTTGGTCACGGTCGAGGTTTTTGACGTCATGGCCAAACATGCTGATCTCGCCGCGCGTTGGACGCAGGCCAAGATAGAGCAGGGACATAAGGCTTGTTTTACCTGAACCGCTGGGCCCTGTAAGGAAGTGGAAAGAGCCGGGCTCTAAGGTGAAGTCAACGTCACTCAAAACCTCAGGCCCTATGCCATAACGCAGACCGATATGTGAAAATTTAATCATTTATTTCTATGCTATTCTGCTGTGTTCATAATGTTTAAAAAACTGTTGGACTTAATATAAGGGTCTTCAATATGTTCTGCGAATTGTAAGGCAGCAGCGAGCTGGCCGTGTTTAATAAAGACCGCGGCAATAACGCCATAAGCCTTATTTCTAAAGGATGGGTCGTCAATAAGGTTAAGTGCGGCAAAGCTATTATCGGTGTCACCTTTGGCACTCAAAACTTCTGCAATCTCTTGGTATGATTTATTGCGTAGTGAATTGGTTCTCAATGTACGCGCGCTCGTCAAAGCACGCTCAAACAGGCCTGCGCTGGCCTCGGCTATGGCAATATAAGTCATAGCAATTTCTTGGGATCCTGTATGGCTGATGGTCATGGCCTGTTTGTGTAGTGTATCAAAATATTCGTTTTGTGCAGCTGGAGCCAACGGCAATTCAGCCATGCCAATACCAATGGCGCGAATGGTCAGCGCTTTGGTGTCTTCATTGCTAATTTGGGGGAGTAGGCTCATTGCTTTATCGACACTGCCGTGGCGGATAAGGATTTTTGCTTGTTCGCGGAATGATTGGTCACGCCAACGCGTATTGTAAATTTGTGGAATGAGCTTATCAAGCGCAGCGCCGGCGCAGCTTAGCATAGCATCATCATCTTGCTGCAAAGCGCATGATGAGGGATCAGCACTCACAGTTAATGTGAAACCAAATAAAGCGAAGAAGGTGAATATAGCGATTTGTAAAGTCTTTAGCATGTTTACTCTGCGCATTAGATTATTCTTCCAAGAATGTTCTGAGTTATATCCGAAGACCACTTGCGTAACTTACGCAAAACCCTATAAATTAGATAGTCACTATAACAATGCAGAAAAGTAAGTTAAAGACATGATTATTGTCTGCCCGAATTGTTCCACACGCTATATGATCCCTGATGGTTCTATTGGAGAATCAGGGCGCAAAGTGCGTTGCAATAACTGCAAAGAGTTATGGACGCAACATGCTGATGACGTGCATCACGATTTGGATTTTGAACAGGATGATGCGGCGAGTGATTTTACTCTACCTGCAGAAGGCGACACGAGCTTTTTAGATGAAGTAAAAAAAGCATCTGATCAAACCGCCTCTGACGAAGTCGCCATACCGGAATCAATATACCCTGATAAAAAAGACCGCTCCTTAGACGCGATTAAAAACAGCCTGAAGCAAGCCAAGAATTGGAAAAACTACGCGAGCGGCGTAGCTTGCGGCGTTATTATTCTTATTGTTGGGCTTGTTATTGTCAGCGCCAATGCACGCGGGATTATCCTGTCTCATAACGGTCTGCGCCCCGTACTTGCAGCGCTAAACAGCGACCCGTTTGGTTATGTTGAAGATGTTATTTTTGATAATGTTGCGATTGCATATGATGAAAGCATAGAGAGCTTTGTCATGGATGGTTTAGTAATAAATCTCAAAGATTTAGATGTTTTATTGCCAGCAGTAAAAATCACATTTTCAGATGAACATTATGAAACATTGGATGTTTGGTATGCGCTGATTAACGACGAACAAGTGTTTAGCGGTGAATCCAGTTTTGATTTCTCGTTAGAATACCCTATGGATGCTACGCTTGCCAAAGACGTGCGCTCCGTTGTTATTGAATTTGCTGAGGGCGATGATACGCTTGCTCATGATGTCGACCTTAAAGATACGTACCATGTGCTCGAAGATGCAGGTCATGACACGCCTGCTGATAAGGACAGTCACCTCGATGAACATGATGAGCTTGCGCTTGAAGATGAACATAAATCTCAGCCGCATCAAGCCGAAGATTCAAATCACCACTGATGCAATAAGCGTTTGTAATATTCACGCTCTATCTTTGGCTGTTCATAATCGCTCGCTTTATCTCTTAACTCTTGTAATATTTGGTCGATATAGCTTCTTTGCCCCGTTTTTGGCAGGTCGTATTCCTGCGCACGTAAGCTACGTGTTAGGCCGTTATTGCCAGATGCGCGGCCAAGCGGATCAAACGAGAACTGGATATTGTTTTCTTTGGCGAATTGCTGCAAGCGTTGTTCAAAAGCCTTCTGCATTTGTTCACGTTTGCTGTTAAGCGCATCGAGGATCTTTTGCTGTTCACTAATGCTTTTGCTGAGGCGCTCATATTCTAGGAAAGTTGCGGAGTTCCCCATATGTTTGTCTGCCTGCTTAAGTTCATCTGGAACCATTGGCATGTCTTTCGTGATGCTGCGTAGCTGGTCTTGGATGTGCCTTTGTGTGCCAGCTTCTAATATAACGTCCATCGCAGGGCTTGGAGGGTTCTTCTCATCATGCGGGGTGCGGTTCGCAGATTCTTCTAAGCCTTTATTGTCATGAATATCAGGATTTGGCAGTTGTAAAGATTTAAAAAAGCTTTCAAGGTCCGTAATACCGCGCGTGGATTTGTTATCAGTTTGCGTGCCTTGTTCTTTACGGCGTATGGATTCTTCCAGATAGCTGAGGTAATCTTGATGGGTGCGGCTTTTATCTAACAGCGCGCGCTGTTCTTCTATGACCTTATCCATATCTTCCATGAATTTCATCATCTGCTTGATGTCTGCTGGTAATTCGGTTTGCATGTTATTGCTTAAGTTATTAAGCGCTTTTTCAAGCTCGTTTAATAATTCTTTGGCTTTGTCGGGGTCATTAAGCGCCATATTTTCAAGCTGATTGAGGAAGTCACGCAGTGCATTGCTGTTCGGCGAGGGGATGCCCGCATTAGGCATGATACTCACGTCTTTATCTTGCATTTGGCGCATCGCTTCTTTCTGCGCTTCTTGGAAATACGCCGCTAACGCATTTTGTAGATCACGCATAGCCTTTAATTTTTGATCTTGTGATGCGTTTGGGTCACTCAGAATCTGGTTCATCGCGTTGATGGTGTCTTGTAAGTCCTGCTGAGATTGTAGAAATTCGCCTTTATCTAAGCGTAAAGCGACGCGCCATAACATATCAATCAAATCATAGAGTGTATCAATGCTTGGCGAATACAGCATCCGCTCCCGGGCTACAGCTAATGCAAGCTTTGCGACTTTATCATTGTTTAAGCCGCTTAGGTCAGCCGAAAATCCAGCCAGAGAATCATAAATGTAATTCGGGTAAGCAAGCTTATCGAGAATAATAAACTTTCTTAGCGCCATAATCCTTTGCGCGATATCTTCATTGAAATAGCGTTCTGGTAATGTAAGTGGAATGGTCACTGTTGGGGATAATTGTCCCGCACCATCAACCACATTAAAACTGATAACAGTGTCAGTTCCAGCATAAGGATGCCGCGCTAAATTCAACATGAAGTGAATATCTTGATGTGAGCCCGCGCTGTATAAAAACGACCGCTTTTCATGGTGCGCTGTGCCAAGTGGCGGCTCGCCTTCAAAATCAACAGGCAAGTCCATAAAGATTTCTAAGGAGTTCGTCCCATAATCATCCTCTATACGTGCATTAAATTTAATGGTGCCATTAGCAAGAACGGCAAAGTTTTCATCAATCTTTAATGATGGAGGGGTGTCAGCAATCAGGCCGTAATTCAGAGAGAAAAGGGGCAGAAAAAATGTTTTAACCGTGATGTTTAGCGGTGGGCCATCTGGCGTGAAGGCGCCTGCGTTATATTCATAGGTGAAATCATTGCTATCATCTTCGGCATTATCTTTAAAAGCAACGTCGTCACCGTTTATTTTGAGTGCCGTGATGTACCAATGTTTTTTTATGGTGACTTTAATGATGCTGTTCTCTGCGATGCTGATCACGTCTGCAATACGTCCAAAACCTTTAACCGAACGTGATGACCTTTGTGTATATTTGGGCGGCGTGATCTCTAAGGTTACTAATGCTGGTGCATCTGGGGTGTTCATAGTTAAACCAGCAATTTGCGGCAGCACCATTGTTCTAAAGCGGCTCAGGCTGTTTTCATAGCCCTGCGCAAAAAATAGAATCACAATTATAAATAAAGGGATCACGCGTAAGCCATAGGGGTCTTTATCAGCGGAGAGGTAAAATAATGCAGGTAGCTTCGCGCGCGCAAGGCGTTGCGTGAGTTTGTCTTTGAAACTTTGCCAGATTTCATTTTTCTCAACGCTTTCATTAACAATCTGATCTGTTAATAGCTGTATAGGGCGGTCATAAAGCTCATTAGCATTTTCAAGTGCTCTGTCAGTTTCGTTCAAACGCGGCCATTTTTTGCCGCGCCAACCAAAGTAAAGCGCAACAATAAGCCCAGCCCAAAAACTGCAATTCAACAACGTCGGTAGCCACCCCGCCTGTAACGGTAAGGCAAGCGCCAGAATATAAACGCCCAAAACGACAAAAAATGCAGGCGTCGAGCAGCGTAAAATATGCGCAAGAAGGTGGCGGATATAATTAAAAACTCTAATGCTGTTAATTTTAATCTGAGAGTGCTTCATTCAAGAACAATTACTATGATGTGATGTTTAACATTTACGGCGTTGATTATATCACAAAGACATTGCATGGCCTGCTTATACTACGTTTTTTCTATATTTATCCGCTAATTAAATAATCGGGAATATCTTCAAAGCTGAGCTGGTCGTTTATGTTGATTGGGCGGCGAATAACATCAAAGCGTTGATCTGAAACCAAAACTTCTGCTGTAATGTCGCGCGCATTATAATTGGACGACATCGTCGCGCCATAAGCGCCTGCGCCGGTTATTGCGACATAATCATTGGCATGGATATGTTCGGGCAGGCTAATATCTTTACCAAACACATCGGCGCTTTCACAGACAGGGCCCACAACATCAAATGGGGCGAGGGGGCTATCATCATCTTTATTCAGCGTAATAATCGGATGAAAGCTGTCATATAAAGCGGGGCGTAATAAATCATTCATCGCAGCATCCAGTATAAGAAATGACCTCTGGTCTGTTTCTTTGATATACATCACTTTGGCAATCAGCATTCCCGCGTCACCGACAATCATACGCCCAGGTTCAAAAATCATATGCAATCCTAGTGGCACAATATGTTTGGCAACTAAAGCGGCATAATGTGATAGGTCTGGTTTATCTTCTTTGTCGTAAATAATGCCAATGCCGCCACCAAGGTCGATGGTGTCGGGCTTATGCCCTGCTGCACGTAACTCCCCAACAAAAGCCGCCGCGATTTTATAAGCGGCATCAAATGGTGACATATCAATAAGCTGTGAGCCTATATGCAGGCTAATGCCGCGCGGCATTAAATGCGGGCTTTCTTCAGCATATGCATACAGGGTTTTAATTGCCGTCGCCTCAAGGCCGAATTTGTTTTCTTTCTGCCCTGTGCTGATTTTTTCATGTGCGCCTGCTTTTACATCAGGATTTAAGCGGAAGACAATCGGCGCTTTTTTACCAAGGCGCTGTGCGACAGATTCTATTAATTTCATTTCAGCGCCAGATTCGACATTAATCTGTCGTATTGATGCACTTAACGCATGTTCAATTTCTTCGCTTGATTTACCAACGCCAGAGAATACAATTTTTTCATGCGCAATATTTGCCTGTGACGCGCGCGTTAACTCACCGGATGAAACAATATCAGCGCCGCAGCCTTGCTGCCCAATTAAACGCATTATCGCAATGTTATTCAAAGCCTTGCAGGCATAACAGATGGTAAAGCGTTCAACGGGCATAACGGTAGAAAGAGCGGATTGCAGCTGCGCAATATTATTTTGAATTTGCGCCGCGGAATAAAGATAAAAAGGAGTTTTGACCGCTTTGGTAATGTCATGGATCGCCGTGTTTTCGATATAAAGCGTGCCCTGATTATATGAAAAGGCTGGAGACAAATTGGTCGTAGACATATCGCGTATCAATTCCGTTTAGAGGGGTGAGAATAGTTCTTTATTTAGATGAAGGGTAATCGCGTGGATGCTCTGAGTGCGCGGTGTTATCACGTGGCTCTAAATGCTTGGGTTTAATGCCACAATTCGCGAGTGTCAAGATAGCGCAGCTAAGTACCATATATTTAATGCCTGTCTTCATAGTATCCTCATATTCTCTATGTTATAATTTTTGCGTATAGAGCAATGATACATGCTACTATATGGACGGCGCCGAGTACTATATAAAATTAAAAATAATATTTAATTAGATTTTATTAATATGTGCAATGGTATGATACCATACACTTAATCATAGCAAGTAAGCATATAGCCACGTTACAATTGTTAAAATAATTTGGGTCGCATGTCAGAAGATACAACAGAATATAAGACAATTACACAGTCACAATTAGACGGGCTGATACAGCTTCATAAAAGATTTATGGATGGCCGCCTTGGCGGTCGGCGTGCGGTGCTAAAATATTATGATTTATCAGGCCTGTCTATACGCCGTGGGTCTTTACGCGGCGCAGAGTTTAGCGGCTGCATTATGCGTAATATGGACTTATTAGGCACAGATTTTCAAGAGGCCACATTATACTCATGCGATTTAAGTGAATCTAACTTGCTTGATACGTCGTTTGTTCGTGCGGATTTACGTGGCTCGCGGATTGAAAACGCGAACCTCGAGGGGGCGGATCTCGCCAATGCGGATATGCGCGAAGGTAATTTATCAACAGATGGCAGCTATCAACCTCCTAAACCTGTTAATTTCAGGGGCGCTAAGCTAGTTGGTGTTCGCCTTTCGGGCGCTATGGCCGGTAAAGCTGACTTTACTGACGCCTTGTTAACCGGCGCAGATATTACAGATGCTGATTTTCGTGGTGCAAAACTTGATGGCGCTGATTTATCCGACGTTGATGTCGGCGGCATACAGCTTGCCGGCGCATCTATGAAATATGCGATATTAACTGGCGTTGAGATGAGCGATATTAAAGACCGTAATATCGATATGGAAGGCGCGCTGACTGATGCAAGTGCCGGACTGTCAATTTTGGATTCTGAGAAGACATTAGAAGAAATGGTGATGGAGCATAGCACGTGGCTTGATACGGCAGGGAAAAAGGGCGAACAGCTGGATGTTAGCAACATGGATTTACGCGCGGCGCGCAGTCTTGCGTATAAGAAGCTTACAGCAATCAAAGCACCTGCGGCACGTTTCATTGGTATGGATATGAAGCAAATTGAAATTCAAAGCTCGACATTGGATCGTGCTGATTTTCGTAACTGTAACCTTGAAAAAGCAGATATGCGCGGCTCAAGCTTAAAGTATGCGATTTTCAATCACTCTAATATGTGCGGCTCTAACTTTTCGCCGCTTATGATTACTGGGCAAGAGGATACAAAACGTTTCGCGCCTTGTAATATGGAAGGCGCAAAGTTTAGATATGCTGACCTGCGCGGCGCAATATTTAAAGGCGTGAACTTAGCAGGGGCAGACTTTACCAATGCAGACCTAGAAGGCGCAGATTTTCGCGGCGCAGACATAACGAATGTAAATTTTGAAGGCGCAATACTCGATGACGCAAGAATGGATAATGTGATTGGGGACGAAACGACATCCAAAGGGCGCGCGTTTTCCTTGGATTCTTTGAAAGCAGAAGAGGCCTAACTTAGGCGCTTGTTCTTTATCATGTTAGGCAATGGTGTTTTTAGGATGCTGTATTTTTAGTTTTACACCTTTGACAGTTTCGTCAACATCAAAACCGTCAATCCTATACAGCGCCTTCTTAGGAAATATAGTTGTGGTGTTCGCATTAAGGCGTTCTTCAAAAGAGGCTATATTATCTATAGCTAGACCAATTTGATCAAAATTTTCACCCGCTGCAGCGTTAAATTGGGCGGTCATGACCTGTTTTGAGCTTAATGCCTTTGCAATATCCTCAACCGTCTCATTAACTTCCAGACCAATAACATCGCTTTCGGTTCCTTTTAAAAATATAGTGCTAGTCGCATCGCCTTTAAAGCGTACGAATAGTGCGATATTATCTATGGCAATAGATCGCTTGCAATCCTTGGTACCATTTTCTTTGCTTAATGTTATAAAAGTCATTTCCCGCTCCCTTTAGATTTTGAGCAGCATAGACAGATGTGTTGATTATGTCAAGAGCGTTGACGCTAAGGTTGACCCTTAGCTAAGTTTTTCAGTAAGCTCAGGTATCACATCAAATAAATCTGCAACTAAGCCATAATCAGCGACGGAGAATATTGGCGCTTCTGCATCTTTATTGATCGCGACAATGACTTTTGAATCTTTCATTCCGGCCAAATGCTGAATAGCGCCAGATATACCAACGGCGATATATAGATCAGGCGCAACAACTTTTCCTGTTTGCCCGACTTGATAATCATTCGGCACGTAACCCGCGTCAACTGCGGCGCGTGAAGCGCCAACGGCAGCGCCCATTTTATCAGCAAGCGCTTCGATGATCTGGAAGTTCTCACCAGAGCCAAGGCCGCGTCCGCCAGAAATAACGATTTTAGCGGCGGTAAGTTCAGGGCGGTCAGAAACGGAGAGTTCTTGCTTCACAAAATGCGTAAGCCCTGCGTCACCTGAATTGCTACCATTTTCAATTGGCGCATTATTGCCATAAGTTGCTTGATCAAACGCGGTTGAACGTACTGTAATCACTTTGATGGCATCAGTAGATTCGACAGTCGCAATAATATTACCTGCATAAACAGGGCGTTTAAACGTGCTGTCATTTTCAACGCTAATAATGTCAGATATTTGCTGTACATCTAATAAGGCGGCGATGCGTGGCATCAGGTTTTTACCAAATGTCGTTGCAGGCGCTAAAATATGCGTATAATTTTTGGCAATTTCCATGATCGCTGGCGTCAAGTTTTCCGCGATAGGATGCGCAAAAGCATCGCTTTCAGACTTGATAACTTTTTTTACGCCTGCAATTTGCGCAGCTGCGCCGCATGCGCCATCGCAGTTATGGCCTAAAACAATAACGTCAATATCCGCTGATATCTGTGCTGCAGCGCTGATTGTATTTGCGGTTGCTGGTTTAATTTCGTCATGTGTGTGTTCGGCAATTACTAAAACAGACATGTTAACCTCATAATTTCTTTGATAATTTAATTAAATAACTTTTGCTTCGTTCTTTAGCTTGTCGATCAAGCTATCGACGCTATCAACCATAATGCCGGCTTCACGTACAGGTGGTGGGGCAACATTAATAATTTTAAGACGAGGCTCAAACGAAACGCCAAGTTCCTCAGCCGTGATATCATCCAAAGGCTTTTTCTTGGCCTTCATGATATTCGGCAATGATGCATAACGCGGTTCATTCAGACGTAAGTCCGTGGTGATAACAGCGGGCAATTTAACGCCAAGCGTTTCAAGGCCGCCATCAATTTCGCGTGTGACTTCTGCGCTGCCTTTACATTCGCTAATATTAAGTTCTGATGCAAAAGTCGCTTGCGGCCAGCCGAGAAGGGCGGCGAGCATTTGACCTGTCTGGTTGGAATCGTCATCAATGGACTGCTTGCCCATAATCACAAGGTCAGGGCTTTCTTTATCAACAATTGCTTTAAGGCATTTCGCTACAGCTAAAGGTTCAACGCCGCCAAGGTCGGTCGGGACATCTGTTTGAATACGTATTGCGCGGTCTGCGCCCACAGCCAAAGCGGTACGCAGTGTTTCTTGCACCTGTGCGGGACCAATTGATATTACGATGATCTCGCTCGCAATGCCTTTTTCTTTCAGGCGTACAGCTTCTTCAATGGCAATTTCATCAAATGGGTTCATCGACATTTTGACATTGGCAAGGTCGACGCCGCTATTATCCGTTTTTACGCGCACTTTGACGTTGTAATCAATGGCTCTTTTAACGGGGACAAGTATCTTCATAAAACAAATCCTTTTAATACTTTAAAGTGGAGGGGGCTAACCAAAGTGATGTTAACCAGAAATATAAGCGAGTGCCAAACAGCCTAGTGCAAGTGCTTGGAAAACAATGCGCAGCTGCATAAACTTATTGCTACTCTTGGCATTTTTCTCGCCGCCTTTCATCATGACGGAAAAACCGCCAAACATACTAAAGACAGTGAGGGCAACAAAAACCAAAGAGAGTATAAAAAATATGTGACTTAATTCCATAGCGAAGAATATATCCTTTTTTTGCGTTAAAACCAATATGAGATCATTGGTTTTTCATTTTTTGCACTTATTTTACAGCGCACATAAAGTAATTCACGGATAAATCAGTGCTGCTGAGCGCAAAACTATCCGTTTTAAGGTCGTATACAAGGCCGCTTATATCACTATGCTGCGCGCCGTACTGCCGTAACATGCGTGCTAATTCAGAAGGCTTAATGAACTTCTCATGAGAATGTGTGCCTTTTGGAACTAAATTAAATACATATTCAGCTGCGAATATGCCGAATATAGCTGATTTTATTGTGCGGTTTAGCGTGGATAGAATAAGTATACCGTCAGGTTTTAATAATTTGAGCGCTGTTTCAACAAAGAAATCAGGGTTGTCGACATGCTCAATAATCTCTAACGCACAAACAACATCAAAGCTTTTGCTCTGCTTAGCTAAGAAGTCTTCGGATGTCATGTTGTGATAATCAATATTCAGCCCAGATTCTTGGGCATGTGCCTTTGCTGTGATAATCGCGTTAGGGTCAGCATCTAAACCTGTTGTTTTTGCCCCCATGCGTGCTAAAGATTCGCTCACTAGGCCGCCTCCGCAGCCAATATCGATCGCTTTTAAGCCTTTTAATGGGGTTTTTAAAGTGTCTGATAGTGGTTTATCTACAAAATGTGCCTGTATTTGCCCTTTTATATAGGCCATGCGTGTAGGATTCAGCTTATGGAGCGGTGCAAACGGGCCGTCAACATCCCACCAAAGTGCTGAATCTTTGCTGAAATTGTCTACTTCTTGTTGGTTTAAGCTCGTTTTTTGCGTCATTTTAATTACAATCTTTATTTTCTCAGGTAAATTTAGTGCTATTCTCGTTATGAAGCAAAGAATTATTTTGTTTTCAAAGGGTATTTTTGTTATCACTTTTTAACGTTGCGTGTGATTAGAAGAACAGTGAGTAAATATGGCTAAAATAGTCGCAAAATTTGGCGGAACATCGGTGGCAGATATAGAACGCATAGAGCGCGCTGCCGATAAAATTAAACGAGAAGTCGATTTAGGTCATAAAGTCGCCGTCGTTGTCTCTGCCATGTCTGGCGTAACCAACAGTCTTATTGAGTATTGTTCAGACGTTGATCGCTTATATGATGCGCGCGAGTATGACTCTGTTGTCTCTAGCGGTGAACAAATCACTGCGGGTCTTATGGCGATTGCGCTACAAAAGCGTGGCATTTCTGCGCGGTCTTGGCTTGGCTGGCAAGTCCCGATTATTTGCAGTGAAGTACACGGGCGGGCGCGCATTTTAGAAATCGATCCGACGGAGCTTAATAAACGCCTTGATGCTAATGAAGTCGCTGTATTGGCGGGGTTTCAAGGGATAACCCATTCAGGGCGTATCGCGACATTGGGCCGCGGCGGCTCAGACACGACCGCTGTGGCTTTGGCGGCTGCGATTGGAGCAGATCGCTGCGATATATATACAGATGTAGAGGGCGTGTTCACAACAGACCCGCGCATTGTGCCTGCGGCGAGCAAGCTTAATGCGATTTCTTATGAAGAAATGCTTGAGATGGCGTCTTTAGGCGCAAAAGTACTGCAGACGCGGTCAGTTGAAATGGCATTTAAGCGTGAGGTGCCAGTGCAGGTGCTTTCAAGCTTCGGTGATAAAATCGGCAGTGAACTGCCGGGAACTATGGTTGTAAAAGAGGATGAAATCATGGAAGAACATGTTGTAAACGGCATTACCTATTCACGGGATGATGCCAAAGTCACGGTTTTGAATGTTGATGATATTCCGGGCGTTGCGGCTAAAATATTCGGGCCGTTAGCTGAGGCTAATGTCAATGTCGATATGATCGTACAGGATATTTCCACAGATGGTAAGCTAACAGATATGACGTTTACTGTACCACGCGGTGATGTTATTCGCGCAAAAGAGGCGCTTTTAAACGTCAAAGAACTAAAAGGCGCAAAAATTGTTTCATCTATGGATGTCGCGAAGATATCAGTCGTCGGCATCGGCATGCGCTCACACGCGGGTGTGGCACAGCAAATGTTCGCGGCTTTAGCGGATAAAGGGATAAACATTCAAGTGATTTCAACGTCTGAGATTAAAATTTCAGTGCTTATCGCCGAAGAATATACAGAGCTTGCTGTACGTACTCTTCATAGCGTTTATGGTTTAGAGAATATAGCGTAATTTGACGCTTGAGTTTATTTTCATCTAGCCTTACACTAAAGACGTTATGAGCACGAATTCTGATCACCCATCACAAGACACACCAAACGACCTTAGAGGCCTTTCCGTCGGGGAGATTCTGAGACGTACACGTATGCATTATGGGCGCAGCTTCGAAGACGTTGAATCTGTACTCAGGATCAGAACCGTTTTATTAGAAGCGATTGAGGCTGACGATTCTGCAAAACTGCCTGGCCGCGTTTATGCTATTGGCTTTATTCGCTCATATGCGGAATATTTAGGGTTAGATGGGGCGCAGATTGTTGAGCTTTATAAGCAGCAATTGGGCCAAAGTGCATTAAGGCCAGAATATAATTTTCCTGTCGGTGCGGATGAGAGCAAAAGACCTGGAGCCTCTATATTCGTAGTCTCTATCGTTGGGTTATTGCTTGTTGGGGCGTGTTATCACTTCCTTAAGCCCAGTGATGAAGCGAGCGAAACGTCTCTTCAGGTTGAGGCGGCAGAAGGTAGCGTCGCCTCAGAGACAACAAATTTTGCACAGATCGCGTTTAAGCCCCTGCAGGAAAGCACAGGCCATCAAGCTATCGTGGACAAGCCTTTGCTGAATGCTCAGGTCAAAAAGAAAGATTCTGTTTGGCCTCCAAAAGTTGAAGATGTGATGCCAGAAATGATCTCATCATTAAAAATCCACCCCGCAGAAAACGTTGAGATTGATGTGGATGCAACGGATATTACATCTGAGCATGCCGCCAGTAACTTAGCTGTCGCCAGCTTGGATGAGATCCCTGTAAATGAAAATATCGTACAATCCTCTATTGATCCTGTCGCGGCAGTTGAAGATGCGGCGTTAGCGGCGGAGGACGGTGCGTCGATACGTATTGTTGCCAAAGACCCTACATGGATGCAAATCAAAGACACTGAAGGCGCTATCGTCTTCACGGGTATTTTGAAAAAAGGTAGTGACATTAAGGTTCCTGCCGGTGCATTGGGTTGGCGCATGGATACGGGCAATGCCGGCGGCTTAGACATATATATTGGTGACGATAAGATCGCGCCTTTGGGTGGTAACGGCATAGTAGTGCGCCGTATTCCGCTTTTCGCTGATGCGCTTAGGGACTACGGACGTTAGCGACGTTTGTATAAAAAAGTTGATTTCTTATAGAAAATACCCTTTATAAGCACTATATTATTTACAGAAATGATAAAAAGAGGACGACATGGCGTTTCAAGAAAAACTCGCTCCATTAAAATCTAAGCACGAAGAGCTTTCTTCGTTGATGTCTGCTGGGAATCTTAGCGGAGAGGAATTTACACGTCTATCATGTGAATATGCTGACCTGTCTCCGATTATCGAAGCCATTACTGAGTACGAATCTGCGCTTGATAGCATGGGGGATGTTGAGGAAATGCTCGCTGACCCTGAAATGAAGGAAATGGCGATGGAGGAGAAGCTCGCACTGGATAAGCGTATTCCAGAGCTCGAACAACAAATAAGGTTCGCGCTTATTCCTAGGGATGAAGCGGATGCACGTAATGCCATTTTAGAGATCCGTGCTGGTACTGGCGGTGATGAAGCAGCGCTTTTTGCGGGCGATTTACTAACAATGTATAAGGGCTACGCCGCGGCGCAGGGTTGGCGCATTGAGGTGATGGAGGCATCAGAAAGTGATGTTGGTGGCTTTAAAGAGGTTATCGCGGAGATAAGCGGCAAAAACGTGTTCGCGAATTTGAAATTTGAATCAGGCGTACACCGTGTGCAGCGCGTACCAAAAACAGAATCGGGCGGGCGTATCCATACTTCGGCAGCAACTGTCGCTGTGCTGCCCGAGGCGGAAGATGTTGATATTGAAGTTAGTGACAATGACTTGCGTATTGATGTCTATCGCTCTCAAGGCTGTGGCGGTCAGAGCGTGAACACGACGGATAGCGCCGTGCGTATTACGCACCTCCCAACAGGCATTGTTGTGGCAATTCAAGATGAAAAATCACAACATAAAAACAAAGCCAAAGCGCTTAAGATTCTAAAAACCAGAATTTATGATGCTGAACGTCAACGCCTAGATGCTGAGCGTTCAAGTGATCGTAAGTCACAAGTTGGCTCTGGTGATCGCTCTGAGCGTATCAGGACATATAATTTCCCCCAAAGCCGTGTGACGGACCACCGTATAAACCTTACGCTTTATAAGCTGGACGAGGTTCTTACGGGGAGTTCACTGAATGATATTATTCACCCCCTTATTACGGAAGACCAAGCAAGTAAGCTGGCTGAATTAGATGGCTAAACTTCCTGCTGATCTTGGCGCTTTATATAAAGGGATGCGCATGGCGCTTGCTGATGGTGTCGGCGTGGATACAGCTGAGCTTGATGCACGCATAATATTGGAATGCCGCGCTGATAAATCCTATCTCGATATCCTCACTGCGCCAGAAACGGTGATACAGCAAGATCAGTTAACTTTAATTGCTGAGGATGTGGCACGCCGTATTGCAGGAGAGCCGATTGCGAAAATATATGGCGTTAAAGAGTTTTGGGGGCGTGAATTTAAAGTCAGTACAGATGTGCTTGACCCGCGCCCTGATACAGAATCAATCATTGATGCCATTTTGACGTGGCATAAGGCAAATGAATCGCAATATGGGGAGGGGCCTTTGCGGGTTGTCGATATAGGCACAGGGACGGGCTGTATTATCCTGACGTTACTCGCAGAGATTCCAAATGCTGTGGGGGTGGCGGTCGATTATTCATGGTCAGCGCTGCAAATTGCGCACGAGAATGCGCAGCGCCTTGAGCTGTCTGATCGTGTGACTTTCGTTCAAGGGGACTATGTTTCCGCGCTGAACCAGAGTGTGGCAGACGTGATCGTGACGAATCCTCCCTATATTCCATCCGCTGATATTGCGAATCTTTCAGAATCAGTAAAAAATTATGATCCGATTCTGGCGTTAGATGGTGGCAATGATGGTTTAGACCCATATAAAAAAATCTTTATATCTTTAAAAAAGAATTTGCGCACAAATGGGCATCTTTTTCTGGAGTGTGGCTATGACCAGATTGAGGCAATTACCAGAATCGGTGAAAACTCTGGAGCGACTCTAGAAAGAATCATATATGACCTTGGTGGACACGCCCGTGGCGGCGTGTTCAGCTGTGGGGATAAATAAAAAAAAATGAACTTGCGTGGTTGATCCAAAATCAGCTGCCGCGATACATTGAGATTGTTCAAAGCATATGTAAGTTTTTTGGCTTGTCGAAAAGAGGTTTTTAGGAATTTTCTAATCAAATCTGTATTTTCGAAAACGGACTCCTATGTAAATTGTTCAGGGATTCTGTGAATAAGTACAAAACATGTTTTTACACGAATCCAATTAATTATGTATGATGTACGTACATAAGTGGTGTTTATAAAATATAACTAGGTAACTAAAAAAATGAAAAATGGTACTCAAAGACGTACGCGCTCTCGTGGCGGACGCAGGAATAACACAAATAACAAGTCACGCGTATATGACAGCAATGGTCCTGACGTACGTATCAGAGGTACAGCAACGCAGATCGTTGAAAAATACGCGACGCTAGCAAGGGATGCCAATGCAGCAGGCGATATTGTCGCTGCGCAGAACTTTTTACAACACGCTGAGCATTATCAACGTATTGTAAATGATTGGGATGATGAGCTGATAAACGGTCCACGCAAAGTTGTGGTTCACCCAGTAAGTAATGTTTCAGATAGTGATACAGATGATAATTTTGGCAATAAGGTCAAGCCTGTTGAAGATGACTTAGGTCTTCCAGCAAGTCTTATCGGCAAGGAAGCCGTTATCACGACAGCAAAATCAATGGAAGTTGAGCCTGCTTAAATAAAATTCATGTAAACACCATGAATAAATGTATGTATGTACGTTTATGAATTCGAGTTACCGTCTGACAGAAAGAGAGCCCTTGGGCTCTCTTTTTTTTGTCTGTATAAAATTTGACTTTGAGCAATGGCATTTGAAATTAACGGCGTAAGGTCTATTATTATTATATACAGACTTTAACATTATAAAAAGTGAGTCATCAGGAGCAAATATGGATTTTGAAAAGTTTACAGAAAAATGCCGCACATTTATGCAGGCCGCACAAACTTTGGCGATGCGCTCAGATCATCAGTCCTTAGAGCCTGAACATATGTTGAGGGTTATGCTTGATGATGATACAGGCGGCGTTGCCAAATTACTGGCTGCTAGCGGCGGTGATATCAACAAGATGCAAACGAAAGTAAACCAAGCGCTTTCAAGGCTTCCTGCTGTATCTGGCCCAGGTGCAGGGGGACTTAGGCTTTCAACCGATCTGGTAAAGATCCTTGATAAGGCTGTGAAATTAAGTGAAAAATCGGGTGACAAGTTTGTAACGTCTGAACGTATTTTGCAGTGTATGATGATTGCTAAGGCGACACATATATCGGAAATCATGACAGATTCTAACCTGACGGATGCCACGCTAAATCAAGCCGTCAATGATATGCGTAAGGGGAAAACAGCAGATAGCGCCAATGCGGAAGATAATTTTGATGCGCTTTCTAAGTATGCTCGTGATTTAACCGAAGTTGCCCGCAGCGGTAAGCTTGACCCTGTAATTGGCCGCGAAGAAGAAATCCGTCGCACGGTGCAAGTCTTGTCGCGCCGCACTAAAAACAACCCAGTGCTTATTGGTGAGCCAGGCGTTGGTAAAACGGCGATTATCGAAGGCTTGGCGCAGCGTATTGTTAAAGGTGACGTACCAGAAAGCTTAAAATACTGCACGTTAATGTCGCTTGATTTAGGCGCAATGGTCGCGGGTGCAAAATATCGCGGTGAGTTTGAAGAGCGTCTTAAAGCGGTACTTGAAGAGATCGCCGCAGCGTCTGGTGAAATCATCGTTTTCTTGGATGAGCTGCATACTTTGATTGGCGCGGGTAAGGCTGATGGCGCAATGGATGCCTCCAACATGTTAAAACCTGCTTTGGCGCGCGGCGAACTGCACATGGTTGGCGCAACGACTTTGGACGAATACCGTAAACATATCGAAAAAGACGCTGCGTTAGCTCGCCGTTTTCAACCTATTTTCGTGTCTGAGCCAACGGTTGAAGAGACAATATCTATATTGCGTGGCCTAAAGGAAAAATACGAAGCGCATCATGGCGTACGTATCATGGATAACGCGCTTGTTTCGGCGGCAACGTTGTCAAACCGCTACATTACTGACCGATTCCTGCCAGATAAAGCGATTGATTTGATTGATGAGGCATCATCGCGCCTAAGAATGATTGTCGATAGCAAGCCAGAAGAGTTAGACGAGCTTGACCGCAAAGTTATTCAAATGAAAATCGAGCGTGAAGCGCTGAAGAAAGAAAAAGATCAGTCATCAAAAGACCGTCTCAAAACGTTAGAAACTGAACTTGCGGAGTTAGAGGCTAAATCTAACGAGATGAATGAAAAATGGGCATCTGAAAAAGCTGACCTCAACGCGACGCAGCGTCTGTCAGAAGATTTAGACCGCGCCCGCACCGAATTGGAACAAGCCGAACGTGCAGGTGACTGGTCACGCGCTGGTGAGATCAAATATTCAATGATTCCTGAATTAGAAGAAAAAATCGCCGAAGCATCAGAAATAGGCGATGGCAAGATGATTGAGGAAGAGGTCGATAGCGAACACATTGCCGCCGTGATTAGTAAATGGACAGGCATCCCGATTGATAAAATGCTTGAGGGCGAGCGTGAGAAACTCCTGTCGATGGAAGACTCGATCAAGCAGCGTGTTGTGGGGCAGGACGAAGCCGTTACCGCCGTGTCAAACGCCGTACGCCGCTCACGCGCAGGACTGCAAGACACGCGACGTCCCATTGGCTCATTCTTGTTTTTGGGCCCAACGGGCGTTGGTAAAACGGAGCTCACCAAATCATTGGCCGATTTCCTGTTTGATGATGATAGCGCTATGGTGCGCCTTGATATGTCCGAATATATGGAGAAGCATTCCGTTTCACGCATGGTCGGTGCGCCTCCGGGCTATGTTGGTTATGAAGAAGGCGGGGCACTTACTGAAGCCGTTCGCCGCCGCCCTTATCAGGTCGTGCTGTTTGACGAAGTCGAAAAGGCGCATCCTGATGTGTTTAACATTTTGCTGCAAGTCCTTGATGATGGGCGCTTAACTGACGGGCAGGGGCGTACAGTCGACTTCAGCAACACGGTGCTGATCATGACATCAAACCTTGGTGCAGAGCATTTGATTGCCTTGAAAGAGGGGCAGGATGTTGAAGACGCGCGTGAAAACGTGATGAATTCAGTGCGCGCCGCCTTTAGGCCTGAGTTCTTGAACCGCTTAGATGAAATTTTGCTGTTCCGCAGATTAGGACGCGAACAAATTTCAGGCATCATTGATATTCAGCTTCAATATCTGCGTGATTTGCTGGCTGATCGCCGCATTGAACTAAGCGTTAGTGATGAGACCAAACAGCTTTTGGGTGATAAGGGTTATGACCCTGCATATGGCGCGCGCCCATTAAAGCGCGTTATTCAAACCATGCTCCAAAACAAACTCGCTGAATTGATCCTAGAGGGTAAAATTGGAGATGGCGCGAAGGTTGATGCTGTGCTTGGGGCGCATGACGTTATCGAATTTAAAATAACCCCACCCGCAAATGGGGAAGAGGAAGCTGCTGAATAATGAAGTATCTACTCTCTGGCGTTGGTGGGATAGGCCTTAGTGCTCTTGCATGGTCATTAAAGGTCGCGGGACATGATGTCTATGGTTCTGATCGCTCCTATGACCAAGGGCTATTCCCTGATAAATATCAAAGTATCAAAGATATGGGCGTGATGATGCTGCCTCAAGACGGCGCGATGATTGCGCGCGGAGAAATTGATGTCGTGGTTGCGTCTAGCGCTGTAGAGGAAAAAATCCCTGATATTGCCGCCGCCTTAAAAACGGGCACAAAAATTCAAAAACGCGCAGAATTACTCGCGCAGCTTTTGAACAATAAAGCCAAAAGCGTCGCTATCGCGGGAACAAGCGGTAAATCAACAGTCACTGCAATTACGGGCTTTCTTGCACGTGCCTGTGATTTAGACCCAACCATAATAAACGGCGCGGTCATGCCTGATTTTGATAAAGCGCATGATGATGCCTGTTCACCATTTGGCAATGCGCGCTGTGCCGCGAGTGATGTGTTTATCGCAGAGGCCTGCGAAAGTGATGGCTCGGTTGTGCTGTATGAGCCTTCTATCAGCCTCGTCCATAACATAACCTTAGACCATAAACCAATTGCGGAGCTTATTCCGCTGTTTCAGCAGCTTGTTGATCAAACGAAGAAAACGACCATTGTAAACTGTGATGATGCCCATGTTATGGCGCTTGATTACAGTAAGGCGAATATGGTGGGTTACAGCCTTGATGATCATGCTGATGCGCGTTTTCAGGCCAAGAATATCATGTTAAACGCAAACGGCGCACAGTTTGACTTAATTGTTGGCGGCGATGCTTATGAAGTGCATAGCCCGCTACTGGGTCGTCATAATATACAAAATTTAGTGGCAGCTTTTGCGATTATGGACGAGCTTGGCGCAGATGTCTTTGACTGTATCAAGGCTATATCAGGTTTTTCAGGCGTGCGATCCCGTTTAGAACTTGTCGGGAAAGTTGCAGGCGTCACAGTTCTCGATGATTACGCCCATAACCCTGATAAAATCGATGCAGCGTTAAGTTGCGTCACGCAGCACGCAGGGCGGGTGCTGGTTTATTACCAGCCGCATGGCTTCACCCCAACTAAATTAATGAAACAGGGTTATATAGAAGCCTTCATTAAGAATCTTCGTGCGCAAGATAAGCTGTTTTTACAGGATATATATTATGCTGGCGGCACCGTTGATCGTGATATCACATCACAAGACTTGGCTGACGGCATTAAAGCCTCAGCATTAGGTAGCGTCAGCGTATTTGCTGATCGTGCCGCTTTGGTCGATGCGATGCTGGCTGAGGCCGATGCAGGTGACCATATTCTAATTATGGGCGCACGCGATGATTCTATTCGTTATATCGCGCCAGAGATTTTTGCACGATTAACGGCACAAAGCTCAGACACTGCAGCATAAAGACTTCACTAAATATTAAAGCTTATTCTCTAATCTAATCAAAGAAGATGGGATATAGGGGGGGGGGGTATTATGAGCGATAAAGATTTCACAGATACGAAGGTAGAGAGAGCCATTGATTACGCAAAGGATTATATCGTCCGAGTAGAGGAATTGCAGGGATGGGGTCGTAAAAGAGAAGTGCAAGCCTGGTTACCATTGGTTCTGCACGATCTTTCCGCTGTTGCTGAGAATTACCCAAAAATGACGGATAAGAGCCTTAAGAGTGATTTTGTCTCGGTTACGTCGACCCTTATTGATCATGAAAAAGAATATGATCCCAACCCAGGAAAAACAAGGTCTAGTGTTGATTGGATCAAAAGTTACCTTCCTTTGTGATGGCGCCTACTAAAATTAGCCGTAGGTAGGGCTAGCCTACTTATAATAATACACCAAAGATCTTAGAAAAACTAAGCCGCGCTAAAAATATTTCAGCCGCGGCTCAGTGTTGTTAATTATCTATTGGTTTGGTCTGTAATTACAGCGTTGCTTTACACAAAGCGGCTAATTTCGGGGCGCCAGCGGCTTCGAGCTGCGCTACAGAATCGGCTGTTTTAAGGTCTTCTGGTAGAGGATTTGTAAGAGTATCTTGGTCAAGATGGCTCGTAGCCGAGTTAAAAAATTGCTCTAAACTTTTATTGCTTTTGTCTTTATTTAGCATAAAGCATGTATCTACATCAAGAGTTTTTCATAACTCTGGCTTGCTTGCTGATTAATCCTCCTTTAAAAAGGGGGAGGATATAGAGCCCATGTCATCAGGCTTTTTTAGCCATGTGGCCTCGGGCGGCATAGACATTAAAATGCCTTCTGTATTACCGCCGGTCATTAGGCCGAATTTTGTGCCGCGATCATGTAGTAAGTTAAATTCAACATAGCGCCCGCGCTTCTCTAGCAGGGTAGCGTGATCAGCGTCACTCCAAGGCATAAACATATTGCGGCGGACAATTTCTGGAAAGACATCAAGGAAAGTTTTGCCAACATCTTGGGTGAAAGTGAAGTCTTTATCCCAGTCACCTGTATTTAACTGATCATAGAATATGCCGCCAATGCCACGTTCTTCGTTGCGGTGAGGAAGGTAGAAATACTTTGCGCACCAATCCTTCAATTCCTGATAATCTACAACATCTGAGTGGCGCTCACAGCAAGCCTTATTGGCATTGTGGAAATCTGCACTGTCTTTTTCAATGGGCAGAGCGGGGGTTAAGTCCATACCGCCGCCAAACCAGTTTTTCGATGTCACAATCATTCGCGTGTTCATATGCACTGCAGGGACATGCGGGTTCTTCATATGTGCGACAAGGGAAACGCCCGCCGCCCAAAATTTTCCGCCGCTTTCTTCGCCGCCGGGAATTTGTTTTCTAAACTCCTGCGAAAAATGCCCGTGCACGGTTGAGATATTCACGCCAACTTTCTCAAAAACGCGACCATACATCAACGATATCTCACCGCCGCCGCCATCCGTGTTGCCATCTGGGCTATGCTCATCTGTGCGCTGCCAATTTTTACGCTCAAAGCGGCCCGCGGGGGCTGAATTGTTTGTGTCTTCATCTTCAATGCGCTCAAACTCGGCGCAGATTTGGTCGCGTAATTCCTGAAACCAGTTCGCGGTTTGCTGTTTTTTGTCTTGCATCGGCTCGGCTCCTTTGCCGCTAGATAGTCTTACTTCGTTTGGCGAATGGCTTCGCCGATAATCATTGATGTCGCGTTGACTACGTTTAATGAACGCTGGTTATGCGCCATTTTGATGGTCAGGCGCTCTGTGCAATCATTATGCACATGCTCAGGAACGCCAGAGCTTTCTGAGCCTGCTAATAAAATGTCACCATCTTCAAATGCGAAATCGTAAAAGCTGCCTTCGGCCTTGGTTGTCATTAACACAATGCGTCGATCTGCATAGTATGATTTGAATTTGTCCCAATTATCGTGCTTCTGTAATTGACAATGGTCAATATAATCCATACCAGCGCGCCGGATTTTTTTATCATCCCACGGGAAGCCGCAAGGCATGATAACGTCTATCCCGACGTCTAAACACACGGCTAAACGCATCATCGCGCCGAGGTTTTGTGGAATGTCTGGTTGATAAAATGCGATACGCAATTGTTTTTTCATTGTTTTTATCACGGCTTTCTGTTTTATTCGCTTACTTGATAATTGTCTATTAGAACATATTGATAATATAGTTTATGTTCTTGTCGGCAAGGTTTGAATGGCCTAGACTAGCTTCCGAAATGGTGTTCGTCTAGATTCTATTTAGACTTAATGAACACAATTCATATGATTATTTACGAGCAGGTACTTAAAATATGTCCGCAGATACAGCGAAAACGAAATCTTCACAGGAACCAGCACGTCGCGAGTTCCTTAATCTGGCAGGCGCTGCTTTTGGCGCCGTTGGTACAGCCGCGGTTGTTTGGCCTTTTGTCAGCTCCCTTAATCCCGCAGCGGATACATTGGCGATGTCATCAACTGAGGTTGATTTGTCACCAATTGAAAAGGGGCAGTCCATTACAGTAATGTGGCGCGGTAAGCCGGTATTTATCCGCCACCGTACAGCCGCTGAAATTGAAGATGCCCGTGCGGTGGATATGTCAGCCTTACGTGATAAGCAAGATGATAAAGACCGTGCGCAAAAGCCTGAATGGCTTGTTATGGTTGGGGTTTGTACACATTTGGGCTGCGTCCCACTTGGGCAAAAAGCAACAGAATCAAAAGGCGAGTTTGGCGGCTGGTTCTGCCCATGCCATGGCTCACATTATGATACATCTGGCCGTATTCGTAAGGGCCCTGCGCCTAAAAACCTTGCGGTTCCAGAATATGAATTTTTAAGTGATACAACAGTAAGAATAGGTTAATTGGCAATCTTGCCGCTTCGATAAAGCAGGCAAGATTTGGCGTTTATAAATCAGGAGACTAAAGATGGCTGGCGGACAGCGTGAGAAATTTAAAAACCCAGCGGTAGAATGGATTGATAGCCGTCTGCCTGTGTTTACAATGATGCAAAAGGAATACGGCGTATTCCCGACACCGAAAAACTTCAATTATTTTTGGAATTTTGGTGCAATTGCTATGTTCATGCTTATCACAATGATTGTGACGGGTATTACGCTTGCCATGCAGTACACGGCAGATACGGCGCTCGCTTTTGATGCAACAGAACGTATCATGCGTGATGTGAATTATGGTTGGCTAATCCGTTATATCCACATGAACGGTGCGTCATTCTTCTTTATTGCGGTGTATACGCATATTTTCCGCGGTATGTATTACGGTTCATATAAACAACCACGTGAATTGCTTTGGATCCTCGGTGTTGTGATCTTCCTTCTTATGATGGCGACAGCCTTTATGGGCTATGTGCTTCCTTGGGGGCAGATGTCTTATTGGGGCGCGACGGTTATTACGAACCTGTTCTCAGCTATTCCACTTGTCGGTGACGATATTGTGACATTGCTTTGGGGCGGTTTCTCTGTCGATAACCCAACGTTGAAGCGTTTCTTTGCGCTGCATTACTTACTGCCGTTTGTTATTTGTGCCGTTGTATTCTTACATATATGGGCGCTGCACGTTACGGGGTCAAACAACCCTTCAGGCGTTGAAGCAAAGGGTAAGCAAGACACATTACCTTTCCACCCATATTACACAATGAAAGATACATTTGGCTTGGTCGTGTTTGTTACGATTTATGCCGCCTTTGTTTTCTTCTTGCCAAATGCATTGGGGCACCCAGATAACTACATTCCTGCGAACCCGCTCGTAACGCCGGCCCATATTGTCCCTGAATGGTATTTCCTACCGTTCTATGCGATTTTGCGTGCGATTACGTTTGATATCGGCATTCCGTTTACGGATATCGTCTTCATCGAAGCAAAGCTTGGCGGCGTTATTGCGATGTTTGGTGCTATTGTGATGCTGCTGATCATGCCATGGCTTGATACGCACCCAGTACGCTCTGCGCGTTACCGACCACAATTTAAAAAGCTACTCTTGCTATTTGTGTTCGGTGTGTTTGTGCTTGGTTATGCAGGCTCTCAGCCTGCTGACCGTGTGTATTGGCAGACATGTATTGGCTCAGCCGAGGCTTGCGCCACTGATGACGCTCATGGCGCGGTATCGCATGCTAAAGAGGTTGGTGCGCATGCGGAAGAAGTAAAGGCGCCGATGGTGCTAAAGCTAGATAATACAATGCTCGCGCAGCTATTTACTGTTTATTACTTCTTGTTCTTCATCGTGTTGCTGCCTTATTTGTCACGTAAAGAAGTTGCATTGCCAATTCCGGAGTCTATTCATCAGGCTGTGCTTGATAAAAAGGCTGCGAAAGCGGCTGATAGCAAATAGACCAGTTTGAGTAAAAGGAAAATAAAATGAAAAAATCTATTGTCTCAGTTTTATTCGTTGCTTTTGCAATGCTTGGCTCTGTTAACATTGCGCATGCATCAAGCGATGCTGAGAAACCACCAAAAATGGAGTGGAGCTTTTCTGGGCCGTTTGGTACATATGATAAAGCCGCTATGCAGCGTGGCTTCTTGGTCTTCAAATCAGTCTGTGCATCTTGTCACTCAATGAAACGTGTGGCCTTCCGTAATTTGGAGGCTCTTGGTTATGATGAGGGGCAAATCAAAGCTATCGCGGCCGAATATACAGTCATGGATGGCCCCGATGACGAAGGTGAAATGTTTGAACGCGCAGCGCGCCCATCAGATATGTTCCCAAGCCCATTTGCAAATGACGCAGCGGCAAAATACGCAAATAACGGCGCGTTTCCACCTGATCTATCTCTGATAACCAAAGCACGTGTCGGCGGCGCCGACTATTTACATGCTATCCTCACCGGTTACGAAGATGCGCCAGCGCATGTTCATTTAATGCCAGGTCAGTATTACAATAAATATATGTCTGGCGGCGTTATCGCGATGCCAACACCGTTAATGGATGACCAAGTCGAATATGAAGACGGCACGCCAACAACGGTTGACCAATATGCGTCTGATGTGTCGCATTTCCTAAACTGGGCGGCTGAGCCTGAATTAGAAGTGCGCAAGCGTATGGGCGTTAAAGTTATTATCTTCCTCATTGTCTTTGGCTTTGTCATGTATGGCGTGAAGCGTAAGATTTGGAGCGATCTACACTAAGGCTAATTAAGCCTGTAGATTTTAGTTTGAAATAAAAAAAAACCTAGCAACTGTTTGTTAGGTTTTTTTTGTTATTATAACTAAACGGTACAGTTTATTTATTTATTTATTTATTTCACTATAACTCTAATTTTTTGATGATATGAGCACTAAATTTTTTTATATAAAAGACGTTAAAGTCCGCGAGGGCATTATCAAGTTTAAAATGTATAGGGTTTTCTCTTATGTGTTTTTCATTGCTGGATTCATCACATTTTTGATGCTTTATAGCGCCCATATGGACGGGCGGGAAGCTATGAGTATCTTTTCATTTGAAACGATCGCAATAATTCTACTGCCGTTCATGCCGGCGTTCGTGCTGTCTATTATTGCGCTGCGCGCGGAGAAGGCTGCTGATATCGCTTTGGAGCTGTATTTGGGCGAAGTGGCGCAAAAAAAGGATGCGAAAGCGACCCCCCAAAGTGGACGCCCTGAAAATGCACCGAAGGGTGAGCCAAATAAAAATGAACCTGCTGCACCACAAGAAAAACCGTTTTCAGAGGCGGGCTCTGCGAAAAAAGAGTAGTGGCTTAGCCCGAAGGGTTTTTGTGACTCTGTAAATTAAGACTAGGCAAGCGATTCGTTTTGATTCATACTGTCAATAGTGATTCGTTGTTACATAAAAGTTATCAAGGTATAAATGCAAGATACAGCTCAGTCGATATTAAAGTTTTGGTTTGAAGAAATAAGCCCTAAGCAATGGGACGTTGTTAACCCTGCTTTTGATTTTGAAATTAAAGAGCGCTTTAGCCTTGCCTATGACCTTGGTCTTGAGGGGCTTTGTGACGAATGGCCGGCGACAGTTAATGGCGCTCTAGCTTACGTACTTCTCATGGGTGTTTTTCCCCATTATATGTATCGCGGAGAATATAAAGCTTTTGATGGCGCAGCGAAGGCCGCGCAAGCAGGGCGTGACGCGCTCGATAAAGGCTATGATCAAATCGTACGGCCTGCAAAACGTAAATTCATCTATGCGGCGCTATTAAATAGTGACGATAAAGTAGACATCATGCGTGCCGTTAAAGGCTGCGCAGGGATACAGGATGTTGAACCCGTGGCGTATAGGCGTGCACAAAAGTCTTTCGATGATTTTTGTGCGTCTACAGCGGGCGTAAAAAACGTTGATGTCGCTACTGTACAATCTAAAGAGTTGGCGTTTGTTTATAAAAACTAAGCCTAGACTTCGTTTTATATGAATTTTTACGGATCTCGCTTGACCAGATCTAAGACACACTCTATGCTACAAGCCTAATATAATTACTGCGTTTGACGCACTAAAATTCTAAAAGGTTTGCTGTAAGTGCCAACACTTATTCTAATTAACATCTTTGGTGGCGTTGCCATGTTACTTTGGGGGCTTCAAATGGTCCGCAACGGCATGATGCGTGCTTTTGGCGCAAAGCTACGCGATTTCTTATCTTATTCTACATCAAATCGTTTGAAGTCTTTTTTTGCAGGGTTGATGTTTACGCTTGTGCTGCAAAGCTCCACCGCGACAACTCTTATTGTGAGCTCGTTTCTTTCAAGTGGGCTCATTACCTTGCCGGCGGCGATTGCCGTTATTCTAGGGGCTGATACAGGTACAACAATTGTCGCGCAAGTCTTGACGTTTGACCTTTCATGGTTAGCTTCGCTTCTTTTGGTTATTGGTTATATTGTTTATCAGCTAAAAGATAAAAAGGCGCAGCTAAAGCATATTGGTCACGTTCTTATCGGTCTTGGTTTGATGCTAATGGCCTTGAAACTGGTTAAGCTAACATCTGCGCCGCTACAGGAATCAGAGCTCTTTCCCCTGATGCTAAAGCCGCTCGCCGAGGATCATATTTTTCCGATTATTATTGCTGGTTTTATTACGTGGATGTTCCACTCTTCACTTGCCATGGTGTTGTTAATAGCGGCATTGCCGTTGCCGCTCGAATTAGGTTTGGCTATGGTACTGGGCGCGAATATTGGCGGCGTTTTCCCTGCGTTGTTTGCGACATTAAAAGATAAAGAAAACAGCTTCAGGTTGCCTTTGGCTAATTTGTTCGTCAGGGTGTTCGGTGTCATCGTAGCGATGCTTGCCATGCCGTTTATTCCAAAGATTTTTGATCATGTGGACATGCTGTATCCGCAAATTATTGTCTCGTTCCATATGACGTTTAATATTGTTCTCGGGATACTCTTTTTGCCGTTTTGCCGTCAGTTGTCTGGTGTGGTTGAGAAATTTGGTAAAACGCGCGTGCCAGAACCCGCTGCGGGAGCGCCGCTATATCTTGATAATAATGACCTTGAGATTCCTACAGTTGCGCTGTCGAATGCCTCGCGCGAAGTCTTACGTATGACTGATAAACTCGAAGAGCTACTTTATTGTGTTTATCAATTATTTAGAACGAATAATGTGGAGATACTAGGTCGCGTCCGTGAAATGGATGATTTTATTGATGAGCTTTATAAGTCGATTAAGACTTATTTAGCGCGTGTAGGGGCGGCGGGCGTTGATGGTGCGGATGCTGAGCGTCATCTGCTTATCATGTCCTATGCAACGAGTATTGAGCATGCCGGTGATATCGTTGACCGTAGCCTCATTCACATGGCACGTAAAAAAATGGATAAAAAGAAAGTCTTCTCTGACGAAGGTTTTAAAGACATTCGTATGTTCTTTGAAACGACGTTAGATAGCCTGAAGCTTTCGCGCAACGTGTTTATTACAGAAGATCCAGAGCTTGCGCGCCGACTATTCGTTGTTAAAGGCGACTTTAAAAAAGGTGAGCAGGAATCTTCAGAAAGGCATCTACGCCGTATTGCTGATGGCGTACCTGAAACCTTGTCGACAAGCTCTATGCACACGGATATCATTCGTGATTTAGTGCGAATTCAAAGCCTTATCACCTCTGTGTCTTATCCAATTTTGGAGCGATCAGGTCAGCTGCGTAAAACACGATTGCTTGCGGAATAGTATAGATATAATTTTTTCTGTTTATTATTCTCTAAGAGTGCCGCGCTGTTAACGCCGTGTTAATAAAAATCATGAAATACTAGATGATAAGATGATGGCGTTTATGCCGATCCGCATTGTATGGATGTGTAGGTTTGAGGCGCTATCGGCCGTTGATGTTTATCAGTAATCAACTTTAAACAGCAGGAGAAACTATGTCTGAAGAAAACCGTATTAACTCTTTAAAGCAGCGTAAACAGCGCTTGGATAGTAAAATTACAGATGAGGAAAAGCGCCCATCGCCAGATGAAATAACATTACACCGATTAAAGGCCAAAAAATTGAATATAAATGATGAATTATTAGAGCTTTGTAGCGTTTAACGCGGCAGGTTTGTCATTAGGGATATAAATAAAAAGGCATCGATATTCTCGATGCCTTTTTTGTATGCTTGTAAAGTGAACGCTTATGAATCTTGGTTTGAAGATGCGCTAGTGCTCATAAATGCAGAGAAATCAAAGCCTGAGCTGTGTTGATTTGATGGTGTCTCTTCGCTAAGTGCGGCGGCTTTTTCTGCGTCTTGTTCTTGCTTGCGTTTTGCTGGGTCAATACCCTTGGCAATAAGAGCCTTGTTGATTGCTTCTTCAAGCTCAACATATGTACAAAGGCCAAGGTCAGCAGGGCTATTTGGTTTCAAAGTAGACATGCTGGCATGTGTCTTTTCACGAATAGATTTAATTGTTGGCTTAGTTGTGCCGACAAGCTTACAAATTTGTGCGTCTGTTAGCTCTGTGTTGTGCTTGATTAAGAATGCAATTGCGTTCGGTTTGTCACCACGTTTTGCAACAGGTGTATAACGCGGGCCTTTTGAACGGCTACGCAGGCTTGAGTTTGCTCTACGGTTAATACGAAGTTCAGCGTCGACATCGCCTTGGCAGCGGTCAATTTCCTCTTGCGTGAGCTCGCCATCATCAATAGGGCTACGGCCAACCATGCCACGGCCAATATCTTCATCCGCAAGCGCCTGTATTTCTACTGAGTGCATACCGCAGAACGCCCCGATTTGTCCGAATGACAACGCAGTGTTTTCAATCAACCATACAGCTTTGGCTTTTGGCATTAACGGAGTGTCTAGATCAACTTGATGGCTCATAACAGTTTTCCTGTATCTAATAAGTGTTACATTGGCCTCACATCATAGTGAAAGGCATAATCTATTCCTTTGCCAAGCTGCTTATCAGGCGGGGCTGGCAGGCCAATCTTAAACGGCCATATTGGGAATTTAGAAAATTTACACTGTTTTTGGCGCGCAGGTCAAGAAAAGAATTATTTCATGTGCATTGAAAATTAACCGGAAAGGCAGTAAATTAAAGGTCGTTTTAATGGAGGCCGTAATGTTTGAAGATGATCCTGTCGTAAAAAAAACAGTACAAGATTTTCCCGCTAATTTGGTAGATATCTCAGTTACTGATTTACGTGAATATATTGTCGCGCTAAATGAAGAAATTGCGCGTGTTGAGGTCGAAATAACAAAGAAGCAAGCGGCAAGCAGTGCTGCGGATGCTTTCTTTAAATAAGGTAACCACAGATGACACTTAATAATAAAACAGCATTAATCACAGGTTCAACAAGCGGCATCGGGCTTGGTATTGCAAAGCAGCTGGCATCAAAGGGGGCCTCAGTTGTTCTTAATGGCTTTGGTGACGCGAAGGAAGTCGAGGCTATCCGCGCTGAGATAGAAGCGCATTATAAAGTTAAAGCGTATTACGTGCCTGCTGACTTGTCATCAGAGCAAGGTGTTCGTGATTTGTTTGAAAAGGCGGAGATGCTTTGCAACGGCTTTGATATAATTGTCAATAATGCAGGCATTCAGCATGTCGCGCCAATTGAAAGCTTTCCTGCTGAAAAATGGCAATTAATTCAAGACTTAATGCTCTCGGCGCCGTTCTATATCATTAAGCGCGCTCTGCCTTATATGCGTAAAAATGACTGGGGCAGAATAATAAATATTGCTTCTGTGCATGGAAAGGTTGCATCTGTGAACAAATCTGCTTATGTTGCAGCGAAACATGGCTTAGTTGGCTTAAGTAAGGTTGTTGCGCTTGAAACGGCACAGGAAAACATTACTTGTAATTCTATATGTCCGGGGTGGGTTTTAACCCCCTTGGTCGAAAAGCAGGTTGATTTGCGTGCGGATAAAGACGGGCTTTCTTGGGAAGATGCAAAAAATGCACTTCTGGCCGAAAAACAGCCTTCTGGCGAATTCGCTAAGCCCGAACAAATAGGGTCGATTGTTTCATTTTTATGTTCAGGCGATGCGGCGCAGATCACAGGCTCTGAATTAACTATAGATGGCGGCTGGACCGCTCAGTAATGTAAATAATATATCGGTAAAGAGGGTATAAAAAATGCGTATTGAAGAAGATATCAAGTTAGACTTTAAAGATGTACTAATCCGCCCAAAGCGTTCAACGCTTGGCAGTCGTAAAGAAGTCGACATTCGTCGTAAGTTTACATTTAAATGGTCAGGTCGTGAATTTGATGGTGTGCCGATCGTCTCTGCAAATATGGACGGCGTCGGTACTTTTGAAATGGCGCGCGCATTTCACAATGATGGCAACGGCCTTTCTGTGGCAATCACAAAGCATTATTCAAAAGATCAGCTTGTTGAGTTTTTAAACAACGACCCTGCGGCTTCTAATATGTGGTATTCGATTGGCGTGGCAGAGCGTGATAAAGAAAAGCTTGATGCTGTAATGAAAGAGGCGCCGGGTAAAATTGATAAAGTCTGCATTGATGTTGCTAATGGCTACAGCGAAATGTTCACGAATTTTGTGCGCAGAGCACGCGATGCGTATCCTGACCTAACAATTATGGCTGGTAACGTTGTGACGGGTGAAATGACTGAGGAGCTTATTCTTAGCGGCGCTGACATTGTTAAAGTTGGCATTGGTCCAGGTTCGGTGTGCACGACTCGCAAAATGACCGGCGTAGGCTATCCGCAGCTTTCTGCGATTATTGAGTGTGCTGATGCAGCGCACGGCCTCTCAGGCCTTGTCTGCGGCGATGGCGGCTGCACGGTCCCTGGTGATCTGGCAAAGGCGTTTGGCGCTGGCGCTGATTTCTTGATGCTTGGCGGTATGCTTGCCGGACACGATCAATCAGAATTAGAAGTTGTTGAGATTGACGGTAAGAAATACGTTCAGTTTTACGGCATGAGTTCTGACACTGCGATGAATAAGCATGCAGGTGGCGTTGCGAATTACCGTGCGAGTGAAGGCAAGACCGTTAAGGTGCCTTATCGCGGTGATGTACAGGGTGAAACGCTGCAGAATATTCTTGGTGGCGTCCGTTCAGCCTGCACTTATGTTGGCGCGCGTCAGTTAAAAGAATTGTCAAAACGCACAACGTTTATTCGTGTGTCGCAGCAATTAAACACAATATTCGGTAATGAGTAGCTATATATTTTATTTTTGTTAGGATTTACGCAGTAAAGTGTTATCTTGGCATTATAATTTCAAAAATCAAAAAGGTATAAAACATGGATGAAATTGAAACACGTCTAAAGGACACTTCAGAAAAATGTGTGGAAGCGTATTGCGTATGGAAAGAAAAGAAAAACGACGCAGAACTTCGTGGCGGTCTTCAAGAAGCAGTTCATGAGCTTCGCAAAGTTTCTGCACGTTTAGAAATTGAAATTGCGACAAGCGAACGCGACCAGATGACACAAAAACCAATACCTGTACCACCGCACAGATCAGCACGCCGCAAAGGCGGCGTAGCAAATGGTGGTGACGGTAACAATATGCAAGAGCCATCAGCGCCAATTAGTGCTCCACCTGAAAACACAGGGCCAAAGATGGAAATTAAACGCCGTAGACGTACAGTGCGCAAGCCAAGCGATTCTGCCGGAGAGTAATATCTCGCTATATGAATTATGTTAGAAAAGAGCCGCATTTGCCGGCTCTTTTTTTCTCTTTGATGTGTCTGTTGATTATGGCTAAAATTATCTATAGAGCGTATTGCTGTAAATCCATCTGGCGCAAATAGGTGCTCATTATCTCAGCCATCATGTCATACCCCTTATTATTGGGGTGCAGTCCATCTGCAAGGGTCGCAATGAATTTATTATGTTCAAGGGCGCTAAACATATCAACGAAGCCATGTCCAGCAAGCGCGGCTTCGCTTTTGAGCATCTCATTATAGGCTATAATATCTGCGTTGTGGAGGTCTGTGCCTTTGTCGCGATCATCAAAAGGTCTCCATACACCAGGCAGTTTACTTTCGTTTACTGGGGTGGGGCCAACTAATATAATGGGGTACGCTGCGCCTTTGAGAATGCTAAAGCTTTCTTTCCATGTAAAGCGCGCCATATGGAGGTCGATTTTGTGGCCGCGCTTATCAGGCCATATTTTATAAGCTGTATCATTAATGCCTGCGGCAATAATCAATAATTGCGGCGTGCGGTAAAAGACTTCGCTGCATAGGCGGTGCTTAATGTCGATGCTTGTATCGCCTGCAACGCCAAGGTTTATCATCCGCCACGGTTCTGCCTGCTTACTTGCGGCCTCGTGAGCTAAAAGCTGACCAACACGCCCGACCCAGCCATGCGCGTCTTCGTCACCTATGCCTTCGGTAATGGAGTCTCCAATACAAACAATGCGCCCCGACATATAGCTTAACCTTTTAAGCTTTTACTTGCGATTTCAAAGACATCCTTAGAAAGGTCTTTAGTCGCGAGAATGCGCTCTAAGCAGGCTTTAATTTTATCTTGTCGTATAGCATCAAAACGTTTCCATTCACGCATCGGAGTTAAAAGCCGCGCCGCGATTTGTGGGTTAATATCGTTTAGCTTAATAATGGCGTCTGTCAGAAAATCATAACCGCTACCATCCGCTTTGTGAAATGCAGCAGGGTTGCGCATTGCGAAGGCCGCAAAAAGGGACCTGACGCGGTTTGGATTTTTCCAGTTAAAGTCTGGATGCGCAGAAAGCTCCTGTACGTCTTCAATAATGCTTGGGCGTACGGCGCCAGCTTGCAGACCAAACCACTTGTTTACGACAAGTTCATGCTCCTTGAAGCGCTGATGAAAATCTGCAAGGCATAAGTCTCTATGGGCGCTTTGTGTGTCGACCAGATTGCTTAAGGCAGCCATACGGTCTGTCATATTTGCTGCCCTTTCATATTGCGCATTGGCAAGTTCATGTGCGTTACGGTCAGCGTCTTTGTGGCCGCATAAATATTGCAGGGCAGCGTTTTTAAGGGCGCGGCGGCCTGCGGCTTCATGGAATTTTAAACCATCAGCCTGAACCTTAAATGCGTCATATACTCTAAGCATAACATCATGGCATGCCGCAGAAAGATCGCTTTGGACTGTTTCGCATGCGCCGTGTAAGCGCACAGGGTCAAGATCCTCAAGGTGCTGCATTAAGTCGCCCATGCTTGGCAGGCTAAGTGCGCGCGCAAGCAATGCATGGTCAGTGTCAGTATCAAAGGCTTTTTCAGCAAGCGTTTTGATGCTGTCAATAAAAGCAAAATCTGTGCTGTGCTCATCGTTATTGTAATGCGCGATAATTTGACGCATGGCCAATTTCTGTCCGGCTTCCCATTTATTGAACCCGTCTTGGTCATGCACCATCAGGAATTGTAGGTCTTGATCACTCAGATCGGCGCTAAGCTTCACAGGGGCAGAAAAGCCGCGCAATACTGAAGGCACAGCTTTTGAGCTGATGTTCTCAAACGTAAAGCTTTGCTTTGCTGCTTTTAAATGTAGGACGGTTTCTTTGTCGCCATCGCTATTTAGGGCAAGTTCGCTGCCATTAGCGGCTATCAACGCCATGCGTATCGGGATATGCATCGGAGCTTTGTCGCTCTGGCCTGTGGTGTCAGGAATCTTCTGCGTGAATTCCAAGGTCATGCGCTGTGCGGCTTCGTCATAAACTGTTCGCATCGTAACTTCTGGTGTACCGGCCTGTGTGTACCAGAGCTTAAACTGCGTCAGGTCAAGGCCGGAAGCGTCTTCCATGCACTTTGCCCAGTCTTCACAGGTCACAGCCTGTCCGTCATGGCGTTCAAAGTATAAATCAGTCGCTTTGCGATATGTTTTAGGGCCTAGTAAATTATAGAACATGCGAATAATTTCAGCGCCTTTTTCATAGACGGTCATGGTATAGAAATTATTGATTTCAATATAGTTATCAGGGCGAATAGGGTGTGCAAGTGGGCTTGAATCCTCTGAGAACTGGAATTCGCGCAGGTGAATAACGTCATCAATACGCTGCACTGGCGCGGAATTCATGTCGGCACTAAATTCTTGGTCTCTAAAGACTGTGAGGCCTTCTTTTAGTGAAAGTTGAAACCAATCACGGCATGTAATGCGGTTACCTGTCCAGTTGTGGAAATATTCATGGGCGACAACGCCTTCAACGCGCTGAAAGTCACCATCTGTCGCGGTTTCCTCGTGTGCAAGAACAAGCGCTGTATTGAAGACGTTAAGAGATTTATTCTCCATCGCGCCCATATTAAAGTCGCTAACCGCTACAATGTTGAATAAATCGAGGTCGTATTCACGCCCGTATTTATCTTCATCCCATTTCATGGAATGTTTCAAGCTCTCCATTGCGTGTGAACACTGGCCTTGGTCACCATCACGTACATAAATTCGCAGTGTGACTTCGCGACCTGATGCGGTCGTGAATTTATCCTCGATATGTTTCAAGTTTCCGACGACGAGCGCGAAAAGGTAGCAAGGCTTTTTCCACGGGTCATCCCACACTGTAAAATGACGACCATTTTCAAGTTCGCCAGAATCGGTTAAATTGCCGTTTGATAGCAAAATAGGATACTTGCTTTTATCTGCTTCGATCCGTGTGGTGAAGGTCGCCATATTATCGGGGCGATCTTGGTAATAGGTAATGCGTCTAAAGCCCTCAGCCTCGCACTGCGTACAGTACGTGTCGCCTGATTTATATAGGCCTTCCAATGCGGTGTTGGTCTCAGGTGATATTTTAGTTTCGATCGTCAGTTTAAAGCTTTGTTTTTCAACGGTTAAGTTCAGCTCCGTATCTGTAATCTCGTAGGCGGATTCACCTAATGTAACGCCATCTAATTCAATTGAAACAAGCTCTTGATGCTCACCGTTCAAGCTTAATATGCAGCTCTTGACGCTGTCATTTTTCTCATATTGCGTTTCTGACCTTACAACCGTATGTCCATCATGAATTTTGAATGTTAAATCACAATGCTTTGCGAAGAAAGCAGGCTGTTGATAGTCTTTTAAATAGATTGTTTGGGGCAGGTCTGTGCGCATGAGATCCTCACGTAGATTGAAGTGGAAGTCGTTAATATGATTCTATACCAGAAAACGCTTACGGATTACAGTTCGGATTAGCTTTTCCGCTGCATTGCGCTCCGTTTTTTTTACTATATTCATCCATTGCGTCTTCAACAGCCTTGCGTAGCTGTAGCGGCATACTTGGCGTGCTGTTAATGCGCTCTAATGCTTTGTGCATCTTGGCTGCTGTGGTTGCATCGAAATTATTTAGCGATGTCAGGTGGCCACCCACGGCAGCGGCGACTTCTGGGTTGATTTTTCCTGCCGCGATAGCCATATCAGCAATAGCTTCATAACCGGAACCGTCAGCTTTGTGAAAATTCTCGTAATTCGCAGCAAAATGTAAACTAACCATTTTACCGTGGTGTGGGATGCCCCAATCATAACTGTATTTCGTGTCATTTAACACGCGATGCAATAGGGCTTGTGGGTCGCTGACTGTTTCGCCGACCAGAATATCCATGGCTTTTAATGTCCCATTTGTATCTGCGGACATATAAGTAAGGAAGTCAGCCTCTAATGATGCTGCTTCTTGTGGGTTTGTGCTTCTTAATGCGCTAATAAGGCTTGCGGCAACGAGGCGGTCATGGCCGCAATTGGCAGTATTGTAGAGGTCCATAATCTTTTGCTGTTCAGCGGTGTTATTCGCGCGGCTAGTAAACCTGATAAGTGTTGAGGCCAGCGTACGGTTTTGCTGCAATGCCTTTTCTTCTTTGTAAGGGCCTGATAACGCAGCTCTTAAATCAGAATATTTCGCATCCATTTCGCTGTAAAGCGCGCTTGAAATATCATTAAGGTAGCTTTCTCGTGCCTTGAATAGTGTTAGTGGCTCGGTATTGGTTATTTTTGCGCGCAAGCCGCCACAGGGCGCAGGGGTCAAAAGTTTGGCCAGTACGTCTGGCGCAATATCATTGCGCGTGACGAGCGTTTGTAAGGCGGATGAAAGGCTATTTGGTATAGCAGGCACCGTCTGTCCGGTTTTGAGTGCCTGATAGCGCTTTAAAATCTCTTTATTGTGGATGTCCTGAATGATTTGTAGCTGCGTCACGCCGTCACTTTCAGCGGCGAGTAGCTTTAACGCCTGTCCTGAGTCTTGGTCGTGATTGACTTCAATCGGCGCAGAGAATCCACGGTTTATGCTATAGGCATCAGGCTGTTTCGTGACGTTCTTAAAAACGATGGCGTCGTTTTCTTGGTCGAAGACAAAAATCTGCTCCTGTTCCATTGCGCCATCAATGCATAACGCCATATTTAATGGGATAGGTAATGGTTTGTTTGTGTCATCTTTGAAGCTTTGCTGTAGGCTGACCACAAATTCTTGGCTATCGGGTTTATAGTGGCCTTGGCTTGTGACTGTGGCGCGCCCAGCTTGTTTAAACCAACGTGAGAATTTACCTGTGTAATCAAAGTTATGATGCTGCTCAGCTAGGGCGAGGAAGTCATCAATGCCGCCATTTTGCGTATAATGGTTATCAACATATTCTTTCACAAGTTTGGTGTAATTATCGTGCCCCATAAGCGTGTGCATCATGCGGAAGCATTCTGCGCCTTTGCTATATGTGGTTGATGAATAATGGTCACGCTCTGAGTTTAGTGACTTCGGAATAGGGGGGAGCTTTTGGTCGTCCTCTTTGGCGAACTGGCTGTTCACCATGCCGTTCATGTCCCCCATGCGGACAACATCAGCATCGGCGAGCATCGCGGCTGTTGCAAGCTGCTCTAAGAAGACTGTCTGGCCTTCTTTCGAGCCAAGCTCTAGCCAATTGTTGATATAGAATGTGTTGCCGATAAATTCATGAATGTACTCATGAATAACCACTGCCATTGTATCAAGCAAATTAGCGTTATAGACAAAGTCTTTGTCTGTTGTGAAATAGCTAGCGGAGAACATCGGCATTGTCTTCGTTTCAGTCGCACCCGCATTAAAGGTGGTGAGGGATGTTATGTGATATTCAGGCTTATCATAGATAAGGCCAAACTCTTTATCTAAATACTCCATGCCGCGTTTGATGCCTTCAACTACATATTGGTCTTTGTCTTTGTCTTTTAATGGCGCGTGAGTGAAGATTTGAACTTTATGGCCATTGCTGAAGGTGTGGTCGTATTCTGCGCTGGCAAATTCACCCGCCTGTACGCCCATTAAATAGCAAGGTTTCGGGGCGTTATCTTTGTATTCAGTGTAAGTGTAGCCATCTGCGTCAATGCCTTCGTCAGTAAGCAGGCCGTTTGATAGCAGCTGGTTGTAATTGCTTAGCTTTTCAGCGTTTGGATTGCTGCGTAATGTCACTTTATATGTTGAGAGCACATCAGTGCGGTCCTGTATCGGCGATACTTTTCTAAAATTCATAGTCTCGCCTTTAAAAAAGATGTTGCCATCGCTCATGTAAAGGCCAACGCCGGTGGTGTTATTTTCAGGGTCTACATTGGTTTTTGCGCTTAATATAAAGTCGCTTTTGCCATTGGGAATATTAAGGTGAATTTTATGCTTTGCGCCAATGTAGCTGTAATCTTGTCCCTCAATTAAGGCCGTGCCGTCAATCTCTAGGCTCAGTAATGTCGTTGGTGACGCGCCATTTTGGCGCTCATCTGCGGAGAGCTTAATGTCTTCAAAATCTAGCTCAATATAAGCAGGTTTAGCTTCGGCAGGGAAAGCGTCTTTATAATGATAGCGCGTTTCAACGTCTACATTGTCTGTATCATGAATTCTGATGTCGACATCAATGTGATCTGGCTGATATTTCAGCGGCACTTTGAAATGATCTTCATGTAAAGCTTTGTCTAGACTGTCTTTGGGCATGTTGTTGTGACCTTGCTATTTAAAAATAAAAGAGACTCTTACATCTCCTATTATATAGAATTTAATTAAGATAGCATTAAAGAACGATCCGCAAAGACCAAGGCTTTGGGATAAGTGGCATGGAGACGTTGTTTTATATGGTGCGCGTTAGGCGAGCTGTGCTTCTTTATCAGCCTGAATGCGTGCGCGTACGGCATCGCCAAGCTCATTAAGAACGGGGTCAAGGCCAAGGCCAGCAACCGCAGACATAACATAAGGTTTAATGCCTGTTGCGGCCTCAAACTCCTCGGCTTGATATGCCGAGAGTTCATCCCCAAGCGCGTCTGATTTATTCAATGCAACAATTTCACGTTTTGTCGAGATTTCGCCGCCGTAGGACTTTAACTCCTCGCGAATAGTTTTATATGCCTTCGCGGGGTCATCTTGCGTAATGTCGATCATGTGCAGTAAAATCGCAGAACGTTCAACGTGACCAAGGAAGCGGTGGCCTAGGCCAAGCCCTTCATGTGCGCCTTCAATCAAACCGGGAATGTCCGCTAGAATGAATTCTTGGCCGTGACGGCGGACAACACCCAAATTTGGGTGTAGCGTTGTAAAGGGGTAATCGGCAATTTTAGGGTTTGCGCGCGAGCAGGCGGATAGAAATGTCGATTTGCCTGCATTGGGCATACCGATAAGGCCGACATCTGCGATTAACTTCAAGCGCAACCATAAATCGCGTTCTTCACCAGGCCAGCCCGATGTCGTTTTGCGGGGAGCTTGGTTGGTTGAGCTTTTATAATGTGCGTTACCAAAGCCGCCATCGCCACCGCGCATGAACAAGACAGTGTCACCGTCATTGACCATATCAAGCAGGACGGTTTCTTTATCTTCATCAATGATCTGTGTACCAATAGGAACATTAACGGTGATATCTTCACCGCCGCGGCCAGACTTGTTACGGCCTTGGCCGTTATGGCCATTTTCGGCTTTGAAATGCTGCGTGTAACGGAAATCAATAAGTGTGTTTAGGTTGCTCACGGCATGAATGTAGACGTCGCCGCCTTTGCCACCATTACCGCCATCAGGGCCACCATATTCAACGTATTTTTCGCGGTGGAATGACATACAGCCAGGGCCGCCATTGCCGCTTTTTACATATATTTTGGCTTGATCGAGAAACTTCATAACTTATTTATCCTGAAATAGAAAAGAAGAGGCTAGAGATAAGCCTCTTCTTTATAAATCTTTATATTGTGCGCGTGGTTACTCAGCTGCTTTCGCAGGGGCTGCCGCATCGTTTGCAGGAAGAATATTCACGACAGGGCGGTTGCCTTTGGCACGTGAAAATGAAACCTGACCGTCAATCAAAGCAAAAATTGTGTGATCTTTACCAAGGCCAACGTTTTTACCTGGGAGGTACTTAGTACCACGCTGACGTACAATGATGTTGCCCGCTAATACAACTTCGCCGCCATACCGTTTTACACCAAGTCTACGACCTGCTGAATCTCTTCCGTTCTTAGAACTACCACCAGCTTTCTTATGTGCCATGACGTGTCTCCTTTAATCTTTCTATAATTTCGTAATATCGGCTAAGTTAAATTAAGCCGCTTTAATATCTTTAATGCGTAAAACTGTAAGGTGTTGGCGATGGCCCTTCTTACGACGGTAGTTTTGACGACGTTTCTTTTTAAAGATAATGACTTTATCAGCGCGTGTTTGCTCTAATACTTCTGCTGTGACTGTTGCGCCATCAATTAAAGGAGCACCTACGGTAGATTTTTTACCGTCATTAAGCATTAGCACTTCTTCAAGTGTAATGTTTGTACCGGCTTCTACTTCTAGTTTTTCAACGCGGATGACATCATCCTTTTGGACTTTATACTGTTTTCCACCAGTTTTTATAACTGCATACATAGTTTTTGCCTTTTCTCTCAATTAAATCGTTAAATAAAGCTTTTTGCTTTTGTACGCCCATCGTGGCAGGCATAGCCACTTTGGTGCGATTTCATACGAATTAGCGTGTATAAAGGGTTTGGCTGTGTTCTGTCAAGGGAATAATGCGCTGCAGCTAAGAAAAATTACTAAATGCGAAGTTGGTATTTTCGTAAATTTAGATTTTCACAAACTGTGTTTATTATTAACTCTATTTTTCCGTGTAATGGGCAAGTTCTTTAATCTAAGCCCTTTACGGTGCGAATGCGGTCTATTGCACCTTGCAGGATATGCTGCGCCGCAAGTTTATCAATAACGCTTGCACGTTTTTTACGAGACAAATCGACTTTTTCAATCAAGAAACTATCCATGTGGTGGCTTGATAGCCGCTCATCCCAATAGGCGATTTCAATATTGGGAATATGTTGCTTTATATTCTGGCCTAAATCTTGAACAGACTGTGCGCGCCTGCCTTCGCTGCCGTCCATATTTAGAGGTAGGCCGATAATAAGGGCTTTGGCTTCAAGCTCGTTAATGATCTGCTGCAGGCGAATGACGTCTTTGCTGAATTTAGTGCGCTTTATGGTCTCGATGGGCGTCGCAACGCCAAGCATGACAGATGCTAAGGCGATGCCAATGGTCTTTTTCCCAGGGTCCAACCCCAAAACCTTGTCAGTTTTCTGTAGTTTATGCGCGAGATCTTCTATTTCCATGCTTGCCTTATCGTGCTTTTCCTTGTATTTCTGTATCTGCTTATTATATATTTCCCCAGTAAGCAATTTATAATTAAGTAAGCTGTTAATAAATAGAGAAACTTTGAAGAGAAGATCATAGGCCTGTAATGGATAAGAATACAGTAATCAAAGCCGCACGATTGGCGCAAATAGAATTAAAAGAAAACGAAATTGACGCCGTGAAGTCAAAAATGGAAGGCATCATTGGTTTCGTTGAGCAGCTTTCTGAAGTCGACACAACAGGTGTAGAGCCGCTACGTAGCGTTAACGAAACTGTGCTAAGGTTGCGTGCTGACGTTGTCAACGATGGCGGCATCCCTGACAAAGTGCTGAAAAATGCACCAGAGAGCAAAGAAGGTTTCTTTGTTGTCAGTAAAATCATTGAATAAATTTACAGTTATATAGACTAGATATACGAAAGATAGACAGATGACAGACTTAACTGCATTGAGTGTGAGTGAAGCTTTAACCGGTATGAAAAATAAAGATTTTTCTGCTGTTGAGTTAACGCAGGCCCATATTAACGCCATGGAAAAAGCGCGTCACCTAAACGCATATATCGTTGAAACACCAGAAATTGCTTTAAAGCAAGCGGCAGAAAGCGATGCACGTTATGCTTCGGGGGATCAAAGACCGTTAGACGGCATTCCGATGGGCGTGAAAGATTTGTTCTGTACAGAAGGCGTGCAAACAACAGCGGGCTCAAAAATTCTTGAGGGGTTTGTCCCACAATATGAGTCTACAGTGACAACAAAGCTGTTTGCTGATGGCGCAGTGATGCTTGGCAAAACGAATTTGGATGAATTCGCAATGGGGTCATCAAATACAACGTCGTACTTCGGTAATGTGGTTAATCCGTGGAAGGCGAATGATAGCGATGCTGATTTGGTGCCAGGTGGTTCATCAGGTGGCTCTGCGGCCGCTGTAGCTGCGAATATTGCTATGCTGACAACAGGCACTGATACGGGCGGTTCAATTCGTCAACCTGCGGCTTTCTGCGGCATTGCAGGTATTCACCCAACTTATGGACGGTGTTCACGTTGGGGCGTCGTTGCTTTTGCTTCATCATTGGACCAAGCCGGCCCATTTGGTCGTAGCGTTGAAGATTGCGCGCATATGTTAACGTCAATGTCGGGTTTTGACCCTAAAGACAGCACTTCTGTAGACATTGAAGTGCCAGATTTCGCGTCGATGATTGATCAAGGCGTTAAAGGCTTGAAGGTTGGTATCCCTAAAGAATACCGCCTAGAAGAAACACCTGCTGAAATTAATGCATTGTGGGAACAGGGCATTGAGTGGATGCGTGCTGAAGGCGCTGAGATTATTGATATTTCCCTGCCGCACACAAAATATGCATTGCCAGCTTATTATATTATTGCACCGGCTGAAGCATCGTCGAACCTGTCACGTTATGATGGTGTACGTTACGGCCTCCGCGTTGACGGTAAAGACCTTGCGGAAACATATCAAAAGACACGCGCCGAAGGCTTTGGTGACGAAGTGAAGCGCCGTATCATGGTTGGCGCTTACGTTCTTTCTGCTGGTTATTATGATGCGTATTATTTACAGGCACAAAAAGTACGCCGCCTTATCCAAGAAGACTTTACGAAGGCTTATGAACAGGTTGATGTTATTTTAACGCCAGCAACGCCGTCATCAGCATTCGCGATTGGTGAGAATGAAGATGACCCGATCAAGATGTATTTAAACGACATATTCACAGTGACTGTGAATATGGCAGGTCTACCTGCAATGTCCGTGCCTGCTGGTGTGGATTCTCGTGGTCTACCTTTGGGTTTGCAGGTCATTGGACGTGCGTTTGATGAGGCAACAGTGTTAAGAGCATGTCGCTTTATTGAAAGAACAGCGTCCTTTGCAACTAAGCGACAATTTTTAACGAATAAGGCAGCGTGATAATGAAGTTTTCTAATCTTATATTTGTTTTAGCTGTCTTTTTTGTCTCTGCGGCGCTGCTGGTTACGCCCCTAGGGCAGGCACAGGCGCAAGTTAAGGCGAGCGGTCTTGATATCCGTGGCGCCGTTGGTGACAATGCGCCTGACGAGATGGTCGACGCAGCGGGGGCAAAGCGCTTCTACCAAAACTGTAGCGGACATTTACCTATTGGCTTTACGCCATCGACCCGCGATGATTTTTGTACCTGTGCATCAGTCTCAGTAACGCAGATCATGACAAACGGCGAGCTTGCTGCAGTACTCGATGTTAGAAAAAAAGCGGATCGTTATTACGATATGTCGCTTATTAAATATGTAGAGGGCGTTGTCTCTCCATGTTTGGAAAACCCTGTACGTACGCTTGGTTATATAACGTGTTTGGAAGAGCGCGCACATGATCATCGTATCAGAAGTTTTCCTGCATATTGTTCCTGCGCAGCAGATATCGCGTCACGTATGATGCGTGACCGTGGTTCGCGGGATATGATTGCGCATTTCACGGGAATGGAGCGTAATACAGAGTTAAGGCCTGTGGAATCGTTCATCACTTCACCTGCATATAGAAACTATGTGAAAACAGGTATGCATGCTTGTGTTCAGCCGGTCTATATGGAATGGCGCTAGGCTTAAGTTTAATCAAAATTAAAAAACACAATATTTCAAAAGACGTTTAAGGAAAGAATATGGCTCAAATACTTAGAGGCGAAACTGGTGATTGGGAAATGGTAATTGGATTAGAGATCCATGCGCAGGCAATTACAAATTCTAAATTATTTTCTGGGGCTGCGACTGATTTCGGCGCCGCACCTAATCAGCAGGTATCACTTGTTGACGCAGCAATGCCTGGTATGCTGCCCGTTCTGAATGAAAAAAGCGTGGAGCAAGCGGTGAGAACTGGCCTTGGCCTAAACGCCAAAATCAATCTATATTCTGTGTTTGAGCGTAAAAATTATTTTTACCCGGACTTACCGCAAGGTTACCAGATCTCTCAGTTCTTGCACCCGATTGTTGGTGAGGGCGAAATCGAAATTGATTTGCCCAATGGCGAAGTCAAGATTATTGGCATTACGCGTTTGCATTTGGAACAAGACGCCGGTAAATCGATTCACGACCAACACCCGACCAAATCTTATGTTGATTTGAACCGCTGTGGTAATACGTTGATGGAAATTGTTTCTGAGCCAGATTTGAGCGATGGCATCGAGGTTGGTGCATATTTGAACAAAATGCGTATGATCCTGCGTTACTTAGGGACGTGTGATGGCAATATGGATGAAGGCTCAATGCGTGCAGACGTTAATGTATCCGTGCGTAAAGTCGGCGACAAGGAGCTCGGTACGCGCTGTGAAATTAAAAACGTTAACTCCATCAAGGCGGCGCAAGGCTGTATTGACTATGAAGCGCGCCGCCAAATTGAACTTTTGGAAGATGGCAAAGAGGTGGACCAAGAAACCCGCCTTTGGGATCCCGTTCTCAATGAAACGCGCTCAATGCGCTCTAAAGAAGACGCGCATGATTACCGTTATTTTCCAGACCCTGACTTGTTGCCATGTGTTATTGAACAGGACTTTGTCGATGACATTAAGAAAACGTTGCCTGAGTTGCCTGATGAGAAGAAGCACCGTTTCATGGATAGTTATGGCCTTGGCGCATATGACGCCAGCGTCCTTATATCCACGCGCGTGCGGGCTGATTACTATGAAACCGTGGCCAATGACCGCGATGCAAAGTTAGCTGCGAACTGGGTTATTAATGAGCTTCTAGGTATTCTTAACAAAGATGGCAAGCAAATTGAAGACTCGCCAATATCTTCTGAAAATCTGGGTAAGCTTGTTGGTTTGATCTCTGATGACACCATTTCAGGGCGTATTGCAAAAGATGTTTTTGCTGAAATGTACGAAACAAGTAAGGACCCTGAAGTTATTGTTGAAGAAAAAGGCTTAAAGCAAGTCACCGATACGGGCGCAATTGAAGCGCTTATTGACAAGGTTATCGCCGATAATATGGACAAGGTTGAGCAGTATAGGTCTGGTAAGGATAAATTATTTGGCTTCTTTGTTGGTCAGGTGATGAAGGTTAGCCAAGGCAAGGCGAACCCACAAATGGTAAATGAGCTTCTAAAGCAGAAGCTATCTTAGGTCTATTAAAGGGAGCGTTGCTGTGTTATTTTAAATACCCACAGTGACAAGTTCTTTGTCGGCTGTTGATTTAAGCATAAATTGAGGCGCGCATGAGCGAGTATAAGACCAGCCCTGATCACGTAGCTTTGATTATTAAAAAGCTATTAGACTGGTACACCCTTGTGTTTCAGGCTTACCTAGCTGGTGATGACAGTGTTAAACCGCCTTATATTTTGCTTGATTGGTTGCAGAACAGCTCTGCCTCGTCATCGGACCAACAAAATTACTATGATGATCTAATTGTCAGCGTGGAATCTGTTATAACTCATGCGAATGAGTTCATTCAGGCGCCAAAAACTGACGTGGCGCCTGTGCAGGAAATGCTAGACCGACTGAATAAATCTATTGAACGTATCTGCGACCAACTTATACAGCGCCACCACGGCCATGACTTGGATCAAGAGAGCCTTATCATACGCTCAGGATTAAATGCGCACTCACAGCTTGTGAAAGATTTCGATGTTGAGCTGGAACGCCGCTCGCGGCACGGTTCTAGTTTCGTTTTAGGGCTAGTGACTTTAAAGTCATTTGATGAAAATGTCGTACAAGGACGCAGCACACAAGACTTTTTCGCGACGTCGGCTGCGATAAAAAAATGTATGCGTGTGTTTGATGAGGCTTATGTGTTATCCGATACCGAATTTGCAGTGATGCTTAAGGAGACAGATAATGATGGCGGCATACGTTTTTACAAACGTTTAGAAGAGATTCTTGATATGGCGTCGAGTAAAGCGCTGTTCTGTGCGTCTGAGCCTGTGCCAGGTGACGAGTTTGAAGGCTTGCTTAAGCAGATGCGCCATGAGGTCGAAAGGTTAGAGTTGGATGACCCTAGCTCGGTCATACATCAAGAAGTCAGTCCATTAGAGATTTTCTTACAGGAGAATAAAGATGCATAAGCATGAAAAACACGAAAATCTTTGGTTGGCCAATAACCCTGTCATTAATCACCGCTTATCACAAATTCGAGACGTGGGCGCAGATAAGCGTTTGTTCCGTGAAAATGTTCGCCATATTGCTCAAATGATGTGTTATGGAGTGACTGCAAATCTGCAGCAGACAGCAAAAAAAATTGTTACGCCAGTGCAGCAATATGACGCGCCTTTTTTGGCGCAGGATTTCCCTGTGATTGTGCCTATACTACGTGCTGGGCTTGCTATGGCTGACGGCCTAGAGGAGCTCTTGCCGGAATCTACAGTGGCGCATGTCGGAATGTATCGTGACCATAATACGCTTGAGGCTGTTGAGTATTTAAATAAGCTTCCTGATTTAAAGAATAGGGACGTCATTCTGGTTGACCCTATGCTTGCAACAGGAAACTCAGCGCAGCTTGCGCTGGATATGATTAAGAAAAAAGACGCAGACATGTCGCGCGTTTCTTTCTTGGTTTTGCTTGCTGCCCCTGAAGGTGTGCAGCATCTTTATAAAACCTATCCAGATGTCAAAATTTTTAGTGGCGCTCTGGATGAAAAATTAAATGAGAACGCCTATATTGTCCCTGGTCTAGGGGATGCTGGCGATCGTAGTTTTGGGACGGAATAAGCGCTAAATATATGTCATTATCTAGGATAGATCATAAACAGCTATTTGATACGATGCCGGTTCCAAGATTTTTGGTCTCGGTTGTTGATGATGAATATAAAGTTATAGAGATCAACAATCGCGCGTTAGAGTATTTTGACCGCGGCAGTGAAGCTATTTTAGGCAAGTCTGTTGAAGATTTCATGGATAGTGAAAACGCACGCCACTTTAACCAGTCTTTTGAAGTATGTTCAGGCCAAAAAGTTCCAGTGACCATACAGGCGCTGCCAAATCTGCCGGGCAGCATTCGTGTTCACGGCTTTTGGATCAACCCTCTGCTTGATGAACATGGCAATGTGACGATACTTGACGTTATGGCGCAGCCAGATGCGTCGGATGAATCAATATTACAGCGTGAGCGTGATGATGCGATCAGTCTTTTGACATCAATATTTGATGTCAGTGAGATTGGTATTGTTGTGACCGACCATAATGGACGTATTGTCCGCGTCAATGACAGTTTTGTTCGTAATTACGGCTGGAAACGTGACGACATTATTGGTTATGACTTCGCAATGCTGCTCACCCCTGATGAGCGCAAACTCGCACGTGATAACCATGAGGATTATATTGTCTCAGGTGAGCGCTCAAGCGGTGAGATGAAGCTTATCCGTAAAGACGGTACGATCGCCAATGTTATCTTTACCACGGCGACGTTAGAGCTTTCGCAGCGCCGTCGTTTTCAGGTAACAAACTTGATGGACATCACCATGCGTAAGCAAATGGAAGTGTCGCTGCAAGTCGCAAAAGAACAAGCAGATACAGCAAATCATGCGAAATCATCATTCTTGGCAAATATGTCGCATGAGCTGAGAACGCCACTCAATGCGATTATTGGTTTCTCAGAGCTTATGCTCAATGAAACTTTTGGCTCGCTTGCAAATGAAAAATACAAGGAATATATGGGTGATGTGCTTTTGAGCGCGCGTCATCTTCTTGAAATCATCAACGAAGTTCTTGATATGTCAAAAATTGAGGCCGGTAGGTTAGAGCTTGATGAAGAGCCTGTGGATTTATCCAAGCTGCTGGAATCTGTCATGCGGATGATGGCATCGCGGGCATTTAGCAGCGGCATTGAATTAGAAGAAGAGGTCGTCGCCGACCTACCAAGAGTTTACGTTGATAGCCGCCTTATCCGTCAGGTTCTGATTAACCTGGTTAGTAACTCGCTTAAATTCTGTGAACGTGGCGGGCATATCTTTGTTAAAATCGATCTCGGTAAAGATGGTGAAATGACTATTACCGTTTCTGATGACGGTTTTGGTATCCCTAAAGACAAGGTACAAGAAGCGCTTAAGCCGTTTGGTCAAGTCAAGGATTCAACTCTATCTGCCAAAAACCAACAAGGTACAGGCCTTGGTTTACCCCTCGCTAAGGCGATGATGGAGCTGCATGGCGGTGAATTGTTCCTGCGCTCTGACGAAGGCATGGGGACAATTGTTACTTTACACATCCCGTCGCAACGCGTATTGCATAACCCTGAAGATATTAATCGCTTTAAATAAAAGAAATATAAACATGACAACTTCACTTCAAGAGAGATGTATAGCCGCAGGCCTTAAAATGACAGGTCAGCGTAAGGTCATTATCAGCGTTTTAGAAAGCTCTGTAGATCATCCATCTGTTGAGATGGTTTATGAACGTGCGAAAGCAGAAGACTCGTCAATATCCCTTGCTACAGTCTACAGAACAATGAATTTGCTGGATGAACTTAATTTAGTGATCCGCCACGACTTTAACGAAAGTTTTTCACGCTATGACGTGAATGTTGACGACCATTACCACCTTATTGACACTGAGAATAATGCTGTTATTGAGTTTGAAAACAGCGAAGTTGAAGAGATAGCAACACGGGTCGCCGCTGAACTTGGCTATCACTTGATCGACCATCGCTTAGAGCTATACGGCCGCAAGCTTAAATCGTAGCTTTGTACGGAAAAGGCAGGCTATTATGGATTCCACATCACAGCGTCAACAAACTAAATTAATCATTGATGGGCTTTTGCATCGTTGTAATATTGCAGGTGTTCCGTATTATATTGTTAACCGCGGCGGCAATGATGGCTGTGCAATACTGTGTAAATGCTATGTCGCAGCCAAAGGCGCGAAATTATACGGCCAGATGCGTGATATGGACGGCGAACTTAAGTGGTACGAAGTTTTTGACGGTAATATTGAGGTCGAATCTAAGGTCGATGCGCATATGAAAAGCGAAATTTCAATGGATCCTGATTTATGGGCGATTGAATTTGAGCTCGCTGAATTTCTAAATCCGTTTGATGCTGATGATTTTCTCATCATGGAGTCATGACGGGTTGAGATTCTTCCTTCTATGCGGTATAAGCCTTACATATAAATGTCCAAGAGTATGAATAATGACCAAAGAAGATCATAAACCACGCAGAACCTATGCGATTATTTCGCACCCTGATGCGGGTAAAACCACATTGACGGAAAAACTGCTTTTGTTTGGCGGCGCTATTCAGATGGCTGGTCAGGTTAAGGCACGTGGTGACCGCCGACGTGCGACTTCTGACTGGATGAAAGTGGAGCAAGAACGCGGGATTTCTGTTGCGTCATCCGTAATGACGTTTGAATATGACGGTATAATGCATAACCTTCTTGATACGCCAGGACACGAAGATTTCTCAGAGGACACATATCGAGTTTTAACGGCTGTTGATAGTGCAATTATGGTTCTTGATGCGGCTAAAGGCATTGAAATACAGACATTAAAATTATTTGAGGTTTGCCGCCTGCGTGATATTCCGATTATCACCTTCATCAATAAGCTTGACCGTGATGGTCAGGAGCTTTTTGACTTACTTGATGAGATCGAAGACAAGTTACAGCTTAGCGTTGTGCCCGCAAGTTGGCCAATTGGCATGGGGCGTGACTTTAAAGGCTGTTATGATATTTTCAATGACCAGTTATTATTATTTGCACGTGGTAAAGGTGATAATGTGAGTGACGCGATTACCTGTGACGGCTTAGACGACCCCAAAATTGACGAGCTTTTACCCGCAACTCAAGCCACGCAGCTGCGTGAAGAAGTCGCGATGGTGCGCGGCGTCTATAGTGATTTTGACCACGAAAGTTACTTAGAGGGGCATTTGACGCCCGTATATTGTGGTTCGGCTATTAACAACTTTGGCGTACGTGAAATTCTTGAGGGTGTTGCGAAATTTGCACCACCGCCGCGCCCACAGGACACGCTTGAGCGTAAAGTTGACCCAACAGAGAAAAAGGTCAATGCCTTTGTCTTTAAAATCCAAGCTAATATGGATCCGAAACACCGTGACCGCATGGCTTTTGCACGTATTTGCTCGGGGCAGTTTAAGCGCGGGATGAAATTAAAACATGTGCGCTCAGGTAAGAATCTAACCGTCCACTCGCCGCAAATGTTTTTTGCGCAAGACCGGGAGATGGCGGAGAACGCTTTTGCAGGTGACATCATAGGTATTCCAAACCACGGCAACTTACGTATTGGTGATGGCCTGACTGAGGGTGAAGATTTGCATTTCAAGGGCATCCCAAGTTTCGCGCCTGAAATTATGCAGCGCTGCGTGCCTGAAGACCCGATGAAGGCTAAGCATTTATCAAAAGCGCTTGAGCAGATCGCAGAAGAGGGTGCTGCACGGATCTTTAAATCCGCAATTGAATCATATTATATTGTGGGGGTTATTGGTTCTTTGCAGTTTGACGTGCTGATTGACCGCATCAGAACGGAATTCAATGTTCCTGCAAAGTTTGAAAGCACTAGCCTGTATACGGCGCGCTGGATTGAGTGTGATGATCACAAGCAGCTGAAGGCGTTTATTGACGCGAGCGGCAGTGCTATAGGGTACGATCACGACGAAGACCCAGTATTCTTGGCTCGTAACGCTTGGCACTTACAAGACGCACTAGACAAAAACAAAGACATACGCTTTGTATCTACTAAATAAAAGCAGGCATAAATAAACTGTGATTTCTTAAGGTGACGCTCAGCACATAGGACATGGTCGAGCTAAAACTGCACGTTAGCGCAGTTTGTTATTCTGTATTATGCGCTTAAATGTACGCCTGCACTTGGGGCAGTAACTGTTGGGACTTCACCAAAACGTTGGTTAAGTTTTTCCAAAAGCTGTGCGTTAGTTGATGCTTCTAGCTGTGCTGTTTTATTTACTTCTATGATTTTACCCATTGGTTCACTTTCTGCGCCAGTTAACTTCCAAGCCGTTGTAAGTACTGGGGTGCTATCGTTTGTTTGTATTTCCATTATTTATTCACTTTCCTTGAAAAGTTATACACATGCTATCATTATACCATATAATATGCAATATGTTTTGTGTGTTTTTATTAAGTTTGATGCCGCTTAACTTGTTTATATGATAAGTTTTCTTAAAAATGATGCAAAACTTAAGAAAAGACAAACTATTAGACGGCACTAATAAACTTATGGGACGTATATATTACATCGTAGGGCTAATTGTCGTAGCTGGAGCGCGTGCAATGTTATTTGCTGTGACATCATAGTTGCCTAACGGACGTACGTCATTACTTGCCATGATGAAATGGTTCAGGTTCTGACCGCCGTTTTTACTGATATGTGCGAATGCTTCTTGTTTCATGTTATTTCCTCTTTGCTAAACTAAGTATTAATTTGATAAGCCCATATTACACAGACGCTCTTAAATTTATGTTAATTATAGATTGCATTTTATTTGTTTATTTAAAACTTGAAACGGTACAAATTTAGTACTATATAGTTCAGTGCAGGTAATTATTGGGCTTAAGGCCGTTTTTCGCCCCATAAAGAATACATTTTTTTTGTAGTAAATAAGCGTGATAAGTATGTTGAAGCTTTCAAAACTAACGGACTATTCCATTATTTTGTTAAGCGTGTTGTCCAAAGATAACACGCGCTGTTTTTCAGCATCGACATTATCAACCATGACAGCTATCCCTGAACCTACTGCTGCCAAGGTCATGAAGATGCTTTCGTCTGGGGGCTTGGTTGTATCTGTGCGTGGTGCGCATGGTGGCTACCGCTCAATTGGTAGCTATGAAGAAACGGCATTGTCAAAGATCATTGACATTATGGAGGGTGGCATCGCCCTAACAGACTGCGCGACAGGCGACGACCATCATTGTTCCATTAAAGAAAAATGCCCTATGGATGGCTGCTGGAATACTGTGAACAAGGCCTTGTATGAAACTTTAAACACCATTAAATTGTCAAGCCTTTTAAGTAAAGCTGAGTTAAGAGAAACACTATGAACGACACATCGCCAGATAACGCGGAATTAGAAGCACATGTAGATTCGCTGAAGACGTATTCAGCCGGTTTTGTGACGGATATTGAATCTGACATGGCGCCAAAAGGGTTGAATGAAGATATTGTTCGCTTTATATCGGAGAAAAAAGAAGACCCTGAATGGCTTCTTGAATGGCGCCTGCGTGCTTTTGCGCATTGGAAAACAATGCCAGAGCCTAAATGGGCTAATCTCGATACGCCGGACTTGGATTATCAGGACGCGCATTATTATGCCGCGCCAAAGGTTGCCAACGCGCCACAGTCGTTGGATGACGTTGACCCGCGTCTGCTTGAAACATACGAAAAGCTAGGCATTCCATTGCGTGAGCGCGAAATATTAGCAGGTGTTGCTGTTGATGTTGTTTTTGATTCCGTGTCCGTTGGCACAACATATAAAGAAAAACTCGCAGAAGTTGGGATTATTTTCTGTTCAATTTCAGAAGCGATTAAAGACCACCCAGAATTAGTACAAAAATATATGGGCTCCGTCGTTCCGTTTCACGATAATAAACATGCCTGTTTAAACAGCGCCGTGTTTACGGATGGTAGCTTCGTCTATATACCGCCAAATACGCGCTGCCCGATGGAACTTTCAACGTATTTCCGCATTAACGAGATGAACACAGGCCAGTTTGAGCGCACGCTAATTATTGCCGATAAAGGCTCATACGTGTCGTATCTTGAAGGCTGCACCGCGCCAACGCGTGATGAACGCCAATTACATGCGGCAGTGGTTGAGCTTATCGCCCTAGAAGATGCCGAAATTAAATATTCAACAGTACAAAACTGGTTCCCTGGCGATGAAGACGGCAAAGGCGGGATCTTGAACTATGTAACCAAGCGCGGCATTTGCGCGGGAGATCGTTCCAAAATCAGTTGGACGCAGGTTGAAACAGGCTCATCCGTAACGTGGAAATATCCGTCTTGCATATTAAAGGGCAATGATAGCGTTGGGGAATTTTACTCTGTTGCGATCACGAACAATAGACAGCAAGCCGATACAGGCACGAAAATGATCCACATGGGTAAAAATACGAAGTCACGTATTATATCTAAGGGGATTAGTGCTGGGCGATCAAACCAAACATATCGCGGGCAAGTTAAAGTGCTTCCCGGGGCAACGGGCGCGCGAAACTTTACTCAATGTGACAGTTTGCTGATTGGCAAGGAGTGCGGCGCGCATACGATCCCGTATATTGACAGTAAAAATAGTAGCGCAATTTTGGAACATGAAGCGACAACATCAAAAATTGCTGACGCACAGCTTTTTTATTGCCGCCAGCGTGGCCTGAACGAAGAAGAGGCCGTCGCATTAATTGTAAATGGCTTCTGCCGTGAAGTGATGCAAAATCTACCAATGGAGTTTGCCGTTGAGGCGCAGAAATTGGTCGGTGTAAGTTTAGAAGGTAGTGTCGGTTAAACGTTTAACGTATATGTGGCTTAAGGAGTTTTTAAAATGATCAAAAAGATATTCATTGCAACATTTTTTGGCGTTTTCGCATTGTTTTCAATATTTGTGATGCGCGGGCGATTGCTGTATTTGGATGCTGTGGCCATTACTGGCGATACGTCTATTGAGGCGCGACTTTTCCACTTACTATATTTGGTGCTCTTGATATTATATGTCTTTTTCACATATTTGTTTTTCAAGGCGGACCCAGAAGATGACGGCTACCGTAAAATATTAATGGGGATGGCCTCTCCTATATATGTCTTGGGCATTATGGGTTTGCTGGCAGGTATTGGCTGCGGCGTATTGGGGTGCGTTTATGGGGCAACCTACGACCCTATATTGGGCGCTCTGATTAATTTAGAGTTTTTGGATAGGTTCTTTGGCGATGAGGCCAAGGTGCTGTATAAATTTGCGTTTAAAGTACCGTATTTGTAAGAAAGTTGAGTGAACAATGATTGAAATTAAAGATTTACATGCCGAGATTGCAGGCAAAGAAATTCTAAAGGGCTTGTCTTTAGATATTGCCCCCGGCACTGTTCATGCGATTATGGGCCCGAACGGCGCAGGTAAGTCAACACTGGCAAGCGTGCTTGCTGGGCACACTGACTATGAGGTCACAGCAGGGCAGGCGTTATTGAACGGCCAGAGTTTGCTTGACCTTGAGCCGGAAGAGCGCGCTGCGGCAGGCGTGTTCCTTGCTTTTCAGTACCCGCTAGAAATTCCAGGCGTACCGATGAATACATTTTTGAAAACGGCGATTAATGCGCAGCGTAAATTACGCGGCGAAGATGAGCTTGATAGCCTCGCTTTTCTAAAAAAGATTAAGCCTTTGGCTAAAAAACTCGGTGTAGCGGATGATATGCTTAAGCGCGCCGTGAATGAAGGCTGCTCTGGCGGTGAAAAGAAACGTAATGAAGTGCTGCAAATGTCACTGCTTGAGCCAAGCTTTGCCGTTTTGGATGAAACAGATTCAGGCCTGGATATTGATGCGCTGCGCGTTGTTGCTGACGGGGTTAACGCCATGCGTGACGGGACAAGAAGCTTTTTGATTATTACTCATTATCAGCGCTTGCTTGATTATATTAAGCCTGATGTTGTACATGTACTTGCCGATGGTAAAATCGTAGAAAGTGGCGGAGCTGAACTTGCTCTACGTCTAGAAGACGAAGGCTATGCGAAATTTGCAAAGTCAGAAAAGGCAGCATAAAATGAATGCGTCAACAAATTCAGTTATAAAACAGCCAATTTATTATAAACCAGAAACTGCCGATATGTTCGCGGCATTGCTTTCTAGCGTTAAAGCCAATGCGGCAAATATACCGCCGACACTTGCGAAACTGCAAAACAGCTCGGCGCAGTTATTTGCAGATTATGGCGTGCCGTACCCAAAACTTGAGCGCTGGAAATATAGTAATTTTTATCCCGCGCTAAAAAAACATTCATTTTCGCAGTCTCTTAATGCGGAAACATGGGGTGGTGACATCGCGTATTTAAAACCCATGAGTGAGGTGCTAAACGAGCCTTGGGTACAGGGTATATTATCGCAAAGCGCACCCGAAAGTGGTGAGTTAAAAGACGACAACGCATTTTGGTATCTTAATGACGCACAGTGTAATATTGGCTGGGTAATTGATATTCCAGCGAATGTTGAACTGGATAAGCCGTTATGTCTTGAAAGTATAAATGGAGAAGGTGCGTATAACGCCATGCGTATTATTATACGTTTAGGTAAAAACGCGCGCGCTGTCGTGAAGGAAAATCACAGAAGCGAGAATGCAGATGCACGTTATTTTAAGAACTGGGTCACGCAAGTTGAATTAGCTGAGGGCGCGCATTTGACGCATTTGCGTACGCAGAATGATGGGTTGCAAGCTGCTTATGTGCAAAATACGCATGTCAAATTATCACGAAATGCTGAATTTTACAGCTTAACCACCAATACAGGCGCACATATATTCCGCAATCAATATCAAATTGATATGGACGGCGAGGGCGCGCATGCTTCTGTGCGTTCATCTGCGAATGTGGCCGATGAACAGCATATTGATTTCACAAGCTGCGTGAACCACAATGTTAAATCATGCACATCAGAACAAATTGTTCGTAACGTGCTTGGCGGCAAGGCTACAGGCGTTTTCCAAGGTAAAGCCTATGTCAAAAAAGGCGCAGACTTTACGGATGGCTCACAAAGCTCTAAGGCGATATTGCTATCACCTTATGCATCAATGCATGCCAAGCCAGAGCTTGAGATTTATGCGGATGAAGTGAAGTGTGCGCATGGCTCAACTTGTGGCGCTTTAGATGAAGGCGCACTGTTCTATGCGCGCTCACGCGGCGTTCCGTTTGATGATGCACGGATGATGCTTGTCCATGCTTTCTTAGAAGAGGTTAAACATGGGCTTCCCATTGCAGATCAACAATAGCGAGAGCGCCAACTCGTGGCGCGCGGACTTTCCTATATTGGATAATGCTGACAAGGCGATCGCTTTTTTAGACAGCGCAGCATCGGCGCAAAAGCCCGCGGCGGTGATTTCGGCGATGAGTGCGCTAATGGAAACGCATTACGCAAACATTCATCGTGGTCTATATCAATTTTCGCAGAAAAGCACAGCGGCTTACGAGGCAGCGCGTCATAGTGTGGCAAGCTTTATCTGCGCGAAGGCGGATAACGAAATTATCTTTACGCGCAACACGACAGAGGCAATTAATCTCGTCGCTTCTTCATGGGGCGCAGCGCATTTATCGCATGGTGATGAAATTCTAATTACGGAGATGGAGCATCACGCGAATATCGTGCCGTGGCACATGATCGCCGAAAAGACAGGCGCAGTGCTACGCGTTGCTCCGATTGCCGATGATGGCACATTGGATATAGATGGCTTTCAAGCGCAGCTAAGCGCAAAAACAAAAATGGTGGCTTTTACCCATATATCAAATGCTACAGGCGTTATAAACGACGTAGCCGCGCTTATACGTATTATAAAATCATATAATGCAGATATACAAATTCTGGTCGATGGATCGCAGTCAATTGTACATAAAGAGATTGATGTTGACACTTTGGGGGCTGATTTCTTCGTTTTTACAGGGCACAAGCTTTATGGGCCGTCTGGCATTGGCGTTTTGTGGGCGCGCGAAGACACGCTGAATGCTATGCCGCCATATCAAGGTGGCGGTGATATGATTGAGACGGTAAGCTTTACCAATGGTATTACCTACAAGGCCGCGCCTGCTCGTTTTGAGGCGGGGACGCCTGCAATCATTGAGGCTATAGGTCTTGGCGCAGCGATAGATTACGTGCGTGGATGCGGCATAGACAATATTGAAAACCATGAAATGGCGATATATCGTTATTTGCGTGAAGAAGTTAATGCCATAAAAGGCTTAACATTCTATGGCGATGTCGCGGATAAGGCGCCGATCCTGTCCTTTACAGCCAGTTGGGCGCATGTGTCAGACATTGCAACCATATTGGATCAATGCGGCGTTTCTGTGCGCTCTGGGCATCATTGCGCGATGCCGTTAATGGAGCGTTTCGGTGTTGATGGGACAATCAGAGCCTCAATCGGATTATATAATACGAAGGCAGATATAGATCAATTTATTGCAGCCTTGCACAAAGCATATAAACTTTTAGGGTAGGATAACGTTATGGGTTTACCAATAATGAAACAAGTGGCGGATAAAGAAATGGTAGAAAATGCAGTCGGTGGCGGCGATGAGTATGATGCGTTGGCGATACCGCCATATTGCGAATTTGATGCAAAGCATGAATTATGGGCGGATGTATATAAAGCCATCTGCGAAGTCTATGACCCTGAAATTCCTGTAAATATTTTTGAACTCGGTCTGATTTATAAATTCGACTTCACCAAAATGGATGATGGGCAGTATGATGTCTATGTGCAAATGTCACTGACATCACCGGCTTGCCCCGTGGCGCAGGAAATGCCTGGTATGGTACAGTCTGCCTTGTTCCCGATTGATAAAGTCGGCGCGGTCGATGTTGAAATTGTATGGGACCCGACATGGGATCCAGCCTTTATGGCAGAAACAGCAAAACTACAGCTGAACATGTTTACTTAATAAGGAAACGTTATAGTTTATTTAGGGAATAGGGAGCAAAAAAATGTTAAAGTTAAATGATGATTATGTGGTCGTAACGCCAAAATTAAAAGCGCATTGGCTAAAAGCTGTGAAGCCTGAACATGATGGCATTCGCGCGAGTTTCACTAAAGGCGGCTGTAGCGGCCAAGAGCTCAAGTTTGAACTTGTTGATAGCGGCGCGAATACAGAAGATTCATTTATCATGCTTAATGATACAGCGAAGCTCTTTCTAGACCGTACAATGATGCAGGTTTTTGCAGGCGGTACACTTGATTTAGTTGAAGAAGGTATTAGCGAAACAGTAAAGCTAGAAGGCCCCAACCTTGGTGGTGGCTGTGGCTGCGGACTGTCTTATAATCTAGATGCCCCTCAATAGGCTTATAACGTAAAGGTTTTATCGTGGAATTAACGCAAAACGAAATTATTATTACCGACACAGCCCGTGAACATTTTCTCAGGCAGCTTAGCAGTGTCAAAGCTGATGATGCGCCGGTTAAAGGTGTGCAGTTCTGGATCAAGGACGGCAAGGGTTGCGGTGGCAGTGAGTATATGATTGACGTCGTCAAGGACGTATCGTCTATGGATTCCATAAAAATCGGCGGCGATTACAGCTTCTATATCAAGTCACTGGATTTATTTCGCCTGCTTGGCACCGTGATTGATTACGGCAAGGGTGACCTTGGTTTTGATCAAGTCCTTATTAAGAACCCTAATGAAAGTGGCGCCTGTGGCTGTGGAATGTCCGTGACTTTTGACGAGCTGAATTAAGGCATAATTAACTACATTACTATATTCTAATGTAATGTGGTTTTTATATAAAATGAGATTGAATGTAATATGGGCTTTGGCTCTTGTTGCTGTTTTTCTCTTTGGCTCCAATGCTGGGTCAGCAACAAGTTTTCCAACAGATAAATGTTTTACGATCGGCTATGCGCAGAGTGAAAGCGGGGTCGTTGCGCCATATAAGGCACCGATGCGTCATGTTTACAACAATTTAGGGCATTGCGTAGTTTACTTGGAGCTTCCCTACAAGCGCTTAATGAAAATGGTGTCAAGCAACAAGATTGATGCCATTATGGGGCGGTCGCTACCGGCGATCTTAAATTATCCGGACCTACCATATGTGCCAACGGCAGTTGTAACGTTTAAGGCATATCTCGTGACCAGCCCTGAAGCGGCCGAAAGTGTAAAAAAGGATATAGCTAATTTGCCTTTGTATAATATAGGCGGGCTATCAGGAGCGGATTGGGCAATGCAAACGTTAAACATGGCCACGCCAGATTTTAGGTATACTGAAAATATAGATCAGCTTATCTCTATGTATATAAAGCATCGTTTGGACGGCTTGCTCGTCAATGAACTTCAGCTGCCTTATGTTATGGGTAGCTTGTCTAAGTCTAATGATTCTGCATATCAGACCGTCTTACTTTATGATGTACCTGTTTATCATGTCTTGGCACCGAAGCACGTGGATATGGTCGCGCAGTTAGACGCATCGGTGAACAACGTGCTTGCGCTTTTGGCCGGGAATCCTAATGTAAACGCCGTGGAGCAAGAAGGTGCCCTATAGTCCGAATTGATTTTTTCCAAAAACTTGCTAAAATGCTCTAAATACATATTAGGGAGATAAAAAAATGCAGGACATTGGTGTTTACTTGGCAGGACCAGATATTTTTCGCGCAGATGCGGTCGAATATGCAGAAAAACAAAAACAATATTGCCGCGATAACGGTTTAGCGCCGCAGCATCCTTTTGATAACAACCTTGAAATCAAAGAATTAGGGCCTGAATACCGTGCAGATATATATGCAGCAGATATTCAGCAGATGATTAGCTGTGATGCGATTATCGCCAATGTAAATTCATTTCGCGGCGTTGAGCCTGATGGTGGGACTGCTTTTGAAGTCGGTTGGTTTGCTGGTTTTAATGCGGCTCTGCGTGTTTTAAAGGCCGCTTATCCACAAAAACGAATCTATTGCTTCTGTGATGATGCACTTGAATATAAAGAGCGCACGTTAAAAGCGGGCTATATTAGCGATATGCAACAGGACGTCGATAAAGACGGTATGACAATTTCAATTTTTGATATGAATGTGAATCTTATGCTTCAAGTCTCAGCTGAAGAAGAGGGCGCGTTCTTAATGAAAGGTTTTGAGGATTGTGTACAGCGTCTTGTGCAAGATGTTAAGGCTGGCTTGTTCTCAAAACAGGCCGCGGCCTAGAGGGCGGCAGATTAGTCTGATGAGAGCATATCTTTGATGTCTTCTGGGCTAAATGTTTTACTGTAATCTGAGACGGGGTTCAAAATTAACGATGTGCCCTGTGTCAGCTCAAACAGCTCCGCTGCGTTTAGACGGACATAAGTTTCTTCTCTCTCAATCGAATCTTTCAGTATGTCGACAGATGAAAAAAATGGGATCGCAGCATTACCGTCTTGGTCTTCCCATAGCGTAATCGCCAAATGTGTATCGTCAGCATTAGGCGGACGGTCTTCATTGGCAGGTAGTGTGTCTGACATATCTGGATTCGCGATATATTCGGTGGAGGCGAGAATGTAAACTTCGGATTCGAGAAGTGCCTCATAAAGCATTTTTCGGTATGATTCATCTTGGCTATCTAGCCGAATAAGCTTCTCTAAGTCTGCAATGTTTTCAATATTCATCATAACTCTCGTTTAAATACCTCATTTTACTTTACCGCAATACAGTTAAAGTAAGCTTTATAATACAGATATTTTCAAAATGGATCAAACTGTTACGTGATATAAGCGCAGCGAATGATTACTCTCGCTTTTCGCCGCTAGGCTGGGAAGGGGATTGCTGCTGTTAATGGAGTGGGGAAGTAAAAAGTGCAATGGCTCCTCGGGCCGGATTCGAACCAGCGACCAATTGATTAACAGTCAACTGCTCTACCACTGAGCTACCGAGGAACAACCAATTGCGAGATCAGAAAATACAGCTTTTTTTCGCTGTGTCAATTCCGTTTTTGCTAATAAATGAAAAAAAATGAATATTTTTCACAAAAGACATCAATTCAATGCATTTGAGGGTATTAAAGCACTTTTGGGGATGCACGAACTTGTGTTGTGCAATGATAATTTACACAGTCTGCGCCATTTGCATGGGGGGAATGATTCTTTGTTGGGTGAATGGAGGCACGAGCCGGAATCGAACCGGCCTACACGGATTTGCAATCCGCTGCATAACCACTCTGCCATCGCGCCTTTTTGATGCGGGCTGCGCTTAGTAAAGACAGCCCTGTCGAAGTGATTTATATGAATTATCACCTTTGTTTTAGAAAATCCAGCTTTTTATATTATTTTTTCGTGTTATATTTGCAGAAGAAATTCTGGGATATTCTTTGAAAATGTCCTCGTCAGGCCTCTTACACTATTATTAATTAGGATTATGAATATGACCGATTACACAAGTGCACGTAAAAATATGGTTGAATGTCAATTGCACCCATGTGGCATTAGTGAGCAGCGTGTTTTGGACGCATATAGCAATATTCCCAGAGAAAAATTCGTATCAGAGGCCCAGCGTAGCATTGCATATGCAGATAATGATCTGCCATTAGGCCATGAGCGTTTCTTAATGGCGCCAATGACCCACGCTAAGCTTGTTCACGCCGCGAATGTTGGCGCTGAAGACGTTGTGCTCGATATTGGTGGCGCAACTGGCTATTCTGCGGCCATTCTCTCGCAGCTGGCAACAACGGTTGTCGCTGTTGAAAATCAACCCGATTTTGTTGAACACGCAAAGGCGGCGTTAATTGATCTTGATTTGTTAAACATTCTGCATCTTGATACGCCACTACAAAATGGTGATAAGAAGCATGCGCCTTATGATGTTATTATTCTTAACGGGGCCGCAAATCATATCCCGAATGCCTTGTTGTTGCAGCTTAATGTGGGGGGGCGCCTTTGTTATATTCATCGTCAATCGACAGATGATGTGTGTGGTAATGCTGTTATGCTTACAAAGCGCGCAGATGGGCAATGTGATAAAAAGACGCTTTTTGAAACGCGGGGCCATTTTCTTACAGGCTTAGTTATGGATGCGCCTTTTGCCTTTTAATGTCCGTTAATTTTCTTTCCCGTTGGTACACGCTTTCGTTTACATTTATATCAGTTTATAGTGAATAATATTTGTTAAGCTTATTCAGCGCTTTGACAAACTCGTCAGCATGGGTCAAAATGCAAAAGGTATTAAAAGTTAATGAATCGATAATGGCTTCACATCATGTCAGAAGAAAACCAAGAAGAACCGTCAATTGAAGAGATCCTTGCGTCGATACGTCAGATTATATCTGATGATGAGGATGAAACTGTTGAGGAAAACAATGATATAGAGGTTGAATCTGAGCCAGAGCCAGAGCCAGTTGTGGAAGCTAAACCTGCCGCTGTCGCTGAAAAGCCAGAAGCTCCTAAGCCAGAGCCTGAAATCGTCGAGGAAGATGAGATTCTCGAGTTGACTGAAAAAGTCGACGAAGATGATGCCTTAGATGATGATATTTTGCCCGAAGTTGATGAAGCCCCGATGGGGGACTTTAATATCGACTTCGATGGCGATGATGACGATCTTGACGCTGACGAAATTGAAGAAGTTGCTATTATAGAAGAAATTGAAGAAGTTATGGATGATTCTCTTGCTGAGATTGAAAACATTATTGAAGGGGAAGCCGCACAGGCTACTTTGGGGGCCTTTGAACGCCTCGCCCAAAGTATTCCCGTGGCACGCACAGGTAGCGAGTCGAATACGTTAGAGGATATTGTCCGCGATATGCTGCGCCCCATGCTCCGTCAGTGGGTTGATGCGAATATGCCTGCAATTGCAGAGCGTTTAGTGAAGAAAGAGCTGGAGCGTCTTGTCGATAAAGCTTTAGACTAGTTTTAACTAGCGTTTTTTATCTCAATTTTATGATTTTGTTTACCTGCTATGTAGGGGTTGTTTGAAATGTCACCTGAATTTATGAACATATATGTTATTCCTGGCGCAATGATGTTGCTGCATATCGGGGTTTTAGTTGGCGCTGTAATTGGCGCGGTGGCTTATATGACATATGCCGAACGCAAAGTTATGGGTGCCATGCAGCGCCGTCAAGGGCCGATGCTTGTCGGGCCTTTTGGTCTGTTACAGCCAATTGCTGATGGCATAAAGCTTCTATCCAAAGAAACAATCATACCAACGCAGGCCAACAAGCCCGTGTTTATTATCGCGCCGATGCTGCTCTTTATGCTCGCTTTGGTGTCTTGGGTTGTGATTCCGGTTAGCGCAAAGCTCGTTGTCGCCGATATTAACGTCGGCATACTTTACTTGCTCGCCGTATCGTCGATGGGCGTTTATGGCATTATTATGGCGGGCTGGGCTTCAAACTCTAAATACGCTTTCTTAGGCGCGATGCGCTCTGCATCCCAAATGATTTCTTATGAAGTCTCTATGGGCTTGATTATTGTGAACGTTCTGTTGGTCACGGGTTCATTGAACTTGTCGGAAATTGTACTGGCTGACCGCTCTTTATGGATGCAGCTTTTACTTTTCCCTATGTTTATTGTGTTCTTGATCTCTATTTTGGCTGAAACCAACCGTGCACCATTTGATTTACCTGAGGGGGAATCGGAAATTACTGGCGGTTTCATGGTTGAGTATTCGTCTATGTCTTATGCGCTATTCTTCCTTGGTGAATATGCGAATATGATCTTGATGAGCGCGATGACTGTTGTCTTGTTTTTAGGCGGCTGGCTGCCACCATTCGGTATTGATGCTTTGGCATTTGTACCGGGGATTATCTGGTTTGTTCTTAAGACATGTTCAATATTATTTGTGTTCATCTGGGCGCGCGCTACATTCCCGCGTTACCGTTACGATCAACTTATGCGCCTGGGCTGGAAAATTTTCTTGCCATTAACTTTGTTCTGGGTGGTTTTGGTTTCGGGAATTTTGGTATATACTGACTCGCTGCCAAAATAGGCTGCGGTTAGTGTTGTTTACTTAGGCGATAATAGACGCGTAATTATTAAGGTTTATAATGTTTGTACAATATGCGAAATCATTCCTGCTGTTTGATATAGTTAAGGGGCTGCTATTAACATTGAAATATATGTTTTTCATGCCGCGCGTAACAATTAACTACCCACATGAAAAGGGGCCGATCAGCCCACGTTTCCGTGGTGAGCACGCCTTGCGCCGTTACCCGAATGGTGAGGAGCGCTGTATTGCTTGTAAGTTATGTGAGGCCATTTGCCCTGCGCTGGCAATTACAATTGAAGCTGAGCCGCGCGAAGATGGTTCACGCCGTACAACACGCTATGATATTGATATGACAAAATGTATCTATTGCGGCCTTTGTGCAGAGGCTTGCCCTGTTGACGCGATTGTCGAGGGCCCAAATTTCGAATTCTCTACGGAAACCCGTGAAGAATTATACTATAATAAAGATAAACTCCTTGAAAACGGTGATCGATGGGAAGCACAAATCGCAGCGAACCTCGTCGCTGATGCGCCGTACCGTTAAGTGCTTGGGTGTTTGTTGGTTTAATACTGGTCTGGATTAATAATGGATAAAACTAAATTTTGCGAAGGCATTTCAGACGTTTCTGATAGCTATATGGGTTTTATATTAGACCTATGGGGCGTACTTCATAATGGCAAGAAAGCTTTTGATGACGTGCCTTACGCGTTAAAAGAGCTTGCGCACCGTGGTAAGAAAGTCATTTTACTTTCTAACGCCGCGATTGATGCAAAGGACATGAAGGCGCATTTGAAAAAAATGGGTATTACGCCGACGATGTACACGAAAATTGTCACATCAGGCCAGTATGTGCGGGACTATTTGTCTGCTGAAGAGACGGCTTTGGGTAAAAAATACTACCTGATTGCGAATACAGAGAATTATCCTGCCTTTTCAGGGCTAGACCTTGAGCGCGTTGAAGATATTAAGGATGCAGATTTCTTGGTTATTGGCGGCTTGCCGCAGGGCCAGTATCTTGATGATGTTACGCCCATCTTAAGAAAAGGCGTGCAGCGCCACTTGAAAGCAATTTGCTTAAACCCTGATAGTTTATCATTGTTAGGCGCGGCTTATCTAAGCGGCCCAACTGTTATTGCATCTAAATACCAAGATTTTGGCGGTATTGTTGAGTATATCGGCAAACCATATAAGGCCATTTATAAGCACTGCATTGATATTTTACAGCAAGATGACATCTTCCCCGGTGACACCGTAATGATCGGCGACACAATGGCGCATGATATACTGGGCGCATCTTTAGCGGGTATGGATACATGTTTAGTACGCACAGGTATTCATGCTGGTGTGTTTAAACGCTGTGAAAACCTTGCTGATGTTGATAGAGCCTTGAATATTCTTTCCGTTCAGTATAATAATCTGCGTCCGACCTATCTGTTAGAGAATTTTTCTTGGGGGCGCGCTTTGCCAGATCGTAAACATAAAAAGCGCCGCAAATTATTGTGAGCTCAGTAGCCAATGGCTGAACATAAAAATAACATCCACACACATACCGACACAGCTAGTACTGTATTGATCGGCCGTATTTGGCGCGAATATATGTCGCCTTATAAGGGTACAATTCTCATTGCCTTGTTCTTTATGATAATTGATGCGGCGATGACGGTTTCATTTGCGAAGCTTTTGCAGCCCGCAATGGACGAGGTCTTAATTGCTGTGCAGGATGACCCATCTAAAGTAAATAATATTTGGGGCTATGTTGGCGCGATATTGGTCACATTCATTGTCCGTGGCTCGGCAAGCTACGTCCACAGCATTTTAATGAGCAAAATGAGCCAATCCGTAATTGCGGATATACAGGCATCTTTGTTTGGTCATTTCATGATCCTTGATTTAGGTTTCTTTAAAAGTCAGTCGAGTGGCGGTCTTGTTTCCGGTGTCGTTAATGACGTCGCTGTAATGCGCGCGACGGTAACAGATTCAATTGTTGGCCTTGGTAAAAACGTACTAACTTTGGCGGGGTTACTGGGCTTGATGGTTTATCAGGACTGGAAACTTTCATTAATCGTATTCTGTACATTCCCATTAGCTATGTTCGTCGTTGTCCGTTTGGGGCAGCGCATTCGTAAGGTCTCCAAGAGGCTACAAAGTGAAATCGCGGATTTATCTTCACTTCTTGTTGGCTTGTTCCAAGGCGTGCGCCAAATTCAAGCCTATAATGCAGAAAAGGCCGAGGTTGAGCGGACACAGGCCGTTATTCACAATGTCCGTGACCTAAACGTTAAAGCGGCGCAGATCAGCCATTTAAACACGCCTATCAATGAAATATTGGTTGGCCTCGTTATTGCGGGCATCATGGTTTACGGCGCTTTTCAAATTGCGGCAGGGGTGTTAACGCCAGGGACATTAATTTCATTTATCGGGGCGTTTTCTTTGGCTTATGAGCCGATGAAGAAGCTTGCCCGCCTGAATAACAGTATTCAGCAAGGGTTAGGGGCAGCTGAGCGCGTGTTTAGATATAAGGATCTCGAGCCAACAATCCGCGATAAGCCACATGCTAAAGCCGCTACCTTTAATCAAGCTGAGATTCAGTATAAAAATGTAAAATTCGCTTATGACGATGCAGATGAGACTCTCATCGATAACTTTACGCTCACACTGAAACCGCAGACCGTCACGGCGTTTGTTGGTCCGTCAGGCAGCGGTAAAACAACGTTAATGAACATGTTGCCACGTTTTTATGATGTTGGTGCAGGAAGCATTGAAATTAATGGTAAAAATATCCAAGACGTAACAACCGCGAGCTTGCGTGGGCAAATCGCAATTGTCTCGCAGGATGTTTTCATTTTTGATGATACTGTTGCCCGCAATATTGCTTATGGCGCAGATGCGTTGGACCATGGAAAAGTCGTTGCTGCAGCAAAAGAAGCCGCTATCCATGATTTCATCCTCTCGCTTCCTGATGGCTATGAAACCAGATTGGGCGAGCAGGGCACGCGCCTATCGGGCGGTCAAAAGCAGCGTATATCTATCGCGCGCGCTTTATTGAAAGAGGCACCGATATTGTTATTGGATGAAGCGACGTCAGCGCTTGATAACGAATCCGAAAAACTCATTCAGCAGACGTTGAATACACTGCAAAAAGGGCGGACCACGCTCATAATCGCGCATAGGCTATCAAGCATTAAAGATGCGGATAATATTGTCTATATTGATAGGGGGCGCATTGTTCAGCAAGGTAGCCATGATGCGCTTATAAAAAGTAATGGGCCGTATAAAAAATTATATCAAGGCAACATAGATATTTAAGGTGAGAGCATGGCGCATAAGAAAAAACGGCTGAAGAAAATGGCGAATTACTTATTCTTCTTTTTATGTGCCTATGGTGGTTTAATCACCTATTTGTATTCTAAGCAAAGAGAGATGCTTTACCATCCACACGGTGCAAGCGCTGTGCCGGCGGCGGTAAGTGAAGTTTACGCCATGGATGTTAGTAATCGCGGCTTTGCGCCTAAGGGCTGGTATGTCGAAGCATCCGACCCGTCAAAACCGACTATTTTACATTTTCACGGTAATGGCGGTAACGTCGCGATGCGTTATGACGGCTTACAAGATTTCATTAAAGACGGCTATGGGCTTTTACTGGCGGAATATTCTGGCTATGGCGGTAATACAGGCGCGCCGTCAGAAAAAAGTATTTACCGCGATGCGGAAGCTTATTACGCGTACTTACAATATATAGGCTTGGCGCAGAGCGATATTGTGCTTTACGGGGAATCGCTCGGCAGCGGCCCTGCAACGTATTTAGCGCAAAAATATGACGCGAAAGCCTTGGTTCTTGAAGTACCCTACGATTCTATTCTAAGCGTCGCGAAGGCAAAATACTGGTTTGTTGTCGGGCTGCGTTATCTATTGAAGGATCACTTTGATAATATCGGGCGCATTGACAGCATTAATATGCCTGTCCTGATGATGCTGGCTGAGCATGATGAGGTTATTCCTATATCTCACGGCAAAGCATTATTTCTAAAAGCAAAAGAGCCTAAGCTTCTACGTGTGCACCATGGGGTGGGGCATAACGGCTTAAAGCGCAAAGATGTGTTTGCTGATGTTAACGCATTCTTAAATTAATAATTATTATCAAACATAAAGCCATCAAACATCGCATCGCCTGCGGCTTTATTCACTTCATGGACACAGCCATCCTTTGCCCAGAACTGATCTTCATAATAGATATTAGCCACTCACATTTATGGAAACGCGAACCTTAAGCCATAAAATGTCAAGCGGAGGTGTTGGACATAATTATTTTTGTTGTGTTTCAAGTCATTAATTGGCTGGCTATACCGCAATGCAAAAAAAACGTTGAAATATGTTTTTTAGAGGAGCATAGTGCGGCGGTCTCATTATGAATATCTTCATAATAGAGGTGTGTGAAGAATAAAAACAATAAGAAAGAAGATATAATGCCTTGTAGAAATGCACTGATTACTGATGTTGTTTCTTGCCATCCGGATGATACTGTTGAAAAAGTAATGGCGATCATGGAAGAAAAAAGAATACGTCACGTTCCCGTCATTGATGAGAACAATGTTTTAATGGGGATGTTTGGTTACAGCCATTTACTCAATGAATTACTGCCAGTCTCCGTCAAAATGGAAGATGGCCTTCAGCGCCTCAACTTTGTTATTGGTGCATCCCCAGGCGTGGCAAAGCGTTTGCGCAAAGTGTACAAAAACGCTGTTAAAGACCATCTTTTTAAGGATGTTTGCGTCGTTTCACCAGATACCCCAACATGGGAAGCAACGCGCTTAATTGTTAAATATGGTAGCCCATTACCTGTTCTTGAAGAAAACACAGGTAAGTTTGTCGGCTTGATTTCTGAACAGTCATTATTTGCAGAGCTTTTAGATGTTCTCGATGAAGTCGAGAAGGATGAAGCAGCAGAGGGATCTGACGCTTAGCACCCATAGTTAAAATTTCAAAACACAATAAAATAAAAACCTATAGAGGGTAACATGTCTATTGAACAAACTCATATAGTGCCAGAGGTAATATTGGGCGTAAGTCCTATGATTGCTGCGTGTGTGGTGCTTTTAATTGTCTACTTTTTCATTATAACTGAGAAAATCCACCAAGCTATTATTGCGCTACTTGGCGCCGTTGCGATGATTTACCTCGGTCTGATTAACCAAGAGCTTGCCATTCAGGGGATCGACTTTAATACGATCTTCTTATTAATCGGCATGATGGTTTTGGTTGGCATAATGCAACGCTCTGGATTTTTCCAATATGTTGCAATTATATCAGCCAAAATGGTCAAAGCGAACCCTAGGGCGCTGCTGATTGTACTGTCACTTATTACCGCCGTATTCTCGGCCTTACTTGATAACGTGACGACCGTGATGTTGATTGTGCCTATAACCTTACTGTTAACAGAGCAGTTAAAGTTAAAGCCATATCCATTTCTTTTCTCGCAGATTTTCTTTTCTAATGTTGGAGGTACGGCGACGCTTATTGGTGATCCACCGAATATCTTGATTGGTTCTGCTGTGGGCTACGGTTTTATGGACTTCGTCTATAACGTTGGGCCGCCTGCGCTTATTGTGGGCTTGTTCCTTATTGTTTTCTTTGACGTGCTTTGGGGCCGTAAAATGAAGACATCCATGCGTGCGCGTGCGCATTTACTGCGTTATGACGCGGCTTCCGCATTGACTGATAAGCCTCTACTTTATAAGTCGTTATTTGTTTTGGGATTGGTGCTTGCTGGGTTCACAATTGGTCACGGTTATGGGCTTGAGCCTGGCACTGTTGCGCTTTCAGGCGGCGCACTGCTTATGCTGCTTGATACATTCTCAGTCAGTAAAGATGAGCAAAGCAAGCGCGTCCATAAAGCGTTTGCGGAAGTCGAATGGGATACCATTTTCTTCTTCATTGGCTTATTCATCATTGTTACAGGCGTTGAACATAGCGGTCTGCTGGCCATTATTGCGCATTGGATTGTTGAGGTCACCCAAGGTGATTTGATGATGACCGGCATGACGATTATGTGGGTGTCTACCGTGGCGTCGGCCTTTATTAACAATATCCCGTTCGTTGCAACGCTGATCCCTGTGATTAATAGTATGGCGAGCGATTTTGGCGGCAAAGATATGCTGGAGCCGTTATGGTGGTCACTTTCAATCGGTGCCTGTCTTGGCGGTAACGGATCATTAGTTGGCGCAAGTGCGAATGTGATGGTGGCAAGTTATGCTGCGCGTGCAGGGCAGCGTATATCCTTCCTAAAGTTTATGGCTCTTGCATTTCCGCTTATGATTGTTACAGTGATGATCGCAACGGCATACGCATATTTCTTCTACTTTTAGATAGGCTAAAAAAATGACAAAAACAGCTCAGGAAACTTTTACTAAGGTCTTATTTTTCTGGGCTGTTTTTTTATCTGTTACACTCACGCTCGCAGCATGTAAGCCAGAGGTCGCAGCGCAGAAGCTGTATCCATTAGCGATTATTCTGCAATCTGGTGCGCCAAATGTGGAGATCACTGTTGAGCGTGCCTTTACCCGCGCAGAGCAGGAGAAGGGCCTTATGGGGCGGGAGTCCATGCCGGAGGATCACGGCATGATCTTTACTTATGCTCAGCCGCAGCGCACATATTTCTGGATGAAAAATACGTTAATCCCTTTGGATATGATCTTTGTTGATTCGGACAATAACATTATCCACGTTCATAAGGGCGCGAAGCCGCATGACTTAACGCCAATTCCATCGGGCGGTATTGTGCGCTCTGCTATTGAAGTTAACGCGGGTATTGTTGATAAGTTCGGCATTTCTGTCGGTGACAAAATCGTTTTTGATAATTTTTAATGATTAAAGGCAAAAAAATGCTTGCACATATAGTGCGAGTTTGATATTTAATCACACCATGATCGGAGCGTAGCGCAGCCTGGTAGCGCATCTGTTTTGGGTACAGAGGGTCGGGAGTTCAAATCTCTCCGCTCCGACCATTTTTAAAACCCAGTGACTTTAATCAGTCAAACTTACTAGTCATCATTTCCATCACCATATTTTTTTCTGTACAGAGCTGCGCTAAAAATTTATTCTATGCGCCATGATAGCGGATAAAACAAATCATTATCAGAATTGGAATAATTTAGCGGCGGCTGCACAGGCTGGCGATAAACGGGCGTATCAGCAATTAATTAAAGAGCTGATCCCTTACGCTCGTGCGGTGCTCTCTGGCGCACTTGCTCATGCGGATTGGGCCGATGATGTCGTGCAAGATATGTTGATATCTATGCATAAGGCGCTGCCGACCTATGACCCTGAACGCAGCTTTAAGGCATGGGTCACAACAATTCTTTATTACCGCAAAGCTGATTTCTTACGCAAAGTTTATGCAAGCAAGAGCCAAGAAAATCAGTCCTTTGACGATATGGTTGAAAAGAACTCTGCGCCACATGTAACTATTGGGGCGCATCATGCCGAATATACAGATATAGAGAAGGCTTTAGGTAGCATCCCTGATAAACCGCGCGCTATTTTCATTTTAAGCCGGTTAGAGGGCTATAGTGCAAAAGAGGTGGCAAAGATTAAGAATATGAGTGTATCTGCTGTGAAAGTCTCCGTGCACCGGACAGCAAAGCGTTTAAAGGAAATTTTGAGATGACTGAGAATGATCCAGCGCAAGACAACATCGATGTTAACAAACGCAGCGCAAGACTGGAGGCGCTAACGGGGCATTTGAGCGACTCTCTTGTACCGCAAAAGCGTATCTACGGTGTGGTGAGGCGTATGTTGCTGTGGCTCGGTGTGTCTTTTACTTATATTGCTGCGATTGTTTTGGTCGGGGTTCCTTTGCGTCATGACCTTGGGCATTATTTGATGTACACAAGCTTGTCCTTTGATGTGATTATTGCTGTGATTATGGGGTGTAGCTCAGCCTATGCCGCGCTACGCTTGATGGTGCCTGTACCTAAGGCGGAGCTTAAACGTATATTGGCGCTGCCCTTAATGTCGATCACGCTGTTTCTCGCATGGACGCTTTATCGTACTTTTGTCGATACAATGGATAGTGGTTTTTCGAGTATTCTTCATCATTCACCATGTTTTGACTGGGGCGTGATTTTTGTAATTGTCCCTTTGGCGGCGCTCTCTTATTTGGCTAAGCGCGGGGCGTCGACTAACCCGTACTGGCTGCATTCTATGGCGTTGATTTCTATATTCGCTTTTGGCTGGATTTGCCTGCGCCTAACTTGTCAGGACGACCACGCTTCACATGCGTTTATTTACCATTTTTCACCGTTGGCCGTTATCGGCTTATTGACTGGTTTCTTTACGCGCCAATTATTTAAATCGATTTAGCTGCTCTTTAAGCTATAAACGACATTTTAAGCTATAAACGACATTGTTTTTTTTAGCGTTGTTCACTAATATATACATAGAATCTATGTGCCCTTTATTTAGCAAGGTGAGTTATGCAGGTAAAAATTTTCAAACCAAGCAAAAATACAATGCAGTCAGGCCTCGCAAAAACGAAGAACTGGCGACTTGAATTTGTGCCATATACAGAACGTAGCCCCGAGCCGCTTATGGGCTGGACGCAATCTGGTGATACAACAAACCAAGTCAAGCTTAGCTTCCCTTCATGCGATGAAGCAATATCCTATGCGCAGAAAATGGGCTGGGAATGGACTGTCGAAAAAGAGCGTAAACGTAAGATACTGCCAAGAAATTATGCAGATAGCTTTAAATATGTTCCTATCGAAGAATAAAAGCTTGTCTGATCAGATGTTTTAGTGATAAAAACATCCAGATTAAGCCATAGCTTATGCGCCCTTAGCTCAACCGGATAGAGCAACTGCCTTCTAAGCAGTAGGTTGCAGGTTCGAGTCCTGCAGGGCGCACCACTTTCCCCAAAACCCTTTTTCCTATTATTTATATTTAGAATAGTAATTCGCGCGAAAATGAGAGGGCCTATTTATGAAGATTATTCCCGCTGATAACCTTACTTGCCCTTTGGATGGGCGGCCGCTTCATGCCAACGGGTGTGCTAAACAGCTCATTTGTGATGCAGGACACAGCTTTGATATCGCAAAGCAAGGCCATGTAAATTTATTGGCGGTGCAGGATAAGCGTTCGAAAGACCCAGGTGATAGCAAAGACATGGTCGCAGCGCGCCAGCGCTTCTTGGATCATGGCGTTTATCAGGCGGTATCAGATGAATTAAATGCTATTATCGCCGCGCACATACAGACGTTAAAAAATAATAAAGTGTATCGTGTCTTTGATGCGGGTTGCGGTGAGGGGTATTATTTAGATAAGCTCGTGGCCTCGCTTAAGGGCGTAGGGCGCGCAGGAGGCGCAGAGCGCTCGTGCGCCCTCATTGGTATGGATATATCTAAACATGCCGTGCTAAGCGCTGCAAAGCGAAACAAGCGGGACATTTCATGGGTCGTCGGCACAAATAGAAAGCCGCCTGTTGGCAAAGCGAGCATTAACAGTATTATCTGCATGTTCGGTTATCCTGTATATAGCGCATTTACTGATATTTTAGATGAGGGCGGAATCGTCATTCTTGTAGAATCTGGTCTGGATCATTTAATAGAGCTACGTGAGGTTGCCTATGATGAAGTCCGTAAGGCTGACCTGCCTTCTTTAGATAAAGCGCTTGATGCGGGTTTTGCACTTGAGTCTACGCAAAATATTAAAACAAAGACTGGGGCACTTAATGCAGAGCAAATCAACGACTTGCTTATTATGACCCCACATTTCTTTAAGGCGAAAGCCGAAAATAGAGAGCAGGCAGCAAAGCTAAAAAGTTTAGACGTTACGATTGACGTAACTATTCGCGTCCTTGCGCGACGTTGAGAACGGGGCCCTAATTTCAGATAATGGAAAGTTACATAAAAAAAGTCCGGAGAAATAAATTCTCCGGACAAACGGCGGTAATAGAGGGTGTGTAAGATGTTTATAGTAAATACAATCAGCATATGCAAGCTTTTTTTTGCTGCAGCATGTATAAAACATTCGTTGTTTACTTGCTGCAAGTAATCGTAATTTGCTTACTAGGTCAGGCTATTTTTTAGATATTATTTACTTTGAAGTACTTGTATTACCCATTTTTTTACTTATCATTACTTGTGCTGAAAAATGTTTACGCTTGCATGCTGTTACACCATCTTCAATTTTTATCAATCATAACTTGTGATATGACAAAGTTAGCGCCCTAAAAAAATATGCGTTATAGAAAATAAATCATTTTCTATAACGCATATAAAATTCAACGTTTAATTACTTAAGCAAGGCTATAGACTACTATGCCTAACCTAGCTTCTGGTCGGGCGCAGAAGGTGTCGCATTGTCATTGCGCGCTAAAGGCGTTCTGTATTTACGCTGTTTACGTGGGCTGTACAGGCGAAGTGTTTCTCTATCTTCAGCCGTTATCATTAAATCTTGATCATTTATACGCTCATCAACAATGGCCTGAGCCTGCATAATGATTTGCGCAATTTTTGAACCGTTCTTAATGTCATCAGCGTATGTGATCTTCGCTTTTTCAACCTGTTTTTTAAGTTGATATATTGATACAGGGGACTGGAATGGGTTATTAACATCCAGCTCACCACAGAAATAAGCACGTGTTAAAGCGCGTGCGTAAAGCTGATCTTCCTTGTGCAAAAATTCACGGCCATTCGGGTCGTTATATAGCTGAAGAACATAGCGTTCGCGTAACTCATCCATTTCAACGTCATCCAAAGCGTGGGCGCGCTGTTTGTTCAGTGCTTTTGCAAATTTCTCGTTTGTGAATTCTTCTGCAACCGGCTCATATAAAGACGCGAGCTCTTTATCGTTCGGTGAAAGTCTAAAGCTCGCCATGCCGATAAAGCGTTTCTCAATACTTTGATGCGGCTGCCCATCAGGGATAAGACGCGCTGTTTCTAACGCTTTGATGACTTTTTCAGCCAAAATTGGGTTACGCTCCATATAACGCTTACGTTCTTTGATCTGCTCCTGTGGAATGCGCGTGCCTAAACGGAAGGCGCGATCAGATTCGAGAACGATAGGGTTTTTAGAAATATCGATGATATTAAAGGCTTTGTGTAAGTGATGATCAGGGCTAGACATGATCTCCGCTATATCGCTCGCGCTTATATCGTCAAAATCTTTAGGGTCGAAATCTTCAGCATTAAACAACACAGCTTTATTACAAAGCGATGGAATGTTCGATGTCCCAACCATAAAGCCAACATGACGCTGTGCATTTAGGGCGCGGTTATCAACATAACTGACTAATGGGCGCTGATAGACATGGCCATTTTTCGCACCGCGAAGGAAGCCTTTAATCTGCGCTTTATCAGTGTTCATAATCATTTGTGTGTAAAGCTCAGGGTCAATGCTACGCATATGGTCTAGTAATTTAAACTGTAGCTTCACATCGTAATCGGCGTCATGCGCCGCGTCTTCGCTGTATTTAATGCCGTTGGAGAGTGCCAACCCTTTAACTGTGAAGTCGAGGAAGTCTTTGACCTTCGGATCACAATCAGGATTATTCTCACCTTTGGTTTTCACCTTAAAGCGATCAGGTCTGAAGTAATAAAACGCCCGCGCAATATTACGCGTGTCAAAGCGGCGCATACTACGGTTCGTCGGGAAGAAGCTTGCATAGCCTGCCGCAAAACATTCCATACGGATGCGCGGATCATCAAAGCCAGTATTGTTATAACCGCCAACGAGGCCTTTAACAAACGTACCTTTAAGTAGCGCCTCAGGAGGGGCTGCTTTTTTGTTAAAGATAGGTTTAATGGACTTACGCATATAAGGGTGAATGCGGCGATCTCTTTTTCTTAGCTCATCATCGCTTGGTGGCGTGGCGGCGTCTTGCTTCTTTTGTGCATTAACGCGTACACGTGGGTCAACAGCAGGCTTTGATTGATCAATGTAAAGCTTTTTACCATCACGTGCTATTTCATCAATGAATTGCATTTTTTCAAACGCATCGTACATTTGTAGTGAAAACTCACGCTGACCGATACCTTTTGTATAGAGGTCTTTTGGCATTGTGCCTGTCGCAATCATGCCTTCTAAGTCAAACAAAATATGTTTATCTAGTTTGCTGCGGATATTCACATTTTCTAGAAGTTTACCATTGGTGTCACGGCGAATAGCGGCAAATTGATGCACGCGTGCATAAGGTCCAAGGCCTGTTGTTTCAACATCATACATAAATTCGTTGAGAATGCCGTTGCTGACTTTCCAATCCGGCAGTGACATTTTAACGCGGTGCTGTTTTGGAATAAGGTTTGCTTCGCTGATATTCAGCATAATGTCTTCAACATCACCTGAACTCGCAACAAGCATTGATGCGCTTTTGCGCTTGGCGTTAAACTGATTTGTCGGATGCGCCATTAAATCATGCGCCTGACGAATAAGCTGTCCGGCCTCATTACGTATTGCGGGCTGTGACTTGGATGCAAAGAAATCAATATCTTCAACGGAGCCCCAATATTGGTCTTTTGGGCGTTGGTAGCGGTAATAAATACGAATGGATGGATGCTGCGCCGTGATATCAAGCTTACCTGGCGTGACTTGCATAAAATCTTGTTCTGTTGGGTTCATCGGGATAACCCCAACTTTCTCCAAGAAATCTGTGCCTGCTTTACGCTGCACTTGGTCACCATGGCCTGTGATACCATATTTAGGCTTGATGCTGTCTAGGATTTTCTCCCAAGCCTTTTGTCCATCGTGACCAGATGTATGGCGGTGAATGACGTTAAAGCCACGACGTTCTAAATCGGCATAGCCGTAATTATAATTCTTTTCATTACCAGGAATGGCATATTGCGAACCAAGAACCCAATAATTCTCATGCTGAATATTTTTTAGTGCAGGTTCTGTACGGTAGACAAAACGGTGCATCCATGACTTAGGCTCAAAGTGAGAGCCTGTGAAAATCAACCAGCTTGGCTTGGTGGTTTCATCATTGAGGATGGCTTTGGCTTTTTTACCGCTTGGTGAGTAATTAATAATATCAACGCCAGCAGCTTTGGCAATGCCATTAAACGTATTTTCGGCAACTCTGACGCGCTCAATAACGTCCTTCGGGTATTCAAGTTTGCCCAACAGATCAATAAACTTTGTACGCTCATCGTCTTCAAAACATTTTAAGTTTAACTGTTTGCGGGCGCGGTGGATAGCCTGACCAAACAAGACCATGTCATGGCCTGTTTTACCGGCAACAGCGAGCTTACTCAGAAGGCGGGGGAAGTTTGAACCAATTTGAGTTGATACAATGTTTTTGCCTTCTTGTGACATCACATCGGCTAATATTTCTAAAGCGACGTCATCTTCTGGCTTGGCTTCGTCTTCTTGCGTAATGCGCGTACAATCAATAAGCGCACTTTCTACGGGGCCATGCTCTTTTAACTGAGCAAGGAATTCTTCTTCAGTTGCCTTACCGTGGGTTACGACAGGTGAAAGCTTAGAGTCACCGAAATGCATGTGCTTCGTACCATTAGGGAACTCTAGCAAATAGCCATATGATTTGGTGGAGTGCGATGTCTCAATCGCTTTGATTTTTACATTGCCGATTTTAAACTCTTCATCAGGCTCGATCACATGGAATTTAGGATACCATTCAGGGCTAACGCCATTTGATTTCAATAGTGAGGTTAGCTCATCGCGTGAGGTATCGGAAAGGTGAACGTTGTCAATTTTATAACCAGACATAATCGCAAAAGCGAGGCCGTTAATGTGGTCAATGTGACGCTCCGTTATCAACCAGTCTTTGGTTGGGAATTTTGGCGTGTGCTTATCATTTGTACGGTGAGGGAAGAAGTCACCTAAATAAGAAAAGAAACCATCATAACCTGTTTTATCAGTATCAAGCGGCTTAATACCAGCATCAATACCAAAGTTAATGGTGTCTAGGCCGCCTTTATCATTTTTTTCGCGGACGTGGTAATGCCATGCGTTCGCGCCGATGCCTTCTTCTTCATTTTTGATATGAACATCAGTAGGGTTACCGCCAATGGCACGAATAAAGACCTGTGAGTCTTCATTTTTCTTGAGATCTGGCAGCGGGGATAATTCTTCTTGAAGGTGAGTATAACGGATAATCTCTTGTGGGTCAGTTGGTACGCCAGCAAGGGTAGGGACAGTAAAGTCACGGATGAAGTTTAGGCCGCGGACTAAATCTTTATGGTCTTTTTTATCAAGGTCAGCGCCGCAAATGTTTAAAGACTTAATGGATGTCAGAGCTTCTGATGGCGGCGTCTTCACGTTATTTTTTGGTCGCAGAACAAGGTTAAACAAATCCGCAGATTTATCCTGTTCTGTCTTGTTGTGACCTTCACTAGATTTCATGGTAGCAGAGAGGTAAACCTTACGGTCGCGTTTACTACAGCCACGCTTAAGCGTTAATTCTTGTACGAGCTGTGAGCTTTTTGCATCTGGGTCACGTAAGACAGAGCGGCGTTTAAGCTCCTTACAGTTTACAGTTGTTTCATCTTGGTCAATGCCCAAAATACTATCAAGATAATCTGTTGGAATATCTAAAGTGCGCTGTGGGCGACCACCTGCACGGGCATATGCATTGCGCGCAGCGCCTGTTTTGAATATCCCCGGCATTGCGGAGGTTTTAAATTTATACTCAGCCGCCGCTTCCATTAGGTTTGGCGGGATACGTTCATTCCTTAGATCTTGTGTAAGCTCCGTGAACATGGCTTCGATGTTGGAAACAACGCTCGGGTTGTGAACATCAAGCTCTTTGTTTTGTAGCTTGGCGTGATTAAGGATAAAACCCTTTTTGTCGTTAGGGTTTGGCATAAAATTCAAAGTGAGGAATGGTGTGCGTGTGTTCTTATTATTTGGCTCATGCAACCAATGCTCGACGCGCAATGTAATGCTGCCGTCATCATTATGCTCAGTAAATGAACCTGCGCCCTGTATTGACCCTGTGCTTGGGAAATAAGTGACGCTTGTGCGTCTTTCGCGCTGCTTTGAAAAGTACTGGTCATGGCTTAAGCCATAAAAAGAAGGAAGGTCATCGCGTGAATATATCGCGGTGTATTTAGCGTTTTCGTTGAAATCTTTTCGTGCATTAGATGTCATAACGTTTCCCCATTCGGCTGTAAGCTTAGCAAAAACAATGCCCTGCGCCCATATACATAGACACAAAAACCAACACACCCTTTATTATTATTATTGTGGTGATATAAACATATTAATTTCTATAAAACAAGGGAAAAGACTTTTTGTGGGGATAAAGCTGTTTACGAATCATTTTTCGTAAGTGCGGTGATGATGCCGTGGAATGTCTTTACTTCCTGCACACTCAGCTCTGCGCGAGTATACATATTCTTTATGTTGCGCATGGTTGCTCTTTGGCGGTGGTCTTCTTTAAAGAAGCGCGTATCAACTAAGGCATTTTCTAAACGAGAGAACAGATTGTCGAGATCAGCCATTGGCGCAGGGGCATCATCTGCGCCCTCCGCAACATCAACCCGCACAGATGGCTTGATCGCATGTTTAGAACATTCATAGGCGATCAACAACACGGCCTGCGACAAGTTGAGTGACGTAAAGTTGGGGTTTAGCGGCACGGTTATGATGCTATGTGCCAACGTAACATCATCATTTTCAAGCCCAGTACGCTCGCAGCCGAACATGACGGCGCATTTCTGGCCCTCAGCCATGCGTTTGTATATATCTGTGCCAGCTTCCTCAGGGGTCAGCACGGGCTTGAGCATGTCACGTGGGCGCGCTGTGGTCGCATAAATGTAATTGTAGTCAGCCAATGCCGTGGGCGTATCGTTAAAGACTTCGACTTCGGGCATGATGTCTAATGCGCCTGATGACATGACGTGTGCGCGTGGATTAGGCCAGCCGTCACGGGGGTTAACAAGCTTCAGCCTATCTAAGCCACAATTCAGCATCGCGCGCGCTGTGCCGCCAATATTCTCACCCATTTGGGGGTTAATTAAAATTATTGACGGCTGTAACATGGCGAATACTTATACTTAAATTATGCTGCTTTTTTAGTTTGTAGACGGCTTAATGCACGCTCAGGACCAATTAACGGCAAAAGCACAGCAAGTTCAGGGCCATGTTCCATGCCAGTTAAGGCTTGGCGCAGCGGCATGAACAACTGCTTACCTTTACGGCCAGTTTGTTCTTTAATCGCAGATGTCCATTCTTGCCATGTGTCTTCATTCCACGGTGTTGCAGGCAGCAGGCTTGCAGCCTGCGCTGTAAACTCAGCATCTTCGATCACGGGGGTAACTGGGCCATTAACGACGCTCCACCATTCTGTAGCGTCGGAAAGCTTTGTTAAGTTCGGACGTGTTGTGTTCCAAAACCCTTCATCCATATCTGCGATGTTGATGCGTTCTTTAACATCATCAAAAGACGTCTCGTGCAAAATCTTTTTGTTCAGGCGCAACAGATCATTGGAATCAAATTTTGGCGTTCCGCGACCAAATTTTGAGAATGAGAAACTCTCAATTAATGGCTTAATATCTCTGAACGCTTCAATGGGGTCTGATGTACCAAGGCGCGCCATTAGACTGACGACAGCCATGGGCTCGAGGCCATCTTCATCACGAATATCAATGATGCTTAATGAACCCAAACGTTTAGAAAGCTTGCCACCTTCACCATCAGAAAGCAGCGGTAAATGCGCGAACTGAGGCGGGGTCGCGCCAAGTGCTTCGAACATCTGTATATGTGTTGCCGTGTTGGATACGTGGTCTTCACCGCGAATAACATGGGTGATTTCATAGTCAACATCATCAATGACAGAACATAGATGGTAAAGCGGGCTGCCATCTTCACGGATAACGACAGGGTCAGATAAATCACCACCTTTGAAGTTTACGTCACCGCGCACTTCATCGTTCCAATAAATTGGCGTGTGCATAAGCTTAAAACGCCAATGCGGGGTACGCCCTTCAGCTTCAAAGGCGCTAACTTCTTCAGCGCTAAGCTCTAATGCGGCGCGGTCATATATTGGTGGCAGGCCACGGTTGAGCAAAACTTTTCTTTTTAAGGCAAGCTCGTCTGATGTTTCATAGCAAGCGTAAATGCGGCCTTCAGATTTCAGCTTTTCAATACATTCATTGTAACGGTCAAAACGGTCACGTTGGCGGGCGTTTTCATCCCAGTCCATACCTAGCCACTCAAGGCTTTGGATGATAGCGTCTTCAAATTCTTTCTTTGAGCGCTCTTGGTCAGTGTCATCGATACGTAACAAAAACTTGCCCTGCTTGGAGCGCGCAAACAGCCATGAAATGAGGGCTGTACGTGCGTTACCAACATGGAGCATTCCTGTTGGGGACGGGGCGAAGCGGACTTTTACGTTATTATCTGACATTTTTGACTCATCATAAGTTAAGTGTTTTTATAGTTTTTCATAGCGCGAAACAGGCTAATCTGCAACTGTATTAAAGAATTTATTTGTAATAGGATAGCGACGATCACGCCCAAAAGCGCGTGATGTGATTTTAACGCCAGGGCAAGACTGCCGCCTTTTATACTCAGCAATATCCAGCAGGCGCCATATTTTTGTGACAAGCTCTGGCGCATGGCCACGGCGCGTAATGGCGTCTATGCTCATATCACGCTCTATCAAGCAGCGTAAAATATCATCCAGAACATCATATTCAGGCAGGCTGTCCTGGTCCACCTGATCGGGGCGTAATTCGGCGCTTGGCGGACGGGTAATAATGCGCTCTGGAATAACTTCGCCATGTGGGCCAAGGGCAACAGCAGGCTTATTTGTGTTGCGCCATTTCGACAGGGCGTAAACTTCTGTTTTATATAAATCTTTTAACGGGTTGAAACCGCCGCACATGTCGCCATAAAGCGTCGCATAGCCGACAGCCATTTCGGACTTGTTACCAGTGGAAAGCACCATATGACCCGTAAGGTTCGACAGCGCCATTAATGTTGCGCCGCGTGCGCGGGATTGTATGTTTTCATGCGCCACGCCCTTTAACTGCGGGATCATAGTCTCGTAAGCATTAAGGGCAGGGGTGACGTCAATGCTCTCATATGTCACACCGAGCGCTTCGGCGCATTTTTTTGCATCTTCGAGGCTCATATCCGACGTGAACTCAGTTGGCATCATAACGCAGCGTACATTCATTGCCCCCAAAGCATCAACGGCCATAGCGGCTGTGAGCGCACTATCAATGCCGCCGGAAAGGCCAATAATGCCGCCCTTAAAGCCGTTCTTAAACACGTAATCACGCAGTCCAATGACGCAGGCCGCATAGATAACCTCAAGGCGATCATGGTCCGCTTCGATACGGTGCGTGTCTGCGATTAAATGACCATTATTATCTGCGTGCCATGCAAGTGTTTCAAAATCTTCTTCGAAATACTTGGCTTTAAAAATCACCTGCCCCTGTGCCTGCATCGCAAAAGACGCGCCGTCAAACACGATTTCATCTTGTCCGCCAATTTGATTGACGTAGATTAACGGCAGCGCATTTTCCTCAACGCGCTTAAGAACATGATGTTCACGTGCATCAGATTTTCTTACCTCATAAGGGCTCGCATTAATGCTGATGAGAATTTGCGCGCCGTTTTTTTTAAGCGCGAAAGACACATCATCATGCCACATATCTTCACAGATCATCAGGCCGACTTTAACGCCTTTATGTTCAAAACATGTTGGCAGACCACCAGAAGAAAATATACGCTTTTCATCAAACACGCCGTAATTCGGTAAATGCTTCTTTCTTACCTTATGAATGACTTTGCCGGCATGAACAACGTAAGCGGCGTTATATATCTTTGTGCCATCAACTTCGGGGGCAGAGATAATCAAAGCTGCCGCAATATCCGTAGACTGCGCCATGATTTGCTCAAGGGCATCTTTACAGCGCTCAATAAAAAAAGGTTTGAGAACAAGGTCATCAGGCGGATAACCGGAGATACAAAGCTCAGGGTATATGATTAAATCACTATCCTGAGCATGCACGCGCGCAGTGTCTAAAATGCGCGCGACATTCCCTTTTAAATCGCCAACGATAGGGTTTATCTGTGCAATTGATGTCCGCAAAATAGGGTGCATACTAGGCGCTACTTCTTGTTTTCTTTTAAGCGGTCAGCAATTAAGAACGCCATTTCAAGCGCCTGTGAAGCATTTAAACGCGGATCACAATGTGTGTGGTAACGGTTTGATAAATCTTCATCTTTAATGCCATATAGACCGCCAGTGCATTCTGTTACATCTTGACCTGTCATTTCCAAATGAACGCCGCCAGCATGCGTGCCTTCTGCTTTGTGAGCATCGAAAAACTCATTCACTTCAGAAAGGATATTTTCAAAGCGGCGTGTTTTGTAACCAGAATCCGCAGTTTCTACATTACCATGCATCGGGTCACAAACCCATGCAACTTTACGGCCTTCCTCTTTGACCCGGCGAATAAGCGGCGCAAGTTTTTCTTCAACATTTCCAGCGCCCATACGCGCGATAAGCGTTAAGCGTCCAGCTTCATTTTCTGGGCTTAATGTATCAATCAGGCGGATCAAATCATCGGCGCTTGTGCTTGGTGGTACTTTTAAGCCGAGAGGGTTTTTAATGCCGCGAACAAACTCGATTTGCGCGTTTTCAGCTTGGTTGGTACGTGCGCCAATCCATACAAAATGCGCAGAGCAATCATAATATTCACCAGTAATGCTATCGGTGCGCACTAAGGCTTCTTCATACGGTAGAAGCAAGGCTTCGTGACAAGTGTAAAACTCAGTTTCGCGGATAACTTCTGGCATTTGGTCACCCGTAATGCCGCAAGCTTCCATGAAATTTAAAGCATCGGTAATGCGCTCACTAATTTCCTCATAACGCTTTGCTTGCGCTGTGTTTTCAGTGAACTCTAAGGTCCATTTAGATATTTTGTGAAGGTCTGCATAACCGCCTTTTGCAAAAGCACGCAGCAGGTTTAGTGTTGCCGCAGACTGATTATAAGCACGCAGCATTCTTTTCGGTGAAGGAATGCGGGCTTCTTCGGTAAATTCAAGGCTGTTGATAATGTCACCGCGGTAACTTGGTAGTGTAACGCCGTCAATAGTCTCCATGTCAGAAGAACGGGGCTTAGCAAACTGGCCAGCCATGCGCCCCATCTTAACAACAGGAATGGATCCTCCATAAGTCATAGCAACAGACATTTGCAGCAAGACACGGAAGGTGTCACGGATTTTTACAGCACTAAACTCAGCGAAGCTTTCAGCGCAGTCACCGCCTTGCAGCAAAAAGGCTTCACCATTTGCTACTTTCGCAAGGTGGCCTTTTAAGCGGCGGGCTTCACCAGCAAAAACCAAAGGTGGCATTTGACGGATAATGTCTTCTGTCTCTTTGACTTTGCCTTGGTCAGGGTAGTTGGGCAGCTGTAGCGCCTCTTTACTTCTCCAACTATCAGGCGACCAATTCTGTGTTGCTGGTGATTTTGCTGCGTCTTGAGCCATTATAAATTCCTCTAATTGCCATTTATTTTTATTTTATGATTTTGTCTTTATGATTTTATCGGCTCGCGCATGGTCACGAATTCTTCGCTTGATGTCGGGTGAACGGGCATTGTCCGGTCAAACACAGCCTTGGTTGCACCTGCATTGAGGGCAATAGCCATAGGTTGAATAATCTCCGGTGCATCAGTGCCGATCATATGAACGCCAAGTACTTTGTCGCTCGCTTTATCGACGACTAATTTCATCAGTGTTTTTTCTTCTCGGCCTGTGAGTGTATGTTTTAACGCACGAAATGATGTGCGGTAAATTTCTACATTATAACCCTTATCACGTGCATCTCCTTCACTTAGCCCTACTGTGCCAATTGGCGGATGCGAGAAAACAGCCGTTGCAACATTATCGTAATGGACAGGTTTAACGTCCTTATTCGGACCGAACAAATCATCGGCAAGATAATGCCCCTCTTTAATCGCAACAGGGGTCAATTGATACATGCTAGATACGTCACCGACAGCGTAAATATGCGGCACGTTAGTCGCGTAATCATCGCTTACGGGAATTGACCCGTTTGCATTTGTCTTAACGCCAGCTTTATCTAGCCCTAGATTCCCTGTGTTCGCATCACGACCAATCGCTGCTATGACGGCGCCAGTTTCAAATGACTTACCGCTGTCCATATTTACTTTTTTAAGGCCGCTTTTATCTTCAATACTGTGAATGTTATCATCAAAAACAAGGTTAATGCCTTGTGTCTTCATTTCTTCGACAAGCTGCGTACGTAAATCAATATCAAAGCCACGTAAGAAGAGGGGGCCGCGATAAATAAGGTTCACAACATGGCCAAGGCCGTGAAAAATATGCGCCATTTCAACGGCAATATATCCACCGCCAAGAATGGTTATATCTTCAGGCCATTCGTCACGCTGAAAAACATCGTCAGATGTTAGAATATGCTCCGCGCCCTTAATGTTAGGGCGTGAAGGCACGCCGCCAACAGCGACGAGTATTTTATCTGCCGTAACAATTTGATTGCCGATTTTTAGTGTTTTTGCGTCTAGGAATGTCGCAAAGCCGTCATATATTGTAACGCCTGAGTTATCTAACAGGCGCTTATAAATACCGTTTAGCCGTTCAATTTCATTGTCTTTCTTCGACTTGAGGACCCCCCAGTCGAACAACGCTTTTGATGTGTGCCAGCCATAACCGCGTGAATCTTCGAAATCCATGTGGAAGTCGGCGGCATAAGCATAGAGTTTCTTCGGCACGCAGCCTAAATTGACGCAAGTGCCGCCAAGCGGGTTACCTTCGGCAACGCCAACTTTAGCGCCATGTCCTGCGGCAATACGCGCGCTGCGTACGCCGCCTGACCCCGCGCCGATAACAAAGAAGTCGTAATGATGGTCGGTATCCATAAAAACTAACCTATTTTTTCACGTAAGAAAGCCAAAATATCGTCAAGGGCAATGCGGTCTTGCTGCATTGTGTTACGGTCACGCACGGTCACAGTGCCGTCTTCAACGGTTTGGTTATCAATTGTGAAACAATAAGGCGTGCCAATTTCATCTTGGCGCGCATAACGCTTACCAATATTTTGTTTGATGTCCAAATCAACCACAAAATGCTCACGAAGCTCCATATAAAGTTTCGTTGCAATTTCAGGGTGCTCACCTTTTGCCGTAAGCGGCAAAATAGCAGCCTTTTTCGGTGCAACGGATGGGTGGAAGTCCATAAATACACCGCTGGGCCGGTTTTCATCAACCGTATAGGCATCACAAATAACAGCAAGTACGCCGCGCGTAAGGCCTGAGGCAGGCTCAATCACATGTGGTATGTAGCGTTCATTTGTATGTGGGTCGATATATTCTAGCTTCTGGCCAGAATGTTCCTGGTGTTTAGTTAGGTCGTAATCGCAGCGATGGGCTACGCCTTCAAGTTCACCAAATCCAGGCCAGCTAAATGGGAAGCGGAATTCAATATCCACTGTACCAACGCCTTCTTTCGCATAATGCGCAAGCTCGTCAGATTCGTGCTCACGCAGGATCAAGCTTTCATCTTTCAAACCGATAGATTTCCACCACTTCATGCGTTCATCAATCCAGAACTGTCTCCATTCCGCCGCGTCATCAGGGTGGCAGAACCATTCCATTTCCATTTGTTCAAATTCACGTGAGCGGAAAATGAAGTTACGCGGTGTAACTTCATTACGATACGCTTTACCGATTTGCGCGATACCGAACGGCACACGCACGCGCGCTGTATCAAGGACATTTTTATAATTCACGAAAATGCCGCCGCATGTTTCAGGGCGCAGATAAGCAATGTTATCTTCGCTTGCTGTCGCACCGACATATGTCTTGAACATCAAGTTAAATTCTTTTGGCTCCGTTAATGTGCCTGTTTCAGCAGCATCGGGGCCGAGTATTTTTTCAAAGTCAGCAACGTCTAAATCAGTAAGTGTTGCAACATCGCAGTTTTCAACCTTGATGTTTTTCGCCATCTTCTTCATGCGTTTTGCAGCGTCAACATCTGCTTCGTCGCCTTCAAATACCGCGACCCAAGGCATCGCCCCTGATTTTTCTTTGTAAATGACTAAATGGTCAGCGCGGTAACGTTTTTTCGTCTCGCGACAATCAACCATAGGGTCAGAAAAACTTGTGGTGTGACCAGAGGCTTCCCAAAGCTTTGGGTTTTGGATGATAGAGCTATCAAGCCCAACAATTTGCAGCGGCTGACCATCAGGGCCCATCGGCGGTGTTTTAATCATCTGCTTCCACCACAGATCACGAATATTGTTTTTCAGCTCTGCGCCCAGTGGGCCGTAATCCCAAAAACCGTTAAAACCACCATAAATCTCAGATGCAGGAAAAATAAAGCCACGGCGCTTACATAGCGCTACAATATCTTTCATTTCTTTGTTTTCAGTCTGCACTTCTAATTCCGTCATTTCTGCCGCCATTGTCATTTGTATTTCCTAAAGCTCTGCGTTAAACTCATTTAGACCAACATTTATAACGCGTTAAAAAGTAAAAATCTATAGTGCAAATGCCAGAAATCACCATAGCAACAAGAAAAAACCAAGATAATTTAAGCTGTTTCCGTGACAATGAGTGGGAACGTGTTTTTCAAGCTGTCGAAAACGGCGAAAGAGAGGTTTTTGTACTTGTTGCTGGCTGTGAAATATACGGCTACGCGACGCTAAATTACGCGCCAAAATATGCGCTATACAAACGCCTCAACATTCCAGAAATTCAGGACGTGTATATAACTCCAAAACAGCGCCGCCAAGGATACGCGCATAAACTGATTGATTACTGTGAGCTGCGTGCAAAAGAAAAAGGCGCAGCGCAAATAGGCATAAGCGTCAGCGTCAGCCCTGAATTCGGTATAGCCCAGCAAATCTATATCGCGCGTGGTTATAATGTCGACGGCAACGGTGTGGCGTATGACCGCAACCCTGTCACGGCGGGGCAACAATACACTGTTGATGAAAATCTGTGTCTTATGATGCTGAAAGCCTTGCTTTAGCTATTCGACATAACTTCGCATAGGGTGCTCCGCTTTCTCTAGCAGTTTTTCCTTGTGCAGCATGGACACATAACTCCTTTGCGTCACAGCGCCCCTATTCACAATGATGAAAAAGAGCGCCGTGCTGTGGCTATTTTTATATTGAGCTCATGTAAAATAGGGTGTCTTCGCTGTAGCGCATGGGCGCTTTCTTAAGAGTAAAAAAAAAAGGAGGAGGGACGTTAGTAATGGCTGTAATAGTCCCTTGGGTTTTCGTGAGAATCTTCCAAAGATATTTTTAATTTCTCCATCGCACGCTTTTCGATTTGCCTTACGCGCTCTTTACTGATGCCAAGCTGGTTGCCTAGCGTTTCCAAAGTCACGGTTTTGTGCTGTAAATGACGGTCTTTAATGATTTGTACCTCGCGGTCATTAAGCATTTTCATGGCGCTGTTTAGCCACTCTGAACGACTTTTTGAATCTTTCATTTCCAGCACAACATCTTCTGGGTTTGGGCCTTCATCTTCAAGGAATGTTTGCCATTCTTCGTTTGTGTCATCATTAAGGCGCATATTCAATGATTGGTCGTTACCAGACAGGCGGTTATTCATTTTCAGAACTTCAGCTTCCTTAACATTTAGTTCTTCGGCAATGACCGCGACATCGTCCTGATTAATGCCTGTTTCAAAGCTATTCTCATTATTAATCTGTGCTTTTAGGCGGCGCAGGTTAAAAAACAGCGATTTTTGCGCGGCGGTTGTGCCGGTACGAACAATTGACCAGTTTCTTAGCACGTAATCTTGTATGGCGGAGCGTATCCACCATGTCGCATATGTTGAAAAACGTACTTCGCGTTCAATATCAAAACGGTCAATTGCTTGCAGTAGCCCTATATTGCCTTCTTGGATCAAGTCACCCAGCGGTAGGCCGTAATTACGAAACTTGCTCGCCATTGAAACAACTAGCCTGCGATGTGCATTGACGATTTTATGCATTGAGTGTTTGTCTTTTTTTGTTACCCAAGCAAGCGCAAGCTCTTCCTCTTCTTCACGGCCAAGCATCGGAACGCTCATGGCGTCACGTATGTAAGCTAAATTAGCTCTTTGTGTATACGGATCATCTATATGGCTCATTGCGTTACCCTTATCATTCATTACTGTATCTGTTTAACGTACGATTCTTGTACGCGTTAGGTTCCGTAATGGATCACAATAAAATTATTTTTCTCTAATATGCATAATGATGAGAGTGTGAGGTCTGTTAATATCAGGCGGCTTCAAGGTATTGTACAATGTCGCCTTTACCGTCTATACCTGCGCAGATAAGACCACCGCCAAATCCTGCGCCGTTATCAATTGTTGCATAATGTTTGCGGACATAAATCCCGCGATGCTGTGGGTCATAACCACGGACAACCCAGTCAAAACTTTGATAAGGGGTTTTGATCTTGTCAAAATCATCGCCGCGCCACCAAAATGCGTCATCTTGTTCGCCAATACTTTTATTGACGTCAAGCCCTGAGTTTACGAACAGCATAGATGCATGGTCTTCGTCGCCTTGGTTAGGGGCGGGCGTGCGTATAGCTGCGCGCTTCATGTTGATATAAAAAGTGTCGAAATCAATTTTACTGCGAATATGCTTGCGCGCTTTATTGATCCAAGGTGTCATATAACGTGATCCAGAGCGCACGGCCTCTAACGCTTCGTGCGTGTTGATGCCGCAGGATTGCAGCGTCGCGGTTAGGCCGTTGCCAAGCATCCAAAGAAAGACCTTTTCAGCGTCAGGCGCATAATGAAGCTGCCATAGCTTTTCAAATATCTCTTCTTGTGCGCCACGTAAATATATAAGGTCATTGGGGAATACGCCCGTTATTGATAATATCAAACGGCGGAACGTCATGATTTCATTTAGCGTTTCAATCGGCTTGTGTCCGTAGCCCGTATAATTTCCAAGATAGATGATTTTATCGCCAGCTTGGAAATGTTCCAAAAGCTGGTCATGAATGACAATCAGATTGTCAACATCAGCATGCAGAGAAGGGATGGCCCAAATGCGATTAGGGGCACCAATATCCAAAACGACATCTTTAGAAATATTACAATGGCACATATATGATCATGTAACGTAAGAAATGAAATGAAGCGACAAAGAGAATCCTTGTCACCTCATAATCTTAGCACATTTTCATGGTGCGCAAACCAAACGGTTAGGCAAATAACCTATTTAGCAGCAAAGCTGTGTACAAAATGTTTAGAAAACGTGTTCTCTAGATCTTGTTGAGCTTGCAGGTTCTGCGCTGCGACGGGGGCTGTTAGGGCATTAAAGCTGCTTGCGCTATCAGAAAATGCCTCTGAGACATTCGCTCCAATATAGCCGGCGCCCAGAGCGCCTGCAGCGCCGGAACCAAGGCAGATCATGGCAATAGGCATAGCGCCGCCAATATCACGTCCGCCATACTTCTTTTGACCATAAGCTTTACCTGCTTTATATGACGCGACACCACCAATGGCAGCGCAAGCCATAACAACAGGCGCGCTTAATGTGGCGATAGCGGTGGCGGATAATAGGCATATCTGTGATATCGTTTTTTTGCCTTCGGACATTTGTATAGCTTTCTCTGTCTAGAATTATGATTCTAGCTTTAAATAAACAGGTTTACCTTGGGCGTTTTTAATACCGCCATCTAGAATGTCATCTAATGTGCGTGTCATTGCTGATTCTGCATTGATTGTTATTCCAGTATCAGGAGGCGTCATAGCGCCTGCGCTATTAAAGTCACTGCTTAAGCCAACAAGGCCGCCAGCCGCAAGGCCAATAGCTGTAGTGGCTGCGACAACTACGCCGCCAGATGCGCCGTTTGACTTCTTTGCGTTATAAGCTACGCCGCCACCAAGCCCAATTGCACCGCCAATTGCAGCGCCAATTGTCGTTGCGGGGGCGATAAAAGCGAGCACAAGTAATCCCGCAGGCAGGCCATATTTAACAAGTATATTCTTATCTTTGCTCATTTTTTTTATCCCTGTAATTTTATATTTCAACTATTAGTAGCACAGGGCGTGAATATGTCAATAGGGTTGTTCGCCAATTAAAAAAATGCGCCCCAATTGGAGCGCATTTTATGTATTTTTATAGTCATCTGAGCGGGATTGTTACGCCGCTTCTTTTTCTGCTTCGATCTCAATGTCATCATCAAGCTCAAGTTCGCTGAGCAATTGTGGAACGCCCATGATCTCTTCTAAGCGTAGAGATGCTTGCTCTTCTGTAATGCTTTCAAGTGCGGCAACTTCACGTGCAAGGCGCTCTAATGCGGCTTGGTAAATTTGACGCTCACTGTATGATTGTTCGCTTTCCGCATTGCGGCGCTTCAGGTCGCGAAGTACTTCTGCGATTGATACAGGGTCACCAGAGTTAATTTTGAGCTCATATTCTTGTGCACGACGAGACCACATAGTGCGGCGAATACGCGCACGGCCTTCGAGCGTGTTCAGGGCATCTTTCATACGTTCATGCGTACTAATACGGCGTAGACCAGCATTTGCAGCTTTAAACACAGGCACCTTGAGGCGCATACGATCTTTTTCAAAAGAAATCGCATAGAGCATGATTTCCGCTCCGCCAATATTCTGTGTTTCTATACCCTCAATTTGGCCAACACCATGGGCCGGATATACAACATAATCACCTTCTTTGAAGCTTGCTTGATTGCTTGCCATTTTATAACACCTCATTTTTTAGCGCAAAGTTCCTTATGAGTATTGTGAAATACCCACAAATAAATCTTGCTATATTGATAATTTCAAATTGCCAGCTTGCTTAAAGTAGCTTATTTATAAGTTACTTTAAGTGGTTGATAATTCGTCGTTTGAAACGAATTATGCAAAAACTTTTTGGTCAGCAATGATTGTTACCATACCAAAAAAATGGGCATTTTTCAATGAAAAAATAACCTATTATAAATATCGTGCAATTACAGTGGTTTGGTTATGTCAATTGATGGTTATTTAGATACGGTGCTGCTTGAATCACAATCAATCACCCTCACCAGGTAGTTCTGAGAACATATCTGGGTACTTATTTTCCACAGTTTTAAACTTTTCTGCGTCGGGCAGGCCGTCTTTCTTAATTGTTAAAACGGGCCAACCAGCATCTTCTGAGTATTTACGGTTCATTTCCAAAAAGTCCTGCGCCTTATCATCCATATCAGGTAATATGGCGTCAATAGGGCACTCAGGTTCGCAGACGCCGCAATCAATGCATTCATCAGGGTGAATAACCAACATGTTTTCGCCCTCATAGAAGCAATCTACGGGACAAACCTCGACACAATCAGTATATTTACAGTTGATACATATATCAGTGACTACAAACGTCATTATTATAAACTCTTTATTTATTTAACATCGCTGCCTATAAATATGCTGATTTACCAAGGATTTCAAGACATGAATGCAACAGAATTGAAAAAAAGAGCGACAGCCATTTCCGCGGAGGCAGGCGGTTACAAGAATTTGAAAGCTGCCGTAAGTGCATATAAGCTGTATTTGGAGCGCTTGTCCATGCGCTCTGTGCCCCTAATTGAACGCCACGTATCAACAGGCGCAAAATTCAAGGATCCATTCTTTTTTAACGGTGACCTCGACCAACGCAAAGAGCTTTTAAAAATCATGTGCAACTCAGCGAGCGCCTTGAAATTAAGCGTAAGCGAGGTTTTGTGGAGCGAGAATGATTATAAAGTTTTCTTTAAGTGGTCAATACGCCTCGAAAAAGACATGGCGGGGCTTGAAGGGGTCAGTGAAATATTGTTCGACCATAATTATATGATTGTCGCGCAGGATGATTACTGGGATTCAGCATCCACAGTGTGGGCGGCGAGCCCTTTGATGCGCTGGCTGTTTAATAAGGGTAAAAAACGCATGTTTGGACCATTAATGCGCGAATAAGCAACGTATTTATACCGATTCTAAATATTGAAATCTAAGCTCGCCTTTCCATTGCGTGCTGTAAGTTGACCATTAACGCCAAATGGTAAGGCTTGCATGCGGGCTCCGTGCCCAAAAGGGGCATTCATAATGACAGGGCCATTTATCACGTCACTATGCTCACGGATAATATCTTCAATAGTAAAGCCGTAAGGGCGGCCTGTATCGCTGACATTTTTAAAGTCACCGATAATAAGCCCGCCGAGTTTGGCAAAAGGCAGCGCCGTTTTTAAATGGCAGAACATACGATCTATCCGGCTAAGTTCCTCATTACAGTCTTCAACATATAAAATATGGCCGTCAATATTGGGCATATATTTTGTGCCTGTAATGTTAGGTAGCATAGACAGCGTGCCGCCAATAAGCGTGCCTTCGGCGTGGCCGTCTTTTAAAATCACGGCATCTGTGCCGAAATCATAGCTAGTCACGTTTTTGGAGATAAGCTGCAAAAAAAACTTTCTATCAGCTTTCGTTAGGTCGTGGACATTCTGCACCATAGGCCCGTATACGGATTTTAGCCCTGCTTGGGTATGCAGAGCAAAGCAAAGCACCGTCGAGTCGCTATAGCCGCAATAGAGCGCTTTGCTGCCTGCAATTTTGCTAAAGTCTATTTGATCCAGCAGATGCAAAGCACGGTTGCCACCACCCGCAGCGATAATAACGTCAAGGCTATGCTCGTTAAACAAATCATATAGCGCCTTGATTTTCTCTGCGTCTGTGCCTGCGCTTTGATTGTGCTTGCTGTAGCATTGTGGGTGCGCATAAACATTAAAGCCATAGCCTGCCAAAGCTTTAATGCCTGCATCAAAACGCGGCACATCAATATAGGAAGAGGGCGCAAAGCTGCCGATCTGTAATGTCGTGTCTATGTCTATGTCTATATCTATATTCTGTATATCGCTCATCATCTAAACATGCCATTAAAAAAGCCCACATACAAGATGAGGGCTTTGATAATTAATTCTTACAAAGAGAAGCTTACGCTTTTTTCTTCTCTTTTTTGTCGTCGTCGCCATCTTTTTTATCATCGTCGCCGCCGTCTTTTTTATCTTCGGCCTTGGCTTTCTTCTTTTTTGTTTTACTGATGACGTATTTTGGCTTTTCTTTGTCATTAACGGTCGTGTCTTCGATAACGACTTCTGTAAGGCCTTCAATGTCAGGAAGTTCAAACATTGTATCAAGAAGCATGCCTTCAAGAATTGAACGTAGGCCACGTGCACCTGTTTTACGCTTGATCGCCTGTTCTGCAATTGCAGTAAGCGCATCATCTGTAAATGTGAGGTCTGTGTCTTCTAATGAGAATAAACGCTTATACTGTTTCACAAGAGCGTTCTTAGGCTCTGTCAGAATTTTGATAAGGGCATCTTCATCAAGGTCTTCCAATGTAGCAATAACCGGTAGACGACCAACAAATTCAGGGATCAAACCGAATTTCAACAAATCTTCTGGTTCTAATTCGCCAAGAAGCTCGCCAACTTTACGTTCGTCAGGGCCCATAACATCTGCGCCGAAACCAATTGTTGTATCACGGCCACGATCAGAAATGATTTTTTCAACGCCAGCAAACGCGCCGCCAGCAATAAACAGAATGTTTACAGTATCGACCTGTAAGAACTCTTGCTGTGGGTGCTTACGTCCGCCTTGTGGTGGAACAGAGGCAACTGTACCCTCCATAAGTTTCAATAGCGCCTGCTGAACACCTTCACCAGATACGTCACGCGTAATTGATGGGTTGTCAGATTTACGAGAAATCTTATCAATCTCATCAATGTAAACAATACCGCGCTGTGCGCGTTCAACGTTATAATCAGAGGCTTGAAGCAGCTTCAACACAATGTTTTCAACGTCTTCACCAACGTAACCAGCTTCAGTAAGCGTTGTTGCGTCAGCCATTGTAAATGGAACGTCAATAATTTTCGCTAATGTCGACGCCAGAAGTGTTTTACCACAACCAGTTGGACCAACAAGAAGGATGTTTGATTTTGCTAGCTCTATTTCACTACCTGAACCAGTTGCGCCATGTTCTAGGCGCTTGTAGTGGTTGTGAACAGCAACAGAAAGCACACGTTTTGCACGCTGCTGACCGATAACATAATCGTCAAGAACGGCTTTGATCTCCGCGGGAGTGGGCACTTTGCCATCACCAGAACCGCTGATAAGCTGCGTTTTATCTTCTTCCTTTATAATGTCCATGCAAAGTTCGACACACTCATTACAGATGAACACGTTCGGTCCAGCAATAAGTTTGCGTACTTCATGTTGGCTTTTGCCACAGAAAGAACAATAAAGGGTATTTTTTGACTCGGATTCGGATTTGCTCATGTTAGCGCTTTTCCTAGAAGTTACTTGATTTCATTAAGTGTATATAAGTGATATAGATCAAAAACAATAAATTAGAAATAATCTATATTTACAATTTGCCAAGCATTGAGACGAAGCGCAAGAGTTTTACTTGTTTTTTTTGAGATATCCTTGAATAATCTGCAAAAACTTGGCAAAAACATAAAAGAGCAACAAAAAAGAGCCGTGATGACCTTACCGAATACAGACGAATTAATAGAAAACTTTGGTTTCTTCGATGACTGGGAGGATCGCTATAGCTATTTGATAGATTTAGGCGAACTTGTCCCGCCGATGGATGATGCGCTTAAAAGTGACATTAACTTCGTGAGAGGGTGCACATCTAAAGTTTGGATGGTCGGTCACTTTGATAATGAGAAGCTACAACTTATTGCCGATAGTGATGCTAAAATCGTCCGCGGCCTCGTTGCTATCCTTATATCTGTCTATTCAGGCAAAAGTAAAACAGAGATCAAAAGCGTCAATATTCAAGAGCTCTTTGGCCTGCTCGGCCTTGAAGCCCACTTATCACCCAGCCGCCGCAATGGTTTTTATGCCATGGTTCAGCGTATTGACATTCTTGCCCAAACGTAATGCCCTCACAATGCTTAGCCGGCAATGGTTAAAGCGTAAAACTTTCAACGCTAACTTCGCGCTGCTCACCATTTTCCATGTTCTTAATCTCATGAGACTGCCCATCTTCAAAAGGCGGGAACCACACTAATGGAATCGCTTTTCTCTCGGCATAGGACATTTGTTTTTTGATTTTCTGTGGTGCGTGGTACAGCTCAACCTTAAACCCCTTGGCGCGCAGCTCTTGCGCTGTTTGTTGAGCCAAGGCTCTTTTTTCTTCAGAAGGTAGTGCCATTAATATATCAGCAGGTGATTTTGCTGCAGGTTTAATGTAGCCATGCTCTAACAAAACGCTAAATAAGCGCGTCAAGCCAATAGAAATTCCAACACCCGGAAGCTTCTTATTAATATAAGAACTGGCAAGGTCATCATAACGCCCACCAGAACATACGGAGCTTGTAAACTCAGGAATCTCTAGCAAATTGGTTTCGTAGACAGTGCCTGTATAATAATCAAGTCCGCGGACGATCGACAAATCGGCAATAATCGCACCCTCAGGCATATGCGCAAGGTAATCAAGCACAAAGCAAAGTTCATCAAGCCCCGTAGAAAAAGATTCGTTTTCAACGTTCAGCGCCTCAAGGTCAGCTCTTAGCTGTCTCGCGTCACGTGTTTTGATCGTTGAGAGCTTAAGCAGCGTTTCGATGTCTGCATCTTTTAAACCTACGTCATTTGACAGTGCGGCCTTTACGCCATCAATACCTATTTTATCTAGCTTATCAATAATGCGCGTTGTTGCCGTAACATCGTCAATGCCAAGGCTTTCTAACAGCCCAATAAGGATCCTACGGTTTGATATTTTAATTTGTATCTTGCCGATATTGAGCCCCATTAAGGCTTCATATATAACGGCAGGCATCTCCGCATCAAAATGCAGCGGCAGATTGTCAACGGCCAGAACATCAATGTCGCACTGGTAAAATTCGCGCATACGCCCAACTTGCGGGCGCTCGCCGCGCCAAACTTTTTGTATTTGGTAGCGCTTAAACGGGAAGACAAGGTTGTTAAAATGCTGCGCGGTATAACGGGCAAGCGGTACCGTCTGGTCAAAGCGTAGCGCAAGGCGTGAATCGCTCTTGTCATCAGGGTCAGCTTGCAGACGGCTCAGCGCGTAAATCTCTTTATCTGTCTCACCCTTTGCCATTAGGACTTCAGTTTCCTCCACGGCGGGGGTCTCGATATTGCAAAAACCGTATGATTCAAACACGCTGCGTATATGGTCAATCCATTGCTGCTCCACGCGCCTAATTTCTGGCAAATATTCCGGAAAGCCACTGATTGGTGATGGTTTATATACTTTACTCATGTGTTTTTCTGCGACTCTTTATCAAGGTTTCAGGAGAGGTTAAAAATATCGTCACATGATGAAATGTCAATAACAATAAATGTTGTTAAAATCTTACAACAGCTAAGGCCTGCGCCATATGTTCATCAACATCTGTGCCCAGCTTGTTGTTCCAATATTGATACTCTGTGCCAATATAAAACTTGTCTGGTTTGCTAAACAGAGCGTTGCCAACGTCCCAGCGGATTTGTGTCTGCGCCAAAAACCAGTCCTTTTTGGTGCCGGTGATAATATCATCAAGCTCACGGCCTTTCATGAACTCGGCATGCCCAGTGATCATGAATTTCTGATCTTTGATTGAAAAGGGGTACAGGTAATTCATATCAATAAACCAGCTATCATCCTCAGCTGGTGCATTAGCGGCGTTCTTTCTTTTTCCTGCGCTGCGGTCAAGATAAGAAAGTATGTCTGTGTTTAAATAAGTAAAACCGGGCACATCCCAGGCAAGACGAATGCCGGGTGTGTATTTCACAACTTTCGGGTCACGGCTATAATTTGTGCCGATAATGAACCCCACATCTTTAAGGACGCCTTTATGAAAGTGCTCACCAAATAAAGCATTAAAGCTTAGGTTTAGATAAGCTTCGAGATAAATGTTTTCGTCGTTAAAATTGCTGCCGTCGCTTTCATTGTTATCCTTACTGTAGTCAACAAAGAAGAATGTCGAGCCCCAGTCCCAAAGTGAAGCATTCTGCGTCGTAATAACAGTGGTGTGGTTTTTCTGTTTTGTGAACGGATTATCTTGATTACCGTATTGGTAATGGATCTCAGTAGTTGAGAAATTGGGTTTGATGGTTTTGAGCAAGTCAGCGTGAGCAAGCTGCACAGAACAGATTAAGCCCAATGTAACCATGACTATATATTGATTGAGAAGCTTCATAATTTTAATATTCCAATAATTTTAATTTATCACTACGGTTTAATTTCTTTATAAAATATTCGCGTTTTGAAGCCTCGCTTCGTGAGGCCGCATCTTCTGAGTAGAGTAATTTAACAGGGGCTCGGGCTTTTGTGTATTTCGCCCCTGTGCCGTTATTATGCATATCAATGCGGCGATCAATGTCATTGGTGATACCTGTGTAGAGTGTGTCATCGGCACATTCCACGATATAAACAAACCAACTCATCTAACTGCCCATTATAAAAAATAAAGTTAAATAGTGTTTTTAGCACAAGAATACGCTAAGAACAGGAATACGTAGTTTAACAGTGTTTTATATATAGAGGAAGTTTTCAGATGGATAATTATGATGTCATCATTATCGGCGCAGGCGCAGCAGGTATAATGTGCGCAATAGAAGCCGGTAAAAGAGGGCGCAGCGTCTGGTTAATTGACCACACAATGAAAACAGCCGAAAAAATACGTATTTCAGGAGGAGGGCGCTGTAACTTCACAAATATGAACACATCACCTGCCGCGTTCCTGTCACAAAATAAGCATTTTTGTAAATCTGCGCTCAGCCAATATACGCAGCATGACTTTGTTGAGATGGTTAAAAAACACGATATTAGCTTCCACGAAAAGAAGTTAGGACAGTTATTCTGTGATGTGTCCGCGACCGAAATTATTGATATGCTCATGAATGAGTGCGCTGCTGCGGGTGTCAAATACGAAATGGGCACCCATGTTGAACGTGTAACCAAAACCGACGAAGGTTTTGAACTGCTAACCAATAGAGGCAAAGCTTGTGGCGAATCCTTAGTTGTCGCTTGCGGCGGGTTATCAATTCCTAAAATTGGAGCGACAAAATTCGGCTATACACTGGCCAAACAGTTCGATCATAATGTTATTGAAACGAGCGCCGCTTTAGTGCCGCTTACTTTCACCGATGACGTTTTAGATTACTGTAAGTCACTATCAGGAGTGAGCCTTGAAGCGATTGTTAGCTGCGGTAAAACAAGTTTTGAAGAAGCGCTGCTATTTACCCATCGCGGCTTAAGCGGCCCTGCAATATTACAAATCTCATCATATTGGAAAGCAGGCGAAGTTGTTAAAATCAACATGGCGCCAGATACCGATGTCGAAGCATTCTTAAAAGACAAGCAAATCAAGCAACCACGCCAAGAGGTTCATAATACCGTCAATGAATTGCTGCCGTCACGTTTAGCTGAAATGATCTGCGATAAATATGAAGCAAAAGGCCGTATGGCTGAGGTTTCGAACAAGAAAATCGCAGCTCTTGCGCAGGCAATTAACAACTGGGAAGTTAAACCCAACGGGTCAGAAGGTTACCGCACAGCGGAGGTCACTCTGGGCGGCGTTGATACGGCTGATGTGTCATCCAAGACTATGGAATCAAAAAAGCAAGAAGGCTTATTCTTTATTGGTGAGGTCATGGACGTTACAGGCCACCTTGGCGGTTATAACTTCCAGTGGGCATGGTCATCAGGTTATGTCGCAGGGCAGTACGTTTAGTGACGATCTGAATCGTAAGAACCTAAGTGAAACGAAGTTACAATAAGCCAGCAGCCTCTAAATCTGCGCGCATATCTTCGGGAATGTCGTCTGCGATTGTGCCGCCGGTGTAAATGCCTTTATCGGCAGGCGCATCGCTTTCTTTAAGATAACGCCACCCTTGAAATGAGCGGCGCGGCTGGGCGATTGTTTCAATCATCTGCGCATCTTGCATAATCGCGCACATCGTGCCTTTTGCTGTGTTCTCAACAATTTCAAAACCCAGTATTTTATGGCGGCAAATGATACGGTTTTTCACAACACGATAGATAGATCCTTCAGCGTCTAAGATAGCATCGGACTCTTTGGGTTTGTAACGTGTCCAACAGGGCACAGCGGTTTGCCCTTCATAGTCTATGATTTGCGGGCGCTGTATGTCATAGAATTGTTGGATTGTTTCAACGCCAACGGCTAATTTTATAATGTGTTTTCTGCTCATCTGCATATAACTACCATATTTATGGTTACTTTCAAGGCTTATGCTTTGCGCGGGGCCAACCAACATGCGCCGCTATGGTCATTGACCAAGCCAACAGCTTGCATATAAGCATAGATAATTGTTGATCCGACAAAGCTCATGCCGCGCTTTTTAAGGTCTTTCGACAGCGCATCGCTCACAGGTGTTGTCACGGGCACTTCAGCAAAACACTGCCAGTGGTTTACGATTTGCTCACCGTCAACAAAAGACCATAAATAACGATCAAAACTGCCGAACTGTTTTTGAATAGCAATAAAAACGATAGCGTTCTTACGTGCGGCATAGATTTTCAAACGATTGCGGATAATGCCCTCATCTTGGCGCAGCGCCTCGAGTGTCTCATCACTCATAGCGGCGACTTTTATCACATCAAAGTCATGAAAAGCGGCTTTATAGCCCGCGCGGCGTTTTAAAATGGTTTCCCAGCTAAGGCCAGCTTGCGCACCTTCCAAGATCAGCATTTCAAATAAATACCGGTCATCATGCATAGGGATACCCCATTCATTATCATGATATTCAGCATATAGCCCTTGGTTAGGCTTATTGCCAAAACATCTTATTTTGGAGTCAGTAGGAGGACGTTCCATGAGATATGATTTTTCTAAAATTTATAACCGTTTTATCTAGACGGCCAAGATTATCATAATTTAAGGGGCGCTGGCCACATTGTTTAGCTTTTGAACAACATTATTGTTCTGTCTTTGAATGTTCATAATATCGGAGGCTTCAATAATAGGAATAGCTTGAATATTTAGCGCCGTTTCTTCAGACATGCCTCTCAAATACGCCTCATCAGCAGCGATTTCGCTCAAGCGAACTTGCATACGTGCTTTATGATCTACTTTCTCGACAAAGGGAAGCCCTATTTTATCAACAGCACTTTCCCAAACACAGGTATTCATTGGCGTTCCATCTTTAGGGGAGTGCCCGAACATCCAGCTTAAGCATCTGTCACCAACAATGGACGGGTTAAAGCCTTTTTCTTCTGCGCTTATGGCTGTTTCCAAGTTACAATAGTACGCAACCCGCCCCATAATTAATGTATTTTTGACATTGTTATCGCGCAAATATTCAGGCAGTGTTTTGTCATTATTAAAAAGCTTTAGAAACTCAGCATCTGCTTCGCTTCGTGGAATTTTTCGAAAATATTCTGAAACTTCACCAAGGCTTTCATTGTCAACTAATACCCCCGCCTGCTTAAGTAATTCTTCTTGGTGTTCCTGCCTAAAATCATGTTCAATATCTGATGGCTCGGTAAGTGCCGACATGAATGCTTTTCTGAACATCGCCTCATTCGCTTGTGGTCCATATTTGGCCATAAAAGACTCCAAGACCTCATAATGATCATAGGATTCTTCATCTTTCATAATGCCGTCTTGTTTGAGTTGAGCAATAGATCTTTTCTCGTCACCTGCGTTACCTTCAGGTATAAAAGCCTTGTTGCCCACCTTCGAGTTAATGCAAGCCCAGATTATAGGGATATTCTGGGCACGTAAGTCGTTAATGGTTTGCCCTAAAGCTTCCGAGTAGTCGATAGCGTCTTGTCGGGTCATGCCCTGAAACGTCAACACGCTAGAAAAAATAGCTACTGTATCAGATACACCATTCGGCACACCAGCATTCGGAATCGCCTTATTAGTAAATTCAGTTAAAATATGCCCCGTATTATCTAAACTTCCCATACTACCGCCTTTATCACACAATGTTTTTGGTACTTCTTATTAAGATTATATTTCATAACACTTAGCGAGGTCAAAACAATCAACCCAAGGCATTGTAATCATATGATAAAACCATTTGAGATGTGTGCGGAACTTTGTAACGAAATGCAGGGGCTTTGTTTGCATATGTGCGAAGACATAAATTGAATAAATATATGAATGCGCTTTAGTGAGCACGGCTTCCCGCAGCGCGTGTTTGCTGTATGCATAATATTTGAATATATTGAGGAACCAATGCTGCATATAAATAAATGGCGGAAGCGCAGGGATTCGAACCCTGGAAGGACTTGCACCCTTGCTGGTTTTCAAGACCAGTGCATTCGACCACTCTGCCACGCTTCCGACTATTATTACTGGCTGTTAAAGCCAGTGCATTCAACAGCTCTGTCGCTCATCCGCGACACATTGAATAACAATGGATAGTGTTGTATACGAAAAGACGCGAGCGAGTAAAGTCCTTTTTTCGTTTTTTTATTAGTTTTGCTTAATTTTTCTTTATAGTTTATATTTTATACTCATTAATTAGTCCAAATTTTGGATGGGGGAAAATTTTTGTCAGATCATAATTTCAAAGAATACTCACTGGACCCAGTGCGTTCCTTAACACGCGGATATATATTAGCTTTATTTATTATTGCGGCAATGAGCATAACAATACATGTCATCATGGACCGCATCCTTGTTGAACAAGACCTCGCCGCAACGATCGTATCAAAAAGTGCCGCTGAAAATACGCAAATTCACATGATCGTCAATCTTGCAACTGAGTTTTACTACACGCGCAACCCCAATATAGTTATTGAGCTTGAGCAAGAAAACGGCGCACTTAAAAATATTCATGCCGCATTGGTCAAAAGAAGCCAATCTGACGATTTTAAATCAGGCGCAGCGCAAATTATTCGCAGTATCTATTTTGAACAGCCCCATAAGCTAGATGTAAAAATCAGCATGTTTGCCAATAAAGTTGATAATTTTATTGATGAATATAATGAAACGGGCGAAATTAATGCCGATACATATAATTTCATCAACAGACAGTCTAGCCGAAATTTGACGCAGTCTTTAGCAACATCACTCGTGTATTACGAGAACGCGTTCTTAGCAAAAGTGCAGCGCCTACGCATGGTCCAAATTGGCGCGATTATGATTATCTGTATTACGTTGATGCTCGAAGCCTTTGCTATCTTTATGCCATTAGTTTCCCGCGTCAGCCGTTATGCTGAACGCCTGCACGAGATATCAATGACGGATATGCTAACTGGCATTGGTAATAGACGTTATTTCCTTAAGCGTTCAAGACAGGAGATCAAACGCGCGGCGCGGATGAAAAAAGATCTTTGCTTGTGTATGATCGACATAGACCACTTTAAACCTGTGAATGACACACACGGTCATGCAGCAGGGGACTATGTCCTGCGTGAGTTCGTTGAAATCATTAAATCTGCCATACGTTTGGAAGATGACGTTGCCCGCATTGGCGGCGAAGAGTTTATTCTTCTTTTGCCCGCATCGGATATCCAAAGCGCCTTAATTGTCGCTGAACGTGTCCGCCAGCGCTTAGAAGAACGTCCATTCGTACTGCCTGATACAAACCAATCAATTAAGCTTACCGCCAGTTTTGGTCTATCTCAGGTCAAATTAGAGGACGATGAAGACGTTGAAGTCGCAATGTCACGTGCAGATGAGGCCTTGTACCTGTCTAAAGAAACAGGCCGTAACCGCATTACTTATTCAGACCACGTATCAGGCGGGCTCGTTCCCGTGAATACAGGCGGAGCTACGGAAGAGAATGATCCCTCGGCTAAGGTAGCCACGCTAAAACCTGTCAAAAAGTAATTAGTGGCGCCGTTTAATGTTTTTCATATCATCCAAATTACTTTGGGCTGTTATTGCGCCATCATCAATAATGATAGGGCTAATATGCGTGAACGCGGTATTATTCGCGCTGAAAAAGAACTGCTTAGCAACGCGGCTTTTCTTTGTTAATTTTGCCTTGTTTACCATCATTGGCTGCACCTCACTTGTTGGCCACGCCACGAATAAATGGGAGAGTCAATTCCCACTTATCGGCGATATAAGCGACGGCATTCAAGGTGTTATTATTTTAGGCGGCGCCATAGACATTAGCGAAACGCTACAGCAGAACCGTATGGTGCTCAACCAACAGAGCCATGGGCGCATCACAGCATTAACCCAGCTTATGCAGAATCACCCCACGAAGCTTTTTTTGTATAGCGGCGGCAACGCTTATTTATCCTCACCACTAAAGGGCGAAGCCGAATCGCAGCTTGCTTCGCCTTATATGTCTGCGCTTTACACAGGCAATAAAGACGACCTTCTTTTTGAAACAAAAAGTAAAAACACGTACCAAAATGCCGTGATGAGTAAGCAGCTATATTTGGATAAAGTAGATACGGCATGGCCAAACCAGAAGCCTTGGCTACTCTTAACCTCGGCCTACCATATGCCGCGTGCTTATGCGACGTTCAAGGCGCAAGGGTGGAACGTCATCGCCTATCCGGCAAGCCACACAGAAAAGGCACCTGCGTATTGGGCGCTGACAACAAAATTCTGGGGTAACTGGATGAAAATAGATGTACTCACGCGCGAAATTGTTGGTATTATAGCCTATAGGTTAACCAATAAAATTTAAGGTGGCATCATGCTTTTCTTTCGGTCTCTCCTCGCAGCTTTAATTTGCGGGTGTGCATTATTTTCTCCCTTACCCGCTAAAGCTAACGATGCAGGTTTTGTTGACTGGGCACAGCAGTTACTTACAGAAATGGTCGATAGTGGCGAAATTAACTCCGAAACACGCTCTAACGTTTTGACTTTTCTATCTTACAAAACGCGCGTGATAGAACTCGACCAAAAGCAACCGGAGAAAAAAGTTAGCTATGCTGATTACCGCAAACGCATACTCTCAGATTCGCGCATTACTAACGGCCGCGCAAATTACAAAAAGCACCAGAAACTACTGAATGAAATTGGCGATAAATATGGTGTGCAGCCCAAATACATTATTGCGCTTTGGGGTATTGAAACCAACTATGGCAGCTTCACTGGCGGCATGCAGGTTCTTTCATCACTTGCTACGCTTGCTTACGAAGGGCGTAGGTCTGAATTCTTCACTGCCGAATTTAAAAAAGCGATACAGATCGCCGAACAACTTGACCGTCCGGTTGACCAACTAAAGGGCAGCTGGGCTGGAGCAATGGGACAGTGTCAGTTCATGCCTTCAAGCTATTTCGCTTATGCCGTTGATTATGATGGTGATGGCAAGAAAGACATATGGAACAGCATGCCTGATGTATTCGCATCCATGGCAAATTACCTTTCCAGTGTCGGCTGGACTAACGATTTACATTGGGGCAGGGCCGTTACTCTGCCCGATAGTTTTCCTATGGATCAAGAGGGGCGTGACATTAAGAAGCCGCTATCTTATTGGGCAAACCAAGGCGTAACCCTTCTTGGTGGGGGCGCGCTTCCTGTTGATGACAACATCGACGCATCTATTATTGTGCCTGATAAAGACGGTAATGACGCGTTTATTGTTTCTAAAAACTTCAACACGATTATGCATTGGAATAGGTCTACTTATTTTGCTACATCCGTTGGTTTACTTGCAGATCAAATCGCAATAGACTAATATTAAGCCTAATACCTAAACGTTCTGTTTGCGAGAGTCTGCTATGAAAAAAATCCTTTGCCTAATGTCTATCCTTTGTCTTTCCGCTTGTACAAAGGTTGAATTGGGTTCTCATATAATCAAAAAAATTGACCCTTCAGCGTATGCTACGCATAAGGGCAGCTTTAAGGTCGGCAATCCCTACAAGGTAAGGGGGCAGCGTTACAAGCCCTTTGAAACGTATAATTATACACAAACGGGCGTTGCGTCATGGTATGGGCCAGACTTTCACGCCAAGCTTACAGCAAATGGCGAGATGTATAATCAGAATGATTTAACCGCGGCGCATAAAACATTACAGCTACCGTCCATTGTTCGCGTCACAAATTTAGAGAACGGCAAATCTGTTATTGTCCGCGTGAATGACCGCGGCCCTTTTGCACGCGGCCGTATTATCGATATGTCTTCAAAAGCGGCGGAGCTTCTTGACATGAAACGCCAAGGCACAGCGAAAGTTAAAGTCGAAGTTCTTGGCGAAGAGAGCCGTGAAGTCGCGCGCATGGCCAAAGCAGGTCAGCCGACACGAGGCATGGAAATTGCTTATAACAAAGGCGTGCACCCACATTACCAAACGGCATCTTTAACACCTGAATATATACAAAAGGCGCCGAAGCTGACAACACAGCCCGCGCCGTATGCGCAAAAATCTGGTAGTGCTTATTCACCAAATGGACCGATTACTGTCAGCAAAGCTTCAAGTTATATAACCAAGCCCGTTCAGGCGGAAAAGCTTGTAAAGACATATAATGTTGCGCCTTCAAATTTATACGTACAGACCGCGTCATTTTCTGACAGCGCAAACGCGCATCGTTTTGCTGACGGCTTAAAGCGTTATGGACAAACAAAAATCAAAGAAATAAACATTAACGGCCGTAATTATTACCGTGTCAAACTGGGGCCGCTTAATGACGTTGCACACGCTGATAGCATGCTATCCACATTAATCGCAGCTGGCTATAAGGATGCCTTGATTGTTGTAGACACGCTAGGCTAAAACCTCTAGGTTGGTCATCAAAATTGACCCATAATCATAAAGAGGCTCTTCAAATGGATTCACATTCATTTTTGCAAAAAACTGTTTTCCTTATTTTGCTTACACTTATTGTTTTGTGGAGTAGCTTTGCAAGCGCCGCGCCGGTTAATCATACTTCCGCTAAACAGGCGATCATGATTGATTATGATACAGGAATGGTGCTTTATCAAAAAAACCAAAACGTAGAAATGCCGACGTCATCCATGAGTAAAGTGATGACCGCCTACATGGTGTTTGAAGCATTAAAGCAAGGTCGTCTGACCTTAGCTGACGAATTTAAAATTTCAGAAAAAGCTTGGCGCAAAGGCGGGTCAAAAATGTTCGTCAAAGTCGGCGATCAAGTTTCAGTTGAAGCGCTGTTAAATGGAATTTTGGTACAATCTGGCAATGACGCGACGATTGTCGTTGCCGAAGGCATGGCGGGTTCAGAAAAAGCCTTTGCCGAAGCGATCACGCTCAAAGCGCAGTCTTTAGGCATGATGCACAGCCAGTTTAAAAATGCCAGCGGCTGGCCGGAAGATGGCCACTACTCTACAGCCGCCGACTTAGCCAATCTAGCGATGACAATTGTTAAAAACTACCCTGAATATATGCACTTCTTTTCTCGTAAAGAATATACCTACAACAACATCACCCAGAAAAACAGAAACCCATTGCTATATCGTGACATTGGCGCTGATGGTATGAAAACAGGCCATACAGAAATTGGTGGTTACGGACTTATTGGCACGGCGACATCAAGCGATGGCCGCCGCGTCATATTAGTTGTAAATGGCCTAGAGAGCGTTAAAGATCGCGCCAATGAAGCCTCAAGGCTCATACAGTGGGGCTTGAATGGCTTTGAAAACTTTACACTAGCCGCCGCGGGGGAAACCATCGCTAAAGCGAAAGTGGTCTTTGGTAAACGCGCCGAAGTAAACCTTACAATTGCTGAGGACATTAACCTCACTGTGCCTAAGCTGGCGAAAAGCCGCATTAAAATGAACGCAAAGTACCAAGGTCCGCTTGTTGCACCCATTGCACAAGGCACCGAGGTTGGCGTTTTAGAAGTCGAAATTCCAGAAGTAGGCAAACGTGAATATACATTATATACGGCAGCAGCCGTCGCGGAAGTTGGCTTCTTTAAGCGTGCAATCACCCATCTTAAAATGATAATCGCCGGAGAAACTGCATGAGCAAAGGCTTATTCATAAGCTTTGAAGGCGGCGAGGGCGGCGGTAAGACGACACAGATTCAAGCCCTGAAAACAAAGCTTGAAAGTGAAGGTCACAGCGTGGTCTTAACGCGTGAACCTGGCGGAACGCCCGAGGCTGAAAAAATAAGAGATTTACTTGTTAAGCGCGAAGGCGGTAATTGGGATGGTATGAGCGAATTACTGCTATTCTATGCCGCGCGCCGCCACCACGTTGAAACACTCATAAAGCCTGCGCTCGCCGAAGGTAAAGTCGTGGTATGTGACCGTTTTTCTGATTCTTCGCAGGCCTATCAATGCTACGGTCATGGCGTTGCGCTCGATGCTTTTGTACAGCTCGACATGCTCGTCTTGGGCGGCTTCAAACCGCACATAACCTTTCTTCTAGATGTCCCCGTTGATGTCGGGCTTAAACGCTCTAAGCGTGTGAATGATGATACAAAAACACTCAGCGACGCCGAAATTGAAGATCGGTTTGAACGCTTAGATTGCAGCTTCCACGAAAAACTCCGCCAAGGTTTTCTCGATATAGCAAAGAACAACCCAGAGCGTTTTTGCGTTATAGACGCGTTACAATCCCCCGCGGCGATAAATGAAACCATTCAGGGTGTCGCGTTAAGCGCAGCAAAAGGCGACGCAAATGTTTGATGATTTTGACATTGATGATGACGGCGGCGGCGCAGGCGCAGGCGATGACAGCCAGCCTCTTGCGAGCACATTAACATTATCACCACCTGCATCTTCTTGCGAATACTGGGGTGATGAAACATTAGAACAGCATCTTTTAGTGTTGTTCAATGCAGGGCGCTTACCACACGGTATGATTTTCTCTGGCATTAAAGGTGTCGGCAAAGCTACGTTCGCCTATAGATTTACACGTTTCCTGATGAAGGAAAGCGAAAAAAGCGATTCATCTATGGGGGGCGGCTTATTTGGCGGTGAGGAAGAGGCACTCGCACCAACATCTATGAACATTAGCGCCGAAGACCCGATATTTGCCCAAATTGAATCTGCAGCCCATTTGGATTTCAACATTGTTGAGCCAGCCTTAAAAACTAACTCAACACAAAAACGTGACGTTATCGAAGTTGCACAAATTCGTAAGGCTTCTGATTTCTTCAAGCTTAAATCATCGCGTGATGGTGGCTGGCGTGTTGCCTTAATTGATGATGCCGACTTAATGAACCGCAGCGCACAGAACGCTTTACTCAAGTTGCTTGAAGAGCCACCAAAAAATGCCCTGATTATCCTAGTCTGCCACCGTTTAGGTTCAATGCTGCCCACGATCCGTTCGCGCTGTCAAACTTTTAACTTCGCGCCGATGGGCGATAATAAAGTCAGCGACATTATTCAAGGCCTAAAACCTGATGTGACGCCAGAAGAGCTTGATTTGATGCTTTCACTTTCTGCGGGCTCAGTGGGCCGTGCAGTGCGCTTTACCAACGAGGTTGCATTTGATGTTCTCACTGATTTACAAGCGGCGCTATCGCAATGGCCGAACTTAAACTGGCCTGAACTGCACATGTTAGCGGAGCGCCTTTCCTACGCAAAAGATGACGTCACGCGTTCAACATTTAAGGAATACATGCTTTGGTTATTCTCAGAATGTATCAAAACCAAGGTTAACCGTAGCTTTATCAATGAAGACTGGTTAAAAGCTATGACAGCGAGTTATGACTTAAAACAGCTCATCACACTGCAAGATGATTTAAAGAAACATTTCAGCGATGTTGAAATTGGTAACTTGGATAACATGCATTACTATTTAGGGGCATTCTTCTTGCTCCCCACGGCAAAATAAACAGGCAAAAGGCTTAGAAAAATGGCAGATAATAAAGGCTCATATTACATTACAACACCAATTTACTATGTGAATGATAAGCCACATTTGGGGCATACTTACACAACAGTCGCCTGTGACGTACTTGCACGCTTTAAGCGGCTTGACGGATTTGATGTCATGTTCCTTACGGGCACAGATGAACATGGCCAAAAAATAAAGCAAGCCGCTGAGAAAAAAGGCGTTACGCCACAAGAGCACACAGATTTTTATGCTCAAAATTTCCGTGACCTTGCCGAAGTCATGAACATCTCCAACGATGACTTCATCCGTACAACCGAAGACCGCCACAAAAAAGCAGCGCAAGCACTTTGGACAACATTAGTTGAAAAAGGTCACATCTATAAAGACAGCTATTCTGGTTGGTACGCTGTCCGTGATGAAGCTTATTATAATGAAGACGAGCTAACAAAGAATGATGGCGGCCAGTTTATTGCACCATCCGGCGCTGAGTGCGAATGGATGGAAGAAGAAAGTTATTTCTTCAAGCTATCTGAATGGACAGAACCTTTACTGAAATTCTATGAAGATCACCCTGACTTCATTATGCCTCAGAGCCGTAGAAACGAAGTGCTAAGCTTCGTCAAAGGCGGTCTACGTGACTTATCAATCAGCCGCACTGCATTCGACTGGGGCGTTAAAGTCCCTGGCGATGATAAGCATGTCATGTATGTCTGGATTGACGCGCTCACGAATTATCTCACCGCCATTGGCTATCCTGATACAGATGCCGAAAGCTACAACAAATTCTGGCCTGCTGATGTGCATATGGTCGGCAAAGACATTATCCGTTTCCACGCTGTATACTGGCCTGCTTTCTTACTTGCGGCTGAAATTGAGCCGCCTAAACGTGTATTTGCACATGGCTGGTGGACAATTGAAGGCGAAAAAATGTCTAAATCAGTCGGCAATGTCATTTCCCCTTATGATTTGATTGAAAAATATGGCGTAGATGCGTCGCGTTATTTCATGCTGCGTGAAGTGCCGTTCGGCAATGATGGTGATTTCTCTGATGAACAAGCCGTTACGCGCATTAATGCTGAGCTTGCTAACGGCCTTGGTAACTTGGCGCAGCGCACACTATCGATGATCCACAAAAACTGTGACGGTAAATTCCCTGAGCAAGGCACACTTAATGACGATGATTTGGCGCTTTTAAAAACGGCGCGTGAAGAGCTTATCGTCCATGTTCGCCGTGAATTAGATGTCCAGAAATTCAACGAAGCATTACGTTATTTCAAAATGGCGGTCGATGCCGCGAATGGTTATATTGACGAACAAGCGCCATGGACACTGAAAAAAGAAAATCCAGAACGTATGCAAACAGTGCTTTATACACTCGCTGAATCTATACGCTGCCTTGGTTTGGTTATTCAGCCTTTTGTCCCCGAAGCATCTGCAAAACTACTCGATCAGCTTAAGATCCCTGCCGATAAACGCGACTTCACCGCACTTGACGCAAGTGAAGCGATTACAAGCGGCGTAGAAATAGATAAGCCACAAGGCATTTTCCCACGTATTGAAAGAAAAGAAGAAGGACAAACAGCATAATGTGGATCGATTCACACTGTCACCTCAACCATAAGAACCTCAGTAAGCTCGGTGAGCTTGATGAAATCATCGCAGCGGCGCATGAAGCAAAAGTCGATAAAATGCTAACCATTTGCTGTGAAATTCACCGCGAGTATGAAGCCTTAAAAGAGATTGCTGAGAAATACGATATTTGGGCAACCGTTGGCACGCATCCGCATGACGCAGCGCATGAAGCTGAAATGGAATATACGACGGCAGATATTGTCAACTTTGCAAAGCATCCACGTATTGTCGGCATTGGTGAAACGGGGCTAGATTATTTCTATAAACATGCCCCCAAAGAAGAACAGCACGAAAACTTCCGTAAACACATACGTGCCGCCATAGAAACCGAACTGCCTTTGATTATTCACACGCGCGATTCTGATGTAGATATAATCAGACTGCTCAAAGAAGAGGGGCAGGGCGATAAACGTCTAAAAGGTGTGTTCCACTGTTTCAGCGGCGGCCTTGACCTAGCTGAGGCCGGTTTAGCTCTGGATTTCTACATATCATTTAGCGGCATAGTCACATTTGAAAAAGCAGGGGAGCTGCGCGACGTTGCACGCGCAATGCCTGTAGAGAAAATTTTGGTGGAAACAGATTCCCCATATTTAGCGCCAGTCCCATTACGCGGCAAGGTAAACCAACCTGCTAACGTCGTGCGCACCGGTGAAATGGTCGCGCAGTTAAAGCAAATGCCCGTTGCTGATTTTGCGAAACAAACGAGTGATAACTTTTATGAGCTGTTTTCAAAAGCCAAAAAAGTGGCTTAATTCTTTTAAGGAGTATTTTAATTTGTCAGTTAACGGCGAAGGTCATAGCGCTGAATTCATTATCCTTGGGGCTGCTGGCTCCACGGGCGTACCGGCGATTGGCAATTTATGGGGGGATTGTGACCCCAGCAACCCAAAGAATACACGTCTTCGCACCTCAGCGCTAATAAAGTATCAAGGCCAAAACATCATTATAGATACGGGACCAGATTTTAGACTGCAAGCTAACCGAGAAATGCTTGATGACATCGCCGCCGTTCTTTATACCCATGATCACGGCGATCATACAAACGGCATTGACGAATTGCGCGTTTATAAAAACCGTCATAATAGAGACATTAATATTTTTGGTTCCGATGAAACGCTGCTTTCTATCCAGTCGCGCCATCAGCACATGTTTGAATCGCGCAGTGAGTTTTACCCCGCTGTTGTGACACCACATATGCTTAAAGCCGCGGATATGCGTCAAAGTTTTCATGTTGTTAGCGGCCTTGATGCCATACCATTTGAAATGCAGCATGGCCATATAATGTCTACAGGTTACCGTATCGGTGACCTTGCTTATTGCGCTGATATGTCGTTCATCCCAGATGAATCTCTCGACGTGTTAAAAGGTATCAACACCCTTGTCGTTGACAGCTCTGGGTTTAATTTTCCCAAAAGCAGGGTGCATGCCAACCTTGAGTATGTCAGGGAACTACAGGCAAAGTTAAAACCGAAAAACACCATATTAACAGTACTTTCCATTCATATGGACTATGCAGAGCTTAATGGTATGTTTCCTGAACACACTGTTCCTGCGCATGATGGATTATCCATAAAGATAAAATTTTAGATAAAATTAAGAAATAAGCAACGTAAACGCCCTATACTACAGAATAGGTAAAATTTTGTGGCTAGAGCATTTTATGGATTATTCTCAAATAAGTGTAGACGAAAGACAGGTCGCTGATGTGCAGCGTGAAGCTTATCTGAAGCTGCGCAATATAGCCAAAAATGAAGGCCTTAAATTTGCCGCGAATCTTTACTGGGAAGAAAAGAACGGTAAAGAATACCTGATGCAAGAAAGAGCCGGAAAAATCAAAGTTGTTGGCAGCAGAGTTCCGCATATTGAAGAATTTTACCAGTCTTATACAAGTGGTCAAAAAGACGTTGTGCAAGAAATAATTGCGTTGCGTCAGCAAATTGACCATAACAAACATCAAATTAGCCGCAGCACGATAAGTCGCGTGCCTACAGACGCAGCATTAATCTTAAGAAAGCTTGAGAAAGATTCATTGCTAGGCTCACATTTCATAATAAGTGGCCTACAGTGTATATACGCGTATGAAACACATGCAAATGTACGTTTCAAGCAAAGCCTTCAAGAAAAAGACATCTATAATATAAGCAAAGCAGCAGCAAAATCTTTGGTTTTATTGGGTGCCATGGGCGACGAAAAAAAGCTTTTAAAAGCCGCGCAGCAAATAGACTCCACCTACAGGATTGTCGGCAGCAAAGGCCGCTATAAATTAACAAATAGGAACAATTTTAGCGTAGAGTTTGTATGTTCTGAAAATGTTGAAAATAATTGGATGCTAGAAGTACCGCGTATTGAATCTATAGCGTTTTGCGATAAAGGCTTACCAGTGCCATTTGTTTGTTTGGCACCACATATTTTTGCGCTGTACAAGTATTGGCAAGCACAAAACCACCAAGATAAAAAACAATCGACGCGTGCCGAAATTGATAGCAAACAGGCTTATGCAATTACAGACATGGTCAAACAAGAACTGGGCAAATGTATTTTAGAAGAAGATTACACATCTGTGCCTAATTGCATTACTATTCTTAAACAGCAACTTGCGACAGAGACACAGGAGTGTTTTGGCCGGACCTACGAGCTGTAGCATAATTATCGTTAAGCTTAGCGCATTTCACGCAATACAAACCACATCAGCGACCTTCAAGCACTATAGCCACCTCTTCTTAAACATAACCTTATTTTTCATAACGCGCAATATCATTAACAATTAAATTTTGCGACAGAGCCAAAATATTCAGGAGGAAAAAACATGAAAGACGATATTGTTTCTAAAATTGAAGCTGATTTTGAAGACCCACAGGAGGTATTTGAAACCCTGGAAGCTCTAGAGTCAATGAATCGTGGGCCAATATCAGATAGGATGTGTAGATCCATTGTTTTTTTGGTAAATGGGGATAGAGATAAATTACATCACTATATAGATCTAGCATTTCTAGATCCTCGTGATTTATTGTGGCAAGCAGAATACGAAGACCCAGAAATAAAAAAATATGATTTTAGTAAAAGCTTCGGCGAACAAGATCAAATACAAGCTTAGTTAATACTCATATTTACCATAAATTGGCTTTGTCACCCTTTAATCATGGTTTTCTAATTATTTACTGCTGAAATAATTCAATGAAATCTAGTGATAATCAATCTTAACTAAATAACTGATAAGGAATAGAAATAATCAGTTAATTTCCATAACATATATTATCAAATCGTTGTTGGCTGTGAAATTAGCTTTACTCACTATCTGCCAATGGTGCGTTTAATATAGCTACATTACTCCGCAACGACCTTATTTCGTCCTGTTTCCTTGGCTTTATAAAGCATTTCATCCGCGCGTACCAGAAGCTCTTCAATCGTTTCTTTTTCTGGCACCAGAGACACAACACCAATACTGACGCTATAATTCAACGAACATAGACGCCCACTTTTGTCGTTGTAAGGACATGGCGTTGACGCGACTAACTCACGCATACGATCAAGCACTTGGAAGGCCAGCTCTGCATGTGTCTCCCTCGGCAGAACAACGGCAAACTCTTCACCGCCAATACGCCCAATAATATCCCCGCCCCTCAAATGCTTACGCAGCATTTTTGAAAAATGTTTTAAAACAGAGTCTCCGACATCATGGCCGTAATTATCATTCACGAGTTTAAATTTATCTAAATCCATCAAGACAACAGACACTGATTCCTTGTCGCGCGCAGCTTGCCGTAATTCCCCTGTGGCGCTTTTTACAAACGCCCTACGGTTCCTAAGCTTGGTCAGAGGGTCTTCTAGGGCCTGTTTTAACAACAAGCGGTGATACACACTGATTTTATGAATTAACGGCCTAAATATAAGTATAGCCTCCAGCAGCAATACCAACAAAATGATAAAGGTGCCCATGACTTGAAGGCGGTGGTAGCCGTCAATTTTCCTGACCGTCTCTTCACGGTAGCCTTCAAGGGCGACATCAAAGCCCCCTGTTAATGCGCTAAGCAGCCCCGCGCTCAAGTTTTTTGACACAACCTCACAGACTTCTGCAGGCTTACCATATTGGTGGTCTTCATTACTACACAATGAAATTTTTTCTAAAAACAGGGCCATATTTGCGTTAATCTCAAAACGTGACCGGAAATAGATTTCTGATAAACGTGCACTGATCGTCTTCTTTTTTCCAACCTTCTCCGTCAAAAAATCATGGCTCGTTTCAACTTCTTTGATCGCCTGTAACAACAGCATACGATCAACCTCGCTAACGTGTTGTTGATAATTACTAATATGGTATGGAATGCGCTGTACTAACCCGCGTAGGCGACTGATATGATACGTTACTTCAGTGCTCTCTGTTTGTTTTTTCATTATATAATACGTCGTGCCATGCCCAGCTAACGTAAACAGTGCGATAACAGAGAACGCGACAATGTAAGCCCATGAAAGGGCGTTTGCGGGATTTTTAACATTATATAAGGACGCAAGAAAAGACATTGTTTGATATCGCTATTAGAAGAGAGTAAATGAACATATTAGCCTAATAAGAATAAACTAAAACCATGTTTAAGAGTAGTCGTTATAAGTAAAAAAACCTTTAACAGAACAACAATATCTGCTTGTTATAGAACAACTTTCTTGATATCGCAACTTAAAGACCCAACAATACTGCGTGCAGCCTCACAAAAGCTCTCGCTTATATCAGTAATTTGCAATGCAAAGCGGCCGTTTTTACCAATTTGAGCCTCAAGCCAAGCATGTTTTTTCAAATAAGTGGCTAATTTTTCTGGGATCAGCTCATCTTGACTAACAACACGAACATCTGCACCTAAATAACGTGATATTTTTTCTTTCAGTAAACAATAATGGGTACAGCCTAAAATAATAGAATCTATATTCTGTGCAACAAGTGGAGTTAAATATTTATCAAGCGCTTGATCTATGAAATCTGCGCCCCCATGCTCTAACATCGGGACCAATAATGGCGCGGACTGCGCAAACAGTTTTATGTCGGCGTTGATCTTGCCGAGCTCTTCTTCATAAATACCTGAATTGCACATCGCTTCAGTAGCCAGCATTCCAATGCGGCGCAAATCGTGCTCTGCTGCGTATTCCAGGGTTGGTACAATGACCCCCAACACACGGCGATCCGGATAGGCGTCAACTAAATACTCTTGTTGAATGCGGCGTAAAGCAAGCGCGCTTGCGGTATTACATGCGACAATGATTACTGCACAATCTTCTTCTGCGAACAGGTGTTCAATTGCGTTGCGCGTCAGTTGATACACAGTATCCACAGAACGCCTGCCATAAGGCACATGCAAAGTATCACCTAAATAAACATAGTCATATTCAGGTAAGCGCGCCCTCATGGCGTTTGCAATATATAGGCCACCAAGGCCTGAATCAAATATCCCAATTTTCATACTCAATTGAATAACCACTCCCGGCCTGACTGTAAAGACTAATTGACAATAGCGGGCAGCAATGTCATTAAAAACAAGGGCTTTCTTTATAACAATGATTCATTATGCGATTTAAAACTTCATTATTCACATCGCCGCGCAAGTTCGATTCTGGGCGCTGGAGTAACATGCGTATCGGCTTACTTGGTGGTTCGTTCAACCCGCCGCATGAAGGCCACGTTTACGTCAGTGAAGTGGCAATGAAGCGCCTGAACTTAGATGCTGTATGGTGGCTCGTCACCCCGCAAAACCCGTTTAAAACAGGCGTAGAAACTGTGTCATTTAATGAGCGCATGTCAATGTGCCGCGACATTAATACTGACCCACGTATGGTCATTTCTGATATCGAACACCGCTTTAAGCTTAACCGCAGTATAGACACAGCGCGGTTTGTAAAGCACCACTACCCGACGACCAAATTTGTTTGGCTCACAGGTATGGACTTGGTTGCAGAGATTCCCAAATGGAAAAACTGGACAGAGTTATTAGCAGAAATTGCCTTCGCACATATTATCCGGCCGCCGACACCGGCATTGGTACGAAACTCCCCTATTCGGCAGCTAAAAACGCAAAACCACATATTTAACCCAACAACGCATAATGCAAAGCACATATCGTTAGCGCCGTCGCACACATACTGGATCCTAGACGCACGCGGTCACAAAGCGTCATCAACTGAAATTCGTGCAAAATTAAAGCGTTATACACCACAGCGACCAGTGCTTCCGCAAGAGCCACAGTAAAAAGAAATACACATTTATATTACACTGCAACATACAAAAATTTGCTGTAATGCTGATTTTAAGGTAAAATAGAGGTATGTATATGGGCTTAAAGGCAACCATAGTTCTAGAGATCGGAGTTTTATGCAGAGCATAACATCCTCAACACTCTTAAATACTTCCCCCGACAACAACATTGCCGGATATAATTTCTTCGTATTTGCTACATTTTTAGTGCAGCTACGCAGAATAGCTATGGAATGGTTTTTATGCTTTTGTTCAACATCAAGTGAAGGAGATTGCGAAACTTGACAAATTATACGGGCGATTATGCCCTTGGACCTGAGGAAATTAAGCAATTAGTTATTCAGGCACTAGATTCAGATAAAGCAGAAGATATTGAAGTGATCCCTCTTCCTGCACAAACATCCATAGCCGATTATATGGTTGTAGCAAGCGGAAGGTCTACACGACAAGTCGTTGCCTTAGCTGAGAAGCTCAAAATAAGACTGAACCTTGAAGGTATCCAAGATGTTAAAATCGAAGGTACAGAACAAGGAGATTGGGTTATTGTTGATGCAGGTGACATTATCATCCACCTATTCCGTCCAGAAGTTCGTGAATATTATGGCATTGAGAAGATGTGGCGTCTGAATCAGCCCATAGAATTCCAGGATAGCTTTATCCAATAAAAGCTTAAATTGGGCAAAGAAGCTGTGTAAACATTATGTTTGTTTGCATGCGCATATAGGATATCGCGATAATAGCTGCTAAAACTATGCTGAATTACAGCTTAGATATATGTGGAGATTAGTAGTAATGCGTATTGAAATCATTTCTTGTGGTCGTCTAAAAAGAGGCGCTATGAAAGATTTACTTGATGAATATCAAGGGCGCATTCGGTGGTCTCTCGCCATCCACGAAATTGATTCACGCTACCGCGAACCAGAAAACCAGCAATCAGACGAAGAACGTAAAATACTTGAGAAGCTTGATTCTCTAGCTTTCGTCGTTGTGCTTGATGAACGTGGCAATGGCCTCAAATCACTAGACTTTGCCAAAACTATTGAGAACTTACAAAACACTGGCGAGAACCATATACAGTTTATAATTGGTGGCGCCGAAGGCCTGACCGAGAAAGTGCGCGATAAAGCGAACTTACTCCTTAGCTTTGGTCAGCAGACATGGCCGCATATGATGGCGCGTATTATGTTGTTAGAGCAAGTTTATCGTGCCCAGCAAATCATTGCGGGTCACCCGTACCACCGCGAAGGCTAGTATATAAGGTCTCACTATGAATCGGCTTAATTCTATTACGCGTTATTTTTATATTTTTATAATCTCCTTCTCCTTATGCCTCGCATATGCGCAGAAATCCTCCGCGCAGGACGTCGATGGCACGAAACGCCTTGATGACATTCAACGTGAAATCGACACCGTCAATCAGGATAAAAAGAAGCTCGCCATTCAGAAAAAAGACTTAGAGAAAAACATCCAAAAGCAAGAAGGTGGATTACTCGGCCTGTCTGCTAAAATCCAAGGTAATGAGCTCAATCAAAAGCATTTAAAGACGCAACTTTTAGAGCTTACTGAAAAGGAAAAGGTTCTTAATGCATCCTTTAAGGCAAGAAAAATTGATGTTGAACGTTTGATTTTTGCAATGATACGCCTCAAAACCATTCCCACAGAAATCATGCTTCTGCAACCTGATGGCTTATTAAAGGCCGCGCAGGGCAGCATGGTTATGGGTGGCGTTCTACCGAATGTTGAAGAGGACTTAAAAGAGCTCGCGCAGGAGATTCAAGGCCTGATGCTCTTAAAGGAAGAAATTCAACAACAAAAAGAACAAGCCGAACAGGTAAAACGTGAGCTTGCCCAAGACCACAAGAAGCTGGCGAGCTTAATTGAGCAGCGTAAAACGGATTTATACAACACCAATAAAAACCTTCACAGGCACCAATTAACGCTTAGTAAATTAAGCAGTGAAGCCAAGGACGTAGAAGATTTATTAAACAAGATCGCGCAATTGCAAAATATACCTAAGCCAAAATCCGCACCACGCACACAAAGCACAGCAAAAGTGTATAAAAAGCAAAATGAAAAACAAGTTCCCCGTAGCGCGCAACGCAAGCATAGCAACCGCAAGGCAGTGCAGGCTCCGCAAGGCATTACGCCCGGCATGCCTGTGGTCGGTCATGTAAACGTGAAATATGGACAAACTGATGATATAGGGGCAAGAAGCCAAGGCTGGACAATCACCACCCACGAAAACGCCATTGTCACCGCCCCGTTTGCTGGAACCGTTAAATATACAGGAACGTTTAAGCGTTACGGACAAATCATACTCATTGAACATGATGAAAATTATTTCAGCTTAATTGGCGGAATATCCGAGATTTTTGTTCTACCTGAGACAAGAATACGCAAAGGCGCGCCTATTGCAAAAATGGGAGAGATAACAAAGAGCAGCGGTGAAATTGGGCTTTATTATGAAGTTCGGTATAAAGGTAAACCAGTCGACCCTAATAGGTTGTTATCATCCAGAAAATTATAGTAGTATAACAAAACAATTTGAAACGTTTAAATATAGGTTCTTTCCATGCACAAGCCATCTGTACGCAAGCTAATACCCCTTCGTTCTTCATTAACACTGGTAAGCTTTGCCTTATTAACACTGTTTACAATTACCCATACACAAAAGGCATGGGCCGAAGAAGATGACAGAATGGCTGGCGCCCCGATGAAAGACATCAAGTCTGAAGGCGATTCAGTTTATGATAAACTAGACTTGTTCGGTGTGGTTTTTGAACGTATTCGCGCACAATATGTTGAGGACGTTGAAAGCACAGAGCTTCTAGAAGACGCGATCAATGGCATGCTAACGTCACTTGATCCGCACTCTTCTTATTTAGACGAAGATGATTTTGATGATATGCGCATTGACACTAAAGGCGAATTTGGTGGCCTCGGCATTGAAGTCACTATGGAAGACGGCCTCGTCAAAGTCGTTTCGCCAATTGATGAAACTCCAGCATCTGAAGCTGGTATACAGGCAAGTGACTACATCACCCATTTAGACGGCGAGTCGATTATTGGCCTTAGCCTTAGTGACGCGGTTGACCGTATGCGTGGTAAGGTAGGCACGAATATTGAAATCACTATCCGACGCGAAGGCTTAACAGAGCCCTTGCAAGTTGTGTTGACCCGCGCGAACATAAAAGTAGAGTCGGTTAAGTACAGAGCGGAAGATGACATCGCTTACATACGCGTTAGAAAATTCACGCGCAACACAACAAGCGGTACGATTAAAGCTGTTGAAGACCTAAAAGAAGAAATTGGCCCGAAACTAAAAGGCTATGTTCTTGATTTAAGAAACAACCCTGGCGGCCTACTTGATCAAGCTATCGGTGTGTCTGATGTCTTCCTTGATAAAGGTGAGATTGTTTCAACGCGTGGACGTAATGACCGTGACACGAAACGTGACAATGCCACTAAAGGTGATTTAACAGACGGCCTACCAATCGTTGTTCTTATTAATGGCGGCTCTGCATCTGCATCTGAAATTGTTGCGGGCGCACTTCAAGATCACCGCCGTGCAATTATTATGGGCACGCAGTCTTTTGGTAAAGGCTCCGTACAAACTGTTATTCCGCTGCCAGGACATGGCGCAATGCGCTTAACAACAGCGCGCTACTTCACGCCATCAGGCCGTTCGATCCAAGCAAAGGGCGTTGCGCCTGACATCGTCGTTGAACCGTCAAAGGTTGAATCTCTACTTCCTAAAGGCGCGTATATTAAAGAATCTGATTTGCACGGCGCATTGGACAATGACAAAAAGAAAACGACAAAAGATAAAGCGAAAAACGACAAAGACGCAAAATCAAAGGACGCCACCGACAAAAAGGTCGATGATTACCAGCTTATGCGTGCCGTTGACTTGTTACGCGGCCTGTCGCTTTACAATAAACCTGTATCTCAACACATAGAGGAAATTGTGAACGGCACTGCGGCGGTAACTGCGCCAGAAAAAGAATAACGGACACTATCGCGCCGTCCACCAGTTTACGATGTGAGAATTATGCCGCCGAAAAAGAAGATTAAAGACAACGTATCTAGGTCGTTTAAACTTCCTAATAAGTTTAAGATGTTTCTATCTTCTTTTTCTATGCCGGCCTTTGTCCTCACATTAGCGATTGGTACGACAGCCATTTTTGGTGCTAGTTTTGCCCTATACAAAACCGCAGCAGGGCCAAATTACGAAGCATGGCCTTATGTTGAAATACGTATCGCAACCATTCTCGATGAAACATTGGACACTGCACAGCCCACTGCACAAGCCACTGACACACAGACGCCGGCAGAGCATGGCGATATAACAACATCAACCGCTCACGAGCAGCAGCACGACACGAACGCCGTAACGCACAGTACGGCTGAATATGGCATTGAAGATGACAACGCCTATAAGGTCAAGCTTAGCCATGACGAAACCCTCTACAGTACTATAGACAATGGCATTACGGTCCCGCGTCGTAACAAAGAACAAACCGTATTTAGCGCCTATAAGGCACCGTTATTTGAAGCGTTAAAGACCAGAGCATATAAAGGCACCGTGTCATTAGTCATGGTCGATTATGGCTTGTCCGATAAAATTACAGCGCAAGCAGCGAGAGCTTTTAAAGACCTGCACATCACGTACGCATTATCCCCGTATGCACTTACCCCGCAAGAGAAAATAGACAGCGCTCGTAAAAACGGTCACGAAGTTTGGCTTACACTACCGCTCCAAGCGAAGCATTTTCCGTGGAATGAAACAGGGCCAATGACTTTGCTGATTAAAAGCAAAGCGAATGAAAACCGGCGCCGTTTAATCTGGTTACTTTCTTTGGCAAAGGGCTATACGGGCTTAATGGATGTACAAGACAGCTATTTCACCACATCGGAATCTGAACTCAACAGCTTGTTTTCGGCGCTCTATGAACATGGCGTCGCCTATATCACATCGGACGATACAGACGCAGAAGTGATAGAATCAATGGCAAGGGGCGCCAAGGTACCATTTAGTCAGAATAATTTATGGCTGACAAAAACAGGGCGTATGGACGAGCTCGACAAAAATTTAAAAGCATTAGAAAAAATGGCAACAGAGCAAATAGATCAATCCTCTGTTACCGCGTTTTTTCCTGCATACCCAAATGTAATTGCACGCATCGCCCAGTGGGCAGATCAATCAGCGAAGCAGCAAGGCATCATCTTTGTTCCTGCTAGCTATAATATGAGTGAATATAAATAACCCTTTGCCCCAGCAGGATTCAAATAATGAGTAACGCAGCAGACCACCGCCACCTCCCTTACCGCGCATGTGTCGGCATTGCCTTGTTTAACAATGATGGCAAAGTCTTTGTTGGCGAACGTATAGACTCACCTGGCGCATGGCAAATGCCACAAGGTGGCATTGATGAAGGCGAAGACCTAGCTGCTGCCGCATATCGTGAGATGCTTGAAGAGATCGGCAGCGATAAAGCTGACATCCTTGAAATAGGGACGAAAAAACTACGTTATGATTTACCTCCGCATTTATTAGGTCGGCTGTGGAAAAACAAGTATCGCGGGCAAGAACAAACATGGATCGCCCTGCGTTATACAGGCCAAGACAGCGATATAAAGCTTGATGCACATAGCCCTGCTGAGTTTCAGCGCTGGAAATGGGTCGAGCTAAACGACATACTTGATCTTATTGTCCCTTTCAAAAAAGACACATACCAAGAAGTCATCAATATGTTTGGCAAATTTGTTACGGATAAATAGGCTTTATAAACTTATCCATTAGCGCCTTATGGGTCGCTGCGCTATTCGCAGAAATAAGGAAATCCTTATGGTCTGAGGGCTTATAAGCGCTACCATCCCATTTACTAACAACTCCGCCGGCTTCTTCGAACAGCAAAGCGCCTGCAAGGTGATCCCAAGGCATACTATGATGCACCATATAGAAATCGGCCTGGCCTGCGACCATATTCAAGTAATGCACCCCTGCAGAGCGCAAATTATCAATCTGTTTTAATTCCGCAGCGCAGTTTTGGAAATGTGTTTTAAAAGGAGTGCGCCCACTATAAATAACCGGAGAGTAGCCATTTAACTCGGCCAGCGTCGCTGTATTTGAAACATGCGTTGGCTGCCCGTTTAAATAGGCGCCATCACCTTTGATAGTACTGACGATATCGCCGGTTTTCGGCTGATAAATCCACCCACCTATTGTTTCATTGTTTTGTACCAAAGCAATAATAACAGCGAAGTCATCATGGTTATTTACAAAGTTATAAGTGCCATCAATCGGGTCAATAACCCAGATGTAATCATCAGGCTTAGACTGCGTAAATATATCTAACGATGCCTGCCCGGCGGCCTGTGCCTCTTCGCCTAACACAAGGCTGTTTGGAATTAGACGTTTTAACTCATGCGTTAAGAACTTTTCTGATTCTGTATCCGCAATGGTTTGAAAATCCTGCGCGTGTGCCTTGGTCACAACTTGGTCAGCAGAAAGCGCATTGAAATACTGCTTTATAACCTGTGTCCAGCATGTTTTTTGTAGCTCTTCAACATCAAGGCGCAATTGATTGAAATCCATTTTTCGGCTTCCTTATGTTTATCTATGTAAAGACGATATAAGCATATCGTGTAAAATTCGCCAAGTCTTTTCACTATTCGCGCTCAGGATACCAGCGCGAACTCCTGAAACAGATGGTTTAATATGTCGCGAATTAATATCATAGGGCGAGCCATCCCAGTTCGCCGCATAAGCCCCCGCTTCCTGACATATAAGAACCCCTGGAAGGTGATCCCATGGTTTTAAGCGCGTAAACATCGTGAAATCTTTACGGCCATGCGCGACGTCTAAATACATATGCGCGGCGCAACCAGTAGAATCGACCATATTTACACCTTGGCCATAAGCAAGAAAGTGGGCTTTATCTACTTTATTCATATAACGCAGGGACGTGTAGCCAGTGAGTGCCTGAGTTTCATCCGTCGTGCTGACTTTTATTGGCTTGCCGTTAGTATGCGCGCCCTCACCTTTGGCGGCTGTGGTCATTTTGTCATTCACGACATCATAGATCCACGCCTTGTGACACACACCATTAATCAACATAGCGACCATAACGCCAAAAACATCAGAGCCTTTGACAAAGTTGTTTGTGCCATCAATCGGATCAACGACGAATATGGGCTGGTCGCCATGAGCGTGAATATCAGATAAATCATACTCCCCGCGCGAAATAGATTCCTCGCCGACAATTAAGGCACTCTCAAGGTACTGTTTGATATGTTTTTGCAGGTAATATTCAGCTTCGGTATCCGCAATCGTAACTAAATCACGAGGCCCCGTTTTAGTGGTGACATCATCGTCTTTTAAGTTACGAAAACGCGGCAGTATAATCTCTGCTGCGCAATTACGAATAATCTGGCTAATTTCTTCAATCATAAGACCAAGCCTAGCATTTATTCCACGGGATAAATACTAAAACGTTGGGTGAAACGCCCTAAATTCGCAGCGGAAAGACGCACTTCTAAATGAATTCTATTCTCGTCTGTTACGGCATTACTAAGTACAAGGCCATGATTGTACAGCCATGATTGCGCCTCGCCTGCTGCGGGGCTAAGCAAGAATTCACAAGCCGTATCTTCCTTGGTGATAATCTCACCAACCAGATCAAGCAGACTATCAACCCCTTCAGAGGTAATCGCAGAGACAGAAACCTGTCTTTTCTCAATTGATGTTTCTGGGGCAAGGCCGTCTTCAAGCAAGTCGACTTTATTTAGGACTTCGATGATTTTTGGGTTATCGCGATAACTCACCCCAAGCTCTTCAAGAACTTGAATAACGTCTTCACGCTGCTGCGCGGTATCAACCGCCGACATGTCACGTACATGCAAAATTACATCGGCATATTGTACTTGTTCTAACGTTGAACGGAATGCGGCAATTAAATGCGTTGGCAGCTCTGATATAAACCCAACCGTATCGGATAAAATAATCGCCTTATCATTAGGCAGCTTTACTTCACGCATTGTAGGATCAAGCGTTGCAAACAACAAATCCTGCGCAAAAACATCTGCGCCTGTGACGTTATTAAATAATGTAGATTTACCTGCGTTGGTGTAGCCAACAAGCGCGACAATTGGATACGGCACTTTCTCGCGGCTTTCACGCTGCAGATCACGGTTTTTCTTTACGTCACCTAGCTGTTTCTTGAGGCGATTGATTTTGTCATCAATCATACGGCGATCGAGTTCGATTTGCGCCTCACCGGGGCCGCCCATAAAGCCCGAACCACCACGCTGGCGTTCCAAGTGCGTCCATGATTTTACCAAACGTGAGCGCTGATAAGACAGGGCAGCAAGTTCAACTTGGATTTTACCCTCTTTGGTTTGCGCGCGCTCTCCGAATATCTCTAAGATCAAAGCGCTACGATCAATCACTTTGCATTTCCAAGAGCGCTCAAGGTTACGCTGCTGCACAGGCGAAAGGCTGTGGTTAATAACCACAAGGTCAATTTCTTGCTCTTTAACAGTCTCACCAATGCGCTCGATAATGCCTTTGCCGAACAAGACCCCTGCATCAACGCGCCGTAAGTTAATGGTCTCACCGCCGCGAACGTCGAGCTCAATGGCTGCAGATAGGCTTACGGCCTCCTGTAAGCGAGCTTCAGGATCACGTATGTAGTTTACGGTGCCTGCTTTGCGATGTGCAGGAATGATAGGTTGTATAATATAGCAATATTCGCCCATATAATTTGGTACCTTTTATTTGCCTAAATATAAATATATCCCCTGTATGAGCCGCACACAGAGGATATTAAAAAACTGAATGATATTTTCAATTACTCGCTTGAGCCTTCTTCACCATCATATAAAGATAGTGGGCCTGCTGGCATAATTGTTGATATCGCATGCTTGTAGACAAGCTGTGCATGGGATTCACGACGCAGCAATACGCTGAAGTTGTCGAACCATGTGATTACACCTTGAAGCTTTACGCCGTTTACTAAAAAGACTGTAACACTTTGTTTTTCTTTTCTTAATTTATTTAGGAACACGTCCTGTACATTTTGTGTTTTTTCAGCCATAAGCTGTTCACCCTCTCGCTATTTATAATTGTAGGCTTTAGTAACGCATATCAATAGTAAAGTTTTTGCATTGCATCAAGCTTTTTTTATATTTTTTTAAAAACTAACCGCTTCGCGAAGCTCTTTATAATTGTTACATATGCTCGGCATTTGCGTTGCAAAAACCGTTTTCTTTAAGTCATCGACATCCCCTAAACCATAAGTTACGAACACACTTTTAACCAGAGCATTTTGAGCCGCGATCATATCCGTTTCTGTGTCGCCCACATATATAGCCTGCGCTGAGGTCGCGTTTAAGCGTTTTAAAGCGAGGTTAATAGAGTCGGGTTGTGGCTTGTCACGCTTTGCAGTCCCCGCGCCTATAACCACTTCAAACATGTCTTGCCAGCCCAGCTTTAAAACCTCACGATCAAGAAAACGCTGCGTTTTATTGCTGACAATACCTAGAACATAACCTTCATTATGCAGTTTGCAGATAAAATCTTCAGCGCCATCAATCGGCTTTATAATATCTAAGTGATTTTCTTCGACATAAGAAAGGTAGATTTTTAATGCTGTATCAACATCATTCTGGTCATCGAATAAGTGGCTATAAAGGTCGCGCGCGGTTAGACGTATATTCTTTTTCGCGTCTTCATCTGTCCATAGCGGCATTGAGAAATGACTAAAAACTTGATTAATGCCATTTTTGATGACGTCATAGTTATCAGCCAATGTACCGTCCCAATCAAATAATACTACCCGTTTTGTCATCAACTGTGTGCCTCGCCGCTAAATCAACCTGATACGGTAAGAAAAGAAACGCTCAACTTTTGCGGTTTCAGATTTATCAGCCAGAATAATAACATGGTCCCCCTCACGAATAATCGTATCGCCATATGGGATGATGATATTATCATCATGGACAATCATACCAATTAAAATGCCGCGCGGAAGCTTTAGCTCGGATATAGGGACATTGGCGATCTCTGAATTCTCTTGCACCACAGCCTCGAACACTTCGGCAAAGCCATTTTTCAAAGCATGTATGTGTTTAATACTGCCCTTACGAACAAATTGCATGATTTTTGAAACAGTTGCCGCCTTTGGTGACACCTGCACATCAATGTTCAGGGAGCTGATTAAGTCAGTATATAACTCGTTCGTCACTAAAGACAGCACACGCTGGCAGCCCGCCTGCTTTGCAATAAGCGATGACAAAATATTCGTCTCATCATCATTTGTAACTGTGATCAAGGCATCTGCATTTTCAATATTCGCCTGTGATATAACACCTTCGCTTAAGCCGTTGCCTTTAAGAACAATCGCCTTGTTATTAAGCTGCTCACTTAGATACACAGCGCGCGCTGCATCACGCTCAATAACTTTAAGGTTCACATTGGGCCGTTTACGAATAATGGTGCGGGCCAAATTCAGTCCAATATTACCACCACCAAGAATAACAACGTTTTTGGCCTCTTCTTCGTCGTGCCCAAAGACAGACAAAACACGCTGTATATGGTCACTATTTGCGAATAAATAAACTTCATCACCGACAAGCATTTGGTCATGAATATTCGGATATATCACCTCATTACCACGTAGTATAGCCGCAATCTTTACGTTCAAATCAGGGAACAATGCCATTAATTGCTTTAACTGCGTGTTCACAACAGGACAGTTTTCTTCACAGCGCACACCAATTAAATGCGCACGACCGTCTTCAAGTGAGACAACATTCGAGGTACCAGGAATATCCAAACGATTGAAAATAGACTTTGCGACCTCCACCTCTGGAGAAATTATGAAATCAATTGGCATATTTTCGCGTGAAAACAGCTTGTGCCATAACGGGTCAAGAAACACGGGGTTTCTCAGGCGCGCAATTTTTCGTGAAACACCGAATAAAGAATGCGCAACCTGACAGGCAACCATATTAACTTCATCAGAATGCGTTACGGCAATAATCATATCCGCATCAGCTGCCCCCGCCATCGCAAGGACATCAGGGTTAGATGCATGGCCAATAATCCCATTCACATCCATCTCATCGTTAATCCGGCGAATTAGAGCGCTACTATGATCCACAATTGTAATGTCATTGTCTTGCTCTCTTGATAAGTACGACGCAATGCTATAGCCAACACGCCCGACACCACAAATGATTATACGCATAAAATTTACCCAGTCTTTTTGTACGATTTATTAGCTACGCCATCTTCACCGATTTGCGCAGTGCTGTCTAGTGCCTCCGCAGTATCCTGCGTATTAATTTCAAGACTCTTGATCTTCCTGTGTAGCGCGGATCTCTCCATGCCAATGGCTTCGGCAGCCTTTGTGATATTCCCACTAAAACGCTGCAGTTGTGCGCTCAGATAGTCACGTTCAAAGTTTGCGCGCGCGTCTTTTAGATTCATATCAAGAAAATCTGCATGCCTTTCAACAACAATACTTTTTGGCAAAACAGACAAAATTTCAGGCGGCAAATCGTCAGGCTCAATAATAGTTTTTCCTGTTGATGACTTCATAATCGTTAGCCATTCAATAACATTGCGCAATTGACGCATATTACCAGGCCACGCATATGATTTAAGTGCTGACATTGCTGATACTGAGAAAGAAAAAGTCTCAAGGTCAGACTTATTACACAGCTCCCGTGAAAACTCTGCGCAAAGCAGTTCAACATCTTCCTTACGATCCTTCAGCGAAGGCACCTGCACTGAAACAACATTCAAGCGGTAATATAAATCCTGCCTAAACGCGCCGCTTTGAATTTTTTCATTTAGGTCATAGCTTGTTGATGCAACAACGCGTATATCAAGGCTAATCGGCTTTGTGCTGCCAAGGCGCTCAAAGCGCTGCTCCTGTAGAACACGCACAAGCTTCCCTTGCGTTTCGAAAGGCATATCGCCCACTTCATCAAGGAAAAATGTTCCGCCATTACAGCGCTCAAATAAGCCAACGCGCTCAGGCTCACCCTGTACGCCAGCTAAACAGCCAAATAGCTCAATGTCGAATTTGTCTGCATGCATCGAACCACAATTTACCGCCATAAACGGCATATCCTCGCGCTCCGAGCTTTCGTGGATCAAGCGCCCAATAAAGTCTTTGCCTACCCCTGCCTCGCCCGTAAGCAATATACGGCTATTGGTCGGGGCAACCCGCGTAATAATTTGACGCAGGCCCTCAGCGGCGTTGGAGCGTCCAACAAGGTGGCGTTCCTCTTTGCGTTGCCCGCTAGTTTTCAGCGCCTTATTTTCACGCTTAAGGCTACTTAACTCAATTGCCCTTGAAACAAGCAGTAATAGGCGCTCTGTTTTAAATGGTTTCTCAATAAAATCAAAGGCGCCGATTTGCAGTGCCTTGACCGCTGTTTCAATATTTCCGTGGCCGCTCATCATCACGACCGGCAACGCAACATCACGGCTAAGCTCTTGTATGTCTGTTAATATACCAAGGCCGTCTTTCGCGCTATTCTCAAGCCAAATATCAAGCAAGACCATATCAGGTCGCTCGCTTTCGATTTGCACGAAGGTTTCCTGATGCGTTTCAGCATAGCAGACATTATAACCTTCATCTTCAAGAATGCCGCCGACTAGAGCACGAATATCAGGTTCATCATCGACAATTAATATTGTTGGCATTGGTTTGCTCATGCAACGGCCTCTTCATGCTTATCTTCAATAGACTTAATTGGCAGCGATACCACCACACATGCACCGCCCTCGTGAAAAGCCTCAACGGCTAAGCCGTCTTCATGCATTGCAGATATCAAAAACTCTGGTATCCCCATATATAGGTTGCCATTATGGTCTTCTATAATTTTTTTCACAATAGCCAGCCCCAAACCAGTGCCCTTCTCCTTGTGGGTAATATAAGGCTCGGTTAAGCGTGATCGGTCAACTCCATCAGGGAATCCAGGACCATTATCTTTAAAGATAAAGAATATGCGGGACTTGTTTTCAAACGTATAAATCCGCACCTCTCCATCTTCGCGCTCACCAACTGACTGCACAGCTTCAATCGCATTTTGCAGTATATTGGTGAAAACTTGTCTGACCTGCTGCGCATCGGCAAAAACCATGGAAGCCATAGATGAACGATCTTCATCGCGAACCTCCATAGTGATATTAACCTTATCATGAGCATGGTCTTCAAATATAACCACCTCACGGAGCACTGCAGCCGCGTTGACATCACTCATTTTAGGATCTGGCATACGAGCGAAGGATGAAAACTCTTTAACCATATGCCCGATATCATTGACATGGCGGATGATTGTCGAGGTACAGAGCTGGAAAGTCTCCCGATCTTTCTCTTCTATCTGCTTGCTGTATTTCCTTTGCAGGCGCTCTGCCGAAAGCTGTATAGGGGTCAACGGGTTCTTGATCTCATGCGCGATACGGCGCGCAACATCAGACCATGCAGCCTTACGCTGCACAGCTTGTAAATCTGTAATGTCATCAAGTGTAATTACCGCGCCGACCTGCTGATTGTCTTCCGTTTCAATCGCTATCCGTATAAGTAAGACACGAGCGCCCAAAGTGCTATGGGTGATAGAAAGCTCAAACTGAGAAACTTCATCAGGCTTTGACAGCGCACGCGTAAAGTAACTTTCTATGTCGATCAAAAAATCATTTACATTCTGACCTACGAGCTCATTGTTTGTGTGCTCTAACAAGGTTGACGTCCTAGTATTTACAAGCGTAATTTCATTGTCATTATTCACAGCAATAATGCCATGGCTCGCACTTGCCAAGATAGCTTCCGTGAAGCGGCGACGTGTATCAAGCTGCCTATTAGCGTGCATCAATGCATTACGTTGTTCTTTCACCTCACTGGTCATGGTGTTAAATGACTGCGCAAGGTAAGAGAAATCTTTGAACTTCGTATCTTCATTAAGCTGTACCGACAAATCGCCTGTACTAATGCGCTCTGCCGCTGTGATCATGTCTGATATGGGCCTTACAATCTGTCGTGCGAAATGCAGCCCGAGCCATGATGCCACGACGATAAGAAGCATCGCGACCACAATGTAAATCATCGTGATTGTGACTTGCAGCCCGGCATATCGCCCTTCTAGAAACGCATATTGTTTGGATGCCTCGCGCGTTACTGACACGTGCGAAAGCACGGTGGGATCAACAAAACGCCCGACCATTAAATAGACATCAATATAATTATTCAGCTTCACAATCGCATGCACGCGCTCGGCATCTCGGTTGGTGATAACGACCACCTCACCCTTATTCGCTTCGTCAACATTATCCTTCACCATTTTAATCAGGCTATTTTCAGCTGCCAGACCAAAGGCCTCTATTATTGAACCGTTCCCTGAAAACAGCCCAATTTCGGAGAAGTTACGTATTGTCGATTGCGTTTCTAAAATACGTTGTAAATCTTCTGGGTTCGCGGATATTATTGCAGCTTGGCGGTCAAAATCACTCGCCGCGGCAAGAATATCTGCGCGCACAACTTTATAATGCTCATCCAAATAGGCTTCCGCGACTGCATTCGCATTATTTACAGCAAGGCTTACGCGTTGATTAAACCAAGACTGGATACCGTAATGAAAAAACATGGCTGAAAAAATTGCCATCAGCAGCGCTGGCGCTAAAGCAAGAAAACCAAAAATCATCACTAACCGTGTTTGAATTCGTACGCCTGTTGCCTTTTGTGGCTTCGAAATGGTTTTACTTTTTAACACGGCAAAAACACGTCTGAAATTCAGAAAAGCCAAAGCAAAGAGCAAAGCGAGGTCTATTTTCAACAAATCAAACAATAAATGCGGATTGTCACCGAAAGGCGGAATTTCGGTTAACGCCGCATAAGTTGCAATTACGCTAATAACAGCGCATAGCATGATAACCGCGCCCAAAATGTCTTCCACAGCCTTGCGCGGCTTATCACCGCCCTTAACTTTTAATGGCGGCTCTGCTGTTACTATGTTGTTATTCTGCTGCAAATCTCTTTTTAAACCTTAATTGTTTACCTTGAACAAGAAGTGTTTTATGAATATATCCATACGCCTTGGAATGCAAGACAAACAGGATTTAGAACACAGCTTAGCCCATGCAAACAAAGTTTCACGTTATAATCGTCGCCGCAGGCTCAGGATCAAGATTTGGTGATAACACACCGAAGCAATATTGCGCGCTAAACGGCAAACCGATCATTCGATACTGCCTTGAAAGCTTTCTGTCATGCGAGGCTTGTCAGGCCGTCTACATTGCGATCAACCCGCAGCACAAGCCATTGCTTGATAAAGCGTTAAGCGGCCTCCCACAGTCTGCTCTAGACAAAATCACAGCAATAAACGGCGGCGCGGAACGTTATGACAGTGTATACAATGCCCTCTGCGCCATGAGCGACATTGAAGAAAACGCCCCCGTATTGATCCACGATGCAGCACGCCCTTTCATTGATAAGCAGCACATCGAAAAAGTCGTAAAGCTAACATCAGCTAACGGCGCGGCGACCCTCGCCGTCAAGGTTGTCGATACATTACGTTATGCGCAGCAGAGCCATATAAGCGACAGTGCAGACCACCCTAACCGTAATGACTTATGGTCCATCCAAACACCGCAAGGTTTCAAATACGGCCTTATCCGCAACGCACATGAGCATGCACAGAATGACTTACTCGGATACGATAAGGTCACAGATGACACAGGGTTAGTCCAAAAAACAGGACAGCACGTTGAACTTGTGACTGGCAGCCGTTTGAATTTCAAAATAACAGAAACAGAGGATCTTATTATGGCTGAACACATTTTAGGCCAAAAGAAAATCACAAAAATGGCCACCGGCTACGACGTTCATGCTTTCGAAGAATACGAAGTTATCGGCAACCAAATCAAGCTCGGCGGTATCAGTATACCGCATAAATATGAACTTAAGGGGCACTCTGATGCAGATGTCGCATTGCACGCATTGACTGATGCACTTTATGGCTTGATTGCAGATGGCGATATTGGCGCGCATTTTCCGCCATCTGATGACAAACACAAGAACCAAGACAGCGCAGATTTCCTCACCGCCGCAGATAGCGCGGTTAAAAATGCAGGCGGCGCCATCAACCATGTTGATTTAACAATCATCTGTGAAAAGCCTGCTATTGGTCCACATCGCGACAAAATGCGCGAAAACATAGCGCGCATAATGAAAATCGATATAAAAAGCGTCAGCATCAAAGCAACAACGACTGAGGGCCTAGGATTCACAGGCCGCAGAGAAGGCATTGCCGTGCAGGCCGCCGTTACTGCAGATTTTGTTTAAAGGACAGTCGCGCTATGATTAAAAAGATTAAACAGAAAATTGAAAATGCGCGCAAGCAACAGCTGCTTGCCCTGCAAAATGTAAACAGGCGCAAAGCTTATTTCTGGCTTTCTACCTGGTTTGGCAGTGGGCTGATTACGCCCGCATCAGGCACGTGGGGTACATTATTCTCAATGCCATTTGTTATCGCGGCATATATATTCGGCGGCGCCCCCGCTCTGATTATTGGTTGCGCCTTGATTTTTTTCATTGGCCTATGGTCTGCACATCAATTTGAAAAAGACAGCAAAGCACATGACAGCTCAATGATTGTCATAGATGAAACAGCAGGTATGTTCTTAGCTGCGGCCACTGTAAACGGCAGCGCCTTATCCTTTGTGCTCGCGTTTATTTTATTCCGCTTCTTTGATGCGGTGAAACCTTGGCCGATAAGCTGGCTCGACAAAAAAGTGGATGGTGCGTTTGGCGTAATGATCGACGACATTGCGGCGGGGCTTTTTGCCGCCATTGCCTTGTGGGGGATTCATGGATTTATCTAATAATGCCGAAAACGTCATTAAACATGCCTGCGCCAACGGCTATGTGATATTAAGCGCAGAATCCTGCACCGCGGGCCTTATCGGCGCGACGCTCACGGAATGCGCAGGCGCATCAAAAGCCTATCACGGAGGCTTTATTGTCTATGACGATCACGCGAAGCACACATTTATTAATGTCCCGAATGATATATTGCTCAATCAAGGCGCAGTCAGCCCTGAATGCGCCAAAGCGATGGCCAAAGGCGCGCTGGATGCTTACCCGCACGGCAACTTATCTATCGCAGTTACGGGTATTGCGGGGCCTGATGGCGGTAGCGCCGCCAAGCCCGTGGGGCTGGTCTATTTCGGTTGCTGCAATAAAAAAGACGGCAAGCTATATACAGAAAAGAAAATTTTCACAGGCAGCCGCCAAGATATTCGCGCACAAACCGTATTGCATGCGTTAACTATGCTCTTAGATAACATGCTTAGCTAGCCCACCATTTAACGTTATGTTAATGCTACTCTTGTATAAATATCGATATATTCATATTTTAAACAAAGATTAGCATGGCAAGATTCAAAAACAGTTTTTCTAGTGAAGATGCAGCAGTGCTTATAGATATAGCAAAGCTGCCTGAAACCTACGAAGCGGCCCTATTCAAAACAGATAGTCATGAATCTGCACTCGCAGCTATGCATGAAAGCGCGCCCGCGAACCTACAGGACAACATAAATTTATTTAGAGTCGAAAACACAACGGCTGTCACGGCCTATGATGAGCAAACAAACAGCCTCACCATTGCATTTGACCCCACTCTTTCAAAAGGAACCGTTTTCAACAATGCCGATAAATGGGATAACTTCACCAGAGGTAAAGAACCACACAGCCTTGGCGGCGAAGTGCATGGCGGCCTTTACAGCGATCTGGTCAAGCCGCATGATGGTACTCTTCCCGGTGACAATATGGTCGACGTCATTAACGGTGTGATTTATGATTATGCTTCACGTACAGATCAGGATTTAAAGGTCAACTTTACTGGTTTTTCAAAAGGCGGCGCGCAAGCCGCATTAGCCGCAGGCGAAGTTGTTTCAACAGGTATTTTTGATGATAATCCAAATATTAAGCTCAATAATGTTTATTCTTTTGCGCCACCAGGATATGGCGACCAAACATACATTGATAACTTTAATGCGCAGGCCGAATCCCTCGGCGCGAATGCATGGACAATCGAGCTGCACGGCGATATTTTACCGACAATACTCACCCCAGAGGGCGGTAATTACTTTACGCAATATGATTACAACCAATTTGGCAACCGCGCCTACTTAACAAACACAGATGACGGGATACAAATTAACGAAAACCCGACAAGCGAAGAACTCACAGCCTTACGCGCTGCGCCCGTTGACGGGAATAACTATCACAATTCAAAAAGCTATGTTGCTGCGGTTCAAGCCGTAAAAGAAACCGAGCAGCCAAACAATCCAAATGCAGAACCGCCAATTCAAATAAACCTTCTAAACACCCCTTCAGCTACAGGCTTTGAAATGTAGCGATTCCGCTGTGGTCAAGCGAAAAACCCTTGAGATTTTAAAATAAAAATCGGAAATACAACCGCAAGACTCTTGACGAACGAATCAAAATGATTCATGATTCAGAGGTGTTATCAATCACCCCATCAAAAGTCGAGTCAGAAAAAATGTTGTCCACAAAAGATTGTCTAAACCAAATCCTTAAAGGTGATTCCATCGAATTGATGAATAGCCTAGAGCCAGAATCAGTCGACTTGGTTTTTGCGGACCCGCCATATAACTTACAGCTTAATGGCGATTTACACCGCCCTGACAACTCAAAGGTCGATGCCGTTGATGATGAATGGGACAAGTTCGATTCACTCGTCGCTTATGACATGTTTACCAAAGCATGGATGGAAGCCGCGCGCCGCATATTAAAGCCAAATGGATCAATATGGGTTATTGGCTCATATCATAACGTATTCCGCATGGGCGCTTCAATGCAAGATTTAGGCTATTGGATTTTAAATGACGTTATTTGGCGCAAGGCAAACCCCATGCCAAACTTCCGTGGTCGACGTTTCACCAACGCACACGAAACAATGATCTGGGCGTCCAAGTCACAAGACTCAAAGTATCGATTCAATTACGAAGCTATGAAGTCGCTGAATGATGAGCTTCAAATGCGCTCTGATTGGTTCATCCCAATATGTAGCGGCAACGAACGCCTTAAAAAAGAAAATGGCGAGAAGGTTCACCCCACACAAAAGCCGGAAGCATTGCTTTATCGCGTACTGCTTGCCTCCACACAGCCCGGTGACGTTGTTCTGGACCCATTCTTTGGTTCAGGCACAACAGGCGCCGTCGCGAAGAAACTCGGCCGTAACTTTATTGGACTAGAGCGTGAAGACGAATATATCAGCTACGCGCAAAGCCGTATTGACGCTATTGAGCCTAACCCTGACCTTGATAGCATCGAGATTCCATCAAAGCGTGAAGCGCAACGCATACCATTTGGCTGGCTAATTGAACGCGGCTTATTAAAACCGGGCGCAGTCCTCACAGACAACAAAAACCGCCACCAAGCCAAAATCGGTGCAGATGGTAACCTGATTGTTAAAGATGGCAAAAACAAGTTTAGAGGCTCTATCCACAAGGTTGGCGCAGCGATACAAGATGCCCCATCATGTAATGGCTGGACATATTGGCACTATAAGGAAGATGGTAAGTATCAACCCATCGACCAACTACGCCAAAAAGTCAGAGACCAAATACAGGAAAGCAAGGCCTAAGAAATTACACCGAAGTAAGAACTGTAAAATAAGCTGGGCTGCTAAAGTCCAGCTTATTTTTTATCCTCAGTGTCAGAGGCCGCTTCAACGCTCTCACCGCTTGATGTTATAAAGCTCTTGCGGCCAGAAGAATTACCGAGCCCTTCTTTAGGGTCAAAGCTGAAGAGCGAAAAGCTCTCATCTTGATTGGCAAATATTTCAACATTCACAACTTCACCATAAAGTAAGTGACCGCCGCTTTCTGTTCTGCGGATATAATCAAAAATCTCTATGTCATAAAAAGTATAAGCGATACGGCCTTGTACTTTTTGGTTATAGCTATTATGGCGCTGGACATACTCAATATATTTTTTCGCTTCCTCCGCAGGCACCGGGATCTCTTTAAGCGTTAAAGGGTACTTCAGGCTAACAGCCACGTCGTTAAGCATGTACTGCTTATAATTCTCCAGAAAGCTTTGGTGGATAGTGCAGTCCGCCTTTACTGAGTTTTCAAAACGCTTCACAGGCAGAATACGGATTGCATCAAATTGCGTGTCTTCTGAAAGTGTAAATGTTGATGTTTCTTCATCAAAGCGCTTCAAGCCAATAGGAACACGAACGCGTATTCGCCCAGGGAACATTTGGACGTTTTCATCAAGGAAATCTTTGTAGCGTTTTTTAATCCGCGTCCATTCCAAGTCATAGTTCATATAACGCTTAAACAGTTTACAGTCATTTAAAGCGATAAAACGCAGGATGTGGTTTTCATCCTCCATGTCGTAACCACCATAGCGCCACAATATAAACTCAAAGTTTTTATATGTAGGCTCCAGATACTCATCACTACGATAAGGAATTTTATATTCCGATGGCGACGCATTCACATTACGCCCAGTATTAGCCACTGCATAGCTTGCCGATGCCGCAACCAAAACAGCTATAAACATGGTTGTTAGTATAATTATGTGTCTCGTAAACATTCGTTCCCGCCTATAGGATGCTGCGAACTTTATTAAATAAAGTCGGCAATTTTAAGCTGTTAAGCTGATGATAATCTACCCAAGTAGAATCTACACTAGCAGATAATGACATGTTATTAAAATATTCAGCATCAACTTTAACCACATATAACTTTAACTTAAAATGTGTAAAGACATGTTCAACAAATTGATAAGAATCCACAATTTCTGAAAAACCAACTAAAATATCCTTGTCATTTCTACTGTTTAGCTCTGTTGTAGGGAAACCCAACATTTGCGCGAGCAGGCCTTTATCTGGACGGCGCTCGACCATTACAGCCCCCGCATCATCAAGCACTATGAAGCAAATCGCCTCACGTTGAGGCACAGTCTTTTTCTTTTTTCTCGGTAGCTGTAATGCGTCACCACTAACATATGCTTTACAGCCGCTCATTAATGGGCACGCTGAACATTGCACCTTTTTGGGCTGACAAATACGTGCCCCTAAATCCATTAAAGCCTGCACGTATGATGATGGCTTTTGATTCACCTCCCCGTTACACATAAAAGGAGCGATTAGTCGTGAAAGTTCACTTTTGGCCTCGGGCATATATGTTTGCACATTGTAATAACGCGCAAAGACACGTTCTATATTGCCGTCAATCGTCAGTCGTGGCTGATTAAATGCAATAGAGGCAATCGCCCCCGCAGTATAAGGGCCAACCCCCGCAAGGCCGAGCAATGCTTTTTCATCACACGGCACAGCGCCACCATATAAGTCAACAATCTGCTTGGCACATTTATGAAGGTTTCTTGCACGACTGTAATAACCAAGCCCTGCCCACATATCCATGACATCTTGGCTGTCTGCCTGCGCCAAACAATCAATACGGGGCCAGCGTTTTATAAATTTTTCAAAATACGGCTTAACAGCACTAACTGTTGTTTGTTGCAGCATAATTTCTGATAGCCACACATGATAAGGGTCTGGCACCTCACCCGCAATAGCGCGCCAAGGCAACTCGCGGGCATTTTCACCATACCAGCGCAATACAGAATCATTAAACTGCAAAATTTCTTGTGAATCAGCTATACTATTCGCGTGACTGGTTTTCATATTTAGTCTAACTTGCAAGTCTTGCAGAAAAATTCAGATTATATTTAGGATACTTTTATAGTATGTCATTAGGGCCAAAACAACTCTCTTATGCAGTTTCGAAAGTTACACGCAAGTCGTGTAGCAAGAAATTCATTTCGCTTGGCCGTATACTTGCCCATTGGGATCAAATCATGGGCGAAGAGATGGCACGCCATGCCCAACCCATAAAAGTCCAATACAGAAGACCAAAAAACCGCCGCGAAAAACCTTCCGCAACGCTTGAGATAGCAACGCCTAGCGCGCAAGCAACCTTATTACATTATCAGGTCGACTTAATACTGGAACGCATCAACCGCATTTTCGGTGAGCGCTGGATTACCGCAATTAAGTTTGTTCATATTCCTGCCAACGCATCGAAAAAACCATCTTTTAGAACCCAAAAACCGACCCTTACAGCCCAAGAAAAAGCCGAACTAAACACCATATTGGAAAATATTTCTGACCCTGAAATGCGCTTGCGACTTGAAAGTTTAGGTAAGGCTATGCTAGTTGATAAGCACAGAAATTAAAAAGCCGACGAGCTTACGTTCAAATATAAGGAAATAAAGGCATGAAAGTTAACGCAAATACGATACGTAAAGGTAACGTTTTGGATTATAATGGCCGCCTATGCGTCGTTGAAAAATACGAGATCATAACGCCTGGTAAAGGCGCATCAGTCATGCAAATTGAAATGCGAGATATTAAAACAGGCAACAAAGATAACGTCCGTTTTCGTACACAAGAAACTGTTGAACGTGTCTATCTGGAACAAGAAGATTACCAGTATTTATTTGCCGAGGATGGTAAGCATACCTTTATGCACCTTGAAAACTATGAACAAATCGAAGTGCCTGACGACGTTATTGGTGCACCCGCGCAGTTTTTGCAAGAAGGTATGGTCTGCGTTATTGAAACATTCGAAGGCCTCGCGCTAAGCGTGACAATCCCTGACACTGTAAAAGTTGAAGTGCTAGAGGCCGACCCTGTGATCAAAGGCCAAACAGCGACAACATCATATAAACCGTCTGTTGTAACTGGCGGAATCAAAGTTATGGTGCCCCCGCATATTGAAGCCGGCATACATATCATTGTAAAAACTGAAGATGCCAGTTATTCTGAACGCGCAAAAGACTAAATCTCAAAATTATAAGAATTATTAAATAAGGAATAAAAACTCATGGTGGCACGGACCCCAACCCTAAACGTAATGATGCGCGCAGTTGAAAAAGCTGGTCGTTCTTTAATCAGAGATTTTGGCGAAGTTGAAAACTTGCAAGTTTCTGTTAAAGGCCCTGCTGACTTTGTATCAGCCGCCGACCAACGTTCTGAGCAAATTTTGCACGAAGAACTTACAAAAGCCCGCCCTAATTACAGCTTCTTGATGGAAGAAAGCGGCGAAGTTAAAGGCTCTGACGGCGAACACCGTTTTATCATTGATCCGCTTGATGGTACATTTAACTTTTTACACGGCATTCCACATTGGTGTATTTCAGTTGCACTTGAAAAAAATGGCGAAATTGTATCCGCTGTTATTCTTGACCCAGTTAAAGATGAAATGTTCTCAGCCGACAAAGGCACTGGCGCCTTTTTAAGACATCGCCGCCTCCGCGTTTCTGCGCGCCGCGAACCAAACGAAATGGTTATGTTTTGTGGTCACCCCGGTCGCCAGAAAGAACATTTTGATAGCTTTTATACAGAAATGCGTTTGGTCAGCTCTGTTTATCCTGGCGTACGCCGCATGGGCGCAGCCGCCCTTGATATGGCCTACGTTGCAGCAGGCCGCGCTGATGCTTTCTGGGAACGCTTTATTCACCCATGGGATATTGCTGCGGCAAGCCTGATCGTCAAAGAAGCAGGCGGCTTTGTTAGAGATTACACTAACCCTAAAGCAAACCCAGTTTATTCAGGTAATGTTATTGCAGGCCACGAACATGCGGTAAGTGAACTTAGCGGTCTTTTAAGCAAGGCACATAAATAATAGTAATGACACGCGCAGCCCTTAAACATATCCAGCACATCGCACTGAAAACAACATTCAGTACATTTCTGGCTGCGCTTGTCATTCTTCATTTTACCCCCACACAAGCAGCGGATGATGTTATTGATGGTTATGAGCTACCGTCAATGTTCGAAGATGACATCAGCACACCTATACCCGACCAATCTGGCACGACGCAAAAACAAGCTCCTGCACCCCAGACGGCTCCACGCGCGGCTGCAAAGCGACAACCTAATACAATGGATACTGAGCTGCAGTATGAAGAAACATTTAAGCCTATTGTTAACACAGCATCAAAGAAGTCGAAGCTGCCAAAAGCGGCAAATGTTCTTTTGCCTATAAAAAGACCAAATAAAGTTATGCCTCTACGGCCGCCTTCCATTGCAGCAGCAGCAGCAGCAGCACCTAAAGCGCCCAAAATTAAGAATGCGGTCACTGAAATCGTAAAATCGCAAGCCACCGCACCAGCCCCCGCCATGCCGAGACCAGAAACCCTCATAAAGCAAGCGGCAAAAACAGAGGCCGCGCCAAGCAACGCACCGCATAAAATAGAACCTACAAAAAGCGCGCCGCTGCCAAAGCAGGAGATTGACGAGCTCTCTCAGTCGTTATATGAACGCACAGATATAGCCGAGCGCCCAAAAGCGCGCCCCGCGAAAATAGCTGCGCGCAACAAAACAAACGTCAAACAAAACATGCCTGCCGTCCCACCTGTGGTTGTCGCCGCAACACCACTGGCGCAACCCGACTTTGTAAAGCAATCCAGCGCTGTAAAATCAATTTCTGCCCCGATGGCGACAGAAACACCGATTACTAATAACAAGTTCAGTAATATTTCTGTTGCGCTAGAATTGGAAAATATTGACGCCACCGCTAACGAGGCATTGGACGTTACGAATGTCATTGATGGTATTGATTCAAACGTTGCGACAGGCGCGCCCGTCAAAAACCGCGCCGAAGCTTATTTTGATACTACGCAGGCACACCAAGCCACACTTTTCTTTGCTTTTGGCGAAACCGATATAGCCGATGATATGAAACAAGAAATAGACACAGGCATCTTAAGGACGTTAGAAAATAAAGCTGATATTCGTATTGAAATTTTATCCTACGCACAAGCCGTTGATGACACACCAAGCTCCGCACGCCGCGTATCACTTGCGCGAGCACTGGCTTTGCGCACTTACTTGCTATCGAAAAAGATTGAAAGTCACCGCATTGATGTGCGCGCCTTGGGTAAAAACACAAACAAGCTCCCCATTGACCGTATTGACGTTGAGTTAATCAATTAACTTATTTATCAGATAATACCAATGCCTAAGCGTGATTTTTGGATGCGCTTCATGCGTTTATCTTGCGCCTGAACAATTAACGCATCAATCTCTTCTGGTGTTTCGACTGTACGGAAACTCTCTTCAGAATCGCTGCCTGTCTGTAGGTATAAAGTCGAAACATCGCCGCATCGCTCAATAAGCTCATCGCGCTCATCATTACTCTCATAACGAGCCTCTGCGTATAAAAACCTATCAGCATCAACAAGTCGTGGCTTCAGTTTCTTTTCGCCATCATTAATACCGTAGCCTTCATGCACCAATATTGTGGCTTTGAATAAGGTTGAGAGATCAATTTTTGCCTCAATCATGCATTCGTCCCTTTATGCTATTTGTAATCGTGCTTTTTGAATGCGGGTAATACGCTCATCTTCGGCGTCACGTATGAGAGACTTAATTTCCCCAACGCTTTCCTTAACGCCTTCGCAGTCATAGCTGTTATCTGAGTTTAGAAAATACACATAACTTAAATGCTTTCCGCCCGCCTTTGCACTCTCATGTTCTTGAGCGCTACTGTGAATATTATAATATCTCTTTATATCATTCACATTAAAAACTTGAACCCTGCCTTCATAGCCATCATCAGCCTCTTTTCTCAGGGTAACTTCTGCTCTAAATAAATCTGCTAAACTCGACATGGCGTTCTCCAATAATTTTTCATATTGATAATGCATAGCTTGTATTATGTCAATAAAAATCACGCCCAATTCAGAATTTGTTTGTAATTACAGTTATGCAGAGCTTTAAGATTGCCAAGTAAAACCTATATTGCTACATATGAACTAATCAAAAGATGTAATTCAAATGGACGATGTAAGGAATCTAAAAATGAACCTACAGAAAATATTTATGGCTATACTTGCGGTAACCGCTTTAAGCCTCATTGGTTATTCAATTTCCTCTCGCAGTGTCAACGCTGAAGCGGGCGAAGTTAATGTTCAACCGGCCACAGTAAAAGAAATGACCGTCACTACAAAAGAAACGATCACTACGGAAGTTACGGCTGAAATCGTCACTAAAGAAGAAGAAGAAGAAGACACCGCACGCCCCTCACCTGATGGCCTTGGAGTTTTTCCTGCTATTTCGCTCGGTGATAAAAATGCACCTGTATATTTAGTTGAATACGCATCACTATCATGTGGCCACTGCGCAGAGTTTCACAACTCTATGCTGCCACAGATAAAAGAAGAATTTATCGACAAAGGTCAGCTTTATATTGAATTTCGTGATTTTCCAACAAGCCAGTCAGGTCTAGATGCTGCGAAGCTTGTACGCTGCATGGCCCCTGCGCGTCAGTATAAATTCATGGATCTGTTATTTCAAACACAAGACGTGTGGGCATTCACCGAAGACCGCACACCATTATTCCAGCACGCAAAACTTGCAGGCATGAATGATGAACAAATCGAAGAATGTATTGCCGATAAAGAACTTGAGCAAACTTTACTAGACGGCGTTAAAAAAGCGCAAACAGCTTATAGCGTGTCTTCAACGCCGACTGTTGTTGCTTTCCCGACAAATGAAAAGCTTCAAGCACTTACCAACTTTAAGCTTGTGAAAAAACAAATCCTTCGTGCACTAGAAAATGCTGGCTCTACAGAAGAGTAAGTTAAAGGCACATCATACTGAATGATTAGGTTTTCAAAACTAAAGCTAAATGGCTTCAAGTCATTTATTGACCGTGGTGAGCTCGACATAGCGGTCGGGCTCACAGGCATAGTTGGACCTAATGGTTGCGGCAAGTCCAACCTTGTTGAGGCCCTGCGTTGGTGTATGGGTGAAAGCTCTGCGCGTAAAATGCGTGGCGCAGGCATGGATGATGTGATTTTCAACGGCACAGAGCGCCGCCCATCACGTAACTTTGCCGAAGTCACTCTTGTGCTCGATAACCAAACCCGCGAAGCCCCTGCCCCTTATAACCAACATGACGATATCGAGATCACGCGCCGCATAAACCGTGACAAAGGGTCAATCTATCGCATTAACGGCAAGACATCGCGCGCCCGTGATGTGCAGATGCTCTTTGCGGACACTATGACAGGGGCAAACTCACCTTCCATCGTTTCACAAGGCCGCGTATCTGAAATTATCAACGCCAAGCCACAGAACCGCCGTCATGTTCTTGAAGAATCTGCGGGCGTAGCAGGCCTGTACGCCCGCCGCCACGAAGCTGAGCTACGTTTAAAAGCCGCGGAGACCAACTTAACCCGGCTTGATGACATATCAGAAAGCATGTCATCGCGGATTGACGCGCTAAAACGTCAGGCGCGTCAAGCGGAGCGTTACAAAGAGTTAAATGCTGACATCCGCAAGTTAGAGCGCCAAATCGCCTATGTTGAATGGCATCAATCCAAAAGCCAGCAGCAAAATGCGCTGCGGATATATGACACGGTCGAATCCCTTGTCGCTGACAAAATGAAGAATGTGACGAGCCTCACCACCCAAACAAACGAATCCAAGCGTGACCTGCCGAAGCTGCGCAATGAACACATGAAATTGACAGCTGCCCTGCATAGTCAAACAATGGCCTTGTCGCGCCTTGAAGATGAAGAAAAGAAAATACAGGCATTGTTAAAAGACAGCGTGGAGAACCTTAAACGCGCTGAAGATGACTTAACTTATGAAACCAAGACATTAGACGACAACAAAGACCAGCTAATCAAAGTCGAAAATGAAGAAAAAGCGCTACATGAACACCTTGAAAATGAAGATGACATTATCAAGCCATTAGAGCAGCAGAAAATAGCCAGTGCAGCACAGGTCGAAGCCCTCGAAAAACGCCATCAGAAAGCGCTAGAGTTGCTATTATCAGCAAGCGCAAAGGGCGAATCGCTAAGCCGTGAACTCAGCCAAGTCACCGGGCAACGCGAACGCATCATCCACAAACAGCATGGTTTGGCAGAAACGCTAAAATTATTAGCACAAGAACAAGCCGCTCTGCCCAATATGGCGCAGCAGCAAGCCTTGCTTGAAGAGCATGAAGCCGCCATTGCGGGGCTCTCTAAAGTGATTAAAAATTGCGACGAAACCGAAGAATCCCTCAGCATCGAAAAAGACACGCTATCGTCACAAAGCCGAGAATCGCAGCAAAAAATATCCGCACTCGAGGCAGAGAAGAAGACGCTACAAAGCTTCCTTAGCGCGTTTGATGATAAAACCGTCCTTGACGACATGAATGTAACATCAGGCTATGAGGTGGCGCTCTCACGCGCGCTTGGCGATACGTTGCTTGCATCCACAGATGCCGAAATGGATAAAGTCTGGACAGGCAAGCCCTCCGCTGCTGCGGCCAAGCTTCCCGATACAATCAAGCCACTGCTTGACTACGTTGACGCCCCTAAAGAGTTACATGAAGCGCTCAAAGCCATTGGTATTGTGCAAGATCACACCCAAGGCGAATCCCTCTGCCGCAGCCTATCCGCAGGACAAAGCCTTGTCAGCGCAAATGGCTATTTATGGCGTTGGGACGGCTTTCACATGAAAGCAGAAGCTGCAGATCAGCTCGCCACCCACCTCAAATACAAGAACAGGCTCAAAGCATTAACCGCCGAGCTTGCTGAGTACAGCAAATTAGCACAGAGCGTAGAAGAAACGCTCACCACTTGTCACGATAAACTGACGCGCAACAAAAAGCAAAAGCTCGAAACTGCGCAGCAGCTAAGCACCAAACAGCGCGAACTTCGCCATTTAGAAAATGAACGCGATCAAGCAAGCTATAAAACCAAAGCCCTGAGTGAGAAAATCACGATCAACGGCGAAGCAACAAGCGAGTTAAGCACTGAGAAACTGCAAATTGACACGCTTATCAAGGAAAAACAGTTAGCCCTCGCCGCTGCGCAAGAAAATACCGAAGACGATAAGCAGGAACAAATAGACAGCTTAAAAGCGGAGCTAAACGAAGCACGCCTCATCCATCAAGATTCCTGCATGGAACTTGATAAACAAATTCAAGAACAGAACCGCCGCAAGGCCCGCATACATGCCATAGCCGATGAACGCAACGCCCTTAAAAACCGTACTATACGCGGCGCAGAACAGTTAAAAAAGCTCTCTGCTCTACTAGGTACACTGAAGCTACGTATTGAAGACAATAAGGATCGCCCCGCGCTAATTCACGCTGAAAAAGAGGCCTTTTTATCCGCGCGGAGCAATATTGAAGGAGAGTGCGACAAAGCATCAGATCGCCTTGCCAAGGCTGAAATGTCGTCAAGCGAGAGCGAAAAGCAGTTAAAAGCAGTCGAAGCCGAGCTTGCCAAAGCACGTGAAGACCGCGCCGCTGCACAGGCAAACGTCCACAACGCCGAAGTACATCTCGGCGCATTAAGAGAAAACATTCAAAGTAATTATCATTGCGCGCCAAATATGCTGCTGAACAAGGCTGAATATGCACTCGACCTTGATGATAGCGGCCAAGATATACCGCAGACCTTTAAACGCCTGCGCCAAGAAAAAGATAGCGCAACGATAAAGCGTGAGAAGATTGGACCTGTTAATTTACAGGCGTCCGATGAGTTAAAAGAAATTGATGGCGCATTAACGTCTATTTTGAAAGAAAAAGAGGATCTAGTCCTCGCCATTGATGAGCTACGCAAAGCCATCAACACCCTAAACACAGAAGCACGGGCAAGGTTAGTCGCAACATTCGAAGAGGTAAACGCCCACTTCAAAACATTGTTTACACAGCTTTACCGCGGCGGCGAAGCTTATTTACAGCTTGTTGATTCTGATGACGCATTGGATGCCGGCATCGAAATCTTCGCGCAGCCCCCAGGGAAAACAGTGCAGTCGCTCTCATTAATGTCAGGCGGCGAACAAACACTGGCCTCCATAGCGCTAATTTTCGCGATGTTCTTAACCAACCCGTCCCCTATATGTGTACTTGATGAGGTTGACGCCCCGCTTGATGACGCCAATGTTGACCGCGTATGTGATTTACTAGAAGAAATCTCAGCCCGTGGCCATACAAGGTTTTTGGTCATTACTCACCACCGCTTAACCATGGCACGAATGGACCGCCTTTATGGCGTTACAATGGCTGAACAAGGCGTATCGCAACTTGTATCTGTAGACTTACAACAAGAACTGGATTTTTTAGATGACGCAGCATGATGATAACAACAATAAACAAGACAATGTGGTAAGCATCACCACAGAAGAGCCCAAGAGCGACCATACAAAGCAGCATGACGATAACGAATCCAACGAAATTAACCTGCGGATTAATACATTAAAGGCCAAGCACGGCTTAAATCACACCGAAGACAAGCAGGCCAAAGCAACAAATGAAGGCGTTAAAGCGGGCGTTGAGCTTTTAACGCCGATTGTCGTGTGCTTTTTCGTCGGTATGGGGCTTGATAACTGGCTTGGCACGTCGCCCATCTTCCTTATGCTATTCTTTGTTCTGGGCGTAATAACAGGGTTTTGGAATATTTATAAATTAACAAAATAGGCTTTTCTAAATTTCGCTGTTGCAAACATTGGCAAAAGACGCTATTTAGTCGCTGCATATTGTTTTTTATGCGCGTAATATATGTAGAAACGAAACAAGATTGAGATATAGAGGTACATGTGGCTAGTCCTACCCATCAATTTGAGATTAAACCTTTAATCGAACTCCAGTTATCTGGCGTAGATTTGTCGTTCACAAATTCATCATTATGGATGGTGATTGCAGCGTTCTTGTCGATCGCATTTTTTGCAATGGCATCACGTAAGAATGCTATGGTGCCGACAAGAATACAGGCCGTGACTGAGATATGCTACGCATTCATCGCCAATATGGTGCGTGAAAATATCGGCACGCATGGCCGTCAGTATTTCCCACTCGTCTTTACATTATTCATGATCGTATTTTTGGGTAACGCATTAGGACTTCTTCCATATGCGTTCACATATACATCACATATCGCCGTTACTGGCGCATTAGCCTTAATGGTTTTCATTATGGTTGTGATTATTGGTATATTTAAGCATGGCATGCACTTCTTTAGCCTGTTTTTGCCACCGGGCGTGCCTTTATGGTTGATGCCGCTTGTTATTCCAATTGAAATTTTGTCTTTTGCAATTCGTCCAATTACATTATCGGTACGTTTATTTGCAAACATGATCGCAGGCCACATATTACTAAAAGTAATTGCAGGCTTTAGCGTAAGCATGATCAGCATGGGCCTTGCAGGTTATGCCCTCGGGGTTTTACCGATGCTGTTCAATGTCCTTCTCATCGGTTTTGAGTTTCTAATTGCCTTCTTGCAGGCTTATGTGTTCGCTATTCTTAGCTGTATTTATCTTAAAGATACGGTTGAGCTTGAACATTAAGCCTTAGTGATAAGTAATTGGATAACTTGAATAATTTTCATCTTTAAAACTAAAAACTAAACATAAGGAAAAGTTAACATGGAACTAGAAGCTGTAAAACTACTTGCGGGCGCAATCGCTCTTTTACCACTAATCGGTGTTGGTATTGGTCTTGGCACAATCTTCGGCTCTTACAACGAAGCTGTTGGTCGCAACCCAAGCGCGGCAGAAATTCTTGATAAGAAATTCTTCCTCACATTCGCACTTACAGAAGCTCTTGCGATTTTCGCACTTCTTATCGCGTTCTACCTAGTATTCGCAGCTTAATTTTTAAGCGCAATACTTTATGGAGTTAGGCAATGGCAGGTGCAAAACCTGCATTGCCTACCCCAAATTTATATGCATAGATTATATGCTCAGAATGACCTGAATATTAAGCAACTATATAATAAATTATAGAGATGATGAACATGAACAAAATTACATCAACCTTAATGGCTTTGCTACTGTGCCTATCGGCGCAAAATGCACATGCTGCAATTCAAAGCACTTATTCTGACGCAGATATCTTTATGACTGCAGAGCTTGATAACAGCGCCGCAGATCACAAGAACAATGTTATGCGCAGCTTTTCTGAGCTTAACAAAATGATTGAACCTGCCGCAGGCGAAAGCGAAAGCCACGCACAAAAAATGCACGACTCGCATCATGCGGCCGTCGATGGCGCACATGCCCCGGCAGGTAGCCACAACAGCGCAATTGACCACAGCGCCGAACACGGCACTGGTGGACTTCCGCAGTTTGACCCAACATGGTTTGCATCGCAAATTTTCTGGCTCACTATCACATTTGCATTTATGTATCTTTTCTTTGCCAAAAAAGGCTTGCCTGCAATAGCAAACAGCCTTGACGCACGAGAAACACGCATCAAGACAGACATAGAAACAGCAGAGAAGATCAATGAGCAAGCCGCTAGCGTCAAAAGCGACTACGAACGCACGCTCAAAGAATCCAAAGAAAAATCATCTGCCATTCTGAATGCAACGCAAGAAGAACTAAAAGGCAAAGCAAACGAGGCTGTAGAAGCCTTCCGCGCAAATCAAGATAAAGTTACGGCTGACCTAGACAAATCAATAGCCCGCGCAAAAGCTGCCGCGCTATCCGACATGCATGGCGTTGCCGCCACCGCTGCAATGCAGGCCGCATCAAAAATTATTGATGTTGAAACCGACATTAGCGCCGTCAAGTCAGTCGTTCAGAAACTAGATAAAGCTGCATAAGCAAGCTTTTGTATTAAAAGGACAAACCAATGTCAGAATTCTTTTCAGACGCTCAAAACTGGGTACTTATTTCATTCTTCGTTTTTGTAGTTCTTGCTTATAAGCTTGGCCGCGGATCAGTGACCTCTGCGCTTGATGCACATATCGAAACAGCACGCAGAGATGTCGCAGAAGCTGAAAACCTGCGCGTTGAAGCACAGGAACTGCTTTCAGACTACCAGCGCATGAAACGCGAAACAGCATCTGAGGCTAAAGAAGTTCTTAAAACAGCAGAAGAGCACGCACAGAAAATCCGCGAAAAAGCAGCTCGAGAATTAGACGCAGAATTAGCACGCCGTGAAGAACAGCTCAAAGAGCGCTTATCTTTAATGGAAGCACAAGCAATTGAAGACATGCGCAGCTACGCCGCAGACCTTGCGATCAAAGCAACACGCGAGATTATCATTGCTAATATTGATAGCAAAAAAGCAAAATCGTTAAATGATAAAGCCATTGCTGATATCGAAGATAGCTTCGCAGCCTAGATCACAATCACATTATAAATATTCTAAATAAGGGGCTTTAACATGACAGAAATTAAAGCCCCTATTTATCAGCTGCTCGACGTCATGAGTAAACTGCGTGACCCTGATGGCGGCTGCCCTTGGGATTTAGAACAAGACTTCGCCAGCATCGCCCCTTACACAATCGAAGAAGCTTATGAAGTCGCGGACGCCATAGATCGCGGTAACCATGAGGATATTAAAGAGGAACTCGGCGACTTGCTGTTACAGATTGTGTTTCACGCCCAAATGGCCAAAGAAGACGACCTGTTCACTTTTGATGATGTGGCGCAGACAATCACAGACAAAATGATATTTCGCCACCCTCATGTGTTTGAAGATGAAAACGCTGACAGCGCCGCAGATGTCCTTGTGAAATGGGAGCAGCGCAAAGACTTAGAAAAAGCCCAAAAAACTAAGGATAAGCCCGTAAACTCCAGCGCCCTTGATGACATTCCAACCAACATGCCCGCCATGCTGCGCGCCGATAAAATACAGAAAAAAGCTGTAAAAGAAGGCTTTGAGTGGAATAACGTCCTTGATGTCTTTGAAAAAGTCGAAGAAGAGCTCGCCGAGTTAAAAGAAGCCATTGAAAGCGGAGATCAAGACCATATTTTAGAAGAATACGGCGACGTCTTATTTACTGTCACCAATATCGGGCGCAAATTGGGCCTTGATAGCGAACACGCTATGCGCAAAACCAACCAAAAGTTTGAAAAGCGCTTCCGTGGCATGGAAGATGATTGCCGCGCCGAAGGCAGAACGCTCCGTGACATTGATTACGGCACACGCGAAGCCCTATGGAATAAACAAAAAACCAAATCAACTTGACATATTGCGCGCAGGCGTTTATACATAACTCCTCACAAAAGCAAAGGAGCTCTCATGATTGACGCAACCGGAATACTTCAAAAAGCCGCAAACTTATTCACTACCCGCGATGAACCTCCTAAGGCTGAACCTTGCATAGATGAAATTACCCACACATTCGCAGAAGACATACAGAAAACCTTCAGCGCGTATTTCAACACCCATTCCTCCGCCCCTACGTCCCTACCAGAAGGCTTAACAATACCTTGGTTTTCTGTTGAGGACAGCCGCTGGAACAAAGGCACGTTGACGCAGGGCTATATCAAGACAACAGGCGAAGTATCACCAAAAGGAAAGCACGTTGTCGATGTTTATGAACTGAGCAACAGCCCACACTTTACGTTTTACACAAAGGCTCCCCTCGCGCTCACAATATAATCGCTGTGCGCTCGGCGCCCAAGGCAAGGCTCAACATAACATTCAATAAAAATTGCAGCGCACAACAACCTTCTGTTGACATAAAACGAAATCACAGCTACTAACATGCTAAATAAACCTGCATGAGGGAGCGCATGATGGCTTTAGATAACCATTTAACAGACATATTTAACAAGCTAAACAAAGATATCGACAAAGTAATCGAGACATCACAAAAGAATGATGGCAAACTTGTTGTTTATCCTGGCGGCGTTAATAATGGTAAGCAGCGCCTCAAAACCTTATTCGGTCTTCGTTCTCAATACTTTCACGGTATCGATAAAGAAGACTTTGCCAATAACGAGAAGTTCCAAGAATTCTATGACGGCGTGAAAGAGCGCGGCTACCGCCTTTCTGTTGAAGAGGTTAAGCAGCCAGTAAACTATGCTAAGAATTTGCTTACTAAAGCATCTGTAGGCATTGGCGGCGGCGCGTTACTCTGGAAAATTGGTTTTATGCCATTTCTAAAAATTGCTGGCGTCGGGCTAATGGTTGGAGGCCTCGGCCTTACTGGTTTAAAAATGAGCAATGTTGGCAAAGCAAAAGTAACCTTCGATATTTATAAGCCTGAAATTTAAGCGCTTACCATCATATTATCCACAGCACACGCAATTGTGACGTAAAAACCATATAGCGTGACACGGACATATTGTATGATCTTATATGCAATTTAACTGTTCATATAAGGATTATATCTATGCCCTCTTCCGCTCAGCTGAAACCCGGTGTCGTATTTGGTGAAACATATAAACAGCTTGTAAAAGCATGTAAAGATGGCGGCTATGCACTGCCCGCTGTCAATATCGTTGGTACAAATTCATTAAACGCTGTTTTAGAATCCGCCGCAAAAAATAAATCAGACGTTATTATTCAGCTTTCCAATGGCGGCGCAGAATTTTATGCTGGCATGGGCTTTGGTGACAGCTTTAAAGCAAAGGTTCTTGGCGCAGCCGCAGCCGCGCAGCACGTGCATTTATTGGCCGAGCACTATGGCGTTTGCGTTGTTTTGCACACTGACCACGCGAACAAAAGGCTTGTGCCTTGGGTTGAAGCACTTATCGAAGAAGGCCGTAAATATAAAGAAATCCACGGCGTTCCATTATTTACATCACACATGATCGACCTTTCTGAAGAAGAGCTTGATTACAACATTTCAGAATCAGCACGGATTTTAAAACTACTTGATGCGCTGGATATGAGCATCGAAATTGAACTGGGCTGCACAGGCGGTGAAGAAGATGGCGTTGGTAGTGACGATATTGACGATGCGCGCCTTTACACCCAACCAGAAGACGTGTTGCTTGCCTATGACACACTAACCCCTCTAGGTCATTTTAGCGTCGCGGCATCATTCGGCAATGTGCACGGCGTCTACAAGCCTGGTAATGTTGATCTGCGGCCTGATATTCTTAAAAACTCACAGGCGCTCGTCCAAGAAAAGCACGGCCTAAATGCGAATCCTATTGATTTAGTCTTCCATGGCGGGTCAGGCTCTGAAAAAAGCCAGATCACTGAAGCGATTTCTTACGGCGTGTTTAAAATGAACATTGATACGGACACACAATTTGCCTTCGCTGAAGCGATTGGTGATTATGTAGAAGCGCACCCAATGGCGTTTAACTATCAAATTGATCCAGAAAATGGCGAGCCCTATAAAAAGCTCTACGACCCCCGTAAATGGTTGCGTGAAGCTGAGAAATCTATGATTACGCGCCTTGACGAAGCTTTTGTTGATCTCGGCTCAAAAGGCAAGTCCTTGGCAACATGTAAAGACCAAGCGGTTGCCGCTTAATTTAGCGCCGCATTACAATCAATGTTCTAAAGTAACGGGATGCCACAGCACATCATCAATATGTGCGGCGCCCGTTATTAACATCACAAGCCTATCAATGCCTAGCGCAATGCCGCTACATGCAGGCAAACCCTGCTCTAATGCGGCGATCAGATCCTCATCTACGGGATAGCGTTCGCCATAGATTTCTTGCTTAGCGTCCATTTCGCTCACAAAGCGCCTACGCTGCTCTTTAGCGTCCGTTAGCTCCCCAAACCCATTAGCAAGCTCCACACCAGCTATATAGACCTCAAAACGCTCCGCATAGCGTGGGTCTGAGCATTTAACCTGCGCTAGCGACGCTAAGCATTTAGGGTAATCATATAATATAGTCGGCTGATCCATTCCCAGATGCGGCTCAACATATTCAAGCATCACACGATGAAACAAATCATCCCATCCATCATCAGCCGCGACATGCAAGCCCTTGGCGGCAATCACCTCTGCGAACCCGTCACGGTCATCTAGGAATAAGTCCAGATCAATCTGCGCGTAGCGTGCAAAACATTCCTTAACGCTAATTCTCTCCCACGGCGCGGATGCATCCACCTCATGGCCCTGCCATATATAAGTGTCCACGCAAGCAATGTCGGCACAATGCTGTATCAGTGCAGCAGTCTCATCCATAAGGGCTTCATAACTAAACGCTGTATTATACCATTCAACCATCGTAAATTCAGGGCTGTGCAGTTTTGTGTCATCCGCATTTCTAAACACGTGGCATATTTGATAAATGCGCTCTAAGCCTGCAGAGAGTAATTTTTTCATACCAAATTCAGGGCTGGTATGCAGGTATAAGTTTTGCTTGCTTTGCAATGAGACATCTTTATATTCCGTTTGGAAGGCATGTGTATGGGTAGACATACATGGGCTAGTCTGTAGAATTGGCGTTTCCACCTCAAGGTAGTCGCGCCCATCGAAAAAATTGCGTATCGCGCTGATTATGGCCGAACGCTGCTTTAAACGAGCTATTTTTGCCTCAAAAGTAACTTTTTCAAAAAACATACTTGCAATCCTTTAGGAAATTATGTAGAAACACGTTCGAAATATACATTAGGAGCGAACACAATGAAAGCCGAAATTCATCCTGATTACCATGACATCACAATTGTGATGACCGATGGTACAGAGTACAAAACAAAATCGACTTGGGGCAAAGAAGGCGACATCATGCGCCTTGACGTTGACCCACTGTCTCACCCTGCTTGGCAAGGTGGAACGCATCAAGTTGTTGAAAAAGGTCAGTTATCTAAATTTGAGAACCGTTACGGCGCTCTATTTGGTGCAAAAGAGTAAGACTTTTAACATTTTAAGATTCGACCTTTCGGGGTCAATTTCAACAGCCGGGACGCAGACTCTCGGCTGTTTTTATATTAGTCGACCATAATAAAAATTATAAAAAAAACAAAAAAATAAAACACGGGGAATCATCATGGCTACATTTACAACGCGACAAAACCTACAAAATAATGCGCTGACACTGACTTTTACATTCAATGTAAAATCGCAAGACAACCGCAGCATACAGCGCCAATCTGAATGTGTGATAACAGCGCCTAGCAATTTGACGATAACGCCAGCGCAAGCAAACGAGATAGAGATGCACTACACAAATCAGTACTGCATTCACGCCGCAATGACACTCGAAACACATTCAAAGAATTACAGCTACGCAGAGTACATGGCTGCGCTGCAAGCAACCCCACCAAAGACACTCTCTACAGCTGTGATCAGCCGAAAAGGTCTGGAAGAACTCAACGACCATGCAATGAATGCACATCGCGGCGCTTTGCGTGCTGAGCTTGAGGCCAATAAAATAGTCACAGGCAGTAAGCAGCTTGCGCTGAATACAGAGCTTAAATACACAATATAGCCTTACACACAAACTATGCGTTTTTATTGAGCCATTTAATGGCCTCGTGGAGGCACTCCTCGCTTTTAGGCTCAAATTTGTGTTCAACCCACCATGTTTCGACATGGCGTAAAGCTTTGCCTAAACGCACACCAGCATCATAACCTTCGGCAAGAAGAAGCCCACCATTTATTGGGAAAACTGGGCTAGGCCACGCCTTCACTTCAGATATAATAAATGCGAGTGAAGCATCGCTAACCTTACCTGTTACATGCAGATATATCGCACATTGCGTTACAATTTTATGGTTATAATGATATAAAAGGTAATCAATTGGTTGATGCGGGTAAGCTTCAACAAACCGCGACATTTCATCCAATGTTGATATCTCACGCTTCGATAGCCTTAAATCGCCTTTTACCGACGAAGCACCACCGGAACAGAGTAAAAACAGCCTGCCCATTGCGTCATTTGCAGAATGCGTTTTCTGCGCCGCGCAGAAGCTATCTAAGCTAACGACAGCGCTACCGAACCAAGCAAACATTGGGTAGTAACGAAGGGCGCTAATCGCGGCTTGTGGCCTCTCGCTTTCCAATATTTTAAACAGCTCGGCGGTAATTCTTTCTTTAGAAACGCTATCTAAACCTATGATTTCTTCTTTGAATATCGATAAGATTTCTGTATCTAGCGGCATGTTATAACGTGCACAAAAACGAAAATAGCGCAATATACGCAGATAGTCTTCCCGTACGCGCGCGCGCGCATCGCCGATGAACACAACTTCGCGCTGCTTTAAATCGGCAATGCCGCGCCCTGTGGGGTCATAAACATGCCCCTTCATATCCATCAGCAAACCGTTAAAGGTAAAATCACGTCGCAGCGAATCTTCAATCCAGCTTGTTGAAAAAGCAACAACAGCACGCCGCCCGTCAGTGCTTACATCCTTACGCAGAGTCGTAATTTCAACACTCACCTCGTCGCAAACGGCAGTGACCGTACCATGTTCAAGCCCTGTTGCTATCGCTTTAATGCCTGCGTCGCGCAGCGCCGTCATTACGCCTTGAGGTAAAATAGGTGTCGCGAGGTCAATATCACTATTGACCTGTTTCAAAAGCGCATCGCGTACGCATCCACCAACAAACAGGCATTGATTATCTAACGCCTGAAAAATTTTCTTCACGCCAGATTTTTTATATACCGCAGGAAGCGTTATTTTTTTTGCCGCAGGAAGATCAATCTGCATAACTTAAAACTTTGTCCTATTCAATGTCCACATCATGAACTTAATATACTAAAATATAAAACAGTATAACAATTCTATTCATTCTGATTCAAAGAAAAACCGGATAAAAAAGATGACCGACGATAACAGCTTACAAAACCAGCTTACAAATGCTTCCAAAAAACTCCAAGACATTAAAAAGCAGCTTTCGACAATTATCCTTGGCCAAGGGCGCGTCATTGACCTGACCCTGACTTGCCTTGCCAGTGGCGGCCACCTTATCCTTCTTGGCGTTCCAGGGCTTGCCAAAACAAAACTGGTTGAATCGATTGGTACAATCATGGGCGTTGATACGAAGCGTATTCAATGTACTCCTGACCTTATGCCTGCGGATATTATCGGCTCAGAGATATTAAGCGAAAGCGCCACAGGAAAGCGCAGCTTTTCATTTGTTAAGGGGCCTATATTCGCGCAGCTTCTTATGGCGGACGAAATCAACCGCGCCAGCCCACGCACGCAATCTGCCCTTTTACAGGCCATGCAAGAACATCAGGTGACTATCGCAGGTAAAACATATGATCTGCCGACGCCGTTTTATGTTCTCGCCACACAAAACCCGCTTGAACAAGAAGGCACATACCCGCTTCCCGAGGCCCAGCTTGACCGCTTTATGATGGAGATCCAGATTGATTATCCTGATATTGAAGCTGAGCGCGCAATGGTGCTTGCGACAACAACAAGCCAGTCACAAAAGCTAAGCGCGATCGCCTCGCCGAAGGACTTGCTTGAAATTCAGGATTTGGTTAAAGACATGCCGCTGCCTGAAACCGTTTTGGATTCGATTGTTGCGCTCGTCCGTAACGCTCGCCCTGAGACATCATCACAGCAGATCGTAAAAGACTACGTCACATGGGCGCCAGGCCCGCGAGCCACGCAGTCCCTTGCCCTTGCCGTACGCGCCCACGCCCTTGTAAATGGGCGCCAAGTGCCGACAAACGAGGATATTAGATCCCTTGCTAGCCCCATCTTGCGCCACCGCATGAGCCTTAATGCACATGCCATGTCAGAAGGCGTAACAATAGAACATATTGTTGAACACCTTATTGAAAACTTTTGTTAATTTAAAGGTTAAGGGGACATATAGTGGCTTTGTCACGTTTTATACCTAAGGTAAGAAACAACCACACGCTAAGCGCTGATTTTATCACGCTTAGCGCCGATAGCGCTTTGGCAAAAACCCCAAGTTTTGAGCACTTAATAAATAAGTTCAAAACGCCATATCTAACGACAGGCCACCAAGGCCAGCGCCGTTCAGGTACAGGCGCGGACTTTTGGCAATATAAAGAATATCAAGACGGCGATAACAGCCAAAACATCGACTGGCGTAAATCAGCCAAGGGCGACACGCATTATATTCGTGAACGTGAATGGGAAAAATCACAGACCATATCCATATGGCTCTCACGCAGTAAATCAATGCAGTTCGCCCATGCATCAGACGCGTATAGCAAAACGCAATACGCCACAGTGCTCGCATACATCCTCAGCGCTAAGTTCATGCATACAGGTGAACAGGTTAAATTTATAAATGCACAAATCAAAGGGCTGCACTCTGCTGCACAGCTGCCGCAGCTTGCCCACGGCTTAACGCAGCACAGCACGCAAATTACGCCGTATCATAAAAATGATATTGGACTTGCAAAAAGTTTCCCGATCCTTATCTCAGATTACTGGGATGATTCAGTCCGAATAGATAGCCAAATCAGGCAGCTTAGCGCTGATAATTTTCGGGGCCTCGTGTTACAAATTGTATCACCAGCAGAGCTGCATTTGCCTTATAAAGGCCGCGTTCTTTTGGAACATACAGCGCAAGGCGCAAGCGATAATTTTACAATCAGTAAAATAGAAGACGTCAAAAAGGAGTACACGGCGCGGCTAGATAAGCACCGAAGCAAATTGGAACATATCGCGCATAAGTATGGCTGCCACTTCCTGCAAATCAGCACAGAGCAAACGTTTGTTGACGCGGCAATGGCTATATATCGCTGCCTCGCGGGGCTTGCGCCGCGCGCTGATAATGTGAAGGGTGATTTATAATGCCATTATTCGCAAATATCAGCTTCATCACACCACAAATATTATGGTTCCTATTGCTCCTCCCTGCCCTTTGGCTGTTTTTTAAGGCTATACCGCCACAGCCAAAACCGCTTAACCTACCAACTGCACGTTTCTTACAGGGGATCGAGACTGAAAATGCTGCCAATGATGAACTGCCATGGTGGCTAAAGCTGTTACGAGTCGTACTTTTTGCCTTTATTATTATTGCCGCCGCAGCGCCTTATATAAAACCGCTTGAAGATCTTTCAATCAAAGGCGATGCACTCGCGATCATTTTCGAAAACAGCTGGGCTGCGGCTCCCCATGTTGAAGCCCAGCAAGATAAGGTCTTATCTCTCATCGCCTTAGCCGAGCAGCAAAAGAAAAACGTCATTTTTATCAAGACGCTCGCAGACCATGAAAAACAAAGCCGCATCACGCTCACAACGCCAAGCGAGGCACGTAGCATCGTGGAGCGCATAACACTTTACCCATGGAAAGCCAATCACGTCACCCTGACCCAAGACCTTAAAGGCAATGCAGAAAAGCTTAAAACAGCCAAGACATTCCACTGGCTCGGGCACGGCTATGATGATGGTGACTTACAAAGCAACATTAATTATCTAAACACCCTTGGCAGCGTCAGTTATTATAAACCTGAAGACAAGGACGGCGCATTGCTTATCAAGCACGCTTTAAATGCCGATACAAAAGAAAGCCATAAAATCATTCAGATTGACGGCGCGTTTAGCGACAACAAAAAATCATTGCGGGTCGCCGCAAAGGATCCGTTTAATAACATCCTTAGTTTCGTCACCTTAAAAGACATCCGCAACAATTCAAATACAGATATTTCCGCACTTTGGGATGCGGTAGAGATGCAGGACGGCTCGCCTAATTACTTGCAGGTGGGGCTTGCCAAACACGCGGGCGCGATTCAGTATATTTCAGCGAATATTATTAAACAGCGCGTCGGCATCGCCGCAGCCGACAACACGATCAACCGCGAAGAATCTCCTCTTATCCAGTCACTTTACTATCTCAGCAAAGCTGTAGAGGGCAAAGCGCCCTATAATATCAGCAGCATCCAAAGCTTGATTGATTGGAAAGCGACACTCATCATCATTCCTGAAAATTATGCGCTATCAACCAATGACGCGGGAATTCTTGAACAATGGGTCAGCAACGGCGGCACGTTATTACGCTTTCCGCCAAATGCCAATATTAAACAGCATGGTAAAGCCCTGATGCCTGTTGAGCTACTAGATGATGAACGTAACATTGCAGGCCGCCTCGATTGGCAGGAGCCGTTAACCTTAGGGACGATACCGCAAGACAGCCCGTTAAACGGCATTCCCGAAGACAAAAACCTTGAAATTAAGCGCCAAATACTCGCCGCGCCCGCGCTTAGCCATGCAGCACAAAGCTGGGCACTTGCCAGTGACGCGACGCCATTAATCACCGCAAGAAATCAAGGCTCAGGGCGCATCATACTTATTCACACGCAGGCGAAACCTGGTTGGTCGAATTTGCCGTTAACAGGCTTCTTTATAAACATGCTCCACCGAATAATTGATATCTCAACAGGAACACGGATCGCGGTTGACCGCAATACAGCGCTATCAGAAAGCTTAGAGGGTGCTTTGTTTACCCCTTATAAGGTCATCAACATTCATGGCGAGCTGATAAACCCACCAAGCGGCCTTAATGCACAGCCCTTAAAGACCATACAAAGTAGCCCCTTATCTCATGATTTATGGCCCGGTATATACCGCAGCAACAATGCGGAGATTATTGTTAACTTAGGCGACAAGCTACAAGCGATCAGAACCATCTATCCGCAAAAGCTGAAAGCCGTCATTAAGCCATATTTAAAAGAAAGAAACATAAACTTGCTGCCTTATTTTATTATGTTGATTATGGCGCTGATTTTAGCTGAATGGCTCTGCATTGCCATTTTAAGCGGCTTCACATATCGTTATAAACGCAAAGCACAAAACTTATCCGCGCTGCTACTTATTGTTTTGTTTACGGCAATTTTTATCGCGCCCCATAATGCGCAGGCCGCGGGCACAGATGACGAAGCGCAGCGCGCAAACTCACTAAACCTCGCTTATATTAAATCAAATAATCTGATTATTGATTCCATGGCTGAAAAAGGCTTAAGCTATGTCGCAAATTCTTTGCAAAAGCGTACCGCCCTGCATGATGTCAAAGTCACGGGCGTAAACCCTGCTGCAGATCAACTGGCCTTCTACCCCGTACTTTACTGGCCGTTCACAGAGGGCGAACACAGCCCCGAAACATACGCGGCACTTAACAAGTATATAAATAGCGGCGGCATGCTGTTTATTGACATGCGTAACGGGCGAAAAATTAGCCAAACGCTTTATAATAAAAATAGCGCCTTAATTAAACTTGGCAATCATTTAGCCGTGCCGCTGCTCTCTCCGCTTCCTGAGGGGCATGTTCTAAGGAAAAGCTATTACCTGCTGAGTAAAGACAATATCGCAGGGCGTTATACATCAGGTGATATATGGCTCGACATCGGTAACAACGCCGATGACACCCTCCCAGAAGACCAGCAAGACAGCCAATATGTTGCGCGGCTGCTTATTGGATCGAATGACTGGATCGGCCTATGGTCAGATGAAAGCGCCGATATTTATGAGCGCGAAAAAGCGCTGCGCTTTGCCATCAACCTCATTATGTATGCCTTAACTGGAACATATAAACAGGACCAAGTGCATACAAAAGCAATTTTAGAGCGGCTCGAAAAGCGCGAACAGCAGTTTAGAGGCCGCAATGAATAAAGAGTTTTCACAAACACAGTTCGATTTTACCCCATTAATTTCAATCACACATATATATGCGTTGGTTTTTCTGTGCCTCGCCGCCGTGGTTTTCTTTGTCGCCTTTAGACAAAAAGCGCTACTGCCAAGAGCCATCGCCTTAGTCGCACTGATTTTAACGCTGTTAAACACATCTATATTATCAACCACGACACATAAAAAAGACGGCGTCGTCTTGATTGTTGCGGATGAAAGCTACAGCAACGATATTGATGGCCGTGACTTGCAAACACAGGCCGTGCTTGACGCGCTGACGCAGAAAATTGATAAACAGGCCGGCATTGACTACAAAATCATCCATGCGCCTGCCGCCCAAGACAAGTTCAGCGAAACCAACTTGTTTACAGCGCTCGATAAAGAGCTATCAAACACACCGCCAAAGCAACGCTCTGGCGTTGTGATTATATCTGATGGTAACATTCATGACATTCCTGACCTTGAGGTGTCGCAGCTCCGTGACAAATACGGACCGATCCACCATGTGCTTACAGGCAAAGCGAATGAAAAAGACAGACGTTTAGAAATCAAAAAATCACCGCTTTACGGCCTTAAAGGCACTGAGGCGCAAATTGATTTTGTCGTTCATGATACAACCACGCCATTCAACACGCCCGTCAAAGTCACGATCAGCACGCCAAACGGCAAAAAAGAAGAAATCATCTCCCGTATAGGCAAGAAAGAGAGCATCTATGTGCCAATTGAGCACGCTGGTGTTAACCCAGTTGAGTTATACGCGCAGCCGCTACAGGGCGAAATTAGCATTGCCAACAACCGCCGCGCCGTCCTTATTCAGGGCGTTCGCGATAAACTGAATGTCTTGCTGGTTTCTGGCGCGCCGCATGAAGGTGGGCGCTACTGGCGGAGTTTGCTTACATCTGACGCAGCTATTGAGTTAATCCATTTTACAATTTTGCGTGATATTGATAGCCGTGACAACACACCGCGCAACGAAATGGCGCTCATCCCTTTCCCACATCAGCAGCTATTTCACAAGCAGCTTGATAACTTTGACCTGATCATTTTTGATCGCTACCGCAACCAAGGTATTTTACAGGACAAAACATACCAAAATATAGCCAATTATGTCCGTAGCGGCGGCGCCTTACTTGTCGCCAGCGGTCCTGAATATCTCAGCGATAAATCGGTTTACCAAACGCCGCTCAAAGACGTTCTCTTGGGGGCGCCTGCCCATGATTTATACGAAACCGCATTTAAACCAACCCGTACAGCGCGCGGCAAAACCCACCCGATAACACGCTCCATCGCGAGCGGAGAATTTGACGGTGAGAACTGGGCCAATTGGCTAAGGCAAATACAGGTCACAACAACGGACAATAACACTTTACTAAACGGCTATGATAATCAGCCCTTATTATTAATTGGTGAAAAGGATGATGGCCGCGTCATTCAACTGACAAGTGACCAAATCTGGCTTTGGGCACGTGAATACAAGCAAGGTGGCCCTTATATTGACCTGATGCGTAAAATGATCCACTGGTTACTTAAAGAACCAAGCCTTGAAGAAGGCCAAATCGAGCTTAGCCTTGATGGCGAAACCATCCGCGTCAAACGCTACGCCGCGCTCAACGGTGAGAGCGTGAGCTACACCGCCCCAAGCGGCGAAGAAAAAGAGTTAGCGTTAAAACCATCTCCTGACGGCCTGTTTAGAGGATCTGTAAAAGCCGAAGAACAAGGGCTATACAGCTTTAAATCTGGCGGCAATAGCGCATATATTATTCACGGCGCTTATGATACGGTTGAGCAAACAACGCTTATACGCACCAAGAAAATCACAAATGATATTGTCAGATACACTGGCGGCACCCATTTTGATGCGGATAAAATTGAAGGGCTAAACACAAAATTGCTCACCCCTTCATTCAATAAAAGATATTATGGCTTAAACACCGTTGCGTTCAGAGAATCTCAATATGCGGAAACATTAAAAATCAACTTCGCATCTTTACTACCCTATTGGGCGTATTTCTTACTTTGTGCCATGTTCATGCTTTATGCATGGCATAGGGAAAGCAGGTAAGAACGGCAGAGTTAAAGTCCGCTATGATTTCTGGACAAGGCCAAGTTCCTGCGCCTTTAATGCCGCTTGCGTTCTGTTCTGCGCAGAAAGCTTTTTACATACGCCGCGCACATGTAATTTGATTGTAACAATTTGTAGGTCGAGCGCACGTGCGATATCTTTATTTGTTGCACCCGTCACAAGGTAACCGAGAACTTCTTTTTCACGCGGCGTTAGTTTGAATTCTTTAGATTTGAAATCATACTGCGCCTGCGCTTCGGAAAGATTCGCTGTTCTTTCGCCAAAATATGATGGCTGCATAGTGCTGTTATAATCCAATACGGGGTAAAAACGCTCGCCCGTTAAGACTAGTTCGATCGCTTTTAAGAAAGATTTACTCGACATTGTCTTCGGGAAATACGCGATAGCGCCCAAATCCATAATGTCTTTAATATGGCGCGGCTCAATAACGCCCGACATAATCGCGAAATCAACTTCAGGGTACTCATTAAACAGATCTCTAAACGTACTCAGCCCATCAACACCAGGCATCATCCAATCCATAATAACCAAATCATAGCTCGTATCGTCTTTTTTTAGTAAGTCTTTGACCTCGAACGCTGACTTACACTGAATAATTTCAGCATCAGCCTCAGCGCCGAGAACAAACTGTGAAAAAAGATCCCTAAAAAGGGCGTGATCATCAGCAACTATTAATTTCATATGTAAATTCCTTTTGTTTGCACATAATAAAGCTATGCAAAAATGTATCCAAAAAAGCTCTAAAAAATATTCAGCAAAAACAAATAGTTAGAGCGCTATACATTAGCGCTCCATCTTACAACAAAAGTATGGTATCAAAACGATACAAAAGCGTTCGAAAATAGAACACTTACTCCTATAGGCTTATCGACCATAATATAGTCCTGTTGACTTATGGTTAACAACCCTATCCGCAGTATCTATATCATGTAGTATGTAGTTATATACCGAAGCCCCCTCCGTTACGCGCATAACATAGTTGCGTGTTTCAGAGAACGGTATCAACTCAACCCAGTCTACCCAATTAATATCCCCCTGCCGTGGATCGCCATAACGATCTAACCATTTACCAACCCGATGAGGGCCAGCATTATAAGCAGCAACAGCCAAAGGGAATGCTCCCTTATACTGAATGAGCAAGTCATCAATATAAGAGCTACCTAAAGCTATATTATACTCAGGGCGCTCCTTCAACCATTCTTTGCTATAACCATACTTAAGATTTTTAGCTACACCTTTGGCGGTTGGCGGCATAAGCTGCATCAACCCCATCGCGCCCGCACCGCTTTGCGCATTGGTGTCAAATAGACTTTCCTGCCTTATTATGCCGTGCACCAAAGCGATTTGCTGCGTCTGCACTTTACCAAGATGCTCTGTCAATACGGGGTAAGCATAGCGCTGCGCATAAAATAAATGATCCATAGCATCCTGGCGCGAGAGCAGCACGGAAATATTGATTTTGCCTATATCTGCGGCACGCTGCGCCACATAATACTTACCAAGGTCATGCGTTTTAGCCGCGCCCCCTGCACTCACCAAAAACTGATTAGCTGAGTTATTATAATCAACACTGGCAAGTGCGCTCGCTGCATTAAACAAATCTGTGATTATAGGGTCTGTGGCTAAACGCCCCACAACGTCTTGCGGTACCTTGGGCGACTTCAGCCCTTTAATTGACCCCGCACTCTGCACATGCCCTGCAGCCAAAATACCGTAATAAGTCGTCGGGTAAGATGAAGCTTGCTGGTAATTACTTGCCGCATTCGCATGGTCACCCAATTGATCAAAACAGCGCCCGAGCCAATAATAATGGCGAGAAAGGCTTATCGGCGTTTTCACAACACTCTGCATTGCATAAAAATGCTTCAGGGCAACTTGCGGCTTCCCCAAAAACTGCAAGGCAAGCCAGCCCGCGAGCCACTCAGCTTCGCTATAGTTAACACCCTTACTTTGTTGGTGGCTTGCAGCAAGCGCATAAGCGGCATCATATTGCTTATCATCCATGTAACGTCGGATTAGTAAATGGCGCTCTCGCCACCAGCGACTTTCCTGCCCAAGAATAGCGCTCGCATCTGGCGCATCCAAAAGAATATCAGAGGCACGATCATTTAATCGATGTACGCGACGCCACTTTAAGCGGTCATAAATAAGGCCAATATCATTCTGCATGCCGTCAGGCACAGCTTTAATCGCAGACGACACGCCACCATCACTATGGGAGCGATCATTTGATAAATCCGCGCCAATAACAATCCGCGCACGCGCGAGTTTTTTATAATCCCCACCCAGTACATCACCAATCGCGTTAGCGTTTGTGTAATGCCCGCGATCAATTAAATGTGAAAGACGGGCAATATGTACATCACGCTTAATCACGCGCCCATATTTAGCCAGAAAATAAGACTGATCTGCCGGCTTTATCAGAATAGCAGGCCACCAATCGTTTATTTTTTGTGACGCGACATCATTTTGGCCTTGCGTCTTTAAGGCGGAGAGATAAATTTTCATACCGCGCGCTGTCACTGGCTCATGCACTCCGAACCACTCAACCGCGTCAAACGCTTTACCTGACACGCTACCATCAAAAGGCATTTTTTGTTCAAGGACAGTTTTCAACATCGTTTGCTGTGGCCAATAGGCGCGGTTCTCAATCAGCGCTTTCATATCTTGCCATGTCACACGCGGGTCAAGCTGCGCTTTTTTATTATACGCACTCGCATACATCCACAGTGTCAGATATTCACTATCCCTCGCCTCAAGCTTATCTGCAGCATTTAGCGCTTGTGTCCATTCCGATTCAGACGCTTTTTTCAAGATGTTATGATCATACTCTAATGCATAAGATGAGCTATTAAATGATGTTAGCAACAACGCCTTCATCATGAAAAGTGCTATTATTTTGAAATGCTTGATTGACAGTTTCATCAGTTAAATACTACTTTTCGTATCTGTATAAATATTATAAAGAGATACTATGTCTTACACTGAAACCATATGTGGGTCTATCCCCGCCCTAATCACCCCCTTTAACAACAGTGGTGATATCGACCTAAACGCCTTTAAATCCTTGCTTTCATGGCATGTGGATAAAGGCTCTCATGGGCTGGTTATCTGTGGCACAACAGGGGAATCTCCGACCGTAACAGACGCAGAGCACATGACCCTTGCACAAAACGCTGTGCAGAACACACCAAAGGGCTTTCCTATCATTATCGGTTGCGGCAGTAACTCCACACAAAAAGCCATTAAACTGACCTTGCAAGCACAGCACGCAGGCGCAAACGCGGCGCTTATTGTTGTGCCCTATTACAACAAACCATCCCAGAAGGGCATTTACGCGCATTTCAAAGCCATACATGACGCGACAGAGCTACCAATTATCCTTTACAATGTGCCCTCACGTACGGTCGCCGACCTTGCTGATGACACCGTGATACAGCTTGCAAAACTAGATCGCATTATTGGTATTAAAGATGCGACAGGGGATTTGCAGCGCCTAGAACATATGAAACAACACATCACCAAGGACTTCACCTTCCTTTCTGGTGACGATATGAGCGCCGTAGAATATATGACGCGCGGCGGTCATGGCTGTATATCCGTATCAGCCAACGTTATCCCTGAAAAATGTGCTGAGATTTATAATCTTATCCAAAACGGTGAGCACACGGACGCAGAAGCAAAAGATAAGGTGATAAACTCGCTCCATAATGCTATGTTCATTGAACCATCACCCGCTGCCGCAAAATATGTATTGGCAAGCATGGGCAAAATTGAGAATATACTCAGGCTCCCACTGCTGCCACTAAGCGCAGCGGGCATTAAAGACATTCAAAACATACTAAAGCAGAATTTATAAAATGGCCGCCAAAAAGAAAAACAGCAAAAACAACCTGATTAGCACCAACCAAACCGTTGTTGACAACAAACGCGCGCGCCGTGATTACCAGCTAGAAGATACATTCACTGCAGGGCTGATGCTACTCGGCACCGAAGTTAAATCTTTGCGGAAGGGGCAATGCTCTATCAACGAAGCATACTGCGCCGAAGTTGACGGCGTTATAGTGCTGCATAACGCCCATATCGCCGAATATATGCAAGCAGGTAAGCATTTACAGCACGACCCGAAGCGTGACCGCCCGTTACTATTGCAAAAACGCGAAATTCATAGGCTTCTCGGCGCAATATCCCGTGAGGGCTATACAATTGTCCCGCTGCGCCTATTTTTCGATGACCGCGGCTATGCCAAGCTCGACATTGCAATGGGCAAAGGTAAAAAAGACTATGATAAACGCCAAACAGAAAAACAGCGCGACTGGAACAAACAAAAAGCACGCGTTGTCAGAGACAAGGGATAAAAATGGATAAGTTCACATCATTAACAGCCATCGCAGCGCCGCTTGATTTGATGAATATCGATACAGATATGATCATCCCTAAGCAGTTCTTGAAAACCATTAAGCGCACAGGCCTCGGCATTCATGCCTTTGACGAGCTACGCTATAACGAAGATGGCAGTGCAAAACCTGACTTCGTACTTAACCAAGAACCTTACAGCAAAGCACAAATCCTGATCACTAAGGATAATTTTGGCTGCGGCTCATCACGCGAACACGCCCCTTGGGCGCTGCTTGATTTTGGCCTGCGCTGCATCATTGCACCAAGCTATGCGGATATTTTTTACAATAATTGCTTTAAAAACGGCATATTACCCATTCAAACATCCGCGGAAAACGTCGACCAGCTAATGGATGCGGTTAAAATGAACAAATCGGCACAAGTTAGCATTGATTTGGACAGCCAAACTGTCAAAGCTGGTAATATAAGCTTTGAATTTGACATTGACAGCTTCCGTAAGCATTGCCTGCTTAACGGCCTAGATGATATTGGCCTTACGCTTGAGAAGAACAAAGAACTTACTGCATTTGAAAGCAGCTATAAAGCAGCGCACCCTTGGGTATAACCAAACTAAGTCAAGCCGCGCGAGATAATTTAAGGACACAAACCATGACACAAAACGAAAACTACAATCTACTGCTTCTCGCTGGTGATGGTATTGGCCCTGAGGCAATGGCTGAAGTGAAAAAGATTATCGCATGGCTGAACGAAAACACCACCGCCACATATAGCTTTGAAGAAGACTATATTGGGGGCTGCGCTTATGACGCATACGGCACGCCGCTTGCTGATGACACCATCGCCAAAGCAAAACAATCTGATGCGATTATCCTCGGCGCTGTTGGCGGTCCTAAATGGGATGGCAAAACAGATTACGCCCTGCGCCCTGAGGCAGGCCTATTAAAAATTCGCAAAGAACTTGAACTTTTTGCTAATCTGCGCCCTGCTATTGTCTTTGACGCTTTGGTCGACGCGTCATCACTAAAGCCTGAGTTAATTAGAGGGCTAGATATTCTTATCGTACGCGAATTAACTGGCGGCGTTTATTTCGGAGAACCGCGCGGTATTGACACTTTACCAAATGGTGAACGCAGAGGTTACAACACACAGGTTTACACAACATCAGAAATCCGCCGCATTGCCGAAGTCGCTTTCGACATGGCCAAGAAACGCGGCAGCTTCGTGACGTCATGTGAAAAAGCCAATGTCATGGAATCTGGCGTATTATGGCGCGAAGAAGTCACAAAACTGCATCAGGAATCGCATAGCGCTATCCGTTTAGAGCATATGTATGCAGACAACTGCGCGATGCAGCTTTGCCGTGCACCGAAACAGTTTGATGTTATCGTCACTGATAATCTGTTTGGTGATATCTTATCTGACGAAGCCGCGATGCTAACAGGTTCACTTGGTATGTTACCTTCAGCATCACTTGGCGCAATTGACGCTGCATCAGGCAAGCGTCACGCGCTATATGAGCCTGTCCACGGCTCTGCACCCGACATTGCAGGTCAGAACAAAGCGAACCCACTTGCGACCATCCTCAGCTTTGCAATGGCGCTGCGTTATTCGCTCAACCAAACAGCTTATGCCGACCTGCTAGAACAATCTGTACAAAGCGTCCTCAATGCAGGCATACGCACCACAGACATCGCAGAAGCAACGCATAGCCCAATCGGCACTTCTGAAATGGGCGATGCGATCATTAAACAGCTGAATATCAGCCTTAAAAACAGCCGCGTGGCCTAATACCCCTTGTGTAATTGTTAAATTCATCTAAAATATCCCCATTCAACCAATGGGGGCATAAATGCATAATTTAAAAACTTTATTGCGCGTATTTACTGTTATTTTCTCACTATCATTATTATCGCCGCAGCTGAGTTATGCTGAGCGCCCGCAGCCGATAACGGTATTGAACATAAAAGGCGCAATCAGTCCCGCTTATTCTGACTATTTACATCGCGGCCTACGCGAAGCAAAAAAAAACAACAGCCAGTTACTGCTTATTGAGCTTGATACCCCCGGCGGCGTCTTAGCGTCCACGCGTGAAATGGCTCAAAAAATTCTGTCATCCGAGATTCCTATTGCAGTATTTGTTACCCCTGCAGGCGCACACGCCGCGAGCGCGGGCACATTCCTGCTCTATGCCGCGCATATCGCCGCGATGAGCCCTGGAACAAACACAGGCGCAGCAACCCCCGTATCCATGACGCCACCACACGACACCAAAGGTACAAAGGACAAAGGAGATCAGAACAAAAAAACGGACGCCCATTCCGCCGCAGGCAAGCGAAATGATGGCGACAGGGATGCGCGCCTTGCACAAAAGTCCCTTGAGGATACAAGCGCCTTTATTCGCGCTCTCGCAAACTTTCACGACCGTAATACGCAATGGGCTGAAAAAGCCGTCATTGAAGCTGACAGCCTTATCGCCGAAGAAGCACTTGAAAAAGGCGTGATTGATTATCTTGCGCCAGATCGCCAAGCCCTCATCAAACAAATCGACGGCAAGGCCATCAAGCTAAATGCCAATAAACAAGTAATTTTAGATGTTGCTAGCGCCCCAGTAATTACTTTCGCACCCAATTGGCGGACAAAGCTTCTTGCTCTCCTCACTGACCCTAATATTGCTTATTTCCTGCTTATTATTGGCATTAACGGCCTTATTTTGGAGTTTTACAATCCAGGAACAATGGTTGCGGGCGTGATTGGCGCGGTCTGCCTTATATTAGCGCTCATGTCTATGCATGTGCTGCCGATCAACGCGACGGGGCTTACGATGGTGATATTGGGCATGCTCTTCCTCGCCTCCGAAGCTTTTATCCCTGCCTTTGGCATTCTTGGCATTGGCGGCTTAATCGCATTTATTCTCGGCTCGCTCTTATTGTTTGACTCAGAAGCAATGTCTGGCATTGGCCTAAATATGAGCAGCATTGTTATTGCATCAGGTTTCTCCGCTCTGCTCATAGGCAGCGCTATTTATTTGCTGCTGAAACTACGCAAACTGCATAACTCTACAGGAATAGAGGCCATGTTGAACTCCCACGCGACAATAATGCAGTGGGATGGACGGCACGGCAAAGTTGAGCTTTATGGCGAGACATGGAATGCCCGCGCAGATAGCGCGCTGAGCGCCAATACCGGCGACAAAATTACAATCACAGGAAAAGATAATTTAACCCTGATCGTCAGTGCCTATAACGCAGAAAAAACAGGCGATTAACCACGATTTTCACTTAACGTTTAACACCACTTCTCTTACAGCTTAAAAAAGGAGCATAACACATGCCTATTATTGGAGTTATATTTGCCGTCATCATACTAGTGTTGATTTCATCCATCCGTATTCTTAAAGAATATGACCGCGGCGTAGTTTATACGCTTGGTAAATACACAGGCACGCGCGGCGCAGGCCTACAGATCGTTATTCCTTTTGTGCAAGAACTTGTACGCGTTGACGTACGTATACGTACAGAAGACATCCCTTCGCAGGATGTAATATCCAAAGACAACGTTTCCGTGCGCGTTAATGCGGTTGTTTACTACCGCGTTGTTGACCCAAGCCATGCGATTAACCGCGTGGAGCATTTTGACCGCGCGACAAGCGAGCTTGCACAGACAACATTACGTTCCGTGCTTGGTATGCATGAACTTGATGACATGCTTGCACGCCGCGAAGCACTAAACTCTGATATTCAGACTATCCTTGATAAACAGACTGATGGCTGGGGTATTAAAGTCACTGACGTGCAAATCAAACATATCGACCTTGACCAAACAATGGTGCGCGCCATGGCGAAACAAGCTGAAGCAGAACGTGAGCGTCGCGCGAAGATCATTAACTCCGAAGGTGAGCTACAAGCCGCTGAGAAGCTTGATCTCGCTGCTGAGATTCTCTCAAGGCGCCCACAGACAATGCAGCTACGTTACCTCGGCACGCTCGCTGAGTTTTCATCATCAGAAGCCAGCACAGTCATCCTGCCAATGCCAATGAACCTTCTTGGTATGGTCGAAAACATCGCCAACGCAGCCACTAAAGCAAAGAAGCCTGCAGCATAATAAGCCGCCCCATAACACCAGACAGCAAAAAGCCCTACCTGATTGGTGGGGCTTTTTAATGCGCTAAGCACGTACCGCAGCGCCGTGAACAAGATAAGCTAAGATCTTCACACAGGACACAGGGGCCTATGCCTAGCACAGCCATAAAAAAAGCCCCACCAACAGGCGGGGCTTTTCTAAAATCTTTATAAACTAAGAACTAGTTTTGGATACGAACCATTGCATTACAACCGATTGTACCTGCTGCTGTATCATATGCGTTTGAGTACACAGAAGTTGATGCATCATAAGTAACGCACTCACCAGTTGCAATTTCGACGGCATAAACAGAGCCTGTAAGCGGGTTGCCATCATCAATCTTACGATCAATACGCTGCATAGTAAGCGAGTTAGATGCCGAAGCTGTGTCTACGCTAGGCTGACCAGCATGTAGCAAATATAGACCAGGTCTAAAGTCATTGATCTCTGCACCAGATGCACCTGGTATGTCAGCTTGCGCTAGAACTGTAGAAGGAGACCAACCGCCGCCAACAGGGGCTGATGGGTAGTTACCACCGAATGTGTCTGAACCCGGCGTAACACCAGAGATCAAATCAGCTGCTGCCAATTGTGGGAAGAATGCAGAAGATTCAATTGTCTGAGCTGCATTCACAAATGGAGCATTCGCTGCTGTTGCAGTAACACGGCCATCCGTAACAAGTGTAGTCGGTACACAAGGCGCTACTGTACAACCTGGCAAGCGAGAACCAGGGCTGGCCACGTCACCAGGTAGGCCTGCATAAATATCTTGGAAGGTTGAAGTCGCGGCGTCAATGCCTTTAACTTGTGAAATAGTCGAAGTTACCTTCGCACTTTTAATAAGTTCTTGACCTTTAAGAACGCCGCCAATAAGTAAGCCGATGATAATCATCACGACAGCGAGTTCTACAAGGGTAAAGCCCTTTTCTGAACGAATATCTGTTTTCATTATAATTAGTCTCCTAATAGATTGAGTTTAAAATAGAATTATTTATAGAGTTGATTCCTCACGACAGTAAGTATACACGAAATCGCAGACCAAACCAGTCACCACAATCAAGTTTTTCCTAAAATGGTTAATTTTTGATTAAGGCCTGAATAATCGTCCTCACTTTGCAAAAATGAGCACTCAAATGTAAAAATTAAGGCTGATTTATAGTCAAAAAAGGGAAATTCTTCTTATAATATTGGTATGAATACGAATCATGCTCACGCATATACCCTATATAATCAGTAAGTGCCTGCGTGTTTTTGATTGCTGAAGGTTCTTTATACGCCTTAGAAGCAGCACGCGGCCTATAAGAAAGTTCATATAATAGGTAATCTGTTCGCGGCATAATGTTTAATACTTTGTAATCAACATTAAAATCAGGAGCTGCATCATCTAGCCACTGTGTAAAGTAAGACGTGCAGTCCGCCCCGCCTTTAATCAGTATATAAAAATGGCTTATCCCTTCAATCTGGGCCATAAAGTAATCAGGATCAAAAACCATAATTTCAACATGGCGCTTGCCCTTTTTTTTGTGAACGTTCGACAAACATGAAAACGACACATTGTGAGCGGATTCTACGTCAAAATAAGGGATATACGGGTTTTCATGGACGCCAATCATAACACGCTGATATAAATTGATTTTAGTTTTAACTTTATGCGGCGCATAAAAACTCAAGGCACTGGCAGGAATCACCGCGTCGGTAATGACAAGATTACGCTCCTCATTAAGACTTCTAACCACCAGCTTTGCCAAACCTACATCAGAACCATCAAATTCCGCTGCTAGCCGCCCCTTACTTATTCTCTCAATTTTGTTTACCACCGGATTATCATCCAGATAAAACTTTTCCTTAAGCGATGAAAAGAACTGAGAGCTCAAAAGCGAGACCACAAAAACTAAGCTCAAAAGTTTATACAGTCGCGCTTGGTTTACATTATCCCCCGCGCCCCACAACAGCCGTTGCAGTGAAACTGAAAAGTGACCGACAAAAACGCTGAATACAACGAACAAAATAACCAGCTGCATATAACGCATATGCCACTGCGCCGCCCAAGCTGCATAAAGTAAGTAAGCTGACAAAACAGTGAACAGCACTATATATGCCCTTCTCTGCTCCCCTTTGATTACCTGATAGCAACCAAATATAGCCGACAAATAAACCATAAAGAACACAGGGTAGAAATGATTCACATTCATTGAAAAATGCGCCCCAAAGAAGTAGCCTTTCAACCCATCCAGAATAAACAGCACAAAACTAAGCACTTCATTTTCGCTGTACGCGCCGCGCGCATAAGCAAGAGCGCTAAGAAAAGAGAGTCTCTCATTTTCAGAATCCTGCCCTAATGTTTCACCAAGGTTCTCGACCACACAGCCGCCTATATATATAAAAAGACAAAATGCCCCATAAAAGATAAACAGGCGCTTCACCTTAGAGTCTAAGTTCAAAGCGAAAACGAGCAACAGGGGAATAATGGCATAATTCAGCCCCGCACTTTCCTTCACCCAAACAGCAAGCGCAGCAAAAACACCCGCGAAGGCCAGAGCGAACAACGACCGCAGAGATGAGAGCCCCTGCTCCGCTTGCTTAAGAAAAAGCAATAAGCTAACAAGGCAGAATACAGGCCAGACGCCATCAAGCCCGAACTCAGGCAAGTTCGATATTATTGTTGGGCAGAGGATAAAAAATCCATAAGACAAAAACGCGGTAAAACGGTCAAACAATGTGTATGCAAGCACATAAGTTAACGTCGCGGTTAGCGCGGCAAAAACGCTCTGCATGACAATCACGAAGAACATTTCATCACCAGAAATCTGCCCTAGCCATAACGCCCCCGCAAGCAACAATTTATAGCCAAATCTGTGGTTAGATATGCCGCCCTGTACATCGACCATACCATTGCCCACAATGAAATTTTTAGCGACGGCCAAGTAACTCGCAAGGTCATGGCCAACATGAAAAACAGTGGGGTAGAACATAAGAAAGCTAAAGCAAAACAAAGCTGCAAAAAGAATGTAATCCTGCTTAGCTGGATTATACCTACTAAAAATAGAAAACACGCTACGCTTCCCCAGTTTCTGTTTTTGTGCGGGGCCCTTTAAATACAAAGTCTCGCAATATAACAAAATTAACGAGGAACATTATTGTCTCGATAACAATTTTAGACGCCACTGCAGGCAAACCAAATAGCTGTATAACGCTTGATTGTAAAAAATACGACACCAACCCCGATATAAAAATAACCAGAACAAGTCGTGGAACAGGATGAAACCCTAGGGCTTTTTGCTTAAAAACATAGTCACGATTCAGGAAATAGTAGACGGGAAAAGAAACTGTCCGTGAAAAGGCGTTAGACAAAAACAAACCGCCGCCACAAATATAAAAAAACAGTGAAAACGCTAACAGGTCGAGAACAGATGTCGAAACTGACGACAAGCCCTGCTTTAATAAAACGCTGTAAATCTTCACAGAATCCACAAAGGGCCGAAAATGAGAACCGCTATTCTCATTGAAATAAATTGTCTTAATATCATGCGTATGCAGCCTGACATTACTTTGCTTAGCCCACAAAAGCATCTCCATTTCAAACGCATAGCCAGAAGACTTAATCGTACATATATCCTGGAAAAATACACGAGGAATATAACGTAGCCCAGTCTGGGTATCGGCTAAATTTATCGCGGTTAGGCCATAAAAAACAAGTTGCGTGAGCGTATTCCCCACCTTACTACGCAAAGGAACATTCTGGTCAAACTTACGCACTCCCAATGTAAGACCACTTTCGTTTTCTTTCCCCGCTTTTAAGACCGCAAATATATCATCAATACAGTGCTGACCATCTGCATCGGCAGTAATTGCGCCTTTTAAATCGATATCGCTTTTTATTAAGGCTGTAAATCCAGTTTTTAAAGCAGCGCCTTTGCCCATGTTAACTTCGTGCTTATATAGACGAACAGCTTTATAGCTTTTCAAAGTTTCAAACACATCATCAAAGCTACGGTCGCAGCCGTCATTCACGACAACGAGAAGATAGCGCTCTTCTTCAGCACGCAAAGCTATCGTCTTGATAAAAGAGGCAAAACCATGCGTCGGGTTGTAAACAGGAACAATGATTGCGCAATCATATATTGCGGAGGCTGCGGCGCTGCTGCCGCCAATAGAGTTTGTCATTTATTTTACAGCCCCAGTGCTCCACATATGCTCCCACCAATGGCGCTCGTTCTCATGCGTCGGGATATCAAAGCTTTGGCCGCCTTGCTCCATGCGGTCCTTAACATCTTTAGGCTGATGAGCTGTTAACGCGACATAGTTATCAACTTCAGACTGATATTGTTTTGCTAGGCGTGACTTATATAATCGTGATACTTCACATTTGGGTGCACTTAAAAAAGGCTCGTGTACATTATACGTAGTTACAAACCTGTTTTTATCTTTGCTCTGCGTAAACTCAACACTACTGATAATCGTTTTTTCAGTGTGGCGTAAATGTAAGCGCGTTAAATAGACATTATCAACATCGCTACGGCTTGCGACATTTCGCTCATTTGCGGGGGTTGCACCAAGGCTATCTAGCCACCATGCGCCGAGGCCTCTCAAATCCGCCACAGATAATTTTTGTGCCGCTGTGCATGTGGGGCACCACTTCACATCCCCTGCATATTCAAGAAATATCGATTGAAAATTATCATCAAGTAAACTTTTTTTGAAAATCGCTTCATAGTCAGCATCAAAGCTCTTCGCGACGAATAACGGCAAGGCTTTATCGTGCACCATCTTTTTTAACGGCAGTGTCTTTGGACTAATCAAACCATCACGCGAAATAAACACAATCGTTAAATCTTGCGCTACATCTGATGAGTGACCACTTAAGCCAATAGGAATAGAGAAACTGTCACTTTCATAAGCGAGCTGCACAGCAGGCAAGCTGCGGTGCCCTTCTTCGCCCTTAGGCGTGGTGATTAATACATATTCAGTGCCTACCGCTTTGTAGCCTTCAATTATTGGCAGGTAGTTTTTGTTTAAATAAAGGTTTCTCTCCTTTAAGTGTTCGACAAGGCTTTTATTTTTTAATGCTTCGCTGTGAATTATCTCAACTGCTGGCTTTATGCTTTGCGGTAAAATATCATTGTTAACACCAAGCGCTTTAAATGCACCGTTCTTCTCTTGCAGTAAAGTTGTTGGCGCACCATCTTTAACGCCACATAAATTCACGTCTTTATAATAACTTACGCGCGGAGATGTGTAAGATAGAATGTTCTGCGCTGCACTAAATCCGCCGACTTTAACTTGCGTCTCGCTGACAAACTTTGGCAGGGGGATCAACATGCCGAAATGCTCACCATCATACGCATAACGCGGTAATATTGTGATCACAGTTCTATTTTCATCGCGGCTGACAATCATCGCAGAATTTTGAGGGGATATATTTTTCGCTGGATCGGTCGCGTACATTACGTTCAACGCAAAAGCGCGCTGCCCAAATTCGCCGTTAAACATTGCGCAGAACACAACCAGTAAAATAATAAATCTTTTATGCATATCTAACCCCATAATCCCCTGAAACCTTAACTATTAATATTTTCAAAATACCCTAAATTCTTATCTAAAGCAGCCATAGTTTTTGATAAATCCACACTATCATCACCACACCAAACCCGCAGCGTGTTTAAATAACACAGCGTAAGGCCATAAACACACAGATTGCCCTTTATGCCTCTAACGTTTCCGCCAGCAGCATCCAGCATTAACTGCATAGAGCGTGACAAATGCGGCAAAACAATAAAAGCCGAAACGGGGCTGCACTTAATATCTTTGAGTATACTTAACGTGGCACCTCGATTATCATTGAGTAAATCAATTCGGGTCATCAACACATCAAAAAGGCGATCCTTAAGTGGTGCATTGGCGTCAGTCTTATCAAGGTCAGAAACGGTCTGTAAATCTAAGCTACGCCCATAGCCAACAAGTAAATCTGTTTTATCAGAGAACCACTCCAAAACATCAGCGAGGCTCAACTCACAGGCGTTTGCAACGTCCATTAAAGACACGGCATGCCAGCCCTGTTGTTCCGTCAGGCGTAAAGCTGTTTGAATAATGTGGTCGCGTCTCGAGTTCATGGCTTTGAAAATATAAAATTAAACGGCGTCAAATACACCACCATGATGCACGCTAACGCAAAAAAAAAACAGCGCTAATTTTATTATTTCATTAAGCCTAATGACATTAAGCGGTCTTGATAAGATTCGTACATAACATCCTCTGCGCAAACGATGATAACTTCTTCAATCGGCGCGGAAAGTTCGCCAAGTATCGCGGATAACGATAAACGCACAACACGCCGATGGGGAAAGTTCGACTTCCCTTTACCTAATGCAGGCAAGACAATACGTTTATACCCATTCCGCTTCGCAAGTCCAATCGCGTTACGGTAACAACGTGATAAAAACTTTTCTTCATTTGAAAGCGCGGTATCCCAAATTGGCATTGCAGCAAAGAGAACATCGGGGAAGTCAATGTTATCGACCTCTTGCAATATGACGTCGCCTGATTTTGTTTTCCCAAGCTGTGCACCAAAATTTTTAAAGAAATCCGCCCCCAAATATTCTGAGATAAAAAGGTTAATAGGGCTGTCAAAGTCATGGCCCTGTGATATAAACGACATGAAAGCATCTGGTTTGTATTCGCCTATAAAATTGCGTATACGCCCCTTACAAATTTTAATACTGGGCGCATTGGACGCTTTAGGTTGATTTAAAGTCATAGGAAAATACTCATGTTTAAAAAGCTGCACGTAAAAACGCCGATATCAAATCGGACTATTCTAATATATATATGTTTTTTGTTAATAAGTGCTTACTTTTCTAACGTCGCAAACGCGCAAGACACCACCCTCGTCGCAGCCGAAGCATCTGAAGCCACTGCCCCTGTTAAAAAAACAGCGCAATACGGCGTCTCCATGCATGATACACCCGCTTTACAGTTAGCGTCAGAGCACTTGCCTTACGTTAACCCTGACGCCCCCAAAGGCGGTACGTTAAAACAGGCCGCCATCGGCACCTTTGACAACCTCAACCCATTTAACATTAAGGGCATTGCTTCTGCGCAAGGCCTAAACCTTATCTATGACCGCTTGACCCTACGCTCTTGGGACGAACCCTTCACGCTATACCCCCTAATTGCGCAAGATGTACAGTTTAGCGAAGACCGATTAAACATAGACATCATACTCAACCCCAACGCAAAATTCGCAGATGGCAGTCCAATAACAACCGATGATGTTGTTTTTTCTTTTAATACACTCAAAGAAAGTGGCCGCCCAAACATGCGCAACATTTACAAATTAGTCACTGAGGTAAATGTCGCAGATAAGCAGCATGTGAGCTTTGCGCTCGACGCCAGCTCAAACCGCGAAACCGCAATGATTATCGCGATGATGCCCGTTTTATCAAAAGCTTTTTGGGCTGAACGTGATTTTAATGAAACCTTAGTTACCCCCCCTGTATCGAACGGTCCCTATAAAATAAAAACTGTCGATTTAGGCCGTAAAATCACATATGAGCGCGATGAAAATTACTGGGCAAATGACCTAGCGATAACGCAAGGCCTGCATAACTTTGATGACGTCACCTATGAATATTACCGTGATGACGACGTCGCATTAATGGCATTTAATGCAGGCGACCTTAATTATCGCCGCGAAGGCAATATCACAAAATGGATAACTGGCTACGAAGAAGAAAATGCTCATAAACAGAAAGTTATCAAAGAAGAGATATCACATAGACGCCCCGGCAAGGCGCATAGCCTTATTTTCAACACACGCCGCCAACCTTTAGATGATATCGCCGTGAGAAAAGCCCTTTTCTCTCTCGTCGACTTTAACTGGGTGAATACGAATTTCTACCACAACAAGAAAGACCGCGCCTTAACCATGTTTCCAAATTCTAGGTTTCATGCCGTCGGTACGTTCTCTCAACAAGAAGCCATTGCCATCGGCAACTACAGGCGCGAACTACCCGAAGGGGCTTTAGCCGGCATGCTACCCCGCGTTAACCACACCAGCGCACAGCAGGTTCGTAAACATTATAAATATGTGGACTTCCTATTAAGGCAGTCTGGATGGGTTGTTGAAGACGGCAAACGCGTTAACCGTGATGACAAGCGCCCGCTAAGCTTTGAGATCATTGTTAATAACCCAGAAGACGAAAAACTCGCCCTCGCCTTTAAACGTAGCGTCAAAAGGCTGGGCATCAAACCCGTAATACGCCGTTTAGATAGCGCCGCTTTCCAAGGCCGCATACAAAACTATGACTACGATGCTGTTATAAGTTATTGGAGCACAAGCCTATCCCCCGGCACCGAGCAATATTTATACTGGGGCTGCGAAGCGGCAAAAACACCATCACAATGGAATTATGCGGGCATTTGTGACCCCGCCATTGAACATTTACTCGCCGGCATTGTAAATACAACCACAACAGAAGACCTTGTGAATCACATGAAGGTTCTTGATCGTATTTTGATGAACTCTTACATCGCCATACCACTTTTTCACACAAACAGAGACTATGTTGCCCACACACACACGATAGCTAAGCCCAGCAAAAAAGCCCTATACGGTGTTATTATTGAAAGCTGGTGGGAAAAACAGAAAAATTAAGAAAAACAGCATTGTTTAAATTTGTATCAACTGATACCCTTACGCATGGTTGATTGACCATTTTTGTTTAATTATTCAAAACAACTTATCAGGACAATATAATGATGAAGCGTACATTCCTTGCTTGTACTGCACTTACGTTAGCCTTAACAGCTTGTACTTCAGAGCGTCAGGCAACTAAGATGAAGATAGAGAACAACACACAGTATTGGCAAAGAGCCGACACCACGACATCACTGTATTTGCGCGGCGCTAAAGCCCAGCAAATGCTGAACCGTGATATTGCACGCTGTACTGTTGAAATTAACGAACTTGTCAACCAAGGTCTCGTTCGTGAAGCAATCCCAACAAATACGGTGAATGGTAAAATCCCTAGACCTGGCTCAGCAGAAGCCAAGATGTCACATTGGGAAACACCAGAACGCGGCGGGCACCTCCTTCATGAAGTGATCGAATATCACGACTTTGAAACATGTATGGTTAGCAAAGGCTGGGCTCGCGTCGAGTATCTACCATATAAACAGTCAGTGAATGCTCGTGATGAATATCTAAACGCTATCGGCAAACAGGAATACACATCGACTTACGAAGTGAGAAAAGATCCTATTGTTGAGAAAAGCTTCGACAACATAACGAATGACGATAGAATCAATTAATTCTGGAGTTCAGAAATAATTACTAAAAAGGCGCATAGATTATGCGCCTTTTTTATTACCTATCAGATAAAACTGACCGCTAGCTCATATCATCATCCTGCGCAATGTCAGCCGGTGGACGCACAGCGATCATCGTAATTTGATTACGCTGACGTCTAATAATTTCAAAGTCAAAACCATAGAAGTTAAAACGCTGATTTACATTTGGCAGCTGCTTTGCTTCAAATATAATGAGCCCCGCAATTGTCGAATAATCTTCATCAGGTAAATCCCACTCAAATTCACGGTTAAGGTCACGTATCGTAACGTCACCTTTAACCAAATAAAGGCCATCAGGCCCTTTACGGACCCCCTTAACGGCAATGTCATGCTCATCATCAATATCCCCGACAATTTCCTCCAAGATATCCTCTAGCGTGACCACACCTTTAAAAGCACCATACTCATCAACAACTAAAGCAAAATGTTCACGTCTCTCTCTAAATGACTGTAATTGATCGTAAAGATTTGATGTCTCCGGTATAAACCACGGCTCACTAACGACCTCACGTATGTCGATTTTACTTGTATCGTTTTGCGTTTTCTGCAGCGCACGGAACAATTCCTTTGCATGCAAGACACCGATAATATCGTCACGGTTTTCATTATATAATGGAATGCGCGTAAACCGGCTATGCAGAACTTCGTGAACCAAATCAGAAATCGGCATATTAATATCAAGCACTTCAACATTCTTACGATGCACCATAATCTCTTCAACCTCGACATCGGCCAAATCAAGAATGGAACGCAGCATCGCACGCTGTTCATGAACGCCTTGCGCAGAACCACGGTGCATTTCAATCGCGCCACGCAGCTCTTCAACATCACCGCCAACATTCACATAGTCCACGCGAACCCCAAAAAGCATCAATGTGCGGCGCACCACCCAAACAACCAACTGTGAAACGGGAGAGAAAACGATAACGACAATATTAATAACCGGAGAAATCTTGAGCGCCATTTTATCCGCATGGAGCAATGCATATGTCTTGGGCAGTACTTCAGCAAAAATTAACACCAATAACGTCATCACAATCGTTGCGTAGACGATCCCCGCTTCGCCAAAAATAGACATCAACACGCCTGTAGCCATAGATGTCGCCAAAATATTCACAAGGTTGTTACCAAGCAGCAATGCGCCAATTAAGCGGTCTTTTTGGTCCGTTAACTTACGAACTAGCCCCGCCCTTGGGTTGCCATCCTTCTCCAGATGCAGCATACGCGCCTCTGATACAGCGGTAAGTGATGTTTCTGAGCCTGAGAAAAACCCAGACAAGGCCATCAAACAGAAGATCACACCAACAGACGTCCAAACCATGGGGTCTTCTAATGGTGGAAGCTTTTCTGCAGCTTGCATTACGTCGACGGCGCTTACTTTTTCCATTTATTTATCATTCCTAGGTTTAAAAATTATCTTTATATTACGAACACGCGACAAAACGTTCAAGAACGTCACGTAAATCTATTTCACTAACAGCATTGTTAGTCACGGCGTGCCCTAAAGATTCGAGCACGATAAACGTCACTCCCGTTGCGCTAGCCTTTTTATCACGCAGCATCAAGGCCATCATCTCGTCAACGCTTGTCTCTGGACGATTTTTTATATCTGCATATGCCGTCGGCAGTGACACGCTCTTCAAATGCGCCACGACGCTTCGTGTATCATCCGCACTTATGTGCCCCATAACTTCGGATAGCTCCGCCGCTAAACACATACCGACGGACACCGCCTCACCATGCCGCAGCCGATCATCATATTCACATAGCGTTTCAAGAACATGGCCAAAGGTGTGGCCCAAATTCAGCAACGCACGCAAACCAGATTCGCGCTCATCCTTGGCCACAATCTCAGCCTTTATTTCACAGCAACGCCCAACAGCATAATGTACAGCCTCGGCATCATGAGCCAATAATCGCCCTCCATTTTCATGCAGCCACAGCATAAAAGAAACATCCCACAGCAATCCATATTTATAAATCTCAGCATAACCTGCGCGCATTTCGCGCGGCGGCAATGATTTTAAGGCACGTGAGCTACAAAACACTGCTTTGGGCTGATAGAACGCCCCAACAAGGTTTTTCCCCGCCGCAATATTGATTGCGGTTTTGCCGCCAACAGAGCTATCAACTTGCGCCAGTAAGGTTGTGGGGATTTGTATAAAGTCGATACCGCGCATATAACTTGCCGCGACAAATCCAGCCAAGTCGCCGACAACGCCGCCACCAATCGCAACAATCAAAGAATCTCGGCGCGCGCCTTCACAGGCCAGCCACTGCAATATCTCACCATACATAGGGACTGATTTACTAGCTTCCCCAGACGGAACATCAAATTGCTTAATATCGCTAAAATCGTTTTGAAGTGCAGCCACCAACTCATCTGTACAAACGCTACGTACAGCCTGATCGGTAATAATAAAGATAGATTTACCTGCATAGTGGGACGCTACAAACCTCGTAGCACGCTCAAGGCTATCATTTTCTATGTATATGTCGTAGCTGCGCGCACCCAAGGCCACGTTCACACATTGATAGCCGTTTTCAACATTGCACTGCTCAATCTTCATCATTATTCTTTCGCTATCATTCGCTTTAATATAACGCGCATTTACTACTCAGCCAAATAATCAATTATTTTTTGCACTACATCACGCGCGCCAGCTCCAGAATCAACAGAGAAGGCAGCCTGCGCATATAAAGGTTTACGCGCAGCGAATAAAGAAGACAAAGCTTCATGCGGGTCGCGGCCTTTTAGCAAAGGCCTATCGTCACGACGTGCAGTCCGTTCAACTAAAACATCTATATCTGACGTCAACCAAATCAAATGCGAAGACAACTTAAGCTTTTCTAAAGTTTCAGGCTGCGTAATGCAGCCTCCGCCTGTTGATATCACACTAGCCTTGTTTTCAAGCAGGCGCTCAATCACTTTACCTTCCAGATCACGAAAGGCCGGCTCGCCATAAAACTCAAATATATCACAGACAGCTTGCCCTGCACTTAGGACGATTTCATCATCAGAATCAACAAAGGAAATACCAAGCTCTTTTGCCAGTAAACGTCCAATGTGGGTCTTCCCTACACCCATCATACCAATAAGGGCAATCGGTTTTGTTAGTACTATTTGTTCAGAATTCAAAAGACTCGGGCCCATATACACATTTTTTTTATCATTACAAAAAATTACTTGGCTCATGCCAATTAAGACTGTAACTTACCGTAACTACAAAGCGAAAGCAATCTGATAGTTACAAACTCAAAAGGCAGATTATGAAAAAAATTTTTATATTACTATTTTTACTTATTCTTGTCGCTGGCGTTGCGTGGCTCGGCTTAACACAGCCACAAATTGAACCGCAACCTATCGATCAATCTATTGATACTGCACAATTTATAGGCACACAAGAATAAAGTAATATGTTTAATTAGCATGTGTTATAATTAGATTAGCCTAATATTGTGTGCTGATAAGCTCTTATTTTTTATGAAGTTTTTGAGAATAAATGAACTTATGTCAAATTTACAGCTTGACAGGTGAAAATAAATTATGTAATAACTAGTTTCGCATTCTGCTTCAGAGTGTGTAATTTATAAAAAAAACAATAACCGTGGGGTTATCATCTGCACGAATATTGACACTAACCAACGTTAATAAGAACGCAGAGTATAATAAGGAGAACTAAAAAATGGCACGTCCAGGACGCCCAGCACTACCGAAACCGGATCTACACCCTTCTGTAGACGCTTTTTTGAATATGCTACAAACAGAACGTGGTGCAGCATTAAACACTCGCCAAGCCTATTGGAGAGATTTAGCTGACGTCAGTTTGTTCCTCAAGAATCAGATGACTTCTGATATTGACAAAGCAAACACAGATGAAATTAAAGCCTACCTTAAAGACCTTGCAGGCAAAGCGAATGCAAAAGGCAAAGGTACCGGCAAAATTTCTGAACGCACAATTGCGCGCCGCTTATCAGCGATGCGTCAATATTACCGTTTTGTGATTTCAGAAAAAATGCGTAAAGATGATCCTACATCTACAATCGAAAGCCCTAAACAAGGCCGCACATTGCCAAAAACACTTAGCGAAGATGAAGTAAGTACTCTTATTCGCGTTGCTGCAGAAGCAGGCACAGCAGAAAGCGTACGCCTCGTATGTTTACTGGAAATGCTTTATGCAACTGGCTTACGTGTATCAGAACTTGTTGGTCTTTCAATGGTTGCTGTTGGCGAAGACATGCAGTTCCTTCTTGTTGAAGGTAAAGGCGGTCGTGAACGTATGGTTCCTTTAAGTGACCCTGCGCAAAAAGCGATGAACAACTATACTGATGTACGTAAAAACTTTATCTCTCCTGAAGATGAAGGCACACAGGCACAGTGGTTATTCCCATCAAAGACCTCAGTAAAAGGTCACCTTACACGCCAGCGTTTTGCACAGCTCCTTAAGGATCTTGCACGCGCAGCTAAAGTTGATGAAGACCGCGTTAGCCCACATGTACTACGTCACGCATTTGCAACACACCTACTTAGCCGTGGTGCAGATCTTCGTTCAGTACAGAAAATGCTTGGTCACGCTGACATCGCAACAACACAAATCTATACTCATATCATTGGTAAAGATTTGAAAGACACTGTTGATGAGAAGCACCCAATGTCCAAAACAGGTACAAACGCTTAATATTTAGCATTTCGCCCTATAATAATTTTTATTTCAAGCAGGTTTTGATTTGTCATTACCTGCTTGATTTGTTATACAGGCCAATAAATTCAAAACACAGAATTTAAAAAAGTAAAAACGATACAGCGCATTAGCGCACGATAAAGTAGAGAAAGTTAAGATATGCTTGAGTTTGAAAAGCCCGTCATCGAGTTAGAATCAAAAATTGCGGAACTCCGTCATGTAAGCAATGATGATGAGCTAAACATCGCGGATGAAATCTCTCGTATGCAAAGCAAAGCAGACCGCCTCCTTTCTCAAATCTATTCACGCCTTACACCTGCGCAAATTGTACAAGTCGCGCGCCATCCAGAACGCCCACATATGACCGATTATATTGAAAATATGATCGAAGACTTCACGCCGCTTGCTGGTGACCGCTTATTTGGTGAAGATCACGCCCTAATTGGCGGCATCGGGCGCTTTAAAGGACAAAGCGTTGTTGTTATTGGCCAAGAAAAAGGCAGCGACACAGAAAGCCGCATCAAACATAATTTTGGCATGGCACGGCCAGAAGGCTACCGTAAAGCACAGCGCCTAATGGACATGGCTTCACGGTTCCAAATCCCTGTCATATCCCTTATCGACACTGCAGGCGCATATCCTGGCTTAGGCGCAGAAGAGCGAGGTCAGTCCGAAGCGATTGCACGCTCTATTGAATCGTGCCTCAAGTTAGAAGTACCTATGATTTCGGTTGTTATCGGCGAAGGCGGCTCAGGCGGAGCAATTGCAATTGCTGCTGCAGATAAAATCTACATGCTTGAGAACTCAATTTATTCTGTTATATCACCAGAAGGCTGTGCATCTATTTTATGGCGTAGCGCAGATTTCGCTAAAGATGCCGCAACCGCGCTCAAATTGACCGCGAAAGATATGCTAGAAAACGGTCTCATTGACGGCATCATCTCAGAGCCTCATGGCGGCGCACACAGAAACAAGAAAGAAACCATCTCAATGGTTGCAAAACAGATTGAAAAAGCCTTGAAAGAGCTCAACCCTTGGAAGCCCGACAAGCTGGTCGCCAAAAGAGAAGATAAGTTCTTAAAAATGGGAAAGGCCGCTTAATATAGCGACCTTCCTCTTCAAATAGCTCTAAATATAGTTTTAAGTATTGCTTTGGAAACTAATCACGCGCCCCACTCGTGGCGAGCAGCCCTTTGCCTGTTTTTAAATCCACATTAATACGCGCACGCTTAATCATGTTTTGAAAGTTACCGTGCCCCGCTTTAATATGTCCCGTTTGTGATGCTGCAGCCCGGTAATAAAGCAATAAAAATACCCGTATGGAAGATGTCAGGCTCGCACCCTCATGCTTACGTAATGACACCAAAGAGCAAAACTCATGTATTGTGGTTTTCTCACGTTCTGCAACTTCATACAAAATATCCCACATCTGCGGCTCAAGCCGTATCGAAGTCCGACGCCCCAATATTGTAACGTTACGCCCCGATAAACTCGTTTTTCGCGCTGATTTCTCTTTAAATAAGTCTTCATACATCGTTTAAAAAACCTTGGTTATAAACACAACCAAAGTATACATAAGAAAGGCACAAAAACAACCCAAAGTATTGCATGCGCACCATAAATTACACCTAATCAACCCAAGGTAGTGGCGAGTATAGAAAAACTATTACACGCAACTTATTGATAATGCATGTATTTTTACGTTCATGAGCGGCGAAAGCTCCGCGTAAATCATCTTGTGCTTATCAATACGATTGTATTCACTAAGGGCATCAGCCTTAATAATAACCTTGAAATGGCTCTCTCCGCCCTCACGGTAGCCTGCATGACCTACATGCAGATGACTTTCGTCTATAACCTCTAATTGCTCTGGTGAAAAGGCCAGAGTGAGTCTATTTGCAATTTCCGCAGCGACGGTTTGTTTTTTTTCTTCCATTTTAGCCCCTAAGCCTGATATTTTTCTGTAAAATTAAAACGAAAAACATTATAATCAATTTATGCCTAGAATTAAACTACAAGAAAAGTCGCCCTTATTTGATGACGACAAACCAAAAATAATCGTTCGTGTATGTGAAATGCCCGAATGCGATGTGCATGCCGAACATCGCGCCCCTAAAAACAGGGGGCTCAGTGAATATTATAATTTTTGTTATGAGCACGTTAGCTCATATAACCGTGCATGGAATTATTTTGACGGCATGCCTGACCGCGACGTCGAAGACTATATCTATAACGGCACAATATGGGATCGACCGACATGGAAATTCGCTACAGAAGGCGCTACTGAAGAGATACTGAGAAACAAGGCTTGGCAAGAATACCACTTCACAGGGAAAGAAGCACCAAGAAGCCATAATGGCAATAATGGCTCCAACAATAATAAGCGTGATAATGGCTCCCATGGCTATACAAGCTACCAAGACAGAAACACCCCTGAGTTTAAAGCGCTTCAGGAACTCGGGCTAGCGCCGCCGGTTACCCTTGAAATCATCAAGGCCGCCTATAAAACGCTCGTGAAAAAATTCCACCCTGATGTAAACAGCAATTGCCCTATGGCAGAGGAAAGAAGCAAAAATATTAATGCTGCCTACACTCTGCTACGCCTCTCTTATGAGAAGTACGAGCGCTTAGAAGAAAAATTAAAGGGATAAGCCCCCTTTAAAAATCGCATTCCTTCCTTATTTTTTGTATAAATAACTATACGCTTAAAACGACTTCTAAGGACGCCATACCGTGAGTGAAGAAACAAAAAACGCCCAAAAATCAACAACCTTCGATACTAAACAGCTTGAAAATAGCCGTGTACACAGCACCATTCCCGATGAAATGTATGATGTGCGTGAAACGTTTAATATCGATGTTGATATGAAAGTCCCTGGCTTTGCCCACGACATCCCTAATGTGCCGGAAATTGACGATACATACCAGTTCGATCACGACACCACCCTCGCTATACTTGCAGGCTTTGCGCATAACCGCCGCGTCATGGTGCAAGGTTTTCACGGTACAGGTAAATCAACCCATATTGAACAAATCGCAGCACGCCTAAGATGGCCTTGTATGCGCGTCAACCTCGATTCCCATGTTAGCCGTATGGATTTATTGGGTAAGGATGCCATCGTCTTAAAAGAAGGCAAGCAAGTCACAGAATGGAAAGAAGGCATTTTAACATGGGCATTGCAAAACCCCGTCGCCCTCGTTTTTGATGAATATGATGCAGGTCGTCCCGACGTTATGTTTGTTATTCAGCGTATTCTGGAGGCAGAAGGCAAGCTTACCTTGCTTGACCAAAATAAAATCATTCGCCCGCACCCTGCTTTCCGTTTATTTGCGACCGCGAACACAATCGGCCTTGGTGATACAACAGGCCTTTATCACGGCACACAGCAAATCAACCAAGGTCAAATGGACCGCTGGAACATCGTCACTGTACTTAATTATCTGCCGCCTGAAAAAGAAGCACAAATCATCCTCAAAAAGATACCCGAGCTCACATCCGAAGAAGATAAAGATGAAATCCGCGCAATGGTACAGGTCGCGAACTTGACCCGTAAAGGCTTTAAGTCCGGTGACCTCTCAACATTAATGTCGCCGCGTACAGTTTTGAGTTGGGCTGATAACACTGAAATATTCGGTGACCGTGAGCTTTCTTTCAAATTAAGCTTTTACAACAAATGTGACGAAGCCGAACGCCCCATCCTCAGAGAATATTATCAACGCTGCTTTGGTGTAGACCTTGACGAATGAGAAAGATAGAAGCGTACTTTTAGAGCGCCAACGCGATCAAGAAGTCTTTAAAGCGGCAACCGCAGCTGCCCTAAAGGCGCTTTCCGAATGCAATGATGTTAACGTCACCTTTTCGGCGAATGAGGCCGTCACATCTCGCTTGCCGTTTTCTGATTCCTACAACGCAGCAAAACTACCTTCAATTGGCGATGCTGAAAGCGACATTCAAAAAGACCGCCTGCGCGCGGCATCAGACATACGCGCGTTACATTTAGCACATCACAATGTCGCCCTGCACAAGACCAGAAAGCCTAAAAACACCGAAAGCGCTTCAATTTGGGACGCATTAGAGCGTGCACGCTGCGAAGCCGTTGGTATGCAGAGCATGCGCGGCGTAGCCCAGAACCTTAACAAAGCATTAGATACAGACTGCAAAAGCAAACGCTATCAAGACATCACATCAAAAGATGCCTGCCCACAAAACGAAGCTATGTATATACTGACCCGCGCGGCCTTGTCACAAACCGACTTACCCGATGGCGCAAAGCAGGTACAAAACTTTTGGGGCAAGGACATTGCAGAAAAGCTCGGCAATCAATCACTCGCAGACCTCATCCCTTTTATGAATGACCAAGATAGCTTTGCCAAGAAAGCACAGAACATTCTGGATACACTCGGCCTTGAGGGTTTTGATACCATAGCCGCCCCCGAACAAAATTCAGAGGATGATACGGGCGAAGATAGTGGCGATGAGAATGAAGAAAAAAACAACGACGATCAAGATGACAATCAGCACGAAGAATCATCCCAAGACGATTCCATAGAGCATGACCACGCAGAAGATATGGCGGAAGATAGCGACACCCAAGATTCAGAAGACGCACAAGATGTCGCCGAGGACAGCGCCACTGGAGAAGAAAATGATGACAGCGCCAAAAGTAGCGAAAATGCACAGGGCGATTACAACCCTCTATCTGATTTAGGACATAGCCCCGGCTATGAGATTTACACCACAAAGTTTGATGAAATCATTGCCGCCGAAGACCTTGCAACCGCCGCCGACCTTAAACGTCTGCGTGATATGCTTGATACCTATTTAGAGCGCTATCAGTCAATGATTACGCGCCTCGCTAATCGCCTGCAGCGTAAATTAATGGCGCAGCAACAACGCAGCTGGAAGTTCGATCAAGAAGATGGACAGATTGACAGCGCCCGTCTCGCCCGCATCGTTGCGAACCCTACAGTGCCGCTAAGCTTTATGCGCGAACAGGAAACTAAATTTAAGGACACTGTGCTGACCTTACTGCTCGACAATTCAGGGTCAATGCGCGGGCGGCCGATTACTATTTCTGCCCTATGCGCTGATATTCTTATCCGCACCTTAGAGCGCTGCGGCATCAAGACTGAAGTGCTTGGCTTCACCACCCGCGCATGGAAAGGCGGCAAATCCCGCGAGCTATGGATTGAAAATGGCCGCCCCGAAAAACCAGGCCGGCTCAATGACATACGCCACATTATTTACAAAGAAGGCGACACGCCGTGGCGCCGTTCAAAAAACAATCTCGGCCTGATGTTGAAAGAAGGCCTGTTAAAAGAAAATATCGATGGCGAAGCCCTTGCATGGGCACATAATCGTATCGCCAAACGCAGTGAAGAGCGTAAAATTTTAATGGTTATTTCTGATGGCGCACCAGTCGATGATTCCACCCTTTCCAACAACCCTGCGACTTTATTAGAAAAAGACCTGCATTCCGTCATTAATCGGATTGAGAAAAACAGCCCCGTCGAGCTAAGCGCCATTGGCATAGGCCATGACGTTACCCCATACTATAAAAACTCAATCACGATCACCGATGTTGAACAGCTCGCAGAGGCCTTAATGCATAAATTAGAAACGTTATTTGAAAAATAAGACCGCTTCACATTTCGAGATCAAACGGCACCGCGACTTTCTTCGCTACTTTTTTCCCATATCCTGATACATTCATATGGTGCGCATCAAAAACATGGTTGCCCTGCTCGGAAATCTCACCAGTCGAAACCATATAGCCAATATCAGTGGCTATATTCCGCTCCTCTCTGAACGTAGGGTTGTAGGGAATAACCAGCCCTGGATATAAAGGTTTATTCTTGTCGAGGCTATGCACGTTGAAATAAGCAGTGAGAGAGCTCTGCATCTCTGGCATAAAAATATGTTCGACTTCATCTAACTTGACAACCGGCTTTGGCTTTTCAGCAAAAGACTCCTTCAGCACCTCCTTAGATTTAGTCATATATCCAAGAAAAGCTGCCGCTAAACTGCTGGTTTTTTTAGTTTGTGGTAATTTTTTATCCATTTTCAATCTCCTGCAACTCTGTGTGCATACAGTTAATAGACCACAACGCGATAATATGTCAATAAAAAACAGCCCTATCCATAACGATGCAGCCCATGACCATGCTCACGCATCCATGACTTGCCACCTTCATAATCAATACATAAATCTTCGCATAACGCCCAAAAACGTTTGCTGTGATCCATATGCATTAAATGGGCAGCTTCATGCGCGACGACGTAATCCATCGCCTCTGAGGGCGCGAATATTAAACGCCATGACAAGGATATATGCCCATCAACGCTGCAGCTGCCCCAACGGCTTTTGGTGTCTCTGATTTGAATTTTTATGGCTTTGCGGTCTAAATTTGCGGTTTTCTCATCCATAATATCGGTCAGATATTCACGCGCAACTTTTTTAAGAAACCGCATTATGCGTGGCGCATATTCATCTAAATTGGTTTGCACCAATAAGATATGGTCTTGAAGTTCAATATGTGTGGATTTACGCGTCGGGTCTTTTTCAACAACAATCTCAACATCCCGCCCTAGCACAGGAATATTTATACCATCTTCAAACGGCATATATTCAGGAAGCTCGCTGATGCGGTCAATTACCCACTGGCGATGAGAATCGATAAAAGCCTGCGCTTTTTTATGCGATGCAAAACGCGGCAGCACAAAATGAACGCAGCGGTTTGCAGGATCAAACCGGAGCGCCATACGCTTTGCGCGGCTATCACGGCGCATTTTTACATGCGCCTCTAGCCCTGTTATATCAATCGCTTTACTCATATTTGTAGATTAAACAATACTAAGCGCCATAAACAACATCAAAATCATTTTTTTTGTTATATTTTTCTGGCTTTAAATCTGGCGTGACCTCAAGGTCAGCCTTGGGTATTGGCGAGACGTCACTTTCTAAGCTGCGAATAAAGTGACGGATACGTGGCATAATCTGGCTGCGGTAGCGCCCACCATTAAATATGCCGTAATGCCCAACACCCTTTTGTAGGTAATGATATTGTTTATCACTAGGCAAATTCGAACACAGCTCATGCGCAGCAACTGTCTGGCCGCGTGACGAGATATCATCCAGCTCGCCTTCAATTGTCAGCAGCGCTGTATGTTCAATTTTACTCGGGTCTACATTTAACGTTTCCCCTGTAATCGGGTCATCCCATGTCATCTCGCCCTTAGGCAGCAAGTGACGCTGAAAAACAACATCAACAGTTTGCAGATAGAAATCAGCAGGAATATCCATTACCGCCATATATTCATCATAGAATAAACGATGCTGCCCCGCCGAATCGCCATCACCCTGAATAAGGTGCTTATAAAAATTCATATGCGAGTCCACATGACGGTCTAAATTCATCGACATAAAGCCACTGAGCTGTAAAAAACCTGGGTAGACCTTACGGAACGCACCAGGGTGGAGCGCAGGCACCGTTTGCACAATAGAATTTTCAAACCAACTCAGCGGTCGGTCTTCTGCAAGTTCATTGACTGCGGTTTTCGACACGCGCGTATCAATCGGCCCACCCATTAAAGTCATGCTCAAAGGCTGATTAGGGTCCCCCTCAGCAGCCATTAAGGATACAGCCGCCATAACGGGAACCGCTGGCTGGCAAACTGCTATGACATGTGTATCACCGCCAAGTAAGCTTAAAAAACTGCGTAAATACGAAATATAACTATCCAATGAAAATGTGCCTGCATTAAGCGGCACTTGGCGTGCGTCAATCCAATCCGTAACGTAAACATCATGATGGGGCAATAAAGCCTCGATTGTACCACGCAGCAATGTCGCATAATGCCCTGACATTGGTGCAACGACCAAGACCTTCGGGTCTTTACGGTCTGTATCACGCTTAAAATGAAGCAGTGAGCAAAACGCCTTATCAACTATAACTTCTTCTTCAACCGCAACGGCTTTACCATTGATAATGGTTTCATCAAGCATCCATGCCGGCTCACCAAAACGTCGCGTTACACGCTCAAACAGCTCCGCACCTGCCGCAAGGCTTTTACCTAAAGATGTATAAGATAACGGGTTAAACGGGTTCGCAAAACTAGACTGGATCATCTGTGCGCCAATCCGAGGCCCAAAAAGTGAAGCATTCCCCAATTCATATAAATGATATAACATGTACTATAATCCTACTCTTTTTAAACGCACCCAATACAGATAAAACATTAGCAGAATATAATGAAGAAATTATAAACCACCATGACAGACTTCATCGACGCACCATTAATTAATCTAATTATAACACGCATTTACACAATTGTTGCAGCGCTTATAATTTCTATCCCCATTGGTATGCTGCAAAGCAAAACGGCCGCAGCGCCCCTCCCTCCGTTTTGGCTCGGCCTAAACAAGGTCTTCCTTGCCAAGCTTATAAAGCTCAATGTCGAAAAGCGCACTGACCATGATTTGTTTTTTAGGGGCTTATTTGTAGTCTGTTTTTTCATCTGCGTCTCAGCTTTGCTTGTTATCGCATTAAACTTTTTACCTGCAGTTTCAGCGGATATACATTTCCTACAAATCGCAATACTCGCCTTTTCTATCAGCACCATCTCGCCTTTTCTACTCAACAAAGCGATACAGGCGCAGCTCACAAAGACAGGCAAACTCACCACAACGTTAGAGGCCAAGCTTTCCATCTGTACCATGCGCGCCTTAAGCAATGCAGATAACAGCGGCATTAATCGCAGCCTTATCCATTATACGGTGTACAGCTTTATCCGCCATTTGATCGCGCCAATACTTTTCTTCCTTATTGGCGGCTTGCCATTGCTTATTATTTCCACGCTGTTCTTATGGCTCACCTATGCAATTGGCAAAACTTCGCTCTCAGGGGCTTACACATACACGATCACTCTGTTTGAAGAGCTGCTGAGCATCATTCCAAACTTTATTGGCACGACACTGATTGTCATGGCGACATTTATTACGCCCAAAGCTAGCTTTAAAACCGCGCTCCACGCCTTGTCATTAAAGCATAGCGGACATTTAATGCCCGGCGTTCACCCGCTTGCCATTACAGCCTACGCTATCAATATATCCATAGGCGGCAAAGAAAAATCGCGTTATGGCGCGACGATAGACCGTCCGTGGTACGGCCCGAAAGATGCAAAAGCAAAAGTCGATAGCGCGCAAGTCAAGCTGGCGCAATATATGATCGTCATCGCGCAGCTACTTGGCTTGTTTGCCTTAATGGTCTTTCTATAAAAGACTAGGACGCTATTTTTTCAGCTGTATAGTAATGATCCAAAATCAGCATTTGGCGCAGCGCCGCGATTTGCATACCGCCATTAAGCGCCGACACTTGCTTCATGCCATAGGGGCGCGGGTCGTCTAGAACCAACCAGTTTTTAGATTCGAAATATTCACGCAATGTAGCGTCAGCACTATCTAAGGACGGCGCTATCGCACAGTGCCAATGCGTATCGGGGTTAATTGCATCAAGCAACAAGCCTGCTGCTATGGCCGTATAGCCCTCTAGAATCACAGGGACTTGCGCAAGCCTCGTAGCTAAGATAGCCCCAATAATCGCATTTAGTTCGTAACCAGAATTGCCTTTAAGGTTCGCAAAGAAGTTGTCCAAATTAAAGTCAGTCAGGTCCACTTTCAATTTGCTGTCAATAAACGGCATAAAGCTATGGCATATAGCGCGCCCAATTTCTTCAGATCCCACACCAATTGCAGCAATAGACACCAAGTCATTCTCAGGTTCAACCGTCATCAGGCCATAAGCTAGCGAGTTTAGTAAAGACTGATCATCCATAGCGTCACCTGCGCGCAAATCAGACGTTGGTTCATCCATATTTAGGTCATAGAGGCGTAAATCCGCACTGGCGAGGTTTAGAACCTCGTTTACCGCGTGGTCCCCTGCCAAAAGCTTACTCACCATGTCTTTAAAATAACCTTGCTGCGCTTCGTCTTGCTTTGCAAAGCCATGTGACGCCGCATATATTGATAAACGAGGACGTTTAATTTCATAGACTTGGCGATCCGCCGCAAAATTAAGCCAATATTTAATACGGCTAATTTGGTCCATATCTGCAAAGGTATCGCGTACGGAACATGATGGATGCTCCATTGACGATATAAGCGCTTTTATTTCGTCGAACTTTAATGCTGATTCAGCCATAATTCTTATCCCTTAGCGAATATAATACGTGCATTTTATATGCTGTTTATTTATAACAACTATATAGAATGTAAAGTGATGAAAAAGAATAATCATTATTTTTTCGGAAAACCGCATTATTTATGCACTCTTTACTTGACTTGCCTCAAGGTGTTGCAGTATTGTCCGCTTCATTGTAAAGAATGCCGCAAGTAGCGCATTGAATTAATATAGATCAAGAATACAGAAGGATTTACACTATGAGCCGTCGTTGTGTAGTAACAGGTAAGAGCGTGATGTCAGGTAACAATGTATCTCACGCAAAAAACAGAACTCGTCGTAAGTTTTACCCAAATGTTCAAGAAACAAGCTTGTTTTCTGAAGCACTTGGCCGTAGCGTACGCATCAAAGTAAGCACTGCAGGTATTCGCACTGTTGAACATAAAGGTGGCTTAGACGCATACCTTACTGGCACAGCAAAAACGAAACTTGATGTATGTTTGCGTCCAGTTAAAGTACAAGTCGAAAAAGTTCTCGCTGCGAAGAAGTAATTTTCTAACCAAGTGACAGAGCTTATCAATGACTGACCTTAAATATCCAAATTTTGCTTTTGATATTACCCACAGCGCGCCTAATTCCAAGGCGCGTTTAGGTAATTTGAAGACTCCTCACGGGACAATTCAAACCCCTAACTTCATTTTCTGCGGGACAAAAGCGTCAATTAAAAACCTCAACCCTGATCAAATGGTTGAGGCCAAAACGGATATTATACTCTCCAATACATATCACCTGATGATTCAGCCCGGCGCTGACATTGTCGAAAAAATGGGCGGTCTGCATAAGTTTATGGGCTGGGACGGCCCTATGCTCACCGATAGTGGCGGCTTTCAGATTTTCTCTATGGGGCATGGCTCAGTCGCCGATGAAATCAAAGGCCGCAATAAAGGCGAGCGCGGGCAGTCGCTGCTTAAAATCACCGAAGAAGGTGCCAAATTTAGAAATTACCGTGATGGCTCTGCCATGATGCTTACCCCTGAACTATCCATGGATATTCAGCGCAAGCTTGGCGCAGACCTGATCATGCAATTTGACGAATGCACAGCATTCCACGTTGACCGTAAATACACCGAAAGCTCCATGCACCGCTCACATCGTTGGGGGGATCGTTCATTAGAACAATTCGCCAAAAACGATAATGGCGCACAAGCCGTCTATGGCATAGTCCAAGGTGGCGTATATGACGAACTGCGCAAAGAAAGTTGCGCATGGACGAAGAATGGCAATTTCTTCGGCACAGCAATAGGCGGCTCTCTAGGCGGCAGCAAACAGCAATTTTATGAGATTGTTGAGCTCTGTAGCAAAGAAATCCACCAAACACGCCCAGTACACTTACTTGGCATCGGTGCGATTGATGATATTTTTAAATGTGTCCGCCTTGGCATTGATACATTTGACTGCGTATCCCCGACCCGCGCAGCACGCCATGGCTGGGCTGTGATGAAGGGCGTTCCGGGCAACCGTATAAACCTTAAAAACGCAAAATACAAAGATGATCCAACGCCGCTTGCTGCGGATTACGACATCAAAGCATCGAATTTTTATTCAAAAGCGTATATCCATCACTTGATAAAAGCGCAAGAGATGCTCTCTATGCAGATCCTCTCTCAGCATAACGTCTATGTAATGAACTTACTTATGAGCGATATTCGCACAGCCATTGCAGAAGACACTTTAGATGCGTGCGAAAAAGAATGGCGCTGTTTATAAGCCTCACCCCCCCCCCATAGTAATATTGACATAATGCTTAAATTTTTGTATCCTGCTAGATCATAAAGATCAAGACAGCGGATTAGAGATAGGATGTAAGCATATATGTTACGCGCAACGCAGCTTTTTAGCGACAATGTCGCACCACATGCCCCCTCTCAACCCACAGCCCCTTATGCCCCAATTTTGGCAGAAAAGCTCGACTTCTTAAAAAGCCTAGACAACAAAGCGCCACTGCCTAGCAAATTTGACGCCTTACTTATTATCGACATGCAAAAAGAGTTTTGCAAAATTGGAAAAATACGTAATGCAATATTCTCTGATCGACGTGGTAATCAAGACACAAGATTAACCACAGAACATTGCGTCCCCATTATAAATCAATTCAGACAGGCGAGCTTGCCCATATATAGTATTTATTTTTCGCCAAAGCCGCGCCATCCATTATTCATTGATTTCTATGGTTATGAACATCGCATACAGGACAAACTTGTCCATAAAAATACAGATTCTGCGTTTAAAACCAAATCAAATAATTTTGCTGAACGCCTGAACAATGCGGGGCATAAAAACTTATTGGTTATGGGGTTTAATACGAGCGCTTGTGTCAAAACAACGCTCCATGATGCACAGCGTCTCGGCTTCAACACTTGGCTAATGCTTGACTGCACAGGAAATGATAACAGCGCAGGTGACAGCTATACCGCAGAGCACCTTGCTGCGGATAGAGTAGACAAGCTCAAGAAAATGAAAAACGCAGGCGTTGAATTCACAACATCTGACGTCGTATTAAAGCAAATAAGCCTATTCAATCGCCCGTAAGATACCATCAATTGGTGGGCGGCTCTTATAACCGTCTTCGCTAAATATATGCGTAATAACGCCTTCTGTGTTCACAACATAGATTGTTGGGTCAGGAATACCGAAAAAGCGTGAACCTACTGTGTATTTCATATTTAAAACACCGAAAGCCGCAATGCTTTTTGAACGCTCATCTGAGAGCATTTTATAAGGGATATGCTTTTCATCACTAAATGTTTTTAGCGTTGCAACAGGGTCATAGCTGATAGAGACGACCTCGTAACCAAAGGCTTTAAAGTCTTCATATTTATCTGCAAAGTCCTGCAATTGTTTTTTGCAAAACGGGCACCAATCAGCAGAGCGGACAAAAAAGACAATCAAACCCTTTTCTCCTTTTAAAGCATCAAAATCAGCGACCTGACCATTTTGATCTGAAAACGCCAGTTGATGAGGAATTTGATCATCAATTCCAACTGGCTCTGCTGCGAAGGCAGCTGTCGCCGAGGCACAAATCAAAACCAACGCAGCTAAAGCGGTGTACAACTTTCTAAACATTCTTAAACTTCCTTTTATAAACAATTTAAAGTGACCTTGTTTTCTATTCGTAATCAGCATAAATTAAATTACATTACTTTTAACAAAAAAGACATGAACATGGCAAAAACACTCTACGACAAAATTTGGGACGCGCACTTAATTGAAACCGGCGACAGTGATAACACATTAATCTATATCGACCGCCACCTTGTTCATGAAGTAACATCGCCGCAAGCATTTGAAGGTCTACGCCTCGCGGGGCGTAAAGTACGCTCCCCAGCAAGCACCCTCGCCGTTGCGGATCATAACGTACCAACCACAGACCGCAGTCAAGGCATTCAAGAAGAAGACAGCCGTATTCAAGTCGAAACCTTGACGAAAAACTGCGCTGAATTTGGCGTGGAATATTTCTCCATGGATGATAAACGCCAAGGCATTGTCCATATTGTTGGGCCAGAGCAAGGCTTCACCCTGCCCGGCATGACCATTGTTTGCGGCGACAGTCACACATCAACCCACGGCGCGTTTGGTGCGCTTGCCTTTGGCATTGGCACATCCGAAGTTGAACATGTGCTTGCGACCCAGTCCCTGCCTCAGAAAAAAGCCAAAACATTACGCGTCAACATTGAAGGCGAGCTGCCCCTTGGCGTTACAGCCAAAGACCTTACCCTCGCCGTAATTGGTGAAATCGGCACGGCAGGCGGCACAGGCTGCGTCATTGAATATGCAGGCGAGGCCATTAAAAGCCTTTCGATGGAAGGGCGTATGACCGTCTGCAACATGTCAATTGAGGCCGGCGCGCGCGCAGGTCTAATCGCCCCTGACGAAACAACTTTTAACTACATTAAAGGCCGCCCAAAAGCGCCCAAAGATGCAGATTGGGAACAAGCCGTCACATATTGGCAAAGCCTAACAAGCGACGATGGCGCCACATATGATAAGGAAGTCACACTGCAAGCAAGCGACATTGCCCCGCAAGTCACATGGGGCACATCACCAGAAGACGTTTTGCCAATAACAGCAAATGTGCCAACCCCATCTGATTTTAAAGACGAAAACAAGCAAAACGCAGCCAAACGCGCCCTTGAATATATGGGCTTAACCGCAGGCATGAAGCTACAAGATGTTGCAATTGACTATGTATTCATCGGCTCATGCACAAATGGGCGTATCGAAGATATTCGCGCCGTAGCCAAAATCGTAAAAGGCCACAAAATTGCAGAGAGCGTCACTGGACTTGTCGTTCCAGGCTCTGGTCTTGTTAAAGCGCAAGCTGAAGAAGAAGGTTTAGACCAAATCATTAAAGATGCAGGCTTTGAATGGCGTGAACCAGGCTGTTCCATGTGCCTAGCCATGAACGCTGACCGCCTAGAAGAAGGCCAGAGATGCGCATCAACGTCCAACCGTAACTTTGAAGGCCGACAAGGCCGCGGCGGACGCACGCACCTTATGAGCCCTGCAATGGCCGCTGCAGCAGGTATAAAAGGCACACTAGCCGATGTACGCGAGTTTCTATAAATGAACAAGACAAAATACACATATCACGACCTCAATTACGATTTATGTGCCTTGGATGACGCTATCGAAAGCTATGATGTCACAAACGACCCTATATTAAGCCCAATCTGGCCAAAAATTGCGGCTGATCTCTGGCGTAATATTGGCGCATATGGCGCGGGTGAGAATGATTACGGCGCCGTCATGCATGGCCATTTAGAGCGCATATCTAAAGATGGGCAAGACTTCATGGCAGCTTTAGGCTATAGCGAAGTCGCAGGCCACAATTTTTACGACGCATTTAAACTCAGTGACATTGGCAAGCTGCATGATGATTACGATATAGCCATCTGGTCACTGCCCCACCGCCCAACCGAAGAAGAACGCATCGCCAAACGTACGCACACTTTGCGCGGCCTAGATTATTTAGAGCGCGCCTATAAAACATATAATGTATCAGAAGACTTTCTGAACCACCCCCACATTAAAATCGTGATCCCTGCTCTAATGCTGTACCACCATGAACGACTTGATGGCAAAGGCTACGCCAGAAAACCCGCTGAGGCGCTCGGTAGAACCATCCGCATGGCCTGCATTGTTGACGCATATGATGGCGACCGCATATTACGCCCCCATCAACCCGCAAAACGCACTCCGATCGAGACAATTGAACGCATGATGGCAATTGGTGAGGATAAGAAATATGAGGGCGCGTTTGATATGAGTTTACTTGAAAAGTTTAAGGCATTTAAGTCCTAGGATATTACAATGTCATTGATTTATTGTTTTTGAAATTATCAACAATGATATCGGCAATTTTCTGTGTGCTATCTAATGCAGGCATTGATTTTGTTGGAAATGGCAAAGCACAATCCAGCGTTTCAATTGGCACAACATAACCAAGATCAACCAGATCCGTGTATTCTGTACACATCCAGTCCGTATAAATGTTCTTCCCCGTATATAGCGCTTCGCTGACCAGTGAATATGAGTGTCCACTTACAACAATGTGGTCAGCCCGCGCCAATAAACCTAAATATGGGTTATAGCCAGTGATAGATTGTTCATACTCAGCAAAAAAAACATCGCGGCCTGTTTGAAAAAGACAGCTTAAATACGCCCTCATTGATTTGCTACGGAATACCGATTCTAAATTATTATCAAGGTAATCAAAGACAAGCTGCGGTGCCCTGTACGCCCGCAAGCTAGGGCAAACAAAGAACGTGATCTCGTCATACAGCTTGCCAATTTCATGGATTTTTTTAACCGTGTCCCTAATATTGGGCGTATCATTACCAATCATTAGCGCGACAAGCGGACCCCGCCGCTGCGGATAGACTGCATCAAACTCACGCCCTGCATTATCAAGTATTTCTGACGTTAAATGATGCGGCACAAGGCGATTTTCACCATATTTAGTACTTAATGTTTCATTGATGTGCGCAACCGTGATGGTCGGGCGTTTTTCTGCCACATAATATGCATCACCGCTATGAGTACCAATTAAAATATCAGGCTGACCAATTTCACGCAAAGCGGCTTCTACTTTTTCTTTATAGCTTTTCGCCTTGCTAAACTGCGCATCAAGCATCGCCTCATCAACATAAACATAGCGGCCACCAACCATTTCAGCGCATAGTTTAGCGAGGCCAATGCTCCCCTTGCTATCACCACGGTTGGGGTCATCCTGCCCAATCCATGCCATAATCAGCGGCTGTGTACCGTTATTGTACTTGATTTTTGTTGATGTCACTGACATATGCCCAATGTGTTTTAAGCCAAATAATAAGGCAAAAACCTAGCACAACCTATGTTTTATGTCAATACTGCATGTTGATACTAGAATTATTCAATACCTGAGGCTGCTCTTCAATTAAAACATTACCTTCTGTTGGCGCCACGACACCATTATCGCCTGACATAGCAACAACACCAGGCTCTAGCGATAACATATCAAAGCCTTCAATATTTTCTTCAATGCCTAATTCGGCCTTGCTGTATTCCTGCACTCCAACCATGTCATCTAACGCATGGTTAACCTCCGCATGACCATCAAACCCCATTTGTCTCTTTACATCCTGCGCTTGCTCAGCCTTCATTGCGGCGAACTTAGCGTAGCCTTCAGCTAGGCCATAAAGCTCACCTTCTGACATGCCCTCAGCACGATAGTTTTCAATAACACCAAAACGATCAAGCAGTTCAAAAGAACGCTCAACCAGATGCGGCGAAATATCCCCGTCATAATTTTGATTCCCTTCAATCGCCATTGAGTATGGCAGAGCGTTTTTTGCGTCTTCTAATAACGCAAGGCTATCAAAATTAAAGCCACTGCGCTCTAAAGTAGACTTCGTATTATCCGCACGCGACTCATAATCAGACTGTGCAAAGCTATCGTGACGAGACTCAGCAAGGCGAGCCTTTTCCTGAAGGGTATTTATATAGGTTGCGTATTGCTGACCAATTTGACTCGATACATCGAGCGCTTTAACATTAATGGTAATCAGATTTAACTGCTCTTCAGGCATGTCCATAATGCCGAGCATATTACCAGCCATCTTGTACTGCATACTCGTAGGTGCTCCATCCAGTTGAGCACTAACTTCGGGCATTTTCTCTCTCAAAATCTCAAGTGCGTCCTCTTGATGTTCTGCGCGCGCTTCTCTACCGGCGCGTATACGCTGCATCGGGGTTTTCTTCATATCGCTCCTCCTACCATTGTTAAAGGTCAAAGCCGATTATAAATCAAAACACTTACGAAGTGGTAAACACACAAGGTTTAATGAATGTTTTTCTTCATCTGCCGCCCCGAAATAACGCATAAAGACTGATAAAGCTTACCGAGGTCACTTGAAAGGAATGCAGCACAAAGAATATCCGCGTGCGATGTTGCATAAGCATGATCGAGAATCTCTTCAAACTGCCTGATGAAACGCAATGTATAGCTTCTAAAGGCGTTATCCTTTTCAAACTTGCTTTGCAGTTTATCTGTGCCTTTATCAAGGTCAATATTGACGAGGCTACGGGTAAAGGCCGACACATCGCCCTTCTTAAACGCCTTCCACGTCTTGTCATCAACTTCGCCGTCTTTGACTTGACGTGTAATATCAACGGACAGAGAGTGCAAACTTTCAACAATAAACTTCGCCGAGTCCATAAAGGCTTCTTGCTGTGCTTGTTTGCGCATATCACTAATGCGTTCAAGCGCAGTTTCAGAATCCCGTACTGATTTCGCCAAATTATGCGATTGACGCGCTAACTCACCTGCTGCGGCCTCAGATACTGACGTCGCACTACGCGCACGCATATTCAGCTTATCGCCCTCTTCTTCTAGCTTCGCACCAGAATCAGAGATTTTTTTCGATACATCTGTTGCTGATTTCGTGATTTGATCCATCTGGCCTTTCATGTCCGTAATAGAGAAACGAATTTGATCCGCCCCCTCATCAGATGCTTCAGCCACAGCATTAGCCTGCGTTCTCAGCTCGATCACATAATCCTTCGTTGTTGTCAAAGACGCCTTGATATGCTCTTCAAACTCACGGGCGCGGATAACGAAGCTGTCACCTGCACGGGAAATCGCATCGCGGGATTCCTTGGTTGTCCCCAGAAGTTTGGATGTTTTCTTATCCAGAATTTGGATCGCTTTCTCATTTTCGCTTGTACAGCGCTGGCCTGCTTCAAGAAGGTTATCAAGATTGGCAATGGCTTTCTCATTCGCCAGCGTAATCGCGGCGCTACTTTCATCCGCGTTTTGTGTAACCTTGCTTGCAATCATATCAAAGCGCGACGCTGCATCACTTAACTGCGCAACCGCCTGTCCAACAGATTCTGTCAGGCCGATAAATTGCTGACCAACTGTGTCATTCAGGCCATCAATCCGTATTTCCATCTTATCCGCAATCAAGCGAATGTTGTTTTCTTGGTCATTCAAGCGACTTTCGACACCTTTTAGTTTTAATGTCGCGCTTTCTGCAGATTCATCAATTAACAATGCCGCATCACGCAGCCCGTCTTCATGCATACGTAGGCTCTTGCCAGATTCAGAAACGGATGCATCCATGTTCATCGCAGTTTCTTCTAGGCGTTCACGCAGCTTTTTCATACGCTCTAATGAATCATCTGATAAGTTAACGAAGCCAAGGTTCAGTTCTTTAAAGCGGTTTTCCGCACGGTCAACCTTTTCTAGAACCTCATCATAAACAGGTAACGTCTCCTGAGATGAATGCTTCAACACGTCAATTGCGCTCTCCAAACGTTTCGCGCTTTTAGTGCTGTGGCTTTCAACGCGGTTCCAATGTTCAAAATAAGTTTCTTCCATATCGCCCAGAGTTTTCTTTGATTCTGCAGCTTTACTATGGATAGACGCATTAAGCTCATCCATATCTTCTTCGAAACGGTCAATATTAAAGGTAATATCTTCATTTGTGCCTTTTAGTTTAGACAAATACCCATCAACGGCCTCACCATGCGCATCAACTTTTTCCATCATCGCACCCAAATATTCATTGAGCTGTTCACGTTGACGACGCACGCGGTCTTCAAGGCCTGCAGAATGACCTGAAAGCTCGCCAGAAAGCGTGGATAGATCCTGCACTTGCACACCCAAAATATCACGGATTTTTTCCGCCTGTCCTTGCGCACGTTCGCCCGCATCCGATAAATCCGCCGTGCGGTTTTCAAGAATTTTAGAGACTTTTTCTTGGCGTAGCTCTAATTCCTGCCCTGCGTCAATAATATCAGAAAGCGGATCGTCAAAACGCTCAACCAATTCACTGATTTGTAGCGTAAAGTCTTTGCATGTCTTTTCAATGTCAATACGCTTATCATCAAGCATCGTGACATTACTAGCGATCATGGTGCCATTTTGTTCAACCGACTTATCAAGGCGGATAATCACATCATCAAAACCATTCGCGGCATTACGGATTTTCGCAATATTATGTGCGCTATGGTCGTGTAGATTCTCAAACTTCACAGAAACCTTATCTAAAAGCTCATCAGCCTTTTCGGCTGTTTGCTGTGATGTTTTTTCCATTTCTTCGGATACACGGCGTACCGCGCTGCGTAATTTCTCCGCGCCGGAGACGGCGACAGACATTGCATCACCAAGCTGCGAAGCCATATGATCGCTTGACTTTTCAAGGTTAGATGCTTTTTCATCAAGCATGTGCGAAACATCATCAATACGGTCAGCTTGTTTGGCCATGCGCTCTTCAATTTCTATGGAACGCGCAACCGCGACAGCGACAGTTTCATCCATATTCCCTGCGGCGCCTTCAATGCGTGATGCGAGGTCTTTAGCCTCAACTGAAAGGCGCTCAACGCCATTACTCAGCTCAAGGCGCTGCGCTTCAATAGACATTGACGATTCCGCCATTGCCTCAATCGCTTGAATGGTCATTTTCTCAAGGCTATCAACTTCCCCGCGAATATGCCCGCCGAGTTTCTCAGTTTCTCCGCTTACACGATCAGCAGAGGCTGAAAGCGCCTCAACATGACCGTCAAAATCACTGCTTAAGCCATCAAGGCGTACACCAAAATTATCAACAGCAGATTGCATAGACTGATAAGTCGATTGCATTGTTTCATCAATGGAACAAACTTTATCATGCGCCTGTTCAGCGGCCCCGTTAATACGCTCTACGCCGTTCTGAAGTTTTGTTTCAACGTCTTGACTGATGCCGAGAATGCCTGCCTCAGCGCTGCGCCATGCGTCTAGGCCGCTTTTTGCATGGTCCTTAAGAACATTTTCCTGTATCTCAATCTCGCCGATGCTTTCCATTAAGCCTGTTTTTCTGGCTTCTAATACATCACCAAGGCGGTCGATATGAAACTCTGCCTTGCTTGCAACGCTTGAAAAGTCGCGTATTTCGTTACGCAGACCGTGACGCGCACGCTGAATGGATTTCAACGCGGCACGTGAATTGTTATTCATATCCGCCACTTGCTGACACAAAAGCTGAATATCCTTATTTACCTTTGTCGCATGTTTTTTACTTGGGAAAAGGAGGCCCTCTAATTCGCCGCGCAGGTTTTGAGCGTAAAATTCAACGTCTTTTTTACGCATCACATGTGAGAAACACAGCCAATAAATCGCCACTGGCGCAAAAACTCCTGTCAGCATGCCGCCTAAAATGGCAGGATCAAACGAAGCTCCGCTGGTCATGAAGTAAACAGCGCTATATGCGACCCATAGGACAGAACCGATCAAACCAATAAGCTCAAACGCTTTATAGGCGTAACCTTTATCTATTTTTGCTTTATCTGCGTATGAGCCAAGTTCTAATATCGTCTCAGCATCATCAAAATTGCTGACGAGGTTATCATTCCCCTTCTTCATATTTTGATTAAGGGCGTTGATCGTCAAGCCATCAGGCACTTCCATCCCAGCGTTAGGCTCTGCATTTGTCTTGCTCGCCGTTAACGTTGTTTTGCTTGATAATGTAACATTATCCTTGCGCGCTTGTTCTCCGTTCATGACGGCACCCCAATCGAATCAGTTTAAATAAAAATATGAATGAACAGATCATTTCACGCATTAAAAACGCTGGCAAGGATGAACCTGCCAGCGTTAAATCTTCTACACAGGAAATCAAAATCCTGCGTTATTTACCAACCATAGATGGTTTAATATCCGCTAAGTAATACTGGTAATCACGCACATCTCGTTTCAACTCACGTGACAAGAAATACAGACCAATAACGTTTGGAATCGCCATGATAAACAAGAACGCTTCTGACAAAGCGACGACTTTACCAAGATCCATGGAACAGCCGACAACGACAATCACAAGGAAAAGCACCTTGTAGACGACCTCAACAAATTTATTCTCCCCGAACAAATAAGCGGCGGCTTTTTGACCGTAATATGACCACGTAATCAAAGTTGAAAACGCAAACAAGAATACAGTGAGCGCAAGTACATAAGGAAACCAAGAAATACCTTGTGCAAAGGCAGCTGATGTAAGCTCAACCCCCGCCATACCATCGCCGCCCTTATAGGCGCCTGTAATAACGATAACAAGCCCTGTAACCGTACAGATAACGATTGTATCAATAAACGGCCCAAGCATTCCAACAAAGCCCTGAGATACAGGTCTGTCCGTTTGTGCTGCCGCATGAACAATCGCCGCCGAACCAAGACCTGCTTCGTTCGAGAATGACGCACGTTTAACCCCTTGTAGCATCACGCCAAGAAGGCCGCCAATGCCAGCTTCCATAGAAAATGCCATGCTGAAAATATCGCGCAAGCTAGAGCCGATTTTGTCATAGTGCATCCCAATCACAATCAGGCCGGCAACCATATATATGCCGCCCATAATCGGCACTAATTTTGATGTGAATTTAGCAATCGATTTAATGCCGCCAATAATAACAACGCCAACCAACATCGCGAGAACAACGCCAAACAGCCACGCTTTACCGGCAAGGAATACATTCAGGTCACCCGTCGTGACATTCAGCACTTGCTGATACGCCTGATTAGCTTGAAACAAATTACCGCCGCCAATTGAACCGAGAATACAGCACAGCGCGAACACTGCCGCCAAAAACGAGCCAATAAAAGGAATATTACGATTAGCAAACGCATCGCGCAGATAATACATTGGGCCGCCATAAACTTTGGATTTATCAGCAGGGTCAGGGTGGTGGCGATATTTCACACCAAATGTGACCTCAGCAAATTTAAGGCTCATACCAAAAAAGCCCATAATTATCATCCAAAGCACAGCGCCTGGCCCGCCAATAGAAACAGCAATCGCCACGCCGGCAATATTCCCTAAACCGACAGTGCCCGAAAGCGATGTCGCCAAGGCTTGGAAGCGGTTAATCTGCCCGCCGCCATCTTCTTTTTTGTCAAATTTACCGCGTAGAATATCAATTGAATGCTTAAAAAAGCGTACATTCACAAAACCGAGATAAAACGTAAAATATAAAGAGGCCAAAACCAGCCAGATGAGGATTAACGGCGCGACGATTTCACTACCATTACTACAGAAACCTTCAGGGTAACCAAAGCTTATACCACCTTCGCTGCAATGCCTAACTGGAAAAAAGACAACACTTTCAACCAAATCAGCAAATCCGCCAATAGTTTCATTTATCCGAGCGTCAATATTCATGAAATCCCCATATATTTTTGTTTATTTTCTATTGAATCGGCAGCTTAGCATCCTCAGCGTATAATTCTAGAGCAAGCGTAAAGATGTCCACATCTGCAAATGCATGACTTTGAACATAAAAATCAGGAAACTTAATGGCAAATAGGGTTTGATACAGGGTGCGACGCATAGAATGTTGACGCCCAATCTTTGATTTGCGTATCACTTAAGCCATCAGCGCGCTTGATACGTGCGCCATAATGGTTGCAGAAAATATCAGGGCGCATTTTTGCAGCTTCGTAGGATATTTTGTTGGCGAAGTTCGTGCGTAAAGTATTTAGGTGCTTTTCAGGGTGTTTAATGCCGTTACGTGAAAAGTAAAACATCAGCGTATCTTCATAATTGGCAAAGATGGCCTCATGTTTTTTAGTCCACTTACGGTATTTAAGGTAAAGATTGTCATTGCCCGATGGCCCCATATGCTGACAGTTAAGGCCAATGACCATCAGCTCGCTATGAATACGAATCCCCTGCTCTGCTTCAGCTTCTGACTTTGTGTAGCAGCCACTGGCGAGAGCTTGCGTATAAAAACCGCAGCTCAGCACAAAAACCATTACAAGATTAAGCAGAGTTTTCTTTATCATTTTATACCTTAATAAATATGCTTCTTTATTGAACGGGCGAAATTAACGCACGACCATCAAAATGTGCCAATAAATTCTCAATGACTAACTCGCCCATTACGGCGCGCGTTTCGCTTGTTGCACTTGCTATATGTGGCAGCAAAACGACATTATCCATTTTAATTAATTCCTCAGGAACATAAGGTTCTTTCGCATAAACATCAAGCCCCGCAGCCGCGATTTGCTTAGTTACTAACGCCTCTATTAATGCGGCTTCGTCAACAACGCTACCGCGTGCAATGTTAATTAACACGCCTTTTTCGCCTAATGCATTTAAAATTTCAGCATTAATCAAATGCTTAGTTTCATCGCCGCCCATACATGAAAGCATCAGCACATCTGCATTCGCCGCCATTTCAGCCAGATCATCATAATATTTATATGGGACATCTTTTTTCTCAGCGCGCCCATAATAGATAATATTCATACCAAACGCTTCGGCGCGGCGTGCTATAGCACGACCAATACGCCCAAGGCCGACAACCCCCATTGTCTTACGTGTCAGTGATGAACCGAGTGGGAACGCACTGCTGTTTTGCGTCCACTGCCCAACGCGGACAAACATATCAGCCTCACAAATACGGCGCATAACAGATAGCACAAGCCCCATCGCAGTATCAGCGACATCATCCGTCAGCACATCAGGCGTATACGTTACCGCAATATTTCGGCGCTCCGCTTCGACCAGATCAATATTATTTACGCCAACCCCATATTGAGAAACAATTTCTAGGTTAGGCAGCGCCCCCATTAAACGCTTACTAATTTTTGGCCCGTTATATGTTGATAGGATCGCGCGCACTTCCTTACCGTATTGATGCAGCGCATCTTCTGGATCAAGTGCCTTCCAAAGTTTTATGACATTGAAATGATGCTCTAATTCTTCCATTTGTTGCGGCAAAATTGGCGCCATAGCGAGTAAACTGCGGGTCATAGGATCAAACTTTCAATAATAAAACGACTAAAGCCATCATAAAACGAACCTTGCACGTTGTAAATTACTTGATTTTTTTAGTCCATATATGCTTTAAGAACAGACACCCTAAAAAATAAAGAAGACAGCAAGGTTCAAATCATGCCTAAAGACGCAAACACAGCAACTGACAAAAAGAAGCTTTTCATCAAAACATGGGGCTGCCAAATGAACGTATATGATAGCCGCCGCATGGCTGACATATTGCGCCCTTTTGGCTACGCTGTCACCGAAGAGCCTGAAGGCGCGGATATGATGATCCTGAACACTTGTCACATTCGTGAAAAAGCGACAGATAAAGTTTTCTCTGAGCTTGGGCGTATGCGCCGCTTGAAAGACAAAAAAGAAGCCGAGGGCGGCACAATGATTATGGCTGTTGCAGGCTGCGTTGCACAGGCCGAAGGCGAATACATTATTGAACGTGCGCCTTATGTTGACCTTGTATTTGGCCCACAAACCTACCATGAGCTGCCGGAAATGCTAGCGAAACTTACTGGAGCATATGGCACGGAGCGCATTGTATCAACAGAGCTTGATACCGAAAATAAATTTGATTCCCTACCAGAAGAAAGCAATGATCAAGGCGTTACAGCATTTCTATCTGTTCAAGAAGGCTGCGATAAATTCTGTACATTCTGCGTTGTCCCATACACTCGTGGCGGTGAATATTCACGTACTGTTCAGCAAATTGTTGACGAAGCAAAAGCCCTTATTAATAGCGGCGCACGTGAAATCACCCTGCTTGGTCAAAACGTCAACGCCTTTCACGGCGAAGGCATGGACGGCAAGTCATGGAACTTACCGAAGATCATCGAAGAGCTTGCAAAGCTTGATGATTTAGAGCGCATCCGTTACACAACATCGCACCCACGCGATATGGAGATGTCATTAATCGAAGCACATCGCGATATTGATAAATTAATGCCTTATTTGCACCTGCCCGTACAAAGCGGCTCAAACAAAATTCTAAAAGCCATGAACCGTAAGCACGAACGTGATGTATACTTCAAAATCATCGAAGATTTACGCAAAGCGCGCCCTGACATTGCGCTTTCTGGTGACTTTATTGTTGGCTTCCCTGGTGAAAGTGATCAAGACTTTGAAGACACAATGGATCTTGTACGTCACGTTAAATATGCCAGCGCTTACTCATTCAAATACAGCCCGCGCCCCGGTACGCCAGCGGCGAATATGGCGAATCTCGTCCGTGAAGACGTAAAAGCTGAGCGCCTTGCTGCGCTTCAAGCGCTTATTAATGAACAGCAGCTTGAATTCAACAAAAACTGTATCGGCAAGACTTTGCCTGTTTTATTCGACCGCACTGACAAAAAAGGCGACAAGTTACATGGCCGTACGCCTTATAATCAGGCTGTTCACGTCACCGCGTCAGAACGTCTGATGGGGCACAGTGCCAATGTCATTATTGATGGCGCATTCGCCAATTCATTAACAGGTGAGCTTGAACTGCAAGAATCCATTTTGAAATCTGCATAAACTCGTCTAATCTTAATGCTGTTTTAATATGTATTTGAGATACTTACCTTATATGAGCGAAAAAACAGACGTTTTAAATAACATCAAACATTCACAAGCAGACAATGCGCTATGTCTGGAGTTTGATGACAACCAATTGCTTAGTGCGCTTCACGGCCCACAAAATGAGCACATCACCCTATTAGAAAAAGAGTTAGACGTCAGTATTGCTGACCGTGGAAATATGATCAGCATTTCTGGTGACCCGCAGCAAGTTCGGTTTGCTGACCTCATTATTTGCAAGTTATGGGACACGTTACAAAAAAAATCTCATATTTCCAGCCAAGATATTTATGCTGCGATCCGCTTTGCCAAGGCAGACGCAGAGGATGAAAAGGATGCCGCCATGAATACACAAACAGACAGTAAAACAAAAACTGACGATAAACCACCTGAGAATAAAGGCGGCCGCCCAGCTGAAATCGTCACGCACAAAAAGAAAATCGCTGCACGCACGCCGATGCAGTCGACATATATAGATTCTTTAAAAAGCAAAGAACTTGTTTTTGGCGTCGGCCCTGCTGGTACGGGCAAGACATATCTTGCCGTTGGCATTGGCGTTGAAATGTTTGAACGCAAAATCGTCGACCGTATGGTGTTTTGTCGCCCAGCCGTAGAAGCCGGCGAGAAGCTTGGTTTCCTACCCGGCGATTTAAGAGAAAAAGTTGACCCTTATATTCAGCCGATCTACGACGCACTTTATGATTTCATTGGCCTTGAAAAAACTGAAAAATTGATTGAGCGCGGCGATATTGAAATCGCGCCACTTGCCTTTATGCGTGGACGGACTCTCGCCAATGCATTTGTATTGCTTGATGAAGCGCAAAACACGACATCTGCACAAATGAAAATGTTTTTAAGCCGTATGGGTGAAAACAGCCGCATGGTCGTTAATGGCGACCCGCATCAAACAGACCTCCCCCCTGGACAGGTTTCAGGCTTAACGGAAGCTATCGTCATACTAGAAGGCATTGAAGGCACTGCTTTTACAACATTTACCAACCAAGACGTTGTTCGTCACATAATGGTAAGGCGCGTATTGGATGCTTATGACCGCAATGCCCGATAATAAAAACGCCACTTTGAATTACATTGAGTGCAACGTTGAAGACGAACGCTGGCAGGACGCTTTGTCTGTGCATGATTTTGAATTGGCTTTGCAGGCCATAGAGCATATGCTCCCTCAAGACCACGCTATATGCCGCATGAACAAGCCTTATGAGGTAAGCTTAACCTTGTGTGATGACACATCTATACAAAACATCAACAAAGAATGGCGTGATAAAGATAAAGCAACCAACGTCCTCTCCTTCCCCCAATTCGATGATCTTCTTGAAGAAACGGACATGATCCCCGACGGTGTAAACGTCCCCATTGGTGACATATTCATTGCCTATGACACTGTAAAACAAGAAAGTGTTACACAAGACAAAACATTTAAAGATCACGCCCTACACATGTTTATTCATGGGTTTTTGCACCTTCTCGGCTATGATCATATCGAAAATGACGAAGCCGAAATCATGGAAGCACTAGAGATCACAATCTTAGGGCGTATAAATATTGCCAACCCATATCAAACGATGTATACAGAATAATAGATATTTAGTGAGAATATAGAAACAAAATGCAAAACACATCCAATACGGCACCATCGGGTAAGGTTATCGAAGACCTGCCAGAAAACGACACAAAAGATGCCAGTTCGAATAATGAAAACGCGACAGTAGAAACAAAACCAAAAAAGAACGGTTTCTTAGCGGCGATCACTAGAAAAATTCTCAAGCAAGGTGACATCAGAGAAGCCTTAGCAGATTTTATTGATGACAATAATGATGATGATAAGCTCGATTATGTTGCACGTCACGAACGTGATCTCATCAGTAATGTATTAAAACTCCGCGATATGACCGTCTATGATGTTATGGTGCCGCGTGTTGACATTGTCTCGATCGACGTCGATAGCAATTTCCATGACATTATCAACATTGTCTTGGAAAAGCAGCACAGCCGGATCCCCGTTTATAAAGATAATTTGGATAATACTTTTGGCTTCATCCACTTAAAAGACCTCCTAAACAGAGATTTGAACGACAATACCTTTGATATTAACTCCATTGTGCGCGAACTCCCCATATTATCCCCCTCACTACCCGTGCTGGACTTACTGCTACAAATGAAGCAAACAAAGCTTCATATGGCGCTCGTCATTGATGAATTTGGCGGCATTGATGGCCTTGTCACAATCGAAGATATCACAGAGGCAATTGTCGGCGAAATTAGCGACGAGTTTGACACTGAAAAAGAACCTGAGCTTATTATAAAACCAGAAGATTCATCTATCATCGCAGATGCTCGTATTGAATTAGATGACTTAATGGATGTGACAAAAATCACCCTCGGTAGCGAAGAAGAGCTTGATGATATTGATACGCTCGGCGGTTACATTACCAATAAAATTGGTCGTGTCCCTGCACGCGGAGAGGTTCTAAGAGACCGACGCAATGGTATCATCTTTGAAATCATTGAGGCCGACCCAAGGCGCATCAGCCGTGTGCGCATTAGAAAACTTAACCATTAAAGCCGTTCGCATGCTCAAAGCCGCCATTAACTCCCCTTACTTTATAGCCCTTATTTTAGGGGCTGTTACGGGGCTTATGCTGCCGCCAATTAACAGCCTCCCTTTTACACTAGCCCTTCTTACCGCATTCTTTTATAGCTTCTTACGTTTAGCGCCAAGAAGACCTGCGCTTTATAGCTACAGCTTTGCCCTTGGCTATTTTCTTACGGGACTATACTGGATTGGCAATGCGCTGTTAGTCGATGGCAATGATTACAAATGGGCGTGGCCACTCGCCGTATTCGCACTTCCTGCTGGGCTCGCTTTGTTTTATGCCTTTACGGCCTTCATAACTTTAAAACCGTTTCAACAAGCCTCGAGCTTTATAAGAGTTATCCTTTTGGCTCAAAGTATCATGATTGCCGAGCTTGCGCGCAGTTTCTTGTTCACAGGCTTCCCTTGGAATTTAATGGGCACTGCGTGGGCGGATTACTTCTCTACGATACAACTCGCTTCCGTTATTGGGCTCCTCGGCATGACATGGCTAATGCTGATCGTCAGCGCTTTATTGGCTTATGGCATATTTAGCAAAGCGATAAAACACAAAGCGCTCGCCATTTGCACGGCCTTTTTACTCATCTCCGCCAACGCCGCTTTCGGCTATGTAACAATTAATAGCGCGCCCAAAGCGGTAAAACCAAACATACATGTCATCGCCATTCAGCCTAATATTCCACAAAGTGAAAAATGGGCCCCGCTATACGCGAATAAAAACATGCAAAAGCTAATAAAGACAAGCGAAGAAGCCATAAATCTCGCCCCTGATAAAACACTCCCGATCCTTCTTATTTGGCCTGAAACAGCGTTATCTTACCACAGCACAGAACAACGGGATTTCTTCAAACGTCTCATGGTTAGACTAACCAAAGACTTAAAATATGATGTAAGCTTGATGACGGGCGCATTAACACGTGAGATTAACGCCCCTTTGCGTCAATATGATTATCAAAATGCCGCATTGTATATAAATAAATACGGCGAGATTATACATAGCTACGCCAAGACCCACCTTGTCCCCTTTGGTGAGTATATCCCTTTCCAGCAATTCATCCCTCTAAAAACAGTCACGGGCTTTAGTGGGTTTAAAAAAGGGAGCGGAGGCGAGGTTTTTTCTACCGGTAACGGCCTAAACTTTACGCCAAAAATATGTTACGAGATCATTTTTCCTCATGAAATAGCCCCGACAAAAGCAAAAAGCGACACAAAAGAAAAAGAGTATAATGCGATTATTCACATTACAAATGACGGCTGGTATGGCAACTCATCAGGCCCCTACCAACACCAAAGTATAGCCTCAATACGCGCAATTGAAAGTAGCGCACATGTTTTTCGCTCTGCCAATAAGGGTATCAGCTCTTTAATATCGCCGCATGGTAGAGTATTAGCGTCATCTAATTTAGAGTATGTCGGTTATGCCTCTTCAGACATTTTATTAGACAATTCAAATACTTCTATATATATACGCTCCGGCATATGGATAGTGCTTCTCCTCACATTTTTTCCTGTGCTTGCTTTTTTAATACTTAATGATTATAAAAAACGCTCAGAACGCTAAAAAACAAGGCTTTGATAGCCATAAAGATAGTTGTACAATGCAGCCAATAAAAATATAAGAGACCTACAGCGCAGCAGCTGTAGCAATGTAATTTAAGGAGTATCTGAGTATTATGAATGCTGACAAAAAAAAGCCCGTTATAAGCACACCACATCCTGTTGATGTACATGTTGGGTCAAAAATCCGTCAAAGAAGAACCATGTTGGGTGTCTCACAAGAGAAACTCGCTGAATCTCTTGATTTGACCTTCCAGCAAATCCAAAAGTATGAGACAGGGCGTAACCGCGTAAGCGCAAGCCGCCTGTATCAAATAGGCGCAATTCTGGATACAGAAATATCGCATTTTTTTGAGGGTTATAATGACAATTTCAAAAAGTCGAACGGACTTTCTGAAAGTGGTCAAGCTGGATATGCAGCAAAAAAAGACATTATGAATGAGAAAGAAACCCTTGACCTAATCAAGGTTTATTATTCCATCCACGATGAGAAAATCCGTAAAGATTTTGTCAAAATGATGAAACAGGTTTCTAAACACGTAGCGGATGATGATACGAAGTAATTATCTCTGGCTATAAAAACTCGTGTATTACATGAAAAATACGGTGATTTTTGCCGTATTTTTTTTTATACTTCTTTCTCAGTATTATTTAAGAGAGATATCATGGACAATTTTAAAGACTATATTTTCACATCCGAGTCAGTTTCAGAGGGACACCCTGATAAAATATGCGATCGCATATCTGATCGTCTTGTTGACACTTACCTAAAAATTGACCCAGAAGCACGCACTGCCATAGAAACCGTTTGCACAAAGAACTATGTTGGCGTCATTGGTGAGACGAGATGCAGCCAAGATATTTCCAAACAAACCATTGAAAATGAAGTCCGTGAAGCTATTAAAGCCATTGGTTACGAACAGGACAATTTCCACTGGAAGGATGTCGAAGTCGATATTCGCACACACAACCAATCAGCCGACATTGCTGTGGGCGTTGATGCCGCCGGTGATAAAGAAGAAGGCGCTGGCGACCAAGGCATTATGTTTGGCTATGCGACCAATGAAACAGAGCAATATATGCCTGCGACCTTACAATATGCACATCACATATTGCGCGAGCTGGCGGAGCTGCGCCATTCTGACCCAAATGCGGGGCTAGGCCCTGATGCGAAATCGCAAGTCACATTAGAGTATCGAGACGGTAAGCCTGTCGGAGCGAACTGCGTAGTTGTATCCACACAGCACGCCGCACATCTCTCACAAGACGATGTCCGTAGCATCGTTATGCCTTACATCGAAAAGACGCTCCCTGATGGCTGGATGCCAGAACAAGACAAAATCTACGTCAACCCAACAGGCCGTTTTGTTATTGGCGGTCCAGTAAGTGACGCTGGCCTTACGGGCCGTAAAATCATTGTTGACACCTATGGCGGCGCCGCGCCACATGGCGGCGGTGCTTTCTCTGGTAAAGATCCGACAAAAGTGGATCGCTCTGCCGCATACGCGGCACGCTACCTTGCAAAGAATATTGTTGCGGCAGGCTTTGCTGAGAAATGTACAATCCAGCTGTCTTACGCGATTGGCATATCACGCCCACTATCTATATACGCCAACACAATGGGCACAGGCACCGTTGACGAAGCCCGCATCGTTAAAGCGATTGATAAAGTCATCGACCTTAGCCCGCGCGGCATCAGGGAACACCTACAGCTCAACAAGCCAATATATGAAGTCTCTTCATCATATGGTCACTTTGGACGCAAGCCACGCGAAGACGGCAGCTTTTCTTGGGAAAAGTTAGACCTCGTTGAACCGCTTAAAAAGGCGCTCGTCTAATATGTCTTCTGAACAAGAGCTGCTTGATAAAGAACAACTCGAAATCTTAAGGCGTAACGTCCACGGGCGCCGTCTTGGCCGCCCATTAAGTCCTGCGCGTAAAAAAGCGCTCGATGCCTTAATGCCAGAACTTCAAGTACCAAGCAGCGCCTTGGAAACAGAAGCAACACTAGACCCAGCGAGCCTTTTCGCAGACAGCAACGCGCAAACATGGCTAGAAATCGGCTTTGGCAGCGGCGAACACTTACGCCATGTTATGAACCTGCACCCTGATATAAACTATATCGGCGCTGAGCCTTATATAAACGGCATGTCCGCCTTTCTAAAAGACCTGTATGAACTTGAAATAGCGACAGACCGTATTCGCGTTCATATGGATGATGCTTTATTACTGGTTGATTCAATAAAAGACAGCTCACTTGATGGGCTTTACATTCTTAATCCAGACCCTTGGCACAAATACCGCCACCACAAACGCCGTATTGTTCGCCCTGAAACACTTGATAAATATGCCCGCGTTCTAAAAAGCGGCGGTAAGCTTATCATGACATCCGACGTCTCCTACTTGTCCGAATGGATGTGTATGCAGGCCGCGCAGCACCCAAGTTTTACATGGCAAGCAGCCAGCAAAGCCGATTGGCAGGACACACCAAAAGACTGGGAAAGTACGCGCTATGAGAATAAAGGGCGCGATGCAGGACGTTATCAAAATTATTTGATATTTGAAAAAGCCTAACTCACCCTGATTTGTTTTTATTTCGCCGCGTTTCTGTTACAATCTTACTGCGTTGTTTAAATCATCAAACACATCATATTTAAGGGGCCACTTATGAATCCAATTATTTTCGATTCCTCACCATTGGTTTTAACTGAACAAAGCAAAGGTAAGCTCGTTTGCGGCCTAAGCTGGGACCCCAATGAAGAAACATCTGTCGGTGATAAAATAAACTCCGCTATGGGACGTAATACTGAGACCTATGACCTCGACTTAAGCTGTTATTGTTATGATGAACATAAATCAATGATGGACTTTGTGACTGGCAATGACGGTGAAAATGTTGATCGTTCTGAAAATATCACACATTCAGGGGACTGTCGCCACGGCGAAGCCGAAGGCGATGATGAGGCCATCACCCTCGACCCCACAGCCCTGCCCGATTATATTCAGCATATCGTCTTTTTGGCTGAGGTCGGCAGCGCCCATGCCTTTTATAATGTTTCAAGCCCTTATATTCGTATAGCCGATAAAGAAAGCAACCAAGTTTTAACCGACTTAAACATCAAATCCCCAGACGAAAAAGATTATTCCGCCTGCGTTTTTGCTACATTATCACGCAAAAAAAATGGCTCTTGGCTGCTTCACCGTAACAACTATTACCTCGATCATGAACAAATTGAAAACTGGGGTGACTTTCTTTCGCAATTTATTGCGTCTTAATGCATCTTAGCTCTAGACAAGCTTTATATGTCCTGATATTTATATTGCACTTCGCAAGTGAACAGCACTTCACTTGATATGAAGGACACGTGGCCGAGTGGCTGAAGGCGCTCCCCTGCTAAGGGAGTATGGGGGTTGTACTCTCATCGTGGGTTCGAATCCCACCGTGTCCTCCATTTCCCTTTATAGAAAAAAACTCCACTCATATTTGATTGATTATATTAAGAACAATCCGCGCATAAACCGTGGATTTCGACGTTCCAGCTTTGCGCTGTGAAGCCTTCTTTATCTACTGATGCTTTTAGGGCAGGTGGCAGGCTACACAGATGCGATTCTATGACTTTGCTGCACTTGGTGCAGACCAAAAACTGAGAGCCTGTGTGGCGATGGTCGCTCTGACAGGTGACATAGGCATTGAGGCTTTCAATGCGGTGAATGAATTTGTTTTCAAGCAAGAATTCTATTGCACGGTACACCGTTGGAGGTTTTGGATTGTCGATATATACGGCAAGCTGCGCGAGGACATCATACGCGCCTAACGGCTTGTCACTGGATGATATAATGGTCGTAACATGACGACGTGCATCCGTAAAGCGTATACCTTCTGCCTGACAGAAGGTCTCGACGGCGCTTAAAAATGCGGCGCTTTCCTGTTTCGACATGCATATCCCTTCAAGAAAACTTAGTCGTGAGAATGACCCGAATGCTGCGCGACATTAAAAGCTGCGACATGCTGACTTCCATCTGCCTGCCCATGGCTTGGGTGAAACATGACGTTAAAAACAAAAGCTACACCTAAAGCAATCACGACATTACCACCAACGCGAATAACCGATAGCTTTTCATTGCGCAGCATATAAATAATAATCGTCGCGCTTAACGCAACAATGCTCGTGACGACATACCAATAATCATGGAAAAACACAGCCAAAGCCCCGCCAATAAAGGCCGTAAAAAGTAATGGCATGAAACAACAGAAAAAATGCGGGAGCAAAGACGTCATCACAGCAACGCCAAGCGTTGCTTCACTTTTACAATCTGTTGTTTCTTTTTTGTTACTATGTTTGCAGCAGCAATTAGTTTCTTGCATATGGCCTCACATGAGTTGAAATTATGGATAGCGTTATAACGTTATAACATAACATTAGCAAGATATTTTTACGCGCATCAATAAACAAACTGTATTGTCTTTATTTTATTAAACCAACAACGCCCCGATAGACGCTATCTGTATCAAGACTGCTCATCAAGCTGTGTTTAAGGGATTTCGCGCTATAGCCATTATAATCTATAAGCTCAGCAAAACCCTTCGCCGTCGCGATATGGGCGCAGTGCCCCCCCCATGGGCTGTAAAGATGCGGCCAACTTGGACCGAAAAGCCCAAAGGTTTTAACGCCGCACGCCGCCGCGCAATGCATTAAGCCGGAATCATTCCCTATATAATAAGCACAAAGCGATAACAGCGCCGCCGCTTCACCGGGGCTTGTCTTGGCAATCACATTAATCGCGCTATCATCTGGCAATGCGTTAAGAACAAATGTGGCGTCAACTTCCTCCCCTGGCGCGGCAATAATTGCGATGCGGTGACCTTTTAGCGGCGCGCCATCATTTAGGACAAGCCTCTCTATTAATGCGACAAAGCGTTCTTTCGGCCATGTCTTGCCAATCCAGTTTGCAGTTGGGCCTATGGCAAGCACAGGGCGCTTATCATCACCTAAAAAGGACTTTGCTTTATCAAGCTGAGCAGGTGTGAACCACAATTTCGGCGCAGGAATTTTATGGATTTGCCCAATAAGCTCTGCCGCTTGCTCAACCTTATGTGCTTGCTTGTCAATTTGTCGGCTCGCAATATGGCGTGTTTTGGCACGTATAAGCCGTGAGACCGCGCTGTCACGCAAATCAATCACCATATCCCACTTCGTGCCGACAACCTTGCCCCAAAGCTTCACCCAATGCATGTTGCGCTTTTCTTTTTTTAGGGCAATGATCTCTTTTAAGTTTGGATAACCTTCAAACAAAGTTGTACATAGCGGCCCACAAACAATAGTGACCTCTGCGCCTTGATATGCGGCGTGAATGTGGCTCAAAATGCCCGTTGAAAGCACAGCATCCCCAATTCGCGTGGATGTAATGAACAATATTTGTTTTTTCATGGTCGTTTCTTTGCTATGACTATAGTAACGATAAATTAATCAGCTTAGAAATATACAAGATTTATAAAATATGCAAATTTTTGCTTTTCCAAATCGGCAGCTTATACAATTACGTGGTGATGACGTTGCGACTTTGCTACAGCGCATCTTATCGCAGGACATTAACCTGCTTGATACGCAGCCCGCAATTTATAGTTGTTTGTTTACCCCGCAAGGGCGTTACCTGTTCGATTTTATTATTTTTAAAGACGATGCAGGCACTTATTACATCGACACAACGCGCGCAGAAAGCTTAATTGACCGCTTAGACCTTTATAAAATGCGTGCAGATGTTCAGTGCGCAATTCTGACGGATAAAGCTGTCTATGCCAGTTTTGAGAGTGGCGACTTCGCTGACCCACGCCACAGCGCACTCGGCTACCGCCTTTATCAAGCGTCAGAAAATGCACAGCACAGTGATATTGATCTCTGGCATAAAAAACGTATCTCGCTTGGTGTGTTCGATGGCGAACAAGACGCAGAGCTTGAACGCAGTACAGCTGATGAGCTTCACATCAACAAATGCAACGGCATTGACTGGAAAAAAGGCTGCTATATCGGTCAAGAGCTGACCGCCCGTATGCGTTACCGCAAAAGCGGCAAGAAGCACCTTCACATTGTTGAGGGTGATAACCTGCCTGAAAATGGCGAAAAGCTTGGCACAGCTGGCATTATGCGCAGTAAAGTAGGCACTCTCGGCCTTGCCCTATTGCGTGATGATGATGCCGCCGCATTAGAAAACGTTACAGTAACCACAATCAAAAAAGAACAATAATGATCAAAGCTATCTTATGGGATTGTGACAACACAATCATCAAAACCGCAGAATTGCACTTCGCCAAGCATGTCGCCGTATTAAAGCGTTACGGCATTGATCTGGATAAGCGATTCAAGCCAACCATATATAGCAATAACAGCTTTCAAAACTGGGAGATTCTCTCTGGAGCATTTGAAATTGACAGCACGCAGGACCAATATATCGCCGATATTGACGCATGGTATCAAGATAACATCCAAACCCTTCAAGTTCGTGATGGCGTTGAAGATGTACTAAAAGCCGCCAAAGCCAAGGGCATAAAGCAAGCCATCGTTTCAAATGGCCGTGAAGAATCCGTAATGGCTGGGATAAAGGCCAAAGGGCTTATGGACTATTTTGACATGATCCTGACACGCAATGACTATACAGAGCGTAAACCCCACCCCGAGCCATATCTAGTTGCCCTCAAAAAACTAGACTTAACTGCTACAGATACGATTGCGATAGAAGACGACCCAAAAGGCGCCCAATCTGCCATAGCAGCCGGCATTCCCACCGTACATTACCGTTTCACAGAAGGTATGCCGCCAGTCACCACAGCCATATATGATTGCTATAGCGGAGAAGATTTCAGCAAATTCATGAAAGACAAAATAAATGGCTAACTTAGAAATTGAAAATAGCCTATCAGGCTTAATTTGCGGTCTTGATGAAGTTGGACGCGGGCCATTAGTCGGCCCAGTGACCGCTGCGTGTGTTTATATTCCCGAAGATGTCCGCCAGCAAGATTTCTGGCAAATTGTCACCGACAGCAAGAAACTGACGCAAAAGAAACGCGAAATGCTGTTCCCGCTGATCCAACAAACATGTAAATGGGGCATTGGCAATGCCACAATTGAAGAAATTGACGACATCAACATACTGCAAGCCAGCCTGCTCGCAATGCGCCGCGCCTATGATGATATGGGCATGAAGATGGATCATGCCCTCATTGATGGCAATAAAAAAGCTGAACTCAGCTGCAATGAAATTACGGTTGTTAAGGGCGATAGCAAATCGCTTTCGATCGCCGCCGCGTCAATTATTGCTAAAGTCAGCCGCGACAGCCATATGTTAGAACTGCACGCACAGCACCCTGAATATGCATGGGATAGTAACGCAGGTTACGGTACAAAAGCACATTTAGAGGCCATTGATCAGAATGGCATAACGATACATCATCGCAAAACGTTTAAACCAATCTCCCTACTTATCGGTGACACGGTATAAAGTTTTATTTTTTTGTATATTAGACTTGCATAATCAATTTACATAGTATATAAGAGCGCAACCTTACTTTTAATGGAGAGATAAAATGTTATTAACAACTCACTTTCAAACCGCAATAAAAGACTTTTCTAAACTTGCCCTTCACGGCGCAATGAAAACCGACGCCCGCATCACTGGCCCATTTTACAAAGCCGCACAAGATTTTGTTATCGCTGCTGAACAAGCAAACATTACACAAAATAATGTTCCTACTGTAAAAAGCTTAGACATCGACAGCTTACAAGACAAAGTTAAGACAGTGCAAATCTTCGCCAATGCCGTAGGCAACGTTGACGTTGATATTAAAAACGCCGTTCAAGACCTTGTTGACCACCTTAAGGCACGTGAAATCACGGCAACAAGTAACCCATATTTGAATGCAATGCAAAACGCACCGAAGATTGATATAAAACCACAATCTAATCAGCCATTATGGGGTCCTAAAGCATAAGGTTCATATTTATATAAATTATAAAACGTCGCGACGGCTTTGCGGCGTTTTTTTGTGCCTAACGCTTACCGTAAAGTTCTTCGGCGCGGGCAGAAAACGCATTAACCATACGCTTCACAGCTTCATGGAAAAATAGATTGATGGTTTTTTGTAAAAATGGGTTTTTAAACTCAAAATCGACATAAAAATCAATCTTACAAGACTTTCCGCCCTCTTCTGGGTAGAATTTCCAGAAATTTGATAAATATTTCATTGGCCCCGACAGATACTCGACATGAATCACTTTATAAGGGTCTAATGTTACCCGTGAAGAGAATTTCTCGCGTACCATTTTGTAACCAATGACCAAATCAGCATTAATTTCCGTTTCTTTGCTGCCTGTTATACGACAAGCCACACACCACGGCAGAAACTTCGGGTATGCCTCGATATCAGCAACCATATTATAAAGCTCTTCGCAACTATAAGGTAAGATACGTTCTTCGGCGTGGGTTGGCATTGTTAGGGGTGCTTTCAGTTTATTAAGGCGGTGGGCGTAAAGTCGCTTTACTAAGCGACATCACCTGACTTAATCTTTGCAACCAATGCATCATAATAAGATTGATACACCTCAACATGCTCTTCGACCTTAATCGCGTCATAGGTTTTTGCTGCAAAATAAAGCTCCATACGAATATCCGTCAGGCTTTTATCTTTTCCATCGACGTTATCATGCGCCTCTTGAAATGAATCGTAACCACCTGTCGATTCTAATGTTAAGGCAAAGTTATATATGCCCACCGCATCATTCACATTAGGCAACATTTCTAAAATCAGGTCTTTATTATCAATAATAATCATCGAAGCAGATACTCTTATTTATAGGCTAATTTACTGTCCCGCGGCAACTTTACGTGCACGAGCAGCACGTAGTTTTTCAAAGTCCGCATCCGCATGGTAAGATGAGCGCGTAAGCGGTGTAGCTGATACCATTAAAAAGCCTTTGGCTTTTGCCATGCGCTCTAACTTAACAAACTCTTCAGGTGTCCAAAAACGGTCAACCGGCGCATGTTTTGGCGTTGGTTGCAAATATTGTCCAATTGTAATGAAATCAATTTTTGCGGCACGCATATCATCCATAACCTGTCCTACTTGCGCTGCCGTTTCCCCAAGACCAACCATTAAGCCTGACTTGGTGAAAATGTCTGGCGCGACATCTTTAACACGCTCTAACAAACGCAAAGAGCGGAAATAACGCGCCCCAGGGCGAATTGTTGGGTATAAAGCAGGCACCGTTTCAAGGTTATGATTGAAAACGTCCGGTTTTGCGTCAATAACGTGGTCAATCGCGTCAATATCCCCCTTAAAATCGCCAGTAAGGATCTCAATCGTTGTATTTGGCGCCTTAAAACGTATCGCTTCAATCGTTTTGCGCCAATGCGCCGCGCCGCCATCATCCAAATCATCACGGTCCACCGACGTAATCACAACATGGTTCAGGCCCATTTTAGACACAGCGACGCCAACGCGCAGCGGCTCCATTTTATCAAGCTCATTTGGCTTGCCTGTTGCTATGTTACAAAATGCGCATGCGCGCGTACAGACTTCACCCATCACCATCAGTGTTGCGTGTTTTTTATCCCAGCATTCGCCAATATTCGGGCAGCCCGCCTCTTCGCAGACCGTCGTCAGATTCAAAGACTTCATAATCTCACGGGTTTCGTGAAATGTCTTTCCCTGAGGCGCTTTCACGCGTATCCAGTCAGGCTTCTTCCCCATTGGACGATCTGGATTCTTTTGTTTCTCAGGATGGCGCTTATCGCGCTTTAATAGCTCTTCATTATATGTCATGTCTCATCTTCCTAATCCGTAGTTAGGGTTTAGCATATTCATTTCAACATTTCTACGGTTTAATGTGCCAATTACGTTCTGTTTTAACTTTACTTGACTTGACATAATAAACTTGCTAAAACTACACCTAGCAAGAGTTATAATTACAAAAAGCACCACCAAACAGAGTTACTGGGTCACAATAAGGGGCAAAAATGTTAAACAGCTTAAAAGATACATTCAAAACATGGACAAATTTTTTCATACAAAAACCGATTGATTGCGTAGCATCCCGCCTACCAAAGAAAGATAGCCCGTTTTACAACCAAGTAATGATTGCGGATCGCGGCCTCACCAGCCACCGCTTAACCCTAGAAGAATTCACAGACAAAGACCACCTCGACACGCGCCTTATCTTCAAACTCGTTAACTTAACGACATCAGAATCCCTAGACCTCGTCCACGCCTTTGATAAAATTAGCGGCACAAGCGATGAAAACAGCCGCGCAGCATATTTAAAGCAAGCCCCAGAAAGCGCCTATCAACCATCAGGCTTTGTAAACATCAACAAACACTCTGAACTGATGGATGCAGTTGAGGCCCTTGGCAGTGACAAACTTGTCTACTCACAAAAACAGCGCCTAGATACAGCAAAGGCCATGCTCACGCACAGCCTTTCCTAAAAAATCATTTATCGCAATTTAAAGCCTAAAAATGTATTGCACGGTCATATGCATCAAGCACTGATTCATGCATCATTTCTGACAAAGTGGGATGCGGGAAAACCGTATGCATCAGATCTTCTTCTGTGGTCTCTAGCGTCTTCGCGATTGAGAACCCTTGAATAAGCTCCGTCACTTCTGCGCCGACCATATGCGCGCCTAGTAATTCACCCGTTTTCGCATCAAAAATAGTCTTGATTAAGCCTTCGGCCTCACCCATCGCAATCGCTTTACCGTTACCAATGAATGGGAAACGTCCGATTTTAACTTTCAAGCCCTTCTCTTTACATTGCGCTTCGGTGAAACCGATGGATGCCACCTGTGGGTGACAATATGTGCAAGCAGGAATGTTCTCAGCTGCCATTGGGTGGACGTTTTTCAAACCTGCTATCTTCTCAACGCAGATAATGCCCTCATGCGACGCTTTATGCGCAAGCCAAGGCGGCGACACGACATCACCAACCGCATAGACATTCGGCTCATCCGTCTGCAAGTAACCATCAACTTTAATATGCCCGCGATCGAGCTTGATTTTAGTGTTTTCTAGGCCGATATTTTCTACATTGCCAACAATGCCAACGGCGCTAATGATGCGGTCAAACTTCTCCGTCGTCACTTTGCCGTCTTTACCTTCGATATGGGCGGTTACATCGTCTTTGCTTTTTTCAATTTTGGTCACTTTCGCGCCCGTAAGAATCTTCATGCCTTGTTTTTTAAGGGACTTACCAACAATTGCTGAAATCTCTTCGTCTTCAACAGGAACAACGCGATCTAACAGTTCAACAACCGTTACATCAACATCAAACGTATTGTAAAAACTCGCAAATTCAATGCCAATCGCGCCAGAGCCGATAACCAAAAGCTTTTTCGGCATATCTTCTGGGATCATCGCTTCTTTATATGACCAAACGAATTTACCATCAGGCTCTAATCCTGGCAAAACGCGCGCACGAGCGCCGGTTGCGACAATAATATGCTTCGCGCTTAGTTCATCAATCTTTTTGCCGTCTTTTTCTACGGTGACTTTACCTTTGCCACCAAGCTTGCCATATGCGTCAAAAACTGTGACCTTGTTCTTTTTCAGCAAATGCCCAATACCGCCCGAAAGCTGCTTAGATACGCCGCGAGAGCGTTCAACAATTTTTTTCAAATCAAACGACACTTTGCCTTCTATTTTCAGGCCAAAATCTTCTGCATGCTTCATGTTTTGATACATTTCAGCGCAACGTAACAACGCCTTAGTCGGTATACAGCCCCAGTTGAGGCAGATGCCACCAAGGTGATTTGCTTCGACAACAGCAACCTTCATACCAAGCTGCGCCGCACGAATTGCCGCCACGTAACCACCCGGCCCGCCGCCAATTACCACTACGTCAAAAGATTTATCAGCCATATTATTATCGTCCCTCTAAATAGATAAAAATCACTGCTCTTTATGGCCTAAAACGCTGCAGCGATCAATAAGCATCATCATTTTTCTGCTCTCTATTGACATAAGCGAAAGAGGTCATAACAAGAAACTATAACCACCATGATAATCTGCGCGTTATAAATGTTTATGATACATCATTGTCATTCGAAAATGCCGTAATGGCAAACCACCCATTATGGAAGAAACTGTTTAACGTGCAGCCCTAAAGCTACATATCCATTCCCTTTACAGAAATTTGCGGCTGCTGCACTTCATTTTCAATAGGTTGCCGCTCGGTAGCATTCATAGAGCCCTTAAAAGCCTCAAATTCTGCTTGTGATTCAGCTTCAAACGCAGCAAACTCATCGGCAGTTTGCTGTTTAAAGGCTTCAAATTCGTCCAGCTCATCCTCTGCGGGAACGTCAAGTTCATCAACAGCAAGACCTGTGTGAATATCTCCATTGCCTAGATCGTCAAGATATTGCTCGCGTGCATCCGCCCATTGCTGTGATGTATTTTCTGCGCCCTGAGCCGACAGGTTATTTGTAGACACTCCGTTTTCTGGCACACCTTCATAGTCAATACGTGCCATGGCTGTACGCGCCATATCAATTTGATCTTCTGGCACACCTTGCGCTCTTAGCGCATCAGCCAGTATATTATCGACCTGATCTATATTAAGGTCAGCGGCCTCGACAACTTCAGCGGCTGACGACATTTCTCCATTATAGCTATAGAGGATCAAATCTCCAGCGGTTACGCCGCGACCATCCATTTGCGTCGCGACATCATCCATAGCCGCTTTAATTCTGTCTGCCATTGCGGGGTCTTGCAACATCTCTGTCGGCCCTGCATATGATACTTCAGCCTCTGGCTGTGTAACGGCCACTGAAGCATCAGGTAAATCTGGCGCAGCTTGCTCTTGGCTTGCTATAAACTCCTCACGCATATCCTGTAATTTGTCTATGTCATCTAATCCTTTAACGATTTTACGACCGATAAAATTAGCGCCTTGATCCCCATCTAGGCCAAGCCGGCTTTTATCAAACTCCATACGCGCAAGGCTGACGGGCGCAATCTCTTTATATGCCTGCTTCGCCACATCCATAAACTCAGGGTCATCTGCAGGGTTAACCCGCAAATGCCGTATATCATCAATTTTTTGCTTAACATCGCTTTCGCTGAGATCTGATAACGCAGACATGCGTTCAATAATGTTACCCATCGTGGTTGCCGCCCTATTTGTATTTATAATCCATTCCAACGATTATACGAGAGTAGCTATTAACATAACATTAAGGAGTTTTTTTAAGCAGCGTTTGCATTATCTAACGGCAACTGTGCGCCGTGGCGTTTTTGTTCTGAGACAAATTTATTCATGTAATGCTGAATGTTTATATCAAACTGATCCGCAACTTGGCGCGCGAGGTCTGCGGCGAAAATTTTATGTTCGTCAATATTGACCTTCTCAGTATCAATGACTAGAACCTCCTGCCCTTCTGCGCGCGCGACATCCATCAGGCGGTTGATTTCATCATGAAGCGCGACAAGGTAATCCATCTCAATCGCTTTTTCATGGCTGCGGCCGCGCCCTGAAATACGCTCCATTTGCACCTCTGGTGAACATTCCAAATGAATAATCAAGTCGGGCTTACCCATTGTATGTTCAAGGTGAGCAAACGTATCCTGCACCAAACGCAGCCCCTCAGGGTCTTCGTCGCCAAAGAACAAGTTGGTATAGGCCAACACGTTTAATATGGCTTGGTCGAGTACATTAATCCGATCATCGCTATAGAATTTATTTAATTCGTGAAATTTAGTCAACGCAAACCACATTTGCGAAGGGAAACGAAACTTTGCTGGATCAATAAAAGCATCCTGTAAAAACAGGTTGTTATCAAGGTTTTCGTATATGCAATTAAAGCCCATGCGCTCCAGCGCACGACATAAAGTCGATTTACCAATTCCTAATCCACCGGCTAATTCGACGCGCATAGAAGCTACTCCCCAACAAATATTTTTTTTGATTTCGCTAAGAGTAGCAAAACACCGCCCCAAAAGTAAAAAACTATCTTCGACCGATCCACAATTTTCATGGCTCTGTTATTTAATAACGCACTGTATACAACCTCAATACAACACCGTATTGACAATAAACAACCGCAAGGATATAAACAGCAGACTAAAAATTTTGAGACTTTGGGGACACATAATGAAACACTATATTTTTGCACTTTGCTTTGCGTTTAGCGCAGTCAATACAGCGCAAGCATCACAGCGCGCACAAGACTTGCCACTTAACGCAGATTCAATGATCATGCGTCTTGGCAACGCCGTAGACACGCACATCCGCAAGAACTTCACAGCAAAAGTAGAGCAAAACGGTATAAAATTTGAAGCCCTAGTCGACACATCGGCACGTACATTAGCACATGCCAAACTATTTATGATCGACACCCCAGCACCACAGCACGCCGTATGCTTCATAAACAGCTTCAGAATGGCACCTGAAGTTATCTGCACTGAAAAACAGCATCTAGGTGCATTGTTTACACAAAAATCTCAACAACTAGAAGAAACAGGCAATAACATTCAAACAAGGATCTCTGCCCCTAAGCTACAACCAATTATCGAGCAGAGCAAAGCCCATTACAACGAAATCATAAACCGCATTGATGAAGTCAAACAAATTAACGCAGATTCGCATCAACAAATTTTAAAGCTGTTGTAGCATTTCACAGTATTTGCAGCGCGACACATGTTCAGTGTCATAAACATAAAAAAAAGGCTTACAAAATAATGTAAGCCTTTTTCTAAATCATAAATATTTTAAAGCAGCATTGAAACTGGGTTCTCAATATAATCTTTCAGGATCTTCAAGAATGCGGCACCTACTGCGCCGTCTACCGCGCGGTGGTCGGTGGAAAGCGTGGCTTTCATCACTGTGCCGATTTCGATTTGGCCGTTTTTAACGACGGGCTGCTGCACGCCCGCGCCAATAGCCAAAATGCAGGCTTGTGGCGGGTTGATAATCGCAGAAAATTCGCTCACACCGAACATGCCGAGGTTAGAAATTGAGAATGAACCGCCCTGAAACTCTTCTGGTTTCAATTTGCCTTCACGGGCGCGCCCTGCGAGCTCTTTAACTTCAGCTGAAATTTCAGCAAGGCCCTTGCTTTCTGCCGCCTTAACAATCGGCGTAATTAAGCCGTTTGGCGTTGCCACGGCAACTGAAATATCAGAATGCAAAAATTGATGAATGGAGCTGCCCTGCCAAGATACGTTACATGCAGGATATGCCTTAAGCGCCATTGCTGATGCCTTCACAATAAAATCATTAACGGATAGTTTATAAGCGCCATTTGCTTTATCATTCATGTCCTTACGCGCAGCAAGTAAGTTATCAAGCTGAATTTCCATCGTTAGATAGAAATGCGGAACGGTTGTCTTTGATTCTAGCAAACGTTTCGCGGTAATTTTTTGAATATTATTTACTGGCAATTCTTTATACGGCATCGCGAACATATTCATTTTTGTGTCCACGTCGTAAGCTTGTCCTGTGGCCGCTTGCAGCGAAGGTTGCTGCGCTGGTTTAGATGCACCTGAAACGCCCTGCTCTTTTGCTTTAAGAACGTCTGCTTTTACTACACGGCCTTTTGGACCTGTGCCTTTAATAGCAGCAAGATCAATGCCAGCGTCTTTCGCCAAACGTCGTGCTAATGGTGATGAGAACACACGCCCAGTTGTTGGCATTGGCGCTTCCGGTGACGCCACCTTTACTGGCGCTGCAGCAGGTTCAGCCGCTTTTGTTTCTTCTGGAGCCTTTTCAGCAGGGGCAACAGCCACGCTACCCGCGGATGTAAAGCCATCTGCGGCGCTATCATCTTCACCATCTTCAAGTAAAACAGCAATTGCCGCATTCACGGGGACATTTTCGCTGCCAGCTTCGACAAGAATTTTAGCTAGCTTGCCTTCATCGACAGCCTCAACTTCCATTGTTGCTTTATCGGTTTCAATCTCGGCGATGACGTCACCGGCTTCAACCAGGTCGCCTTCTTTTTTAATCCAACGCGCCAAAGTACCTTCGGTCATTGTTGGTGATAATGCAGGCATAAGAACTTCAATAGGCATATCTTCGTCTCTCTATTACTGTAATGCGACTAGTCTTGGTAACACACTTTTTTGGCGGCCTGCACAATTTCGTCAATTTGTGGCAAAGCAAGCTGCTCTAGGTTGTTGGCGTATGGCATAGGCACATCAGCGCCGCACACACGGACAACTGGTGCATCCATATAATCAAACGCATGTTCGCCGCATAAAGCCGCGATTTCTGCGCCAATACCTGCAAAAGGCCAGCCTTCTTCAAGTGTTACGATACGGTTTGTCTTCTTCACGCTCTCGAGGATCGTCCAGCGGTCAAGCGGACGCACTGAACGTAAATTGATGACTTCAGCATCAATGCCCTGCTCAGCGAGCTTCTCTGCCGCTTCCATAGCCTTGCCAACCATGATAGAGAATGCAACGATCGTCACATCACTGCCTTCACGTTCAATTTTTGCGCGCCCTATCGGGATCACGTAATCTTCATCCGTTGGTACGTCAAAGCTTTTACCGTACATCATTTCGTTTTCAAGGATAATCACAGGGTTCGGGTCACGAATAGCGGCCTTCATCAAACCCTTCGCATCCGATGCCGACCAAGGCGCAACGACTTTCAAACCCGGGACATGTGCATACCATGACGCATAACACTGAGAATGCTGTGCGCCGACGCGTGTTGCCGCGCCGTTAGGGCCACGGAAAACGATAGGACAGCCAAGCTGACCGCCTGCCATATATAATGTTTTTGCCGCTGAGTTAATAATGTGGTCAATCGCCTGCATGGCAAAGTTCATCGTCATAAATTCAACAATTGGCTTTAGCCCAGTAAAGGCAGAGCCTGTCGCTATGCCCGCAAAACCATGTTCAGTAATCGGCGTATCAATTACGCGTTTTGCACCAAACTCATCAAGCAAACCTTGAGAGACCTTATATGCACCATTATATTCCGCGACTTCTTCACCCATAAGGTAAACGTTATCATCTTTACGCATTTCTTCTGCCATTGCATCACGCAGTGCTTCACGAACAGTTTGGTTCACGGTGTCAGTAAAATAAGACGATTCATCAAACACTGGTGGCTCAACAACAGCGCCTTGAGCGTATAAAATATCACGATTTTTCACGGCAGCGCCTGCTGCGCCTGAAACCACGTCACCCTGCACTGGGGCTGAGGGCGTTTCTTCGCTGCTTGCTGCGGCTTCTTTGTTTTCAGTTGGCACCGCGGGAGCGAGATTTTCTAATGCACTCGCATCTTCGCCCTCTTCCAATAACACGGCAATCACAGAATTTACTGCGACGGCTTCTGTGCCTTCTGCGACAACAATCTTGCCGATAACGCCTTCATCAACGGCTTCAACTTCCATTGTGGCTTTATCTGTTTCAATTTCGGCAATGACATCGCCTGCTTCGACGCTGTCACCTTCCTTTTTGATCCAACGCGCAAGGTTACCTTCTGTCATCGTTGGTGATAGAGCCGGCATCAATACTTCAATGGCCATCTTAATTAACTCCGCTAATAATCTGATTTAATGTTATATTTTATTCTTCAATCGGCACAAGGATGTCAGTCCAAAGGTCATCCGCAGGAAGCTCCGGTGATTCCTTAGCAAACTCTGCCGCGTCATTTACGATAGCTTTAATATCTTTATCTATCGCTTTAACTTCAGCTTCTTCGACCCCGTTTTCACTCATCATATTCTTGACGGCCTGAATAGGGTCATGGTCCGTTTTATACTTATTGACCTCATCCTTGCTACGGTAATTCGCAGGATCAGACATTGAATGTCCACGGTAACGATAAGTCATAACTTCGAGAATATACGGCCCATTGCCTGTACGGACATGATCAAGCGCTTGACGCGCCGCAGCCTGAACTGCAAAAATATCTTGCCCATCAACTTGCTCACCAGGGATACCGTAACCTTCGCCGCGCTTATACAGCTCACCCGCCGCATGACGTTTCGTTGACGTCCCCATGCCGTAACGGTTATTTTCAATCACGTATAAGATCGGCAAATCCCAAAGGGCTGCCATGTTGTAGCATTCAGCAACTTGGCCTTGGTTCGCACTGCCATCGCCGCAATAGGCAACGCAAACGCCGCCATCGACTTTATATTTATGAGAGAACGCCAACCCCGTACCAAGCGCAAAAGATGCGCCAACAATGCCGTGCCCGCCGTAAAAGCCTGCTTTTTGCGAAAACATATGCATAGAACCACCTTTACCGCGCGAATAACCGCCTTCGCGACCAGTAAGCTCAGCCATCACGCCCCTTGCCTCCATACCACAGGCCAACATATGACCGTGGTCACGATATGTCGTAATCACCGTATCCTGCGGCTCTTGCACAGACGTAATGCCCGTAACAACAGCTTCTTGACCAATATAAAGGTGGCAGAAACCACCAATTAAGCCCATACCGTAAAGCTGACCAGCCTTTTCCTCAAAGCGACGAATAAGCAGCATCTCACGATACAGCTTTTTCAGCTCCTCTGGTGAAGGGTCCGGCTGCACATTAGATACAGCCTTTACTTTTGAATTCGTCTTTTTTGATTTAGCACCCACTACACAACTCCGTTTAGCGCAAACATATAATTTGAATTGGATGGATACACCATTTCATTTTAATAATCCAGTAAAAAAACAGGAATTGCTGCGATGCAACATGCTGATTCACAACATAAATTTGAAAAAATTGAGAATAACAAAAGCTTAGCAAAGACTAAGACTTTGGCGCTACAGCTAAAGCACGTCCCACTCATCAGCAGCGCGGTAACCAAGCATGTAACGTACGCGCTCCTCTAACAAGTCTTTATCAACCGCACCCGGACGTAAAGCCTGAACCCGCGCATTAAGCTCAGCAACATCACCTTGATATGAGGCGAGCTCTTGTTCAACTTTATATACTTGGTTTTCCAAAGATTGCAGACGAGAAAAAGAACGCTCCCCGAAGAGGCTAAAGTAAGAGAAATAAACACATAAAGCGGCGAGGAAAAATAATATTCCGTTTCGGCCCCTTAAGATTCTATGTGTTTTATAACTACTCATAACTCTATAGAATCACAAACGAATCATATCTGTCAAACAAAAAATGCTTTAGATTCAATCGGTTATTGAGAACAGAATGAGAACATAGTTATCTAAAGGACTCAAATTGTTTAATAAATTTTCCCCAGCTTTTTTTCACTGTTTTTTGCTGCCTTCTTAAAAGCATCCAGCCAAATCGAATCTGCTGGCGAAAAACTCGCTGCAGAGACAGCGGCATCAAGGCTGTCCAAGACCAGCCAAGATCCACGCCAAATTTCAAATTCAAGCTGCGTTGGCGCCCAGCCAGCATAACCAACAAACAGCACATAGCGCGGCGTATCATCCGCCTCATATGAACTTATAATATCATCAATAAACGTGTCTTTGCTTTCCTCCGGTGTCGATAGAAAATCATAAACCTTCCATGATGGGGCAGTAGCGGCTTTCTTTTTCTTAGACTTTTTCTTTGCCTGCGCATTACCAGACGATTCATCTTCAACAATCGGCGCGTCCAATTGCTCAAGGACAAAGAACGTTGCATCAAGCCCAACAGGCCCGCCTTTAAATATCGGCAGCCCCGCTTCACGCAATTTATTAGGGACAGTATTTAAAGCCTTGGCGGTATCGACATCAAACTGATCCCCCTGCACAAAACCAGTCGCACCCATTGCGCCATGCGCTACAATATAAACAACAGCGCTTTCAAAATAATTACCATGCGCCATTTTATAGGCAACAAGAGTCTTGCCCGTATGTCCCTCATAACGTTGAGCAAACGTCGGTAGCCACATTAACAATGCAGCAATAATCATATAGATATATCCGCGCATGAAGCCTCCGGTTTACGGGAGCGCCGCCCCCTATATTAAGCCGCCTTAGATTTAGCCTTACTTAATACCTTACCACCGCGCATGAAGTTACGACCAGAAAAACGTGCCACAGGGCCGAGCTCTTCTTCGATACGGATAAGTTGATTATACTTCGCAACGCGGTCAGAACGTGACAGCGACCCTGTTTTAATTTGACCCGCATTAACAGCAACAGCCAAATCAGCAATCGTTGCGTCCTCAGTTTCACCTGAACGATGAGAAATAACCACGCCGAACCCTGCCTTTTGCGCCATCTCGATGGCTTCAAGCGTTTCGGAAAGCGTACCGATCTGATTGACCTTAATCAAAATCGCATTCGCCGCGCCCATATCAATGCCTTGCGCAAGACGCTCGGGGTTGGTAACAAACAAATCGTCCCCAACAAGCTGTACAGTCTCTCCAAGCACATCCGTTAGTGAAACCCAGCCCACCCAGTCATCTTCATCTAAGCCATCTTCGATTGACACAATAGGGTAACGCGCACATAAATCCGCATAGTAAGATACCATCTCAGATGATGTTAAGACTTTGCCCTCACCTTTCAGGTGATATTTACCGTCTTCATAAAATTCAGAAGACGCCGCATCTAACGCCAAAACAATATCTTCACCCGGTACATACCCCGCAGCCTCAATGGCTTTCATTATATATTGAAGCGCCTCGTCAGATGACTTCACCTCAGGCGCAAAGCCGCCTTCATCGCCAACATTCGTATTAAGACCATTACTAGACAGCTCTTTTTTCAGTGCATGAAAAACTTCTGACCCCATACGTACAGCGGTCGCGATACTATCGGCGCTAATCGGCATAATCATAAATTCTTGAATATCAACTGGGTTATCAGCATGCTCGCCGCCATTGATAATATTCATCATCGGCACGGGCATCAGTGACGACTTAACACCGCCAATATAACGGTATAGCGGCATATCGACTTCATTTGCCATTGCCTTTGCGATCGCCAAAGATACGCCCAAAATTGCGTTTGCACCCAGGCGCGCCTTATTTGGCGTGCCGTCTATGTCACACATTAACTGGTCAATATAAAGTTGCTCTTCTGCATCGAGGCCGATAAGCGCTTCGAGCAATTCTGTATTCACAAAGGCCACAGCCTTCTCAACAGATTTACCGCCATAATAATCTTTGCGTCCATCACGCAACTCAACAGCTTCATGCGCACCAGTTGACGCGCCAGACGGCACTGCCGCACGCCCCATTGCGCCGCTTTCTAATATAACATCAACTTCTACAGTTGGGTTGCCGCGGCTGTCTAGAATCTGTCTTGCGTGAATATCAATAATTGCAGTCATAAAATAATCCTTATTTCTTTGTTCTATTACCCGCATAGCGGCTGATTTAAATTAATTAATTTGCACTAGGTCCATTGACTTAACAAGGTCATCGACCGCTTTGGCCTGTGCGAGGTACTCTTCTAACTTGTCAAATGGCAGCGCTGATGGTCCATCGCATTTTGCTTGATCTGGAATTTCATACGCCTCAATAAACAGCCCTGCAAGACCAATCGCCATCACAGCGCGCGTAAGGTCAGGAACAAGGTTACGGCGGCCGCCTGATGCTTCTGAGCCTGGCAGGCGCATTTGCGATGCATGTACGGTGTCACAAATAATCGGTGTATTATTTGTGGCTTCCTTCATCACGCCAAAACCCATTGGGTCTACGACCAAATTATCATAGCCAAGCGCGTAACCGCGCTCACATAAAATCAATTGATCATTGCCGCATTCTCTGAATTTTTCAACAATATTGGCCACTTGATATGGCGATAAAAACTGTGGCTTTTTAATGTTTATGACCGCGCCAGTATCAGCCATCGCCTTAACTAAATCCGTCTGGCGCGCCAAAAATGCTGGCAATTGAATAACATCCACAACATCGGCAACGGGCGCGCATTGATACTGTTCATGGACATCCGTTATGATCGGCACATTATCAAATTCAGCCTTCACTTTGGCGAAAATTTTAAGCCCCTCATCCATCCCCACACCACGATAGCTATAGATGCTCGAGCGGTTCGCTTTATCAAAGCTTGCTTTAAACACAAAGGGAATGCCCAGCTTATCAGTAATGGTTTTATAGACTTCAACCGCCTTCAAAGTGGTGGTCTCGTCCTCTAAAACATTCAGCCCCCCAAATAAAACAAAAGGCAGGTTATTGGAGACTTCAAGATTTTGGATTTTTACTACAGACATTACTTCGCCATCATTATTATACGTTTCAAACCCTGCAAAGATAATCCATTCTTGCTCAAATGTCATATAGATTTTATAGCGGCGCCTTATCAATGCCGATACACCGCAGCGCAAGCCCCCGTTAACATATTGAATTATATTGATTTTGAGAAAACACTTGCAATAAAGCATAAATAAAATTAACATTATGTTAAATAAAGATTAAGTTTTCATTAACTTTTAGGCGGAACGAAACATGCAACATAGCAAAGACACAGTAAATCTTCACAAGATTAATCAGCTTGATAAAAGCAAAAAAGCGATACAAAGCCAAGCCGATTGCATAGACAGCCTAAAGGGCGCGCTTGACGTCACTTTGGCGCTTACCGCCCATTACTTAGAAGAACATATTTTTGATTACTGCGTCATCACAAACACAATTAGCGAGCTTACAACGTATATAACAACAGCATCACAACGCGAAGCGGATATACTTATCAAAAAAATGAACAATCTGTTTGATGCCGCACCTAAAAACAAAAGCGTTATTAAGCAAATGCCATTAAAACGCCTGCTCGACAGCGCAAAAGAACGTCTTTGGGATTGTGATGCATATAAAATCAACGATAAAAAAACCGCAAACTATGACTTTATGGTCAACATGCTAAAAATGGAGCGTACACTCGCCAAAGCGGATCACCCATTCATAATTTTATCACTAAATGCAGAGAATCTATTTACAGGCCTGCTCGCCCTTTGGAGAACCGCGCCAGAAGACGCATATAAATATGCACAAGATATCGGAGAAATGCTCAAGAAGAACAAAGAAGAATCGCCTTTCTTTGAAGTCGTCTATACGCAAACCGCTTTTATATGCTTAGAAGCTCTCTGCTTTGACATACACTCGAACTCAATACAGAAAAACTATGCCAGCGCACTCATCAGTAAAGCTGTTCGCTGCTAAATGGCCAAAGCGCAGCTAAACTAAGCGGCTTTGCTTAATCGCGGCGCCGACAAATGAAACGAATAAGGGGTGTGGGTCAAATGGCTTTGATTTAAGCTCTGGATGGAACTGCACCGCGACAAACCAAGGGTGATCTGGGCGCTCTACAATTTCAGGTAACCTGCCATCTGGTGATAGACCAGAAAACACTAAGCCCGCCGCCGCTAACGCCTCTTTATAATTTACATTTACTTCATAACGGTGACGATGACGTTCCGATATCACATCGGCGCCATAAATATCACGCGCCTTTGAACCTTCATTAAGCTTGGCGTCATAAGCACCAAGACGCATCGTTCCACCTAAATCAGCATCTACGCCGCGAAGTTCTTTTTCGCCGGCCTTATCCCATTCCGTCATCAAGCCAACGACAGGGGTATCGCAAGGGCCAAACTCGGTCGAGTTCGCGTCCTCTATGCCCGCCAAGTTACGTGCCGTTTCAAGCACGGCCATTTGCATACCAAAGCAAATGCCGAAATAAGGAATTTTACGTTCGCGGGCAAATTTAATCGCTTTGATTTTTCCTTCTGCGCCACGCGCGCCAAAACCGCCCGGCACTAGAATGCCATGCACCTCACCAAGCGCAGCGACGATGTCGCTATCGCCGCTATCAAAAACCGATGATTCAATGAACTTAATTTTGACTTTAACGTTATTCGCAATACCGCCATGTGCCAATGCTTCGTTCAAAGACTTATAGCTATCCGCCAAATTTGTGTATTTACCGACAACGGCGATTTCAACAACGCTTTCTGGCGTTTTGATGCATTTAACGATGTTTTCCCAAACGCTTAAGTCTGGTTCTTCGTCATGCGGCAAGTTAAAACGCTTAAGTACCTGCGTATCTAGACCTTCGGCATGATAGCTTAGCGGCACTTCATAAATAGTGGATACGTCCAATGCTGGAATAACATTTTCATCTGGAATATTGCAGAACAGGCCTATCTTATAACGGTCGCTATCATCAATTTCACGCTCCGCACGGCATAACAAAATATCAGGCTGAATGCCGTAGCTCATCATTTCTTTAACGCTGTGCTGCGTTGGTTTGGTTTTAAGCTCCCCTGCCGCCGCGATATAAGGCAGCAATGTCACATGCATATAAGCAGAGCGCTCACGCCCGACTTCATTGCCAAACTGGCGAATAGCTTCCAAGAAAGGCAAGCTTTCAATATCACCGACCGTGCCGCCAATTTCACAAAGCACAAAATCAGCACTGCCGTCTTTTTCACGGATAAAATCTTTGATTTGGTCTGTAATATGCGGAATGACTTGGATCGTCGCACCAAGGTAGTCACCACGGCGCTCACGGCTGAGCACTTCCATATATATGCGCCCTGTGGTGATGTTATCACCTTTTACAGCGGGACGGCCTGTGAAGCGCTCATAATGCCCTAAATCAAGGTCAGCCTCTGCGCCATCATCGGTCACGTAGACTTCGCCATGCTGAAACGGGCTCATTGTGCCTGGGTCAACATTTAAATAAGGGTCAAGCTTACATAGTCTGACAGAATATCCACGTGCCTGAAGCAAAGCACCAAGAGCGGCGGAGCCAAGGCCCTTCCCTAAAGAAGAAACCACACCGCCGGTTATAAAAATATATCGTGTCATGTTATTTACGCTTACTCTGAAATAGGAACCTGTGGGTTGGTCATGTCTTCTGTGACTTCTTTTTCAACGGCAATGCCTGCGATTGGCGCATCAAGTGCATCCAATACGCTTTGTGTGCCATCACCTTTTGACGCAAGAATACCGAGCGCGAGGCTTGTAATAAAGAAGCAGGCCGCTGCAATTGCCGTTGCACGGGTTAGCATATTTGCTGTGCCATGCGCCGTTGCCAAGTTACCAAGGCCGCCGCTACCGCCACCAATACCAAGGCCGCCGCCTTCAGAGCGCTGCAATAGCACAAGCAGGATAATGGCAAGCGCCACAATTAAATGTATAACGAGGATTACTGATTCCATTTTAACTTCTCAATTTCGTTTTTGTTATTCCGCAGCAATTTGTTCTGCGTCTATAGCCGCCTCAGCAATCGCCAAGAAAGATTCGGCTTTTAAGCTTGCGCCGCCAATTAATGCGCCATTTACATTCGGCACAGAAAGCAAAGCTTTCGCATTATCAGGTTTTACTGAACCGCCGTATAAAATACGTATATCACTTCCATATGCAAGCTTTTCTTGCAATTTGCTACGAATAAAACCGTGCATAGACTTCACATCGTCAATGCTTGCGGTCTTGCCTGTACCAATCGCCCAAACAGGTTCATAAGCAATAACGACTTTATTGCTATCTGCGCCCTCAAAGTTCGCGTTGTCGATTTGTGCGCCGACAATATCTTCGGCCTTGCCTGCATCGCGCTCCGTTTCGGTTTCCCCGACGCATAAAATTACTTTCAAACCCGCAGCAAAAGCGTGTTCAGTTTTTTCTGCGATTAAATCATCACTTTCTTCATGATTCTGACGGCGCTCTGAATGGCCCAATATCACAAACTCACAGCCTGCATCAGCCAGCATCGAAGCAGATATGTCACCAGTATGTGCGCCATTTTCGTTAACCGCACAATCTTGTGCGCCGACAAGCACGTCGCTGACGCTGCCCAAAACGCTTTGCACTATGCCTGTATATAAATAAGGTGGGCAAATAAGCAGCTCTGCATCCAAACCCAAATCAGGGTTCGCATCAAGCCCAGCATTAATCTGCTCGGTTAGCTCTATCGCTTCGCCGCCATAGCAGCTCATCTTCCAATTTCCTGCGATTAACTTGCGCATTTATATAAACTCCTTTAAGACAAAATATTGATACAAACATATAGACAGGTGGATGATATTGCAATCACTGTTGCGGTATTTTCAACGGCGCTTTATAAATAGAACGAATTTTTAACTTAATGGATAAGTCTTAATGCTTAAAAACATGCGCAGCGGCGTTTTCTCTGGTTTATTTTTAGTTCTCCTTGTTCTGGGTGCGGCAGGCTTAGTCCTAACCGATGCTGGCGGCTTCTTTAGCAGCGGCATAAAAACCTCTGACGTTGCAAAGGTTGGGTCACACACCATCCACAGCCGTCCTTTTGATAACAAGGTCCGCCGCATTATATCGATGCAAGGCATTGAAGCCGAAGCCGCGTTTGAAATGGGTATCATCCACCAAGCGCTTTTCCGTGAAGTACGCAACCTTTTGATGCTCCAAGGCTCAAACGACCTTGGCCTTGCGATTAGCAATGCACAAATCACTGCATATATTAACGACATTGTTGAACCATATATGCAGCAGGACACAACATCAAAGAAAAGCGACATCCTCGCCGGTCTGTTACGCCAAAGCGGCATGACCGAATCCATTTTCATTGATGAAGTCCAAACGGAGATGACAAACAGTATCCTGACAACTGCGTTGCAAAACGCGAGCCTGCATATTCCAACGCTGCTTGCCAAAGACGTCAGCGCCTTTAACGAGGAAGTCCGTGAGATCAACTATGTTGTGATTGACAACAACGCCGCAAAATTAGAAAAGCCTGCGGATGATGAAACATTAATGCGTTATTATAAGTCGTTCCAAGAACGCTACCGCACACCAGAAAAACGCAGCTTTACAGTTGCAACGTTGAGCAAAGAAAAAATCCAAGACGACTTATCGGTCAGTGACGAAGCCGCGCAAGCGCTTTATGAAGAACAAAAAGCAAGTTACACAACGCCCGCGCAGCATAAAATCGCGCAGGCTATCGCCGATAACGAAGGCGACGCCCTGAAAATTATCGACGCCGCGAAAAAAGGCACACCGCTTTCACGCGCAGCAAAGAAAGTTACAGGCGAAGATACAAGCTTTGTTGAAACCCAAGCCTACACACAAGGTACTCTACCGAAAGAGCTTGATGAAGACGCCTTTGCTTCTGGCGTAAAAAAGGGCGATATTCTCGGCCCTTATGAGACCGCGCTTGGCTGGCATACGCTAAAAATCGTTGATGTCATCCCAGAAAACACACCAAGCTTTACTGATGTTAAAGAGAAAATCAAAACTGAGATTTTAGAAGAAGAAATTTGGCAAACTCTAGACCATACTTTAAGCGACCTAGAAGACCGCCTCTTCAGCGGCGAAGACCCTAAAGTCGTGATTAAAGATTATAAAATGACCACGGCTGATTACAAAAACCTGACACGTCGCGGCGTTTATGAAGGCAGCCAAGACTCGCCTTTAAAAGATCTGAACTCTGAAGATGCATTAAATATCTTGAAGGCCGCAAACGCACTTGGCCCAGATGAAGTCTCTAGCGTTATTGAACTGAGCGATTCTGCCCTTGGTTTCATTGTTATCGACAGCATTGAGCCTAGTATCGTCAAGCCTTTTGAAGACATCAAGAAAACGGTTAAAGAGCAATGGACAAAAGAACAAAAAGATAATGCGACCTTTATTCAAGTCAAAGGCCTATCTGACAGAATCAACGATGGCTCACTAAACTGGAAAGAAGCCGCAAAAGCCGTAAAAGGAAAAAGCATTAGAGCATCAATTTCACGCGACCCATCATTTAACGATGACAAAGCTGAAAAAGATATTTCAACACAGGCACGCGGTTTATTACTTTCATCTGAAATTGGCAAGGCGCAAATCTTACCGGCAAACGGCAAGACAATTCTGGCCTTGGTAAAGACAAGTAGCCTCCTCAACCAAAAAGCAAATGCGGATGCAGAGCCATCAAAAATCACAGCATCTTCTGAGGCACAAAACGTCCAGCAAGAGGCGATTTCACTGTTTTATAATTCACTGCAGCAGAAATATAAATATCATATCAATGAGAAGCTTTTGGAATTTTTATATAATCAACCGCAACAACAGCAGTAATGATTGATATTTTTCCCTCATATGATGAATTCGCACGCCATTACGATGCAGGCAAAACGCAAATTCTCTATGTGAAGCATAGCGCCGATTTTGATACGGCGTTATCAGCCTATTATAAGCTCACCAAAGACGCGCCATATAGCTTCTTATTAGAATCAGTCGAAGGCGGCGCACATATTGGACGCTATTCCATCATTGCCTGCCGCCCTGATATGGTTTGGCAATCAAGCGCTGCACATAAAAACCCATTAGACGAGCTGCGTACGCACATCAAACGCTGTAAAATTGACATAATGCCGGACCATTTACCGCCCGCATGTTCAGGCGGTTTATATGGCTATCTCGGTTATGAAATGGTGCGCTATGTTGAACCAAGCGTTCCCAATGACAACCTAGATACTCTGGACATTCCAGAAGGCATCATGATGCGCCCCAAACTGCTTGCCGTATTCGATAATGTCAAACACGAGCTCACACTATCCGTCCCTGTGCTTAAAACCAGCAAGACACCAGCCTGCACAGCCAAAGCCGCCTATGATGAGGGCTGCGCCATTCTAAAAGCTGCGCTCGAGGATTTAAACGCACCGCTGACACAAGATTCTGTCAGCCATAAAAGCAGCCTCACCGCACCGCTTGATATGACACGTAATTTCACGGATGAAGGATATTGCGGGGTCGTCCGCGCGGCCAAAGATCATATTATTGCGGGTGATGCATTCCAAATCGTCCCCTCACAGCGTTTCCGTGCGCCATTCGACCTACCGGCGATTGACTTATACCGCGCTTTGCGCCGCATCAACCCCTCACCGTTTTTGTTTCACTTAAAAATGGATGGCTTTGCCCTTGTCGGCTCTAGCCCTGAAATATTAGTCCGCGTCGAAGATGGCGAAGTCACCGTGCGCCCGATAGCAGGCACGCGCCCACGCGGCAAAACCGCCGTGGAAGATGCCGCCCTTGCCGAAGACCTCCTCGGCGATGAAAAAGAACGCGCTGAGCATTTAATGCTCATTGATCTTGGTCGCAATGACGTTGGCCGCGTCGCCAAAATCGGCAGCGTACGCGTCACAGAAGACTTCATCGTGGAGCGTTATTCCCATGTCATGCATATCGTCTCCAATGTTGTCGGACAGCTGCGTGATAACCTCGACTGCGTTGATGCCTTGTTCTCAGGATTCCCCGCGGGCACAGTTAGCGGCGCACCAAAAATACGCGCCATGCAATTAATTCATGAATTTGAAAATGAAAAGCGCGGCTTTTACGCAGGCTGCGTTGGTTATTTTGATGGGCTTGGCAATATGAACACCTGCATAGCGCTGCGCACAGCGCTCGTTAAAGCCGGTGAAGTTATCCTACAAGCCGGCGCAGGCATCGTCGCCGATAGTGACCCTGCATCTGAAAATCAAGAATGCATAAGCAAAGCACAAGCGCTGGTTAGCGCTGCTGAAGCCGCCCTGAGAAACACACCTTAATATAATTTCCGTAATTGACCGTATGTTAAACAATCCCTCCCCTACCTCGCCGTACATCAAAAAGCAAAGGAGCTTCCTTCGGTGAAAGAACTCGACACGAAAAATGTAGAAACGCCCGAGGCAGCTGCACCGAAGCTAGATAACAACAACAATATAATGTAATAAAAGACGGTTAGCGCTGCGATTCAACAAGCTGCAATGGCACGCTATGTTTACGCTCATCAAGCACATCAGATAGACTGACAAATTCAAAACCATCACCCTGCGCCTTGCTCACAAAATTCTTTAGCCCGCGTATCGTAACGTCTTTGGGGTGACCAATAGCAATGCATAACCCCGTTTTCGCGGCAACTCTCGCGCATTTATCAAGAGCTTTATTGACAAACTTATCTGTTTCTTCGTGATCAAGGAACACATTGCGGCGTAAATACGTTACGCCATGGCGTTTTGCCATTTTCTCGCCTTGCGTAGCCGCTGATGTTACGCTATCCAAGAAATAGAGGTCACGTTTTTTAAGCTCGCGCATTAAAAAATCCATACCAACTGGGTCACTAGTAAACTTACTGCCCATATGGTTGTTAATGCCAACATAGCCATCAAAAGCGCCCAAACCTTTATCAAGGTTATCCATTAACTGCTCCGCGGTCATACCAACTTTTAACACAACGGGGCCGGGGTCAATCGTATCTGATTGTGGCTGCATCGGCATATGAACAATAACTTCATGCCCATTGGCCTTGCCTTGTTCTAACAAGCCGTCAATATGCTGCGCATAAGGCAGAAAAGCGAGGGTCATTTTAAAATTATCCATCCCCACAATCGCAGCGGAGTGTTTTTTATCAATCCCTAGATCATCAATGACAATGGCGATGCGCTTACTTAATGGCGCTGATAATAATGCCCCATCACTTGTTTTTTCAGGGCGCGCTTTTGGCGCCATGCCTTTATCTTTCCCAAATAATGGCAAGCTCGGCAGTTTCCCCTTAATACTATCAATGACAGATTTTTTGACTGGCTCTTCATAAGCAAGCTCAGAAAATGTAATGTTAGAGAACATCTCCTCCATATCACCACCAGAGGCAGGCTCAATCGCGGCGACACGTTCAATGTCTTTCATTGAACGGTCAATTTCGACGATCCAATAACGATCCGCCGCAACAAGCAAGCACAAAGCGAACAAAAAAATACGGATTTTCTTGCAGAAATAAAATGTCGATTTATATTCAAGGAGTCGTTGTTTAATATTCATATTAATCAGTTAACCATATTACGCACAAAAGATCAGGTATTTTTTTCATTATGAACCTTCTTATCGACAACTACGACAGTTTTACGTACAACATAGTCCAATATCTTGGGGATATCGGCATAGATGTGAAGGTTATCCGTAATGACGAGCTCTCACTCGCTGATGCCATAGCCCTAAAACCTGATCGTGTTATCATATCACCGGGGCCTGGCACACCTAACGATAGTGGTATCTGCCTTGATATGATCAAATATTGTGCAGAATCAATTACGCCGCTTTACGGTATCTGTTTAGGGATGCAATCTTTAGGCCAGTTTTACGGCGGCAATGTCGTGCGCGCGCCTGCCCCTATTCACGGGAAGACAGAAAACATAACGATTTCAAAGCATAAGATGTTTAAAAACGTCCCAGAAAATATTAAAATTGTCCGTTATCACTCTTTAGTTGTCGATAAAGACACGCTGCCAGAGTGCCTAGAAATCACAGCAACCAGTAAAAATGGCCTCATTATGGGACTTGCGCATAAAACCCTGCCATTATGGGGCGTGCAATATCACCCTGAAAGCATTGCGGGTGAATATGGCCACCAAATGCTCGAAAACTTTATCAAGGAAACGGCGTAAATATATGTTCCAAGACATTCTTCACAAAGCCGTGAATGGCGAGATACTCAGCCCTGACGAGATGAGTGGCGCCATCACCTATATTATGAGCGGTGAAGCAGATGCCGTTTTGGTCGCATCATTCTTAACTGCGCTCGCGATGCGCGGTGAGACCGCCGCTGAAATTGGCGCTGCCGCAAATGTACTACGTCAACATGCAAATACAATCAACGCCCCTAAAGGCAGCGTTGACTGCTGCGGCACAGGCGGGTCAGGCATGCATAGTTATAATATTTCATCCGCCGTAGCGCTGATTTGCGCTGGCGCAGGCATTCCTATGGCGAAACACGGTAACCGCGCAGCAAGTTCCAAGTCTGGCACCGCGGATTGTTATGAAGCCCTCGGTGTGAACCTTGATGTGACGGCAGAAAAACTTGGCCGCGCATTAAAGGAGCTCAATTTTTGCTTCCTGATGGCGCCCGCCCATCACCACGCGGTGCGCCACGTTGTGCCTATCCGTAAGGCGCTTGGTTTCCGTACGATATTCAACCTGCTTGGCCCGCTTGCAAACCCTGCTAATACGGAATTTCAGCTTATTGGCGTATTTGATAAAAAATGGTGCAGACCAATGGCTGAAGCATTAAAAACGCTCGGATGCAAATCCGCATGGGTTGTCCACGGCCATGACGGCTTAGATGAAATCACCCTCGCCGCACCGACGCATGTCGCAGCACTAACGGCTGATGGCAGGGTCACCGAATATGATATCAGCCCAGAAGAATTTGGCCTCAAGCGCTGTGCCCCTGCGGCGCTTGTTGGTGGCAACGCCGCGCATAATGCCACCGCCCTGCAAGGCTTGCTAGAAGGCAAACCAAGTGCCTATCGTGACATATCCCTATTAAATGCGGCCGCTGTTGCGCTTATTACAGGCAGAGCAGATACAAAGGTAGACGCAATGCAGATGGTTACAAAAAGCCTTGATGACGGCAGAGCCCTAGAGACATTAAATAAATATAGAGAGTACGTAAAATGAGCGTTCTAGAGAAAATTTGTGCAGATAAAGCCGAGCATATTAAAACGGCCAGAGCCAAAATCAGCTTTGAACATATCCACAACGCGGCGCGGAAAGCGAAGCCCGTAAAGGGCTTTGAAAACGCCATACGTCAAAAAAATGGCACAAACCAGCCCGCGATCATTGCCGAAGTTAAAAAGGCCTCCCCGAGCAAGGGGTTAATCAGCGATGATTTTGACCCTGTAAAAACCGCGCAGCATTACCAAGAAAATGGCGCAGCATGCATATCCGTGCTGACTGATGCCCCCTATTTCCAAGGCTCTGATGCTGATTTCCTTGCGGCACGCAAAGTTACAGACATCCCGATGATCCGCAAAGATTTCATGATTGAGCCATATCAAATTGTCGAAAGCCGCGCGATGGGCGCGGATTGTATTCTCATCATTATGGCAGCATTAAGTGACGGACAGGCCGCAGAATTAGCTGCCACCGCCCGTGAATACGAAATGGACATTCTGTTTGAAACCCATAACGCAGAAGAAATTGAACGCAGCCTACCGTTAAGCCCAACGCTGATCGGCGTCAACTCGCGCAACCTGAAAACGCTTGATGTTGATATTACCATGTTTGACACGCTTTATGACACACTCCCGCATGAGTGCCTAAAAATCGCAGAAAGCGGCATTCAAAACGCAGACACCATTAAAACCTTATATGATCGAGGCTATAACGGCTTCCTGATCGGTGAAAGCTTTATGCGTAATGCTCTGAACTTAAGCGAAATCTAATTTTGCTTTACAAAAGAACATTAATAGAACATAATGAGAATTAGATTGATTCTAAAATTATAGCGCGAGAGAAGCCATGTTGACCAAAAAGCAAAGAGATCTGCTCCTGTTTATCCATGAACGCATTGACGGTGGTGACATTGCGCCGTCTTTTGATGAAATGCGCGATGCACTGGGCCTTAAATCAAAATCTGGCATTCACCGCCTTATCACAGCCTTGGTGGAGCGCGGCTATTTAGAACGCCTGCCGAACCGTGCCCGCGCCCTTAAAATATTGAAATTGCCTGAAAACTATCAAAAAGCATCCACCTCTGCGCAAGTCAATGGCGCCGAAATTATTGCCAATGATGATGGTATATTTACGCCATCAGCCCGCGTTGAGCCTATTCCGCTTTACGGCAAAATCGCTGCCGGGACACCGATTGAAGCAATCCGTAATGAAGGCGAGTATTTTGAAATGCCGAGCACGATGCTTGGCAAGGGCGAATTTTATGCACTGCGCGTAGATGGCGATTCTATGATTGAAGCAGGCATTAACGATGAAGACATTGTCATTATCAAACGTACACAAACAGCGCGTGAAGGCACAATCATCGTCGCCCTTGTTGATGGCGAAGAAGTCACCCTAAAACGCCTGGGCAAAGAAAACGGCATGGTTGCCTTGATTCCGGAAAATCAAGCCTATGAAACACGCTTACTTGAAGCGGAGCGCGTCAACATTCAAGGCGAGCTTGTATCACTATACCGTACCTATCATTAATTTAACGCGCTGTGCTAACGCCAACTTGGCTGACTCCACGGGCGTTTATAATTATCACGTGAATACAGGCTGTTGATGCGCACGTCACCTTGCGGCGACACATATATGCCGTATGAACCGTAACGCCATGTGTCAAAGCGGTGCAGCATAGGCACGCGGCAGCCACGTCTACGCTGCGCATCACTTAATGCAGATAGCGGAAAGTCTAGCACGACAAAAGCCGCCTTGCGACAGGCTTCAACATAGTTTTCAGGAAACTTCACAATCTGCATAAATACCCCCTTATGCATTTCGACAAGGCAGCCATCAGGGTCGCATTGCGAATATTTTTCAGGACGGATATAATCTTTAGCCACATGCCCATAATATTCTGCGATATAGCTTTTATCAAAGCGGCGCGGTGATTTACCATAGGCCAATAAGCGCTGTGAACCATCCTTAACTGAAATTAATTTAAAATCTGAGGGGATGATTATATTATATTGTTTTTCAAAGAATAAAAAACAAACAGCAGATACAGTCAGCATGATTAAGGCCAAACGCGTGCGACGTGACCAATACCAAATAAAGCAGCCTAAAGCCGTCCATAATATGAAACCATAAACACCGATATAAGGCTGATGCAGCACCGCCATTGGCAAATTTGCACAGTAATGGGCGATATCTAAAATCACCTGCGCGCCGTATCCTGCCATTTTTAAGAACAGGCCGTCACCGCCAAATGGCCATAAAATTACGGCAAGCAAGCAGCTTGGCATCACGAATATCGCCAATATCGGCACTGCGAATAGGTTACTCAGCGCGCCATAAACGCCAAAATGGTTAAAGTGATACAACCCCGGCGCCGCGGTTGCGACCGTGGATACAATCGTGGTTGCTACAACGCCCAAACCATACAGGTAACAACGCCTGACAAAGCCCTTCTGCGCATATTGCACCTGCCACCACAACCTTGTGCGCTCATAAAATATTACAAGTGATGCTACGGCAGCGAATGAAAGCTGAAAGCTTACCGACAAAATACTCTCAGGCAAAATAAGCAATATCACCAAAGCAGCAAATGCCACCAAGCGCAGCGATATAGGGTTACGATCCATCACAATCGCAAACATCGCTATGCCCATCATAATCACCGCCCGCACCGCAGGCAATGACGCGCCCGAAAGCAACACATAAAACACTGCAAAGAATAACGCCAACATCGCAGCAATCTTCTTACTCGGTAAATACAGCGCGACATAAGGAATGGTTGAAAACACCAGACGGAAGAAAAAGAACACCGCGCTAACAATTAAGCCTATATGCAGACCCGATATAGCAAGCATATGGGCAAGGCCCGCATCGCGCAGCGCCTCCTTATCGTTTTCTGCCATCTGAGTTTTGCGCCCTGTGATTAACGCTGTGACAATCTCGGCCTTGGTTTGGTCATCTTTGCCAAAAAATGCATAAATATGCTTTTCTACGCGTTTACGGATGCGTTCAATATGATGCTCTGAGGTAAAATCAGCTTCAAATACGGTTTTGGGCTCATAATACGCATAGCCAACCGCGCCAATTTTCTGATAAAACGCCCAGCGTTGAAAATCAAAGCCGCCCGGCATCACGGCGGCGGGTGGCGGCAACAATTCCCCGCGCACTGATATACGCTGCCCAGCCTCTAAATGATCGTCTTTAATAATGCGGATACGGACTTTTTCAGGCATGTTTTCCAGCGGGTGGCTATCAATATGAACATCGCGAATTAAAACGCGGCTCCCCTTACGCCCATCAAGGCGGTCAATGCGCTCAACAATGCCGTTTACATGCACGCCGCGCAGCTCTTCGGTGATTGCAGGGGCATTAATGTAATAAGTTCTGACTTGCGCCGACATAAATCCGACACATGCGACAAGGGCAGTGATGAATAAAAACTGCATCACGCGCTGCCCCACATAATCAATGCGGCCATTTAAATAAATGCCGTTAAGGGCGATAAGCGCAATAATAATCCCCGCGAACCACTCGGGCTCAAAAGGCATAGCGAAATAAATAACAATGCCAATGCTCAGCATTAACGGTAGGAAAATGATTAAATTTTCCTGCATCTTATCAATAACATTGCCTATTCGCACATTATGCACTTGAAACTTCCCCTAAAAACACGCAAATATATCAGCAGAATGACACAATATAAAGTTAGGAACACATAATAATGTCTGTTGTTACAAGAATCGCCCCTTCTCCGACTGGTTTTATGCATATAGGCACGGCGCGCACAGCCTTGTTTTCATGGTTATTCGCCAAACATCATGGTGGCAAGTTCCTGCTACGAATCGAAGATACTGACCGCGCACGTTATTCAGAAGAGGCCGTACAGGCGATTAAAGACGGCATGACATGGCTCGGCCTCGACTGGGATGGCGACGCCACCAGCCAGTTTGATGCGCGTGATCGCCACGCTGAAGTCGCAAAGCAGCTGGTTGAAATGGGCAAAGCATATTATTGTTACTGCAGCCCCGAAGAATTAGAAACAATGCGCGAAGAAGCACGCGCAAGCGGCGCAAAAGTCAATTATGACCGCAGATGGCGTGATCGCGACCAAAACGAAGCACCTGAGGGCGTTGCCCCAGTAATCCGCATCAAAGCACCATTAGAAGGCCGCACATTCATTGATGATGCAGTACAAGGTCGCGTTGAAAAAGGCAATGATGAGCTTGATGATTTCATTCTCCTGCGCTCTGACGGTACGCCGACTTACATGCTTTCTGTTGTTGTGGATGACCATGACAGCGCCGTAACCCATGTTATTCGCGGTGATGACCACCTTAATAACGTCTTCCGTCAAAAAATCATTTTAGACGCGATGGGCTGGGACATACCGGTATATGCACATATTCCGTTGATCCTTGGCCCTGATGGGACAAAACTATCTAAACGTCACGGGGCACAGGGCGTTCATGAATATGAAGGCATGGGCTACCTGCCAGAAGCTATGCGCAATTATTTACTGCGCCTTGGTTGGTCACATGGTGACGATGAAACAATCTCGACAGAGCAAGCGATTGAATGGTTTAATTTAGATCATATTGGTAAATCCGCATCACGTTTTGACTTTGATAAACTGAATAACCTCAATGCGCATTACCTTAAAACAGCAACCAACGAGCGTTTATTGACGTTGGTCACACCAATCATGGAAAAATACGGCGCACATATTGATGACACATCTAAACAGCGCCTGTTAAAAGGCATGGATGCATTGAAAGACCGCGCCAAGTCACTCAACGACATCGCCGAAGAAGGCGCGTTCTATGCCAAGCAGCCCCCTTTCGTCTTCACAGAAAAAGCTGAAAAGAGCCTCGATAAAGAAATTCTGGCCTTCATTGCCGAAAAAGTCGGTGCACTAGCCGAGCTTACAGAAGAAAACGTCCAAGATTTGTGCAAAGAAGTAGCCAATGACCACAAAGAAGGCAAGCTCGGCAAAGTTGCTATGCCGCTGCGCGCTGCACTAACTGGCACAACCGTATCACCAAGCATCTTTGAAGCCGCCGCTATTCTTGGTAAGGATGAAGTGCTGAAAAGACTGAAATACGTATAAATTTACATATAACCCATTGACATAAATGTTTTTATTTTCTATAAATCGTGTAAATAAACAATATATGGAGAGATGAAATGAAAATAGGCATTAAAACGGCACTAACAGCAGCATTAGCGACTGGGTTCGCGTACGGATCTGGTGGCCTAGCGATAGTTCCTGCTTTAATCACAGGCGCAACCACAGCAATTTCAGGGAGTTTCCTTGGGCAAGCTGGTAAAAAACTGGGCCAAGCTATAGGCAAAGGACAAACTGGCCTGACTGATCATGATATTATGCTTCACGAAGTGGCTGAGCAAACATGTGGCACAGGAATAATAGGATCCAGAGACAAAGGCATAATAGTTTCTTGGAGATTGGGCACTGGAGCAGCTCTAGGGTTAGCTGGTGTATTTGGTGGTTATGCGCTTAGCACTGCCATGCTAGATAAAGGCGCGAACGCTAACGATGTAACTGCCCCAACGGAGGTCACAGCCCCAACAGAAAGCATCACCTCAGCGCTAGATAAATATGAAACCAACCAAGATGGTCATTATGTACTAACGGCGCAGGCACCGAAACTCGCCGCTTAACAGCGCCCTAATAATATTCACATCAAGCCCTTCCCCGCGAAGGGCTTTTTTTGTATACTATGTGCAGTGCAAAAGATTTTAAATTTGTATCTTAAGTTTTTTTTTACTCTCTGCGGCCTATCTTTGTACAAAGTCGCTATTCATTTGAATTAAAAATAACTTTCCAAACATCCAAGTCTAAGGATACCAATCATGACTGAGAAAACTTTTACGTTAACCAACGATCAAACTGGTGAAAAATGGTCACTTCCTGTTGTTGAGGGCACACAAGGCCCTGCGACAATCGATATTCGTGCATTATATGCGGAAACAGGATATTTCACATTAGACCCAAGCTTTACATCGACAGCAAGCTGTAAGTCGCGCATCACCTATATTGATGGCGACGAAGGCATTTTACAGCATCGTGGTTATGATATCCAAGACCTAGCTGATAACACTTCATATTTGGAGGTCTGTCATGCATTGCTTTATGGTGACTTACCAAACGCAGAAGAAAAAAGCCGCTTCGAAGACAATATTACATACCACACCATGGTTCATGAGCAATTACATTATTTCTTCCGTGGTTTTCGCCGTGATGCGCACCCAATGTCAATTATGTGCGGCGTTGTTGGCGCTCTATCATCATTTTATCACGACTCGCTTGATATCTGGGATCCTGATCAACGCGAAATATCTGCGCATCGCCTGATTGCGAAAATGCCAACAATTGCGGCAATGACCTTAAAGTACTCAAACGGCCAGCCATTTGTTTATCCACGCAATGATCTGAGCTATGCTGCCAATTTCTTGAGCATGTGTTTTTCTGTTCCGGCAGAAGAGTATATAGTTAGCCCAACATTAGAGCGCGCAATGGATAAAATCCTTATTCTGCACGCTGACCACGAGCAAAACGCATCAACATCTACCGTGCGCATTGCCGGTTCATCACAGGCAAACCCATTTGCCTGTATAGCATCAGGTATCGCATCACTTTGGGGGCCTGCTCATGGCGGTGCAAACCAAGCTGTATTAGAAATGCTACGTGAAATTGGGCACAAAGATAATATCCCTGAGTTTTTAGCGCGCGCAAAAGACAAAGATGACCCTTTCCGCCTTATGGGGTTTGGTCACCGCGTCTATAAGAATCATGACCCACGCGCAACCGTGCTAAAAGAATCATGTGACGCCGTCCTCGAAGAACTTGGCATTGATGACCCATTATTGGAACTAGCACAGGAGCTTGAGCGCATTGCACTAGAAGACCCTTATTTCGCGGAGCGTAAATTATTCCCGAATGTTGATTTCTATTCAGGCATTATTTTGAAAGCGATGGGCTTCCCAGAAGAAATGTTCACCGTATTGTTCGCCCTGTCCCGTACAGTTGGCTGGATTTCACAGTGGAAAGAAATGATCGAAGAGCCAAGCCATCGTATTGGCCGCCCACGTCAGCTTTATACAGGTGCAACAGCACGCAAAGTCCTGCCGATTGAACAGCGCAGCGGCGCAGGAAAATAAACGCATAAATATAGATACAAAAAAGGGCGATAGAAATATCCGCCCTTTTTACTTGTTCAAACCACATGAAATATAAAACGGATTATCAGGCACTTCATATTTGGTGCTCTCCTGACGCGGGCCGCTGACCATGCGCGTTCTATAGAAAAAATTGTAATCCTTTATCAAACTCTCATGTGTTTTAACCAAAGCTTTCCAGCCATTATTATCCGCATGAACAGCCTCCATTGTTTTTGGCAATAACTTACCTTCCAAGAAGTCACGACCATTTTGACCAAAGCACATATAACCATTTTCCAACATAGCCGACACCCCCAGCGTGCGGCCAAAAAACATGCCGTGCCGGTTTAGTGTATTCTTCATATGCTTACAGCGCAGTTTTAAATCTTTGACATCAAAATCACTATAGAGTTGTAGCCGTAGGGGGTCAGGGTTTTCTTTTAACTGGTGTTCTAAAACCAATATCCGCGCTAAATCAACACGCGCCCAGATATGCTTAGGCTTCTTTTCACCAAAAATGTCATCATATTCATTAATTTTAGCGACATCACGTAGACTTCTAAACTTCACGTTATTTGCGCTGGCTAAGTAAGCATGGCTCACAATAAAAAAATGCGACAAAGGATCCATAAGGTCGCGATCAACCCAAATATTATATTGTGCATCTGGATATTTATTCGCGTTATTAAACACGCGATCTAACAATTTTAATGGCATAGAACAGGCGGCGCCACCTTCGTTAGGCTCTTGCTTCTGATCATTTATCCAAACATAATTGACTTCATAAGACGCGTCAAAATGCTCAGCGCCTTTTTTAGGGCTAAATGTACAGGCTAAATTTTCAAACATATATTTAAGCGTATTACTCATAAGCAGGAAAATAACACACCTTCACTGTTATGTCAAATGCCCTTGCGCGACGCGCCTTACAAAGTCAGCAGCTTTATCAGCAGGCGTAACAGCACTATTTGCACCAACAGCTATTGCGATCTCGTCAAAGCACTGCTTCATGCCACGCACATGTGTATCGTCACACATCAGCGCCTCAGTAACGTAAGCCATTTCCTCTGGCTTACATTGGTCTTGAATAAACTCAGGAATAACAGGCTTATTCAAAATAACATTTCCCAAATGCGCGTATGGCGTACGGATAATATGTTTTAAAATCCCGTGAGTGAATCTAGACATTTTATAAGCGATTATGTGCGGCGTTTTTGTAATACAGAGCTCTAACCCTACTGTCCCTGAGACTGCTAAAGCAGCCTGACATGATGCAAAAACATTCCATTTCTGCGTAGGGTCAGTACGTATATAGTAATTTTTTATGCCATATTCATCAAGCAACGCCTTAACGCGCCCTTCAATGCGTTTCAGTGTCGGCACCTGAACCTGTAAATCAGGGTATTTAGCTTGTAAACGGCGCACCGTCTCACATAATATCCCTGCCGTATATTTAAGCTCCCCACCGCGACTGCCGAGAAGAAGTCCAATCACTTGCGTATATTTCAGCGGAATATCACGACGCCCTTTTGCAGCGTCTGCGCTCATCGCGCCGCTACCAATAACAGGATGCCCCGCACATATTGCATTGAGGCCATGCGGCTCAAAATAGGACGGTTCAAAAGGGAAAAGGCAGATCAAACCATCAAGGAACTTAGAAATTTTCTGTGCACGACCTGCGCGCCATGCCCATACCGTTGGCGCGCCATAATGCACCTGCTTCGCGTTCACACGCCCGCGTTTTCTAATTTTTTTTTGCACACGGAAACAAAAGTCAGGGGCATCAATTGATAAAATGACGTCTGGGTCGAATGCTTCAATGGCAAGAACGGTCTGCTTAATGCGTTTTAAGATATGAGGAATTTTTGGTAGGACTTCCGCTATACCCATAATGGATAACTCATCCATCGGGAAAAGGCTTTGATTAAGCCCTGATGCCAAAATGTTATCACCGCCAATGCCCTGTACTTCCAGGCTCACATCAGGCGCGCGCTGCAAGGATTTTAAAACAGCTCCGCCAAGTACATCACCTGACACCTCACCCGCAATGATAAAGACTTTCAACGCGTCAGCCATCATGCCTCCTGCGCCAAATCTACACCGAGGACAAATAGCTTCCGATTATTGGCAGTAGCAATAAACGCATCACGCTCGGGGATAAGACTTTGCCCTGCATGTATAGCAATTCCCTCAAAACCGTTATCATAAAGGTTCTGAAGCGTTTTTAAGCCAATAGTCGGCATATCTAGGCGTTTATCTTGTTGTAACTTACACAACTTAACCAAAACACCGCCTTTGTCCTTCTTGCGGTAGCCCGCGCAGCGTTTTATGAGCTCATCCGTGCCCTCAATGCCCTCAACGCCAAGTACTACCCCATCATAAACAATCACAGCCTGCCCCACGTCAGCGGCGCCCAGAGCGCGCGCAACGTCAATGCCACGCTCGATATCGATCAATGTTTTTTTGTCTGGTCTATGCTTGGTTAGCAGACCCTCTGGCGTAATCAGCCCTGGTGCAATCTCATGCGCGCCGCGTAGCGCGAAACCTTCAGCTTCTAACGCATCCTTAATACAAACAAGCAGATCATTATCACCAAGTGCCTTCAAGCCAATTTTTGCAATAACGCCAGCCGTCCACAAATCAGGTCGCAAGTCAGAAAAATTCGGGCGCGACACGCTGCCAATCATCACGATATCTTTGATCTTCCGCTTACGCAACGCCTTAACAATTGATCCGCCTGCACCTAGATTATAAAAATCATGGTCGATGCTATCAAGGAAACCAACGTCCGCAGAGCCTTTAAGCGCCGCAACGTAAACTGCGCGCCCTTGCGCTTGAGCTGCAAGCAGCACAGATTCTGGCAAAGCGCCGCCACCAGCTATAATGCCTAAAGGTGCAGCTTGATTGTGATTTATTTTTTCTGTGGTTGGCATAAGGAGAAATGTCTTTCGGCTTTCGCGAAGTTAACGATTTTACCAATTTCCTGATGATCTTGGTATTTCGTTTCAACCGTTGAAATACGTTCACTCAAGGTGCCTTCGCCATTAAACAGCTGACTATAAGCACGCTGTAATTCACGCACTTGATCTTTAGAGAAACCACTACGCTCTAAGCCGACTAAGTTTAACCCTGCAAGGAAAGCGCGCTCACCTTTAACACGACCATAAGGAATAATGTCGTTTTCAACGCCTGACATACCGCCGATAACAGCAAAATCACCAATGCGTACAAATTGATGTACCGCCGCAAGGCCGCCGATCAATACATTGTTACCGACAACAACATGCCCACCAAGCGTTGCATTATTTGCCATGATAACGTTGTTACCGATAATGCAGTCATGTGCAACGTGAGTTGCCATCATAAATAAGTTATTATTACCAATAACCGTTTCCATAGCACCATCAGCCGTGCCGGGGTTCATCGTTACATGTTCACGGATTGTGTTATTTTCACCAATAGTTAAACGTGATTTCTCGCCTTTGAATTTTAAATCCTGCGGCGCATGCCCAATAGAAGCAAAGGGGAAAATCACCGTATTCGCGCCAATGCTTGTACAGCCATCAAGCGCGATATGTGATTTAAGCTCAACATGTTCACCCAGCTCTACATCGGAGCCAACAACGCAATATGGACCGATTTTAACGCTGTCAGCGATTGATGCTTTAGGGTCGACAATCGCAGTATTATGAATTTCAGGCATTAAGCTACACTTTCAAAAATGAATAATTCTTATTCTGCATTTTACAGGGCCATCACGAGAATAAAAAGTCACATACTATTGCAGCATGTAACACAAATAAACGGTAAAATTATGATGTTTTTAATCGCGTATCATTGCGCTGAATGTTGCTTCTGCCACGACTTTATCATTTACGCGTGCAACGCCAACAAATTTCCAAACCATGCCGCGGCTACGAACTTTTTTAACTTCTATATACACGCTGTCACCTGGAGTAACAGGTTTGCGGAAGCGCGCATTATCAATCGTCATAAAATAAACAAGCTTGCCTTCCGCTGCCTCACCAAGAGTTTTCACAACAAGTATTGCGGCAGTCTGTGCCATGGCCTCAACAATTAATACGCCCGGCATGACAGGCGCACCAGGAAAGTGCCCTTGAAAATGAGGTTCATTAAACGTCACGTTTTTAAGGCCAACGGCGCGCTCACCCTCTTCCAGTTCAACAATCCGGTCAACCAATAAAATGGGGTAACGGTGCGGTATCATATCCATGATACGCGTAATGTCTAACGTATTAAGCTCTGCATCACTCATATTAAAAAACCTATATCTCTATCAATTACTTTTTGTTACTCATTTTTTTCATCATGGCCACTTGGCGCATAAATTGCTTTGCTGGCAAGGCTGGTGAACCCATTAACTCGCTGCCCGCAGGCACATCGCGCATTACGCCAGCTTGTGCGCCTATGCGCGCCCCCATACCAATCGTCAAATGACCTGCAACGCCCACTTGCGCAGCTAGTACAGCATAATCCTCTAAAACAGTTGATCCCGCAACCCCTGTTTGTGCAATAATGACGCAGCCACGGCCAATTTTAACATTGTGACCAATTTGCACAAGATTATCGAGCCAGCTACCTTGCCCGATATGCGTATCAGGCCCTGCGCCTCGGTCAATCGTCGTATTGGCGCCGATCTCGACAGAGTCTTCAATAATAACGCGCCCGAGCTGCGGTACTTTCACATGGCCCGCAGGGTCAATCGCAAAGCCAAACCCGTCTTGGCCAATACGTGCCCCTGGGTAAACACGTACATTTGCGCCAATCAGCGCATGAGACACACTCGCATTCGTACCAATAACGCTCTGATTGCCAATTTCAACATTCTGGCCAACAACAGCGTTGGACGCTATACATACCCCTCGCCCAAGCTTCGCGCCATCTTCAATAACAGCACCCGCATTAATACGGCAACCAGCGCCAATTTGCGCACTCTGCGCAATAACCGCAGAGGGGTGTATAATAGACTGAGCTAAAGCATCATCGTAAATAGGGTAAAAGTGCTGCGCAATCAATGCATAGCTTTTATAAGGTGTCTCGCTAATTAAAAGAGTCATGCCTTCTGGTGCAAATGTTGCCATTTTAGCTGAGACTATGCATATCCCTGCTTCACTCGCCATAAAGTCATTTTTGTATTTTGCGTTATCAAAAAAGCTAATATGCGTCGCGCCCGCATCGCTTAATGGCGCAACATCTTCAACAATGAAATCATTGCGCTGCGCACCGCCAATTTCCGCTGAGACTAAAGTCGCAAGCTCAGAAACCGTAAACGGGCCTTTTGATTTGAAAAAACGAGGATCTGCCATGATAGCCCTAGCCTAGAAACGAATATTCAAGATTACTTCTTTTTAACAATGTCTATTTTTTTTACACGTTTGTTAAGGTCGCCCATAACAATCTCTGTTATGTCTGCGGCTTCATCCATAATAATAACGGCGCTGCGTGGAATAACAATATCATAACCACGCGCTTCTGCGACCTCAGTCACAACATTAATAATTTCCTGCTGAAGCTTTGCCTCGGCGTTTTTAAACGCCTTTTCCTTGATAATCATCTGCTTGCGTAATTCAGTCTTTGCTTCCTGAAACTGCGCCACAAATTCTGAACGTTTTTGTTCATAGTCCTCAGCAGACAATGTTGTACGTGACACTTCTAAGTCCTGCTCTGCATTACGCAGCTGCTTTTCTTTCTTAGAAATAATATCTTGAATGATATCACGGCTTTTTTTAAATTCTTCATTTAGCGACTTTGCAGCAAGCGACTCGCTCATTAAAAGCATATTATCAACAACAGCAACATAACTTGCTGTTTTGACATCATCACTTTTTTTCTTATCCGCGGCATATGCACCGTTCGTAGAAAGTAGCGCCAGCGCCACAACAAGACTTAAAGAAAACATATTTTTCATCTTACAAAAACTTTCGTAAATAGAATTATTTTACAGCCATATATTTATGCGTATTCATGATGCCTAGAAACGTGTTCCGAAGTTGAATCTGAACACTTCCTCGACATCGTAATCTTCTTTCAAATATGGCTTCGCTAAATCAACTCGAATAGGGCCGAACGGAGAACGCCAAGACACACCGACACCAGCCGAAGCGCGCAAGCTATTTTGGTCCGCTACATTTGCACTACTGCTACTATCAATATCCCACAACGAACCAATATCATTAAAGGCGTGACCTTTGATTCCAAGCTCTTCAGGAAGACCAATAGGGAAACTCAGCTCAGCGCTACTACGGTAGAAATAGTTACCACCCAAGGCATCATCCGTAGATACATCGCGCGGGCCAAGACCAGAGCGTTCAAAGCCACGCAAAGTTTCGCCGCCGAGGAAGTAACGTTCATTGATCTGCACGTCAGTATCACCGTAGCCTTCAATTACGCCTGTTTCGCCAATAACATTCAGCACAATTTTGTCTGCAACTGGATAATACCAAGAGCCACCGATTTTACCGGATACGTATTTTGCATCACCACCAGCACCGGCAATTTCGGTATCTAGCCATGCATGCCAGCCACGTGTCGTAAACATTGTCGAGTTACGGTTATCATACCCTAAGCGCTGCGAAAATGCGGATGTCACACGGTTACCAGCTTGTTCACGAATATAGAATGATGCGGTGTCTTTCACGTCACGTATTTCATTTTTCTCTAAACGGTAACGTAATGACTGGCGCCACTTATCAGATAATGGGTAACCAAATCGTAATGCGCCACCAGTACGGAGCTGATCATAGGAGCTTTCATCCTGTAGATCGCGCGTAATGTGGAAAGCATCAATACCGAAGGACATATCACGGTTCATAAAGAACGGCTCTGTGAAAGATGCATCAAACTCCGTCTTTTCACCTGCGATAACTGCAGCCAAAGTAAGGTCCTGACCTTTACCGAGCAAGTTACGCTCACGAATTCTAAAATCAGCAAGTGGGCCTTCTGATGAGGAGAAACCAGCACCGACAGATAGTTCGCCAGTAGACTTCTCGGTCACACGAACATCAATGACGGACTTGTCCGGCGCGCTGCCCGGCTTAATATCAAGTTCAACCTTTTCAAAGTAACCAAGGTCACGGATATTACGCTCTGCTTTTGCAACTTTTGAACGGTTAAAGGGGTCGCCTTCTAACAGTTCAATTTCACGTCGGATAACTTTATCCAAAGTACGTACGTTACCGTGAATGTCTACGCGCTCAACGAACACAAGCGGTGTTTCTTTAACTGAAAAGACAATGTCTACGATTTTGTTCGTAGGGTCTCTGCGTATATCAGGCTGTACAGATACGAATGCGTACTGCATATCACCCAAGCGATCCGTCAGGATATCAACGTGTTTTTGAACAGTATCAGCATTATACCACTCACCAGACTCAATCGTCACGCTTTCTAGCAATGCATCAACGTCAAGGTTTTCCATGATCGTATCAATTTCTACATTACCGATTTTATAACGGTTACCTTCGTTTACAGTCATCGTCACAAAGAATTTTTGTTTTTCTTGCATTAGCTCAATTGAGCTATCAACAATACGGAAATCAACATAACCTTCAGAAAGGTAAAAACGGCGAATAAGCTCTTCATCATACGCAATACGGTCAGGGTCATAACGGTCAGCTGAGGTTAAAAAGCGATACCATGTAGATTCTTTCGTTGAAATCACAGAACGCAACTGGTCATCTTCGTATTTCTTATTACCAATAAAGCGAATAGAGCTCACTTTAGTTACCGGACCTTCGTCAATTTCGAAAACAAGGTCAACACGGTTTTGGTCAAGGCGTACAACTTTCGGATCAATATTCGCAGTGAAGCGGCCATTTCTGCGGTAAAGCTGATAAAGTCTTTTTACGTCTGCCTGAACGCGCGTGCGTGAAAACACGTGGCGGGGTTTTAATTGAATTTCACTCAGAAGGTCTTCTTCCTTCAAGTCATCATTGCCTTCAAAAGCAATGCGGCTAATAATTGGGTTCTCAACAACCTTAACAACCAATGTACTTCCAGTCATACGCATGGAAACATCGGCAAAGAGGCCTGTCGCAAACAGGTTCTTCAAGGCTTGGTCCATGCCATCTTCGCTCATGACTGAACCGCGCTCAACATCCATATATGTCAGCACCGTCATTTCTTCGATACGCTCCGCGCCAACGACACTAATCGACGCCACTTTCTGCGCATAAGCAGCAGGTATACTCAGGGCAAAACTGGCCATAAGCATAACGCTCAGAACAAAACCACGGAAAAAATTTGTATTTTTTAAGATATAATTTGTCATTGGAAACATATTGTTATTGAAGAAAAAAAGACGTATCCCTTTATAAATAAGCTGAATCCCGCCAGACTACAAGCGGAATACTCACTTATGCCTAAGATATTTGCGTATTGTTATAAAATGCACCGCAGCAATAGAAAAAGGCGCGTAAAACGCGCCCTTTCAAAAACTTATGTGCAAAGCTCGATTATAAGAACAGCTGCACCAAATCATTTATATTCGCAAACAGCATCAAACCAATCAGCATCACAAAGCCAACTTTAAATGCATTTTCTTGAAAACGCTCTGACACCGGCTTGCCGCGTACGGCTTCCGCAGCGTAAAACGCCAAGTGACCGCCGTCTAACATTGGTATTGGGAACAAGTTAATCAAACCCAGATTAATCGATAGCAACGCTGTGAATGTAATTAACGCAATAAAGCCGCGCTCTGCCATGTCACCTGCAATTGCGCCAATACGGATGATACCGCCAAGCTCAGTCGCACTACGTGTTCCCACAACAATCTGCCCCAAGGCACGCAGAGAATCTGCAGAGATTTTATACGTTTCAGTCACCGCGTTATGCACAGAGCTAAAGAAAGACAAGCGCACAATTTCTTCACCAGAACGTGGGCTAAGCTGAAAAATATTATATAACTTATTGTCTTCACTATCCCAAGCCGCAGTAACGTCTTCTTTAATATTCACAAGCATACGGCTGTCTTCGTCGCCCATAGTAAGGACAATTTCGACATCTTTGTTCATACTCGCAAGGAAGAAGCCACGGATCATATCTGCATTACCGTTGGTTTCACGGCCATCAATTTCAGATATAGACTGCAAACGAAAGGCGCTAGATGGCGCCATAATGCCCAAATAACCTTTTTCATGCTTAAAGCCAAAACGGTCTTCAACAACTTCACGCTTAGGCTGCGCCTCCAAATTAACACGCTCACCATCACGCAGAACAACTAGCTCCATTGGTCCTTTAAGGGACAGCATTGTTGCGCGACGAATTTGGTTAAAGGACGAAACGGACCTACCGTTAATTTCTATAATCTCATCATGCGGCAAAATACCTGCATTATAAGCCGCGCTGTTCACTTCAATTGCAGCCGCAATTGGCGCCGTTACTGGCTTCCCAACGAAGCCATATAAACCGCCCAAAACTACAATCGCGAAAATAAAGTTAATCGCAGGCCCCGCCAAAACAATCAACGAGCGCTGCCATACAGGCTTCGCGAAAAATGCAACATTGCGTTCTTCTGTCGTATATTCGCGCAAAGCTTCGCCGTTTTCATCTTTAACGCCTTCTTCGTGACCTGCTGAGGCTGGATCAACATCACCAAACATTTGCACGTAGCCACCCAAAGGGATCAGCGACACTTTCCAGCGTGTACCATGAGAATCGTTAATGCCAAAAAGCTCTTTACCAAAACCAATCGAGAATGTTTTAACCTTGACGCCACACATACGAGCAACAATGTAATGCCCCCACTCGTGAACAAAAACCAACAAACTCAGAACCAGCACAAATACGCCGCCATAAAGCCAGACATTCTGTGTAATCAATTGTAGATATTCGGCGAAACCGCTCATTTTCTAGTACTTTCTATTTCTGTTTTATTTGTATCTTGTAAAAATTATGACGCATAAGCATGAACCTAAACTAGTTCGTTTTAAAGATTAATAAAGTTACTTGATGCCATTCTAACTTCTTTATCCAAAGAAATAATATCCTCTAGGCCGCTAACGCTACGTCCCGAGAACTCTTCTAACATTTGCTCAACTATAGTATAAATCTGTGCAAAGCCAATGTCTTTATTTAAAAAATGTGACACTGCGACTTCATTTGATGCATTAAGCGCAATGCACGCCCCCTGCCCTGAACGCAGCGCCTCATGCGCCCATTTAACAGGCGGGAACACATCATCACGCAGCGGCTCAAAATTAAGCGAGGACAGCTTAAAAACATCCAAGCGTTCACCTGAAGTCACCATACGCTCAGGCCATGATAGGCAATAGGCAATTGGCGTACGCATATCAGGCGCGCCAAGTTGCGCTAATACCGATCCATCTTGATATTCGACAAAAGAGTGAACGATAGATTCAGGGTGAACCACGACATCAATTTTGTCTTCCGGCATAGCAAATAAATGATGCGCCTCAATAACCTCAAGTGCCTTATTCATTAACGAGGCACTATCAACGGATATTTTTGCGCCCATTGACCAATTCGGATGGTTTACTGCCTGCGCTGGCGTTGCGGCCATAATATCGTCACGGGCCCATGTTCTAAATGGCCCGCCAGACGCAGTTAAGATCAAACGTGATATGCTGCCTACATTTTCAGGCTCAAAAACTTGGAATATAGCGTTGTGTTCACTATCCGTTGGCAAGATTTGGCAGCCTGCTTTCTCCGCCGCATCCATAAACAGCGCACCCGCAGCAACCAAAGGCTCCTTATTCGCAATCGCCACCGCCTTGGATGATTGTATTGAATGCAGCAAAGGCTCCAATCCGGCGAACCCCATAATCGCAGCCAGCGTTAAATCAACCTCAACTTGCGCGGCATCTAATAAGGCCTGCCGGCCTGCTGTGATTTTTATATCACTGTAATTTGAGAGCAAATCACAAAGCTTAGCATAACCCGTTTCATCAGCGAGAACGACAAGCTCAGGCTTAAACGCAATTGCCTGCGCAGCAAGTAGCTCGGCGTTTTTGCCCGCAGTAAGAACGCGAAGCTTAAAGCCGTCTGGATTATGCGCAATCAAATCAAGCGCCGAGCGCCCGATAGAGCCTGTAGAACCAAAAACTGAGACAGTTTTCGTCATATAATGCCCCAATAAAGGAAATAAGCCATTGGCAGCGTCGCCAAAATAAGTGAGTCGATACGGTCCAATACGCCGCCATGCCCTGGAATGATAGTGCCCGTGTCTTTTACTCCGGCCTGACGCTTTGCGTAAGAAATCAGGAGGTCACCAAGCATCGCGGCAAAAGCAATAACAACCGCAATTTGCGTTACATTTAATGCGTCATACGTTTCTGCTAAATAGGTATAGGCGAATATATGCCCCATAAAAACAGCAGCCGCCGCCCCTCCCCATACACCTGCCCATGTTTTATTCGGGCTAATATGTGGGACACATTTCCTCTTGCCAAAGAACTTACCAAATATATAAGCGCCAATATCACATGACCAAACACAAACAAACAAAAAGACAATAAGCTGAAAGCCATGATCCGCAAATCGTATATCAATAAACAAACCGTAGCATAGCGTGAAATACACATACCCCAGTGCAAGCATTGTCCATTTTCGCGATGTGCTGGATGACATCCGCAGCCATTCAAAAAGGCTGACAGCATATGCAAACAAGACCAAAGCCAAAAAATACAAGCCGCCCATATACACACAAAGCAGCGATACTGGCGCAAGAACCAAAGCAGATGCCGTACGTGTAAAAATTTTACGATTTAAAAATGAAGAGATGAGATGATCCTCAGCGGGGTTTAATGTTTATAGCTTTAGGTTGCGCCCCGAAGCTTCTTTATCTGTCTTTTTACAAACAGCGCGGCCGAAACGGCGCTCGCGTCCAGAATACTCTTGTACAGCTTCAATAAGATAATCACGGTTAAAATCAGGCCAAAGGACATCCATAAAAACGAACTCGCTATACGCACATTGCCACAGTAAAAAATTACTTATGCGATGCTCGCCGCTTGTGCGGATGACTAAATCTGGGTCTGGTAAACCCTTGGTCATCAAAAATGATTCAAAACGACTTTCGACCTCTTCAATATCAGGGCAATAATCTTTGTCTTTATAGTCTTTAATTAAACCATGCGCAGCATAAGCAAGCTCATCACGCCCGCCGTAATTTAATGCTATAGTCAACTGCAAGCCTTCATTTTCGACTGTCAGCGTTTCCGCCTGCTCAATCAGCGCACAAGTGTCTTTAGCCAGCATTGTCCGGTCGCCAATAACGCGCAAACGTACGTTATCTTTATGCAAGTCAGCTGTTTCCGCGCGCAAATAAATACGCAATAAGCGCATCAATTCACGCACTTCAGTTTCTGGACGCTTCCAGTTTTCAGATGAAAAAGCAAAAAGCGTCAGATAACCAACGCCAACCTCGCCCGCAGCGCGCACAACACGCCGCGTAGCCTCAACGCCCGCCTTATGCCCTGCACTACGTGGCAGGCCACGACCATTGGCCCAACGCCCATTACCATCCATAATAATGGCCATATGTTCAGGCACGGCCATACCGTCAATGTTGATTATATTGCTTTTAGAACTTTTACGCATATTCCAGACTACTCATCACTAAAGTTTAGATGACGACATTAAACCGTCATAATATCTTTTTCTTTTTGTGCCAAGGCGCTATCTACTTTAGCAATAAAACTATCCGTCAGCTTCTGCACTTCTTCCGACAAACGCTTATGTTCATCTTCACCAATATCTTTATCAGCTTCCATTTTCTTCAGCGAGTCCATACCGTCACGGCGTACGTTACGAATAGAAACGCGTGCGGCCTCTGCATATTTACCCGCGACCTTCGACAGCTCTGTACGGCGCTCTTCGTTAAGCTCCGGCACAGGAATACGAATAACCGCCCCCTCAGCTTGCGGGTTAAGGCCCAGACCAGATTCACGGATTGATTTTTCAACAGCTTTTGCTTGAGACATATCCCAAACAGTTACTGTTAGCATGCGCGCCTCAGGCACAGAAACTGTACCGACTTGGTTAAGCGGCATTTTAGAGCCATAAACATCAACAACGATAGGGTCAAGCATGTTCATGGATGCACGACCAGTACGTAAGCCTGTGTATTCTTGGCTTAAGTTATCAATTGCACCATTCATTCTTTTATCAAGATCAGCTTTATTGTAAGTCATTTTCCACCTATTTCTTTCTTAATGTTATTATTTGATACGTGTTAATCACCAACAATAGTGAACACGCCTTCGCCTTTAACAATATTCGCAAAGTTATTCTCTTCACGGATATTAAATACCGCTATAGGAATTGAATTATCACGCGCCAATGAAATTGCCGTCGCATCCATGACCCGCAAATCTTTTGTTAACACGTCCATATAAGACACCTTTTCAAAACGCACAGCATCAGGGTGCGTCATAGGGTCAGCGTTATAAACACCATCAACCTTCGTACCCTTAGCAATCAAGTCGCAGTTCATTTCCGAAGCACGCAACGACGCGCCCGTATCTGATGTGAAATATGGGTTACCTGTGCCTGCTGCAAAAATAACAACGCGGCCTTTATCCATGTGGCGCATTGCACGGCGGCGAATATATGGCTCGCAAATTTCATCCATACGGATAGCGGATTGCACACGCGTCTGGACGCCAATTCCTTCTAAAGCATTTTGTAAACACAATGCGTTAATAACGATCCCAAGCATCCCCATATGATCAGCGGCGGTACGATCCATCCCCTGAGACGCGCCAGAAACACCGCGGAAGATGTTACCAGCCCCAACAACGACGCAAACTTGAACGCCCGTCTCAATAACGGTTTGAATATCACGAGCAACCCGAGCAACAGTTTCAGGATGCAGACCAAACTCATTTGGCCCCATCAGAACCTCGCCTGACATTTTCAACAATACTCTGTTATATGGTCGTTTTTCTGGCATATCTTCGTGTACTGGGTTTAAATTAGCGCTCATGTTAGAATCTTTCGCATGTTATCTGACTGCGATTAAGCAGTCTAGTGATTGCCTGCTGTGATAGCAAGTATTACCATCCCGATGCAAGCATTTTATTATTGATGAAAGATACTCTGGCAATAAACGCGGATTTGTAATACAACATTAAAAGGCTCTATTATGTAACACTAACAAGCCTTACTTCTGAATACTGGAGTGAGCAGAAAGCCTTGAGACGCAATGAAAGACTTTAAAAACGCTGCGCATTGCTGCCCTATCGGCCCCATAACACCCGTGCGCCCGATATGGCCGCAAAAGCAGAATGAACCACGCAAGCAACCGCAAAAACAGCGCCCTGCCCCTTCAAAACAAGCGCCCACCCAAAGGTAAGTCTTTATCAGGGGAGACAAGTACCGGCTGTCCATTTTCGTCTGGGATACCAACAACCAAAAACTCCGACATAAACTTACCAATTTGACGCGGTGGAAAATTCACAACCCCAACAACTTGCTTACCAATCAACTCTTCCGGTGTATAATGCGCCGTTAATTGTGCTGAGCTTTTTCGAACGCCAAGCCCTTCTCCAAAATCGACCCATATTTTAATCGCAGGCTTACGTGCCTCTGGGTACGGCGCGGCGTCAACCACCTTGCCCATACGAATATCGACCTTTTCAAAGTCTTCCCACGTTAAGTTTTGTTCCATGCGTAACCTCCAAATAAAAACGGCGCTACAAATATAGCGCCGTCAATAAATCTCATAAAGAATAAAATTAACCGTTTACAGTTTTAGCAACTTCAGCGGCGAAATCTTCTTCTTCTTTTTCAATGCCGTCACCAAGTACGAAACGCAAATAGCCAGTAAGCTTAACAGTCGCGCCGATATCTTTTTCAGCGCCCTTGATTACGTCAGCAATTTTTGTTTCGCCGTCGATTACAAACTTCTGCTCAACAAGACAAATTTCTTCGAAATACTTACGCATACGACCTTCGATCATTTTTTCAATGATCTCTTTTGGCTTGCCAGATTCAGCAGCTTGATCCATAAGAACAGCTTTTTCACGCTCAGCAATCTCTGGGTCAACGCTATTCACATCAAGGAATTCAGGGTTAGCAGCCGCAACATGCATTGCAATTTGCTTACCTAGAGAAGCAAGCTTCTCCTTATCACCTTCAGATTCAAGCGCAACCAAAACACCGATCTTACCAAGACCGACGCTTAATGCGTTATGCACATAGCTCGCAACGTAACCTTTAGAAACGCTAAGCTTTTCCATACGGCGGATTTGCATGTTTTCACCGATTGTCGCGACCATGTCAGTCAATGTATCGCCAACGCTTTTACCGTCTGCGTAAGCCGCAGTCGTTAAACCGTCAACACCATCAACACCAACAGAAATTTCAGCAATTTTACTTGCAAACGCTTGGAATTTCTCGTTACGTGCAACGAAATCAGTTTCTGAGTTAAGCTCAACAACTGCGCCAGTTGTACCAGCTTCGCTCGTTGCAATTGCAACTAAGCCTTCTGCCGCTGTACGTCCAGCTTTCTTTGCTGCTTTCGCCATGCCTTTTGTACGAAGCCAATCAACAGACGCATCCATGTCGCCGCCATTTTCGACCAACGCTTTTTTCGCGTCCATCATGCCAACGCCAGTTTTTTCGCGTAGCTCTTTTACTTGAGATGCTGTAATAGACATTTAAGTTTCCTTTATCTCTAAATATTTTAGTTTATTTCGACTAAGCAGACGCTTTTGCTTTTGCTTCAGCTACTTCCGCGTTTGCCGCTTTTTCTTTTGGAAGTTCAACTTTAACGTCGACAGCTTCGCCAATATCTGCGCCAGAAGCTGTAAGCTCGGCTTGGATACCTTCAAGAACAGCGCCTGAAACAAGTTCGCAATATAGGTCAATTGCGCGTGCTGCATCATCATTGCCTGGAATTGGGTAATCAACGCCAGCTGCGCTAACATTTGTATCAACGATACCGATTACTGGGATACCAAGTTTATTTGATTCAAGAATAGCAATTGCTTCTTTTTTACAATCAATAACAAAGACAACATCAGGCTGACCACCCATGTCTTTGATACCACCAATAGAAAGCTCAAGCTTGTCACGTTCGCGTGTAAGCATGATGATTTCTTTTTTCGCACGAGAGTTTAACTGCTCATCAGATGACAAGATACGGTCAAGTTCTTTTAAACGTGCGATTGATTTTGAAATTGTTTTCCAGTTTGTAAGCATTCCGCCCAACCAACGGTGGTTGACGTAGTACTGGCCGCAACGCATTGCAGCTTCTTTAACTTTGTCCTGAGCCTGACGCTTTGTACCAACGAATAATACGCGGCCGCCTCTTGCTGATGCTGCTTTAACAACGTCCAGAGCTTCGCTCATCATAGGAACAGTTTTTTGCAAATCGATAACATGGATACCGTTACGTACACCAAAGATAAAGTGACGGTTTTTCGGGTTCCAGCGGTGCGTGTTGTGACCAAAGTGAACACCAGCTTCTAATAACTGACGCATTGTAAATGTAGGCATATATAATCTCCTGTTTTCGGTATTAGCCTCTGTTGGATATTAGTAAAGGATCAGTATTAACCCCCACCGAAACATCGCTTTAAAACAAGCGAAACCCAACATGTGAATTTAGTTACAGTGCGTGTTTACTTAGTTTTCAATCAAAAATCAAGAAGAATTTCATATAAAATACATCTAATAAAGACAGCAAAGCCCCTCATATCCACAAGGGGCATCAAAAATATAACCATTTAAGAATTATAACAGCTAAACATTAAGGAGCCATGAACTTTAGGACGTGCTAATTTTATGCGGCTAACCACCTATAAACTCAGTGTTTTCAGCTGAAATGTGCGTATAAACGACATGCGACAAAGTCCTTTATAGCTCTTCGACCTGACGCACACCTTTAATTTTATATAAAGCGCGCCGTTTCAGCGGTGGGATTTGCCAAAGCCCCGGCAAAGCAAGGCGTACCTGCCCCCCATCCGCAAGGGGTGCATATATATGCAGCGGCGCTAAACCGTTCACATCGCAGCCCTCAAGCCCTTTATATAGTCTTTGTATATCCGTGCGTCCGTCAATGGTAATCCGCACTTGCTGCACCGAATCAGCCAAGGCATCATCAAGCGGATGGGCATCTTGCACCAAGAAGCGTAGCTCCCCTTCTTTGACATCAACATCAACCGCCAGTAAAACATGGTCACCCGTATTCAGACTTTTTCGGCAGCGCGTCAGCGTATCAGAAAATACCATGCCTTCCCATACACCCACAGGGTCTGAGACTTGCAAGAAAGCGAATTTATTACCGCTTTTAGCGCTGACTTTCTCTTGCTTTTTCAGGATGACACCCGCCATTCTAAAGCGCGCGGCATTCTTATTCTGTAGCTCTTTTTCGACCTCCGCCATATCGCGGATACGCAAACGCTTCAGCTGCACTTGGCGTGTATCCAAAGGATGCGCAGACAGATAAAAGCCGACAGCTTTAAATTCCTGCGCCATCGTCTCTAACGGATCCCAGTCCGTGACATCTGGAAGGTTCGGCATACCAAGCGCATGTTCCGAGCCACCAACATCACCAAACAGATTATTCTGACCTGATTCTCTATCAACTTCTAATTGATGCGCATGACCTAAAATGGTCTCGATCCCTGCAAAGACCTGCGCGCGGTTCTTGTTAAAAACATCAAACGCCCCCGCCGAAGTTAGCATTTCCATTTGACGCTTATTCATTGATTTGAAATTAACGCGCGAAGCGTAATCTTCAATATCCTTAAAAGGTCCGTTTTCTTCTCGTTCATGCACCAGAACATGCATCGCTGATTCGCCTACGCCTTTAAGCCCCGCCAGCGCGTAACGCACACCGTCACCATCAACCTTGAAAAATACATCCGATTTATTAATATTGGGCAGTTTTAACGGCGCGCCCATACGGCCTAACTCTTGTTTAAATACAGATAGCTTATCCGTGTTACCAGCATCAAGGGTCATAGACGCGGCCATAAATTCAAGCGGATGATTAGCTTTCAGCCAGCCTGTCCAGTACGAAACCAAGCCATAGCCCGCCGTGTGTGCCTTGTTGAAGCCGTAACCCGCAAAAGCGGCAATCTGGTCAAAAATATGGTTGGCTTGTTCTTCGGGGATGTCGTTGTGTTCAAAAGCACCTTTAACAAACATTGCGCGCTGCGTGTCCATCTCAGCTTGGATTTTCTTACCCATCGCACGGCGGAGCAAATCCGCGCCGCCAAGCGTATAACCCGCAAGCACCTGCGCGGCTTGCATCACTTGTTCTTGATAAATCATCACCCCATAAGTGTCTTCCGTTATTGGTTTTAGCTTAGGGTGCATAAAATCAATATCTTCGGGGTTTTTCACATTCTCAAGATAGACCGGAATATTTTCCATCGGCCCCGGACGATACAGGGCGATAACAGCGAGGAGCTCTTCAAGGTTACTTATACCAATTTGTTTCCCCAAATCACGCATCCCTGCGCTTTCCACCTGAAACACCCCAACATTATTGCCGACTTTAAGCATCTCAAATGTTTTGGCATCATCAAAAGGTAACTCAAGCACATCAACCTCAATGCCCTTATTCTCTTTAATCATCTTCACCGCACGGTGAATAACCGTCATCGTCTTCAGACCCAAGAAATCAAATTTCACAAGCCCTGCTTGCTCAACATACTTCATATTGAACTGGGTCACAGGCATGTCAGAGCGCGGGTCACGATAAAGCGGCACAAGTTCATTTAACGGACGGTCACCAATCACAACGCCGGCCGCGTGGGTTGACGCGTGGCGGTAAAGCCCTTCAAGCTGCAACGCCAAGTCAATCAACCGCGATGACATTTCATCTTTTTTAATCTCAAGACGGAAATCAGGGTCAGAATCGAGCGCCTCCTGTAGGGTTACAGGGTTTGCTGGGTTTGACGGGATCATTTTTGATATACGATCAACCTGACCATAAGGCATTTGCAGCACACGCCCAACATCGCGTACAACGGCGCGCGCTTGCAGTTTACCAAAGGTAATAATCTGCGCGACTTTATCAACGCCGTATTTATCCTGCACATAGCGAATAACTTCTTCGCGGCGATCCTGACAGAAATCGATATCGAAATCAGGCATTGATACACGTTCTGGGTTCAAGAAACGCTCAAAAAGCAAATTAAGTTCCAAGGGGTCCAAATCGGTAATCTTCAAGGCCCAAGCGACGACTGAGCCGCCACCAGAACCACGCCCCGGCCCCACTGGAATATCTTGTTCCTTCGCCCATTTAATGAAATCAGAGACAATCAAGAAGTAACCGGGAAAACCCATCTCTTCAATAATATCCATCTCAAACTTAAGACGGGCAAAATATTTCTTTTCAATCTCTGCACGCTCTTCTACGCCCTGCACTTCATCAGTATAAACGTAGTTTTCAAGCCGCCAGCGCAAACCATCTTCGGATTGCACACGCAGCTCCGTCGTTTCGTCGCGGCCATCGCCCGTATCAAAAGGCGGCAAAATCGGGTCAATCGGCTCTAGCATATAACGGCAGCGCTGCGCAATGACGCCCGTATTGATAACGGCTTCAGGTAAGTCTGAGAATAACGCCTTCATCTCATCTTGTGATTTCAGATAATGATGACGTGTTTCTGTGCGGCGGTCCGTTTCGGTAACATAACGCCCATCAGCAATACAAAGCAGCGCATCATGCGCTTCATGCATGTCCTGCGTTGCAAAATAACAATCATTCGTCGCGACTAGAGGCAGATCAAGCTCATAAGCAAGGTCAATCAGCTCCTCTTCTATCTTGGTTTCAACGTCCAAATTATGGCGCTGAATTTCAACATAAACGCGGTCACCAAATAAACGCTTTAAACGCTCCGCTGACTCTTCCGCTTTATCCATGCGCCCTGTTAAAAGGTGCTTACCTATCGGCCCGCGATAGCCGCCCGTAAGGCAGATCAAGCCATCCGCGCGCCCGTTATTTAAATAACTCCACTGTGCCGCTGGTTTTTCTGCGTCGTCAGATTTCATAAAGGCTTCGGAAATGATCCAGCAGAGATTACGGTAGCCCAGCTCACTTTGTACTAGCACAACAATCTCGCAGCGCTCGCCATCAATGTCTTTTAAGCCAAGCTGCATCCCCAATATGGGCTGTACCCCTGCATCCGCTGCAGCCATAGAAAATTCAAGACCGCCAAATAAATTATTCGTATCGGTCATGGCAATTGCAGGCGCACCATCAGACGCCGCCATTTTCACAAGCGCCTTGGCCTGAATGGCGCCCTCAGCAAGCGAGTATGCCGTATGCGCATGTAAATGCACAAAGGGCGTGTCTGTTAAATCATATAGCTCTTCAGTTTCGGACATGGAAAGAGAATACACAAACTGAACAGAATTCACTAGTCACTCTAAACGACTTGCCACAGCTTATTTACTTTTATTTTGAGATAGCGGGACAATATCGTGCTAATTTTTTAGCGCGAAACACTCCAGGATAGACACTTTGCATCAACCATGCATCCGCAGTCACATCAAACGACTGGGTTTCTATTTCTAATAATGTCGCCTTCAACTCCTTTGCCTCAGTTAAATAACGCGCTTCATAATAATCGAAACGGGCTTTTCTTCGGCAATAGACCTCTAGTGGAGAAGCAACAGCATCGTGTTTTACCATCAGTGCATTAAGGCCATCACGCATCTTTTCAAAGTCACTCGCCGCCTCAGCTGCGGAAAGGTCGTTCACTTGAATGTCTTCTTCCATTTTTGCGTATGGTTTACAGGCTTTAATAAAAAGCGTTTCTGTAACATTTTTACCGCCATCAATGATTTCATTCTTCAACTCAGCAATGGCATTTTTTTCTTTTTCACGTAGCCTGACATGTTGGTTTAAATCGTCTTGAACCTTCGGGCTTTTATGGCCAGTCAGAACTGTATAGCCCTTATCCGCGATACAATTACAAACCTCCTCAGGGCTATATAAAGAAAAACGGTCAGCACGAAGAAGCCCTTTCGGGTCATAATGCGCGTGACAATAGGACAGTAATTTTTTCTGCACCCCCAACAAACCAGCATGCGCCTGCGTTGCAAAGAGAGAGAGAACAATAAAACTTAGGCATAAAAGGCGCATCCACATATCATCCAATTTAATTATTATAATAGTTACAATTGCTGCGCCGAGACAGCACTAGAGCAGAACGCCGTCTTTCAACTCAACAATGCGGTCCATTTTATCTGCTAGATCAAGGTTATGCGTCGCAATAAGCGCCGATATCCCCGTTTTACGGACGATTTTTACGAGCATGGAGAAGACAAGATCCGCCGTTTCAGGGTCTAAGTTTCCCGTTGGCTCATCAGCCAATATCAAATGCGGTTTATTGGCCAAGGCACGTGCAATCGCAACGCGCTGCTGTTCGCCGCCGGAAAGTCGCCCAGGGCGGTGGGCTGCACGATCCGCCAACCCCATCGCTGTCAATAATTTATCAGCGCGCTCACCTGCGATTTTTTTATCGCGGCCTTTAATCATCTGCGGAATCACAATGTTTTCACGCGCCGAGAAATCGGGCTGTAAATAATGGAACTGATAGACAAAGCCAAGCGCGCTACGGCGCAATATTGTGCGTTGCTTATCGTTCATTTTTGTTGTGTCTTGGCCTTCAATCTCAATTGTTCCCGTGCTTGGACGATCAAGCAGGCCGATTTGATGCAGCAACGTTGACTTACCCGCGCCGCTTTGCCCGACAAGCGCGACAATCTCGCCCTTACCAATTTCAAGGTCAATCCCCTTTAAGACTTTCAGCGTTTCACCGCCTTGCTTAAATTCACGTTCTAGACCTGAGAGTTTTAAAACTAAATCAGACATAGCGCAGCGCCTCCACTGGGTCCATACGCGCAGCCTTCCACGCGGGGTATAACGTTGCAAGTATCGAGAGCACTAAAGACAGCCCCGTCACCCCAAGAACCTCCGCCCACTCAACCTCGGCAGGAAGCTGCGAGAGAAAATAGATTTCAGCCGCAAAAAGCTCTGTCCCTGTTAAACCCTCAAGCACCTGACGAATGGTTTCGATATTTAGGGCGAATCCTACACCAAGCAATGCACCAAACAGCGTGCCAAACACGCCAATCGCCGCGCCGACAAGCATAAATATTTTTAAAATAGAGCGCCGTGAAGCACCCATTGTCCGCATAATAGCAATGTCATGTGCTTTGTCTTGCACCATCATAATCATGGACGAAATAATATTAAACGCCGCGACAATGATAATCAGCGTCAGAATAAGGAACATCACATTACGTTCAACAGTGAGCGCGTTTAAAAAGCTTTTATTCGCATTGCGCCAATCATAAATCTCTGCGCGGTCGCTGACCACCATGCCTATTTGGTCTTTTAACGTATCGGTTAAATCAACATGGTCTAAATGGACTTCGAGGAAACTGACCGCATTATCATCGACCATAAACAAACGGCGCGCATCATTCATGCCCATAAAGACAAAGTTTGAATTATATTCAAACATGCCAACATCAAACACAGCGCCAATTTCATATTTACGCTGGCGTGGAATTGTGCCAAATGGTCCCGGCTTGCCTTTAGGCGCTGTAAGAGTCAAAGACGCCCCCACACGCAGGTTAAGCTTATTCGCCATATCGATGCCGATTGCGACTTTCGTTTCATCTAGCGCCTTAAATGCACCCGACAAGACGCTATCAGCAAGCGCTTTACGTGCTGCGATATCCTGCGTATACAGGCCGCGCACCATAACGCCCTGCGCCGTGCCATTGGCATTCAGCAAAGCTTGGCTTTCAACCATTGGCAGTACATTCGCAACGCCTTCAATTTCACGGATTTTATTTGCCGTGTCGTAGTAATCAGAAAATGGCGCACCGATTGTATATACATTCAGATGCCCGTTCAGCCCCAAGATACGCCCAACTAGTTCACTGCGAAAACCGTTCATCACGGACATCACGATAATCAGCGTGGCAACGCCAAGCATAATGCCGAGAAAAGAAAACGTCGCGATGATCGATACAAACCCTTCGACCTTACGCGCACGTAAATACCGAAAAGCCATCATGCGTTCTAAGGGTGAAAACATATTAGTAAGACTTCCCAATAAGAACCGTTTTGCCGCCATCATCAAGTGGCTTACAGCGCGGCGTTAATGAAAATTCATCACAAAGCGCGTTAAATGCATCCGTGCCCCAAAGCGCGGCATCAATTTTACAAAAACCAACATTCGCATCATCAGCAAAGAAACTGCGTACATCATCAAGCGATGATTTGTCATGGATGTTGCCAAGTAAGAAATCCTGCGCCGTTTTAAACATCGCGCTTTGAATGTCTTCTAAAATGTCTGCGGCCTTCGCGGCAAAATCATCAACGCTGCATGTTTCTTTGGAATCGCGGCCAATATCACGCCTTACATGGGTAAGCTCTCCGCTCTCCATTTCACGGCTGCCGACTTCAACGCGGATCGGTACGCCTTTTTTAATGCATTCCCACATTTTATTCGGCGTTGTTTCTTCACGCTTATCAATATGGACACGCACCTCATTGGCGCGGAGCTTCGCTGCAATTTCGTCTGTATAAGCAAACAAAGCCGCCTCATCCGTATCACCCTTTACAATCGGAATGATCGTGACCTGATGCGGCGCAACGCGCGGCGGCATCTTCATGCCATCGTCATCCGCATGCGTCATAATCATGCCACCAACAAGGCGCGTTGAAATGCCCCATGATGTTGTGTGTGCGTGATGTTCATTGCCATCGCGGCCTTGGAAGGTAATTTCACTACTTTTTGAAAAGTTTTGCCCCAAATCATGCGACGTACCGGCCTGCAGCGCTTTACCATCTTGCATCATCGCTTCGATGGTAAATGTCGCATCAGCGCCCGGGAAGCGCTCATCATCGGTCTTTTCACCCTTAATCACAGGTAAAGCGAGATAATCTTCAACAAATTCGCGGTATTTTTCTTGCATCAATAACGCATCTTCGCGTGCTTCTTCAGCTGTCGCGAAACAGTTATGACCTTCTTGCCACAAAAATTCTGATGTTCTGAGGAATAAGCGTGTACGCATTTCCCAGCGCATGACGTTACACCACTGGTTCAGCTTTAATGGTAAGTCGCGATAAGACTGCACCCAGCGCGACATAGAATCGCCGATAATCGTTTCTGACGTTGGCCGAATAACATAAGGTTCTTCAAGCTCCCCTGCTGGGACAAGTTTGCCTTCTGCATTGGCTTCTAGGCGGTGATGTGTAACAACCGCGCATTCTTTGGCAAAACCATCAATATGGTCAGCTTCTTTAGCAATAAACCTTAATGGAATAAGCAAAGGGAAATACGCATTTTCAACGCCGACAGATTTAATCATGCCATCAAAGACACGCTGCATGTTCTCCCATAGCGCATAACCATAGGGTTTAATAATCATACAGCCACGCACAGGCGAATTTTCAGCCATATCAGCCGCTTTAACGACCTCTTGATACCATAGTGGGAAATCTTCTGCCCGCGTTGGGGTGATTGCTGTACGCGCTTTTTTCGCCATTGCTCATTAACTCCTGAAACGACGCCTGAAAATCAGGCCAAATTCTAAAGAGTGAATGTACTAATGCTCTCGGCTATTGTCTATAGTGTTCTGCACATAGGGCACGGAATTCTTGTGTGCGGTCTGCATCGCCGAGCGAAACTTGCCCATAAGGAGATATTTCAAGCGGAATAACGCTGGAGTGCATCTCTACCCCCTCTGGCATATCCATATAGCGCTTAGCAACATCAATTGAAAAATTAAGGCTGTAACTTTGCGGCGCGGGGCCATCACCATGTGCAGGCGTGACGCTGCGTCCATATGCATCAACGCCCGCCACGTAATCCGCGGGCGGAACGCCTTCGACTTTTGTCGGGTCTTCCTGTAGCAACGCACAAACAGCTATAAGGCTCGCGTCAGCACGCTCGTCATTCACGCCCTCTGCCAATGCATAAGAACCACTACTGAGTAACATTACACAGCCACTAGCAAGGATCGCACGCCTACATATTAAATTTATCAAGATTAATTGTCCCTTGTATGGGTTGTGGAGGGGGTCGCACCTCTACACCCTGCCTCTCGCTCACTTGAGACAGTATGGCTTCTTTTCCTGCCATTACGACGTCAAGCGCTTCGCTTGAATCCGGCGCGTCTTGTTGCGCCTGCCTGTAATCCTCAACAATATCGTAATAAATCCTCATAGAGCTTTGCAGATTGTCAGTTTCTTCGTTCAAGAACTGCTGACGGTATTCTTCTGGGTAATCTTTCAGCTCAATAGCAACATAATTCTGTAAAGACTCTTCAAGCTCATCCAATTTACCTGCGAAATATGACGCCGCGGCTTCATGGTATGGGTGCGTATCATCACTGATAATGGCATGCACAGCATTACCTGCGGTCTCTTCATCATATTCAGCAAGTTTACCGCTCACATGCTCTCGTATAAAGCTGCGTTTAAAGCCAACGTCTTTGACCTGCTCATCACTTAATAGATTTTCAGCATTTGACGGCTTACCTTGCCCTGCACCAGAAGATACTGGCCCCTGTTCCACTATTGACCAAATGTCATCAAGGTTATCAACTACGCAGTACTCACCAGCCTCATTCACATAGGCCTGATTACCCAAATCAACGCCACGTTCTTTGAGGATCTCATTCAAGCGCTCTGGGCTGCGTATCGCCATGAAGTCAATGCTATGCCCTGATATCAGCATATCAGCAATAACGTTCATCTCTGTATCTAGATCACTCATAGCCTTTCCCCATTAGATATTGCCTATCATATAAGAAAAATATTAAAGAACCGCTAATCAGCGCGCCATCATTTTCTCGCTCATGCCAAGGAAATCAATGAAGTTAATATGGATCAGATATGCAACAATGCACCACAGAACGATAGTCAGCAGCGTTGTCGCTATGAATTTCTTTTTCAAGTTCGGCACGACAGGCGCGCTCATGACTTGACCTTCAACCGCTTCATCTTCTTCAGGTGCCCTGTTCCCCCATGGCAGCATGACAAACAAAGCCGTCCACCAAATCATCAAAAAAACAACAACGCCTGATAAAAAATCCATATTTTTACTGCCTTCTTACTGCTATACAGCTCTATACTCGCGACACATGCACAAAAACGCGTGGGCGGATACGGAACACTCTCGTCGCCATCTTACGAATGCCTATACGTACTTCTTCGGCAATGAAGTTATCATCGCTACGGTCATCAACAGACATATCGACAATAATTTCATTAATTTCTTCTTCCATATCCTCAATAATCTCAAGCTCGTCCTTAAAGCTAGGGTCAATCAGACCATGTGTGCTCATTTGAGGATCATTCGTTAAATGCCCACGGCGATCCACAACAACAGAAATAAAGATGACGCCTTCATATTGTAACTTGCGGCGCTGCGTGAGTGACCTATGCGATCCGGGAATAAGACCGTTAGGCGTTACTGCCAATATGCCCGTTGGGATATTATCAATCACGCGAGCCTGTTTTTGTGAAAACTCAATCAACGACCCATTTAACGGCACAAGTACCTGCGGCACTTTACATTCACGCGCCCAGTCCGCCTGCGCTTCTAATTGTACGCGCTCGCCATGCACAGGGATAACAATCTCAGGGCGTGTCCACTCATACATGTCTTTGAGCTCATCACGGCTTGGGTGGCCTGATACGTGTAGCACTTCATCGCTTGTTACATGGTCAACGATCTTCGCGCCAAAAGAGACAATCAGGCTTTTCATGTCATGAATTTCGCGTTCATTACCCGGTATCGCTTTTGATGAAAATATAACGCTGTCACCACGGCTTAAACTTAACGCCGGATGGTCGCCGCGCGTGATACGTGCCAACGCTGCGCGCCCTTCACCTTGAGATCCCGTCACGACATAAACAATTTGATCACTCGGCAGCTCTTCGGCCCGCTCTTCGCTAATGATAGATGGCAAATCTTGTAGATAACCAACAGATTTAGCCGCCGCATTCATATTCAGCAATGAACGCCCAATCACACAAACAGACCGTCCACAATCCTGCGCCGCGCGCATAACCGATTGCATCCGCCCAATATTAGACGCAAACAGCGTAATGATAATGCGCCCCTTTTGCTTGGCAAATTCATTTTTAAGGCCTTCCGCAACAAGGCTCTCGCTACCTGCGCGCCCTTTATGCTGCGCGTTCGTACTGTCGCCAATATATGCCAGCACACCTTCATCACCAAGCGCACGGAACGGCGCTTCAACTGTCCCGTCATCAATAACAGGGTCAGGGTCCATATTCCAATCGGCGCTATGAACAATGTTACCAACATCTGTACGGATCAACACGGCCGCCGTTTGCGGGATAGAATGCGCAACCGCCGCAAATTCAAGGTTAAATGGCGGAAGGTCGTATAGGGTAGTGTCCGTATTCACGATATGTATCTCAGCCCCCTGCACGCCAAGGTCAGCCATTTTGTTCTTTAAAATCACAGCCGTGAACGCCGTGCAGTAAATTGGGCAGCGCAAACGCGGCCATAAATGTGCCACTGCGCCAACGTGGTCTTCATGGGCGTGAGTCACGACTAAACCAACCAGCTTATCTTTACGCTCCACAATAAAGGCCGGGTCAGGGACAACAATATCCACCCCCGGATAACGATGCGATGCAAAGCCAATACCGATATCAATCGCTAGCCATTTGCCCTTATAGGCATACAGGTTCAAATTTATACCAAATTCTTCTGATCCACCTAGGGGCAGGAAGTATAACTTCTCAGGATCAATGCTTTGGCCGTATTTCTTTTTTTTATTTTCACTCATATCAATTCATTACTCTATGTTGTTCATTGCGCACATTATCAAGATGCAAATTATATATTGTTTTCAAACCCTTTAAGGTCAAATCTTCGTCCACCACATCAACCAAGCCCTCTAGGCCCTCAGCCATTAGATTCGACAATCCACCCGTGGCAATTATCATTGGTTTATCTACACCGCAATCAAGCTCCGCTGTAATCCGCTTAACCATGCCTTCAACCATAGAAACATACCCCCAATAAATACCCGACTTCATGGCACTTACCGTGTTATCGCCGATAGCCTTGCTTGGTTTCTCAATTGATATTTTTGGTAATTTAGCCGCCGCTGCATATAAAGCATTCACCGATAAATTCACCCCCGGCGCAATAACGCCGCCAACAAAAGCGCCAGACGCATCAACAACGTCAAATGTTGTCGCAGTACCAAAATCAATCACAATTGCAGGCGCTTTATAGTATTCAAGTACCGCAACGGCGTTTACAAGGCGGTCAGCACCGACTTCTTCTGGGCGTGGCAGCTTTACATCTAGCCGTGGCAGGACATCATGTGTGATTTTCACAACACTGCAATCAAAAAGATTCTGCGATAGATTATTCATCTCCACATCAACGTCAGGCACAACGGAGGACACCCATACGTCGCACACAGCAGAAAAATTAATGCCGTCTTTAACCGCGAGCGGCATGAGATAGGCGCTATATTCATCCGCTGTACGCTTGGCATCAGTATGTAAACGCCACAATGCTTTAAGCGCATCACCTTCAAAGAAAGCAAAGACGCTATGCGTATTTCCAATATCTATAGCCAAGAACATATAATGCACTCTTCTTTAATTATCGTCTGTTTCATCACCAAAATATAGCTGCCCAGCGGTTATACGGCGTTTCGTGCCATTTTCCAACTGAATAATCATGCTGCCAATATCATCAATAGAATCGAATTTTCCCTGATAACGCTTATCGCCTAATTTTGCTGTGATACTCTGCTCTAAACGCCATGCTTTATCTTGCCATGCGGCCGTAACCTCGCCTGCGCCGCCGCTGGATAAGCGCTGGTCCCACACGTCAAACGTCGTCAGGAATGTTTTGAGAAAATCACAGCTTTCAATTTCAACGCCGCCAAAGCACTGTGCGAGCACAGATTTGCCCTCTGGTGCGCTCGCCAAATTAACGCCAAGGCCAATTAATAAATAATCACCGCCCTGATGGGAATAATGTTCCATCAAGATCCCGGCTGCTTTTTGGTCATTAACCATCAGGTCATTAGGCCATTTAAGGGCGACTTGCGCCGCGCGCCCTGCATCATAGTGTAGAACCGCATCATAGAGCGCCAAAGCCGTTACATAGGCATACAGGCCAAGCTCAGCCAGTTTACGCTCAGGGCGAAAAGCTATCGTTGCAAAAAGATTACCTTCAGGTGACACCCATTCACGTCCGTGACGCCCGCGCCCTGATGATTGCACATCAGCTTGCACGGCAATGCGCGTCTTGCCCGAAACCTCACTTAAATGTGTTTTGATCATATCCTGCGTCGACGATACATCCGTGTAATGGTGTATCCGCCAGTCATTAAAATGCAATGTTTTAGACATTTCAGATTAAGAAATCATTTGCGCAGCGTGCATCGCAAGGTTTATTAGCGGCTCAGGCTTCACAATAAAGAACAACGCAATCAACGCACAGATTGTCACAACAATATGGCGCCCCTGAGATTCTGACTTATCCAAAGACTGCTCTGCTTCGTCGAAGAACATCACCTTAATAACCCGTAAGTAATAGAAACACGCGACAACTGAGCCCAACACGCCAATCACAGCCAAGACATAAAGCCCAGAAGACACAGCGGCCTGCAGTATAACGAGCTTACCAAAGAACCCCGCCAAAGGTGGAATACCGCTCATGGAAAACATAAAGAACGCCATAACATACGCCAAATAACGGTTTGTATGCGATAGCCCCGCAAGGTCTTCGATGCGCTCAACGGCGAGGCCATCACGGCGCAGATAAAGAACAACGCAAAATGCGCCTGCCGTCATCACCATATAAAGCGTCATATAAACGAGCGTCGCGCCTATCCCTTGTTCCGTTACGCAGGCAAGCCCTATTAAGGCAAAACCAATATTGGCGATCGAGCTATAAGCAAGCATACGTTTAATACTTGTCTGCGCGATCCCTGCAAAGCCGCCCCAAATTATAGACGCAGCCGCCATGAACCAAATAATTTGTTGCCACTGTTCGGCAAGACTTTCAAAAGGCCCCATCAAAAGGCGAATGATTAGCGCCACAGCAGCCAATTTTGGCACCATCGCGAAATAAGCCGTTACGCTTGTCGGCGCACCCTCATAAACATCAGGCGTCCACATATGGAATGGCACAGCAGATATTTTAAACGCGAGCGCCGCAAGCACAAACACCATACCGAATAATAAGCCGGCATTGTTTAATGCACCTTCACTTGATGCATATTCACCAATCGTGACGAAATCAATGCTGCCTGTGAAGCCGTAAATCAACGAGATGCCAAATAACAACATACCTGATGACAATGCACCAAGTACAAAGTATTTCATGCCCGCTTCGGCAGATTTAATTGAATCGCGGCGAATAGATGCCAAGACGTACAGGCATAAAGATTGAAGTTCAAGCCCCATATAAAGCCCAAGCAAATTCCCAGCAGAGACCATCAGCATCATACCAAGCGCAGAGAGCAAAACCAGCACAACATATTCAAAGCGAGCAAAGCCCTCATCATACATATATTGTATCGACATCATTAGCGCTGCGCCCGTACCAATAAGGATAAGCGTTTTCACAAACACGGCAAAGCCATCATGAATAAACATGCCATTTAACAGACGTATGTTTTCATCATGCGGTGATGCGAACAGGAACATGCCTGCGACGACCAACGTTATCATGCCGCCATAAGCAACCTTACGTGCAATTTCGCCGTTTTTTTGCAATACGCCATAAATCAAAAGGATCATAGACAGGACAGCAAGTGATAACTCTGCATGTAATGGGGCTAAATCATTCAAATTCATAATCTTATGCTCTATTCATTATAGTTTATAATTGGCATTGGTAAATTGTCATCACGTCCGTGGTTTGGCGCAACGGCTGGCACAAAAGTAACTTCCTGTTCGTACTGACCTGCAGCTGGTTTTATACGTGCGACAGAATACCCAGAAGTATCGCCCATCTCAGCCGCAGCCACAACAGCCAAACGGCGCTCTTCACCCTTCTGAAGTCCAGATTCATAAAGCGTGATCAAACGATCCACGGACGGATGCAAACGGTCCATCACATAACCAGGGAACACACCCAAATATAGAACCAACAACACTAACGGCACAAACAATGCCATTTCACGTCTCGTTAAGTCAGGCATTTTTGCAGCATCATCATTTGTCTGCGTGCCAAAAACAACGCGGCGGTAAAGGAACAGCATATACGGCGCGCCAAGTATCAAACCTGTTGCCGCGAACACAGCGATCAATGTATTAACTTGATACACACCAATCAGCACCAAGAACTCACCAACAAAGCCTGATGTCCCCGGAAGACCGACAGAGCCGAGCATTAAGATCATAAACACCGTCGCATATTTAGGCATGTTTTTAACAATGCCGCCATAACGGCTAATTTCACGTGTATGCAAGCGGTCATAAATAACGCCGACACTAAGGAATAATGCGCCAGAGATTAGACCATGTGAGATCATCTGGAATATACCGCCTTCAATGCCTTGCGTCGTAGCCGTAAATATACCCAAAGTCACATAGCCCATATGCGCAACAGATGAATAAGCAATCAGCTTTTTCATGTCTTCCTGCACAAGCGCAACAAGTGATGTGTAAATAATCGCAATCACGCTGAGCCAAAAGACCATCGGCGCAAAAAACTCAGACGCTTCTGGAAACATCGGCAGTGAAAAACGCAAAAAGCCATAGCCACCCATTTTCAACAACACACCTGCCAAAATAACTGAGCCCGCGGTAGGCGCTTCGACGTGCGCATCAGGCAGCCATGTATGGACAGGCCACATCGGCATCTTGACCGCGAAGCTTGCAAACACAGCAAGCCAGAGCCAAATTTGTAAATCACGCGTCACAGGGTTTTCCATTAATGTCGGAATATCACTTGTGCCGAGCTGTACATATAATGTCAGCAGCGCAACAAGCATTAAGACTGAGCCCAAAAGCGTATATAAGAAGAATTTATAGGCAGAATAAACACGGCGCTTGCCGCCCCATACCCCAATAATAATAAACATTGGGATAAGCACAGCTTCAAAAAAGACATAAAAAAGGAAGCTATCCAATGCGCAGAACGTACCAATCATAAGGCTTTCAAGCACAAGAAAGGCGATCATATATTCTTTGACGCGCATCTTAATTGAATGCCAGCTTGCCAATATACAAATCGGCACGAGCATAGCGGAGAGCAAAACAAAGAATAAAGAAATGCCATCGACGCCGAGATGGTATGAAATACCTAAATTCGGGAACCAGCTATATTTTTCAACAAACTGAAACCCTGCATCAGCAGCATCGAATTGCACGGCCAGATAACCAGCTAACGCCGCTGTGAACAATGACGTAAACAGCGCTGTGTTTTTTGCATTACGCGCAATGACATTTTCATTGCTACTTCGCACACTTACAATGAACAACACCCCAACCAAAGGCAGGAACGTCATCAACGATAAAACAGGTAAATCAAACATAGTTAACTTTCACTCTTCGATAAATACTATTCGTTGCGACCAAGTAGATTGCCGATATGTTCACCAATAGAGAGAACATCAACTGGCGCCAACCACAACATGAATACAATAAGGCCTATAATCATGACAAACGCATATTGGTACACAAAGCCAGATTGGAAACGGCTTGATATCTTCGCAATCATGTTTGATGCTGATGCAACACCATCAGGGCCGAAACGGTCAATAATCTCTCGATCAGACTTTGTGAATAAACGTCCTAAACGCAATGCATTTTTGACAAACACAGCATCATAAAGCTCATCAAAGTACCATTTGCGGAAAAACAAATTATATACGGACTTGAACGCCTTCGCGAATAACGCCGGAAGCGACGGCACGAGAAGATAGAAGATATACGCCAAAGCAATGCCCAAAGCAGACATCAAAATCGGCAGCTTCTTCACCCAGAATGGCACGCTATGTGCGGCTTCAACTGTGTCATTTTCTGGCAGAACCTGAATAGAATTTTGCCAAAACATTTGACGGTCATGCAACGCAGCGAAATGCGATGTTTCTACTTCTGCTTCGTAAGCACCCGCAGTCTCTGCATCATGATGCTCAACATCTAGCAGCTCATCATGCGTTTGTGCTACGACAGCGTGATCATCACCCGCATGTGGGGTCACTTCCGCATGAATTTCCGCGACGCCCACGCCATGGTCAGCGCCATGATGGGTACCACCAACAAAACCATTATAGAATACTGCGCCTGATAAAATCGCGCCCACAGCAAGTACGGCGAGTGGCGCAGTCATTACAGGGGGAGATTCATGAATATGATCCATCACCTTTTTACTTGCACGCGGCTTACCGTGGAAGGTCATCAAAATAAGACGCCAAGAATAAAACGCGGTCAAGACAGCGGCTGTAATACCAAAGATAAAGGCCAAATCACCAAACCAGCTTTGGTCGGCATAAGCCACTTCCAAAATCATGTCCTTGGAATAATAACCGGCAAATAACGGCACGCCCGCCAAAGCCAGAGAGCCAATCCACATCATCGCATAAGTAAATGGTATCTTTTTCCAAATACCTCCCATTTTACGCATATCTTGTTCATCTGACATCGCGTGAATAACGCTGCCTGCGCTCAAGAATAATAACGCCTTAAAGAAGGCATGTGTCATCAGGTGAAAAATCGCTGCCCCATAAGCAGAAACACCAAGGGCAAAGAACATATAACCCAGCTGTGACATTGTTGAATACGCAATAACGCGTTTAATATCAAACTGCGTTAAGCCAATCGTCGCCGCCACCAAAGCCGTACATGCACCGACAATTGTGATAACCATTAAGGCGATCGGCGCATATTCATATAAAGGTGAGAAACGCGCGATTAAGAACACACCAGCCGTGACCATTGTTGCTGCGTGAATAAGTGCAGATACAGGCGTTGGCCCTTCCATCGCGTCTGGCAACCATGTGTGCAGACCAAGCTGCGCTGATTTGCCTACCGCACCTGTAAATAACAGCAAACCAATCAGCGTCATCGCGTGAATATCAAAACCGATAAAGTTAACCGTGAGGTCTTTCTTCGATTCGACAGCCGCAAAGATCGTTTCAAAATCGACGCTGCCAAAGACAACGAATATCGCCATAATACCAAGCGCCAGCCCAAAATCACCCACGCGGTTAACGATAAACGCCTTCATTGCCGCGCTATTCGCGCTATCTTTGGTATTCCAAAAGCCGATAAGCAGGTAAGACGCGAGGCCAACCCCTTCCCAGCCAAAGAACAGCTGTAGTAAATTATCCGCGCTGACAAGCATCAACATCGCAAAAGTAAACAGGCTTAAATACGCCATAAAGCGCGTTTTATGTGGGTCGTGGCTCATATAGCCAACGGAATAAACATGTACGCAAGTTGAAACAATCGTCACAACGCAGAGCATCACAACGGAAAGCGTATCAAAGCGTAGCGCCCAATTCACAACGAAAAAATCAGACGATATCCATTCAGCCAACGGCACAACATAATGCGCACCGCCAAGAACAACTGAATTAAAAAGCGCCACGGCAGAAAACGCGGCAACAAACATTAAGCCACATGTGACAATTTGTGCACCGCGCGCGCCAATCTTATGACCAAACAAGAATGTAATTAAGAAACCAAGTAACGGTGCAAATACTGCTAAATACTCAAACGACATAAACGCTACCCTCTCAAATTCGATAAGTCTTCAACCGCGATCGAACCGCGCTTACGGAAGAAGACAACTAAGATCGCGAGGCCAATCGCCGCCTCAGCAGCCGCGACAGTCAATATAAACATGGTAAAGACCTGTCCTGTAATGTCATTAAGCGCCGCCGAAAAAGACACGAAATTGATATTTACAGCCAGCAACATCAGCTCAATAGACATTAAAATGACGATCACATTACGCCTATTTAAGAAAATGCCAAAGACCCCTATTGTAAACAATAAGGCGGCAAGTATTAAATAATGCATAGTTCCTATGTCCATAACGACCTCTTAAATACTCTTATAACTTTGCGTTAAATAAGGCCTTCGCCTGATTCAACTTTTTTGATTTCCATTGCGTCTTCACGCGTCACACCAACTTGATGCGCCACTTTTTGACGGCGCACATCTGAGCGGCGGCGATGCGTTAACACAATCGCACCAATCATAGCCACCAACAAAATCAAGCCTGAAAGCTGGAAGGCATAAATATAATCTGTATATAAAACGCTGCCAATAATCTCTGTATTGCTGCGCTCACCAATGGCTGCAACGCCGCTCGTTTTTCCGGCTGCATTTACATCCCACGCGGCATACAAAGTAATCAACTCAGCTATAAGAACCAAACCAAGAACAACGCCAATACCTATATAGGACTTTGCACCTTCCCTTAGTTTTTCGAAATTCACATCAAGCATCATCACGACGAATAAAAACAATACCGCCACAGCCCCGACATAAACAATGACCAATATCATTGCGACAAATTCAGCGCCTAACAGGACAAAAAGCCCTGCCGCATTAAAAAAGCATAAGATAAGAAACAATACTGAGTGCACAGCATTTGATGCTGTAATAACCCGTATTGCACTCATCAGCATAATTGCTGAGAATAAATAAAACGCTGAAGCTGCTATCATTTATACAACCATTTCTTAAAACTAATTTCCAAACCTTATCTTGATCATCAAATATCACTCATAGCATGAATATTAAAGAGACAAGAATCAATTAGTCCGAATTTAGAAACATCTCAGCTATTTAGCAAGGCAGGAAAGAAACAGCATGGTATTGATCCACCTTTAATTTGTGCTATAAAAAACCTCATTCAATTGTTAACACTTTAAATTTACACAAATATAAAATTATGAACGCAGCTTTACATACAACAAAAAACTACATCTCAGCATTACTCATTTGCCTGAGCTTACTGGGCTTCTCTGCGCAAACGCACGCCGCAGGAAAACTGACATTCGGCATCGGCTATTTCGATTTTTTGGATGATGAAGATTCGTTGGAAATACGTGCTGAATACCGATTTGACAAAAACATCATCTATAATATAAAGCCCCTAATCGGCATTCAGACGACGACAGATAAAGCATTTCACGGTTTAGTTGGTCTATATCGAGATTTTAATCTAACGGATAAAATTGATTTCACTCCATCGCTCGGCGCAGGGGTTTACACCAACGGTAACGGCCCAGACCTCAACCATTTCGTTCAGTTCAGGTCCATGATGGAGTTCGGCTATCAGCTCAGCGAGGCCTATAAAGTCTCAATTGGCGTCAGCCATACATCAAATGGAGGTCTAGGCGAAGGTAACTCTGGCGCCGAGAGCGCCGTTTTCTACATTCATCGCGGCTGGCCGTGAAGCTCCATACTTTCCACCATAATCTTATAGCTTCTCTGGTTCTTTGACCAAGTCATGAAATCGACATTGCGCCCAACAGTGTTCATAAAAACATAGCCGTCATAAATATCAGACTCCAAAATAGTCATCCATATTTCATAGCCCGTTTGGCTTTGACCATCTGGCGTTAACGCATTAAACACATCAATGCGTCCGGCGCTAATCGTTTTATGGTAGTCAACACCGTCAATTGTTTCCATGTGCTCACCGATAGTAAAAGAAACAATGTCTTTGTATTTCTTCTTATACATCTCCAGATTATCTTCACGCTCTCCGCCAACATGGCTCGCTAAAAAGAAACTATCCACTCGCCCGTCAAGCTCGCCCAAAGCGTTCCTTGATATCGCAGCCGCTGAAAGCTCATCAACAACCGTTAGCTTTGGTACGCGAATGTCCCAAGACGCTGGGTAATTAAACCTTACAATATCAAGAATAGAAAACTCTTTGCGCGGCTCTATGGTTTTATCATCTTTAAACAACAAGTAAAAACTAGCAATCGACCACAAGGCCTCGTCATGCTGCTCCTGCCAAAACGGATCAGGTACGGCATATTCCGCAATAACAACGTTGTTACCGCTAAGGATCGCGACCGACCGGACAACGAATGTAGCTTCTACGTTCATTTTAATTGATTCCGCCTCAACACGCACGCCGCCGTCCATGGCCTTCATACCCGTAACGGAATAACCCTTGGCTGACATATAAGTATAATACCAGTGCAATAACTCAACTTCGCGCTCTAGCGTCAAAACCAGCACACTAAACGAGCTACGTGCATACATATTCGGCAAGCCAACGAAGCTAGAAAGCTTCGTTTCCACGTCACTTGAAAAGTCCAAAGCCTTGTTTTCACCAGAAATATCTGTCCAGCCATTAGGTAAACGGAATTGGTGCGTTAATAGCGATTCCCCCTGCACTTCTTTCTTATACTCCTCAGAATTCTCATCAAAGTGACTTTTTGTCATCTTAACTTTAGTGCCTAGCTCTACATAGGCCTTTGTAATTTTCTGCGCATGCGAAAGTCCTGCGCCCCCCATAACAAAGATACATAGTAAGACAAAGACCAGTTTAATTTTCAAAGACAGACGAAACATTTAACAAACCTAACCGTTGATTCAAATACATAAAATACAAAAAACATAGAAATCAGTACGACTCCGCTCCATCGATCCGACTACGCAAAGTTTTATCTGGCCGACCATCATGATCTAAAGCCACAAATGTAAATATACCCTCTGCTATATTAAAAAACTCTTTATTTCCAACATTATATTCAACATGCCACACATTTACGTTCACCGCTATCGACGAATTTCCAATATGTGTGGTCTGCGTATAAAGCTCGACCTCTTGCCCAATAATCAGCGGGCGGTGAAAGCGAATTTTGTCCGCCGAAACCGTAACAATACGCTGGTGTGCAATGCCAAAGGCATGTGCAGCCCCCGCCATATCCATTTGGGCAAGTACCCAACCACCAAACATGCTACCACCTGGATTTGCATCACGCTCAACCGCGATAGTTTGCATGGCGCGCTGGCCAACGGGCTTCCCCATATTAACACTTTGCGTATCCTCTGCGATTTTACCGTTGTTTTTTTCCTGATCCGACAAGCTTCTCTCACTATTCTATAATAAATTGTTCATGAATGCGCGTATTTACTAGGCTTAGACTTGCAATCCCTTTGCGGAATACGCATAATCAGGCCATTCTAAAAACGACGCCTCAAAAAGGCTTATTACGGATAGTATGAAATGAGTGACCTATTTGCACAAGAAAAAGATGCAAGCGTAAGTGATTATAGCGCATCGTCAATTGAAGTCCTTGAAGGTTTAGAGCCTGTTAGGCGCCGCCCCGGCATGTATATTGGCGGAACGGACGATCGTGCATTGCATCACTTGGTTGGTGAAATCCTCGACAACTCAATGGATGAAGCGGTCGCAGGCCATGCCACGCGCATTGAAATCACGCTAGACACAGATAACAGCATCACGGTATCGGATAACGGCCGTGGCATTCCGGTTGACCCCCACCCTAAATTTAAAGACAAATCTGCGCTTGAAGTCATTATGACGACACTGCATTCCGGCGGTAAGTTCTCTGACAAAGCCTATCAAACATCTGGCGGCCTACACGGCGTGGGTATCTCGGTCGTTAATGCACTTTCAGACTGGATGTGGGTCGAAGTTGCTAGAAATAAAACACTATACAAACAAGAATTTTCACGTGGTCACGCCCAAGGCAGCATTGAAAATCTCGGCCAAGTCAACAACCGCCGTGGCACGACAGTACGCTTCCACCCCGACCCTGAGATCTTTGGTGAGAGCGCAAAGTTTAAACCTGCATGGCTGTATAAAATGGCGCGCTCCAAAGCGTATCTATTCCGCGGCGTTGAAATACGCTGGAAATGCGACGAAAGCCTGCTAGAAGAAGATTCTCCAATTTCTGCAGAACGCTCATTCAAATTCCCCAATGGTCTGCTTGATTACCTTAACGCATCTATGGGCAAGCGCGAAACCGTAACGCCCGAGCCCTTTCACGGCATTGCTGAGTTCAACAACGCTCCGGGAAAAGTTGAATTTGCGATTACTTGGCCAGAAAGCGGCGAAGGCTTTTCTTACACATATTGTAATACTGTGCCAACGCCACTTGGCGGCACGCATGAAAGCGGTATGCGTACAGCCATGTTGCGCGGCATACGTAATTACGGTGAGCTAACAGGCAATAAAAAAGCCAGCATCATTACCACGGAAGACATCATAAACGGCGCGGCGATTCTTTTATCTGCTTTTATTAGCGACCCACAATTCCAAGGCCAGACCAAAGAAAAACTTGTGTCATCGCAGGCGACAAAGCTCGTCGACAATGCGCTGCGAGACTTCTTTGACCATTGGTTAACTGGTAACCCTGAAGCTGCAAACAAGTTGATGGCTTACCTGATTGAACGCGCGGAAGAGCGCCTTCGTAAAAAAGACAGCAAAGCGCTTAGCCGTAAATCAGCTACGCGCAAATTACGCCTGCCAGGTAAACTAGCGGATTGCTCAATAAACCAAGCGGACGATACTGAAATATTTATTGTCGAGGGCGATTCTGCTGGCGGCTCAGCCAAACAAGGCCGTGACCGTAAAACGCAAGCTATCTTGCCTTTACGTGGTAAAATTTTGAACGTTGCGAGTGCAACACCCGAAAAAATTCGTAACAACTCTGAAATCCAAGACCTTATGTTAGCGATGGGTACAGGGCTTGGTAAAGACTTCAACCTTGACGATTTGCGTTATGAACGCATCATCATTATGACTGATGCGGATGTTGACGGCGCGCATATCGCCGCCCTTCTCGTTACTTTTTTCTACACGCAAATGCGCCCTTTAATTGAAAGTGGCCATCTGTACTTGGCGCTGCCGCCACTATACAGGCTCGCTTCAGGTAATATTTCAGCTTATGCTCGTGATGACGAACATAGAGAAGAGCTGATGAACACCATATTTAAAGGCAAGAAGAAAATCGACATCAGCCGCTTTAAAGGCCTAGGTGAAATGCCCGCAAGGCAATTAAAAGAAACAACCATGAACCCTGAAACGCGAACATTACTACGTGTTACACTGCCAAACTTAGAAGCAAAACTTGGTATTGCTGATGAAGATATAGATATTACAGATGTTCAAACCAAGCACAAATATGCAGAGGTTGATCAACTTGTCGACGAGTTAATGGGCAAGAACCCTGAGGCTCGCTTTCGCTTCATTCAGGACAACGCTGAATTTGCAGAGAATATAGATGTTTAGTAACAAACGCTGCATGGTTTGAATATAGAACATCTGACAATAAAACATATGGCCCCCCGTTAAAGAAGGCGTGAAAAATGAAAAAAATTGGTTTTCTCATCGGCTTTATATGTATCATTATGGGCAGCCTGTATGTTTTTGCACTGCCGCCTCTATTAGAGGTCATCATCAAAGCCGAGCTCACACGCAAAAACATAAAACTGGATGATCTTGGCCAAATGGATATCGGCCTGAAGCATGTGACCCTGCGCAATACTGTTCTGTCTAAGGGACCTTATAATATAGAAATTAGCGCCATTAATATTATTAACTCACCGCTAACTCTGCTTATCAAAAAAAGGGCCCGATCTTTAGAGATTATATCAGCACACATTTTTGTTGACCTTGAAAACGACACGTCCACAATAAAGCAGACAGGCTCAACGATCAAAATTTTTATGCAGCACCCGCATAAACACGTTTCATCCTTACTGGATACTGCCGTCCTCGCGCTTTACCGCTTATCACCCTCAATAACATTTAAAGATATCGCACTCAATATACACACGCCATACGGCCTGATCTCCGTAAAAGGCGACAGCCATATTAGCCAAGATAAAATATTGGCTAGCTTTTCTTCCATCCAAAAACAGCTGACGTTTAATGCGCAAATAACAGGGGATCTAAACGATAAAATTAAGTTAACGAGCTATATAGAGAACATCAACGTCGATGTTGATGGCTATAAGGTCAAGCGCGGCAGTGGAAAATTTGTCTACAGCGCAGACACAAAGAGTAAAACCAACGCGCAAAGCTTCACTGTAAACGCCGGCATGGTTAAAATTAAAGACCTCCCACTCAACAACGCACAGCTTAAAAGTGACAGCAGAGAGAACCAACATAAAATTTATGTTGAAGCGACGCATAGCCCTGAGGCATCAGACAAAATACAGTTTTGGTACAATATAGTTGAAAACCAGGCGACATCGTTTTTACAGGCACAGAACATTCAGGCTGATACAGTCTTTGATTTGTATAGCCAAGCCTCGTTAAAGTCAACGGCCGCGCTATATAGAAGCCTACTCGGTAGATTGTTTATCTACCCAACAGACATAACTGTACAATCGTCACATCAACAAAACACAGCACATTACACGGCATCTGTCATGCCAGGCAAAGACACCGCTTTGACAAAGATAACAATCGATTCGCAACGTAACCAGCCTCCCATAATGTATGTAACACCATTTGCACCCAACCCGACGCAAGTCAAAGCGCTGGCACAATATTTTTTACACACCAGCCCGTATGAATTCTCAGGCAGTGCTGAAATATTTGGGCATTTTGGTCTTGATTTGCAACGCGGTGGCATTATGTCGACGTTCAAACATCACGACCCATTAACGCTGCGCTTGAAAAATGCGGCTTTCAAGAGCGACAAGTCCTCAGCAACCAATATAAATGGTCTGATTAGGCTCGTGCAGGACAGTAAAGTGGAAAGCAGCCTCAGCTTTGCAGCGCTACAAACACATGATTTAAAACTTCGTGATGGCAGAATACACTTCACCTTAGGCCATGCTAAGCCACCTTATTTGAAACTTCAGCAAATGAGAGCGACGCTAGGTACAGGCGCGCTTGCTATCATTGAAGATAAAAGCACCAGAGGCTATGACATCACCGGAAAGCGCGTCAATGCGAGCTCTATTCCGCGTGTCTTTTGGCCTGAAAATACGACACTCTCTGAACTTGTCGATGTTAATGCGAAATTACACGCGATGGCAAATGACAAAATAACCGCCCAGTTTAACTACTCGGTCTTGCGCAACGCAATTGGGTCAAGACAGACTTTCAGCGATATTGATGCTGACCACAAGACTTACCCCTATATCAAATTTATGGAAGGCATCGCGCCATGAAAATTTTGAATTTATGTCTCCGCGTGAGTGTGCTCAGCATATCTGTATTTGCACCTGCCCTCGCGCAGCAAGCCCCCATTGCGAAGACCAACGTTCCGCAAAGCTCGCTGACGCAGGGCGCAACAAAGCACACAAAGGAATCCGCCCAACAATATGGCTTGATCGGCGAGATGCCAAACGGCTTAGTTGGCAGCGTTAAGGGCGCATATAAGGATGCTTATATAGAAGAGCTTATCAAACACATTAATAAAGGCCGCATGATTGTCTATAAGGCTGCCGCAAGAAAAAAGAACCTACCTATACAATACGTGCAAGCTAAGGCTGCCGATACGCTTTATAAGTCTGTTGGCCCAGGCCATTACTACTATAAAAACGGTAAATGGCAGCGCAGGTAAGCGCCCGCACATAACATTGCTCATACAGGTGCAGAGCCCCCAGATTCACTTTGCTTCTTATTTATCTGAGAACCACAGACCATTCAGCCCGAAGTGATAATGCGCAACAAAGATATAAGCGACCCATATAATTAGAATTAACGGCACCCCTGCCTTAATAAAGTCAACGAAACGGTAATGCCCCGGCCCCATGACCAGTAAGTTTGTCTGGTAGCCAATCGGCGATGCAAACGAACAATTCGCCGCGAAAATAACTGTAATCGCAAAAGTAATGGGATCAACGCCGACCTCTGTTGCCAAATTTAAAGCAATTGGCGTGAACAAAATCGCGCAGGCATTATTGGTCAGCACATTCGTGGTTACAGCAACCAACAAGAACAAAACCACAGCCAAGGCAAGCGGCGTATCAACAAATGGCATTTCTAATATGAGCTCGGCAATATACCCCGCACCATTCGTACTTTTAAGCGCTGCGCCCAATGCGAGCATAGAGCCCACCAGTAAAAAGATTTTGCGGTCAATCGCACGCGTCGCTTGGCGTACATTCAAACAGCCCGTTGCTATCATCGCCACAGCGCCCGATATTGCCGCCACGGGGATGGTCATCAAACCGCCCGCAGCCGCAGCAATAACAAATAAGAAAATTGCCGCCGCAATCGGCGCTTTTTTCACTTTTGCTAAATCTTGCTTCGAACCTGATAAAACGATCATATCTTGATTGCCGCGCAAATCTTCAATCGCCGTACGGCTGCCGCAAACCAACAAAACATCACCAGCTTCAAGACGAATACGGCCAAGGCGGCGACGCACAACGCGCGCGCGCCTTTGAATGCCGAGAATAATTGTTTTGAACTGACGGTGAAAACCAATCTGCTCCAATGACATATCAATAAGGCGCGAGTTCGGCGCGATCATGATTTCTGCCAATGTCCGCGAGCGCGCTTCTTCTTTTTCGTCAAGTTCTCTTGGCGCGTCCTCGTCATCCTCAGGGTTATTAAACTTGGCAAGCACGTCAGCTTCATCATCAGAAAGCAGATAGCCTGGGTGCTTTGATAAAATCTGCCCCAAGGAATCACGCGTTGCTGCAACAATCAAAATATCATTGGCTTCGATAATATAACCTTCAAATGGGGGGAGGATGAGCTGTCCTGCCCGTTGAATAAGGCGAATGTTTAAGTCAGGCAGCTGTGGGAATCGGCCCTCTTCGCATTCCATGCCAACTAAAGCGCTTGCTTCAGCGACATCAAACTCCGCAATAAACTCTTTTGCACTTCCAACGAGGTCTTCCGTCATAGATTTACGGTCAGGCATAATTTGTGGCAAGACAAAAATAACATAAACAAAGCCAACTGCCGCAAGTACCAAGCCTGGACCAGTAAAATCCCAGAAACCAAGTGGCTCATAGCCTAGCTCTTCCATAGCGGAGGAAACAAGAAGGTTTGTTGACGAGCCAACCAAAGTCATCATCCCGCCCAATATAGCGGCGTAGCTAAGCGGAATCATGATACGGCTTTCTGACATGCCTACCTTACTCGCCAAAGCTTGAATAATAGGGATCGCCAAAATAACCAATGGCGTATTGTTCATAAAGGCACTAACGCTGAGTACAAACACCAATATAGAAATAATTGAGACCCATGCCAAAATGGGATTACTAGTCTGGAACAAGCGCGAGACAGGGCGCAGCGCATCTGTTTGAATAACGGCCTGCCCCATAACGAGCAAAGCCAGCACCGCGACAAGCGATGGGTTTGCAAATCCTGATAACAATGTCATTGAATCTAACTGGTTACGCCCATCAGCATTAAGCAGCGGGAAAAACTGACCAAAAACCAGCAATACCGTCAAAATCGCGCCACTTGTAACCTCTAACGGCCATTTGTCGCGCGCAAACGCAACCACCGCGCAAAGCGTAAGCCCGAGCGTAAACCACATATGAAAACTTGGATCTAAATAAAATTCCACTTAAGCTCTCTCCTCAATTGAGGCTAACAAATAACTGATTTAAAAGAAATTAACAAGTCAGCCTGAATTATTGACCTGCAAAACTCCCAATATTCTTTAATGTAATACTAAATGTAAACTCAGTTGAACTCTCACCAGAGGCATCATCAGTTAAATTACGGGACAACGTAGATGACAGTGACAAACATTGCCCAAAGTAATCTAAACCAAAGTCTGCCTTACGTAGTCCCTGGTCTTCGCCCAGATCATAACGCCCGGAAACGCGAAAACGCAAATCAGGTCGGATATAGTATGAAAGACTTGAATCTAGCTGTTCACGACTACCGTCATCATTGGGTGATGTGAGAGCGGCCGCACTGTATGAACGGTCATAAAAATACTGAGAGGAAAGGCCGAGCTTACCAAAACTTGCTGCCGCAGATAATTCATGGCGCTCAGATTCCAAAGAGTTACCATCCATCTGGAAACGGTAATCCAAGAAATATTTTGATGATATATCAGCGCTGATTGAGCCCACGAAATCAGAGCGCTGGCGCGTCAAGCCTGAGCCACTTTCAAACGGGTTATCTTCGTCATCGAAACGATAACTTTGACCAATAAAGGCTTCTGTATGCGAGCCTCCGTCACCATAAACACCTGCACGTAGGCCATAAGTCGCCTTAATATCATCTTCAACGCGGTCTAGCCCTGGGAACCGACTGGCTTCGAATAAATTTGTACTATCGAGTTTCACATCCAAACTATCTTCGTTTGGAATATCATCCTCGTCACTCTCGTTCAAATCAGGAGCCAGCGTTACGCCGGCAACAGGTGCTAGCATCACCTGATAACCATCAAATGAACGTGCAATAGGGTATTCTGTCTTCAAATTTGCGACAGGGTAGACACGGCCCTCTGTCTTCGTTTCGTTATCAAGACCAATATCACGAATGTTATACGCATCTCCGTGGACATAAGCTTCAAAGTCGCTCACAAGACCATGACCACTAACGAAACGACGATCCCACCCTGTACGCAGACTTAAGCGGTTCAAGTCTTGGTCGCTGCCTTCTCGGCGCAGCCCTAAAAATGAAATGTCGGCATCTAAACGCCCCCCAAGAAAATCACCAGCATCCTGTACAAAGCTTACCTCAAGTTCTGGGATAACATTGGGCTGATCGACGTCGCGGTCAATACGCAAATCTTGAAAAAACAAACTGCGCGCGGCGGCATAGTTGCGCCCGTCAAAACGCTCAACAGAAACTTCACTTTCAAGGATGTCTTCATCCGAAATGTTATACTGGTTTAAATACTGGTTATCGCTCGCAACTTCAACATCAAAGCCTGCCCGCCATTTATCATTAATGTCCCACAGGCCGATCCCTTGGAAGTGGCCACGAATCTCATTATCAATATCGACATCTACGCCCGCTGAACGTTCCGTACGCCCAGATTCCGTTACACTGCCATTTAGTGTAATTGACGCATCCGTATAACGCTTACGAAACTCACCGAGCAGAACGGGAGTTTCATTACTGTAAGCTTGCAAGCCAATTGTCGCGTCCATATCAGCCGCAGCGCCCCAGTAGTAAGCGGTTTCGACGCCAACGCCAAGGTCACTATCCAAACTGAACGTTGGTGACAATAAACCGCTTCTTTGTTTCACTGTACCATCCGCATGTGCAAAATAAGGCGTATAAGCGACAGGCACACCAAAAAATTCGAACCAAGCATCGCGATAAGAAACGCGGTGTTCTTCTTGGTCATGTTCTACAGATTTTGCATTAATCGACCAAGCTGGGGCTTTATCAGGATTATCTTCGCATGGCTTACACGGCGTATAGCGTGCATTTTCCATCCGCGTTACTGTACCGCCGACACGCTCTGCCTTGTCAGCCCAGAAGTAATCCCCTTGTACTAACACGATACGGATTTTATCCGCAAAGCCATCTTTGAATGAATCATTTAAATCAAGATAGTCGGCGAAGTAAACATTGCCATCTTCATCCGTCATCGCAATATTACCCTTCGCGATAACCTTATCGCTCAGCAAGTCATAGGTAATTTCATCTGCAGTCACGACGCGCCCAGATTGTGCTAACTCAACATTACCTGTCGCAATAATTTTTTGATTTTCATCATCGTGCATTAAATTATCAGCGACAAAATCAACAGGCGCTTTATCGTTTGCCTGCGCAAATGAAATATGCGTCGGCAAAACGGTCATCATGGTCGATGCACATAAAACGGTCAAAAATTTGCGAAGATAAGGTTTAGACAAGATACTGGCCAAGATTGTTTGTTTAATCACAACTAATCATAAAAGAACCGCGCATGATATGAAACAGAAAAACGTTGTTTTCTGCCGAAAACCTGCAAATAATCACAATTTATTTGCGATAATTGATACTATTTCATGAAAGTCGGTAAATCTTCACCAAAACCAACAACATCCGGTAAGTCATCATCTTGATAACGCTTATTTTTATTGGCGTTGTGGTTTGTTCTGTGATCATACGGATTCACACCTTTTTCATCACGCGGCGTTTGCGGCGCACGTACGGGCTGAACTTTTTGTTCAGGGCGTGCATTGCTGCCGCTGCTAGCATTACGGTTGTTGCGGCCACGCGAGCTGTTATTATTTTCCGACTCACGTTTTGGCTTTTCATGACGTGCAGGCGCCTCTTTGCGTTCTGGACGATCAGGTCGAGAAGTGCGTGCTGTGCCAGCTTTTGCTTTCGTACCTGGCAAATCATTAACCTCAACAACAGGAAGCTCACTCTTTGTAACTTTCTCAATTGCTCGGATGTATTTCTCATCGTCTTTCACTGCGAGCGACCATGACACACCCGTCATGCCTGCACGGCCTGTACGGCCAATACGGTGAACATAATCATCTGCATGCATTGGAATATCATAGTTAAAAACATGCGATACGCCCTGTACATCTAGGCCACGTGCCGCGACATCTGAACACACAAGCAGTGAAAGCTCGTTGTTTTTGAACTTCGCTAATGTTTCTGTACGCTGCGTTTGCGCCAAATCACCGTGCATAGCTTCTGCTGAGAAGCCTTCTTTTTTCAAGAACTCACAAAGTGAAGAAATGTCGCGTTTGCGGTTACAAAAGATGAACGCATTCGCGACTTTTTCTTTTTGTAACAAATGCGCTAAAACGCGTTTTTTGTCTTTCGGCGTTACCCAAGTCAGGTTCTGCGTAATAGTTGCAGATGCTGTAGCAGGCGGAGCAACGGAGACAGTGCGTGGATTACTAAGGAATTTTTCTGTTAGGCGCTTCACCTCATTGGGCATTGTCGCTGAGAACAGTAATGTCTGGCGTAATGGCGGCAGCTTGCTCACGATTTTTTCAATATCAGGTATAAACCCCATATCAAGCATACGGTCAGCTTCGTCAATCACTAATATTTTCATATCAGACAGAATCATTGAACCACGGTCAAACAAGTCAAGCAGACGCCCTGGCGTTGCGATTAAAACATCAACCCCTTGGTCTAGAAGCTTCATTTGTTCACCCATCGCTGAACCGCCGACAAGCAGCGCTTTCGTCAAGTTATGGTACTTACCGTATTTATCAAAATTCTCTGCAACCTGCGCCGCTAATTCGCGCGTTGGTGCCAACACCAAGGAACGCGGCATGCGTGCGCGTGCGCGGCCTGTGGAAAGGATGTCAATCATCGGCAGCGTGAAGCTTGCCGTTTTACCTGTGCCTGTTTGCGCAAGGCCGACCAAATCACGGGCCATTAAAATATTGGGAATTGCTTGTGCTTGAATTGGTGTTGGCTTTTCGTAGCCAGCATCTTTCAAGGCTCTCATTGTTTCGTCGCTAAGACCTAAGTCTTCAAACGTTTGAATATCATTCATTTAACTTTATCTATCTTTCTTTAAAATATACAACATGTAGTATAATACATATTGTCCGCTCATAAAACGTATAATCGCTAACTTATGCAAGCTTTATTTATACAAAGCCGCATATTATCAGGTAAATCAAGGTCACTTAACGGTTCGTACAGAGCGCTTTCTTCGGGATAAAAACGATAATCCCACCATTCCGCTGGTAAGGCGAGCAGTTTTTCCGCACATACAGCTGCCGCACCTTCCATATAACGATCCAAGCGCGCACGATTATCTAAGCATATTTGCGGCAAATCCACATAGGCCCGATGCGCAGGCCAAATACCTGCGTCTTTATGTTCAGGGAAACAATCAAATGGCGTGCCCATATCTAATGCCCCGCCGACCTTCGCATCAAATAAAGTCACATCAACCGCCATGCCGCGTGGGTGACCGCCCGCACCCGGCGGCGATATTAAACGCGGTGCAACCAGCCATTCTGGGTGCAGCTTCGCTATCGGACTTTCTCCCATTGCGGCCTGCGCTTCCATCGGACGCAGCCCGTCCTTGACAACCAAAGTCAAGCCGTCCTCCTTTGCTGCCACTGCAGCCTTGACCACAATATCAGCCAAACGGCGATGTAAATATATCTGGGCTCCGCTGCGGTACAGTGCGCAGCCAAAGACATTGTCAGGATGCGCCGCATCCGCATAAACGACATCGGCGACATAAAGCCCATTATGCCCATCCATATGAACAAGATCACTAATTTTAATTTTTTCCATCGCGGTAGAGGTCCGTTTTGATTATAGTTTTTAAACCACAAGGACAGTAACATAAAACAGATAGTATGACGATATGCCTCATGATTGCGCCCACCATCAAACATCTCATCTCAGCAAAAAAGCCCTGATTATCGCGATCGCGATTAACGGCCTACTGACAATTGCGCAGATTATTGGCGGCGTAGCAGCGAACTCTCTCGCCTTGCTAACTGATGCGCTGCATAACGCAAGCGACGCCCTCGCCCTCGTCCTCGCTCTCGTTGCTATTATGATTGGCGAGCGCCCTGCTGATCACATGCGTAGCTTTGGTTATAAACGCGCAGAATCAATCGCTGCGCTTGTCAACCTAACCGCGCTCATCATGATCGGCCTTTTCCTCGCAGGAAAATCTGTTTTTAGCATCCTTAACCCTGAAGACGTTCACGCCCCGATTATGATTTGGGTTGCTGCCGTCGCCTTAATCATTGATACAGGCACCGCATTACTTCTACGTAACCACGCCAGCAGCAGCGAGAACATGCGTGCAGCCTTCCTGCATAACATTATGGACGCCCTTGCCTCACTCGCGGTTATTTTAGGCGGCATAGCTATATTTTATAAAGGGTGGAACTGGATTGACCCTGCTTTATCGCTTGTTATCTCCATCTATGTCATCATCCACGGGTATCATGCCATGAAGAACACCATCCACTTGTTAATGGAAGGGACCCCAAAGAGTATTAATCGCGATGAACTTATTGCTACCTTAAAGGCACACGATCATGTCAATGACATCCACCACATCCACATCTGGCAAATCCACGAACAGAAAACAGCCTTAGAGGCACATGTCGTTATTGACGACTTAAGCAAGATGGAAAGCGTCAAACATTCACTTAAAGCACTGCTTAAGGAAAAGTTTGCGATTAGTCATTCAACTTTAGAATTTGAGAATAAAGAAATTAGCGCGGATTGCCGTGACCATGACGTCCACGGCCACCAACATTAAATCTAAGGCACGGTAGCAATATAGTTACAGCGGCCACATGTTTTATATTCCCCGCCGTATTCTTCGCTTGAGAACACCGTCTCGCGCGCAATCAAGACGTGACACAGGACAATAAAGAACATCGATAGAACAATTATAAATGTTCTATCGATCGAAACGAGCGCAACGCCCATCTGCCTTGATTATTTATTACATTCGCTTGTCGCGTAGGCTCAGCGCCGAAATTAAGTCATAAAAAAAACCGCCAATATGGCGGTTTTCTTTAGTAAGTCAGTGGTATCCCGTACGGGATTCGAACCCGTGTTGCCGCCGTGAAAGGGCAGTGTCCTAGGCCTCTAGACGAACGGGACATACCTGACTTGCGTCCTAAAGACGAGGCTGTTTATAAGCTAACTCACATACATTAATCAAGCATTATTTTCAAAAAAAATGATTTTTTTTTAATAACCCTTATTTTACCCCTGTAACAAGGCAACATCTTTAATATGTAGCTCCGCAGTTTCGTTGCCGTTCCAGCTGTTAATACGAATAAAACCGACGACATGCATTGGCGCACCTTGTTTCTTAAGCATCACCTCGCCCATTTCAGTATCTGCCGCACGGAACGCAATAGCTTTGATGCGACTGCCGCCTTCTGCGTCAACAATCATGCATTTCACATGCGCGCCGCCGACAACATCCACCATTTGTAGTTTTACATTGGGCAGCACAAATAACGGCTCTTCATTCGCCATGCCATAAGGGCCGACAAAGCGCTCAATATCACGCGCAAGGCCAACCTGTACGCCGCGTACTGAAATTACGCCATCAATTTCTGTATCAACCATCGGCTCTGCCGATTCTAATTGTTTTGCAACATGCTCATTCAAAAAGGCCTGTAGCCCTTCAACCTGTTCCGGCAGCAAAGTAAAGCCGCCCGCCATAGCATGACCGCCGCCTTTAAGCACATGGCCTGCATGCCGCGCATCAATGAAAGCAGTCGCCATATTCACGCCAGCGACCGAACGCCCCGAACCACGGCCTTCTCTGCGGCCATCTTCACCGTCAGCATAGGTCACGACGATGCATGGCTTATTATAGAGCTCCTTTACCTGCCCCGCGACTAGGCCGCTTAAGCCTGGGTGCCCTTTTTCATCATCAATAAATAACAAAGGATGCTGATCCAATCCCTCAGCCTCAACCTTACGCTTAGCGCGTTCAATCATCTCTGTCTGAATGGCTTTGCGCTTATCGTTGCAATCATTCAGCGTCCAAGCAATGTTTTTTGCATGCTCAGCATCTTCGCTCGAAAGCATCTCCGCGCCCAAATAAGCCTTATGGACGCGAGAACCTGCGTTAATGCGTGGCCCGAGCATAAAACCGCATGTATAGGAATCAACTGTCCCAGACACACCTGCGACCTCTGAGAGCGCTTTAATGCCTATATTACTTTGACGTTCAATCATCGGCAGACCATAACGGACAAATAAACGGTTCGCCCCCGTAAGCGGCACCATGTCACACACAGTGCCCAAGGCGACCAAATCAAGCATATTACGCATATCTGGCGCCTTTAACCCTTTCGCATCATAATAACCGCGCGCCTTTAGCACGTTATTAATCGCGACACAGGACAGATAACACACGCCCACAGCAGCAAGCACATCGAGCCCGCTTTCATCATCATGACGCTTAGGGTTAATGACATGATTCGCGACCGGTAGCTTATCTTCAGGTTCATGATGGTCAAAAATTACGATTTTCAAACCCATTTCCCGACCCGCCGCAATCACGTCAAAAGATGTCGTTCCGCAATCGGCAATAAACACATATTCCGCGCCTTGGTCCTGCAGGCTTTTTAATGCGTTAATATTCGGGCCGTAACCTTCAGCCATGCGGTCGGGGATGTAAAAAGGAATTTCAAGGCCAAGCGCACGAAAAAAGCGGACAAACACAGCGGAAGACGTTGAACCATCAACATCAAAGTCACCGAATACCGCGAACTTTGTGCTTTTTTCAATTTCCGTAGCAATATCATCAGCGAAATCACGCATACCTTGCATTGAAAATGGGTCAGGAAAATCACGGGCTAATTTAGGGTCAATGAACGGCTCAACCGCATCGCCCTGAATACCACGCGAAGATAATAATTTCGCAACAAGCTCAGGCATTTTCTGCATGCGCATAATATCTTGCACATCACTTAACGAATCCTCCGCCATCACCCAACGCGCTTTGTTCAAAGAACGTTCAATGCCGAATGCAGCGCCCCGTGCAGGACGCGCCTTTTCATGCGCAAGACTCATCAGCCTGCCTTCCTGTTAAAATTTTATAATTCTAAATACGCTATCAATTGAAATCACACTCTCGAGGGATTTCAGCTTCTCAAGCACAAGATCCAAAGATCCGCGCGCCGTTCTATGCGTGGTCATCACAACCGATACAGGGCCATCCACATGATAGTGCCGCTGTATAAGCTCATCAATCGACAGGCCGTGCGTACTTAAAGCTGATGATATATTCGCCATTACGCCCGGCTTATCATCAACTGATAAATGTATATAAAATCGATCATCATTTTGTGATGCGTCAATCCATTTTGCATCCTGTAAATCGCGAGTACCGACGCCAAAGACTGGCCCCTCATCACCGCGCATAATATCCATGATATCCGCAACAACTGCAGATGCCGTAGGCCCCGCCCCTGCGCCGCGCCCAACATTAACAACTTGGTCAACAAAATCGCCATCAAAGAACACCGCATTAAACGAGCCGTCCACAGATGCAAGCTGCGCTGATTTATGTACCAAGCAAGGGGCAACCATTTGCGCGATTTCGCCCGCGTCATTTTGGTGCGCGCTGCCAAGCAGCTTTATTTTATACCCAAGCTCTTCAGCAATTTTAAAGTCAAGCGCACTGACGCCGCGAATGCCCGACGTTGTTTCAAGCACGTTATCAAGATCAGGCTTAACGCCAAAGGCGAGCGCGGAGAGGATACATAACTTATGCGCAGTATCAATGCCATCGACGTCAAATGTCGGGTCAGATTCAGCATAACCTTTATCCTGCGCTTCTTTAAGCACATCAGCAAAGCTACGGCCGCTTAAGCCCATTTCAGATAAAATATAATTACATGTACCGTTTAAAATGCCGAAGACAGAACGAATATTATTTGCCGCTAGCCCCTGCATCAAAGTTTTAATCGCAGGAATACCGCCAGCCACCGCCGCTTCATATTTCAGCGCGACCTGCCTAAACTCTGCATTTTGTGCCAGTTTTAAGCCATGCCGCGCGACCATAGCTTTATTGGCGGTTACAACATGCTTACCTTGCTCCAAAGCATGTGAGACTAATTCATGGGCAACGCCATCTTCGCCGCCAATAAGTTCGACCACACAGTCCACATCAGCCAAATCCGTTAACGCAACAGCATTATCGACCCACTGGTATTCAGAAATGTTAACGCTACGCTTCTTTTCCGCTGAGAATGACGAGACGGCGGCAATTTCCAGCGCACGCCCCGTACGGAGCGCAATTAAGTCAGCATTTTTTTGGATAATCTCAACAACGCCTTGCCCAACTGTACCCAGCCCAGCAATTGCGATTTTAAAAGGTGTTTGCATTGCACTCACTTAATCGCTCTATTCGTTATACGTTTTTTTCTCATCTGCATATAATGACGGGCCAATATTTAAGCCACCGCGCCACATAGAAATAAGGGTCGTCCAGCGTTCTTTAGATTGTGTTTCAATCCGTTTACTGTGTGACATTCTTGCGTTGCGTTGCTGCAAATCATACACTTCAACATCATCGTTTTGCACAACATCATGGTCAATCCGGGGTTCTAAATTCACGTAAGACGTATCTTTAGGGGCTATATCATAGACCTCGACAGCACGCTGCGTGTTTATATCCTCACGGATAATTTTACCATTCGAGCCGTATACACTCTGTGGGTGCATACCCCCTACACAACCTGACAACATAAATGATGCCACCAAAGATACGGATAAAATTCTTGCTATATGTAACATGATTACTCTTCATATGTATGATTCACTAAACGAATGTTCATGTCACCAGAAATAATGCGGTGGCGCAAGCACACCAATCAGACTATCCACTACTATAAATCCCAAGTTTTACTTGAGAATACACAAACTAGACATAACTCCCTTGGGTTAACTGTTTAAAATCAATGCTTTAGGTGGCGTAAAAATACATAAAAAAGTTTTACATAGCTATTGACATGACATAACAAATCGTCCAGAAACAATACATAATTAAAAACACACACACATTGGGAGTTACCAAAATATGAGCGATTCAAAAACAAGCGGCGGCGGCGGCATTGGCATTGTCACATTAATTAGTGGCATTTGGGCATACGCAGCAACACCGAGCCTCACCGGACTTAAAGGCGCCTTTGGCGCGGCAATGGTGGGCTCAGGTACAAGCCTTGCCTGTGGTCTTTTTGCACTTGGCGGCGGCTTAGCAGGCGGCGCAGCGGGCGCAATTATTGGTGCGCCGGCGGGTAAAGCAAAAGAATCCGCAATGGTTTTCGGCATTGTTGGCGCATTAGGCAGCGGCGTTGTCGGCATTGGCATGGGCTACAGCACTGCAGTTGATATTGTGACTGAAGGCGTAAATGGCAACGAAACAGAAGTTGTGACGCAAACTGAGCAATCTAATATCCTAGATCAACATTACGAAAAACTGAATGACACAACATATGTCCTTCCTGCAAAAACATCATTAAACGCAACAATGAAATAAGCAGTTTTTACGTTAAGAATTAATAAATTTACAAAGCCCCTCTAATGCGTCTTAATATAGCTCACTATATTACAGGCAATGTTCAGAGGGGCTTATTTTATGCATGACAGCGAGCAAGATAACCAAAACGATAAAGCAAACGCAAACGGCTTTGGAGATCCTGCTGAGTTTATCCAAATGTGGCAGAATATCCTCAAGGAAACAGCGCCGCTCTACTCTGACTTCATGACCCAGTTCCAGCCGCCAGAGCTACTGCCTAACGCCATAGACATTGAAGATTTAAGCACCATATTTTCTGAATTTTGGTCAGGTTTATTACAAAACCCTGATCGCCTTTACGAGATGCAACAGCAATACTGGCAAGACTGGGCAAAGCTCTGCCAAGACAGTGCGGAAAAATTCCTTAACATTAGCGGCGGCAGTGGCGATGAAAAGCAGCCACAAACGACATTTAATGACGACGTGTTGCAACAGCACAAAGATGATCGCCGCTTCAAAGACCCTGCATGGCAAGAATCCATCTTATTTGACTTCATCAAAAAATCATATTTCCTGACATCTGACTGGCTTGTAAACCTTACGGATGAATCAGACCAACTGGATGAAAAAGTAAAAATGCGTCTGCAGTTTTACATGCGCCAATATGCTGATGCGATTGCCCCCAACAATTTCCCCATGACCAACCCAGAGGTTCTTCGCAAAACAGCGGAAACAGGCGGCGAGAACCTGATACAAGGCTTTAAAAACCTTATAAAAGACTTACAGCGTGGTCATGGGCGACTTAAAATCGCAACCACCGATGAAGCTGATTTTGAAATTGGGACAGATATTGCCAGCACCGATGGGCAGATTGTTTACAAAAACGAACTTTTTGAATTGATCCACTACACCCCGACTACAAAGCAACAGTTTGAAACTCCGCTGTTAATTACCCCGCCTTTTATCAATAAGTTTTACATTCTTGATTTAAAAGCCGAAAACTCATTTGTAAAATGGGCGCTGGATCAAGGGCACCCTGTCTTTCTTATTTCATGGGTAAATCCTGACAAGACGCTGTCAGATTACAAATTTGATGATTATATGGAGCGCGGCCTACTGCTTGCGCTTGACCAAGTCGAGGCGATAACAGGACAAAAACAAACCAATGTTATTGGTTACTGCATTGGCGGCACACTGCTCACCATCACCCTGTCATGGTTAAAAGCAAAATACGGAAATACAGACCGCATTAAATCAGCGACATTTTTCACGACCTTAATTAACTTCAAGGATTCTGGTGATCTCAATGTCTTTATAGATGATGGCGCGCTTGGTGAGGCTACAGAACAAATGGAAGACAAAGGCTTTTTAAGCGCCGAAGCCCTACATCAAACATTCGCTCTTCTGCGTGCTAATGATATGATTTGGTCATTCGTGATTAATAATTACATGCTTGGTAAAGAACCCTTCCCCTTTGACCTGCTGTACTGGAATGACGACCCTACGAATATTCCCGCCGCTCTGCACCGCCAGTATTTAAAACATATGTATGTGCAAAACCAACTTTGTCAGAAAAACAAAATGACGATCAAAGGGCAAAAGATCGACGTGACAAGCTTTGATACGCCCTGCCACTTTATATCGGCCAAAGACGACCACATCGCGCCATGGCTCGCAACCTATCAAGGCGCAACCCAGATACAAAATGCGAAATTCACCCTTTCTGGATCAGGCCATATTGCGGGTATTATTAACCCGCCGCACAAAGAAAAATACGGTTACTGGCGTAACGACGCCCTAGAAGAAACCCCCGAAGAGTGGATGGTAAAGTCTGAACATCATACCGGGTCATGGTGGCCAAGATGGCAAGAATGGGTAACGCCTTACGGCGGCAAGAAAGTTGCCGCCTATAAAGTGCAAAGCGGCCTAGAAAAAGCCCCCGGCAGCTATGTTAGGCTACGTTACGAAGACATTTAGCCGCCCAAAAGACTACATCGGTAATTCACGCACCTCGAGGACCTCTGGCACATAATGCTTCAGCATGTTCTCAATCCCTGACTTTAAAGTCAGGGTCGCACTTGGGCAGCCCGCACATGCGCCGCGCATCTGTACATATACAATGCCGTTTTCAAAGCTAGAAAACTCAATGTCGCCGCCATCTTGTGCAACGGCTGGGCGAATACGCATATCAATCAATTCAACAATTTGCTGTGATATTTCATCCAGCTCTTCACTCGCGCCTGTATTGGTCGCAGCAAGGCCGCTTTCATCAATAATCGGTAGACCTCCGCCAATATGATCCATAATAACAGCAAGGATTAATGGTTTAATGCGGATCCAGTCCACATCATCCGCCTTGGTCACGGATATATAGTCTGAGGCTAAAAACACCCTGCTTACGCCGTTAACGTCAAACAACCGAACAGCAAAGGGCGACATAGTCTTTGCCTTTTCGGCGTTTTCAATTTCAATAGGGCCGCTCGCAAGAACCTCTTGCCCTGGTAAAAACTTTAAAACATTTGGGTTTGGTGTTTGCTCTGTTTGAATGAACATAATATCAATCTCTTTCTATAGGTAAACGTATCTAAAGCAATTCGTCTATGGCCTTTAATTCTAAATGTTCAGGGATAATTGTTAATGGAATATCTAGCTGTTCCATCCCCTTTCCTGCGAAATGCTTGATCATTTCTTCTTGGCGTGCACTACCGCTGCGTCCACTTAGAAATAATCCTGTAATCGCCTCATCATCCTTAATTGTCTTAACAATTTCTGCGGCTAAATCCCCTTCTTTGAAGTAAAAAACAGGTTTAATATCCACGTGGTCAGCAAGCCGATCAGCAAGCGCATAGACTTCCTCTTCTGCTGCGCTGCGCATTTCTGCGCGTATTTGCTCCTCAATATTGTTCCAGTGCTGATATTCTGGCAGCTCAGCGACATGAATAATGCCTATACCCGCACTAATTTTTTTCGCATAGCGCATTACAAAATATAGAAGCTTTTCACAGTTTTCAACCTTATCAGACACAATCAACAGCACATTATGCGCACGCCTAACTTCCGTATCGCCTAAATAGCCTTTTTCGTCTTCTTCATCACTCATAAAAGGGACTCCCTTCCCAACATTATTAACGGCGCGAAAATATTACGTTCGCCGCATAGCCCATAAACACAGCAAAAAACACAACAGCCAAACCATAAAAGAAGGAATGATTATTTGCATAGCTATACAAACGCGCACTAAATCCAGCTTGACGGACTTGTAAGTACTCTCGTCTCTCAGCGATTTTTACATTCCCCTGATAAGCCATTGCTTTAACGGTGTATTCCCCCGTTGGCACATCGGCCGGCAACTCAAAGCTAACCTTAAACAGCTTATCGCCAATCAACTCAATTCCTTTTGCATCATAAGCATAATGCTTTACTTGCTGCCTTTGACGGATCAGCGCTTCATGGAATGGGCGTGTAATCGCCGCTGGAACGCGCGCGCGCGGCTCATATTGCATCGCGTTAGCGCCAATGCCATCGACACGCAGTAAGTCAGCATTCCCCAAATCGCCCTCTTCGCCGTTTAGCGCATAATCGTAATATAAAGGTACATCTTTAAAGCCATATGTTTTCGCATTGAGCCAAATGCCAAGCGCCTGCCCTTTTTGCCTGATAAGCGTATATGCAGCGGGGCCGGTAAGCGTCACGACTAACGTACCTCCCGTTTCGTTAACCCCAAACACAACGACATTACGGCCGCTAAAATTTGTAGTGATATCAACATACTTATCAGCCAAAGCTAAACTCAAACCATCACTCTGCAAGGTGCTTATTTGTGCTAAAGCGCCACATGAAGAAGATACAAGAAAGAAAGCGGCAACAAACCACACATGAAAGACACGAAACATCACAAGCGCACCTCCACAGAAAACAGCTCTTTAGGCGGCATCAGCAATTGAACCGCAAGCACGATGCTGACTAACAAAATCATAGCAGCGAGTATAATACGCGCCCAAGGGCCGCTCACGTTACGGCTCGCCCGCACACCAATCTGCGCGCCAACCACGCCGCCCGCTATCAGCAAACTGGCCAAAATGACGTCAACCGTTTGGTTCGTAACAGCGTGCATAATCGACGCAAACCCCGTTGTGAAGATAATTTGAAACAAGCACGTCCCCGCCACTAATGTCGCAGGCATACCCATAAAATAAATCATCGCAGGAACAAGCAAAAAGCCGCCGCCAATCCCTAAAATAGACGCCAGAACGCCACCAATAAAACCAATACCTATAGGGACAAAAGCACTGATATAAAGCTTGGATTCAGGAAAGCGTATTTTATAAGGCCACAGTGCGATTTGCGCGCGCATTTTATCAACTAAACCTTTTTTCTCGACCTTCTGTGGATCCTGATTTTTACGCCCCCATAACGACATAGAGGTTTCAAACAACATTAAAGAGCCAATACTGCCAAGCAAGACAACGTAAAGAATACGAATTGCGACATCAATTTGCCCCAAAGCCTGTAATAGCTTGAAGATAAAAACCCCAACGACAGAGCCAACAAGGCCGCCAGCGAGCATAACGCCCGCCATCTTAATATCTACATTTTTATTTTTCCAGTGGCCTAAAACCCCCGTCACGCTTGATGCGACCAACTGGCTCGTCTGCGTACCCACGGCAATGGCAGGCGGTATACCTAAAAACATCAAAAAAGGCGTTGTCAGAAAGCCGCCACCAACGCCGAAGAACCCCGACAGAAACCCGACGGCAAGCCCAAGGCACAATATGGCCTCGACAGATATAGACATCTCAGCTATGGGCAGATATACATGCATGAATACAGTACTTTTCTACAAGGTTACAGGGCATTTGATATTGAGTACTATACTTACCCCATAACATCACAAAAAAAAAGCAGCTTAACGCTGCTTTTTCAAATAATGGTAAATACGAATTAATACTTCGTCGTTTCCAAGCCATCTGGACGGTTCGCAATGATGTTAATATCATTCAAAAAATCGCGATATTCACCAACAAACAACTCATGATGAATTTTTTTGGTCTCAATCGACGCGAGGAATGAGCCGAAATAGCCTCTCCAACGATCAAAAGCCAACTTCTTAGATGAGCATGACGCAATATACGCATCATCATGATAAAGCGACACAAGCATAATACCTGCCATGCCCTTAACTTCAGCTTTTGGGAACAGTTCATCATATGTGATTAACGCGTAACTACCGACACCATGACCAAGCCCTGCACCATCAAGGTAGCTGTGGACTTTCACATTCGCATAACCTGCAAAAACATCTGACCAAAAATCTGTGCTATAAGCCACTTTTTGAACCGCATCACGGTAACGCTGCGGATAGAATAAAAAGCGTTTATCTTCACGCACACTTACACGGCATGTCGCCATATCTTCGCCAGAAGGCGCCGAAACACTAAAAACATCATCAGGGTTCTGATTGTTCATACGCAGCCAAGTGTCAGGATACGACAAGGTCAACTCCGAATCCGGATCAGTCCAGACAAAATAATTAGCTTGTGCCGACGGCGATATAGCGACAATAGCTGCGATGGCTGTAACAGCCGCTAAAATACCCAAACGAAATGACATCAAAAATCTTCCTTATGATTGCGCAAGCAGAATGCTTACCCTTTGAACTTCACTCTATATTTTGCCTATATGCAGGTAAAAAAGCAATCACCTATATAAAGAAACCACGATTTTATTTATAAAGCGCTCAAACAGCTCTTTTTATGTTCGGCGCCTAACACAACATAATGCGGCGCGGACCAATCAATATATTTACGCTCATCATCACTCAATTCACGCACAGCCTTCGCGGGACGACCAACCCAAAGTTCGCCTGATCTTACAATTTTACCGGGCGGAACCAACGCCCCTGCCGCGACCATGCCATAGCTTTCGACAACCGCCCCATCCATAACGCAGGCCTGCATACCGACAAAGCCTTTATCATGCACCGTACAGGCGTGAAGCACGGCATTATGCCCCACAGTAACGTCATCACCAATGTGCGTACCTGAAAAACCATGCGTCACATGAATGACGCTACCATCTTGAATATTCGTCCGCGCACCAATTTTTATATCGTTCACATCACCGCGTACCGTACAGCCATACCATATTTGGCTATCTGCCCCGATTTGAACGTCGCCGATTATACTAGCCGAAGGCGCTATAAATGCGCTATCATCTATTTTAGGTACAATGCCTTTGTAAGGCAAAATTAAGCCCATTGATTGTTTGGCTGTCATTGCAAAGCGCTCCTCATATCTGGCTCAGTCCAGATGAACAAGCGTATCTGGGCGTTATCTGAATTATTTTAATCACAACAAAATAGCATATAGATTATGGACGAACCACTACAAAGCCAGAGTTATGAACCAATCTCTCAAAAGATTTTGGAGACCACGCTCAAGAAAATAAAGCGTGCCGTAAAAGGTAACGGCGTGGACATTGACGCCGTGAAAATTAAATCCCATGACGGCATCATTCATGTATTTAACACCAAAACACTGCTGCAAATTAAAGCCGTACTCGCCAAGCGAACCGAGCCTGGGCGCAATACAATTGCGACCCCGCTCGCCAGTGAAGCTGAAATAAACCTAAAGGCTGCAACCCGCATCAATAATGCCGTCACCAATGAAGGCACCAGAGACGCCATCATAAAAAGCTATGTCAACAAAGACCCTAGCAAAGGCTTTACCGCAAAAACAGTACGCCTGCCACTTGAATCCTTAAAGCATGACTACGTACTGCATCAAGACTGCCCCACATGCCAAAAACAAGGCAAAATACAATGCCGCCAATGCAATGCAACAGGCAAAAAAATCTGTGACATCTGCCATGGCAGCAACCGTATGCCTTGCCATCACTGCAACGGGCAGCGTTTTATTCACGGCACTAACGGCAAGCAAAACTGCCCTCACTGTAACGCCATCGGCACATTAAACTGCATCAAATGCCATGGCAAAGGGACAATGAGCTGTACGTATTGTAAAGCACAAGGCTATAGCCCCTGCACAAAATGCGCCAGTAGCGGCGTATTTTCTGTCATAAACCATTTCGAAGCTGAAGCACAGAGCCTTTTTAAGTGTGATGAGCAAGCCAAGCTGCCCAAGGAGATCTCAGATTACTTAAAAAATGAGAAAACACGCAGAAACCTAACGCTTCATGCCAAAATAGTGCCCCTACGTGTAAAAGATGATGATTTATCCAATCAACACACAACCCAAACTCAGGCAAAAAACGCTGAACATAGCGCATCGAAGCAAACCAAACAGAAAGACCTCATAACCATACCGTTTCAAGTACGCTGCCCCTATGCAGACATAGTTATTGAGGTTAACGGCGAAGAATATTCCGGAAAAATACTAGGCTTCAGACCAAAATTTACAGAATTTGACCCTTTTATTGAGATTCTTGCAAAAAAAGGCATGGATAAATTAAAAAAAGCATCAAAAGACAAGAAAAACAGCAGAGAGAACCTTGAAAAAGCCACAGAGTTTGCCATTATCAAGGAAATACTGTCACTAACGATAAGAAATTCAAACGCGAACACGCTGCGTCAACTAAAGAAAATCTACCCGCTAGGCGTGCGTGACAGCCAGCTCAAAGCCATGATGCAGCAAACGCGACGCGCAATGAAAAACATAACCTTGCTGCCCAGAATTGCGGCGATGTCTATCGGTTTGCTTATCTCCCTTACTCTGTATTTTATATATTTGTTTTACAATGGTGACAGCCTCATCCCCGAGACACTCAAACAAAGCAATGCATTGCTAGGCCATGCCGCGACAACAGTACTACAGGTCAGCCCACTCATAATAACCTTTGTCCTAACAAGCTACCTTGCCAAAATTAAGATACGCCGTAGCATGCGCGACATACTCAGCGCAGCCGACCTCAGCGTTATAAAAACGAATTTGGGGCATATTGGCCTCGCTATACCGGTTTTATACATTACAGGTGCGGCCCTCATCTGTGAATTCGCGACAAAGTCAGAAAACCTGCCTTTGTGGTTCACGATGCTACGCCAAGCAATACTACCTTAAAGCGCATTAAAAGCTTTAAATATATAAAAAACTCCGCAAAGCCCTGAGCCTTGCGGAGTTTTTGAAATATATAGTGCCTGCAGGGTGTAGCTTAACGCTTCGCCCACTGCTTAGTACGACGTGCTTTGTGCTTACCAATTTTCTTACGCTCAACGATACGTGAATCACGTGTCATCATGCCAGCTTCTTTAAGAGCCGGACGTAGAGTTGGTTCAAAGTTTTCAAGCGCACGTGAAATCGCGTGACGGATAGCACCAGCTTGACCAGAAAGACCACCGCCTTTAACTGTACACATAACGTCAAATTGGTTCATACGTTTAACAACCAAGAAAGGCTGGTTCAAAACCAATAAATGTGTTTTACGGCCAAAATAATCTGACTGCTCTCTACCGTTTACGACAACTTTACCTGTACCTGGCTTAAGCCAAACGCGTGCAACAGATTCTTTACGACGACCAGTAGCATAAGCACGGCCCAAAGAATCATGTTTTGCTTCGCGCTTAGGCGCTTCAGCTTCAGCAACTGCTGCAACTTCAGTACCGGCTAGGTCAGCTAGATCAGTAACTTTTTTCTCAATCTCAACCATTATTAAGCTCTCTTATTCTTAGGGTTCATCGCAGCAACATCCCATACTTCAGGTTTCTGTGCAGCTTGCTCATGTTCAGGACCAGCATAAACGCGAAGGTTTTTAAGTTGCTGACGGCCCATTGGACCTTTAGGAAGCATACGCTCAACAGCTTTTTCAAGTACGCGTTCAGGGTGTTTCCCATCAAGGATTTGACCTTTTGAACGTTGCTTAATACCACCTGGGTAACCAGTGTGCCAGTAATGAATGCTGTCAGAACGCTTGTTACCTGTTAGGCGAACCTTACCAGCGTTAATAACAACAATGTGATCACCACAATCAATATGCGGTGTAAATGTTGGTTTATGCTTGCCGCGTAAACGTAATGCAAGCTGGCTCGCTAAGCGCCCCAGGATCATGCCTTCCGCGTCAACAACAAACCACTTTTTCTCCACCTCACTCGGCTTCGCAGAATATGTTTTCATGTTTTAGACTTCTCTTAGTTAAATTATTTCTGGATGCATTTATGCATAATTGCAAAGACATTGTCAACGACATTGAACAAGATAAAATCAAGCAAAAACAGCATGTTATAAAATAGGTATTATTTTACCACAAAATAACCACCTAAAAACACGGTGTTTTTACGTTTATAGCCCCTTGGCGCATAAAATTGTTAGCGTTTTGTCGTATTATAGCCCTGCAAAACACTTTTCATTGCGCGCTCTAGCGGTGCATCAGCCATACTATGCCCCGCATCTTCGATGATCTGTACATCAATATTTGGGCAGGCCCCTTTAAGGGTCTGTGCATAGCGCACAGGACAGATAAAATCACGCTGACCATGTATGAGCGTTGTTGGGATATTATCTGTAGACATTAGCCCAATAACCATATTTTGCTGTGAATGATACGTAAATTCATTCGCTGCATAATGCATAAATAAACGCGCTAAGTTCACGCTGTCCTCTGGGGCATCATCCAAAGCTTGAATTAAGTCTGCTTGTGGCCTTACCGTGGCGATAGCCGTATCCATGCGGTCAAAACGTAAACCAGCCTCCTGCACCACGGCAGGGTCATCAGAGTTTAGCAACACCGAATAAGCCGCAGTTAAGCTAAGCACGGCAAGGTCTTCTGATATCTCAGCTGGATAATCCGCATAGCTTTGCCATGCGTCGACAAGCGCTTCTTCACTCTCCGTCCCTGCATGATATGCGTAAGCGCCGCCGTAACCGCCGCCCTCAGCGATATGCTCCGCCCCTGCTTTATCACCATAGAACAGCGCGCGCATAAAATGCGCCTCAACATTTTCTGGGTAATGTATACGGTAATAAGTTGATAGCGTGCTACCATAAGACCCACCGAGCAAGACAAACTTATTGACGCCAAGATGGTTTCGTAGTGCTTCTATATCCTGCACTTGATCTGCAATGGTTTGCCCAAGCATCTGGTCTTCAAACTTACTGCGACCTGTGCCGCGTTGGTCAAAACGAATAACGCGGTACTTATCCAAATCAGCAATCGCTGCGTTTGCTGCATAGCTGCGCCCACCAGGCCCGCCATGTACCAATAAAAGCGGTATCCCATTCGGGTTACCATGTTCAGCGAAGTAAATTTCATGACCATCTGTTACGCTAACGTAACCTTCATTATATTGTTCAAAATTATTATTATCCATAGAACATCTCCCTAAAACGCCCTTATATAACTTTCGTTATAACGGCCTTGACGCCGCTTCATTGTTATTATTTAGTTCAGCAACTGACGTATTTTCCCTGTAATCCATAAGCTACCCTTACTACAATACAATAATATGTCAATATATATTTGACATATTACGGCCCAGAACCTATAAATAAAAATCAGAAACACAAAAAGCGATGCCATGACAACCACAGCGCAAGATTTAAGCCACCTTAACGGCAGCGTAGCGAATTGCTTTAACCGTACAAGCATTGCGCCTACGCGTGCGCGTTTGTGCAAAGACAATGCTAATGCGCGCACATTTTTGGAATGGTTTGAAGGCTCCGTCGTCTGTGATAAGCACGGCTATCCGCTTGTTCAATATCATGGGTCACGATGCGACCTTGGCGATACAGATTTCTTTCCCTACAGCCATTTTGGCAATGTCGATGCCGCAAACGGTTTCACAGGGTTTAACAGGCACGCCCCTAACACTCCTGCCGAAGACCGCGGCGGCGTTGTATATCCCGTCATCCTCAACATTAAAAACCCGCTTGGCATCCCCGATATCAGCATCCACCCGATATGGAATATTATTGACCATTTAAACAAATGGGGCATCCTAACGGACGCAGAAACCAAATGGGTCAACGCCGCCGAAGACAACCAAACCAAGCACCCTGCCTGTGACCATCCAGACCACCTCGCCTATATACAAAGTGAATACCCTAATCAGCTTTTCGCCCATTACCGCCTCGCAGATTGTTCAGAAGATTTTTGGAAAGCAGAGCGCCTAACCCAAGCCTTAAAGCAAAAAGGCTATGACGGCATCGCCTACACCAACACCCATGAATATAAAGGCCACACAAGCTGGATAGCCCTAGACCCCGCCACCCAAACCATGCCCGCCACACAGGTCGCCGCCAAAGGCGTCCCCGTAACGCATAGCCGTAATTTTAAGATGATGAATACAGGGGTGAGGAATAATGGGGCTGTAGAGCGATATATTGATGAAAACATAATGTTACGCTAATGAAGAACGAAGGGCACAATAGCTTCGCCATCCATGGAAATTTTGGGTTTGTAAAGTTCTGGCAGAGCCGAACTAGAAGAAAGACAAAGCCTAACGGAGAACAAAGCAACACCTTAGAGTAAATACTTTGTAGTGCTTTATTAGGTCAACTATAAAAAAATGGTCGGAACGAGAGGATTTGAACCTCCGACCCCTAAGCCCCCAGCTTAGTGCGCTACCATGCTGCGCCACGTTCCGTACCGTAAGAGTAGATTGCTTGCAAAGTTTTTATCAAACTGCTAATAAGATTGCAAGCAGACATAAAGGATTTATAAAAATGACAACAACAAAAATGAAGAATGCCCTGCCCGCTTTAGCATTATGTTTCGGCCTTGCTGCGCTTTCTGGCTGCAGCCCTGTCGATGATAACACCCATAACTGCCAAGGCGCAGCAGGTGAGGATGTATCCATTGAGTGGGGTAAATTTTATGCCACAGCGCAAGTTACCCCAGCGAGCGGCATTGGATACGAAGTGACTGCGATGAACCGCTTTATGCTTGCAAGCCAGCACGTCAATAAACTTGGCGGCAGCTGCGCGGCATGGACACCACAATAAAAGCCCCCACCATAAGAAAACGCCCCACCTGATTTAACAGGTATGGGCGGTCATCATCTTTTTAATCTCGAATGCTTATTCGCTAACCATGGCGCGGAGCGCTTTTAGCTCGCCAAGCATTGAACGCAGCGTTGCGCGCTGCTGGTCGCTAAAGCCAATCTGGTCTGACACGCCGTTATCATTGCCCGCATTACTTTTATGCATGACATCTTCACTATGTGTGACATCGGTAATTTGTGCAGATTTATCAATCTCACGTAAATTCATCTCAACGATTTTAGATTTGCTTTTGCCGCGTAAAAGCTTTTGTGCCCCCTTAATGGTGTAACCTTGGACGTGCAATAAATTATGCACAACCTCAAGCACATCCATATCTTCTGGACGGTAATAGCGGCGACCACCGCTACGCTTTACGGGCTGAATTTGTGTAAATTTGCCTTCCCAAAAACGCAATACATGTTGTTGAACACCTAAATGCTCAGCAACTTCCCGAATAGTACGGAATGCGCTGGATGACTTCTTTGTCTCTTTTAGTTTCGTTTTATGCATAAGGTGTACCTTACTTTTATTAAACAAAAAGTTTCCCTGTCTACACCCAACTATAAAACCTCAAGGTATTGCGCCGTTAACACAACCTAAGGCCTGAACCGCTTACTTATTCATTTTTTCTTTAAGAATATGTGACGCACGGAAGATCAACACGCGGCGTGGCGTAATTGGCACTTCCTCTCCCGTTTTAGGGTTACGACCAATTCTTTGTTTTTTATCACGAAGAGTAAAACTACCGAATGATGAAATCTTTACGTTTTCACCCTCGACTAATGCGTCTGATACTTCATTCAAAATATCATCAACAAACTCAGCAGACTCAGCTCTGGAAAGACCTACTTCTTCATATAGGACTTCAGCAAGATCAGCACGCGTAACAGTTTGTGTCATGGCAGATTTCTCCTCTTTGTAAAAAAAATATTATATACATACCGAAAGGTCAAGTATATCTAAATGAACATCCACAGCTATCATTTTGACATTGAAAGGAAAAAATTTTATTAACGTTTCACTAATAAACAAAATAAAAGCACAATAAATTGAGAAGATGACCTAAAAAAGACTAGAAGCGCAGTAAAATAGCGCCCCAAGTAATGCCGCCGCCCAAGGCTTCAAACAACAAAACTTCACCTTTTTTAACTTTGCCGCTACGGTTCGCATCGTCTAAAGCGAGCGGTATAGATGCCGCTGAAGTGTTACCATGGTTTTCTAGCGTCACGACAACGCGGTCCATAGACACACCAAGTTTCTTCGCTGCGCTTTCGATGATTCGGATATTTGCCTGATGCGGAATCAGCCAATCAATATCTGATTGCTCTAAATCACAAACGTTCAACACATCCTCAACAACTTCGCTTAAATAACCGACGGCGCGTTTAAAAACTTCCTTGCCCTGCATGACTATATGACCGCTTGCATTAGTTGTGCTTACCCCGCCATCAGTGTAAAGAATATCTTGGTATTTACCATTGGCTTTTAAAACGCTGCCGTGAATGCCCCGGTCTGACTTATCGCCTTTGCCTTCTTGCGCTTCAAGCACTACAGCGCCCGCGCCATCGCCAAACAACACACATGTAGTACGATCTTCCCAATTCAGAATAGACGACATGCGCTCAGCGCCAATCACAAGCACGCGCTTTAACATGCCTGTCTTAATCATTGAATCCGCGACACTTAATGCATAAACAAAACCTGAACATACGGCCTGAACATCAAAAGCAACACCGACTGGCGCGCCAATTGCATGCTGCACCTGCACCGCCACAGACGGGAATGTACGGTCAGCAGTCGTCGTTGCGACGATTATGCCATCAATGCCCGATGCATCCGTGCCAGCCATCTCCAGCGCCTTCTTTGCCGCTTTGGTCGCCATATAACCGGCGGTCTCTGTATCATTTGAAATGTGACGATTGCGAATGCCTGATCGTTGGACAATCCACTCATCCGTTGTATCGACAATACGCTCTAAGTCCGCGTTACTCATAACTTTCTCAGGCAGGTATGACCCTGTGGCTGATATTACAGAACGAATAGTCATTAATTATACGCTTTCTTCTTCGTCTATATCAGAGACAAAAAATGATTCTTGGCTCATTAGCTGTTCTATTTCAACGGCAACACGGTCATTAAAACCGTGATGCGCAAGTTCAGCGGCAACCTTAATCGCATTGGCAAAGCCAATATGGTCACTGCCGCCATGGCTTTTGACGCAAATACCATCAAGACCAAGGAACATACCGCCATTGTAAGAGCGCGGGTCGAGGTCTTTTTTGACCTTTTTAAATGAACGATACGCAAGCAAAGCGCCCAGCATCGCAAATGGTGATGATTTAAATGCACGGCGCATGTAATATTCAGACATTTTAGCCACGCCTTCAGCCGTTTTAAGCGCGACATTGCCAGTGAAGCCATCCGTAACAATAACGTCCGCACGACCATTGGTAATATCAACACCCTCAACAAAGCCGAGGAATGTCCCCGGCAATTTCACCTTGCTTAATATTGATGCGGTTTCGCGCAGCATCTCGCCGCCCTTCATGTCTTCCGTACCAACGTTCAAAAGTCCAATACGCGGCGCAGGAATGCCCTCAACAACGCGCGCATAAACTGCGCCAAGCACAGCAAACTGGGTCAGCATCTCAGTGTCACAAACAATATTCGCGCCCAGGTCAAGCACGACAGTATCACGGGTAATTGTAGGGAGCACACTCGCAATTGCAGGACGGTGTATCCCTGGCAAGCACTTAAGAACCATTTTTGCCATTGCCATCAACGCACCAGTATTACCAGAAGAAACCACGCAATCCGCGCGCCCTTCTTTTACGGCATTAATCGCAAGGCGCATACTCGACTGACGCCCACTACGCAATGCAATGGCAGGCTTTTCATCATTAGAGATAGCTTTATCTGTATGAACAATTTCGCAGCGCTTACGCAAATTAGCATAACGTGCAAGTACAGGGCGTATTTTTCCTTCGTCACCAAAAATGACAAACTTTAATTCTGGCATTGTTTTAAGCGCTAAATCGGCCCCTGGTATCACAGATTCGATACCGTGATCACCGCCCATAGCGTCTAAAGCAACTGTAAGATTAAAAGACATAGGAATTCCCGAAATTATCAAATGGATTCTGAACGAGACTCTTCAAAAGACCCATAACAAGCGCACATAATTGCACCAAAGTTACAAAGATGCAACCACAGAAAAAGCCACGGACGATGTGCCGTGGCGTTCTCCACAATTCTTAAACTTGCGCGACGAAATTAATCGTTGCTGCCTTCAATAACCTGACGGCCTTTATACATACCGGTCTTAAGGTCAATGTGATGGCGGCGCTTAGCTTCACCTGTGTTTTTGTCTTCAACCCAGTTTTCAACTGTCAGTGCATCGTGTGCACGGCGCATGTTACGTTTTGATTTTGATGTCTTACTCTTAGGTACAGCCATATCCTGCTATCCTCAATATTTGCGTTATAATTCGAAGGTTGGTAATAATGCATAATAATACAAAGTTCAAGAACTTTATTTATTTCTTATCATCTTTTTCTACATCTTTGCCTTTTTTTGCGCCGTCTTCATCCAGCTGGACTTTACTGCGCCATGAGGCTAACTCTTGAAACGGGCTATACTTTTCCGAAGCATCGCCTTTGCCCTTCGTGTCTATTTCGTCATCAAACACAATAGACACTCCACTAGCCTTAACCTCTACGACCTCTCCGCCCTTCGGATAAAGTGGTACGGCCAATGCCAAGAACTGCATAACAAGCTCACCCAAATGAATCACACCATCAACAACAGGCTCAGGGTCATCGCTTTCGTCAAGCATCGGGACTTCATCGTGGCCATGGCGTATCAGTAAATCACTTTTTCCTTTTTCAAAAGAAATCGCTTTATCTGTTTGTGAGTAATACGCATCAAAGGGCTCTGCGATCTTGGTTACAACGGGATTCAAGCTCCGTACGCAGCTTTGCGTCACCTCAGCATAAACAGTACCACTCACATAGATCAGGTGATTGTTCTTAGGGCGGCAGATCTGCACGTCCGCACGCAGCCCCTTAAGCGAATCAACTTTAAGCCATACAGCCATCGCATCGTAATCTGCCTCAGCAGCGACCATATCAAGGCTCGCACGCTGCGATGTAAGCTTATCTACACGGTAAGATACATCCCAAGGTGGGCATTCTTGTTCTTCTACACTCATTTACGCCGCACTCTTTTCATTCATTAGTAAATCTTCATAACGCGGAAGCGTCAGCTCCCCAAGTAAAATATCACGGTCTTCAACGGCCATAATATGATTGGCAACAGACAACGTCACTGCATAACATTCAGCCAGCTGCGAATCCGTATCGTCCATCACGCCTGAATAAAGGTTTCTATTTAATATGTCTAATTTATCATCCATATTAAGCGTCTTACCATTTTCATCCACACCGCCAACATAAGCCATTTCATAAAAATGCGTCCGTCCTTGAATACCCTGCATCATGCGTTTCATATGTTTAGGAACCCCAAGGTCACCGACACCACTTTCACGCAGCGAGTAATCAAATTGGCGGAACATTACGTCAAAGAAACGCTGTGCCATAGCCTGTGATTCCTCAGACTCTATCCGCTTGAGACGGATAATAACAAGCGCTGCGACCAAAGAAATCAAATCGAAACGACCTGTCATTGTATCAGGCACGCCAAGCTCTTTATAAAAGGCCTCTGAGCGTGCAAAACCGTTCACCTCAGCCAACATTTTTTGCGCTCGCGCCTTTTGTACTCTTTTTCTTTTAGAGAAAACCAAACCAAACATTGATTTTTTTACCTTCCTTGCCTAAATTCGCTAATAATAGTCTTTTAACATTAAGAACTATGACTTTTATAGTTTTAAATAAAACAATCTGCTCTGTTAAGGATATAGGCATGTTTATAAACACAAAAATTTTACACGCAACATTAATAATGTTTTTTGCTGCACTCAGCATTTCTGCATGTACGCCAACCACAGCGAACCGTGGGCACATCATAGAGCAAGAGGATTTATCAGACATCGTCGCTGGCCGCGACACACAGCGCACAGTCATCAAAAAAATAGGCTCCCCATCAACCATTTCAACGCTTGATGCTAATATCTGGTATTATATCGGCCTGACAACTGAGAAGCGCGGCATATTAGACCCGAAACAAACAGACAAAAAAATCGTCCGCGTAGAATTTGATGAAGACGGCAAAGTTTCTCAAATCGCAGAAATCACTCAAGACAGCATTGACGTACCTATATCAAAAGAAAAGACCAAGACAGGCGGCAATAAAGTTACGCTCGCACAGCAGTTCTTTGGTAACCTCGGTAAGTTTAACACCCCTGTGAATGACTAAGCGCACAGCTTAATCCAGACAGACAAAAGCAGCTTAAAATTTAAGCTGCTTTTTAAATTTTTGTTATAGCGCCTTAAGTGCTATATCGGGCGCTGCTGGACAACTTGCAACAACACATCCTGCACAATGTCATCACCAAGAACCTGTTTACCTACGCGTCCTAAACGGCTTTTTAAAACACTTACTTTAATGACATTACCGTCTTGCATCCCCAAAGGACTGTGAATAACGCCATACATTTCCTGAATAAATGCATCTTTTATTCGAGGCTGCATATTCTTAACATACTCTGCATCATGCTTATCCTTAACTTCTAAAGCGACAACAATGCTAACGACTTGCGACAAACCGCTACGGTTAACAATCGGTAAAATAAGCGGGTCTAAACGTACAAATTCAACAGCGACCTCATCATGACCACCTTTTTTCTTTTTTGCATGCTTCTCTTCAACTGTATTATGTTCAGTTGAAGCGGCCTCCGCAGGTTTCTTTAGATAGATATACCCCCCACCAGCACCGCCACCGAGAAGCAAGACTCCAACTAAACCGATTATCATTTTTTTCATTATTTACCCAATCTGATCTCACAAAACGAACGCCCCATACCCAATTGGTGAATTCGCCACTACACTTACCTTACAAATAATAGCGGAAACAAATTAACAGCGCGTTATGAAAAGATAAAATGCAATGTAATATCGGGTGCAGGGCATAGCTTACCCACAGCCTTGCGGGCACTTAATCGTTACAAAACAATAAGATATTGAAAACATGAAGTATTTTGTTGAAATTCTATCTCAGTACTTTTGCAAGACCATCTAGAACGCCATTAACCATCTTTGCTTCTTGGCCAGCGTAAAAAGCATGAGTCACGTTAATGTATTCGTTAATGACAATCGGCGCGTCGACCTCTTCATGCGCAAGAAGCTCATAGCAGCCCGCCAAGATGATTGAGGCCAATAAAGGCTCCAAACTACCTGCCGTTAATCGTGGGCAGCACGGCGCGCTAACCTCCAGTAAGGTCGCGCGTTGTTGCTGCACACCATTGACGATTTTTTGGTATAGGACGCCATCTGGTGTCACCATTTCTTCGTCTTCAAGCATTTGACCCTTACGGTTGACCAACACATCATCAATAACCTGCGCCGCACTAAGCTTACCGACATCTATCGCATAGATAGACTGTACCGCGGCCAAACGCGCCGCTGAGGCGCGTGCTTTTTTAGAACCTTTAACGCCCTCAGGCTTTTTATTTTGTTCTGAACTCATGACGCACATCCTACTTCTTTATAATTATCAAGCTCAGCATCCAAAGCTTCATAAGCTTTTACAATACGTGGATACATTTGCTGTTCAATTTCCAACATACGCAACGCTGCAATAGCTGCACCGCCGCCTTTGTTCTTCTGATTTTTATCCGCCCGCGCGACAGTTTGCTCTCTGTTTTCGCAGGTCTGAATGCCATTACCGAACGGCATCGTGTATTCTAAAGAAATTTGCATTAAGCCTTCGCAGCTACCTTCGCTGACGATCTCATAATGCGTGGTTTCGCCGCGAATAACTGCGCCCAATGCGATAACGGCGCTATATTCGCCTGTTTCGCACGCATATTTCATGGCCAGCGGCATTTCAAGCGCCCCGGGAACTTCCAAAGTTTCATAAGTACAGCCCGCAGCTTCAATCGCTTCTGTTGCGCCTGCAAGCAGCATATCCGATATGTCCTCATAGAAACGGGCTTCGATTATCAATATATGCGGCTTATCACTCATTATATTTCTCTGCTTTTTTAAACGGATTGATACCCATTTATGGTTAGGCCATAGCCATCTATGCCCACGACATGTGGCTTGTTATTGGACAGAAGAACCATATCTTTGACCCCAATGTCAATTAATATCTGCGCACCAAGCCCGATATTACGAAGCGTCTTGCGTTGATCGCCCTTATCATCTTCGGTTTTTTTATCCCCTGCAGATAAAGGGTGCGCCTCATGCTGGCGTAACAGAACGACAACGCCCTGCCCTTCTTTCGCGATATATTCCATTGACCGATGCAGCACAGAATCCGATGTCCCTAAGATATCAGAAAATGCATTCACCGAATGCATACGCACATTTACCGGCTTATCTAAATGCGACAACGTGTCGCCATAGACAAGCGCCACATGTTCCACTTGGTCGCTTAGCGAACGGTATAAACGCATGTGAAAATCACCGCCATATTGGCTTGTAACGTCTTTTTGCTCAATCAGCTCCACCAGCTTTTCCGTGCGACGGCGATATTCAATCAAATCAGCAATCGTGCCAATTTTCATTTTATGCTTTTGCGCGTATAGCGTTAAATCAGGCAAACGCGCCATTTCGCCATCATCACGCATAATTTCGCAAATAACTCCAGCGCCTTTGAGCCCTGCAAGTTTAGAGATATCAACCGCAGCTTCGGTATGCCCCGCGCGCACAAGCACGCCGCCTTCTTTAGCCCGCAACGGGAAAACATGCCCAGGCGTCGCAATATCATGGGCGTGGGTATCATCATCAACAGCAACCGCAATCGTCTTTGCGCGATCAGCGGCCGATATGCCTGTAGTAACGCCTTCACGCGCTTCTATTGATACGGTAAAGGCTGTTTCATGGCGTGACGTGTTGCGTGTCACCATCATAGGCAGACCAAGTTGGTCACAGCGATGGCTTTCAAGCGCGAGGCAAATTAGGCCACGTCCTTCTTTCGCCATAAAGTTAATCATATTAGTGCTAGCAAACTCGGCAGGGATAATTAAGTCGCCTTCATTTTCACGGTCTTCATCATCAACCAAAATAAACATGCGCCCAGCGCGCGCCTCTGCGATAATCTCCTCAGGGGTAGATAGCATCATGGTCACATTTTCATCAGCTGTATTTGCAGGGCATATCATGGTCATATTAAATTTTACCCATGATGCGCGCAACATAACGGGCCAGCATATCAATCTCAAAATTCATTTCATCACCAACTTGCAGTGATGCCATGTTTGTATGCATCCATGTGTGAGGAATAATGTTCACGCCAAATATTTCATCCGTCACTTCATTCACGGTCAGGGATATGCCATTCAAAGCGACTGAGCCTTTCGGGGCGATAAGGTGTTTAAAGTCGGCAGGCATATCAAAAACAAGGCGATGAGAATCCCCTTCACGCTTGATTGTCCTAATCGTCAGCACACCGTCAATATGACCGCTAACCATATGACCGCCAAGTTCATCACCCATTGATAATGAAGGCTCTAAGTTAACACGGCTACATAGTGTCCATTCATCAAGGATGGTCTTGCTTAATGTTTCCTTGGACGCGTCAACAGAGAAACTGTCCTCACCAATATCGACAACCGTTAAACAGCACCCGTCACATGAAACAGAAGCACCAACCTCTATTTTAGAAACATCTAGTGCTGTCTGAATAGCAAACCGTAAATCCCCACGGCTTTCGTCTACGGACATGATCTGTCCAACGTCTCTTACTATACCTGTAAACATAAAGAAACTTTCATATCTAAAAATTAATATACAAAACTACGCAACTGATTAGGTGGCCCGCATCAAACGCAGAGCTCTTAGGCTTTCTTCTTAGCTTTAAAATTAACATCCGCATCATTACCTGACATTTGGATCGCCTGTAGGTCAGAAACAAACTCATTAAAATCATCTGGATTTCTAAAGTCTTTATACACAGAAGCGTAACGTATATAAGCCACCGTATCTAAATGAGCAAGTGCTTTCATCACAAGTTCGCCGATCTGACGCGACTGGATCTCGTTGTCACCAAAGGATTCAAGCTGCCTGACAATCGCGCTTACAGTCTTCTCTATACGCTCTAAATCCACAGGGCGCTTACGCAGCGCAACGCGCAACGAGTTCAGCACTTTATCACGGACAAAAGGTTGGCGCTTGTCATCTTCTTTGATAACGACCATGTCCCGCAGCTGTATACGTTCAAACGTCGTAAAGCGTCCTCCACAACTTGGGCACTCACGGCGACGACGAGTTGATGTGTTATCCTCCGCTGGGCGAGAATCCTTCACATTGCTTTCTTCATTCGTGCAAAATGGACACTTCATCGTAAAACCTCTTTCCTGATCACCATTTATAAAACGGCATTATTATGCTCTTATGCGTATGGGCTATCATATATAGGAAAGCGCGCACATAACGCCTTCACTTTTTCTCCGACAACCTTTTCGACATTGCCATTACCTTCAGCGCCATTTGCCACAAGCCCGTCTAGCACCTCCAGAATATAAGTAGCAATGTCTTGCCATTCTTTCGGGCCAAAGCCGCGCGTTGTACCTGCGGGCGTACCAAGGCGAATGCCTGATGTCACCATTGGTTTTTCTGGGTCAAATGGCACGGCGTTTTTATTGCAGGTAATCCCTGCACGCTCCAGCGCATCATCAGCGGCGCGCCCTGTTAATTTCTTAGGGCGCAGATCGACCAGCACGATGTGGCAATCCGTGCCACCCGTCACAATATCAAGCCCACCTGCAATTAGCGAGTCCGACAATATTTGTGCGTTGCTTACAACAGCTTGCGCATAGACTTTGAAATCTGGTTTAAGCGCCTGCCCAAAAGCAACAGCCTTACCTGCAATCACATGTTCCAACGGGCCACCCTGCAAGCCAGGGAAAATTGCCGAGTTAATTTTCTTTGCTATATCGGCATCATTCGTCAGCACAATGCCGCCGCGTGGGCCGCGCAATGTCTTGTGCGTTGTACTGGTCGCCACATGCGCATGTGGCATCGGGTTGGGATACGCACCGCCGGCAATAATGCCTGCATAATGCGCCATATCAACCAATAAATAAGCCCCCACGCTATCCGCAATTTTGCGGAAACGCGCCCAGTCAATCTCACGCGGGTATGCAGATGCCCCTGCGACAATCATTTTTGGGCTGTGTTCTTTTGCAAGACGCTCAACTTCATCAAAGTCGATCAGGCCATCATCTTTACGTACACCATACTGTACAGCGTTAAACCATTTACCTGACTGGTTCGGCACCGCGCCATGGGTCAAATGACCACCCGCAGCTAAAGACATACCTAAAATCGTATCATGTGGTTGCAGCAATGCCAGATATACAGCCTGATTAGCCTGAGAGCCCGAGTTTGCCTGCACATTAGCAAAACCTGCGCCAAATAATTCTTTCAAACGTTCAATCGCGAGCGTCTCAACAGCATCAACATGCGCGCAGCCTTGATAGTAACGGCGGCCCGGATAGCCTTCTGCATATTTATTGGTCAGCACTGAGCCCTGCGCCTGCATAACGGCGAATGATGTAATATTCTCAGACGCAATAAGTTCAATCTGGTTTTGCTGGCGCTCATGCTCAGCTTTGATCGAGGCAAAAATCTCAGGGTCAGCATCTTCTAAGCCTGATGTGAAAAACGACATATCGGGTGAGTATTTTAAAGCAGTATTAGACATTTGGGGCACTCCTCACGCCTGCACCGCAGGCCTCATATTACAAATAGAAATAACAATTTTTGATTATTCTGTGATCATAGCAACGCGCGCCGCGTGCCGTCCACCTTCAAATGGTGTATTTAAAAATGCATTCAGACATTTTTGCGCCGTAGACTCGTCTATGATACGCCCACCGAGAACAAGAACATTCGCATTGTTATGTGCACGAGATAACTGCGCCATTTCTTCATTCGTACACAGCGCGGCATTAACCCAGCGATGACGATTTGCAGCTATAGATATGCCTATGCCACTACCGCACACTAGAACAGCCTTCTGGCCATCTGGTGCGCCTTTTAAAACTTCTGCTACTTTATCTGCATAAACCGGGTAATCAACGCGCGCGTCGGTCTCGGGTCCTAAATCAACCCATTCGACTGTATCCGCACACATATTCAGCATAGATTGCTTTAATGCGTAACCGCCGTGGTCGCTTGCGATATAAATTTTTTCTCTCATGACTTATCTATATAGAGTGATCCCCCTAGTTGATCAATCCCTTTTTGCGCATGACATATTCCAAACGCTTTAACACATTACGCTTCATAATATCCTGTAATGTACCTTTTGGCGCCTGTATCGAAACTTCCGTGAGGCTAACCACATCAAATGCGCTGACCTTGACTACATTCCCATATGGATGCATTTCAATAATCACTTCTCTGTCCGCTAAAGCATCATTCATCATATATTTCCCTTAAAAATAAAAACGGGAGCATCTGCCCCCGTAGTTAAAATCATTTCGGGCGTAAAGCTTAAAGGTCTTCTAAGCTCGCCAATCCTGTAAAGTTGGTCTGTGAGACCCAAAAGCTTTCTAGCATCTTCATGGTGTGGATCATATCATCCAATTTTCCACTACCAAGTTCTGTACCTTCAAGCTTTGCTTCATGTTTTTTGAACATATCAGAAATCAAATCATGCAGCTCACGACCTTTCGTTGAAAGCTTCACGCGCATTGACCGTTTGTCATGCACAGAGCGTTCCTGTATCAGGTAATCATTCTCGACCATTTTCTTTACGTTATATGATACGTTAGAACCCAGATAATACCCACGCAGCGTTAATTCGCCAACAGTCAAATCATCCATCCCTATATTATGTAGGATCATGCTTTGGATGTTATTGATATCTTGAATGCCACGGCGGTCTAGTTCCACCTTCAGCAAATCCAAGAAATAACGGTGCAACCTTTCGATTAGCTGTATGGTTTCGTAATACGGTGTTGTCAAAGCTTCTCTCCGCTTAAGTAAAAATATCAAAATCCGACATAGATTCGTAAACCTTATTGTCCAAAAGTTACAACTTAATGAACGCACAAATCAAGGGGGATCGGCAGTAATTGTCTATTATCCCTACATAATTATGCTTTTGTTATCTTTATAACCTCACAAACAACCTTGAACCCCCCTGCCAATATCCGCATAATACAAAACCGAACGGAAAGACATTTCTGATTCGACATGGTTTTATTAGTAAAAAAGAATTCGTAAAATGAAATTTATTGGTCTACTTCTCGTCCTTGTCTGTACTGTTGGCGGCCTTATGGTTGCTGCGGGCGTTGATAAAACAATCAAACTACTCACGGGTCTTATTCTTCCTGCTATGCCTGGTGAAGTTATCATTATTCTGGGCTGTGCAATCGCGGCCTTTTTGGTTGCGAATACAACAGATGGCGTAAAATTTACCCTGAACTACTTTAAAGCCCTTGCTAAACCAAGCGCATATTCCAAAGCAGATTATATTGACATGCTTTCTATGTTATTTAGCGTATTTAAACTGGCGAGGACAAAAGGCTGGCTTGCGTTAGAAGCGCATATCGAAAATCCGGACGAAAGTGAGCTATTTGCTAACTTCCCTAGCTTTCAACACAACCACCATGCCCTCATTTTCCTCTGCGATTATTTACGGATCATCTCATTAGGTAACGAAAATCCACATGAAATCGAAGCGCTGATGGATGAAGAAATCGAAACCATTGAACACCATCATGCGCATCCGGGCCACGCTATGCAGGCTATGGCAGATGGTATCCCTGCCCTCGGTATTGTTGCCGCAGTTTTGGGTATCATTAAAACCATGGCGTCTATTTCAGAGCCACCAGAGATTCTTGGTAAAATGATTGGTGGCGCCTTGGTTGGGACGTTCCTTGGGGTTTGGGTTGCTTATGGCTTTATTGGCCCTATCGCCAGCGCTATGACCGCGCGTGCGCAAACTGAAGTCATGTATTATAAATCTATTCGTGTGGGTATGATCGCCTTCTTAAGTGGCGCTGCGCCGCAGGTTGCTGTTGAATTCTCTCGGAAGTTCTTACCGCATGACATTCAGCCGACCTTCCAAGAGCTTGAAGAAATTCTGAACGAGATACCTGCGCCGACTTAAAAAATGTATTATAAGTGTAACCTAAGCAAACAAAACGAACCGAGTTAAGGCTTTATGGCTGAAGAACCAAGTAAGCAACCGATCATTATTAAGAAGATCAAAAAAGCTGGGCACGGCCATCACGGCGGTGCATGGAAGGTCGCTTATGCTGATTTTGTGACCGCGATGATGGCGTTCTTCCTTTTACTTTGGCTGCTTAACGTGACCACTGATGAAATGAAATCGCAGCTTTCAGCCTTCTTCAATGACCCGACCCACCCGCAAGTCTCCGCCGCTACAGGTGGATCTAATGGTGCGATGGGCGGACGCACAAACTCGCCAGACGGCGCCCGTGCACATGACAACAATCCTTTGACTGCACGCTCAAAACCGAACCCAAGCCGTCCGAAAGCCGGTGAAGGTGAAACGAATAAGAAAGCAAACCTGAAAAGCGCGAAAGACGAAGCGCTGAAAAAAGAATTTGAGCGCCGACAAAAAGAAAAGTTTGAGGACAAAAAACGCGAGTTAGAACAAGCCATACAAGCAAATCCACGACTCAATAAGCTTTCAGAGAACATCATTGTTGAGATCACACCAGAGGGCCTGAAAATCCAGATCGTCGACCAAGAAGGTGAAGCGATGTTCGCCAGTGGCAGCGCAAGAATGTTCAGCAAAACAGAAGAAATTTTAAGTCTTATCTCTGAAGTTATTACGGATATGCCGAATGATTTATCCATTCGCGGTCATACGGATTCTAAGCCCTACACTTCACGCAAAAACTATTCAAACTGGGAGCTTTCAGCTGACCGCGCAAATGCAACGCGCCGCGTATTACAAAAAAGCGGTTATCCCGATGATAAAATTGAAAATGTTATTGGCAAATCCGCGCGCGATCCCTTTATTAAAGAAGACCCATCGGCCGCAAAAAACAGGAGGATTTCGATTGTGCTGCTTAATCAGGAATTCACCGCCCCTGAAGGCGAAGACGCGGCCTATGAGGAAGTTGAATCTGTACGTGAAGGCGCGTATAATGAAGATGGCAGCCTCTTCTCCCCCGATGATTTACCCGACCCCGGCTACAGGCCATCACAAGGCGATGTTGTCTTTCCATAAACATTGACATGGCTGGATTGCTTTGCTAAAACTACAGTATATTCATAAACTGAAGTTAGGGCTGGACATGACATCCGTAGAAAAAGTGACCATAAACGTCGAAGATACAGAGTTCGATAAGTCTATTAAACTCACTCAAATGAAGCGTCAGGATGGCTCTTTGTATTTCTACCCTCGTGAAGACATTACGATTGCTGATTACGACTTGATTGCAAGCTATCAGCAACAGACATCCGTCATAGACAGCGTTGAAACAAAGCACCCCAAGACAGCGCTGGCACGGGATGCAGGCGTTTTCGCACGTCTTTTAAAACGCCTAGAGCCACAGCAAGTTAATACCACCCATCAATACAGAGCAGGCAGCGAAATTTATACACTTGATAATAAGCGCTTTATAGTTGAACAAACTCCCATACAAATTGCAGAAGTTATCCAAGCGCAAAAAGACCACGTAAAGCACCAAAAATTAAAGCTAGAGCTCGCGATCAATTTTAACAAAGCCATTGCGCTGCATAAGGTTAGCATTGACGGCAACCGTAAGCCCATAGAGACCACCATAGAGAACTATGACGGTATCGAGACCATAGATACTGTCAAAGAAGATGTTTTGTTTCCTGGAGAATCCCGCGCAAAACTAACCGCCGTTTCACGGGTCACATTTGCAAGCGGTAATCACTATATTGTCACCGAAAACGCGCAAGAAATTCAAGCCGCTATTGCTGAGCGTAAGCAGGCCATTTTAGACCACGTGAAAGAGTTTTGCCTATAGGCTACGCCGCCTACTGTATCACTCGTCTTTCTATAATTATAATTATATTGACATAATACTGTCGCTTTAGTATATTACTTCCAAAGTAACGGGAGCGAACAATGTCACAACTGATCCAAGCCTTTATAAATGCCACTGATGCCGAGGGTAACACTGCACGCATCAATATCGCAAAAATCACACGCATTGAAGGTCGCTGCCCCCCTAAAGAATATGATAAGGATGATGGAAATCGCAGTTCTCTACGAAGTGCGGAGGCAAAATGGATCACCCGCGAAACACCAGAAGATATATATGAGCGCGTATTATGCGCACAGCAAGAACATCTGAAAAAATTAAAAGCAACCCGCCTTATCAACCAAGACTCTTTAATGTCATTTAATGTATTCGCACGCTTTCGTGATGATGATGATTGCGTAAACTATATCCCCACCAACAGCATTATCCGCATGGATGATGAGTATAGTCTTGTCGGAGTCATAACGCAGCATCATGGACGAATAGAGTGCCTTGATAGTCTAAAAGAGCTAGATACAGAAATTGAAAGCGCAGAACGCACGCATATAAAAATGCTGCAAAAATATACGTTAGGGATTAAGTAATTATGGACTTAGAAAAAGATTTTTATCGTCAGAGCATTACATTTGATGTCGTCGACGAATATGGTAGCCCGATAAGAAAGCGCTCCTTCTTCTATGACCATATCGTCAGTTACGCCCCCTACAAGGCAAGTCGAGAGCCCGGATATGAAGGCTACATCGCAGCGCAGTCAACCGTCACATTACGCCACAAAACGGATGATGGTTTATTCGCTGATAAATCATTTTTCACGTCGCACAGCGTAGAAGAGCTAGAAGACTTATATGCTGAGGCCGAATACAAAATTGAAAGCCGTAAACCTTTTGAACTGCAGCAATCATCAAAAATAAAAATGGATTTTCTGCGTGCTACTGTAACTGTGACTGCAACAAACGACCCTATGGCCGGCAGCGAATCACGCGCTGAACATATTTTTTATGATCAGTTTATTGGCCATCATGCCTATACGCTGAGCTCTCAATGCTACCCCATTCCCTTCGCGAAAACATCTATATTGTTAAAGAACGAAGGCTGCTTTGGCAAAAGAGAGCTACATATAACACAAACAGAAGATGAGCTACGCGCCCTATTTCTTGACGCGGAAGAAAAAATAGAAGCAAAAGCCATTGGCCTTCTCAAACAGTTAAATTTATAAAACAATGACCGAGCGCACAGTAGAAATCATCAAGCTTCTCAGCAATATTTTTAACACACATGTTGACCTGAAGACATTTAGTTTTACGGATACAAACAAAAAGCAAATCATCCCCTCCCGCAGTATAATTTTGGATTTTAATGAAATTTCATCCATTAAGGATAATGACCATTTCTACAATGTAAAAACAAAACAGTTCGCCGTGGGGTCTGCTGTTCATATGAACGACGGTAAAAATCATTACGTCACAACGCCGCCCCAAGAGCTCAATAGCAAGATAACGGCTATAAAGGCAGAAAACGAAGCCAAGCTTCGTTCCCTAGGTATTCGTTTTATTATTTAATGCTTAATCATCTTTTTTGGAAGACAAGTAAGTGATGTTGCCATCGCGCATCGTATCGGACACATAGATATCTTGTTTCAAGATCGTCTGTAAATCCACGCTTTCAATATTCTCCATATCATCGGCAAGGCGCTGCGCCTGCTTGACGAGCATACGTTCAAACATATCACGCGCGCCACGGGCGTTAGATTTATGAAACTCGCCTTGGCGATGCGCTTTTTTCAATATTTTTAGCAGCAATTCGCCAGCATCTTCAGCCAACTCAAGCTTATATTGCTTACACATTTCACTATAAACCGCAAATAGCTGCTCTCCATCCATCGGTTCAAAATCGAGGTGGTGTTTAAACCGTGAATTTAAGCCGGGGTTCGCGGTTAGGAACCCTGCCATCTCGTCTTTATAACCAGCCGCAATAACGATCATGTCATCACGGTGGTCTTCCATATATTTGTTAATTGTATCAACGGCTTCATAACCGAAGTCACGGCTAGAATCTGACATGCTCAAACTATAAGCCTCATCAAGGAAGAATATCCCGCCCCGCGCTGCGCTCAGCGCACGCGCCGTTTCTTTTGCTGTGTGTCCAATATATTCACCGACTAAATCTTGGCGCGCAACTTCAACCACGTGACCAGATGATAAATAACCAATCTCCCACAATATGTCACCAACAAGGCGCGCAACGGTTGTTTTACCTGTACCTGGCGGGCCGGCAAAAACCATATGCGCACTCACTGGGATTGATGGTAATTTCTGCGTTTCGCGCAATGCATTTAACTGCACCAAGTTAACGATAGAGCGCACTTCTTTTTTAATTTCGTTCAAGCCAATCATTTGATCCAAAGGTTCAAACACCTTATCAAGCGCCTTTTTACCAAGCGGCTCTAGGCGAATTTTGGGTGCGCGTTTATTCTTTAGTGTGAACCTGTTATCGTCATTATCCCGCGTGAAGGCGTTTAATTCACTTTCGTCAAAGTAATCTTCGCCTCTTTCAAAGACCTTAATCTCGATATCAGCATCACCGAATTGAGCCATCGGGTCAAAAATCTCAGTGTTCCGTCGGCTGTTATCGCCCGCTTCACCATTCTCATCATATGATGCTTCGTCCGTATGTTCTTCGCCGTCATCATCGTCAGCGCTATAAAAACGAGCATTACCTGCTATACGCCACTGGTCATCATCATTAATAATTTTCTTAAAATCTAACGACGCCGATGTACCGTCAAAGAAACTATCAACATCAAGATTTTGTACGTCGCGGCACAAATCATCAAACCATTCAGAGCCTGCAAGCTGGCTTTCACAATATTTCTGTGCTTCTTCGTTTTTCTCTGATGCTTTCACAATCAGGCAGCGCCCAGTATAACCATTGGCAAGTACGCCAAAGCCGTTCACATACATGCACCCGAGATGATACAGGATATGGTGTTTTAAATGCTCTTCCATCAAGGCGGAGTCACCTAAAACAATGCAGCGTTCATAAGCTTTTTTAAACAATGAGAATGCCGTTTTACCATCTTTAGCAAGCCCCTCTATATTGCCGCGCATACATGCCTTTGCTTTGAAGCACAAAGCTTCGGGCACATGCGCTGCAACAGCTAATTCAAAATACGGCATAGCGCTCTGCACGTCGCCACTTTCAAAATAATGTTTTGCAAGGAAATATTGCGCGTAATGGTGATCTTCTAGCATTTTTAATGCCGACAAATGGCGTTCAATTTCTTCTTGATGATCTTCCGCACGATACTCACCATCATACTGGCCTGAATACAGGCGAAGCAACATATAATGTGCCTTTACATCACCCAGCTTACAAGAGCGCAGCAAGCATTCTATAGCTTCGCTAACGTCATGCGGAATATAGGTCGCTTTATTCAAGATAAGCGACGCATAATAATTCAGCGCTTTTCTATCTTCTGTTTCCTCAGCAAGGCGGCGAATTTCGCCAACAACGCGTACTTTTTCGGAGATATAATTTTCAATTTTTTGTTCGCGTAAATACCCAACCTCAGAAAGACGGCATAAATGCGTATACAGTTCTTCTAAACTTTTAAATGGCTGTTTTAAATCGGCGCGTATGGATTTCATGAAAATTCCCTATTTTTGATTTATTCAAAAGTGACACATAGCAATATATACATTACATGGATTATAACATTAAACATCATGCCCCTTGCAAAGTTAATTGCTAAACACATGATTCATCTAAGCTAATAGACTAATAAATCAACGCATTAGTTGAATTTATTATTTTTTGGGAAACCATTCGGCGGTAGGCGGCCTGCGCCCGCGCGCTTACCAATCCATGGCAAAGTATCATCAAGAGCAGTTTCCCCTGTGCCATAACGATAGCGCAATTTTTCTTCCGCATTAAAGGTCTTAATATCGCTTAAGCCACCGTCTTTATAACGCTGAATAATAACACCTTTGCCTTTAGCCATTTCTGGCATCTCATCCATGTTAAAGATCAACATTTTACGGTTTTCACCCATGACAGCAACGCTATCATCATTTTCGCCGACTTCGTTACAAACAAGCGCTTTAACAGGGTCTTTACAGTTCAAGACAACTTTACCGCCACGCGTTGAAGCCAGCAAATCATTAGAATTCACAATAAAGCCGCGACCATCGGTCGATGCCAAGACATATTTTGTATCAGGCTTATAAACAATCAAATCGACCAAATCGACATCATTTGGAATATCTTGCATCAAACGCACAGGTTCTCCAAAACCACGCCCTGACGGCAACTTATCACCGCCAATGGTATAGAAACGGCCATTTGATGCATAAACGAGAATTTTATCCGTTGTTTGCGCTTCTAAGGTTAAATGCAGACTATCGCCATCTTTGAATTTCAGGTCTTTTGTAACAACATTGTGACCTTTCATCGCACGGATCCAGCCTTTATCAGAATAGACAATTGTAATTGGCTCTTTTTCAATCATCGCTTGGTCTAAATCTTCTAAGGCCACAGGCGCAGGTGCGCAGCCAATATCTGTATAGCGGCGACCAATGGCTGTGTTAAGGCCATAGGTTTTCTTCAGGTCGAGGACTTCTTTCTTAATTTCTTTCCACTGTTCACTTTCTGAACCAATCAAGCCCTTAAGTGCATCGCGCTCGGCGCATAACCCATCATGCTCAGTGCGCATCTCAATTTCTTCAAGCTTACGTAATGAACGTAATTTCATGTTCAGAACAGCTTCAGCCTGCACTTCGGTTAACCCAAAGGCCTTCATTAACTCTGGGCGCGGCTCATCGCTTTCGCGGATAATGCGGATAACCTCATCAATATTGAGGTAAACAATCAAATAGCCCTCTAAAATCTCAATTCGCGTCATCACCTTATCAAGGCGGTTACTGGCGCGGCGCACCAATACACTCTGGCGGTGATTGAGGAATTCGCGAAGAACTTCTTTAATGTTCATCACGCGTGGGCTGACGCCGTTTTCAAGCACGTTCATGTTTAATGACGCGCGCGATTCTAAATCACTATGGCGGAACAAAGCCTCCATCAGTAATTCAGGTTCAACATTGCGGTTTTTCGGCACAAGCACAAGGCGGATATCTTCGGCAGATTCATCACGAACATCATCAAGCAACGGAAGTTTCTTGGAGTGAATTAAATCCGCTATTTTCTCAATCAAACGCGCTTTTTGCACTTGGTAAGGAATTTCTGTCACAACAATCTGATACAGGCCTTGCTTAAGCTCTTCTTTTTCCCAGCGTGCACGGACGCGGAATGAACCACGGCCTGTTTCATAGGCCTTAACAATTGCGGCTTTGTCTTCAACTAAAATGCCGCCTGTTGGAAAATCTGGGCCTTGCACATGTTCGCAAATCTCAGCAATTGATGCATCTTTTTTCAGCATCAACAACATTGCTTCACAAAGCTCCGCTACGTTATGCGGCGGAATAGAGGTTGCCATACCAACTGCAATACCTGATGAACCATTAGCAAGTAAGTTCGGGAACGCAGCGGGCAGAACGGCGGGTTCTTTTGTTTCGCCATCATAGGTGAAACGGTAATCAACGGCATCTTCATCAATGCCCTGTAACATACGAATGGCGGTATCTGTTAAGCGTGCTTCTGTGTAACGCATCGCGGCGGCGTTATCGCCATCAATGTTACCGAAGTTACCCTGACCATCAACCAAAGGGTAACGCAGTGAGAAGTCCTGCGCCAAACGTACCATGGCGTCATAAACGGATTGGTCGCCATGTGGGTGATACTGACCAATAACGTCACCTACCACGCGCGCTGATTTTTTTGGCTGCAGTTCTGGACGCAACCGCAAACGATACATGGCGTAGAGGACGCGGCGATGCACAGGCTTCATGCCATCACGAACATCAGGTAATGAACGCGAGACAATGGTTGAGAGCGCATAAGACAAATAGCGCTCGGAAAGCACTTTGCTCATTGGTTCGTCAACAATCGATAGTTCATCATTTTCGATGCTATTATTCATCTTCTACTCTCTTTTTTCACGTGCAGAGCCGTGGACTTTTATTCAGCCGACTCTGTTTGCGCATTTTCACAGTTATGTTTTAACCCTATATGTTTGGCAAATCGCGCGGAGAAACGCAAGCGCGCAGGCGGTATTCCTTGTGAATGCTGTGCAAAAACTCTGTTTTCAAAGAAATACCCCGTCATTTTTATCCCCGTATAGATATCTTCGTCTGAGCCAAGCAAGTTATGACTCTGTGAGCTACGCTTCAAAAACTCAGGTAAAGCGAGCAGCTTATCCTTATAATCCTCTCCCTTTTCTAAACTTACCGCACAGCCTGATTTCGGGCTCATATAGGTAATATCCCCCGCCGCGCCGCCGCCAGCACAGCGTGACAAATCAAGACCGAAACCAAGCTCCCTTAGCAGCGCCATTTCCCAAACGACATAAGACACCCCCCAATGATCTTCACCAAAGGCATCCAAAAGCGCCAAGAAGCCATGATATAGCCCTGCATGACCGTCGCGATCAGGTAAAGCTTGGTCACACAATGCGCAGGCTGATTGCAACGCCGAAAGCTTCAATGGGTCATTCAGCAAGCCAGAAGCGCCCAAGCCACCGGCAGAATCAAGCGTAAACCGCCCAAGCTGATCTGATGTTCGTGCCTGCCAAGTCACATCGACATGCGCCCCTGGTTCAACCAAAGCGCGGTTACGTTTCGACAATGCGCCGTTAACGTAGCCCTTTTGCCGTCCATGTTCGCGCGTCAAACAAGACACAACAGCGCCATGCTCACCATGCTGATGCGCAGATAATACGATGCCCTGATCTTGCCAATCTTCCATGCAGCGATTATGCGCAGCCATTTCCCTTTGGTCAATAATGCGCTATGATAACGCCCTGTTTAATGAACAACAAAGCTAGCCCTATGCCCTTAGTCAAGACATCAGAGTTATTCGCCCTCACCCATAAGATCTTATCTAATGTCGGGTTTACGGATCTGCATATCAAGGCAATTTACGATCATTTGCTGTATAACGAATATGCAGGACGCGCTTCGCATGGTTTTGTCCGTGTGAAGTGGACGCTTGATTTTATTGAAAGTGGTGCGCTTTATGCGCCCCACGCCACGCCCACGCGCGATATTGACCGCCCTGCCCTTAAACACATAAACGGACAGGGGAATATAGGGATAGTTGCCGCGCTTGCAGCGACGAAGGCCGCGATTGAAGGCGCAAAAGATGCTGGATCATGCTGCGTTGGCGCATCTAATTATGGCGGCACCACGGGTAACATGGGCTATTACGCCAAACAAATAACCGATGCTGGGCTTGTTTGTATTATGAGCTGCACATCGCTCATACTTGTATCCCCCGCCGCGCATTGCAAACCTGTGAACGGCACAAATCCTTTATGTATCGGTATTCCTACAGGAAGCGGTGTCCTACCGATTATTTACGATAGCGCCGTTACGCCGATATCATGGGGCGAAGCGGTGCTAGCCGCGCTGAATGGCAAAGAACTGCCACCGAACATCGCCCTTGATGCCGTGGGTAACCCAACACAAGATGCGCGCGCAACTGTCCCTAAAGGCTCCCTGTTGCCCATAGCCGCACATAAAGGCTTTGGCCTTGGTGTATCATTAGAAATCCTCGCGGGGCCACTTGTCGGTGCTAAGGCGGGCAAAAGCGTTAAAGGCTCAGACGGCCTGTTCATTCAGGCGATAGACCCATCATGTTTTGGTAATATTGAAACATTCTACGCCAGCGTTAAAACATATAAAGACGAAATAAAAAACAGCCCCGTTGACGGGCAGGATATAAAGCTCCGCCTGCCCGGTGAGAAAAGCCTCACCACATATCAAAACAATAAAGACAAACAGCAGATAGAGATATCCGCCCCCGTATACGACAAATTAAAGGAACTTGCCGCATGATTACGCATAAACCATTTTACCTGCTCCGTCACGGCCTATCAGAGGCCAATAAATCTCATATGACCGCAGGAGGCATGATTGATAGCCCCCTTGCCGAAGAAGGTCATGCACAAGCCCTTGCCGTAGCCAGAATATTAGAGTTAGAAAAACCGCAAATATCACGCATTTTTCACAGCCCGATGCAGCGCGCCCACAAAACCGCGACGCTTGCCAATACACATATACAGCTTGAAATGGAAGCTATCGAAACACTGCATGAGATCTTGCTCGGTGATTGGGAAGGCCTGCCTTGGGCTGAGGTTGAACCGTTTTTTAATGAACGCGTATCCCCGCCAAATGGTGAAGATGAAACACAGCACGTTGCCCGCGTCCGTGCGACAATCGACAGTATCTTGACATTAGAGTTAGAAGCCCCGCCATTAATCGTCGCGCATGGCGGCACGTTCCACGCAATTGGGCTTGCTTATGGCTATGCAATGCAACGCATCAACAACTGCCATTTACATTATTTTGAGCCTTGGCCTGAGAATCAAAACATGCCATGGAAGCTTACTGCCTTTGACCTTAATGATGATAATAAAGTAGTGAAGTCAGTTGCCCCTAGCTGCCCGACACATCAAAACATCATAAGCGCCAAGCATTAACTCTACCCGCTTTTAAGTTATGTTAACTAATTTGCCTTATGCTCTATTCAGGATAGAGCGAGGAAACATAATGGGCATAACAAGCTGGATTGTCGGCAATCACATTAATTCAACCTTTGAAGATATCGAGGCTTACGCCAAAGAAAAAGGCATCAACCTCGATTTTGACGGTGCGGGTGACCTTGCAGATTTTGCGGTTGAACTGAAAGATACCATGGCTGATAAAGACCAAGAGATCAGCATGAGAGTGGGCTCTTCCCTCCGAGATACTTTTGAAAAAGCTGTAGGGTACTCCTTAACTGCCGCAGGGCTTGATAGCATAAAGATAAAACGGCAAGAGGCCGTCGACTCTGGTGACCAAGAGCTTGTAAGTGAATTAAGCGAGCAAGTAGAAAATATGGAAGAGCAGCTAAAAGACTTAGAGGAAGACATTCTTGATGATTACAGAAATTTAGAAGATAATGTCGATATCGAGGCCATGCACGTACAGCGCAATTATGACCCAAGCGGCAACGTATCCGGCGTTGAGGTTTCAGTCAATATCAAGAACGAAAACAATGGCGATATTGTCGAGATGAAAACTGAGATTGATGTTAATGACGGGCAGATTAACAAAGTCAATATTGGTTTTGACATGTAATAAAAATACTTTTCATCAACAAGTCAAAACACTAACAAAGCGTAGCTTCTAATACGATTATGAACTACCAACTGCGGACAGTGCCTGTATCAATATGCACAAAGTTGCTACTTGCATAATAACCTACGCCGCCCGTTTTTAAGGATTTGGCGATATCACGCAGGCGCGCAGTTGAAATCCCAGGGATACGCAAGTCAATGGCTTGCCCTTTCATATGGAATGATTTTTTCGCCACGCCTGATGATCTTCCACGTAGCATTGCATTTGTTTTTGGAGAACGATAACCAGAAATAATCTCAACATCCCTGCCCTGAGCGCCGCTTAATTTTTGCATTGTGTAAATAATGTCCATCAACTGTGGATCCATCGGGTAAACGTCACCTGTGCGGAAATCACGCAAAACGGTGTTAACTTCGTTTAATGCACCAAGCAAATATTTGTTACCAACGCGATACGCGCCATCAAACTTTTCACCTGTGTGTAAATTACGAAAACTCAGCTCACAAAGACTGCCTTCCCCATGTGGGACAGCCAGTGCCGCTTTTGGCATAATGATGTTTGAAGATGCCACTGTTGCAGCAATAAGTGATGTTTTAAGAAAACGGCGGCGGCTAACTTCTGGTTGTGTGTCAGAGGCATTCGCAATGACTGCGTTGTTTACTTGCACTTTTAATCTCCTGTTGATTTGAGATACGCTGTTTAGCAACTTTGAACTTTTTTGTAAAGATCATTCCAAGGTTAAGCACCAAATCAGCTGTTAATATTTAGTTAAGACACAAAGAGAAAAGGGAATAAATGAACATTTATTCCCTTCATAATACTATGCAGACTGTAAATTGACTACTTTATTTTTTCTTTTATACCTTAACGCAGCCTGTGCAGCCGCTAGGCGTGCGATAGGAACGCGGTACGGTGAACATGATACATAATCAAGCTGCAGACGTTCACAAAAGTCGATTGATGCAGGGTCACCACCATGTTCACCGCAAATGCCTAGCTTCATATGCTTGTTCACTTTACGGCCTTTTTCAACAGCAATTTCCATTAATACGCCGACTCCGCTTTGGTCAATACTGACAAACGGGTCTTGAGGTAAAACGCCGCCTTCAACATATTTGGGCAGGAACATCCCCGAATCATCACGGCTAAGCCCCATCGTCGTTTGAGTCAAATCATTCGTACCAAAGCTAAAGAATGCAGCATGTTTCGCAATCTCATCCGCTGTGATCGCCGCGCGTGGCAGCTCAATCATTGTCCCGACCATATATTCTAGTCGCTTGCCCTGCTCCGCAAAAACTTTCTCTGCTGTGTCATCAATGACGGCCTTCAGCTTTTCAAGTTCTTTGTCAATCATCACCAACGGCACCATGATTTCAGGGAAGACATTGCCGCCAGCAGCGAGCGCACCTTCAAAAATAGCGCGCGCCTGCATCTCATAAATCTCAGGGTATGAAATACCCAGACGGCAACCGCGATGCCCAAGCATAGGATTGGTTTCTTTTAATAACGTTAAACGAATTTCAACGACATCAGACGTAAGCCCTGCGGCTTTGGCGAAGCTTGCAATATCACCGCTGCCATGAGGTAAAAATTCATGTAAAGGCGGGTCAAGCAAGCGGATCGTTACAGGCATACCATCCATTAATGAAAACATTTGTGAGAAATCAGCGCGCTGCGCGGGCAATAACTTATCCAAAGCAAGGCGGCGTTCATCTTCATTTGTCGCAAAAATCATCTCGCGGACATTTTGAATGCGCTCCGCATCAAAGAACATATGCTCTGTGCGGGCTAGACCAATACCTGATGCGCCGAACTCAATCGCCGCTTTGATATCTGTGGCGGTTTCTGCGTTTGTCCGCACGCCAAGACGGCGTACTTTGTCAGCCCATTCCATGATCGTTACAAAGTCACCTGATAAGTCAGCTTCGATCATATCAACCTTACCGTGGAAGATTTGACCACTAGAGCCATCAACCGTAATAACGTCACCTTCTTTTAAGACCACGTCGCCAGCTGTCAGCGTGCCTGCCTTATAATCAACATATAAATCTGCTGCGCCAGCAACGCAGGCACGCCCCATACCGCGTGCAACAACAGCCGCATGTGATGTCATGCCGCCGCGCGTGGTTAAAATGGCGCGCGCCGCGTGCATACCATGAATATCTTCGGGGCTGGTTTCAATGCGCACTAAAATAACACCTTTACCTTCTTCAGATAAGCGCTCCGCTTCATCAGCATTAAACACAATCCGCCCATAAGCCGCCCCGGGGGAAGCTGGCAAGCCTTTACCAAGCACGGTTTTTTCTGCTTTAGGGTCAATGGTCGGGTGCAAAAGCTGATCCAAAACAGCAGGGTCAACGCTCATTATCGCCTCTTCTTGAGAGATCAGCCCCTCGCTCACCATATCAATCGCAATTTTCAGCGCCGCCGCAGCTGTACGTTTTCCCGTACGGGTTTGCAGCATGTATAGTGTGCCTTTTTGGATCGTAAATTCGATATCCTGCATCTCGCGGTAATGCTCTTCTAGCTTCTCGCGGACAAGGCAAAGCTCTTTAAATGCCTCAGGCATGGCCTCTTCCATTGAAGGCAAGCTGCCACCTTCTTTTTCTCGGCGGCGTTTTGTTAATTGCTGCGGCGTACGGATGCCTGCAACAACGTCTTCACCTTGGGCGTTAATCAAAAACTCGCCATAGAAAAACTTTTCGCCATTTGACGGGTCACGGGTAAAACAAACGCCTGTCGCGCAGTCTTCGCCCATATTACCAAAAACCATTGTTTGCACATTTACAGCCGTGCCCCAATCATCAGAAATATCATTGATACGGCGATAACGTTTGGCACGCAGCAAGTCCCATGATTCAAACACAGCGCCAATTGCGCCCCATAATTGTTCTTCTGGGTTCATCGGGAAGTCGCGGCCTATTTCATTTTTAATAAGCTCTTTATAGTTGTCGACGATGTTCTGCCAGCCTTCAGCTGTGACATCAACATCTTCGCTAATATTCTTAATCGCTTTATGCGCGTCAATGATGGTTTCAAATTTGTGATGGTTTACACCAAGAACAACATCGCCATACATTTGTATAAAGCGGCGGTAACTATCCCACGCAAAACGTGCGTCACCAGACTGCTTGATTAAGCCTTGAACTGTATCGTCATTTAAGCCGAGGTTCAAAACAGTATCCATCATGCCCGGCATAGACACGCGCGCACCTGACCGTACTGATACTAACAATGGGTTCTCCGTATCGCCAAACTTTGTGCCGACCTCTGCCTCCAGACGCTTAAGTGATACCGCGACATCAGCCTTTAAAGAGTCTGGATAGTGATGGTCGTTACCATAATAATGGGTGCAAACCTCAGTAGTAATTGTAAAACCCGGAGGGACTGGTAAATCCAAAGATGCCATTTCAGCTAAATTCGCGCCTTTACCGCCAAGCAGATTGCGCATTTCTGCACGCCCATCTGTTTTTCCAGCTCCAAAGTCGTAAACCCATTTGTCTTGCGCAGCCTTTACCATGTATTCCTCCTCAAGAATCAATTGCTTTACCGTTTTAAAAGCTAGCATGAATCATTGGCTCAGGCATTGGCAGATATAGACTTATACACACCACCACAACGTAAAAAAGCTGGCATTTGCGCCAGCTTTCTTCCTAAACTTCATATATTCACCAGTTCACTTATTCGCGAGAGGCCAGCTTAATACCGTCTTCCATACGGTCTTTTACCTGCGGCATATAAAAATCACCTTGCTGTTTTAATAAAGCGATAAGCTTTTTGTCTCGTTTATACAAATCAGGGCCAAAGACAATATCGCCTTTATTGTTCAACCAGTTTGTCTGGTAGAGAATGTAGACTGGCATTGTGTCTTCAATCTGCAAATCTGTCGTCTTTAGGCTTGAATAGATCGCCCCCATTTTATCTGAGCCCCATGATGCCTCATGCCCCCGCAACAGAAATTCTGCCATTTTTTCAGGGTATTTAAGGCGGATACAGCCAGAACTAGCCGCGCGGTAGTCTTTTTCAAACACCTCTGGGTGGTTTGTATCATGTAAATAGATCGTATAGTTATTCGGCATTAACACGCGGATACGTCCCAAAGCGTTATGGTCACCTGGTTTTTGCACCAAACGATACTTATTAAACTCACGATAGCTTATATTATTCCAGTCAATCGCCGTTGGGTCATGGTAAATCGCGTCGCGGCCATAGCCTTCGATAACGTCAATATTCTTTTCGGCTAAAACGTTTGCGTCTTGTTTTAAGTCAGGCCAAAAATCCTGCGTTCTGATACGGTGTGGCACGGTCCATTTCGGGTTAATACGCACGCCTGTAATCTCAGCCTTAAAGCTTTGTGTCGGGCGGCCAACGCGGCCGACAACAACCGGCATACTTAACACCGCCTTGCCGTTTTCAAAGCCCCATAGTGACATTGAGGGAATGTTTACCTCAACATAGCGTTTTGGCTTGTTCGGCTCTAACCAGCGCATACGCTCCATATTCGCTAATAATTGCTCCGCGCGCCCTTCGGCGGTACGGTTTAAATACTTAACGGTTTGCGGGCCGAGCACGCCATCTGTTTTCAGACCATTATCTTGTTGAAAGGCTTTGATTTTATCAGCCAGTACATCATCATAAACATAATTATCCATGCCTGCTAATTTTTCGAGCCCCATACGTTCGCGGAACTGTGCAATAGACTTGTGTGATTGACCGGGGCGAATAAGCCCTTCCATACGGACAACCACCTGCGCCTTACTCAGTTCGCCTGTTGAGACAAGACGGACATATTCATTTTTAAGGCGGCGATATAGACCGTTTTGTGGTGACATTTTTTCAATCGCGCTACGAAGCTCGCCGTCATTTTTAGCTGCTGACAAAACGCGCAATGCGCTCTCACCCGTAATTGGCGCACGCCAATATTCTGCTTTCTGTTTGATTGCACGCGGGTCAACACGCATAGATGTCATGTCATGCGCATATAAGGCGAGGCCATAAGAAAGCAAAAACTCACTGCGTGCTAAAACGCTGCGGCGCTTGCTGTATTCTGCGCCTAAAACATCCTTGCTTAAGTATTTATCAGGGCGCAGTCCATGCTGCCAAGATTGTTCCAATTCTGAAATCGCAGTTTTTGCATTAGCGCTCATACCACTTTCATTAGAAACCCAAACCGGCGCATACCCACGCTCTGCATAGAACTTTTGTACATCCGCAAAGACAGCCGCATTAAAATGAATATCTTTATTTTTCACCGCATCGCTTGAAATTAAATAGCGCTGTAAATACGAAGCCTGCGCCGGCGTTGCACCGAAAGAAGAAACCAACACAACACCTGCCACAGCAGCCGTCAACAGCAGTCTCTTGCTAAAATTTTCTGAGGGAATAAATGAACAAAACATGGTGATTTCCTAATCGTAGATAGTGAGCCTTACATCTTGATTGTTTCACAAACCTATTAACGAAAGATTACTTACACTAAATGCAGTAAATATAAGGGGTGCATAGTTATAAGCTGCTCTTACAATATTAGATTAAACGCATAAATCCATAGCCATTGGGTACGCTGTTAGATGCAGTGTCTAGCCAACAGATTACTAAGCGAAAAAGTTCCGTTACAGCCCACCATCTTGCCATAATAAACCGCACCTCGCATTGACATAAGTACGAGGAAGTGCTATTTAGAATAAAAAAGCATTATAGGGGAGAGCTAAAATGCGTGTAATTTCATACTGCCAAAAAGGCGCAGATAAGGACACAATATCCAACGCAGAGCGCATAGAAAACTTGAACACTCTTGTAAGTAAGGTCATTAAAAACAACATAACTGATCTTGAGGCTATTATTTTGCCAGGTGGTTACCTATATCTCGACACCTTGAACATTACAGATCAAACCTTAGATCACGCCCCTATAGTTACAGACCTAAAAAATGTCATCCGCCCTTTAATCGAATCTTCCCCTAACGCCAATTTAATTATCGGCATTGATACAAAGCCACAAAAAAGACACAACCGTATAATCGGCGGTGAACAGATTTCTCTCGCTCTGAACTTTAATAAAGTGAGTGGCGTTGGTCGAAAAATATGTCCCGTACAAGAGGACTTTGATGGCTTGAAAAATCCTGTCATGCTTGTGCACGAAAAAGATTTTTATGACGAACGCCGCTATGCAAAACTCAACGGCGATAGATTTGCCCTGCTTTGTGCATGCTACGACATGTTTGGGTTTATCGATGCAAAACGCTCAAACATACAGCGTATGCGTAACATAGTTTTACTTGAAGATAACAATGGCAACCTCCACGAGGGCCGTGACGCTTTTGCTTATTTTAAAGAGGTTATCCAGCCGCGTTTTGAAAAGTTGTTTAGAGAGAAGCAGGATCGCATAGTACTTGCTACAGCAAACATTCATCGCTTTGAACGCTCCCCCAAAGAATCTTTCTGGCATCGCCATGGTATCGCGAGCGCAAGTGCTGCCTTTAACAGCTGTATGAGCGTCGCCGCGGCTCATTTTCAAAAGCTCCCCCAAGAGGCGTCTAAAGCGACGCTCTGCTCAGTGAGTGTTCCTCCAGAACATCTGGAACAAGCCGGCCACAGAAAGCTACATAGCCATAAGCCTGATCATGCTTTTTATATTACGGCGAACAAGAGCAAAGAAATAGCTGGCCTTGCAAGGGTATTTACGGTTTAAAGCTGTCTTTCCTTATAAATCAGCAAAAACGTGTTTTTCAGCCTTTGCGCCCGGATGCGTTACCGCGCCAAACTCGGCAGAGCCCACCAATTGTGCATATTTATATAGCGCGCCTGATTGATAGTTATGCTCACGCGGCTGCCATGTTTTGCGGCGCTCAGCAAGCTCTTCATCGCTTAGCTTCACGTCTAATGTCCCCGCTTCCGCATTAATGCGGATCATATCACCATCTTTCAGCAGGCCAATGGGCCCGCCAACAGCAGCTTCGGGGCTAACATGCCCAATACAAAAACCGCGCGTCCCGCCAGAAAAACGGCCGTCAGTGATTAACGCCACTTTGCCGCCTGTATCCTGCCCATAAAGCGCCGCCGTGGTCGAAAGCATTTCACGCATACCAGGGCCGCCTTTTGGCCCTTCGTTACGAATAACCAATACATCCCCATCTTTATAATCACGTGCCTGCACGGCCTTATAGCAATCTTCTTCAGATTCAAAAACCCGCGCAGGGCCTTCAAAAACAAGTTCATCAAGGCCTGCTATTTTCACAATAGCCCCTTCCGATGCCAGATTGCCGCGCAAGCCCACAACGCCGCCTGTAGGGTGTATTGGCGCTGATAATGGACGGACAACATCTTGGTTTTCAGGGAACTTAACATCCGCCAAGTTTTCAGCCAAAGATTTGCCTGTAACAGTCATACAGTCACCATGTAAATAGCCCCCATCAAGCAGCACTTTAAGAACCACACCGACACCGCCAACATCATACAAGTCTTTGGATACGTATTTACCGCCCGGCTTAAGGTCTGTGATATAAGGCGTTTTCTTGAATATTTCCGCCACGTCATGAATATCAAAATCAATACCGCACTCATGCGCCATAGCGGGCAAATGCAGCGCGGCATTGGTAGAGCCGCCCGTTGCTGCGACAATTGCAGCGCCGTTTTCAAGCGCCTTGCGCGTTACAATATCGCGCGGCCGTATGTTCTTTTCAATTAAATTCATAACGGCCACGCCTGATGCCGCAGCATACTCATCACGTGATTCATACGGCGCCGGTGCGCCTGCCGAATTGGGCAGCGCAAGGCCGATGGCCTCAGACACACAGGCCATTGTGTTCGCCGTAAACTGGCCTCCACATGCCCCTGCCGACGGACAAGCCGCACATTCCATTTCTTTTAAGTCACCATCACTGAATTTGCCTGTTGCGTGTTTTCCTACACCTTCAAACACATCAATAATCGTAACATCTTCACCACGGAATTTGCCGGGTAGGATTGACCCCCCATACATAAAGACGGACGGCACGTTTAGGCGCAGCATTACCATCATCATACCGGGGAGTGACTTATCACAGCCAGCAAGTCCCACCAATGCGTCATAGCAGTGCCCGCGCATTGTCAACTCCACGCTATCCGCAATAACTTCACGCGAGACTAAAGATGAGCGCATGCCTTCATGCCCCATCGCAATGCCGTCCGTCACTGTAATCGTCGTGAATTCTCGTGGCGTACCGTGCCCTTCCTTAACGCCGCGCTTGACCGATTGCGCCTGACGCTGCAAAGCAATGTTACAGGGCGCCGCTTCGTTCCAACATGTGGCAACGCCGACCAATGGCTGATGAATCTCCTCTTCTGTCAATCCCATCGCGTAATAATACGCACGATGCGGCGCAGACTTCGCACCCTCCGTTACATAACGGCTGACAAGTTTAGATTTATCCCATTTACCATTGGAATCTTTCATGTGTTCTCTCCACAGTGAATATGTGTTTGAAATACTTTTTTAAATCAACGCGTTTAAAGTGTACGTGCTTTTTCAATCGCTTTACGGAAGATAATGGGGCGCGCGAGTGGCGGCAGAATAACTTCGCCAACCCCCATGCCGCGAACAACCACCCGACCAAAGTCGAAAATACGTCCCCAAAAGCCCTGCAAGACGTTTACGCCTTCAATACGGTCAATGCTAATCTCGCCCACATAACGTGCCACTAGACCACGCTTATAGATAAGGCGCGACGTCGTTACTGCAATTTCTGTTGTGACCTTATCAACCATTTGTTTGGCAAACTTAAGAAGGCCAAGCACAAAAGCCATTAAAGACGCGAGTTTAATAATAGGGTGCAGCGCGCGTATATAATCAATCCAGCTATCCCCCATCCCCATTGTCGCCTGCACAGTTGGCAAGCCGAAATGCGTATATAGATAGACAGGTACAATAAGGATCGCGATACATGAAATCACACCCCATACAATACTAAACGATGCGGCAACATTATACATCCAGTGATAGCGCCCTATATGGACGATTTCTTCATCTGGTGCGAGTGATTGTAATACATATTGCATTGATTATTTATCCCCTAAACAAATACCGAGCGCCCGTGCAGTATGGACCAACGTCCCATCAAGATCAACTTCCTGATATGCTGCAATAGCGTCTGCGATGGCAACGTCAACAATTTGACGGTCTTGCCATGCGACCATACGGTCAAACTTTCCTTCAGCAACTAAATCCACAGCCTTTACACCAAATGCCGATGCAAGAACACGGTCATTGTAACTTGGCGCAGAGCCACGCTGCACATGCCCCAATATAGTGACGCGTGTTTCAAAACCTGTCGCCTTGGCTATTTCGTCACCAATTGTATAACCAATGCCACCATAACGGCGCTCGCCATCAGCGTACTCAACCTTAGAACTACCGCCATCTGATTTTTTTACAGCTTCTGAAATAACCACAAGGGCAAAGTTACGCCCTTTATCTTTTACATTTTGGATCTTCGCGGCAACCGCATCAATCGAATACGGAATTTCAGGTAACAGAATAACATCTGCACCACCAGCAATGCCGGCAGAAAGCGCAATATGCCCCGCATCGCGCCCCATAACTTCCAAAATCATCACACGGTCATGTGACGCGGCAGTTGGCTGCAATCGGTCAAGCGCTTCGGTTGCAACAGCTACAGCAGTATCAAAACCAACCGATGTTTCTGTTTTACCGATATCATTATCAATTGTTTTTGGAATACCAACTAATTTAAAGCCGCCCTTAGCCGCAAGCTTTTGCAATATAGCAAAGCTGCCATCGCCGCCAATACCAATAATGGCCTCGAGGCCTAATTTCTTTGCGCCTGCGATAATTTCATCGCTGCGGTCTTTGAACGTCCCATCAGCCATTGGGTAGGCAAACGGATTGCCCTTATTTGTCGTCCCCAGAATCGTACCGCCACGGCGCAGCATATTGCCATCAAAATCTTTTAATTCTAATTTGCGGTATTCAGGGTCCTCTTTCATTAGCCCTGCAGTGCCATTAATGATGCCATAGACTTCCCAGTCCAATAAATCCGCACGGTGCACCACAGCGCGAATAACGGCATTTAGCCCCGCACAATCGCCCCCACTTGTTAAAATACCTATTCTCTTCTTGCTCATGGTGCTTAATCTTCTTTGAATGAATCTATTGATGTATATGCAGGATACAAATGAAATACTGCTTTAATGTAACATGTTAGCAAGATATAGCCATTTGAAAAATATAAAAACCCAGAAAAGCATCCTTTGTTAAGATATAAAACGCCTTGTTTGCTGCCTGCACAAAAAAACAGTACCGCAAAAGCATTTTTTTTGATAATATAGCTTAGATTATTTATAATTGCGTATGACATCAAACTAGTAAAGAACACTATGGATCCTGAAGAAGAAGAAATCCTTCGCGAAAGACTCGCAGAGCTGAAACACGAACATAAAGACCTTGATGACATCATCGAACGTCTTTCACAAACTCAGCCGATTGACTTCCTACAGATGGCACGCATGAAAAAGCGTAAGCTTGTTCTGAAAGATATTATCCAAAAAATTGACAGTAGTTTATTGCCAGATATTATTGCTTAAGTGTAAGCAACACGGCAATTAAGACACGACATCGTTATCTGCCTGCGTGTTTGGCTGAGCGTACATTGTGCTGCGTATTTTATCGACATAATGCTCTTTGAACTCTTTCAGTGACACCCGAAAATCAACGCTCATATATTCATACGTTTGCGCGCCTGCAACACGCGTGAATTTATAATGCGGGTTATCGCCATCTGTTTTCAGCTCCAGTCCCAAATCATCGCGCCCACAGAGCGTATCTGATTTTATTTCATCACCATCGCCTTTAATAATCGAATGTGCAATCACGCCCCCTGCGCCAAGTAAAACAATTTCATCTGTGTCATTAAAGTCTTCGGGCTGCTCCCTTAGGCTCTTCCCCGTATGCGAATGACAGCAAGTGCTGTAGGCCTGCGGATGTTTAGGGTCAAGCAGCGTCAAAGCTATGCGCGTCAACTTATCATGCGCTTGCTCTAGCACGGTGCGCGGCGGCTTGCCGCATACGACAATATTAAACTTTTCCTTCATTAGACATCCCTTAACTATCTGCTTAGATCATAGCGCACAAACTTTACAGAATGATTAACACCTTAGCCATGCATTATAAACTGTGCGTGTGCGTCGTTTTTTACGGCGCAGCCCTTTTCCCCCCTCCCGTTTTTCAGTATGATCGCAGCAGTTAATATTGAACGGAGATAAATATAATGAGCAGCCCCGCAGAAAACAACATGCAGCCAACTACACGCACAGAGAGCGATTCTCTTGGCGAAATCAACGTCGCATCTGATCGTTATTGGGGCGCGCAGACAGAGCGTTCATTGATGAATTTCGATATTGGTGACGAGAAAATGCCTGTGCCGTTAATTCGCGCCCTTGGCATTGTTAAAAAAGCTGCCGCTTTAACGAATATCTCCCTTGGCGTCTTAGACGAAAAAATAGGTAACATCATTATTGATGCCGCAGAAGAAGTCATTGACGGCAGCTTAGCTGACCATTTCCCGCTTTCCGTCTGGCAGACTGGCTCAGGCACACAAAGCAACATGAATGTTAACGAAGTTATTTCCAACCGCGCGATTGAAATGCTCGGCGGTGAAATGGGCACAAAAACCCCCGTTCACCCAAATGACCACGTGAATATGGGGCAATCATCAAATGATACATTCCCAACAGCGATGCATATTGCCTGTATGGAACAAGTGCATCATGAATTGCTGCCAGCTTTGCAGCACATGCATTCGGTTTTCGCAGAAAAAAGCAATGCCTTTAAAGATATCGTAAAAATCGGACGCACACATTTACAAGACGCCACGCCGCTGACGCTTGGCCAAGAGTTCTCTGGTTACACCCAGCAAATACAAAACGCCATCCGCCGCGTAGAATCAACTTATCCGCATATGACGCAGCTTGCACAAGGCGGCACAGCTGTTGGCACAGGCATTAATTCTAAAAAAGGTTTTGGTGACAAGTTTGCAGTTAATGCCGCAAAAATCACCGGCATCGATTTCACATCCGCTGAAAACAAGTTCGAAGCCCTCGCGGCGCATGACGCAATTGTTGAGTTATCAGGCGTATTAAATGTGCTTGCCGTTTCCATGATGAAAATTGCCAATGACATTCGCCTTCTCGGCTCTGGCCCACGCTGTGGCATTGGTGAAATATCTTTGCCCGCGAATGAGCCTGGCTCATCCATTATGCCCGGCAAAGTAAACCCAACGCAATGTGAAGCTATGACAATGGTTTGCGCGCAGGTAATGGGCAACCATACCGCCGTGACAATTGCAGGCTCTAATGGTCATTTTGAACTCAACGTCTTTAAACCCGTTATGGTTTACAATGTCTTGCAGGCTATTCGCCTGATGACCGACGCATGCCGCAGTTTCTCAGAACGCTGCGTTGCAGGCATTGAGCCCAACCATGACCGCATTGAAGAACTTCTCAATGGCTCATTAATGCTTGTTACCGCACTTAACCCACATATAGGTTATGATAGCGCCGCCAAAATTGCGAAAAAAGCGCATATGGAAGGCCTGACACTAAAAGAATCCGGCTTATCCATGGGAGCGTTCACCGAAGAGCAATTCAAAGAATGGATCAAGCCTGCCGAAATGGTGAAACCAAAAGATTAAACCTTATGGATTTATTCATACCAAACGAACAGCCTGAAAAACGTTCTGTGACCATTGCCGGCCACAGGACGTCTTTGTCGTTGGAGCCCAGCTTTTGGAAAGAGCTAAAAATCATAGCCGACACAACAGACATATCCTTATCTGCATTCATCAGTGCCATTGACGATGCACGCCCTGAGACCACCAATTTATCTAGCGCAATCAGGCTTTTCGTCTTTCATCATATGAAGCAACGCATTGTGCTTTAAAAACAGTTAAACACCGCTTACAGAGCGTCTACGTTGAAAATCATAAGTTTAACGCAAGAAAATCTTGACTTAGTGTTACGTCTTATGTTAAATATATGCAGTTCTAAAATATAACAAGGGTGTAATACGATGAAAAAACTTGAAACAATTGATGACGCTATTGCGAAAATCAGACAAGCGACAAATGAAAATTCCAGTGTTGATGAACGCGCCGCGATTATCAACGAAATGAGCACTGCAGCAGAACAAGATTTGCAGAAAACGCTCCAAGCTCAAATCGCGGCGGCAACCGCCGAGCATCAAGCTGCGCTGCAAGCGACGCAGGCAAAAGAGCAAGACGCACAAACATTTATCTCGAGCGCAGATACAATTGCAAACGCACTGCAAGCTAGCGCACAGAATGAGCTGATTGATATGGACGCCGTAAAAACAAGCATCCATAATTTAAGCGCAGCTGGCTTTGACCTAAGTGAAGATGAAACAGTTAAAACGTTGTTCTCTGCAGCCGTTTGCGGCATAAAGGACATGAACATCAACACAGAATTGCAACTAAAGAGCGCACTAAACGCCGCTGAAAAAGTTAATTATGAGATTACAAAGAACGCAGCGATTACTGCAATTTGTGACAATTATGAGTTAATCACCTGCGCCGAGGACAAAGCAGAATACATCACACTTTCTGCCGATGCACTAAAAGACCTCGCCAAGACAGCGCAAGAGCTTAACGTTTCTGAAGGCAGCCTTCTTAACGCCGCTGAGAAATTAGAAACATCTGCTGATGCAAAAGAAAATGGCGCATATCTACGATCATTACAAACGATCAAAGATGCCTATGCAGCGACCAAAACGTCTATAGCGAGCACAGAATACGCTCAAACCGTGACAACAAGCATCGCGACAATTGATAATGCCATAAACACAATCAAGGCCGGTGGCGCAATGGATGCTGACGACATTATAAGCTTAACCCTTGGCGAAGAAGGCATTAAAACACAATGCCAATTTGATGCAAAAGCAAAATACCTGATGTGCGATGCTGACACAGACCGCATACACAAAGAGATGTTAAGCTTGCAAGCACCAAAAGACCGTAAAATCACGATAACAGAAGTCAATGGTTTCAGAAAAATAGACTTCAGCACTGCCCGCCTAAAAGCAGTTGGCCTTTCGGACGAAACATGCGAGAAAATTCAAGAGCAAGCACAAGGCCTGTTATCCGCCTTCACATCAATGGCGCTACGCCCTGATGCATCAGACCCGAAAGCGGCTTACTACCCAACATCGGCACAAGAACAAGAAAGCGCAATGTCAACGCTCGCGATCAACGCTTATAGCGAAATGATCTCAGCATCAACCAAAAAACTTGCAATGTCATAGCGCTTAAACATTTTAGAAAACAAGACACCAGAAAAACCAAAAACGCCGCAGAGAAATCAGCGGCGTTTTTTTGACATCTACCTTTGATAGCGTCGTCAATTGTGACGCTTTTGCAAAGCCTTCAATAATACTGAATATCAATAGAAGAAAAATGACGCGGAGCATAAAAAAAAGCCGCGTCATTACTGCGCGGCCTTTTAGCATTGTTAAATTAAGCTGCTTGCGCTTGATCTTTCAAATCAGCGCAGGCGTTTTGAATGCGGCTACATGCATCTTTCAATACGTCGACTGATGTTGCATATGAGATGCGAAAATGCGGTGAGAGGCCAAAGGCTTCGCCGTGCACACACACAACACCAACGGCGTCGATGAGATATGCTGAAAAATCAGCATCGGTTTCGATCTTCTTGCCATCTGGCGTGTACTTACCGATCAGGCCTTCGCATGATGGATACACGTAAAACGCGCCTTCTGGCGTTGGGCAGAAAATACCGTCAATTTCATTGAGCATCGCAACGACAACGTCACGGCGCTCTTTAAACGCAGCATTACGCTTCGCGAGGAATGACTGATCGCCATTCAGCGCCGCAGTCGCCGCAATTTGTGTGATGGAACATGGGTTTGATGTACTTTGACCCTGAATTTTAGTCATCGCTTTAATCAAATCAGTTGGGCCGCCCGCATAACCAAGGCGCCAGCCTGTCATTGAATATGCTTTAGACACGCCGTTCACGGTCAGTGTACGGTCAAACAAATCTGGTGCGACTTGTGCTATTGTTGTAAACTCAAAGTCATCATATGTGATGTGTTCATACATATCATCGCTCATAATATAGACATGAGGATGCTTACGCAGCACAACCGCCAAAGCCTCCAAGTCAGCGCGTGTATACGCGGCGCCTGATGGGTTACCTGGGGAATTTAAGATGATCCATTTTGTTCTGGGCGTAATCGCGGCCTCTAAGTTTGCCGCCTTGACTTTAAAACCATCATCAGCAGTTGTATCGACCATTACCGGTACGCCGCCCGCAAGAAGAGTCATGTCAGGGTACGACACCCAATATGGCGTCGGGATAATGACTTCATCGCCGGGGTTAACACTGGCAATCAAGGCATTATACAAAACCTGCTTGCCACCTGTACCTGCAATAATTTGATCCACTGTGTAATCAAGTTCGTTTTCACGTTTAAACTTCGCTTGAATGGCTTGGCGTAATTCCGCTGTGCCCGGCACTGGCGTGTAGCGCGTCTGGTTATCTTTAATCGCGTTAATCGCAGCTTCTTTAATGAAGTCTGGCGTATCAAAATCAGGCTCTCCTGCTGACAGACCGATAATGTCTTTGCCTTGTGCTTTAAGTTCATTTGCTTTCGCAATCAATGAAAGCGTTGGTGAAGGTTTAATCTTGCCCAGAAGGTCCGATACGAGTGCCATTTGCTATGCTCCTTTTATATAGAAAAATGCTCATCATTAATTAGCAGTTTTCTATCGGCGGGACAAGCCTTCACAATACAAAACGGCAACTTACTACGTCTCACGCAGGGTTTTCATAATAAAGTTGACAAGCTCGCGAGAATTATGTTAAAACCTTACCTCAACGGCAAATAATTTAAGGTGTAAAACAATGTCAATGACAGAGCTACAAACATTCATCGATTCATTCGAAAATACTGACAAGTCAGATATAAATCTCATTAAAAAAGTCGCGGAAGACCTCAAAAAATCTGCAGATAACGAGATCATAACTGTAACTCAAGAGTCTACAGCCGCAATTGATGCTGAGTATAAAGAGATTATCGACGCTGTCATCGCTGAGCGTAACGCCATAAAGAAAAGCCTTACAGACAAAAGAGCTGCACAAGAATTACAAAACCAAACCGAGCATGATCGTTATGTTTCATTTTTCTCCATAGCGAAGCAAATGAAACAGACATTCAAGGCAAGCGCAGCCGGTAAATATATCGACATAGAATGGAACATCGATAAAAAGCTCGACCGCCTAGAAGCTGTTGGCATTGACCTGCTTGACGACGCGACATACGCGCTTATGTTTAAAGATACACAGGGCTTAAACATCACGTCTTTAACTGATTTTAACCGTATGATCGAAACCGTTAAACACGTGAACAAACATGTTATGATTAATAACGAATACGCTAAGGCTGTCACAAGCTTTCATGCCATTGGTGCCATAGACGTAGATGGTGATTATCACGCAAAAATAACGGCCGCCTTAGATAGCTTCACAAGTAAAATTAATACCACAGCTGAAAATCATGCAATGGGTACAAAAGAAGCCTATGCCCTATTCTTCTACAATATGAGTGACGCACTAGACGGCAACACAATCGAAACTCAAGATGAATTTAAAGCTTACACAGCAGAGTTATTTGATCGCGCACTCGGTGCCGATATAAAGACTATCCAAGCGACCTACAATGAACTAAAGAGCCTTAACTATGGGGACGTCAACTATGTCGGCGCCCTACAAACAAGAACGCTCGCCATTAAGGACATGGTCGCAACGACTAGCGCCCGCTATGAACGTAGCGCAGATGATATTTGCGCCAAGGCTTTTTCTGACATTAACGTGAGTAATGAATCTGGCCTTGATACCAAACTTTTGGCGCATAGCTACGATATAAATATCCGTGACATTCTCAATAATATCAGCGCTTTAAAAGTTACGAGCAAAACGGAAGTAAACGCAGGTTTTATTGAAAGCGTGGATGCGATAGACCTTAGCGAAAACCGCCTGAAAATTGCAGGTGTTAGCGACGAAACTGCGGAAAAAATTAGTGACCTCAAAGCCGCATTCATTACAGCCCTGAATGACAACGTGCCAACACGTGACATCGAACGCGAGCTTGGCACAACGGCTATCCACGCCCAAAGTGAAATGGATACAAAGCACTTAACATACCTTTGTAAGCTGACCGCTTAATCAATATAAACAAGAGTAAGGCGGCAAATGTCGCTTTATTTTCTTTCAACATAACGTCGTACGATAAGGTCTACGCTATGAGCCTCAATTACGTTCAAGATTTCATAAATTACGCCAAAACTTCTGAGCAAAGCATCGATGACACATACACAATGTTTATTGATAGAACCACAGAGGGTTTTGCAGATGAACATGACGCCAAAATAGCGGCAGAAATTGCGGCGCATGAAGAAAAAATGGCCGCACTAAAGAACGAGCAACAGCTTCACTATGATGCACTGAGCCAAATCATGCGTACAAAAAACACCGCACTTCGCATTGAACGTGCCATTAACGCAGCAAAGAGCGAACAAAAAACCATTGATATTGAGCGCCTCATTACCGCCGAAGTAAAACGCTTAGTACATAATAATGACCTTGATGCGAATGATGACAGCGTCTACGCACAGCTTTTTTCGCCCGTTTATATGCAAAATTTTGACAATAATATCACAAGTAAACATGACTACGATCAACTGCTTTCGACCTTAGAACATCAAAACACAGCCATCACGCAAAAAGCTTTATATACAAAAATGCAGGACAGGTTCAGAGCGATGCAAGATGAACCTTACGGCCCTAAATTTGCAGAGCGTGTTATTGCAGGCTTCGCAGAATTGCAGGACATGGCCGAAAATGCCGCCGTGACACTGAACATTGATATCGAACGCAGCTATGCTGGTGCATTAGGCTGCTTTAACATTGCAAGCAGCGCCGCCTTTGCCGCCAGAATGCAGGGCGCTATGCAGAAAATATCCGCAGCATTAATCTTTGAGGATATCGATAAATTCCAATTAGATATCGCGCCAAATATTACCCCAGAGCTTATTGAGCAATTAAAGGCGGTCGACTTTTCTTCGCAGCGTTTTACGACATCTAGATTACCCGAAAGATGTGCAGGGGAGCTTTCAACACTGCAAACAGACTTCGTTTCAGCCATAGAGAACGGAGCAAACTATCGCCGCGCTGAGCGTGATATGCGTACAATATCGATTGAACTAAAAAACAGCAGCTATGTGATTAATCAGCCTATTTAATTAAAGCAGGTTTTCAACATATTGACGGTCTGCGGCAATATCGAACTTCACAGCTATATCGAAATCCATACCCTGTGCGTGAAGCCATGATTTGACAGGCTCTAAAATTGGCGCTGCCATATCATCCTTAAATTGCTGCAAAACAATCGGAATATACTGCACATATTGCGGTTTACCGAGAAATGCGAGCTGGATAAACTGCCCCAAGCACCGACCATGAAACTGCGCCGATAAGACAGCATAGTGATTGTAAAAATCAGCCTGCGTCTGGTCGCTCATGCCGCGCGTAAAATCAGACAAAATATTGGCTTTAATCTCCGGTGCAACCAAGCGCCGCGCATCCCCTAATAAATTGACCACATCATAAACATAGGGTGCGCGCATAGCCCCTTGAAAATCAAGAACGCCACATTGGTCTGTGCCATCTTCATGCGGCAAGTACATTAAGTTCATCAAGTGAAAATCAACATGGGCAAAAACTTGACGCGGCGGCGGCAACGCGGATTCAACCTCATCCCATATTTTCAAATATTCCTCCACTTGCTTTGGTGACGAGGCCTGCTTTAACAGCACAGGTAAATACCATTCAACAACGCGCCCGCGCGCCTTGTGAACATGACTTTGATAGTAATCAGGCAAAGCATCTATATCGGTAATGCCTTGTATATTCTTGTTTGCTTGGGCGGCAAGCCCGTATGCATCAGCCGCATCAATCTGCCCGGATGCGATAGCTTGGTCAAAACGCACAGCGCCGAAATCTTCCAACAACACAAAACCTTGATCAGGGTCAGCATCATGCACAAGCGGCACGCGCACACCATGCGCAGCAAGGCGGCGTGATAACTTCACCGTATTCACAATTAAATGTCCTGGATGCGCATCTGGGGCGCTATCCGCAGGAGAAATACACAGAATAAATGCCGTTTTATGGCCTTTCGCGACAATCCGAAAATAACGGCGCGGCGCCATATCTTCACCAATAGGCGTCACCTCATATTCGAGAATATTATTCTTTGATAAGAAAGCAGATAAGCGCTGATTATCCGCGAATGTTGAGCGCTGCGCTTGATGCATCATGAGAATTAATGATCTTTATATCGTTAAAGCAATCTTATTCATCATTCGGCTTTGGCGTGTTTTTCTTCGCCAAAAGATGTATTGCGTTAATATGTTGCTGTGAAGCTTGTTTTTTCTTTTGGCGCGGCGCAGAACGCTCGTGTCCAAAATGTGCAGCATCCTGCCCACCCATAGCGCCCAGAAGACTTTTGCCAAAGCTATTCGGTCCCATATCAACCGCCATAGGCTCTTCCGGCAACGGCTCATCATCACGGTCCATTTGCGTAATGACGCGGCCTACAGCATGAGCTGTTATGCCTTTAAGGTGTGGTTTTGTTAACAATTGGAGGAGCTGTTTATCCTCAGCTGCCCATTGTATAATTAAATGCTGCGCCTTCGCGGAGTTTCCGCTAGCAAGCACAAGGGCATCTTTGATTTTATCTTCTAAATATTTACGGTTCATATCGCAAGCTTCTTTGTAAGTGGATATAAATATACAATAATGTCATCTACTAGAATGACACAAAAACCCTTACGCATCAATTAACAAGCGCGATTTAAGCAAAACTTAGAAACGACTTATTTTTTACCGGCGCTCATATCAATGCCCGTGAACGTCTTCATTGTGCGCTGGAATATATCAATATTCATTTTGTTCATTTCTTCAAATGTACTAAATGGAAACGCGCCGCCCAAAGTACCATTAAGCTGTTCTTGGAACTGGTCTTGGTTTGCTTTAAAAACTTCCATAGTCTGTTCAAGGTAATTTGGAATTACACCTTGAACGCCGTTACCGTAATAACCGATAAGGTCTTTTAAGAAGTTGATTGGCAACAAATTCTCGCCTTTTGATTCTTGTTCCATGATGATTTGCGTTAAAACTTGGCGCGTAATGTCTTCGCCTGATTTCGCATCAACCACGACAAAGTCATAGCCCTCCTTAACCATGTCACATAAGTCTTCCAATGTGACATATGAGCTGCGCCCTGTATCATATAAACGTCTATTAGCGTATTTCTTTACAACTGTCGGCGAATCGTTCTTTGTATTAGCCATCGTATAAGTTCTCCCACTTAATAAATATTTATTTTATATATAGTGCTCCGCACAAAAATCATAAGCTGCTATTATGCACAAATAATACAAAAGTAAAACAACAATATGCATCAGGACGACCAAACACAGCAGACGAAACGACGCGGACCGATGCCTATTATGATGCATCTGGCATTAATGGCGCTCAGCCCTGACAAAGTCGAAGACATCCTCAAAGGCCTGCATAACTACCACCACCACCCCTATGACAGAGATACTGAGCTAACACCGCTACCATCTATATGGTCATCTGGCTCCGTACGTTTGCTCCATGCAAAAGCGAGCGTCGGCGCAGCAAACCACGCGCCTATATTCATTATCCCCTCCTTTATCAACGGCTCAGAAATCCTCGACCTCACACGTGAGCGTTCTTTAATACGCTGGCTTACCGCGCAAGGACATGAATGCTTCCTACTCGATTGGGGGGATTTAATGCAAGATCAATACGGCGGATCATTTTCCACGCTGCTGACCAAGCGAACGACGCCTGCTTTGCAGCATATAAAGCAACGCACGGGGCTGTCCCCTTCCCTTATCGGCTACTGCCTTGGCGGTAACTTTGCCGCTGCGCTTGCCGCCTTGCATGGCGATGATGTGTCAAAACTTGTTTTACTTGCGACGCCGTGGGATTTTCATCACCCCGACAACCATTTGCGTACCCTGCTGATGGCGCAAAAACGCATCGTCAAAGAAAAAGCACAAAGTAATGGCGCGCTGAGTACGGCCTATCTGCAGTCCCTATTTATCCAAACCGACCTTAAACAAAGCGCTAAGAAATACGCTAATTTTGGTAAGCACCCCCCAAATACGCCCGTAGCAAAACACTTCGTTGCGACAGAGGATTGGGTCAATGGCGGGCAGGACATCCCCGCGCAGCTAATCCTTGAGTCTATAGAGTTATTCTACAAACAAAACGTAACCCAAAACGGCCAATGGCAACTTGATGACGGCAGAGAGATAAACATACAGCGTTATGCAGGGAAAAGCCTTGTCATTGCGCCTATTCATGACCAAATCGTCCCACACGGCACATCGCGTGCAATAACGGCACAGTTATCAAACGCGCAGTGCATTGATGCAGATAGCGGGCATATCGGTATGATTGTCGGCAGCAAGGCAAAGCAGATTTGCTGGCAACCTATATATGATTTTTTGAATATATAAGCGCTTTTAAAAAATGTTATTTCCACTTGAAATACTGCACTTTACTGCTACAGTCTAAACGCTATCTACATATATTTTCAGGAGGGCAGCATGTCCAATCAAGATCCAATCGTAATCGTTTCTGCAAAAAGAACAGCTATCGGCACATTTGGCGGCAGCCTTTCAACCATCAAGGCTTCTGACTTGGGCGCTGAAATTATCAGCGCAGCCCTTGATGATTGCAGCGTCGCGACGAATGACGTTGATGACGTTATTATGGGACAAGTCTTGACTGCGAGCACAGGCCAAAACCCTGCTCGCCAAGCCGCAATGAAAGCCCTTATCCCTGCTGATAAAACGGCCTTAACCATTAACCAAGTTTGTGGATCAGGCCTACGTAGCGTTGCAATGGGTATGCAGGCTATTCTTGCAGGTGATAGTGACATTGTTGTTGCTGGAGGACAGGAAAACATGTCACTCTCACCACATGCGATGCTGATGCGTGAGGGCACAAAAATGGGTCCAGCCTCAATGGCTGATACAATGATCGTTGATGGGCTTTGGGATGTATATAATGATTACCACATGGGCATAACAGCGGAAAACATTGCCGAGAAATACCAAATAACGCGCCAAGACCAAGATAATTTCGCGGCCTCATCACAGCAAAAAGCTGAAAAAGCCATCGCCGATGGCAAGTTTAAAGCCGAAATCGTGCCGATCACGGTAAAGCAGCGTAAGTCTGAGTTTGTCTTTGAACAAGACGAATTCCCACGCGCTGGCGTAACGGCGGAAGCCCTATCAGGCCTACGCCCTGCATTTAAAAAAGACGGCACGGTTACAGCCGCCAACGCATCCGGCTTAAATGATGGCGCCGCCGCCGTTGTACTGATGCGCGAAAGCGAAGCAAAGAAACGCGGCCTACAGCCATTGGCACGCATTGCATCATGGGCGACAGCCGGCGTCGACCCAAGCGTCATGGGCACGGGCCCCGTACCTGCATCGAAAAAAGCACTTGAAAAAGCGGGCTGGAGCGTGAGTGATCTTGACCTTGTTGAATCAAACGAAGCCTTTGCCGCGCAGGCATGCTGCGTCATGAAAGAACTGGGCCTGTCAGCGGATAAGGTAAATGTTAACGGTGGGGCAATTGCGCTCGGCCACCCTATCGGTGCATCAGGCACACGGGTTTTGGTTACATTGTTACATGAAATGGCGCGCACGGATGCACATAAAGGCCTTGTCACATTATGTATTGGCGGCGGTATGGGCATTGCAATGTGCGTTGAACGTACAGCAGGCGAGAGCTGGAAAAAAGTTTCTTAACATTAAATTTGCGTAGCCTTACTTAATAGTTGCTGAAACACAGAAACGGAATTTTTATTATGAGGTCTAAAATGGTTGGCAAAGTAGCAATCGTAACAGGCGGTACCCGTGGTATCGGTCTGGAAATAACTCGTGCGCTTACAGGCGCAGGGTATAAAGTCGCTGCAATCTATGCAGGGAATGATGAAGCTGCGAAGCTTTGTGAGAAAGAAACTGGCGCAAGAACGTATAAAGCGGATGTTTCAAAATTTGATCAATGTGACGCCGTTGAAAAACAAATTGAGGCTGATCTTGGCCCTGTTGATGTGTTAATCAACAATGCTGGTATTACACGAGATGGCATGATGCATAAAATGGGGATTGATGACTGGCACGCCGTTATTGAAACTAACTTAACATCTTGTTTCAATATGTGCCGCGCGATTATCACCGGTATGCGCGAGCGTAAACAAGGCCGCATCATTAATATCAGCTCTATCAACGGTCAAAAAGGTCAGCTGGGGCAATCAAACTATGCGGCAGCAAAGGCTGGCGTACTTGGCTTTACAAAATCCCTTGCGCTTGAAAGCGCGCCAAAGGGCATTACAGTCAACGCCATTTGCCCAGGGTATATTGAAACCGATATGACCGCACATATTAACCAGAACGTGCTTGATAACATTATTCAGCAAATTCCTGCTGGCCGCATGGGTCAGCCGCAAGAAATTGCGGAAATGGTTCTATATTTATGTTGTGAAAAAGCATCTTTCGTCAATGGCTCTACATTCTCGATTAATGGCGGTCAATACATGGCCGCGTAATATGCACGCCCATATATAATAGCTATATGAAGTCTAAGGCCTTATTGACCAAGCACCCTACGAAGTAGAAGCTGTGCAGGGTCGATAAGGTCTTCTATTTTAGGAGCGTTATTTTGCTGTGATGGCTGCACGTTATCATTAGCAGCTCCGCTTTCTTGCTGCGGCTGTGCAGCCTTATCGACTGGCAACAAATCTTGCAGCACCGAATTAAGCGTTTTATTCAGTTTTCGGCTAAGCTTATTCTTGATGAACTCTTGCATAATTTGCGATGTGATGTCTTTGACAGGTGCGTTTAAAGGCCCTTTAATAGTGAACGGAACCTTCGGCAAATCAGCGCCCTCTTCCCCCTTATAGATAATGATGTTGCGCAAATTTAACGTATTATTCGTCAGTGAGATTTCACCGTTCACCCATAAATCATAATCTTTGGCTTCAAAAACGCCTTTTTCAATTTTAATGACGCCGCCATCCATTTTATAAGGGATACTCACCGCAGTAAAAACGGTTTGCCCTTTTTCCATCGCGCTGCTGACAAGGCTTTCCATTGCCGCGATATTCTGCTCAAGTTTCGTATCCAAACGTAGTGCCTCGCCAATTTTTGCAACATCAATGCCATATAATGTAATGGCCTGACCACCAAGCTTACCCTGCCCAGACAGCCCATAGATGAGCGCAGACGAACTGCGCCCAGAACTTTGTGCCACAGCATCAAAGTCAGCTGTACCACTTATGAAAGAGGGCTTTTTCGCACCAAAGAAGGATTCAAACAGCGTTTTTGTTTCGATTGACGACAAATTCACATTCAACGCAAGCGCCCCCTTCTCTGTTGTTTTATAAGACGCTTTACTATTCAACCTTCCGCCATAACCCTTGGCCGATAAATTATTGATGGCAACACTACTATTCGAGACCGACAGCTGCCCACTTACATCACTCAGGCGGCTTTTATCAAGCCGCAAGTCATCGACTTTAAAATCTACTGCAGCCTTCATATCCGTTGATACAGGAAGCTTGACTTCCTTGCGCGACCACTTGCTTTCTCCTGAAGCTGTTTTCGTCTTTTGGATGGCTGGTCGCGGCGTGTAAATTAATTTATCTGCTTTTAGTGCCAAATTAAAATCGGGTTTTTGGCCAATAAAACGTGCAGTGCCACTTACATTAACCGCCGTTTTGTTAATGTTGCCTTTCAAGAAATCAAGCTGTACTGTTTTGTCGTTAAGCAGCCCAATTTGCGCGGTTAACTTCGCTGCGCCGCTAAGGTTAAAATCCTCAACGGTTTGCTTAAATGCTGGCAGGTCAGATAAATGCACAAAATCTTTAAAATCAATATCCAGAAGCAACATTGAGACATGACCTTTAGGCAGCTCCGCTTTATGCAACGCCGTAAAGCTTAAACTATCCTTGCCCAAAGCAACCTTACCGTTCCAGTTATAGCTTTTATTATCACCTGATAAGTTTAAATATAAATCCGTCTGGCGCGGGGGGAAATAAGGCAAAATCTCAGCTGGACGGTCAACAGAGATCGCAAATTTCAAATCATAACGTGGCTGTGCTTTCGCCGCATTCACATCACCTTCGAGGCTAAAGTGATGACGCCCTAAATATGATGCCTTAAGTGAATCAACATGTAGCGCCCCATCATTATCAATATCAAATGCTGCTTGCAATTTTTTAACGGCCTGCTTTTGATAGACGACTTCGCCCAATGATATATTCCACGATGACGCTGGCAATGCGGGCGCGCTGGCAATGGTGTCAACCAATAAGCGGTGAAAATGATCTTGCCCTTTATTGAGGTATAGCTCAAAAACATCGCCCTGCTTTTTTGCCACGACTTCGCGTTTCTTGTACAAATCCACAAAATTCAGCTTGTCACCTTTGATTTCAATTTTTGGCGGCAAAGATTTTTTCTGTACGACATGCACATCATATTTCTGCTTCAGAATATTGACATGAGAGCGGACATCAAAGACGGAGGGGCTCGTAAATCTTATTTTACCGCTGCTCTCCACATTGCCAAGCGCGCGTTCTAAACTGCCGCTAAGCACGACATCTGCGCCTAAGTTGCTCGCGACATTATAATCAAAGGTCGCCAAATGCGCTGCGCCCATCACTTCACCGGAAAGCGAGAGGTCGTATTTATAAACGCCATATTGCACATGACCTTTTTTGGCCTGTACAGCATAACCCTGCTTATCCGCAAGGGGGGATAGAGACACGAGCGCCTTGTACGATACGCCGCCCTGCCCGCCACTCACATTTATCGGTAGCGGCTGAGCGTAATTAATATGCGTTTCCCCTTGGTATGACAAACCATTATCCCAAGACACTATCCCCGCTATATCAACGTCCATTTTATATGTCGGCAATGACAACAAACCATCTAGCCCGACGATTTTGTGCGCCACATCCTGTAAGTTAACCTTAAGCTGCCCCGTATAATTTTGTTTGCTTTTATGCTGGCTATGCAACAAAGAAAAGTTCACGTCATAATGTCCTGATAAGATATTATAAGTGAGTTTTAGGTTCATATCCTTAATGCTTTGTGCATCTGCAGAGGCGCCAAAAGTAAAGTCACCTTGTTCTATCACTACATTTTTCACGCTATATAGCGCAGGCTTCGCTGGATTTGCCGCGGCGGCGGACGGCTCCGCCTTACCTGCCGCCATCAAAGCGTCAATTTCTCGCGTACGCCATGCCGACATATCACTCATTTTAACTTCAGGGTGAAACAACTTCAGACTATCAATAACAAAGCGTCCTTTAAGCAAGTCAACTAAGGACACGTACATGTCCATTTTTTCAATCGAGGTCTGAAACGCTTTACCTTGCCCATAAGGCTTAGCGGTAATATCGAATATTTGCACATGGGGGACGGGCAGCAATTTATAATCAACGCTGCCTTTGATATCCAAGTCATAGCCCACATAGCTGCGGGCGCTACTGACTATATAAGGCTTAATATGGTCGCCAGTAATGACGCCACTAAAGACTAAGGCTACGGCTAATGCCACTAAAGAAATAAGGAGTAAAAACACTCCAATGATGATTTTTTTTAAACGCATAACACAACATATACCAAAGATTGAAACTATGTAAGCCAAACCGCCTGATCAAACATAGTTGTACTCTAATTAGATATGTTCATATGCCTATAAAGTAAAGCTGTCTTCGGAGTTATCCGCGCCTTTTTCATGGTCTTTTTTAAAACGTGAAAGCGCGTCAAGAAAGTTGTTCAATTCGGGTAGTACATCCGAACGAAATGCGCGGCGTTGTTTCGCCTCTAATGTTTCCAAAACATTGCTGTATAAATTCAGCACAACATCCTGTAAATCATCCGTGGTATCATTTTTATTCAGCAGCGCATTATTACCTTCTATAATACGCTTAGTCAGCATATTAACAATCGCACGAACAGTTGAATCGCTGCGCGCAATTTTCTCTGTGAGAGTTCCACGTGTCACCACAATCAAATTGCAATGTTCCGTTGCACGGACGGATGCTGTGCGCGGACCATCAAACACAAGCGACATTTCGCCAAATATTTGACCGGGGCCCATTTTGCCTAAAATAAGCTCTCTATCTTTTGCTTTGGAAAAAACTTCGACTTCGCCGCTCTGGACAAGATACGCATTATTGCCCATCTCCCCCTCTTCAATGATCATATCACCGCAGGAAACAAACCGACGCTCTAATATCGTCATATCCTTAGAATTCTTAGCCATAGATTAAGCCCCATTACAGTTCCACACATACTAAATAGTAAGCTAATATACTTAATAAACCCTTATTTTTAAATAAAATATGACCGCCGCACCAAAGGCAACAACAATGCCGCCTATTTCAGCGTTGTCTTGCTCGCTTTTTTCTTAAGTGGTGGCAATATAGCTGTATCTGGCGTGATAATCCCCGCAGAAACAACAAGCTTCACACCGTCTTCTACGCTCATATCCAAAAATTTCAAATCCTGACGCGGCACAAACAACAAAAACCCTGATGTCGGGTTGGGTGTCGTTGGCACAAACACGTTAATTGTTTCATCATCCGTCAGCTCTTGCACTTCGCCTTCTGACTTACCAGTAACAAAACCAATGCACCAAGTACCTCTACGCGGATATTCCAGCATAACGACGTCACGAAACGCAGTTGATTGGCTCGCCATAATTGTCTCTACAATTTGTTTTATCGCGCCATATAGCTTTGATATCACCGGCATCCGGTGCATGATATAGTCAGACATTTTTAGCAATAATCGCCCTAAGAAATTGCGCGCAAACCAACCGACCAAAACAAAGAAAAGTATCGCAGAGACAATCCCAACTCCCGGTAATGCGTATGGCTGATACTCAATGGGCAGGCGGTCAAGCGGCAGAATACTCTTCACTGCAGAGTCGATAAAATTAAAAAACATATATGTCAGGTAAAACGTAATCGAAATCGGTGCGGTAACAAGTATACCCGCCAGAAAATAGCCGCGTATACGTCCGCCGATACCTATTTTACCTTCGAACTGATTTTCAATTGGTGACATGGAACGCGCCCTTTACTGCTGTTATCCTGACAATATAGAACAGCGTGTGATTAGTTCAACCTAAATCGCGGATATCACTTTATTCATGGACATTTTTAATCTACTAATAAATTTTTAAGATATTATGGTTAAAATAAGCACTATTACGGAAGTTAGAGTAGATATATATGCCTTTAGATCCAAAAGAAATCATGCACGCAAATGAGCTAAACATCTGGCTCAAGCCCTATGCTGACCTTAGTGGCCTGGACGCCGAGCGCGTGATCTCTGATATTACAGAAATTTGGCAAAAACAGGGGCAACTATTAAGCTCGGGCGAACTGGCCTTACAACTTGCCGATAAATACCTTGATCAAAAAGACGTAACTCCCGCAGCAAAACAAGCCATACTTGCCGACATTGCTGATATTGAAGCCCTGAAATGCGAAGCCGACCATACAACGGGCGTCTTGAAGAAAGACCACAAAGGCGTTGAAACAGCACTTTCCCACGTCTACGCAAAAAAGACAGGGAGCCCCGTCATGATGCTTGAGTTTGATTTCGGCAATATGGGCGGCACAAACGAGTTGTTCCAGAAAAAATTCGCTATCGAAAAATTTCAGCAAGAAAAAGCGTATCGAACATTCAAAGACGCACAAGCCGCATTTCAAAGCCTGACTTCTGCTGAGCAAACGCACCTTATTAATGAGATTAACATCAAACAAACATTTGATAAGACAGACAGCGCGGCTAAAATCATAACCCAAACCGTTCTCAGTGACCTTAACGCCCACTTCCCTAACAACAAGGTCATCGCCATTCGTACAGGTGGTGATGAGCTACGTTTTATGGTCGAGGGCGTTGACCCGAGTAAATATGACGACATCATTATGGCAACGACACATAATGTCGAAATAAAAATGGCGGAACTTGGACTACTGGATCACGAACACGCCAAAGGCCGTACCAATGTATTTAAAAATGGCTTTGGTGGCGGTCTTGCCGCTGAAGATATGCGTAATATTAATGATCCAGATAATATCATCGCTATTATGGACGAAAAAATTAAAGCCCATAAAGACCGTATCGGTGAAGTACGTGCCAGCAAACACATAGATATTATAGACACCGTAAAACACAATATGGGAATCGCGACCAAGACAGATATCAAAGCATTGCCAAAAAAGCAGCAATACACCTTTGATGAAGCTGTAAAAAAACAAAAGGCACATTTAGAAAACAACGCCGCGAATATCCGCGCCCACGCACCTTCCCCTGCGCAGAGCATCGCAGATTTTGACGCACGTACGGCGCAAATACTTGAAAGCGTCGATAATACGCCGCAACTTGATGTAAACAACTCCACCCTAAAAAGCGCCGACGCAGAAGGCCTAACGTTTAGCCAGTTTGCAACAATCGAAGAAAAGCGCGTCGCCTATATGGAGCAATGCCGCATACCAGAATATATCAACGCCAATAATGGCCAGCCCATTGACGCTGCCGTGCAGGACTTTATGACCAGCGCAGCACGTAGCCTTAACCCAATGGACCCATCGGCCAATGTAAATACCGTTAGTGATTACCGTCAAAATGCGCAAATCTGGTATGATGCCAGCACACCTTTCGCGCGACCAAGTATAATGTTTGTTGGCTTTCAAAACCTTGGCGGGCTAAACAACCTACTTGGTCACGATGGAGCCGACGCCGTGCTTAAAGATATGGCCGAAATCGTGACAGAATCATTACACCAAGCAGGCATAGAGTCAGATAAATTTGTAATCGCCCATAATGGCGGCGGCGAATTCCGTCTTGTTATACAGCCTGGTTACGAACATCAGCTCAAAGTAGCCAAATTATCTATCGCCGAGAAAACCGCCACACTTAACGCACGTGACATAAGCGCTTACCTTTCCGAAAAAGGCCTTACGCCCGACAGCACGACACAACGAAAGATTGCAGGAAGGAAGTTTTCGGACACAGAAGACCCTAAAGTGCGCGAGACACATATAGGTAAACAGAAAATCCAAGGTTACGCCGATGGGCTTAACGTATTGTCATCCAGCTATGAAATGGACATTGCCCCTGCCGATCCGAACAAAGCATGGGATGTTGACCATATTCTATCTAACCAAAAGCGTCAGCTCGACCATATTACAGATAAATTCCGCCATAAAGAAATCCTCCGCTATCACGGCATTCATGACGGCTCCCGAGCGAACCCTAATGTTGAATATCTTGCCGTAAGACCCAAACCCCAGACAGCAGAGAGCCCTGACGACTATCTAAAGCAGCAATGGGCACGAAAAGAAGGCATCAACGCGCAGCAGCAATCAACGCAGGATAAACCGCAAGTAAACGGCTCACTTTCCGGTGGATTTGATGACGCGAAGTCAAATGAAGATGCTGCTCGTCTCTCTAGCGACAAGAAGCATAAAAACAAGCCCACAGACGGCCCCAACGATTCAGAGACCAACAAGCCAAACAACAAAGCGAAGCCAAAGCCTTAAACGGGGGGTCTCGCCGCCCCTTTATTTCGCCCCTTTAATAATTTATTTTCAAATATGCTACGTTTTTGTTTGCATTTTATCCACACCTATGGCATACCTACTCCAACATCTATGGAATGAATTGCCTTGACTAGACTATCAAGCAAAAAATTTTTATAAGATGCTTGATAAACTACTAACTAACTATGCAAGGAAATACCCATGGCAACTGGAACCGTAAAATGGTTTAACCCTGATAAGGGTTTCGGCTTTATTCAACCTGAAGATGGCGGCAAAGACGTTTTTGTTCACATCACAGCAGTAAATGAAGCTGGTATGCAAACTCTAACTGAAGGTCAAGCTGTTGAGTTTGACATCGTTGAGAGTCGCGGCAAAGAAGCAGCTGGAAATATCAAAGCTGTAGCTTAATCGCACACAGAATTTCTAAAAACGCCGTTATGTTTGATCATAACGGCGTTTTTTTTACATTTAAAGACTATTATTGGCGCACACTATGGCTTCACCTTATTCGCAAATCAGCAACAAGCCTGCAAAAATTCTGGTGTGCATTTCACTTTTACTCTTATGCGCATGCGCAGCCCCTGTGTCCAAATACAAATCTGCAAGCAAAGCGGAGATCGACACTGAAATCCGCTTGCAAAAAGAAATGGTTTATCAAGCCTTCAAAAACGAGGGCAATCGCTTAGAGAACATTAGCTTTCAAATCCTCAAAGCCAACGCCGAATTTTGCACCAAGGATGCCATTGAATATGGCTTCACCCTATGGAACATTGATAGCGTTGCAAAGAAAGGCGAGCATAAAGAAATTGCTGAGCAGCTATATAAGCTCAATCACATCTTTCAAATTGATCAAGTGTACGCAAACACCACAGAACAGACAGCCAATATAAAGACAGGTGATAAAATTATTGCCATTAACGGCGTTAATGTTTCAAGCAACCGCACGCAGTACAAAGACCTATATAAAGCATTTTCAAAAACAGGCTCTACTCGCCCAGCAAAATTATTACTTTTACGCGACAGTGAAGAAATTGAGGTCCAAACAGCCCCATATGCAGTTTGTAACTACCCACTGCGCTATGACTATCATGCCCCAGAGATTAATGCTTACGCCAATGGTCGCAGCGTTATCATGACTCGCGGCTTTTATAAGGCCACCCAAAGCGATGAAGAGCTCGCCATGGTTATCGGCCATGAAGTTGGCCACAATATCATGCGACACATCCAGAAAGGCAAAGACAATATCGCCCTTGGTAAACTCGCAAATACCGCCTTATTCAACGCCATGGAAATGACGGATTATCGCCTCCCCGACTTTGTCTATGAAGGCATCGCCCAACAGGCTTATATGGTCAACAGCGTTGATTTTGAACGCGAGGCCGATTATATAGGCATTTACTTCGCTGAGCGCGCCGGTTACGACACATCAGGCAGCATCGCTTTTTGGCGACGCACGTCTGTTGAGAGAGATGCACAAGGCATTGATAAGCGTTCCACCCATCCAGCTAATGCGGAGCGCTTCGTTTATCTACAGAAAACCTTAGATGAAGTTTACGCTAAGCGCAAAAAAGGCCTGCCTCTCATTCCTGAGATAGATTGGGATAGCACATCAGAAAAAGACATTCACTTTATACGTCCAGAAAAGTAAATGCCGCTCCCAAAAGAGCGGCATCCGTAACGCAGGCGGCGTAAAATTTAACGCTAAACTAACCTACAAAAAAATTCATGGCCTGAAATACATCCCGTGAAATATCACCGACATGCTTAATCTCCACTGGGCCGCTCACGGCCTTATCTACTTCAGCTGACTTAAAGCCATTTTCACGGGCAATATCAGCGAGACGCGCGATACGCTTTTCTGTTGCTGGGTGCGTCGCGTTTAACTCACTCCACACCTTGCTCAGTTCGCCCTTCTTCGGCATCGCGTCAACACCAAGGAAGTTACATTTGCTACGCTCAACTAACGCCTCCATCTTACGCAGTGACGTAATCAAAGCGAGGGGGCTCGCACCAAGAAGCACTGCACCTTTATCTGCCTGAAACTCTTGACTACGTGACATACTTTTTTCAGTTAGGTTCAAGCCAATATTCATGCTTGTCGCGCCTAAATAGATAGGAAGGAATGCTGGGTTGAAATACGTCATCGTCCCCGCCATAGCAACACTACTAAACACGGAAGACAAACGCTTCACATTTTTGACTTCTTCCCAGTCCTCAACATTAACCTCTACAGGCTTCTTTGTTGCAAGCTTACCTTTTGGATGACCGGAAACAACCAAAACCCCCGCCGCGATACCTGCACCTAAAGATGCCAAGAATCCAACAATCCCTGTTTGTACATAGCCCATAAGCACCATGCATCTATTGCTAAGTTTTGCCGCGCTAGAAACCAAGTTTTTAGGCGAAGCAATACGCTGATGCTCCGCTGCGGCATGCGTAAATTCATGCGCGAGAACCGCTTTTTGTTCATCATCATCCAAAAGCTCTAACAGCTTTTCTGAAATGATAATCACAGGCTTACCGAAATTGGATGCCGCAGCATTTGGCGTTTTATTCGCCTCTTCAAATGTTTTGCGCATCATGTAATCAAAAAAGGCACGTCTTTTTGCCTTAAAACCCTTTGCACTATCAATATCTAGCTCTGCAGATGCAGATGATTGCTTTGGCTTGAAGCTAAATATTTTTTGGCGCCCGTTTTCAATATCCATACCGGCTTCACGGCTAAGATCATCGACGGTCTTTCTTAAATTGGGTGAGAAATCATGCGTGTCAGGATGCTCTTTCAAGTCATTTTCTAAAAAACGCTTTGCGGCTTTTGTCATCCGCGGCGTAACCGCAGCAACCACGCCTATGCCAACCGCAATAGCCCAAGGCTGCCCAAAAGCTACCGCAGCTGCCGCTAACCCACCAACAACAGTATAATGAAGTGCCACACTGGCGTAGTTCCTTGCTGAATATAGCTTTGAAAGCATATCCTATCTCCCTAATTTTTTTATATTTTTATTAAGGAGACTTTTTAGCACAAAGACCAGTTTACGTAAAGCCCTTTTAACGTAATAATTACGGTTTAAATTGCGGCGCGACTTTTAAGTAATATTCAGCCGTCAAACGTGCATCCACCAAAGCGCCATGAAATTGCGCACGCGATGTGCGGTCTATGTTATAACGATCCAACATTGAATCAAGGCTATTATGTTGTGGGTCAATTTGCTGCGCCCATTTTTTGATGTTCAGCCACTGCCCATGCCCCACTTCGCCAAAACCAGCTTTTTGAAACTCCATATTCATGAAGTCCTCATCCGTTGAGTGGTCACTTACTTTATCATACCAACAGTGATGGACAATTTCGTCGCCATCAATAAAATCCAGAATTTCCTGCGCGACATCTTTAAAAAGCGGCTTATCCTTTAAATAATCATCTGACAGGCCATGAATAAGCGCCGCATCAGGATGGCTCTTGCGCCCCTCAGGGTCAAACTCCCACTCCTTCTCAACGCCACTAACAACGCCATTAAAAACCTCAACCAACCCGACAGAGATAACCCTATCCCCATCGTCCAGCTCCAAGCCTGTTAATTCTGTATCCAATACAACCACGCGCGTCATTATGCTTCACCTTGTTTATTTTTCATATAAACAAATAGCGGATAATACACAGCAAAGCAAGAGAATATGTCGTCTTTATCTTGGGGGAATAATGAGCACAAGAAGAAAGAAATGGTGACCGCTCAGGGATTCGAACCCTGGACCTACTGATTAAAAGTCAGTTGCTCTACCAACTGAGCTAAGCGGTCAAACCATAAATTCTTATGCCCTTTGAAAGGCTGAGACATGTATATGGATTTCAACTTCGCGCGTCAAGTATTATTTATTAGATAAATCGAAATTTCTAAAAAAATATAACTAAGCACCGTAAAGTTCTATCAAAACCTACAGCATAAGGCCTGCAATTAAATACAGGCCTCAAACTTTAAATACAAAGCCTTGCAATGCTCGGCGCATTCGCGGCTTGGAAACCATCTCTATGTGATTCCGCTTTACTATCAAGCAAAGAGCCTAGCGTTGCTTGCGGAACAGCTCTTGATACAATTGCCGTATAAAGTTCAGCAAAATCAATTTGCTTTTGCGCCAACGTATTAAACTCTTCCTCAGTTTCCGCCTTCGCGCCCAATAGAACATATGGCCCTGGGTCATAACTGCCATCTTGTAAAACTTGAATATCATTAAACAGCTTCATTATTGTTGCCATTTCATCCGGCGTCGCATTATTGTCAAACGCGGCGCTAATCTCTTGCACACTGTTTGCATGCACATAAAATACGTTAGAAATACTTGCAAGTTCATGAAGTACTGTCGTTTTAAGTTCGTCATCCATGATGACCTCCTTTATATTATCATTTAATGCAGGGTTAAACTACAGCACAGGACGGATTATGTCAATAGGTTTGTAGGGTGATCACAAACCTAATCTTTCAGCTTATCCAAAACAGAGGGCGTAACGAACTGCGACACATCCCCGCCAAGGACACAGATCTCTTTAACGAAGGATGATGACACAAACTGCCATTCATCAGATGCCATCAAAAACACAGTTTCGATGGATTTATCCAATTTTGCGTTCATGCCAGTCATTTGAAATTCATATTCGAAATCGGAAATCGCACGCAGGCCACGGAAGATGCATGATGCGCTTTTTTGTGCTGCATAATGTATAAGCAGATTGTCAAAGCTTTCAACCGTGATTTCGCAGTGCTTATCAGGCATGTTGCCAATATCTGTCTGCGCCATATCAAGGCGTTCATCAGCGCTAAAACGCGGTTTTTTGCCGGCGTTTTTAGCAACGCCGACAACTAAATGATCTACCAGTTTACTGGCGCGGCGAATAATATGCAGATGACCTTTGGTTATCGGGTCAAATGTTCCTGGGTAAATACCAATGCGTTTTGTCATGAAACTTTCTCAAAAAAATACTTTAATTTTGCCTCAAAAACGGATAATAACCATACAGCGCGAGAATACAATATTAAATGTAGATGCTATGATTCTACGCAGATGAATATTGCAGCCTCGTATTGCCCCATTTTAAGGAGAGCCCAGATGACCGATTTTGCACCACAGCCGAAGAATGCGAATGCCTTAATTATGCTTGATAGCGGTGAAGTATTTTGGGGTACAGGTTACGGCGCGCAAATGGTCAATATTGGCGAGATTTGCTTCAACACATCTATGAGCGGCTACCAAGAGATCCTGACCGACCCGAGTTATGCAGGGCAAATCATCACCTTCACCTTCCCCCATATTGGCAATACGGGCGTAAATGACGAAGACATTGAAAGCCCTGCGCCGCAATGCCTTGGTCTGATCACGCGTGAGCGCCCAACGGCACCATCAAATTGGCGCGCAAATAAAAGCTTTGATGCATGGTTGATTGAGCACAAGCTGCCTGCCATAGCAGGCATTGACACCCGCGCCTTAACACAAAAACTTCGCGATCACGGGTCCGCCAAAGGCGCGATCGCCTATGATGCAAGTGGCGTTTTTGATTTAGATACGATTTACAAATCCATACAAGACTGGTCTGGCCTAGCGGGGCAGAACCTTGCTAAAACAGCGCAGCGCAACCGCACTGAAAACTGGCAAACCGGCGCATGGGATATTCGCAGCGGTTACAGTGATGCAAAAGCCACGCAAGCTGACAACGCTTATAAAGTCGTCGCCCTTGATTTCGGAGCAAAGGACAACATCATGCGCAGCCTTACTCATGCTGGCTGCAATGTCGTGCTCATGTCAGGCACGTCAAGCTTTGACGACATTATGGCGCAAAGCCCAGATGGTATCTTCCTGTCCAACGGCCCCGGAGACCCTGCCGCGACATATAGCGAAATTAAAGATACATTAGAACAAATTTTAAACGCAGATATGCCCCTATTCGGCATTTGCCTAGGCCACCAATTACTCGCCCTCGCCCTTGGCGGAAAAACCCAGAAGATGCATTTCGGCCATCGGGGCGCAAACCACCCCGTCAAAGACCTGACGACAGGCAAAGTTGAAATCACATCGCAAAACCACGGCTTTGAAGTCGTTGCAAACTCCCTGCCCGACGACGTGGAGCTTACTCATATAAGCCTATTTGATGAGAGCTGCGAGGGAATAGCGGCAAAGAACCGCCCGTTCTTTTCTGTCCAGCACCACCCTGAATCATCACCAGGTCCACATGATAGCCACTATCTATTTCAACGTTTTGTTAATTTAATGACGCAAAAATTTACAAAAAAAGCATCTTAATGAATATTCTATAAAACCATATATACAAAGTATAGCAATAATCAAATGGCGGTAATACAACACCCACATTCACTCAACTTGACTTAGCCCCGTTTATTATGTATAATTATTAAAAAGTGAGGAAAATATGTCAGTATTAGAACTAATAAGATCAACATATAACGCAAGTGTCGGCAAAAGCATTATCGTGAACCTAACTCCAACAGCAGACTTTAATAAAAAGGCGCTGATTAATCATGCAACAAAGATTGCACAAGAAACTTATGACAGCTTACACGGACTTGACGGCGATACAGGAGAGTACGGAAATTTATTTGAGGGATGCGATAAACCAAGGGTAATAGGTACGAAATTAGAAGTCCCCATAAATAAAGATGCCTTAAATGATGTTTCAAGGCACTACATAACCTCAGCTTTACAACAGGGACTTCGTTCCCTCCCCTAAAAAAACATACAACTACGAAAACTGCGCTAAAAACTCCGCCTCCGTTAATTTTTTACAATCATCGTCAAATTGATAATAGCACGGCTTTTTATCGACGAAGATATGCTCACCGGTAAACAAATCATCCTGTTTATCCAAAAGCGCCGCAGATACACCATAGTAAAGCGGGTCATCACCCAGCAGCTTTGAAAACATCGCAGAACCACAGCGCGAACAAAAACCGCGCTCTGCCCATTCAGAGCTTTGAAACCATTTCAAAAGGCCTTCTTGGTCATTAATAACCACAGTTTTTGGCGCGCAAGACAGTGAAATTGCTGGCCCGCCATGGTATTTTTGACATATGGCGCAATGACACACATGCGTTTCCTGACTTTGCAGAGTCAGTACAAAACCTACTTTGCCGCACAGGCACTGGCCTTTTCTTTTTAATACATCATCTGTCATTAGTTAAACGATGGCTCATACGCAGGCTGAACACTTTTTGATTGCTCGACGTTCAACCCCATATAGCCATACCCCCTATCAAAGCCAGAGTCAGCATCATAGATAATAGAAAAGCGAAGGTCCGTACCATTTAAAGCATTGCCGCCAATGGTGTAGCCGTACCTACCCGCAACAAGGTTTAGCGGCAGCAAGTCCTTAGCCTCAGCAATCGACCACAGCGAAAATGCTGCACTCTCAGAGCTCGGCGCAGCATCGGGTACATAACTGTGCTCTAGTTCATCCATCCCGAAAAATCCATACCCTTCATCAAAAGAATCATACTGAGCCTTCATAACCAAGTAATAAGCGTCTTCATTCTTGTCATGTATAATATGAAGGCCATCTGGTAAAGTGCGCGCAAAATGCCCTTCGGATATAAGCTCCCGTGTGACGTCTGACTTAATTTCTTTCACCGCCGTAACTTCAGCATTTTGTTCGCCGCCATAAGGGTTTTCCTCTGGCTCCGCCGTTAAAATGCTGTAAGCAATACCGCCAATGACAACAAGGCCAAATACTTGCCCAAGACCAAATGTTGATTTTTTAGTTGTCTGCGCCTCGCTTTGCTTATTTTCGGACATAATTTCCCCTGCCTATTTTACATTTTTAATGCACAAGTAAATAATAAACACCGCGCGAATTATGTCAAGCCAAAAAGATAAGCAAAAAAAAGAGAGACATTCACATTGCTGTAAACGCCCCTCTTCTCTATATGGGTTTGAATTTATGTAGTGATTATATCATACCAACACTAGACAAAGCGGATATGATCGCTGTTTGCGCCAAAGTATAGCGACGAAACACCGGCATTTTCTCCTTTTACATTTTCACTCTGCTTATCGTGATCCGCCAATAAGGCCTCCATACCTGTACGCACTGGCGCATGTGGTGTTTCAGCTATCGGATCTACTTGTTTATCATTAAGCGCTTGATCAGGCTCTTTAGCGGCCTGTATCTCCTGCTTAATTTCATGCTTGGCCTGAACAACCATGGTTTCCGCATAACGTAACATGGAATCTGTACGCTCATTACTTTCTACCGATTTGGTTTCCAAGACATCTTGGCGGGCGTCTAGTGCCTCCACTTTCTGCTCGATATTATGAATGGCTGTTGAGAAAAAACCGGTTTGCCGGTTCATTACATCAACCATTTCCTTCACTTTTTGAAAACCGCTCCGCAGACGCTCAAAACTGACAGAGAGCGTAATTGCAGCCCCTACAGCCGCAATCGCAGCGAACACAGCAAAAGCCAAAGAAATAACCATATAGGTTTGTTGAGGACCTATCATAGTTCATGCCTTTCTTTTTTACTTTGGTTAATAAAAATGAATTTCACGATGAAGAAACAGACATTACAGCTTATAATGACGAGACAACCTACCCATGAAAAACACACTCACAACTACTAGCTTTACATAAGTTGTATAACAAAACGTTATTTTTCAATAGGATAATGTAAACATTTAAGAATAATTATATTAAAATACAATGCAATACAATCCGGTTCCACAATGCTTTCAAACACATAGCGGCACAAGCGACCTCGACCTTCAGGGCATTTTGCCTAAAAAAAGTTTTATAAAGCGTTATGACTGCGGCACTAAGCGCACAAGGCGGACGGATACCTCATCTGCGCTACGATGCAAATGAACAGGTATTTTATTATGAAGGTCATAACCAAATGTTACGTCACACCCCCTATCGAAACTAGACGACAGATAAATAGACGATTTAAAATCAAGGACTTGCGATGACTCGTTAAAGCTTCCGCACAAAACGCCCTTTTCTAAATTAGGAGCAACAACCCGCGCGAGCATATCGGAAGTTGGTACAAACCACTCACCTTTATACGCGCCACGTTCAACCACGTCCCATAGCCCCCTATGCGCACCATCATGCATGACGCCATCATGCAAAGTCATAACACTGCGTCCGTGCACCCGCGGCACAGGCGTATATTTAACCGTCGCCGCGCCAACCTGACGGAAACCGCTATTATCAAATATGGTCTCATGCTGCTTTTTAGCCAAAGCATCAAGGCTCGCATTAACAGAGACCTGATTATATAATACCTTTTCCACTCCACGCTCATCTGCTTCGTCCAAACATAGCGGGTAGTCTTTTTGCGCCGCAAATGCATGAAACATACGGCAGAGGCTCTTATCTTCCGGTGACGAAAGTTTATACGCGCCCAAATAGACACCTTGCCCCTCATAAAATCGCCCCTTAGACCATTTCTGGTTTAGGCGCGCCGCTTTGGCCGCATCGAGATCAGCCTTTGAGACCAATTCATCCGTGCCGTTGCTAATCGCCGGCGCTGACTTCACCTCAACAGGGATTGGTGAGTGAATAACCAACGTGTCATCCTCAATAGAAATATCGTAGCCATCACATTTTATACGGATATCCGCGGGCGGCTTATTATCACTCATCTTATTCTTACCTTTTAACCAGTTCTTATAGGGGCACAAACATCCCAATACAGGACAACACATCCAGTTCACGGCGAATATTGCCTAATAACACACCACAGCCAAATACTACACCCTTTAGAAACAGCACGTTAACGCGCGGCACGCTATTTGCATTTATCATAACAACCAACCAAAGGAGCCCGCTATGAAATACACAGCAACGAAACACATAGAGCAGATCAAAGCCGCAACACTTTCTTCATTACTATTCATTAGCGCTCTAGGCGTAATGTGTTACGCTTTTAGTCAAAATCGTAATCTTATTCTTGGTACAGAGCTTCACGGCAATAGCTCCGTTGAATTTTTGTGTCTTGGCAGCGAATGTAAAAACCTTACACGCTTTTCATTGAGAGATTAGCCCAACGCGTATACACTATAGACGTTTTGTAAAATTCAAGATCACAAAACTATCCGCGCCCGCGCTATATAATTCTGGGCAGGTCTCCTTATTCGTTTGCTCGAGAACCTGTGTCCATAACTTAGACTTTGCGTTTAACAATAGCGCTTCCGTACCATTATTCTTCATCGAACGCGCCGCAGTCAACGCATTCGCGACCATAGCCATCTCCGCACTATCGTGAATATTCAGCTCATTGCGTGTATATTTATGCTGCTCTGGTGATTTCTCCAAGCTGCGCGCAAACGTTTTTACCAACCGAATGTTATCTTGATTGATTTTTTCCAAAGAACGAATAACGCTATCTATAGCAAAAAGCTGCTTATCGCTCATACGGCTCATATCATTAAATGACGAGTGGACATACTCTCCCATTATAAACTCTCCCCTGAGTTCCTTTTATATTATATTATTTTATATATCTATTTTGATAGCATAGTTATTTAAAGCCACCTAGCTTAAGTTGACGCGGCACCGATAGACACTGAATAACAAGCAAGCTACTTCGCCCCGCCACATTCATTGATTATAATTTTTAATATTTATAACGTAATATCGTTTTTATAAGCGACCGCGCGATACTCAGCTCCGCCAGCTATATCAGGAGCATCTTTGTTTGTCCAACCCTGCGCTATCATAGTCTCTTGCCACTGCTCAATTCTGCGCGGCACGTCTTCCAATTTTACGCCTTCGCCATGCGGTGAAGCGCTCATTGATTTATAAAGCTGACCTGCGCCCCACAGAAACGGCGCACCATCTTTTTCAAAAATCTGCACAACACCTTCATATTGGCCATTTTTCTGCGTGTCTGTAAAATTAAGACGCGCAACATAGCCTTCAGAAGCCAGCGCATCAGAACTTACTCTCGCAGGAGCGCCAAAAACACTGATAATCGCAGCGTCAAATTTTGCTTTCAATGATAAATCTTTAAATTTCATCCCAGTAATCCCTTTATATTATTATTTTTCAATATGGAAGCACAGCCCTAAATTGATGTCAACCGCAATCGCACAAAAGAGGCGGCGCATAGCGCCGCCTCCCTTTAAATCGCAACACGAAAGACTTACTCTTCTTCAGAGCTTTCAGCCGCAGCATTATCATCAGACGCAGCAGCTTCGCCGCCCTCTGTGATTACTTCAGCTTCGCCTTCAAGAATCTCATCATCATCTTCAGTTTCTTCTTCAAGCAAAGCAGCAACAGAGACAACTTTTTCTTTTTTACCAACTGTGAACAACTTAACGCCCTGCGCGCTACGCCCTGTGATACGGACATCAACAACCCCAGTACGGATCATTTGACCACCATCGGTAACCAGCATGATTTGGTGCTCAGGCGTAACAGGGAAAGTGCCGACCAATTCGCCAGTTTTATCCGTGACATCCATATTAATAACGCCCTGACCGCCACGGCCAGAAATACGGTATTCACTTGCGTAAGTACGCTTGCCATAGCCATTTTCAGACACACAGAGCAGAACCTGCTTTTCCTCTTCTGGCGTATCTTCTGGCTCATGCTTAATAATTGACATGCCGATGACTTCATCATCTGCCGCAAGTTTCATACCGCGCACACCTGTTGACGCACGACCAGCGAATACGCGGATGTTATCAACATTAAAGCGAATAGCCTTACCCTTGCGCGCAGCAAGAACAACCGTATCTTCCGCCGCACAAAGCGCCACAGAGACAAGGTCTTCACCTTCACCAAGCTTCATCGCGATCAACCCGTTAGAGCGGATGTTTTTAAAGTCGGAAAGCATGTTACGGCGTACAGAACCATGCGCAGTTGCGAACATGATATTGTGATCGCCCCACTCTTCTTCATCCTCAGGCAGCGCCATAATAACGGAGATTTTCTCTCCCTCTTCAAATGGCAGTAAGTTGACCAAGGCCTTACCTTTAGATTGTGGTGTCCCAAGTGGTAATTGCCATACTTTCATACGGTGAACAATGCCACGGCTTGTGAAGACCAATAATGGTGTATGGGTTGAAGCAACGAATAGCTGAGAAATGAAATCCTCATCTTTCATCGTCATGCCGCTACGCCCCTTACCGCCACGGCGCTGCGCACGGTACACAGAAAGCTGCGTCCGCTTCACATAGCCAGCATGCGTAATTGACACAACCATGTCTTCACGCTGAATTAAGTCTTCAATATCGCTTTCAAATTCCGCGTCAGATAATTCTGTACGGCGCGGCGTTGCAAAACGGTCACGAATATCTTGTAATTCTTCGCGCATAATTTCGAACAAACGCTCGCTGCTGCTTAAAATTTTAAGATATTCGATGATTTGATCCGTAATTTCTCGTAGCTCAGCGCCAATCTTATCGCGCTCTAGCCCTGTTAAACGGTGCAGACGCAGATCAAGAATGGCTTTCGCTTGCGCTTCACTCATTTGATATGTGTCATCTTCATACACAGGAAATTCTGGGTCATCAATTAATTCAATTAACGGACGAACGCTGCCAACTTTCCAGCGTTTAGCAAGCAAGCCTTCACGTGCAGTCTGAGGGTCAGGCGCTTTACGAACAAGTGCGATAATCTCATCAATATTTTCAACGGCAACAGCCAAACCTGCCAAGACATGTGCACGTTCACGCGCTTTGCGAAGCTCATATATTGTACGTTTTGTGATAACTTCTTCGCGGAACTCAACGAAAGCAGCAATAAAGTCACGCAGCACAACAACTTCTGGACGTCCATGACGCAATGCGACCATATTACAACCAAATGATGTTTGCAGTGATGTGTGCTTAAACAGCTGATTAAGAACAACCTCGCCATGTGCATCGCGTTTGAGTTCAACAACAACACGCACGCCTTCACGGTCCGATTCGTCACGGACTTCAGAGATGCCTTCAACGATTTTTTCACGCGCAACTTCACCTAGACGTTCAAGTAAGCGGCCTTTATTCACCTGATACGGCACTTCGTGAATAACAATCGCGTAACGGTTATCGCGAATTTCTTCGATTGTCGCTCTTGAACGAATAACGACTGAGCCATTACCCGTTGTATAAGCAGAATGAATGCCTTTACGGCCTAAAATTAACGCCCCTGTTGGGAAGTCAGGCCCGGGGATATATTCCATCAACTCTTCGTTGCTGATGTCATGATTATCCATATAGGCAAAACAACCATCAATCACTTCACCCAAATTATGCGGCGGGATGTTTGTCGCCATACCAACGGCAATACCGCCCGCGCCATTAACCAAAAGGTTAGGCACACGGCTCGGCAGAACCTTAGGCTCATAAACCGACTCATCGTAGTTAGGCTGAAAATCTACAGTTTCTTTATCAATATCAGAAAGAATCGCTTCCGCGGCTTTATCAAGTTTCGCTTCGGTATAACGCATCGCAGCTGGCGGGTCACCATCCATAGAACCAAAGTTACCTTGGCCGTGGATTAGCGGCAAACGCAATGAAAAATCCTGCGCCATACGCACCAAGGCGTCATAAATCGCGCTATCACCATGCGGGTGATATTTACCCATTACGTCACCGACGATACGCGCTGACTTACGGAATGGCTTGTCAGACGTATAACCTCCATCTTTCATCGCGTAAAGGATACGGCGGTGCACAGGCTTAAGGCCGTCACGAATATCAGGCAGCGCCCGTGACACGATAACGCTCATTGCGTAATCGAGGTACGATTGCTTCATCTCATCTTCAAGGGAAACCGCAGGAAACTGTTCAGTATTTTCTATTGTAGCGTCGCTCATAATAGGTCTTTTTTTCTGTTACGTTATTAACTCGTATTTTTAGCACTCTAGAGCCCACACAGCAAGGCTTCGCGCAAGAAAAACACAAGTTATTCATGGAAAAGAAAACTTTTATTATAAGCGGTAATATGTAAGGTTATTTTATCGGCGCCAGCTGCATAGCTTTACGGATCGGGACCTGACCATTTGATCCATTTTCGCCTGTAATCGCAACACTGCCCTGATCTTCACGGTAACGGCCATAGCCAAATTCAAAGTTGTAATCACAGACATGCACACCATAAGATTCAACATTTCCGGACACTTGCACATCCGTTGAGGTGCTAATTGTAACCCCCTTGCCCAGCTTATGGTTTTCTTTCATGCCATATGCAGCATTGACGAACGCTAAAGCGAGTGTGCTATCTTTCGCTACTTCGGCCAATTCATCTTCTGATATATCAATTACAACACGTACGCTCATAATGCTCTCCTGTGATTATGAGAACAAGCTATCACACCGCCTTGTGTTATGTCAATAAAAATGCAGGAACGAGTTAAGGACGGGATTGCGCGCCGTTATCGCCATAATTGGCTTTGACGAACGCCTGATCTAGCATTTGCTGCAGAATAGGGCTGACAGCTTGCTCAAAAGCAAGCTGCTTCGCCGTGATGCTTCTCCCAAGGTCTGAGCCATAAAAGGCGACCATGGCTTTAATTTCGTCTGCTGTATAGGTTTCCAGCAATGCCGCGATCATTTTGCGCTCAAGCTGCGCATAATCCATGTTCAAACGCATTTGTCGTGCGAACAAAGTGCGCTCCTGTACTGGTTTAGCTGCAGCGAGGTTTGCGACCGCATTATTTGCCAAATCGGCAACAGGACGAATTTCAAAAAAATCTTGCGCCAACAACGTTTTGCTATTTGCCTCGGCCACGCTTTCATCAGCGTGCGCCTTCGTGTTCGATGCAGCGAACACCATTACAACTATGCTCAGCATTATAAGTGACGTTACAACATTCTTAGATTTTATCATCTCTACCGGCCTATACTTTACAAACTATACCTTACAAATTAGATATGCCCGCCGGCACATTAATGCGCCGGCGCAACAAACGTAAACCTAGCCCTAGAACGGGATTTCATCTTCCAAGTCATCAACAGCTTGCGCAGGAGCTGCATTGCCGCCACCAAAGCCAGAATCTTGTTGTTGCTGTGCACCGCCACCGAAGCCGCCGCCGCTTTTCTGTGCGCCGCCGCCAAAGCCACCAGAACCTGCGCCTGCGCCTGCGCCGCCTGCAGAATCAAGCATTGTAAGCTGACCTGTATACGGACGAAGAACAACTTCAGTTGTGTATTTTTCAGCGCCGCTTTGATCTGTCCACTTGCGTGTTTCCAATTGACCTTCAAGATACACTTTAGAACCTTTGCGCAAATAGCTTTCAGCCACTTTAGCAATCGGCTCGTTGAAAATAACAACGCGATGCCACTCGGTGCGCTCTTTACGCTCACCGGTATTACGGTCTTTCCAGCTTTCGCTCGTCGCGATGGAAAGGTTACATACCTTACTGCCTGATTGCATTGTACGCACTTCAGGGTCATTTCCAAGGTTACCAACCAAAATTACTTTATTAATAGATCCAGCCACAGCCGCGTCCTTTCGTTTATATCTATAGGGATTTTCTAAACATCACTATAAACATTCGCACTCACTTGCATAGATGCTTTCTAACAAATAACCACAGCAAATTATATTCCCCCATAAACATAGCCGCTACCGCCACATCATATTAGTCATAAATCAACTTGACAGCGCGCTTTGATTTCAATACTCTTCGCATATTACATAAATAAGGACAGGGTTTCATGGGCAGCACACACACTTCACTATCAGCATTAGGGCAAAACTCTGGCCTGCGCCAAGCAATCAAACAGAATAATCACCAGCTCTGGTTAAAATTCATAGATTCAGATAGCCAAGCCCTATGGAAAGACTTAGGCCCACGCCTAGATCCTGAGCAAGACTTCAACGCCACTTTAAAAACCATGCAAGACCTCGACCTGTCACTGAATATTGGTTTTGATGATTATGAATGTTACAGCTTTGCCCTTATGCTTCATGGCTTAATGGATGTAAAACGTTTCTTATTTGGCGGCTATATTGATGTTCACCACCCGCTTGATTTTCACAACAGCACCGCAGAGCATTCTTTATCGGTCTGCATCAACGAAATCGTCCCCCTCTTCCAGAAAATAGCGCAAGACTTGCAGCAAGATGACGCGCCGATGCAGCCCGTGGCCGAGGCCTTCCGCGCAGCCATCATTCGTACATTGATGCACGATATGGGCGAAGAAATAATGGAGTTCCATTCTTTCGCAGAAGAAAGCGCACAAACCGTTGATGACAAAAAAGAAGAAGCGCAAGATAAAATCAAACTCGAAGCAGAGATCGCAGGCTTTTTTATGAAGCTCTCCCTATATTCATCCTTAGATCAACGCGCTGATAGCTTCATGAACGCGTTAAAGACCATTCGCCATGAAATCGTTGATGAAGAAAAACAGCGCTCTAAATATAGCTACAAAGAAACAGCGGAACATATACGTAGCTTTTTCTCAGAGTACGATTTTGAAGGCACATTCCCAGGTTTTGAACATGAAAAGTCTGAAATAGACTCTCGTCTGAACCATTATATGAAATATTACTCCCACGCCGAAGACTTTCGCGGCGTCGGCGGCCCTGCGGTAAAGATCGCACAAATCATTGATGGTAACGTCACTTTCCTACAGCACGCAGAACGCGCTATGAAGCAAGAAAACAATGACGCCGTGCCATATGCATTGGCCAATAACAACCGTATGTTATCCGCTTATACACGCAGCGAATCTCATTTATCCAACCTATTTAATGCCGCCGTTGATGGGCAGCTCATGCAATCTATGGCACGCCATATTACCAAACGGAATTATGAAGTCCTGATTTGGCACATCTCAATGGGGCCTCAAGTTTTGCATCGCCCAGATCAAGGGCAAGCCAAGTCAGATCATAACGAGACCATTAAAAAACGCGGCAAAGTTGATGATGACAATACGCGTATTGCGGAATTAAGCGCATTAACGTACACAGAAGAAAAAGCAAGCGCTAAAGATAACTTCCTGCGCGCATCAAGCAGCCCATTAAAGCGCAGCACCATTTCTGCACGGACGCAGCTTTTGCTATACACGGCGGCATATTGCAACGACAATCATATTGATGAATTAGAGCTCTATTCCACGCCCCTGGTCTTCATGCGCGATACCCCGCAGCATCTTGTACCATATATGCAAGTTCTAGACAGCATAGAGAAAGACAATATCGATATTTGCACGACAGAGGGCGTTTGCGCGCTACGTGAAAAATTCAAATATAGTAAAGATGAACGCTACCCAGATGTTATTTCAAATATTCGCAATAATGCCGATCAGGTACAAAAGTTCTTTGAGACCTATAAGGACTTCCAGCAAAAGCATTACAAAAACCTTATTTCACCATCTGCTTAAACAACTGTAACTAAATTACAATTTATACTTACATAAAATTTTATATGTTTTTCATATATTGTTTATACAAATGTGAGATAATTAACATAAGTAAAGCTTAATAATGTTGAGAAAATAAATAGAAATTAAAAAAAATAGTTGTACGGAACGTCCTAAGGCGACATATAGACGGTCTTTAGCCTCGGCTAAAGTTCATAGCTCCAAATTGACGATCATGCTTTGAACACACACTCACAAACGTATATATGTATAATTAGGGCTTTTAGCAAGCTGGGATTGGTAAAAAATTAAGTTACTCAATCCCAGCTTTTTTTGTACAAATATTTCACACCCTTTTACGTAAAAAAAGCTTGTTTTATGCATCATAATTTGCTTAAGTAAGCTTCTCAGAACAAAAAAGAAGATAAAAACAGGCATCTAAGCCAAATAACAATTCTTTAAGTATTCTGAATATTGCGTATAAATAAAGGGAGTTTCACATGACTACACAGCAATCACACAACCTTACTGCGACACAAAGCATCGAGATCCTAGCAAAAAAGATGCAGGCTTTAATGCGCCGCAAAGACATTCAAGCTTTTCTCGCCGAAGCTCCTCAAGAATTAACTAAAGGCAAAGACCTTTACCAAATTGCAATGGAAGACATTCAAGTTGCGTTTGAGAATATATACAGAGAGCGTGAGCCATACCAAGTGCCGCTCAACATATATAAAGCTATTTTAAGACATACAGACTCTGCAGCCTATGCAGAGCTTGATGCAGTCGTTGAGAACGTTGCCCAAGCCGCACCTCTCGTTGACCCTTCTATAGATGAAGACGATCAAAACAGCTACAATGAAGCTGGTCAGAACCGCACAACTAAGTTGCATGCTTATTTCCAAAAGCGCTGTGATGAATCTGCGCCTGCAGAATATATCTTTGAAAAAGAGTATCCACGCTACCTACATATTCTCGCAAGCAAAGCAAGCATCGACAGCCTCGAAACTCTTTCTCGCCACTACGTCAATCTTTTGGCATCTATTACTGATGCTGGCGTTGAAGACAGCTTGCAAAATGTTTTTTCTAAAAACACAGACCTGCAGCGCAACGTTCGTGACTTAATTGATGACTTGCTCGATGCAGAAACTGACCCAAAGGATGAGATTGAACTTGGCGAGGATGAAGAGTTCGCACAAATCCATGACGATAACAGCGCAGATGCAGATGAAGACAACGCAGATAGCGACGATTCTCTATCTTCAACACAGCTACCAGCTAGCGTTGAAAGCTTCTTGAAACTCTATGGCAAGGAACTACGCGACGAAGCACGCGACAAGCACAATGCACGCGTCAAATATGCAGATGAGAATGACGTTAAGTATGACGACATTCGCTACACGCCTGTTGATGAGAGCTTACTTGGCGTTGCGACATCGCTAATGATGACACCAACACAATCAAGCATGATTATGATTGCTGAAAAAGGCATGGATACGAGCGGTATTGTCACGCGTTTATCTGAGCAGCTTTTCCATGATTCCGTCCCTGCGCTAATTGGCGGCGCACGTATCATTGAACTCGACTTGGAAAAAATGACAAACTATCTGTCAAAAACCCAGAGCGGCATTCAAGACCCTGAAATTGATGAAGAAGGTGTTGCGACGTCAGCTTTAGAAGCAAAATTACACGTATTATTCACATCGATTGACCAACACAATAAATCAGGTGAGCCACCGATATTCTTATCCGTAAAAGGCTTTGAGCAAGCGGTCAAGCCAAAGTCTATTATGGGCGGCATGCTTGATGAATGGTTCACATATTGGTTAGGCGACGATAAAGACTTACGTATTATTGCAGAAATGAGCAAAGATGGCCTCGAGAGCATCAAGAAAGATGCCCCAGACCTTTATAAGCGCCTCAATACGCACAAACTTAAAGAGCCAACAGAAGCACAAATCTCTACGCGCATTAAAGACTGGGTTACATTTGGTCGTGGCCGTCCACTTACCGAAAAATACACAATTAGCGATTCTATTATTAATGAATGTGTAAAGCTTTCAAACAAGCATGTTGGTAAAGAAGACGAAGCGCAACCCGGCCTAACAGCCAGCATTCTTACCTTGGCAGCGACAGCCGCTGAAATGCGTGGCTCAAAAGAACTTAACCACGATGATGTTATTGATGCGATCATGACAAAATCTGGCAAATCACGTGACATGATTGAAACCAACAGCAATGAGAAAATGGCGACATTAAACGCCGCGGTTAAAGCGAATTTAATTAACCAAGACCATGCAATTGACCAAATCACACCAAAATTTGACCTTATGCGTATGGGACGTAAGCGCAAAAACAAGCCAATAGGCGTGTTTATGTGTACTGGCCCAACAGGCGTTGGTAAAACAGAAGCTGCAAAGCTTATCGCCGAACATTTAGGCGCAGGCCTGACCACTTTGGATATGAGTAACTACACTGCCGATAATACAATCGCGCAGATACTTGGTTCTCCTGCTGGTTATGTTGGTTTTGGTGAAAAAACGCCGCTTGAATCTGTTGAAGATAACGATATTAATGTCGTTCTCCTTGATGAATTTGAAAAATCTCACCCTGATATTTTCAAAGCCTTTATGTCAGCTTTTGATGAGGGCCGCATTCAGCTGCGTAACAACAAAACGCTTAACTTTGAAAACACGCTTTTCTTACTGACATCAAATGCTGGTGAACAGCACAGAAAAGATGTAAAACCCGCACCTGGTTTCGCCGCAACTTCAACCGAAAGCATTCGTGATGAAGCACGCCAAGATGCTATAGACAAGCGCTTTCCACCAGAGTTTAAAAACCGTATTGATGGCATATTAAACTTTAACGATTTGAACAAAGATTCAATCAGTCAAATCGCACGCCTCAAGCTCTCAAAACTTGAAAAACGCTTTGCCGAAGAAAAACAGCATGGTGCATTTGAAATCTCTGACGCTGCATTTGAACAGCTAACCACAATTGGTTTCGTTGATGGCATGGGCGCACGTCCATTAGAACGCGCGCTTGAAAACTATGTTGACCTACCGCTTGGTCAATGGTGTTTAGAAAACCCTGATAAAGACCCAATGCTGTACAAATTCACGCTCGAGGCGATCTCTCCTGAGGTTAAACTTGACGTGACAGAATTAGATGCACCAAAAGCAGAGACAGTCGCAAAAGCTAAGCCCACAAATGATAATGGCAAAGCGGCGAAGCCATCTCAACAACTTGGTTAAGCCCTAAAAGCTAATCTATTTATATTACAAAGCCCTGCCATATATTCTGGCAGGGCTTTTTTTTCGCACTTTTATTTATACGCTCAGAAAGAAGCAAACAAAAAACCGCTCCCAAAAGAGCGGCTTTTATAAAATTAATACACTAGGGGTGTTCCCTTACGGGCCTAGTCTCTCCGACGTTTGCGTTCAAGCTTACGCCAGCGACGCACTGCTTCAGCTGCTTCACGCGCTTTTTTCTCAGATGGCTTCTCGTAATTACGACGAAGTTTCATCTCGCGGAAAATGCCTTCACGTTGCATCTTCTTCTTTAAAGCTTTCAGCGCCTGATCAACATTGTTATCACGAACATTTACGCTTACCACTTTATTCACCCACTTTCTAGTTTGTTTAGTTTTCAAAATGCTTTATAAAAACTATAAAGCTGTATGCTGTTTATCAACTCTACACATAAAAAGCAAAAGAAAAATGAAGATTACACGTATTTTATTAGCAGTATTGCCAATACTCACAACCGCCCTCACTTCGGTGAGTGTTCAAGCTTATGATATTCAACCTGAACAGAGCACAAAGCTGCTAAGTAAAGCGCTTTATAGCCAAGTCGCTGCGGGGACATCTGAAATGGTTGTTACGGCACATCCGCTTGCCACCGCAGCCGCGCAGGACATACTGGCAAAGGGCGGTAACGCTGCCGATGCCGCGATTGCCGCGCAGCTCGTCCTTGGTCTTGTTGAGCCACAATCGTCAGGTCTAGGCGGCGGCGGTTTTGCTTTATATTACCAGGCAGATACAAATAAACTCCACACCATTGATGCCCGTGAAACGGCACCACAAAGCGCCAATGAAAACATGTTCTTAAATGCACACGGCGCGCCGCTAGACTTCTTCACAGCCTCAACATCAAAAAGCGCAATTGGTATTCCCGCTATTCCAACACTGCTTTTCACATTAAATCAAAAATTTGGTACAAAAGCCCTTTGGAAAGATACGTTTGCGCATGCCATAAGCCTTGCCAGTGGGGGGTTTGAAGTCACGCCCCGCCTCGCGGACTCTGTTGAAAAATACAAAAACAGATTAATGAAAAACAGATCATACGGATATTTCATCAATACACGCGGTACGCAAATCCAGACAGGTGACGCCCTTGTCAACACAGATTACGCCAAGACATTGAAAGATTTTCGCGATATCGGCCCCAAAACAATCTCACCGCACTACAAATTACAGCGCCGCGAAAACCTTTGCGGTACATATAGAACTTATACGGTATGTTCAATGCCTGAACCTTCATCTGGTGGCTTAACGCTGCTATCCATTTTACGGCTGATTGAACCTTACGATCTTGGCAAGGCACCAAACGCGGCGGCCTATCACTTATATCTAGAAGCATCCAAGCTAGCCTTTGCTGATCGTAATCAGTATATGGCTGACCCAGACTATGCTACAACGCCGGGCAAGCGCCTTATTCAGCCTGAGTATTTAGCGCAGAGGCGTCTATTGATAAACCCTGCAGGCGCTAACCCTGCCCCAACTTACGGCACGCCATTGAACTGGGGCGATGCAGCCAAACCAGATCATAACGGCCCAGAAGAAGGCGGCACAACCCATATCAGTATTATCGATAAATTCGGCAATGCGGCATCAATCACAAGCTCAATTGAGTTTGCCTTTGGCAGTGGTTACATGAAAAATGGTTATTTCCTTAATAATCAGCTCACTGATTTCTCGTTTATCGCAGAAAAAGACGGGCAAAAAGTCGCCAATCGTCCAGAAGCTGGCAAACGCCCGCGTTCATCAATGAGCCCTGTCATTGTCTTTGACCAGAACGACAAGCCTATCTTAATTATTGGCTCCGCCGGTGGCAGCCGAATTATCGGTTATGTCGCGCAGCGCATTATCTCAATACTAGATTGGCAAATCCCTGCCGCGAAAGCACTGGCGATGCCATCAATATTAGCGCGCGGCACTGATGTGGAAGCTGAAAACGGTTTTGACCCGCACATCCTAGGGTTATTGAAAGCCAAAGGCCAGAACATCACCCAAACGCCTCTGAATAGCGGCCTGACATTAATTCATTATCAAAATGGACAATATATCGGTGCAGCCGACCCAAGGCGTGAGGGCATTGCGTTGGGGCGTTAACTGGCGATGTAAATCGCGCGAAAATCATTTACATTGGTTTGCGTAGGCCCTGTAATCAGCAGCCCGCCGATTTGCGCAAAAAAGCTATAGGAATCATTATTCTCAATATAATGCTCGATATCTAACCCTGTTTCGCGCGCCTTTTTCGCCAAATCCGCACAGAAAAATGCGCCTGCATTATCTTCGCTGCCATCAATCCCATCTGTATCAGCAGATAGGCCGTAAATATGACTTTGCTCTTTTAACGCCTTTAACGCCTCAAGTGCAAACTGGCCATTATTACCGCCGCGTCCATTGCCACGGACATGCACCGTCGTCTCGCCACCCGATAATATTAAGCATGGCGCTTTATATTCACGCAGCTTATCCATATGCAAACGCGCGCATTCCCCGCTTTCACCTTCAAGCGCATCGGATAAAATATGTACAGCAACCCCGCGCGAGCGCGCGAGTGCTGCCGCCGCATTCAATGACATTTTCGCGCTCGCTATAATATGTAAGTCCTGCTGTAAAGCTGATGCGGCACCACTCACCTCGTCCGCCTTGTTTAAGTAGGCGATTAACGCAGCAGGCACTGTAATTTTATAACGCTCAATCAGCGCAAGCACCACACTATTGGAAGATTTACTCGTCAGTGTCGGGGCGGATGCGATGCTGCGCACATCATCCCCCGCGACATCTGAGATAATCAGCGTATGTAACTGCGCAGGTGCAATCAGCGCTCCAAGGCCGCCGCCTTTAATCTGGGATATTTGTTTACGAATAATATTCATATGCTGGATCGGTGCGCCGCTCTTCAGCAAAGCATCATTAATCTGCGCTTTTTCAGCAAAACTTATACAGGGTATAGGCTGCACCAATAAAGACGAGCCGCCGCCTGAGATTAAACAAACGACCAAATCTTTTTCGCACAGCTTTGCCGCGCTCAAGAAATCAATCAACTGCCCCGTGGCATTCAGCCCCGCCGTGTCAGGAACAGGATGGGCGGCCTCTAAAATATCGATATGTTCACAGGATGCGCTATAACCGTAACGCGTAATCACGACACCTGAAAGTGGATGCGTATCATGATGCGCCCAGCTCCGTTCAAAGGATTGCGCCATCTGCGCCGATGCTTTCCCCGCCCCAACAACAAAAACGCGCCCATCCTTTGGTGGCTTGGGCATATAAAGCGGCACGGATTTATTCGGCTGCGCGGCCTCAACTGCGGCACCGTATAACTCACGCAGGAAAGCAAGCGGGTCAGAGATAGCCATGCTTATTTATCCTTAAGTCCAAAAATTCGGGCATTAGGAATATCAAATTTATCATGATCATAACGCTCGTCGCCTTTTTGCAAAGCCTGCGTTCCGTTCCAATAAGTCGTAATCGCGTCCATTTCTGGGCGCGGCCGGCCTTCTGGCTGCTGCGCCGCTTTACCGATATACATCACGCCCGCAATGTTATCTCGCCTATCAAGGCCAATTTTATCGCGGAAGGCGTCATTATAACTATACCATTCCGTCAGCCAGTTACCGCCATAACCAAGCGCATTGGCAGCAAGCAGCATATTTTGACATACAGCGCCCGCTGAAAGGAATTGTTCCCACAGCGCATGTTTACCCTTACGCATACGCGACACCACCATAATAACCAAAGGCGCGCGCATAAAGCGCTGTGCTTCTAAATCAAGTTTCGCAGCGCTCGCATCAGGATCTTCGCTTTTATAAGCTTCACGCAAGACGGCCCCTACTTCGCGACGCCTCTCGCCTTCAAATACAACAAAGTACCACGGCATTAATTTGCCATGGTCAGGCACGCGCGCTGCGGTTTTTAAAATCGTGTCGATTTCAGCGTGGCTGAGGGCTTCATCTGCCATATATTTAACGGATAAAGATCTGCGTGATTGTAAATATTCCAGTACATCTTCATTTGCAATGCCTGCGCAATTTTTCTCGTCCATAATAGCCCCTGTTTACTTTGCTTTTAGAGATTTGATAAAGGCAATCGCGCAATATGCTGCAATGCCTAAGCAAAAAATAACGTTATAATTTGCCATAGATAAACCAATAATGGGGTCAGCCCACGGAATTTCATCACAGCGTGCAATCGACGCTGCTTTAATCCGCGCGAGGATATCTGCCATTGAGCCACTCATATCAGGTGCAGAGCACCCCTCAAGCCCCTTCCACCACTTGCGCTCAACGCCAGTATGAAAACCTGCAATAACTGTATTCGCAAGAAAAGTCAGGCCAAGCAGGCCCAGTGCACCAGTACGCAGCTTGATAAAGTTTTTACGATCCGTATAAAAGCCAAATAAACCAATAAATATCGCGACCACAAACGGAATACGTTGATACACGCATAATTCACATGGCTGCAGGCCAAACGCATATTGTGCGGTCAGTGCGCTTGCCAGCGCGGCAATAGAAAACAGCATTAAAGCGAGAAAAATAAAAGGCGGTGAGAGAACGCGTGCAATGGTTTGTTTATTCAGCATAACTTTGTTCCATAAATTAAATTGATACAGCGACTTAACTTAAAAGTGATTTAATGTATTCCTTCAGCATCTCAACACCTTCTAGGCCGAAATATATCAACAATGAATATAAAACAGCGACCCAGACAAGGCCAATAACCGCGCCCGCCATTACAGCGAGGCCATCACGCATCAAAACGCCAATAGACATGAGCGCAATCGCAAAGCTCGGTACAGTATTCGATAAAGGTATTGGCACGGTTACACTCAGCGCCATAATAAAACCACAAAGGCCAATTACGCGCGAAAATACGCCTTGTGTGATGAAACCAAGACGCGGCGCGATGACTTTTTCTGCGCGTTTCACCCACGGGTCAGCCCCTGCCAGCATCGCTTTTAACTTGTCTGTATTGAATGATTTTTTCTTAATTTTTGCTGGAAGCCATAATTTGGAACGGCCAATCATTTGCTGAAACGTCAGAATCATCAAAGGCAGCGCAATTAAAACATTAATGCCGGGCGGCACAGGTAATGGCAATGCGGCGGGCAATGCAAAGATAAATAACATCGCCCCAAAACCGCGTTCATGCAGCGCAGTGATGATATCCTGCACCGTTGTTGTTTCATTGATCAACGCCGCTTCAAAATCAATCAATAGCTGCGATAAACCGCGCGGTTTTTCTTCCTCAATAATCACTTGGGACATGCCTCACCATATTTAAGCGTGTAGATAAATTGGCTCACCATCAAACCAATAGGCTATTAATGCCTGAAATGACGTGTCTTTGTAAAGACCATTGCAATGGCGCGGTCATCTGCCGCACCAATAACTTCGTCATCACGCATAGAGCCACCGGGCTGTATTACTGCCGTCACCCCTGCATCCGCCGCAGCTATCAAGCTATCTGCAAACGGAAAAAAGCCATCTGATGCGACAACAGAGTTTTTCAAAATAGAATGTTCCAACTCAAGCTCCACCGAAATATTCTGCGCTTTTTCTGCAGCAATCCGCGCAGCGTCAATACGGCTCGTCTGGCCAGCGCCAATGCCTAATGTCTGTTTGTTTTTCGCATAAACAATCGCGTTTGAGCTGACGAATTTACAGACATTAAACGCAAAGATTAAATCTTCTAGTTCGCGCTCGGTCGGGCCGCGTTCGGTGACAATTTCAATATCATCTGCGGTGATAAAAATATCGTCGCTTTGCTGCACAAGGAAACCGCCCGATAGACTTCGTACCAGCATTCCCTGCGCGGCGTCTTTGCTCATTTCGCCGGTTGCGATAACGCTTAGCTTTTCATGGGTCGCAAGAAAATCAATCGCGTCACTTTCAAATGACGGCGCAATAATAATCTCAGTAAAAGTCTGCATAATCTGGCGCGCCGTTTCAAGGTCAAGCGGCAGATTTAATGCGACGCACCCACCAAAAGCACTGCGTGGATCATATATTAATGCGTTATTATAAGCCTCTAGTGCATTCACGCCGCAAGCGACGCCACAGGGGTTTGTGTGCTTAACAATTGTTACGCATGGCAGGTCGAAACTAGATACAATTTTATATGCAGATTCAGCGTCTAATATATTATTATACGACAATGCCCGGCCTTGTAATTGTTTGCCGTTTACAATGCCCGCGGCCTTATTGCCACTATTATAAAGCGCAGCTTTTTGCTGCGGATTTTCACCGTAACGCAGCACCTTGTCCAATGAGCCAGACAGGCTGTAACGCGCAGGGAAATCACCATCAGTACTCGCGCCCATAAACCAGCCCGAAATATTGGCATCATATGTCGCGGTTAACGAGAACGCATTAGCCGCCAAGCGCTTGCGCACTGACTTTGTCACCATACCTTCATGTAAATCTAAATCTTTCAACACAAGCGGGTAATCTTTTGGATCTGTTAATACGCTCACATATTTATAGTTTTTTGCCCCAGAACGTATCATCGCGAGACCGCCAATATCTATGTTATCCAGACATTTTTCTTCGTCATCACTCTCCGCTATTACATCACTAAACGGATATAAGTTAACGACCACAAGGTCTATCTGTTTAATGTCATGTGACTTTAACGCATATAGATGAGAGTTTTTATCACGCTGCGCCAATATGCCGCCGTGAATTTTAGGATGCAACGTCTTCACTCGGCCTTCCATTAATTCAGGCATCCCCGTGAAATCCGAAATCTCTTCACATGGAAATTCTTTGCTTTTTAAATACTCATACGTGCCTTGGGTCGCAATGATGTCAATATCATTTTTAACCAAGGCTGTAGCCAATTCATCAATACCTGTTTTATTGGCAACAGATATCAAAGCGCGTCGAATACGTACTGAACCGGGGTCTTTTATTATCGTATCTTGATCACGATGTGTCATGACGAGTACCCTTAATTTTAAGAAAATTTATTAGCAGACCAACATTAGGAACTGACGACTATTTTGTTGCTGTGTCGTGCTGCCCAGACTGGGCATATAGGCCGCTTACATCTTTAACCTCAGAAAACGCATCACTTGCCTCTGATACGGTTTCGCCTTCTCCTATAAACAAATAGCCATCACCAGCCAATTGCTTTGCAAGATTCTCTAGAACTCTCGTTTTCGTCGACTTATCAAAGCCAAGTAAAACGTTACGGCAGAAAACCGCATCAAACGTGCCAAGGGAATCCATAGGGTCAAGTAAATTAAACTTCTGAAAAGTAATCATGGCTTTAATTTCATCATTCACTAGCCATTTCTCATCTAATTGGCTGAAGAATTTTACAAGTTTTGTCGCCGGCAAACCACGCTGCACTTCGAATTGTGAGTACAACCCTTGCTGCGCTGACGCTAAAGCACGTTCTGAAATATCGGTCGCAATAATTTCAATGCGACGCCCTTTAAATAATGCCTGATTTTCTTTGAGGGTCATCGCAATCGAATATGCTTCCTGCCCCGTTGAACACGCCGCGCACCAAATACGTAGCGGCTTTCCGCGTTTCCTGTTTTCAGTTAAATAACGCAATGCAACTTTTTCAAAGTTTTCAAAAGGAAGAAGGTCACGGTAAAACGATGTTTCCTTCGTTGTCATCGCATCCACTATTTCATTCACTAGCTCGGGTTCAGGCAGCGCACGCAAACTGACACTCATCGTGTCAAGTGATGTGTAACCCCATTTCCGCGCAATTGGTGTTAAACGTGAATCCAGTAGATACGATTGATCCGGCGTTATATCTAAGCCTGATTTTTCGTATAAAAGATCCTTATATAAATCAAAGTCTGCAATTTTCATTTTTGCTCTTACGCTACCCTTAAAATATTATATTGACTAATATAACTATCAATTTGAACCAAGGGAAGTACTTCCATACAAATACCTTAACTCGCTATACTGCAGGGCATCCCCTAACAGACATTTATCTTCTTATCTGCTGTGCTCAACAGTTCACTATAAACAGAAACAGCCGCCCTGTATTAAAGTAGGCCGATCTGCTTAAATTTTATCTCAATAATATCGCTATCAAATGGCTTCATAATATATTCATTTGCGCCCGCTTCTAGAGCACGCTGAACATCCTTCATATTATTTTCCGTAGTGCAAAAGACCACTCGAGGAACATCGCCATTTTCAAGCATCCGTAATTTTTCAAGGAACTCAATACCACTCATTACAGGCATGTTCCAATCAAGTAATATGGAATCAGGCATAACCTTCTGACATTGTTCATAAGCGTCTAGGCCATCTTTAGCTTCCTCGCACTTAAGCCCCAAATCTTCCACAATTCTGCGAGAGACTTTACGAACAACCCTTGAATCATCCACGACTAAGCATGTCTTCATATTATAACTCCAAATTACAGATCAAATTTCTTATGAAACTATATACTAATGGCGATGAATTAGAAACAGTTTACATGGCCCGTTTTTATGAATTGACATCAAGGCAGCCTGCCAACCTCATCGGTATTTTAACAACGAATGTTGCCCCCTTGCCCTCAACAGACGTAAGCTCAATCGAGCCTCCAATTTTTTCAATATTCGTCCGGACAACATCCATACCAACGCCCCGTCCAGAAACCGCGGTGACTTTCTCTGCGGTTGAAAACCCTGCGTTAAAGATAAACTGCTGAATCTGCTGCGTCGTTAAGTCTTTAACCTCTGCGGCAATTACGAGGCCACTCGCCACAGCCTTATCAATAATTTTCTGCATTGACAGACCTTTACCATCATCTGATATTTCAATAACAATGTGATCTCCTTCATGGTATGCATCAAGGACAATTCGCCCTGTCAGTTGTTTACCCACAGCAGCGCGCTCAGCAGGTTTTTCAATGCCGTGATCAGCAGAGTTACGTACCATATGGGTCAGAGGAGCTTTAATCATCTCCAGAACTTGGCGGTCAAGTTCTGTATCTTGCCCCTTCATTTCAAGTTCAACTTTCTTACCAAGACCTAAACTCATATCCCTAACAATTCGCGGTAACTTTGCCCATGCTTTACCAATAGGCTGCATACGTGTCTTCATTACGCCATCTTGCAGCCCTGACACTATGTGATTTAAACGCTGTAACGGTGCCGCAAAATCACTGTCTTTTTGCCGCTGCGCAACTTGCATCAATTCATCTCGCGTTGATGCAAGCTCTGTAACCATTGTCATCAGACCTTCTAAAACTTCGACATTTACGCGTAAAGACTGCGGTGCAATAGTCATCGCCGCACTGCGCGTTGAAACGCGTTCAGGGGTCAGCTCAATTGCCGTTGAGTGCACATCAAAGCCTTCATACATGGCATCTAGACGCAAAATAATAGCGCTATCATCCCCATCAGGCTCAACGCCATTTTTTTCAATGGCGCCAAGAATATAGCGTACACTATCAATCGATTCAAAAATCAACGTCACAGTAGAGGGCGTAACGTCTAAATCCCCATCACGAAAACACCCCAGAACGTTTTCGGCATGATGTGCTAATTTTTCTAAACGGGGCAGGCTTAGAAAACCGCAAGTCCCCTTAATGGTGTGCATCAGCCTAAATATTTTCGATAATAGGTCGCGGTCATTCGGATTTTTTTCTAAGTTAACCAGATAAACATCGAGCGCCTCGAGGTTTTCATTCGTTTCTGAGATGAATTCGCCGATTAGTTCATCCATAATGGTCGCCTCCGACGACTGCCGTTCCTGTATATAGATTTTTGTGCATGAATAATTGCTTAAAAAAATTAATAAACATAGTTTTGATCATGCAGAAAAAAGATTAAGGATATGTTACTTCAACTTATTAAATATACCACACGTTACAATGAAAGGAATCGCGTTTCTTTCATCGTAAAAAAACAAAGGGCGGAGCTCAAAGCTCCCCCCCTCTAAAAACAAAGCCCCAGCAACGTTTATGTGCCAAGTTAAGCTATGGAATACTCAAGTAGTCAATGTGATCTCTACACGCTTTTTCTCTTCGACAACTTTGGCGTTAAGAACAAAACCATAATAGGCTGCCAAAGCAGACAATGCGTAAGGATGAACCAAGCGCGGATCTATGTCCTCAACATCAAGGTCACCACGCAGAGCGTCAATTACGCCATCACGCAGGATCGCCCCTTCACCTTCAGCAACAACGACAGTGCCTTCGCCGCCTTCAATCGGGTCCACAAAGATAAATCCGCCTTTAGGCAGGCACTCTTGTGCCAGCATCAGTGCAGCCATCAACATCTTACAGAAAGCAGGCGGATTTTTGTGAAATCCTAAATCGGCATGAGGGTCCCATGCTTGGCGAATTTTGCCTTCGCCGCGCAATAAATTGCCCATAATTTCTTGAACATCTTTCGGCTCCATAGACGTATCACGGCCGCCCGCGCCATAAGCCAAACGAAACGCCTGTAAACGCGCGGCCGCTTGCTGTGCACTGTGCTTGATTAACTCTAACGCATCATCAAGGGAATCTGCGCCCATATCTTCAAGAAACTCAACGCCGTTATTAATCGCACCCACGGGGCTGATTAAATCGTGGCAAATCCGTGATGCCAACATTTCCATGACAGACGCATCCAGAACAGGTGCTTTTTTATCGCTCATAATACTCTCCTAATAACTCACCAATAAGTCACAATAGTTTACCGCATTAAAACGGGATAACAATACCTAACTTTTCAAGCTCTGCAGAAAGCATTTCTTTCATTTCTTCCAGATATGTTTTGCGAGAGGCTTCAACCCGTGCAGTTAGTGCGTTCTGCGTGTTGGACGCACGTAGCAACCACCAACCTTTTGGTGTCACAACGCGCACGCCATCTGTATCCGAAACATTGAGGTTTTCATCATCTTTGGCTTGCGCGCGTAGTGATGCCAGGACTTTCTCAACAATCTCAAACTTTTGCGATTCATCAACTTCGAAACGAATTTCCGGCGTGTTATATAGCTCAGGAAAATCTGCGAGTAATTCATTTAATGTCTTACCGCCTTCGGTATTCGCGACAATGTTCAACAAACGTACCGCGCAATATAAAGCGTCATCAAAACCGTAATAGCGATCTGCGAAGAATATATGACCACTCAGCTCACCTGCAAGCGGAGCCGACATTTCTTTCATTCGTGACTTAATCAGTGAATGGCCTGTTTTCCACATTTCAGCTTTACCGCCAAGACGCGTAATCTCATCGAACATCGCCTGTGAACATTTAATGTCACCAATAATCGGCGCGCCCGGATTATCTTTCAGGACATCTGCGGCATAAAGTGCAATCAGCGTATCGCAGCGTATAATTTTACCTTTATTATCGACGACGCCGATACGGTCAGCATCACCATCAAAAGCAATGCCAAGGTCACAGTTTTGTTCCAAAACGGCTTGACGCAAATCCTTTAAATTCGCATCAACTGTTGGGTCAGGGTGATGATTAGGAAAACGCCCGTCAACTTCATCAAACAACAACACATTTTCGCCTGGGAGTTGCGCAACAAAACCATGAATAACTGCGCCTGCCGCGCCGTTTCCACAATCCCATGCGACTTTAAGCGGGCGGCCCGCAGCAATATCTAAATCACGGATAAGGCGTGATACATAAGTGTCACAGACATCTAAAGCGCGAATTTCACCTTCGCCTGAAACATAATCACCTTCGGCTGCAATGCGACCTAATTCTTGAACCTTCTCGCCAAAAACAGACCCTTCTTGATCCATCATTTTAAAGCCATTATATTGCGATGGATTATGTGAGCCTGTCACAACAACCCCGCCATCAAGCATACGGTCATGCACTGTGAAATATAACATTGGAGACGGACCAACACCGATATTCATCACAATTAAACCACAATCAACCAAGCCACGCATCACCGCTTCTGCTAAATCAGGGGAGCTATCACGGCCATCGCGGCCAACCGCAACGCGGCTGCCCCCTGCGCGGGATATTGTCGTGCCCAAGGCGCGACCAATGGCATAGGCATCGTTTTCGTCAATATTTTCATTCACAATACCGCGAACGTCATATTCACGCAGCACTATAGGGTCAAACTTATGGCCTTCATTCATATTAACGCTTCCAATGCTCTCTTTTTTCATCGCCAGATTACTCATTATTTTACTCTGCTTGTTATTTCGTATGATTACAGCTTGTCCGCATAGCTTTTGACAAAACGCTGTACGTCTTTGCCAATTTCAGGGTCCTGCATACCAAAGGCAATATTCGCCTCAATAAACCCTAAACGACTGCCGCAATCATAACGTTTACCATCAAAACGAAAACCGTTAACCGGCTGCTTACCAATTTGATGAGCAATCGCATCCGTTAACTGAATTTCATTACCTGTGCCCTTATTGAATTGCGCCAGATATTCAAAGATCTCTGGCTGCAATATATAACGTCCAATCACCGACAATGTAGATGGCGCATCTTCAGGCTTCGGCTTCTCAACCAATCCCGCAATTTCAGCAAGGCGGCCATTTTCGCTTTTTACGTCGAGCACTCCGTATTTTGCGGTGTGTTCGCGCGGCACATCCATAACGGCGGCCATGTTACCGCCGACATCGGCATAACAATCAATCATCTGCTTTAGGCACGGCGTGTCTGATAACACTACATCATCAACAAGCATCACGGCAAATGGCTCATCCCCCACAAGCTTATGCGCACACCAAATCGCGTGGCCTAGCCCCAATGGGCGCGCCTGACGAGTTAGAAACAATTTACCCTCTGGCATTTCACTATCACGCACGCGGTCAACCATATCGGTCTTACCACGGGATATAAGGGTTTCCATTAATTCTGGTTGATAATCAAAATGCTCTTCCAGCATCTCTTTATTACGGCCACTGACAAAAATAAACTCTTCAATTCCCGCTTCGCGTGCTTCTTCAAAAGCGTGTTGTATCAGCGGGCGATCAACCAAAGGCAGCATTTCTTTGGGCATAACCTTCGTTGCGGGTAAAAAGCGCGTGCCTAAACCAGCAACAGGAAAAACAGCCTTACGCACAGGGCGATTTAATATCTTATCACTCATTATACTATCTTCTTATTTTTCTTCTTTTAACAACACATCACGCGCTGCGTTAATTTTTGACGCTAACCACGCATTGCCATCTTGGTCGGGGTGATTCTTTTTAATCAGCCGGCTGTGCGCCGCGCGGATATCATCTTCGTTTGCGCCCTTTTCAAGGCCAAGAATATGTAGCGATTCATCATGGGTCAGCGCCCAGCTTTCTGGCTTGGCGTTATCTTGCTCGGCGCCGCCATCAGCTTTGGCGCGGCCCTCTTTTCGCAGCGACTTGATCTCTTTGACAATCAACGGCAAAATAATAAACAGCACCAATAAAGCAGGCAGTGAACGTCCCAATATCAGCAAGTAAAATAACGCTGCGGGCACAACGAGGAACAGCACAAAACGCCAGAACGTTTTCTGCATATCAATACTCGCGCCCTTCTGAAAGAATGTCAGAAAAAGCACTAATAAAATCAAACCCGTAATTAAAAATAAAATCGGCATGGCGAGAATGTCGCAATATCCACTCCACAAGTCAAGAAATACTGATTTTAAATCAGCTCTGTCCTCAAAAAACAAGCGCTTTATATTGATTTTATGGCAATCAAGGTCTATTGTCGTTTAATCAAAAAATAAAAGAACAGGGGTCGAACATGTCCAATAAGCAAAATACAAAGCCTACAATAGATGTCCGCATGGTTAGATTACGCGACGCAATGAAGCAACATGGCGTGAATGGATATATCGTCCCTAATACCGATATGTATAACAATGAATACGTCCCCCCTGCCGATCAACGCCTCACATGGCTTACTGATTTCACGGGTTCCGCGGGCACAGCCCTAATCCTTGATGGCCCACATGCAGGATTCTTTACCGATAGCCGCTATACTATTCAGGCCGCCAGCCAAGTACACAATGTGTTCTTTAAAGTGTTAAATAGCCATAAAACACAAGATAGCGACCCTACCCCTATCCCCCACTTCATTGAACGAAATGCTAAATCTGGTGATGTTATCGGCTATGATCCACGCCTTATCTCCGTCAATGAGTTTAAAACATTAAGTACAGAGCTCAGCGCCCTGAACATCACGATGCAGCCTATTGAACAAAATTTAATTGATGGCTTATGGACGAATAAACCTGCCGCCCCGCAAAGCACTGTGAAATTATTTGATGATAAAATAGCAGGCAAAACGGCGGCAGAAAAATGCGCCGAAGTCGGCAAAATCATCGACCAAGATGGCTGTGATGGCGCGCTCATTACCATGACAGATTCTGTTGCGTGGCTTTTAAACATTCGCGGTACGGATGTTGACCACGTCCCTGTCGCGTTGTCGACGGCGCTTCTGCATAATGACGGCAAGGTTGATTGGTTTATTGACCCTGTACGCGTACCGCAAAGCATTCAAGCGCATCTTGGTGCTAACGTGAACATTATTGACCCTAATCAAATGGCCGCCCATCTATCGGCGCAGGCAAATGGCCAAACGGTCAGTATTGATGACAAAGTCTGCGCTAAATATTTTGAAGATCTTCTTAAAGATAGCGGCTATAACGTCGCTTATAGTAAGGAGCCTGTCTATCTACCGCGCGCGCGTAAGACCCCCGAAGAACAGAACGCCATGCGCGAAGCCCATATCCGTGATGGCGTTGCCGTCGTCAAGTTCCTAAAGTGGATTGAAGAAAACGGCCCTAAAGGCACAGTCAGCGAAGTCAATGTTGATGAAAAACTTATCGAGTTTCGCTCCCTCAGCCAGACATTCCAAGACACAAGTTTTGATACCATTGCCGGCTGGGCCGATAATGGTGCGATTGTCCATTACCGCGCCACACCAGAAAAACACAAAGTCATTCAGCCACCGGGCATTTTATTAGTTGATAGCGGCGCACAATATAATGACGGTACCACCGACATTACGCGGACAATCGCCATTGGCGCCCCGACAGAAACGCAGCGTGAAATGTTCACTCGCGTGCTAAAGGGGCATATTGGTGTTGCCAAATTCGTCTTCCCGCAAGGCACAACAGGCAAAGAAGTCGACGTTCCTGCCCGTCAGCCATTATTAGATATCGGCAAAAACTTCGGTCACGGCACGGGACATGGCGTTGGCTGTTACCTTTCCGTCCACGAAGACAGCGCAGGCATTTCACCGCGCAGCGCCCTACCGATCCACGCAGGAATGATTTTATCCAATGAGCCTGGTTATTACGAAACAGGCGAATATGGAATCCGCATAGAAAGCCTTATCCAAACCATTGAACGCCCAGATGGTCAGTTAGCGTTTGAAACCATCACCATGGCACCAATTGATAAGGCGCTGATTGATGTTAGCCTGCTTGATGCTGACGAGCTTGATTGGCTTAATGCCTACCACCAGAGCGTTTATGATACATTAGCACCGCTGCTGGATAATGATCACAAGGCTTGGTTAAGTACAGCATGTACGCCATTGCAAAATGGCCGAGCACCTAAACAAGCTGTAAATATGAAGCCATAACAACAAATCAGTTGACATAATTAAGTGTTTTTGTTATTTATACCTCACATATTTATAGATGTGAGGGCGTGAAATGACATTTAAACCAATATTTGACCAAGATACCGACGAACGCACAGAGATGCGCGCGTCCCTTATCACATCCTTTGAACGCATCATGCATCTTGCTGATGACCGCTCTGACACAGCGCGGAATGAAGCCGATGCCGTCGTCAACGCCGCGCAGATTGTACAGACAATTTTAAAACATGGTGACATCACACCAGAAGAACATGAGAATTTTTCGACCAAGTTAAAATCCGTATTCGACCGCTTTGCAAAACGATCCATCACTAAGGATTATAGAGTGCGTCCAATATGCTCCGCCCCTGCTATTAATGCGATTTACGATACGCTGCACGCACTTGACGACTACGGCAAACAGAAAAACCGTTTTGGCGCGCATAAACCCATTACTTGATACAAAAGGACAAAGCAATGACAGATCAAAATAAAGAAATAACATTATCTGATGTCAAGATGTCATTAGAAGAAGCCCATGAGATGAAGAGTGGACTCATTAAAGCCTTCAAAAGCGCACAAGAAAAAGTAGACAATTATGACACATCGAGAAGAGAACGCGCGGAGTTAGCAAAATCCATGGCAAGCATCGCGGATTCACGTATAGCTTTAGACGAACATGTCACGAAAATGCGCATGGCTGTGAAATAACGCACTATCAAATGTATAAGTATAAGTAGAAGGAAAGCATAATGGCTATTGGCATAGACAAAACAACTAAGCAAAATATGCACACAAAGATAATGGATGCTTTTAATTATCAAGCACAAAGAGCCATCTGCGGCAATACAAGTACACACGAAGGCGACCTCTCCGCGGCGAAAGCGTTGGCGGGCATGGCGGGCAATGCCATTGCATTGGGGCAAGCACCTATAGAGGATGTTAGCACAATGACCGAGACATTAAGTAAAGCTTGGGAATATTACGTGACCAAGTGTAACGACCAGCTCAATTCTACAGCCAACGAAGCCTATTATGCGGAGGCATCAACATATCTTTGTGACGCCATCATCGCGTTAGATAGATATGCCATCAAAAAAGGCTTCACAGGCCCCATTCTGTAATACAGAAGGAAGAAAATCATGTCGGATGAATTAAAAATGAGAATGGCTGTAAAATAATACGCGCCTTAATCTTCTACGACCTGCGCCTTCTTCTGTGGGGCAGGCTTCACCGTCTCTTTAGTCTCTAAAATTGTAACGTCGCGTCTTGGGAACGGAATGTTAATGCCGTTTTCTTGGAATGCATCCCACAGCGCAAGCATTACGGCGCCGCGCATATTGGTCACGCCTTTTTCTGCATCTTTAATCCAGAAACGCAATTTGAAATCCATTGAGCTATCACCAAAATTACAAAGATGACAAACTGGCGCAGGATCTTTACAAATGCGCTCAGGCCCTACGGCCGCTTTCTCCGCCATTTCTTTAATCTCATGTGGGTTGTGCGCGTAATCGACGCCAAAGCATACCTCAACACGAATAAGCGTATTACCATGTGACCAGTTCACCACTTTTTGCGTGATAAAGTCTTCATTCGGAATAAGGAAGGATTTATTATCGCGGGTGACGATAGAGGTATAACGCGCGCCCATATGATCAACCCAGCCAAATGTGCCTTCAACTTCGATGATATCACCGGGCTTAATCGATTTATCCATCAACAGCAACATACCTGAGAACAGGTTCGAGACGACCTTTTGCAAACCAAAACCAATACCCAAACCAATCGCACCAGATAAAACCGCAAGCAGCGATAAATCAACGCCTGCCGTGGTGATACCAATCAAAATCGCAAAGGTGACAAGGATAATGCGTAGCACCTTACCAATCAGCACTTTGGACGATGGCGAGATCGAACGGGCCTTTTGCACTTTGCGTTCTAGCACGGCGGCAATAAAAACAGCTAAGTAAACAAGGATAAACAGCGACAAAACGCCCTTAATAAGCGTCAGGGCCGACATACGGAAGTCACCTAAATTTATCCCAAAATCATCCAGAGCTGCAGAAGTCTCATCTAATACGCCCATAATCGCCAAAGCGGCGATCCCCCAGCCGACCAGCGACACAGTACGCCGTGCCGCAGGGTTATTAATAATCTGCACTAAGGCACTAATAATAATCCACGCCACCAGTAAATTAGACGCAAGCACCAAAATAGATGCGTTAAAGGGCGGCGCTTCCATTAATGACACCTGAGAAATCATGACCAAAATGACCACGGCGATCACCTGCATGATTAAATCAGCGACACGCGCGATCGCGGTTTCCACACGCTGCGGCCAGTCAAGGTGATCGAGTGAGTGCATAATTTTAGGATGTACCCAGCGCCGAATGGCAAAACCAACCAGTAAAGCCGAAAGTACAATCGCAACCTGTATCCACGTATCAAAAACAAAGAAGCTGTTATACACCACCGCTGTAATATCGTTAAAACGCTCAAACGTTGTGTCTATTTTAGCTAAGTCCATAAATCCCCCAGAGATTTTTAATAATGCATGGCTTCATATTTATATATTCATTGTTGGCGCAGATGGCTCAAATTGCGGCCTGCTTTTACGCTCTGCGCGCATTGTCTGCTGCATTGCAGGTGAAAACGCCGCAAGGTTTGGCTGCACCTCACCAAGTATAGAGCTTGACTGTTCTTCGTCACCGACATCTGCGCGGTGCACCGCCTGAGCAAAGTGACAGTTATTCAAAATGTCATGCAAGCCAGTAACATCGCGCCCGCCTGCATAGCTTTTCTCATTCTGCGCAGACATATGCGCAGCCATATGAAGGACGGGCATATTAAGAGCTTCTTTAATCACGCCATCACTGATCAAACCAACATGTGCGCGCGCATATTCAACTAGGCGCTCTGCGACATCAGTATGTACAGGGATATTCAGCAAAAAGCTTGGCGCTTCATTACCAAATTCTAAAAAGAACTGATAGGCGCGGTCATCATAAACTAATGCCTGCAAAGGCTTGACCGGCGCTTCATCAAATAAAAAGCACAGCCCGCCGCCATTTCTGAAAAATAAATCAACATTCATGGGGAGTGAGTATAACGTTAAAAGTTACAAAATCAATATCAGCCGCCTATTCGTACCGCTATTTTATAACGTTAGACTAAAGCTTATCATGAACCCGTTTATATATACCAACGCGCCCTTCAATGCTGGGTTTATGCGTATCAAACGGATCTGCGATAATCGCCTGATCATAGACTAACGGCTCGGCATTTTCCTGCCCTGCATAATTATACAAAATCTGGTCGCCTTGCTCTTTTACCTTATTCAGGCAAACATTGGCCACCCATTCATAACACAGGCCATCTTCGCGTTTCACAATATGGTCATATTTTTGCGCGCGAGCATCCAATGCACTGCGCAAATCTTCGTTAAAAGCATCAACCAAATGGTTATTGAACCATTTTTCAGGGTCTGCCATATCTTCTAAGCTACGCTGATATTGCGCGGCATTAAAATAAATCATAAAATCATCATCATCTAACAATTTAGGTGATTTTAACACGGCTTGGTCAAAAAAGGCCTTATCCTTAGACAAAACTTCGGGTAAGTACCCATGGTCAAAGCCAAGACGTGCAAAAACATCACTCATGAAATCTTTGTCGTGGTGCAAATCATTAGGAATAAAAGCAGCTTTGCCAGGGCGTTGCGCCTTTGGCATACTACCGATGACATCAAAATATTTCAGGAGGATCTCTGGTTCTCGTTGTTGTGATGGGTTCAGACGTCCGAAAATTTTTACATTCCGCTCTAACGCTGTGCATAAAAACGGCGCATTTTCCTGTAAACATTCAGGCAGAATCCAAAAATTGGCTGGGGCTTCTTGCAACTTCACCTGTATGCGCTTCTGCAACGACGCGTCAAACCACACTTCTAAATCATTATAGAGTACACGGTCGAGAGATGACGTAACATCACTGACCACCGCGAGAACATTCATGCTTGAATGCATAAGCCCAGCGCAAATGACATCTTTTTCTGCCTTCATATGATAAGGCAGATCTTTGTACAAATCGCTATTCCCTGTAACCAAGGCTGTCGTAAAGTTTTTATCATCAGTTAAGGCAGAGGGCAAAAGCGCGTATATAGATTTATTTCTCGCGACGGCATCACTTAAGCGCTTTAAATAATCCTCATCGTCCCATACAGATAAATCACCTAAAACATCTTTAGGGATGCTCTCTATCACAGTGGCAGCATAGCTTCCATCGTTTAACAGCGCCGTCTCCATCACAGCTTTGCGCGCCTTAACATGCTCAGGCAGGAGGTGGTAAATATCAGCATCAATTTCCAACAGTTCAACCACATGGTCATCACCTTCCAAATAAACTGCAGGAAGAACATCCACGCGCCAACGACCGTGATACGCCAATTGACAAGACAGCGCCGCCTTCGTCTCTTTATTTAATATGCTATCATCTAGCGCCATTAAGGTCATAAATGGCATATCCCCTTGATCTAGGAGCTCCACGAGTGTGTATAAAAGCTCTGCGTCTTCACATAGCATATCAGGCATATAAGCGGGGGTTTTTAAGATAAATTCGGCAAAGCAAGCGTAGCTACGTTCATCTTCCGCCAGTAATTCTTTGACAAACTCCTCGTCCATACCAAGCGCTGCGGGGACATAGCAGACAATATCTTCGCACCCATTATCTATGTTTGCCAAAATCGCCTTTTTCGTGATGTCGCGTTCACTGCGCATAGCTTCAGAAAATTGGTAGTAATTCGTCGTACCATAATCAAGGACGTTTAAAATAAAAGCTTTATTTTGCGTATATTTACTCGGCAAATTATTAAATACATCCCCCATATTTGCACAGAGGCCAAAGAAATACGCTCTGAATTTTTTATCGCCACCATCATATAGATCATCTAACAGTTGGTTATCGATATGGTTACACACCCCCGTTTTTCTTTTGTAATCAGCATAAAGTGCCGTGCGCGCCAAGGCTTCATTGCGCTGCATTTCCTCTGGTAAAAAGAAAAATACTTTTGGCTCGGCGCGCAGAACTTCTGACATATACGCATGATCCTCCATGAGCCTTTCGGGTATAGCTCGCGTAACACTCGGGTTGCTTTTGAGGTTCTCAAGGATAAAGCGCCTAAACTTCTTGTCATCAATAATGGATGGGGCGACATAGCTGAGTATCACATAGCTCTTAAAATCACACGCTTCAACATACCGATTTACAAAGTCAACATTCGCACGCAAATCATCTGGAATTTCATCAAGGTACTCTCCTATTATGTATTTCAGCATGGTGTCATAACCTGCAGGATTTTCACGGACGCAATCCCACATAAGGTCAATGTCTTGCTGAAATTCGTCAATAAAGATTTCTGCAATGTCTGGATGAACCCTTACCGCTTTGAGAATAAATTCACGCTCCGCCACGAAATTTGCCTCATGAACCAGCCGTTTAAAACTATATTCTAGGTTTGGTAAGGCCTTCAATGCAAAATCAGGGTTTGTACGCAGGGACGAAGGAATATCTTCTACCTCTATATCATTAAGCTCAAACAAATTAAGAATATTGCGCTGTACTTCATCGTCCTGCAGTGCCCCTTCGCGCATTTCCTGCAAAATCTCTGCCGCATTTTCACTTGTAAAATAAGTCCGATTTAACCGAAAGCTGTTCACTTCAGGCAAATCTTTTTGTTCTTCCGTCAAATACTGGTAGCAAGCAGGGTTGGAATTCAGTGCTTGCAACACAAACCGAATGTTCCCTTTATAAAATTCATGCTGTCCCGCAAAAACAGATGCATCCGCGGCGATTTCATTTAACATTTTCTGTTTATGGGGCGCGACGTGACGCTTGACATGCTGATCGCCCTCTTTCTTAGTCCATGGTGAGACTAAGGCTGCATTGAGTATTTCATGGCGGCTGTACCGATAGACGCTCACCCCATGTTCATTCACATATGGCGTATATTTATGTTGAATATAATTCTTTGGTTTTTGTTTTAACGAATGGCACTCATCCCAGAACATCTTCATATATTCTGGCTCAGGTGTATCTTCGTCCTCACGCCCTTTTTGCGAAAGCCAAAAGCGTGTTCTTAACGGTTGATGTGATTTGAAAAACGCTTCCCATCCCCGCATATCCTGTGCAAGCGCCGATATAGATGTAATGGCCTCATCTAAGATTTCAGACTTATTTGGCCGCGCACTGCCATTGTTAACAGAGGCACGGATACGAGATAAACTATCACCAAACCCCCCTGTGGAAAGAGCGCCATTCCATTCGCTATCAGGGTCTAACAAAATCGCGATCGGCATATCAACGCCCCCACGATCTACGTGAACGACCCCTGCATTATCCCTTACGACATCGCCGACGCCATGCCCTGCACGCTGTAGACCACTACGTAAAGTCGACAGCTTCATCGTCGCATAATTTGTGTCCCCCATATCATTCATTAACTCAACGCCTGGGTATATAGCGACCGTAATTTCATTTTCCTCATCATCCAGCCAGCCAAGTGGCTGAATAATCGCGGGGTGAATTAAATCATTGACCTTTGTCGGGCCTATCCGCACGACAACCCCATGATCATCCAAGAATAATAAATCGTGATGAGTTCCGCGAAAAACTTGTTGAATATCAGGCTGCGGCAGCCCCATTTTCTTTAACATCGCAGCCACAGACGCTGCATATTTTTCATCTTGAATATAATCGACCTGACGGAATTTGGGGCGTATCTCAAGTCCGGCTTTATGATCTGTATGACACCAGCCATAGCGAATGCCGTTCAGGTTTTTCAGCGCCTGATCCTGCCCTACATTTCGTGCTACGTCTTGACCTGCATCAGTCATTCAAAATCCCATTCATAGACTATACATGCGCAAATTCTAACACTGACAGTTTAACATATATTTAACCGCCCCAATTGACTCTCGCCGGTAAACAACTATTTTGCATTTTACGCACGAATCATATAAAAGAACAAATAAAGAACAAATACGTTTCTGATTTTGACATTAAGGGTAGCTATGCTGACTGAAATTTCCATCCAAGGCGCACGTGAACATAATTTAAAGAACATCAATGTGACGATGCCGCGTGATAAGTTGATTGTGATAACGGGGCTTTCAGGCTCTGGTAAGTCATCCCTCGCCTTTGATACCATTTACGCCGAAGGCCAGCGCCGCTATGTCGAGAGCCTCTCAGCCTATGCCCGTCAGTTTTTGGAATTAATGCAAAAACCTGATGTTGACCAAATTGAAGGGCTTTCACCTGCGATTTCCATTGAGCAAAAAACAACATCGAAAAACCCACGCTCAACCGTTGGGACAGTCACAGAAATTTATGATTATATGCGCCTGCTTTGGGCGCGCGTCGGTATTCCCTATTCCCCTGCTACAGGCAAACCAATTGTCAGCCAAAGCGCATCCCAAATGGTTGATCGCATCATGGCTATGGGCGAAGGGACAAAGCTTTACATCCTTGCACCCATCGTCCGTGACCGTAAGGGTGAGTATAAAAAGGAGCTTCAAGACTTCTCTCGCCAAGGCTTTCAACGCGCACGCATAGATGGTGAATTCTATGAAATGGATGATTTGCCAACGCTCAACAAAAAAGTGAAGCACAATATAGATATTGTAATTGATCGCCTCGTCATTAAAGACGATATGGGCAACCGCCTTGCGGATTCCGTTGAAACCGCTTTGCGTATTAGTGATGGCCTGCTTATGGCCTATGATGCCAAAACTGAAAAAGAAACACTATTCAGCGAAAAGTTCTCCTGCCCCGTGTCCGGATTCACGATCGCCGAAATTGAACCACGCATGTTCTCGTTCAACAACCCGCATGGCGCCTGTCCCAAATGTGACGGGCTTGGCCTGCATACGCATTTTGATACCGATCTTATTATACCGAACGATTCAAAAAGCCTTGGCGAAGGCGCCATCGTCCCATGGTCAAAAAGCTTTGCGCCTTATTACATGCAAGCCTTGGAAACCGTGGTCAAAGCCTATGATTACGACATGAAAACGCCATGGCGTGATTTATCACAAGATGCGCAAAAAGCTTTGCTTCACGGCACAGATTTTCCACTGACCTTTGTTTACAAAGATAAAAGCCGCGAATTTAGCTCGACGAAGCCTTTTGAAGGTGTAATCACATCCCTGCGCCGCCGTATCATTGAAACCGACAGCGCTAGCGTCCGTGATGACCTCAGCAAGTATCAAAGCGCATCCCCCTGCAAAGAATGTGGCGGTTACCGCCTAAAGGAAGAAACCCGCGCGATAAAAATTCAGGCCAAGCATATTGGCGAGATTAGCGAAATGTCGATTGAAAACGCGCATGAGTGGTTTCAAAACCTGCCTGAGCATCTGACGAAGCAGCAAAATGAAATTGCTTATCGTATTTTAAAAGAAATTCAAGAACGCTTGAGCTTCTTACGCAATGTCGGACTGGATTACCTCTCCCTCAGCCGCAAATCAGGCACATTATCTGGCGGTGAAAGCCAGCGTATTCGCCTCGCCTCACAAATCGGCTCTGGCTTGACGGGCGTGCTTTATGTCCTTGATGAGCCGTCTATCGGCCTGCATCAACGTGATAATAATCGCCTACTTGAAACATTGGTGCGCCTACGTGACCTTGGCAACACAGTTATTGTTGTTGAACATGACGAAGACGCAATCCGCAGCGCTGATTACGTTATTGATATGGGCGTTGGCGCGGGTATTCATGGCGGTACAATCGTCGCAGAAGGCACGCCAGAACAAGTCATCAACCATAAAGACAGCATTACTGGTCAGTACCTAAAAGGCATTCGTAAAATTGAAGTCCCCTCCGAACGCCGCAAAGCGAAGATGGAGAAGAAAAAGCCATTAAGCATTAATGTCACAGGTGCGCGTGGTAATAACCTTAAAAACATTAATGCGTCATATCCGCTTGGCGTGTTTACATGCGTCACCGGCGTATCAGGGTCAGGAAAATCAACGCTGACCCTTGAAACCCTTTATAAAGCCGCCGCAAAGAAACTCAATCGCGCTAAAGAAACACCTGCCCCGCATGACGAAATCACAGGCTTAGAGCATCTAGATAAAATCATTGATATTGACCAAAGCCCGATTGGCCGAACCCCACGTTCTAACCCTGCCACCTATACAGGCGCTTTTGGCCCGATACGTGATTGGTTCGCAGGTATGACCGAAGCCAAAGTACGCGGTTATGGCCCCGGACGTTTTTCATTCAACGTCAAAGGCGGACGCTGTGAAAACTGCCAGGGCGACGGCATGATCAAAATTGAAATGCACTTCCTGCCAGATGTTTACGTCACATGCGAACATTGCCAAGGCAAGCGTTACAACCGCGAAACCTTAGAGATCAAATATAAAGGTAAATCCATTTCGGATGTGCTAGAGCTATCTATCGAAGAAGCTGCAGAGTTCTTTAGCGCCGTACCTACAATCTCAGGCAAGTTAGAAACACTTAAAAGCGTTGGCCTCGATTACATTAAGCTCGGCCAAGCCGCGACCACCCTTTCAGGCGGCGAAGCGCAGCGCGTGAAGCTGTCTAAAGAGCTGTCAAAGCGCGCGACAGGTAAGACGCTTTATATCTTAGATGAGCCCACCACCGGCCTGCATTTTGAAGATGTGAAGAAGCTTCTCGAAGTCCTCCACCGTCTTGTCGATCAGGGTAATACTGTGATTGTTATTGAGCACAATCTCGACGTTATTAAAACCGCCGACCATATCATTGATATTGGCCCCGATGGCGGCGATAAAGGCGGCATGATTGTCGCCACGGGTACGCCAGAGGATGTGGCAAAAGCAAAAGATAGCTATACTGGTCACTACTTGAAAGAAATGTTATAAAGAGAGCTGTATAATACTCCTCTACAATATAAAGGCTCTCTGAGACATGCAGCTTCTGTTAAACCATGCCACTCGCAGATATAGACGTTTATATTTTTTAATCGGCGCAATACTCAGCCTGAGCGCTGTTTCTATATATGCGCTGTCATGGGTTCCTGTACGCTATGGGATTGAAAATCATATCGCCGCCCTCGCCATGACAACAGCCGCTAATTTCTTTATGTTCAAGGCCTGCTTGGAGCTTTCTGCACAGTGGAAAACCAGTGTCATTGCGATAGTGTTGTTCACGAATTTTTTTATCATTTCAAGCGTCTTAATCGCGGCTTTGAGCCTGTATAAATAATGCGCTTATAAAACGAACTTGACTTTACATAAATACAGGCATATAATACGCACCATTGCGATTAATATAAAGGTGTGTACCCCATGAAAAATAACGATGACAATAGCGTATTCATTACGTTACCCAAAAAACAGTTTCAACAAATCTTAGATGAAAATAAATGGCTAACAGAAGACAAGCTTACTGAGTTAATCAAAGTAAACGGTCAACCTTCTGAAGCGACAATGAAAGCGTTTAAGAAAACGGTACACGAAGAAAATCGCTCTGCGAAAGCGGCCTTTGAAAAGGAAAAGCGCACAGCCCTTAAAAACTGGTATGGCCCTGCTCTACGCCCTTATTACTTTTTTAAAGAACACCTTGTCGAAGATTATAATGTTGCGCGTTTTCTTACTGACAAAGTCGTTGTCAGCTTGATTGTATCCGTTGCGGCGGGTATAGGCTTCCAAATGTGGGACGACGCCAGCAAGCACACTGAATTAGGGGAAATCAAAGCGACATCCCCTGCAACAACGATCAACTCTGGTACATATAGTCCTGAAATTGGTAAAGGCGCTTATGTGTATGTCGGCAATGCTATTTCCAATGGGCTCGCGGATGAAGGCGCACACGGTTATGGCTATAGCAATCCGGGCGGTGCAAAATTCAACTACTTCACACTGGCTGAAGACGGTAATGAAATGCATTTATCTTTGGTCGAGCCTGTTGTTGCCGAGGCTTATAAAGACACCTCACCATATAAAAGTCAGCCTGACGCAAAAATGGATAACTACGCTTTATTGCTGAAGAAAATTGATATCCCTGAATGCGCGTGGTCTGCATCCCCCGTCTATACCGATTACGCAGAAATTATGAGCGACCTGAAAGCCGGTAAAGACATTAACATTGCATGGCAATGGAACGGCACAGGCTCAGACTTTGCCCGTATGGCGGTCTACACAGCATTATTTAATAGCTATAGCGAGCAAGTAAACCTGGTCCCAACCTCAGATAACACTGACATGCTTAATAAGCTTGAAAACGGTGAGGTTGACCTTGCTGTATTCACAGAATCTGCAGGCACATTTGAAGGAAAGGTGACTGGTGCACTTCGTAAAACGATTGCACTTAACAACGTTAACCTTGTTAACTTTGTGCCTGACGTGATTCCGACGAAAGAAGGTGAAGAGCGCGCGTCTTTAAGTTACCGCTTTAAAACGCTTTCTGTACCGACATCATTGACGTGGACAGATGCACCTGCGCAGCCTCAAAGCATCGGCACCATGTGCACTGAATATATTGGCCTTTATGGACGTGACCCTGCGTCAATTGACTCTGTTAGTGTTGCAATGGCCGCAGAGCGCACCCAAGATCTTGCACGTAAAATTGATGTCGCTAAAGCCACTGGTTTTAAAGCCTTCCCTGCAATTAAACAATAAGCACGGATATCGACATATCAAATAAAGAAAAGCGCCCCTTTTATTAAAGGTGGCGCTTTGTTTTATGCGAGCAGTAACATAATCACTGCTTTTCCCCACATAATTTTTGAATTTTATGAATTGATGTCCTTAAAGGCCACGCCCAAATTTGATAATCTCAGCAGGCTTCGGCACAAGAGAATCGCGGTCAACATCATTGACAGGGCCGCCAGAAGCAACAGTTTCTGTTAGTCCGCCGTCCTGAAAAATAAACACAACTTTCATGCGTTCACCATCAACCGTATTTTTTATACGCGTGCCAAAACTTGCAAACGCCCATGATTTTTTAATGTCTTTATATGAAATCTCATAACCTTCAGTACGGCTGAGGCTTTTGCCGATCTCCATAAGGCGGTCGCTATCCACATTAATACGTGGCTCCGCGCCATATTGCGCACGTAAAAGCTCAGAGCGGTCTAATTTGTAGAATACACTCGGGCTCACGCCAAGATTCTTAGAGACCTCCTGAAGTGACATCCCGTCATTCAGCGTGTCGACTCGCGTTTGAATTTCATGAATACTTGAAAACAAATCCGCGTTTGTTTGACTAATCGAACTACAGGCGCTCATGAATACAGCTGATAAACTGATTAGGCCAATTGCCCCTGCTTTTTTTGCTTTTGTTAAATTCATTCCCATTCCTCCCTTTATATTTTTCTTACTTTAAAGCACATTAATTACATAAAAAGCAAGTTCGATGTGTTGTGCATTGCGAAAAATGGCAAAAAAACAAACAAAAACAAAGCTAATAAAAAAGGAAAATGAAATTTCAAGCAATAAAAAAAGCGCCAAATAATGGCGCTTTTATTTATCAAGAGAAACAATGGAGCGAGTGAAGAGATTCGAACTCTCGACCCTAACCTTGGCAAGGTTATGCTCTACCCCTGAGCTACACTCGCTTCTATGTTTCGACGCAAAGAGTTATGCGTCTTGGGTAGAGCGGAATATAAATTTATTCTCAGCCTTTGCAAGCAAAAAATTGAATATTTTTCATTTTTTTTGGGAAAACCTAAAATTAGTGTTACAAAACCGCCTAAATACCGACTTGAACAAGTGGGACTTTATAGCCATATGGTGCGAGGGCTCTGGGCTTACAGGCAACCAACGTCAAGCCTGCGGCTGTTCGGACAACTTTGTCGACATCGTCTTGCATTTCGTAATGCATTAATTCACCTTCATGCTCAAGGTCATCATAGATAAGCATGAATAACCTTTGGTCACGGTAATATTCCACCCGTTTGATTAAATCAGGAAATTCAGGATTCGCCGCCAGGACAATACTGCCATCTGGTAACTTGCCAACCTCTACGTTCATCATATCCATTTAAATTTCCTCTTCAAATCTCTTACATATTCATGTCAAAGGCTGCTTTAGCCTGTGGCACAGGCGCTGCAGGCTGCACAGTAGATATATTATTATCCGCCATAAACTGATTGATAACGCCACCATTCGGTGTACCTGTTGCAGATTGCATTGACTGCATCCCCTGCAAGGCATCCATCAGCGCAGGCCCTTCGATTGCATTTTCTGGTTTCATAGTCATCTTTCTCTCTTAACACACACATTAAACATAACGTTCATGATTACAAATTAGCGTATAAATGTTACTAAATCCTTTACGAATTAATATATTTTCTCATATTTTTAGGTTAGATCACAAGAACCCTGCTAATTATTACGTAAAATCATCATGTTAGACCTCCCAACCTCACCAGAAAAAATAATCCACTTTCTTGATGAATTAAACATTCACCATGAAATACACCACCACGAGGCGGTCCACACAGTGGCGGAAAGCTCAAAAATTAATAAAATCATTGCTGGCGGCCACTGTAGAAACTTATTTTTGAAAGACAAAAAGGGGCGCATGGCCTTGGTGACTGCGCTTGATCAGACACAAATAGACTTAAAAGCCCTTTCCAAATATTTAGAACTTGGGCGCTTCTCCTTTGGCTCACCAGAGCGGCTGTGGGACAATCTAGGTGTCAAACCAGGCTCTGTAACCCCACTGGCCTTATATAACGACACAGCGCGTGCTGTGCGCCCTGTATTAGACGCACGCATGTTTAACCATGAGCATATTTGCGTCCACCCATTAATCAACACCCAAACAATATGTTTCAGCCCACATGATTTATTACGTTTTCTTGAAATATTAAAATATAAACCTATCATTGTTGATATGGCAGAGCTTGCTGATGACTAACAACCATCTGCCCGACATATAAAAGAAGTTAAAGCAAAGAGAGAAAGCGCCGTATCCTCACCTATAACAGCCACATTTGATAAATTACCATCTGAAATTCCAATATTCCCATTGGCTGATGTTGTCCTGCTGCCCAAAGGCGTCTTGCCGTTAAATATATTTGAACCGCGCTATATTGCGATGATTGACCACGCACTAAAGCATGACCGCCTTATAGGCATGATCCAGCCACGCAGTAACGCAGAAAGCTTTGACAAATTGGGCCTAGCACCATCGACGCTTTATAATATTGGCTGCGTCGGGCGCATTACAAACTTCAATGAGACTCCTGATGGGCGTTATGAAATTATGCTTTCCGGTTTAAACAGGTTTGAAATCACTGACAGCGCATTGACAGCAGATGGTTTTTACAATGCACACGTCGCTTGGAATAATTTCACGTATGATATGGATAAAGACCACGGCTTCAAGCTCGACCGCGACAGCCTCAACCAGCTACTCAAACGTTATTTTGCCTGCCACCAATTAAATGCGTGCTGGGAAACCATGAAAGAAACGCCCAACCATATGTTGATTACGGCACTCGCGATGATCTGCCCCTTCACCGCCCAAGAAAAACAAGCCCTGTTAGAGGCCCCAACGTGCAAAGACCGCGCAAAATATTTGACCAAGATGTTAGAAATCTCCGTTGCGGAAAATGGCTGCAGCGAGCAGAGTTCATCTTGCTGTTAGGCTATTAATTCCCTTGCGCCTTGCGGATTTTACGCCATTTAGCGGCATTATTATTGTGTTCATCAAGCGTTTTTGAAAATACATGTCCGCCTGTGCCATCGGCAACAAAATACAAGTAATTATGACTTTCAGGGTGCAGTGCCGCTTCGATTGCCGCCGCCCCTGCATTGGCGATTGGCGTTGGCGGCAAGCCCTTGAAGCGGTATGTGTTATACGGGGAATCGATGTTTAAATCTTTGCGCAGCAATCTACGTCCTAATGGCCCCTTGCCGTCATTTTGATGCTTACCCATCGTCAGTGCGTAAATCACGGTGGGGTCTGTTTGCAGCGGCATGCCGATTTTAAGGCGGTTTACAAATACGCCTGAAATACGGCGGCGTTCACCCCCTATACCTGTTTCTTTTTCAATGATAGAGGCCAAAGCCAGAGCATCTTGCTTTGTTGTAAATGGTAAATTAGCGCTGCGCGCCGTCCAAAGCCTATCAAGCACTTCTACCTGCGCGGCCTGCATACGGTTTAAAACTTGCTGGCGGCTTTCTACCTTAGTGAAGTTATATGTTTCGGGCAGTAAGCTGCCTTCAACGGGAATCTCTACGACCGCCGCCCCAGTGAAGTTTTCATTCTCATTTAATATACGGACGATTTCATAACTCGTCGCCCCTTCAGGGAAGGTCACTTGGCGTTGATGGCTGATGCCCTCGGTAAATTCTGCCAGAATTTCCAAAAGGGAGCTTTGCGCTTTAATCAGGAACTCACCGCTGCGCAAATCGCCGCTTTGGCCATTTATCCGCGCTAAAAACCGAAACGGCAATGCGCTTTCGATCACGCCTTCTTGTTCCAGATAATACGCCAAACGGTTCATCCCCCAACCTGCGGGGACTTCAACCAACTTATCTGCACTCAGCGGCGATGGCTTACCGACGTAATGCACGGCGTAAAGCCCTGCTGCGCCTAGGCAAAGGATGATAAGAGTAACAAAGGTAACGGCTATATGAACAAATCGCATTATACACGGATTATTAATGTTAAAATATTTACATTTCCTTTTATATCCTCTATCACCTTAAAGAGGAAGTTTTGATTTAACGAAGGTCGAGAAAAAATGAGCACATCTGTCAATGTTGTCGCATTAAAGAGTGAATTAACAGAAATGATCGAAGCCGCGAATGACTTAGCGAGCCTCGAAGAAACGCGTGTCAAAGTCTTGGGTAAAAAAGGCCGCCTGACTGATGTCATGAAGACTCTCGGCGGTATGGACCCTGAACAGCGCAAAGAAATGGGCCAAGCCCTTAACGTGCTTAAAAACGACATTGCCGACACATTAGAAGCGCGCACCAAGCGCCTGCAAGATGAAGACCTCAAAAAACGCCTTGAAAGCGAACGCGCCGATATTACACTATCAACGCGCCCAGAGCGCCAAGGCCATTTGCACCCTATTGCACAAACAATGGATGAAATAGCGACAATTTTCGCTGAAATGGGCTTCACCTTAGAAGAAGGCCCTGATATTGAAGACGACTTCCACAATTTCACCGCCCTCAACTTCCCCATTGGTCACCCTGCGCGTGAAATGCACGATACATTTTACCTTCCCGATGACCCAGAAGCCGAAGGCGAGGCCGCGAAAAAACTTTTACGTACCCACACATCAACCGTACAAATTCGCACTATGCTCAAAAGAAAGCCCCCTTTAAAGATTTTGGCAATGGGCCGTACATATCGCTCTGACTATGACATCACCCACACGCCAATGTTCCACCAATGCGAAGGCTTAGTCATTGATAAATCAACAAATATGGGACATTTAAAAGGCTGCTTACTGGAATTTGCCAAGAAATTCTTTGAAGTTGACGACCTGCCAATGCAGTTCCGCCCTTCATTCTTCCCTTTCACTGAGCCAAGCGCAGAGGTTGATATTGGCTGTAGCCGTAAAGATGGCGGCCTAAAAATCGGCGCTGGCGATGATTGGCTAGAAGTCCTTGGCTGCGGCATGGTGCATCCAAACGTCATTAAGAATTGTGGCTTAGACCCTGATGAATATCAAGGCTTTGCCTTCGGCCTCGGCATTGAACGCCTTGCGATGCTGAAATTCGGTATCCCTGACCTCCGGACATTCTTTGAAGGTGACGTGCGCTGGCTTGACCATTACGGCTTTAACCCTGTTGAGCGCCTGTAAAATAAAACACAAACATCGCAAATATAAGCAAAGCCGTACAAAGCAAATTGTACGGCTTTTTTCATGCCCGCACCTCATTACTCGAAAAGGCTTGACGTTTCCATAATCTCGAACTATGATCTTGCAAGCTATTAAAAATAAAGCGCAGTATACATACAAGGGACGAGTGATTATGGGACTTCCATTAAAGGCATATTTTGAAAAACAAGCAAACGCATCCGTTAATTCTTTGAGTAAGATTAGCCACCCAGCTTGCTCAAACATTGCCCTTCCCGACTTAACTGAGGCGGATATAGGTGCGTTGACCGTAGCGCTTAATAAACGCATTATTCAAGACTGCGCTGATGATGGCATTATCATGCCCGCTGATTTTAAACCGGTAGAACGTTTAGAGGTCGCAGATCGTAGTGAGTTATATTGGGATACAGAAGGCAAAGAACAAAGGTTTCTACTGGAAAATATTAATGTCGTGATGAACTTACCACTGGCCTTTTTCCACAAAGACTACCCAGGCCATCCGTTTGTGGAGTTTGATAAAACAAGATATGTAGAGTCTGCTATTGATTACGTTTTGGGAGCATATGATTACCAAACTATGAAATCTGGTGCCACCCTTAATAATGGTAAAAAAATCAGCCTCGATTGCCAACACAGCGAGATGCGTGTAAATGCTCCCGCTGCGCTTATCGAACACTTTAACAGTTTTGAAAAGCTTTGCGGCAAAGACTATACCCTTGTAGAGGCTGAGGACGATTATTCTTTCGCGCCTGTGCTTGATATTGACCTTTCCGGCAGACCTGTTGTGAAGTTGTTTTATGAAGTGAAAGACAATATGCCCAATGCACAGCTTGAAAAACTGGCCGTGCAAGCTTTGAGGAATTTGGATCACCATAGCGACCTGTATGGCGTCACCTGTGAACCGATTACAATTGAGATGCTCCGCCGTGACTTTGAAAAACTGACCGAGAGCCATGTCGTTAACGTGAAAAATCAGCATTATCAAGAAAATGCGCCGCGCAAACAAAATACGCTCGGCCTAGCACCGTCCATATAGCGTAAACAAAACTCAACACGCAGATAAAACAAAAGCCGCACATTCATATGTACGGCTTTTTTCTTATCTGGCTTACGTGAATAATCGGATCAATTATTCATGCTGTTTTTAGGCGCCGCCGCAGGCTCTGGTTTAGATTGCGCGGATAAATCAGCGATGCAATTGCCCATTAAGTCATATTCAACTTTGCGTTCAATGTCATTTTCATCGTCTTCTTCTTGCAAGACGCGCTCAATAGGATCTGCGCCATTAGCGTAGCATTTAATTTTGCCAAAAGGATCAATCATTTCAATGCTCACCGCATATTTTGTCAAGTCTGAACCGCTTCCAGATAATGCAAAAAACAGATATTTTGTCATTGGCACGTTATCTTGGTCAACGACCTGTTTTGCGCGCTCACGCATTTCTGAGAGTAAATCACCAGCATAGGCTTCAAACTGTAATTTTAAATCTTTGTCAGCGCTGTATGATTTAACAAAATAGCGCGGCTCATTTAACTTACGGCCAGTTAACTTCTTCTCAGTCCCATCATCATAAGAGATAAAAGACACAGCATCCGTTTCAACATCATATAAATAGCCTGATTTTTGGCTCATATTTTCATATAAATACGTTTTCACTTCACGCATATCATCTAAATCTGCATTGACAAATTCATAACTATCCTCGCCGCAGCCGGTTAAGGCAAATGACAGCGCAAAGACAGAAGAGAGAATAATTTTTTTATTGGCATGCATAGCAGCAACCCCTTTCAATATAACTTGATGGGTTCGTTTTAACATGTCTCCAGCATTATGTCAATACCTAATGTGCAGGGAATAACAGTACTGCCACCTAAAGCGTGATATGCACAGCGCCCCATATTGCGCCGAGGTCATCCTTTAACAAAACGGTGACGCCTTCATGTTCGGCACGAGGGTATACGGTAAAGCCAACCTTCTGCGGCGTGCCATCCCAGCGACCAATTTTTTGGCTTTTGCGTACGATATTCACATAGGATAGTTTTTTATCCTTATTCGCACCTTCAGCAACAACAATATCTTTATTCTTCTCAACCATATACGACCAGATATCTAGGTCTTTAATGCGCCTATCTTTGTCATCAGTTATCGGCATCAAATCAATTTCAAAACGCACACCTTGCGCAGGGTCATCACTATTTCCACTTACGCGCTCCACTGCAAGCTTCTGTACTTTATTGGCTTTAGAATGGGCAATAACTTCATCAATATAACGGTCAAACTCATAACCGACATAATCTTCGCGCCCATTAATGAAAATTTGCGGCGTATACATCGTCGCACCACGGATATTACGTACATAGCTGCGCTGCTGCTCAGAGCATTCTGGCGTTGATACCGCGCCCTTACTGACGTCAAAATAATCGACGTGACACGCCAGCAATATTAAATCTGTACGTTTTTTCAAATCAGAAAAGAAACGGTCAACGACAGGGCAAAACATACAAGCCTGTGATGAAAAAAGCTCTATAACCACAGGCGTTTCACCAAGCTGAGATTCCAGCTCACCGTCATCATACGGATAGGCATAAACAAACTGCGCGGCATTACCCTGCGCAAGTGCTATACGCGGCATATAAACCATTGCAAAGCCGCACAAAATACACAGCGACAGAGTCAGTGTTTTCAGCGGAAATCTTAACGGTGTTTTAATCATATTTCGATACCATTATAAATGAGTCTACAGGTTAATATAAGGACGAGATAACCATGCCAGAAGGGCGCAGTAAAGTCATTTGTTATTCAGATTTAATGCCCAGATACATCATCGCGGTATTAAGCGCATTATTCTTTATGGCAGCATTTTCTCTGCAAGCCCTCGCAGCAGATGCGCCTGCCGCCCCATTCAAATCATACGCGACAGCGCCTCTATATGCCGACCCTGTACATGCGCTTATTGACTCTCATGTGCAAGCCATCAAGGCACGAGATGCCACGGAAGCCTATCACCTGATTAGCATGCGTGGCCAAGAAAAATACGGTACGCCGAAACTCTATTGGCGTGACGTTCGTCAGAACATGCGCTTGTTGTTCAATCACAACTCATATAAATATATGGGGCGTAACACCGTCAATGGTATGGTCATACAAAAAGTAAATATGACCGATGATAAAGGCAAAGAAAGCTTGGTTATTTTCCGTGTATTGCAAGATGACAAGCAAATCTGGCGCATTGAAAATATCATTATCACCAATACTGGCGAGACCATGGCGTAATCAAAGCACATCCCCTCATATTAAAAAAACATTGAAATCATTTGCAATTATGGTTATTAATTATTACTTACATAAAATAATCAGAGGACCGTTATGGTTTCCACGAGTGATTTTTACGCCTGCTCCGTAAATGCGAATAACATCAAGTATCTACCTGATTTAATCGACGGGCAAGCAAAGCACCACCATTCTAACTTCACAGGGAACAGCTCTACCCTACGCCGTGACTTCATTAAAGCTGCGCAGCCTACGGCAAACATACAGCTAATTTATCACCGTAAAATGGGTACAAAGCCTATTGGTTATATGGCCTATAACGAAACCATCACCGAACAAGGTAAAGGTCTTTACCTTGAAGATATATACATTGCTGACCATGTCCGCCACAGCGTTCGCGGCGCGGGCAGTTACGGTTTTTACGAACTTATAGACACCGCCATACAAGGGCAAATGAACTATGTGCAGTGGTCTGTCGCGATGAATAACGAAGCGGCAACCTTTTATTTCTATGAGAACAAAATTGGTGCAGAGCGCCTAAATAAAGTTCTTTACGATATGGATAATGCCTTATTTAACAGCCTCACGCCCCGCCCAGAGCTAAATAACCCAAGCCTTAACGCAAGATGTGCGGCCAAAGCTGATTTAAAAGCCATTCGTACGCGGATTGAAAGCTATAATAAAACCGCAAAAACGCCCTTATCGTACGATACAGACACGTTAATGGATAATATTAGCAGTGCCATAAATCACCATAATGGCGATGTCTACCTCTCCGTCAATAAGGCCTCTGGCATTAATGGTTTATGCTTCGTCAACTCCAATTACTCAACCTTTCGCAATATTACAGGCATAAAGGCAGAGCCGCTTATTGCCCTTACTGATGATGCCAATTTATATCAGCAAGCACATTATGTGATTGCCGATAAAGTGATTCAAGACAGCCACGCCTCTATGCGCACAGGGCACCTTATATGGGGCGTAAACAGCGCAGATTCCCTTGCGCACCGCTTTATGACAGCGCAAAGCGCAGATGTGCTGTTGATGGAAGGCAATAATATTGGTTCAACGCTTGTTATGTATGGCATAAAGGATAAAAATATTAGCGTCACAAAGCGCGACAGCCTCATTCCAAAAAAACCATAGTAACTTAGTATCTGGATCATATTGTAAGATAGACAAAAAGTGAGATAACAATGTCCATAGCCATTATTACACATAAAGAATGCCTAGAGCATGACACTGGTGATAAACACCCAGAAAACCGTATCCGCCTTGAAAAAGTGCAAGAGGCCTTAAACAATAGCGCAAAACGCAGCGTATTTGATTTTTATGAATCGCCCCTCGCTAGCGATGAAAACATTTTGCTTTGTCACAGCGAAAGCTACCTCGACAAAGTCAAAAACATTATTCCCTCACAAGGCACTGTGAACCTTGATGAAGACACTATTCTGTCTTCTGGTTCATTAAACGCCGCCCGCCGCTCAGCAGGCGGGGCTGTCAAAGCTGTTGATTTAGTGTTGAGCGATAACAGCACTTATAAAGTCGCCTTTGCCGCAGGCCGGCCACCGGGGCATCACGCACTGCGCGATAGCTCAATGGGGTTTTGCGTCTTTAACAATGTGGCGATTGCCGCAACCCATGCTATTGAACATTACGGCCTAAAGCGCGTCGCAGTTCTTGATTTTGACGTTCATCACGGCAACGGCACACAAGAGATTCTGGAACATAACGGCAATGACACTCTATTCATCTCATTCCAAGAAAGCGACATCTGGCCTTATAATAAAGATGAGAACACTGTGAAGACAGACCGCGTTCTGAACTACCCTATGCCAACAATGGCGCCAACAGAGCTTTATTACGCCGCGTTTAACGATGAGATCATCCCTGCATTAGAAAAGTTTAAGCCCGAGCTTATTCTGATTTCTGCAGGTTTTGACGCGCATAAAGATGACCCACCTGCAGATGCGTTATTTAACGACGCACCAGGCCGTCAGCTTTTAGTAGAAAAAGACTTTGATTGGATGACGATGCGCCTGCTTGATATTGCGGCCAAGCACGCCAATGGCCGCCTAGTCTCCGTAATGGAGGGGGGCTATAATCCTGATGTCCTCGCGCGCAGCGTTCTCAGCCATGTTGAAACCCTGCATGATTACTCCGCAGAGCTTTCCTCCTGTGCTAAGAAAGTCGCTTAAATCAAAATTTTTTCTTCACATTTGTGAAAATTATGCTATTAAAAGGCTCATCAATTTGAGCCTTTTTTACATGCCACGAAGGAAAATAGATTATGTCGAATAAAGAATTTCTAATCACTTGGGAACAAATGCACCGCGATGCGAAAGCTTTAGCGTGGCGCCTCGTCGATAGCGGCCCATGGAAAGGCATTGTCGCGATTACCCGTGGCGGAATGGTTCCTGCATGTATTATCGCCCGTGAACTGGACGTTCGCCTTATCGAAACATACTGCATTTCAAGCTACGACCATGACAATCAACGTGCAGCAAGCGTCTTAAAAGGCCCAGAAGCAGCTGGTGACGGTGAAGGCTGGTTAGTGATTGACGACTTAGTTGATAGTGGCAGCACATTCAAAATCGCCCGCGAACATTTACCAAAAGCGCATTTCGCGGCCATTTACGGCAAAGAAAAAGGCATCCCAACTGTTGATACATTTGTCACAGAGGTCTCTCAAGATACTTGGATACACTTCCCTTGGGATATGACCGTTCAATATGTTGCGCCGATTGCAGAAACTGTTAAAGCCTAATTTTACATATACATTGACTCTCGTCATTTTTAAATGCTATAAAGCTCTCTATATTTAAATAGAGAGCTTTTCTTATGCGTCCGACAAAACAAACGAGCATCGCCTTACTATCCACTGTGTTTAATACCGCTTATATGAACGATAAGACGCAGCGGAAGAACAAAAGTCTAAACGCCTGCGTTACTGACATTATCGAACAAAATGGCTTTGATATAAAAACGCCGCTTGAGATTATCACGGCTGATGAATACGCCACACTATATACGCAGGCCTTTAAGGCGGCCTCACAGCATTTCACAGCACAAGCGACCACACCGAACTATAAATCCGTAGATGCGCAGGCAAATAAGTTCATTTCCTACCTATCAGGCAACGGGATTATCACAGTGGCAAAAAATTTAAAGCAAGAAATATATTAAAGGATACATCATGACTTCATCCATCAGCCCCCTACCCGCGGCAAAATTATTAGTCAGCATTTTTAGTGCCATGAACCCCGTCTGTGAGCAAGCCTCACTCAGCGAGTCCACCGCACAAATAGTGCGCGAGCATATGAACGACATCGGCTTTGATCTCGACCTACCACTCAAAATAAAACTAGCTGATGATTATGCCCATTTGTTTGCTTATATCCTCAACGAAGTAAATGATGATGATATAAAAGAATATGCAGAACAAAAAGCGAGGCACGGTGCTAATTTTGGTAGAAGCGGAAAAGATAGTACACAAAACGCCTTTCACAACGTCTCGCGCATAGATGCGTCGGAACGTATTAGGATTGCAAAAACCGTAATTGCCGATATGAGCACTGCGAAGCTAATAGAGGTCAGCTCTAGCTTTCTTCCTGTTATAAGATAATAGATTAAACTTAACTTATTTTATTGACTCTCCCCCATAACGGAGATATAAATCGCTGTTCGAATGGAGTGGTTTGGCTAACTTGGCATGCCTCAATCACTTTCAATTAAATTCTAACCTTCTTTAAGGAGAGTAAAATGCCGAAGATGAAAACCAAATCCAGTGTGAAGAAACGCTTCAAAATCACTGGTTCTGGCCGCGTAAAAGCTGGTAAAGCTTTCACAAGCCACATGATGATGAATAAATCAAAAAAAATGAAACGTAAGGCACGTGGCACCACTACACTCAGTGATGTTGACGCGCGTATCGTTCTACGTAGCTGGCTTCCGTACGGCCGTAAAAATAAAAACAAAGCGGCCCATAAGAAAACTGCTGAAAATGGAGGCAAATAATGGCTAGAGTTAAAGGTGGAACCACAGCACATGCCCGTCACCGCAAAATCATTAAGATGGCGAAAGGTGCACGAGGTCGTGCAAAAAACTGTTTCAGAACAGCGGTACAACGCGTTGAGAAGAATCTTCAATATGCATATCGCGACCGTCGTAATAAAAAGCGTGACTTCCGTCGCCTTTGGATTCAGCGCATTAATGCTGCTGCACGTCTAAACGGCCTGACATACTCACGCTTTATGTGCGGCGTTAAACTTGCGGGCATCGATCTTGACCGTAAAGTTCTTTCTGACATTGCAATTCATGACGAAGCAGGCTTTGCATCTATCGCAAAACAAGCTGAGACAGCACTTGCAAAAGAAGACAAGAAAGCAGCGTAATTTAATTTACGCCACATAATTTTCAAAACGCCGACAATAAATTTTGTCGGCGTTTTTTATTCGAAATCTGTTATCGACGCATATTAACGCGCATTATTCCCCCACAACACAGCACACGTCGCACCTTCTCGCATACGGCTCATTACATAAAATTTTATATAAATATCCGATAATTTAATTATAAACTTTCAATATAATCGCAAATATTAAGAGATTAATAAGGTTTAACTAATAGAATGATGAGTGTGTGTACTTCAAACTAGTGAGCAGACGATGCGTGATCATTCTATTGGCAACGCAGCAGTAACCGCACTAGAACAATAAAAAGAGTGAATTATTTATGGACTTTTCCTTACTAGAAAAATCAGAAAACCTTGGACACCTCATGGTCAAACTCCATGACGTCTACAATGAATACAAACAAGATATTTTTGGCACGGTATTTTCTCAAAACCGAATTTCAGATGTTGTTGAAGAAATACTGACTGAGGATAACATTACAGAACAAGAGCAAGAGCTTGTTACTGAAATCCTCCTCGCCCTGATCAAAGACGCCGAAGAAAAGTTAAAAGCCGCAATCTCTGACCGTATATCTGTTATTGATGACGCGCCGAACAAGCTCGCTCGCGCGCTCGCAAATGATGAAATCACGGTTGCACGCCCTATTCTAGAAAACTCCGTATCTTTGAATGATGACGACCTCGTCTACCTTATCAATACAAAGGAACAGGACCACTGGCGTAGCATCGCACGCCGACGCAGTCTTGACGACGCCATCATTAATAAACTGTCCGAGACCAGTGATAGCCATACCTATAATGAGCTTCTCAAAAATTTCAATATTCGCCTGACCCAGTACTCAGGCAAAAAAATTGCAGAAAGGGCAAAGAAAGAACACTTCCTTGCCAATAGCCTAATCGGCCGCGATGAATTATCGCAGTCAATCATCATAGATATTTATCAGCATGTTGGTGAAGCGCTGCAGCAAGCCATACAAAAGAAATATAACTACACAAGCGAAGAGCTAAATAAGGCAATCAGCGAAATTTCATCCGAAATATCATCCGGTGAAGCAATGAGCACCAAGCCCATGGACGCTTATGAAAGCGGTTACGTCGGAGATGGCGGTACTGAAAGCGATGAAAGCCTCAGGGTTATCTCTCACAAAGATGCGTTCTTAGAAACTGAACTCATGAGTAAAAATGATGAAGAGTATAAGGTTGCGCTCAGATACAAACAAAATGGTGAGTTGACTATTGACCTTATGACACGCCACCTACGCCGTAAACAGTTCAGATCATTTATAGCGCAGCTAGCTGTAATGAGCAAACTTGACCCAGGCCTTGTAAAAGACATTCTCAGACAGCCTTACGGCAAGGGCCTTGCGATCATTTGTATTGCACTTGATGTTAGTAAAAAAGATTACATGAACTTTTACTTACTCTCTCAGCCACTACGGGGCTCTAGCCGCATCGTTTCCGATGGGAACATATCAAAAGCCATGGCCGCATATAGCCGTACGGATCCACGACAAGCACAAAAGGTCATGGAAAATAACTTTAACTCTGGCGAACATATTCGCTAAGACAAAGCTTTCTGACCAACCAACGGCTTTTTAAACGTCTTTAACTAAACGGCCAATGAAAAACCCATCCATTCCGCCATAATCCGCCCAGTAATGTGGCAGTATGCGCAAGTAGCCTTCATCCGTGATTGCATGTTCAAGCTCCGGCACTTCAACAGGTGTTATTGGCTGCACATTAAAGTCTTTATGATCTTCCAAGAACGCCTCTAACTGGCGTTCGCCCTCATCTTTTTGCAAAGAACACGTACAATAAAGCAACGTTCCACCAGGCTTCAGCATCTGTGTCGCGCGGTTTAATAATGCACGCTGGATTTTAACCATAGATGCCACATCTTCGCTTTTCTTAAGCCACATCGCATCTGGGTTGCGGCGCAATGTTCCTGTCGCCGTACATGGCGCATCAAGCAGTACAGCATCAAGCAGTTCAGGCGCATCCCATAATTCACCATCAGACACCTCGCAAATCACACTACGATCTAATCTGACACGGTGAACATTCTCCTTCAGGCGTTCTAAACGGAGAGCGGAACGGTCAACAGCATAAACCTCTGCCCCTGCAGCAGCCATCTGCATGGTTTTACCGCCGGGCGCAGCACATAAATCAGCGACCCGTTTGTTATTCAAATCTCCCATCAAGCGCACAGGCAAAGCCGCCGCAGCATCCTGCACCCACCAAGCACCATCATCAAAGCCGGGCAATTCAGGAATCAGGGCATTTTCGCTACGGCGCAGCGTACCATTCGGCAATGTCACACACTCAAGAGACTCCGCCCAGCCATCACGATCGATCGGATCAACAACGCTAATATCTAATGCGGCTTCGGCAAGGCTTGCTTGCGCGATTTCCAACGCGACCTCTTTGCCGTAATCTGCAGTCCAAACGTCCAAAAGCCATTCCGGCATATTGAGGCGTGTAATATCTTGTTCTGTTGTCCACTGCTTACCATTTTGTACAACCTTACGCAGCACAGCGTTAAGGAACCCCTTAGCACGCTCCGCACCAACCCGCGTAACCAAATCAACCGATGTATTTACCGCAGCATGGTCTGCCACGTTCATAAAGACAATCTGTGCAATCGCCAAATGGAATACCATACGCACGATGGGCGGTGACATTTTTTGTTTCGGGTTACTAAAGCCACGACGCATAATGTCTTCAATCTGTCCGCTGCGGCGTATCGACGTCGTCACAAGCATCCTTACGAAATTTCTGTTACGGCTATCCAAATCAAGGAAGTCATCATGCGAGTCAAATATAGCGTCTAGGAACTTCTCCCCCTTCCAAAAGCTATCCAATATAGAAAGAGCAACTTGCCGTGGCCATAAAATGTCATTTTGATTTTTAGATCGGGTATTACGCCCGCGCTGCGCTGAATTTTTCATGCCGTTTTACTATCCTTATAAGACGTCTTAATGTCTTCTTCTAAATCACAACTATATTTAATAATGTCTGTCCATAACCTATATATGAACGCGGGGTCAATCTCACCATCTGCCATGGTAACTGCATTATTGCGTACTTCATCAACGCGATCTTGTAAGATCGCATCAATATTTTCGCGCGCTTTTAAATGGCCGACCTCTTTAATAACTTGAAAACGCTCAACAAATAAATCGATAAGCTGCTTATCTAATGCATCAATTCGCGCTCTGTAAGGCTTCAAAATCTTCATTATTTTTCTCCTCACACCTATATATAGTGTTACAATAAGAAAATCACTAGGAAATGGGTAATATAAGGCTATAAAAAATGAATAATCAAAAAAACATAGATAATGCAGCTGAAAATCAGAGCCCCGAGCTGTTAACAACGCCCATAGGCGAACAGGGCAAAGCGAGCGCGCAACAAAGTAAAAAACAGGATGAATTTGGCGGGCGCAAAAACGGCCCTGAGCCTACACGCTATGGCGACTGGGAATTAAAAGGTAAATGCGTTGATTTCTAAGGGCACACAAAATTGAATAGCATAAAAAAAAGGAGCTTTTAACAAGCTCCTTTTTAACATTACAAACTTTAAAGCCATGTAAAGGCGGCGCATCTATTATTTATCTGCCTTCGATGCCTTAATTTTTTTAACTTCACCAGTCTCAGCATCCACTGTTTCTCCATCATTAGATGGGCCAACCAATAATGCTTCTGAAAGCAAACCTGCATTTGCACGGATTTCGTTTTCAATTTTCATTGCTATTTCAGGATTTTCTTTCAAGAACGTTTTTGAATTTTCACGGCCTTGGCCAATACGCTGCCCATCATAAGAGAACCACGCCCCTGATTTTTCGACCAGGTTGCCTGATACGCCCAAGTCAAGGATTTCGCCCATCTTCGACACGCCTTCACCATACATAATATCAAACTCAACCTGACGGAATGGCGGTGCCATTTTATTTTTGACAACCTTGACCCGCGTTTGGTTACCAACGATTTCATCACGGTTCTTGATTTGACCAATACGGCGAATGTCTAAACGTACTGAAGAGTAGAATTTAAGTGCGTTACCGCCTGCTGTTGTTTCAGGTGAACCAAACATAACGCCAATTTTCATACGAATTTGGTTAATAAAAATAACAACCGTTCGTGAACGTGAGATAGACCCCGTAAGTTTACGCAAAGCTTGTGACATCAAACGTGCCTGCAAGCCAACATGAGTATCCCCCATTTCGCCTTCTAATTCAGCTTTCGGTACAAGCGCCGCAACGGAATCTACAACCAGAACATCAATCGCGCCAGAACGCACCAATGTGTCCGCAATCTCCAGAGCTTGTTCGCCTGTATCAGGCTGAGAGATCAGCAGTTCATCAACATTAACGCCAAGCTTCGCCGCATATGAAGGATCAAGCGCATGTTCCGCATCAACAATCGCGCATGTGCCGCCCGTTTTCTGTGCTTCTGCAATAACATGCAGCGCTAATGTCGTTTTACCAGAGCTTTCAGGGCCGTAAATTTCTGTAACACGCCCACATGGCAAACCGCCAATACCCAAACCAATATCAAGACCAATTGACCCTGTAGAGATCGATGCAGTCTGCATGGGGTTTTCATCACCATTAAGCTTCATGATAGACCCTTTACCAAAAGCTCTTTCAATCTGCGTTAATGCTGCGTCTAATGCTTTTTGCTTTTCTGCTGTGTTTTTTGTCATGTTATCCTGCGCTTTTAATTGTGTAACGGCCATAATAATATTCTCCTTACTAGATTGCATAGTTCCACATAAGAGACAATGTTATTAAGGCCTCTAGCCCAACACGTCCCCATAAATCTTTACCAAATCAACTGATCAAACATCTGCCCAAAACGCATTTGTTCTTAATTTGTTCTATCTATCTAGAGTAAAACAAAAAGAGAACATTGACAAGGACAAATGTTCTCTTTTTGTTTTTTTATACTCAGCTCAGCACTTCTTTGACTTTTTCTGCAAGCTGCTTCAATGAGAAAGGCTTAGGCAGGAAGTATATATTTTCGCCCATATGCTCTTTTAATTTTTCCTCGGTGTAACCAGATACAAAAATGATTCTCATCTTAGGGCTAATCTCACGGATTTTATTGGCAAGGGTTGGTCCGTCCATATTCGGCATAATCACGTCTGTGATCACTAAATCAAAAGTGTCTATCCCGTGCTCCTCTATCATTTCTATTGCGCTCTCACCGCAATCAGCTCCGACAACGTCATACCCCTTATTATTCAGTGCCCGCTCAGAGAAGTTACGTACAGCATCTTCATCCTCAACCAATAGAATTTTTGCCGTACCCGTTAGATCCATAGGCTTAGGTGCATCATCCGCTTGGCGGCTCTCAACCGTAACATCCGCAATATCATCCTCGCTATCATCAACTTCCTGCGCAACAGGCAGGTAGATAATGAAGCTTGTACCCTCACCCACGACGCTATCAACATCAAGGAAGCCACCTGTTTGGCGAATAATGCCATAAACCGTAGCAAGACCAAGCCCAGTACCTTTACCAACGTCTTTCGTGGTAAAGAAGGGCTCAAAAATACGCTCCATGACCTCTGGTGATATGCCGCTACCTGTATCTGATATTGTGATCTTGACCCAGTGACCTGGCTCCATTTCATCATCACCAATTTTTACAGCCTTACGGTTCGAAAAATGTGACGTATCAATTTTCAAGCGCCCTGCGCCATCCATCGCATCACGTGCATTAACGGCCATGTTAATAATAACCTGCTCCATCTGTCCGCCGTCAACGCGTACAAGACCAAGGCTCTCACCATGCGTCATTTCAAGTTCCACATTTGCCCCAAGTAAACGGCGCACTAAATGCGATACTTCGGTCAAAATATCGGTAACATCCTGCACCTTCGGGCGCAATGTCTGCTGACGTGAAAATGCGAGAAGCTGGCGCACCAGATTGGATGCGCGATTTGAATTTTGCTTAATCTGCATGATATCTTGGAACGATGGGTCGCCCGGCTTATGACGTAAAAGCAGCAAATCACAAAAGCCAATCATCGCCGTCAACAAATTGTTAAAGTCATGCGCCACGCCGCCAGCAAGCTGACCAACAGCTTGCATTTTTTGTGACTGCGCAAATTGTTGTTCCAGTGACTTCTTCTCTGATGTATCAAGAAAATGCAGGACAATGTTGTCATCACCTTGCAGTGACGCAAAGTGGCGCCCATAAACAATCGAATACACATATTTATCATCTTGCGTTTCATCATTAGCGCAAACAAGTTTCAAGCGAACATCTTGCATAACTTCAACATTGTCGCAGGCACTTACTTTTGATAAGCGCTGCGTCATCGCACGGCGATCATCTTCATGTATAAATGAAAGGAACTCGGCCCCTTTAACGCTTTGTGTGTCGTAGCCTGTAAGCTCAGAAAAAGCTTTGTTACTGTCTTGGATTCTATGTTCAGGGTCGATCATAATAATCCCCAAAGGCGCCTCTTCGAAAAAGCGCGCGAAACGATCTTCGGACAGCTTCAACGCATGGCGCATCGCACTTTCAGCGGATATATCATGGACAACCGCACGAGTACGCACATTTTTATCATCGTTCATCACAACCGTTTGGCTAACAGATGCTTTAAATATCTTGCCTGCCGGGCCTTTTAAGCACACTTCCGCCACTTGGCGCGCGCCGCCGCCAGATATAATATCGTAAGGATGCGCATCAACGGGTATGTTTTCTAAAAAAGAGTGTAAAACCACATCATTAAATAAAGTATCTAAATCAACCCCAAGCCAGCGTGCAAAGGTCGCATTGGCAAAAATAAAGCGCCCCTCTTCATTAACAGAGAAGAACCCCACTGGTGCATTATCCGTGAAATCGATTAATTTCTCGCGCTCTTCATCCTTGGCTTGACGGGCATAATATTTTTGTGTCTCGTCATCAATGCGCCAATGAATATAGCCTGCCCAATTCTGTACAGGTTGCGCAGTGACTAAAAACCAGTAATCCTGACCATCCAAAGTTGTTTGTAAATCAATTGATCCTTCTAAGCCACGATGCGCACTATCTGCGAGTGAGGCAAAATGCGTCCGCGCTTGGTCGTTCTGCGTAAATAACTTCGATAAAGCATCAAGGCCCGGCACGCCCATGCCCTTACAGAGCTTTTGAAAACGCCTGTTATAATAAATGGCTTTATCAGACGGGTCAGTCACCAGCCGCGCGCCGCGGCTACCCTCAAGCACAGAATCGAGAACTTTCGTATCGAAGCTGTGATACGGGTTCAAAAGAACATATTTCATACGGCTCGCAAAGATGACAAGACCAACAACGCTCACCAGCCAAATCGCGACCAAAACGCGCAAATCATTCAACGGCAACGCGCGCACATTATAAATTTCGTATGTCAGCGCCCCAAGAAGAATGAAGAAAAATACACTTAACACCCCCCAGACAATCAACATTAAAGAGCATTTTCTGGGCTCTTTTTGATTATCTACGGTCGCTTGGTCCACATTACGGTGCTGACGTGTGATGAAATCTTTATGGTCTGGCGTCGTGTTCATAAAACTAACCGTATACTCTGTTATAATTGTGAATATGAGAGCCTCAAAATATCACGTTAGGTGTCTTTTTTTTACACTGAAGCTGCCAAGTATTACTTTCATTCACAAAATAATTCACCATCAACGATGAACGTGCCTATATCAATGCATCAAGCAGACAATTGCTGCAGAGCAACGCAAACATCTCTTGACATATTACACCTCGAGCCTATGATGCGGAAAATTTATTATGGTTTCAAACGGAGTATATAATGGAAAATTCATTTAATAAAATAGCCAAGCTCGCGCAAAAAGACGTTTACGTTGTTTTTGCAGAAAACCTAATCGACAGCCTCAATGCAGCCGAAAGAGTTAGCAGCTTAATTAAAGCAGCAGAAGATCAAGATGCAAACATATTCTTTGTCGACATGATTGATGTTGTCCATATGGAACACGGCAGTGATAACAGCCTGTACGCACAAAACATTCACGGCTACACACAAGATTCTTATAAGAAAGCATGTCACATCTTCCAAAAACAGCTTCAAGACAAATACGGCCTTGAAAGCTCGTGCCTAACATCAAAATATTCAGGTGGAGCACAACATGCTTTATTCTCAATGTTTGAAAAAGAAGACGCCAATAATGTTATTGCTGTTACTGGTGAAGGCTTAGAAGAGATGGTCCGTGGCAACATTGGTATGGCACGTAGTGGCCCAGAAGGCATGAGAAAACATGTTCAGGTCGAAGAGGTGAACCACCTTTTACCAGAGAACATCACTTCTTTCAGATGCGCAAATAAAAGCTGCCCTAACCAAACGCTGTAATACTCTGCAGTTATAAATCTTAGGCCGAGTTCTACGAAAAAAAAAAATGCAAAAAACCGGCAATCTCAGCCGGTTTTTTTATGTTTAACACATTATTAGTTACGCTTTTTGAACACGTAACTGATGATCTCAGCCACGGCTTTATATAACTCAACGGGAATATCCTGTTCGATCTCAACGAGGTCATATAAAGAACGTGCGAGCGGTTTATTCTCAACGATCTCAATTTTATGCTCTTTGGCAATCTCACGAATTTTAAGCGCCATATTATCTGCGCCTTTAGCAATGACCTTCGGTGCATCCATGGCTTCTGGATCATATTTAAGCGCAATCGCAAAGTGCGTCGGGTTAGTGATAACGACGTCCGCACCAGGCACGGCTTGCATCATACGTTGCTGTGAGCGCTGATGACGCAATTGACGAAGCTTCGCTTTCATATGGGGGTCACCTTCACTTTGCTTATGTTCGTCTTTGACTTCTTGGAAGGTCATCATCATTTTCTGCTGATGCGCATAGCGCTGGTAAACAACATCAATAATCGTCACGATCAATAGCGCAAAAAGCATGCCAGACAAAACGCGTAAAGTAATATGGCGTAGCTCCTCCACAGTATCAAGCATCGGCATGCCGACCATATGATCCACCCCGTCCATATAAGGCGCGACCAGAATGACGCCGATGGCGCCAACAACGATAATTTTTAAAAGCCCCTTTAGAAATTCTATAACCGCACGACCAGAAAAAAGCCGTTTAAACCCTGCCGCAATACTAATTTTGCTAAAATCAGGCTTAATCGCTTCGGGTGAAAACATGAATCCAATCTGTAAAACCGGCGCAAGAAATGCGAGTGCCATAAGGAATAGAAATGGCGTCGTCAACAAACGAATGACTTCAAACAGGGCGTCCCCCAATATGTGTTTTAATCCCCCAGGAGCTGTTGGAAAATCCCCAGCCATTTCAAAATATGTTTTGAATAAACTCGACAGCTCAACCATCAAATTACCTGACATAAAGGCAATAATGATCGTCCCTCCCAGTAAAATCATCCAATTATTGACTTCACGCGAAAGTGGCACCTGACCTTTTTTCCGAGCATCATCCAGCTTTTTCTGGGTGGGGTCCTCGGTTTTCTGGGAGTCGTTTTCTTCACTCATATCCCTAAAGTCCTTAAATCAGCGTCTTTAAAATAGCTCAACACTCTATATAGTCTACATATATAGAGTGTATAAACGCTGAATATCTAAGATTATAACCAAGCAGCATCAAAGTAATGCGCCCCCTAAAAGCTTTGCTGGAGGAAGAAAATCATACCGTTTTCAAATTCCTGCAACCAAAACAGCATCGCAGCCGCAGCCGTAACGCCCAGTGTCATTAAACCGAGCAAAATTTGCAATGGCAGCGCCAACATAAACACCTGTATTTGCGGCATAATACGCGCCAAAACGCCCATGCCTGTATACATGACTGTGCCAATAACAATTAATGGTATCGACATTTGAATGCCAATGCGAAATGCCGAAGAAACCACCTTAGCAACCATTTCTCCCATGGATTGCGCCTCTGGCAGTTGCCCAACAGGGAAAGCTTGGTAGCTTTCAAAAATTCCCATCAGTAATAAATGGTGCATATTGGTGACGAATAATAACGTCACCCCCGATATAGATAGAAACGCGCCAATCAACGAACCTTGTGACGCCATAAGCGGATTAAACAGCTGCGCATTACCAAGGCCAAGCATCATCGACATAATCATACCGGCAATATCTAATGCGGATGTCAATATACGTGCAATTGTGCCAATGAACATCCCCGTGAGAAATTCAAAGCCAATCAGCAAAAATAACAAGAAAGAACTGGGTACCGGCGTTGGCATATAAGCGGATGTCACGGGAAATAAAACCAACGCAAATCCGAGGGCTATGTATAGGCGAACTTGCTGCGGCACAATGCTATCGCCTAAGCCCGGCATAATCATCAACGCCGTACCGACACGAACAAATGTAAGGATAAAAGCAAAGACGCCCTGCGTAATAAAGCTTTGCAGTTCTGACATACTCAGCCGCCCCCAATTATGCGGTCGGCGATACGCTCCATATACGCAATCATTAGTAAAGAAAAGCTTGGCAGCAAAAAGAAAATCGCCATAAAAATCGCGAGGATTTTTGGTACAAACACCAAAGTGATTTCTTGAACCTGTGTCAATGCTTGCAACAAGGCAATCATCACACCAACAACCAAGCCCACCAACATAATTGGTGTACTAATTTGAATGGTAAGCCAAATGGCTTCGCGGATAGATTCTATAACTTCAGCTTGTTCCATGGGTAAAGATTACCTGAGTGTGATTTTTAAGTCATCCCGAATATCGGACTTATCCCCTATCCCTACATTTACAAATGTAAGCACAAATGTAAGTCTTAGATAGCATTCGGTATATATGTGATATATGTGCCCCCCCGCACAGCGCCGTAAACAATCAAGGTTACTCCCTGTGAAAAACGCCCAAAAAACGGGTGTTTTGGGCGTTGCTTAGCTTAATAATGGCTGATTTTATTAAATCGGCATTCTAAGGATTTCTTGATAGGCTGAAATCATACGGTCACGAACCGCGGTTACTGTACTTAACGTCATTTCCGCCGCGGTTACAGCTTGCACAACATCCGTTAGATCTGCATCACCCATTACAGCACGTGCTGACATACGTTCGCCTTCATGCATGGTATCAATCGACTGCTCGGTAGCTTCGCGCAGCATATCGCCAAAACTATCCCCTGACGCTGAGGCAACGCTCTGCGTACCGGCAGATTTTGCCGAGTTCGAATATATATTCGCAGCTTGCGCTACATTCATTACACCTTCTATGGCCATTATCTTCTCCTCAACGGCTTACCTATTTTATTATACCATATTTCTTTAACGTAACAAATCTATTGTACGCATCGCCATATTACGTGATTGGTCAAACATACCAATATTCGCCTCATATGAACGCTGCGCTTCACGTACATCCATCATTTCCACCAATGTGTTGATCTTTGGCGCACGGACATAGCCCTCTTCATTCGCAGCAGGGTGACTTGGCATGTATTTCAAATCAAACTCAGGCTCTTTTGACGTTCTCACATCATCAACTTTAACAATCTTGTGGCCTAGCTCTCGATCCATCACGTTTTTAAACTCAACATGTTGTTTCTGGTATGGCATTTCATCTGCGGTTTTAGGCAGCGTCCCTGCATTAGCAATATTCTCTGATATAACCCGCACACGTGTTGACTGCGCGCGCATACCTTGTGATGAAATTTGCATTGTATCGTATAACTGTGACATTTTATGACCTCTCTATTATTCTTGTCTTCTTACGCGCTCTATCGGCGCAACTATCTATTTATCTCATTGTTTTTATTTATTATGATCCCGCTGCGCCAATTGCTGTCTTCATCATACCTACTTGCTTCTTCATTAAGTTCAGCATCATCGTGTAATCCATTTGAACTTGGTTAGACTTTACAAGCTGCTCTTCTATATTGACCGCGTTACCTGAAGGGGTTGCTTCATAGGACACACGTTGATCGCGTGCATTAACCTCTCCCATTTTATCTTTGGATGTCATGTGGCTGCCCGATGATGTATCCATACGCATTTTATTCTGGCCACCGATTTTTGATAAAACGCTGCCGAAATCAACCTCTGTAAGGTCTTTAGGCACATAGCCCGCTGTATCTGCGTTCGCTATATTCTGTGCTAAAACTTGCTGACGCACATTCAAATATTTCATTTTTGCGCCGACTGCTTTAAATAATGCTAGATTTTCTATTGTCATTTTAACGGTCCTCGTGCCAAACTTTGTAATAAACGTATTAAACCCGCTTTTACATGTGCAGGATCTGTGCCAATGGCCGACGACGATGATAAAAATGAGCTAACACACTCAAACATAAGCAAAATACCTAAAAACCAGACAGCCATCGCATTGTCCGAAGGCATTAAAAAGGGCTATCTACCATCCATCAAAGCCACCGGCAGGGGCATTATTGCCGAGCAAATTTTACAGCTCGCCTATGAAAACGGCATCAAAGTCAGGAAAGACAGCGCTCTTGCCGAGATGCTGTATAGCTTTGAGATGGATTCTCCCATCCCGTCAGAAGCCTTTACCGCGATTGCTGAAATCCTCTCTTACCTCTATCGCGCAAACGGCGAAAACGCACCGTTTAACGCCATACTCTCTCATATAGAATTGCTGGGTAAAGGCATCGAGTCTGACGAATAATCCACAGCGCGTGAATAAAGCGAGACTGAATCGCATACTTTCCTCGATAATGACGATATAATGCGATCAAATTTAGATTCTTAATCATGATTAAGTCAGGAAACATGCTATGAACGCGACAGCGCAACGTCAAGACGATGAAAACTATAACCGTGAAATTGAAAACTTTATGATGGATCGCAACCTCGCCCTTGAAGCGGCGCGCGTTACCGAAGCTGCAGCTTTGGCAGCATCCCTACTTATAGGGCGCGGCGATGAAAAAGCCGCCGATGCCGCAGCCGTTGACGCAATGCGCAGCGCGCTCAATAGCCTACGGATCAGAGGCCGCGTTGTTATTGGTGAAGGCGAACGCGATGAAGCGCCGATGCTTTATATTGGTGAAGAAGTCGGCAATGGTCGCGGCGGCCCTGAAATTGATATCGCCCTTGACCCATTAGAAGGCACAACAATCACTGCGCATGGCGGCATGAACGCCCTCGCCTGTATTGCCCTTGCTGATAAAGGCGGCTTTCTCAATGCCCCTGACACATATATGGAGAAAATCGCTGTCGGCCCTGGCGTTAACCCAGATATATTAGACCTCGACGCGCCAATTGAAGATATTTTAAAAAAGCTCGCCAAGGAAAAAGACGCGCATGTCCAAGAATTAATGGTCTGCATCCTTGACCGTCCGCGCCATCAAGACTTAATCAACAGCGTCCGCGCTGCTGGCGCACGTATCAGCCTGATCCAAGATGGTGATGTCAGCGCGATTATCGCGACAACAGATCCTGATAAAGGCATTGACCTTTATGTGGGCACAGGCGGCGCACCAGAAGGCGTACTTGCAGCGGCGGCGCTTCAGTGTACAGGCGGTGCAATGCTTGGACGCTTAGTGTTCAGAAATGACGTTGAACGTACCCGCGCAGAACGCTGCGGCATTACTGACTTTGATAAAACATACACATTAAACGAACTTGCCAAGCCTGAAAACGTCATGTTCTGCGCCACAGGCGTAACTGACGGCGCAATGTTACAAGGCGTTAAACGCCGCCCAGGATCAGCACGCACGCAAACGATTGTTATGCGTTCACGTTCTGGCACAGTGCGCGTGGTTGATACGCATCATAATTTTAAAAAGAAGCAAGGCTTTAAGCCGTTGGATCAGTAAGACCAGGCCTCAACTGATTGGTCAACGTCACTTTACATATTTCTTGACAGGGTTTATTGGCGTATGTTAATGTCACCGCACATAAAAACATTTATAGCGGGACATATAAACATGACGATTTATAAAAGTACAAAAATTGGCCTTGCCGTTGCAGGATTCGCTCTTGCCGCACAATTAGTCAGTGGCGGCATAGCAGACGACACCCCCACTACCCCTGCATATGAGCCCACAGCCCAAACACAGCAAGTCACAACGTCATCAACTTTTAATGAGTGCATGAGCACACGTAGTGGACGAAGCTATGAAGAACGAAGCGCAACAGATCGCAGCGCAACCGAGCGCAAAACACGCAGCGAGATTTACGCTGAGCGTGAAACAGAATGTAATACTGCGCGTAATAGCGGTGTTACAAATGTTGCTTCAGGCGGAGCCCCCTCAACGCAAAACGCAGTGTTAAAACTTTAAAACGCTTTACATTACATAAGAAAACCCCTAAGAATCTCCCTATAATTATAAAAACTAGGGAGGTTTATTATGACTTTAACAATTATTTTCGGCATTGTTGCGGGCGGAACCGCTGCGGCATGTGCATATGAAAGAGCAACCAAAGAAAATCTTAGGTTCACAGTTCAGGACAAAGGCATTCAAATTACAGGTGGTGACGGTAACGTGTCCAGTGAATACCTTATTCACACCGAAGGCGAAACATTACAAAACACAACGTCCGTCTTCAACGGGAAATTTAAAAACGCTGAGCTTCAAGGTCAGTTAGAAGTCGGCAAAACATACGATGCTGTGGTCTATGGCAAACGCATTCCAATATTAGGCATGTTTAGAAACATTATTTCCGTACAAGAGATACAAGATGGACAGAACAATTCACCAGTCCAGCCTATCTAGACAAGAAAAATAAAACAAAAAAAGCCTGACCACGCGCCAAGCTTTTTTTTGTTTTCCCGCTATTATGACCCTTCACTTAATGAAAGATCACCGTCTACACACACGCAATTTGTAATAAATTAAAACATAAATGCAATAAGCCGCATGGAATACGCTTGAAGCCTATTGTTTGTTACTTTCTGGCTATTCCGTTGTTACTTATAATAAATATTGAACCACGAGGTAAAAACAAAATACCGCGACAATAGTAACTTCTGCTTTGAATAAAAACTTTGTATCTTGATTACTTTTTGTATTGTTCTCTGTAAAGTTACTCATAATAAAACCTCTGTTTATAGCTACCCCCTACATACCGACCGGTATGTCGCTTAAGTATTATCGCCCAAAAGCAGTAAATAAACAGTTAACATAACCGTAAGTGCGTATTGCTTAAACAAGCAGAGCTACATCTCAATTTAAGCTCAATAAGAAAACCCCATAATTATTTTATACAAAAACATGTGCATGGCTTGTTAAACGCTCTGCACATGTTTTTTTTATCGGCCTATACTGCTTGTTATGAGTTTACAAGATATTACATATTTTCTCGCGGCCCTATTATTCGTTTTAGCGTTAATGGGTGGGCTTGCATTGCTATTAAAAAAAATGGGCATTGCGGGGCCTGCGCTTGTGACGCCAAGCAAGCGCCGCTTAAAAGTCGTTGAGAACCTTGCGATAGATTCACGCCGACGCGTCATTTTAATCAAACGCGATGATAAAGAGCATTTATTACTGCTTGGGCAAAACAATGATGTCGTTATCGAACAAAACATTACGCTATCTCCCGAAGATATTGCCCGCCTAAAAAAGGATCAGGAGCGCGCCGCATGACACAGAACAAGCAAAAATTCATTCTGTTTGGCGCCCTTGCCGCTCTATTTGGCCTGCTATTTATTCCGAGCGAGGTCTTCGCGCAGTCTTTTACGCTCGACTTCGCCCAAGAAGAAGGCAATGGTTCAGTTACGGGCCGCATCATTCAAATGGTTGCCCTACTCACCATTTTATCATTGGCGCCCTCCATTCTTATTATGATGACCTCCTTTACGCGGATCATTGTCGTGCTGTCTTTCCTGCGTACCGCAATGGGTATTCAGCAAACGCCGCCAAACACAGTGCTTATCTCATTAGCGCTCTTTTTAACCTTCTTTATCATGGCCCCAACAATGGAAGCCGCGTATAAACAAGGTATTGAACCGCTTATCAATGAAGAAATTGACGAGATGACTGCTTTTAACCGCAGCGTTGAGCCCTTTCATGCCTTTATGCTGAAGCATGTCCGTGAAAATGATTTACGCCTGTTTGTTGAAATTGGCAATATTGAGGACGTTGAAACGCCCGAAGCACTACCGTTGCGCGTTGTTGTTCCTGCCTTCATGATATCCGAGCTTCGCCGCGCCTTTGAAATTGGCTTTATGCTGTTCTTACCGTTTTTGATTATTGATATGGTGACCGCCTCGATATTAATGTCGATGGGCATGATGATGCTGCCGCCGGTGATGATATCCTTGCCTTTTAAAATTATCTTCTTCGTCTTAGTTGATGGTTGGCATTTGATCTCCAGCTCACTTGTGCGATCATTCGAAAACGGCGCACCGCCTGGGCTGTGACGAATAAACCATGCCAGTAATCATGACAAGGTTCGCCCCTTCACCCACAGGTTATCTACATATAGGCCACGCTTATTCGGCGCTGTTTACCGCCGCGCGCGGCGATCATTTCATTCTACGCATAGAAGACATTGACCAAACACGGGCGCGTCCGGAATTTTATGACGCCATATATGATGACTTAAAGTGGCTTGGCCTAGAATGGAAAAAACCAGCCTTAAAACAATCCGAAAACATGGCGGCATATCGCGGGGCGCTCGATAGACTCATCGCTTTGGAGGTTATTTACCCCTGCAACTGCACGCGCAAAGACATTAGCGCCATGACCAATGCACCGCATGGCCCAGAAGGCACGTTATATGCACGAACATGCCGCCATAAGAAGTTAGCTGATATGGAAGAAGGCACAGATTATGCTCTGCGCCTTAATATTGACGCTGCGTTAAAACATATAAACCAGCCACTTAGCTTTTATGATCACGCCACCGGCAAACAGGATGTTAACCCGCATTTGTTAGGCGATGTCGTTCTTGCACGCAAAGAAACACCTGCAAGTTATCATCTAAGCGTCTGCGTTGATGATAACGCACAAGGCATTAATCTTGTCACGCGCGGCGATGATTTAATCTATGCCTGCCACATTCACCGCCTTATTCAAGCCCTACTCGGCCTTGATGTGCCTGAATATCACCACCACAAACTGCTTTACGATCATCAGGGCAAGCGCTTTGCTAAGCGTAACCATAGTGTGACCTTACGCGACATACGCGCAAAAGGATTTAGCCTAGACGACGTAAAAACAATGATTGAAAATGGAGATTATTTAGAGAAACTGGGCGCTGAAGGATTATAAACGGCACCTATTACTATACGCTACGCAGCTCATCAATTTCATAAGCGCGGCCGTTTTTCAGTGATGGTATCTGGCCACGGCGCAGCGCGACTTCGCTAAGGTCGATTTCGGCCATAATATAACCTTCATCTGCCCCTGCATCGGCAATCACTTCGCCCCACGGGTTAATAATCAAAGAATGCCCCCATGTTTCGCGCCCGCCTTCATGTTCTCCGGTTTGCGCTGGCGCTAAAATAAACACGCCATTTTCAATTGCCCGCGCGCGCAATAACACTTCCCAATGGGCTTTACCTGTCGGGACGGTGAACGCCGCAGGCACAGTTATAATTTCGGCGCCGCGCTGCGCCAAATCACGATAGAGTTGCGGGAAGCGCACATCATAACAAATACTCAGGCCAATTTGCCCAATTTCACTATGCACTAAAGCCGCACGCCCGCCGCCATCAAATGTTTTACTTTCGCGGTAAGCCATGCCGTCCGGCGTATCAACATCAAACAAATGGATCTTATCATAGCGTGCAACCACCTTGCCTGCAGGAGATATTAAATACGATCTGTTGAGTAACTTATTGCCGTCTGTTTTAATCGTAATTGAACCGAGTAAAAGCCAAATAGATAACGCTGCGGCGCGTTTAATAAAGTGCTCTAAAAACGGATGACCGGCCTCTGGTCGCGCAGTTTCTAATTTGCGCATTTGTGGGTGCACCATGTGGCAGCTATTCTCTGGCGTCAGGACAAAACCAGCCCCTTTTCCTGCGGCCTGCGTGACGTAGCGGTCAATGATTTCTAAATTATCGGCAATTTGCGGTCGCGCCGAAACTTGGATTAGAGCAACATTTATTTTTTCTGACATGTTCTTACCATTCAATTCAAAGCCACAGCTACGCGGCTTTTTGCTTTTTGTTCAATTTCTTTGATTTTGTCGGCGCTCGGCGCAAATGCGCCGTCTACATGCGCCCCACCCCATTTGACCATTTCTAATATCACAGGGCGCAGCGCCTCGCCTTTTTCACTCAGGCTATACATATGGCGCACAGGGTTGGTCTGATAAGCATTCTTATCAATCAGTCCTGCTATTTCGAGCTTTTTTAACCTGTCAGCGAGAATATTGGTTGAGATTTTTTCAGGCGCACGTAGAAAATCTTGATATTGCCCAGCGCCAAGCAGCAGCATGTCGCGAATAATCAGCAACGTCCATTTATCGCCAATAATATCTAACGTATTGGCAATGGGGCAGCGCGAACGAGCGCAGCCTTGTGTAATTTCACTATATTTCATTAAAATCCCTGATCCAGAACAGATTAAGATACAAACAAGTTGATCTTAACACAACTGCGATGCAGGGCAAAATAGGAATTTATCGATAAAGCATTTGCGGTAAGAATACGCGCCGCTTACGCCAGCATGTCTTTGAGCTTGCCGTCATAATCAAGCTCGTGCAAATCGTCACAGCCGCCAATATGCTTATCATTAATGAATATTTGCGGAACAGATTTAGGGCCGCCTGTGCGCGCAATCATTTTGGTGCGTGCTGCATCATCACCTGTAATGTCGTGGCGGATATAATCCACACCTTTACGGTCCAACAATTTTAATGCACGTACACAGAAAGGACATGTCGTCCAATAATATATTTCGACTTTTGCACTCATAACTCTATACTCCTTAAATATGTATCTTAATGTAAATAAACCAATTTGAATTTAAAACAATGCTAAAAACAAAACAACCCGATGTTATTATCTCTGGCGCAGGCGTTGCGGGCCTATCGCTCGCCTTGCTACTTTCTAAAGCAGGACTACGGATTACGCTTGTTGACCCCATGCAAAAACCGCGCACGAAAGCCCTAAAACTTGGTCGCGTCAATCAAGATATCGGTACGCGCACAATCGCATTAATGAACGATACTTTGGGCACATTGGCGCAGGCTGGCATCATTGACGATATAACCCCGCATATGGAAGACTTACGCGCCCTGCAGATCATTGATGCTGACGACCTAAAAGACAAAGAAATTACCTTTACTGCACACGAAATTGACCTGCCACGCTTTGGCGCAAATATTCCAAACGCCATTTTATCCAAAGCGTTAATCAGTAAGGCCATAAAAGATAAAAACATCACTCTTTTATACGACAACGAAGTGGTCAGACTCACCCGCGAGGCGACAAACATCACCGTCAGCTTAAAAAGCAAAAAAACCATTACGGCAGCGCTGTTAGTTGGCGCAGATGGACGCAATTCAAAAATACGGGCGCTATGCGAAATTGACACGGATATCAAAGATAGTGAGCAGCGTGCCATCACCTGCATTTTAGATGCAGAAAAACACCACAATTACACATCAACAGAGTTTCATTACGAAGGCGGGCCATTTACTTTAGTGCCTCTGCCAGAAGGCAAAGCCTCCCTTGTTTGGGTTGAAAAGCAAAGCCGCGCCGAATATTGGCTCGGCCAAGATAGCGCCGACCAAGAAACAGAAATCAACGCAATGGCGAAAGGTCTGCTCGGGCATTTGTCTTTAATCAGCAAAATTGATTCCTACCCCTTAATCTCCCTGCAAGCAAGGCGCGTCACAGATAAGCGTATCGCTTTAATTGCCGAGGCCGCACATGTCCTTCACCCAATGGGTGCGCAGGGGTTAAATGCTTCGCTGCGTGACGTTGCTATACTGGCTCAGAAAATTATTGACGCCGCAAGTTGCGGCATTGATTTTGGCGGCGCGGTAACGCTTACCCAATACGCAGCCCAGCGCCAAAATGACGCCGCCATGCGTAATAAATTTTCTTTTAATCTCAACAAAATGGTTGCTAATGATTCCTGGTCTTTAAAGCTGCTACGCCGCTTTGGCCTAAGTACATTAAAGAAGCATAGCCATTTACGCCACGCCATCATGCGCTATGGCCTTGCGCCATATAAACAGTAATCTGGTAAATAAGAAGCACATTACAGAAGACGAGGCGGGCATTCTATAGTGTTAAATCGTCCCCAAGGACAATCTAGATTGAACAGGCTGCGCAAACTGCAGCTCCTCCATTTGGTTATCTGCATTCCCCATACTAACGAGAGCGTTTGTTGATACATCAACCTCCGCATTATCAATCTCTGTGTTATCAATCATCATTTTCTGTAACACCCCCTCAATAACTGCGCCATCGCCATACTCGTAGATATCTCGAACAGCCTCAGAAAATCTTCCTCGCAAATATACATCCTTTTCAGGCAGTTCTTCCGCAAAGCTTTCTCGGTAGGGCTGCAATGATTTTTCAACCTCTTTTTCTATAAAGGTAAGTAACTCTTCTTTACTTTGTAAATGAGCAAAATTTTCTGGGTATGTATCCATATATTCATTTATATTCAAACGACTGCTGATCTCCAACCCAAGCAGCAGCGATTCATAACTTTCAACCATAAACTCATAATCATTTACACCTATTTTCATGTGCGTGGCTAAGAGCTCTAAAGCCGGATCATACCCTCCTGAACCAGCATTTTCTATGTCAAGATCAGCATAATTGTCTTCAATATACTCAAACAAAATATCAGCCTTTGAGTCTTCAAACGTCACTAACTCTGATTGAATAACTTTGGCTTCTTCCAGCTCAATAGACTTCGTATAGTAAATGCCGCCGTTGGTTATGGCGGTGCCTGTTTCTACAAATTTTTCAAATGAAAAGTTAGGGTCTACATTAAATCTATATGGGTGTTTATTATCATCAGGATCTGCTGTAGCTTCAATGATATTTCCTGTAACAGATGAAATAATATAAACATGCCCCCGCCATTCATCAAGATCATCCCGTTGAGGGTCATACGACACTTGGCTCTGCGCATAAAAGTAATTACCAACTTCTTTATAATCTCCGCCTTGTTCACTATCTTCTGGTAAAAGAGTGTTTTCCACCCTTTGGAGAATTGATCCTTCTACGATCGCCATCAGTTCACAATCAAACTCTATAGCCTGACCTCCTGTCTCTAGATCCCGAGAGATTTCGTTTGCTCGACTTTCTCGATCAATGCCATCAAACAACGTAGCTATGATATTGTTACTAGAGCTTCTATATTCTTCAAAGCCTGATATCTTATTAACCTCTTCTGATACAATTTCACTTAAGTGAAATTCCCAGCTGACTCGGTCTTGATTTGTCCACTCGGGTTTGTCGACAAGGCCTTGTAAAGCGTCATGCTGCGACACACGCTCTGTTACATTCATTTCAATCTCATTCATTCGCTGATTAAATAGATCATCAGCTTCCCAATCGACCTCGTAGCTCCCTATTATAGGGTTACCTAGGGAAACTTCCCCAGATTGAATAATAGATTGAAAGTTTATAACGCGGTCATCACCAAGTTCTGGCGTGTCGTCTTTAATAATCAAGTCATCAACAGCTATCTCAATGATATCCCTTTGAGAATAGCTAACCCCAGGGCTATTCTCAGAATCTTGAGAACTCATCTGGTTAAAAAGCTCAGTAATCGCGTATGTCAAGCCGAACATATGACCTCAAATCTTTAAACTCAACCTATAATAAAGCACAGCTATTAAGATTTATTAAACATCCCAATTAAAGTACTTTGATAGGTCCGCGCTACCACCAATAAGGTTCACTGCTTAACCGCGCGCGCGATCGCGGCAACATAGACGGCCTTTGCTCCATAAGCCTTTAATGTCTTCGCACATTCATTAACCGTCGCGCCAGATGTCATGACGTCATCAATCAACAACACCGATTTTCCTTCTAAAGACACACGCTTCTTCTCGGGAATGAAGAAAGCCTTTTTGACATTTTTATAACGGTCTTTGACGCCGCGCTTACCTTGTGGGGGCGTCGCTTTTATGCGTTTTAAAAGAAACGGATCATAAATTTTTACATGCCGCGCAGCGATATCTTTCGCCAGAAGCGCAGATTGGTTATAACGGCGTTTTAAAAGGCGCGTCCAATGCAAAGGCACGGGGACAATCAAATCACTCAGCGCAATAACGTCACTCGCCCCGCTTTCAATCCAAGGCACAAAGCTACGCGCTAAATACAGGTGATCCCCATGCTTATAACGCAGCACCAATTGCCGCGTTATATCGTCATAAACCACCCCAGCGCGGGCGCTATCATATTGTGGAGGATGTTCAATACATGATGCGCAAACCATATTTTCATCCGCGCCTAAATCAGCAGAAAATGGCACGCCGCATGTCTTGCAATAAGGCGCAGAAATAAAGTGAATATCATTCCATACAGCCGACGAAAGCTGCCCCGTTTCATCAACGAGCGCACCCGATATTGGACAGCGTGGCGGGACAATTAAATTTAGCATAACTTTGAGAATCATTCGCATAACACTATTCTTACACCCGAAATTATCTTATAGTCCATGATAAATCGGAAAAAAAGTTTGCATTTCTTACGTAAATACATTAGAAGTTGATATTATAAGATGTGATATTTACGATAGTATTAAGTTTGATGCAAAAGGCCACTTTTAGGATATTGTAGAACAACAATGAGTTCGCTCAAACAAGGACATAGCAGAGCTTCCGCCAGCGATGATGACGCCGATATAATAAGTCGGATGTATCAGAAAACGCCCGCGCACCTCATCAGTGATGAGCAAAGGGAGCAATTAAAGAACATCCCCGCGCACACCGTGCGCCGCGCATGGACGACCCTTGCACATCTGCTTCTCAATGATAATGCATTAATCGCCGTTATGGGCTGCGCACATGGTCAGCTTGCTTTCGCCATGTCGGTGTTAAAACCCAATTTACAATTTGTCGGCATTGATAATGATAAAAGCGCGATCCAATACGCGCGTAAAAACTTCAAACGCCCCAATATCGAATTCCGCCAAGGAGATGTGTCAAACATCAATTTAGGCCCGGAGAGCATCGACGCTATTGTAAACAACAAAATCCTCTATGAGATATACTCTAACCACGCCTATAGCGATCTATGCGTCACCAGAGCGCTTGAACATCATTTCTCGCTGCTAAAAACTGGCGGCACCATGTTTATTCAAGACTATGTCATGCCGCCCCCTGGGCAGTTTGTTTTGATGGAGTTTCCTGACAAACCAAGCCATAGTGATGAGTTCGACGAAATTACCAATGCTGACTTGCTTGAATGGTATTCAGAAAGCGCGCGCTCACATGATGAATATTCAGGGTTCTTTTTAGAGGAACTTCCGCCGCGCTTCCCTAAAACGCGCCTTTATCGTCTGCCCTATAAATGGGCCTATGAATTCATGGTGCGTAAACATGACCGCGCCCTATGGCAAAAAGAACTCGATAAGGAATATGCTTTCTTTACTGAACGTGACTTCCGTAAAAATCTAAAATCCCTAGGTGGGCGCGTTCTTTACACCGCCATGCAGTGGGATGATAAATATATTGCCGAGAACTTTGACGGACAGTTTAACCTGTATAACGAAGATGGGCAGAGCCTTGGCTATCCACCAACATCTCTTGCCGTCTTGGTCAAAAAAATCAACCACAAACAAAGCCTGCGCCTGAGTGAGCGCCGCCGTTCCAAAAGGCCGAGTGGTGACTTACAAATATCGACTATGCGTAACAAGGATAACGGTGAGCTAATTGATATTGTCTCACGCGCCGAGGCATCGGCTGATGTTCTTCCCTACCGTTTTGACGAAGCGAACCAAGCGATTAAAATTTACCTGCATGAAGGCAACCCACGTGGCCTTGCCAATGCTGTCCCGCGCGGCACGCATAATTTGGATGGCCGTTACTGGTCTGGCCATATGATCGAAGCGATCAGCGTTAAAGCCGATGACATACCAGAAAATGCGACAGGGGACAGCGCCGCTGTAAATGCATTCGCTGATAAATTCTTTAATCTAAAGCCCTTCTTCGGAGCGACATTAGATAAGGGCGCGGGCTATTATACCGACCCAAAACATATAGACGAAAAAATTGACACTTATTATCTGCAAATCACAGAATCAGATAATAAATGGATGGACGCTTCAGATTTTTTAATGGACACCAACCACTACAAAACCAGAGGCATCATCCGCGAACTTGACGCACAGGATATTCTTAACGCCATATCTGTTGGCCTGATCCCGACAAGCCGCCTAGAAATACAAATCCGTAACTTGTTTGATAAACACAAAGTCAAAGCAACATCATGGTGCGAAAGCCCACTGCAATTGCAAGAAAATCCAAATTTAAAAGAAACAAAAATTGATGACCTCATCAAACGCTTAAAAGATGACGCATCCATTCCTTACGAGAAATCAAAAGGTAGCGCAGGACAAATACAAATTGCCCACTCTATTTTCGTCGATGAAGGCCTTGCAGACTCGGGTGGATCTGCTGGAATTAGTTCCCATGAAATGGATTTCTTTTTACCAAGCAATCAAACCACCAATATCGCCGTGTGCCTGCCGCTATCTAAAAACATTAGCGGCGAAGTTATGGCGGGCATTTGTACTGACTTCATGCCCGTGCCGCAGCGTTACCATGGCAGCGCAATGTCTGTCAGCGTCCCAAGTTTTGAAATCCCAACAGACATAAGCTCTATGGATCAAGCAAAGAAATTTGTCGCTGATAAGTTTGGCGTTGATGTCAAATATGTTAGCCCCCTAGGGCCGAGCTACTTTAAGCATATCGGCGTAACTCCACAGCGCATATTCCCGTTTGCTGTCTGTGAAGCCGCAGGCGGCAATTCACATTTTGCCGGCGTTACTGAACACGTCATGACCAAGGGCCTGCTATCCCTGTGTTACTGGGATAACCATGATAGCTTCATCAAAGTTGTTGCCATGGCCTATCAACAGTTCTGCCAAGATAGCGATCACAGCGTAAAATGGTCGCTGTCCAAGTCATTCGCAGCTGACCATTCACGCTCGGTGGCCGAAATGGGTGAGTATATGAACCAAGGTTCAAACGCCACGCAGCATATTCCTGCGCCTGCAAATACATCTGGCGCGGCCTTGGCTGCAAGCTCCGCCGCGAGCGCAAGGAATACGGATAGCCTTGTTGCGCGCGCCAGTAGCGCCGCCCGCGCCGAAGCGATGAATGCGCCGTCTTCAAGCGAAACCTCGACGGCCTGCGAAGATACATCAAAAAACACAAAATCAGGCAACACGCTTGTTGCACCAAAGAAAAAGAAGGCAAAAGCAAGCACAGGCCGCACCGGTCTTCTTGCTAGATTAAAAGGAAGGTCCGCCGCTTTTGATCAAGTCAAAGACAGCGTCAAGGCGCAGGCCGTGGGCACAACGCTCAGCACTGACAAACAAAGCTGTAAAGACAGGCTTGATCGTCAGTAACTGATATGCAAGCATGTTAGCCACGCTGTAATGAAGGGTTTCACATGACACCGCAAATTTTTGACAAAACACGCCTACGGCAAAGTCGCGACCATCGCGCTGCGCATATTGAATCTTATGATTTCCTGATCCGCCACGCCGCAAAATCTATTATTGACCGCCTTGCTATTATTACGCTCGACTTTGATACAGTCGCAATTTACGGTGCGCGTATGGCGCAAGAAGACCTTGATGCCATCATTGTAAACTTAAATGCCAAAACGGTTTTCTTACTTGATTTATCTGAGGCTCTATTAAAACGTGCATGGCCCAAACATGTTATCACCGTACAATCTGACAGCGAATGGCTGCCTTTTGCGCATGGTCAGCTTGATGCTTTTATTGCCATTTTTGAACATCACAGCCTTAACGATTTACCTGGCGCATTGATACAGGCGCGCGCTGCCCTGCGCCCTGATGGGATGTTCATGGTCGCCATGCCTGGCGCAGACACAATGTATGAACTACGCGAAGCCATGACGAAGGCCGAACTCGCGCTCTATGACGGCCTATCGCCGCATATATACCCCTTTGCCGATAAACAGCAATATGGCGCATTAATGCAGCGCGCAGGCTTTGCATTGCCTGTTGTTGATTCTGAACATTTGCAAATCAGCTACAAAACCATTTACGCTTTATTTAAAGACCTTAAACATATGGGCGAAGGCAACATCTTAACCGCCCGCAGCAAACGCGCCCTCAGCCGCGCATTTTATGCGTTAAGTGAAACAATCTACCGCGCAGATAATGGCTTCGCAAATGATGAGCGTTTTGATGTGACTTTTGAGATTATTCACATGATTGGCTGGACACCCGACAAATCAAAACAGCAACAACCCTTAAAACCCGGTAGCGCCGAACATAATTTGGCTGATATATTGTGTTCTGAGTAAAACACAACTAAGATCGACACCATGATAAACATAGAACTTATACCTGCATTCACAGATAATTACATTTTCGCTCTCACCTTGAATAATGGCCAAATCGCCGTTATTGACCCTGGTGATGCGGCGCCTGTGCTGTCTTATTTAAAAGGCAACGACCTTGAGCTTGCTTATATCCTTCTCACCCATCACCATGACGATCATATTGGCGGCACGGAAGAACTACGCGCAGCATTCCCAGATGCATTGATTATTGGCCATGAAAAAGACGAGCAGCGCTTACCAGCATTAGGCGAAGCCGTAAATGATGGTGACAAATTCACTATTGGTGATACCGACTTTGATGTCATTGAAACTGCAGGGCACACAATAGGGCATATCTGTTACCACCTTCCGCTAGAGCAAACCCTTTTCGTTGGTGACACATTATTTGTTATGGGCTGCGGACGGTTATTTGAAGGCAGCGCCGCGCAAATGTATGCGTCACTCGAAAAAATAAGCGCCCTTGATGATGACACGCAGATTTACTGCGCCCATGAATATAGCTTGGCGAATGCCGCTTTTGCATTGCATGCTTTTCCTGATGATGATGAAATCAAAAGCGCTTTGTTCTTTGTCGAGGCCCTGCGTGAAGATGGTATTCCAACCGTCCCAACGACACTAAAAGCCGAAAAACTGAGTAACCCGTTTTTATTGGCACAGGACGTTGATGAATTTGCAAAACTGCGCAGTGAAAAAGATAGCTTCTAGGCACGCACCAGCATGACAATCAGAAGCACACAATTTGACGATATTTATTTTTCTGCAGAAGATGGCGTCGCGGAAACAGAATATGTTTTCATGCGCGGTAATAATCTTCCCGCTGCATGGCAGGGTAGACCTTACTTTACAATCTGTGAAACGGGCTTTGGCACAGGATTAAACTTCCTTGTCGCATGGGAGCTGTTTGAACAAACATGCACTGATAACCAGAAGCACCTACATTTTATATCCTTTGAGAAGTACCCCCTCACCCCCGATACGATCAAAGACGCCCTCTCTCCATGGGCCGAACGTTTTGGTACAAAGATCGATATGTTGTGTGATCGTTACCCGCTGCGTGTTTCTGGCTGGCATCGCTTAGACATCGCGCCAAACATTACTTTGACGGTGGTCTTTGACGATATTAATAATGCAATTACAGGCTTAGACACCACCGTTGACGCATGGTTTTTAGATGGCTTCGCGCCATCTAAAAACCCCGAAATGTGGCAAAGTTCCCTTTTTAGCGCGATGCAGCGCTGCGCCCATCATGGCACAACAGCCGCAACATTTACCGCCGCAGGCTTCGTAAAACGCACCCTTAGCGAACATGGATTTACCGTCAAAAAAGAAACAGGGTACGGCCGCAAACGCGACATGCTTACTGCAACATTTGATACTCAAACAGAGCGAAAGCCCGTTAAAGCGAACGCACCACAAAAAATTGCGATCATTGGCGCGGGCCTTGGCGGCTGTGCAGCTGCCCATTACCTGCATAAGAATGGTCATCATGTCGAGATCTTTGAAAAAGAGCCGCATATAGCAGCCAAAGCATCTGGCAATGCGCGCGGTCTATATAACCCCCGTTTTCGCAAACAATATGACCCCGAAGCCGTGTTTTATTCCAGCGGTTATGCCGCGTCTTACGGGCTGTTTAAGTCCCTTGGTGACGCCATTGACTTCGTCCCATGCGGCGCGCTGCATTTAATAAATAGCGAGCTAAAAAAAGACCGCTTTCCTGCCTTGTTAGCGAGCTGGAAATGGCATCAAGACCATATGGAGTGGATTGATAAATCCCGCAGCGCAGATATTTGCGGCATAGCGTTGGCCCATGATGCCGTTTACCTTGCAGATTCAGGAGTCGTCTCACCAGTTAAGTTATGTGCTGTGCTTAGCAAAGATGTAAAAGTCCACACTCGCGTTAATTATAGTAATTTGGATCTTAAACCCTATGACATCGTTATCTACGCTGTCGGTGCGTCATTTAAAGCTTTTCCTGAGCTTGCCGATATTGATATGCACACAGTGCGCGGCCAAATTACATCGCTTGATATGCAGCACAGCGCCCTGCCCTTAAAAACCGTGCTGTGTTATGGTGGTTACATGACCCCTATTCACAATGACGCATTAACCTGCGGTTCTACATTTCAACGCTGGAGTTATGACGTTGAAAACGACCCGCTAGACGACCTAGATAATGTAGAAAAGCTCAACGAGATTTTACCGCTAGAGCATCAACAAAGCCCAACACAGATTAACGGCGCACGTGCTGCGCTACGAACGGCATCACGTGACCATGTCCCTGTTATAGGGCAACTTGATCAAAACAGTTACGTTACCACCGCACATGGCTCAAACGGCCTGCTTTCAAGCATAATGGGCGGCATTATATTAGCAGAGAAAATCACCTATAACCAAATCACATCCATGCCCGCAAGCAGCCTCCAAAAAATCGCACCCTATCGCTTTGTTAAAAAATGAGACACAGTAAAAACTTAATAAAATTGTATTTAAAAGCTCTTCCGCAAGACGCTAACAATATGTTACAATTTAATAAATGGGGATCAAAACATGCGTAAAATTATACATTGGCTAAAAGATGAAAGCGGCGCATCAGCAGTTGAATATGCACTGCTTGCGGCGTTAAGTATCGTTGTCTTTGGCGGTGCATATGCTGTGTTCTCAGGCATGCTACTAGATTTTTTTACTAACTTCATTGATAATATCAATCCCTTTTAGTGCACATTTATGACCTTAAGACCTCATTGTTCGCTATGATTATTGGTTATATTTCGTTATAAAAGCTCTATGGAATTTCTACACACCACATCGTTACTTAATGGCCCCCTCAATGCGTTAGCGCTTTGGAGCATTATTATTACGACCTGCATCGCAACGCTGGCCTTAATACCCCCTATGCGGCTTTTGGCGATTAAATTTGGGTATGTAGACCAACCTGGCGGGCGTAAAATTCACACGGCACCTACGCCTCCCATTGGGGGCTTTGTAATATTCACTTTATTTTTGTTGATTCACAGCGTCTTATTTGCCTTCACCCCACAGGTTATCAGCCTTTATACCGCACTCATCTTACTGCTTATCACGGGCTTAATTGATGATAAAAAGCCTGTGCGCGCATCAGTAAAATTTCTGATCCATTTCGCAGCCGCAGCCATTATTGTCCTTGGCGGCGGCGCTGAGTTAGAAAACATGGGCAATATGCTTGGCTTAGGGGAATGGCACCTGGGTTGGTTCGCACCGATATTTTCTATGGCCTGCATTGTTTACTTAATCAACGCCATTAATATGATGGACGGCATTGACGGGCTTGCAGGCGGAAAAAGCCTCGTTGTTCTTGGCTGGCTGATGCTCGCAGCCTTATTGCACGGTCAATATGAAGCTTTACTCCATATCGGCATACTCGCGGCGACGCTCTCCGGTTTTTTGTTTTATAATATGCGCCATCCGCTGCGTGATAAAGCCTGCATTTTCCTTGGTGATACAGGGTCAATGGCGCTCGGTTTAATCATTGGCTGGTTTTGCATACACATGGCACAAGGCGAAAACGCGCCATTTCAGCCGATATCAATAGCATGGATCATTGCCTTACCGATTATCGATGCTTTTGGCCTGTTTGCGATGCGCATATATGAAGGTCGCCACCCATTCTCTCCCGATTTACGCCACTTCCATCACCATTTTATCCATGCAGGTTTTCCCGTTGGACAATCAACATTTATGATCCTTTCCCTTGCAATAACGCTCGGCGCTATTGGCTTCTGCGCCAGTATACTTAACTGGCCTGAGCCGCTAATGACCGCAATTTGGGTGTGCCTATGGGTTGGCCACGCCATATTGGTTATAAAATCAGATCATTTCGTCCACTTTTTGCAAAAAACATTTCATTTGAAACATAGGAACCAGCCATGAAAATCGCCTATTTAGTGACCCGCCTTGATGAATTTGGCGGCGTACAAATCCATATTCGAGACCTGACAACATGGCTAAAAAACCAAGGCCATGAAGCGCTCGTCTATTCTGGCTGGCCTGGTATTATATCTGACCATATCAAAGCAATGGGTACGCCTTATTACGAAATTAAAAATATGGGGCGGCCGATAAAACCGCTTAAAGACATTAAATCCGTGCTTGAATTACGCCGTTACTTGAAGAAACATAAGCCTGATATTTTATCATGCCATTCATCCAAGGCCGGCATTATCGGCCGCCTTGCTGCGATTGGCCTGCCTACAAAAGCTGTGTTCACCGCACATGGCTGGGCGTTTACAGAAGGCGTATCAAAATCACAGCGTATTTTGTATAAATGGATCGAAAAATGCGCCGCCCCTCTGTGCAGTAAAATTATTACGGTCAGCGAATATGACCGCGCATTGGCACTAAAAAACAGAATCTGCCCGCAAGATAAAATTGTCGCGATTCATAATGGTATGCCAGCGCGCCCTGCCCCAGAGCGCGGTAATGTTAATGATAACGCCGCCGCTGTAAAACTTATTATGGTCGCAAGGTTTTGTCCGCAAAAGGACCACGCCACATTACTACATGCGTTAAAACGCATCGAAGACCATAACTGGCATTTAAGCCTTGCTGGTAATGGTGACAGCCTAGACGCACAGCAATTAGCAACAGAGCTCGGCCTTGGTGAGCGTATAGACTTCCTGGGTGAGCGTGATGATGTTCCTGAATTACTTGAACGCCATGATGTATTCTTGCTGATCACGCATTGGGAGGGCTTTCCACGGTCAATTATTGAGGCCATGCGCGCCAAGCTACCGACAATTGCGACAGAGGTCGCGGGTAACGGAGAATCAGTCACACATAATAAAACAGGGCTACTTGTCCCACACGAGGACATCAGCGCCGTTGCCGAGGCCATATCTACCCTTGTTCAAAGCCGTGACAAGTGCCTAGAAATGGGCGCAAATGCCCGCACGCAATATGAGACACAGTTTACGTTCCTGCACATGGCACAAAGAAATTTAGAACTATATAAAGAGATCACAGGGAAATAAGCGCCGAGATCTCAACCGCGCTAATACTCAAGGTTTTCTAGAAACGATACAACGTTTCTGTATTCTTTAGTGATCAAATCAAGGCTCTGTACGCGGTCTGATTTATTCGCAACCAGAAGTTCTTCTGCGTCTTGCAAGTGCTCAACAAGCTCTTGTGCACCAATCATCATACAGCAGCCTTTAAAGCCGTGGGATATTTCCACCCATTCCTTACTTTCACCGCCGCGGCAAGTACCGTTAAGCTTTCTCAAAAAATCATCGCCTTGCATCTTAAACATCTTCACAAAGTTGCCAACCTCAACTTGGCTGCCAATAAACCCTTTAATTATCTTTAAATCTACAGGTGGCTTAGCCTCGTGCTTGGTCAACACCTCTTCTTGATGGCGTAATGATAATGCCGTCGTTGAGAAATCTATCCATGTAGCAAGAACTTCTTTCAAATGCTGAATTTCTACAGGCTTCGCTACGTAAGCGTCCATTCCAGCCTCAAAACACTTTTCTTCTGCGCCTTTCATGGCATCAGCCGTCATCGCAATAATAGGAATACGTTTCTTTGTGTTCTTTTCAACACTACGGATCTCATGCGTCGTTTCATACCCATTTTTAAGCGGCATATGGCAATCCATCAAGATCAAGTCATACTCTCCTGTGTTGAAATCAGATAAAACAACTTCACCATTTTCAGCTAACTTAAAATTGTTGATGCCGATATGCTTAAGGAGCCGCATAATATAATGCTGGTTTAAGACAACATCCTCTGCAACAAGTAAGCGAACATCTTGAGCTTTAAAGCGCGTCCCAACACCTGATTGTGGCAGCGATAGACTAAACACATTATTAATCACGGGAGTGACGGCGTCCTTACAGGTAGAAAGCCTAAACGGTATCTTGAACCAAAATAATGACCCCAATCCAAAAGTGCTGCGCACCCCAATTTCACCGCCCATCATCTGCACAAGGTCCTTAGTGATCGTAAGACCAAGCCCTGTTCCGCCGAAACGGCGTGTGATCGTATCATCAGCTTGGCGAAACTTTTCAAATATCGCGCCCACTTTGTCTTCGGATATGCCGATGCCGTTATCCTTCACCTCAACGCTTAATTCAATGTTGTCATCACCAATGACCGTATAACCAATTTCAAGCTGCACCAGTCCAGATATAGCCTCATTAACACCACGGGCATCCACATCACCTTCCGCCTCATAGGGGTCTTTAATATATTTAATCGCATTGCCAATAAGGTTTGTAAGGATCTGATTTAAGCGCAAACAATCCCCCATGATAACAGGCACGTCTTTATGCGTATAATGACACGTCAACGAGACACCTTTTTGGCTGGCCACAGGGCGCATAGAATCGACGAGGTTGTTAATAAGGTCGTTAATGTTCACGTCGTTATGTTCTAAAGTAAACATCCCTGATTCAATTTTAGAGATATCGAGAATATCATTCACAATATCCAACAGATTCTGTGACGATTTATAAATAACCTTAGACATATCAAGCGTATCTTGATCCATATTCTCAGTATCAATAATCAGCTCCGTCATCCCCATAATACTATTTAGGGGGGTCCGTAATTCATGAGACATATTTGCCAAGAATTTACTTTTCATGCGGTTTGCGGATTCCGCCTCTTCACGTGCCTGCATAATAAAGTGTTCGCGTTCCTCCATTTTCTTAACCATAAGGTTAAAGGCATCAACCATACTGCCGAGTTCATCATCGGAAGTTTTTTCAACCTGTATACTAAAGTCTTCGCGATCCACAAACTGCCGCGCAGCTGCTTCTAAGTTAGATACGGGACGGCTGATAATAAACTGCAGTTTATTTGCGATGAAATACACAAGCAGCATAACAACGGCAAAAACAATGACATCAAACAACAACTCAACAAGCAGGTTTTTATTAAAGCTTCCCATATCATAAGATAACAGTAAATAACCAAGGCGCTCTTCTTCTGATAGCCCGATTGGACGAATAAGATTAATCACCTGATAATTACTTTGCACATCAGCACGACTTAACTGGAGCGGGCAATTCTCACGCCCGCCCGTAAGAAGTTCTTTATTCTGATATTGCGCAAAAAGAGTATCCGTAAGGTCATACGCGCACGCATAACGAACCGACGTCTCAAGGTTCAAACTCTTCAACTTTTCCTTTGCAGAGATAGGGTCAATGAAATCTAATGAGGAGATGATGCCTTGCGCTGTGAAACTTGCAATTACGCCGACACGCTGTTTTGTTTCATTCACATTAAAGAGATAGTTACCCGCAATAGTAATCAAAAGCGCGACCAATAAAGTAACGAACGTCATCCCAACAGTAATCAGGAGCATTTTAGAACGTATTGAAAGTTTACTTATATTGACCATGCCGATATCAACCCTAGCGTATAAACATTAATGAACATCTTATAATATTTAACTTATAGGGTATACAACGAGTTTTAAAAAAAATTGTTATTTCCTGTTGATTTTCAGTCTGCTATCCTAATTTTCAGTAAAGATATAATGTTGGCTATCGGGATCTAATATGAAGAAACTTTTGGGTAGAGGCACCTTACTCGTGTTTTCTTATCTTTGTGTATGTTATACGACATACACAAGCCCTGCGCATGCTTCCGAGCAGCTCGAGAAGGTCAAAGCTGTCTTTCTGTTTAAGTTTTTTGACTATGTTTCATGGCCTGATAGCGATTCAACCACAGACACACTCTGTACATATGGCGCGCACCCTTTCGGTGAGAACCTTCAATATATTGCAAAAATGCGCCACGCAAAAAAAACAGTTGTTCTCCCCTTGTCATCACTCTCAGACATACATCAATGTCAAATCCTATACATTGATAAACCGAGTGACCAAAAAGCACTCTTCCAAATGGACATTCAAAGCACACTCGTCGTAAGCAGTAATAAATCTGTAATTAATTATGGTGGCATGATCTGCATGGAAGAACACTCCGGGCGCGTTCAGCTGTCTATCAATTTGAAAGCAGCGCGCGAGAAAAAACTAAAGATCAGCTCTCGACTGTTAGAGATATCTAACGTTATCCGCTAAGTCAAACTTCGACCTGCTTCGACATTCTAGCGCGCATCACTCGCCGTTGCTCCCAAAGCGTTAGCTTCTTAGAACTTAACCGTAAAACGGCCATAAGCGGCGCGCCCTGTGTCAATAGGGAACGAGTTTATGTTTTTTCTATTATATTCAGGGAAGTAAATATCTTCATTAAGCAAGTTTTCGCCATAGAAGGTCACACTCATCTCTGGTAAGTCTCCTGAAAGCCCGAGTGTATCATTCAAATTTACATTCAAATTCGCACTCACCAAGTGATACGCATCAGGCTGCTTGTTCACCTCTAATACAGATGGGTTCGTTGCACGCAAATCCTCAGGAGTGCCAAACCAGCTATCATAAAGCCCCAATGACCATGAATCTGTTTTATAGGACACACCGAGCTTCGCCATTAAATTGGCTGAGAAGGTCGGGTTATCAATATCAGTGTCGCTCTCGCCCTCTTGCCATGAAACCGAACCTTCGACTTGCCAGCCATCATAGAAAGAAAGCTGCGATTCAAACTCAACACCATGAAAGACTTGCTCCCCCGTATTGGTGATTAAGAAACCGGCCCCTGCAGGGTTAGCCACGCGGCCAATAATATCTTGCATACGGCTTTTATAAGCGCTTAATGCAGCGTAAACAACATCATCGCCATAAAAGACCTGCCCTTCAATTGTCTCAATCGTTTCAGGCTTCATATTACTGTTGCCTGTAATCACATTCGGGATAAAAAGTTCTCTTTCTATCGCCGTTGACGACCTAAACGCTTTACCGAACATAGCTTTCACACCAATATTACCAAGGGGCTGATAAACCATAGCGAGGCGTGGCGAAAAATCTGCCTTGAACGCTTCAGAATCGTTTAGCTGCAAGCCACCGACAAATTTAAAATGCTCCGTCGGCATCCATTCCAATTGCCCATATAAATTATGAAGATGCTGTTGGTATGGCGTATCAGCCACGACCCCATCTTGATGTTCAGCAAAACCACCCCATGATAAAATAAGGTTATCGCGCAGCTGTGTTTGCAGGCCTAACTCTGCGACAAGAAGGTCATCACGATTTAATTCTGGGGCGTCTGTATTAAGGCCACCACGCAAACGATTGTAGGTCAGGTGCGCTTCAATTTTTGTGTTATCAAAAACTTGTTCTGCATAGCCAATATCCACAGTAGAGCGTCGGCCGTCACTTACTGATTCAGGTAGCCGTGCAAATATACCCAGCGAAGTTTGACGCGCACGCCCAACAAACGCAGTCGCATTAAAGTTCTTATAATGCCCTTTTACAAAATAGCCCAAGCCTTCTTCACGCGCACGGTACTCTCCGCGCGTCGATGTTTCATCTGTAATGACAAATTTTTCTCCATCGACATCTGTACTTTTAATTGCGCCTGATATTGACCAGTCCTCACCAGAATACGACGCACGGCCTTCTTGGTCTTTACGTCCGAATGAGCCATATGTCGTTGAAATCTCGGCACAAGCATCGCAAGCAGCTTTTGATACAATATTAACGACGCCGGCATAAGCATTCGTGCCGTAAAGCACAGAGCCTGGGCCACGTATAACCTCTATCTGCTCGATATTACTAACTGGATAATGCGTAAACAGGCTGTAATTTAAGTGTCCGCCATAACTATCTCGCACCGGTCGGCCATCAATAAGGAATAAAATTCTATTTGGATAATGCTGATTTGTTGCCGCGCGCAATGAGACTGTATTATTTGGGCTACCGGTGCTGTTTAAAACCTGCAAACTGGGAACACGGTTCAAAACATCATGCAAGTTAACTGCGCCATAACGCTGTATATCGTCCCTTGTCACGACACTCATAATACTCGGCGCCGCACCCAATGATTCCGAACGCTTGGATGCCGCACTGACTTCGATATTCGCGAGACCTTCAATATCAAGGTTATATAAATCCTGTATGGAAAAATCACGAGCATTTGCCGGCGCAGTCGCAAACATACAAACGCTAACAAAAAGTGGAAAAAGTCTATTCTTCATAATGTCTCGCTATCCTCCCTGATCCTGCAATATTCTACACTGCCTTCCTCAAAAATCTATAGTTTTGTAATAAAAAGAAAAAATACCCCAAGTTATATGAAGATCGAGGCCGTACACGCTGAAGTTATCGGGGATAACTCCCCCCCTGAAGGATGCAAAGCTTGCTGAAATCCGTTAGGGGGCTTAGCCTTTTACTAAGGATTCTCTTTATGCTGAAATCTCGGCATATCATACACGTATCAATACGGTGCATCATCATGGATAAAAAAATCATGCCTTCGGCAAAGTCTTTTACGAAAACCATCATAGCCGCAGCTATTCTGTCTACATCTCTTACGGGGTGCGGCGTAATGGAGAAAATATCCAATGCTTTACCGCCGCTAGACAGCACAGATAATTATACCTATCCAGAAGAAGCCAATAACATTCCTGTTGATAGCTGGGCAAACGCCCCCCAAACAGCCCAAACACAAATGCCGACAAACATGGCACCTGCACAAGGCATTAAAACATCATCTATTGCTTCAAACATGAGCGAGCCCCTCGGCACCGAAGAGATCTACCAACGCTTTAATGTTATGGAGCAGCAAATAGCCGTCATGCGCCAAGATATGCAACGCGTTGCACCGTTATTACAGCGCCTATCCATGATGGAAGAATCTATGCGCGAATTAAGTGTTGCCTTAAACAGCGCCCACACGGCAAATAGCGGCTCTACGCCGGCAAGTGCGCAGCCATATACACAGCTTAGTCAGCAACAGCCTATGCCTATGAATGCATTGCCAACAGGCACAGCATCTATGCCGACTTACACGCCACCAGCGGCCACTTATACAGCGCCGCCACAGCAAGTACAAAAACAAGCCCCCGCTGCCAGCAGCGTGCAAGGCATTCGTTTTGGCAAATATAAAGGGCGCGACCGTGTTGTCCTTGATTTATCACAAGCGGCACAGTTTCGCTATGACTTAGACAACAACGAGAACTTATTAATTGTTGACCTCCCTGATGCATCATGGGGCGCGCAAATGGCGAAAAAAATCACAGTTTCAGGCGCAGTCGCGGCCTATAATGCACAGCCTGGGCCAAATGGCGGCACACAGCTTATTTTCTCATTAAAGAAAGATGCGCGCGTGACGCAAGCCCGCGCCCTGCCACCGAACCAGCAATACGGTCACAGAATTTTCATGGATATTGAATAAACTGACTTCACCCGCCAGCCCGAAGACATAAAAACAGCAAAAGGCCAATTATTAAATTGGCCTTTTTTATGCTTTATAAAAAAATGGTGCGGGCGGGGGGACTTGAACCCCCACTCCCAGAGGGAAACGGATTTTAAGTCCGCAGCGTCTACCGATTCCGCCACGCCCGCACATTTTATGGTCAAATCAACACGTAAATCGGTATTGCGTTAATCTAAGGACACATATGTACATCAAATAAAAAGCATCATCAAGCGTAAAAAAACATTATCAGACATATTTATCCGCGTTTCTTTTCGCATAAAAACAAAAAAGGCATCAAAATAAAATGATGCCTTTGTAAATATAGCAAATTCGTATCAAGCCGTATCAAGCACACGGCCAATACTCTTCATAAGAGTGCGCCCCTTATCGCTCAGGTATAATTCTTTGCGGCGGCGTTCCTGCGGTGAAACCTTTAACTCAACAAGACCATAAGGGTTGCCGTTTTGCCGATACTGAGAAAGCGCCCCAACGATGCGCGATACCGTAGAAAGACTTAGGCCTGCCTTTTTAGAAAGCGCCGTCAAAGACATCCCTTCATCCATAGCGATTTCAGCTAAGCAAATACTATATTGTAACGGAAATTCACCGTCTACCTCACGCAATTTTTGCAGCATATTTAAAAACGTGTGGGTAGCACTACCTCCATTCGCAGGCACCTCATCACATTCATGGTTAGACAGGTTTTTCATACATTCTACGCTAGTCATCTTCAGACGCTCCTATATCTGGTCATGCTTAAGGCTACATTTAGCCTTACCTTATATAACCAGAATAATAGCATTAAAAGCCGCATAAATCACCTTATGCGTAAGATTATAGCAATATTATACCTAAGCAGCCTCACGCATACCGAGTTCGCGATGAATATAGCCAATAAAGCTGTTTTCTGTTCGCTGAATACAGCCATTAACATACATATTATCTTGGTTTACTATATATTTGCACTTTCCTGCAGCAAAACGTAACTGATCGCCACATAAATGCATATAATCTTTATGCATATCATCATATAAACAGGCCTGAACTAGTGCATCAACATTAGAAAAATCAATATTGAATACGCTTGGCCCTGAAAAATCACAGCGCAGCAATGTCGCGCATGTAAAATCCGTTGCTGCAAAGTCAGCGAATAAGAACTGACTTACATTGACACAGGCATAAGCAAGACACGCCGCCACCAGACTGCTTTCAGTGAAATCGCAACCTTGAATACTTGTTTCACTAAGGTTCGCGCCGGTCAAGTTCGCCCCCTTAAAAGAAACGTTGAAAAACACGCCATCATCAAAATCAGCAAACGATAAATCCATATAGGATAAATCAACGTTTTCGATAGTAACGCCAGCTGATATTGCGCAACTTAGTGCCTGTTTAATTGTTACGGCCTCACATTGATATAATATGCTGCCCGCACGGTCTTTAATCCGGATAATCTCCGGTGGTTTTGTTTTATTCATTATTTTTCCTCACACATTTTGTTGCGTTCTTGCAACTATCAACTCAATAGAACAGTTAAATTAATATGTCAAGTAATTTTATAAGATTGAAACTTTCACAAAGAAATACTAAGTTATTTTAATCAGTAATGACAAGGCCTGACAGAGGATCACATTTTTCAAATGCACGAAGACATCTTTGATAAACCATTAGAGCAAGGCATTGCCATTATCAAAAAATTTGCCGCAAATCTCTCTCTGCGCCCCGGTGTGTACCGGATGATAAACGAGCATGATGATGTACTTTATGTTGGTAAAGCCAAGGCACTACAAAAACGTGTCCTTAGCTACACACAGCCGCAAAGGCTTAGCGGACGTATTCAGCGCATGGTCGCACAAACCCGCACCATGGAATTTATTGAGACTGCGTCAGAGGCAGAAGCCCTGCTCTTAGAAGCCAATTTAATAAAAAAACTAAAGCCCAAATATAATATTCTATTGCGTGATGATAAGTCTTTCCCTTACATCAAAATAACCAACACGCATGACTTCCCTTTGCTTGAAAAGCATCGCGGGGTACAGGAAAAAAACATTGAATATTTTGGGCCCTTTGCTAATGCCGGCGCGGTAAACCATACAATTGCTTTTTTACAAAAAGCATTCTTACTACGTAATTGTAGTGATAATGTTTTCGCCAATCGCAGTCGCCCTTGCCTGCAATATCATATTAAACGCTGCACAGCTCCTTGCGTTGATAAAGTTAGTAAAGATGAATATGATTTACAGGTCAGTCATGCGCGCAGCTTCCTTAACGGTGAAAGCAAAAAAGTCTTAAGTGAAATGTCTCAGCTAATGCACAACGCCAGCGAAGGCATGGCCTTTGAAAAAGCCGCAGAATACCGCGACCGGATAAAAGCCCTGAACGCCATTCAGGCACATCAAGACATTAACTATGCTGGGCTTGGTAATGTCGATATTTTTGCTGCCGTATTGCATGAAAACAAATGCTGCGTCCAGGTTTTCTTCTTCAGAAGCGGGCAAAATTTCGGTAATAAATCCTATTTCCCACGCCACAGCAAAGACGCGACGCCACCTGATATCTTGTCGGCTTTTATTGCTCAGTTTTATTTAAACCACCCCGTGCCCCAACAAGTCATGGTCAATGCAAAGCTGCACGAGGAAGAGCATGCACTACTGCAAGAAGCCCTAACCGTGCAGCGTGGTAAACGCGCAAAAATAACGACGCCAGAGCGCGGCGTGAAAAGACAGATCATCGCCTTTGCCGAGAAAAATGCGCTTGAGACCATGAAAAGAAAAATCATGATGAACGAGAATGATAAAGCGCATTTAGAAAAATTAGCGCAGATCTTCCAACTCGACACCCCGCCAGAGCGCATCGAGGTCTATGATAACTCTCACACATCGGGAACAAACATGATTGGTGCAATGATCTGCGCCACAACTGAAGGGTTTGATAAAAACAGCTACCGCAAATATAACATCAAGAGAAGCGCAGCATCAGACGACTTCGCCATGATGCACGAGGTCATCTCTCGCCGCTTTAAAAGCTATCATCAGCAAAGCGACGTACAGAAACAAGATAAAGACTTATGGCCGGATTTACTGCTGATTGATGGCGGCAAAGGCCAGCTTGGCGCGGTGATTAATGCCTTAGAGGAGCTGGGCATATTTGAAGATGACGTCGCCGTCGTCGCGATTTCCAAAGGCCCAGACCGTAACGCAGGGCGCGAGGAGTTCCACAGCACAAAATTCCCAAGCTTCACCTTGCCCCATGCAGATGGGGTTATGCATTATTTACAGCGCTTGCGTGATGAATCGCATCGCTATGCCATTGGGACACATCGTGCGAAACGCGGCAAATCCATGCAAAAATCTATGCTTGATGAAATTGAAGGGATCGGCGCCGCGCGTAAAAAAGCGCTCCTGACCTTCTTTGGCTCAGCCGGCGCCGTCGCAAATGCCAATATGACGGACCTCACCAAGGTTGACGGCATATCCAAAAAAGTGGCAGAAACAATATATAGTCATTTCCACGACCAATAAAGGCCACACGATGAGCGAGATACTCCATAGCGATGAATTTACCCTGCCCGATATCGGCGCATTACATATCTGCGTCTCAGGAAATGGCATCCGCAGCCTATATTTCATCACGGACACATGTTCCGTCCGCACCATAGAATCTAAGATACATAAACACTCACCAAAGGCGATCTTGATAAAAGACACAGCTATGACCGCCCCTTATATTGAAAAAATCAAATATACATGGGCGCAAAAAAACACGCATTTAGATCTATTTAAATTAGATGCACTAGGGACAGTATTTCAAAAAAAAGTCTGGGCAGCTTTACTCAATATTCAAAGCGGCGATACATTACAGTATAATCAAATCGCCAACTCTATAGGTCAGCCGAAAGCCATCCGCGCAGCGGCAAGCGCTATTGCGCAAAACCCAATATCGCTGCTTGTACCTTGCCATCGTGTCTTGCCAAAATCTGGTGGGGTAGGGAATTATGCTGGCGGATCGATAATAAAAACCGCACTCCTACGCCACGAGAAAGCCATATAACGGTACGTATCGTATATAACTCAATGTGTTGTGATTGCTATATATTTAAAGCATCTCGCATTAAGTATAAACGGCCTGCACTTTGCCCCTTAAGCCACTGCGCTGCAAACAGCGCCCCCTCAGCAAACAACGCTCTATTCTCTGCATGATGGGATAATGAGAGCACCTCGCTATCACCAAAAAAAGAAACTTCATGCGCGCCTATAACGCTGCCGCCGCGACGTACGGCATAGCCTATTTCCCCATTATTGCGTATAGCATCCGTACCCTCGCGGCCAAAAACGGCATGCGCATCATGGTCTTGCTTTCGCCCTTTTGCCGCCGATTGACCAAGCATTATTGCCGTGCCTGATGGCGCATCACGTTTTAAACGGTGGTGCGTTTCTGTAATTTCAATATCGTAATTTAGATTTAGCCGCTCTGATGCTTGCTCCACCAACGAACAAAGCAGATTTACTCCAAGCGACATATTCCCCGCATGCAAAATCGGCGTTTCTTTCGCCGCCTCTTCCAGGACCTGCATTTGGCGCGCAGATAGTCCTGTGGTGCCTGATACAATACGCACATTATATTGTGCCGCGCGTTCAGCCAGCGTAATACAGTTTTCAGGGAGTGAAAAATCAATGACGAGGTCGACGTTTTGTAAGAAAGAATCCATATCGCTGCTTATTGGTGGCTGTGAATCTTCATCAGGCACACGCGCAAAACCTGCAATTAAGTTTAAATCCGCGTAAAGAGGATTCTCATCAACAAGTAATTGTCTTAAAATTTGGCCTACACGGCCATTTATACCACTAATTCCGATGTCCATTTTCGCCTACACACATAATAATTGAAATTTTATATACAGGCAATTTATCGCATAACTTGGAAAAAATCAAAGACTCAAATATGTTTTAGTGAAGAATATAATAAAATGACCAATCATTGTGTAATATAGTTACAAAATTTATTGACAACTTTTTTATTATGAGTATTATGGACAAATCCATTAACGAATTGTTAATACTTAATTGAAGTTAATTACCAGTTGGTGAGTTGAAAGTTTCAGGGATAAATGCTGCGCCAAAGCGACGTTAGATCGCAAGCAGTAAAAATAAGAAGACCAAAGGGAGCGCCGTCGATAATAATAATAATATGACGGCACAGAAAGATAAGGCTTTTGTTACGCGCCACCTAGTGCCGCAGGACAAAAGCCTTTTTCTTTACAGGAAACCCCACCGGGCAGACAGCTATTAGCCCTGATCCAGAACAAAGCGCATCGCTTTATCTGCCACAAGCTGGAAACGCATGTCGCCGCCCAGCCCCATTTGGTCTAGCGCATCATTATAAAAACTGGTTATACGCGATTGCATGGCTATGCTCGGCAGCTCACTTAGTCTCAGCGCAACGTTTAGGCTATTATTTTTGAAAAAGCCATCAAGCTGCACATCTCCCATTGCAGATAATCTGAAATCTAACACGAAACGTGCAATATCATCCTCGCCGCCGCTATCATCGCCATTATGACCTGAGGGGTAATCGCGCCAATGCAGCGCCACTGCAGAGACTTGCCCTTCCGCATGCATAGGCAGCATCACACTCTTCCACTCGGCTGCACTGCCTTGCTCTGGCTTGCTATTGAATATCTCAGCCCCTTTACTTGCGGCTGATTTTAAAAATTTGCTCAGCGCCTCCGCTTTACCCATTTTATTCAAAGTATCACTGACCTTCTCATTTAACATTGCGCTCAAATCTCCGCTACGCATCGCAGCGACGAGGAACAGTAACGCCGCAGGCAGCGCCTCTGGCTTGGCAAGGCTTGGGATCATGATGCCAGCTTGCGCTGCGGATATTTGCATCGGCATAATTAAGCTCTGCGCAGCTATGCCATCAAACAACTTCGCAAAATCGGCATAGAACGCGGATTGAACAAGGAACGGTGAAATCTGCTTGGGCATGACCATGTTGTCCCCCCTCACGCCCGCTGCCATGTCCGAGCGCGCGAGTGCCATCTCGTTTTCCTCTTCTACAGCTACAGGGCTTATAGCGCTTAAGTCATCCATAGAGCTCACAGGGAAGCTGACAGAGAGTACGTCGCCATATCGTATCGCATTAAATGCCTTAATATCATCATTCTCTTTTAACCCAAGCACCATAGCGCTACGCGCTGGCCAGTTCACCCATTCTGGCTGCACAATTTTTTCACCACGCGGCGTCTCACCGATTACTTTGACACTAAGTGTTGCTGCGCTGTTATTAACCAATTGTCCATCATCAACAAGGCTATCGTCAATGACATGCAAGCGCGACATAAACAAATTTTCAGCCTGAAATGCGGCGCCGTGATTTTTATCTGGCTTTTCAACCACGATTATTTCTGGTGAAATTGTGCTGCTACGCGCCGCCATATCAATACGCGATTCAGACCCTTTATACGTCTGTACAGGCACATCAACCGAAGCCCCAACCTGTCCGGCCAACACATGCGCAAGACGCGCTGAGGCCGGCAGCGTTGCGGCACTGCTGCCACCGACAGCCCCCGCGATAGCATCAACAGCAATGTTTACGTTTTGCTGGCCTGTATTTAGCGCACCGCGGACGCCGCTTAAAAGTGATATAGCCTGCATATAGTCAACATCAGCGTTAGCGCGCTCACGACTATCGGCAGCCTGAAGATAAGCTTGCGCCGTAGGGAACACCAATGACTGCGGGGTATCAGAGCTAAAAATTTCTCCGCGTGAAGGACTTTGCAATACAACGGCTATCGTTTGCCCTGCCTGATGCGCTGAAGAACCCAGTTTAGCTACAATATGGCCGCCTTCCTGCAATGGCAAAGGCAGCTCGCTCATCAAAACCACCTTGGGCACAACAAGCTGCGTCGAGGGGTGATCCAAATCAACCGTAAAGCGGCGAAGCACAGAGCTTGCAGATGTGTTACCGTCCGGAATTAACGCTCGCAAAACATCTATTTTAGCTTCCAAATCAACTAAACTCGCCAGACGCGCAGCATATTTTTGTTCCGCCGTAACAGGCGGCGCAGCGTCTATTTCCGGTAGAGGCCCAATAGGCTGCGATTCATTAAGCACATTTACAGGCACCGTAGCGAATTGACCACTCTCTATTTTCACAAATAGGTATAAATCCTTTACAGCGTCACTCTGCGCGTCTTGTAACAACACAAGCTTATCGCCCGCTTTTATGTCTTTCGATTGCTCACGCTGATCTTTGGGGATGGTTACCTCATAAATATCACTCTTATACGCAAGCACAACTTTTCCGCTCTCGTCTTTTTCAACAACGCGCATTTCTACAGCAGCAGATTGCGCGATAATATTCATTTTTATTGTGATTTTACCAAGGAGTTCTTTTAAGCTTGATGACAGCGCATCACTATTAAGATCAAAGCGCACATCGGATAATGTATAATCACCCTTATGTGTCGCACTATCCTGCCGCATGGATTGCAATAGATTTTGAATGCGCATATCTGACATAGTATAAGTATATCATGCCCTTATAAAATAAACGATAAATACGCTACAGCATCTTGGCTACTGCCCAGCTGCAGCCATTTTCTTACGCTCTTCAGCCATATCGCGCATGGTTTGACGCGCAATTTTTTCAACATCCATAGCAGCTTCTGCCCCCGGTGAACGTATCAAGATTGGGGTTTGTGAACGAATACAGTCCTTGACCCGCGAATCATTATGCACAATCCCAGCCAATGGCGGCTTAAGACGCAAGAAATTCTCACATGCCCGCAATAGCGTTTTATAGGTTTTCTCACCATCCATAGTGCCTTGCACCATGTTGACAACAACACTAACATATTTTGACATACCTGCCGCGCTGCCGAGCTTAATAAAGGCATAAGCATCCGTAAGCGACGTTGGTTCATCCGTTGATATCAGCAATGTACGCGTCGCCATAGAGGACAGCATACGCACAGTACGGTCAACGCCAGCACCCAAATCGATTAAGACAACATCATATTGGCTCGCAACCTCCAAAAGCTGATCGCGCAACAATGCCAAGCGCTGTGATGGTAAAGCCGAAAGTGAAGCTTGCCCAGAACGGCCTGCAATAATATCAAAGCCACCTTCTTCATAAGGCTGAATAACTTTGCTCATGCTCAAACGTCCGCGAATGACGTCATTCAAATCACGTTTAGGCATCAAACCAAGCTGTACATCAACATTTGCGAGACCAAGGTCACCATCAAATAACAACACTTTATGCCCCATTTGAGCATAAGTATGCGCCAAGGTTATTGAAAACCAAGTCTTCCCAACGCCACCTTTACCGCTGGCTACAGCAATAATATTCTTACCGCGACGAAAGATTGGTTTCCCAGTTTTTTCGCTCGGCGTTTTTGATGTTACGGATGTATCACTCATGACCCAATTCCTGACTACTTCTTCGCATTAAAGTTTACCTTTTTACCTAACACCTGTGAAGGCATTAAAATTTTACTCATCTTTTTCGGGCTCAGCCCTAGCAAGCCGTCTGCCACTTGCGGCGTATCACTCATCTCTGCAAAACTTAGGCCACCTTCATGTGCCGCGTTAAGCAGACCGCCCAATCGGCGCGCAACGTCAAGACGCGTTGTCACCATACGGCGCACTCCCATTGTTGAGAATATGCGCGCAATTTCGCCGCTTTCATTTGCATCTGCGCCCGCGCCCATCACCAAAATCGGTTCGATATCCGCTGCAGCGGCTAGCAATGCTAATGTCTTCATATCATCTTTGTTAAACGGATTCGCCCCGCCAGTATCAATAATGATCTGATCCAAACCCTTTGATTGGTCGATCGCCTTTGCAAGCGCCGCTGGCGATGTTGCCTTAATCAACGGCACTTTTAAAATACGCGTAAAGGCTTGCAGCTGTTCAATGCCTCCTGCGCGCAACGTATCTGTGGTAATAACTGCCGCGCTTAAATTGTTCATCACGGCGCGCGCGGCTAATTTTGCCGATGTTAATGTTTTACCAACGCCCGGCGCACCGACTAACATAATAGGCTTTTTCAATGGGCGCGCCTGAATAGGCTTAAACGTAAATAAATGTTCAATCGCACTGCTTAATGCCAAATACGGGTCACTCATGCCCAGCACCGTCGCACAAGATATAACTTGGTCTGTAACTTCTTCGGGTACAGAGTGGCGCAGCATCACTTCGGTTAATTCTTCGACGACAGCTGATTCGTCATCATCATCATCATGCTGCAACCAAGAATCAGCGCCCGCAACGCCATCATTGCCGATCTCAAAAGCGGGGCTTCGTACATCAATGTCTAATTCATTCAGCATAGTGCGTTCTTCTGTTCCGTCGTTATCATCCATAGGCGAGACATATTCAGGCTCTGATGCGCCTGCACCAACGCTCATACGTTCAGGCTCTATCGCCGCAGTCACACGAACAGATTTACCGCCATCCTCTTCACGGGTGGCTATGATAATAGCGTCTTCACCTAGTGCATCACGCACCATTTTCATCGCTTCTGTCATATTATTAGCGTAGAACGACTTGAGTCGCATGGATAGGTAATTCTCTTTTTTGCGGGAGAGCGTATAGAAAGCCAACCCTAGTTACAGTATATATTTTCTAGAATCACTATTCTACAAGATAAACGTAAACAAACCCTATGTGAATCCCTAATGTGGATTATTTTTTAAAAATGCGTGATTTTAAACCGTGCTTTTGACGGTAGCGCGCGCAGGCGCGGCCAATTTCCATGTCGAAATGTGCAATAACTTTGTCTTCTGCATTTGTAATTTTATTATCCAAAACGGCCTTAACACTTAGATAAAGGCTTTTAAACAACCCCATAGCATCCTCATTCACGTCATTTAACTTTTGAATAATATCAAGCACATCTGAACAGATTGCCGTAATTGATTTATAACCGAACATTTGCCCGTTGGCCTTCAAATCTAACACACAAACGCGCAGCGCATCTGGGTCAATTTCCTTTCCAGATTCGTACATTTTAATAATTTTCTTCATATCAACAAGCGTCGTTTCGGCAATTTGTTCAAAAAGCTTCGGGCTGCCGGAGCAGGAATCTAAACGTTCTTGCGCGCGCGTGATACCAAGAGAGGAGAATCCTCCCTTACCTACCTTCTGCTTTAAATGATTTACGACTTGAAAGACTCGGCTTTGCTTTTTCATTATCTGTCTGCCTAATTGTTTCTATGCATCTTGCTACACATCCACCGACCAGCTATCTAGCTCGTCATGATCATCTGAGCGACGCTTTGGCCCATCATATACGCTGCGCACAACTCGGCGTCGGCGGTCGGGCCCAAAGTAGTCGACCGTCTCAACAAAAGACTTAGGCCTCTCGATAATAGCAGCAAGCCGTGCTGCTAAAGATTCTGCTGTGAACGGCTTAACCAGAAACTCGTTCACGCCTGCATCACGCGCTTTTTTTACGTACTCTTCAGATGCATAGCCCGTAATCATAATAATCGGAACCGTGCGCGCAAGAGACGACTTGTCTTTACGAATTTTCTCTACTAAATCAAGCCCTGTGCCCGGCGACATTTGCCAGTCACACATTATAACATCTGGGTTATGAATCTTAAACAAGTCATATGCTGATACGCCGTCACTTGCCTTGTGAATTGTTTTTATACCAAGACTGTTCAACGCAAAGCCAATTAGCTCTTGCATCATATTTATGTCTTCGGCAAGTAAAACACTCACGTTTTTGAGATCATAGCTCATCGTCTAGCTTTCCTAAAATTCATTGGCATCTCAACATTCAGCCACAATAAATACTCTAAGTACACCCAAAAGGATAACAACTTATGGTTTAATTTGCAAAAACTTCTTTTATATTTGACCAACAGTTTTAATTTTTGCTCTTGGATGAATCTCATTTTGAGAGACAACAACTGTATGCGGCCTAAAACGCTCAACCACAGAACGCACAAAAGGGCGTATCCCTGGTGATGTGAGCATAACAGGCACTTCGCCCTGAGCATTCAAGCCATCAAAGGTCTCACGCACCGCGCTTATAAACTCTTGCATACGCGTAGGCGCCATTGCAAGTTGGACTTCATCACCGTCCCCGACCAGCGATTCAGAAAACGCCTGCTCCCATACTGGCGACAAAGACACCAACGGTAAATAACCATTCGGCCCAGTATTTTTATCGCAAATATGACGCGAAAGACGCGAGCGCACATGCTCTGTAATCATTGAAACATTACGCGTAATCGCCGAAGCCTCAGCCACCCCCTCAAGTATCGTTGCCATATCACGGATAGAAACGCGCTCTGAGACTAAGTTCTGCAAAATTCTTTGCAATGCCCCAACGGACATCTGTGCCGGAATAACATCGGCAACCAGCTTCTGGTATTGCTCTGGCATTTCATCAAGCAGCTTTTGCGTTTCCGCATAAGACAGCAAGTCAGACATATTATCACGGACAATTTCAGTAATATGCGTTGAAACAACTGTCGCGGCATCTACAACAGTGTAGCCTTTAAAATGCGCCTCTTCTTGGTGCTTTTCATCAATCCACATTGCAGGCAAACCAAAGGTCGGCTCAACCGTCGTTTCCCCTGGCAGGCTGATCGGGTCACCTGTTGGGTCCATAATCATAAACATACTCGGGCGAACTTCGCCGCGCCCTGCCTCGACCTCTTTAATACGCAACACATAAGCATTACTTGGCAGCTGCAAATTATCTTGAATGCGCACCGATGGCAGGATATATCCCATATCTTCCGCGAACTGACGACGCAGGCCTTTAATTTGATCCGAAAGCTTATTTTCACCTTGCACAAGCGAGAGTAAATTGTACCCCAGCTCAATACGGATAATATCCATAGCGAGCGTTTGTGAAATCGGCTCTTCTTTAACAACAGCCCCACCTTCGCTTTTCTCGCCAGACTCAAGGGCTTTAAGTTCCATTTGGCGGCCTTCTTCGGTGCGGTTACTCTTAAACGCCAAATACGCAAGGCCGCCTGTCGCGACGCCCAGAATAAAGAACGGCGTAAACGGGATACCCGGCGATAACGCAAGGACAAAAAGCATCAACGCACTCATAGCAATAGCCTTCGGATAGCGTGCAAACTGCGTAATAAGAACCTTATCCGCGGTACCATCCACCCCTGCCTTAGAAACTAGCAAACCCGCAGAAACCGAAACCATCAATGCAGGCACCTGCGAGACAAGACCATCACCAATTGTCAGTAATGTATAGGTTGACGCCGCTTCACCAAGAGACAACCCCTGCATACCTGCGCCGATAATGATGCCACCAAGCACATTGACAACAGTAATCAAAAGACCAGCAATAGCATCCCCGCGCACGAATTTCGCCGCACCATCCATCGCACCAAAAAACGTACTTTCTTGCTCAAGCTCTTTACGGCGTAATTTCGCTTCATCTTCCGTAAGCAAGCCTGCTGACAAATCAGAATCAATCGCCATTTGCTTACCCGGCATCGCATCCAAAGTAAAGCGCGCCGCGACTTCGGCTATACGCCCAGAACCCTTTGTAATAACAACAAAATTCACGATAATCAAAATTGCAAAAACAATGCCGCCTACGACATAATTATCTTGGATAATAAAGCTGCCAAAGGCCTGAATAACCTGCCCCGCGGCGGCGTCGCCTTCATGCCCGTGGGAAAGGATCAAGCGCGTGGAGGCAACATTCAAGCCCAAGCGCAATGACGTGACAACCAACAAAATTGTCGGAAATGACGACAAATCCAAAGGACGAGCCAAAAACATCACCGTCATCATGATCAAAACAGAAAATGTTACAGATAAAGACAGCCCTAAATCCAACGCGAAGGGTGGCATCGGCACAAGCATAAAGGACAGAATAACCAACATGCCAATCGCAAAGGCAACGTCACTTCTGAGTACGCCACCTAATATGGTTGATATCTGCCCTTGTTGAGCGCCACTTTTTAAAGGAGTTTTTGCCATTGACCGTTATTTTACACATATATATGAATTAAACCGCGAACGCGATACGCCAGCCCAGATATAGATTGGCACATTACTATAATATCGCTTACGCCGCCTTTTAGCAAACACGAACGTCAAGATAAGCATAAAACTAATGGATTTTATTATTTAAGCAGCAGGAACATTCACGCCGTCATCACGATATTGGTTCAATTTATTACGCAATGTGCGTATAGAAATCCCCAAAATTTTCGCCGCATGTGTCCGGTTACCTAAGCAATGATCCAGTGTATTCAAGATCATATCGCGCTCAACTTCGGAAATTTTGCGCCCGACGAGGTTCGACACCGCGCCTGAATTCTTAACACCATCTTCGGCACTAACTTGTGGTGCCTCTTCGCTCGGAGGTGTATTCGGCTGCGCCATTGGTTGATCGACGCCGCTCGGCGCCACGCCATAACTGGAAACTCCGCCAGGATCCGGCGCAGATGATGCCCCCTGTCCAGAGCCCACGCCTGTTGTAAAGCCGCTATCCTGCAGCATCACAGCTTCCGGCTCAATTTCATCTTGCAGTGACATCAACACACCGCGGCACATTGTGTTTTCAAGCTCACGGATATTCCCGCGCCATGGGTACTGCATTAATTTTTCTGCCGTGTCATCAGAAACGCGTTTTTTTGCAACGCCGTTATCTTCAGCAAATTTATCGGCAAAGAACTGCGCTAGCGTCACAATATCTTCCACGCGTTCACGCAATGGCGGCAAATCAAGCGCAACTACATTTAAACGGAAATATAAATCTTCGCGAAACTCACCTTTTTGAACAGAATCTTCCAAATTACGATTTGACGTTGCGATGATACGCACATCAACCTTCACATTACCATTACTGCCGACACGAGTGATTTCTTTCTCTTGAATAGCACGCAAAAACTTCGCCTGTAGCTGTGGGTGCATTTCCGACACCTCATCAAGCAACAATGTACCGCCATGCGCTTCTTCAAACTTACCAATACGGCGACCTGCCGCGCCGGTAAAGGCACCTTTTTCGTGGCCAAAAAGCTCTGATTCCAAAAGGTTTTCAGGGATAGCCGCACAGTTAATCGCTATAAACGGACCGTTTTTACGTTTAGACGTTTTATGAATATAATTCGACATCACCTCTTTACCCGTCCCGGACTCTCCGCGGATAAGTACAGTGGCATCCGATGGCGCAATACGTTCAACAATTTTCAGCAGCGCCTGCATTTTTGGCGCACTGGCAATCATCGTATTGCTTTCTTCGGTGACCGCCTCTAAAACAGCCGCGATCAAATCCGCATCAGGCGGTAGCGGTACATATTCTTTAGCGCCATCACGGATAGCCTTCACAGCAGCCGTAGAATCTGAGCCTACACCGCATGCGATAACAGGCACATTAATGCGCTCTTTTTCAAGATTGATGATAAACGCGCCAATAGGCTGCTTTACATCAACCATGGCCAAATCAGCGCCTTTACCATTGCGCAGCGCGCCAATGGCCTCTTCTGTGTCTTCACAATGAACAACTTTTGCACCACGACGCAGCGCAATTTTACCTGCTTCGGCAATATGTCCTTCTAAATGACCAACGATCATTAAACGCATTTATTTTAGTCTCCTAGCTACTTTAAATTTATAGCTTAATCAAAATACTGAATTTTTTCAGATGGGGGTAGTAAACTATTCAAGATGTGCTCTAAGCGGCGCGGGCTTTCTTGCTTACCCATTGACACTAAAGCTGTATGAATAAGGGCGCGATTAAGCGCCTCTTCTTGCGAATTACGCTCTAATTTTGCAGCCATCGGCGTTAAAATAACAGTCCCGAGCACAGCGCCATAAAAGGTTGTAAGCAGCGCCACAGCCATTGCAGGCCCGATTGCTGATGGGTCATCAAGCTGCGCCAGCATTTGCACAAGCCCAACCAACGTGCCAATAAGCCCCATACCGGGCGCGATTTCAGCGGCCCTACGTACAATACCTGCTGAGTGCTGATGGCGTTCAACGAGCGCTCCAATTTCTTGACCCATTATTAAGTCAATATCCGGCGCAGAATAACCATCGACCAAATACTGAACAACACGCGCAAGGTCAGGATCTTTCTTGACGTCACTTTCAATACGCGAGAGGACGAGCGGCCCGTGCTTACGCACTAAGACGGCCATCTCAATCAACTGTCGCGCCATAATAGAAGGCACCTGTAAGCGGCGGAACATTGAGCGAGATATAACTCTCCACACTCTTGCAAGTTCTTCCCCTGTATATGAAATACTTGTCACAGCAACCGTACCGCAAACCACGATCAACACAGCTGGCACATTGAAAAACTGGGCGTTACCTGAACCAAAAACGATAGCGGCCAATATAAGACCAATTGCGAAAACCAGCCCCAAGATAGTTGCAAAATCAATCACCAATACGGGGCGATGTATGCGAATACCCGACACATCCATCTGCGGCGATGGACTTACATTTACTTTGTTCTCTGTACCCTGAGACGTATCACTCATATATACTTACTATTCTAACTGCTATTATGCCTAAAAAGCTAAATATGGTTAGCCTTTATCTCTCTGATTTTACAATTTCAGTCATTGTGATACCAAGCTTATCTTCCACAACAACAACTTCACCACGTGCAACCAAGCGGTTGTTAACGTAGATATCAATTGCTTCTCCGACTTTTCTATCCAAATCGACAACCGCACCACGGCCAAGCTTCAAAAGCTGAGACACCTGCATGGTTGAGCGCCCAAGTACAGCCGAGATTTGCACTGGGATATCATATATCGCCGACACATCACCTGCCATAGCTTCGCCCATAGCATATTCTCTTTGTGGCCCCTCATCTAATAGCTCGCCCGCCATCTCATCGAGGTTAAGTGCGTCAGCCACTGTCATACCATCATCAGGGTTTGCATCGTCTGATGCGTCATCTGCCGCAATATCGTCAGGGGCGTCTTGCTTTATGCCTTCATCGTCACTCATGATTCATTCTCTCCATCTTCTGAACTTTGATTTTGATCGTTTAGCTCACTTCTGGCAAGCGTCTTTATTAATATATCTGCAATCTTTTTACCAGTGGCCTCTGGGTCGCGAATTGCGCCACCATCTTTCCATTTCATTTTTACGGCCCCAGCCATCAAGCTATCATCCGCCGTACAAACCAAATAATCGGGGCGCGGGTTCATCAGCTCCATACATGCTTCTATTTCGTCTTTATCCTCAGAACGGACATGAACAACAATTTCGCTTAAACCTTCGTTATTCGTAAAAACGTCGCGAATAACAGCCTCAACTTCATTTTGCCCATGCTCTTCTGCCAAAGCAGGAAAGGCCTGATTAAACATCACAAGGCACAAGCTAAGGACTTCTCGCTCAAATCTATCCGTGCGTGTGGCTTCTTCCCTAAACAGTTCCGCATAATTAGCCGCTATCACTTGCAGCTGCTGTGATATATATTGCTCTCTGGATTCAGCACTTTCTTCTAAAGCCTGCTTATGCCCAGCATCAAAGCCTTGCTGTTTTGCCGCAGCAAGCTCCTCTTCGCTAAAGCTTGGCGGCGGTGGCACGAGCTCTTCCTCTTCCACCTCAGGCGGGTCAAACGAATGCAGATCAAACATAAATTTCTTTGTGTCTGCTACTGCGCTCTTTTTATCACTATCGTCTTTTCCTGAATTCATAGTATCAGATCTCATTCCTTCAGATCTATTAGTAAATCATTTCGTCTTCTTCACTGCCGGTAGCAATAATAATTTCGCCGCGAGACTCAAGGTCCTTCGCAACATTAACAATATATTGCTGCGCCTCCTCAACGTCTTTAAGGCGCACAGGCCCCATAGCCGCCATGTCTTCCTTCATAATTTTTGCAGCACGCTCTGACATATTAGAAAAGAACAAGTCCTTCACACTGTCGGTGGCCCCCTTAAGTGCGGTAGGCAACTTATCCTTATCAACGGCGCGTATAACAGTCTGAACCGAACTTGCATCCATTTTGTACAGATCTTCAAATGTAAACATAAGTGATCTGATTTTTTCAGCAGCATCAGGGTTGTTCTCTTCCAAAGCTTCCATAAACTTGGTCTCAACAACACGCTCTAAATTATTAAAGATATCTGCCATCATTTCATGCGAATCGCGGCGTGCCGTACGAGCAAGATTCGACATAAACTCAGTACGTAGCGTTCTTTCCACGTCATCTAACACGTCTTTTTGGACGGCCTCCATACGCAGCATTCTATTGACAACCTCAAGTGCAAAACCATCGGGCAATAAGCCAAGCACCGCAGCGGCATGGTCCGTTGCAATTTTTGATAGCACAACAGCTACAGTTTGCGGATACTCTTTTTGTAAAAAACTCGCGAGGATTTCTTCGTTCACATTACCAAGCTTCTCCCACATGGTACGGCCTGCAGGGCCACGAATTTCTTCCATTATACGGTCAACCTTATCTGACCCCATTACCCGTGCAAGCAAGCGCTCCGTACTATCCAACGTACCAACGAGTGAATTTGTCGAACTCATTTGCTCTGCAAAATCGACAAAAAGACGCTCGACGATACTTGAATTAACCTTACCGAGATTCGCCATAGTTTGCGAAATCTCCAGAATCTCTTCATCATCCATCAGCTCAAAAACACGCGAGCTGTAATCCTCACCAAGCGACAGCAACAAAATCGCTGCCTTCTCCGCACCTGTTAACGTTCTATAATCTTCGCGTTTACGCATATTCGCTTTCCAAATACCTTGAATTAACTACTCTTGGCCCATCCAGCTACGTATAACTGAAACCGCCTCATTTGGATATTGATCAATAATATCCTCAACCTTCTTCACAGAAGACGCCTTCACCTGACCGGAGACTTTATCCATACTAATCATGCTACCGCCCTCTTCTTCATCGTCGTCAGCGGAACCGAAGTCAACACCACCTGCAGCAATTTGCGCGGCGACGTCACCCCCACCTGGCGAACTTAACATCGGTTGCTGTGCTGCAGATGTACCGAGCAGCGCGCTTTCCGCCGCAAGAGCCTCATCCCCAGTCTCTTCAGAACCGCTCGCGCTAATCAAACGGCCAATCATGGGCTGCAAGACGAGCAGCACAACCAGAATAATCATCACGGCCACAGTAAGGACTTCAGCTGTATCCAGTAAGTCATCCTTAGCAAAACCAAGAATCGTTTCATTTTCGACCAAGTCATCGACTGTAATTTCAGCAAATTGCATATTTATAACTTCAAGCGTGTCTCCGCGACTTTCATCAAAACCTACAGCAGAGCGCACCAATGCATAAATCTGATCCAGCTGTTGTTGGTTACGTGGCGCATAGCTTTTCGCACCGTCTTCATCACTAATGTACGAACCATCAACAAGGACCGCGATTGAGAGTTTACTGACCTCTCCCACCTCGCTCACAGTATTGCGGATTGTTTTTGATATTTCGTAATTTGTCGTTTCTTCAATACGTGAACCTTCTTGTGTCGGCGCGCTGTCACCAAGCAAGTCACCTCCAATAGCAGGCAGGTTGTTTTCAACCGAGACACCTTGGCCTGCCGGCTCACGTTCACTTTCACTTTCTTCAACGACCTGCGTTGAACGAACAACTTGCCCCTCAGGGTCATAGAGCTCTTGATTTGTACTTACGCGGTCAAATTTTAAATCAACCGTAACGTTTGCACGCACCTTATTGTAGCCAACGACATTACCAACTAAATCTTCGATATTACGCTGAACCCGACGCTCATAGCTGCGGCGCATTTCTTCGCCGCGCTGCGTATTCATGACGTCATCATCGTCACCACCACGAGCCAGAAGATTGCCATCACTATCGACCATTGACACATCAGACGACTTAAGTTGCGGTACAGCAGACGCGACCAATGATTGGATGGAAACAATTTGTTCTCGTGAAAGTGAATTACCTGGAACGAGCCCGAGGAAGACACTTGCAGATGCAGGCAGACTATCACGGCTAAACAATTCACGCTTGGGCAGCACGAGATGAACACGAGCACTACGCACCTGAGAAAGAGAGACGATTGTACGCGATAACTCGCCCTCTAAGGCACGCACCTGATTTACGTTCTGCACGAAATTCGTCGTACCAAAACCGGACTGTTTATCAAAAATTTCATAACCAAGGGAGCCTCCATTAGGCAGCCCCTGCTCTGCGAGCAACATGCGTGCGCGCCCGACTTCACTTTCAGGTGCGCGGACTGAGCCACCATCCTGAGAAATCTGGTAAGGTATCTGTGCGGCTTCCAAAGCTGCAGCAACCTGCCCAGCATCAGTCGAAGATAAGTCTCTATATAAAAGGGTGTAATCAGGCGTTGAGACTCTTAACGACACAAAAACGAAAAACGCAAGCAATGCGAGGACTACACCACCCATAATGCCCAATCTCGCTGGGCCAATCTGTTTTAAAACATCCAAAAAACTATTCACGCCTTGCACCTACTCCAGCTACTAAAAACGAACACGACTATCCCTAACCACATAAAAGAAAAAGCTGCAAACAGAAACGTTTACGCCTTTGAGAGCTTGCCCCTTCAGCCAAGATGGTAAAGGAAACAACAATAAGCCTTTATTATTAAACCGCTTTTTAAATCAAACCCTCAGTTCAAAAAGCAAACAAAAACTTACTTACTTTATAGTATACATTGTTTTATTCCCTGTTGCCACCTTACATTCCTTTTTTTATAATGTGATTGAAACAACCACCACAGCACCCCCTGCCATACTAAAGCTTAACGCGCCCTGTTCTAAATAATAGACAAAAAGCTTGACTTTTTAGATAGAGATTACCTATAATTGATATTAGGGTATTGCATCCGACTGGGGAGTTGGGTGCATATTAACGGGTAGTCAAGGATTGACACCCTTAAGAAAGGTTAGGAAAAACCAATGTTAGAAGCAGTAAACTCTGTTGTCTCAAACGCACCGCTACTTAAGGTGAACACAGACAACACACGTATTGATAAGGGCGTAGCGACTTCTCCGGAAGCGATACAGAAGCTATCAGTTTCAGCACCTTATATTAGCCCATATGTATATGTCACCAAGGGAGAAGCGGTCTTACAGATTCGCGACAACAACACTGGTGACGTACAACGCCAAATCCCAAAAGGGGTTCAAAACTTTGCAACAGCACAAGCTGCTACAGTTCAAAAGGCTGAAGCACAAATTGTGAGCTCTGCATCGTCAGGCGCGCTTACTAGCGCTGCGCCACAGCGAGCAGCATCTGCCACTCCGCCACAGGTACAAACACCTGTGACATCGCAAAGTGCTGCAACTGAATACGCAGCAACGGCAGCAGCAGTTACAAACACAGCACCACCATCAGGTGGCGAAGTTTCCGTTTTAACTTAAACGTTAACGCGTAAATATTATCTATTAATACGGCCGGCAGAGGTTCTGCGGGCCACTTTCTATGTCCAGGTTTTAAATGTTAGCTTGGCTACGTCGGGCCAAAAACAGCTTGAAAGTTTTTAACAAGCGCAGCGTCAACAGCGCCTTCTTCATAGGACACACCCAAATCTTCAAATGACGTCACACCATAGCCGGCAAGACCGCACGGCACAATGCCTTCAAAGTTATCTAGCGCAGGCTTTAGGTTCAATGAAATGCCGTGAAATGTCACCCAACGCCGAATGCGCACCCCAATCGCCGCGATTTTCGCTTCGCCGTCACGCCCATAGGGCTCTAAATTAACCCATATACCAACCCGGCCTTCACGGCGCTCACCAATAATCCCCCACTCAGCGACTGTACGAATGATCCACTCTTCTAGATCATATATGTATTTTTTAATGTCAGGCACACTTTGGCGGCGTTTTAAATCTAACATCACATAACCGATGCGCTGCCCAGGCCCATGATAAGTATACTGGCCGCCGCGTCCTGTTTTGAAAACAGGGAAACGTGCATCGAGCAAATCTTCATCTTGCGCACTCGTGCCCGCCGTATACAGTGCGGGGTGTTCTAGCAACCATAGGGCTTCATCTGCAGCCTCATCACGAATATCGGCCACGCGCTGCTCCATAAAATCATGCGCCTCTGGATAAGCGATCAGCGCTTTAGCTTTAATAATTTCCATTACATACCTTTATTTTTCACTGCATTATAATATTTTACTTGCGCCAATGAAAATGTTTTGCTATTTCACATAGCCTACCAAGCGACATAGTGCAAGTGCGGCCGTGGCGGAACTGGTAGACGCGCCAGACTAAGGATCTGGTGGGAGATAATCCCGTGGAAGTTCGAGTCTTCTCGGCCGCACCAACTACTCCAGCCAGTAATTACATTATTTTTTCACAATATGTGCTATTCTTATGCGGTAAACGCAAAGGGAAGCATGACATGGCAAAAGCTGAAAACTTAGAATCTGAAAAGCTAGAGATTCTAAAAGAGATACGTGAAGGTCAAAAAGAAGCGCTCGAACTTCAAAAGCAGCAATTTGAAATGGTGCAAACACAGTATGGGCGCGCTGAAAAAATTCAAGACAAGGCAGAAAGCCTACAAAACAATGCAAATCGCGCCTTCAAACTCATACTCCCCATCATCGCACTATTATTGATCGTCATATTTTACGGCATTTGGAAAAGTTATCGTTAAAGCTGCTGCGCCAAATACCGCACCCGTGCGGAGAATACAGGGACAGCATCCTCTTCTGTAATGTACGCATTATCTAATAAATAACGGTTAAAAACAGCAAGGTCTCGACTATTCGGCTCTGGTCGTATATCCCTTTTGCGGTTCCAAAACGGTCTGGTGATCGGCATCGATACACCAAACTGCCAGATACGCCCCGCCTCAGTTTCTTCGCTTTTATAAGCCACGCACGCACGCACATCTTGTTGTTTTAAATCTGCAACGATTTGAAAGCACAAATCGCTCGCCGCCCGATTCCGCAACATAAACTCATGATGCGCCGCATCGCCATCAGGGCCATAAGCCTTTATACCCATCTGTACGCTCGCGCAGAACACAGCACTAAGTACCGGCGTATTCGCATCGCTACCCTCTATCCGGCTATGCCTTAAGGGGCGATTATTATAGCCTGTATCGTATGTCGGCAAGGCAGTCGAAGACGCAGGAAAGTATATTTCGGACAGCAACGTTAACGGCGCAGTAACCTGCGCCTCAAGCTTACGTCGGAACGCTGCATTATGTTGATTTCTTAATATTGCGGCTATATGCGACATGACTCTTAACGCTCCATACCATTCATTCTAGGTGATGCTCAGCAAATAAGCACAACAGCATGACTACAGACAACAACAGATTATGTCAACCTAAAAACACCTTTTTTTATTGGCAGAACTCACCGAGGCTGTATAGAAGGCAATGGAGCGCCTTTGTTCATGTCAGCGAGTAAATTTAACGCCGTATTTAACACAAAAGCTACCGCACAAGTAAGCGACCAGGGTTACTTTAGAAAAAATATTGCCGATGACGCAAGCCCAATAAGCTATGTGGTTCTTACAGAAGAAACGACTTTTGATTTTATCGCAAAAGCCTACACAGCACAGGCTGGAGACGTTTTATTTGAGAACACAAACGACGAAGATGGTTACACAGTAGTTCCTGCAGGCTACTTCGATAAAAACTTTATCCCTGCCCCACCGTCTGGCACAGCAGTAAAACAAGCGTCGACGCTGACAATTAGATAACCTTTATATTTAAAATAAACATCTTATATGGCCACTTCAAAAGTTGAGTGGCCATTTTTTTTGTGCGCCCCAGCAAAGAATTTTCCGTGTGAAAGACAGCTAAGCATAACTATCGCTTGCTGCCCCTCGTGCCATTTGTTAAAAAATACATGCTGCGCGCGATATAGGCGCAAGGTAATAGAGTGTTTAAACAAAATAAAAAGAGAGTCTTAAACCATGAAAGACAATATTCGTGAAGCAGCCTTAGAATATCACAAATTTCCAACGCCTGGTAAAATAGCCATGGTGCCAACAAAAGCAATGGCCACCGCAAAAGACCTTGCCCTTGCCTACTCTCCTGGCGTTGCAGCCCCTTGTGAAGAGATTGCAAAAGACCCTCTCAAAGCGCTTGATTACACATCACGCGGTAATTTAGTCGCCGTTATCACTAACGGCACAGCCGTACTTGGCCTTGGTGACATTGGCGCACTTGCCGCAAAACCTGTGATGGAAGGTAAAGCCGTCCTGTTTAAAAAATTCGCCAATATTGATTCTGTCGATATTGAAATTGATGAGCTTGATGTCGATAATTTTGTTGATACTGTTGCGCGCCTTGAACCATCTTTTGGCGGCATTAATTTGGAAGACATCAAAGCACCTGAATGTTTTGAGATTGAAGAACGTCTACGTGAGCGTATGAAGATACCTGTATTCCATGACGACCAACACGGTACCGCGATTATTGTTGGCGCAGCCTTCACAAACTGGCTGCATTACACAGGGCGCGACATCAAACAAATCAAACTTGTCGCTTCTGGGGCAGGCGCAGCCGCTATTGCATGCTTGACTCTCCTTAATGAAATGGGGCTACCAAAAGAAAACATTATCGTCTGCGACCGTAACGGTCCCGTTTATAAAGGCCGCAATGAAGGCATGGATAAAGCGAAAGAAAAATTCGCAAATGATACAGATGCCCGCACATTGGATGATGCCATCGCGCGCGCCGATGTTTTCCTCGGCCTATCTGGCCCAGGCGCTGTAAGCAAACAGCAAATTGGCAGCATGTCAAAAGCCCCGTTGATAATGGCACTTGCCAACCCAACGCCAGAAATCATGCCCGAAGAAGTTAAAGAAGTGCAACCCGAAGCCATTATTTGTACCGGACGATCAGACTTCCCCAACCAAGTAAACAACGTGCTTTGCTTCCCTTATATCTTCCGCGGCGCACTGGATGTCGGCGCGACAGCGATTAACGAGGCCATGAAAGTGGCATGCGTTAAGGCGATTGCAGAGCTTGCCCGCAAAGAGGCTGATGCAGAAGTTGCCAGCGTTTACAGCGACGAGCAATTGGAATTTGGCCCCGAATACTTAATTCCCAAACCATTTGACCCGCGTCTTATTACAGAGCTACCGATTAAAGTGGCGCAGGCCGCAATGGATACAGGCGTCGCAACACGCCCAATTACAGATATGGCCGCTTACAAAGAGCACCTTGAATCCCATATCATCAAAACAAACATGGTTATGCGCCCTATTTTCAGCCGCGCTAAGCAAGACCCAAAACGCGTAGCTTACTGTGAAGGCGAAGAAGAAAAAGTCTTGCGCGCCGTACAAACAGCCGTTGATGATGGCATTGCCAAGCCCATTATTATTGGACGCCGTAGCGTCATTGAAATGCGCATTAAAAAATTGCGCCTACGTTTAGAAATCGACAAAGACTTTGAGCTTTGTGACCCTGAAAGCGATCCACGTTACCGCGATTATTGGACAACCTATCACGAGTTACTTGAGCGCCGCGGCGTGACGCCAGCATTCGCGAAATCAGTTGTACGTACGAACACAACAGTTATCGGCGCGTTAATGTTGCATAAAGGCGATGCTGATGCGGTTATATGTGGAGCTTACGGTCGGTTTAAAGACCACTTGCAGCACGCCCATGACATTATCGGTGTCCATAAAGATGCAAAAACACTATCTGCATTAACGGCGTTAATCACGAATAAAAGTACAATATTTATTACCGATACCCATGTGAACGTCACCCCAACTGTCGAAGAGTTAGTTGAAAACACGCTGCACGCAGCAGAAGAAGTGCGCCGTTTCGGTATTGTGCCGAAAGTCGCAATGATTACGCATTCAAACTTCGGTAGCCGCGACAGCGAAAGCGCACAGCGCATGGCTGAAGCGTGCCGTATTATCAAAGAAAAAGCGCCTGACCTTCAAATTGACGGGGAAATGCATGCAGATGTCGCGCTACGCCAAGCGATCCGCGAAGAGGTTATGCCACATTCGACGCTCAAAGAAGATGCCAATCTATTGGTGATGCCAAATCTAGATGCTGCGAATGTTGGACTAAACCTAACAAAAGCAATGACAGACGGCATCTCAATCGGCCCGCTTATATTGGGTACCCGCCTGCCCATTCATATTGTAACCCCGTCAACATCGACGCGCGGTATTATCAACATGACGGCTATGGCGACAATTTCAGCGCAGGTTTCTGAACAGAAGCACGATAACGTTGTCCAAGAGACACTTTTCGACAAATCGCAAGCGACAGCTTAAATTCTGCTCTTTGTAAATAATTTTTTAAACCTTTCCCTCTATTTTTAGGGAGAGGTTTTTTCTATAGATGCGCTAAACGCTTGCGAAGCTTCACAAAAACTGATACAACACTTGAGAAATAATCAACTAAAAAACATAATTACAGGTACGGGATGGCCCAAGACAGAAATCTTCAAACAGATACTGCCGAAGAGACTGCTGATGAATCAAAATCAGGGCAGGATAACTCTCTGTTCGGCCTGCAAGACGCGCAAGTAAAAGCCGTCACAGCATTACTTCATGCTGGTAAAGACGCACGCAAGCCTCTCCAAGGCCTGCTTGGTGAAATGAGCAACGCTGACATAGCCGAGCTGATTGCCAAACTTCATAACGACCAACGCGAAGCCCTATTCGGCCGTCATAGTAAAGACTTTGACCCGAATATGTACGCCGAGATGGAAGCTGACATTCTACCCGACGTCATCAACTTGATGCCGACCGAAGAAGTCGCCAATATCGTCGACGCCCTAGACAGTGATGATGCACTAGACCTGATCATCGCCCTGGAAGAAGACCAGCAAGATGAAATTATCCGCCAACTTTCTGCGAAAACACGCTTGGAGCTAAAAGAAGGCTTAAACTTCCCTGAAGATTCCGCAGGCCGTTTGATGCAGCGTGAATTCGTTGCAATTCCACAGTTCTGGACCGTCGGTAAAACTATTGATTATTTACGTGCCGCATCTGACGAAGTACCTGATGAGTTTTTTGATATTTTTGTCATTACCCCGACCTATCATGTCGCAGGTGAAATTCCATTGAGCCGTCTTATCAAGGCCAAGCGCTCAGAAAAACTTGATAACCTAACATTAGGCGACATACACGCCATTCCTGCAGATTCAGACCAAGAAGATGTTGCGCGTATATTCCGCCGTGAAAACCTCGCCTCAGCGCCTGTCGTTGATAGTAACGGACGCCTCATTGGTGTGGTTACAGTTGATGATATCATTCACGTTATTGATGAAGAAGCCGAAGAAGATTTCTTGAAACTTGGTGGTATTGAGGAGGACGATTTGTATCGCGCTGTTCTTTCCACGACAAGTTCACGTTTTCGCTGGCTATTCCTCAACTTACTGACGGCTATATTTGCTTCTCTGGTGATCGCTTTATTTGAAACCACAATTGATAAAATCGTGGCTCTTGCTATTTTGATGCCTATTGTTGCCTCAATGGGCGGCAATGCGGGCACGCAGGCACTTACAGTCGCCGTACGCGCCCTAGCAACCAAAGAGCTCTCACGCTCCAACACATTGCGGATCATCTGGAAGGAAACCCTTGTCGGGTTCATTAATGGCGCCATCTTCGCCGTGTTAATCGGCTGCGCCGCCACATTATGGTTCCAAGATTACATGCTTGGGGGCGTGATTGCCGCCGCGATGATTATCAACCTTTTGGTTGCTGGTCTATTTGGTGCAGGCATTCCCATTGTCCTCGACCGTCTTGGCTCTGACCCTGCCATATCGTCAACTGTAGTTTTAACAACCGCCACTGACGTTGTAGGCTTCTTTGCCTTCTTAGGCTTAGCATCCATTTTCCTTATATAGCCTTCGCCCATGTATTTACATAAGCGTTGACACAGTACCCCATTTAAGCTATAAATGGGCCCTCAACAAGTTTAACGTACAAGGGTTTTAGCCATGAATATCAACAAAACGACTAAGTATCTATCTATATTGGGCCTCGCTTTTTTGATGTCCGCTTGCAACACGGAGCTCTGCTCTGATGAGCCTGATGATGCATCAATCGGCAGGACTGCACATGCGGAGATATTCAAAGGCGCTGCCCAAAACGGTAAAGTTTGTCACGTTGATGCGTATAAATTAGAAGCAGATGAAGACTATAGCCTTGATAGAGGCTTGTTATACATACGTGGTAACCTTCCAAACGATATTAGCGTCTCAGTCAAAAGTGGGAAAATAGTTGTAGATGGTAACCTTGGCCAAAATAATAAGCTTAGTGCAGACGTGCCAATTGATACGCACACTGAAACAGAAAGCTCTATTTGCCTGCTGTATAATGCCTCATTAAAAATGAATCTGCCCACGACATGCCATACAACAAAAACTTATATTGATGGCTACACATATCCAAATGATAGGGACCCTTCCATTATCATTAACGGACACGCAAATACAGGCACAACATTAAGCGGCAATAGCGGCTTTTATATTCGTGATAAAGGAGATACAGAAGTAAAGCTCTCTCAGCCCGAATATGCATCTATACGCGCTGGCGTGGATACGGGGTCCCTTTACAAAAAAGGTTATCACGTTGCCCCCTTGCTGAGCTTGTAAACTACAGCTTGCTCTTAGAATAAAAATATGTTGTAAACACAGCTATGAAAAAAAAGAAAACCCCTGCGACAAAAAAAAGAAAAAGCGTGCCCAATAATAAAGGGGCACGTTTATCTGTATGGAGCGCTTTTTGTAAACTTTTTAAATGGGGCATTGTCATTGGCTTATGGTGCACACTTGGCATAACGTTGCTAACATTATGGTATGCACGCGAACTACCCGAGATTACAAAAAATGCTGAATTTGAACACCGCGCGGCAATTACAATTCTTGCAAATGACCAAAGTAAAGTTACACGCATCGGTGAACTAAAAGGCGTAAGCGTACAGATACGAGACGTAGCGGACTACTTTCGTTTTGCTATTATATCCATTGAAGACCGCCGTTTTTATACGCATTTTGGTATAGACCCAAAAGGCGTTGCCCGCGCAATCTATACCAAAATATTTCACGGCGGGCGGCTTGCAGGTGGCTCGACATTGACTCAGCAACTTGCAAAAAACTTGTTTCTCAGCCACGAACGTAGCCTCAAACGAAAAATACAAGAGGCCTTACTTGCCTTATGGCTTGAACGCACATTAACCAAAGATGAAATATTAAGCGCTTATATTAACCGCGTCTATTTTGGTGCAGGCAGCTATGGCATCGAAGCCGCGTCACAAACTTATTTTAACAAAGCCGCAAGTGAGATTAACCTTGGTGAAGCCGCAATTCTTGCTGGAGTCTTAAAGGCGCCTTCACGTTATGCGCCGACGAGTAACCTTGCCCTTGCACAAAAGCGTGGCCGCCTTGTCCTCAATGCCATGGTCGAAGAAGGCTATATCACAAAGACAGAATCCGAAATGCAAGCTGGCCTAAGCGTCACGCGCCCTAAGCCACAGCCAATTAAATCAGATAGTGGGCGCTATTTTGCCGACTGGATTATCAGCGAAGCAGCGAAGCTAGTCTCTATGCCCGAACAGCACATTATCATTGAGACAACGCTTGACCCAGAATTACAAAACGCTTCGCAGTTTGCCTTGATTAACGCAACCAAACGCTACGGTGAAAACAAAGCGTTTTCGCAGGGCGCGACAATTAGCCTCGGGACTGACGGCGCCGTTTATGCAATGGTTGGCGGCGTTAACTATCGCCAGAGCCAGTTTAACCGTGCCACACAGGCGCAACGCTCCCCCGGCTCCGCCCTTAAGCCGTTTATATACTTAACTGCGCTTGAAAAAGGCTGGCGGTCTGATGACTTAATTCTTGATGCCAAAATTGAGGATAGTGAATATAGCCCTGAAAATTACGCGAAACGCTTTTACGGCGATGTCACTTTAAATGAAGCGTTAAGCAAATCCATGAACACTGCCGCTATACGATTAACGCAAGATGTTGGTATTGGAAATTTCATTAAAAGACTACGTAAATTCGGCATAACATCACCGCTTAACCGTGACCTATCGTTAGTTTTAGGCAGCTCCGGCGTATCCGCCATTGAGCTCACGGCGGCTTATGCAGCCCTAATGAACGAAGGTATTAAAGTGGAGCCTTATGGCATCAAGCGTATCCTCACCGATGACGGTGTTATTCTTTATGATCGTAGCAAAGAACGTCACGTAAAACAGCGCATCGCAAGAGAGAAATACGTAGAACGCTTAAACCTCATGCTTGGCCACACCGTCCAATATGGCACAGGGCGCGGGGCGCAAATAAACGGTATGCGCATATTTGGAAAAACAGGGACATCACAGGATTCTCGTGACGCTTGGTTCGTTGGTTTTAATGAAAATATTACGAGCGCTGTCTGGCTTGGTAATGACGATAACAGCCCGATGAACCATGTCACAGGCGGGGCGATCCCAGCGCAAATTTGGAAAGAGATCATGATTTCCACATTAAGTGATAAAACGCCGCCGCGTCCAAGCGTTGATGAAACCCCATCAGGCTTTGGCGCCTTGCTTCATAGCTTGCTCGGTGGCAGTAACGACGGCGCAGATAAGCCCACTAAGGCTAAACCACGCCACAGCTACAATCTCAATGAGTAACACTGAGCACTCAAAAAATTTGTAAAAAAAGCCCCCGCACTCTCTCTAAGCAACGGGGGGCTGATTGACTTCTCTCTAGTCTCATAATCTAATGCGGGAGAAACTGCGTTATTTTATCCCAGTGGAGGCGCGCTATAATAGCCATTTAGCGCTATAGCGTATTTGTAAACACACCTTCGTCAAAGACTGCATATTCGCGTTTCACTGCAATAAATTGATCTTCGCCTATCTCAGTCCAATGGGCGTATAATTCCTGCAATGTTTCGCCAGCACTACCAAATTCTGTGTTATCGCGGCTACGGGCGTTATCTGCAAATTCTAAAAATTCATTTGGGAATGACAAGCGCGGCGCACGCAGCCCCATATCAAGTAATATGCGTGCAACTTGTGCATCTTGTATGTCCATCATATCTGCTGTGAATTGAATAGCAGAGAGAACCTTTACTTCCATGCGGCTGTTTGCAACGTAACGAAGGTGGCGCATAAACCGTGCATAAATCTCCATATCGACTTTGTCTTTAAGGTCAAGCGGCGGCAGCGGAAGAATAACGCTCTCTGCCTTATTATCGTTTGATTTAAATGTTTTATCTGTTTTCTGGCTAGTCATATTGGCCTCCTGTTCGTGGCTTTTAACTTGTGCTGTAACTCCACCATGACCGCTGTTAATTAATAGAATCTTAACAGCAGTCATAATTGGCCTAAAACCCATTGTTACGCTGTGGGTAAGTAGATTTAGTATCTGTATATAGTCTAAAAACGCTTCTGCGCGCCTTTAGTTTCACGAACCGATTCTTTCTGTGTAAAGAGCTGTGCATATCTCCTGCATATAAAAAAGCACGCCCCATATGGGACGTGCTTTTGATTGTTTATTATAAGTGCTGTGTATTAAGCCGCTTTTTTCATGACGCCTTCTAGCCCCTCGACAATCTTATCAAGGAAGGCTTGCGTATTAAGGTATGGCTGATCTTTGCCGACAAGGATCGACAAGTCTTTGGTCATGAAGCCTGACTCTACTGTATCAATGCACACTTGCTCAAGGCGCTCAGCAAAGGCGATAAGCGGTTGGTTGTCATCAAACTTACCACGGTATTTCAGCCCGCGTGTCCATGCGAAGATTGACGCGATTGGGTTGGTTGATGTTTCTTTACCTTGTTCATGCAGGCGGAAGTGACGTGTCACTGTGCCGTGTGCGGCCTCAGCTTCGACTGTCTTGCCGTCTGGCGTCATTAATACAGATGTCATCAGGCCTAGTGAACCAAAGCCCTGTGCGACGATGTCAGACTGCACATCACCATCATAGTTCTTACATGCCCAAACAAAGCCGCCGCTCCATTTAATCGCGCAGGCCACCATGTCATCAATCAAGCGGTGTTCGTATGTTAAACCCTCTTTATCGAACTGGTCTTTAAACTCTGCAGCAAATACTTCTTCGAAAAGATCTTTAAATCGGCCATCATAAGCCTTCAGAATTGTGTTCTTGGTTGAAAGATACACTGGGTAACCACGCTGCAAACCATAGTTAAAGCAAGAACGCGCAAAACCTTTAATGCTGTCATCAAGGTTATACATGCCCATCGCAACGCCAGGACCTTCAAAGTTAAAGATTTCCATTTCCTGCGGCGCGCTGCCGTCTTCTGGCGTATAGGTCATCGTTAAACGCCCAGCGCCCGGAATTTTTACATCTGTTGCGCGATATTGGTCACCAAAAGCATGACGGCCAATAACAATTGGCTGCGTCCAGCCCGGTACATAACGCGGTACGTTGTCACAAATGATCGGCTCACGGAAAACCGTGCCGCCAATAATGTTACGGATCGTCCCATTCGGCGAGCGCCACATTTTCTTAAGGCCAAATTCTGCAACGCGACCCTCATCGGGCGTAATCGTTGCGCATTTTACGCCAACGCCATGTTCTTTAATCGCATTTGCCGCGTCAATTGTGATTTGGTCATCGGTTGCATCGCGTGACTGGATCGACAGATCATAATATTTAAGATCCACATCAACATAAGGCAAAATCAGCTTCGTTTTAATGAAGTCCCATATAATACGGGTCATTTCGTCGCCATCTACCTCAACGATAGGATTATCAACTTTAATTTTACTCATTTACCCTGCTCCCTTCGTGCATATCTTGAAAATTTAAAGATATTATGAGCTTATTTCATTAAATATCAAGCCACCACCCCACTTCGTGCACAGCACAAGTCTTTACGCTTGACATAATAAGGATTATGTTTAATGTGTGGGCTGTATATTTCAGGCAGGGAAACAATGTTTAGCAAAAAAGATAGAATATTTAAACTCATAAAAAACGGTACAGCAGAAGAGCTGAGCGTACATTTAGAGAAATACCCTGATGCCGTGAACCGCCGCAGTGGCTTTAACCGTGGGTATTCACAGCCCTTAACGTGGGCGACATACTTTAACAAGCCAGAAGCCTTAAAAATACTTATTGCACACGGCGCGAATATTGACGCAAAAAATACTGACGGCTATAGCGGCCTTTATTACTGCGCGCGCGATCAGTATCAAGAATGCACTGAGATTTTAATACAGGCGAAGGCGACGATCGACACCAAGACATTAGCCGCATGCCATGCCAGCTTGCGCCCCTTATTAGTCGACGCCATTGCCAAAGAGGCTTTACCTAAAAACACAGGGACATTTGTCAAAGAAGGCGATTACCTTGTATCGATCACAGAAATTGCCCCAAGCTGTAACCTTGCTGAAACCACATTATACAATTTCAACAAACAAACCGTTTCCGTTAAGCGCAATGATTGCACACATCCGCTTGTCACATCATTCCAACAAGCCGCGAGTAAAAAAGAGTTGCGCGAAGCTGCTGAATTCTTACAAGAAAACCATGGTGATTTATACGGCTTTAAATGCGCATTAATTCGTTAAGCAAATATAAGAACAGGGAACCTCAAAATGTTCAAGAAAACCATTTACAGTGCCATCGAAAAAAACCCAGGCGCAATCAAATCATTTGTAGAAGCTGACCCTGAAATCCTAAACAAAGAAACACTCTTCCATGACCACCCTATAATCGAAGCAGTCGCAAAAGAAAAACACGATGCCCTTAAAGCCCTTATTGCATTGGAAATAGAATATAACAGCGAAGATAAACGCAAAAAAAATCTGAAAAGCGCATTAGCCACCGCGGTGCAAAAATATACTAAACGTAAAAACAGCAACAAGCGGTTTGCCCCTATGATTAATGAGCTGCTAGAAAACGCGGCCTATTTTGATGTGAATGACATTTGCAGTTTTTATGAGACTGTGGGCAACAAGCGCACCCTTCAATATGACTCCACACCGTTAATATGGGCGACATTTAAAGATGATCTAGAACTGTGCCAGATTTTAGTTGATGGCGGGGTCGATATCAGCGCCGAACTCCCCGATGGGCGCCGCGCCAAGGACTTTGCCAAAAGCACAAAAGTGCGTGAACTCTACCGCAAAGCCGAAGAAGCACAGGCCGCGCAGCAGCTTGCCGAAATCAATTATAAATTCCAAAAAGAGGCGCCACATATTGTGTCTTATATAGCAGTAAATGAAAAATGCGACCTAACCTTAAAAACAGTCTTTAACTTTGAACACCGCACCATCACCCATGCTGCAAATAATAAAGATGTCGGCCTTTACGTTGAAAGTTTCAGCAAGGCCGCCAGCCCAACACAGTTAAAGCAAGCGGCTGAATATTTAAAAGCACATGATGGCAATTTATGTGGTTTCAAGTTGCAATCTATTATATAATCTTGCTATGAGTATTTTCAAATTACATACATATTTACTAAGTGCGTTTATACTTCTCACTTTGCCCTGTGCGGCCTTAGCATTTGATAAAAATGATAAAGATTTGCCTCCTACACAAGTTTACGGCGTAAAGTTCGTTGCGCAAGACCACGATCAAGACAATATATATGATGGGCTAACCGCCTATCTAACGATTAAAACATTCTGCACTGGCCAATACGCATTCCATGCAACATTAGAAAGCGTGCATGGCCAGCCAATATCAAGCAGCCCTCGCTTTGAATACACCTCCCCCGTACAAGACCCTTCTTTATCATTCCATGCTGCGATAAACGAGCCTCCACGTAACATTCAGGTTACGTTTTCAGGCGAAGATATCCGCCGCGCACGGGTCAACGGCATATATATACTGAAACTGATGAATATGGGGCAAGTCGACTGTAGTTATGAGGTCAACCCCTATAAAGGTCTGCACATCGCCAGCCCTTCATTTAATCCGCACGCTTTCGGCGAAAACTGCGGCACGCCGCCGCGCCCATGCAAAGACGTCTATAAATAAAGCCACGCAGCCTTCTTCACCCTGTCTTTTCTCACCTTAAAAACTTGACACCGGTGCGCGCTTTATGTAAAGTCTGTGCAGTTTAACAGTTACTCACAGGTGCGGCATGGTATTTCTGAACAGTCTTTTTGGCAAAAAAACACAAGAGCCCCCGCCACCGCCACCGCCACGCAGTTTCGATATGGACAATATATTCGATGTTATCGAATACTGCATTCTTAAAGAACCTGAAAACGCGACAGACATTATCACCGCGTTTATCGAACAAAACCCAGATCAAATCAATAAACGCTACACGCAGGAAACAAAGCCAAAAAATGGCGTAAGCTTATGGCGATGTGAAGGCGCAACGCCCTTAATGATAATGATGCGTTTTAATGATGATATTAACGCAAAAGCATACGATTACACTGAGGACGGGCAGCGTATTGATGCGCTTACGGCCATATTTGAACCAGAGCTTTTTGATAACCTTATTAAACGCGGCGCCGACCTTAGCGCTGAGGACGAATCAAAGCGAACTGCACTTTTTTACACGAGCATCGCGAACAAAAACATTACCGTTAAGTTACTGCAAAATGGTCTTGAATATCAAAAATATTTTAATGAAAAAGAACGTTCTCCTATTCAGAGCTATGATCTTGCTGTGCATTATGCAATTCAAGAATTTGAATCTGGAAAATTTGTGCGTCACGATGCACAAACCGCTGCACTAAGTCATATATTTTACGCGAAGTCATTTGAAATATACCCAAGCGGCGAGTACAGCTTTCATGATATAGGCCGCTCAAACTACATATTAAGCAAAAGGCTGCTCTTCGATTTTGAACAAAGCGCGGTACATAAACAAGAAGGGCACCAAGGCTGCACTGGAACAAGAGTTGCGAGCTGGCGAACAAAAGACATAGAAAGCTTTGAGACCTATATGAACCAAGACTTAATCGAGCGCGCCCGTGCATTTATGGATAGCGGCAAGGATATCGAAACCGCAAAAACTGCCACCAGCAATATCGTAAAACGCAGCCATGCCCCCACGCCCAAGTCACCGATAACATAAGGAAGGTTAAAATGGGACTATTTACTAAAAAAATATTTCGTTTGATTGATGCCGGCGACACGGACGCAATTGATGCTTACCTAGAAAAGAATCCTAATCAACTGGAAGCAACTCGAAATTACAAATCAGACAAAAGAGTTACGCCTCTTTTATATGCCGCAATAACAAAAAATTACGACATGGCAAAACATTTGCTAGAAAAAGGCGCTAATGTAGACGCACAAAACAATTATAAAGAAACTGCGCTTCATTATGCCATGTGCTATGGCGATGAGAAGCTAATAATGCTTTTGCTAGATCACCATGCACGAACCGACATAAAAAACGAATGGTACCAGATTGCGATCGAATGCAATGCTAGCACCAATGTTAAACGCCTAATAGATCCCTACTATATTCCAGCCTCTCCTAAGGGTGAAAACAAAGATGTATTCGTAAAGGAAAGCGAGCATATTGTTTCGTTTACACAAGTCGCACAAGCATCTCAATGCACAATTAAAACATTTTATAACTTTGGTAACAAGACGGTGACGACGCAGCTAAAAGACCCTGATGGTCAAAGCTGCTATGTGCAAAACTTTAATCAAGCGGCGGATCGCAACCAATTAAAAGAAGCATCGATATTCTTAAATGAAAATGGCGGTCAGGCCGGCAGCCTAAAATTGCAAGTGATTAACTAACGCTTACTCACCAAGGCCGACCAAAGCTTTAGCGTAATCTTCTGGTTTAAAGGCCTGTAAATCTTCAACGCTCTCGCCGACGCCAACGGCGTAAACTGGCAATTTGAACTGTTCTGCTAACGCAACCACGACCCCGCCTTTGGCTGAACCATCAAGCTTGGTGACAATCAGCCCTGTGACATTGACCAAAGACTTAAATACTTCGACTTGCGTAATCGCATTTTGCCCTGTTGTTGCATCAAGCACCAACAAGACTTCATGCGGCAGATTTTCATCATGCTTTTTAAGAACGCGGATAATCTTTTCAAGTTCTGCCATCAGATTTTGTTTGTTATGTAGGCGGCCTGCCGTATCGATCATCAAAATATCAGCATTTTCATCCAATGCCTTTTGATAGGATTCATAAGCCACCGCAGCAGCGTCTGACCCTATATCTTTCGACACAAAAGCGCTGCCTGTACGCTCAGCCCATATTTGCAGCTGCTCAACGGCTGCGGCGCGGAATGTATCCCCAGCGCCCATAGCAACCTTCTTCCCTGCTTTAAAATGCATTTGGTGCGCAAGCTTACCAATTGTTGTGGTTTTACCAACGCCGTTAACCCCGCAAACCAAAATTACGCGCGGCCCTTTTTCAGGCTTTTTCATTTCAAGCTGGCTGGTGCAAGGCGCTAAAATCTCTGTAATTTTATCGGCGAGATATATTTTAATCTCTTCATCGCTAATGTCTTTACCGAAACGGTCTTTTTCAAGTTCTGAGACCAAACGAATGGCAAGTTCAGGCCCTAAATCAGCCGTAATAAGAATATCTTCAAGCGCTTCTAATGTTTCATGGTCTAGCTTCTTTTTGGTGATTAGATCACCAATGCCCTGACCAATTTTTTGTGATGATTTGGTAAGGCCGCCGCTTAAACGTGAAAACCAGCCGCCTTCTTGTTCTTCTTCCGCGTCTGGCGCGCCTGATGCCTCAGCGCTTACTTGAACAGCTTCTTCTATCACCACATCTGACACTGTTTCAGTTACAGCTTCTGGGACAGGTGTTTCGGCGATCTCTGCTATCGGCGTATCTTGCGCCGCTTCGATGTCATGGACGGTTTCTTCTACGTCCTGCGCAGTGGGCGTTTCAGCCACGGGTTCTAACGTCGGCTCACCTTCGGGGTGGAGCAATGCGTCTTCTTTTACGCTTTCCTGTTCGGATGATTTTTTCTTACGCCAGAAAACCATGGCTGTCCTCTTATGCTGATTGAATTATGCGGATTGCACAACGCGGCCTATTAATTTGCCGTCTTCAATTTTATCACTAATCTCTACGCTCGCGAGTGTACCTTGTTCTAGCTCTTTATCAAGCATTACAGGCAAGAAATGTTCGGTGCGCCCAATGTTTCCCGCCTCAACAATCACTTCACGCCGCGTATTGACGTGTTTTTGTAGCAAAGCACCCACCTGACGCTCCCCCGCTTCACGCAAGCGCGCAGCGCGGGCTTTACGTATGGGGTGGTCAACCTGCGGCATTTTTGCTGCGGGCGTGCCATCACGCTCAGAATAAGGGAAGACATGCAGGAAGGTTAAATCACACTCATCAACGATTTTCAGCGTGTTTTCAAACATCTCATCCGTTTCCGTCGGGAAGCCCGCAATGATATCTGCGCCAAAGACAATATCAGGGCGCAGTTCGCGCGCGCGATTTGCCATCGCAATTGCATCATCGCGTAAGTGGCGGCGTTTCATGCGCTTTAAAATCATATCATCGCCAGCCTGCAAGCTCATATGCAAATGCGGCATCAGGCGCGGCTCCTCGCCAATTAAACGCCAGAGATCATCATCAATCTCAACAGGGTCTAATGATGACAGGCGCAGGCGTTTTAAATCAGGCACTAACGCCAAAACGCGGCGGATCATTTGCCCCAAGGCAGGCTTACCCGGTAAATCTTCGCCGTAAGACGTAACATCAACGCCGGTAAAGACAATCTCGTTATAACCGCTTTCAACTAATTTTTGAGTTTGCTCCGCTATAACGCCAATCGGCACCGACCGCGAATTACCGCGTCCATAAGGGATAATGCAGAATGTGCAGCGATGGTCACAGCCATTTTGCACCTGAATAAATGCGCGTGCGCGGCCTTCAAAGCCTTCAATTAAATGAGATGCCGTTTCTTTAACCGACATAATATCATTCACCTGTATCTTTTCAGATGACGGGTTACCCCAGCTTTCGGCCTTTAATTTTTCATCATTGCCAATCACGCGGTCGACTTCTGCCATCGCGCCAAAGCCTTCAGGGTCAATCTGCGCAGCGCAGCCCGTGACAATGATTTTGGCATTTGGGTTCTTACGGCGCGCACGGCGGATTGATTGACGCGCTTGGCGCTCCGCTTCCTTGGTCACCGCACAAGTATTAAAGATAATAACATCTTCCATCTGCGCATTTTCGGCATGGCTGCGCATCACTTCACTTTCGTAAGTGTTCAGGCGACAACCAAAGGTAACAATTTCTGGTGCTTTTGACATAGCGTGGTTTATTGCATATTTAAAAGGCTAAATGCAAGACAATTAAGCATCAAACAGGGTCACTTCTTCTGACGCTTCATCGCCATATTCAACAGTTCAACAAAAAATGAGAATGCCATGGCAAAGTACAAATACCCCTTAGGGATGTGGAAACCAACCCCTTCGCCAATCAAGGTCATCCCAATTAACAACATATAGCTTAGCGCTAAAACTTTCACAGTTGGGTGCCGCGCAATGAAGTCACTCACCTTTTCAATACATAAAACCATAATGAACATAGAGATCAATATCGCAGCGACAATAACTGATATGTGACTCGTAATACCTATCGCTGTGACAACAGAGTCAAAGGAAAAAACTACATCTAACAAAGCTATCTGTGCAATAACAACGCTAAAAGCTGCATATTGCTTATTCAACACATGATGCTCATCGCCTTCAATTTTGCTATGTATCTCTGTCGTGCCTTTCGCCAGTAAGAATAAGCCCCCCAGAATAAGCATAGCGTCTCGCCAAGTAACATCGTGCCCCCATACACTAAACAGAGCCTTATCTAAATGTGCGATCCAAAACGCTAAAGACAATAGCATTAAACGCGTAATGAGCGCTGCCACTAACCCTACACGGCGGGCTAATGAGCGTTGCTCTTCGGGCAGCTTATCTGCCAATATGCTAATCAAAATCACATTATCGATCCCGAGCACAATTTCTAAGACCGTTAACGTGATAAACGCGGCCCATATTTCAGGCATTAATAAATATTCCATTAGGAGTATCCTTGTTACAAATACAGTTGACCATCATAAACATAAGCGACTGCGCCGCTCATTATAATGCGCCCTTGTGCATTCCATGTGATGTGGAGCTTGCCGCCATCAAGGTGGATGTAGGCAGCGCGGCTGGACAGGCCGCACGATGCGGCGGCGATTAAAGTGGCGCATGCGCCAGTGCCACAAGCATCCGTTATGCCTGTACCGCGCTCCCATACACGCATACGGATATTTTCGTCGTCAATAATGTGAGCGAATTCGACGTTAATTTTTTCGGGGAACATTGCGTTGGTTTCAATTTTAGAGCCAACGGATTCTAAATCAACACCGTTGACATCATCAACAAAAAACACAGCATGGGGGTTGCCGACATTTACCGTAAATGGCGCTTTGTAACCCTCAACATCAATCGGCACAGCCGCGCTGTCACAGTCTTTGGCAAGTGGAATTTCCGCCCAGTCAAATTTCGGCGCGCCCATATCAACGCTGATCCAGCCTTGCTCTGCATCGCTACGCCAGCAGTTAAGCAGCCCTGCATCCGTTGCAATTGTAACTTTGTCTTTGCCGTTTTCTTTGAGCAGTATATCCGTCACGCAGCGCGTCATATTACCGCAAGCGCCAACGCGCCCGCCATCGGCGTTATATATATGCATAAAGCAATCCGCCCCCTCATGCACGTTCAGTACCGCCATTTGGTCAAAACCAATGCCCGTTTTGCGGTTTGATAATGCCGCGATATCAAGGGCAGGCAAAGCATGCTGACGCGCATCGAATATCGCGAAATCATTGCCAAGACCGTGCATTTTAATAAAGGGAGTTTGTTTAGACATGGTATTAGATCCTTATTAAAAAACCATCATAGAACAAAGCCGCAGCGCGCGGAACAGAAAACGCGCCCCCTCCACAGCTAATGATTTTAAGAATTTTACAAAAAAACGACGTTGTGTTTTCCTTAACAAGAGTATTGACATTCATATATAAATCCTTATAAACAGCAATTGATATAACACAGTTTCATAACATTTTCGAAACTTGTGTCCATTGTTCAGCAAGGATACCCCATAGTCGGCGACAATTCGCTCACTGTGGTTAATTTGCTTACGGATTGAATTTATTAAGGCAAAACAACAATGTTTCAAAGCTTAAGTGACCGCCTTGGCGGTATATTTGAAAAACTCGGTAAGGGCGGACGTCTTAGTGAAAACGACGTCACCGCAGCGATGCGCGAAATTCGCATTGCATTGCTTGAAGCCGATGTTGCTTTGCCTGTCGTCAAAGAATTCATTGAAAAAGTAAAAACACGCGCCGTCGGTCAAAACATCATCAAATCCGTATCCCCTGCGCAGCAAGTTGTAAAAATCGTCAATGACGCGATGATCGAAATGCTCGGCGCTGGCGAAACCGCGCTTGATTTAAAAGCAACGCCGCCAGTCACTTATTTAATGGTCGGTCTGCAAGGCGCAGGTAAAACCACATCATCTGCAAAAATTGCCCACTGGCTGCGTGAGAAAAACCGTAAAAAAGTATTAATGGCATCGCTAGATGTGCAGCGCCCTGCCGCGCAAGAGCAGCTTGCAACGCTTGGTGAGCAAACTGAAACTGCGACATTAGAAATTATCAAAGGGCAAACGCCGCTTGAAATTACCAAGCGCGCAATGGACGTTGCACGCAAAGAGGGTTATGACGTCTTAATTCTTGATACTGCAGGCCGCCTTGCCATTGACGAAGAATTAATGAATGAAGTTACAGCCGTTAAAAAGCTCGCCAAGCCAACTGAAACACTGCTTGTTGCTGACGCAATGACAGGCCAAGATGCGGTCAACACCGCCAAAGCCTTTGACGATAAAATGGGCATTACAGGCATTATGCTGACTCGCGTTGATGGCGATGCACGTGGCGGCGCTGCAATGTCCATGCTTGGCGTAACAGGCAAGCCTGTAAAATTAATTGGTACAGGCGAAAAATGGACAGAAATTGACGCCTTCCACCCTGACCGTATCGTTAGCCGTATTTTGGGCATGGGCGATGTTGTTTCATTGGTTGAAAAAGCCGTTGAGACTATGGATCAGGACAAAGCCGCCGAAATGGCGAAGAAGTTCAAAAAAGGCCAATTTGATTTTAACGACATGCTCGACCAATTTCAGCAAATGAAAAAAATGGGCGGCATGAGCTCTATGCTCAAATTAATGCCAGGTATCAGCAAATTCGCCGACCAAATTGACCAAGCAAACATGGATGACACGGTGCTGAAAAAGCAAGAAGCCATTATTCAGTCAATGACCACAAAAGAACGCACAAAACCATCATTGCTTAACGCATCGCGTAAAAAACGTATTGCGAGCGGTTCAGGTTCAACTGTCCCTGAAGTCAACCGCCTGATAAAACAACATCAGCAGATGGAAAAAGCCATGAAGCGCCTAAAGAAAATGGGCATGGGTGGCATGATGAAACAAATGAAGGGCCTAATGGGCGGTAAAGACGCAGCGATGTTAGATGCTATGCAAGGCATGGACATGGACGGCGTTGATATGGATGACCCTGAGGCAGTAAAAGCATTAATGGCTGAAATGGAGAATCAAGATGGCGGCATGGCTGCTAGCGGCAATTCACCATTAGGCGCCAACCCATTCGCCGGCGGTGGCATGCCAGGCTTAGGCGGAGGAATGCCCGGCCTTGGTGGCGGCATGGGCGGCGGATTACCCGCGCTTGGCGGTCATGGCGGTACAAAAAAGAACCGTAAGAAGAAAAAGAGATAACAAGAGTTATAAATCAATTAGGAAAATAAACAGTCAATTTTAAGGAGAAAATATCATGGCAGTTAAGATCCGTTTGGCACGTAGAGGCCGCAAAAATCGTCCATTTTACAGCATCGTAGCTTGTGATAGCCGCATGCCGCGTGATGGTCGTTACATCGAAAAACTAGGTACTTACAACCCTCTTTTAGCCAAAGACGACGAAAAGCGCGTTACTTTGAACGAAGAGCGCATCAAATACTGGCTTGGTGAAGGCGCACAGACATCTTTCCGTGTTGCGACTTTCCTTGGTAAAGCTGGCCTTGCTGACATGCCTGATGCACGTCAAAGCATCGCAAAAGCACAGCCAAAAGCAAAAGAACAAGCACGCCTAGAAGCAAAAGCTGAAAAAGCAAAATTAGCAGCAGAGGCCGCAGCTGAAGCAGCGGCAGCCCCAGCGGTTGAAGAAGCACCTGCAGAAGAAGCAGCAGCGGAAGAAACAGCAGCATAATAAATGCTGTAAAGTCTTTATCGTCGGAATAAAACAAAAGCCTTGCGGAATATTCTGCAAGGCTTTTTCTTATCATTAAGTCAGATCTGCACTAAAGCGTGTTGATCGGGAACCGTTCTTTAGGCTTATCATCTGCCGCAGCGTTTTCTCGCTCGCGATAAAATTGAGAAGCCACTGTAAGACCACCACTGAACGGCCTAACACCCTGAACCGCTGCGCTCATCTTTAAATATAACTGCTCTTCGCCGCAATGAATACTTTCCAAAAGCGCTTGCCCTACCTCAATACTATGCAGTCTCTGAATATCCTTATCCGCCCCCGCTGCCAGCGGATTAAAACGCATGTTAATATGCGTATCTCCATCTTTAAGAGAACGCATACCAAGCAGAGATGCGCGCTCTTGATTAAAACTATTACCAAGCTGCTGTAACTTTTCATCTAGCGCCTCCCAATTATCTTGGTGTTGCTCATATGTATGCAAGACGCGCGCTGTATACGGGTTGTTCCGTAAGCTGTTGTCAATCTCGTGATGTGTCATTTTCATTAATGCTGTCATAATTTTATACCCGCTTTTATTTATACCCTTACTTATAACTCCATAATATTAACATATCGTAAAAATGCATAGCAAAACTTCTGTTCATGCCTTTGGTTTTATTATGATTTTTATATAATGTGCTTCTTACCCGCATAAGGGTACAGCTTACAATATAAGCAAAATATAATTTACATAAAATAAAAACAATTACAATGACATAAAAAACTATAGACATAAGAAAAAACGCATGATAGAGAGATACTCCCAAGATAAAGACTTTAGTTGAACCGCTTACGACAAGGAAAATGCCGTATGTCTAGCTTGCAATCATCTTGGGATCCATTCCACTTTTTTAATACAAACATCCGCCCCTATGTTTCTCAAAAATTTGCTGATGCCCCTATTTTACTGCTTTGCGGTTCACAGGCACGACAATTAAATGGACAGAATACGAACCTCCCCTCTGATACTTCCGACTTTGATTTTGTAATCCTCTATGACAAGCTGCCAAATAAATACGAAGCCGCACAATTTGCTTCTGAAACACTCAATATCCCAGGCCATCCCCACCCTGTAAATCTCGACTTTAAAATCATGGATGTAGATTATTTAAATGCGCATGCCGAATATACACGCGACTTACGCCGCTTCCCATTTTTGTTTAATATGATATTAGATGCTTACCCGCTGAGCGATAGCGCAAACAAACTGCCGACGTTAAAACAAAAAGCGACCAAGTTTCTTGCCCAAGGTCCATCAGAACTGAACAGCGCACAAATTCAAACGCTGCGTAAAAGCATTCAAAGTTTCGAAGATGCGTTAGATAATGCAACAACACTGCAAGATAAAAAAATCCTTGGCTATGAAGGTGTACCAACACTCGCCACAGGCTATTTACGCTCTCATCTGCTTTGGGAATCGTCTGTAGGTGCACGGGGTCTGCAATATCTGCAAAAATCAATGCTCTCTGGCGTTGATGCTGATATCGTCAAAAGCCACGATGAGTGCCTCAAAGGCAACATATCGGGCTATAAAGCACACTGTCAGGCGATACAGAAGCAACTAAACCACCTCGATACACAAATCCCCGCCAATCAACACTACGCACCTGTTAATGATTACAAGCTTGTTACCGCCGCTGAAAAAGAACAAAGCAACTCCAATGGCATGCGCATCATGCTTAACCAATATGTTGGCGATTTACGCACGGGTCAGAAAAAAGGCCTGTATCGTTCCACAGAAGTGCGTGGCCAGTTTATATGGCAGCTTAAACAAGCCATCGCTATGCAAACAGGACAAGACGTTACCTTCGGCAAAGACAGCCTCATTGCACAAGGCCCTGTGCCTTTTGATAAAAACATTCTTAGTGATATTATCGCGGCAATGCAGAATGACGACTTTGATTACGTAGAAAACCTAACAGAAATCGTGACCGCGCCCTATGGCGGCATCACCTATAATTATGTTGAACGTATTTATGTCGATGATTTGCACCGCAGACGCGCACAGCAACAACAAGGCACCACACCACAAACAGGCATCGACCCATGGAAAAGCCTGCGTATATAACTTTACTTTAAGCACTGAGTGTCTTTCATGAACTATACATATAAAATTTACCAAAACGACATTCCTGATGCCGGAGCCTATAGCCATTCACTGGCTATAGATTGCGAAATGATGGGTTTAAATATCAATCGTGACCGCCTATGCGTTATTCAAATCTATGACGCTGTGCGTAATCAGGTTGATATTATACAGTGTAAAGACCCCGCCTATGACGCGCCAATTTTGAAGACACTGCTCAACAGGCCAAACACTGTGTTTTTAGGCCATATGATCCGCCTCGACCTTGCGTATCTTTATAAGCATCTGGGCGTTATGCCGCAAAACGTTTACTGCACACGCACAGCATCGCGCATCGGTCAGACTTACGGCGCATCACATAACTATCTTGATCTGGTATCAAATATTCTCGGCAAGAAAATTGATAAATCAGAAACCAGCAGCTACTGGGGCGCAGAAGAACTTACAGACAAGCAGATAAAATATGTCTGTCAGGACGTCATCCACCTCCACGCGCTAAAAGAAAAACTCGATGCCATCATCAGCCACGAAAACCGCCAGGACCTTGCCGATAAAGCGATGACGATGATCCCTGATCGTGCTTACTTTGATGCTATAGGCTGGTGGAATGAAGACATTCTAAGCTATCCGTTTTAAGCGACACCGAAAGACAATATCACAATCAGTAAACTGCATAATGTAATCACTGCGCCTGCTTTAAGGCTCTGCGATATGTCGTGCTTATAATAGCGGTGGTAAAGCGTCAGAATAAACGGCGCACCAAGCAATACGGCAATAGAGTAAGATGGATTAGGCGCCAATATAACCGCATACCATGAACATATACAGGATAGCGCGCTCACAATGCAGAGTACGGCTATATTCTTATTAAACAGTGCCGCACCCACATCCTCGCGGCGTACCAGCATCCAAAGCCAGGTCGCAATGGCTTGCACCACAAACACAATAAAAGACAGCACCAAAACCATATCAAGACTGTTCTGCGCACTGCCTTTCACCAAAATCTGTGAAACCGCAATCATCCCCGCATTTAACAACACTAAACCCAAAAATGACGTATGGGTAAAGCGGATATGGCGCATTTTAATGACGGCAATATTCGCGACAACCATCGCGATAAATATCAACGCCGCCTTAAAAGGCATTGATATATAGGCATCCAGCAATGCGGGGTCAAAAAACAACCATGTAACAAAGGTAAAAATCATTGCCAGCGGCATATATAACGACGCGATATGCGCGCTATGTTCGCGCGCAGTATAAAATAAGCTCGTACTCACCGTCATAGACGCAAGCCCTGCGACAAACGCGCTTATGTAGAAATGAATATCGGTAGGGAAATCGACAAAAGGCAATGTCAGTGCGAAAAGCAGGGAAATATATAAACAGCGCCACAAATTAAGCTGCAAGGCAGGCATACGCACACGCTGATTCCACACGGTCATAAAACACAAAAATAATAAACAAAGAACCGCAGGAATAAGCCACATAGATTATATTATAAACTTATTTGACCAAAGTCATTAATGGAGACTGTGACTTATCCTCAGCGGCTTCTAATTTAACACCATGCCAGCCACTTCTAATTCTTTCTACAATTTGTATCTCGTCATCTGCCGATATAGTAACTACTTCTTTAGACTGCTTACGCTCAAGGTTAGAAGATTTTTCAAAACGTTTACAAAGGAAATATAGCCATGGGTTACCTTCTGCATCAGACTTGCCCGTACCTTCAATAGTGAATCCTGACTTTAAACAAGATGCAATACTCTTATAGTTTTGTGGTAATGTCACTGTAATTAGATACTCTGCATTACCAGAAGACATTAGCGCTTCTCGGCGTTCTATTATGCGTCTTTGAATCCCTTGCCCTGCGTATTCTGGATCAACAAAAGTACCGCACAAATCTCCAGCCAATTTATTTGGGGCATAAGCATGCGCGAATTGCCTTAAAGATTCTGTGTCCATCTCATCCGCAGCAAGCTCCATGACTATTCCCTTACCTATAATCTTATCGCCATCAAAGGCGGCCACAACATAATCACCTTCGCGTAAATTGTCTTCATACCACTGCTCATCACGTCTGGCAAAGAACATATGCTCTTGCGCAGGGACATGCTTAACAATTCTTCGCTCAAAATCAGCGACGGCATTATAGTCGTCTATGATATCAAAATGATAGTTACGTATAAAACATTCCTTTTTTCATACTTCAAACACCCCAAGATTTACCATAATCTACCATATAAAAAAGAAAGATGCAAATGCACTCATTGACAGCACCCTCAACTTATGGCGAATTCAAAGTTGGCCCCCCCCCTAACACTTATGCCTACAGCCTGCGTCAAGACGCCTGCCCTGAAAGAGTTGGTGCCTGGCTAGAAAGGCACAGCCCCGCCTTTGAAAAATCATTGAAAATAGAGGCAAACGGCTGCATTAAACTCAGTGGCGAATTTCAAAATCAAATCACAAGCTCGACAATGGCTGCACCATAAACATTAATGAAAATGGTGAAATACACATTAAAGAAAAAGGTAAGAAACCGCATAAAGTGCGTAACCGTGACGACATTACCGGTAAGTTGATTGTTTAGCCGGGCTTAGAGAGCGCTATTATAAGTCACTCTCAAGTTCAGTATCCCAATACAAATAATCACTCCAGCTCTCATGCAAGAAACTTGGCGGAAAATGGCGCCCGCATTCTTGTAGCTCGCCAAGGCTTGGCTGATGGGGCTTTCGCAGTGGGTGCATATTACACTCACGTGGCAACTTGCTGCCCTTCTTTAGGTTACAGGGCTGACAAGCCGCGACAATATTCTGCCAGTTTGTTCCACCACCCAATGTACGCGGTATCACATGGTCAAAGGTTAAGTCCTGCGTTTTATATTCATCGCCGCAATATTGGCACGACCAGCGATCACGCAAGAATAAGTTAAACCGCGTAAAAACAGGCTGGCGGCTATGCGAAATATAATCTTTTAACACTAAAACGCTTGGCAACTTCATTTGATTTGTTGGCGAATGCACCATGCGATCATATTCGGAAATCACATGGACCGAACCACGAAAAATGGCCTTAACTGCTTCCTGCCAAGGCCATATAGATAAAGGGAAATAACTTAAAGGACGGTAATCTGCATTTAGGATAAGTGCGGGGCATTGCTCCAAGGGTGTATTCAACCCTACCTCCCGCATCGTCATTCGGGTGATTGCCTGTTGGTCGCCTCTGCCATGTTCAGTGCCTGCCATGCTCAGCCTCCTATGCTTAATGCGATACAGGTCGCAACTCAACCTATACTACATAGCCATCATATCAGATTCTCAGCCTTTCCTCACTCACTTGTTGATAGATCTGTGGGTAGAAAAAGCATAAAACTGCTAATATACTGAATTATAACATATTTTCATGGTCAGCGCAAAAATGAGCACTTGTGGACAATCGTCCGTCACGCTGTCACATACCCGTTAATATAGAGCTTTCTTGAGGAATTTCAATCCGCTAGCGACGCCATCTTGGTCAATACCATGCCCCAAACCGGGGACAATATGGCCTTCAATGCTATAACCTGCTTTTTGCAAAAACGCATGGGCTTGTTCAAACATTTCAACAGGTACAACCTCATCAGCATCACCATGACGCAGTGATATTGGAAATTTTTTATAGTTATCTGGCGCGTCTAAAATAGACTGCCCATCAAGCAGCGCACCTGAATACCCCAGCACACCTGCAAAAACTTCATCATGGCGCGGCGCTACATATAAAGACATCATTGTCCCTTGTGAAAACCCAACTAAGGCAATTTTATCATAAGCAATATTGTACGTTTTGGCGCATGTCGCGATAAAGTTATTCAAAAGCGGCACCGCTTGCTGAATATTGGCGATCATAATATCATCTCGGCGGTTTTCTAATGAAAACCACTGAAAGCCAAAACCAGACATCTCACAAGGAAACGGCGCATCAGGCGAGATAAAGAGCGTATCAGCCATGCCCCCCGCCCATTCCGGTGCGAGCGAGATCAAGTCTTGCCCATTTGAGCCATAGCCATGCAGCAAAATCACCAAATTTTTAGGCGCTTTTTCATTACCGTATTTATAAAAATTGAGACTTTGTTCTGACATGAATATTCCTATTGCTTCATCGTTAATCTGATGGGGCCATATTACACAAACGCACTCCATATTCCTATAGGGGGCGACAATCTATTAACGGGGAATAGTCATGATTTAGCGCGGATGCTTTACCATTAAACCTGCGGAAATTTCGCGGTTAATGTTGATAATGCTGTCTAGCTTATCAATGTCTTTACTGCTCAACACTTCGATTTCACGCTTAAAGATGAAATTAGCAAGGTTTATAATGTTATTGCGCAATGCATGAGGGCGCTTTTCGATAGCCTCCTCTGGCTTATCCACCGCGGCATCATAGAACAACAGCCAAATATTGCGGTTATAAAGCAGGCAGTCTGACAAGATTTCTTCCTTGTCTAACCCACTCCATTTTTCATCATCGCTCCAATGCTGTTTAATATCTTCCAAGGCATTGGCTGACTTAACAAGAACCCGCGCTTCTATTTCACGCTGGTCATTGGGCAGACTCTGTGCATTTTTACTATAGGCGCCAGCGGCATCTGCATATGGTTTATTTTTACTCATCTACTTACGCGCTCTCTGTTGTGGCGGCGGCGGGGTCGATATTTTCTTGACCTGTTGCCTTGTCCATTAGCTCTTTTTCAAATGCCATTAGCTCTTTGGCCTGCTTCATCGCTTTGTAGAAATTTTCTTTCAGGATGAAATTAGTAATATTAATAAAAAATAATGCCGTTGAAGGCGCCGCCCTTTTAATCGCGTCAGCTTCTTTATAAAACTGGTCAAAGTAAAGTTCCGGCTTACGCGCCAGATACATACATTGAATAAGGAAATATATGCGCTCGCAAGGCGTATACGCGTCATCTTCCTGCATCACATCCTTTTCACGCAATATCGGGGCATCGCCCGCAATATGCATACGTGTGCGCTGCTTATCATTGGTGATAACAGCCTCGCCGATTAGAATTTTTTCGTGGGGCTTTAAGTCTATTACGAGTGCCATGAGATTCTCTCCTATGCTAATTTGCGTCTTTCCTATGCTTTTCTTACTTAACCTTTGTTTGAAAAACCAAAGACGGGCTTTCTGCCTTTTTCTTCACGTCATATACCATTATAGCACATTCAATATGCATAAAAAAATGGGTAATTTTTGCCTATATGATGCTCGCATAGCCACAGCACAAAAAATGCCCTTATTTTCTACAAATAAGAGCATTTTTATCAATATTTAAGCCGTAAATTACTTATGCCGCAATTTTTAACGGGCCTTTAGCAAGCAAGCTTTCAACAAATGCCCAGTTCACCATGTTTTCAAGGAAAGATTCCACGAATTTAGGGCGCGCATTGCGGTAATCAATGTAATAAGCGTGCTCCCAAACATCACAGGTCAAAAGCGGTGTCTTGTTTTCTGTGAACGGAACGCCTGCATTTGATGTGCTCACAAGTTCAAGTTTGCCACTTGCATTATCCATCACAAGCCAGCCCCAACCAGAACCAAATTGACCAACGCATAAAGCAACGAATTTTTCTTGGAACGCATCATAGCTACCAAAAGCTTCGTCAATTTTCGCAGCCAAAGAACCGCTCAGCGCGCCTTTGCCGCCTTCAGGGCTTAGGCAGTTCCAGAAAAAGCTGTGATTCCAATGTTGCGCCGCATTGTTGAACAAACCTTTTTTTGCTGGGTCTTTCGCCGCAGCAATAACGATTTCTTCCAAAGTCTTGCCTTCAAGGCCGCTTCCTGCAAGCAAATCATTACCCTTCGCAACGTATGCTGCGTGGTGTTTGTCGTGGTGATATTCAAAAGTCTCTTTGCTCATATGTGGCTCAAGCGCATCATAGGCAAACGGTAATTGTGGCAATTCAAATGTCATGCTGTGGTGTCCTTTAAATTTTAACATTGTCAAAAATATGAGAATAAGGATACATTGCCATGTAAATTTGACAAGGGCTAAGCAAAGAAAACATATAAATATGCGTAAAAATCACAGCCAAGACATTGTATCTGCCCATGACCAACCACGCTATACCATAAGCCTGTTTGCCAAAACCCTTGAAATGAAGCAAGCGCTATGGGCGCTTTATGCCTTTAACTACGAAGTCGCCAAAACGCGCGAAATTGTGAGTGATACCACGCTCGGCCTTATCCGCCTGACATGGTGGCGCGAAGCGTTAAACATGATATACGGCAAGCCAACCGAACAAAAACGCAGCCTTGATGACCATCCAATATTGCCCGAACTGGCAGATGCGATTAAAACCTTCGCGCTCCCCTATAATTTATTCGATGAATTACTTTTAGGGCGCGAATTTGACTTAGAAGACCTACAGCCTGATACATTAGATGGGTTAATAACCTATATTAAAAACACGAACGGCCCATTACTAAAACTCGCCTGCCTAATTAGCAATGATGATATAGCTGAAGATAACCTAATCGCCCTCGCATGCGCTAATGGCCTAAGCGGCATTTTGCATGCCATTCCATTTCATGCGCAGCATAACATCGCTATGCTCCCTGCTAGCCATGTTAATAAAGACGATATTTTCAGTGCAAATTTAACCACATTAACGCCATGCATAACAGACATCGCCCAAAGCGCATCTGAGCTACTCTCAAAAATGCCGCGCCCATCAAAAGGCATATGCCGCGCACTGTATAAATTGACGCAGCTAGAGTTAGGCCACATCAAAAAATGCGCATTTAACGTGCGTGACGCTAAATACCAACAAAAAATCCCATTCCTAGCGTTCAGAATAGCGTTGTAACCGTTTCGGCAATGTCGCTTTATTTAAGCACGCGCCAAATTAACCAATTTCGCCATATTGGGCGCTGAATAGTTTTGCAGTTCTTGAACCGTATCATCATCAACGAACGTCAAATCTAGGTTAGATGCAGCAGCATTTTCATGCGCTATACGATATGCAGCGCTTGCAAAAACCTCTGCCATACCAATTACCCCATAAAATCGTCCCCCCGCTGTTGCGGTAGCAGCTTCCGCTGCAAGCATATGAGACTCTTCCACCGTAAGGGATGCTTCAATGATTTTCAGTGCATCATTTTCAATGGCATCTATAAAGGCGTCACATAGATTAACTATATTTGCGTCAGACATTTTCTTTCTCCCCGTCGAATACATTATGTAATAGCAGGACTATAACTATAAAATTAAGTTGCACAAGAAAAATTAATACAAATCATATGGTTTCATGCTTATCAAACGATATAACAGGCGTGCCAACTCAACCCATTTCGCCATATTGGGCGCATATTGTGTCCGGAATTCCTGCGCTGTCCCATATCTGTCTGCGCAACATCAATAAAGGCCGCCGCTTCATTTTTACGTCCCCAGCGGCAAGCCAGAGCGCTGCGCCAACGGAAAATCCGCTGCCGAAACAAAAGCATCACATAATGTCGCTAGTTTTTTGAGTGTCATTTTTCTCCCCATAGATTTTTTAAAATCATACAGAAAGCATTCACACGCCATAAGCCCAAACAGAGCCCTGCGCATCACTCACCCAAGAAATAACGTTTCACGATTTTGCCGTCTTCGAGTTCAAAGACTAACGGCACACCTGTTGGCATCTCAGCCGCGTTAATGCTTTCTGGTGTTTCCACACCAAGAATGATAAGCGTTGCGCGCAGGGAGTTACCATGCGCGGCCATTAATACGGTCTCCCCTTTATCAAGGCAGGGCTGAATCTCGCGTTCAAAATATGGGCGGACACGTTTTTCGACAACGTCTTTTAGGCATTCACCGCCTGGTGGCGGTACGTCATAGCTGCGGCGCCAAATATGGACTTGTTCATCGCCGTATTTTTGGCGGGTTTCATCTTTGTTAAGGCCGGTTAAATCGCCGTAATCACGCTCACGTAAATCATCATGACGCGTCATTTTAGCGAAAAGCTCTTCTTGCCCTGCTTCTTTAAGTGCGATTTCAGCTGTACGGTTGGCGCGAATTTGGGTGGATGAGAATACACGATCCAATATAATACCTGCTTTTTTAAGCAATGTGCCCGCCTCCTTTGCTTCTGCTTCGCCGTTTTCAGTCAGGTCTACATCCTTGAATCCTGTGAAGCGATTTTCTAGATTCCACTGTGATTGTCCGTGGCGAAGAAGGATTAGTTTTTGGCTCATAATAGACCTCTATTTTTCAAAAGTTAGAATCAGATATAACGTACGGAAAAATATAGCATTTCTGTTAAGAATATAAAAAACATATTCCCAACAAAAAACGCACGAAAATCTTTGACAAAAGCCCCTATAAATGCGAAATATATGTCATGGAAAAGGTTTTATTTTGAATAGTTACGGTTGACGGCTGACGACAGCGAGGTCTTTCTCCCCGCACACACACAAGAAATCTTCTGCTGTCGTCAGCTGTCCACCGAAGCACATCATCAAAAAAATCTTTTCCATTTCAATACGTTAAACTATGAAAAGGAAAAACTATATGTTTAATATCTACCGCAAAGAAATTGACTTTGCAGGACAGAAACTTGTCCTAGAAACTGGTAAAGTTGCCCGTCAAGCAGATGGCTGCGTACTCGCAACTTTGGGCGGCACAACCGTTCTTTGTGCTGTAACTGGCAGAAAATCAGTGTCTGATGGCCAAGATTTCTTCCCACTTTCTGTACATTATGTTGAAAAAGCATATGCAGCAGGCAAAATTCCTGGTGGTTTCTTCAAACGTGAAGGTCGTCCTTCTGAAAAAGAAACACTGACATCACGTCTTATTGACCGCCCAATCCGTCCATTATTCCCTAAAGGCTTCCTTAACGAAGTTCAGGTTGTATGTACTGTTGTTTCACACGACATGATCAACGACCCTGACATGGTTGCTATGATCGGCGCATCTGCGGCACTTACAATTTCAGGCATGCCATTTATGGGCCCAATCGCAGGTACGCGCGTTGGTTATAAAGACGGCGAATTCATGCTCAACCCAACAGTTGAAGAAATGCTTGAGAGCGACCTTGATTTGGTTGTTGCTGGTACGCAAGAAGGCGTATTGATGGTTGAATCTGAAGCTGAACAGCTTTCAGAAGACATCATGCTTGACGCTGTAATGTTCGGCTGGAGAGGTTTCCAACCTGTCATCGAAGCAATTATTGATCTTGCTGAAATGGCGGCAAAAGAGCCTTGGGATCTTAAAGAAGAAGACCCTGCGATTAAAAAGCTTGGTGAAGACCTTAAAGCTGATTTTTCTGCACCTTTGGCAGAAGCTTATAAAGAGCAAATCAAACTTAATCGCCAGGACAAAGTTAGCGCATTGCGCGAGCAAGCTGTTGAGAAGTTCGTTAACGCTGAAGCTGGCATTGGCCCAGAAGTCGTTACTGCGAAATTCAAATCAGCAGAAGCTGACGTTGTTCGTGGTCAAATCATCAAAACTGGCGGACGTATCGATGGCCGTAAGACAGTTGATGTTCGTCCAATTGTTGCTGAAGTCGGTATTTTGCCACGTGCTCACGGCTCTGCCTTGTTCACACGCGGTGAAACACAAGCGCTTGTTGTTGCAACGCTTGGTACTGGCACAGATGAGCAAATGATTGACGCCCTTGCAGGTGAATATAAAGAAAGCTTCATGCTTCATTATAACTTCCCTCCTTACTCAGTTGGTGAATGTGGCCGTATGGGCGCAACTGGCCGTCGTGAGATTGGTCATGGTAAGTTAGCATGGCGTGCACTGCACCCACTTTTGCCAACAGCAGAAGACTTCCCATACACAATCCGCGCAGTGTCAGAGATTACCGAATCTAACGGTTCATCATCAATGGCAAGCGTTTGTGGTGCATCACTAGCACTTATGGATGCGGGCGTTCCGCTGACTGCGCCAGTTGCAGGTATCGCAATGGGCTTGATTAAAGAAGACGAAGACTTTGCTGTTCTTTCTGACATTCTTGGTGATGAAGATCACCTTGGTGACATGGACTTTAAAGTTGCTGGTACAAGCGAAGGCATTACATCACTTCAGATGGATATTAAAATTACATCCATTACAGAAGAGATTATGAAGATCGCACTGGGCCAAGCAAAAGACGGTCGTCTTTATATTCTTGATGAAATGGAGAAAGCAATTTCTTCAGCGCGTAGTGGCCTTTCTGAGTTTGCACCACAAATTCAGACGCTAACAATTCCAACGGACAAAATCCGTGACGTAATTGGTACTGGCGGTAAAGTTATTCGTGAAATCATCGAAACAACTGGGACAAAAATCGACATCGAAGATGATGGCACAATTAAGATTGCAGCATCAGATGGCGCAGCAATTGAAAAAGCTATTAACATCATTCGCGGCATTACTGACGACCCAGAAGTTGGCGCCATCTACGAAGGTAAAGTCGTAAAAGTCGTTGATTTTGGAGCGTTTGTTAACTTCATGAACCGTGACGGCCTTGTTCATATCTCTGAACTTGAAAACCGCCGCGTTGCTAAAGTGACGGACGTTATCAACGAAGGCGACGCTGTTAAAGTGGTCCTTCTGAACGTTGATGACCGCGGCAAGTACAAGCTTTCTATGAAGCGCGTAGACCAAGAAACAGGCAAAATGATCGAAGAGCCTAAGCGCGAAGATAACAGCCCTGAAGAAGCGGCTGGTTAAGCCCTAACGCTTTTAAGAACAAACAAAAGGCCGCAGATTATTCTGCGGCCTTTTTTATATCTCTAGCACCGGATGATTAATGAATAATATGCGATGAATCCTTGCGATGCGCCGATGGCGACTTACCCGTAATATCCTTAAACACACGGTTAAATGTTGCGATGGAGCTAAACCCTGCCTCTTCCGCAATATCTTTAATAGCTGCATCCGTCTGCGCAATCAACGCCGCTGCGTCCTGCACGCGATAGCTATTAATCAGCTGCGGTACAGACTTATTGTAATGCGCACTAACAAGGCGCGATAATAACCCCTCTGATATTTTAAGCTCTTGTGCAAGTTCGGTTCTAGTCAGACTTGATTCTTGATAAACTTTTTCAACATCAAACAGTGCGACGAGCTGTTCAAGGATCTGCAGCTCATCAACGTTTAGTACCTGCTTAAGCTTATCGTCCACACGTTTTGTGCCGCCCGTCACAAAAAATGCCTGCGGGTAAATGCGGAACAAGCTTGTTGACGCAAGGTAAACAAAAACATTGGTCACAATCAAACGCAGCATATCCCAAATATGAGCCTGAAACGCCCCAAGGCTCTCCAAGAGTAGCCCTGCAATAAACAGCACATTGAAAAAGATAAGCGCCATAGACAGCCAGTAACGATCCGCGCCTGCGTTAATTTGATTGTTATAAAGTTGCGTCAGTAAATCGCGCTTCACCCACAACCCTAATAAGGTAATAGCGCCAAACACAACACTTAAAATTGGCAGGTATTCATCATACAGGCCACTGTAATATTCATGATTAATTGCAAAAGTTATAAACAATAAAACCGGTAGCAGCAAAAAGCCATAATAAGCGAAATGCGGATGACGCGGCGAACGCGCCAATTGCGCAATTAGTAAAACACTCAATGCCGGCACACTTGCCCAGAGGAAAAACGCAAACCAATGAAAGAAATAATAATATTCAGCAATGAAGACTTCAGCAAACTCTGAATAAAAAGCGCTACCAATAACAAGAAAATACAAAACAGGGATGACAGCATGCGCAATGTGACCTGAACGAAACGCCATATAAACAAGCACCGCGACAGATTGGATAAGCCCCAATATCGCAAGTAGTTCAAATAATGAAAAACGTAAACTCTCAATCATAATGATCCAAATGTCATTTATTTACTCTGGCTGGGCGCATAACGGATGCACCGCAGCCTCTGGCTCATCCAGTATACGTCGACATAGGTAATCCACCATAAAGTTTACTTCATTAGGATGCATATCTTCTATGCCTTCTTGTAATATACGTACAGTTAATTCATAGGCTGACTGTTTATCGCCTTGCTCCAACAAAATAAAAGCGGGCATATTTTTAGCCCAGCTCGGCAACGCGACTTCTTTATCTTGTAACGCCGAAAGTTCTTGCGCTAAAGATAAGGCCTTATCTAAGTCTTTTTGTTTATGCTTCGCTAAATAAATAGCGCTCACTAACCAGCGCCATTTTTTATTATGCGCCGCTTCACGCAAACCAACTCTACGCAAATACGTAATCAGCCCATCCAGTTGATCGGGATTATCTGTTGCAGAAAAATAATACGCAACCAACATCGGCATAAAATTTGACTGAGGGTCGAGGCTGTCCATTACGTCCAACCACTTTGTAAGCATATTGTAGTTAAGCTCACGCAGCGGCGTCACCCTGCCCCCGACATCACCAATATTCTGCAAGCTAACGCTATATGAGCGATAGGCAAACTGGCTGTCCCCTAGCGTAACACTGGAGCTTGATTGCGGGCTCGGCGCGGGTGGTACATCTATCCATAAGGGTCGATAATCTCGTGTCATCATCCAAAAAGACAGTTGAAGAGCACACGCTGCAATCAAGAACAAGCTAACCAGACGAAATGGAGTAATCATCCTTGCTCCTTTGCTAAAACTCACGACGGATTAAATCAAAAATCGCAGCCAATAACAAAACAGGTATACAGGCTAAGCCATGCCCAATAGCGATCAAGCTTTCCTGTACGTTATTTACCCCATAAACAAGCCAGCTTGTTTGCGTTAACAAATCCAGCCGCGGGATAAACATAGAAATAAAGCTAAAAATAAGGTTTAAAAAATCAGCACCAGGCAAAGTGGCATCTGTTTCTGATATGCCCAACAGCTGCCCCATCATGCGCGCAAACACATAAAATCCAATTGTACATAAAGCGCTGCCTGACGCACTAGAGATTACCATAGAGAAAAATAATGCCGCGTTCGTAATGATTAAAAGTTCAACAGCAAAGCTAGCAGACCAAATGTAAAAAGCGCTGCTTATATTCGCGCTGCCTGACGCCAAAACAGCGATGATTGCAAACCCTGCGAAAAAAACCGCAACAATCGACAAAGCCAAAGCAATAGAAAGCACAAAACTTGTCCGCGATATAGGGCGTGATAATAAGAATTCAATTTCACGATTATCAAATAAACGACGTATATAAAAACTTATGAAAAGAACTAGCCCCACGACAGCGAACAAACGTAAGCTACCTGCAATGAATACCGATGCGAACATATCTTTTTCGGTGATGACTGCACTGGATAGAAAAAATGACATGCAGATAGAAAGAACAAACGTGATCGCAACAATCCATATTAAGCGATCACGCCTTGCAGCTTTCAAAGTGTAGCCAACTAAAGGAAGGGATAAAATCATCCGACTACTCTACTCCTCGACGATACCAAACTCTATATTAAAGTTTAACAGGGCGACGGTCTTGTGAGAATAAACGATAAAAGTCTTTATCTGTATTATGAATTGTATCGCTAGCACTATCAACGATTGTCGCCTTCAAGAAGATAATCAGCTCTGTTTTACTAATCGTATCAGTATGGTTTTTAAACAGGCTGCCGATCAACGGCATTTCACCAAGGATGGGTACAGCGTTTTCTGTAGAAGCCGTACGGTCTTCTAGGAGGCCGCCAAGAATTGCAACATCACCAGAAGCTACACTAATCACAGAATCCATTTCCTGTACGCTAACAACCGGAACACGTGAAGTAATACCCGTTACATTTGCGCCTGCCGCTTCAGCTTGCGCTGCAGAAAGAAGAACACCTGGGTCTTCCACAAAGCTTTCAATACGTGTGATTGTAGGGCGCACAGACATTGAAACATTACGTTTAACCAAATCAATTGATGGCATCACGTTAATAAGAACACCTTCTGGGACCGTTCTAATTTGTGAATCTGTTTCAACCTGCGTCACACCTTCATCAGTCGTCGTATCAATATCAATCTCGAAATATACTGTATTTTCAGCAACGTTCAAAACGGCCGCTTGATTGTTTAGGACTGTCAAGCGTGGGCTAGCCAAAGCATGAACAGTACCAAAACGCGATATAGCATCAACAACAGTGCTCAAATCGTTCCCTGTATAGCCGATTTGAAAATTCGAGGCACTTGACGGGTTAAGAGCCGTTCTCACGACAGCGCCTGTCGTATCAAAGCCCATAGAGAGTTCACCTGAAAGCAAGCCGCCGACAACATTCCAATCAACACCAGCCGAAAACTCGTCGGTCAATGTCACTTGTAAGACTTTAGCTTCAATCAAAACTTGAGATGTAATAGAACGTCTTAGCTCTAATAAATAATTTTCAACTTCCGCATGTTGGCTTTCATTCGCAAATATAGAAATCAAACCACCTTGCTTGTTAAGCGTAAAGCTCGGCGTAAAGCTAACTGCGTTAGCTGTCGCAGCAGAAGATGGCAGCGATTGAATACGCAATATCGGCGCAGGACGTTGTGATTCAAATTCAGCAGCACTAAGTTCTGCGTTAGGGTTAGAGCCCACACTTTCCGCAGATACAGGCGCAATGACTGGCGGCTGCGTTGTTTGTGATACATTTAATGCAGGGTCAGAATCCGTACGCATTGTGTTCTCAGTTGAGTTAGCGTCAAGAAGCTGTGCTAAATTTTCATCTAGATCTTTCCAGAAGTCAGATTCGGAATCAGCAGTTACGCCAAATTTAGAGCCTGTATTCGCGCCCTCACCTGAAACAACGGATACATCCGTAGACATTGAAGATTTGCTTTGACGGACAAGGTTCAAATAATCAATTTTATAATTTTTAGAATATGGCGTATCTAGTTCAACACGCAAAGTATTGTCTTCAATAACGTAACGTAGACCTGCAATATCAGAGATACGATCAATTACCGTATCGAGCGGTTTATTACGCGCCGTAAAAATAATTGAGCCACTAATACGAGGGTCAAGCTCAATATCATACCCAGCTTCTTTAGCGAGTTCAAATAAAGCGTCTCTTAAAGGGACATTCTGATTCAAAGAGATCGAGACGATTGGCATTGGTGTAAATTCACGCGCATCTGACATCACATAATTTGAGAGTTCAGGAACCCCTGAGTCAAGTTCATCGGGGAGTTCGACTTCTCGTGGCGCCATTGCATCTTTATATGCCTGCGTATCTAAATTTGTGCTTCTGTCCATTTTTGTATAGTTATTTGCAAGATCACACCCGCTTAAACTTAACAACGCAGTTGTTACAACCAAAGTTAACTTGGTAAAAGAATGCTTTTTTGAAGACATATGGGAACCCACTTTTTTTAACTATAGAAAGACAAAACGCCGATTTTGAAAACCAACTTTAGATATGATTCGCAAAACAATATAGAATCAATCTATACATTTTGCTTCTTTTTAACACTTTAGGCAAGTAAAGAAATAAGCATTCAACAGCAAATATAAACAATTTATGCGCGAGATTTTAATCTGAAATTTTCAAACGAGACGTGTCTAAGCTCGCCAAACCAATGTCTGTATTGCCCAAGCGCATTTGCTGAATTTTCAACCGCACGTCATTTGGCGTATCGGAATGCGCCACAGCAACGTCCTCTGTGATAAGCCCTCGGCTATATAAATTAAGCAATGACTGGTCAAATGTGCACATGCCCATATTAATGTTTTGGCCTATAACTTCGGGGATTTTCGAAACTTTATTTTGCTCAATCAGGTCCTTAATCAAACCTTCGTTAATCAAAATTTCCATCGCCACCGTCATGCCGCCATCAACTGATGGCACCAAACGTTGCGAAATGATAGCCCGTAGATTCATGGCAAGTGATGCTCGGATTTGGTCATGCCTGTCTTCTGGGAACATATTTACAATACGTTCAATCCCTTGATAAGAGTTATTTGTATGCAAAGTAGACAAACATAAATGACCCGTTTCGGCTGTCGCTAAAGCTTGCTCCATAACATCACGGTCACGGGCCTCGCCGACCAAGACAACGTCTGGGCGCTGACGCAAAGCGTTCTTTAGCGCAATAGCGTAAGTTTCAGTATCAACACCGACTTCTCGCTGCGTTACGACGCATTTTTGATGCTCGTGATAATACTCTATCGGGTCTTCAATCGTAATAATATGCCCGGGCTTCGCTGCATTACGGTGGTTTAGCATAGCCGCTAAGGTTGTTGACTTACCGGAGCCCGTCATACCTGTAACCAGTATTAACCCACGTTTTGTCATCGCCAAATCTTTTAACAATGCCGGTATTTGCAACTCTTCAAAGCTTGGTATTTGTGTTTTGACACGGCGTATAACCAGGCCTGGTGATTGTTTTTGACGAAAAACGTTCAGACGAAAGCGTCCATACTTCCCCATATCAAGGGACGTATTAAGCTCCATCTCGGTTTCGTATTCACGGCGCTGACGATTCGTTAGCACCATGCCCAATATTTCGTTTAAATCTTGCACATCAAGATTACTCGTCGAAATGTTTATGATACGATCATCCACGCGGATGGCTGGTGGAAAACCTTGCGTGAGATACAAATCACTCGCATCCCGCTCAGCCATTTCTTTAAGATACGTGAATATAATAGGAACGCTCAAAATGAATAACCTTCTTCTGCTGTCGCCTTACCTTCATCATTAGCCTCAGCACCTGATTCAGAGGAAGCCGCCCCCTGAACGTCATCCAGCTCATCATCTTCAAATTCAGACTCATCATCAGACGCCTTAAGCAGGGCCCTACGCGCCTCACGCTTAGAAATAATACCACCTTCGGTTAAATTCTTGATCGCCTCCTCCATCGTCACCATCCCGTAACGTGCGCCTGTTTGCATCATAGAATACATCTGTGCGATTTGATTCTCGCGGATAAGGTTTCTTACCGCATTCGTACCAACTAGAATTTCAAATGCACCAACGCGCCCACCATTATCAGCACGCTTCAATAGTGTTTGCGCAATAACCCCCTGCAATGAGCCGGAAAGCATGGCGCGAACCATATCCTTATCGCCAGATTCAAATACATCAATAATACGGTCAATGGTCTTTGCCGCAGAGTTCGCGTGCAATGTACCAAAAACCAAGTGGCCGGTTTCGGCTGCAGTCAGCGCCAGAGAGATTGTTTCATGGTCACGCATCTCACCAACAAGGATAACATCAGGATCTTCACGAAGTGCCGACTTCAAGGCGCGGCTAAAGCTATGCGTATCCGTACCAACTTCACGGTGGTTGATCAACGATTTCTGTGACGTGTGGAAAAACTCCACAGGGTCTTCGACCGTAAGAATATGCTTACTGGTTGTTTGGTTGATATGGTTAACCATTGATGCCAACGTTGTTGACTTACCAGAGCCTGTAGGACCCGTAACCAAAATCAGCCCTTTTTCCAACTCAGCAAAGCGTTTCATAACCGGAGGAAGCTCAAGATCTTCCATGCTTGGAATATCTGACGGAATACTACGAAAAACCGCAGCAGCCCCCTCACGCGTCGTAAACGCATTCACACGAAAACGGGCTTTTTCACCAAAAGAGATCGCAAAATCTATTTCCAGTTCTTTTTCATACTCAGCACGCTGCTCTTCCGTCATAATCGAAAACAGCATACTACGTATATCATCACTCGCAAGCGCATCCATCTTAACACGCTTCATTTCACCATAAACACGCACGATGGGCGGCTGGTTCGCGCTGAGGTGCAAATCCGATGCGTTGTTCTGCATAGAAAAAGCCAAAAGTTGAGTAATGTCCAAGGTATATCTCCTTATAAAAGATGTCTCACAGAGCGTGAGGCGACGGAAACGCAAATGCGCATATGTTTAGAGTATCATATTTTTAGAATGTAAAAACTCTATTAACGAAAATAATGTTCACCCATAAAAATACAATATAATCACATCTTTGAAAAGGTAACATATTACTAAAGATATGATAAGGGATGGACCAAACGGAAAAATTGCACTTTTGTACCTAAGGCGCATAAAGCCCCCATGTAACAAACCAACAACGCCCGCTATCATCAAAAACGCAGGCAGAAGCACAAGACCGATCCACACACCAGCAGCCGCAAAAAACTTAACATCACCGAGTCCCAAAGCTTCCTTTTTCAATATTCTTGTAAACGCCACACCAACCAAGAACGCCAGACCAGCATACAGAGCGCTATCTAAAAGAACAAATGCCCCAAATGTAACAAACACTGATATTGGCGCTGATATAGACACTGAGCCCATATACGCACATACACCCAACAGCCAAAGCGCGACAACCAAGCCATTTGGCAAAATATAGTGCTTTAAATCAATTACTAACAAGGAAAGAAGCACAGGAATAGCGGCCACATAGACCAGTGTTGATACTGTTAGCCCATAAGTTAGCAATAAACCCAAAACACATAATATTGAAGCAGCCTCAACAAGAAAATATATTGGGCCATAGGGTTCCTTACAGTAACGGCAGCGTCCCTTTAAAAAAAGATACGATACAAATGGTATTAAATCTAAAACACCAAGCTGGTGATTACACTTAAGGCAATATGAACGCGCAGCCCCGTCCCCATGCCCCCCGCACTTAGAATGAGCACCAAAAGCGATTGGTATTCCGCGCGGCAAACGGTAAATCAGCGCCGTCGCAAAGCTACCAAAAAGCCCCCCCAAAATTATGGAGAGGCCTATGACAATAAATAAATCGATAGTTTCTAAGCTTAGCATCTAAACCCTACATGCCACGCAGGCGCGACAGGCGGTCATAAATAACTTCGCGCTGAATTTGCCCACCGCGTGCCATTGAATCAATTTCCAAAGCACGCTCATAATGGCCAATCGCTTTTTTATATGCGCGATTACGGTCATAAATAACAGCCAAGTTATAATAATGCTTCGCATTATCAGGCTCAATAGATGTCGCAATACCGACATAACGCTCAGCACTTTCATAGTTATGAAGTCCCGCTTCCGCCAAGCCCATTTGCGCGGCAATCGCTGCGTTGCCAGGGTTCTTCTCATACAGCTCTTTTAAACGCTCGAGCGCAACAGCTGGGTACTGCTTAGCAATCAAACCAAGAAGGTTCACCAGCACTTTCGGGTTCTTTGGTGCTAAATCCAATAGCTCTTCATAAGCCTGAATAGCTTTTTCTTCGTTACCGGTCATCTGCAACGCAACAGCGCGCCCCATAACAATACGTTGGTCTCTTGGATTTTGACGATAAAGCCCTTCAAACATATGGAGAGCAGCCCCATAGCGCCTAAGGTCGAGCGCACGCTGCGCTGAAACAAAACGAGAATCGACACCGCCAGATGACCCTAAACGGTCAACAATAATAACTTTTTGTGCAGGGTCTTTTATGGGATCAGCTTTAGATGGAGTAGACAGATCAGACGTCGTAACGCCACGGTCAGAGCTATAATATTTTTCTTCGGGGCTGTAATCATTTGCAGCCTCAACTTTACCTTTACTCTCACCGACTACGGTTTTAATCACCTCAGGCGAGACAACAGGCTTAACAATTTTTTGTGCTACGGGCACAGGAATAGAGGGTAATGCATTCGAAGATTGAGCAGGCACAACAACATCAACTTGAACAGCATCATAAGCTTCATCACCTAAGTTCAGAATAGGAGCCGGAGCGTTTACCGGTGGCGCAGAAACAATATTGCCGCCCCCGACATCGGGAAAATCAGGCATACCATCAATATCAACAGCACCCACAGTATCCGCAGTCCCTGCAAGCAGATCAGGTTCTCCAATATCGGCATCCGCTGCGTCTAATGCTGTTACACTCGCGCTCGTCGCTTCAGGAGAAGCAATCTCCGACAAATCAAAATCAATACTTTCACTAGCAACATCATCCGGCAGAGACAGGTCAGTATCACCCATATCAATTTCAGTTACATTTTCAACGACAGGTGGTGCCAGAAAGTCATCATTTACCTGCGCATACACCTGTGAATTTGCACTGAGAGCTGTAACGCTGACAAGACTTACGACAGCACAACTAAGGAATAATTTATTAATGTTCATTGGGCGACTCACTAAAAGTGGATGATCTGAAGGACCGAATTGGTAAATTAATTGTACAGTAAGATAGCCCCCCTGCCAAGCCTATAAATATAAGCACGAATCTTATTGTAAGAATTTTAGTTCAGCGGTTGTTAAGAATAAGGTTCATAAAAGCACGCTCTAAGTTCTCTGCGCCTGACTTACCTACAAAGTCCGTAGCTAAACCAAAGAAATGAACACCGCCACCATCTATGATAGCAATTTTATCACAGATCTCTTCCATATCTGACAGGACATGGCTGCTGATAAGGAAGGATGCGCCTTTTTCTTTTTCTGCCTTAATCAAGTCTTTGACCAGACTTCTTGAAAAAGGATCAAGGCCACTCATGGGCTCATCAAGTATCATCAATGAACAACGAGCAAGCACCGTGGCCAACAAACCAATTTTTTGACGCATGCCCTTAGAATACGAAGAGACACGCTTATCAAGAAACTTCATGTCAAACGCCATATCATGTACAGCCAGACGGATCACATCACGCTTAACTTTTCGCCCATAAACCTTCAGCGAAAACTCAATGAATTCATACCCAGTAAGAAATGCAGGAGGCTCAAACTTTTCTGGCAAGTAAGCAAGCGCATTAATATAACCACGATCACCCTGCGGATCTTCCGCCGGTGTGTCGGAGCGAATATCAATCGTAAAAGAACCTGACTTTGCTTTTCGAAGCTCAAGCAACGTTTTAATAAGCGTCGTTTTTCCAGCGCCATTTAAACCAATAAGGCCGACAGTCTCACCGCTGTTTAGGCACAGATTAACGTTAGTCAGAACATCCATTTTGGGGTAGCCGACGCAAAGCTGTTCAGTTTTAAGGATTGCCGAATTCATAAGGAAACTTACTCTATATTAACCAGGGAAGAACAAACGTGCATCCAAGTTAAAGCTCTGATTAGGGCGCAGCTTTACAGGATAAATTGTGTTCGTGCCCTTATCAAACCATTTCAGCCTGACAAAATCATTATGTACTTGAATGTCTAATATTTCATCCGGCAAACTATGTGGCGTTATGCGCAATTCATTCAAGTAAATAGACCAACTATCCTTGGCGCTGTACACAATGCCGCCCAATACGAGGTTACGACGTGCTCGAATTTCGCGTGAGGCGCCAAAATTACCATTTTGAGCGCCACCTGGGATACGCGCTTCAAACCCGCGGCGCGCCTCTTGAATCAACGCATATTCCATCAGATTATAAAACAGAGACTTCATTACAGGCTTTTGGTAAGCCATTTCTTCAACGTTATCCAGTTCAGATACAATCGTTTGCAACATCACGTTAAAATCAGACGTTGCTTTCTCCTGATCTGTCTTTAACTCTAATAAATTGGGCAGTACAATATCTTCATTTTCAATTGGCTGCATGCGCTTTGATTGAAAATCACTTTCATTTAAAAAGCTCTTCGCGCCGTCATAAGGTGACTGAGCCACAGAGTGACCTGGCAAAGCGACCATAACACTCAGCCCCATGCACAACATGACCACAAGCATATTGTTTCGCGGACACGTAATAAACGCCATATTTCTTGCTCTATTTAAATATTTCATAAAACCTTACTCAAACCTAACTATTGAACAGTACCCGCAACTTTAGTTTCAGGGACAGAATGCCACAAAAAACTAACATCAGCCTTAACCAGACTTACAGGCGTACCAGAACCAATTTTCTTTAACGTATCCGCATTGAGCTCCTCATGACGGGTAATATTCACCGACTGGAATTGCACATAGCCCGGAAACTCAGACTCTAGAATCTCTATAAAGCTAAAGACATCAATATCGTCTAGCGCTTCGATGCTCAATCTCACATTACTATTAACCCATTTCAAGTTCGGCTGGGTAATAAATGCGCTCGCCTTGACTGTATATGGGCTCACATCATATTTAGCTCTAAGCACCTGTGATTTTTTCTGTGCTTCAAAAAAGATCTCTCTGAGAACATCACGATCCTGATCCTCAAAGAAATTATTTTTCTCCAAGCGTACATAATCAGAGACCTGTCCGCGTAAAGTGGCGAACTGCTCACGCACCTTTTTAACCTCATTAAACCTATCGCGCACCTTACGTTTAATACCGTTTAACTGGCGTTCTTTAACAGCGATTGTATCGCTCATATACTTATAGCCAAATCCTGCGCCCGCGTTTAATGCCGCCAGAATGATGATAAATACAACACGTTTCGTTCCTAAAACCTTAAGCATTAGCGAAGATCCTTTCTGACCAAGATGGCCGCAGTAAGATCTTTCTTACCATTTACTCCGAATTGCTGGCTGCGCACCTCTGTAATGTCATAGCCAACTTCGTCAGAGTAAACATCAACAGCAGCAAGATCTTGCAATTCCTTGGTCACAGTCACGATATATTCGTCACCTAAATATTTTTCTAGTCGACTACGCAGTGCTTTTACACTGACATTCCCCAGCTCAACCTCGACCTCAGGGGGGAAGCTCATCATTAGATTCGCTTCGATATGGCCTTTTGTATTTTTTGCGCCTTCGATATAACGAATAGAGAAGTCATCAAAACGTACATTATGGCCTAAATTCTCCGCAATATCTTTTGCCCACGCCAAACTATCAAAGTTTCTAGAAGACAAATCATTATAAAGATTAATGGCATTAAAGAACTTGTCGAGATCAATCCCTATACGTTTCTTACTCTCCACCTCTCGGCGATACATGTTTTCAACTTGCAACTGCTGGTCTTTTGCAAGACTTATATCCGCATCGACTTGGTACAAGTTTTTACCAGTAAACGATACGAAATAAATAGCCGCCAAAAACGACACCGTTGCAAGAAACATGAAGCCGCTTGCAATACGTCGCGGTTGCATCACAGCATCTAAATCTTTAGACCTCAAAGGCAGGTCTAGTGAGGCCTTACGCCCACACCACGCAATGTGCAGCGGATCAGCAAGGCGTAGATCATCCTGCGCCCCAATGCGAATCCCAACTTTTTTAGCCGCTTCAGCAACCGTAAGCACTGTTAAATAGCAAGAAACCGTAATCATGGCCTCTAACGCCTGTGACGCCTCGGGGTTAGATACAACAATAACGTCTAAGCCGTCTTCTTGTGCATAACCAAAACGGGCCAAATAACTCATTGTCGCCGTAAACTCTTGTGATACTTCACTCGCCCACAGCCCAGGGTCAATATCGGAGTCCACAATCGGCGTAATACGCGTCAACGCAAGTTCGCCATCTTTTGTAACGATTTGGCGTAAACCACCATTAACGTGCTGCCCAATAAAGACAACCCACTTGGATTTTTTACGTTTCGTTTCTTTCGCTAAATTCTGTGCCAAGTCACTAATCATGCTCGCCGATTCGATTGGCAGCGTTGCGTAACCAAATACAGGCGCATACGACTTGTTCAAGACATCCAAGGCGAGCTTAAATGGTTGCGTTACAGGCACCCCCGTAAACAGGTAATAGCTACCAACCATCTTCTTATCTGACTTCATCGCCAAAGCCGCCCGAATAGGATGGTTCGGGAAGACAACGGCAAGCTTACGCCTTAAAACACCCGCCTTATCTAGCGAGCCAACTTTAGGAAGTTTTTCTTTACGGTAGTGTTGTTCAACCATGTCATTAAGGACAAGAATAGACCCTGAACACTGCTTCGTAACAACCGCAATCGTTTTATCAACGAAGGACTCGTCAACCCAAGGCACGACACCTTGCAACCTGACAAAATTGGCATGCACGTTATATATTGCCAGACTTTCGTCTGTCATCATAAGCACCGTACGTGATGGCGCTAATATAGGGAGTGGTTTTGAAGCCATGAATAACGTCCTTAGAAGCCAATATTTTCGAAACTAGAATAAATCGGGCCAAATACAGCGGCCGCAATCCACAAAATCATAATACCAAGGAATGCCGTAAGCATCGGCTCAATCATGGCAATCATGCCTTGAATAGCCTCATCAACATCCTTAGTGTAAAACTCAGAAACCTGCTCCAACACTGACGTCAGATTACCAGATTCCTCACCAATTTTAATCATGCGCGTAACCAAGCTTGGGAACTCTCCACTTAGCGAGAACGCCTCAGAAAGTGGGCTACCTGCTTGCACATATGCCTCAACAGCCTCAACGGCCTCAATCAAGGCCAAATTATTCACTGTTGCCCGTGAACTCACTAGGCAGTTCACAATATCAATACCACTGGCGAATAACGCACCAAAGGTTTGCGCGTAACGGGCAATGTTGATTTTCCGCGTCAAATTGCCGTATACAGGCCATGATAGCATCATATAATCAAGCCGGTAAGCAAAATCACCTGACATTTTCTTTAGCGCTTTAACCCCGATAAAGACCGCTGGCGGCCCGCCTAGAATTGCCCACCAATAGGATTGGAAAAACTCAGATGTATTAATAAGCCATATGGTGTAAAAAGGTAATTCCTGGCCAATATTCTTAATAAAGCCAACAACCTCGGGGACAACATAGCCCATCATGACAACCATCACGAGTAGTACAGCGGCCAAAAGAATAATAGGGTAACGTGTCGCTTTCTTAATTTGCGACTGCATCATATCCATCCACTTCAAGAATTTCATGAGCTGGAGATAGGATGACGTTAAATCACCAGTATCTTCACCGGCAGAAATCAAAGAAATGTACAGATTACCGAAAACTTTGGGGTGGCGGGACATTGATTCGGAGAGCGAACTCCCCTCAGATACGTCTCTGTGAATTTCTGACATCACATCACGCAGTGTTGTGTGGTCAGTCGTATCTCGAATATCCGCAAGCGAGTCAAGCATAGGCACGCCAGCCGATTGCATTTGCTCCAAATGCATAAACAACTGAATCAAATCACGGACTCTAACTTTTTTAACACCCAGAGAGAAACTGCCGATTCCCTTTTGGCCATCCATATCCGAACAGCCCATAAGTTCCATACCCGCAGACTGAAGCTGACTATACAAATCAATTTCATTTTTTGCAGACATAACCCCTTTTATGGGGCGCCCTTTAGCGTTTAACGCTCTGTATTTAAACTTATGAATAGTCGCCCCCTATAATGATGATTACGACCAAGAATGTTTCAGTAAAAAGTGAAAATAGAAAATCTTCACGTGTTAATCTTTGTCTATATTAGCAACTTTTGAAACGGCTGCAAAGTCCGTAATACCTTCAAGTATCTTTAGCATACCATCATCCTTCATGCTTTTGAAACCTTTTTCAAAGGCCAACTTCCTAATTTCTGACTTTGGCGCATTCGAAGCGACCAAATCATCAAGGTCTTCATCGAACGTCAAAATCTCCGCTAGCGCTATACGCCCCTTATAGCCTTTGCCCATACACATAGGGCAGCCCTTCTCATTCGCCTTGAAAATTTCAGGTGGGTCACTAGGCTCCACACCTAAATATTTACACTCTTCATCACTTGCACGATACGGCACACGGCAAGATGAACATAAACGGCGAGCCAAACGCTGCGCAAACACCCCAATAATAGACCCTGCAAGCATACCAGGTTTAATATTTAGGTCCATCAAACGCGGTAGCGCCCCGAAGGAATCGTTTGTATGCAATGTCGTATAAACTTGGTGGCCGGTCATTGCGGCCTTCAGCGCCATTTCTGCTGTTGTTTGATCACGCACCTCACCAATAAAGATGATATCGGGATCTTGGCGCAACATGGCTTTAATACCATCAGAAAACTCCAGCACGCCTTCACGTACGTTCGTCTGCCGAATCATGGGCAAAGTATACTCCACCGGATCTTCCAGCGTCTGAATATTCACCTCAACGGAATTAATGTGATTGAGCATTGAATAAAGTGACGTACTCTTACCACTACCCGTTGGGCCAGTAACAATAATAATCCCCTCAGGTTTCGTTTGGCAGTACGCAATTTTTTCACGATTAATTGCACTAAAACCAAGCCCTTCGAGCGGCATAATGCTTGAGCTTTTATCCAAAACACGCAAAACAATGTTTTCGCCATGCACTGTAGGCAAAGAGGATACACGGAAATCAGCCTCACGCCCGCCAACATTAATATGGAAGCGCCCATCTTGCGGGCTAAGCTTATCTGCAATGTTCATATTTGACATCAGCTTGATACGTTGCGACATACCATTCCAATGTTTCTTATGCATCATGTAAGCCGTAAACAGAACCCCGTCCAATCTAAAACGTAGCCGGCAAAAATTTTCTTCTGGCTCAAAGTGTAAATCTGAAACGCCCGTTTTCACAGCATCAAAAACCAGCGCATTAACCAAACGTACGATTGGGTGCGTATAAGCGCCGTCACCAGTAAGCTCCGCGACATCAATATCGTCGCCTTGCTGCTCAAGCTCTTTTAAAATATCATCAATAGCGTTCGAATAACCATAGGCCGCATCAATCGCCTCAGACAAAATCGTTGGCGTCGTTACCAGAGGCTTAACGATCAGCCCTTTAGGAATATAACGACGCAAAGAATCCATTGCCACAACATCATGCGGGTCAGTCATTGCCACGCAGATTTCATCTTCACCAATAGAAACAGGCAAGACATTCATTTTTTCCGCAATTGAGCGATCCATCAACGCCAAAGCCGCGCCATCGACAATCGTGTTTTTGGGGTCAAAGACTTCATGCCCAGCCGCTTCAGCAAGAACCTGTGAGAGAATCTGGTCATCAATAAACTCTAAATCAACCAGAACCTGCCCGAGCATCTTGCCCGAAATTTTCTTTTCCTGCAGCGCCACAGCAAGTTGTTCTGACGTTAAAACGCCAAGTTCAATTAAGCGATCCCCAAGGCGTGAACTAATTTCTCTTTCAACATTTACAGGCACACTATGGCCGCCCATCATGGCGCCGCCACGATGACCTTGCGCTGAGCTGTCCATTTCAATATCGCTGTTTTTACGCGCAGACATACCCTGCTTACCGCCCGCAATATCCGGCAGGACTTCCGTTGCTTCGACATCAAGCACGTCATCATCAAGCATAACATCAGTTGTTGGGTCAACAGTAGACGCAATCGTAACATCACCTAGCGTAACGTTATCATCTGCATCGCCTTCACTCACAAGGTCAAAACTCGTCCCCTCAATTGCCGCGTCACCGTCGCCATCCAATGACAGCTCAGTTTCCTTTTGATCACCTTCAGACGTCGCCACATCATCATTCTCTAACGATAACGGTTCATATTCATCTGTGTTTTCTGGCTTGGAGATGTCGTCGTTCACTTGCTACCTCATATTCATAAAAGCATAAAAGTCGTTGATGAGCTCATGGTAAATTTATTGTTAGAAACACACCCGTTCTGTGATGTGAACATTATTTTATCACGAATCAAAAGATTTGCACATGGCACAAACATAAAAATAAATATGACGGGAAAGTCTTAACAATGTCTTATAAACGGGGAAATAGATCAAATATATGTACAGGCTAAAGCACAGATAACAACAAAGCCTTTTACGCAGCCTTTTTTTGTACTAATATTACAGGTAGTATAAAAATTATTTTAGGACAAAGTCATGCCCGCAGAACTCAGAAGACTCGTCTTCTCTCACAAAGAAACAACAGAAGCTCTACTTAAATATGGCCAACAAGAAAATATCCCTTTTCCAAAAGGAAAGATGATCCGTGCTAAATATGCAGGGGGCGCAGAATACGAGCTTCACAGCATGAAAGGCAAGCAAACGGGCGTAAATAAAAACTTTAATGTCGACGACCAAAACCGCGCCATTATCGTCACCTTTTTTGACGAAGAGACTTTTGAGCATAAGTTTTTTAACCTTACCGCTGATTTCGTCAGCGCAGCCTTGATTGGCTTTTGCATTGACCACAAAATTATGTTGCCACGTGACGCCAGAAAGTCGCTCGACCTTACAGAGTTCAACGTCTGCATGGATGTCGTCAAAGACAATGACGGCAGCGCATCACAAGGTGCAGGCGCCCTTAGCCTCGAAGATTAAGCCATACATATATGGATGACGAACCAATAAAAAAGGCTGCATGGTACATGCAGCCTTTTTTCTAATCTTTATTTGAAGAGCGCTTAACGTGAATAGAATTCAACGATTAAGCTTGGCTCCATGACGCTTGCATATGGAACATCTTCCAATGTTGGGATACGCAAGAAAGTTGCCTTGAATGCTTTTTCATCAACTTCGATATATTCGCAATATTCACGTTCTTGTGACTGCTGCGCTTCGAGAACCATCGGAATCTGACGTGAGCTTTCTTTAACTTCAATAACGTCGCCTTCTTTAACTTGGTAAGAAGGGATATTGACGTGCTTGCCGTTAACCAAAATGTGACCATGGTTAACAAACTGACGCGCAGAGAAAACTGTAGGGACGAATTTCGCACGGTAAATAACCGCATCCAAACGACGTTCTAGCAAACCGATAAGGTTCACACCTGCATCACCGCGTAGGCGAGATGCTTCTTTATAATAACGGCGGAATTGCTTTTCGCCAATGCTTCCATAATAACCTTTAAGCTTTTGCTTAGCCATTAACTGCAAGCCATAATCAGAAAGCTTACCACGGCGCTCGCCGTGCATACCTGGTGCAGACTGACGAAGGTTATACGGAGATTTCACGCGGCCCCATAGGTTACAACCTAGGCGACGATCAATTTTATATTTTGTACTAAGACGCTTACCACTCATGGTGATGTTCCTTTTTTTAATTTTTGTCCCAATAGACCGACATACGGTTTGATATTCAGCACGATTGCCATCAATCAACGGAGAGCAAAAGCCCCCTCTTTCTTGAGAGTAAGGGCAATATACGGATTATAGGCAGAATGTCAAAGGGTTTTTACAGTGCAAAGACCTTGTTTCACCAAACAAAACAGCGAAAGCTAAAAAATTTGTGCCGAATAATAGGCAAGGCCCATCCCCACACTACAAAATTTATCATCTGTAGATATATCAGCCGCGCAAAACTTTCGGGAAACCATATCATTTACAGCAGGAAGCTCACTCGAACCGCCTGTAAGCACAACGAGCTCAATATCAGCCGCCTTAACACCTGCACTTGCTAAACACGCATCCATGGTCTGTTCAATTTTGACAATCTGATCTGCAATATCCTGCTCGAAACGCACTTTCGTGAGATCGACATGAAAATCAAAACCAATATCATCCATTGCAATAGACAGAGTCGCCGTATCAGACAAACCAATTTTAGCCGCCTCGACATGCTGCAAAAATGTATGCCCAAGCTTCTCTTCCTGCAGCCTTATTAAACGATCCAACTTATCTGGCGCCAAAGCTGTACGACGTATGTCCTTTACGTCACGAATAGCTTTTTGTGTTTGCGCGAAGTTAACGCGCGGCCAGTCCGACAGTTCGCTATACACCGTGGAGGGAATATCTAATATCTTCTCTGCTTCAAATATAGACGTGAACTGACCGCCCAAGCCAAGATAAGGCATAAACGACGACATTGATAAGCGCTTATCAAAGTTTGTGCCGCCAATGCGCACACCAGAAGTCGATAGAATATCGTCCTCGCGCGCCTGATTAACGCCGCGCTGTGGCGATAATTTAATAACCGTGAAATCAGACGTACCGCCGCCCAAATCCACAACGAGTGATAGCTTATCATGACGAAGCGCACGCTCATGCGCAAAAGCAGCTGCAATCGGCTCGTATTGAAAGACGATATTTTTAAACCCTATCTTCTGTGCAATCTCCCGCAAGACCTTTTCTGATTCTGCATCTGCATCGGGGTCATTATCATGAAAATGGACCGGACGCCCCATCACAACAGATTCTACAGCTTGGCCGACATGAGCCTCTATATGGGCTTTTATATTCTTTAAATATGTCGCGACAATATCGGCAAAGTATTTTGCGCTGCCGTTGACAACCGTGCGCTCCGCCATCAAGGCCGTCCCTAAAATAGACTTCAGGCCACGCATTAAACGGCCCTCTTCACCTTCGATATAAACCTGTATTGCTTCGCGCCCATAAAATACTTCTCCACTTTCTGAAAAGAATATCGCGCTTGGTAAATCTTGCTTTATCCCTTCGAGGGGAACAAGCGAGACCACACCATCTACGCATACTGCGCAGGTCGAATTAGACGTACCGAAATCAATACCGCAAAATATATTTTTAGCCATTTATATATCTCTCATCAATCACAACGCACATAATAAGCACAGCATTAAGACTATGCCCTCTAAAATATAAATGTCGCTTGGGTTACTTCGTATCGGCTTGTTAAAAAGTGGTGGGCCCGGGGAGATTCGAACTCCCGACCGATCCGTTATGAGCGGAGCGCTCTAACCAGGCTGAGCTACAGGCCCACTTGCGTAAACATCCATATCTCAAAAAAGACGAGAGCTTGAAGTTCAGCTAGACCGATTTAGCCTATTTTATACACAAGATCAAGGTTTTGTTTCACTGCAGCACACAAAAAAATTGATCTCTAAATTTATTTTTCCTAATATGTCAAAATAATAAATAAAAAAAGTATATGGGGAGATGGTCAAATGACCGCAACAAACAACACGAAACGCAAGAAATCCATTTATTTACTCTATATTCCAGGTGGATCAATGCTAGGCGTTGTCCCCCTCAAAATGCTCACTGAGCTTGAGAGCCTCACCGGCCTCACATCAAAAGACCTTTTCCAGGCCTTTGAAGGCGTCTCAACTGGTTCGATATGCGTATCGAGTATCATGTCAGGTTTTACAGCGGAGCAAACGCTTGACCGTTACAAAGAAGACGGGCAGCGTTTTTTTGAACCTATACCGAACAGAACCGCAAAAATGACGTTTACCAATGTCGCAAGCTTTGCATTTTCAGGTGCAGATCCATTAAAGCAGCATCGCTATAAGCTTAATGAGATCGTCAGGACATCCAACCAATTAATGCGCTCGCTTGATGAAAGCTATCAACAAGACTTTGATAACCTAAAAAAATTCGCGAAGCAGACCATTATCAATGATATGCACAAGCGCAGTGCTCTAAAAATTTGCAGCCGCCTACTTAAAGATAAAACCATCCCCGATGAATCTATTGAGTTAATAAAAACAATGGAAATTTATATTGACCAAATGGAGCCGGTCGGCACATTGACGTCTATATTCTATCAGGCCGCGCGCAAGCCTGTAGACTTTGTCATTAAACATTGGGCTGGTGACCACCACTACTCATCCGATGTACCAAAAGAGACCTTTAAAGAGCATTACGGCAAAGCACGCCTGAGCGACAGTTCAAAATCCATCTACATTGCATCTTATAACATCGAAGAAGGTGAGTTTGAGCATTTCTATCACCGCAAAGACGATTTACTTGCGAGTGGCGACGACCTCCCCGGAAAAACATCCGAAGGCAACGAGTTCCTCTGGGATTCGACGATGGCAAGCATTGCCAACCCCTTCGCTTTCGTCCCGCATAAAACGCTGACCGATAAAGTTTATACCGACCAAGCGATAATCCACTCCCCCATCGCCTCCGTCTGTGACCTTTACAAACACAAGACTGCGGATACCGATATTAAACTGGTCTATTTCGGCGTTGGCAAGTTTGATGAAACTTTCATCATGCAAGAACATAAGAAACTTGGCGTTACTGGACGCCTGATGACGGGCGGCATTATATCCGACATGGAGAGCTACACGAATTCTTTATCCAGACAGGCGCTCGGCAACTTAATTGGCGACGATAATATCACGCTATTTAACCCAAGGCTCTACACCGAAGAGATCGAGAAACAAAATATTGCCCCATCGCGGGACACGCTTGACGCCTCACCGGAAAACACAGCTAAGCTTGAAAAAATTGCAGAGAACTACATTGAAATTCCACGCGTAAAAACGCGGCTGCACAATTTAGCGATTGACCTGTGTGAAAACCTTCACCTTTTGGGCCAGATAGACCAAGAGCATTTGGATAAAGTGAAAGCGCGCTGCGATCACGCCCATATTGAAAACGCTCCGCACCACCAAGACCAGCAAAACTCACCTTGGAAGGGCGTGCGTAATTTCTTTGGATGGAATCCACAGTAAGACCGCAGACCAAAATACAGATACAAAAAAGGGGCTAGATTATATCTAGCCCCCTTTTTATAAATCCAATTTTATTATTTAGCGCTTGGGCCAAACAAAGACAAACTTGCAACCACAGCAAGCTCAGCAATTGTGCTCGACGCAGCAGCGGCATTATATAACCTAATACCTGTACCCGGCATTTTATCATCAACAGCTTTTGCAACTTTATAAAACATATTTGACATCGTCATTGAATAACTCCCTTTATATTTTTCTATCTACACACATAAAGAAGGAGCAACATTATGTCAAGCAAAAAGCTGTCTTTGTAAGATAAAACCAAAACAAAAAAAAATAAGGCCGCAAATAATGCGGCCCTACTGAACAAAAGAGATAACGCTAGTGGCGTTAAGTATCAAGGAAGCTTCGCAGCTTACGGCTACGGCTTGGATGCTTGAGCTTACGCAATGCTTTTGCTTCAATCTGACGGATACGCTCCCGCGTTACGTTGAATTGCTGCCCAACCTCTTCCAAAGTATGGTCAGTATTCATACCAATACCGAAACGCATACGTAGCACGCGCTCTTCACGCGGCGTCAATGTCGCCAAAACGCGCGTTGTTGTTTCACGCAAGTTTGAGTGAATTGCGCTTTCAACTGGCAAAATCGCATTTTTGTCTTCAATGAAGTCACCAAGGCTTGAATCTTCTTCATCACCGATTGGTGTTTCCAAAGATACGGGCTCTTTCGCAATTTTAAGAACCTTACGTACCTTATCAAGCGGCATATGCAAACGCTCAGCCAATTCTTCAGGTGTTGGCTCGCGGCCAATCTCGTGCATCATTTGACGGCTTGTGCGGACAAGCTTATTGATTGTTTCAATCATATGCACTGGAATACGAATTGTACGAGCTTGGTCTGCGATTGAACGCGTAATCGCCTGTCTAATCCACCATGTTGCATAAGTAGAAAACTTATAGCCACGGCGATATTCAAATTTATCAACCGCTTTCATCAAACCAATATTTCCTTCTTGAATCAAATCAAGGAATTGTAGGCCACGGTTTGTATATTTTTTCGCAATCGAAATAACCAAACGCAAGTTTGCCTCGACCATTTCTTTTTTAGCGCGCCCGGCTTCTTTTTCACCTTTTTGTACAGTTGACACAATACGGCGGAACTCTTTAAGCGGTAGACCCGCTTCATCACCAATCGACATGATTTGATTACGCATACCAATAACGCGATCACCATAACGCTCAACAAACTTCGCCCAGCCTTTACCTTTTAGGCCCGTAACAGTCTCCATCCACGTCGGGTCAAGCTCATTACCGTAATGCTGTTTCAAGAAATCTTCACGCTTCACACCACTATCTGTGGCGAAACGCATGATTTGTCCTTCAAAACCAACCAAATCACGGTTCATCTTATACAGTTTTTCGATCAACTGTTCGATACGCGCGGGGTTAAGGCTAACCTCGTTCATCAACTCAACCATTTCTTCATTCAGCGCTTTATACTTTTTATTTATCGCTGCGGCTGGCTCTTCACCTTTATGAAACGCCTCTAAACGCTCCTTTTGTACTTTAAGGATCTTTTTATAAGTCTTTTGAATTTTAGAGAAAATTTCGAAAACAACTGGACGAAGCTCTTCTTCCATAGCAGCCATAGATACTGCCGCAATATCATCATCGTCATCATCGTTGTCATCACTATCCTCTGAATCGCTATCTTCATCTTCGGAATCTTCTTTTGATTCTTCGCCTTCAGATTTTTCCTCATCGTCGCTTTCTTCAGCGGCAGCATTCACCTGTGTCATATCCACAGGCTCCTCGGTGTTATACATCGCGTCAAGGTCAACAATCTCACGCAGAAGAATTTCTTCGCTTTGTAAAGACTGATACCACGCAATAAGTGACTCAATAGCAAGCGGGCTTTCGCAAATACCGCTAATCATCATCTCTTTGCCGGCTTCTATACGCTTGGCAATGGCAATCTCGCCTTCACGGGAGAGAAGCTCCACTGTACCCATTTCACGCAAGTACATGCGCACAGGGTCATCGGTACGGCCGGTATCATCGCTTGCGATGTTACCACCAGATTCGTAATCGCTTTCATCCTCGTCATCGCCGCTCTTTTTTGCAGCTGGCGCTTCTTCTTCGAAGTCATCTTCGCTTTCAACGATTTGCACACCGTTTTCAGACAGATTCGCCATAGCGTCTTCAATCTGCTCAGAAGTAAATTCTTCAGCAGGGAGCGCGCCATTCAATTCGTCATAGGTAATAAAGCCACGCTCTTTACCTGTTTTAGACAGTTTCTTCACAACGCTGGCTATAGAGCCTGCTTTGCCAATATCATCACTGTCATCTTGCTGTCTTGCTTTTTCACTCACGCTCATTTGCTTTTCAAGCTCGCTATTCTTGCTGTTATTTGCACATTCTTTATATTGTGTTTATACGCGACCCTCACGCATTGAAGTAATATAGTACTACTTGCAAAAATAAAAACACATCTCAGACCGATTATAATAGTCCGAGCAGACCGCAGATTAAAGCGGATTCTGAAAGAAAAATCCAATCTTTTTTTTGACTTTATTATTTCAGGCGACAAACCCTGTGTTTACAAGAGCTGGCAGGCTTTTTCATTCAGCCTAAACCTGTGTGATTAACTGGTATTAGGCTAACCTTGCTTCTGCAGCTCAGCTAAACGCTGTGCATTTTCTTCCGTGAAGTCTTGTTCCAGAGCTTTAATTGCCTCTGCTAATGCGATTTTATGCGAGAGCGAGTCTAAACGCGCCACCACAGAATCCCAGCCCTTAATAACTTCATGTTCTTCGTCATAATTTCTAAGCCACGGTGCGTGCATCGACAAATTGCTGTTTTCAAGGCGCGTCAACACATCACCATAACCTTCTTCGCGCAATGTATCGCTTAATTTAGACATGTCATCTTGGTATGTCTCAACATCAACATCGAGCAAATATTGCTTAAGATGCTCTAAGTCCCCTTGGTAAAACTTACGACGTTCCATTTCATCATAAAAACGCTCCAATAACGCTGCAAAGCGTAAGCCGCCTAATAGCAAAATAGTTTGCAATGTTTCTGACAGTCCGCTGTCTTCACCAGAAACATTAATAGCGGCCGTTTGATGGTACTTTTCCGAACGCGCGACGCTCGCACTATCGTTTTTGCCTTTATAGTTTTTATTCCGCTTAAATGCAGAGAAATGCTTATAAAGACGCTCACGTATATCACGCTGATAATAACTCTTCGTTGAGGCGTCTTCAATCACTTCAATCGCATCATATAGGCTTTTTTCAAGCCCTGCGCGTTCCTCTGGCGTTGAAAAATCCTGTCCGTTGGTTTTTGTATGCCACAAGTAATTCACCAATGATAAAGCGCTAATGAAAATCTGGCGCAGCGCAGACACACCCTTCGTTTTAATAAACGAATCGGGGTCCTCCCCTTTCGGCATAAAGGCGAAATTCACCGTCCGCTCAGACGACACAAACGGTAATAAGCGGTCCATCGCACGCTCTGCCGCACGCAACCCCGCGGCATCACCGTCAAAGCATAATGTCGGCGTTTTACGGTTATAAGCGCCAATCTTCCATAGCGCCTGTATCTGGTCATCCGTAAGCGCTGTTCCCATTGGCGCAACCGCGCCCTTAAACCCTGCGTCATGACAGGCAATCACATCTAAATAGCCTTCAACAACGATTGGTGTATGGCCTTCGCGACTTGATTTTCGCACTTGGTATTCGCCGTATAGCGTATGACTTTTATTAAACAAGGGGCTATCGGAGCCATTAATATATTTTGGCGGGGTATAGCTGTCACTATGCGCAGGAAAGCCCGCAGCGCTACGCACATGGTCAGGCAAAATACGCCCACCAAATGTAACGACGCGCCCCTTACGATCAAGCACAGGGAACATAATACGCTCTCTGAAAAACGAATAGGGCTTACCGTCTTTTTTACTTGCACGGCAGAGCCCCGATTCAATCATCTGCTGCTCATCATAACCTTGCTCTTTAAGGTGCTTTGGCAACCCCTGACCATCTAATGGCGCACAGCCAATCATAAAGCCTGAAAGCATGCTGCGCGAAACGCCGCGCCCGACTAAATAGTCCAGAAAAACTTTGTTGTCGCCGCTATAAAGCTGCTGGCAAAACCAATTTGCCGCATCATCCATTAATTCATACAGCCCTTTACGTTGCTGCTCAAAGTGAAAATCGGCCGCGGTTTGCTGCTTTTGGATTGGCATAGGAATGCCCGCTTTACCGGCCAGTTGCTCAACAGCTTCGGGAAATGGGGTATTATCATGATCAACCAGAAAACGAATAACATCGCCATGGGCGCCGCAGCCAAAGCAATGATAAAACTGCTTTTCATCATTCACATAAAATGATGGCGTCTTCTCTTTATGAAATGGGCAGCAGCCCTTAAACTCACGCCCAGCACGGGTAAGTTTCATCCGCTGCCTAAGAATGTCAGACAGGGTCAGATTATCGCGAATCTGATCTAAAAATTGTGGCGTAAATTTACTCATAGCTATGACTTAGCAAGAACAAGCCTGCTTGCCTAGTAGATTCATACGTTAAGGGGGTTTTATTAACCGAGCTTCTCTTTAATGACAGAGCTTGCATTCGCCATATCCAGCTTACCTGCATATTGTGTTTTGAGTGCCGCCATGACTTTGCCCATGTCTTTGATGCTTTCCGCGCCGACTTCGTCAATTAAGCCTGTAACAGCGCTGTCAACTTCATCTGCAGATAGCTGCGTCGGCAGAAAGCCTTGAATAACGCTAACTTCAGTTTCTTCACGTTCAGCTAACTCAGGGCGCTCTGCTTCACTATACATACGGAACGATTCTTGCCTTTGTTTAATCATAGACTGCAATAGTGACAATATTTCCTCCTCAGAAATACCATCCTGTCCGCTTGTTGTACGCGTTTTAATATCACGCTCTTTAATCGCGGCAGAAATAAGGCGAATGGTCGAAAGAGATACTGTGTCTTTTTCTTTCATAGCCGTTTTCATGGCAGTATTTATTCTTTGGCGAAGATCTGGCATATCATTTTTCTTTTTGTATAAAGTTACGCATATAAGTTATATAGACCATCTCTGTCATGAACCGACCTGTGAATGCAATAGAAAAAGTCACTTATCCGCGTTTATCTAGGCATATACTCAATATCTATACTGCCACAGCATCATTTATTCATTTTACGTATTGATTTTTAGCGTAATCTTTCTTATAAAGGTGATATGACAAAAAAATCAAAACAGCGCATCGGCATTTATGCTGGGTCTTTTGACCCCCTAACCCTTGGTCACATTGCGATGATTAAAGAAGCCGCGACGTTAGTTGATCGCCTGATTATATCCATCGGGGTGAACCCTGACAAGCAGGGCCTATTTACCATTGATGAACGCGTAGAGCTCATCCATAACGAAATCAAAAACGGTGCGCTTAAAGGCATTAAAGCCTGTAAACTTGAAGCGAAAAGCTATGACTGCATGACCGTAAAATTTGCCGAGAGCGTTGGCGCCGCTGTAATGTTTCGCGGCCTACGCTCCGCCAATGACTTTAACGATGAACTTGGCCTCGCGCTCACCAACAAAGACCAAAACCCTGATATCAAAACCGCTTTTTTAATTACAGACCCGACGCTGACTGCTGTATCATCAAGCATGGCTAAAGGGCTAATTCAAAATCAAGGCAAAGTCACAAGTTATCTTACCCCTGCCATAGAAGAAGCAACCCGTGAAAAGCTACAGCATTCAAAAATTTAAATGTTAAATAAGAAAATAAAATTATAGCTTACAAATATACTTCCGACCATCAACCTTAAAGGCAACGTCCTTTATCGGCTTGATCCCATGAGGATGAGATTGAGAGGCTGACTTAATGCGAGTACACACTTGCTGCGCATACTGATCAACTTCATCATGTTCATTTCTCTCTGACGGCAACAGGGAACATGCGCCAGTAAACACAAATGCTGTAGCAACACACCCAGCGAAATCAGCTAAAGAATCCATTTATTAAACTCCACAAGTAAAACTTTACATAAAGCACACAATAGCCTTTAATTTGTCAAATAAATATTTTCTATTGCCAGCACTAACCATCTAGCTTATAGATTCCATCTCGGTACAACTTTTCACTTCTCAATGAAGGACTCACGATTATGCCGAGCCGCAAAGACATTCAATCCATCTGTATTATTGGCGCTGGCCCTATTATTATTGGGCAAGCCTGTGAATTTGATTATTCAGGAACGCAAGCCTGTAAGGCATTAAAAGAAGAAGGCTATCGCATTGTTTTGATTAACTCAAACCCTGCGACAATCATGACAGATCCTGATTTGGCGGATGCCACATATATCGAGCCGATCACCCCCGAAGTTGTTGCTAAAATTTTAGAAAAAGAAAAGCCAGATGCGCTGCTGCCCACTATGGGCGGCCAGACTGCGCTGAACACGGCTTTGGCACTCGCCGATAACGGCACGTTAGAACGACTCGGCATCGAATTAATCGGCGCCGACCAAGACGCAATTGAAAAAGCCGAAGACCGTCAAAAATTCCGCGACATCATGGATGAAATTGGCCTAGAAAGTGCCAAAAGCAGAACCATTCACAGCATAAGCGAAGCCCTTGAAGGCCTACCGCATATTGGCCTGCCCGCCATTATTCGCCCATCATTCACCCTTGGCGGTACAGGCGGCGGTATTGCATATAACCGTGAAGCCTTTGAACGTATCGTCCGCGAAGGGCTCGACGCATCCCCAGTAAACGAAGTACTGATCGAAGAATCGCTGTTGGGTTGGAAAGAGTATGAAATGGAGGTCGTCCGCGATAAGGCCGACAACGCCATTATTATCTGTTCTATTGAGAATATCGACCCGATGGGCGTGCATACAGGCGATTCGATTACCGTTGCTCCTGCGATGACACTCACCGACAAAGAATACCAAATCATTCGTAATGCATCACTCGCCGTTCTGCGCGCCATTGGCGTGGAGACAGGTGGCTCAAACGTTCAGTTTGCGGTGAACCCCGCCGATGGGCGCATGATTGTTATTGAAATGAACCCACGCGTATCACGCTCATCCGCGCTGGCATCTAAAGCAACCGGATTCCCGATTGCGCGTGTCGCGGCGAAGTTAGCCGTTGGTTATACGCTTGATGAGTTAAAGAACGAGATTACAGGCGGCAAAACCCCTGCATCGTTTGAGCCAAGCATTGATTACGTTGTCACCAAAATACCGCGCTTTGCATTTGAAAAGTTCAAAGGCAGTGATACGACATTATCAACGGCGATGAAGTCAGTCGGCGAAGCGATGGCGTTTGGCCGCAACTTCGAAGAATCACTGCAAAAAGCGCTGCGTTCACTTGAAAAAGATTTAGACGGCCTCAACGACGTTGTGATTGGTTCGCCATCCCATGCCCAAGAACAGCCGCACCCGGATCAAATCCGCGCGAAACTCTCTGAGCCTACGCCAACGCGCATATTATACATCGCGCAAGCTTTCCGCTTTGGCATGAGCCTAGAAGATATTCAGGCCTGCACAAGTTTTGACCCGTGGTTCTTAGGACGCATTCAAAATATTGTCACAACAGAACAGAGCATCATTAAAAACGGCCTGCCTACCTGCCCAGAAGACTGGATGCACATCAAAAAAATGGGCTTTTCTGACCGCCGCCTTGCGCAGCTTGTTAAAGTCGATGAAAGCCAAGTTAATGCCGCACGCCACAGCCATAATATTCACCCCGTTTTCAAACGCATTGATAGCTGCGCGGGCGAGCTGCCATCCATAACCCCATATATGTATAGCTGCTATGAAGGTGACGGCATTAACCCCGCGCATAGCGAAGTAGAGCCAAGCGCGGCGAAGAAAATCATCATCCTTGGCGGCGGGCCCAACCGTATTGGCCAAGGCATTGAATTTGATTATTGCTGCGTCCATGCCGCTTATGCTTTAAAAGAAGCAGGCTTTGAGACCATCATGGTCAACTGTAACCCTGAAACCGTATCAACCGACCCTGACACATCAGACCGCTTGTATTTTGAGCCCCTAACGGCAGAGGACGTAATCGCCCTTATCCGCGCAGAGCAGCAAAACGGCGAAGTCATAGGCGCGATTGTGCAGCTTGGCGGGCAAACTCCGCTTAAGCTCTCGCATATATTGCTAGAAGCAGGCATCCCGATTTTAGGCACTGACCCTGATGCTATTGATTTAGCAGAAGACCGTGAGCGTTTTCAGAAATTACTGCATGAGCTTAATTTACGCCAACCACCAAATGCCCTCGCCTATTCCGCCGAAGAAGCCGTTGAAAAAGCGCAGCATTTAGGGTTCCCATTAGTCATTCGCCCATCATATGTCCTTGGCGGCATGGGCATGGAAATCGTTCAGGATATGGACGGCCTTAAGAAATACATCAATGCCGCAATCGAAGCATCAGACGGTGCCCCCGTATTACTTGACCGTTACCTAAAGCAAGCAACCGAAGTCGATGTCGATGTCCTCTGCGACGGCGACGAGAGCTACGTTGCGGGCATTATGGAGCATATTGAAGAAGCGGGCGTCCATTCAGGTGATAGCGCCTGCGTATTGCCGCCGCACTCCCTGCCTTACCGCACAGTGCGCGAACTTGAAAAACAATCAAAAGCTCTCGCCAAGGCGCTTAACGTTGTGGGGCTAATGAATGTGCAATTTGCCTGCAAGAAAAACAAGGACAGCGGCGAATTTGATATTTATATCCTCGAAGTAAACCCCCGCGCATCACGCACCGTGCCGTTTGTTGCCAAAGCAACAGGCGTACCGATTGCCAAAATTGCAGCGCGAATTATGGCGGGCGAGAAGTTAAAATCATTCCGCGTACAAGGCATGTTAAAAGGCATGGCGCCAGACCATTTGGCCGTAAAAGCGCCCGTCTTTCCGTTTTCTCGCTTTGCTGGCGTTGACCCGATCCTCGGCCCTGAAATGAAATCAACAGGTGAAGTCATGGGCCTCGACATGGAAGTGGGACAGGCTTTTGCCAAAGCGCAAATGGGCGCAGGCATGACGCCGCCGCTTGATGGCAAAGTATTTTTATCCGTGAAGGATGAAGATAAAGACGAATTGCTACTCATTGCGCGTGAGCTTGAGGAAATGAAATTTGACCTTGTCGCAACCAGCGGCACATGCCAATTCCTAAAAATGAACGGCGTACGCGTTGAACGCGTCAACAAAGTCATGGAAGGCCGCCCCAATATTATTGACCACATGATTAACGGCGACATTCATTTAATGATTAACACCACCAAAGGCACGCAAGCCCATGCAGACTCGCAGTCAATCCGCCGCACAGCATTAATGAACAAAGTGCCATATTACACATTGCTCACCGCCGCGCGCGCAGGTGTGCAGGCGATACGCGCCATGAACAACAAACAAATTGATGTGAAGCCGCTGCAAGATTATCTGGATGACGCAGCTTAAATCAAAGCCGCTATTCCGAAAACTCCGCCATATCGGGGACGCGGCTAAAGGCAATTTTTGTCCCTACAAAGCCTGCTTTGGTTTTGGGCGACACACCAATTTGCAGCGTTTCCGCGCCGTATTTTTGGTTTAAATCGTCCATTACTTGCGACAACGCCTCGTTACGTTTTTGCTGTTTTTGCACACCTGGCGCACCTATATCAAACAAATCAGGCGTAATGTCCTCGCTGCGGCATAAATCATACATGGCAATGCCAATTTTTACAGGGCGCTCACCGCTGCGGCGGAAATTAGGGTCTGCGTTAATTTCCGCCGCAAGCCTATCCCATAGCTCTTCTAAAGCATGCAAAAATGTAAAGTTATCCTGCACCGCTGAAAACTTAGCTTCCTGCGCCCACTTATAGCCAGAATGAAAGCGCACAGAAAGGCTAAACCGCTTGGCATAAAAATCTTTACGGCGCAGGCGCGTTGCGGCCTTAATTGTTAAGCGCCGCACGACCTTATGTGCCTCATCTGGCGTCCGAAGCTCTGGGTCCAGCACCCGCGAATGGCCAATCATAGATGTTTTCGTTTGTTGCTCTGGTATTTCATAGCCGCGTAGGCGATACCAAAAGCGCTCCCCCTCAACGCTGCCCCATATGCGGCGCGCATGCTTGGGCGATAAATGCCAAAGCTGTTCAACCGTAGTAACGCCGCCGCGCTGTAACCTCCCCGCGATGCCCGTATTAATTCCCGTTAAATCAGTAAGCGCCAACGTAAAAAGTCGCTCATGCATTGTCTCTGGCGACAATATCGTCAGCCCGTCAGGCTTTTGCATGTCAGTCGCAATTTTTGCTAAATAAGAGTTTGGCGCAACCCCAATAGAGCAGCGCACATGTTCCCCAATATTTTGACGCAGCCCTGCCTTTATATTTGCAGCAACCGCGCTTGCGCCTTCCGGCGTGCGCTTATTCGGCGGCAGGCGGCTCGATAGCTCATCCACTGACCATATTTTATTGATCGGTGTGTGCTTAATCACTTCTTCTATAATTTTTTCATGATATTCAACATATTTATTATGCCGCGCCGTGACCGTGATCAGCTCAGGGCACATTTTACGCGCTTCTTTTATACGTGTCCCTGTTTTAATGCCACAAGCCTTCGCCTCGTAAGACGCCGCAATGGCGCAAGTATACTCCGTATCCATCGGCACGACAGCAACAGGCTTACCGCGCAGCTCTGGGCGTTCCTGCTGTTCGACGCTCGCAAAGTAGCTATTAAGGTCAAAAAACAACCATTTGCAGCTATTCGTTTCAGGTGCTTCTATCATCGGGGATATCCCTGCCTACATATTGTGTTCTTTGTATGTTCTATTATGCGCACATAATAAAGATCAAAACAAGAACAATATATAAACGCAACGATCGCCGGTCTTTAATCTAATCTTTACCTCTATTGGCGATGATGTATGTAGGTGGTAAACTTTTCAAAGTAAACACAAATTCGATGACAACATAATTCAAACAAAGAATCACGAGGCGATCATGGATAGCGCAGCTAACAAACCAGAGACACTTAATGAAAGCCAGTTTTACATGTGGCGCACTTTATTCGCGCTTGTTCATGCTGACCAAGTTGTCACTGACGAAGAACGCAAATTTATGGAAGCCGCGCTCGATTCGTTAAGCTTAACGGATTATCAACGCTCCATTCTTATTTCCGACACAATGGAAGCCTCTAATGTCGGTGAAATGTTTAAACGCATCACCGCGCAAAAAGATAGGACAGAATTTTTTCGCCATGCCCGTATATTAGTGTGGTGTGACGGAGATTTTGACCTCCAAGAACAAGAAATCCTTCAAAAGCTCGAGCGCACGCACGTGGCAGATGTCGACTTCGCCGCCCTGATGAAAGAGGTCAACCTCAGTTTTGATGACGAAGAAAAAGAAAACTTGCTGCAAGACCACAAGCAAATAGCAAAAGAAATCGATAACGGCGGCCAAGATAACCTTCTCAGCGCTTTGAAAAAGCTGTTTAGGCCTTACTAAATCAAAAAAAAAAAGGTTCATAATGAAAATACTCTTTCTCACGATATGCTTAACATTTGCTTTGAATATAACATCCGCTAAAGCTGAAAACTTTAGCTTTGATAAGGGCAAGATAACATTTGATGCCCCTGATGATTTTGCAGCATTAAGCCCCGAAATTATAAGTATTAAATACCCGAGCACACATCGCCCTAAGTTCGTGATTGGCAATGACAGTGCTAAAACAACGATAGCATATGATATCAAGCAGCATAATATATCTAAAACACCAATAGATGCAGTTCGTCAAAAACTTACAGAGGGGTTAGAGCGAAGCATTCCTGGCCTAGAATGGAAGAAAAATACAGTCCTCACCTTTAAAGGGCGAGAATGGATTTATTTTGAGATGACATCGAACGCCATCGATACAGGAATTTACAACATCATGTTATTTACTCCATATGGTAAAAAGATGCTCGCATTCAATTTTAATTCAACGATAGATGAAATTGAACAATACAAGCCGGTTTTCTATAAAAGCATTGAAAGCATTGCAGTGAAATAAGGCTTCGTCTGATTAAGCTTATTATCACCCTTGCACCGACCAGAAAAAAATAGCACCGACAAACACAAACGTCACAGCTTTCAAGCAAAGCTGTGACGTTTTAACATTCCCTAGGCTCAAGCGTTACTCACGCCCACTTAATTTCTTCAGTATCTCTGTCGATGGGCCATCCGCCATAACGCGGCCTTTATCAAGGAGGATCAGGCGGTCAACAAGCGGCAGAAGTGAAGTTCTATGCGTAATAAGAATGAACGTCTTATCGACAATGAACTCACGCAGCTTGGAACGTACGCGCAGCTCTAGCGCGTTATCCATGCCGTTGGTTGGTTCATCGAGAATAAGGATTTTAGGGTTTTTGAGGAAAGCGCGTGCAATCGCGATGGATTGCTGCTGACCGCCTGAAAGGCTCTTACCGTTTTCGCCAACCTCAAGGTCATAACCATAGCCTGTTTGTTCAACAAAGATATCAAGGCCTGATATTTCGGCGGCTTGTTGGAACTCTTCATCTGTAACGTCTTCATTACCAAGTAGAATGTTTTCCTTAATCGAGCCACTAAAAAAGAACGGCTTTTGCGGAACAATACCAATATGGCGGCGCATTTCGGCCGGATAGATCGTTTCCATCGCATAGCCATCAATATGGACAGAGCCACCTTGCGCGTGTAAGAAGCTTGTTAACAGCCCTGCAACGGTACTTTTCCCTGCCCCTGTCCTGCCAATAATGCCCACACGTTCGCCTGCTTCAATTTTGAAGTTAATACCACTAAGTGTTGGGCGCAACTGACCAGGATATTGAAACGATACTTCGCGGAACTCAACTGAACCTTCAAAAGGACCTTTGGTCGCATAATTACGCGTCGGCTCACCTTCATATGGCATGGTAAAGATACTATCAATCATCCGCAGGATATCACGAGATTGCTTCATCCGTGAAACCATTGCCGACACATTCATAATCGGCGCAACTGCGCGGCCAGAAAGAATAGAGCAGGCAATCAACTTACCAATGGTAAAACCTTCATTTGCCTGAATTTCAAACACACCAAAGAAAACAACAACAATCGTCACACCCTGTGCGATCATCATGGATAGGTTCTGTGAAATGCTCAGCATCAAATGACTTTTGCGCGCCGCCGCAGCGGAATGAGTTGTCGATGTGTTCCAAAGGAATAAGCGCGTACCAATTGCATTATGCATTTTGATGGTCTCTAGGCCATTCAAAGTCTCAATCATGTTCGAGCTTTTATTCTGCATTGATGTGAAGGCATTGAGTGTCAGACGGTTAATTGGTATTTGCACAAGCAAATTAATTACCAATATCAAACCCGCCGCCCCAAGGGCAATGCCTGACAATGCAGGAGAAAGCATATAAATAACAAAGACAAATAATAAAAAGAACGGAAAATCAACAATCGCAGGCGCCAGGCGCGTCGCGTAATAGTCCCGAATGGATTGCAGCTCGCGGAATAAATTTACACGCTCACCCACTGACAGGCGTAAATCAATTGATGGTAAATGCATCAAGCGCTCCATCAAATCAAAGTCAAACTGACAACCAACGCGCGTAGCGACATGTTCAAGTAAATAACTACGTACAACCTTAAAGAACATATCCAGCAGCAAGACAAGCGCAATGCCTGTCGTTAAGACCATTAACGTGTCTTTGGCGAAGTTCGGAACCACACGGTCATAAACATTCATTGTGAATAAAGGTACAGCGAGCGCAAAGATATTAATAAAGATCGTTGCGACCATTACGTCACGATAGGCTGGCCAATGTTTAAGAATTGGTTTCCAAAACCAGTCAACCGTATTGCGCTTTCGTAGCGCATTTGCATCCATATTTTGGCGCAGTTCTTGCGGGGCGAGGATAATGACTTGCTTTGTAAAGCGACTTTCCACGTCTTCAATTTTATCCGTAATGTACCCCTCACCCGGTCTAAATATCTTACCTTTATGGGTTTTTTGTGGCAGCACGACCAAAGCTTCGCCGTCATCCATAATAATGATACAGGCCGCTTCCTGACTTAAGACCTGATCAAAGCTCATCTTCTCACGCCAGAGCGCATTTAGTCTCACGCGCTGCGCAACCTCTAAGACCAAACCAGGGGTCATCTCCGTATCACCGCCCGGTATCTCCATCAGGATACCTTCCATATCAGTATGAATGCCATAAACAGACATCACATATTGCAGGCTTCGCTTCAAAGACTCAGGGTTCGTCTTTTTCTCTTGCGTGTTATTTTGCTTACTCATCAGATTACCGCACTAAAATATAAATAAAAAACATTGGAAACACACATATTCATGTGCATTCAATATCATACCATGCTCACACTCTACTCACAATGCCGATAACGCCTCCAACGCCAAAGCAACAGACTGGGAATACGCGCACAAAAATCTGCGCTCAAACATAACTTCTCATCATATTAACAATTGCTAAAGTATTTAAAGATAGAATATGCTGAGAACACAAGGCTAGATAAGGTTAAAATGAGTAAAAAACCCAACATATTTAACAGCGCCGCAGAGTATAGCGCACATTTTATCAACCCCGATGCACAGCTCTCTCTTTTTGAAGGGGAGTATAAGCCTGCGCAGGCGGCGACGCGCTTTTCCGACATGTTGCAGGACATAGAAGACACCGCCCCTAAATTTATAAGCCACCTTATTGCCATCAACCAACAAGTTCTTGGTGAGAAAAAGACACTGTCCGCCTTGCAGGAAACTGTTTTGGGAGAAGATTCATCCGAAGGGTTTAAAGAGCAAATCGAAGCCCTCTCCTTTGATCAGCTCATCCAATATGCCTGCTTTAGCTATAGTGACATCGTTGAGCAAATCAAGAATGACTACATCACATCAGAAGAGATTTTAGACCAATGGAGCGCACTGAACAAAGGCTCTCCACAAATTTACGACTTTCCTGCCTTTCAGGATTATTACCTTAAACACCCATTAAATACGCGCGCCATCCCCTTAGAAAAAGACCACGGCAATGACAGTCGCTTTGCCATTGATGGCCCGTTATTCAGAATCTGTGTCAAATCGCCATACAGCGCATATAGTAAATTATTCAGCGATTACAAGTCGCCAAAAACGCCTGAAACGCCGTTCAGAAAAGACTTGCTGACCGACATCCAGCGCGCCAGAATTGCCTGTCCTGACCAACAGGTTTATGACTTCATCAAGGTTGCTTCGCACCACAACCCAAGCAGCCTGACCCGTCAAAATTCTGCACAAAACATAGGCGCAGTGCTAGAGGATAATCGCCTTGTCGCACCCAAAAAGATGACCGGACACCGTGTATTCTTCCAAAAACTCACGTTACCAACTGACAAATCCGAACGCGGCTCACTCGTTGAGCTACAGATTCTTCCACAGTCCATTATGGATGCGAACGACATTACACATATATTAATGGATAAAGCCGATGATTTACTCAACGTGCCCGCACCATCATTAAACGCAAGATTCCATGCTAGCTTTCTGTATAATATGTGCAGCTACATTCACAAAAGCTGCGCCGAGGATGGAGGGTTTCAAAAACTTGTTGGTGAGGGGTTAGACCCCCATGAAACTGTTCTTAACATGATGCTATCTGACCAGAGACCTGATACTTTATCGGCCGTTATTACAGTACAAAATACAGCGCAGGACATACTCAAGGCAATTAAGAATGGGCAAAGCTGCGAAGAAATTAACGAAGTGTTTCTAGAACAAATCGAATTTGCCGCTTATAAATCAGTTGCAAACTGGGCAGATGCGGAAACGAATATACAAAATCTATTCAACCAAATTGACGACCGCATCCACTTACTGATTGGCACGGATACAAAAATCAGCAGCAAGGATTACCGCGAAGCCTCAATACTAATGGAGATACAGGGCCTGATACACGACCAAGCGATGGATACAAATATTTTCCCACATTTGAAACCACCAAGCACAAAGTGCAAAGGCACACGTGAGTTAAAAACCATGCTTATAAAACAGCCCGGCCTTAAAGAAGCCGTGGAGCAGCTGGTTGCAATAACGCAGCAACAAACAATGGATATCGTCTTAGGGCACACACCAAAAGCCACCCCGATAATTTACCACTGCCTTGGCCTCGTCAATCAAGAGCTAATGACACAAGCCCCTGATAAAAAAGCCCTCTCACAAGCTCTGAACAAATCAGCCTCATGGTATAACTCACAAGCCTCCGCAGACTCAGCTGACCATGAGAGCGATCAATATCACGGCATATTCAACCGTAAACGTAATGTGGAATTTTACCGTAACACCGCCTCACGTAAAGATGCTGCGTATGATAACTTTATCGGAGTACAGCGCGATATTTTTGGAAATATCAATGTCGCCGTTGAGTTTAAAGATGGCCGCATGAAGCAACTTGATATGCCGAGCCTCAAAGATAAATTTGCGCATAGCTTTGTAAGGCTGCTCGACCCTGCTGCTGACATGCCAGAATCTATACGTAAGGACATCACCAAACGTATCGTCAACCTCTCGTTTGATATGATAGCAGGGCCCCCTAATTCTGGCCGAGCATCCCAGCCACATATATAATCAAATATAATCAAAAAAGTTTAAGTACAAACAATTTGTCCCAGACCGCGATTTAGCAGTCTGGGACGAGTTTGTGTGGGGAATGTCTAATAATAGTTTCGCACCTAAATGAATAAGAAATCGTCTATATCAACTTAGATAAGGAGACCAATCCAAAACGTATTATTAAACAAAGCAATACTTAACATTAGCGCAAGTTTATGTCAATCGCTATTTATGACAAAATGAAACTTTCGGTTGTGCAGCGCACTAAAACACTGCACAGAACACAATAAAAAACAAAGTTAAAAGGCTGCAAACATCAACAAAACACAAGATGTCATAAAAAGCACAAAAAACTTCTTTTACGCGTAAAAATTTTAGTTAGATGGCTTTTTTGTCGGATGCGGTACTCTTTGATCTGGGAAATACGCGGCACTATTTTCATTTAACGCTCTGATAATACGCAAATTTCGTTCTAGTTCTGTACGCGAAGGCTCTAATGTCTTTGCACGCTCCAAAGTTGAAATGGCTTCATCAATATACCCCTGCGTCGCAAGGTTGAGTGCCAAATTATTCATGACCGGCACAGGGTTACCATCCCAAATCTCAAGCGCAGAACGAAACGCCTCTTCTGCTTCTTTGTAACGTCCTAAGCCGTCAAGCGCTATGCCTAGTGTATGGTAGGCAAAACTATCGTCTTCTTTCTGTGCTAACGCTTCCTTCGCATAAATTTCAGCCGAAGCATGTTCCCCATTCGCCAGCTTAATCGCAGCAAATTCAGCATAGACAAAAGATGGATTTTCTGGCATCTCTGCAAATAACGTCATAATAGATTCAGCTTGCGCAACGCGCCCTTGCTTTCTTAGGTGACGTGCATATTCTGTCGCCGCTTTTGCGCTTTTCGGATTTTGCTTATAAATACGTTCATAGACAGCTAGCTTTTTATCAGGATCCTGAATGGCTGCCGCATGTTTTTCTGCGCGTTCAATCGCAATGTCCACTTGCGTAAGCGGTGTTTCTGTATGCGCCCCGCAGGCTGACAACGCAACCATAGCAGTACTTAATACTAATAATGACAGGGACTTAGAATTCATAACGTAAACTTCCTTATGGGTATAACTAATAAAAAGCCTTAACAGCGAACCACTTTACTGCGGCTCGCTCTCGGATGCATCTGAAAGGTCTGACGGAGTATCGTCGCTATTATCCTTATCTTCATCATCTTTATTTCTGATTTTCTCATTCTGGTTAATACGCTCATTATTTGAGTAATCATAAACAGAGTGGCACATGTCGGGGCAATAATAAATCGACTGGAATGTACAAAGCTCGTCATCAGAACCACACGCCTGCCTTACACGAATATACTCATTTTCAGGCGACGCGATGATCACTCGCTTCTCTATAATTGTATTGCCGTCTTCATCCAGCGCCTTGAAGAAGGTAGCACCAGGCACAAGAGGCATAAGAATTAAAGTTCTGCGCGAGTCTGGGAAAATATTTAAAAACAAATCATTCCCAATGAGGATATTAGCAACATCACCATCCAACTTTAAAACCATTGGGCGATCAGGAAGCATTTTAATAACATCATCATTCTGTGATGTTTCGACAACATCCACTCCTGCCGAAGCATCATCAGTAATAGCTATCATTTTTTCAGCAGAATACGCTATATTTGGTGAACACATCATTATAAACAGCACGCCCAAAAAGTACTTACGCAATGCAGAAAACATATCTCTAGACCTTTTGCCTGAAAACAAAACCATACCAATCTCAACTTTAAAAAATGAAAAATTAAATAGAACCAACTTGCCACTAGTTTATATGATTTCTTTATGTATTGCATCCCGTTTTTATTAATTTTTTAAAAACACAACCAAAAGTACATGCGCAGTAAACCAAAAACACAGGAGCAATGCAAAAAAATAGCTTTAATAACTTTTATAGTTTATGTTTTATGTTACAATATATTTGTATGTAGCGCCTCGTCATTGCGTTGCGCGTCCAAACATATTACATATTCATGTGATTTCTTGCTCCATGCAAGGCAATCTGCCGTACAAATCCTTCAAGAGGTTTTCAGTATAAGAAAGATATATGCCTAACGTGTATAATAACAAAAAAAGGCGTGCTTATCATAACGCACCCTTAGCGCTATTAACCACAGCCGCGCTAGTTTTTCTAGCGGGCACACCCACGTCTGCGCAATCACAAGCGGAATCTGCGCGCTTATACAATCCAAACACGCCTTGGGAAGTCACAGACAATGCAACAGCGTTAAACCCATCATGTTTACTGCAGCGCCGCTACAATCCTGACATCACCGTTAAGATATCAAGTGACATCACCGGCCGCGCCCTGATAAACGTCTCTAATATACCGGAAACAAAAGCTAACATAACGGGCATAGCTTTTGATAAAACGCCGATTACAAACTTTTCAGCAAACGGCGCAACACAGCTTAATGCAACGCTGCCACGTGCAGACACTGATTTAGCGCCCTTATATGGCGGCGAATATATTACTCTGTCCTATGATGATGCGTCAGACCTTAAGTTACCGATACAGTCAACAACCATAGCCGAAGCCCGTATGTCCCTATGTGTTGACGTGATTGATAGCTTGAAATCCATCAATACAGAAGCCGCTGTCTCTATTGACCTAGATGAAATAAGAGCCGCCGCGCAAGCTTATGAAGCCCGCCCTCCGCAATCCATCGTTCCACAGGGAGACGAAGTTATTGCTTCTACCGCGATAGAAAACATTTTGCCTCCCTCAAACAGCATTGATGCACCAATAGATGCCGCGCTTTCCCAATTGATAGATGAGGTGTCATCTCCACAAAAAGAACCTGCCATTTCAGATACTCCTGATGTAACAAAACAGCCGCCAGCGGCCGCATCAAAAGAGCTCGACCCAATGATGGACATAGATTCTTTAATTGACGAATCTCTCACTGCGGACGATACATATAAACAAGAGGAAATTGAAACCGCAGCATTAGACGAAATGCCCGAGCCGCAACAAGCACAGTCCAGCGAAGCTAAAACCGCGGATGCCGCCCAGCAGGTAGAGGCAAGCACCAAAACACCACCAATCGCGAGCACGAAAGACAGCCCCCCCTTAAATATAGAAAGTGACGTCACAAGCGCACTTGAAACAAGCCTAAATCAGGCGACAAACGACGCAATCGAAGACTTTGCGGTCGACACGGAGTCCACCATAGCTGAAGAGCTCGCTTCCGGCGGCGAAATTATGAATGATGACGATATCCTAACCGCTCTCACGCAGAATGCGAACGACACCGCCGACACCAAAGCAAATATATTGCCTGAAATAGATACCGCAAGCGAAGTTTCGCTAGATGCCCTCATCACGATGGATGACACAGCAACCAATGCAGACACAATGCAGATTGATGAAAACATTGCTTCTGACATAGATGATGCAATCATGGCGACACTTAGCGGTGAAACCGTTTCGGCCGAAGCTATTGATAGTGCGGCTACCGCACTACCACAAAATATGCCTAGCGATGCTTTATTTGACGAAACCTTAAGCATTGAAATAGACGACGATAGCCGCGTTACAGATTCTGACAATCAAGACATAGTAGAAGACCTCTCAAATGAGGACTTTAGCGATGAGGAGCTCCTCGCCCTGCTTGATGATCCTGAAGCACTATCAGATAATTTTGCGGAAATCATGATCGAAGAAGAGTTTAAGCAAATCAAACCAATGGAAGGCGTTCGACAAATGCTTGGCCTTGGCACGCCTGACGAGATTGCATATAAAAAAGTACCGTGGTTGCTTGAAGAAGACATTGATAGCCAGTGGAAAGAAAAAGTTAAGCTGCTTGAACGCGAAAAAGAAATGCTTCGCCTGCGCCTTGCCGATACGAATGCAAACCCTATTGCAGACCTAATTTCGCGCAAGCGCAACCGACGCACACAAGAAGAGCTTGTTGAAAAAATCAAAGCGCTTGAGGCCGAGAATAACAAGCTTAAAAAAGGCCTCTTGCTTAGCGATAATCCAGAAGAGTTCCTTGGCGAAGACTTGAAGATTTCTAATCCAAAATCTGGCATGCGCATGGGCATGGCACAGTCAAGCAAGGTCGACCTTATTAATGAAGAGATAGATAAAGATCTTGATTCACTTGAAACACGCATGGATTCATTCTTAAAAGGCGTTGGTGAAGACTATGCCCTCGCAAACACAGACCAAACATCGCCACTTGCCAGCGCATCATTAACGCAAGATGTCATCAATATTCTCAAAGCAGGATACGTTGTTGACCCTGACGCGTTAAAAATCCGCGCTTACCGTCACAAGTCCACAGGCACAGCCGTTACCGCATGGGAAGCTGGCGATTTACAAGGCCGCGCAGAACGGACCGTGCTGCCACCAAACGCAGATTTCACAGCCTATGTCGAGCGCTTCTTAAATGCCGCGCAGCTACGCTGTACAGGTAACTTTACTGCTGTACCAGATACAAGCACACGCAACCTTAAAACACTCGATATTCACTGTAATGACGGCGCAATAGGCCAGCGCTCTTCTGTCATATTCATCAAACACGGGTCTATAATAACGGCGATTGCCACAACAACAAATCTTCCTAAAGGCGGATCTGATTTCCTAAGAGACATCAGAAAGCGTATAATAGAAGGTATCCGTGTAATGGATAGAAAGAAAACATAAGGTTTAAAGTTAATGTCAGTTTTTGATATGCATAAATCCGGCTCGTGGAATTATCGCCCTGTGTTTTTTTTGGCGATGCTTTCTTTCATCTTATGTCTTGTCTGGGCAAGCCAGTCAGAGATTGACCAGTACGTCCGTGGCCAAGGCCGCGTGATCACTCCCGGTAAAAATAAAAATATCCAGCACCTTGAAGGCGGCATACTTGCGGATATTCTTGTCCATGAAGGCCAAGACGTAAAAAAAGGTGATGTTTTGTTTGTTGTTTCTAACATTACAGCAGAATCTGAACTTAAGGAATCGCGCGTTCATATTGACGCTTTGCAATTACGCCTTGCCCGCCTTGCTGCGGAATTAAAAATGGAAGACACCGTCAATTTCCCTAAGGAAATAGCCGATAAAGTTCCCAGCTTAGTGATCAATGAACTTGCGCTATTCCAATCGCGCTTAGATCGCCGCCAAGAGCAAATCCAAGGGCTTGAAGAAAAATCAAACCAAAAGCGCCTTAGACTTGTTGAGCTGAAAACACAGTTCCAAGACCTCAGTAAAGAGTTACATATTACGCAAGAACAATTCCGCATCAATCAACGTCTATTAAAAAGCGGTGCCATTTCAGAAACGCGTTACCTTGATTCAAAAAGTAAAGTTTCAAACTTTAATACGCGATTATCTTCTGTTCGTAAAAAAATACCTATTATTGACGCTGAGTTAAGTGAATTTGAAGCCAATATACAAGAAGCCCTCAGCAAGCACGAATCTGAAGTACTGGACGAAATCAGCACGGTAAAAGTTGAAATACAGCAACTTCAAGAGCGCATGAAGCTTTATCTTGATAAAGTGCAACGTACAGCCATCCTTGCGCCAGATGACGGCGAGATTGTTACCGTCTACTACAACACTATTGGCGGAACGATCCGCAGTGGTGACGTTATAGCCGAGCTAGCCCCTGCGAATAAAGAACTGATCGTAGAAGCAAAAATATCAACGTCTGATCGTGGTAAGTTGTGGGTTGGTCTACCTGCAAACATCAAAATAACCGCTTATGATTATTCAATTTATGGCAGTGTGGAAGGCCGCGTTGAAGCAATTAGCGCCGATAGTCTTGTCGATGAAAATGGACGTAATTATTACCGCGTTCGTATATCTCTCAAAGAGCAACAGTTGCGCGTCGATATGCCCATCCGTGCCGGTATGCAAACCGAGGTCAACGTCCTGACTGGTAAGAAAAAGGTCATGGATATCATCCTCAACCCATTAAAACGTAGCTTTGATACTGCGCTTGGCGCCACTTAATCTGGCGGCTACGCCATTAAGCGGATTTTGGCTTTAGATGTGACAATCCCAACACATCAAGCTTCGTATCAACAAACTCTTTTTCGCGCTCCGGAACACGAATATATTCTCCGGTATCATCATCGACCATAAGTTTTAAAGCGTTGCGCCTAAAAGCTTCATAAACAGGAATATCATGGCAAATTATATCCTCGCCACATTGTGGGGTATACGCGCCTTGCGGTTTTCTTGCTGTATATATATTAAAGTGCTGCCGCTGGGCCTTATCTAGCATGGCACTCATGCTTGCTTCTGGTACATTTTCCGCACTGCCGCCAACGTGATAAAAACCCGCCAATTGATAAATGATATTACGCTGCCGTTTGGCTGCAAGCTGCGTAGTGATATCTAGCATTACTTTGTTTCTAATCTCTAACCCCTCAGGGGAGACGACATCAACATGCTTTGGGTTTATTGATAAATCCTTCACTGCGGCGCGGGCATATTCGTCATCAAGCTCTAATTCATCAAAAGGGCTGCATGAAGCATCGTTAAAAATAGGCACAATTGATTTGCCACGCTTTTGATTTGCCAAATAAGAAAATAAGGTTTTACGCCCATAAGCAGCGCCGCCCGCATCGTAACAATCTGCAGCAAAGTCAAAACTATCGTACAGATACCTATCGCTTCCTTTTTGCGCAACACTGCTCGCGCTTTCTTTCTCATAGTAATCATGATCCACTTCAACGCCACTAACAATTGCGCCACCCCCTTGCTTCAGGGCCTCTAAAAGCAAAATATGGTGTATATATTCACACGGATTAAGGTGCGTTTCCCCCGCCAGAACATATAGCGGCTCAGCCACCAAGCCAGCAGCATTCATAGCCTTTCGGCGTGCCAATATACGCGCCGCCGCCTTGACGGCACTTTGAAGTATTTCCGCAGCTTCAGCGTCAAGATTACGTACCGCGTCTATATCAATATCGGATAAATTAACCTGCATCACGTTTCTTTCATTTAAAATAACAAGAAAAGCTAGCACTCGTTTAATGTTATGTCAATGAGCTACCACTCAACAGAAGCACCGGGTAGAGCGACCTTCAGGCCCTCCATCTTATCGTCTACTATAATCTGACAACACAAACGCGATGTTTTTTTGAGATCAAAGGCAAGGTCGAGCATATCTTCCTCTTCCTCGCTGAGGCCATCTTCAGGAAGCAAGCGCTCATGTTCTTTAGGCTCAACATACAAATGACATGTCGCACAAGATAAAGATCCGCCGCATGCGCCTTCAATTTGGTCAATACCACCTTGAATCGCAACTTCCATCAATGACAGGCCAATCGCGGCATCAACCACTTGTTCTTGACCGTCCGGGTGTATAAACGTAACTGCAGGCATTATGAATCTTCCTTACTTTAAAACATTATTGGGTAAGCTTGTGCCAGAATTTAAGGAAAGCGTCAACATCATCCTGCGTAGTCTTCCACCCCAAGGACAGGCGCATTATCGGCACAGGAACATGAATATCAGGGCGAATAGCAGCGACTGTGTTACTCGTTTTGACAGTTCCACTTGAACATGCTGCGCCAGAGCTTGCGCAAATCCCCGCCATGTCTGACTTCATAACCAAAGTATCTTTATTGACATCATAGATTAAAAATAAAGATGTATTTTGAACGCGCAGGCCATCATAGCCCAAAATATCAACGCGCGGCGTTCCGTCTTTACGTTTAGCTTTTAAAAGTTCAGCCTCTATAGCATCGCGCCATGGCCTGATATGGCTTTCATAATGACCAATTTCCTGCTGTGCCATTTCAGAAGCGAGCCCCATCCCTGCAATGCCAGCAACATTTAGCGTTCCTGCGCGCTGATAGCCTTCTTGTGAGCCGCCAATAATCAATTTTGGTGGCGGCTTGCCTGCGGCAAAGGCCAGGACACCGACGCCTTGCGGTCCGCCATATTTATGAGCAGAAAGCGTCATATAATCAGCGCCAATCTTCTGCATATCGAGAGGGATTTTACCTGCCGCCTGAACGGCATCCGTATGAAACAGTGCATCATATTGCTTACATAACCGCCCGATCTCTTCAACCGGTTGTATCGCGCCTACTTCATTATTCACATACATGACTGATACAAATATGGGTTTAGCCGCCTTTTGTAGCAGCCCCTCTAAATGTTCCAAATCAATTCGGCCGTTATGATCAACCTTTATATACTGCGCCTCATCATTTACAGCCTTATCAACCGCCGGATGTTCAATACCTGAAATAATATGGCTATGGCCTTCAAAACCGTGAAAAAGCGTATTATTACCTTCGCTGGCGCCAGAGTTAAATATCACCTGTTTAGGGTCTATATTTAAAAAAGCGCCTATTTGCTCACGCGCCTTTTCCACTACGCCATGTGCCCGCCTGCCCGACAGATGCACTGCGGATGCGTTGCCGACAATGCGCATCTCATCGCACATTAACGCAACGACCTCATCGCGCAATGGAGCTGTTGCATTGTAATCAAAATAGTGAATCGCACTCATTTTCTTTATATTCCTTTGTTATTACTCATAAAATCGCAAAAAATACAGGATTATGAAAAATACGAGAATCTTGTTTTACTGTTTACTATCAGCAGCTTATCATTTTTGATTGGACATAGTAAATATTATGCGCTATCAAAATACTCCGAATGTAAAAAACAATAATAAATATATACTACATTTTGGGTGTGTTTAAGCGGATTTTTAAAAGCCGCAACAGAATTTGACTATACAAACACAAAACCAGACAGATTGGAATAAAATGCCAGAAATTATCATCAACGGTCCTGAAGGCCGCCTTGAAGCTCGTTATACCCACTCTAAAATTAAAGACGCTCCACTCGCTTTAGTGCTGCACCCTGATCCAGAGCGCGGTGGCACGATGAATAATAAAATTTCATTTATGATGCACCAAGCATTTGTACAGCGCGGTTTCTCTACTTTACGCTTTAACTTCCGTGGCGTTGGTAAATCTCAAGGTATATTTGATAAAGGCGAAGGCGAGTTAAGTGATGCCGCGACAGTTCTTGACTGGATGCAGGATATCAACCCCAATGCCCCTTACACATGGATCGGTGGATATACATTTGGTGCATGGATTGGTATGCAGCTCTTAATGCGCCGCCCAGAAATAAAAGGCTTTATTTCAGTGACGCCTCCAGCAAATCAAGAAGATTTCTCATTCCTCGCCCCGTGCCCACAATCAGGTTTGATTATTCATGGCGCTGAAGATGACCGCGTAGAACCAGAATCTATCGAAGACCTTGTTGGTCGCCTGAATGAACAAAAAGGTATCAAAATTGATCACCGCAAAGTTGAAGGTGCAAACCACTTCTTTTCAAACCACACAGAAGAGCTAGTTGCCCATATGCATGACCATATGAATGCACGCGGCGCTGGCGTGATGGGTGAAGTCGCGGTGCCACGTATTGCACAACGCGCTGCAAACCAAGGCTAGTCAATAACGACATATAGAATAAGAAAAACGCGCTGATATTTTAGCGCGTTTTTTATTTAGCGAAACATTCGTGTTCAACTATTCGCACTCACGACCCAAAATGTTTTTCTGCTTCGGCTAGGACAGCCTCCACATGCTCTTTAACTTTGACCTTGCGCCACACCTGCAAAACCTTGCCCTTGGCGTCTATGAGGAACGTCGCGCGCTCAATGCCCATATATTTACGGCCATATAAGTTCTTTTCCACCCAAACACCGAAAGTCTCGCAGGCTGCGCCCTCTTCATCAGCGATCAGTGTTATATCAAGGCTGTGCTTTTCTATAAACTTATCATGTTTAGCGACTTTGTCTTTTGAGATGCCTATAATTTTTATACCAAGCGCATCAAATTCTTTTTTGTGCGCGGTAAAAGCAATCGCTTCCTTGGTACAGCCAGGCGTGTCATCCTTGGGATAGAAATACACAACGCATGGGCTCTGTATATTTGAAAATGTAAGGCTTTCTCCAGACTTACTATCTACTGGTAATGTGAAATCAGCGACAACGCTGCCCACTTCTAAATCACTCATGACAAATCTCCTTTAAATGCGCGCCAATAAACTGACGCATGAATAAGCTGTGCGTTGACCGTAAAAAAGTCAATAAGCGTTCTTGGAAAAAATGAATCTACTCTCTATAGTTCCGACATAGCAAAATTTTAAAGTTAGCACCGTGAGCGAAGAAGATATCAAACAAAAGCCGCCGATTTGGCAACGCGTTGCAAAGAAATGCGTATCTAAACATGCCTTGAAACTCGCTTTTGAGGCCTTGGCGATCCTGCTTGTGTTTATCTTGCTGTTTATAGGCGCATTGCTATGGAAGCTAAAATCAAGCCCTATCGACATTAGCTTTATCAAGCCTGCTATTATGCAAGCCGTAAACTCGGAAGATTCACAGTATCAAGCGGATTTTCAGTATATTGTGATTGCATGGCCCAAACTGGAAGGCGCATTGAAACTCCGCGCCTTAGACATGCGCGTAAAATCTAAAAACAAAGATGTCTTTAGTGTTGAACAAGCGGATTTGTTCTTTGATGTTAAAGCCTTGCTCAAGGGTAAGATCGCCATAGATGAAGTCATTCTTTATGGCCCCAAGGCCCATATATTAAGAGACGAAAACAACAATTTCACAATCGACATTGCCACGCATAAAAAGCCCCCCTCTATACAGCCGAACGCACAGGATGATCCTGATACAAGCTTTGCAAGTGACCTTATCGAAATGCTCGCACAAACCGAGCAAGAAGCCATAGCGGCAGATAGTAATTTGGGCTATCTCGATAGGCTTGAAATTAAGGATGCGCAGATCATCGTTAGTGATATGCGCTCCCACATGACTTGGTTTTTGCCGCAAGTCGATGCTGCGATTAACCGCTGGGAAAAAGGCGTCAGCGCTCGCTTAGACATCAGCTTATCGCCGCAAAGTCGACTTGAAGAAAACCAGCTCAATGCAGAATTAAATTACGAGCGCAATAGCGAACAAATTGAAGCCAAGCTAAACATCACAAACTTTGATGTTTCAATACTCTCACGTTATATCAAAGAACTTGCCCCGTTACGTAATCACGATGCGCGCTTTAATGGCAGGCTTGTCAGCACGTTCGACAAGAACTTTAATTTAGACAATGCCGTAATAGATATTTCAGTGCCCAAAATAACCTTAAACATGCCCGAAGAATACGACGATGCCAAAACAATCGAAAACATAGCCTTGTCCGGATTTTATGACAATATTGATCATAAATTTCAACTTGATTTACGCTCCGTCGATGTCATTGGAGCTGAGCTTAAAGGCAAAGTTTCAGGCACATTTAAAGACACAATTTATAAATTCAAAGCCGCGCTGAATTCCGATGAAATGGATCTCGGTCTTTTCACGACATACTGGCCCAAAAGCTTAAAAAGTGAATCTGCCGCAACTTGGCTCACAGAGAAAATAACTGATGGCGAATTCACTGATGTCAACGCAGCTGCAAATATAGAATATGACTTCGCAACGGAAGAGCTAAAGCATGACAATGCACATTTAGACTTCGCATTTAAAGGCATGAGCATAGATTATCGCGCCCCGTTAATCCCGATTAGCAACGCAAGTGGTTCCGGATCAATTGATCCAGACGGCTTACAACTCACCGTCGACAAAGGTAAAGTTGCGGATTTAGCCCTGTCAGATGCCAGTGTGATTCTCAAGGACATATTCGTCACTGGTGCAGGCATTGCCAACATTGACCTTAACCTTAAAGGCGATATTCCAACTGTTTTTGATTACATTTCCCGTGAACCTATCTCATTAGGTGAACGCATGGATTTCTCGCCTGACGAAACAAAAGGGAAAGCAAACGTCAACGTCCAGCTTTCATTCCCAACAATCAAAGACCTGCTGGCTTCACAAGTGGAGGTCGTTGTTGATGCTGACTTAGATGATGTGTTTATTCCTCAAGCCGTGAAAGACCACCCGCTAACCTCCGGTCCTTTTAAACTGAAATATGACGGTGATAAGTTAACGCTAAATGGCACAGGCAAGTTATTGGGTCGTCCAATCAAACTTGATTGGACACGTTATATTGATGAAGATAAATACAAGACATACTCCATCATTAACGCTTCATTCCAAGCGGACAAGACACTAAGGGATGCATTCAACATAGGGCTCGATGATTATATAAGCGGTACGCCAAATGTTGATATAGTCTATAAAGAAGGCAAAAGCGCCTATAGCTATATCAATGTTAAAGCTGATATTACGCCCGTAGTTTTCATGGTAAAGCCATTTAACTACACAAAACCTGCCAAAGCACGTGGCAGTGCATCCGCCAACGTCGTTCTTAAAGATGGTGAAGTGCAAGAAATCAAAAACTTGAATATAAAAACAGCCGATAGCGCCGTAAAAAATGCTTCGCTTAAATTTGGTAAAATTGGCAACACATGGGATGTTAAAACAGCCTCTTTCACAAACGCAAAAATCCTTAAGAATAGTTTTGACTTAAATGTTACAAGAATATCACCGCAAATGATGCGCTTTGAAGTCGATGCAAAATATCTAGACCTACTACCGTTTCTTTCATTCAACAAAGCAAACGACGCCGCAAAACCAGACGCAAAAGACAGCGCAGAGCTACAAATTGAAGTCTTTGCCAAAGTTGCGCATTTAAACACGAGTAAAAAAAGCGGTTTTATAACAAATGCTAAATCTTACGTACTCGTTGGCGCTGATGACACTGTCAAACAACTGGAATTAGACGCCACATCTGGCGACAGAGCCGTTTATCTACGCTACAAGCCTGAGCTGAAATCAAAGGCATTGGAGTTCCGTTTGGAAGCCGATAACGCAGGTGCTTTTTTACGCGCCTTTGACCTGTATGATAATGCCGTTGGCGGTAAGATCATAGTATCAGGGCATTCCATTAAAGGGGGACACCCTAACGACGTACAAGGCGCTGCATTGATCGAAGACTTTATGGTCATCAACGCGCCGTCCCTTGCACGCCTTTTAAGCGCCATGTCGCTCACTGGTATGGAAGACCTTCTTACCGCAGATGGAATAAGTTTTGACCGCCTAGAGAGCAATTTGAAATGGACAATTTCTGATAACGGTATCAGGTTCCACTTTAATAAAGGCCGTACTTCTGGCGGCGCACTGGGCTTAACTTTTGAAGGTAACATTCACCAAGGCAAGCGCAACGAAATCGATATTAACGGTACAATCGTTCCGATTTCATTCTTGAACAAACTTGTCAGTAAAATCCCTTTGCTTGGTGACATACTTACAGGTGGGGACAACCAAGGCATATTTGCGGCGACATATACAATCAAAGGCACTTCTGAATCGACCAAAGTTTCGATTAATCCCTTATCCGTACTCGCACCCGGAATATTGCGCCGTATATTATTCGAGAGTGATAATAGTGAGGACGAATAACGCACTTGCGAACAATAGCCGCATTTACTGCGACACCAACTAAAGCTCCACCCAACATCTCAACGAACACAAATATAAAATAATAAGGCTTATCTAAGGCGTAATTATGCTCTTTAGACCCAAGATTTATTGAGCTTTGATGTCCTTTGTGTGCGGCTTAATTGACTATGTCAGAGCACAGGAATGGACGATAACATACACACTGGATTAACCAGAGATCCACGCTCGAATACGCTTAATACCGAGGCGATAAGCCATCGGGATACGGACCATAAAGTATTCAACATCATTAAACTTCTTATGCTTCACGATCGTCTCTAGCTCTTTCATGAACTCGCTTAAGGCTCTTAAGCCAAAGTTACCTGACATGCCCTTCATTTCGTGAGCACGTAGCGCGAGTGATGACCAGTCTTTCTTTTGGTAAGCTTCATTCAGGCCACCAAGGATTTCTTGTGCTTTTTCATCAAAACCATCAAGCAGGCTGATTAACTCAGCTTGATCCATAGAGAGCTTAAGCGCTTCAAGTAAAGAGCTTTCAAATATTTCACCGCGCGCCTCAATATCACTTAAGAATGATGGATGCTCATCAGCGTCAACCTCCGTTGCGTTCGCAACAAGAGAATCTATATCGTCAGCATCATCAACTTCTGCATTTTGCATCATTTTTTGTAATGGAGAGAACTCTGGTTCATTGGTAAAAGGCTGTGATCCAGCCTCAGTCAAATCAGGAGTAATTTTGTCTAAATCCGTGCCTAGAATATCACGTTCAGCAGGTAAAGGTGGCAAGTCATCCACATTAATCATTGACGGGGAGTCCTGAGGCACATCCATTGCAGTATTTTCAACATTTAGCACATTTGATGAAGACGGCTCAGCCGTCACAGCATTTCCTTCAACAGGCGAGCCGGATTCATGCCCACCATTAATCAAAGCTTCGCGGATTTCTTTGTACCGTTTGGTCGTTATCTCATTTCCAAATGTCGACGTTTCCAACTTGCCCATGATCATAGATAAGCCTTTAGGATTCACTGGCTTTAAAACAAAATCATCCATTCCTGCTTGATAGCACTCATGCACAGCGTCTTGCCCAGAGTTCCCTGTTAACGCAACAATTGGAATAGCCGACTTTTCAACATGCTGCATCTCGCGGATCATGCGCGTTGTTTCAAGCCCACTTATACCGCGCATGTTTACATCCATCAAAATCAGGTCGTATCGGTCTTGCATCAACAGCTCAATCGACTCTTCGCCGCTTTCGGCCTTGATGCATTGATGTCCAAGCTTATCAAGAAAGCCATTGAGGACTTTAAGATTAATACTGTTGTCATCCACACAAAGAACTTTATATGATTTACCGCTCGTCGCAAGCTGGTCAAACCCACCAGATTCCTCACTTAATGCTTCAGCAGGATCACCTTCTTCCATATCTAACGTGAAGAAGAACATTGAGCCTTCGTTTTCTTTACTACTCACACTAATTTCGCCGCCCATGGCATTAACAAGCTTTTGACAGATAGAAAGGCCAAGTCCCGTTCCCCCATATTTACGCGTGGTTTCGGCTTTGGCCTGTGTGAATGGCGTAAACAAATTCTTCTGCGCTTCTGTAGACAGACCAATCCCTGAATCCTGCACGCCAAAATACAATGAATGCACAGGCTGATCACCAGAAAGTGATGATATTTTTGTTTTGTCTTCACTGCTTGCTGCACCCATATCAATCATCTTAACTAAAATACGCACATCGCCATGATCTGTGAATTTAATTGCGTTGCTTAATAGATTCAGCACGATTTGCCTTAAACGCGTAGGGTCGCCAACAACATATTCAGGGACCTCAGGTTCCACTGATAAAATAAGACCGATATTTTTCGCCTCGGCATGCCCTGTCATTAAACGCTCAATGCCTTGCATCATGCGGCGCACATCAAAAGAAATAATTTCAAGATCAAGCTTACCGCTTTCAATTTTCTCATAGTCCAAAATATCATTCAGCAAGGCGAGCATGGCCTCACCAGAATCTTGAATTGTTTGCGCATAATCTTTCTGTATGACGCTCATCTGCGTGCTAAGAAGAAGCTTGACCATGCCTAAGACGCCTGTAATTGGCGTTCTGATCTCATGACTAATCACGGCCAAGAACGCTGACTTCGCCTTATTCGCGTCATCGGCTAAATCTTTGGCAAGGCGCATTTCATCTGTTTTTTCTGCCTCACGTTTACGTGCTTCATCCAAAAGCTCTCGCTCACGGTCTAACACGCGCAGCAAACGCTCGCGGTCAGCAACATCTTTTGAATCGCGAAAATTTGATGTGCTTTGAAATACATTCTTACTTAAGCCAGAAAGCGGCGCCGCAGATTTTTTATCTGTCGGGCGACGTATAGGCATGGCTAAGATCAACAATAATGACAAAGCAAGCTGCCCATAAACATAAGCATATGTCACATATTGCGTATAATAAGGTACTGGGAATTCAATAGAAATACTGCCCACCAAATACGACAAGGTATATAAAAGCCCCGCAATAATAATTAAATACTTCACCAATACGCGTGAACGAAAATTAGCCGCGAATAGCACTATACTCAGGGCGGCCATCATACAAATCGCGAGCAAGTAAACAAAATACGCGTAGTCATCAGGCACTGCAATCACGCTAAACGCGGTGACAACAACGGCTAAAACAGGAACCCCCATTGAAAGCTGGCGTACAAGAACCGAACTGATGACCTTGTCATAGAAATAATTATAGAACACATAAAAGACGGAAACTTGCATCAGAATATAACTAAAAAATAGCGTTTTTTCATGCAGGCCGCTATCAATATACAACACTGTATTCTCAGTCAAATAATGAATTAAGCCAAACAACAAAAACAAACTACCGAACAGCTGATGGGGCTTTCGGTATATTAATGAAAAGGTCACCATCATAAACAGCAAAGCAATATATGAATAAACCGTCATGTTATGGCGGTCGAGTAACTTAATACCACGACCAAAATATTGCGTTTTCTTAAAAAGACGTGGCGCAATGATAAACGGCTTTTTAGATGCTGGCTCAACATAAAACATAAGCTGAGAGGTTTTACCAATTGGCAAGTCCAGCATTAAAGCGCCTTCAATTAAATTATCGCGCTTTTCCTTTTCTTCATTCTCATTGCCGAATATTTTCAAAAGCAATTTACGCGACGTCACATCATAAGCCATGATTTTGCGGACAAAGCCTGAACGCCCATTAAAGGTGTCGCCAAAATCAAGTACCCAGTTCTCTGTTTCAGACTGGTTGTTAATACGCAGCAGCATCCAATAAGATGATGACGCATTGGTTAAGCGCAACGTATCTTCGTCCGCTAAAAATGATTCAGGGTTTGAGGTTATCTCTTTCCATGCGGCTGACAAATTATACTTCTTAAACTTATCTTCAAAGAGAAAGACTTTGTTTTCTAAATCAACATGTGAGACTTCAGAGTTCAGCGCCACAACACCATGCATCTGTGCGTAGGCACTGGAAGGAAGCATTAAGCTGCAAGCCGCAGTCAATAAAAACAAGCATGTGCAAAAAAGCCCCAAAGCATGGAAACTTAGCTTGGGAACAGATAGACGAAGCAATGATTTAGGTGGCCAAATACGCTGGATCAAAAAACTTTTCCTTGAGGTCGCCGCTTTAAGACCAACTAATAAGTGTTGCTGCCATTATAACAAGTGTAGCAATCACGAAAATTGTGCTCACTTTAGTGAATTTAACAAAAGACACCCATGTGTTTTCTGCATTGTTCAATGCTTGTGCATCCACAGAAACTTTTTTAGAACTAGCCATTACAAACCTTTCAATATTAACTCATACAACATAGCAACGTATTATATATTATTTTAACAATAAATCTTTAAATGAATTTAAATAAGCTGCATAAAATCAGTATTTTATATTACCACCATACATAGATTAAATAAATGCCTAACCATGAAATAATATCGCATAAATTCTTGCGTATTATGCCGAAGAAAGGCAATATGATGTGCTCCACATGGATAACACGACAACAATACACATGAAAGACATGCGATGAAGACGAAAGCACGTATACTGAACCTCATAGCTCTTTTTTGTGTTTTACTGACGTCCAGTGCCTATGGCGCAGATGACGTTTTTGTCGTGCAAGACATTAAAGTCGAGGCGACAGCCAAAAGCGCAGTTGCGGCGCGTGAAATCGCGTTTAACAAAGCGCTGGATCGTTCATTTAAACTCCTCACTATGCGCCTTACCGACAAAGAACAACAGGACAGTATCGCATTGCCTAGCAGCGATGAGATCGCCGGCATGGTACTCGACTTTGAAATTACATCTGAGAAATCATCACACACAAGCTATCGTGCCACCTATACCATTCGTTATAACAAAAAAGGTATACGAGAGTTTTTTGGCCAACAGCAAGTTACCTATACTGACCTATCCGGTCAAAGCTTACTTGTCCTGCCTTTTTTACAAATTGGCAATCAAACCACGCTTTGGAATGCACAAAACCCCTTTCTAAAAGGTTGGCAAGATAGCCTTACGCAAAAAAATGCACTGACAAAAATTGTTGTACCGATCAGTGACTTGCAAGATATGATCGACATAAAAGACAATGAGGCACTGACCTATAAGAAAGAAAACATCGCACGCATGATCTCGCGCTACCACGCCAAGGAAGCCGTTATTTTGATTGCTGCGCCAAGTAATGGCCTCAATAACCTGCAGAACAGCCCGTTAAATATTTATATTTACAAAACGCACAACACGCACCCTGAATATTTGCAAACGTTAGAAGTCTCACCATCGTCGCGCGGTGACATTGTTGAAAAATCAATCAAACAGACCAAACGTTTTTTACAAGAGGAATGGAAGCGCCAACACGCGACTACACCATCAGACGGCTTGAAATCGTATAACGTTGTCGTGCGCTTTCCTAGCATTGACCAATGGGTAAAAACAAAAAATGTTCTAGAACAAAACATTGGAAAAGAAGCCATCACACTGAAGTCTTTGCGTACAAAAGAAGCAACATTGCAAATAGATTTTGCAGGGCATATCAACAGCTTAGACCTATCTCTACGTCGTGCCGGCTACGCCTTACGTCCTGTTGGCGCAGGATATTTTGAAGTTTTTGCCGCACAATAACAAACTTACGAGTTATAGGAACGATTACCATGAGTATTGAACGACAAAGCGTTTTCTGGTTCTTCATTTTTTCACTGACGTTGTTGAGCTTTTGGATTTTACAATCCGTATTACTTCCTTTTGTACTAGGTGCAGCCATCGCCTATTTACTAGATCCATTCGTAGAGCGCCTTGATAAATGGGGTCTCAACCGTAGCCTATCAACCATTTTCATGTTGATTACATGTCTTTTGGTTTTAACATCCATTCTTATTTTGATTGTCCCGGCCCTCTTTAACGAGCTTAAAACCTTAATTAGCGCGGCGCCAGGTTACATAGCCAGTTTAAAAAGCTTCAGCGCCCCGTATATAGAGGTCATTAAGCAAAAAACTGGCCTTGAGAGCCAAAATGATATCCTTGCGATATTATTTGAGCAAAAAGAAACCGCGCTAAAGGCAAGCAACACCTTTATTAACGGCCTTGCGGCAGGCGGAAGCTCCGTATTGACGATCATAACTATTCTTGCACTTACGCCTTTATCTGCTTTCTTTTTCATCAGGGAATGGCCAAAACTCATGACCTATTTAGAAAGCTTGCTACCGAGAACGCATGAGAAAACGATCAAGGCATTACTGCTGCGCATGCATGAAATTGTTTCTGGTTTTATTCGCGGTCAGTTAATGGTTGCCTGCTTCTTAGGCATTTTTTATGCCGTCGCCCTAAAGCTTGCTGGCCTACAATATGGTGTCATTATTGGCCTAAGCGCTGGTGTATTATCCATTATCCCTATGCTCGGCGCAATTGGCGGTCTAATTGCAGCGACCGCAACCGCATGGCTAACTACATTTGAACTTGGTTATACAGGGCTGATCGCCGGTATATTCATTTTCGGACAAATTATCGAAGGTAACTTTCTTACGCCCAAACTTGTTGGCGACCAAGTCGGCCTGCACCCTTTATGGGTTATCTTTGCCGTTATGGCAGGCGGCGCATTAATGGGGATTGCGGGTATGTTTTTAGCCGTTCCCGTCGCTGCAATTATTGGCGTGTTAATTGGTTTCGCTATTACACAGTATAAAGCGACAGAGCTTTACACTGGTAAGAACGCCGAAAAGACCAAGAAAAAACCAACGACAAAAAGCAAAACAAAGAAGAAAACAGAAAAATCAGCTTAACCTTAGCGCCTTTTTCAGCTATATCATTATAGTATGACAACAATAAACGCCGCCTATGCGCAAATACCGTTGGATCTTCAGCATCGTGCCGCATACGGCCGCGAAGACTTTCTTATAGCATCGAACAATCAGGATGCTGCGGCATGGGTCGACCGCTGGCCTGAATGGCCTGCTCCTGCGTTAATTTTATATGGCCCTGCGGCAAGCGGTAAAACACATCTTTGTGCTGTATGGGCACAAAAATGCAAAGCCGCATTGTTAAACCCTGATGACATCATACAAAAGAACGCAGAAGAGATCAGTCAGATGGCTGAACATATTGCCCTGCGTCATGCTGACTTATTAATTGGGGATCGCGGCTGTGAAGAAAAACTGTTTCACCTCTATAACATACTTAAAGATTCGGGCCGCAGCGTATTATTAACGAGCCGCGCACCAGCCACCGCATTAAATTTTGAAATCCCTGACCTTGCATCACGCCTGCGCGCAGCGCCAAGCATAGCAATTGCGGCGCCTGACGAAACGCTTCTTACCGCGCTGCTCGTCAAGCTTTTCCGTGACCGTCAAATCACGATTAATGATGATGTTTTACAGTATATATTGCCGCGCATGGAACGTTCATTCGCCGCCGCGCGCGACCTGGTTAATCAGGCAGATGCACACGCCCTTGCTGAAAAGCGTAATATTACAATTCCTTTAATTCGTGAAATTTTAATGGCTGAATATTAAACGTTATCAATAACGTCGACTGTGTAAATTGTACCGCCGTCATTATATTCATATGTCGAGGTGCTGCCCACCGTACCTGAGAACGTCAAACCTGTCCCATTGGCAAAGCTAAAGCCTGTACCTGAATCCATCTGGATTGTCAGGTTATCTGTGTTATCTGCACCAAGAACATCTTTCAATTCTTGCCCCGTCAGCTCAAAACTACCGCCAGTCGAGGTGATATTGGTAAAGTCTAGCTCTTCAATGTCACTAAACACGCCCGCTATGTCAGAGCCATCAAAGCCATCACCGCCGAATGTGTCTAAGTCCATAGATGTCGTGTTAAACGTCAATGTATCAAGGCCAGCGCCGCCATCAATTGCTGTGAAGTTCGCAAGGTCGGCAGCGTCCATCACAAACCCATCAGCGCCAGCGCCAAGAATGAGGTTCTCTATCTCAGTAAAGTTATCTTGATTACTGCTATCACCAATTTTGGTTGCGGTCTCATTCGTCAGGTCAAGGTTAATATTCCCGCTCACGCCGCTAAAGTCGATCGTGTCACTGCCGCCTACGCCGCCATCATATGTGTCAATGCCCGTACCCGCGAGGAATAAATCATCACCAGCTTCACCAAATAAAGCATCGTTGCCAGATCCACCATCAAGCGTATCATTATTGTTACCGCCATATAATGTGTCGTTACCCGCATCACCATCAAGCGAATCATTACCGTCCATACCGCGAAGAACATTGGTTAGCGTATCACCCGTGATAATATCAGCCACAGATGAACCCGTAACATTTTCAACGTTTTGAATATTGTCACCTGTAGCGCCACCAACACTCACATTAACGCCCACAGCGCCATCAAGGTCAACAATAATGCTTTCCGCTAAGGCTGAGTAATCAATCGTATCAATACCGGCGCCGCCGTCAATCACGTCAATCACACCATCATTGGTCGTTACGTTAACAAGGTCATCATCGTTACCACCATCAATTGTATCTAGGCCAGTGCCACCGTCAATCGTATCCGCGCCCGTACCGCCTGTAATTGTATCATTGCCGCCTAGGCCGCTAAGTACATCTGCGCCAGCAAGGCCGCTTAAGATGTTCGCAACGCTATCACCCGTAATTGTATCATTTACAGATGAACCTATAACATTTTCAATGTTTACGATGTTATCTGCATTCGCGCCAGCTACAGTAACGTTCGTCGCTATGTTCGTGTTTAATGCAACTTCGACGCTTTGTGCTAAGGCTGAGTAATCAATTGTATCTACGCCGCCTTCACCGTCGATAACATCAATAACGCCGTCATTGGTCGATACGTTGATTGTATCATCGCCTGTGCCTGCATTAATTACATCAAGCCCAGCGCCGCCATCAATTATATCTGCATCAGCGCCTGCATTAATCGTGTCATTGCCGCCGCCGCCGTTAAGTACGTCTGCGCCGCCATTACCTGTCAACACGTTTGCGAGGCCATCACCTGTAATCGTATCAGCCGCGGCGGTACCAATTACATTTTCAATGTTGCGGATAATATCTTCATCCGCTGCGCCATCAACGGTAACATTCGCATCCGTAGCCGCGTTTAGCGTAACGACAATGCCGTTTGTGCCGCCATAAGTGCTGTAGTCAACAATATCAAGCCCTGCATTACCATCAAAGATGTTGTTTTCGCCGGTAAGACCAGTAAAGCTATCAGCGCCTGTTGTACCAATCACGCCTTCAATAGATATATATGTATCACTACCTAAATTGGTGCCAGTCACGGTTTCATTGCCTGCATTTAACACAACGGTAATCGGGTTGGCTACCGCGCTTGCATCTAACATATCAAGGCCTGTGCCGCCGTCATAAGCATCTGTGGCGCTGTCGTCATTCAGGATGATCGTATCATTGCCCGCTTGACCGTAAACAAAGTCAATATCAGCGCCTGCATTAATCGTATCATCACCCGCGCCACCCGCCAGGTTATCAGCGCCCGCAGCGCCGGTTAGAATATCGTTACCTGCGCCGCCGTCAAATGTGTTGCTGTTCGCATCACCAGTCATCGTGTCAACGAAGCCTGTGCCTATAGTTTTCTCGATGCTAATTAACGTATCTGTATTTGCGCTGCCATCCGTGACTTCGCTGCCGACACTCGTCAAATCAACTGTAATACCTGCAATGTCACCTGAATAATCAGCAACATCGGCACCCGTGCCGCCATCTAATGTATCATTACCAGCGCCGCCTGTTAGAGTATCAAGGCCCGCGCCGCCTATTAAGAGGTCATTACCCGCGCCGCCATCCAGTATGTCATTACCTGTGTCGCCGTCTAATGTATCCGCGCCCGCATTACCAACCAGCGTGTTAACCATGCTATCGCCTGTTATCGTATCATTACCGCTACCGCCTGTAATATGCTCAACGTTCGCAAGACTGTCTTCGCCTGCCGCGCCGCCAACGGTTACAGCAACAGCCGTGCTTGTGTTCAAATCAACAACAATTGCGCCTGCATGGGCGGCATAATTCACAGTATCGTTACCGCTACCGCCATCAACCGTATTCGCGGTGCCTTCTGTCAGCGTAATTACATCTGCGCCTATTGAGCCTATAACATCTTCAAAGCCGTTAATCGTGTCATTACCAATATTCGCGCCAGTCGTCAGCGTATTATTGGCAAGATCAATCGTGATTCCGCTTGCCCCTGTATTTGAGAAATCAATGCTATCGAGGCCTGCGCCACCAATGAAGCTGTCATCCGTTCCATCAAGGCTGACAACTACGCTGTCATTACCTGCGCCGCCATCAAGGACTTCCGCGCCTGCGCCGTCAGTAAAGTCGTCATCACCGCCTTCGCCGTAAATCGTAACGCTTTCTGTGCCGCCAGTATATGTGTCGTTCAACGCAGTACCGTAAATAATCTCGACATCTTCTAGGCCAACAGTATCTGTGCTGCCATAGCTATCGGTAATCTGATTCGATGTCAGGTCGATCGTAATTGCGCCGCCGCCGCCATCTGTACGATAATCGATAATATCGATGCCGGATCCGCCTTGGAATTGGTCTGCGCCATCATTACCGATCATAGTGTCGTTGCCTGTACCGCCAATAATCAAATCATTGCCTGCGCCGCCTTCTATGCTGTCATTACCAGCATCACCGCGTAATTGGTCAACACCCGCGCCGCCATATAATTTATCATTATCATCGCCGCCATAAAGCGTGTCATTTTGATTCTCGCCAAACAACGTATCGTTACCTGCGTTACCATAGATTAAGTCTGCGCCATCGCCGCCCCATACCGTATCATCACCGGCCAGTGCATCAATCGTGTTGTTCGCGGCATTACCTTGAATTGAATCATTACCCGTAGTTGCTGTAAGGGCAGTTACGTCAATATCCAGAGTATACGTATCGCCGCCATAGGCTATTGTGTATGTCGTGTCACCGTTATCGGTAACGCCTGTGCCCGTCACATTTTCAACGAAGCCATCAGCCGCTTTGATTGTTAGGGTCTTACCATTGGCCACGCCTGCGCCGCCAAGCAGAGCCTGAATATCTGCAGAACTAATATCAAACGTATCGCCGCCGCTAAAGACCATCGCATCATCAGATAAATCAATAGTTTCAATATTGGTGAAGTAATTGGCAAGGTCAGAACCTTCAAACGTTATATCGCCAGCTGTAAAGCGCAGCACATCACCGTCGCCGCCATTGTCATTGCCGCCATCATATAAATTGGCAACGCCGAGCGTCGCGAGTATTGCCGCTGTCGTCAAGATCACATCACTCTGCGCCGAGGCACGGATACGTTCTACGCCAATCAATGTATCTGTATAATTAGCGCCGCTTTTATCTTGCTGTACGGTGAAGTTATCTTTATCTGCTGTCAGGTCAATTTCAATGTCAGCGCTATCGGCTTCATAGCTTGCTGTGTCCGTACCTGCACCGCCAGTTAACAGATCATTACCCGTACCGCCATCAAGGAAGTCATCGCCAGTGCCACCGTTGAGGTTATCAATACCGCCCTGACCAAAGAAGCTGTCATCGCCGCTATTACCAACCATCGTGTCGCCGCCAGCAGAGCCGTGGAATATTTCAACCCCAGTGACGCTAACGCTTTCGGTGCCGAGATTAATATCATATGAGCCTATACCTACACCTGTAAGCGTGAGCTGTAGAATATCCGTATCAACGAAAGTATCATCGCTCATGTAAAGTGTATCAGTGCCGCTGCCGCCATCAATAACGTCGTCACCCTTGCCACTAATAATGGTATCATCACCAGCGCCAGCAATAATTTGTTCTGTATTACTAGACCCTCTGATTGTGTCCGCAAGCGATGTTGTAATCACGTTTCTAATGCTGCCAGCACCATTTAGATTGTCAGTATTACCGTATGTATCAATAGCATCAGCCGTTACAAAATTGACGCTCACTGCATTGCCGCCAACCTCAGTGCTATAATCAACCCAGTCCAAGCCCGAGACGCCACCAAATGTATCTGCGCCATCTCCGCCTGTCATGGTCACGGCGCCACCGCCGCTTTGGCCATATAGGTAATTCGCGCCGCTATCACCAATAATAGTTAAATTCGCGCCGCCCGCAGCAATGTTTTCAAAGCCAGATATCGTGTCAACAACGGTGCCTAGGTTTTGGTAATCAATCGTCCCTGCGCTCATGTCAATAACAGTGCCGTTGCCACCTGTGCCTGTAATGTACAGCCAATCTGCTGTACCCGTGTCAGTGCCTGCGTCGCCGCCATAGAACGTGTCTGCGTCTGTCGCGTCTAGGCTCATGTAAATGTTATCATCACCGTTGTCACCATAGACAACATCAATGCCAGATCCGCCTGTGACCGTAATATAATCCGTACCGTCCCCACCAGATACGGTGTTAACACCAGAGCCTGCCGTGATTGTGTCGATACCAGCGTCACCATAGATTATATCATCGCCCGCCGCGCCGGTAATAATATCGTCGCCATCACCGCCATAGATCGTATCGTTATTGATGCCGCCCGTAATCGTATCTTGTCCAGCGCCGCCATCAACCCAGTTATTACCGTCGCCAGCCTCAATCGTATCTTGTCCAGTGCCACCAAGAATTGAATCATCGCCATCACCGCCAAATAACTCATTTCTACCGCCGACACCTTCGATGTAATCATTGCCGCCTTGGCCATAGATGATGTTCTTACTGCCTGTGCCTATAATGCTGTCATTACCGTCATTAGCCCATGCACTCATAGTACCTGTCAGCGTAATCATATCGTCATATATAGAGCCCGCAACTTCGTCAAAGTCATAGACCATGTCCGTGCCGCCATCACCATCAGCCACCGTGTTTGTGGTGAAATTAGCGATGATGCCAGACCCTGCATTGGTATAGACAACCCTATCCGCCGCGCCAGAACTTGTACCAATGCCTGATGTTTCCTCACCATAAAGTACGTCATTGCCCGCGCGGCCTTCAATCGTATCATTACCATTATTACCAATGATGGTATTATCACCAGCCGTACCATAGACAGTATCATTCAGGTCATTACGCGTGTCCACATGCTCAAAGCCAATGACACTGTCCGTAATATTTAACGGGTTAGTGCTGTTCTTAAGCGTACCCGCATCCAAATCAATAACAAAAATACCATTAGCGGCATAATTATACAGCCAATCATCATCACTGTCATCGACGCCGCCATCCGTCGCGTAAATCACGTCGGTGCTATTATCATCCCAAACATAAACACTATCCGCGCCCTGTCCTGCATAGATTGTATCCGTACCAAAACCATCATAAACCGTGTCGTTGCCCGCACCTGCATCTATTGAATCATCACCATCAAAACCGCGAATTGTGTTCGCATTTTCATCGCCAGAAATACTGTCATCAAAGTTTGAACCGTGTACATTTTCAAAGCCGCTAATCGTATCCGCGCCAAGGTGCGCCGCGCCATTATCTGTAATGGTTTGCGCCGTAAGGTCAACTGTTACACCGCCTGTGGCCTGCACGGCAGAGAGTGTGTCCGTACCGCCTTCACCGTAATAAGTGTCGGCTGCTGCATCGGATGTGACATAGACCGTATCATTACCTAAACCAGCATAAACGATATCAACGCCTGCACCTGCAAGAATGACATCCGCGCCGCTAAATGAACCTGCAATATCGTCACCATAAATAAGGTCATTACCGCCTGCGCCAAAGATCGTATCGCTGCCAGACCCACCTTCTAAGGTGTTGTTATTATTGGTGTCTGTATCAGTGAACGCGCTTGCGTCCCACTCAATAAAGTAACCCGCGCCGGCGCCATCATTGGTACCTTCTGCGCCTGTGTTATCCTTGTCGATCCATTGGTATGCGTTAGCACCATGCAACAAATAAGGCTGCGTTGCAGTATTTTCTGGCTCATTATTACCATTACTAGCATCATATATGAAGACTTCAACAGCGCCGCTTAAGAATGTATCATCATAAAATGTCGTCCCTGCGCCGCCATTCCATGTCCATGTCCCGTCGCCAGAATTATAATCCGCACCAAGCCATGTTGTCGCACCGACCCCACTGTCAGGGCGATATGATTCAAGCACCTCAGATTCATAGCCCGTATCCATCGTGGCTAAGCGCCCTGCAACGCCGCCGATTAGCGCGGCGCTCGATGCCGCGTCAGCAGCTGTCCATGTCACACTTTCTCTGACTAGGCGATATATGCTGCCTGTACGTACATCGTAATTTAAAGTGCGGTCTTCGGCCAATAACTGACCCAATGTAATCCGTGCATCAATAATATCATCGTCGCCATTACCGTCAATCGTATCGTTACCATCTTGGGTGTAAATTCTGTTGGCAAATTCATCGCCATCTATAACATCACCAGTGCCCGTGAAATTGGAACCGACTACATGGGTAAAGTTTTGAATGCTGTGCGTATCTGCGCCAATCGTTTCAGACACAATGTTATCAGCATTAATTGTATATGTCAGACTAGCCGTTGTGTAATCCTCAAACGAAACCGTGTCATCGCTCACGCCAGATGAACGTGAATATAACGTATCATCACCGCCGCCAGTTTTGACGAATGAGCCACCATAATCAACCCAAACCAGATTGTCTTGTGCATCACCATAAATCGTGTCAAAACCATTTGATGTGCCGTAAACACCTTCAATTTCGGAGAAATTATCAACGGCATTTGCTGAATAACTATCTTTCCATGTGATCGTGCCTGCGCCGAAATCAACAAATGTTTCTGTCCCATAAGTATCATTGAGGTCAGCCACTGTTGATGTAGCACCATCGCCAAGGCGGATAATATCACCATCACCAGATTCGCCGATTTCACCGCCGATAATCGTGTCGCTATCTGCGTCGCGGCTAAGATAGAACATATCATTGCCGTCACCGCCATCAAGAGTATCTGTGCCTGCGCCATCAAAAATTGTGTCGTTGCCAGCTTCGCCGTATATAGTGTCGTCGCCCATATAGCCACGAATAAAGTCTGCGCCGCCGCCGCCATATACTGTATCTGCGCCGCGTCCGGCGTCAATCGTATCTGCGGTAAGATCCAAGCCTGTAATTAAATCATCATAACGTGAACCATGCACACTTTCGAAGCCTGAGATTGTTGAACCTGCGCCAACATCTGCGCCTGCGCTCTTATCAGAAATTGTTTGCGCCTCAAGGTCAATGACTATAGCTGCTGTTGCGTATGAGCCATCGATAATATCGCCCGTGCCTGCGCCGCCAATATATACGCTATCGTCGCCGGTGGTCGCCACATAAACGCGGTCATCCCCGTCGCCGCCGTCAACCGTATCGGCGCCGCCGCCGCCAAACAGCACATCGTTATCTGCGCCGCCATCAAGAATATCATCGCCGACATAACCGAATAAGGTGTCATTACCCGCTTCGCCATAAAGCGTATTGGAATCGGTAGATGTTGCGCCCGCAGTAACGGCTGCGCCTTCCCATTCAGTGATATAAAATTCACCAGTACCAGAATAACCGCCAACCCAGTAGTTATTCGTCGCATCCCAGATAAGCTTATTCTCACCCGATACAATTGTTAAAGGGTTACCAAAGTTTTCATACTCAGAAAGCCAGTGCTGACCTGAACCGTTAGCGCCTTTGCCTGAACCAGTCCAGAACTGCGTTCCTGCATCTGGGCCTTCTGTCCAAATCCACGTACCGTCCGTACCGCCGTCACCGCCGCCAAGGCGAATATTGTTGCCGCCATCAATATAATTAAGGATTGCATCCTCATGTGCCGCGCCATCAGCAACGCCCGTATCGACGATTGTCATGATATGGCCGCCAACGGTACTGCCATTAAGGTAGTTTGTGCCCGCCGCTGTCACGGATTCACTATAGGTCGAGGTTCCCGCTGCACTTAACTGATAGAAGTTTCCAGTATCAACGCTGTAGAATATACCATTATCACCTTCGATGAGGTTATCTGTGCCGCCATCAACATCGTGATAGATAAGGTCACCATAACCATCACTACTTGCATCCAATGCGGTATAGATTACTGCACGCGCATCGAGAACATCATCGCCTGCGCCACCAAAGGCAGTATCGTTACCAGTCTGCACAGCAATACGGTCATTACCTTCATAGGATTTAATCAGCCCATCAATATTATTGCCATAAATAAAGTCATTATGCTGCGAACCGTAAAAACCTTCAACATCCGTTAATGTATCAACATCGACGCTAAGGTAATTCGTCGTATCGGTTAAATATGTTTGGCTGATGGTATAAGTACCTAAAGATTCAGCGCTGAACCACATAACAGACGCTTCAGTGTAATCACCGGAGCTGTAATAACTTGTAACATCAAAGCCATCGCCACCATCAATAATATCATTACCATTACCAGATGCGATGAGGTCGTCGCCAGCATATGCCGTGATCGTATCGTTACCGTCGCCAGATTCAACCTGATCATCGCCATCGCCTGTTGGCACGGCATACATGTTGTCGATAATATCATCGCCTGAGGTACCGGTCGTTGCCAATAGGTTAACGTTAAATGTAATCGTCTCCGTACCGTCGCTTAAGGTGTAGACAATCGCGTCACCAACAACTTGTTCGTCTTGTTGAACTGTATCCGTAATGTTCCACAGGCCTGCGCCATCGTCAAATAAACTGTCGGTAATATCATTGGCCAAATTCGCTTCTTGCCAACCAAAGCCAGCCTTACCATTAATCGTCAAGGTACCTGATACCCCGCCCATATAGGCGACAATATCAGAAAGATTTACCGAGAATAATGCGCTATTACCGCTAGGCCCAGCCACAACCTCTGTGAAATCTATCGTCGTCATGCCCGCGATATTATCGATGAAATCACTAAAGTCGAGGTTACCAAGTGAGCCCGCTTTAAATTTAAACGTGTCATTACCAAGGCCGCCATCATAAATATTGCTCGCCACCAATGCCAGCGCCGCCGTCGTCGAAATAATAAAGGTATCATTATTGCTTGTACCAATAACTTTTTCTACGCCAACAATCGTATCAATATCGCCTGCGCCGTTATGGGTGACGCTAATATCGCCTGCGACGTCAGAGATATCAACTTCGTTTAATGCGGTTGTTTCTTTACCGTAATCAACCGTATCAACGCCGATACCGCCATCCATATAATCGAGGCCGACGCCGCCACGTAATATATCATCATCATTACCGCCATAAAGGGAGTCATTACCTTCGCCGCCTTCGATAATATCATCACCATCATCACCGTGCAGAACATCATTACCTTCATAACCCAGCAAAATATCATTGCCCGCACCAGCGAAGAATGTATCATCACCTTTCAGGGCGATAAGTACGTTATCTAATGATTTATCATGGACAGAATACTCCACGCCGCCAACTTTGTTGTCATCATCCGTACCCCAAACAAAGTCACCTTTGATGGTTAGCTCGATGTTATCATCATCAGCCCAGTCACCATCATCCGCAAATGTGTAAAGCAAATCAGTGCCGCTAATGGTTGGTGCCTGCCCAATCCATGTTACCCCATCGGCAATATCAAAAACCAAAACAGATGTCAGTTCCAAAGTAAAGGCAAGGGTGTCACTACCATTGAGCATGCCTGCAATATCATCGCCTGTAATATTTAATGTATCGCCCGATGTTGCTACCTGCGAGATTTTTAAATACTCAATATTATCAAAATGTAGATCTAAATCAGCGCCGTTAACAGTGCCAATATTACCTGTCAGTTCGACCATGTCATAATCATTACCGCCAAGGCCTATATTTGAACCTTGCGTGCCACCATCATACAGATAGTTTGCATTACCAATCCAGCCTGCAAGGTTCCAGTCGTTGACGGTGTATGTATCATCAGCGTCACTACCAATAATACGCTCAACATTCGTATATGTGTCCGTGCCTTTAAAGCTATCAGATACACTGCCCGCGCCGCCTGCTAGCCCCGCCGTTACACCGCTGCCATTGCTCGCGTAGCTATCATGAGAGTAATCTAGCGTATCAATGCCGTCATCACCATCAATTGTATCCGCGCCGCCGCCCGCGACAATAACATTATCGCCCGTCGTACCAAAAATAGTATCTGTTTGATTCGTGGCAATAAGATTCTCAAAATTAGAGTAAATTTCTAGACGTTCTATATCATCATATATGTTATTGTCACCATCATCCTCCCAGTATGCGCGACCAATCTCAATGCGGCTATAAGGGCCGCCGCCATTTTGGCGGTTACTCAAATCAATTGTATCAGTGCCGCCGCCGCCATTAAGGACGTTTATGCCGCCATTACCACCAGAAATTACGTTATTACCGCTATCCCCTGTAATAGTATCTGAGCCACTTTGTGAACCAATGACATTTTCGAAGTTCAGGGCCGTAAATGTTGTACTGTTCGCAGCAACATTACCCACTGTGTTATTGCTTAAATCCAAGACAATCTTATTCGCGCCAAAATTATTAAAGTTAATGGTGTCGCCGTTAACTTCGCTGCCGCTGCCGCCGTCATAATATGCTGATGTAAATGTTGCATTTGTTGTAATTATAGTATCATCGCCGCCTTCACCAAATGCGGTGTCATTACCTACTCTGATGTTAATGTAATCATTACCATCGCCGCCATATATGGTTTCAGAAACTCCTGTATCCATGTTCTGTCCGTACAGGTTATCATCAAACGCAGTACCGCGCAGCGCTTCGATGCTGTCAATCCAATCAATTAGCTCTGTTGGGCTGCCGTCAAATATGCCGTCATCATCGGCATCTAGCCCGACTTGAACCGACGAATTATTCAGACGGATATCAACAGCATGAATCTCTGCTGAGAAATCAGCCAAGTCAATACCCGCGCCGCCATCAACTGTATCAACGCCATCACCGCTAAAGAAAGTATCATTGCCTGCATTACCATTTAACTGGTCATCGCCTGCGCCGCCAAGAATGACATCATCACCTATGCCGCCGCTAATATTGTCAATATCGTCGCCGCCATCGAGGTAATCATTACCATCACCGCCCGTAAGCAAATCTACGCCTTGACCGCCAATAAAGCTGTCATCACCAACATCACCGTTCATCGTATCGTTGAAATTTGTACCTGTAACAAACTCAACAAGATTAAGGTTGTCTGTGCTCTCTAATGCGGATGTTTCGTACTTCTCAACAGCGCCGGTGCTCGCAGTGTAAATAATACGGTCTGTAAGGCCGCTATAATCAATCGTATCTGTATCCGCGCCGCCATCTATGGTGTGAGCCGCACCATAAGCTCCTGTAAAGACATCGTCACCAGCCTCACCATAGAATATAATGCTCGATGCACCGCCAAGTGTCACGTTATCAGCAAGGTCACCGCCGCGCCATTCTTCAATACCTTTAACCTTATTGACGTCTGTGCTTAATATTTCCGTGTAATCTAAATAGCCGCTGCCATCAAGCCCCGCTGAGAAGTCAATTGTAATGCTATCGGTCGCGCTAGACGCATAAAGCGTATCACTGCCCGTTCCGCCATCAATTGTATCTGCGCCCAAGCCTGCTGTAATCGTATCATTATCCGCGCCGCCAACAATGCTGTCCGCACCTGCGCCTGTACTGATAATATCATTGCCTGCGCCGCCATCAACCAAATCAACGCCCGCGCCTGATGTTAATGTATCCGCGTCTGCGCCGAGTATAAATGTGTTGCCATTATCGCCGCCAACAACTGTATCATCGCCTGTGCCCGACGAAATTGTACCTGCTGTGAAATCAACACTAATATCGTCATTGCCTGAGCCCGTAATCAGGTTATTAATATCCTCGGCGTAATCTTTATTCACCGCGTCTTCTTGCGTAATCACAAAGGCGCCGCTCACATTGGTATAATCAAACGCAATTACGCCTGTTGCCGCGGAATAATCTAATGTGTTATCACCGAGGCCACCTGTGAAAGTGTCGTTACCCGCGCTATAAACGAATGTATCATCACCCGTGAAGCCATCAACCGTATCATCTGTACTTGCACCTGTGAATGTATCATCGCCTTGACCAAGCTTAAGAAGCTCAACCGCTGTAAGGTCATTCGTATATGCGGTGCCATCATTCCAAATTAAGGCTTGGTAAGCGTCAACAACCTCACCATAAGTAATCACTAAATTCGACGTTTGTAATTCAAGTGTATAAATATCCGCTGTGCCGCCACGTCCGTCAAAGCTTGTGCCTAGGCTATCGCCATGGAAAGTATCATCAAACAGGTCTGTACCCGCAACAATTTCTATGTTTATCAACTTATCCATGCCGCCGCGACCATCGTCATCAACTTCCCAGCCATTGGCATCACGGTCTTCCATATCAACGACAATGCCGTTACTTACAGGGGCGACGCGGTCATTATAATAAATTGCTGTATCGCCATTAACGTGCGTGCCACCGTCAAGCGTATCATTACCAGGGCCGCCAGATAGGATATCGTCACCGCCGAGACCTTGTAGGTAATCATCACCTCCTAGACCATAGATACGGTTATCACCAGCATCACCAATTTCTGAGCCATCACCATCATCATCTTCTTGCGGTGGTTTCTCAACGACGACAGTCAACGTATTTACGCCATCATTAAATGTGTATGTCGTTATGCCTAGCGTTTCGTTTTCAACAACGCCATCAAAGTTCACAAACGTTGTACCACCAACATTGACAACAACGGTCTGACCATCTGTTGCTGAAATTGTAATTTCACGGTTGCCTGCACCGCCGCGCATCGCGCTCATTTGGTCGGCATCAACGATGAAATCATCAGATGTTACTGGCGTAGAAGTAGAGATGTCTAAGTAACGTACATTGTCAAATTTACCGTCTAAATCTGTGCCATCAAAATCAAGTGTGCCTGAGATTTCTAATGTGTTTTCGCCTGCGCCTGTACCCATGTCAACATTGACAAGGCCAGCAATCATCGCAGAAGTAATCGCAATTGTATCCGTACCGCTACCTGTTTTAATGCGCTCTAAATTGCTAATAACGTCAGTGCCAATAACAGCACTTGTCGCGGTGCCAGCCCCAAGGTCAATATCGATATCTTCGGTATTTGCGCTTAAGTCAAACAAATCATCATCGCCTGCACCGCCATCTATGGTGTCATCGCCTGCATCGCCAAAGAATGTATCATCGCCAGCGCCACCACTCATCGTGTCGTTACCTGCGCCGTCATAGAATACGTCATCGCCCGCATTACCATCAAAGATATTCGCAGCAGCGCCACTAATGAATATATCGCCGCCCGCGCCGCCTGCTACGCCTTCAATGCTCACAAGGCTATCTGTGAATCCATCATCCGTCTTAACTACGGTATTTGTAGTCAGGTCTACAGTCACTTGGCCTATCTGATGTTCATAGCTAACATAATCAGCCCCCGCGCTACCGCCATCCATTGTCGCATTACCAATCGCCGTAGAGCTTGCTGTAATCGTATCATCGCCAGCTGAGCCAATAACGTTGTCAATACCTGTGACGATGTCACTGCCAACATTCGTACCACCATTATCAGTGGCTGTGCCTGCTTCTAAATCAATTGTCACGCCGCCGCCAGTAAGGGCTGAATAATCAATCCAGTCATCGCCTGTCCCTGCAGCGATTGTATCTACCGCCGCATCATCTTGAATGATAATACGGTCCGCGCCTGTGCCTGCAGTAACTGTATCTGCGCCTGCGCCAACAGTAATTGTGTTGTCGCCATCGCCTGCTGCTATTATGTCGTCGCCAGCACCATCAATAATCACATCATCTGTTGCCCCCGCGACAATGTTATCATTGCCTAAACCGCCGTCAATTGTGTTGATACCAACTGTGCCTGTAACAGTTACTTCATCATTGCCATCGCCTGCATTAATTGAGTTTGCGCCTGTGCCTGCAATAATCGTATCATTACCTACGCCTGCCCCGACAAGGTTATCGCCATTACCGAGAGTAATAATATCCGCGCCGCTATCTGACGTTACCGTATTATTACCGTCACCAGCGGTAATTGTATCCGCGCCCGTGCCTGAGGTGATCGTATTCGCACCTTCACCTGCGTCAACAATGTTCGTGCCTGCACCGACATCAATTGTATCATCTCCAGTGCCTGTTGTAACATCGTCCGCGCCGCCCGCTGCAATAACAATGTTAGCACCGTCACCTGCATTAACAGTATTGTCGCCCTGTGCTGCATCAATGCTGTCATTACCACTACCTGACGTAATGATGTCCTTCATCGCCCCGCCATCAATCAGGTTATTACCGTCACCGGCTGTAATTGTATTCAGGCCCGTACCTGCGTTGATTGTATCATCTCCGCCTGCTGTAACAATCGTATCCGCACCTGTTGTGGTCGTAATATCGTTATTACCTGCGCCTGCATTAATATCGTTATCACCCGCGCCTGCATTAATCACATCCGCGCCCGTGCCCGATGTAATAACATCTGCGCCTGTTGTGGCCGTAATTGTATTGTCGCCGTCGCTCGCAGTAATTGTGTTGTCGCCGGCGCCTGCGGTGATAATGTCTTTATCCGTGCCTGTCGTGATCTCGTCTTTATCATCGCCTGTAGTAACCGTATTTAGGCCATCGCCCGCAGTAATTGTATTTAAGCCCGCACCTGCGTCAATTGTATCATCACCGCCCGCTGTAACAATTGTATCAGCGCCTGTGGTGGTCGTAATGTCGTTATTACCTGCGCCTGCGCTAATATCATTGTCACCCGCACCCGCATCGATAAGGTCCGCGCCCGTGCCCGATGTAATAACATCTGCGCCTGTTGTGGCTGTAATTGTATTGTCGCCGTCGCTCGCGTTGATCGTATTGATGCCTGAAGATGCATCAATAACGTTCTTCGTCGCCGTCCCTGTAATCGTATCAGCTCCTGCGCCCGTATTGACGTTTTCAAAACCTGTGATCGTATCTGTCGCCGCGCCAGCATCCGTCATTGTGCCGGCGTTCAGGTCAATGACTAAATCCGTAGCGCCAATCGCACTGTAATCAAGCAAATCACCATTCGCACCTTCAGTGCCTGCTGTAAATATTTCAGCAATGCCATCATTACCCGTGAATGTATCATCAAAGTTCGTACCAATGACGTTTTCAATGCTGATTAAGGTGTCTGTCGTTGCGCCTGTTACGGTGTCTGTTCCACTAGAGAAGTTGACATAGACATTTGAGCCTTGCGCTGAGTAATCAACAGTATCCTCATCCGCGCCACCATCAATTGTATCGGCACCCGCGCCGCCAATAATTGTGTCGTTGCCAGCTTCTGTCTGAATATTGTCATCGCCTGCGCCCGCTGTAATATGGTCTGCGCCAGCACCTGAAATAATTGTATTCGCCCCAGCCGTACCTGTAATGGTATCCGTACCAGAGCCTGTATATACAGATTCAAGTTCAGCGATCACATCGCCTGTGTTCGTCGTGTTCGCATCAAGGTTTATCGTGATCGCATCATCAAAGCTGCTCATATCTAGCGTATCATTGCCGCCATCACCATCATAAGTATCTGATTCAGCGCCATTATCATCGTAAGCCACGATAATATCATCATCAGCGCCACCGTTCATAATGTCTACACCAATGCCGTCATAAAGCGTATCTGCGCCTGCATCGCCAGTTAACGTGTCGTTACCTGTGCCGCCCGTAAGCGTATCAGCGCCCGATCCACCAATAATTTGGTCATCATCAGCGCCGCCATCAATAACGTCAGCGCCGGCGCCGCCATCAAGGTAATCATTACCCGCAAGGCCGTTAATAACATCTGCGCCATTATTACCCAAAATTGTATTAGCAACAGCTGAGCCATCAATTGTATCGTCACCCGCACCGGCATCGAAGTTTTCAACGTCAATAATAGTGTCTGAGTTACCGCCAGCATCTGTCATCGTCGTTGCGCCAAGGTCAACGATAACTTTCGCCATATCAGCGCTTTGGTCAACCCAATCTTCGCCGCCTTTTGCATCGAATGTGTTGGCTGTTGTATTATCACCTGTAAATGTATCAGATTGCGCGGTTGCGATAATGTTTTCGATGCCAGTAAGCGTATCTGTATCGCCATTTGTATCTGTAACCGTGACCGTGCCTGTGGATAGGTCTACAACTATGCCGCCTGCGCCGCCATCAAGGTTATAATCGACCGTATCATTACCGCCTTCGCCAGCAAGCGTATCGTTGCCCGCGCCACCAATTAATGTGTCATCGTCCGTGCCGCCGTAAATGTAGTCATTACCAGCATCACCGTATATTGTATCTGCGCCTGCTTGACCATATACCGTATCATCGCCGCCGCCAGCTGTGACATAGTCTGCGCCTGCACCTGTATCAATGATGTTTTTAGCTGCTGTACCATTAACCGTGTCGTCGCCTGTACCCGTTGTAATATCTTCAAAGCCATTGATAATATCAGTATTCG